>OZ244039.1:0-2317988 GCA_965215225.1 Gammaproteobacteria bacterium
AATCGGCTGGCTTAGAACCAACGAAACCGACATAGATGACGATGGGTGTAGAGACAGGGGCGAAGACCTGTCCCTGCCGGGAATTAGCAATCTGACGATTGTGCCTATGGCTACAGAACTTCAGTTGGACTGGAAGAACCCCTCTTTCTCGCTGGATTATGTGAATATAAGCTGGAGCGTCGAAGATAAGGGGTTTGTCATTGCTGGCGAGATTCTTACCTCAGACGAATCCCTCGTCTTTCCGACCCATTCTTCAAATGAATACACTCTTACTATCACTCCCTACTATGCCAATGGCCTCAAAGGAGAAGCCTCAGTGGCTAGGGCGCGGGCGGGAATCAACTATGATGGCGACCAGTTAATTGATCTCCTCGATGAAGACGATGATAATGACGGTCTGCCAGACACTATTGACCTGTGTGATAACAGCCCGCCGGGCTTTCGTTTTGGTTCCCCAGATGATATAGATAGGGATGGCTGTCATGACCGTGAAGACCCCTCGCTACCCGCTATCAGCAACCTCAGCTCCTTTTCATATGAAAATCAAGTCGGTCTCAGCTGGACCAACCCCGTCCCGCCACTCACCAACCTAAGCGTCCACTGGACTCCCGGCCCTGGCAGCCGTTGGCTCGATGCCAATACCACCAGTGTCAATATAAGTGGACTTAGGATAGACCATAGCTATAACTTTACTGTTGTTCCCCATTTTGCTGGAGGACTAATGGGCGATTCAAGATCCATTGAGGCGCGAACTGGCCTTGATTATGATGGGGATGGGCAAACAGACTATTTGGACGAGGATGACGACAATGATGGCTTAGCCGATGAACAAGACAGTTGTCCATTTAGCAGCCCCTTGGGGCTTGTTCATCTATCCGACCAGGATATAAACGGCGATGGTTGTCGGGATAGAAATAGACCGGATCCTCTTGGCTTGACAAACCTAACCTTTATGGTATCTGATAGCGCGGTTCAATTTCACTGGATGAATCCTTATTCCTCTCATATAGCGTTTCTTGATGTGGAATGGATACTCGGTAGTAGCGATAATGGCACCCGGCTAACTTCCCTCAACAGGTTCACTAACCTAAGTATAGATGGCTTAATGACTGGGATCTACAGGTTTATTTTTACCACCACTTATAGCAATGGCGCAAGAATCTCCTCTTCTATCAACCTAGCCATAGGGCCAAATCATGACAATGATAGACTGGTCGACCTAGAAGACCATGACGATGACAATGATGGCTTAGCCGATGAGCAAGACAGCTGTCCATTTAGCCCGTTGGGATTTGATTATCTGTCCGACCAGGATGGTGACCATGATGGTTGTAGAGATAGGGACGAGGATGACTTCCTGCCGGGCGTCAGTGGCATAAGTGCCCTACCCAATTCTCAAACCATTCACCTCAGCTGGATCAATCCCAATGGCTCGCTGGCGAGTATCAGGGTTCAGTGGAACAGCTCAGCTAGCCGGGGTATGAGTATCAAACAAGACCAACTGGCTCCTTTAGAACCAGCTGTTATGATAATCACCGAACTGATGGATCATACCAACTATAGTCTCGCTATCACGCCTCATTATAGCAGCGGAGTGGGAGGGAGTGTTCGCTCTATTGAAGTGTTGGTAGCGCCAAATCATGACAATGACAGCCAAGCAGATCCATTGGATACCGATGATGACAATGATGGGATAATGGATAGGGTAGATGGCTGTTCTAAAGGAGAAATCGGCTGGCTTAGTAATCTTGAATATGATAGTGATGGAGATGGTTGTAGAGACAGGGACGAAGACCAGGACGACGACAATGATGGGGTGATGGATGAGCAGGATATAGATGACGATGGGGATGGATTAATCGAGATAGCCACAGCTGAATCCCTCTTTAATATTCGCTATCAACTGGATGGCAGCGGCTATCGCTCCTCAGCCAGAGCAACTATCAACCAGCATGGCTGCGGCGGCAAACAACTAATAGATTACTGCTTTGGCTATGAGCTCACTGGGGACCTTAGTCTGGCGGACTATCCTAATTGGCTGCCGCTCGCCAATGACCTAGATCCATATCAAGCGGGATTTCAAGGAAGCGCTTTCTCTGCCAGATTTGATGGCAACGGCTATGAGATAAGCGACCTGACCATCAGACGGTCATCAGCGGACTATCAATCTCTGTTCGGTCGGCTAGCAGGGGCAAGAGTTTCTCGCCTGGGTATTCGTTCGATAAGAATAGCCGGCGCCCATGCCACCGCTTCTCTAGCGGGCGAGGCCATCAACTCCATTATCTCTGACTCGGTGGTCAGCCAAGCCATTCTCAGAGCAAAAGAGGAGGTTGGCTCCTTAGTGGGCAGAGGAAGATCAACCACCATCTTATCTTCCTCTTCAATCAACAATGACCTGGTTGGTTTCTCTCAAACAAGCGGAGGGCTCATAGGAGGAGGAGACCAAATGAAGATTCGCGGCTCTTTTAATATCAACAGCACTGTCTTTAGTTCTAGACAAGCAGGTGGGCTGATAGGTGGCGGCAGCAATATCCACATTGATTCTTCTGCCTTAATCGGTTCTAGGATAGCTGGTTCTCATCATGCCATAGGCGGACTAGTGGGACAAGCAACAAACATATCAATCCACAATTCATCCAACTACCATAGCCTGATCCTGACTTCTCAAAGGTTAGGAGGGGGACTGGCTGGCGCTGGTGGCTTCATTGGGCTGGGTGAAGGGATAGTTATTAATGCTTCTTCATTAGAACTTGGCAGTGTTTATGGCGGTGAGGCAACTGGCGGGTTGATTGGTGAGGGGAAACAGGCCGTTATCTTCTCCTCTTTCATTGATAATGCCACTATTCACGGCAGCGACCAGACCGGCGGCTTCATTGGGCGAGGCGAAGAGCTAGTCATCAATGCTTCTTCACTAGAGCTTGCCAGTGTTTATGGCGGTGAGGCGACTGGTGGGTTGATTGGTGAGGGGAAACAGGCCGCTATTTTCTCTTCCTTCATTGATAATGCCACTATTCACGGCAGCGACCAGACCGGCGGACTCATGGGTAAGGCACTATCCGCCTTAATTATCTCAACTGCAGTCCAGCAAATAGAAGTCCAGGGCGACAATGGGGTGGGCGGGTTGGTAGGTCATATGAGTACCAGGCACAAGCACAGCTGGACATTCAGCAGCTTCAATCAGGTCCTGTCGGCCAGTCTAGCCAATTTTGTCTATGCCTCAAGAGTCACAGATGGGATAATAAGAGGATCAACACAGCTAGGAGGAATGATTGGCACCAGCAACAGAACCCTCGTCCTTGCCAGCTATGGCGAGGGACTAAATATCAACGGAAGTCAAATGATAGGCGGTCTGATGGGTAATTCATCTAGCTCTAGTCTGCTCTCTTCATACATAACAGCAAGCAGACTAAGCCAGGCGAATTGTGCCGGTGGTCTCATAGGTGCTAGTTCCTCTACCAAAGTATTCTCTTCCTATGCGGCGGTTTCTCAAGCAGCTGGCGGGCAGAACAACGCTTGTCATCAGGATGCAGCGGTCTTCGACTCCTATATTGACCGGCAGCTGGCAAGCAACTTGACCCAGCTAGGAAGTCTTCAGTTAACTCAATCGCTACAACAGCCAACCGACTATACAGCTATCTATGCCAACTGGAGCAGGGGAGTGGATCTAGACAATGCAGATGGGGATCATAGAGATTTCAGTGGGGTAGAGCCTATCACCATTTGGTGTGACCAGGATCTTAGCGGTGAAATAGAGTCATCAGAGCAGGACCCAGCCAATCAACTATGGAATTTTGGTAGCAGCAGCGATTATCCATCTTTAGACTGCGGTCCTATTGCCTCCGACTCATTTAATAATACTACCAACCGCGCCCAGCTTGCTATCAATCAAGCCCAGCTTACCAACCAGTCTGACCAGACAGTGATAGCAGCAAGTCCAACCGAGTCCAATGCTATTTTTGATAGAATTCAACAGGGAACACGCGATACCTATGATAGTTCAACCAGGGATCCGCTCATTGGCTTTCAATGGTACTTAAATAGAACGGGCATCAATAGGGTCTGGGAGCAAGGACATACTGGCAGCGGCGTGCATATCGTCTTAGTAGATACAGGAATGGAGCTGGTTCACGAAGACCTGATACAGAATGTGGTCGCTGATGCCAGCCTTAATTTTCTGGTGCCAGAAGACCATATATATAGGAATAACCCGCAAAGCTCAAGCGCCCATGGCACTGCCTCAGCAGGCACCATAGCCGCCAAAGGAGACAATGGCATCGGCATCAAGGGAATGGCACCGGATGCCGGTATCTATGCCTATACCACCGGCGGCAGATCCGACTCAGAATACATGACTTCTTTAATACCCACTACACCCCAAACCGCTGTCTCGGCTAATGTATGGGGCAGTTTCGGCGATAAGTTAGCAAGACTTCGTTCTGGTATCTATTCCTTAATAGAAGATCTGCTAGAAGATCAGCTGAGTGCCGGTTTCTACGGCACCGGCATAAGCTATACCATTGCCGCCCATAATGCCAGAGTAACTGGTGGCTCGGCTCAGTATATGGCATTGCGCAATCATCGCGCCTTCATCAATGTCTGCGCCGTAGCGGCAGACAACAGGTATGCCAACTATTCTAATCCGGGCGCCAATCTGTGGCTCTGCGGTCCTAGCAGTGGTAATTGGGGAAGCCTTCCTGCATGTCGTGACCCGATAGAACAATGGCGTTGCCGAATAAGCACTACAGATATCAGTGGCGATGACGGTTGGAACAGCGTGCCTTCTTTGCCAGCTCGCGGCGGTGTGATTGAGCGCTCCCAGTTGAGGGCAACTCATACCAACTTCGGCGGCGGTGACTACTATATTCGTGAGCTAAATGGCAGTCTAACCTACTTGCCACCTATTGCCGGCTCCGCTAGCTATACCCAAAACTATGGTGGCACTTCAGCTTCCACTCCTATTATCAGCGGCGCCATCGCCGTCCTGCGGGCTGCCTATCCCCATCTTAGTTGGCGCGATGTGAAACTCATTCTTGCCGAGAGCGCCGAACAGCTAGACCAAGACAATCCCTTCTGGCAAGTGGGGGCAGCTGCCTATCATAATCACAGTCAACACTATACTCACAGTATAGACTATGGCTTTGGCATGATAGATATGGTGGCAGCAATGAAATTAGCGCGGCAATGGCAACTTCTGCCAAACGAATTGCGCCTAGCTAGCCCACGAGGATTTGAATTCTTGGCCCCTTCCACTCAGTCCACCATAGGAGTCCCCAGCAGCAACAGAAGACAATTAGACTTCATAGAACATATAGATGTTGATATAGATATAGAGTATGATGGCAATACGCGCGATCTTGACATTGTGCTGAGATCTCCTCATGGCACTCGTAGTATCCTGTCGCGCCGCTACGGCTGTGTTGATACAACCGAAGAAGAATGTGACAAAGGACTAGACTGGACCTTTGGCACAGCCGCTCACCTAGGGGAAGATCCAGTTGGCGAATGGACCCTAAGCGTGAATCTGTCTTCATGGGACCCAGATAGCTCTAGTTGGCAGCCATTAGACAGGGATATCAGCCATGATCACATTTCCTTAGACTGGCAGCTGATTTTCTATGGTCATAACAAAGAAGATAGGCAGAACAATCCCACGCCACCAGGTCCTCCGTTCTTGCCCCCTGAGGATTTAAATCCTTAGGTCCTCTCAGAACAGCCGTCTCTTATATCTCACCAATACAGGTGAGTATTTCTAGCCTCTTGTTAAAACGGCCGCCACCTTAAGCGCATCCAAACTGGCAGCCACATCATGGACGCGCAGAATCCAAGCCCCTTTTTGTGCCGCCAAACCAGCTGCCATTATGCTTGCTGCTAATCTGTCCTCTGGTCGGCGGTTGGTAATAGTGCCCAAAAAGGACTTGCGCGACAAGCCGACGAGAAGCGGACAGCCTAAGGATTTGAAATCTGCCAGCTTATGCCAGAGAGTCAGATTGTGGGCAAAGGTCTTGCCAAAGCCAAAGCCCGGATCTATGAGCAGCTGTTCTTTTGCTATGCCAGCCGCCACAGAGGCTGCTATTCGTTCGGTGAGAAAGTCCGCTGCTACTTCTCGGCATATGCCCCTGTTCGCCCATCTTGCCTCCTTGACGAACAATATTCCCTATCTAATGCCTGTTCCTATGATGAATGTCATCAATGGTGGCGAGCATGCAGATAACAATCTCAATATCCAAGAGTTTATGATAATGCCTTGTAATGCGCCTAGCTTCTCTGGGGGACTAAGGTGGGGAGTAGAAATCTTTCATACACTTAAGAAGGTTCTGACCAACGAGGGCTCAATACTTCGGTAGGGGATGAGGGCGGCTTCGCTCCTAATCTCACCTCCCATAAAGAAGCCTTAGACCTATTGTGTCATAGCATTGAATTGGCAGGACTAAGAGTAGGAGAATATGTGGCGTTTGCACTGGATTGTGCTGCGTCCGAGTTCTTTAATGAGGGGGCATATCATATGGAAGGACAAGAATTTTCCGCCACAAAGTTTATTGGCTATCTAGAGAATTTGTGTTCTGACTATCCTATTGTTTCCATTGAGGATGGTTTAGATGAAAGCGATTGGGAAGGATCGAAACAACGAAGCGAGAGACTAGGCAAAGAGGTTCAATTAGTTGGAGACGATCTGTTTGTGACCAATTGCAAGATTCTCCAGCAGGGTATAGAAAAGCATATTGCCAATGCCATTTTGATTAAGCTCAATCAGATAGGTAGTTTGAGTGAGACCCTCTTGTGTATTCGTCAGGCCATAGAAGCAAACCATAATTGCATCATTTCCCATCGCTCAGGTGAGACTGAGGATACCACCATTGCGGATCTAGCGGTCGCAGTGAATGCCGGACAAATCTAGACTGGCTCTATATCTCGCACTGATAGAATAGCCAAATACAAACGGCTTTTACGGCTTGAAGAGGTATTAGGGGAAGAGGCGCAATACAAGAATCCGTTCGCTTAAGTGCTTAAGCGCTCAAGCAGATAGGCGCTTATATCACTTATATTCACTTATTATATAGCCTAAAACCTCTGACTATCCTAACGGATAAAAGCAAATTCATCTCTTAGCCTTATATATAGCCTAAAACCTTTGATTATCTTAACTAATTAAAGCGAGAGATTGAAACTGAGAGGCTAATCAAAATCAGCAAGAAAACAAATTAGCTAAAGAGATCTAGTTAGGATTCATCTGTCCTAGCTGTTTCGGTCGAAACTAGGGAAGTAAATTGTTTAAACGGGCTTGGTTTAGTGCGGGTTTGCCACTCGGCAGCGACCACCAGCTACGCCACTCATCAGGATCTAGCGGAGTGCAGCGAATGGCGGGATATTGACTTGAAGTGCCAAAATCCCAAATGAGATTATCATTGATTTTTTCATCCCCTTCTATGCTCTCACTATTATCCTCATCACACCAGACCGCCAATGGCTCGTCCTCATCCCCAAATATATCCATATCTTGGTTCCAACTGGCATAAAGATCAGCATAGCCAGTTGGGCTGCGGAGCTCACTGGTGGTCTTGGCTTCACCATGATTGCCACTACTAGTGACACCACTAGTCTCACTGTCCCAATAGGAAGCAACTCCCTCCCCGCTCCCAAGCCCAGCCAGCATAGTAGTATCACTGCCCGAAACTACATAAGAATAAGCAACCCGACTATCAGCGTTAAAGCTTCCCGCCAGACCAGCTACTAAATCACTTCCGCTCAGCTCACCCACTACAACCGAAGAAGAAACAATCCGAACCTTCGCCCCCTCTCCCACCAGACCTCCTACATACTGACTCCCGCTCATCTCACCCACTACAACCGAAGAAGAATGAATCATAGCCGAATGACCCCACCCCGCCAGACCACCTATAATCTCATCTCCTCTCACCTCAGCTGCTACAACCGAAGAAGAATAAATCCGAGACAAGCGACCATGCCCCACCAGACCGCCTACATTCTGACTCCCGTTCACCTCACCCACCACAGCCAAAGAAGAATGAATCCGAACCGAATCACCACTCCCCACCAGAGTGCCTACTCTATTCTTACCTGACACTGCCTCAGCATGAAGAGTCAAATCGCGAATCTCTGAATTCACGGCTATATGACCAAACAAGCCCACACAATTCTCACCTGAACGACTAATATTCAAATCACTAATCATAAAACCATTGCCTTCAAAGATCCCATCAAAAGTATCTCCATCACATCTATCGGTATTACCATCTGTATCATGACCCAAGGGTTGCCAGCCTTTGCCGTTATCACTATCCACATAGGCTGCAAGACTTATATCCGCAACCAGCTCATAGCCATTACATTGAGTAATGCCATCGGCACCACCACAGCCAGTTTGGTCAAGGTTGCCATTCGCGGTGGAGCGATAGCCGCTGCCATCCAGCTGATGACGAACCGCATCTAATTCATCCGCTGTGCTTATCTCTATCAATCCATCCCCATCATCATCTACATCAACATCATTTGTCTCGCCATCCCCATCAACATCAGCATTGGTATCACCATTTCCTGGAGCACCATTCTCCGGATCAGTCCCCCCACAAGCAATAAGAACAACTGATAAGAGACCAACCGCAACTAAGGAGAAGAGAAACCGTCCGAGCTTACTAAGTAAAATCAAAGAACTCTGATAACCCCGAGAGCTCCAAGACCCCGAGAGCCCCGAGAACATGGAGAGGCAGTGAAACGAACAATACTACGCAAAAATGGTCTGGTCGTATTGAAAGTTTTCACGCCAAAATTTTGATTAGTGACAAACATTGGAACATTATACACGAAAGGATGCGAATTTGCATAGAAAAGCAAAAAATGCATCTAACCAAGAAAATTAATAAGAATGAATGGGACACAAGAGCCCTTTATAGTTGAAGCTAGGGAAGCAAATTGTTTAAACGGGCTTGGTTTAGTGCGGGTTTGCCATTCTGCAGCGACCACCAGTTACGCCAGTCGTCAGGATCTAGCGGAGTGCAGCGAATGGCGGGATACTGACTTGAAGTGCCGAAATCCCAAATGAGATTATCATTGATTTTTTCATCCCCTTCTATGCTCTCACTATTATCCTCATCACACCAGACCGCCAATGGCTCGTCCTCATTCCCAAATATATCCATATCTTGGTTCCAACTGGCATAAAGATCAGCATAGCCAGTTGGACTGCGGAGCTCACCGGTAGTCTTGGCTTCACCATGATTGCCACTACTAGTGAAACCACTAGTCTCACTGTCCCAATAGGAAGCAACTCCCTCCCCATTCCCAAGCCCAGCCAGCATAGTAATATCACTGCCCGAAACTACATAAGAATAAGCAACCTTGCCAGAGGAAAAGTCTCCCCCCACCAGACCGGCTAATAAATCACTTCCGCTCAGCTCACCCACTACAACCGAAGAAGAAACAATCCGAACCGATGCCCCCTCCCCCGCCAGACCGCCTACACTACTACCCCCTATCATCTCACCCACTACAACCGAAGAAGAATGAATCATAGCCGAATGACCCCACCCCGCCAGACCACCTATAAACTCACTTCCGCTCACATTACCCGCCACAACCAAAGAAGAATAAATCCGAGACATGCGACCATTCCCCACCAGACCGCCTACATTCTGACCCCCGCTTATCTCACCCACCACAGCCAAAGAAGAATGAATCTGAACCGAATCACCACCCCCTACCAGACCGCCTATACCAGTGTTAGTAGCATCAGTCCCACTCACCACCCCAGCTGCCACAACCGAAGAATAAATAACCTGACCCAATCGACTCTTCCCTACCAAACCGCCTAAAGTACTATCCCCTCTCACCACGCCCACCTCAACCAAAGAAGAAATAATCCGAGCCGAGTCACCGGACCCCACCAGAGTGCCTACTCTATTCTTACCTGACACTGCCTCGGCATGAAGAGTCAAATCGCGAATCTCTGAATTCGCGGCTATATGACCAAACAAGCCCACACAGTCCTCAGTTGGACGATTAATGTTTAAATCACTAATCATAAAACCATTGCCTTCAAAGATCCCATCAAAAGCATCTCCATCACATCCATCGGTATTACCATTTGTATCACGACCCAAAGGTTGCCAGCCTTTGCCGTTATCATTATCCACATAGGCTGCAAGACTTATATTCGCAACCAGCTCATAGCCATTACATTGAGTAATGCCATCGGCACCACCACAGCCAGTTTGGTCAAGGTTGCCATTCGCGGTGGAGCGATAGCCGCTGCCATCCAGCTGATGACGAACCGCATCTAATTCATCCGCTGTGCTTATCTCTATCAATCCATCCCCATCATCATCTACATCAACATCATTTGTCTCGCCATCCCCATCAACATCAGCATTGGTATCACCATTTCCTGGAGCACCATTCTCCGGATCAGTTTCCGGCTCATCGTCTATCGAAACATTGCCCATCGAACCACCCGAACCGCCGCCTGAATCTTCACCGCCGCCAGCACAAGCAATAAGAGCAACTGATAAGAAACCAGCCGCAACTAAGGAGAAGAGAAATCGCTCCAACTTAACTAAGCAAAGTCAGAGAGCTCCAAGAGTCCAAGAGCCCCGAGAACATGGAGAGGCAGTGAAACAAACAATACTACGCAAAAATGGTCTGGTCGTATTGAAAGTTTTCACGCCAAAATTTTGATTAGTGACAAACATTGAAACATTATACACGAAAGGATGCGAATTTGCATAGAAAAGTAAAAAAATGCATCTAACCAAAAAAATTAATAAGAATGGATGAATAACGACTAAAAGAACACCGCCACAAGAGATCTTTCTTTGATAGCTGCTCATCTCTTGGAATACTGTGGCCTTTTGCGGGCTTTGTGCAAGTATCACTTGAAAGCTTTGATTAATTATTATCATAGAAATGATTATACGAAAGGTTTGCATAATTATAAACACTGAAGTATTATACAAGGGAAAACCAAAAATCTGCAAAAAAAAAGAGAAAAGATGCATTGAATTGAAAAATTTAATAGAGTGTGCTTTTTTATAAATCATTGTCAATAAGTGATATCTTGAAATGATTTGATTAAAGACACCTAGAAGGAGTCTTTTTACTATAATTTGTCCTAATCAGCTGATTTTTTCAACTTCCCTATAAGACAAATATAGTAGAATTTACGATGATAACAGAACGAATGCTTAGATACTCGGCTATAGCCTCTCTTATCTTGCTCATAAGTTGTGGCGGCAACGGCACATCATCTCAGCAGCAGGAAGCAGATTTTGCGGTCACCCTGATTTCACAACAAAATGGTACTGTTACCTCGATTCCACAACAAAATGTCACTGTTACCCTGATTCCACAACAAAATGTCACTAGAGTGGAATGGGATGTTCCTTCTCATCTTAATATCACCGGTATTCGCATCCTATTAGAAGAGCATTCTCCTAATGGAACCATAACCATAGAGAGGCAATGTTTGGGCTCAAGTTCTGACCACTGCACCATCTCTAATTTAAGTTCTGACTTTGTGTATAGTTTCACTATCTCCTTGATACACCAAGATGGTAGCAGTCAGCAAATCGTACAGCAAGAACTTGAAGTTGGTCCTAACTATGATGAAGATGACTTGATAGACAGGCTAGATAAGGACGATGACAATGATGGGGTCATGGACATTGTAGATAACTGTCCTCAAGGAAAAATCGGCTGGCTTAGAACCAATCAAAACGACATAGATGACGACGGTTGTAGAGATAGGGACGAAGACCTGTCCCTGCCAGGAGTTAGCAACCTAACCATTGTGCCTATAGCTACAGGCATAGGACTTCAGTTGGACTGGAAGAACCCCTCTTTCCCACTGGACTATGTGAATATAAGCTGGGAAGTAGGCAGACCTATCACTAGGATTACTGGTGAGATTCTTGCCTCAGGTGAATCCCTCGTCTTCCCGACCCATTCTTCAAATGAATACACTCTTACTATCATTCCCCACTATGCCAATGGCGGCAAAGGAGAAGCATCAGTAGCTAGGGCGCGGGCGGGAACCAACTATGATAGCGACCGGCTAATTGATCTCTTAGATGAAGACGACGATAATGACGGTCTGCCAGACACCATCGACCTATGTGATAACAGCCCGCTGGGCTTTCGTTTCGGCCCCCCAGATGATATAGATAGGGATGGCTGTCATGACTCTATCGAAGACAACTCACTACCCGCCATCAGCAACCTTAGCTCCTTTTCATATGAACATCAAGTCGGTCTCAGCTGGACCAACCCCGACCCACCACTCACCAATCTCAGCGTCCAATGGACTCCCGACCCCGACAGCCGTTGGCTTGATGCCAATACAACCAGTGTCAATATAAGCGGGCTCAGGATAGACCATAGCTATAACTTTACCATTGTTACCCATTTTGCCGGAGGGCTAGTAGGGGACCCAAGATCCATTGAAGCGCCAACTGGACTTGACTATGATGGGGATGGTCAAATAGACGATTTGGACGAGGATGACGACAATGACGGCTTAGCCGATGAACAAGACAGTTGTCCATTTAGCAGCCCCTTGGGGCTGGTTCATCTATCCGACCAGGATATAAACGGCGATGGCTGTCAAGATAGAAATAGACCGGATCCTCTTGGCTTGGTAAATTTGACCTTTATGGTATCTGACGACGCAGTTCAATTTCACTGGATTAACCCCTATTCTTCCTATATAGTGTTCCTTGATGTGGAATGGAGAGCCGGCAGTAGCATCGATGGCACCTTGCTGACTTCCCTCGACAAGTTCACTAACCTAAGTGTAGATGACTTAACGGCTGGGTTCTACAGCTTTCGTTTTACCACTACCTATTACAATGGCGCAAGAAGCCCCTATTCTATCAACATAGCCATTGGACCAGATTATGACAATGATAGACTGGTCGACCTAGAAGACCAAGACGATGACAATGATGGGGTCATGGACATTGTAGATAACTGTCCTCAAGGAAAAATCGGCTGGCTTAGAACCAATCAAAACGACATAGATGACGACGGTTGTAGAGATAGGGACGAAGACCTGTCCCTGCCAGGAATTAGCAACCTAACCATTGTGCCTATAGCTACAGGCATAGGACTTCAGTTGGACTGGAAGAACCCCTCTTTCCCACTGGACTATGTGAATATAAGCTGGGAAGTAGGCAGACCTATCACTAGGATTACTGGTGAGATTCTTGCCTCAGGTGAATCCCTCGTCTTCCCGACCCATTCTTCAAATGAATACACTCTTACTATCATTCCCCACTATGCCAATGGCGGCAAAGGAGAAGCATCAGTAGCTAGGGCGCGGGCGGGAACCAACTATGATAGCGACCGGCTAATTGATCTCTTAGATGAAGACGACGATAATGACGGTCTGCCAGACACCATCGACCTATGTGATAACAGCCCGCTGGGCTTTCGTTTCGGCCCCCCAGATGATATAGATAAGGATGGCTGTCATGACTCTATCGAAGACAACTCACTACCCGCCATCAGCAACCTTAGCTCCTTTTCATATGAAGATCAAGTCGGTCTCAGCTGGACCAACCCCGACCCACCACTCACCAACCTCAGCGTCCAATGGACTCCCGACCCCGGCAGCCGTTGGCTTGATGCCAATACAACCAGTGTCAATATAAGCGGGCTCAGGATAGACCATAGCTATAACTTTACCATTGTTACCCATTTTGCCGGAGGGCTAGTAGGGGACCCAAGATCCATTGAAGCGCCAACTGGACTTGACTATGATGGGGATGGTCAAATAGACGATTTGGACGAGGATGACGACAATGACGGCTTAGCCGATGAACAAGACAGTTGTCCATTTAGTAGCCCCTTGGGGCTGGTTTATCTATCCGACCAGGATATAAACGGCGATGGCTGTCAAGATAGAAATAGACCGGATCCTCTTGGCTTGACAAACCTAACCTTTATGGTATCTGACGACGCAGTTCAATTTCACTGGATTAACCCCTATTCTTCCTATATAGTGTTCCTTGATGTGGAATGGAGAGCCGGCAGTAGCATCGATGGCACCTTGCTGACTTCCCTCGACAAGTTCACTAACCTAAGTATAGATGACTTAACGGCTGGGTTCTACAGCTTTCGTTTTACCACTACCTATTACAATGGCGCAAGAAGCCCCTATTCTATCAACATAGCCATTGGACCAGATTATGACAATGATAGACTGGTCGACCTAGAAGACCAAGACGATGACAATGATGGGGTCATGGACATTGTAGATAACTGTCCTCAAGGAAAAATCGGCTGGCTTAGAACCAATCAAAACGACATAGATGACGACGGTTGTAGAAACGATGAGGACCAGGACGATGACAATGATGGGGTAATGGATGAGCAGGATATAGATGACGATGGTGATGGATTGATTGAGATAGCCACAGCTGAATCCCTCTTTAATATTCGCTATCAGCTTGATGGCAGCGGCTATCGCTCCTCAACTAGAGAGACTATCAATCAGCAGGGCTGCGGCGATAAAGAACTAATAGACGAATGCTTTGGCTATGAGCTCACTGACGACATTAGTCTAGCGGATTTCCCTAACTGGCTACCACTTGCCAATGATCTCAATCCATATCAAGCGGGATTCCAAGGAAGCGCTTTCACTGCCATCTTTGATGGCAATGGTTATGAGATAAGCGATCTGACCATTAGACGGTCATCAGCAGACTATCAGGCTCTGTTCGGTCGGCTAGCAGGGGCAAGAGTTTCTCGCCTGGGTATTCGCTCGATAAGAATAGCCGGCGGCCATGCCACTGCTTCTCTGGCGGGCGAAGCCATCAACTCCATTATTTCCGACTCGGTGGTCAGCCAAGCCTCTCTCAGAGCAAAAGAGGAAGTGGGCTCCTTAGTGGGTAGAGGAAGATCAACCACTATCTTATCCTCCTCTTCAATCAACAATGACGTTGCTGGCTTCTCTCAAACGAGCGGAGGGCTCATAGGAAGAGGTGACCAATTAACGATTCGGAACTCCTTTAATATCAACAGCACTGTCTTTAGTCCTAGACAAGCAGGTGGGCTGATAGGTAGTGGCAGCAATATCCGCATTGATTCTTCCGCCTTAATCGGTGCTAAGATATCTGGTTCTATTCAGAGCATAGGTGGTCTGGTGGGACAGGCAACAAACATATCAATCCACAATTCATCCAACTACCATAGCCTGATCCTGACTTCTCAAAGGTTGGGAGGGGGATTAATTGGCACCGGTGGATTCATTGGGGTGGGCGAAGAGATAGCCATTAATGCCTCTTCTTTAGAACTTGCCAGTGTTTATGGCGGTAAGGCGACCGGCGGGTTGATTGGGGAGGGAAAGCATATAACTATTTTCTCTTCTTTCATTGGTAACGCCTCTATCGATGGCAACGAACAGACAGGTGGACTCATAGGTAGCGGCAGCAATATCCGCATTGATTCTTCCGCCTTAATTGGCACTAGGATATCTGGTTCAATTGGTACTAGAGCATATGGTTTTGGGGGACCTAAGTCTCATCAGGGCGTAGGCGGTCTGGTAGGGCAAGCAAAAGATATATCGATTCACAATTCATCCAACTACAATAGCCTGGTTCTAACTTCTCAAGGGTTGTGGAAGAAATTAACTGGCACTGGTGGATTCATTGGGATGGGCGAAGAGGTGGTCATTAATGCCTCTTCTTCAGAGCTCATCAGTATTAATGGCGGTGAGGCGACCGGCGGGTTAATTGGTGAGGGAGAGCATACGACTATTTTATTTTCTTTTATTAATAACGCCACTATCCATGGCAACGACCAGACAGGTGGCTTTATAGGTGGCGGCAGCAATATCCACATTGATTCTTCCGCCTTAATTGGCTCTAGGATATCTGGTTCAATTGGTCCTAGGGTATATGGTTTTAAGATATCTAATTCTTATCAAGGCATAGGCGGTCTGGTAGGACAAGCAAAAGATATATCGATTCACAATTCGTCCAACTACAATAGCCTGGTTCTAACTTCTCAAGGGTTGTGGAAGAAATTAACTGGCACTGGTGGATTCATTGGGATGGGCGAAGAAGTGGTCATTAATGCCTCTTCTTTAGAACTCGCCAGTGTTTATGGCGGCAAGGCAACCGGCGGGTTAATTGGTGAGGGAGAGCATACAACTATTTTATTTTCTTTTATTAATAACGCCACTATCCATGGCAACGACCAGACAGGTGGCTTTATAGGTGGCGGCAGCAATATCCACATTGATTCTTCCGCCTTAATTGGCTCTAGGATATCTGGTTCAATTGGTCCTAGGGTATATGGTTTTAAGATATCTAATTCTTATCAAGGCATAGGCGGTCTGGTAGGACAGGCCGTAAATATATCGATTCACAATTCGTCCAACTACAATAACCTGGTTCTAACTTCTCAAGGGTTGAGAGAGAAATTAACTGGCACCGGTGGGTTCATTGGGATAGGCGAAGAGATAGTCATTAATGCCTCTTCTTTAGAACTCGCCAGTGTTCAGGGTGATAGGGCAACCGGCGGGTTGATTGGTGAGGGGAAACATATAACTATTTCCTTTTCTCTCGTTGATAACACCACTATTTATGGCAGCGACCAGACAGGCGGACTCATAGGTAAGGCGCAGGTCGCCTTAATTATCTCAACAGCAGTCCAGCAAATAACGGTTCAGGGCGACAATGGCGTAGGCGGATTGGTAGGCGATATGAATACCAGGCACAAGCACAGCTGGACATTCAGCAGATTCAACGAAGCCTTGCCACGTGATCACGCCAATTTCGTCTATGCCTCAAGAGTGACAGATGGGATCATAAGAGGATCAACACATATAGGAGGAATGATTGGCACCAGCAACAGAACCCTCGTCCTTGCTAGTTATGGTGAAGGACTCAATATCAACGGAAATAAAAGGATAGGCGGTCTGGCAGGTGATTTATCTGCCTCTAGTCTACTTTCTTCATACATAACAGCAAGTAGACTAAGCTGGGCCAATTGTGCCGGTGGTCTCATAGGTTTTAGCACGGCTCTCAAAGTATTCTCTTCCTATGCAGCGGTTTCTCAAGCAGGTCATAACAATGTTTGTCATCTGAATGCGGCGGTATCTAACTCCTATATTGACCGACAGCTGGCAAGCAATTCGACCCAACTAGAAACTCTCCAGTCAACTCAGGCGCTACAGCAGCCAATCAGCTATTCCGGTATCTATGCCGATTGGGATAGAGGAGTGAATCTAAACAATGCGGATGGAGATGATAGCGGGATAGAATTTATCACCGTTTGGTGCGACAAGGATTTTAGCGGTAGGATAGAGCCCTCAGAGCAGGACCCAGCCAACCTACTGTGGAATTTTGGCGGTAGCAACGACTACCCATCCTTAGACTGCAGTCCCATTGTCTCTAACCCATTTAATAATGCTGGCAATCAAGACCAGCTTGCTGGCAATCAAGACCAGCTTGCTGGCAGGGCTGACCAGACAGTGCTTGAAGCAAGTCCAACCGAGACCAATGCTATTTTTGATAGAATTCAGCAGGGAACTCACAATACCTATGGTTCAGCAAGGGATCCGCTCATTGGCTTTCAATGGTACCTAAATAGAACGGGTATCAATAGGGTCTGGGAGCAAGGACATACCGGCAGTGGCGTGCATGTCTCTCTAGTAGATACAGGAATGGAACTGTTTCACGAAGACCTGATACAGAATGTGGTCGCTGGTGCCAGCCGTAATTTCCGGGTGCCAGAAGACCATATATATAGGAATAACCCGCAAAGCTCAAGCGCCCATGGCACCGCCTCGGCAGGCACCATAGCTGCTAAAGGAGACAATGGAATCGGCATTAAGGGAATGGCGCCGGATGCCGGTATCTATGCCTATACCACCGGCGGCAGATCCGACTCAGAATACTTGGCTTCTTTAATGCCCACTACACCACAAACTGCTGTCTCGGCTAATGTACGGGGCAGCTTCGGCGTTAGGTTAGTAAGATTTCGTTCTGGTATCTATTCCTTAATAGAAGATCTGCTAGAAGACCAGATCAACACTGGTTTCTATGGCACCGGCATGAGCTATACCATTGCCGCCCATAATGGCAGAGCAACTGGCGGCTCGGCTCATTATATGGCATTGCGCAATCATCGCGCCTTCATCAATGTCTGCGCCATAGGGCCAGAAAACAAATATGCCAGCTATTCGAATCCGGGCGCTAATCTGTGGCTCTGCGGTCCTAGTAATGATAATCAAGCAAGCCTTCCTGTATGCCGTGACCCGATAGAACAATGGCGTTGCCGAATAACCACTACAGATATCAGTGGTGATGACGGTTGGAACAGTGTGCCTTCTTCGCCAGCTCGCGGCGGTGTGATTGAGCGCTCCCAGTTGAGGGCAACTCATACCAACTTCGGCGGCGGCGACTACTATATTCGTGAGAACAATGGCAGTCTAACCTACTTGCCACCCATTGCCGGCTCCGCTAGCTATACCCAAAACTATGGTGGCACTTCGGCTTCCACTCCTATTGTCAGCGGCGCCATCGCCGTCCTGCGGGCTGCCTATCCCCATCTTAGTTGGCGTGATGTGAAACTCATCCTTGCCGAGAGCGCCGAACAGCTAGACAAAGACAACCCTTTCTGGCAAGTGGGGGCAGCTGCCTATCACAATCACAGTCAACACTATACTCACAGTATAGACTATGGCTTTGGCATGATAGATATGGTGGCAGCAATGAAATTAGCGCGGCAATGGCAACTTCTGCCAAACGAATTGCGCCTAGCTAGCCCACGAGGATTTGAATTCTTGGCCCCTTCCACTCAGTCCACCATAAGAGTCCCCAGTAGCAGGCAATTAGACTTCATAGAACATATAGATGTTGATATAGACATAGATTATTATGGCAATATGCGCGATCTTGACATTGTGCTGAGATCTCCTCATGGCACTCTTAGTATCCTGTCGCGCCGCTATGGCTGTGTAGATACAGCCGAAGAAGAATGTGACAAAGGAGTGGACTGGACCTTTGGCACAGCCGCTCACCTAGGGGAAGATCCAGTTGGCGAATGGACCCTAAGCGTGAATCTGTCTTCATGGGACCCAGATAGCTCTAGTTGGCAACCCTTAGACAGGGATATCAGCCATGATCACATTTCCTTAGGCTGGCAGCTGATCTTCTATGGTCATAACAAAGAAGATAGGCAGAATAATCCCACGCCACCAGGTCCTCCGTTCTTGCCTCCTGAGGATTTAAATCCTTAGGTCCTCTCAGAACAGCCGTCTCTTATATCTCACCAATACAGGTGAGTATTTCTAGCCCCTTGTTAAAACGGCCGCCACCTTAAGCGCATCCAAACTGGCAGCCACATCATGGACGCGCAGAATCCAAGCCCCTTTTTGTGCCGCCAAACCAGCTGCCATTATGCTTGCTGCTAATCTGTCCTCTGGTCGGCGGTTGGTAATAGTGCCCAAAAAGGACTTGCGCGACAAGCCGACGAGAAGCGGACAGCCTAAGGATTTGAAATCTGCCAGCTTATGCCAGAGAGTCAGATTATGGGCAAAGGTCTTGCCAAAGCCAAAGCCCGGATCTATGAGCAGCTGTTCTTTTGCTATGCCAGCCGCCACAGAGGCTGCTATTCGTTCGGTGAGAAAGTCCGCTACTTCTTTAACCAGATCCTCATAGCTGGGTTCTTCTTGCATAGAATTCGGCTCGCCTTGCATATGCATCAAGCATACCGGCAAATTGGTCTTGGCCGCTGCTGCTAGTGCGCCGGGCAATCTCAGCGAGCGAACATCATTTATCAAGGAGGCTCCCGCCTCAGCCGCCAGCTCCATCAGCCTGGGTCGGCTGGTATCTACCGAAATAGGAATAGCCAGTCTCTTACTCAGTGTGGCAACCAGATTGAGCACTCTGTCTATTTCCTCTTCTTCGCTCACTTGGGCTGCGCCCGGTCGAGTAGATTCTCCTCCCAGATCCAAAATGGCGGCGCCTTCTTCCGCTAATTGTTCGCCTCGCCTGAGCGCCTCATCATAGCTGTTCCATCTGCCGCCATCATAGAAAGAATCGGGAGTAAGATTCAAAATTCCCATGATATGAGGCCGGGCAAGAGAGAGTCGATACTTGCCTAGACGAAAGAAGTCTCCCATCTGCTATGCCCTAAGCATCCAGCGAACAGCGTCTTCCATCAGCTCCAGTATCTGAGCTGGCTCATATGGCTGGCTGAGATAGGCCTTGCCTATCTCAGCCAAGAGGATAAGCGAAATCCGACTATCCTTCTTCTTCTTATCCTGCCTCATAAAATCAATCAGGTAAGCAGGTTGTAAATCGACCGGCAGCCGGGTCGGCAGACCAGCTGAACGAATCAGCTGTTCAATGAGATGATAATCGGATTGGCTAAGATTTCCCAGCCGAGTTGAAATAGCAGCCGCTAGACAAATGCCTATTGCCACAGCATGACCATGCTTAATACCTCGATAAGATTGTCGGGCTTCTAACGCATGGCCAAATGTATGACCCAGATTGAGCAGGGCGCGCGAGGCAGAGCCTCTACTCTTCTCGGTCTCATCCTGTTGAATAAAGTGCGCTTTAATCTCACAGCTGCGCCTTATGATTGGCGCCAAGTTCTCTTCACTAGGCGACGAGGCAAAAAAGCCTTCCAGCTGAATAAAGAAATCCCTATCAGCCAATAGAGCTGCTTTGATAATCTCGGCATAACCAGATGTCATCTCTTCTGGTGGCAGACTCTTCAATAGATCTAAGCAGAGAATTACCGAACGCGGCTGATGAAAGAAGCCCACTAGATTCTTCCCGTTCGGCAAATTGACGCCTGTCTTGCCGCCCAAAGAGGCATCCACCTGTGCCAATAGAGTGGTCGGCAGATAGACCACCTCAATACCGCGCATATAGCCAGCCGCGATGAAGCCAACCATGTCGGTCACCACTCCACCGCCAAAAGCTATGAGCGCCGAATGGCGCGACAAGCCGAGCTCGGCTATTTGTTGCCACAGCTTTTCCGCCTGAGACAGGTTCTTGTATTCCTCTCCATCTGGTAACAACAAAGGACGAGATGGCAAATCCAGTCGGCTCAGCTGGTCGCCATACAATGCCATAAGAGCAGGACTGGTGATGAGAGCCTGCCTATCACTTGTTGCCAGCTGGGCTCTTAGCAGCTGGGCAAGCTGAGCCAGCCTGGCCAACTGATAGACAGGGGTAGTGCCGCTGCTGTGTTCAATGGTTAGAAATGGTTGCATGGGTTAAAATCGATATTATTTTAGTCCCTATAATATCCCTTTTGATATTAAGTAAACTAGAAGCACTCGGCTTTTGATTAATTGAATTAGAAACACTCGTGATTAAACGAATTACAAACACCTGCCTTGCCCTCTTGGTTCTTTGTGCTTCCAACACAATGGCACAAGAGACAAATCCTCAAGACCCTTGGGAAAAGAGCAATCGCGCCGTCTATGAGTTCAACGACTTTCTTGACCGCAACTTCCTTCTGCCCGTTGCCGAAGGCTATGACTATATCACACCTAACTTTGTGCAAACTGGCGTTCGCAACTTCTTCAACAACCTAGCCGAACCTACGACCCTACTAAATGACTTGTTACAGCTAAAGATGGTGAGCTTCTATCGAACTACGGCGCGATTTGCTATCAATAGTGTGCTCGGGATTGGCGGGGTCATTGATGTGGCACAGCATATCCAATTAGAAAGACAAGTGGAGGATCTGGGTCAGACCCTAGGCTATTGGGGAGTAGGCGCTGGTCCCTATACAGTCATACCTCTCCTAGGACCCAGCACCGCGCGCGATAGCTTACCGACCATTCTTACCTTCATCTATGGTTCTGATTTAGTAAGTCTCCCCATAGGTCAGGCTGAGAGCAATATTCTTACTTTCATTAATATCATAGACACAAGAAATCGGCTCAGACCGCTAGAACTCACCCTAGAAGAAGCCATAAAAGAAGGCAGATTTGAAGACAGATATAGCGGTATTCGCGATGTCTTCCTCCAGAATCGCCGCTATCAGGTATTGGATGGACGGATCCCGCTTGATGCACTTGAGGAGTTGGAGGAATTCGACGACCTAGAGGAGCTAGAAGAACTAGACCAGCTAGATGAGTTAGAATTTCTCAATCAACCAATTGAGCTAAACAGCTCCTATGAATCAGAATAACAGCCTGCTCCATCCACTGGAAAAGGAGCTGCTAGACCAGCTGCCACAAGCGGGGCAAATATACATAGCCTATAGTGGCGGGATGGACTCGACTGTGCTACTTCATTGTTGTCTTAGATTGAAGCGCCAAGGACTATTAAACAGCCGCCTAGCCGCTTGGCATATCAACCATCAGCTGCTTCCCCAAGCCAATAGCTGGGAGGAGCATTGTATTAACCAATGCAAGAATCTTAAGCTGCAGATAAAGATATCCCGCATTCAAGTCAATCAGAAGGGCAAAGAGAGTATGGAAATGGCAGCGCGCCTTGGTCGCTATAGCCTATGGGAAGAGGAACTGCCGACTGATGCCCTATTGCTTCAAGCCCATCACCAAAGAGATCAGGCTGAGACCCTGCTGCTGAGATTGATGAGGGGAAGTCGCAACCTAAATGGCATCCCACAACAACGCAAACTAGGCAGAGGGCTTGTGTGCCGTCCCTTCCTCCAAACCCCCTATACAGAAATAAGCAGCTACCAGCAAGAAAAATCCCTCCTATATATACATGACCCCAGCAATTTGGATAGCTCAATAGAACGCAACTTCATTCGCCATAGGCTGCTGCCTCTAATCAGCCAAAAGTGGCAGGCGGTGGAAGCCAATTTGTCCCATAGTGCCGACCGACTGAATCTACTAGGAGAAATAACAGCCAAATGGATTGGGCAAGAGCAGGATCTGTCTCACCATAGACTAGCTGTCGCCAGCATCCTAGCCATGAAACCTATTGAGGCTGAACTCCTAATTAATGCTTGGCTTGACCAACATAAGCTGGCTATCCTCCCTCGTCCGCTGACTGCTGAGTTGCTAAAACAGCTCAGGGCAGGCCCCGATGCCTCACCCAGGATCCAATGGAACCGAGTTGAGATGCATCGCTATGATGGCTATCTCTATGCTATGCCGCTATTGCCTGAGACAAACAAAAAAGACAAGCCCCTAGCTTTCCTAATGAAAGAAACCAAGGCTGAGTATCCAGTTTTGCTTGGTGCCATTGTCATAACCGGAGGCGAAGGATTAGAGCTCGGCATTGGTTATAGACAAGGGGGAGAGAAGATCAAGCTCAACGGAAGCAGCCACTCGCTAAAGAACCTCCTCCAACAAAATCGCGTCCCCCCTTGGCTAAGACCCTATGTTCCCCTAATCCATCACCATGACAAGCTGGTCGCGGTTGCAGCCATCAATGAAAGACAGGATTTTCTGATTGAAAACGCCATAAGTGTGGAGTGGAAACTTGCGCCTCATTATGGCCACCTCAATATGAAGCCGAGCAAATGATAGCAGATGGCAATCTAAAGCTGGTTTATCAGCTGCTCCATGAACAAGCAAGCCTGTTAACTATTGAGCAGCGGAAGCTCCTTAATAGACAGGACAATAAGCAAGATGCTGAATTAGAGAAGCTCCGTAACCAAACCCATGAGCTCATCAAAACAAAGATGATGGCGAGATTCCCCAATGAAGAATTTTTAACCCCTCAAGAGCCGGCACCAAAAGGAGATGGCTATTATTGGCGCATCTATCCGGTTAGTGAGACAGAAAACTTTCTTCGCCGCTCTTCTAAGTGGACTCTTGCAGTCACCGGTCATTGGCAGCAAAGACTACACAAGGGGCTCATAGTAGAAGGCAGTAGAACCAATTACTATTGGACAAGACGGAATGCCGGTTCCTATAGCAAGTTTGAGAGATTGAGAGCGAGTAAGAAGCGAGACTTGAATCAGCTGATTTTTGGTTGCGATATGCCCTATAGACTATTCTTGTCTTGCTTGGAAGAAGGTGCCCATAGGGTCTTCAATAGCGGTTCGCTCCTTCTCAATGCGGCCGATTGTGCGGGCGGTCAGACAGATGTGTTCATTGCCAAGAACAATACGCCTTTAATAATGCTCGCCGCCCTGCTAATAGAAGAGGCGGGCGGATTGGTGTGTGATGATAGGGGCGACTCATTTAGGGCTTCTTCTCAAGGCATTATTGCAGCAAACAATCGCCTCTTGGGTCTGCTAATCAAAGAGCAGTTTGCTGGTTCCTAGCCGCCCTCACCAGCAGAAGAACGAGGATATCTTTTCATCAACCGCCACACATAGTAGCTGACTATTGGATAGAAAACAACTACCAGGGTCAAAATATTAATCACCAGGGATATGGGTCGGTCCCAGAGAAAGGACAGTGAGCCGTCATTAATAGTCAGGGCACGGCGCAAATTGGTTTCCATCAAGCCGCCGAGGATAAAGCCCATCAACATAGGCGCCATCGGAAAGTCCAACAGGCGAAGAAAGAGCGCACAGACAGCAATAAAGATCATCGCCTGGATATCAAAGGTATTGAAAGATACCAAATAGACCCCTATTAAGGAGAAAAAGACTATCAGTGGCACCAAGAACTGGCGCGGAACAGACAGCAGGCGCGAAATATAGGGTATGAGCGGTAGATTAAAGACAAAGAGAATGATATTACCCACATACATAGAAATGATGACCGACCAAAACAGGGCGGGGTTTTCAGTAAGAAGGAGCGGGCCTGGCTGAACACCGAAGGAGATGAGGGCTCCTAACATGATCGCGGTGGTGCCTGAGCCGGGAATGCCAAGTGTCAACAGGGGAACAAAAGAACCAGTGCAGGCAGCGTTATTTGCCGTCTCTGGCGCGGCAAGACCTCTTAGACTACCTGAGCCAAACTCTTTTTTCCTCTTGGCGCTGGCTAGATTCCTTTCCATCCCATAAGCAAGAAAACTAGCAATGGTGGCGCCTGCACCTGGTAATACCCCCACAAAGAAACCCATTATGGATGAGCGGCCAATAGTTGGCGTTATCTCCTTCACCTCTGAGCGCGAGAGTTTGAGGCTGCCTAATTTGGTCGACTCTTTTGATAGGCTGCTCTTTTCCCGCTTAAGAATGTTCATCATGGCCTCAGAAAGGGCAAAGGTTGCCATAGCAAGCAGGATGAAACTAATGCCATCAACCAGATTAATCATACCAAAAGTAAATCTCTGCACCCCGCTAATCCTATCCATACCAATAGTGGATAGCATCAGACCCAGGATAGTAGCAAGCAGGGCGCGCAGAAACTGCCCTCGGCCGGCAAAGGCTGCCACAGCAGTCAAACCCAAAACCATCAGACAAAAATAATCGGCTGATTGAAAAGAGATGGCTACCTGAGCCAAAGCAGGCGCCGCAACCAGTAAGAATATGGCGGCTATAGTGCCACCACTAAAAGAAGAGTAGGCTGCTATCGCCAGCGCCTTACCGGGAAAACCTTTCTTTGCCAGCGGGAAACCATCAAACGCGGTAGCCACTGTGCCAGCTATGCCCGGTGCATTTATCAAAATAGACGAGGTAGAACCGCCAAATACCGCGCCATAATAGACTCCCGCCATAAGTATCATCCCAGAAGCCGGGTCAAAACTATAGGTAATAGGAATCATCAGGGCGATGGCGGATATGGGACCTAGACCGGGAAGCAAGCCGATAAAGGTGCCAACGAAGCAGCCTAGCAAGACCATCACTAGATTGATTGGTGTAAAAGCGGTAGATAAGCCTAACTGAATTCCTTCCCACATAAGACTATTCTAGTAGGTCTAACCAAAAGAGGCCTGGGTCAATATAGATGCCGAGGAGATAATTGAACACTCCCCAAAAGAAGGCTATGAGAATCACCGATACCAATAGCATGACGCCGATTCGTCTTTCACCCAGAATATAAAAACCACCATTCAAGAACAAGAAGGTGGCAAGAAAAAAGCCAAGATAATTAAAAATCACCCCATAGATAGACATCAAAATAAAAAGGGCGCCAGTGGAAAACCAATCCATCTTCTTTATGCGCCCAACAAAGTCCTTGTCTTCATCAGGCAGAACTAGCAATAGGACCGAAAGAATCACTCCAGCCACGGCAATATATAAAGGCAGAGTGCGGGCGGTGAAAGTTTCTACCTGACTAGAGAACAGCGGAATGCTGAGCGAATACCAGCCATAGATAAGAGATAGGAGTAAAAAGAACATCCCTCCAATGATCTTCTTACTGCTATGTCTTGCTTTGAAATGGCGGAGCATAATAATAAGAATAGGGGCATATGCCCCTATTCTTAAATTTCCTATCTGATTATAAGAAGCCGAGTTGCTCCAGCAGCGCTCCTATAACTTCTTCTTGTTGCTCTAAGAAGCTATAGAAGTCGTATGGACCTACAACATAGTTATTAACCCAGCCATTTCTTGATCTGACCGTTTCCCACTCAGGCGTATCATACATTTGCCTCAACACCTCATTGTATTCGGCAACCTTTGTAGCTGGTGTGCCAGGAGCGGCAAAGAAGCCACGCCAGTTAGCAAACTCAACGTCATAACCTTGTTCTTTCAAACTAGGAACATCTGGTGCATCTGGCACTCTTTCAGGGCCAGTCATTGCAAGTATCCTAACCGTTCCAGCCCGTTGAAGCTCTAAGGCTTCACTAAGACCAGTAGATAGCATTGCAGTCTCACCGGCTAACAAAGCCGTCATGGCTGCACCACCTGCATCATAGGAAACATAGACTACCTTAGTGGGATCGCCACCGGCTGCTTGAAAAGCAAGGGCAACAGAAATGTGATCCAAGCTACCAGCTACTGAACCGCCAGCTACTTTCACACTATTGGGATCCTGTTGGAAGTCGGCAGCAACCTCGCGCCAAGTATTATAAGGAGAGTCATTACGAACCACCACAGCCTGATAGTCGGTAATCACTCCTGCCACCGGAACTAGATCACGAAAAGACTGAGGAAACACCTTGGTCAATGAACGCAAGACTATAGGAGTGGAATTAACCATCAGGGTTCGTTTGGCTTTACGCGACTTACTCGTCTTTATCAAATGAGCTATTGCCACCCCGCCACCACCACCAGAAAGATTCTGATAGGATGCTCTCTTAACAAGACCAGACTTGGTCAAGGCTTCGCCAACACCTCTGGCAGTGCCATCCCAGCCTCCACCGGCGCCGCCGGGGATTAGGAAATGAATGTTATTAACCGCTGCCATCGAAACTGGAGAAAAAAGCAGTGATCCAGCAGCAAGGCAAGCGGCTATAGTTCTTAATATTTTGTTTTGCATAATATTGATTCCTTTTATATATAACTAACAAAAGATAGCTTCCATATTTACAAGCACATCTATAAGCTTATATTCCATCATCCTCCATAGAAAATGATGAACTCACAGAAGCGTCTTCATAATAGCAAATTATACCAAATCTTATCAAATAAAGTGTCTTTTAGACAATATACAATTCCCCTTTTCAATTGGATCCCAGTAACTTTTTATGCCACAATCCTTATTTTTTTATCTCTTTTCTGGTTATTTTTATCTCAACTAGCACTCAATTAATAAAAGATGAATAGTTAGTTCTAAACCCGATAAGCCCCTTGTCTGTTGGATTGAGGCCGTTGAGGCTAAGGGACTAGTCAAGGCCGGGCATCTATATCTAAGAAGGAAAGCAGATTAGCTAAATGGGTTGGGTTGAAGCGGTTGAAGCTGAAGAACTAAATCAAAGCCAGCTACCTATATATAGGAAGAAAAGGAGATTGACTCGATGGGTCTGGCTGGGGTTCATCTGTCCTAGCCACTTCGGTTAAAGCGGTTGAAGCGGTTGAAGCTGAGGGATTAGTCGAAGCAAGTTATCAGCCCTATCTGTTATTAATGTTATTCCTATCTGTTATTAATGTTATTAAGGAGGGAAACTGCCGTCTAAACAGGTGTAGTTGGGGTTTGCCGTCTTCCCATCCTCCTAGCTGGAAGAGAAAATTTAAGGCAGAGTTTGGTCTAGTTGAAGAACCTACAGCACAAATACTTCATTAACAATAATCTCATAAGGCTCTATGCCTATATATGTTTATAGCAACAAACACTGGTTTGAATTATAACAAGCAAAGCTAATGAGAGAAAAAATGAATAATCTGAAAGAGAAATGGAAGCTAGTCCGCTGGATTTTACCGATTTGATTGATGGAGAGAAGTACTATCTGTATAGTCGGTTGAATCTGGCGGCTGTCTCACTATATATCTTAGCTAATGACCGAACAGGTGCTGGATCATAGTAGAAGAGGCGGATGAATTCTGCTGACTTGATTAATAGATAAGCAATGTAATTTGTGGGGCTGTCATCTAGTGGTGGTTTGATTGAAGGGAGGCTATGGAAAATACACTGTCGGATAAGCATCCTCTATATCCGTTTTCAGCCTGACCATCTTCTTGCTCAACCTACCTATGCTTCCGTCCTCATAAGTAAAGATTACCTGAAAATCATAGTCCACCCATTCCTCAAGATTATCAACCCTATAAGAAGTCTCACCCAAACCAACCGAATAAACCTCAAGCTTGCCGCCTCGGCTAACCTCAACTTGAATGGAACGAATCGAAGCCCCATCACTCGGAAAGGTCCATTCTAAGATGGCATAGGTCTTAAGCGGGTGAACCACCAAATCTGAAGCAGCAAAGCGAATTGTTGGGTCTCCTCTTTCTTCGCCCTCGTTTTCGCCGCTTTGTCCGCCTCCTTCACAAGAAACCGAAAGAAGAACAGCCACCAGCACAACAAGCAAGCTCCGACCGTCCCAAAATCTTTGTGTCTTCATATTCATAATACTCCCATTATAACATAACAACCTTATACTCGGACTTGGCTGCTTAAGTGGTTGTATTGTTTAGGCTTCCTTAAATAAAACTTGATAAGCAGTGGGACAGCCCCACTTAGCCGCCACTGAAAATAATGAAAGTCGTGGGGGCAGTTATCAATTAGAACGAAGAGGCGCCAATAAAATCAAATAATTGCCAAGACTCCTATATACATATATCCATATTCAATCTAGTCTGAATTGAGAATATACATGACAGCTATATTATACCCCACCTGCCTGAGTTTTTTGTTTTTTAGTTCTTCTTTAATAACGCTAAAGATGTCGTCAGCTGAGACTCGCCTGAGCCTTGTGGTTTTTCAGTCCCTCTAGCAATAGGCTTCTTTAGTCCTTCTTGCTATTCTGTATCTCCCTCATCCTTCATCATCCTTCATCATCTTCTTTTGCATATCTTCTCAGGACGGATTTTATTCGATGGCGAGCATCCATTTTTCTCGCTCTCATTCAGGTATTTAACTAATGCAACAGCTGCCAACAAGCAGATAAATCTTTATGAGTTGGAAGAGCGGCTATTGAGGACTCTTATTGTTGGTCTGCTATGTGCTGGGGAAACAGCTCCCTTTGCTCAGCACGGAAAGCGCTTATAAGCCTCTTAAGCTCGGCACTATCGGGAATGTTCGGCTTGCCATCTTTCAATCGGCGCCAGCGATCCTGGTCCAAACCAAGCGGATTGTCCGGTGTGCAGCGGATGATAGGATATTCAGCCCTCATACTCACCCCAAAATCCCAGATGAGATTATCAGGCCGTTTCTCGGCCATATCAATCCTCTCATTTTGATTAAGATCACACCAAACTGCCCTAGCATCCAACCTCTCTTCGGTCCCATTGGTCCAAACAGCTGCCAGACTCCCATTTCGTAAGACAGCAGCTGCTGGTGAATCAGTGAGATTATCCCAATAGGATGAGACAATATTAACCTCATCTTCTTGACTACCAGAGGCTGCAAATGTTCCAATCAAGCCTGAACCTAGATTTGGACTGCTCAGATTGCCAACCCCATAGGAAGCAGTGATACTAGCTTGATGTGGGTCTTGACTCTCAACCTGACCAACCAACCCACCTGAGGCGGAACCATCGCTAATATTTGCCATGATCGCATAGGAAGAAAGAACCCTCCCATTTGCAGAAAGGCTTCCCACCAACCCACTATGCTTTCGGCGTGGTGATTTGAAAGTGTGAACAATCCCATAGGAGGCAGTTATTCTGCCGCCACCAGATGTTAGACCGCCCGTCGCTTCATTTCTTTTAGAATGAATAGTGCCAGAGATCGCATAAGAATTCCATATAGTCCTACCAATTTCATCTCCCAGTAATCCACCACCAGTTCGACTAGTAACAAGATTGGCAGTAATAGCAAAAGAAGAAAAAACACCATCAGTACCAGCACCACCTTCTAACCCTCCTACGCGATCACGCCCACTAATGCTTTCGGTTATCGCATAGGAGTTCCTTATAACCTGACGGCCTTTGTTATCGCGAACATCACTCAGCTGTCCTACCAATCCCCCTATATTATTGCCACCACTTCCCTCTATTGTCCCAGAAAGCGCATATGAATCTATAATGGGCGTGCCACCACAGATACCAGCCAAGCCACCCGTCTTATGTTCGATGTCCTTGGGATGAATGGTTGCTATCCGTTCGGTTATACTAAATGAACTATCTATATTGGATTCAGAACAATAGCCAACCAAGCCTCCCAATGCAGCAATACTTTTCTTACCAAGATTGCTACCAGTGGTAAGGTTAGTTGTCATAGCAGCAGAACCACTGATAGTGCTGAAAATAGCCGCACCCACTAGGCCTCCTACCTGAGTGTCATCGCCAGTCACAGAACCCGTGAAGATACTGGAATTTATAATAGAACCCTGGTAAATGGACCCAACCAAACCGCCAATAGTAGAATTCCCCTCCCCACTAAGCATCCGAATCCTTCCATGCACATCCCTAATGGTCGCAAAACTACCATCACCAACCACAGCCCCTACCAACTGCTTACCAACAATCCTATCCCCCTCAATGAATAGATTGCGAATCTCACCCCTCGCCTTAGCAAATAGACCAATACAAGGGCGGTCGGGAAGATTAATATTTAAATTACGAATCGTCTTTTCATTCCCCTCAAACACCCCTCCAAACCCTTCCGTTCTTACATTCCCTCTTCGGCAATAAGGGTATGAGCCGGATGCTCCTCCTAAGGTCACTGTCTCAGTTCTCCTATTATAAGCCCTAAGATCCGCACCTCCTCCTAGTGGCTGCCAACCAACCGAACTATTGTAGGACAAAATAATATCATTAACCAGTTCATAGCCGCGACAGCTACCACAGCCCGAAACATTAACAATATCTTCCTCACTAAAACGCCTACCCGTCCCATTTAGCACATAATGGATCGCAGCTAATTCCTCTTGCGTCTGAATTTCTATCAAACCATTTCCATTTATGTCTAAATCAAGATGATCATCTTTCCCATCTCCATCGCAATCAGTCAGGTCACGACAAAGTTTCCCATCTTGGTTGCGCAGCTGCTCTTTCGTATCTGTATCTGAAAGCCCGTCATTATCACCTATAGTGGGACCTCCAGCACCTCCGCCAGCACCTCCGCCAGCACCTCCGCCAGCACCTCCGCCACAGGAAACTGAAAAAAACAGCACTGTCATTACAACAGAAACCCCCCAACCCTGCCAAAATCTTTGTGTCTTCATATTCATTCACCTTAGTTAGATTATAACAAAGAATGACAACCATTATACTCACTTATATTCATACTTAGCTGCTTAAGTGGTTGCATTTTTTAATCTTCCTTAAATAATAAAAAGAGACTATAGCAAAAAATCTCGATTTTAGTAAGTTAATTTTCATTTTTTTTATGGTTTTTTTTCAACAAAAGAAAAAGCTTTATGAGTTGGAAGAGCGGCTATTGAGGACTCTTATTGTTGGTCTGCTATGTGCTGTGGAAACAGTGCCCTTTGCTCAGCACGGAAAGCGCTTATAAGCCTCTTAAGCTCGGCACTATCGGGAATGTTCGGCTTGCCATCTTTCAATCGGCGCCAGCGATCCTGGTTCAAACCAAGCGGATTGGACGGGGTGCAGCGGATGATAGGATACTCAGCCCTCATACTCACCCCAAAATCCCAAATGCGATTATCAGGCCGCTTCTCATCCATATCAATCCTCTCATTTTGATTAAGATCACACCAAACTGCTCTATCATTCAACCCCTCTTCCGTCCCATTGGTCCAAATGGTTGCCAGACTCCCATTTCGTAAGACAGCAACTGCTGGTGAATCAGTGAGATTATCCCAATAAGAGGAGACAATATTAACCTCATCTTCTTGACTACCAGAGGCTGCAAATGTTCCAATCAAACCTGAACCTAGATTTGGACTACTCAGATTACCAACCCCATAAGAAGCAATAATATCAGCTTGACTAGTGCCTCGACTCGACACCAATCCAACCAGCCCACCTAAGGCGGAACTATCGTTAACATTTGCCATCATCGCATAGGAAGAAAGAACCCTCTCATTTGGATTAAGCCTTCCTACCAGCCCACCATGCCTTGTGCGAGGTGATTGCATGGTGTGAACAATCCCATAGGAGGCAGTTATGCTGCTGGCATCAGCCACTAAACCACCTGCTACTTCATTACTTTTAGAATGAATAGTGCCAGAAATTGCATAAGAATTCCATACAGTCCCACCAGCAGCACCTCCCCTCAAACCACCAACACTCCCACTACTAACCAGATTGGCAGTAATAGCAAAAGAAGAAAGAGCAACTTCACCCCCACCATTTAACCCTCCTACGCGATCACGCCCACCAATGCTTTCGGTTATCGCATAGGAGTTTATCATAACCTGAGGGCCTTTGGTTTCTTTAGCACCACTCAGTTGTCCTACTAATCCCCCTATATTATTTCCTCCCGTATTACCATTTCTATCTTTCCCCTCTATTGTCCCAGCAAGCGCATAAGAATCTCTAATGGGAGAACCAGCACACTGGCCAGCCAAGCCACCCGCCTTATGTTCGTTCTCGCGAGTAGGACTAAGGGATTCTATCCGCTCGGTTATACTAAACGAACTATCTATAACAGATTCTCCACAATATCCCACCAATCCACCCATCGCAATGGCAAGTGCTCTATTACGACCATGAGGAGTAGTGGTGCCACCAGTGAGGTTAGTTATCATAGCAGCAGAGTCACTGATGTTACTGAAAATAGCCGCACCCACTAGGCCTCCTGTTTGAGTGTCATAGCCAATCAAAGAATCCGTGATGGCACTGGAATCCACAAGAGAGCCCCAGTAAATAGATCCAACCAAACCGCCAATAGTAGAATTCCCCTCCCCGCTAAGCCACCGAGTCCTCGCATGCACATTCCTAATGGTCGCATAACTACCATCACCAACCACAACCCCTACCAGCTTGTTGCCAATAATCCTATCCGCCTCAACATACAGATTGCGAATCTCACCCCTCGCCTTAGCAAATAAACCAACACAATGATGGGCGGGAAGATTAATAGTCAAATTACTAATCGTCCAACCATTCCCCTCAAATACCCCATCAAACCCTTTCGCTTCCCCCGTCCCGTTTCGCCCTTCCTTTGGCCCGCTTTTACAATAAGGCTGTCCCCCTTCGTCCTTCCCTAATATAGTAGCACCGTCTTTTGATCCCCTATCAAAAGCCGTAAGACTAGCATTGCCGCCTAGTGGCTGCCAACCAGATGCATTATCATAGGACAAAGGAATATCATTAACCAGTTCATAGCCGCGACAGCTATCACCACAGCCCAAAACATTAACAGCTTCCGCCTCACTAAAGCGCCGACCCGTCCCATTTAGCACATAATGGATCGCAGCTAATTCCTCCTGCGTCTGAATTTCGATTAAATTATTCCCATTTATGTCTAAATCTTCATGATCAATTACCCCATCACCATCGCAATCCGTCAGGTCACGACAAAGTTTCCCATCTTGGTTGCGCAGCTGTTCTTTCGTATCTGTATCTGAAAGCCCGTCATTATCACCTATAGTGGGACCTCCAGCACCTCCGCTACAGGAAACTGAAAGAAACAGCACTGTCATTACAACAAAAACCCCCCAACCCTGCCAAAATTTTTGTGTCTTCATATTCATTCACCTTAGTTAGATTATAACAAAGAATAACAACCATTATACTCACTTATATTCACTTATATTCATACTTAGCTGCTTAAGTGGTTGCATTCTTTTTAGGGAATTACATCTTATTTCCCACAAATCCATAAATTCCCTTATTTTGTGCCTTATTTTTGACGAGCGTCTGTGAAAGAAAACTTGTGAAGCGGTTAAACTTCGCTTTGGGACTTTCTTTTTCATAATATTCTCTTTTGTGGAAGATTGGATATAATCCCCTTTTTTTATGATTTTTTTTTTCAACAAAAGAAAAATCTTTATGAGTTGGAAGAGCGGCTATTGAGGTCTTTCTTGGTCTGCTATGTGCTGGGGAAACAGCTCCCTTTGCTCAGCACGGAAATCACTTATAAGCCTCTTAAGCTCGGCACTATCGGGAATGTTCGGCTTACCATCTTTCAACCTGCGCCAGCGATCCTGGTTCAAACCAAGCGGATTGGTTGGTGTGCAGCTGATGATAGGATACTCATCATCCGCACCAAAATCCCAGATGAGATTATCATCTCGCTTCTCATCCCTATTAATTCTCTCATCGTCATTAAGGTCACACCAAACTGCTCTATCATTCAACCCCTCTTCCGTCCCATTGGTCCAAACGGCTGCCAGACTCCCATTTCGTAAGACATCAAATTCCCGCGAGCCATTGAGATTATCCCAATAAGAGGAGACAATATTAACCTCATCTTCTTGACTACCAGAGGCTGCAAATGTTCCAATCAAACCTGAGCCTAGATTTGGACTACTCAGATTACCAACCCCATAAGAAGCAATAATATCAGCTTGACTAGTGCCTTGACGTTCAACCGTTCCAATCAACCCGCCTAAGGCGGGACTAGCACTAGTATTTGCTATCACAGCATAGGAAGAAAGAACCCTCCCATTTGCAGGAAGGGTTCCCACCAACCCACTATGCTTTCGGCGTGGTGATTGCATGGTGTGAACAATCCCATAGGAGGCAATTATTGTATAGAGCCCGCCCCCTAGCCCACCTGTTGGCTCGTTGTTTTTAGAATGAATCGTACCAGAAATCGCATAAGAATTCGATACAACCTTAGTAGAATCATCTCCTCCATTTAATCCACCACCACTGCTACCAGTAACAAGATTGGCAGTAATAGCAAAAGAAGAAAGAACATCATCAGCATCACCACCCTCTAAGCCTCCTATGCGACCACTCCCACTAATGCTTTCTGTTATTGCATAGGAATTTCTTATAACATTATCACCTCTGACATCTTTAACATCACCCAACTGTCCTACCAATCCCCCTATATTATTTCCTCCTTCCCCCTCTATTGTCCCAGAGAGTGCATAGGAATCTCGAATGGGCGTGCCACCACACAAACCAGCCAAACCACCCGTCTTATGTTCACGTTTGTTATCACCAGTATTAGTGATGGATTTTATCCGCTCGGTTATACTAAATGAACTAGCTATAGTAGATTCAGTACAATATCCGACCAAGCCTCCCAATGCAACAATATTGCCTTTATTAGCATTGCCGCTAGTGAGGTTAGTTGTCATAGCAGCAGAGCCAATGATCTCGCTGAAAATAGCCGCACCCACTAAGCCCCCTACCTGAGTGTCATCGCCAGTCACAGAATCCGTGAAAATACTGGAATTTATAATAGAACCCCGATAAAGAGAACCAATCAGCCCTCCAATAGTAGAATTCCCCTCCCCACTAAGCATCCGAACCCTCCCATGCACATCCCTAATGGTCGCAAAACTACCATCACCAACCACAGCCCCTACCAACTGCTTACCAACAATCCTATCCCCCTCAATGAATAGATTGCGAATCTCTCCCCTTGCCTTAGCAAATAGACCAATACAAGGGCGGTCGGGAAGATTAATATTTAAATTACGAATCGTCTTTTCATTCCCCTCAAACACCCCTCCAAACCCTTCCGTTCTTACATTCCCTCTTCGGCAATAAGGGTATGAGCCGGGTGCTCCTCCTAAGGTCACTGTCTCAGTTCTCCTATTATAAGGCCTAAGATCCGCACCACCGCCTAGCGGCCGCCAGCCAGATGAATTATCATAGGACAAAGCAATATCATTAACCAGTTCATAGCCCCGACAGCTATCACCACAGCCCGAAACATTAACAGCCTCCGCCTCACTAAAACGTCGACCCGTCCCATTTAGCACATAATGGATCGCAGCTAATTCCTCTTGCGTCTGAATTTCGATTAAATTATTCCCATTTATGTCTAAATCTTCATGATCAATTACCCCATCACCATCGCAATCAGTCAGGTCACGACAAAGCGCCCCAGCGTCGTTGCGCAACAACTCTTTCGTATCTGTATCTGAAAGCCCGTCATTATCACCTATAGTGGGGCCACCAGCCCCGCCTCCGCCAGCACCTCCGCTACAGGAAACTGAAAGAAGCAGCACTGTCATTACAACAAAAACCCCCCAACCCTGCCAAAATTTTTGTGTCTTCATATTCATTCACCTTAGTTAGATTATAACAAAGAATAACAACCATTATACTCACTTATATTCACTTATATTCATACTTAGCTGCTTAAGTGGTTGCATTCTTTTTAGGGAATTACATCTTATTTCCCACAAATCCATAAATTCCCTTATTTAGGGAATTACATCTTATTTCCCACAAATCCATAAATTCCCTTATTTTGTGCCTTATTTTTGACGAGCGTCTGTGAAAGAAAACTTGTGAAGCGGTTAAACTTCGCTTTGGGACTTTCTTTTTCATAATATTCTCTTTTGTGGAAGATTGGATATAATCCCCTTTTTTTATGATTTTTTTTCAACAAAAGAAAAATCTTTATGAGTTGGAAGAGCGGCTATTGAGGTCTCTTATTGGTCTGCTATGTGCTGGGGAAACAACGCCCTCTGCTTAGCACGGAAATCACTTATAAGCTTCTTAAGCTCAGCACTATCGGGAATGTTCGGCTTGCCACCCTCCAATCTGCGCCAGCGATCCTGCCCTAAACCAAGCGGATTGGTTGGTGTGCAGCGGATGATAGGATATTCAGCCTTCATACTCTCGCCAAAATCCCAGATGAGATTATCATCCCGCTTCTCAGCAGCATTAATTCTCTCATCGTCATTAAGGTCACACCAAACTGCCGTATCTGGCAAGTTCTCTTCCGTCCCATTGGTCCAAACAGCTGCCAGACTCCCATTTCGTAAGACATCAAATTCCCGCGAGCCATTGAGATTATCCCAATAAGATGAGACAATATTAACCTCAGCGTCGAGCTCTCCTTCACTACCAGCGAATTCAAGTGCCCTATAAAAACCCGGACTACTAACATTGCCAACCCCATAGGAAGCAACTATCTTAGATGGATCAATCCCCGAGCTTCTAGGAAAAACCGAACCAACCAGTCCACCTAAGGCGGAACTATCGCTAATATTCGCCATGATCACATAGGAAGAAAGCATCGTCGAAGATTCATCAAACGTCCCCGCCAGACCACCAAGCTCTCGGTGCGGCGATGTGAAGGTATGAACAATCCCATAGGAGGCGACTATTTCGCCATTCGTCAAACCGGCTATTAGACCACCAGTTGCTTGATCGGTTTGAGAATCAATAGTGCCAGAGATTGCATAAGAATTCCATACACTGTCAGCAATATCATCTCCCTGTAATCCACCAGCTTCGCCAGTAGAAACAAGATTCGCAGTAATAGCAAAAGAAGAAAACATCTCACCTCCACCAGCGCCTTCTAACCCTCCTACGGTATTACTCCCATTGATGCTCTCTGTTATCGCATAGGAGTTTATCATAGCCGCACGGCCTTGGCTGATTGCCTTAACACCACCCGAATTTCCCACTAATCCCCCTATATCTTTGCCATGTATATCATTATTCGAATCTACTCCCTCTATTGTCCCAGCAAGCGCATAAGAATCTTGAATGAGCGTGCCACCACACTGACCAACTAATCCACCCGTGCCATGAACCAGTTGAGAACTAATGGACTTTATCCGTTCGGCTATGCTAAATGAATTAGCTATAGCAGATTCTTCACAATATCCCACCAAGCCCCCCAATGCAACACCTATTGAATGAGTAGTATTGCCACCAGTGATGTTAGTTGTCATAGCAGCAGAATCGCTGATATTGCTGAATATAGTCGCACCCACTAGGCCTCCCGTTTGAATGCCATTGCCAGTCAAAGAAGGCGTGATGGAAATGGAATTGATAAGAGAACCTCGGTAAAGAGAACCAACCAATCCACCAACAGTAGAATTTCCTTGCCCACTAAGCATCCGAATCCTCCCATGCACATCCCTAATGGTCGCAAAACTACCATCACCAACCACAGCCCCTACCAACTGCTCACCAATAATCCTATCCCCCTCAATATACAGATTGCGAATCTCACCCTTTGCCTTAGCAAATAAACCAACACAACGGCGGTCGGGAAGATTAATATTCAGATTACTAATCATAAAACCATTGCCTTCAAAGGTCCCATCAAACCCTTCCGCTTCCACTGTTACATTCCCTCTTTTTATAACACAATAAGGTTGCTGCCCGGATCTCCCACCTAGTATGCCACCTTCCGACCTATCACGACCTCTAAGATCCGCACCACCTCCCAGCGGCTGCCAACCAGCCGAATTATTATAGGACAAAGGAATATCATTAATCAGTTCATAGCCCCGACAGCTACCACAGCCCGAAACATTAACAATATCTTCCTCACTAAAACGCCTCCCCGTCCCATTTAGCACATAATGGATCGCAGCCAGTTCCATCTGGTTCTCGACTTCTATTAAACCATCACCATCTATGTCTAGATCAAGATCATCATTTACCCCATCCCCATCACAATCAGAACCGGGCAAGAGATCACAGAGCGTTCCATCTTGATTGCGCAACGCTTCTATCGTCTCTGTATCAAGCCTGTCTGCACCACCAGTGGAACCTCCACCGCCGCCGCCAGCACAGGAAACTAAAAGAAACAATGTTGTCATTACAACGAGACATCCCCACCCCTTCCAAAATTTTTGTGTTTTCATATTCATTCACCTTAGTTAGATTATAACAAAAAATAACAACCGCAAATTTGCATCATAAATGCATCTTTGACGGGATTATATAATCCCATCCAATAATATCAATCAAGAGGTTTCGTGTAAAAAGCATTATACTCACTTGTATTCACTTATACTCACACTTAGCTGCTTAAATGGTTGCATTTTTTAGCATTCCTTAAATAATAAAAGTTTTGCATTGAAACAATTATAGTAAAAAATTAATTTTTTTTCACTTTTTTTGGTTTTTTTTTGGTTTTTTTTTAGTTTTTTTGGGTTTTTTTGATTTTTTTATTTCTTTCTCATGCTTTTATAAGCCGCGAATTTTGAACAAAAGAGAAATCTTTATGAGTTGGAAGAGCGGCTATTAGAACATAGGAAGAGAATAAATGAGAGATCAGATTGAGATGCCATTTCGGTTAAAGCGGTTGAAGCTGAGGGACTAGTCAAAGTCAGTCATCCGTTTAGTAAGGAAGTATTAAGAAGTATTAAGGAGGGAAGCAGCTCGTCTAAACAAAATTGGTCTAGTTGAGGTTTCCCAGTCGTCCCATCCAAAGACCATCAACTATGCCACTCGGTAGGATTCATAGGAGCGCCATTTCGATTGAAGCGGTTGAAGCTGAGGGACCAGTCAAACCCAGTCATCCGTTTAGTAAGGAAGTATTAAGAAGTATTAAGGAGGGAAGCAGCTCGTCTAAACAAAATTGGTCTAGTTGAGGTTTCCCAGTCGTCCCATCCAAAGACCATCAACTATGCCACTCGGTAGGATTCATAGGAGCGCCATTTCGGTTAAAGCGGTTGAAGCTGAGGGACCAGTCAAACCCAGTCATCCATATATTAAGGATATATTAAGGAAGAAAACCGCTCGTCTGAACGGGGCTGGTTTAGTTCGGGGTTGCCAGTCGTCCCATTCAAATAGCTACACCATTTCGGTTGAAGCTGTTCAAGCTGAGGGACTAGTCAAACTCAGTCATCCATATATTAAGGATATATTAAGGAAGAAAACCGCTCGTCTGAACGGGGCTGGTTTAGTTCGGGGTTGCCAGTCGTCCCATTCAAATAGCTACACCATTTCGGTTAAATCTGTTGAAGTTGAGGAACTAGTCAAAGTCAGTCATCCATATATTAAGGATGCATTAAGGAAGAAAACCGCTCGTCTGAACGGGGCTGGTTTAGTTCGGGGTTGCCAGTCGTCCCATTCAAATAGCTACGCCATTTCGGTTGAAGCTGTTCAAGCTGAGGGACTAGTCAAACTCAGTCATCCATATATTAAGGATGTATTAAGGAAGAAAACCGCTCGTCTGAACGGGGCTGGTTTAGTTCGGGGTTGCCAGTCGTCCCATTCAAATAGCTACGCCATTTCGGTTGAAGCTGTTCAAGCTGAGGGACTAGTCAAACTCAGTCATCCATATATTAAGGATATATTAAGGAAGAAAACCACTCGTCTGAACGGGTCTGGTTTAGTTCGGGTTTGCCAGTCGTCCCATTCAAATAGCTACGCCATTGGGTTAAAGCTATTGAAGCTGAGGGACGAGTCAAAAAACTGGTCATCAATTTAAGAAAGGAAGCAGATTGGCTAAATGGGTCTAGTTGGAGTTCATCTGTCCTAGCCATTTCAGTTGAAAGAGGTTGAAGCTAAGGGTCTAGTCAAAGTCAAGCATCCGTTTATAAGGAAGGAAGCCGTTCGTCCAAACGGGTCTGGTTTAGTTGGGGTTTGCCAGTCCCATTCAAAAACCACCAGCTACGCCATTCGGCAGGACTAGTGGGCGTGCAGCGAATGGCGGGATATTCATCCGACTCACCAAAATCCCAAATAAGATGGTCATCAGTTTCTTCACCTGCTTCAATGCTCCCACTATTATCCCTATCACACCAAACAGCCAATGGCACGTCCCCTTCGTCAAATATACCTGTCTCATCATTCCAATCCTCATAAATATCCTTATAGTCAGTTGGACTGCGAAGCTGATAACCGGTTCTGGCCTCGCCAGGGTCGCCACTACCAACACCGCTCGTCTCACTGTCCCAATAGGAAGCAATTCCAGTCCCGCTTCCACCCTCTGCCAGCATAGCAGTATTACTGCCTGAGACTACATAGGAATAAGCAACCTTGCCAGAGCCAAACTCTCCCACCAGACCGCCTACACTACTATTCCCGCTCACCTCACCCACCACAACCGAAGAAGAATAAACCCGAGCATATTCACCATACCCCACCAGACCGCCTACATCATTAGGCCCGCTCACCACACCTGCCACAACCGAAGAAGAATAAACCCGAGCATCTTTACCATTCCCCACCAGACCGCCTACCCAAAGACTCCCACTCACCTCATCCACCACAACCGAAGAAGAATAAACCCGAGCATCTTCACCATTCCCCACCAGACCGCCTACACCACTCCCCTTCCCCCCACTCACCTCACCCACCACAACCGAAGAAGAAAATATCTGAGCGCTGACACCCCGCCCCACCAGACCGCCTACACCCCTCTCACCACTCACCTCATCCACCACAACCGATGAAGAATTGATCAGAGCCGAATTACCCCACCCCACCAGACCGCTTACAAAACCATCCCCTGTCACCTCATCCACCACAACCGAAGAATAATGAAACCGAGCCGATTCACCCTCACCTACCAAACCACCTACAAAATTCTTACCTATCACTGTCTCAGCACTAAGCTTAAGATTGCGAATCTCTGAATTCGCAGCCACCTGGCCAAACAAACCCACACAATTCTCACTTGAACGACTAATGTTTAAATCACTAATCGTCCAATCATTTCCTTCAAAAGTCCCATTAAAAGGATCTCCTTGACATTCCCTCCTACTAGAACCATTATCATGACCTAGCGGTTGCCAGCCTTTGCCTCCATCAGCATTCGCATAGCTTAGAAGACTTATATTCGCAACCAGCTCATAGCCAGAACAAGAAGTAATGCCGCCGTCACCACCACAGCCAGTAGTGTTGAGCACCGCACTCGCCGATGACCTACGCCCAGTGCCATTTAAAGCATACCTCACTGAATCCAATTCCGCCGCTGTGGCTATCTCTATCAACCCATCGCCATCATCATCTATGTCTTCACTCTCATCACGGCAACCATCCCCATCCTTATCGGTAGAATCACCACTTACCCAACTTGTCTCGCCAGCAGGACAGGCATCTCCTCCATCATCCAACCCATCATCATCACAATCGCTATCTAATTCACATCCAGCTGGCTCATCCACATCATCCAACCCATCATTATCATCATCATCATCCACGCTATTCGCTCGCCCATCTCCATCTGTATTGATGCCCGGCCGAATACCACCGCTTTTGTAGTCTTCAGCATTCTCACTCCAAACAAAAACTATCACTATCGGCTCCTGCCTGCCATCACTAAGAGTCCCTATAATCCGAAAAGTCCAATCGGATTGATTATCTAACCCAGTAAAATCATAGCTGTCATCAACAAATTCGGCTATGCTGATATTTCTATCTTCTACTACCACCCCGTTTTCACTGGTTGCCGTGATCTTCAAAGAAGCGAAATTACCAAAGTCCGATTGGTTGTTTATGCGAAAACCGCCCTCAATGGGAGCAAAAGTGAGATTTGCCTCAAAGGAATAAAGCATCCCGTCTAAGCGGGCCTGGTTTAGTTGGGGCTTGCCACCAACCAAAGACCACCAGCTACGCCAATCATCAGGAGGTATTGGAGTGCAGCTAATGGCGGGATATTCATCCGACTCACCAAAATCCCAGATGCGATTGGCATTGGTTCGCTCAGCTGCCTCAATGCTCCCACTGTGATCCCCATCACACCAGACAGCCAATGGCACGTCCCCTTCGCCAAATATATCTGTCTCATTATCCCAATCATCATAAATCCCCTCATAATCAGTTGGACTGCGAAGCTCATTACTGGTCTTGGCCTCGCCAGAGTTGCCACTAAAAACACCACTCGTATCCCTGTCCCAATAGGAGGTAACTCCTGCCCCAAACTCATTCCCAACCAGCATATTAGTATTACTGCCTGAAACCACATAAGAGTAATCAACCCCACCGCCACCAAGGTTTCCCACCAAGCCACCTACACTACCAAACCCCATCAGTTCATCCACTACAACCGAAGAAGAAAAAATCCGAGCCGATCCACCAGACCCCACCAGACCGCCTACATAATGATCCCCTCTCACCTCATCCACTACAACCGAAGAAGAATAAATCCGAGCCGAGCGACCATCCCCCACCAGACCACCTACATTATTACCAGTCCCACTCACCTTATCCACTACAACCGAAGAAGAATAAATCTGAGCCGAGCGACCATCCCCCACCAGACCGCCTACCTGACTAAAAACGTCGTCCCCGCTCACCAAACCCGCCACAACCGATGAAGAAAATATCTGAGTGCTGACACCCCGCCCCACCAGACCGCCTACACCACTACCCCCGCTCACCAAACCCGCCACAACCGATGAATAATAAATCTGAGCATCTCCACCAAACCCCACCAGACCGCCTACATAACGATCCCAATGATCCCCGCTCACCTCACCCACCACAACCGAAGAAGAATTAATCTGAGCCGAGCGACCATACCCCACCAGACCGCCTACATTATTACCAGTCCCACTCACCTTATCCACTACAACCGAAGAAGAATAAATCTGAGCCGAGCGACCATACCCCACCAGACCACCTACATTATCACCAGTCCCCCTCACCTTATCCACTACAACCGAAGAAGAATTAATCTGAGCCAAGCGACCAGACCCCACCAGACCGCCTACATCATCATCCCCGCTCACCTCACCCACCTCAACCGAAGAAGAATTAATCTGAGCCGAGCGACCCCACCCCACCAGACCGCCTACATCATCATCCCCGCTCACCTCACCCACCTCAACCGAAGAAGAATCAATCCGAGCATCTTCACCAGCCCCCACCAGACCGCCTCCGCCACTCCCGCTCAACTCGCCCATCACAACCGAAGAAGAAAATATCCGAGCACCTCCACCATCCCCCACCAGACCGCCTACCCAAATACTCCCACTCACCTCATCTACCACAACCGAAGAAGAATAAATCCGAGCACCTCCACCAGACCCCACCAGACCGCCTACACTAGAATCCCCGCTCACCTTGCCCGCCACAACTGAAGATGAAACAATTCGAGCACCTCCACCATACCCCACCAGACCGCCTACACTAGAATCCCCGCTCACCTTGCCCGCCACAACTGAAGATGAAACAATTCGAGCACCTCCACCATACCCCACCAGACCGCCTACATAACGATCTACACGATCCCTATGATCCCCGCTCACCTCACCCACCTCAACCGATGAAGAAACAATCCGAGAGTTCCAACCATCCCCCACCAGACCGCCTACTCTAGAATCCCCGCTCACCTTGCCCGCCACAACTGAAGATGAAACAATCCGAGAGTTCCAACCATCCCCCACCAGACCGCCTACTCTATCTTCACCTATCACTGTCTCGGCACGAAGCGTAAGATTGCGAATCTCTGAAGACCCAGCTACATGACCAAACAAACCCACACAATCCTCACCTGAACGCCTAATATTCAAATCACTAATCATAAAATCATTGCCTTCAAAGGTCCCATCAAAAAAAGCCCCTTGACATCCGCCTCTACCACTATTTGTATCATGACCTAATGGCTGCCAGCCTTTGCCTTCATCAGCATCCGCATAGGTTGCAAGACTGATATCCGCAACCAGCTCATAGCCAGAACAAGAAGTAATGTTGCCATCACCACCGCAACCAGTGGTATCGAGCGCCTCATCCTCCGATAACCTAATCCCACTACTATTTAAAGCGTAGCGAATTGCATCCAATTCGGCCGCCGTGGCTATCTCTATCAACCCATCGCCATCATCATCTATGTCCGTTCCATCCATAAAAGTATCATTATCGCAATCGGCTATCAGTATGCAGTGAGGCGCCGCCTCCTTCCCATCTAGGATGCCATCATTATCGCAATCGCTATCTAATACACATCCATCTGGCTCATTCACATCAGCCAACCCATCATTATCGTCATCTGTGTCTTCAATACTCTCATCAAGGCAACCATCCCCATCATTATCGCTAGAACTATTGCTCGTCCACCCTTCCTCGCCAGCTGGACAATCGTCTTCCTCATCCCCAACATCATCATTATCGCAATCAGTTTCCAGTATGCATCCCTTCGCCTCATCCCCATCTAGGATGCTATCATTATCGCAATCGCTAACTAATTCACATCCAACTGGCTCATCCACATCATCCAACCCATCATTATCATCGTCCTTATCCACACTATTCGCTCGCCCATCTCCATCCGTATTTATGCCTGGCCGAATACCACCTCCTTCTTCGTGGTCTTCCTTATTCTCAGGCCAAACAAAAACTATCATCACCTCCCGCTTCTCTCCATCACTAAGAGTCCCGATAATCCGAAAGGTGTAATTGGATTCATCATCTAACCCAGTAAAATTATAGCTACTATCAATAAATTCATCTGTGTCGATATTTGGCTCTTTTATTACCGTCCCGTTTCCACTGGTTGCCGTGATACTCAAAGAAACCATATCGCCAAAGTCCGATTGGTTACCTATAACAAAACCCCCGCTTATCGGAGCAAAAGTGAGCTCTACCCTATAAGTTCTGGAAGGACTAGGAGTATCCTCTTCTTCTGAATAACCGCCAGCACAAGCAGTAAGAACTATCGATAAGAAGCCTGCCTCGACTAAAAGGAAAAGAGACCGCCTCGCCCTTGCCAAGCAAATGGGGGGGGGGGGGGGGGTGAAGAAAAAAGGCATAGTAAGGGAACCAAAGAGGCTGCCTAAAGGCATATTATTAAGAGAGCCAGAGAAGCGGCCTAATAGGACCCTAAAAGAAAGTATAAAAAAGGAGCCACCCAAACGAAAGGCTTGACTCAAAAAATAAGAGAATCTGTTCATAATAGTATTAGTGGTTATATTAATTATTAAAATTTTTGGTACTAAAGAAACTTATTATACCAAAAAAAATGGAGGTTATATACTATTTTCTATAAAAAAAGATATTATGAAAAAGAAAGTCCCAAAGCGAAGTTTAACCGCTTTACAGATTTTCTTTCACAACCTTTCGTCAAAAAGAAGGCAACAAATAAGGGAATTTATGGATTTGTGGAAAATAAGATATAATTCCCATTTTTTTATCTTTTTCCCTGTTTTGATAAACTATTTTCATTTTAGCTGCCCTTTTTCAAGCGAATAGATCTTGTCCATCTGATTTGCCAGGCTCTGATTATGAGTAACCACCAGGATAGCAATCCCCAGCTTCTGGCTCAATGAGCTAATCAGACGGTGAACATGCTGAGCGGTGGTCTCATCCAAATTACCACTTGGTTCGTCCATAAGCAAACAGGCAGGCTGGGTTACCATTGCGCGCGCTACTGCCACTCTTTGACGCTCACCACCAGAAAGCTCAGCCGGCTTATGCCGATATCTATTGCCTAGCTCGACCTGTGCCAGCATCTGCTCACTGGTTGCCATAGCCTGAACGGGAGGGCGGCCCGCCAGCATCAAAGGCATAGCCACATTCTCCTGAGCGGTAAATTCCATGAGCAGATGATGAAACTGATAGACAAAACCTATGGTCTGAATTCTTTGTTGAGCAAGCTGATTGGCGGTTAAGCTGCTGGTGTCTATCCCCGCCATAACGACCTTGCCGCTTGTCGGCTTCTCTAAGCCGCCGAGAATACTGAGCAAGGTGGTCTTGCCGACACCAGATGCCCCTACAATAGCGACCCGCTCGCTGGGCTTTAGACGAAAATCTACTCCTTGAAGCACACTGATCTGCTGCCCGCCCAACAAGAAATTCTTGGTAAGCCCATAAGATTCCAGCACTGGTTTATTCATATCTATTCATATCTGAGCGCCTCGGCTGGCTGAACCTGAGCCGCCCGCCATGATGGATAGACGCTGGCAAAAACACTTAGAGAAAAAGTGGCAACAGACACCAGCAATATATCCGAAACAAGGAGCTGGGACGGCAAATAGCTGATGAAGTAGGTGTCGGGACTGAGAAATTCAACATTCCACAATCTCTCGATACTACTCACTATCGAACCTATATTCAAAGACAGGATAATACCCAAGATGGTGCCACTGGCAGTCCCTATGAGGCCAGCAAAAGCACCATTGACGACAAAGATGGTCACTATGGTTCGGGTGCTCGCCCCCATAGTCCGCAAAATCGCAATATCATTTTGCTTATCAGTCACCAGCATAACCAAAGTAGAAACCATATTAAAAGCCGCCACCGCAATAATGAGGAAGAGCAGCAGGCCTACTAGCCGCTTCTCTAACTTAATGGAAGCAAATAGGTTGCCATAGCTGCGCGTCCAGTTGCGAATGATGAAGCTCTCGCCATAGTCTATTACTAGCTGGCGGCTAAAGGTCGGGGCGTTGAAAACATCACTGAGCTTCAGGCGCAGTCCCTCAATCCCATCACCAAGTCTGGCAAGCCTAGCCGCATCTCTTAGATGGACAAAAGCAAGATTGGCGTCTAATTCCGAACCCAGCTCATAGATGCCGCTCACGGTAAAACGACGCAACCGAGGCAGGCTGCCTATAGGAGTGGTAGTAGTATAGGGCACCACCAGGATTACCTGGTCGCCTACACCAACACGCAAATGGGCTGCTAATAGGCTGCCTAATACTATCGCAAACTCGTCTGCTCGCAGTTCTTCCAACCGCCCCGCCTCCATAAAATCGTCAATGATGGATACTTCCTTCTCGTAGGAGGGCTCTATTCCCTGAACTATAGCAGGGCGCGCTCGCCCGCCAGAAGTCAGCATGCCCTGTAATTGAACATAGGGGACGGCGGTTTCCACCTCCGTCAAAGCTTCCAGCTCCCTGGCAACCTCTTGCCATTCAACCAAGGGGGTGCGCGCCTCTAAGGTAAGATGGGGAATAGCCCCCAATATTCTTTGTCCTATCTCGCGATGAAATCCGTTCATCACCGAAAGCACCAAGATCAATACTGCGCTACCTATCATCAAGCCAAGAATGGTAACCAAGGAAACAAATGAGATGAAGTGATTTCGTTTCTTGGCGCGTAGATAGCGCAAGCCGATAAAAACAGCTAGGGGGCGAAACATATCAGGTGCCTATGCGACACAAAGGCGCATAGGAGCAATATTTGCAAGTGGAGGTGTTCTTAGGATCCACCTGCGCCCTGCCGTGAAGAAAATCCTCAAACAACAAGCCTGGCTGGCGTTGAAGCTGCCTGAACTCTTGCTGGCTGAGCTGCTGCCACTTGCCAGTAGGATGAGAAATCCCTTCTTCTAGCAATAGGCCTACCGAAGTAATCCCATATTTGTGGCTTGCTACTACCAAGCCCAAAGCCTTACAGTCCTTCAGCAACAAAGAATAGATCAGCAACTGAGGCTCATCTGGCCGCTCGCCAGTTAAGACAGACCCAGAAAAAGGAGTTTTACGCAGCTTGTAATCCAAGACCATCAGCTGACTACTGTCTTGGTTGAGACTGTCTATCCGGTCAATTCTGACAGAGAAATCATAGCCGTGAAAGTCTCTTAGCTCCCTACCCTCTTCCAAACCATAGATCTGAAAACTATTGGGGGATTGGCGCTCATATGCCAACAGCCCCTCTGCCAATTCAATCAAATAGCGCTCTTCTAGTTCGGCAATCAGGTCATCCTTTAGCAGAACCTGCCCATCAGCATAATCCACCATAAGCTTCTTGGTATGTTCCCTTATTAGTTGGCTGAGCTCCTCCTCTTTCGTAGCCAATAGGGTCTCCTTATCCCCCAGCTGATCCCAAATCTCTTTTAGCAGACCATGTAGCATGTTGCCTCGCTCAGCTGCGCTCAGCTGGTCATTGAGAAGGCTCGGTTCGGCAGGATTCAGACGAAAGCGAGCGAATGCCTTAAAAGGACATTCGGCTTGACTCTTAACCAAAGTCACTATAGATCTCAAGGACTCATCAGCTGTTACTGCTGGGGCAGTCCAATCCTCTACTTCGGTCAAAGCCAATAGCTGGGGCGGACGAAAGGAGGGGCGTTCTTGAGCTGCTGGGGTCAAGAATCTCAAAGCGGGATGGAGCAGCTGATCCTCTTCTTTCGTCCTCAAAGCATAGCTGATCTCTAGCTGAGAAGAGGCTTGTAATAATCGATGGACAAAGCGCTTCTCCCTCTCCCAGTCGCCCTCAATAGTATAGCCGGGCAGGGCGGCCGCCTGCCCCAATCGATAAGGAATAAAGAAATTGGCGGAGGGACGAGGAATAGCATTCTCGTTCATAGCACCTAAGAATAGCTTATCAAACAACAAGCCTTCTGCCTCTCTCGGCGCGAGGATACGAATATTAGAATCATACCTGAAAGGCTGATAGATTCCCCTTGCCTCATCGGTAAGGAAAGCCAAGGCCTGCTTGCGCGAACAAAGCGGCACCACCCGAGCCAGACTATAGAGCGAATCGAGCATCTCCTCCCATCTGCCACTCAGGTAGAACTCCTCATGAGACCTATCAGATGCAGCCCCCCAACCAAGCAGTTTGGCTTGACGACTAAAAACCTCCGCCCAATGACGAGGCGATGCCTCAGGGATATAAGCCCCTTCAAGCTTATAAAAATCTTCTAGTGCTTGAAACAGCTGAGGCGTCTGAGCCACATCCTTTTTCCCTTTGAGAATTCGAAGCAACTGGGATAGACTTAGATGGGTATGATACTGACTCAGTCCCACTAGCTGTTCCTTTAACCTATATCTTTCGATTTGCTCATCGGCTGCCGCCCGAATATAGGGAGAGAGGAACATAGCGGCAAAATCGCCAATGGGTTGAGGGTCTTTGGTGATAGCCAATAGCCTCAACAGATCCCCAACCACTGGATGAAATCGGATTTGCTCGCCCCAAGAAATATCAAAAGGCAAGCCCTTCTCTGTCTCTCTGGTTTCTTCTGTTGCTTTGGTCTCTCCTGTTGCTTTGGTCTCTCCTGTTGCTTTGGTTTCTTCCGTTGCTTTGGTCTCTCCTGTTGCTTTGGTCTCTCCTGTTGCTTTGGTCTCTCCTGTCGCTCTGGTTTCTTCTGTTGCTTTGGTTTCTCCTGTTGCTCTGGCTTCTTCTGTCGCTCTGGTTTCTTCCGTTGCTTTGATTTCTCCTGTTGCTTTGGTCTCTCCTGTTGCTCTGGTCTCTCCTGTTGCTTTGGTTTCTCCTGTTTCTTCTGTTGATTCTGTTTCTTTTGTTTCTTCCATCGATTCGTCCGTCCGAAAGGCGCGACTAAAAAGTCGCCTCACCCTGTGCCACATATTCTCCAAGCCAGGAATAACTACCCCGATGGAATCCTCTGGGTGATCCCTGCTCCATTTCCTCACTTGAATCACCAGGCTCTTCAGCTCCTGGTCCTCATCCGAATAGCAACGACAGCTATGGGTCTGGGTTTCCTTTTGAACATAGATAGGAACATTGATAGAAGTATCCTTTCTGTTGGGAGAGAGATTTTGAGTCAGTTGCCAAGTCTTCCTATATAAAGGAGGCATATCCTCATTCCACCCAGCCCATAAGGAAGGAGCGGGAACAACCGAGCCCTCATAGACTCGCCGATTAAACTCAACCACCGCAATAGTTTGATCAATGATCTTCTTGGTAAGACAGAGGTCCTGATAGGCGCAGCCCCAGCTATGAAAAAAACGCGGCATAGGAAATTCACGATAGTCTTTATGCTCCCAGCTCAAATAATATTGATGAATCAGATTCCAAGCAGCTTGCGCCTGACGAACAAACCCCTGTCTGACCGATTCTTCATCGCCAGCAAACATATCCCAACCTATCTCTGTCTTGGCGCGCTCAGGCAAAGAATCCAACGCCTCTTCCCAGAGCAGATTGATGCGGCTGCCAGCGCAGATCATTATGCCCTCCTCTCTTAATGCCTGCTCTAGCTGCTTGTTTATCCATTGGTTAAGAACAAATATCTGCGGCGCCTGCCAAGTAGGACGGTTGAGCTCGGTGCCATAGGCAATGTGCAGCTGGCGAACCAGCCGCAAACGCGGCACAATGAGATGAATATTCTCCTTAAGAGCCTCAAGAACGAGAGGATGAATCATAGTTCCTATTATACAGGCTGCTAGGCCGCCTGTCATAAGGTCCTCGCCAGCAGACGAAGTAAGCTATAACTGGATGATGCCAACTTCGGCGGCACATGATAGCAGGGTCTTCACCAGCAGACCAAGCAAGCATAACTGGATGATGCCAACTTCGGCAGCACATGATGGCGGGGTTCTCACCAACATATAAGACCAAGCAAGCATAGCTGGATGCCGACTTGGGCGACACATGATGGCGGGGTTCTCACCAACATATAAGACCAAGCAAGCATAACTGGATGATGCCAACTTCGGCAGCACATGATGGCGGGGTTCTCACCAACATATAAGACCAAGCAAGCATAACTGGATGATGCCAACTTCGGCAGCACGATGGCGAGGTCTTCACCAACAGACCAAGCAAGCATAACTGGATGATGCCAACTTCGGCAGCACATGATAGCGGGGTTCTCACCAACATATAAGACCAAGCAAGCATAGCTGGATGCCGACTTGGGCGACACATGATGGCGGGGTCTTCACCAACATATAAGACCAAGCAAGCATAACTGGATGATGCCAACTTCGGCAGCACATGATGGCGGGGTTCTCACCAACATATAAGACCAAGCAAGCATAACTGGATGATGCCAACTTCGGCGGCACATGATGGCGGGGTCTTCACCAACATATAAGACCAAGTAAGCATAACTGGATGCCAACTTCAGCGGCACCATGTCTCATCAGCAGACGAAGTGAGCATAACTGGATGATGCCAACTTCGGCAGCACGATGGCGGGGTCTTCACCAGCAGACCAAGCAAGCACAGCTTCTGGGTTTAGAATAACCAGCTATGAGTTTCTTTTATATCTCGTGGTTAATGATACTTTTTCTCGCCCCGCCAGCTGCCATCCTAGGTTGTTTTGTCTTTTGGCGGCGTATTGCTTTCTTCACCGACTCACTTGCCCATGCCTCGGTATTAGGATTGGCGCTGGCTTTTATCTTTGACTTCAGCCAGACCCTAGGCATCCTAGCCGTCTCTCTATTGGTTACCCTCTTTGTTTGGCTGACAAATAGACAAAAGGAGCTGGCATCGGATGCGATGCTGAGTATCACCGCCCACTTTCTGCTTGGGGTAGGAATCCTATGGGTCAGTCTAGCAGAGCTAAGAATTGACTTGCTCTCCTACCTATTAGGCGAATGGCTGCTATTGAATTTAACCGATTTCTATCTTCAAGCTGGCGTCTCATTCATAGTGGTAATATCCCTGTGGTTCTTACACAAGCCACTGCTGGCGCTAGTGACCCAGAGCGAAATTGCCCAAGCCGAAGGAGTGGCTAAGAACCGATTGGAGCTGCTGTTCTTCTTGCTCTTGACTATCTTCATCACCGTCAGCATCCAGACAGTTGGGCTATTGCTTATCAGCAGTCTGATGATAATGCCAGCGGCCATAGCCCGCAACTGGGTTAAGAATCCCTATCATATGTTCTGGCTGAGTCTTCTGTTTGCCTTTCTCATTCTCTTCAGCGGCCTCTTTCTTTCGCTGAGCCTAGATGTGCCAGCATCACCAGCCGCGGCCTCGGTCGGCGGGGTCTTGTTTCTATTTAGCTGGTTTGTTAAGAGTCGTTTTAATTACTGATTTTTGATTAATTAAAAGAATCGGACTAAAAAATACGCTTTCTTTATTAAAGTAGAAATTGTTATGAGTTGGCAGAACTATCCATTTCTTTATTAAGGTGGATTATATAGTCTCATCCAAAAAAAGAGGTGTGGTGCTTGGTATTATGAGGCCAAAGAAGTTCAGGGTCAAGACTAAGACCCCTGCAGCTTCTGATCTCTAGCCTTTAGATTGGATAACTTAGAAATTCTAAATTAATTGCTATTGGTTCAAGGTGTTGTTTAGAAGCATCTGGTTTAGTTGGGGTTCGCCATCCATATCCAAAGACCACAAATTACGCCAGTCGTCAGGGGCTAGCGGAGTGCAGCGAATGGCGGGATATTCATTCCTCTCACCAAAATCCCAGATGCGATTGTCATTATTTTCTTCATCCCCTTCAATGATGCCACTATTATCCCTATCACACCAGACCGCCAATGGCTCGTCAATCATAATACTACTATTGTCAAACACAACTGGGTTATCGGCCCATTTGGCATAAATCCCTGTATAGGGAGATGGACTGGTAAGCTCATTGCTAGTCTTGGCTTCACCATCACTACCGCCAGTGAAAGGGCTAGTAGCATTGTACCAATAAGAAACAGCTCCTTCTGCTCCAGCTTCAATACCATCCCTTGACAGCGCATCAGCCAGACTGTCTGAGACTACATAAGAATAAGCAACCCGGCTAGAACCGTTAAAGGATCCTGCCAAAGCGCCTCCATTACCAGCGCCTCCCACCTTAGCTACCACAACCGAAGAAGAATAAATCTGAGCTGATAGAGCAGTCCCTATCAGACCACCTACTGTATCACCTCCGCTCACCTCATCTGCTACAACCGAAGAAGAATAAATCCGAGCCGATTCACCTTCTCCTACCAACCCACCTACATCACTCCCATCTATCACAGCCGCCACCACCGAAGAAGAAACAATCCGAGCCGATCGACCATTCCCCGCCAGACCGCCTACCGTATTACCACTCCCGCTTACCTCACCCGCCACAACCGATGAAGAAAAAATCTGAGCCGAGATACCATTCCCCATCAGACCACCTATAACCTGATTCCCGCGCACTTCACCTACCACAACCGAAGAAGAAACTATCCGAGCCGAGTCACCAACCCCCACCAGACCGCCTACCCCCAATAGACCTATCACCGCCTCGGCATGAAGAGTCAGATTGCGAATTTCTGAATTCGCGGCTATACGACCAAACAAACCCACACACCATTGATCCGGACGATTAATGCTTAAATTACTAATCGTCCAGCCATTGCCGTCAAAAGTTCCACTAAAAGCAGCCCCTTGGCATCCAAAACGAGAACCATCCGTGTCACGACCCAGCGGCTGCCAGCCTTTGCCATCCCTATAAGCAGCAAGACTTATATTCGCAACCAGCTCATAGTCAGAACAGGAAGTGATGTCGCTGCCATCACCACAGCCAGTGGTGTTGAGCGCCGCCATCTCCGATGACCTACTCCCATTGCCATTTAGAGCATACCTCACTGCATCTAATTGCTCTGCCGTGCCTATCTCTATCAACCCATCGCCATCATCATCTACATCTACTCCATCCATTGTCCCATCATTATCACAATCAACTTCTAGGACACATTCAGCTATTTCATCCCTATCCTCCGTGCCATCATTATCATCATCCTCATCCTCACTTGCATCTTGACAACCATCCCCATCATGATCATTAGAATTATTGCTCGTCCAACCTGTATCCCCACCACGAGGGCAATTGTCCGGATGAGTATCATTTACCCCATCATTATCATCGTCATTATCCGCACGATCCGCTCGCGCATCGCCATCATAATTGGCTCCCGACCAAATACCTCCGTTGTCGTGGTCATCTTCATTTTCTTGCCAAATAAAATCTATACCTACCTCTTGCTCTCCTCCATCGCTAATCCCTATAATCTCAAACTTCCATTCGAGCTCAGCTAGCCCGGTAAATTCATAATAGCCATTATCAACAAATTCGGTTATGTCGATATCTCCCTTTTTTACTACCGTGTCTCCACTGGTTGCCGTGATATTCAAAGAAACGAAATCGCCAAAGGTCGATTGGTTAGCTATACGAAAGCCGTTGTCGATGGGAGCAAAGGTGAGTTTCACTTCAAAAGATTCCGAACCACCGTTTCCCGGGCCGCCCGAACTTCCGCCTCCCCCACCGCCAGCACAAGCAGTAAGAACTAAGAAGCTAATTCCAGCTAATAAGAAAAGAAACCGCCTCATCTTGTCAAGCAAAATACGAGAGATCCGAGAACTCCAATAATACCAATAACATAAAGAGGCAGTGAAGCGAACAGGCGCCATGACAGCAAATTTGAATGATATCATATTTGATTAAAAATTTTAATTAATTAGAAGGATTATACCAAAAAAATATGTTTTTTGATAGGCTTTTTTCATTTTATTTTGAGTTTATTTAATATCATATTTCATTGAATGTTTTAATTAATTAGAAGGATTATACCAAAAAAAGGAAAAGAAATCGCCTCATCCTACCAAGCAAAACACGAGAGTTCCGAGAACTCCAATAGAGAGGCAATGAAGCGAACAGGCGCCATAGCAACAGAAGGCTGCAAGATAACAAATTTGAATAATATCATATTTGATTAAAAATTTTAATTAATTAGAAGGATTATACCAAGAAAATAGGTTTTTTGATAGGCTATTTTGATTATCAAAGGTTTCAATGAGAAATTCTCTCAGCCTATTCCAATGGGACTATAATAGACAAACAAACTATTTATAGAATATGACACACACTTATGACACATATTAAAGACAAACTACCTAGCCGCTATGTTTCAGTAGGACCTGAGAGCGCTCCTCACCGAGCCTTTTACTATGCGATGGGTATGACTGATGAAGAGATCCAGCAGCCCTTTGTTGGAGTTGCTACCTGCTGGAATGAGGCGGCTCCTTGTAATATAGATTTGGCACGCCAGGCTCAAGCAGTCAAGCAAGGGGTCAAGGAAGCCCATGGCACCCCACGCGAATTCACCACTATCACTGTGACCGATGGCATAGCCATGGGACACAGCGGAATGAAGTCTTCTTTGCCCAGTCGCGATCTTATTGCCGACTCCATTGAATTAACCATGCGCGGCCATTGTTATGATGCACTGGTGGGTCTGGCAGGTTGCGACAAGTCCTTACCGGGAATGATGATGGCTATGTGTCGGCTCAATGTTCCAGCTGTATTTATCTATGGTGGCACCATATTGCCGGGCAGGTATAACGGCAAGGATGTCACCATCGTAGATGTGTTTGAGGCGGTCGGCGCCTACTCAAGTGGCAAGATGAACGAACAAGAACTATTCCAGCTGGAGAAATGTGCTTGCCCATCGTCTGGTTCTTGCGGCGGTCAGTTCACCGCCAACACCATGGCATGTGTCTCTGAGGCAATTGGTTTGGCACTCTTAGGCTCGGCTGGCACACCCGCACCCTATGCATCGCGCGATGCCTATTGTAAAGCAAGCGGCGAAATGGTAATGGAAGCAGTAAAGCAGCAGCTGCGCCCGCGCGATATAGTCAGCCGTCAAGCGCTTGAAAATGCCGCCAGAGTGGTAGCTGCTACGGGCGGTTCTACCAACGCTGGCCTCCATCTGCCTGCCATAGCCAATGAATGTGGCATAGACTTTGATTTGGAACAGCTATGCGAAATCTTTCGCAGCACCCCCTATATAGCCGACCTCAAACCGGCTGGTAAGTATGTTGCCAAGGATCTCTTTGAGGTAGGAGGTGTTCCTATCGTCCTCAAGACCCTGCTGGAGGGCGGCTATTTGAACGGCGACTGCATAACTGTGAATGGCAAGACTATGGGAGATAATTTAGCGGAGGTCAAGTTCCCCGCCAATCAATCGGTAGTGCGCCATATATCCAAACCCTTTAGCAAGACCGGCGGCGTGATAGGATTGAAAGGTAATCTAGCCCCAGAGGGTGCCATAGTCAAAATAGCCGGAATGAAGAACCTCAGCTTTCGCGGCCCGGCAAGAGTGTTTGATTGCGAAGAAGACGCTTTTGAAGCAGTGGAAAGGCGCGCCTATAAGGATGGCGAGGTCATAGTCGTTCGCTATGAGGGACCTAAGGGCGGACCAGGTATGAGAGAGATGTTAGCAACCACGGCCGCTCTTTCTGGTCAGGACGCTGGTGGCAAGGTAGCTCTTATCACCGATGGTCGCTTTTCCGGCGGCACTCGCGGCTTCTGTATAGGTCATGTGGGGCCTGAGGCAGCGGTTGGCGGCCCCATCGCCCTGCTGCGCGATGGCGATATGATTCATATAGACGCCAATGAAGGCTTGATTGAAGTAGAACTAAGTGAGGAAGAACTTACAGCCCGCCGTAAAGAGTGGCAGCCACCGTCTAACGACTTTCAATCTGGCGCTCTGTGGCGCTATACTCAAACCGTCGGCCCTGCCAACAAAGGAGCGCTCACCCATCCTGGCGCCAAAGCAGAAACCCATGCCTTTGCCGATATTTGATGGGGCGGCGAGCCAAACAAGCGGTCTTAATTGGATTGTTGGTCATCTCATCCTGTGCCTCGCCGCCAAGGCTGACGCCAGCAGGCGCAGCGGTAAAACCAGTGGCACAAGTGAGTAACAGCTGCATCAAAGCAGGCACTCTCATTGTTCAGACTGACCTTGAAAAGGTGGACCCGAGCAAGCTTGTCGAACAGAGTATCCTACGGGCACGCAATAGCGCAGCCTGGCTTTTCAATGCGACTCATGTGGTTGCAACAACAGAAATAAGCGACCAAGGCGAACAGACCTTTCTGGTCTATCAATGTCCTAGTTGATTTGCCTCAAACTCGCTCTTTCGTCCTTAATATAGTTCTTTAATATAGTCCTATAAAAGATAAGCAACAAACTATCAGAATATGAACACAAGAAATAAAACCTCACTGGTTGATGACCTCTTTATCAACCGCTGGTCTAGCCGTATGTTCGCTGCTGGCGAACTTACCAAAGAAGAGTTGGATAGCCTATTTGAAGCGGCACGCTGGTCGCCCTCTTGCTTCAATGAGCAACCCTGGTTCTTTCTCTGCCCTAAGGATGCCAAAGAGAAAGACGCCTTTATGCAGCTGCTTGCACCTGCCAATCAAGAATGGGCACAAGACGCTGCCCTCCTATGCTTTGTCATTGCTCGGCGGCATTTCAATCTCAATGATCTGCCCAATCGCCACTATGCTTTTGATAGCGGCGCAGCCTGGGTATCACTGGCTTTACAGGCTGCCACCATGGGACTGAGCGCCCATGCCATGGGCGGCTTCAATCACGATGATTCCTACAAGGTCCTAGGAGTTAATAGAGAAAAGTATGAAGTGATGGCTGCCATTGCCATAGGCAAGCCACAAGAGGAAGCCAAAGATGAAGAGCGCACTGACCGCAAGTCCCTAGCCGAGGTCTATGGAGGTGCTATCAAATGAGTATCACCGTTGGTCTCTTTGTTCTCTTTATTCTCTTTGCTTTGCTCGCCCTCTTAGCCGAGGCCTAGGACATCAATGACCTATTCGGCTAGCTGCACCTTGTTTCCTTTGATTTGCTCACCCTCTTAAACGAGGCCTAGGACATCAATAACCTATTCGGCTAGCTGCACCTTGTTTCCCTTGCTTTGCTTGCCCTCTTAAACGAGGCCTAAGACATCAGAACCTATTCGGCTAGCTGCACCTTGCTTCCTTTGCTTTGCTCGCCCTCTTAAACGAGGCCTAGGACATCAGAACCTATTCGGCTAGCTGCACCTTGTTTCCTTTGCTTTGCTTGCCCTCTTAGCCAAGGCCTAAGACATCAATGACCTATTCGGCTAGCTGCACCTTGTTTCCCTTGCTTTGCTCGCCCTCTTAAACGAGGCCTAGGACAGCAATGACCTATTCGGCTATCTGCACCTTGCTTCCTTTGCTTTGCTCGCCCTCTTAAACGAGACCTAGGACATCAGAACCTATTCGGCTAGCTGCACCTTGTTTCCTTTGCTCGCCCTCTTAGCCGAGGCCTAGGACATCAATGACCTATTCGGCTAGCTGCACCTTGTTTCCTTTGCTTTGCTCGCCCTCTTAAACGAGACCTAGGATATCAGAACCTATTCGGCTATCTGCACCTTGTTTCCTTTGCTCGCCCTCTTAGCCGAGGCCTAGGACATCAATGACCTATTCGGCTATCTGCACCTTGCTTCCTTTGCTCGCCCTCTTAGCCGAGGCCTAGTACATCAATGACCTATTCGGCTATCTGCACCTTGTTTCCTTTGCTCGCCCTCTTAGCCGAGGCCTAGGACATCAATGACCTATTCGGCTAGCTGCACCTTGCTTCCTTTGCTCGCCCTCTTAGCCGAGGCCTAGGACATCAATGACCTATTCGGCTATCTGCACCTTGTTTCCTTTGCTCGCCCTCTTAGCCGAGGCCTAGGACATCAATGACCTATTCGGCTATCTGCACCTTTGCCGGCCGCAATAATCTATCATAGAGCATATAGCCTTTCTCAAGGACGGCTACTACTCTATTGGTTTGATGTTGCGGCGACTGAACTCTTCCTATGGCTTCGTGGAAGTTCGGGTCAAAAATCTCCCCTTGGGGGTCTATTTGATTAACACCAAATTTTGCTAGGGTGGCTATAAGAGATTGGTAGGTAAGCTCTACTCCTTGATAGATCGGGTCATCCTTATTGGTAATAGCAGCCAAACTCTTTTCTAAGTTATCAACGGTTTCAATAAGCCCCTTAGCAAAAGACTCCAGACCAAACTTATGTGCCTTTTCCAATTCAAGCGACTTCCTTCTAGTGATATTCTGTATCTCAGCCTGGAGGCGTAAATTACTATCGAACAGCTGTCCTAGCTGTTCTTCTAGCTGTTGTTTCAGTTGTTCTAGCTGCTCTAGCTCTTCTTTCAGTTTTGCTATCTCAACTTCCTTAGCTGTCGGCTTCTTCTCTTTATTCTTATGCTCCTTATTTTTGTCTCTTATATCCCCCTCGTCTCTCTTGTCTCTCTCATCTTTTTCGTCCTTCTTGTCCCCTTCATCCCTCTCGTCCTTCTCATCTCTCCTAGTCCCCTCGTCTTTCTTATCCTTCTTGTCCCCTTCATCCCTCTCATCTCTCTTGTCTCTTATATCCCCCTCGTCCCTCTCTTCTTTTTCGTCCTTCTTTTCCCTCTCGTCTCTCTCATCTCTTTCGTCCTTCTCGTCTTTCTTGTCCTTTTCTTCTTTAATACTAGTATCAGTATGGCTGCTATGGTTGGCGGCAGGTGATTGGCTAAGAGATGGCTGAGAGAACTCCTCTGCCTTAGCGCCCTCGCCAGAGGCAAGATTTTCTTCTGCTTTGGCTGCCTCAGTGGGCTGTTCGCTTTTATTGAATGAGTTTGTCATAATTGCTAAAAATTTATAGGCTATTATACTGCCAGACTAAAATGAACTGATGAAACAGGATACTCTATGTAAGGATCTCTGTCAAGCCTTACAGGCGGAAGCCACAGAGGAAAAGAAGCTATGGTTTGAAAGATATCTTCGTTATGCAGTTAAATATCGCGGCCTACCCTCTCCTCAAATTAAAACCATAATCACTGGATGGCGTCAGAAGCACCAGTTGGATAAGCTATCGCCCGAGAAGCAGCTCCAGCTGATTAGCAGGCTCTGGGACAGCGACTATGCCGAAGACAAATTTGCCGCCACCCTCTATATTCAACTCTTCTTACTTAAACTACTATCGCCTCTGAGCATCTTAGCCGCAGTTGAAGAAGCCTTTGAGCGTAAGCACTTCTACGACTGGAGCACAGTAGACTGGCTATGCATGAGAGCCCTAGCTCCTTTGGCGCGCAGCTCGGCGCCGGCGGCCAAGAAGATTCTAAGCTGGCATAAAGCCGACTATCTATGGCAAGCGCGCGCATCACTAGTTCCTTTTGCCACAACCCCTTTTATGTTTGAATATGTGGATCAAGCCTTAAGGGCATGCGATGTCTTAATTCGACGCGATGAGCGATTCGCCAAAACAGCGGTTGGCTGGTTCCTAAGAGTGCTATCTCGCTTTGAACCTCAGCTGGTAATGGACAAGTTAGCAGCCTATGAGGACTGGACGACTCCTGAGGTTGTCAAGAACGCCACTAAGTATTTCAAGCAAAAGTAGCTCTCAGCTAAACAGCTCAATTAATCTCCTTGTTGAGAGGATGAAAAGGGGCTGCCCGTAATTCTCAGCTAAAAAACTCAATTAATCGCCTTGTTGGGAGGAAACTGTGGTATAATGTATAATGGCATTTGACAAAGAACATCAATAAGAAGGATTGGCACAAATGTCTTTCATTACAATCATTACAACTAAAACTAGAGAGGAACAATGAGCGATAACGAAAACACAAGCGAAGACTGGGAGCGGTTCCTACAAACCGACCGTAATATCTTACGCAAGATGCCTCAGGGCATACCATTGACAGAACACGAGTGGAGAACCTTCAGAGCAATCCTTGACCGCATCATCGCAATCCTAAAAAGGGACATAAAAACGGAAAGAGATAGCGATAGGTGCACCGCTCTCATTGAAAGACGTACTGCACTCTTAGCTATCAAGCAAAAGTTGCCTTCTCAATATGCGGCCGCACTGACTAGCTATGAGTGGGATACTTTTAAGATCTTTATGGCCCTAGAAATTAGAACAGATGAACGAGAGTTAAAATTGGCTCAAGTAAATGAAAAGGGCGAAGAGAAAAAGCAAAAAGGACCTGGTCTTTCTATTGTCAAACCAACCAAAAAAGGTGAGGACCAGGAGGATGAGGATGAAGACGAGGATGAAGACGAGGATGAAAACGAGGATGAAAACGAGGATGAAAACGAGGACGAAGATGAAGACGAAGACGAGGATGAAGACGAGAATGAGAGTGAGGATGAAGACGAGAATGAGAATTAGGAAGCTCCAATAGAATTAGGAGGATCCAATAAGATTAATCATAGCCGAATGCCAAACTACAACCCCCACCAGCTAGAACCCGAGGTCCAACAACTTTGGCAACAACAAGACGCCTTCCGCGTCAGTGAGGAAAAGGATAAAGAGAAATACTACTGCTTACCTATGTTCCCCTATCCCAGCGGCCATCTGCATATGGGTCATGTGAGGGTCTATAGCATTACAGATACGCTTGCTCGCTTTCATCGTTCAATGGGGAAGAATGTGCTCCACCCAATGGGATGGGATGCTTTCGGCTTGCCAGCAGAAAACGCCGCCATCAAGCACAAGCGCCCGCCAGGCGAATGGACCCATGCCAATATAGACTATATGCGCTCTCAGCTAAAACAGCTTGGCTATTGCTATGATTGGTCGCGTGAATTTGCCACCTGTTCTCCTTCCTACTACAAATGGGAGCAGTGGTTCTTCTTACGAATGTATGAAGCTGGCCTGGTATATCGCAAGAATGCGTTGGTAAATTGGGACCCAGAAGAGGGGACGGTGCTTGCCAATGAGCAGGTCATAGACGGGAGGGGCTGGCGGTCGGGCGCGCCAGTAGAACAAAAGGAAATTCCCCACTGGTTTATGAAGATCACCGCCTATGCGGATGAACTGCTAGACGAGCTGGAAAAGCTTAAGGATTGGCCTCAGCAGGTAAGACGAATGCAACAGAATTGGATAGGTAAATCCTATGGCGTTCGGGTGATATTTCCTCTTGTCGAGCAAACCAAACCACAAATTGAAGTTTTTACTACCCGCCCAGATACCCTCCTAGGAGTAACCTTCTTAACCTTAGCACCCCAACATCCTTTAGCGCTTGAGTGGAGTAAAGACGACCCTCAGCTAGCAGAATTTATTAAGACGCAACAAAAGAATCCGCACCAAGAAACCAAGAGCGGCTTTGATACAGGTCATAAAGCGATTCATCCGTTGAGCAATGAATCCATTCCCATCTGGGTAAGCAACTATGTTCTAATGGCTTATGGTAGTGGCGCGGTTATGGGAGTGCCCGCCCACGACCAGCGTGACTGGGAGTTTGCTCATAGATATGGGCTGCCTGTCAAACAGGTGATTGCGCCACAAGAAGGAAAATGGGATTTCACTAAGGCAGCTTTTACCGAAAAAGGCATCAACATCAATTCGGCAGAGTTTGACAAAATGGATTTCACCGAGAGCTCTGCTGCTATCACCAAAAAGTTGGAGCAGCTGAAAAAGGGCAGTTGGGAGACCAACTATCGCTTACGCGACTGGGGCGTGTCGCGCCAAAGATACTGGGGTTGTCCAGTTCCCATTGTTCATTGTCCTAGCTGTGGCGAAGTGCCAGTGCCAGATGACCAACTACCCGTTGAACTGCCTCAAGGAGTTCAACTTGGTGGCGGCGGCTCACCTTTGGCTCAATTAGAAGCCTTTTATCACTGCCCTTGCCCGCGCTGTGGCAAATCCGCCAAACGAGACACAGATACCTTTGATACCTTTGTCGAATCCTCATGGTATTATGCGCGCTTTGCTTGTGCCGATTCCAACCATGCTATGATGGATGAGCGGGGTGCCTATTGGTTGCCAGTGGATCAATATGTTGGTGGAGTGGAACATGCCATCTTACACCTGCTATATGCTCGTTTCTTCTATAAGTGTATGGATGATTTGCTCAATAAAGGCGGCAAGAAAGTATCCAATGGCAGAGAACCTTTCTTGCGCCTCCTGGCTCAAGGAATGGTGTTGAAAGACGGGGCGGCTATGTCCAAATCAAAAGGAAACATAGTGGATCCAGCCGATCTCATCAAGCAATATGGCGCCGATACTGTGAGGCTCTATATGCTCTTTGCTGCGCCGGCAACTCAGAGCCTGGAGTGGTCTAAGAGCGGGGTGGCGGGGGCATTCCGTTTTCTTAAGAGATTTTGGCAACTGGCAAATGAATTTGCCTCACCCGTCCTTGAAGTGCCTACCCAACTAAATGAAGCACAGATGAGATTAAACGCCAAGATGCATAGCACGCTAAAAAGAGTCAAGGACGATATTGGCAGGCGACAAAGTTTCAATACCGCCATTGCCGCGATGATGGAATTATTCAATAGCATTAACCGCTATCCAGTAGCCTCAGAAAAGGATAGAGCACTAGTGCGCCAATGTCTGAACAACCTGATACTTATGCTCGCACCTTTTACACCTCACATTACCCAAAAGTTGTGGCAGGTCTTTGGCGAAGAGGGGCTGGTGATGGATCAGCCTTTGCCAGAAGTGGATGAATCCGCCTTGGTGCGAAAGAATTTGGAAATGGTGATTCAGGTCAATGGCAAACTCCGTAATCGCATTCTCATTGATGCTAATGAGACGGAAGAGAATGTAAAAACTAGTGCGGCTGAGGCGGTGAGTAAATACCTTCAACAGAGTAAGCCGCTTAAGGTCATCTATGTTCCCGGCAAACTGGTCAACTTTGTCATTCGTCCTTAAGTGCTATTGCAAGTGCCATTGCAAGTGCCATTGCCAATGGCTAATTGTTGTTCTTGGCTGCTGTCTATGCCTTGCCTGTGCTACTCAAAGGGAGAATGCCTTTTCGCCCTTGGGTCCCATTCACATTAAGAGCGAAGGACGGGACGGCTATTACTTCACCCTAAGCCTCACTCGTCTATTAGAAAGAAGAGGCGCCGAGGTAACCAACAGGGCTGACGAAGCCCATAGCCATATCTCTCTACAGGGGCCCAACTGCCAGCGAACTCCTCTTCTGTTAGCGCCGAAGGGGTCTGATGTTAGTGATTATCGGATTCGCTGTTTGGTTCATTATGATATCCAAATCGCTGAACAAGAGTTTAGTGGTAGCCTAAGCGCCAGTGATAATCTAATTGCCACCGAACCGCTTAGCGCCTTTTACCGCCAAGAAGAGGAGCTAATGGATGGAATTACCCATCGGCTTGCTCGCCAACTCATCAGAGCCCTAGTGCAGCTGTCATAATGAAAAAGACTATCTATGGCGTCTCTAGTAACGAATTACTTCTAAAAGAAGAAAAAACGCAACAGCTCAAACAACAAGCCATCCAACAAGGCTTCGATGAACGAAGAAGCTTTGTGTTGGACGAACCTCAGGATAAAGCAACCATGCTAAATGCGGTAGAGACCCCTTCTCTTTTTGCCACTAAAACTTTGATAGAGCTAAGGTGCCGCCAAGAACAGCTAGCCAAGGAAACAGAAGGCCTATTGATAGAGTTGATTACCAAAACCACCGAGGACATTTTTCTCATCATTGGGTTGCCCTATCTTACCAAGGCACAACGCAAACGCAAAGCCATCGCCCTCTTAGAGCGAAGCGGGCAGCTATTCGTCCTCTATCGACCTAAGGGGGCTCAATACATTGAATGGCTCAAAAAACGAGCCGCCAAAGCAGAGCTAAAAATCAGCGACAAGGCTTTGGCTTTTCTAGCCAGCCAAAATGTGGACAATCTACATAATGCGAACCAAGAGATAGAGAAGCTGGCTCTTTACCATGATAACGAAGAAGTAGACTATAACCTGTTAATAAAATCCGCTAGCGATGGTTCTCTCTATGAGTCTTTTGCCCTAAGCAATAGCGCGCTAGAAGGCGATGCCATAGGTTGCCATCGCATCCTAAATTTACTAAGAATGAAGCAGGTCCCTCCTTATATAATTATCAGCGCTCTCGTAGGAGATCTCCGCAAACTTTGGCTGCTCACCGAAACGGCTCAGCCGAACTGGGGGAGGCTAGGCGCTCAGTCCTTTCGTCGTCCTCTCTTCAGCAAAGCATTAGGAAGATTTAGGGGAACTAACCGAAAGAGACTATTGCAACTATTGGTAATGGCAAGCCTAGCCGACCGAGCAGTCAAAGGAGCAACGGATGTCGATGCCTGGCAACTATTAGAAGGAATTAGCCTGAGGATTGCCGCCACTCCCAGCCCCGCTCTGCTGCATCATAAGATAGATAAGCTATTGAACCAAAGCAATCCTGCTCTAAGAACCCGCTGAGACCTTGGCGCACCACCACTCCCAGCCCCGCTTTGCTGCATCATAAGATCCAACCGCAACAAACCACCCCTATTCACCACTCCCAGCCCCGCTCTGCTGCATCATAAGATAGATAAGCTATTGAACCAAAGCAATCCTGCTCTAAGAACCCGCTGAGACCGTGGCGCACCGCCACTCCCAGCCCCGCTTTGCTGCATCATAAGATAGATAAGCTATTGAACCAAAGCAACCCTGCTCTAAGAACCCGCTGAGACCTTGGCGCACCACCACTCCCAGCCCCGCTTTGCTGCATCATAAGATCCAACCGCAACAAACCACCCCTATTCACCAGTCCCAGCCCCCGCCCTACTGCATCATAAGATAAATAAGCTATTGAACCAAAGCAATCCTGTTCCAAGAACCCGCTGAGACCTTGGCGCACCGCCACTCCCAGCTCCGCTCTACTACATCATAAGATAGATAAGCTATTGAACCAAAGCAACCCTGCTCTAAGAACCCGCTGAGACCTTGGCGCACCGCCACTCCCAGCCCCCGCCCTACTGCATCATAAGATAGATAAGCTATTGAACCAAAGCAACCCTGTTCCAAGAACCCGCCGAGACCGTGGCGCACCGCCACTCCCAGCCCCGCTTTGCTGCATCATAAGATAGATAAGCTATTGAACCAAAGCAACCCTGCTCTAAGAACCCGCTGAGACCTTGGCTCACCGCCACTCCCAGCCCCGCTTTGCTGCATCATAAGATCCAACCGCAACAACAAACCCACCCCTATTCACCACTCCCAGCCCCCGCCCTACTGCATCATAAGATAAATAAGCTATTGAACCAAAGCAATCCTGTTCCAAGAACCCGCTGAGACCTTGGCGCACCACCACTCCCAGCCCCGCTCTGCTGCATCATAAGATAGATAAGCTATTGAACCAAAGCAACCCTGCTCTAAGAACCCGCTGAGACTGAAAGATCTTTTGGGTGGAAGGCTCTTTTGGGGCGGAAGCACTCGTCTGTTTTCTATTCTTCTCTATCTCATCTGGCGTCTTGGTGGCAAACTGACGATTACAGATACTCTAACAAGGCCCTAGTTTTGGGCTGAGGGTTCTTTCTTTTTGCGCTCTTTTTGCGCTTCTAATTCGCGCTCCTAATATTTCCAAGAAGAAAATTCAAACAACATTCAATTTGAAATCCAACTATTTAGCTCTATAATAGTAAAAGGATTGTTATAATCCTGCCTTCAAGTAGTTATTAATAACACAAGAAGGGCTATAGTAAAATTTATCAAAAATAATAACAACCGCTATTATGCAATTTAATAATACAAACTCACTAATGAATACATTAATGTATGACGCGTTGAAAAACGCCGGTGTCAAAGAAGAGGACGCACGCGCGGCCGCAACTGAAGCAGCTCGCAGCGACTTTCGTTCTATCACTTTGGAATATGCCATTAATAACCTAGGCTCTCATGTAGATAGCTCAATGACTGAACTGCGTTCCCATGTGGATAAATCAATGGCTGAGCTGCGACGTGAGATGGCCGAGCTTGGTTCCCATGTGGATATCTCAATGACCAAGCTACTCTCTCATGTGGATAGCTCAATGACCAAGTTGCACTCTCATGTGGATATCTCAATGACCGAGCTGCGACGTGAGATGGCCGAGCTGCGTTCTCATGTGGATAGATCTTTTAGTAAAATGGAAGCAAGGTCCGCAAACGACGTTATAAAGGTCATGCAAGATAATCACAATAATTCGAACAAGAATACAAATAAGCTTCTTATTGGAATTGGCGGAGTCGGTATAATGATTTCCGTAGCTATAGGAGTTGTAGGGTATTTCTTCTAATTCAGCTGCCGCAAATACAGTAGCTATAAAGAGGCTTTAATTAAGTCACACTGGGTCCTTCGCCTTCTTACTAATCAATAGTCTTGGCATTTAGATTACAAGCAATTCAACGGTTGCTCTAACGAGGTTCTAGTTTTGGGAGGGAAGCTCTAATCTTGGGCTGAAGGCTTCTCTAGTTTGGGGCTGAAGGCTCTTTTTCACGCATCTAACTCGTGCTTCCAAGAACCAAATTCAAACAAAATTCAATTTGAAATGGAACCATATAGCTCTATAATAATAGAAGGATTGTTATAATCCTGCCTTCAAGTAGTTATTAATAACACAAGAAGGGCTATAGTAAAATTTATCAAAAATAATAACACCCGCTATTATGCAATTTAATAATACAAACTCACTAATGAATACATTAATGTATGACGCGTTGAAAAACGCCGGTGCCAAAGAAAAGGACGCACGCGCGGCCGCAACTGAAGCGGCTCGCAGCGACATGCGCTCTATCACTTTAGAATATGCCATTAATAAGCTACGCTCCCATGTGGACAATTCAAAGACTGAGCTGCATTCCCATGTGGACAATTCAAAGACTGAGCTGCATTCTCATGTGGATAGCTCAATGACTAAGTTACGAGGTGAAATGACCGAGCTGCGACGAGAGCTGTCCGAGCTGCGCTCCCATGTGGGTAAATCAATGGCCGAGCTGCGCTCCCATGTGGATAAATCAATGGCCGAGCTGCGAAGTGATATAAAACAATCTCAAATTGAAATGACTAAGATTATGCTGCTAAGTTCTGCAACGAGCGCCGGCGTGCTTGCCGTAGCCATAGCAGCTGCTACTTATTTCATTCAAATACTTTAAGTACTCAGTAAAGAAGCCTTCATTGGATCCTTAGATCCTTCATCTTCTTGCTAATCAGTAGTCTTGGGGTTCGGGTTACAAGCAATTCAACGGTTGCTCTAACGAGGCTCTGGTTTTAGGAGGGCGGCTCTAATCTTGGGCTGAAGGCTCTAATCTTGGGCTGAAGGCTCTAATCTTGGGCTGAAGGATCTAATCTTGGGCTGAAGGCTCTTCTAGTTTGGGGCTGAGGGCTCTTTCTTTTTTGTGCTTCTAATTTGCACTTCTAGATGCCTCAGCGTTCAAGCAAGGATGCCACAGATGGCAGCCTAGTAAAATTTAATTTCCAAAGTTTTCTTGGTAGCGACCCGATTGCTAATACGAGTTATCCAGTTGCGTAAATTAGTATATTCATTGACCCAGATGCCATATTCCTCGGGCTTTCGCACCAAACAGAAAAGGGCTAAATCGGCAATCGAAAACTCCTCTGCCAAATAGGAATGGCGTCTCAACCGAGAATCTATCCTCTTAAACGCTTTTTTCAGGGATAAGCGGCATTTATTCTGTGCCTTGTCGTCTGACGCCTGTTGATAGACAAGAATAGTGCCGCAGACCGTCCTTTCTTGCCAGAAAAGCCACTGCAATGTTTCCGTATAGAGTTTCGGCAATGGCGAGATCAATTTATGCGCATCCAAAGCAAGATACAACAGGATTGCCGAAGTGCCAAAGACACTTGCATTTTTCTTGTCTTTACGCCTGTCTACCAAGACTGGCACCTCCCCGAGGGAACTTATTTTGACCAATTCCTTTTTGACCAGCCGAGATTCAGGGTTGGTAGGAATCATATGATAAGTAGCCTTTACCTCCTCTAAGAAGATGACGGGAGCAAGAGCATTTCCCTTGTCCCAAGTATATATTTCGAAGTCTGTCATTGGTTTGTATTCTATTTCTTTGTATTTCTACCTCTTTATTGCTGCTTCTGTAATCAGCAGGATTATAGATTATAAAGGAAGTTGCCCGCTTCCTCTGATATCAATGAAAAAAAGACCGAACCTTGTCTTTCCAGTTGGATTTGCTTGGCGAATGACTCACCTTGTCTTGATCCAAACTCTTATCCACAGGATTAAAAATTATAGGGAATTATATACTATTTTCTATAAAAAAGGATATTATGAAAAAGAAAGCCCCAGAAGAAGCGAAGCAGCTATAAAAAGCAAGCCCATTTACGGTCAGACCTTCCGCCAATAGAGGAAGCGAAGTTTAATCGCTTTACAGATTTTCTTTTATAGACGCTCGTCAAAAAGAAGGCAAAAAAATAAGGGAATTTATGGATTGGTGGAAGATTGGATATAATTCCCAAATTATAAAGGAAGTTGCCCGCTTCCTCTGATATCAATGAAAAAAAGACCGAACCTTGTCTTTCCAGTTAGATTTGCTTGGCGAATGACTCACCTTGTCTTGATTCAAACTCTCATCCAACTGCCGTAATAGAGATTGCTGATCGCTGTTGAGATTAATAGGCGTTTCTACTCGGATAGTGCATAGCAGGTCGCCAATTTGATTGCTATCCATATAAGGAACTCCCTTACCGCGCAAGCGAAATATCTTGCCCGATTGAGTGCCTGGCGGTATGCGTAAAGACAATTTGCCTTGTAATGATTCAAACTCAACCGTCCCGCCCAAGGCTGCATTGACAAAGCTAATAGGTATCTCACATAACAGATCCTGTCTGCTGCGCAAGAAAAAGGGATGACGGCGCACCTGCACTTCAATAAAGAGATCGTTTGTCTCCATTTTTAGACGCAAGCTATCACCATCATTTATTCCAGCCGGTATAGTCACTCTTATTTCCTTAGGAGTAGAAGTCTCCCCTTCTCCCCCACAGGTCGGGCAGATAGCAGTGACCACCGACCCTCTGCCACCACATGCCCGACAGGTCTGCTGCATACTAAACATACCCCTTTGCATTCGCATCACTCCACTACCGCCACAATGGCTACATTCTCTGATGCTCTTATCGTCCTTTGCGCCGCTACCCTTACATCTTTCACAAGTATTTCTGATAGGAACCTTGATATTCTTGACAACACCCGAACAGGCTTCGGCAAAGTCTATGGCTAGTCTATAGCGAAGAGCCGCCCGTTGATTGCCACCACCACCGAAAATATCGCCAAAGATGTCGCCAAACCCCTCAAAAACACTACTGAAATCGCCACTGAATCCTTGTTGGCCGCCGCTGGTGCCAAAGGTATCATATTCCTGTCGCTTGGTCTTATTGCCAAGAACGCCAAAAGCCTCATTGACATCCTTAAATTTCTGTTCCGCTTGCTTATTGCCGGGATTCTTATCTGGATGATACTGCTTTGCCATCTTGCGATAGGCCTGCTTAATATCCGCCTCATCCGCATTGCGGCTCACTCCTAAAATTTGATAATAGTCTTTCATGGTTATAGCATTCTACTTAAGGGGTAAAAATGGATTAATCAAGCCATCAAGCCATATTGGTTAATCCTATTATTCTACCATTAGTGGATTGCGCATCCTCCTTATCATGGGTCACTAGAATACAAGGCAAGAAAGCCTTACGGATGTGAGAGAAAACAAAATGGCGAAATTTATTGCGGAGAGCAGAATCCAGTTTATTGAAAGGCTCATCCAGTAAAATTGCCTGTGGTTCGGCTAATAGGGTGCGCATCACTGCAATACGGGCTCTTTGCCCGCCCGATAGGGTAGCTGGGTCTCGCTTACCATAGTCTTCCAAACCGCTGACGGCAAGAGCGCTAGCCACCCGTTCCCTGCGCTCCTGTCCTCTTATGCTAGCCGGCACACCAAAGGCAAGATTTGCTGCCACCGAGAGATGAGGAAATAACAAATCATCTTGAAACAATATCCCTATTCTCCTCTTTTCAGCAGCCAAATAGCTAATATGAGTCCCATTGAGCCATACCTCACCTTCCGCATCAAAGCCGCGGCTCAGGCTACCGCAGATAAAGTTAAGAATAGAAGACTTGCCACAGCCACTTGGACCCATCAATGTAAGGATCTCGCCGCCCTTAACCCCAAAAGAGAGGTTCTGAATCAAGACCTTGTCATTAATCGTCAGGGTTAAGTTTTTCAAGCTCAGACTCTGTTCTCTCATAGGGCAAGGCCGCGCCGATTACGAGCTTGTAGATTAGGCAAGAGCAAGGCAATCATAAAAAAAGTAAAGGGCAAAAGAGACTGGGTCATGGCAGTAACTCCAATTATACGGCGATCGCCTCCTGATGCCAGAGCGACCATTTCAGTAGTGAGAGTAGTAATCTGTCCTTTGCCTGCTATCAAGGTAGGAAGATATTCATTGATACTAACCGCAAAAGCAATCGCAAAGGTATACATAAGAGGACGAAAGAGAATAGCAAGTTTTACCCGCAACCAGGTGCTTAGCTGCGAATGACCAAGTCCATAGGCGGTCTGTTCATAGCGACTATCAAAGTTGCGATAGGACTCATTTAATATGAGAAAAACATAGGGAAGAACATAGAACCAGTGTGCCCACAAGACGCCCAGCCAGGCGGGAATATTCAACAGCAACAACAGCAGATCAAAACCAAAAAGAAATACTATCTGAGGTATCAGTAGAGGAATGTAGAACCATAAAGGGTTGAGCGGCTGGGCGATGTTCTTGCGACTTTCCAACAGAGCGACAGTGGCAACTAGGCTCAGAAAGGAAACTATAAGCGCAATAGAGATGCTGCCCAGTAGAGCATCAGACAGATGATAAGAGTTCCAAGTATCCAAACCTAATCCACTCGGGAGCAGATTAGGAAATCGCCACGAATTAGCGAAAGACCATATCAAGATCATAATCAAGCTGCCAAAAGCCAATAGGCTGATGAGAAGAAAAACAAAATAGGAAAGGGCAGTGAAGAAAGGAGATCGGCTGCCTCTTACCCCCTGCCACAATCGCCATGCCCATAGACGCGCCACGAGTTTCTCAATAATATAAAAAGCCACTCCTAACAAGATCACTAAGAATAAAAAGAAAACTCCACCAGCCGCCGTGATGGCGCGCCTTGATAGGTCTGGATGATAGAACCATTCCAACAAGAGAACCGCGAAAGGAGGCGGAGCATTTGGCGCCAAAATAAGCGCCATATCCACTACACTCAAAGAGAAGATAAAGACAATGAAGAGGGGCAAGCGAATACGACCGTAAATCTGCGGTAAGATCACCTTAAACCAACTTATCATAGGATAATAGCCAAGTGAGCGCGCCATCTTGAGATAGGCAGCTGCGTTTATTTGGGCTAGGGCACCGTTAATGATGAACAGCAAGAAGGGAATCTCCTTGAGACAGAGCGCAAGAATGAGGGTCAGCCCCCAATGATCTGGCACAGTCGCAATCTGAGGCGGCTGCTGCCAATTCAGCAACCAGGCAGCTAGCCGAAGAAAAAATCCACTTGGCGCCAAAAGAAATGCCAAGCCTATCGCAATCCCTAGGTGAGGAATAGCAAGCAATGGAGCGAGGATATTTTGTAGTGTCTTATAGATGCCGCGGGTATAGAAGGTTGCAACTATAAACAGGGCGATAACAAAAGACAAGGCAGTTGCCACAACCCCAGTGAAAACAGTGAGTCCTAAGGCAGTTAAGAGACCGGGGGCAGTGAAAAAAGCACGCCAGATATCCAAGCTGAGGCGATCCAGCCCGAGCGCGGGAAAATAGCCGAAGGCAGGCAAGAAGAGCCAAATCAACCCTAAGATCAAGGGAAAGAAGAACAAAATCACCATCAGCCCAAGGGGAAGCGACTTTGCACTAATGGCTAAAGCTCTAGTCATATGAAAATCTAAAATCAGCGAAACTTAATAAGGGAATCTATCTAACATCTATTTAACAAGGATTTCTTTGAAGAAAAGGATGAGGCTCATCCATTAGGAAACATCAAAAGCCTAGCTTATATTGAAACCTTTGATTTACTATTCTAACTAATGAATCTAACTAATAAAAGATGAATAGCTAATCCTACCAGAATTATAAAAGGAAGATAGTCCAATTAGTATCAGCAAAGTGATAAACCCGACAAGCCCCCTGTCTGTTGTAAGGCACAAGGAGAAGAGCGGCAAATGTTATCCCCATTAGCAAAATATGGTCACCAGTCCTCAGTATTGCGGCAGAGCTGTTGGTGGCAGACCATATGTAAGTTTTAATTTATATGCTAATATAATAGCAGCTAGCAAACAACACCAAGAAATTGAGAACACAAAAGACCTGCTTCCTCATACAAGTTGCCATACAAGCCGCTCAGCTGCTGGGTCTGTTTTATTAAGCCCATGCCAGAAACAGCCACTAAACAGGATGCACCAAATATAAGGCACGCGCCTTATTTCAAACAGGATAATATCCTCATCTACAAAAATGATATTCTGACAATAACCGCTATCCCAGAATCTTCCATTGACCTCATCATCACCTCACCTCCCTATAACATAGATATTCACTATAACTATCACAAAGATGATTTGTCCTATAAAGACTATCTAGCATTTACTGAAAAGTGGCTGAAAAAATGTTATCTTCTGGCAAAAGACGATGGCCGCTTTTGCCTGAATATCCCGCTTGATAAAAACAAAGGAGGGCAACAGGCGGTCTGCGCCGATATTACAACCATTGCCCGTAAGCTTGGTTGGCATTATCACTCAACTATCATTTGGAATGAGGGCAATATCTCTCGCCGAACCGCTTGGGGCTCATGGATGTCCGCTTCCGCTCCTTATGTCATTGCACCAGTTGAGGTAATCTTGGTGCTGTATAAAAAGAACTGGAAAAAGAGCAATGCGAAGAAAGAGAACGACATCACCAAGCAAGAATTTATGGCTTGGACAAATGGAGTATGGACATTCGGCGGCCAGAGTAAAAAAGGAGCAGGCGGACATCCAGCCGCATTTCCACTTGAGCTGCCACGCCGCTGCCTAAAGCTGTTCAGTTTTGTTGGCGATACTGTTCTTGATCCGTTTCTTGGAAGTGGCTCAACGCTTATCGCTGCAAGTCAGCACAAGCGAAAGGGGGTTGGAGTTGATATTGATAAGAAATATTGTGATATAGCCATTAGCCGCTTACAGAAAGAAGCAAAAGTATTAAAGCGAGATAGATTATAATTTGGCACAGGTGCTGCACTCTAAATGTTAATCCACCAATAATGAAACTCATCATCGATGATTAAATGATTAGTATGAAGAGATACTTAAACCAAATTATCAAAGGGGACTGCATAAAGCTACTAAAGCAAATTGCAGAGAATTCTATTGACCTTATCTTTGCCGACCCTCCATACAATTTACAGCTGCAAAGAGAACTTTATCGTCCAAATCAAACAAAAGTAGCTGCGGTAGATGATAGGTGGGACCAGTTCTCCTCATTTGACCAGTATGACCAATTCACTCGTAGTTGGCTTGAAGGCTGTAAAAGAATATTGAAAAAAGATGGCACGATTTGGGTTATCGGTAGTTATCACAATATTTTTCGGGTCGGCAAAATCATGCAAGATTTGGGATTCTGGATACTAAATGATATTGTGTGGATTAAGACCAACCCTATGCCTAACTTCAAGGGAACCAGATTTAACAATGCTCAAGAGACACTCATCTGGGCAGCCAAAAGCCAAAAATCAAGATACACCTTTCATTACAAATCTATGAAGGCTTTCGGTGATGACAAGCAAATGAGAAGCGATTGGTATATTCCCATATGCAGTGGCAAGGAGCGGATCAAACTTAATGGTAAGAAGGCACATTCAACTCAAAAACCAGAAGCCCTGTTGTTTAGGATTATCCTAGCTACTTCTAAGCTGGATGATGTGATTTTGGATCCTTTCACGGGGAGTGGGACGACAGCGGCGGTTGCCAAAAAGCTTGGGCGCAATTTTATTGGCATAGAGAAAGAAGCCGTTTATATCAAAGTAGCCAACAACAGACTCAAGGAAATCGAAAAGATAGAAAATGAATTTTTATCCTACGCGATTGAGGAGAGAAAACCAAAAGTGCCTTTTGGCAACTTGGTTGAAACAGGATTTGTTAATGTAGGAGACTTTCTTTATTCAAAGGATAAGAAATACAAAGCAAGAATCTTATCAAATGCAACCTTGAAATGGAACGGGCAAACTGGTTCCATTCATAAAATAAGCGCAGCAATTCTGGGCAAGAGTGCTAACAATGGTTGGACCTTCTGGTATCTGCTCAATAGAGGTGACCTAGTCTTGCTTGATGAAATACGCAGTCGGTATATTAAACATAATCTAACTTAAGGCTGTGCAATATAAGAATTTTAAGGCTATCCTTAATAGAACCATTTTTGAGCAATCAAAGGCAGACTTAATTCGAAAAGTTGCTGAACAGCCAGATAGATATAAAAGCCGAACGCAAAGATTTTACAAAATTTATTACAATCACACGAAATTCGTTTTGGTGATGCTTTCGAGAAGATTATTGAGGAGTATCTACGGGAACTCAATTATGAAATCTTAACAAAGGAACTGGTTGATAGTAGTGGCGACAAATTAAAACTTGACCAATGCTTTAAAGACAATGATGGAATATATTTCATTGAGCAAAAAATAAGAGATGACCATGATTCAACAAAAAAGCGGGGGCAAACTAATAACTTTAAGAAAAAATTAGAGGGAATGGTTAATAAGCATACTAAAAATAATCTCATTGGTATTATTTATTTTATTGATCCTCATTTAAAGAAAAACAAAACCTACTATCAAGCAGAATTAGCTCAAATGACAAAAGATTCTAAGGCTGAACTATATCTTTTCTATGGTAAAGAGCTGTTTGGGTTCTTCAATCATGCTAGGGGATGGAATCAAATATTAAAATATTTGAAAAAATGGAAGGCCGGGATTCCCGAATTCCCGGTGACGAATTTTGATCTCAATCCAGCTAGCTCATTTGATGAAATCAAAGACTTATCACCGAGGGTTTATAAAAAGATTCTTGAGAATGATAGGGTTTTCAATGAAATTGTTCTAGTGCTCTTCCCAGAAAAAAAGACCCTGTGGCTTTTGCTAGCTTATTTTAAATCTAAAGCAAAAAAAGCTACAGCCTACCAAACTATTATTGATTTATTGGAGAAAAGACTATAGGTTGGATTGCCTAGAGAAAAAGGTGTAAAAAGAAGAGCCATAATTAGGACTGTCGCAGCTTCTGGTTTCTATTCTAGCTCTTAGATTGAATGGCATAGAAATTCTAAACTAATTTCTATTGGGGCTCAAGGCGTTGTCTAACCGAGTTTGGTTGAGTTGGGGTCGCCACTCCCATCTAAAGACCACCAGCTACACCATCCCCCATTCAAATAGCTACGCTATTTCGGTTGAGAGGCTAGTCAAAATTAACCAGCTAAGTGACGGATGTATAGTTGACGCCAGTTGTTAGTTTAAGGAGGGAAGCCTTTCGTCTAAAAGGGTCTGGTTGAGTTGGGGTTGGTCAGTGCTATTCAAGAACCACCAGCTACGCCATTCGGCAGGGGCTAGCGGAGGGCAGCGAATGGCAGGATATTGACTTGAAGTGCCAAAGTCCCAAATGAGATTGTCAGAGATTCGTTCTTCTGACTCTATGTCCCCGCTATTATCCTCGTCACACCAGACCGCCAATGGCTCGTCATCATCACCGAATATATCCATATCCTCGTCCCAACTGGCATAAATCCCATCATAACCAGTCGGCATCCGAAGCTGATTAGTGGTCTTGGCTTCACCATGGTTGCCAGTATCTATACCACTAGTATCACTGTCCCAATAGGAAGCATTTCCAGTTCCGCTTCCAAACCCAACCAGCATAGGAGTAGGACTGCCTGAAACTACATAAGAATAAGCAACCCGACCATCATCATCACGGCCAAGGCTTCCCACCAGACCGCCTATATCATCCTTCCCGCTCACCTCACCCACCACAACCGATGAAGAATGAAGCCGAGCCGATTGACCATCCCCCACTAAACCCCCTACAAAAGTAACACCTGTAATTTCCTCCACCACAACCAAAGAAGAAAAAATCGAACTCGAGTGACTAATCCCCACCAAACCGCCTACACTATTACTCCCTCCTCTCACTGCACCCGCCACAACCGAAGAAGAATGAAGCCGAGCCGAAGAACCACCATCCCCCACCAGACCGCCCACATTATTATCCCCGCTCACCTCACCTGCCACAACCGAAGAGGAACGAACCTGAGCACTTGTCCCATCCCCCACCAGACCACCTACATTCTCATCCCCGCTCACCTCAGCTACCACAACCGATGAAGAAACAATCCGAGCCCTGAGACCATCCCCCACCAGACCACCTATAGATGCACGAGGAATTCTACCGCTACCAACTCCTCTCACCTCAGCCACCACAACCGAAGAAGAATCAATCCGAGCCTCGCGACCCCACCCCACTAAACCACCGACCACTCTATAGCCCCTAATATTCTCCATCACAACCGATGAAGAATGAATCCTAGACCCCACGCCAGCCCCTACCAGACCGCCTACGAGATCCCTACCTGCCATTCTCTCGGCATGAAGAGTCAAATTGCGAATCATCGCATCTGCAGCCACATGACCAAACAAGCCCACACAATCCTCACCTGAACGACTAATATTCAAATCACTAATCGTCCAGCCATTGCCCTCAAAAGTCCCACTAAAAGCAGCTCCTTGACATAGATCTGCAGAATTATTTGTATCATGACCCAAGGGTTGCCAGCCTTTGCCAGCTCTATAAGCGGCAAGACTTATATTCGCAACCAGCTCATAGCCAGAACAAGAAGTAATGCCACCATCACCACCACAGCCAGTGGTATCAAGCGCCGCATTTTCCGCTGACCTGCTCCCATTGCCACTTAGAGCATGCCTCACTTCATCCAACTGCGCCGGCGTGGCTATCTCTATCAACCCATCCCCATCATCATCTATGTCCGCTTCATCCACTACACTATCCCTATCGCAATCCCTATCTAATACACATCCAGCTGCCTCATTCCTATCCTCCACCCTATCATCATCGCAATCAGCTTTTATTACACAATTTGCCGCCACTTCATCTATATCTCTGACACTATCCCCATCACAATCCGCTAACAGCGAACAACTCACTCCAGCTGAATTGCTCAGTCGCTCTTTCTCATCATCATCATCCAACCCATCATTATCATCATCCCCATCGCAAGCATCCCCTTCAGTATCACCATCGGTATTATTCTGTGCGGGATTTACAACAAGCCGGCAATTATCCCTACCATCCAAAACCCTATCATTATCATCATCCTCATCCACACTATCCGCTCGCCTATCCCCATCTGTATCCACCCCTGACCGAATACCATCCCCCGCGTGATCATCTCGATTCTCTTGCCAAGTAAAAACTATCTTCACCTCCTGCTGCCTGCCATCACCAAGAGTCCCGGTAATCTGAAACTTCCAATCTAGGTCAGCTAGATTAATAAAATCATAGCTGTCATCAGCAAATTCGGTTATGTTGATATCTCTCTCTTCTACATTGCCTCCACTGGTCGCCGTGATGTCCAAAGAAACCATATCGCCAAAGTCCGATTGGTTGCCTATGCGAAAACCGCCGCTCATAGGAGCAAAAGTGAGATTCACCTCAAGAGCCCCCAGACCACCGTCCCCACCTGAACCACTGCTCCCGCCGCCAGCACAAGCAGTAAGAACAATCGATAAGAAACCAGCCCCAACTAAAAAGAAGAGAAACCGCCTCATCTCGCAAAGTGGGGGGGGGGGGGGGGCAGGGATAAAGGAAGCAGAGGGCATGGAAGATAAGAGCCGACCTAATAGCAGCCTAAATAAAGAAAGCATAGAAGAGAAGGTAGCTAAATAAAAGCTCTTAGCTAAATAAGAGCCCTTTGCCAAAAAAGAAAATGACGCCATCATATGATAATTATAGCCATATTACAGCACTCATAAAACGAATAGCTAATTAATAATAAAAATGACTTCATAGGGTTCTATCATATCTACATCGCTTATTCTATCACAAGGAATACTAAGATCTCAGTTTAAGGAGAAATCATTATGAGAGAGCCTTTTGCCAAAAAAGAGAATACCGTCATCATATGACAATTATAGCCATATTAAAGCACTCATAAAACGAATGGCTAATTAATAATGAGAATGACTTCATAAGGTTCTATCATATCTATATCGCTTATTCTATCACAAGAAATACTAAGATCTCAGTTTAAGGAGAAATCATTATGAGAAAGCTTTTAGCCAAAAAAGAGAATGTCGCCATCATATGATAATTATAGCCATATTAAAGCACTCATAAAACGAATAGCTAATTAATAATGAGAATGATTTCATAGGGTTCTATCATATCTACATCGCTTATTCTATCACAAGGATGAGGAATACTAAGACATCAGTTTAAGGAAAAATCATTATGAGAAAGTCTTTTGCCAAAAAAAGAGAATGCCGTCATCATATGATAATTATAGCCATATTAAAGCACTCATAAAACGAATAGCTAATTAATAATAAAAATGACTTCATAAGGTTCTATCATATCTACATCGCTTATTCTATCACAAGGAATACTAAGGTATTAGTTTAAGGAGGGAAGCAGATTGTCTGAACGGGGCTAGCGGGAGTTCTTCTGTCCTAGCCAGTTCGGTTGAAGCTAGGGAAACCACTCGTTCTAAGCGGGTCTGGTTGAGTTGGGGTTGGTCAGTTCTATTCAAGAACCACCAGCCACGCCACTCGGCAGGGGCTAGCGGAGTGCAGCGAATGGCGGGATATTCATTCGACTCACCAAAGCCCCAAATAAGATTGTTATCGGTTTTTTCATCCGCTTCAATCCTTCCATTATTATCCTTATCACACCAGACAGCCAATGGCTTGTCCTCATCGCCAAATATATCTGTGTCATTGTCCCAAATGGCATAGATCCCCTCGTAGTCAGTTGGCGCTAATTTGAGGCATCAAAGCACCAATACGAATTAGAGCATCAGCGCTATCTTGAGACAAAAAAAGACCCGACAGCCAAAGGCTAGCCGAGTCTAATTGCAGCCTTGAGCGGTTCTAGATGTCTAGTTGCTTCAAATACTGCTCTGCCACCTTAGCTGGTAATGAGAAATAACCATCTTTCTCAACCACTTGTTGGCCTTCCTTAGAATAGATCATCCGTAAGAACTCTTTTTCTAAGGGCGGCAAGCTGCGACCTGGCACCCTATTAACATAAACCCAAAGAAAACGCCCCAAAGGATAATTACCTGCTTCGATCTGTGCTACGGTTGGCTCGGCATAGCTGGTTCCTTCTTTACTTAGAGGGATTGCACGCACATCTGGCGTTCTATAGCCTATGCCCGAATAGCCGATGGCATTCAACGAAGTGCTGACCGACTGAACCACCGAAGAAGAGCCGGGCTGCTCATTGACTGATTTTTTATAATCGCCTTTACACAGAGCAACCTCCTTGAAATAACCATAGGTGCCAGAAGCGGAATTGCGTCCATATAGCTGAATAGGACGATTACTCCAGCTTCCCGTCATTCCTGCCTTGCCCCATAGATTTATATCTTCTACATGTCCACAGCTACGAGTGGATGAGAAAATAGCGTCTACTTGAATAAGAGACATCCCTTTAATGGGATTATCCTTATTCACAAATATCGCTAGGGCATCTATGGCAACTGGGAAAGCAGTAGGAGCATAGCCGAACCTCTTCTCAAAGTCCGCCACCTCTTTGTCTTTCATTTGGCGACTCATGGGACCGAAGTTAGAGCTACCTTCTATCAGGGCTGGCGGCGCGGTTGAAGAACCGGCTGCTTGGATTTGCACCTGAACACTAGGGTAGAACCTCTTATACTGCTCTGCCCATTCGGTCATAAGATTTGCCAAAGTATCCGAACCCACACTTGATAGGCTGCCAGATACGCCACTAACCTTTTTATAGTCTGCCAGGTTTGGATCCACTGCTGCTTGAGCAGTTAGAACAGCAAACTGGGATGCCATGAGAATGGCAAGATATCTTTTAATAAATAACATAATTGGTTTTAGTTAATACTAAAAATGAATAGCTGCCTTTATACAAACCATCACAAGAGTTTCTTAACTTTTTTTTCATTAAAAAACAAGTTTTTTCTTCATTTTCGTCTTAGGGGCGAAAAATAGCATTAAAAAGAGACTCATTTAGGGATATTTCTTGTTGATAGCACTTAAAATGGTTGCTTTTTTTAAGTTTAACTAACTATGGCAGAAACTCAATCTACTATGATGCCCTTAGGAACTCTGGCGCCTTCTTTTACTTTGCCAGATACCATAAGCGGCAAGGAAGTCAGCTTGGCGGCTGGCGCGAAAGCCTCCTTAATTATGTTCATCTGTAATCATTGCCCTTTTGTCCTCCATGTCCAGGACCAACTAGTCGCTTTGGCACTAGACTATCAACCCAAAGGGGTGCAGGTTATAGCTATCAGTTCTAATGATGTGACGACCCATCCTCAGGATGGACCAGCAAAGATGAAAGAGACGGCGCTTTCACATAACTATCCTTTTCCCTATCTCTATGATGAGAGTCAAGAAGTGGCAAGGGCCTATCAGGCAGCATGCACCCCCGACTTTTTCCTCTTTAATAAGGACCTGCTATGTGTTTATCGCGGCCAACTGGACGATTCACGACCAGGTAACAATGAGCCGGTAACTGGCCAGGATATCCGTTCGGCTTTGGATGCAGTTCTAGCCGATAGAGAAGTCCCCGAGCCACAAAAACCTAGTGTCGGCTGTAATATTAAGTGGAAGCAGGCTTAAGGGAATGCTATCTTCCGCCTCGATAAATAACCGAGAAATCTCAAAGCACTAATTGATTAGTCAGCAATGAAATTAAACGAATTTTATTGTGGCGATGCGCTAGATCTAATCAGGAAAGTAGCCGATGAATCTATTGACTTAATTATATGTGATGGTCCTTACGGAGTTACAGATAATGATTGGGATCATATTCCAAGTATTCAAAAGTTTAATCTCAATCTATTAAAAGAATTTGCACCCAAATTAAAAACAGGTGGAGCCTTATATCTGTTCGGTAAACCTGATTGTTTGGACTTTGTCGATTACAGAAAGTATTTAAACTGTAAAGCTAAAATAATATGGTATCAGCCAAGCAGGTTATCTCAAGGCAAACTAAAATACACAAACAATTACGATGTCATCTATTACTTTGTTAAAGGCAAACAAGCAAAGTGTTTTAATTTAGATGATATTAGAGTTCCCCAGTTAGTAGAATTAACTCATCGACAAAGATGTGAAAATGTTCCTTCGGTAACTAATGGTAAATTTAATAAAACCAAGTTTAATACTAACGGCAAGAATCCAGGTGATGTATGGGGAGATGTTAAACAATTAACCTATAGATCAAAAGAGTTAATATCAAGAGAACTTCTTAATACCATACAAAAGCCAGCGAAGCTAATAGAAAGACTAGTCCTCGCAAGCTCTAATGAAGGGGATCTTGTGCTTGATCCATTTTCAGGTGTAGGAACTACAGCTGTGGTATGTATCTACAATAGTAGAAATTTTATAGCTTTTGAAATTAACGATAGATATATTAATCTATCTAAAGCCAGAATGAATTCAGAATATAAAGAGAATATAGAATGGCAACTCACATCTATCGCAAGATAACAGAATTAGTGTTAGAGGCAGCTGATCTTGCCGAATCAATAGGCATATCTAATTTACTACAATCTGGATTAGTTAAAGAGATGATAATGGCTGATCTATTAGGACATGAACTTATGCACGGTAAAAGAGATGCAGATGCCAGAGATTTTAAAGATCATAATATAGTTTATGAATATTTGTCTTGTAAGGAAGGGGGCACGGGTCAGTTCGACAGGATGTTTAAATCGCCTCCTGATAAAAGACAGGAATCTTTAAATCGTATAAGAAGAAATAGTAAAATATACCTAGCTATTTTTTATAAACATAATCAGGCACAAGTAAAAGCAATATATGAATTAGAACCAGAAATAGTAGTTAAAGAAACCGAAAGAAAACTGGATAGAAGTGGTAATAATATATCACATGTAGGGTTTACTGAAAAGTGGGCTCAAGCTAATGGAACTATAATTTATCAAAGAGAGATAAAATGACAGAAAAAAGAGAAACTATAAGGGTTTATCTAATAAAGTATATAATCCCCATAAACAACCGAGAAATCTCAAAGAAGGAACGAGCGTTGATGTTGGATAGGAGAAGAGAAGAAGAGAAGAGGAGGAGGTGGAAGAGAGAGCAAGAAGAGAATAAGAGGAGGTGGGAGAAAAGAAAAGAAGAGAATAGGACGAGGTGGAGGAAAGCGCAAGACGAGAATAGGAGGCGGTGGGAGAAAAGAAAAGAAGAGAATAGGACGAGGTGGAGGAAAGCGCAAGACGAGAATAGGAGGCGGTGGGAGAAAAGAAAAGAAGAGAATAGGACGAGGTGGAGGAAAGCGCAAGACGAGAATAGGAGGCGGTGGGAGAAAAGAAAAGAAGAGAATAGGAGGAAAAGAAGGTAAGGTAAGTGAAGAAGACAGAGCAGCAGGCAAAAATATTGGAAACAATATCAAGAGAATATCTTCTCTAGGACATCATCTAGTTTCTTCTCTATAGGCGCTTCTAGTTTATGATGAGGAATAGCCAATTCCTCCAATACTTCAGCAAATCTTCTAAATCCGTTCTTACTTCTTAACTCTACCCATATCTACAATAGTAGAAATTTTATATTGTCCCTGGACAAATAAATTCAAGATTCTTGTTTATGAGAATTGAATTCATCCAAATAACAGGGAACTAAGCCTATTTTAACGGAAAAATACTTCATTTAATAACGAGAAATGTTTGCTTATACCAATCAACTGTAATATTTTCATTCCTTAGTTTTGCATCTACAATTTTCTTAAAAAAATCAATCGCAAATTGTAAAAAGGTTGCATTGATAAGTGCAATAACCTCAACTCGGTAATCTTCTCCTTTTAAAAGATGCTTAATAATTCTTTTTGTTACTTCTGCTGTGATTGTCATAGTTTTTTGCTTTTTCTTGTAGCAACAAATTCGTCAAATGTCATAAACCTAGCTCCAGCTCTGCTATGAAACAAATCCATACTCTTAGTAAAGATTTGCTTCATTCTTTCGCAATATTCTTCTTGGACTTCGGTTAGAAAGAAACTCCTTCCCAATTTGAATGCCGACCTACCGAGTGTTCCACTGCCGGCAAAGGGGTCAAAAACTATATCACCGACAAAAGAATAATACTTGATTACTCTATCGCATAGTTCCAGCGGAAAAACTGCACTGTGAACCCTGTCAAAAGTCGGGGCAATGTGCCAAACATTTGTCGTCTCATATTTCTCATTGACCTTACTCTTTTCTACTTCCTCATCACTATACTGCCTAATATTCCAGTCTATGAGCCGCGCAGTCTTCTTTCTATAGACCATCAGATGTTCAGTAATGGCATTTGGTTTATATGCCAAGGGTTTTCTATGTTGTAAGAAACCAGCGTTTCTATTTTTCACACTCGCTTCTGGTTTCACCCAAATAATATCATCAATGAACTCCCATCCCATATTTGCCAATCTATGATGAATATCATAAGGGATAGGGTATCTCTTACTTGAGTGAGCACGGCTGGTTCTAGGGATGATAATGGGAGAGGTATTAAGGACGAAAAATCTACCTTCTTTCGTAATTCTATGAACCTCTTGGAAAATACTTTCCAAAAAGCTTAGGTAGTCGTCATAGCTGCGGTAGATTGAATAATCTCTGGCATTGTAATAAGGTGGCGAGGTAAAGGTGAGATGAATTGATTCCTCAGGTATATGTGCCAAAATCCGCTTGGTATCTCCACAGACAGCTAGATTTGCCAAAGAATGCTCTTTAGTTTTGTTTAGACAGGCTGACTTCTGTCTATTGCTATTAAATTCTCTATCAATGACTTCTCTAACCAGTTCATTCGGGTGGTTAGCAAGTTCGCTTAGCTCTTTCTTTACCAGCCTGTCCTTAGAAAAAACTAGCAATCCTCTAATAGCCTGCATAACTATCTTAGGGTCCCTATCTGATAAGAAATCAATCAGAGTTGGTATGGTTTTTTCATTTCGTAATCTTCCAATGGCAGAGACGGCCTCTCTTCTTACATCCGAACTAGTATCCTTAGACCCGTGTTTTATAAATAGATCTAGCAAGGAGATCTTTTGGAACTTTGCTAAATTTTTGATTGAAAGAGTTCTGATGGTAGAATTATTGCTATTTACCAAATATAGCAAGGGTTCAAGCATATCTTCATTTTCTAGTTTTCCTAAATTCTTAAGAATATGAATAATAGAAGTATCTTTTCGATTATTTATATCTACAATAGTAGAAATTTTATATTGCCCCTGGACCTCATATACACTCATGCGCGTAATTATATCTACAATAGTAGAAATTTTATATTGTCCCTAGACGGGTAAGTTCAAGATTCTTGTTTGTGAGAGTTGAATTCATCCAAATAACAGGGAACTAAGCTTATTTTAACGGCAAAACACTTCATTTAATAACGAGAAAGGTTTGAATAAACTAATAAAAGCGTTTTTGGGGTGAGACACAGTTAATCGTCTCCTACTATTGTAGTGAGAAGATTCTGCCTTATGATTTATGGCATGGATATAGACCTAGATATAAATTACTGTGAAGCCACGTTATTATTAATCCAGCTTATTAAAGAGCAAAAACTAAATTGAAAAAGCCTCTTATAAAACACCTCTTACAAAACACCTCCCATAAAATATTTCCTTATGTCCTTATATATCCTATATATCCCTATATATAGGTATAATTAATACCAATAATATTTTAATGGTTTAGAAGCCAATTTTAGAAGCCAATTAAAGCCAAATCAAAATGACTGAAAAGAAAAAAGCCCTACTCAAATTACCCGGTCAAACCGATGAATTAGAGCTGGAAATTAAGCAAGGCACCCTAGGCAAGCCGGTCATAGACATCGGTGGTCTGGCGCCCGCCCAGCACTTCACTTATGATCCGGGTTTTGTCTATACGGCAGCCACCGAGTCAAAGATCACCTATATTGATGGTGATAAAGGAGTGTTGTTGTATCGCGGCTATCCGATTGAACAGCTGGCAGAAAAATCCAACTATTTAGAAACCTGTTATCTATTGCTATTTGGCGAGCTACCGACCAAAAAGGAATATGAGCAATTCGTCACTACCATCACCCGTCATACTATGGTTCATGAAAAGATGCGCGAGTTCATTCGCGGTTTTCGGGTTGATGCTCATCCTATGGCAATCGTCTGTGGCATGGTTGGGGCTCTTTCTGCTTTTTATCACGACTCCCTCGACATCACCGATGCTCGCCATCGCGAGATATGTGCCTATCGACTTATCGCCAAGATGCCGACCATTGCCGCCATGACCTATAAGTATTCGCGCGGCGAGCCAGCTCTCTATCCACGCAACAATTTGGACTATGCTGAGAACTTCCTCTATATGATGTTCGCCAACCCTTGTGAAGAATATGATGTCAATCCTCTCTTTGCTCGCGCCATCAATGTTCTCTTCATCCTCCACGCCGACCATGAACAAAATGCCTCCACCTCAACAGTGAGAATAGCAGGCTCTACTGGCGCCAATCCATTCGCTTGTATCGCAGCTGGAATTGCTGCCCTTTGGGGACCTGCTCATGGCGGTGCCAACGAAGCGGTGCTAAATATGTTGGATATGATAGGCGATGAAAAGAATATTGACAGCTTCATTAAGAAGGCCAAGGATCCCGACGATAGTTTTCGCCTGATGGGCTTTGGTCATAGAGTATATAAGAATTACGACCCAAGGGCGCGCATCATAAAAGAGGTGTGCGATAAGATCCTTGCCCAGATAGATTCAAAGAACAACGAGGCGCTGGTGTTGGCACAGAAACTAGAGAAGATTGCCCTTGAGGACGAATACTTCATCAGCCGCAAACTCTATCCCAATGTAGATTTCTATTCTGGCATTATTCTTAAAGCCTTGGGAATTCCCATCAATATGTTTACTGTGATGTTTGCCTTAGGAAGAACAGTCGGCTGGATAGCCCATTGGAACGAAATGATTAGCAACCAATACCGTATAGGCCGCCCACAGCAACTTTATACTGGCCCGCCAAAAAGGGATTATCCAACCTAGTGAGACCTCTTTGGTCTCCTTCAGCCAACGAGATTGAGAATGCTTGGTCGACTCAATTCGCCCGTCAGCTAGGACTAGAAGATTCATCCTATCCCAGCTTACATAGCTGGAGCATCCAGCATCTGCCTCAATTTTGGTCTAGCCTTTGGGATGCCGCCAAGCTGAGAGGAGAAAAGGGGGAAGAAATTCTAGACCATCAAGAAGGACAAGACTTCTATCAAGCCAGATGGTTTCCCCAGGCCCGCCTCAATTACAGCGATAACATGCTATTTCTCTCCGACTCCCCCGCCGCCATTCGTTTTAGCGGCGAAAATGGCGAGCGACAACAATGGAGTAGGGAAGAACTCAGAGAAGAGACCTTGAGGTGCGCAGCCGCCTTGAAGGCTTGTGGAATTGGTAAAGGAGATGTGGTAGCAGGCTATTTACCAAATCTGCCTCAAACCATTATTGGCGCGCTTGCCTGTGGCTGGATAGGCGCCATCTGGTCGTCTTGTTCACCAGATTTTGGCGTGCAAGGGGTCTTAGATAGATTCGGTCAGATTAAACCGCGCTTGCTATTCACTACTAGCCACTATCACTATAAGGGTAAGAAATATGATATGGCAGACCGAGTGGCAACCATAGGGGCGCAGCTGAAAGAGCTGGAACAAATAGTATTCATTGGCGGAGGGGCACAGGAACAGCCAGCCCAATCAAATTGGGACGAGTTCCTAAGTCGAGGAAAAGACAAGCCTCCTTGTGAGATGTTAGCCTTCGCCCATCCGCTCGTCATAATGTTCTCATCCGGCACCACTGGCAAACCCAAGTGTATAGTTCATAGTCATGGCGGCGTTTTACTAAAGCACCTGAGCGAACACAAGCTCAACCTTAATCTATCCGACCAGGATAATCTTTTCTATTTCACTACCTGTGGCTGGATGATGTGGAACTGGATGATAAGCGGTCTGCTGAGCGGGGCTCAGCTAATCTTGTATGATGGCAATCCCTTCTATCCATCGGCACGATGTCTGATAGATCTTTGGCGAGATGAGAAGGTGACTGTTGCCGGCGTCAGCGCTAAACTACTGGAAGCCATGGCAAAAGCAAAGGTCAGAGCCAAAGGAAGAGAGCTGGCGAGCTTGCGCATGATCTGTTCAACCGGCTCGCCTTTGAGCAGCCATGGTTTTGACTATGTCTATCAGCACCTAGAACAGGATCTCTGCCTAGCATCCATTTCTGGCGGCACAGATATTATCGGCTGCTTCGTCAGTGGCACCCCTACCATGCCGGTTTATAGCGGGGAAATCCAGGTTGCCGCCCCAGCTATGGATGTGGCTATCTACAACTCAGCAGGTCAAGCAATAGAAGGAGAAAAGGGCGAGCTGGTTTGTCGCCAGCCTTTTCCAACAGTGCCGATAAAGTTTTGGGGAGATGACAGCCATCATAGTGCCCTCAAAAAAGCCTATTTTGCCAAATTTAGCGGGGTATGGACTCAAAGCGACTATGCCGCCAAAACCGATAATGGCGGCTATATCATCTATGGCAGATCCGACACCACCCTCAATCCTGGCGGCGTTCGTATAGGCACAGCCGAGATCTATCGCGCCTTAGAGCCGCTGGCAGAACTGAGCGACTCTCTAGTAGTAGAACAACAATGGCAACAAACCAGTCGGATGATCCTGTTTGTCGTAATGAACCAAGGCAACAGCCTTGACCAAGAGCTCAGAACCAAAATATGCCAGCGCCTCAGAGACACCTTATCTCCTCGCCACCTCCCCGCCAAAATCATTGCAGTCCCAGATCTGCCTCGCACTGTCAGCGGCAAGCTGTCCGAAATTGCAGTGCGCGATTGTATTAACCAATCCCCACCCACTAATACCGGCGCCCTTGCCAATCCTGAATCCTTGGCGCACTTCATCAACCTAACCGAGCTTAACGACTCACCAGAAGAATAAGACGCCTCATCCCCTTGGTGACCGGTCTGCCCGGTCTGATTGTTGCCCAGTGGCTAGCCTTCCCGCTGCCTAGCTTGCTGGGCCCTATGATCTTCAACGCCCTCCTCTGTCTCATAGACATCAGGTTGAAAGTCAACAATCTTGTCTTAATACCGGTCTTTGCCATCATTGGTTGGCAATTAGGCAGCCGCTTCTCTCCCGAGATTGTGTCCCTATTATCCCGCTGGCTAACCGCGGCCGGCTTCTTGGTAGGATGGATTGTCCTTTCTACTCTTATAGGCGCAGCCTATCTTGTCTGGGTAGCAAGATACGATAGGGCGACCTCTATATATGCTTCCTTGCCAGGCGGCCTAGCAAGCATCATTTCCTTCCTCCACGAAACCAACACTAATCACCGTCAGGTAATAGTGGTTCAAACTATTCGGGTGTTTATAGTTGTAGGGCTCCTGCCCTTTATCTTTGCGCTGCTCTGGTACGAACCCCAAGCAATAAAGCTGGAACTAGATAACTCTTTCGCCTTAACCGATTGGATCCAAGAGCTAGTGCCCTGGTTACTAATGATAGTAATATCCATCGTGGTGATACTCCTGCTTTATTTGTTGCACATTCCCACCTCTCACCTGCTAGGAAGCACTTTGATCTCCGCCATATTTCACACTAAGGGATGGCTTACTGTCCCCATGCCTGATATCCTGTTGCTTGTTGCCCTTTATGTTCTCGGCTGTGTGATAGGAAGCCGTTTCTCTGGTTCTAGTTGGAACGAGTTAGCCCATATAGGAAAGCATGCGGTGGTAATCTCTCTCATACTCCTAGCCGCTTCTGTCCTCGGCGCCTTATTATGTGCTCACTGGCTTGACCTGAACCTTCTCGCCATGCTACTTGCTTTTGTCCCTGGCGGCGTTCATGAGATGACCATCATAGCCTTTGCCTATGATATAGATCCCATCTTTGTCGCATTTATGCATCTGATACGTCTGGTAGCCATTATTTTTTCATTGCCCCTTCTCGCTGTCCTGCTACGCCAGACCCGCTCTTCTATCAAGGATATAGACTAGAACAAAACAAATCTAGTTAGAGCTCATCTGCCGCATCCAAAAACCACCAACCTCGCTAACCCCCATTCAAAAACTACCAGCCACGCCAGTCCCCATTCAAAACCATCAGCCACGCCAGTCCCCATTCAAAACCATCAGCCACGCCAGTCCCCATTCAAAACCATCAGCCACGCCAGTCCCCATTCAAAACCATCTGATACGCCTGGTAGCCATTATTTTTTCATTACCCCTTCTTGCTGTTCTGCTACGCCAAACCCGCTCTTCTATCAAGGATATAGACTGAATTGAGTAGCCAACCAAAAACCACCAGCCACGCCATTCCTCCTTCAAATATCCACGAGGGGCTAAGTCAAAGCAAGTTGTCAAGAGCGACGGGAGTGCCGTTTCGGTTGAGAGGGTGAAGAGTTCGGTTGAGGCTGTTGAAGCTGAGGGGCTAAGTCAAAACCGGTCGGCAGTTCAGGGAAGCAGCTCATCTAAACGGGTTCGGTTTAATTGGGGTTTGGCAGGCGTCCCCTCCAAATACCACCAGCTACGCCATTCATCAGGTTCTATGGGAGTGCAGCGAATGGCAGGATACTCCATATTGGTGCCGAAATCCCAAACGCGATTACTAGGATCTCGTTCATCCGCCTCAATGCTCCCACTATTATCCTCATCACACCAAACCGCCAATGGCACATCCTCATCACCAAAGATACCCATATCCTTGGTCCAATTAGCATAAATCCCTGTATAGTCGGTTGGATTGCGAAGTTCAATAGTAGTCTTAGGCTCACCAATGTTCTCACTATCGACACTAGTGACACCACTAGTATCACTATCCCAATAGGAAGCAACTCCAGAAGCCCCGGTTCCTCCCCCAGCCAGCATAGCGACCTTATTGCCTGAAACTACATAAGAATAAGCAACCTTGCCATCGACAAAGGATCCCACCAGACCGCCTACACCACTAAGCCCCCCACTCACCTCACCCATCACAACCGCAGAAGAAGTAATATTAGCCAATGGACCAACCCCCACCAGACCGCCTACACCACTAAGCCCCCCACTGACTTCAGCCATTACCACCGAAGAAGAATGAATCCGAGCTAATTGACCCTGCCCCACCAGACCGCCTACATGACTTATTAGAGCACTACCCTTCCCTCTCACCTCATCCACCACAACCGAGGAAGAATGAATCCGAGCCGAGTCACCTCGCCCCACCAGACCGCCTATTCTATTATCCCCGCTCACGCTACCTGCCACAACCAAAGAAGAATAGACCCGAGCCGAATCACCCCACCCCACCAGACCACCTACACTACTACTTCCACTCACCTCACCCACCACAACCGCAGAAGAAGTAATATTAGCCAATGGACCAACCCCCACCAGACCGCCTACATTAGTATTATCTCCGCTCACCTCAGCTACCACAACCGAAGAAGAATGAATCCGAGCATCTTCACCATCCCCCACCAGACCGCCTACTCTACTCCTACCTATCACTGACTCAGCACTAAGAGTCAGATTGCGAATCTCCGAATTCCCAGCTATATGCCCAAACAAACCCACACAATCCTCGTCTGAACGACTAATGTTCAAATCACTAATCGTCCAGCCATTGCCTTCAAATATCCCACTGAAAGCATCTCCATGACATTCAAGCTCATTATTATTTGTATCATGACCCAAGGGTTGCCAGCCTTTGCCTCCTTCATTATCCGCATAGGCCGCAAGACTGATATTCCTAACCAGCTCATAGCCAGAACAAATATTAGTGCCACCACCATCAACACAACCAGAAGTATTAAGTGTCCCGTCCATTATTCGCCGCCGACCACTACCATCTAAAGCATAACGAACCCAATCCAATTCCGCCGCTGTGGCTAGCTCTATCAACCCATCCCCATCATCATCTAGGTCCGCCCCATCCATTGTCCCATCATTATCACAATCAGCTACTAGGACACACCCAGCTGCCTCATCACTATCTCGGACACCATCATTATCATCATCCTCATCCACACTATCCGCCCGGCCATCCCCATCTGTATTCAAACCCGACCGAATGCCACCGCCTTCGTGGTCTGCCTCATTAGCTTGCCAAACAAACACTATCCTTACCTCTCGCTCCTCGCCATCACTAAGAATCCCTATAATCGCAAACTTCCAATCGCGGTCGGCTAGTCCAGTAAAATCATAGCTGCTGTCATCAGCAAATTCGCTTATGTCGATATCTTTCTCTACAGGAGTCCCGCTTCCACTAGTTGCCGTGATCTTCAAAGAAGTGAAATTGCCAAAGTCTGATTGATTGCCTATACGAAAACCACCGCTTATGGGAGCAAAAGTGAGTGCCACATCAAAAGATTCCGAGCTGCCATTTTCGCCGTTTCCTTCGCCATCCCCACCGGTTCCCGGGCCACCAACCATCGAACCATTGCCTTCCGAATCACCTCCCATCGAACCATTGTCCATCGAACGATTGCCCTCCGAACCACCATCTGCCGAACTGCCGTCTCCGCCACCAGCACAAGCAGCAAGAACAACTGATAGGAAACCAACCCCAATCAAAAAGAAGAGAAACCGCCTCACCTTGCTAAGCAAAAGCCGAGAGCTGCAAGAACCCCGAGAACCCCAAGAGCCTCGAGAACATAGAGAGGCAGACAAACGAACAACACCAACCAGCCCCAAAGAACAAAATAGTCTGGTTATGTTGAAAGGTTTAATGCTAAGGTCTTGCTTCATTAAAGAGATTATAGCATGAATCCCTATCATAAGTGCACAACCCGTTTAGACGGATTGAACAATCCCATCTCTGCATAATAACAGAGAGGTCTCGGGTAAGAGACGCCCATCTAGCAGAGAAAGAACGAGCGATAATAAAAGAAAAACGAGAGGCTAAGTCAAAGCAAGTTGTCAGGAACCATGGGAGCGCCGTTTCGATCGAAGCTAAGGAAGCCGCTCGTCTAAACGGGTCCGGTTTAATTGAGGTTTGTCAGTCGCATTCAAGAACCACCAGCTACGCCATTCGGCTGGAGTTATCGGAGTGCATTCAATAGCAGGATATTCCATATTGGTGCCAAAATCCCAGATACGATTGTCATCGCTTCTTTCATCCACTTCAATGCTCCCACTATTATCCTCATCACACCAAACCGCCAATGGCACATCCTCATCACCAAAGATACCCATATCCTTGGTCCAATTAGCATAAATCCCTGTATAGTCGGTTGGATTGCGAAGCTCATCGCTGGTCTTCGGCTCACCAATGTTCCTACTTTCGACACTAGTGATACCACTAGTATCACTGTCCCAATAGGAAGCATTTCCAGTCCCGCCTGTACTCCCAACCAGCATAGCGACCTTATTGCCTGAGACTACATAAGAATAAGCAACCTTGCCAGAACTAAAGCTTCCCGCCAGACCACCTACAAAAGCAGTCCCGCTCACCTTAGCTGAAACAACTGAAGAAGAATGAATCCGAGCCGATGCACCCTGCCCCATCAGACCGCCCACAGAACTAAGAACGTCGTCCCCGCTCACCTCAGCTGCCACAACCGAAGAAGAAGTAATCCGAGCCGATCGGCCAACCCCTACCAGACCGCCTATAGTATTATCCCCGCTCACCTCAGCTGCCACAACCGAAGAAGAAGTAATCCGAGTCGATGGACCATTCCCCACCAGACCGCCTATAGCATCACCCCCGCTCAGCTCACCCACCACAACCGATGAAGAATGAATCTGAGCCGAGCGACCGTCCCCGACCAGACCGCCTATACTCTGCACACCCATCACCTCACCCACCACAACCGCAGAAGAAGTAATATTAGCCGATTCACCATCGCCTACCAGACCGCCCACTCTATTCCTACCTATCACTGACTCAGCACTAAGAGTCAGATTGCGAATCTCTGAATTGGCAGCTATATGCCCAAACAAACCTACGCAATCCTCACCTGAACGACTAATGCTTAAATCACTAATCATAAAGCCATTGCCTTCAAAAGTCCCACTGAAAGCAGCTCCTTGACATCCAGTTGCAGAACTCATATCCTGACCCAAAGGTTGCCAGCCTGAACTGCCATATTCAGTGGCAATATAGTCGGCAAGACTGATATTCCTAACCAGCTCATAACCAGAACAAATATTAGTGCCACCGCCATCAACACAGCCAGAAGTATTAAGTGTCCCACCCATTATTCGCCGCCGACCACTGCCATCTAGAGCATAGCGAACCTCATCCAATTCCGCCGCTGTGGCTAGCTCTATCAACCCATCCCCATCATCATCTAGGTCCGCTCCATCCATTGCCCCATCAGTATCACAATCAGCTACTAGGACACACCCAGCTGCCTCATCACTATCTCGGACACCATCATTATCATCATCCTCATCCACACTATCCGCTCGCCTATCTTCATCCGTATCCAGCCCTGACCGAATGCCATTATTGCCATGATCTTGCCTATTCTCATCCCAAACAAAAACTATCCTCACCTCCCGCTCCTCGCCATCACTAAGAACTCCTATAATCGCAAACTTCCAATCGCGGTCAGCTAGTCCAGTAAAATCATAGCTGTCATCAGCAAATTCGCCTATGTCGATATTTGCCTCTTCTACTACCGACCCACTTCCACTGGTTGCCGTGATCTTCAAAGAAGTGAAATTGCCAAATGCCGAGTGGTTGTCGATGCGAAAACCACCGCTTATGGGAGCAAAAGTGAGATGCACATCAAAAGATTCCGACTCACCATTTCCCTGATTACCGACCATCGAACCATCTCCTACCGAACCATTGTCCATCGAACGATTGTCTGTCGGTGGTTCACCGTTCATCGAACCATCACCACCCGAATCGCTGGCTCCGCCGCCAGCACAAGCCATAAGAACAACCGATAAGAAACCAACCCCAACCAAAAAGAAGAGAAACCGCCTCATCTTGCTAAGCAAAAGATGAGAGCTGTGAGAACTCCGAGAGCCCCAATAACCCCGAGAACCCTGAAAGCCCCAAGAGCTCCAAGAATATGGGGAGGCAGGCAAACGAACAATACCAACCAGCCCCAAAACAGAAAATGGTCTGGTCGTATTGAAAGGTTTAATGCTAAAGTCTTGCTTCATTAAAGAAATTATAGCATGAATCCCTATCATAAGTGCGCAACCTGTTTAGACAGATTTGCCATTCCATCTCAGCATAACAACAGAGAGGTCTCGTATAAGAAGCGCCCATCTAGCAGAGAAAGAACGAGCGATGATAGAAAAAGTGAGAAAAGGAAAAACGAGTGATGGTAAGAAAGTGAGGGAAGAAAAAATGGCGATGATAGAAAAATTGAGGAGAGGGAAACTAGCGATGATAGAAAAAGTGAGAAAAGAAAGAACGAGTGATGGTAAGAAAGTGAGGGAAGAAAAAATGGCGATGATAGAAAAATTGAGGAGAGAAAGAACGAGCGATGGTAGAAGAAATAAGGAAAGAAAGAGCGAGCGATGATAGAAAAAGTGAGAAAAGGAAAAACGAGTGATGGTAAGAAAGTGAGGGAAGAAAAAATGGGCGATGATAGAAAAAGTGAGAAAAGGAAAAACGAGTGATGGTAAGAAAATGAGGGAAGAAAAAATGGGCGATGATAAAAAAAAGTGCGAAAAGAAAGAACGAGTGATGGTAGGAAAGTGAGGGAAGAAAAAATGGGCGATGATGAAAAAAAGTGAGAAAAGAAAGAACGAGTGATGGTAAGAAAATGAGGGAAGAAAAAATGGGCGATGATAAAAAAAAGTGCGAAAAGAAAGAACGAGTGATGGTAGGAAAGTGAGGGAAGAAAAAATGGCGATGATAAAAAAAAGTGAGGAAAGAAAGAACGAGTGATGGTAGGAAAGTGAGGGAAGAAAAAATGGGCGATGATAAAAAAAGTGAGAAAAGAAAGAACGAGTGATGGTAGGAAAGTGAGGGAAGAAAGGACAGATGATAATGGAAAAAATGAGAAAAGTGAGGGAAGGGGCATGCGTTTTATAGCTCGGCGCTTAGATCCCTGTTCTTCTTTTATCAGCCTCCCATCAGCCCCCCATCAGCCGAGAAACTCAGCGAGGCAGATTATAATTTAGCATCAGGCTCATCCGTGTCTTCCTTGCGCCGAGAAACTCAGCGAGGTAGATTATAATTTAGCAACGTATGACAAAGCCTTTTGCCAAAATGCATGCCCTCAGCAACGATTTTATGTTGGTGGATGCCATTCGTTTCCCCCATAGCTGGACCAAAGCAAAGATAAAAAGACTTGCTAATCGGCGTTCAGGGGTGGGATTTGATCAGCTCCTCTGTGTTGAACCGCCTTATGATAAAAAAGCGGACTTCTTTATGCGCGTCTATAATTCGGATGGCAGTGAAGCAAGCCAATGTGGTAATGGGGTCAGGTGCTTCTACCAATATGTCCATAGCCAAGAGCTCACTCAAAGGCGTCAATTAAAGATACAGACCCTCAGCAGAATAATGACGGTCGAGCCGGGCAAGGTTACCGGGAGGGTGAGTTGTAATATGGGGGCAGCCGACTTCAACTGGGCGGGTATCTTAGGTTCTGAGCTGGCAAAAAAGCAGGTGGCAGAACCATTTCGCTTAGAGTTATCAGCCACCAGCTATGAGTCTTATCTTGTCTCCTTCGGCAATCCCCACTGTATCATCCGAGCCAATAGCGCCAATGAGACGACCAAATTACTAACCCAGCATGGAGCTGAGATAGCGCGCCACCCAGCTTTTGCTGCTGGCATTAATATAGGCTTCGCATATCTAGCGCCAACAAGAGACAGCTTGATATTGCGGACCTACGAAAGAGGGGCTGGGCCTACCCTGGCTTGCGGCTCTAATATTTGCGCCACAGCTGCCATAGCCCAAACTCAATGGCAGGCAAAGAAGAATTTAATGGTAAAATCTCCCGGTGGAATCGCTGAGGTTAGGCGCGCCGCCGATGGCGATTTCCATTTAGAGAGTCAAGTTCATCATGTCTATAATGGTATCTTGTGACTCTATGACTGACGAAACCTATTTCATCCAATAGATATCAATAAAGAAAACAGAAAATGGCAATAAAAAAAGATATAGAAAAGAAATCTGCTATGAATGCCAAGATGGTAATGGCTTATCTAATTAAACACCGCGACTTCTTCGCTCAGGATAGCAAGAAGATGCGCCAACTGATAAAGGAGCTGCGCCTTATCCACCCCGCCAGCAAAAAAGAAGTCTCCTTAATGATGTATCAAAATCATATGTTGCGTAAAGAAGCCGAAGAGACGAAAAAGCACTATGCGGCTGTGAGAGAGATTATCCTATATGAAAGGGACTTGCAGAAGCTGGTATTCACCGCCTATCAAGAAATAGAAAAAGCACAGAACCTACCCCAATTTTGCCAGATTATTGATACATTGCTGGGACGGGAATTCGGTGTTCAAGCCAAGCGATTGGTGATATTTACCAGAGCGCCATTGCTTCCTTACTATCACATAAAGAGCTATGCCAAGGCGCCGACTAGGGTCCAAGAACTAATGGAGGCAGCCGAACCAGCCGCCAGCGCTGCCAAAGAGGTGGGCAGCTATTTCTTTGATGAGCAGCCACTTGGTTCTTATCTAATACTGCCCCTCAGAAAGAGGAAGAAGCCTTTTGCAGTTCTGTGTCTTGGCGATAAGAGTAAGCAGCGATTCAAACCAGACACACCAAACCTCTTGATGCGCTTTTTCGCTGCCATCCTGGCGCGCGAACTCCATCTCCATCTAAAGAATCATACCCAAACCAAGAGCAAGAAGAACCCTCAAGTAGCCAAAAGTGAATAAAGACCTCATCCTCAATATCCTCAATGCCTATGCCAATCCAGCTGCTGATGCTAAGAAAGCCGAAGCCGAAAAAGCGGTCAATGATTTGCTTCATCAGCTGGAACAAGGAACCATAAGAGTGGCAGAACCTCATAATGACAGCTGGAAGGTGAATGAATGGGTCAAAAAGGGAATCCTGCTCGGCTTTCGCTTAAGAGCTACCAAAGTGATGGAAGCAGGATACACCAGATTTTATGACAAGTTCGGCAGTCGTTTTGCCTCCTTTAATTCTGCCGATTTTGCCGCTGCTGGCACAAGGGTGGTGCCACCTGCCATTGCCAGAGAGGGCAGCTATCTAGCAAAGAATGTAGTGCTGATGCCTTGCTATATCAATACTGGTGCCTATGTTGATAGCGGCTCGCTGATAGATACCTGGGCAACTGTCGGCTCTTGTGCCCAGATTGGCAAGAATGTCCATCTTTCCGGTGGCGCTGGCATTGGTGGCGTTTTAGAGCCGCCACAGGCTATGCCTACCATCATTGAGGATGATTGTTTTATCGGGGCGCGCAGTGAAATAGTGGAAGGTGTGAGAGTGGGAAGGGGAGCGGTCATCTCTATGGGGGTTTTTATTGGTCAGAGCACTCCTATCTATAACCGCATCACCAAAGAAATCAGCTATGGCTATGTCCCGCCAGGAGCAGTAGTCATTCCCGGCAGCCTGCCAAGTAAAGATGGCGATTATGGCAGAGGGGCTGCCATTATAGTCAAGCAGGTAGATGATAAGACCCGAGCCAAGGTCAGCCTCAATCAACTACTAAGAAGCGAATAATGATGAAAGAAGAAGTCATAGCCCCTTTGGTCGATACTAGTGTCTCCCCTCAAGCTATTAGGAAAGGCAGGCTGGTATATATCTCCACCCAAACGCCCATCACCAATGGCGCTCTTATTGCCCCCGATGCCTCATCTCAAATTGAACAGGTCTTCGCTAATTTTCGCTTTGTTTTGGAAGCAGCTGGCGGTTCATTGGAACATACAGTCCAAGTTGTCATCCATCTAACTAACATAGCTGACTTGGCTCAGGTTAGCGAAAAAATGAGACGCTTCTTTCCACGCCCCTATCCTGCATGTTCTATCCTACAAGCTAGCAATTTGCTGGACGGGGGGCAAATAACAATGGAAGGAATAGCAGATCTAAATGAATCAATCCAATCAATCAATAATATGAAACAAGAAATACAAACCGACAAGGCACCTGCCGCCATAGGCCCCTATTCACAAGCCATTAAGAGCGGCTCTCTTGTCTATATATCCGGCCAAATACCACTGGACCCTACTAGCGGCCAGCTGGTAAGTGACGATATCAACGCCCAGATAGAGCAGGCTTTCAAAAACTTCATCTCGGTGGTAACCGCCAGTGGCGGTAGCCTAGAACAGGTAGTGAAGCTGAGTATCTATCTCACCGACCTTAGCCATTTCGCTCAGGTGAATGAAAAAATGGCAAGCCTATTTCCACGCCCCTATCCAGCTCGCGCGGTCATCCAAGCAGCCGCCTTGCCAAAAGAAGTCCAGCTAGAAATAGACGGTATAGTAGACCTTGCCGAGTAGAAAGAACTAATAGTGTCTATTGCGCGATTGGCTTTTTCTTCCTATATATAGGTAGGGCATATAACTAGAACAAATAGCTGTGTCTGTTACTGTCTTGCCCTCGCGCCAGTGAATACTATAAGTAGAACCTGCCGAGTAGAAAGAACTAGTTGTATCCATTACGCGATTGGCTTTTTCTTCCTTAATATAGGTAGGGCATATAACTAGAACAAATAGCTGTGTCTGTTGCCCTCCCGCCTTCGCGCCAGTGAAGACTATAGGTAGAACCTGCCGAGTAGAACAAAATTGTAGTGTCCATTACGCGATTGGCTTTTTCCTCCTATATATTAGGTAGGGCATATAACTAGAACAAATAGCTGTGTCTGTTGCTGTTCCACCCTCGCGCCAGTGAAGACTATAGGTAGAACCTGCCGAGCAGAACAAAATTGTAGTGTCCATTACGCGATTGGCTTTTTCTTCCTTATATATAAGATTAAACCCTTTAACAATGCAAATAGCCATCAAAAAACCTATTGAAAGGTTTGCATAATTAGTTTATTCTAATTAATAAAAGCGCTTTACGGGGGAGAGATTGAAATTGGGTGTTGATTAGGGGTACCTAATGGGTATTTTTGTTGTTTTTGTTCCCGTTTTCTAGTTGGGAGGCACTTGTTTTTGTTGTTTTTGTCCCCGTTTTCTAGTCGGGGGCGCTTGTTTTTGTTGTTTTTCTTTGATTAAATGGTTTGGACGGATCTAGGCCGTGAGTTCGCTCTTAAGGGCGGCCCGTTTGAGATTGTAAGCAATAGCCGCGAGAAGCGCGAAAGCGTAGTTTCGTGCTTTGCCGAGATAGCGGGCTTTTGCTAGGTTGAAATAGAGTTTGAGGTGGGCGAAGGTGCGTTCGACGACATTGCGCGTTTTTCGTCGCCGCCTATTTTCGTGGCGTTGTTGTTTGGTGAGCGGCCTATTGCGATAAGCGCGATGAAGGACCCGGTTCTTGTTGCCGAGCATTGTGGCGGTTTTCTTGCTGGCGTAGGCGCTGTCGGCATAGACTTCCTGTTCATCGCCCGTAAGCAGTTCCGCGAGCATTTGGGAGTCGTGGACATTGCCCGGCGTATAGGCAAGCTTCTGAACCATTCCATCGGCATCCGTCATGGCATGAAGTTTATAACTATAAGTCGTCGTCTTCTTCCCATCGCTGCCGGTCTTGACATTATAAGCCGCTTCGGGGTCTTGGGTGTTCTTGCCCTGCCGGTTCTTCTTCGGCCGCGAACGGGCCGCCTTAATGACGGTGGAGTCTACCGCTACCTTCTCACCTTTGAGAATGTAATTTTGTCGTTCTAATTGACGATTGACCTCTTCCAACACTTTCTCCAACAGGCCGGTCTTCTGCATCTGTTCGCGGAACCGCCAAATGGTCGAATGGTCAGGTATTCTCGCTTCTGAGTCGAAACCAGTGAAGCGGCGAAACAATGAATTTACCACCAGTTGGTCCTCCATCTCGGCATCACCGATTCCATGCCGTACCTGTAACAGTAAGACTTTGAACATTCTTAGCGGTGGATAGGCTGGGCAGCCCCGCCGTTTATTGTGAATACCTTTCAGTTGTTTCTCAATAGCCCCCCAATCTATTAGGTTATCGATAGAGTCGAATTTCTTCATCGCCCTATGTTCTAACAACATCGGATCTGCTAGACCCAATGTGCGTTGTTCTGAATTCCTCCAGCTCATAATGATCCCTCCTTTATATAAGAGTTACTATAAAAACGCTTATTCTATTAAATTTCTCAGCTAAATATAGACTTCTGCTTTTTTTTTGTGCTTTTTTTCTGTAATTGTTGATTTTTTTGCAGATTTCTGCTTTTTTTTGCTTTTTTTCTGTAATTTTTAATTTTTTTTTGCAGATTTTTGATTTTTTTTGTAATTTTTTATTTTTTCCTGTATAATACTGCAATGTATACAATTATGCAAACCTTTCCTATTTTCTGAGTATAATAGCTTTAATCGATTAAAACATTCAATGAAAAATGGTATTGAATAAATTCAAATTTACGGTCTTGATGGCGTCTAGTCGCTTCACTGCCTCCCCATATTCTCGGGGTTCTTGGAGTTCTCGGGTTTTGCTTGGCAGGCTGAGGCGCTTTCTCTTCTTTTTAGCTGGGGTGGGCTTCCTATCAATTCTGCTTACTGCTTGTGCTGGCGGTGGGGGAAACGGAAGCGGGGGCAGTGGTTCGGATGGGAACGGCGGGAATGTTCCTCTTAGTCTTCTTGAAGTGAATCTCACTTTTGCTCCCATGCCCGGCGGGTTTCAAATAGGCAACCAATCGGACTTTGGCGATATGGTTTCTTTGAACATCACGGCAACCAGTGAAGGCCGGTCACCAGTAGAAACAAATATCAGCACAGCCGAATTTGCTGGTGGCAGCTATGATTTCACCGGGCTAAACGACCAGTCAGATTGGAAGTTTCAGATTATAGGGACTCTTAGTGATGGCAGGCAGCAGGAGGTGACCATAGTCTTTACTTGGCAAGTAAATGAGGAAGACCACAACAACAACGGCATCCGGCCAGGGCTGGATACGGATGGAGATGGGCGAGCGGATAGTGTGGATAATGACATAGATGGAGATGGTGTTCCTAATGGGGAAGACCAGTGCCGTGTTCCCGGCGGGGAGACCAACTGGCAGAGCAATGATTCTAGCGATAAGGATGGGGATGGTTGTCAAGATGCAAATGAGGACATAGATGATGATGGCGATGGGTTGATAGAGATAGCCACGCCGGCGCAGTTGGATGAAGTGAGGCATGCTCTAGATGGCAGTGGACGTAGGTCATTGGCTGGTGGGGCGCTTGATACCACTGGCTGTGGTGGGGATGGCGGCATTACTTCCTGTTCTGGCTATGAGCTGGTTGCGGATATCAGTCTTGCAGCCTATGCGAATGCTGATAGCGGCAAAGGCTGGCAACCCTTAGGTCATGATACAGATGATGTTACAGATGGATGTCAAGGAGCTGCTTTTGATGGGACTTTTGAAGGCAATGGTTTTATGATTAGCAATCTAAGCATCAGTCGTTCAAGTGAGAATTGTGTGGGTTTGTTTGGCCAAATGGCGGTAGATTCAGAAATTCGCAATCTTAGGCTTCATGTCGAGAGAGTGACAGGCAGAAGTCAGGTAGGCGGTCTGGTGGGGAGGGGTCCATCAGCTCGGATTGTTTCTGTTTCGATTGTGATGGAGGATATTACAGCTGCTGTTTTGCTAGGAGGTTTAGTAGGGATTGGTAATTCGGTTCGGATTTATTCTTCTTCGGTTGTGGCGGGTGAGGTGAGCGGGACTGGTGATTTTGTGGGCGGTCTGGTGGGGAGGGGCCAGTCGGCTCAGATTTTTTCTTCTTCGGTCGTGACGGGGGAGATTAGTAGTAGGGATATTGCAGGTGGTCTGATGGGGGATGGTTCATCGGCTCGGATTTATTCTTCTTCGGTTGTAGTGGGTAAGCTGAGCGGGGGTTCTGATATAGGCGGACTGTTTGGGGATTTTGGCGATGGCAAGGTTGCCTATTCTTATGTGGTCTCAGGCAGGACAAGTGCTGGTATGCTGGCAGGGGGTGGAAGCGGGGAGGGAGTTGCTTCCTATTGGGACAGTAGTGCTAGCGGCGTCAGTAGTGGAAACCATGGTGAAGCCAAGACCAGCAATAAACTTCGGACGCCAGAAGGCTATGCTGGGATTTATACCAGTTGGGACGAGGATATGGATATATTCGGTGATGATGACGAGCCATTGGCGGTCTGGTGTGATAAGGATAATAGTGGGAACATAGAAGAAGCAGAAAAAATTGATGCCAATCGCATCTGGGATTTTGGTGGGACGAATGACTATCCCGCCATTGGCTGCACTCCGCTAGCTCCAGACGAATGGCGTAGCTGGTGGTTCTTGAATAGCAGCACTGACGAACCCCAACTAAACCAGACCCGCTTGGATATGTACTTCCCTTGATTAAACTGACAGCCCTTCGGACCAGCACCAGACTGATATTCGCCTTTCTCATCAATCCAAAACTGGCTGCTCCTAATGCTGAATGTCCAATCATCCTCCCTAATCGCCTCTAATCAATCACCGCCAATTCGCCGCTCACTTTCAATCCCACCAAAAGGCTTTCATTAGTTAGAATAATCAAAGGTTTCAAGGTTATATTAATCACCGCCAATTCCAATTTCAATCTCACCAAAAGGCTTCCATTAGTTAGAATAATCAAAGGTTTCAAGGTTATATCAATCACCGCCAATTCCAATTTCAATCTCACCAAAAGGCTTCCATTAGTTAGAATAATCAAAGGTTTCAAGGTTATATTGTTTTAAGGTTATATTAAGGTAGAATAGATATCCCTATGAGGATAGCGCAAATAGTTTTTTCTTCCTTGATATAGTTATTTTTCCTCCTTATATATCCTTCCTATATAATCCTTCCTATATATAGGTAGATTAGTGTAGATAATATAGATGCATAGACAATATAGATGCAGCCCAAACAGATATAAAGAATATATGATAAACAATTATTCCCTTTCCTTACCTCAACTAAAAGGTTGTTCTTCTCTATGTGCGGCATAATCGGTTGTGTTGCCCGCCGCCATGTGCGCGGTATTCTGTTAGAAGGACTCAAACGAATGGAATATCGCGGCTATGATTCGGCTGGGCTAGCATTAATAAGTGAGAAGAACGGGGCGACAATTTTTCATCATCAGCGCGAGTGCGGCAAGGTTGCCAAGCTAGTAAGCCAGGTCAATAAACAAAAGGCAAATGGGATGGTAGGTATAGCCCATACTCGCTGGGCAACTCACGGCGCAGTTACCATTGCCAACGCCCATCCTCATATAGTAGAAAATCATATCGCAATAGTCCATAACGGCATAGTAGAGAACTACCTTGCGCTGAAAGAGAAACTCATCAAAAAAGGACATGACTTCCAAGGTGATTCAGATACCGAAGTCATCGCTCACCTCATCGCCCACCATTTTTCTCAAACGAAAAAGCCAGCGGCCGCTCTGAAAAAAGTAATCAAGGAAATGGAAGGCGCCTATGCCCTGGCTATCTTGGATCTGCGCCAGCCAAATATGCTCTTTGCCTTGCGAAAAGGGTCGCCACTTGTCATAGGTCTAGGTGAGGAGGAAAACTTTGTCGCTTCCGACCCGCTCGCTCTCTTACAGGTGACCGACCGCTTTATCTATCTTGCCGATGAAGAAATGGCATTTATTTCAGATACAAATGTTGAGATCAAGACTTTCGGTGGCAAAGCCGTTCAACACCAGAGCGAAGTATATGGCTATCACTATACCAGCGCCGAAAAAGGAGACTATAGCCACTATATGCTCAAAGAAATTTACGAACAGCCCCAAGCAGTTGAGAACACCTTACAGGGTCGGCTCACATCCGACCACTTCCTGCCTGCTACACTCGGCTTGGGTGAGCACAATTTGTTTAGCCAAACAGAAAGCCTCTATATTACCGGCTGCGGAACTAGCTATCACGCTGCCCTAATCGCTCGCCACTTCTTTGAAGAATACTGTGGCATCAGCGTGAAGACGGAAGTTGCAAGTGAATTCCGCTATATGGAGAAGATGGTGCCACCCAACTGCCTCTATGTCACCATCTCTCAGTCTGGCGAAACTGCCGATGTCCTTGCCGCTCTGACAAGCATTAGCAAAAAGACTAAGACGGCTTCCCACCAGACCGCCTCGCTTTCCAATAGAACCGCCTTGTCAAATGACAATTTCATCGGCTCACTGGCAATATGCAATGTGCCTTCTAGCAGTCTGGTTCGCTCGTGCGACCTTGCTTTGATACTGATGGCAGGACCCGAGATAGGAGTCGCCTCCACCAAAGCCTTTACCGCCCAACTGGTCGGCCTGCTCCTGTTGCTCGGTTTCCTGTGGAATGTGCGCGGCGAGCATAAAAAAGAAAAGAGGCTGGTTGCTGAACTTGCCCGCTTGCCTGATTTGATGCGCTCGGTGCTAAGACTGCGAGCGCAAATAAAGGAGATGGCACAACAAATTGCCGGCTGTCATAACGCTCTGTTCATAGGGCGAGGCAGCTTCTTCCCGTTGGCACTGGAAGGGGCGCTCAAGCTCAAAGAAATATCCTATATCCATGCCGAGGCCTACCACGGCGGCGAACTCAAACACGGCCCTCTGGCATTGATAGAAAAAGATATGCCCACCATCGCCCTAGTCGGTCAGGGTGTCTTAGGAGAGAAAATGAAATCCAACATCCAAGAGATCGCTGCCCGTCAGGGGCCACTCTATATCTTCACCAATAACAAGGATACTGAACTACAATCTATTGCCTCCAACCTCATCCAGTTGCCTTCTTCCCATCCGCTCATCACCCCATTGCTGTTCGCCATCCCGCTCCAATTACTCGCCTATGAGGTCGCCGTCCTGCTCGGAACAGATGTAGACCAACCAAGAAATCTAGCCAAGTCAGTGACGGTTGAGTGAGGTTGTAAAGACGGGGCCTCGTTTCCCGCTGAGTTTCTCGGCTAACAGTAGAAGGGCAAGTATCTAATTCCTCCTTATCCTCATTTTTCCTATCATTGCTCGTTCTTTCTTTGAGATGCTTTTTACACGAAACCTCTCTGTTAATTGGGTGGGATCATATAATCTTGTCAGGCTGCACTTATGATGTAAATTCGCATTATAAAAAAAGTAATAAAAAAGTGATAAAAAAAGCTATTTATATGCTATTTGAGTATAATGAAAAGATGACAATTAAATATCACAATGAAATATGAAAATTATGTTCAAACAATCGGTTAGAACACTTAGGGCGTCCTTGTTGTTAATGCCCTTAGCTGTTCCAACTCTTATGGCTAAGAAGCTCAGAGTTCTTTTTGCTTCTGCTAGTATCCTTATGTTGCTTGGCATTGCCAGCCCGTCCTTTGCCGACTCGCGCTTGCAAGTCTTCCTTAGTTTAGGAAACGAAGGAAATCTATTTCAAGACATAGATTACGAAAATAAGGTTGAGGAACCAGATGTTGGATATGGTGGTGGAGTTCTTCTTGATTGGACTCTGGATACACCGGACTCCATTCTTACCGGCGGGCTCAGTGGTCATGGGATCTCAATTGATTACTATGACATAGGCGAAGACATAGATGACACCACTCATGATATTTCCAGTATTTTTGTTGGCTATCGATATCATTTTCTCGGCAGATTCTATGCTGGCGCCAGCATAGCCCTGGCTTCAGAAGCGGTGGCTAGTATAGAAGGGGAAGGGCTTGACCCTTTGGTCGCTGAAGGCAATCCGATTGCCTTTACTCTTGGCTATTCACATAGATTTCCCCTTGGTCTTACCCTAGGAGTTCACTATATGAATAGTATTCCTACAGATTATGAAATCAATAATCCAGACTTCGAAGTAGTAATGATGGAAGAGGACGAAGAGGGAAATATGGTCCGATCAACTTCAACTCTAAGAGAACTAGGGATTACAGAAATTGAAGACCTAACCGTAACCACGATTGGAGCGACTATCGGTTTTCGTTTTTAAGCCTTTGTAGGATATAGCGATAAAATATGGCGCGGAAGCAACAGGGACAAAGACGACAGAAATTGAAGGCGTAACCGTCACAACGATTGGGGCAACTGCTGGTTTTCGTTTTTAAGCTCTTATAGGACATAGGGTAGTAGAATGTGGTCATAAGATATGACCACTTCTAATTTTCTTTATTCTCTTTAATTCTCACGTCAATTTTTGCCTTCCTACCAATCTCTCCTCTCTTGTCCTGGCTATTTCTAATCAAGGAAGGCTAGATTGGAAATCCCACTAGGGACATAAGCGGTGCTCTTATCTCTCTTAGCCATCTCTCTTAGACCTCGCCTTACTGGAGCTGGTCAATAGTTCTTCGCCATCCACATAACAGGCACGAAGTAAGACGCCTCTCAGCTCTTTGGCAGTTTTATCTCATTATGGACGATTTGCTCTCAGACAGATTCGCAGAATATGGTGTATAATCCCCTAAAATTTCTACTATTGTAGATACTATGAAAGGAGAGTCTCATGACAAATAATGCTATCAATAGCTATCAAGATGCCGCTCAGTTCTGCCAAAATCTCTATGGTGCTTCTATCTTTTCAGAAGACGCCATTAATAGAATCAAAGAGAACATTTTTACAAGGGATGGCAAACGCTATTTGAAGTGTCTAAAAAGGGGTAAAGATATTCAAGCTAGACATGAGGAAATTATCAGACAGCTCATGCTTGATAAGCTCATAGAAGAATACAAATATCCCGTTGGCTTGCTAGATGTGGAGTATTCCGTTAGTTTTGGCAGAGAAAAGAAGTTGGCAGACATTGTCATCTTAAATAAAGCAGATAAGACAAGCGTTTATTGTGTTGTGGAAGTCAAGAAGCAGAAAGAGAAGGATGGGAAAGAGCAATTAAAAAGCTATACCAATGCAACTGGTTCGCCCCTAGCAATATGGACAAATGGAACAAGGATAGAGTATTATGAGAGGGTTAAGCCCAACCATTTTGAGCATCTTACTGATATTCCTAAGGCAAATCAAACAATCGATGATGTAAAGGAAAAGAAATTTACTTATCTTGATTTAATGAAAAAAGATAAACTAAGAAAAAACAGAACTTCTTTAGAGGAAATCATAAAAGGCCTAGAGGATGAGGTCTTAGCCAATGCAGGCGTTGATGTGTTTGAGGAAGTATTCAAGCTCATCTTTACTAAGCTCTATGATGAGCTCTCTAGTTTTAGAGATATTCAGAATATTTTAAATGAAATCAAGAAGCTAAGGAAACAAGACGCCAAGATTTCCGAAGATGATACCCTAAAAAAAATAGCCGGTGATGAGTTTCGCTCCTTAGAGTTTAGAAGTAAAGGAGATGCGCATCATAATAGGGAAATAATTGAAGGTCTCTTTGAGAGGGCGAAAAAGAGATGGCCTGGAATTTTTGACGACGAAGAAAAAATAAAAATAATGGATGAGAATCATCTAAGAATAGCGGTTGCCTATCTGCAAGATGTAAAAATTTACAACTCCAACCTTTCTGTGATTGATAAGGCTTTTGAATACCTAATTAGTAAGACCGCAAAAGGAGAGAAGGGACAGTATTTCACCCCGCGCAATGTTATTGATATGTGTGTCTATATGCTAAATCCCCAAAAAGATGAATTTATGATTGACCCAGCCTGTGGAAGCTGCGGTTTTACAGTGCACACCTTGGCAAATGTATGGAAAAAGATTAAAACTGGCAAGCACTCGTTTCAAGCTCAGTTTTTTGGCTATGAACTAACAGCAGAACAAAGAGAATATCTTGACAATGTCTTTGGCATAGACTTTGATGAAAAATCTGTCAAGGTCGCGCGAACCCTTAACATGATAGCAGGGGATGGAAATATCCATGTTCTACATATGAATGCTCTGGATTATCCAAGATGGGAAAAGAACAAAGAAGAGCGTAAGTGGCTTAAAACTTATAATGCAGGCTATCAAAGACTTCTTGATCATGCCACTGATGAAAAAAATCCGCAGGAGTTTGATTTTGACATTGTCATGGCAAACCCGCCTTTTGCCGGCAATATAAAAGACAGTCGTCTATTGGGAGAATATGACATTGTCTTTAATGAGAAAAGGAAAAAGGCTGATAGCATTTCTAGGGACATCCTATTTATTGAAAGAAACCTAAGCCTTCTGAAACCAGGTGGTCGGATGGCAATTATTCTGCCGCAAGGAAGATTTAATAATGTTTCGGATGAAAGGATCAGAGATTTCATTATGGAAAGAGCTAGGCTCATCGCGGTTGTGGGACTGGATGGGAATACCTTCAAGCCTCATACCGGAACAAAGACATCGGTTCTGTTCGTTCAAAAATGGGACAAGAAAACTAATCCACCGATGGACGACTATCCTATCTTTATGGCAGTTAGTCAATGCACAGGAAAAGACAATTCAGGTGAAGAGATCTATAAGATGACCGAAGACGGCCAAAGGGAACTTGATGAGCATGGGCATCTTATTCAAAAACATGACCTAGAAGAAATTGCTAAATCTTTTGGGCAATGGGCAGAAGACAATCAGCTGAGTTTTTGGCAAGCCAGTTAAACCAGCTTAGCTAGAACAAGCCCAACCATGAGATATCGCCCCCCCCCCCCCCCCCCCCCCCCCGAAATCTCTGGTTCGAAACCACCAAAAAGAAGATTGATGAAGCAAGGCGGTTTGATGCCAAATACTTTGAACCGAAATATGACGAGATTATTAAAAGAATCGAATCTTACCACGGCGGGTTTGATGTTGTTGGGAACATTGTAAGTTGGGAAAAGGGGATAGAAGTAGGAAGCAATGAATATAGAAAAGAAGGGAAAGGCTTTTTAAGAGTTGCTGATTTTTCGAAATGGGGATTTGATAGCATAGAAAAGAAGATATCAGATAATCTTTTCGCCGACTTAAAACAACTATACCAACCCAAAGCCGGCGATATTCTATTCACTAAAGACGGAACCTTAGGTATTAGCTATCTTGTAAAAGAGGATGAAGAGTGTGTTCTGAGTAGTGCTTTTTTAAGATGCTTCCTAAAAGCAAAATACAAGGACTTTGAAAAAGGGTTTTTAGTGCTCTTTTTTAATTCTGCTCCTTGTAAATTACAGGTGGAAAGGCTTTCCGGAGGAGCAGTTATCTCTCATCTAAAACCTTCTGATTTTGAAAAAATCAAAATTCCGCTATTCCCCAAAGCCTTCCGACTCCAAATTGACAGGCTTGTCAAGTTGGCTTATGAAAAACATGCCCAGTCCAAACAATTCTATCATCGAGCCGAAATCCTACTCTTAGAAGAGTTGGGGCTTGTAGGTTATCAACCGAAGCACCAATTATCTTTTGAGACTACCAAAAAGGAGGTGGATAAAGCGGAGCGGTTCGATGCCGAATATTTTCAACCAAAATATGACGAGATTATTAAAAGAATTGAGGCTTACCACGGCGGGTTCGATCTTGTTGGAAATATCGTAAATTTCAAAAATAGAATCTACCAACCTAAACAGGAAAAGGAATACCGTTATATTTCTTTGGCCGATGTCTCAGCACAAGGATACATAAATAGCTTTGTAAAAGATTATGGGAAAAATCTACCAACAAGAGCTAGACGAAAAGTAAATACCAACGATGTTATCATTTCTTCAATAGGCGGTTCTTTGGAAGCCTGCACTCTGATTGGACAAGACCTTAATAATGCTCTCTGTTCCACAGGATTCTTCGTTATTAGTTCTAAAAAAATTAATCTTGAAACCTTACTGGTTTTGTTTAAAAGCTCAATTATTCAACCTCTGTTAGAAAGAGGAGTTTCTGGAACTATCTTGGGAGCTATCAATCAAAATGAACTTGAAAAAATCAAACTTCCCCTTTTTGACAAAAACACCCAAACCCAAATTGCCAAAAAAATCCAAAAAAGTTTTCAGTTGAGAAAAGAGAGTGAGACACTTTATGACGAAGCTGAAACTCTACTCCTAGAAGAGCTGGGCGCTGCACCATCCACATAACAGGCACGAAACAAGATGCCTCTCAGCTCTTTGGCAGTTTTATCTAATTATGGACGATTTTCTCTCAGATAGATTCGCAGAAGATGGTATATAATTCCCTAAAATTTCTACTATTGTAGATAAATGTCTAAAAAGGAATAAAGACATTCAAGCAAAATCTAAACTAGAGCACGAAGCAAGACGCCTCTTTGGGTCTTTGGCAATTTTTCTCATTATGGATGATCTGCTCTCAGACAGATTCGCAGAAGGTAGTGTATAATTCCCTAAAATTTCTACTATTGTAGATATACTATTTGAGTATAATAAGAAGATGAAATTTAAATATCCTAATGAAAGATGAAAATTATGTTCAAACAATCGGTTAGGGCATTCTTGTTGTTAATGTCCTTAGCTGTTCCGACTCTTAGGGCTAAGAAGCTCAGGGCTCTTTTTGCTTCGGCTAGTATCATTTTGCTGATTGGCATTGCCAGCCCATCTTTTGCGGACTCGCGCTTACAAGCCTTCCTTAGCCTAGGAAGCGGAGGAAGTCTATTTCAAGATATAGACTTCGAAGGTAAGTCCGGCGAATTTGATGATAAATCTGGTAGTGGAATCCTTTTTGATTGGACTGTGGACACACCTGACTCCATTCTCACCGGCGGGCTCAGCCGCCACGGGCTTTCAATCGACTACTATGACACCAGCGAACAGGAAGGTGAGGATAGCATTGAGATAACTAGCATTTTTGTCGGCTACCGCTATCATTTTCTCAAAAGATTCTATGCTGGCGCCAGCATAGCCTTGAATTCGGAAGCAGTGCATAGTGAAGCAGGGCTTGATCCTGCGACTGCCAACGCTAATCCGATCGCCTATACCTTTGGCTATTCATATGGATTCCCCATTGGTCCTACCTTAGGAGTTCATTATATGAATAGTCTTCCTACCGACTATGAGTTTGATGATCCAACCCGCTCGGACCTTGAAGACCTAACCGTAACAACGATTGGGGTAACTGCTGGCTTGCGCTTTTAAGTCTTTATCCTTTAGTCATAGAACATAGCCACAGAATATAGCCACCTTCTAATTCTCTATTCTCTTCAATCCTCCTTGATTCTTGGTGAATCCCCATTATAAGTGCGCCCATCTTGGTGAGATTATATAATCCTGTCCAACCAAAAGAGCGGTCTCGTGTAAAAGCATTATACCCGTCTTTCAAAGAAAGAACGAGCGGTGATAGAAAGAATGAGGAGAGAAGGAAGGAGTGTGTGCTTTATAGCTCGGCGCTTAGATCCTCCTACCATTAGCCGAGAAACTCAGCGTAATAGCGGTGCATCCAACGAATCTACCATAATAGAAATTTTATATCATCCCTATACTTTTTGCTGGGAGTGGCACAAGGGAAATGGGATAGTGTGATTGATTGAGGGATAAGCTGCTTCTTTATCAAATTTTCTATCCAATGTAACCACCGAAAACAAGAAAAAAAAGAGGCGCCGGTTAGGGCACCTCATTTTTTTATGTCATGCCTATTTGGCAGACTTAGTGAGCACGGTCACAAAAAGAAGCGTTAGAATAATCGCTTATCCATTAAGCAATGCCGCTCCCATCAACGCAACTTATCTACATTGTTACGATGGCTGTTTTTCTATCCGCTTCAATCTTTGCCGCTGCAGAGTGCTTGTTCAATAATAAAAGCAGCCGCACAAAATGCTAAGTTAACCGGAGTAGGACTTTTTGCTGCAGCAGCACAAACGATTTTACGACCCGCCTTTGCTGCGTCACATGCATTTATCTTTATCAAATTATGAACTTCCGCTGCCTTTGGTTCACTTTCCATAGACTTAACAATTGCTTCAAGGACAAACAAAGCTTGCTCTTTTTCTTTCTCAGTCATTTCCATAATGATACCTCTTTATTTAATTGAATAACGAAATAATTAATTAATTAATTAATTAATTATGCAGATTATAGCAGAAAAAGAGAAAAAAAACTGTATTTAACGAGGACAAAAACAACAAAAAATGCACATTAAATACTCCTAATCAACACTCAATTTCAACCTAGATTTCTTTATATCTGTCAGGTTGGCCCTTGATGAGCATGAACTTACATTCTTTATATAGGAATCTCAAAGACTTTCCCTTTGCTTTGCCAGCAGAAAATATATCTTCTCCATATACTTCCTTTAATATGCCATTTGGAACGGATATTAGCTTAATAGATGTAATAGCTAGGCTCTTCTCATCATAGACAACACTATCTACAATAGTAGAAATTTTAATCACGAATTTACATCATAAATGTAACCCGGTTAGATGAGATTGTCCAATCCCATTTAAACATAGCAATAGAAAGCATTGTAAGTTTCAAATAGCATATCTGCACCTATAGGTGTGGAATTTGGTTTGCCAAACTGATTAAAAAGCCAAAAGTAAATTCTTTCTGCCCCCCGAGAAAAATCAGAATTTTGTCTTTTATTCTCTTTATAAAAATAATGTCCCCATTCACTCCTAATCTTTTCTTTTGAATGAAGACCTAACAACATCTTCTCTTTTTCTTGTTCCAACAAGAAATAGATCTCATTAAAATAATGAAATTCCCATTCTTCTATAGATTGTGGATCCAACTCTAGTTCCATCACAGAAGCTTAATCTCCCCTATTATTCTTTTCATAATGGGAATGTAGCTTTCTTGAATATCTATCAGGATAGATCTTCGATTTAGCTTTTTAGCTATCAAGCCAGTTGTGCCACTTCCAGCAAAAGGATCTAGCACCACACCATCTGGTGGACAACATGATTTTATGGCTAGGGTGGGTATGCTATCAGGGAAAACGGCAAAATGTTTATATCCGCTTTTCGCCGTGGGTGATATGAGTAAGTCGCCAGGATTCTTCCCATTAGGATGGGGTCTAACACATCGGATTTCCTTATATTCTTTAGTCATTTGTTCATCATACTCATCACCAAACTTCAATATCCTTTTTAGCTTTACCCAGTCTTTTATATTAGGATAAGAACCTCCACCATCTTTTCTAAACCAATGGGATGAAGTATGTCTGTATTTTTCACCTAGAATTTTTAACAAGTCCCCTTTGGTGTAATTATTATCTATAAGAGCCTGTCCTAGAAAATCCGCTATTGTATGTTGAGAAACTTTTATCCTTCTTGTTTTTATATATTTGTTTTTACTAGTAGCTATTCTACCTGCAGGAGAAGAGCCTATATTTTTAGTTTCATTTGAAAACTTACCATTGTATTTCCGATTAGCATATTGGGTGGTTCCTTTACTTTTATGAGCTATCCTCACTTCATCTAAATTGAAATTTATTCTTTTTTGCCAAGTATTCTTTGAGAATAAGTAGATCACTTCATAAGTATTAGAAAACCTATTCTTAACGGCGGATGGCATATGATTAGGCTTAGGCAAATTCCCACCATCAGTGCAACACCTCTTTTCTTGGATGGGATTATATAATCCCATCCAAGAAAAATTATTACGAGGTGTCACAATGTATAAAAAGCATTATACCCCCCTTTCAAAGAAAGAAAGATATATGATAGAAAAAATGAGGCGAGAAGGAAAGAGCATACGCTTTATAGCTCGGCGCTTAGATCGTTGTCCTTCTACTATTAGCCGAGAGATCCAGCGCAATCGCGGGAAGCGCGGCTATCGTCATTTACAAGCGCATCAAAAAAGCCAAGCCCGACAGTTAGAACGTTCTTACTACGAGGTTCTAACGGAACGGATGAAGGAAGAAGTGCGCTCTTTATTAGAAATCCAATGGAGTCCAGAGCAGATTGTAGAGCGCTGGCGTCTTATAGGGAAGCCCGCTCCTTCTAAAAATACGCTGTATCGGTGGATCGCAAAGGATCGTAAAGCAGGCGGTGACCTGCATACTTTGCTTCGCAATAAAGGACGCCATCACGGTCATGATCATAGACGCAAAGCCTATAAACAGTGTATTCCAGGACGGGTCGGCATCGAAAAGCGTCCCGCCATAGTGGAACAACGCACGCGATTAGGCGACTGGGAAGCCGATACCATGCATGGTGCCAACCATAAAGGGTTCTTAGTGACCATAGTGGATCGAGCTTCCCGTTTTACCTTGATGGCCCAGGTGCAACACAAAGACAAGGTCTCAATCGAAAAAGCTATCTCCGCCATGCTCCAACCCATCGCCGACTGGGTCCATACCATCACTTTCGATAATGGGCGGGAGTTCAGCGACCACCAGAAGATAGCCGAAAAACTCAACTGCGATACCTACTTCGCCACGCCTTATCGCAGCTGGGAAAGAGGTACCAATGAAAGTATCAATAAACTCATCCGCGAGTATCTGCCGAAAGGAATGTCCTTGCGAAATCTACCCAAAGAAATGATAATAAAAATCATGACCCGATTGAACAACCGACCACGAAAGTGCCTCGGCTTCAAAACCCCCGCCGAAGTGTTCCAACAACTTAGCGGGATAAACTATAATTTAGAAACAAGTGTTGCATTCTAGATGGGAATCTGCCTTATACCAGATGATTTGGTTTCTTATTATCCATCCATGTTTTTGCATCTCTATCGCTATTCTTTGAGGTATCATTTGTAAGTTACCATCAATATATAAGTGTCCCCCAGATTCAAAAAGAACGCTCCATCATCTTTTAGTATTCGCAACATTTTCTTGCCTAAGGAAGATATCTTTCGGACATAGTCATCAGGGCTTCTCTCTAAACCTATTTGGTGTTCAGAATTATAGTCTCGCAAATTCCAGTAAGGTGGGGAAGTCACTATCACCGCTATAGATTTATCGGGTATCCTTTTCAGAGCCGCTTCAACTTCAGCAATAATCACCAATGGAATAGGATTCTTAGGCAATTCAATAAGATCCCTGTCATATTCCAGATGATTCAATGGATTATTTTGCAATAATACATTAAAGCTGTTTTCTATACTTCTAAGTTTATACACGCAAGTTTATACACGCAAGAATTAAATATAAAAAGTAAAATGTCATTTTATCTGCACTTTACAAAAGATAAAATTTATTATAAGAAAAATAATGGTGGATTAACATTTAAACTGCAAATACTAAATTATTGTCTATCCCACTGAGTTGTTGAAACATCTCAGCGGGTATTTTGAATCCGAGGCACTTTCGTGGTCGGTGATTCAATCAGTTGAACACTCTTCTTATTTCTTGCTTGGTGATGCACTTATGATGTAAATTCACGAGTAACTCTTATATAAAGGAGGAATCATTATGAGCTGGAAAAATTCACAACCTCAGGAGCTGCCCTTAAGAGCAAACTCGCCGCCTAGATCCGCCTACACTATTTAATCAACGCTCAATTTCAACCTCACCCCATAAAAACACTTTTATTAGTTAGAATAAACTAATTAATCAAACCTTTCTCCCTATATTAAGGATATAATAAGGTCTGATTAATTTAATATTGACCTACTATTGAGTAGAATAAGAAGATGAAAAAGTTAATTTTTGGTGGAATATTAGTTCTATCTGTTTCAGTAGCCCATGCTGCTGACTATATTTGGTGCCAAAGCGAACCTCATGATAGCAATAAGCGATACTATTCTAAGGTTTTTGCTGGGGATTATCACGACCGGCTCTCCTATCAGATAGCCTTTGAGAACTTTCTTCGTGCCCGTTATGTGGATGGCGAGGAGCTATTAACCAGCTTTTGCTTTTCAGCACCCACCTCCAGTGAGGCAAAATCCAAGCGAGATGAGGACGCTGCCTATGCCCGTAGCGGAATCTTCAATTACGAAGTAGTTTTCCTTGATTGGAAATATTAAGACAAAAGAGGGAAGGTTGGGAGGGATGTAAATATTAAGACAAAAGAGGGGATACAGGGAGGGGTATAAAAATCAAGGAGGATTGAAGAGAATAGAAAATTAGAAGGGCAAGTTTCTCCCTTTTTGCTGTATAGTTTCTCAAATGTTGTTAATTATTCAAATCTTTCTACGTGAAGTAGTATAATGAACATTGTATGTGGATGTTTGTTTCATTTAAATGGGTTTTGGTCGTTGGGGTGTTGTTGGCGTTTGTTACGCTTGCTGTCACCGGCAGGAAATCAGTCAAAGCTGAATTGTTTGTTGCTGCTACACCTGAAGAGGTGTGGCGTGTAATCATCGATGGGTCGGATTACCAATCATGGAATCCGCTACTGGTTCCTTTGGAGGGAGATATAGCCCTCGGCAATAAAGTTACTTACGAAATGACCGACAACAAAGGAAATAAAAGTAATATCTCTGCTCGAGTAAAAGCTTTTGAAACCAATCGATATCTCAACCAATTTGGCGGCATTCCAGGTATTATTACCTTCAACCACGAATATAAACTCGAGCCGCTCGACGGAGGTACGCGCATTATTCAGCAAGAAGAATACCGCGGGCTGTATGTTTGGTTTTGGGACCCCGAATGGCTTAATGGTGCTTACGCAGATGTTAATGAAGCCATTAGCAGAAAAACTGGAGAATAAATCGACACACGATTTACCTAAGGAAAGTTTCGGCACAAAACCACCTCGCGGAAGCACTTGATTATTTCAAGCGCAATACTTCTTGGTTAGTTGTGCTCTACTTGGTTTCCCCCAACTTCTTTTGTTAATTAATCACAACTTTCAGGGAACACAAGGCATCTAGGACAAATCATTAAGCTTTAAGCCTCGCCACCGATCTTCTTCACCAACACTTTCGCATTACGGCAATAGGAAATGTGTGGCAGAGGCAGTTTCTCCTTAGTATTCACAAAGCCCTTTTCGCGAAACCACTCAACTGCTTGGGTGGTCAGCACAATCAGATGGCTATATCCTTGCCCTATGGCAAGATTTTCCATTGAATTCAAGACCCGACTGCCATAGCCACGACCAGCGTATAGATTCTTGACTACAACACACTCAAGTTCGACATAGCCCCGCTTCCCTTCCACAGGGGACAGGGCGGCGCAACCTATGATATTGTCGTCTTGCTTAATGATACGAAAGTCCTTGGTCTTCTTTTGCAACTGCTTTAGGCTGCGCGGTCTCAACAGTCCCTCTTGTTCTAAAGGCGCAATCAAGTCTTTTATCATCGCCATATCACGGCGCTTTGGTTCTATCAGCTCCTCATAAGAATCGGCATTAATCATCAAGCCATAGCCTTGGGCGGTCAATAGTTCACTAACCAAGGCGTTTTCTTGATGCGCGGGCAATAGATGAACTCGTGGCGCGCCCATATCACAATAGTGAATCATATCAGCCAAGACGGGACGGATGGATGCCTTCGCCCGCTTCATAAAGGATTCCGCCTCCGCGCGCGGAATTGCCTTCTTATAGTCAGCATCTGACAGCCCGGTATGATAAAGAATGACCTTATCGGCCGCCAAAGACCTCACCAGTTCTGCTACTAAATTGCGCTCGCTAAGCAGATAGCCGATTCCTTGCTTATCGGCAGCTAGCGGAGTGACAAACAAAACATATCCCATATCAAGCAGCTGGATCATGCCATCGGCTGCCACTCTTCTTACTCTGCCGTGATGTTGCATATCTATTCCATCAATAATACCTTGTGGGCGAGCAAGAATCCAGCTACCTTGAATAAACTTCGGTTTTTGCCCCACCTCATAGCTTGCCCGCGTCGCCAGTCTATTACAATGCCCATAGAGAGCGGCATATTTACTAGCCAGGTCATTGAGCTCGGCAGTCTTAAGCGGCTCATTTGGAGCAGCGACAGGTTCGGTAATACAGAGAACACAATGAATACCAAGACTTTGGCACATAGCCCAATCTTGACCTAGGATCCTGCTGTGCTCTTCTACCTCCTTCCTCACCAAGGCTCCTGACACAACGAAAACAAAGCACTTTCCTCTATAGTTGTTAATATAAGGAAGTGCTTGACGAAGCAGAAGTCCCCTTTCTTGCGCGTTATTAGACATTTGCTAATTATACAATTAGATAAACTCTAGTTAAAAGATAGCATTATAATGACATCTCTAATTATGAATCTAATTTTCCTTGGCCCGCCCGGCAGTGGTAAGGGCACTCAGGCTGCAACCCTTTGCAGCGACAAGAACCTTGCTCATATAAGCACGGGCGATATGCTGCGCACTGAAATTAAAAGAGGCTCTGCCCTAGGCAAGCAGGTCAAAGAAAAGATTGCGCAGGGAGAGCTCATTGACGACCAACTAATTATCCAACTAGTCAAAGAGAGGATAAAGCAAAGGGATTGTGAGAAAGGATTTGTCTTGGACGGCGTGCCACGGACGCTTGAACAGGCTCAATCTCTGACCGATGAAGCAGTCCCAATAGATCATATTATTGAATTCCAATGTTCGTCTGAGCTATTAACTCAGCGGTTAACCAATCGGCGCGTCCATCTGGCGTCTGGCCGCATATACAACACACTCTACAACCCTCCCAAACAAGAAGACAAAGACGATATCACTGGCGAGCCGTTAATCCAGCGAGAGGACGATAAGGAAGAAACTGTGCACGCTCGTATCCAAGAGTATTACGACAAAACCCAGCCATTGAGAGAGTATTATCATCAGTTGGCGAGTCAGTTGCGATCGATAAAATACCATCTCCTTGATGCGTCCTTGCCGGCCAAACAAATCAAGCAAAATCTACTCAGGGCTATCTATAGCTGATTTCTCCTTGCTCAGATTGTGAAGAGGATTCTCGCCCTAGATTGCGCAACCAATGCTTGTTCAGTGGCGCTCAATCTAAATGGCGAATACAAGCAGATACTAAAAACCAAAGCCCGCATCCACAATCGCATCCTGCTGCCTATGATGGACAGGCTGCTCAGCCAAGCGGGACTGCGGCCAAAAGACTTAGACCTGCTAGTATGTGGAATAGGGCCAGGAGCCTTTATGGGAGTGCGTATTGCAGTCGCGGCTGCTCAAGGCTTGGCGACAGCCGCCGACTTACCACTCATGCCCATCTCATCCCTTTATGCTCTGGCCCAACAAGCCTGGCAAAACCAAGCAAGCAAGCCACTCAAAGGAGGAATTCTTGCCCTGCTAGATGCCCGCCTGAGCCAAGTATATTGGGGTTGCTATGAGGAATATGAGGAACATCAAGAAGCCAAAGAGCCTAAACGATTATTAAAAGAGAGAACAGCCCCCCAGCTTGCTTTTCCAACCCAAGTCAAGCCTCCTATAGACATAGCCTTAGGAATCGGGGAAGGCTGGAGCTACCAAGCCGAGCTGCCTTCCCCATTGAAAGAATTAAAACAAGTAGCTAAGGATGCAATGCCACAGGCTCGTCATCTGATTGAAGTGGCGCTCGGTCAAAAACAGCCTCTTATCTATAATCCTCGCCTGCTCAGCCCATTGTATTTGCGTAATCAGGTCTGATTTGACAAGATATACAAGGATACCTTGTATTAATATGAAAATAGTTTTATAATATCAGTATAGAGGCCGGGATAGCTCAGTTGGTAGAGCAACTGATTCGTAACCAGTAGGTCAGAGGTTCGATTCCTCTTCTCGGCATTGAGTAAATTGTTATAGTATGAATAATGGGCATATTAGACAGCTTTAGAAGGAGAAAGCAGGTTATTAGCCCCGCACAGCAGGGGCTAGAATCTCAGTCAAAGGTGCTGGGCGAGAAGAAAGTGGTGAGCACAAGTAATTCGCTTGCTCGTATCACAATTATGAATGGTAAGGGCGGAAGTGGTAAGAGCACTCTCGCCACCAATCTTGCCGCGCTTCTTTCTTCTCATGATGAGAGTGTCACCTTAATAGACAATGACCCCCAGTGTTCTAGCATTCGCTGGCTGGGTGAGCGCCCCCATGATATGACTGTTATTAAGGGGGTCACTGTCAGCGAAACCGCCAGATTAAAGAATATTCGCCTCAGATCTGGTGCAGTAGGGGCAAAGACCAACTATATCATCACCGATACTCAGGCTGGGTTGCACGGTCTTGGTCTAACCGATGTCATTGACCGCAGCGATATGATGATTATCCCTGTTCTGCCCTCTGCTATAGACATGCGGGTAACTGCCGACTTTGTTGCCCAGATATTTCTAAATCGTTCTTATCGCAACAAGCCAAAACCCTTAGGAGTGGTCGCAAATCGGGTCATCAACGACTCTGTTATCTATCGCAAACTACAAAAGTTTTTGCTCAGTCTGAGAGTCAATTTCATCAGCACTTTTCGCGACAACAAAGCCTACTTAGAAGCTGCCGAAAAAGGAGCAGGGATCTTTGAGTTAAATTGGCCTGGCCTTGAAGAAGAAAGACAGGAATGGCAACTACTACTCCGCTGGATAGAAGACAAGAAAGCCAAGCTACAGCCCTCCTCGTCCCTAAGCGCAGACTGAACCTCAAGTGTCAAGCCTAGCTGGAATATTCATCATTGAAGCCAAAAGGTATGGGCGTAATGCGCACAATCTCATAACCCCGGCTGTTTTCACCACTCTCATAGCCCTGATAGCAGGCTTTGGCATGCCCCAAATGCCAGCCGATAGCCTAATATGGATTTGCGCTATCCTAGCCTTTCTTCTTAACACCGACCAGCTTTTCCGTCAAGACTATCACAATGGCTTGTTGGAACAGTATTTTTTCGCCAGCCTGAGCCCCTACTTCATTATTCTCATCAAGACTGGTATCTTTTCCTTATTCAATAGTGCCGTCCTATTAGGCATCAACCTACCCATCATCATTCTATTGCTCCAGCCCCAGACGGATCAGTTGGGACTGCTCCTCTTAGCTTTGTTAGCTATTATCCCCAGCCTCACTATGTTGGTGGCACTTGGCGCCTCCTATGCATTGGCATCCTCAGGTAGCCTCATGCCGGCACTAATAACCATTCCTTTTTATGTCCCGCTGGTTATCCTAGCCATGTTGGCAACCAATGACCCTTTGAACTATGCTTACTATCTCTCTTTATTAGTAGCCTTGGCGCTGCTATATGTCTCATTATTAGGCCTCGCCATTCAATTCATCCTAAAAAATCTTGCTGCCTCTTAGTCTCACCAAATTGCTTGCTTTACGCAACTGCTATAACCTTAGCGAACGGTTGACTCCTATCCTGCTCCCCATATCCATCGGACTACTGATCTGCGGAGCACTCTGGGGGCTAATCTATGCGCCGACTGACTTTCGCCAGGGCGACGCCTATCGCATCATCTTCATCCATGTTCCGGCTGCTTTTAGCGCCGAAGCCATCTATATGTTCATGGCGGCGGCTGCCTTCATATTTCTCATTTGGCGGATCAAATTGGCATATTTGCTAACCAAGGCGGCTGCGCCCCTTGGTCTTAGCATGGCGTTTATCACCCTTGTGACCGGCTCCCTATGGGGAAAGCCAACCTGGGGAGTCTTCTGGGTTTGGGATGCCCGTATTGTTTCGGTGTTGCTCTTGTTCATCCTCTATCTAGTGATTATCAACATCCAAAAGTCTCTTCGCCCAGCCGATTTTGCCGCCAAAGCCAGCTGCGTCATCATTCTGCTTGGCTTAGTCAATATTCCCATCATCAAGTTCTCGGTTGATTGGTGGTTCACTCTTCATCAAAGTGCCTCTCTTTCCCTCTTTCGCCCTCCTTCTATGCCACCCTCTATGTGGATGCCACTACTCTTTATGATATTTGCCTTCAACCTATACCTTATCACCCTATTGCTCCTTCGCCTTAACAACGAGATCCTATACTCTGAAAGGCACAACCGCTGGTGGCAAGAATGATAACCGAACTCTTTGTGATGAACGGTCATGGCATCTATGTTTGGTCTGCTTATCTCCTGTGCGCGCTGGTGTTGGCGGTTAATCTAATCCACCCGCGCCGTGAGCTGGCTCGGCTGACAAAGACTCTCAAGACTAAAAGCAAGAATGCGTCCTAAGCGGCGACAAAATCTACAAGCGCTCATCTTTATCATGCTAGCAGTAGCCTCAGCTACCGCTATCATCCTCTATCAACTCAGAGCCAATATCAACTATTTCTACACCCCATCTGATTTAGCTACCAGCGATCTGCCATCCGATGCAAGAATAAGAGTCGGCGGCTATGTGGTAAATGGCAGCCTTCGCTACAACCAAGACGGCAGCGCCCAATTCCTGCTAACCGATAATCTGGCGGAAGTAGCGGTGGTCTATAGGGGCGTCCTGCCAGCCCTCTTTGCCGAAGGGGATCAAGCCGTAGTAATAGGAACAAATGGCAACAAGCAAATACTGGCAACCCAGGTCCTAGCAAAGCATGACGAGAACTACCGCCCCCCTGAACTGAAAGAATTAGAATAGCACCCTGTAGTTATTCCAACTAATGGAAGCGGTAAAGAAGCAGCGCGTCTAAACAAATCTGATTTAATTGAGGTTCGCCAATCCCATCCAAAAACTACCAGCTATGCTATTGGATTGAAGCTGAGGAACTAAGTCAAAGCCAGCCATATATAAGAAGGAAAACAGCTTGGCTAGATGGGTCTGGTTGGGTTCAGCTGTCCTAGTCGCTTCGGTTGAAGCTGAGGAACTAAGCCAAAGCAAGCTACCTATATATAAGAAGGAAAACAGCTTGGCTAGATGGGTCTAGTTGGGTTCAGCTGTCCTAGCCGCTTCGGTTGAAGCTGTTGAATATAAGAGACTAGTCAAAGCCAGCTACCTATATATAAGAAGGAAAGCAACTTGGCTAGATGGTCTGGTTGGGGTTGATCTGTCCTAGCTGAGAACCTAGTCAAAGCCAGCCACCTATATATAGGAAGGAAAGCAGCTTGACTAGATGATTCTAGTTGGGATTCATCTGTCCTAGCTGAGGAACCTAGTCAAAACCAGCTACCTATATATAGGAAGAAAAGCAGCTTGACTAGATGATTCTAGTTGGGATTCATCTGTCCTAGCTGAGAACCTAGTCAAAGCCAGCTACCTATTATATAAGAAGGAAAGCAGCTTGGCTAGATGGGTCTGGTGGGGATTCTTCTGTCCTAGCCGTTTCGGTTGAAGCTGTTGAAGCTGAGGGACTAGTCAAAGTCAGCCACCTATTACATAAGAAGAAAAGCAGCTTGACTAGATGGTCTGGTTGGGGTTGATCTGTCCTAGCTGAGAGCCTAGTCAAAGCCAGCTACCTATATATAGGAAGAAAAGCAGCTTGACTAGATGGTCTGGTTGGGGTTGATCTGTCCTAGCTGAGAACCTAGTCAAAGCCAGCTACCTATATATAGGAAGAAAAGCAGCTTGACTAGATGGTCTGGTTGGGGTTGATCTGTCCTAGCTGAGAACCTAGTCAAAGCCAGCTACCTATTATATAAGAAGGAAAGCAGCTTGGCTAGATGGGTCTGGTAGGGATTCTTCTGTCCTAGCCGTTTCGGTTGAAGCTGTTGAAGCTGAGGGACTAGTCAAAGTCAGCCACCTATTACATAAGAAGAAAAGCAGCTTGGCTAGCTGGGTCTGGTTGAGTTCCTCTGTCCTAGCCGCTTTGGTTGAAGTTAGAGGGCCTAAGTCAAAGCAAGTTGTCGATTTAAGGTGAAAGGCTAATCAAAATCAGTTTGAAGAAGAAGGCAGACTGTCTAAGCGAGTCTGGTCTAGTGTGGGCTTGGCAGGCGTCCCCTCCAAAGACCACCAGCTACGCCAGTTGTCAATGGCTAATGGTGTGCAGCGAATGGCCGGATATTGACTTGAAGTGCCGAAATCCCAGATAAGATTGTCAGTCGAATTTGTTCATCTGCCTCAATGCTCCCGCTATGATCCCTATCACACCAGACCGCCAATGGCACGTTATCCCCATCGCTAAATATATTTGTCTCCTCGTCCCACCTATCATAAATATCTGTATAGCCAGTTGGGCTGCGGAGATCACTAGTGGTCTTGGCTTCACCAATGTTGCCAATACTGCCACTACTAAGAACATCACTGTCCCAATAGGAAGCAACTCCATCTCCGTCTGAAGCCGTCCCCGTCATAGCAGTATTACTGCCTGAAACTACATAAGAATAAGCAACCCGACCAGCATTAGCATCAACGCCAAGGAAGCCCACCAGACCGCCTACAGAAGCAAGAAACAACCCCCCCATTCCGTTCACCTCAGCCACCACAACCGAAGAAGAATGAATCCGAGCACCTGGACCCCGCCCCAACAGACCACCTACACTATTACCATTATCCCCTCTCACTTCACCTGCCACAACCGAAGAAGAATATATCTCAACCGATTCACTATCCCCTACCAGACCACCTACATTACCCGCAACACCACTCCCTCTCACCTCACCCACCACGACCGAAGAAGAATATATCTCAACCGATATGCCCCCAGTCACTGGGCCCCACCCCAACAGACCTCCTACTTGATTAGCCCCGCTCACCTCACCCGCCACAACCGAAGAAGAATGAATCCGAGCCAATTCACCATACCCCACCAGACCGCCTACAACATTATCAGTCCCGTTCACCTTACCCGCCACAACCGAAGAAGAAACAATCCGAGCACTCATACCTCTCCCCATCAGGCCGCCTACATTAATACCACTCCCGCTCACCTCAGCCACCACAACCGAAGAAGAATTAATCTGAGCCGACGAACCAACCCCCATCAAACCGCCTACACTACCAACCCCTCTCACCTCAGCCACCTCAACCGAAGAAGAAACAATCCGAGCCGAGCCACCATTCCCTACCAGACTGCCTACAACTCGCCTTCCTATCACCGCTTCGGCGCGGAGAGTCAAATTGCGAATCTCTGAACCCGTAGCTATATAGCCAAACAAACCCACACAATCCTCAGCTGGACGACTAATGCTTAGATCACTGATCGTCCAGCCATTGCCTTCAAAAGTCCCATCAAAAGCAGCTCCTTGACATAAAGCCATACTACTATCTGTATCATTCCCTAATGGCTGCCAGCCTTTGCCCTCTCTATAAGCGGCAAGACTTATATTCCCAACCAACTCATAGCCAGAACAAGAAGTGATCGCAGCGCCATCACCACAGCCAGTGCTATCAAGCGACCCATCCGCCGATAGCTTTCGCCCATTACCTTCTAGAGCATGCCTCACTGCATCCAATTGCGCCGCCGTCTCTATCTCTATCAACCCATCCCCATCTCTATCTACGTCCGCCCCATCCATAGAACCATCATTATCATCATCTGTATCTTCACCTGCATCTCGGCAACCATCCATATCACTATCGGTCGAAGGATTACTCATCCAACCTGTCTCACCAGCAGAACAGTCGTCCAAACTATCACCTACCTCATCATTATCACAATCCGCTAACAACCGACAACTCATCCCACCTGAATTAGTCAGCTGCTCCTTCGTATCAGTATCATCCAACCCATCATTATCATCATCTGTGTCCTCAGTCTCATCACGGCAACCATCCCCGTCATTATCGCTAGAAGCATTGCTCTGCCAGTTGATCTCGTGACCAACAGCATCCGGATCATCACATCGGTCTGCCTCATTATTAACATCATCGCCATCTAAGTCATCATCCACACTGTCTGCTCGTCTATCCCCATCCGTATCCAGCCCTGACCCAATGCCGCCATCGTCGTGGTCGGCCTCATTCTCTGGCCAAACAAAATTGATTGCTACCCTCTGCTGTCTGCCATCATCAAGAGTCCCTATAATCGCAAAGGTCCAGTTGGATTGGTCGCCTAACCCAGTGAGGTTATAACTGTCATCAGCAAATTCGTTTATGTTAATATTCTTATTTACAGACTCGGTTCTATTGGTCGCCGTAATCCTCAAAGAAACCATCTCGCCAAAATCCGATTGGTTGCCTATTTGAAAACCATCGGGTATGGGAGCAAAAGTGAGATTTACCTCAAAAGGCCGGAGAGAACTAGGAGGACCATCACCTGGACCGCCTCCCCCATCTGAACCATTTTCCGAATCATCGCTTCCCCCACCAGCACAAGCCGTAAGAACTAGAAAGCTGAACCCAACTAAAAAGAAGAGAAGCCGCCCGCCTCGCAAAATCGGAAGGAAAGCAAGCACGAAAGAGGAAAGAAGACCCCGCACCAAACTAAACAAGCGGGGGGGCATTATTGCGGCTATGTAACAAGGCGGACATAGACAAGGTAAGATAAGAGAAATAAAAGCGAGGCATTGCCGAGGCTAGATAAAAGAAATCAGAAAGCAAGGCATTCACAATAGTGAAGAAGCGAGACCTGGTCACGCTAGATAAGAAAATTTTTGTTATCATGGCTAGTAATTGGTTAATGAATTCATAGGTGGCATTATACCTCTTTTATAGATCTTTTATCTTTTTTTTAACTTTTTTTATCTCTTTTTTACATATCTTTTATCTTTTTTTTGTATCTTTTTTATCTCTTTTTTATATCTCTTTTAGGTCTCTTTTATATCTTTTTTCTGGTTATTTTTGTCTCAACTAGCATTCAATTAATAGAAGATGAATGGTTAGTTCTGCCAGCTCAATTAACATCAGGACAATGCTCCTTGCCTGTTGGATTGAAGCTGAGGAACTAAGTCAAAGCCAGCTACCTAATATATAAGAAGGAAAGCAGCTTGACTAGATGGGTCTGGTCGGGGTGTGCCACCAACCAAAGACCACCAGCTATGCCGTTTCGATTGAAGCTGAGAAACTAAGTCAAAGCCAGCTACCTAATATATAAGAAGGAAAGCAGCTTGACTAGGTGGGTCTGACTGGGTTCAGCTGTTCTAGCCGTTTCGGTTGAAGCTGGGGGGCTAAGCTAAAGCAAGTTGGTAGTTTAGGAAAGCAGCTTGGCTAGATGGGTCTGGTTGAGTTCCTCTGTCCTAGCGGCTTCGGTTAAAGCTAGGGAAGCAACGCGTCTAAACGAGGCTGGTTTAGCCGGGGTTTGGCTGGCGTCCCCTCCAAAGACCACCAGCTACGCCAGTCATCAGGGGCTAGCGGGGTGCAGAGAAGAGCGGGATATTGACTTGAGGTGCCGAAATCCCAGATGCGATTATCAGGGGTTCGTTCATCTGCCTCTATGCTCCCGCTATTATCCCTATCACACCAGACCGCCAAAGGCACGTCTTCCCCATCGTTAAATATATTTGTATGATTGCCCCAGTTGGCATAAATATCTGTATAGTCAGTTGGACTGCGGAGATCACTAGTGGTCTTCGGGTCACCAATGTCGCCACTAAGGACATTACTAGTATCACTGTCCCAATAAGAATCAACATCAGTAATCCCGCTTCCAACTCCAGCCAACATATTGGTATTCCTGCCTGAGACTACATAAGAATAAGCAACCTTGCCAGAGTAAAAGGCTCCCGCCAGACCGGCTATACTACCTAGTAAACCACCACTCCCGCTCACCTCACCCACCACAACCGAAGAAGAATGAATCCGAGCCGAGCCACCATTCCCTACCAGACCGCCTACACTACTACTCCCGTTCACCTCACCTGCCACAACCGAAGAAGAATGAATCCCAGCCCGAACACCATTCCCTACCAGACCGCCTACATACAAACCAGTTCCGCTGACCTCAGCCACCACAACCGAAGAAGAAAAAATCCGAGCCGAGTGACCCCATCCTACCAGACCACCTAGAACCCCCAACCCGCTCACCTCTCTTGCCACAACCGATGAAGAAAAAATATGAACGCCATCCCCCCACCCCACCAGACCGCCTACACGAAGATTACCTTTCACCCCACCCACCACAACCGAAGAAGAAACAATCCGAGCCAAGCCACCATGCCCCACCAGACCGCCTATACTAGTATTCCCACTCACCTCACCCACCTCAGCTGAAGAAGAATTAATCCGAGCCGAGCTGCCATCCCCCACCAGACCGCCTACACGAAGATTACCTTTCACCCCACCCACCACAACCGAAGAAGAAACAATCCGAACATCTGTCCCATACCCCACCAGACCGCCTACTCTATCACCACCTACTACTGCCTCGGCATGAAGAGTCAGATTGCGAATCTCTGAATTCGCAGCTATATGACCAAACAAACCCACGCAATCCTCACCTGAACGATTAATGCTTAGATCACTAATCATCCAGCCATTGCCTTCAAAAGTCCCATCAAAAGCAGCTCCTTGACATCCATCTGTAACATTATCTGTATCATGACCCAAGGGTTGCCAGCCTTTGCCTCCATCACCATCTGCATAGGCTGCAAGACTTATATCCGCAACCAGCTCATAACCATTACAGGTCCTAATGCTGTCGCCATCACCACAGCCAATGGTGTCGGTCGTCGCATTCTCTGATAGCTGGCGCCAGCTACCATGCAAAGCATACCTCACTGCATCTAATTCCGCGGCCCTAGCTATCTCTATCAAACCATCGCCATCATCATCTATATCTATATTGTCGTCATAACCATCGCCATCGCAATTCCTATCTAATGCACATCCAGCTGCCTCATCACCATCTCGGACCTCATCATTATCATCGTCTGTATCCTCATCTGCATCACGGCAACCATCGCCATCATTATCAGTAGAACCATTGCTCGTCCAACCCGTCTCACCAGCAGAACACTGGTCTGAATTATCATCTACCCTATCATTATCGCAATCAGTCTTTATTACACAATTTGCCGCCACTTCATCTATGTCTCTGACAGTATCCCCATCGCAATCTGCTAACAGCGAACAACTCACCCCATCCAAATTATTCTGCTGCTCCCTCACATCAGTATCATCCAATCCATCATTATCGTCATCTGTATCCTCACCCCCATCACGGCAACCATCCCCATCATTATCGGACGATGAATTGCTCGTCCAACTTGTCTCACCAACAGAACATTGATCTGAACTATCAGTTACCAAATCATTATCATCATCTTCATCCTCACCCTCATCACGGCAACCATCCCTATCATGATCGGTAGAACTATTGCTTAGCCAATCGGGCTCGCCAATAGAACATTGGTCTGAATTATCATCCACCTCATCACTATCACAATCAGTTTCTATTACACAATTTGATGCCATCTCATCTATATCTCTGACAGTATCCCCATCGCAATCCGCTAACAACCAACATGTCACATTATTTGAATTAGTTAGCCGCTCTCTCGAATCATTATCCCCTAACCCATCATTATCACAATCCTCATGCAAACGACACTCCCTTCCATCAACCATTCCTGTATCCAGCAAATCTAAAATATTATCATCATCATCATCCTCATCACAAGCATCCCCTTCAGTATCACCATCAATATTATATTGTCGAGGATTTACAACAAGCCGGCAATTATCCCTAACATCCGGAACCCCATCATTATCATCGTCATCATCCACACTATCCGCTCGCCCATCCCTATCTGTATTTAGACCTGGCCGAATACCGCCGCTTGCGTGATCTTCACGATTCTCTTGCCAGATAAAATTTATTCTCATATTTTGCTGCCTCCCATCACTAAGAGCCCCTATAATCCGAAAAGTCCAATCGGTTTGATCATCTAGCCCGATAAAATCATAATAGCTGTCATCAATAAATTCGGCTATGTCAATATCCTCTTCTACTACCAACCCGCCTTCATTAGTTGCTTTGATGTTCAAAGAAACCGAATCACCAAAATCCGATTGGTTAGCTATGCGAAAACCATCGCTTATGGGAGTAAAAGTGAGATCCACCTCAAAGAAAGGAAGCAGCTCATCTAAACGGGTCCGGTTTAGTCGAGGTTTACCAATCTCATCCAAAAACCACGAGCTACGCCAGTCGGCAGGGGTTAGCTGAGTGCAGCGAATGGCGGGATATTGACTTGAATTACCGAAATCCCAAATAAGATTGTCCTCGGTTTGTTCATCTGTCTCAATGCTCCCGCTATTATCCTCATCACACCAGACCGCCAATGGGACGTCTTCCCTATTGCCAAATATATTTGTAGCATTGTCCCAATCGGCATAAATCCCTTCATAGCCAGTCGGCATCCGAAGTGCATCGCTGGTCTTGGCTTCCCCAGTGCTTCCACTATTAACACCATTAACATCACTGTCCCAATAAGAATCAACATCAGTAACCCCGCTTCCAGTCCCAACCAGCATAGCAGCATCTGAGACCACATAAGAATAAGCAAGCTTGCCAAAATCAAAACGCCCCGCCAGGCTGCCTATAAAATTACGTCGCCCACTCACCTCAGCCACTACAACCGAAGAAGAATGAATTTGAGCGAATGGTCCATCCCCTACCAGACCGCCTACAAAACTAAAAAAACTGTTCACCCCGCTCACCTCAGCCACCACGACCGAAGAAGAGTGAATATGAGCACCTTCACCCAACCCCACCAGACCGCCGACAGTAGAGCGCCCGCGCACTTCACCCGCCACAACCGAAGAAGAATCAATCCGAGCCGATAGACCCCAACCCACTAGACCGCCTATTAGGCTATTCCCGTTCATCTCACCAACCACAACCGAAGAAGAATGAATTTGAGCCGAGTCACCCAAACCCACCAAACCACCTATCCAATCATTAGTCCCGCTCACCTCGCCAGCTACGACCGAAGAAGAAACAATCCGAGCAAATTCACCAGACCCCATCAGACCGCCTATACTCTGCACACCCATCACCTCACCCACCTCAACCGAAGAAGAATGAATCCGAGCGAATTCACCATACCCCACCAGACCGCCTACAGCATTTCTACCTATCACTGTCTCGGCACGAATATTCAAATTGCGAATCTCTGAATTCGCAGCCACATGACCAAACAAACCCACACAATCCTCGCCTGAACGACTAATACTTAAATTGGTAACCGCAAAACCATTGCCTTCAAAAATTCCGTCGAAAGCGGCTCCTTCACATTCACCTTCAAAATTTAGTGGTCCTTCCCCCAAGGGCTGCCAGCCTTTGCCGTCCCTATAAGCAGCAAGACTTATATTCCCAACCAGCTCATAGCCATCACAGAACCTAATGCCGTTGCCACCACCACAACCAGTGGTGTTGAGTTCCGCATCCGCTGATAACCTACGCCCATCGCCATTCAGAGCATACCTCACTGAATTCAATTCCGCCGCCGCGGCTATCTCTATCAAACCATCGCCATCTCTATCTATGTCCTCATCATCCATAACCCTATCATTATCATCGTCATCATCCTCACCTGCATCACGGCAACCATCGCCATCATTGTCGGTAGAAGGATTGCTCGTCCAACCTGTCTCACCAGCAGAACACTGGTCGAAATAATCATCTACCTCATCATTATCACAATCCTCATACAAGCGACACTCCCTCCCATCAACCATTCCGGTATCCATCAAATCTGGCAATAGATCATTATCACAATCCTCATATAAGCGACACTCCCTCCCATCAACCATTCCGGCATCCATCAAATCTGGCAATAGATCATTGTCATCATCCATATCCTCAGTCTCATCACGGCAACCATCCATATCATTATCGCTAGAAGAATTGCTCGTCCAACCTGTCTCACCAGCTTCGCACAGGTCCAAATTATCATTTACCTCATCATTATCACAATCGCTGTCTAATTCACATCCAGCCTCCTCATCCAGATCTTCTACCTTATCATTATCATCATCTGTATCCTCAGTCTCATCACGACAACCATCCCCATCATTATCGGTCGATGAATTGCTCGTCCAACCTGTCTCGCCAGTTTCACACAGGTCTGAACTATCATTTACCCTATCATTATCATCATCCTCATCCACACTATTCGCTCGCCCATCCCCATCCGTATTGTTTCCCGCCCGAATGCCACCGCTCTCGTGATCTTCCTCATTCTCTTGCCACACAAAGCCTATCTCCACCTCCTGCTGCCTGCCATCACTAAGAATCCCTATAATCGCAAGAGTCCAGTTGGATTGCTCATCTAGCCCAGTAAAGTTATAGCTGCCATCAACAAATTCGGCTATGTTGATATTTAGCTCTTCTACCACCGACCCATTCTCACTGGTTGCCTTGATGCTCAAAGAAACCAAATCACCAAATGCCGATTGGTTGCCTATTTCAAACCCGCCACTTATAGGAGCAAAGGTGAGATTTACTTCAAAAGGTCGGAGAGAACTAGGAGGGACTTCAGTTGGACTGCCTCCCGAACCCCCACCAGCACAAGCAGTAAGAGTTAGAAAGCCAACCCCAACCAAAAAGAAAAGAAACCGCTTGCCTCGCAAAAGCGGAGGGAAGGCAAGCACAAAGGAGAAAAGAAGTCCCCTCACTAAACTAGACACGCGAAGAGCGGACACAAAGGAGTGGCATAACGGAGGCACAAGAAAGACATAGACGAGGGAAAACATCCCTTCACCAAACTAGACAAGCGGGAAGCAGGACACAAAGGAGTGGCATAACGGAGGCACAAGAAAGACATAGACGAGGAAAAACATCCCTTCACCAAACTAGACAAGCGGGAAGCAGGACACAAAGGAGTGGCATAACGGAGGCACAAGAAAGACATAGGGGAGGTGAGATAAGAGAATAGAAGCGGGACCCAATATCCACAATATTGAAGAAGCGGAGCTTCACTTCCTTGTCTTCACCGAAAAACAAAAATTGTCTTGTCATGGTTAATGATTGAAACTAATAAGAACATTGTTCAGCTGCTTATCAGCTAGCTAAAAGCAGAAATGGTTTCATAGTCCTATTATATCTTTTCTTCCAACTAAAAAAAGGAATACTGTAATCATATTAGCAGTCTTAGTTTGTTAGTTTTTGTCAGTTTAAGGAAGGAAGCCGCTCATCTAAACGGAATGGTTTAATTTGTCAAGCGTCCCAGCCAAAGCAAGTTGTCAGCTTAAGATGAGAGGCTAATCAAAATCAGCCCAAGAGGGAAGTAGATTAGCTAAATGGGTCTGGCTGGAGTTCCTCTAGCCTAGCCGAGAATCTAAGCCAAAGCCAGTTGTCAGTTTAAGGAAGGAAGCAACTCGTCTAAGCGGGTTCGGTTTAGTTGGGGTTTGGCAGGCGTCCCCTCCAAAGACCACCAGCTACTTCGGTTGAAGCTGAGGAACTAAGTCAAAGCCAGCTATCTATATATAAGAAGGAAAGCAGATTAGCTAAATGGATCTGGTTGGGGTTCATCTATCCTAGCCCCTTCGGTTGAAGCTGAGGAACTAAGTCAAGGCAAGTTGGTGGTTTAGGAAAATAGGCGGATTCACATTTAAAGTGCAACATCTGTTGCTAAATTATAATTGATTTCGCTGAGTTGTTAGAACACTTCAGCGGGTGTTTCGAATCCGAGGCACTTTCGTGGTCGGTTGTTCAATCGGGTCATGATTTTAGTTATTATTTGGTTAGATAGATTTCGGAAGGACATTCTTTTCTCTGAAAGATAATGCTTTTTACACATTTTAGATCGGCTAGTTATCTTGGAGTCAGGTTGCCCTTAGGATGTAAATTTATGTTGTAGTCATCAGACATTATTGTGTCTTTGATGAATGGTGTTTATTGTTTTCTTGTTTCTATTAATCGATATGACTTGCCTCCCATGTTTTTTTGCTGCTGTCCCAGTAGTTTCGTTCCCGCCAGAAAGAATCAACACAGTATTACCTACATTACTATGAGCTAAGATGATTCGCTCCAAAATATTAAAGGGTCTTTGAATAGAGTTCTTATTCCCATTATTCTTTTCTTTGCTATTACTTTTTAGTATCGGCATACTATCCCACCAGACATCAGTCGGAGTTTTGCCACGCTTAGCCTTTTCATCTCCTACTAACATAGGCGCCATATATGGTATGCGATCTATTTCCTCGTAGTTATAGCTATAATTTTTGTTATCCTTTGTGTACCACAAGATATAGTGATGTTTTGTCGGCCATCTCGATCTGCTTCGAGCCCTTCCCTCATAGGCTAGGATGATTTCGTTTATAAAATTACTCCTACCAAATAATTTATCCATCTCAATTTTGATATAGTGAACCTCTCTATAGTCTGCTTGTAAAAAGAAACTTCCGTTATCACTTAATAATGGATATGCTAACTCCACTCTATCCATCAAGAATGAAATGTGGTTTCTGGATTTGTCACCTTGCCCTCGCCTATTCTTAAAGAGCCGCTCAATGTAAATAAGATCTATGCTACCCTTTTTTATGGTAGGTAAATTCATATCTTCTTTCCAAACTAAAAAACAATTGCTGAAATCATATCGGCATGGCAATACGGATACTTCATTATACCTTCATTGCCCATTGCCATTAGATCTTCCTTCCTTTGCCAAACTCTTGATTTGAAAGTTCTGATTAATTAAAGCAACTCAAATAAGTTCTACTAACTACAATTGAGTCAAACCATCTAAGCCAATTTGAAATAAATCATCTTATAATGACAACTCAAGAATCATTTAAATAATTCTAACTTCTATTTGACTAACTATGAAAAAAATAGCGTTCTACCTTCCTTTATTACTGATGGCCAGTCTGCCAGTTCATTCATTGGAGCTGGTTACCAGTATCAAACCGCTTCAGCTAATGGCATCGGAGCTTATCCTACCCCAAGACCGGGTAGCTTATCTCATCCCACCTAATGCATCGCCTCACACCTATGGCTTGAAACCCTCTGCCATAAGGCAAGCAAGACAAGCCGACCTTGTTCTCTGGGTTGGCAGTGGGCTGGAAAGCAAATGGGGGAAGTTGTTCACTAGCCTCGACTCATCTATTGAGCTAGCTCAGGCACTAGGCTTACAAGAGGAGAGAGAAGAACATGGTGAGGACCATGATAAACACCATGGTGAAAAGCACGATGAAGAGCATAGCGAAGAGCATGATGAAGAGCATAGCGAAGAGCATGATGAAGAGCATAGCGAAGAGCATGATGAAGAACATAGTGAAAAGCACGATGAAGACCATGGTGAAAAACATGGTGAAAAACATGGTGAAGAGCATGGTGAAAAACATGGTGAAGAGCATGGTGAAAAGCATGATGAAGACCATCATGAAGACCATGATGAGGAACATGGTGAAGAGCATGCTCATCACGACCATTCTCATTCAATTGACCTTCATATCTGGTTGTCGCCTCCATTGATGAGGCAGACAGCAGCCGTTATCACCGACCGCTTAATCCAACTCAATCCTTCTCAAGCAGAATCCTACCAACAAAAATTGGCTGCTTTTGAAAGAGACCTAGCCACCGCCATTAATGCCATAAACAACGACCTACTAGCTGTAAGGGATAAGAAGTTCTATACCATGCATGATGCCTATAACTACTTCACTTCCTATTTTCATCTCAGCAACACTGGTTATCTGACCCTCTCGCCTGAGATTCCCCTGTCAGCTTCCCATCTACAGAGGGTTCGCTCCGACCTAAAAAACAAAGACATCGTCTGCGTATTTAGCGAGCCGCAACTAGATGAGGCAGCGGTTCTCAAACTCATTGAAGGCACTCAGGTTCGTTATGGCATTCTAGACCCCCTAGCAGGCAATGCGAACGACTATTTCAGCTTTCTCCACACGCTAGCAGATTCATTCAAACAATGCCTTGCTTCCTAAGTTCTCGCTGCTCTGGTTTATGACCGGCTCAATAAACCTATGACATCCCTTTCCTTACGTATCCCTGCCAGCAGCGGCAACCTCGGCGCAGGGTTTGATTCTTTGGGCTTAGCCTTCGCCGTCTATAATACTTTTGACTTTGCCTGGCAAGAAGAATACCAGCTAAGCTATCGACATCCGCAGGATGAGCTATTAGACCCCAAGCGCAATTATGTTATCAATAGCTATAAATTTGCCTGTGCCAAACTAGGCAAAGAGACCCCGCCTTTTGCGCTCCACTGTGATAATCAAATCCCCTCTGCCAGCGGCTTTGGTTCCAGTGGCACGGCTGCCCTGGCTGGCTGCGCCGCCGCTCTCCTCTACCACACTGGCACATTGGATCAAGACCAGCTGCTACAGCTGGCATGTGAGTTGGAAGAACATCCAGACAATGTCGCCGCCAGTCTTTACGGCGGCTTTGTCATCAGCCATCATGATAAAGGCAACGGCAGTTGGGCTTACAATTTTCCGGTTTCAACCTCACTATCCTATTGGGTCATCCTACCAAAACTACAAACCTATACTCAGGTAGCCCGTAAAAACATTCCACCCGTCATAGAGCGCCAGGCTGTTGTCTTCAACCTTAGCCACGCTGCCCTTACCACCGCCGCCTATATCAAGCAAGACTATCAGCTGCTGAGATCAGCAGTTGATGACCGAATTCACGAAGAGCTAAGGGATATGCCTCAACTGGACTATCTAGGTCTCAAAAGGAAGCTACTAATAACAAATGTTTTTTCGGTATCCCTATGTGGCAGTGGTCCTGCTATATTGGTGCTTGCCCCTGAGATAAGTAGCTTCCAAAAAAAGCTAGTCGGCGAACACTTCGCTAGGCTGAGCGTGGAATGGCGCGACTCCCAGCTCAAAGCAGATAATCAAGGAATGACCTTCGACTATGAATGAACACTTAATTCTGGTGGATGGCTCGAGCCATATGTTTCGCGCCTACTATGCCCTTCAACAGCAGGGTTTCTCTAGCCCCGACGGCAAACCCACTGGTGTTCTTTATGGGGTGCTCAATATGATAAAGGCATTAGGCAAACAATATCCCAAAAGCACTATCATCATAGTTTTTGATGGCAAGGGCAAAGGAGTCCGCAGCCAATGGTATCCCAAATATAAAGCACAGCGCCCATCTATGCCTGAGGATATGAGAGAACAGCTGCCCCCTTTGTTTGATGCCATTCGGGCTTTGGGAATTCCCTTAGTCCAACAAGGCGATTGGGAAGCCGATGACCTCATAGGCGTGCTGGTTAAACAAGCACCTTCGCTATATAAGAAAACCTACATAGCGACTCGCGACAAGGACTTGGCTCAGCTAATCTCCACTAGGGTTTCAATCCTTGCCGATGAAAAGACAAACACTCTATGGGGGCCAGCTGAGGTAGAGGAAAAATTTGGGGTGCCACCCAAGCTGATTAACGACTATCTAGCACTTCTAGGTGACACGGTTGACAACATTATCGGAGTAGAAAAGGTGGGGCCAAAGACAGCCGCTCAGTTGCTCAAAAAATACGGCTCGCTAGAAGAGCTACTTGCCAATCTCAATGAGGTTCCAGGCAAGGTGGGCGAAAATCTCATGGCAGCTAAGGAACGGCTACCGCTAAACAAGAGGCTCACCACTCTTATCTCTTCCATCTCGCCGCTACCAGACCTTGCTTCATTAAAGACAAGACCGCCAGATAATGACAGGCTGCGCGCGCTCTATTTAGAATATGGCTTGCGCAGTTTTCTTAAAGAGATGCCAAGCCATGACAGCCCAACTGAACAAGAGTACCATCTCATAACCGAAAAAGAGCAATGGCAAGAGCTAATCAAGCAGCTGCGCAAGAACAAGTCTTTTGTCTTCAATCTGCATAGTGAGAAAAAGGAAGACCTCAATGCCGCTCCAGTTGGGTTCTCATTTGCTATGTCTGCAGCCAAAGCCTATTATGTGCCGTGCGGTCATTCTTACTTAGATGCCCCTCCCCAATTAACTATTGAAGAGATCTTGGCTGAGCTAAAACCACTCTTCGTTTCTCACACTATTATTAGTCATGGACTCAAATATAGCTTCCATCTGCTTGCCAACCAACTCCAACTGGAGAAGCGAGCAGAAAAACAATCATTGAATCAGCTGCCGAGCCAATGGGAAGATGTTCGTCTGATGTCCTATACTATCAATTCCACTGCCAGTAACAATCATTCACTATCCGATCTCAGCCAAACCTATCTCGCTACCATTAAGCAAGACGACCAAGAACTGCTTGGCAAAGGCAAAAAGCAAATAGGCTTCGCTGACCTAGATCTAGCCAAAGCAAAGGACTATGCTGGCGAAGAAAGTCTGCTCAGCTTTCAGCTATTTGACCGATTGAGCGAAGAGATGAAAAAGGAAAAAGATTTGATGGCTGTCTATCAGAAAATAGAAAAACCCCTCATGCCAGTGCTGATGCATATGGAACGCACCGGCGCATTGTTGGACTCTAAGCTATTACAGCAACAAAGTCGCCAACTGGAAAAAGCTATGAAGCAGATCGCCGAGCAGATCTTCTCTCATAGTAAAACGGAATTCAACATCAACTCCCCAGCTCAGCTTGGCAAGGTGCTTTATGAGGAGATGGGCTTTACTTCTGGCCGCAAAACAAAGGGTGGTAAGCACTCCACTGCCGAAAGCATTTTGCAAGAACTAGCTATTGAGCACGAATTTCCTCGTCTGATATTAGACTACCGCAGTGTCAGCAAACTAAAGAATACCTATACCGACCCTCTCCCTCAATTAGTGAATCCGAAAACCGGCCGCGTCCATACTTCTTTTGATCAAGCGGGGGCTGCCACCGGACGACTAGCTTCCCTCCACCCTAATCTACAAAATATTCCCATTAGAACAGCTGAGGGTAGGCGGATTCGCCAAGCATTCATCGCTCCAGCCGGTCGGCTACTAGCATCTGCTGATTACTCCCAAATTGAACTGCGCATCATGGCACATCTATCCAAGGACAAGACCCTACTTGACGCCTTTCAGCGCAAACAAGACATCCATAGAGTTACCGCAGCTGAGGTGCTTGGCAAAGAACCGAGCCAAGTAACCGATGAGGAGCGGCGACAAGCCAAGGCAATCAACTTTGGCCTAATCTATGGTATGTCCGCCTTCGGCCTAGCAAGACAACTGAGAATAGAACAATCAGCCGCCCAAGAATTCATCAAGATATATTTCAATCGCTATCCGGGAGTTCAAAAGTATATTACCCAGACGCGCAGCCTAGCCCACAAAAAAGGCTGGGCTGAAACGCTCAGTGGGCGGCGAGTCTATACCCCTGATATTAACAGCACTAACTTTGTTGCCCGCTCGGCAGCCGAGCGAGCTGCTATCAATGCCCCAGTGCAAGGGACTGCCGCTGACATCATCAAATTAGCCATGCTGAAAGTATCCGCTGCCCTGGATCATCAACGCGCCAGTTTAATTTTGCAGGTGCATGATGAATTGCTACTGGAAGTAGATGAAGACTATATCGACCAATGCGAGCAATTGGTGCGCGACTCTATGACTCAGGTCGCGCCACTAAAAGAGAAACTTCAGGTGGATCTGGAGGTGGATTTCGGCTATGGCGCTAATTGGGATGAGGCTCACTGATTAGATCTTATGACTAGGCAGTCAGTTTCCATGACTCAAGTTGCGCCACTAAAAGAGAAACTTCAGGCGGATCTGGGGGTGGGTTTGGAGGTGGATTTAGGGGCGGATTTGGAGGTGGGTTTGGGGGTGGATTTAGGGGCGGGTCTGGGGGCGGATTTCGGCTATGGTGCTAATTGGGACGAGGCTCATTGACTAGGTCTTATGACTAAGCGGTCAATTCTCGTGATTCAGGTTGCGCCACTAAAAGAGAAGCCTCAGGTGGATCTGGAGGTAGATTTAGGGGCGGATTTCGGCTATGGCGCTAATTGGGATGAGGCTCATTGATTAGGTCTTATGACTAGGCAGTCAGTTTCCATGACTCAAGTTGCGCCACTAAAAGAGAAACTTCAGGTGGGTTTGGGGGTGAGTCTGGGGGTGAGTCTGGGGGTGGGTTTGGAGGTGGATTTGAGAGCAGATTTCGGCTATGGCGCTAATTGGGACGAGGCTCATTGATTAGGTCTTATGACTAAGCGGTCAATTCTCGTGATTCAGGTTGCGCCACTAAAAGAGAAACTTCAGGTGGGTCTGGAGGTGGATTTAGGAGCGGATTTGGAGGTGGATTTCGGCTATGGCGCTAATTGGGACGAGGCTCATTGATTAGGTCTTATGACTAAGCGGTCAATTCTCGTGATTCAGGTTGCGCCACTAAAAGAGAAACTTCAGGTGGGTTTGGGGGTGAGTCTGGGGGTGGGTTTGGAGGTGGATTTGAGAGCAGATTTCGGCTATGGCGCTAATTGGGATGAGGCTCATTGACTAGGCCTGATGGCTAGGCAGTCAGTTTTCGTTGCCCTTTCGGGTGGAGTAGATTCCGCCTTGACTGCCTCACTGCTCCAAGAACAAGGCTATGAGGTAGTCGCGGTGTTTATGCGTAACTGGATGGATGACGATGGTCGTCCTGAATGCACTAGCCTAGCAGATTGGTTGTCCGCGAGGCGAGTTGGCGACCACCTGGGCATAGAAGTCCAACAGGTTAATTTCAGCCAGCTCTACAAGGAGAAGGTCTTTCATCCATTCTTGCGCGGGCTGGTAAATGGTATCACACCCAATCCAGATGTGCTTTGTAATCACTTTATAAAATTTCAGGCACTTAGACACTATGTTCGCCATCAAGGAGGGCAACTACTAGCCACTGGCCATTATGCCCGCCTGGTTTCAACGCCACCAGAGCTGCATCGTGCCTATGATAGCACCAAGTGCCAGACCTATTTCCTTTTTGCAGTGAACAATTTTGCCAACTGCCTTATGCCCCTTGGCGATCTTAGTAAGTCTCAGGTGCGGGCTATGGCAAAGAAACGGCGCCTGCCTAACTATGCCCGTAAAGACAGCACTGGGCTATGCTTCATTGGCGAAAGAAACTTTTCTCACTTCATTAGTCGTTATCTTAAAGATGACCCAGGTGAGATAGTGGATAGCCACGGAAAGGTCCGCGGCCAGCATAGGGGGCTATTTCACTATACCATAGGTCAGCGGCGCGGCCTTGGCATTGGCGGAAAGGCAGATAGCGAACATAGTCCTTGGTATGTGATTGACAAAGACAAAAAGCACAACCGCTTAATAGTAGGGCAACAAACCAATGCTCTTTATGCAAATGAGATCCGCATCACCAATCTCCACTGGATTAATGAGCCACCCAAATTGCCACTCAACTGCCAAGTGCAGATCCGCTATCGCAGCCAATCTTCCCCCTGTATAGTGAGCACTGCCAAAGAAGGCTCCTGCCGTTTGCAGTTTGCTCAGCCGCAAAAGGCTGCCACTCCAGGCCAAGCAGCCGTTTTCTATCAAGGAGAAAGGTGTCTAGGCGGAGGGTTTATTGCTTCCAACATCTAAATCTAAAAGCACACTGCTGCTTTTTTATTTCGGTTTGGGATTGGTTTACCGCTGCTAGTATTTAGGTTTGTCGCTTCCAACGTCTAAATCTAAAAGCACACCGCTGCTTTATTTCGGTTTGGGATTGGTTTACCGCTGCTAGTATTTAGGTTTGTCGCTTCCAGTATTGAGGCTTATTGCTTCTAGTATCTAGGTCTATTGCTTCCAGTATGTTCCAGTATATTAAAGCATCTAAATCTGAAGCATAGACCCTGCTAAGAAGTTCTAGTGAATTACTTGTTATTAGCCTGCCCCATTAGCCAGCGTTTTGTGCTAAGGCAAATGTCATACAGACCAAAAAATGCAAGAATGGGATAAATAAAAAGGATTAACAAGGCACGTCTAATAAATATTGTCCTACCTCTCAAAAGTTGAGCTAAAAGGATTATTCTTCGTCTATAAGACTTGAGAGCACCTATGACCGAAAACCTCATACTATCCACACGTCTTGAACGAGCAATATTCTCATCATAAAGAGGATTTAAAACGCTCGCCTTCCCAGCCTCTTCAAAATCATACCCCAATACTTCCAAATCATCCGCATAGATTTCTTCTATCAACCGTCTTGTTGGCTTGTCATAATAGTCACTATAATGTCTAGACCCACTTCCTACTCTTCGGCTTAAGGAAACATTACGCTTGGTGAGATTATGATTGGGCACACCTAATATATCCAACAAGTAGCTAAAATCCCTCTCTAGGTTTTCATATCTCCCAATGAAAGAACAAGGGGTGCTGGTATATCGCTTGAAACCCGAATAGTAGATGGGATTATAGTCCAATACCATAGCCTTTTGGCTCATCAAATGAAGCCTTTCATATCCAAGATCACAAAGAGGCACCCTATGAGGCCCCATCTCTTTATCTAACCGGATGGAAGCAAGTGAAGAATTAATCAATAGATCCTTAGTAAGCTCCGCATACTCCCTTAGACTATGATTGCACATAGGATTGTCTTTATATATTTCTCTATTAGGGTCAAATCGATGCAACCAAGAAGAAACAAATCTATCAAATGGGTTGCGAACAAAAGCAAAAGTGAAATAAGTAGGGAACATATTAATATAGGGCGGACGTCTATCACCTACATAGGAGGGGCCTAAATAGGCTGATACAGTATGCCATCTCAAAAAACCCTGAAAATAGCTTGCTATGCTACTGCTGGCAACCTTAGGAACACGAATATATATACATCTATATTTATAAGATATCAAAAGATACGTCATGAATTTAAATCGTGAATTTGCATCATAAGTTCAACCTGACGGGATTATATAATCCCATTCAAAATAATCAACAAAGAGGTTTCAAAATGTGTAAAAAGCATTATACCCACCTTTCAGTGAAAGAAAGATATATGATAGAAGAAATGAGAAAAGACACTCTATAAGGCCCCGTCTTTTTATCTGAAGGAAAGGAAATGGATGACTGTTAGAGTCCAATATGCAATGGAAAATTCCTCTCATCGATTAGATGCTAATATTTGAAATTGTCTAATTTTATTGTGGGCTCCCCTTTCAACTATGAGTCTTGAGCAATTTCCAGTTCGGTCACTACCCCCGTTTCAATTGCCTTATCAATAACCCGTTTGTCCTCAATAAGAAACGCCGGATCCACCGAACTTAGTGGCTGTATCATTTTCATAAATTTAGAATGTCTATTTTTTCCACGATTCCAACCAGTATATAGATCACGAAAATGGCAGAAAAATGGATCTCCCCTTTTTTCATCAACAAGCCGCCATTTATCTTTCTCTGCTCTGTTTCGCAAAAGCTTAAAAACCACATCCCACTTTTTAGAGATAGCAGCTCTCTTTATCTGCATCAGCAACGATAGAATATTTTGTGGTCTTGTTAGTACACAATAATGATTTGTCATTTGCTGAACCTTATTAGGTTGGCAAATATATTTAGGGTTGTGCTTAAAATCCCAATGTTTTAACTGGTATCTAATTCGGTGATGGTAAAAACGTGCTTGCTTCTTAGCCGACACTTGACCAGGTGGGAAGAGGTAATGAGCAAAAGGAATATATGGTCTTATAAGGTTCTCAGGTAGTTGCAAATATTCTTTTAGCTGCGCAGGACTATCAAAATACAGAAATTCGTCAATATCTAAATTGATACACCATGAGGTTTGCATACCAAAGAAGAGATGAAAATGATTGAATGCACCTGCGTTGGCATATTTGTATCGCCAGAGCATATCAGGGATAGGGCCAAATTTATAAGGCCAATGGACTAAGATAATCTCCACTTCTTCATCTATCTCAGCAAGTTCCTTATCTAGTGTTGGCCAATAACTACTGCCATTATCATAAAGCACTATTCTTTGAACCCCATGCACCCTTATATGCCAACGGCACCAATCCTTTATCCAGATAAGCAGATTATCTTTTTGTAAACCAACCAAACACAAATCCTTTTGGGTCAGAGAAATATTCTTGTGGCAATCGCAAGAAATCTCGATACTGAACTCCTTAAATACAAATTCCAAATCTAACTGAGATACTCGCGTCCATCGAGAAGGAAGTTTTATATCTATTACTTCTGGCCCCTTCCATCTATCATACCCTACTAGTTTAAAGCTAAGACTCTTGCCTTTATACTTGATAGCTAAGGGTGCACCTATGCTATAAAAAGGCGGGCCTATACAGACCAACCGATTAGATTGAACAAACACATCATAGAACAAAGTTTTACTATCATAATTGGCTTGCTGCTGCCTAGGGAGCAAGTGAGGCATTAATTTTTGTTGTTCCAATGGAACAGCTCTCTCTATGTCATCAGGTAGAAATACTGCTTGAGGATAGTAGGTTCTGATTGCCGGCTTCTTCTTCATATGTCTTGATATTATTAATGATTATAGCTCCTTTTCAACTATGACTCTTGAGAAATTTCTAGTTCAGTCACCACCCCTGTTTCAACTGCCTTATCAATAACCCGTTTGTCCTCAATAAGAAATGCCGGATCCACCGAGCTTAGAGGCTGTATCGTTTTTATAAAAGTAAAATTTTTATTTTTCCCCTCAGTCCAAGCCTCATTCCAACCTTCATGCCAACCAGTATATAGATCACGAAAATGGCAGAAAAAGGGTTTCTCCCTTTCATCAATCCTTTGCTGTTGTAATCTCCTCTTTATTTTTAGCAAAAGATATAAAATAATATTCCACTTTTCAGAGATATTATCTCTCTTTATCAGCAACAATAGAATATCTCGTACACTGTTTTGCATACAGCCATGAACTTTCATTTGCTTAATCTTATCAGGTTGGCAAATATATTTAAGGTTGTACTTCACATTCCAATATTCTGACTTGTATCTAATTCGGTGATAATAAAAACGCGCTTGCTTCTTAGCTGGGGCTTGACCAGGTGGGAAAAGGTAATGAGCTAAAGAAATATATGGTCTCATAAAATTTTTAGGCAGCTCCAAATATTTCTTTAACGGCATAGGACTATCAAAATAAAGAAACTCATCAATATCTAAATTGATACACCATGAGGTTTGAGCACCAAAGAAGAGACGGAAATGGTTGAGCATACCGATTCTGGTATATTTATATTTAGGGAACGTACCAGGGAAAGGGCCATATCTATAAGGCCAATGAACCAAGATAATCTCCACTTCCTCATCTATTTCAACAAGTTCCTTATCTAGAGTTGGCCAATAACTACTGCCATTATCATAAAGCACTATCCTTTGAACCCCATGCACCCTTATATGCCAACGGCACCAATCCTTTATCCAGATAAGCGAATTATCTTTTTGTAAATTAACTAAACACAAATCCCTTTGGGCCAGAGAAATGTTCTTATGGTAATGGTAAGAAACCTCAATAGTGAATTCCTCAAATACAAATTCCAGATCTAACTGAGATGCTTGCGTCCTTCGAAAAGGGATTTTTATATCTATTACTTCCGGCCCTCTCCATTGATCTCCTCTTATCAACTTAAATCTAAGATCCTTACCTCTATGCTTGATAGCTAAGGGTGCACCTATGCTATAAAAAGGCGGGCCTATACAGATCAACCGATTAGATTGAACAAACAGATCATAAAACAAGGTTTTACTATCATAATAGGCTTGTTGTTGCTTAGGGAGCAAAAGGCCTATTAATTCTTGTTGTTCCAATGGAACAACTCTTTCTATACCATCAGGTAAAAATACTGCTTGAGGATAGTAGGTCCTGATTGTGGGTTTCTTTTTCACGAAAGTTTTGAATAATTAAAGCGATATCTTATTAGTTCTTTTTTCTTACTCCAAGATACGAAAACAGCTTTTTAAGTTCTCTTTTGCTAAAATAATAGAATTCTTGCCCTAAGATTTTAATAAGCGCGTACCGGCTAAGTTTTCTATTGGCAAGGCGATTAGTAGCATGATAGAAATATATCCCTTCCTTTATTAAGTAATAGGGATAGAGTGTAATTAATACTACTTCTCGCATTATCTTATAGTAGTGCCATTTTATATTAGTCTTAGGGGGTCTAGTGTAGTCTAAGTAACGAGATGGTATCTTTCTTTCTATGGCTTTAATCATGGATTTATTTAGTTGAATAGTAAGGCAGATTCCCATCTAGAATGCAACACTTGTTTCTAAATTATAGTTTATCCCGCTAAGTTGTTGGAACACTTCGGCGGGGGTTTTGAAGCCGAGGCACTTTCGTGGTCGGTTGTTCAATCGGGTCATGATTTTTATTATCATTTCTTTGGGTAGATTTCGCAAGGACATTCCTTTCGGCAGATACTCGCGGATGAGTTTATTGATACTTTCATTGGTACCTCTTTCCCAGCTGCGATAAGGCGTGGCGAAGTAGGTATCGCAGTTGAGTTTTTCGGCTATCTTCTGGTGGTCGCTGAACTCCCGCCCATTATCGAAAGTGATGGTATGGACCCAGTCGGCGATGGGTTGGAGCATGGCGGAGATAGCTTTTTCGATTGAGACCTTGTCTTTGTGTTGCACCTGGGCCATCAAGGTAAAACGGGAAGCTCGATCCACTATGGTCACTAAGAACCCTTTATGGTTGGCACCATGCATGGTATCGGCTTCCCAGTCGCCTAATCGCGTGCGTTGTTCCACTATGGCGGGGCGCTTTTCGATGCCGACCCGTCCTGGAATACACTGTTTATAGGCTTTTCGTCTATGATCATGACCGTGATGGCGTCCTTTATTGCGAAGCAAAATATGCAGGTCACCGCTTGCTTTGCGATCCTTTGCGATCCACCGATACAGCGTATTTTTAGAAGGAGCGGGCTTCCCTATAAGACGCCAGCGCTCTACAATCTGCTCTGGACTCCATTGGATTTCTAATAAAGAGCGCACTTCTTCCTTCATCCGTTCCGTTAGAACCTCGTAGTAAGAACGTTCTAACTGTCGGGCTTGGCTTTTTTGATGCGCTTGTAAAGACGGCCGCCGCGCTTCCCGCGATTGCGCTGGATCTCTCGGCTAATAGTAGAAGGACAACGATCTAAGCGCCGAGCTATAAAGCGTATGCTCTTTCCTTCTCGCCTCATTTTTTCTATCATATATCTTTCTTTCTTTGAAAGGGGGGTATAATGCTTTTTATACATTGTGACACCTCGTAATAATTTTTCTTGGATGGGATTATATAATCCCATCCAAGAAAAGAGGTGTTGCACTGATGGTGGGAATTTGCCTAAAAACATAAGTTTGATTCTTTACTAAGGATTTATCAGATAAAGAATAGTTTGTTCTTTGATTTATTAGCTTAAACAATTCTGGTGATCCTTTATATAGATGCATCATAATAAAGTAGTTCCAGTGCGAATTAGTGTCATTAAAACGATCATTAAGACTTATTAGAGGCTTATTCTTATAAGTTATGCCTTTGTTAGTGTCACTATTAATTCGTAAGAGGTCATGAATCACCACTCTTGATTCATGAGAATATACATTTGCCCGCCATCTTAGCCTTAAGTTATAATTTGGCGAAAAATGGAATAGGGTAAAATATTTGGCAACATCACTTAAGCAAATTTGTTCTATAAAAGGGGAGGAACCTTTTGCCATTGCATTTCTCCACCAGTGAGGGAATTCCTTATTGTTAACAAAAATCCATGCACCACTATATTTGCCATATATATTAATCTCGCGTAGAGGACGCCTTGGTGTCAGACCCAGATCTTTGCTATCATCAACCAAGCCAAGAGGAGAAGTGATGACGACATCCGCATCCATGTATAGGCTATTGGGATGGTGTTTTAAAGCTTGCTCAATAATAATAGATTTTTGACTTAGGAACTCTATTGCTTCTGGAACACTTAGTAACTTCCAATTTTTATTTCCATATTTTTCTAATCCCAAGGTTATAGTGATATTTGTTGGTAAACCAGTCTCTTGTTCTAGTCTCTTCCTCACTATTGATTGAGCCGAGATAAAAATCGGCATGTCTGGGTGAAATACTACAATAGAACGGAGCAACAAGAGCAGCTCATCATAGAACGGAAAGCTAGCCATGGTGGCGATAGAACGAATGTTAGTAGTTTTTGTCATAAAGCTTTAATTAATGTAGATAATGCGCAAATAATCCACTCTCCATTAAATTATTTGCTCTCACCTGTGTCCTCCTCTTTTTTAGGTCTCAACCATTTCACCCAAATATAATGCAGTTGCAGTCCGATAAATACAGAAATAGGATAGATGAAAAGGAATATTATGGCCCTTCTGCTCATAAATCTTCTATCCCAGAAAGATTTAACCAAAAACACAAGCCGTCTCTGGTAAGCCCTTAAAGTATCCAAGACTGAATTCTTCACACTATTGGCATGTCTTGCTCGAGCTACCTCTTCATCATAAAGAGGATTTAGAATACTCACCTTTCCACCCTCTTCAAAATCATACCCCAACAGACTTAAATCATCCGCATAGATTTCTTCTACCAGCCGTCTTGTGGGCTTGTCATAATAGTCACTATAATGCCTTTTTTTACCTTCCCCTACTCTTCGGCTTAAGGAAACATTGCCTTTGGGTAGATCATGATTGGGCGCACCTAGTATATTCATCACGCAGCGCAAATCTTTCTCTAGGGTTTCATATCTCCCAATGAAAGAACAGGGGGCACTGTTGCATCGCTTGACACCAAAATAGTACTCAGGGTTATAATCCAACAAAAAATCTTTTTGGTATCTACAATGATGGCCTTCATACCAAAGGTCACAAAGAGGCACCCTATGAGGCCCCATCTCTCTATCTGAAGAAAGAGAAGTAGATGACCGATAGATTAATAGATCCTTAACAAGCTCCGCATACTCCCTTAGACTATGATTGCGCATAGGGTTCCTTTTAAACTCTTTCCTGTTAGGATCAAATCGATGCAACCAAGCAGAGACAAACTTGTCAAATGGATTACGGACAAAAATAAAAGTGAAATAGGTCGGAACCATATTAATACAGTGTGGAAGTCTATCCAAATAATTGCCCAGATAGCGGTGGCCTAACGAAGATTCTGTAGAATGCCCCTTCACAAAAAAACGGAAATAATTATCCAGACTAGAGCTGGCAACCTTAGGGTGGTTAATATATATATATCTATATTTATAAGATATCATCTGATCCTTTCCCTAATAAATCCCTCATTGAATCCTACTAGCTTACCCCATTAGCCAGCGTTTTATGTCACGACAAATGTCATACAAACCGATAAATGTAAGAAGCGGCAAAACAAAAAAGAACTTAATAACCCTTCTGCTGATAAATTTTCTATCCCAGAAAGACTTAACCCAAAACATAGACCGCCGTTGGTAAGCCCTTACAGCATCGAAGACTGAATTCTTCATGCTATTGGCATGTCTTGCCCGAGCCACCTCCTCATCATAAAGAGGATTTAAAACGCTCAGCTTCCCAGCCTCTTCAAAATCATAACCTAATAGATTCAGATCATCCGCATAGATTTCTTCTACCAGCCGTCTTGTCGGTTTGTCATAATAGTCACTATAATGTCTCTTTTTACCCCCATCCACTATTCGGCTTAAGGAAACATTATGCTTGGGTAGCTTGTAGTATGGCGCGCCTAGTATATTCATCACGCAACGCAAATCTTTCTCTAGGTTCTCATATCTCCCAATAAAAGAACAGGGGGCATTGTTACATCTTTTAACATCATAATAGTACTCGGGGTTATAATTCAACAATAAATCCTTTTGTCTCCCCAAATGAAGTCTTTCATACGGAAGATCGCAAAAAGGTACTCTATGAGGCCCCATTTCTTTGTCTGGAGGAAAAGAGGGAACTGGCGAACTATTCAATAGATCCTTAGTAAGTTCCGCATACTCCCTTAGGCTATGATTAGGTATAGGGTGATCTTGAAATCCTTTTCTATTAGGGTCAAGTCGAGGCGCCCAAGTAGCAACAAATCTATCAAATGGATTGCGAACGAAAACAAAAGTAAAGTAGGTTGGAAACATATTAATACAGTGAGGAAGCCTAGCCTGATAATAGCCGTGATAATAGCGGCCTAAGGGGCGTACTATCTCATGCCCTGCCAAAAAATCCTTGACATAAGCCCTCAGACTAGTGCTAGCAACCTTACCATTGCGAATAAGTATACATCTATATTTATAAGATATCATATGATCCTTTCCTCATAAATACTTAAACATGAATTCCCGTCATAGGTGCAACCCGTTTAGATGGGATTATATAATCCCATCTAAGATAACCAAAAGATAGGTCTCGGGTAAAAAGTATTATACCCATCTTTCAAAGAAAGAACAAGCAATGATAGAAAAAATGAGGAGAGAAGGAGGCATAGCTTGGCGCTTAGATCCTTGTCCTGCTACTATTAGCCGAGAAACTCAGTGGGATCAATTATAATGACAGGTGCTGCGCTCTAAGTGTTAATCCACCGCGCGTCATCCACATTAATTAAGGGAACTACATAGTATCTTCCACAAATCCATAAATCCCCTTATTCCACTCTCTTTTTGATGAGTGTCTGTAAAAGAAAATCTGTGAAGCTGTTAAACTTCGCTTCCTTTATTGGCGGAAGGTCTGACCGTAAATAGTCTCACTTTTTATGACTTCTCCGCTTCGGGGCTTTCTTTTTCACAATATTTTCTTTTGTGGAAGATTGGATATAATTCCCTTAATTAAAGCTTCATGACAGAAAATACTAACATCCGTTCCATCGCCACCATGGCTAGCTTACCAGTCTATGATGAGTTGGTCTTGTTGCTCCGTTCTATTAAAGTGTTTCATCCAAACATACCGATTTTTATCTCAGCCCAATCAACGGTGAAGAAGAGGCTAGAACAAGAAACCGGGCTGCCCGCAAACATCACTATAACCTTGGGATTAGAAAAATATGGAAACAAAAATTGGAGGGTATTAAGTGTCCCAGAAGCAATAGAGTTCCTAAGTCAAAAATCTATTATCATTGAACAAGCTTTAAAGCACCATCCCAATAGCCTATTTATGGATTCGGATGTCACCATTGCTTCTCCCCTTGGCTTGATTGATGATAGCAAAGATCTGGGTCTGACACCAGCTGTTCCAGAGCTCATTACCAAATTCGGCAAGTATAATACCGGGTGGGTCTTCGTTAACAACAAGGAGTTTCCTCACTGGTGGAAAAATGCAATGGCAAAAGGTTCTTCCCCTTTTATAGAACAACTTTGCTTAAATAATGCTGCCAAATATTTTGACCTGTTCCACTTCCCACCAAATTATAATTTTTCTCCCAATAAGCAGCTAAGCCATTCTGGTAATAAGCCAAGAGTACAGCTCCATCGTTTTTTACGAATTAACAGTGATACTGACAAAGGCATAACCTATGAGGATAAGCCTCTTATAAGTTTTCACCATCGTTTTAATGGCATTAATTCGCCCTGGGACCATTTTATTATGATGCATCTGTATAAAGGATCACCAGAGTTGTTTAAGCTAATAAATTCGAGCACAAACTATTCTTTATCTGATAGATCCTTAGCAAAGAATGAGACCTATGTTATTTTCGCTATTCCACTAAATAAGTATGTGATTAGAGCCATAGGAAAAAATATACTATTTCTTTACTTATACACTAGATCCACCAAGACTAATATAAGAAGATACTACTATAAACTAGTTCAAAGAATAGTACTCATCATACTCTACCCTTACTACCTAATAAATGAAGGGATATACTTCTATCATGCTGCCAATCGCCTTACCAATAGAAAACTTAGTCGGCAAACGCTTATTAAAATCCTAGGGCAAGCATTCTATCATTTTAGTAAAGGAAAACTTCAAAGGCTATTTTCGTATTTTGGGGCAAGAACTCCAAGATAATCCTTAGGGCGGTTTCGGGTAAAAGAGCATTGTATACACCTTTCAGAGAAAGAACGATATATGGTAGAAGAAATCAAAAAAGACGGAGTAGCTTGGCGAAAGATTACACAGAGGACTTTCTTTAAACTCTTCGGGTCAGATAGATTCAACCAAGAAGAAACAAACTTATCAAATGGATTACGGACATAAAGACCCAGACTAGAGCTAGCAACCCTATTTATAAGATATCATTTGATCCTTTCCTTGAGATACCTCATTGAATCCTATTAGTCTGACCTCTTAAATATTGTCTCACTCTATAGGCAATGTCATACAACCCGAAAAACGTAAGAGCCGGAAAAACAGAACAGAACTTAATAACCCTTCCACTGATAAGTTTTCTATCCCAGAAAGATTTAACCAAAAAGATAAGCCGCCGTTGGCAAGCCATTAAAGTATCCAAGACTGAACCCTTCATACTATTGGCATATCTTGTCCGAGCTACCTCCTCATTATAAAGAGGATTTAAAACGCTCAACTTCCCAGCCTCTTCAAAATCATAACCCAATAGCTCCAAATCATCCGCATAGATTTCTTCTACCAGCCGTCTTGTGGGCTTGTCATAATAGTCCCTATAATGTCTCTTCTCATTTTCCTTTGCTCTGCGGCTTAAGGAAACATTGTCTTTGAACAATTTATATTGGGGCGCACCTAGTATATTCATCACGCAGCGCAAATCTTCCTCTAGGGTTTCATATCTCCCAATGAAAGAACAGGGGGCGCTGTTGCATCGCTTGACACCAAAATAGTACTCAGGGTTATAATCCAACAAAAAATCTTTTTGGTATCTACAATGATGGCCTTCATACCAAAGGTCACAAAGAGGCACCCTATGAGGCCCCATTTCTCTATCTGAAGAAAGAGAAGTAGATGACCAATAGATTAATAGATCCTTAACAAGCTCCGCATACTCCTTTAGACTATGATTGCGCATTGGGCTCTCTTTAAACTCTTTCCTGTTAGGATCAAATCGATGCAACCAAGCAGAGACAAACTTGTCAAATGGATTACGGACAAAAGCAAAAGTGAAATAGGTGGGAAACATATTAATGCAGCGAGGAAGCCTATCAAGATGAGCAGCTATGTAGGAGAGGTCTAAATAGGGTTGCATAGGATGCCCTCCCAAAAAATTCCCGAAATAGTTTCTTATGCTAGTGCTGGCATTCTTAGGAATGCGAACATATATACATCTATATTTATAAGATATCATCTGACCCTTTCCTTTAAATACTTAAATAGAAAACTCCTCATTGAATCCTACCAGTCCGACCTTTTAGATATCGTCTCATTCTATAGGCAATGTCATGCAAGCCGACAAATGTAAGAAGCGGCAAAATAAAAAAGAACTTAATAACCCTGCTGCTGATAAATTTTCTATCCCAGAAAGACTTAACGAAAAAGATAGACCGCCATTGGCAAGCCTTTAAAGCATCCAAGACTGAGTTCTTCATACTATGGGCATATCTTGCCCGAGCCACCTCCTCATCATAAAGAGGACTTAGACCGCTTGGCTTGCCAGCCTCTTCAAAATCATACCCAAATAGTTCCAAATCATCTGCATAGATATCCTCTACCAACCGTCTTGTTGGCTTGTCATAATAGTCACTATAATGCCTCTTTTTACCTTCTCTTACTCTTCGGTTTAAAGAAATATTGGCCTTGGGTAGCTTATGATTGGGCGAACCTAGTATATCCAGCAAGCAGCTAAAATCCCTCTCTAGGTTTTCATATCTCCCAATGAAAGAACAAGGAGCCTTGGTGCATTGCTTGACATCATGATAGGAGTTGAGATCATGAACCAACAAAAAATCCTTTTGGCGGATAAAATGATGCCTTTCAAATTTAAGGTCAAGAAAAGGCATCTTGTGGGGTCCTATTTCTTTATCCGAAGGAAAGGAAATAGACGACTGATAGATTAATAGCTCCTTAGCAAGCTCCGCATACTCCCTTAGACTATGATTATATCTAGGTGTTTGATTAAATGGCCACCTAGTAGTATCAAATCGATGCAACCAGGTAGAAACAAATCTATCGAATGGATTGCGAACAAATGTAAAAGTGAAATAAGTAGGGAACATATTAATACAATGCGGAAGTCTATCAAGATAAGCGCCTACATAGGAGTGGCCTAAACAGATTTCTATATTATGTCCTGCCATGAAATTCTTGAAATATTCTCTTATGCTAATGCTGGCAGTCTTGGGATTGTGAATATATATACATCTATACTTATAAGATATCATCTGATAGTTTCCTTGCTAAAAAATGCGCCTTAGGGATTGTGAATAAATATTTATTATACTCCTTCAAGCAAAGTCAGCGCACCCAAATCCGATGCTGTTGCCGCATTTCAATAACTAAAAACTATATTCTAGCCCTATCCTCATTCCTATAGTTAAGCCGGCCGGTTCCAGTTCGCGATCACTGCCAGCTGGGGCATTCTCTCCATCCTCAGAGCGGGCTTGAGAAGCATAGACGAAATTGCTGAGATACTGAAACGCCTCCAACGAGACGCCATACTTCAACGAATCATAAAAATCATTGGCATAATAAAGGCTCCCGCCAAAAGCAAAACTAAGAAAACCAGCTATAGCGCCGATAGTATGTTGTTGGCGAAGACCAAATTCACGCCCGACATTGAAGGCGGGAAGCACATTGCCAAAAGGTCCACCGTCTTCTTCCGGAAAGGCCGCATCCTGTAAGCCAATCGCCTTGTCTGCCCGCCGTCCGAAATAATCGAAATATATCAGATAGACATTAAAGAAGTTCCTATCACCATAGTAGTCAAACCCCCAGGCAACAATATACTGATCCGCCGCCACAGTCAAACGATTATTATTATCCATCTGAATGAAATCGCGATAATCTCGTTGCGCTGGGCTCATCGCTGATTCAGTAATCGCTTCAAATCTTAAAGGAAAAGTGGCTGGCTCGGCTAGGATCTCAAACTTGATATTAAATCTATCAAGCGGAACTGATAGTTCAAAGCCATAGGCGAGCCTTCGCTCAATAGTCGGCAGGGTCTCACTATAGAACCACTTCTCAACTTCCCCACCCCGCCCACCTTCACCGCCTCCCCCACCTCCAACGCTCCTCACTGTCCCCTCCCTAAGAATTGCCACATCACTGCCAAACACAAAGGCGTTATAGCCTTGATAAACAGTCCAACCATAAACTATCTTAGGGCTAGTATATATCAAGCGAAGCAAATACTGAGATTCGTCGGCCGGAACATCCAGCCGAACCGCCACATTATCACCGCAGTCGCCAGCTTCATAGTCGTCATAGGTTTGGCAAGCTGGCTCTAGCAGCGGATTAAAATACTGCTCTGGGGATGCCTGGGCTACATCCAAAAGAGCATCACTAGTGAGAGAAGGAAAGTAAACCGTTTCAAGCAACCAGTTGCCGAAGGCAAAATCATTCCGCACTGCCAGCTGCGGCAGACGATAGTCTGCTTTATTGTAGGTAAGGCGAGTATTAGTAACATCCACTGGCAAGACAAAATCAACTGGCGAGAAGATATCAAATTGACCTATAGTGATGGCTTGCCGCCCGAAGGCGAAATCCCAGTATTCAGTCGGTGCCAATTTAATATATGCCTCGCGCCATTCATTATCCATCACCTCAAAAGACTGGGTCGGGCCAGGGTCGCCATCCTCGCCACGAGCCAGAGTCAGATCCACCTTTGAAGCATAGCCAATATATTCTGCCACCACTAGTCCGTCCCGCCAGTCCTCTTGATAGCGCAGCCGCAACTGGAGATTAGACCGACTGTTATCTGCATCGCCCAGACCGGCTTCACTGGCTATAAAATTACCGCCAAAATGCTTGGTCAGATAACTAGTTGGCCCTTCCTCTGCCTCCTCAATCACTATAAATGACAAGGTTTCATTTTCTGCCATCGAGAAAGATGACGACAAGAGAACAAATATGCCAACAAAAGAACGACTTTTCATTATCTTAATAAGAATATCAAATACAAAAGGAGTTGTGACTCATTATAATTCAACAAAATGAGCGGGGATTAAAACAAGGAAACAGAGGAAACAAGAAAGCAAAGGAAACAAGGAAACAAGAAAACAAAGAAAACAGAAAGAGAATGAAACCCACTATAATTACTTTATTATGACAAACCGAAAAGAACCATTATGACAAGGAGAGAAGGAGCAACCAAGCACCTGCTCAAAGAAGAGTCTTATTTCATCAAACGGCAGCTAAGAAGCTATGCTGGCGCCCTATAATTGCTTCATTATGACAAGGAGAGAAGGAGCATGACAAAGCAAGAAGAAAGAGCATGACAAGGCGAGAGGAAAGAGCATGACCAGGAGAGAAGGGAGAGAAGCAACAACCAAGCACCTGCTCAAAGAAGAGTCTTATTTCATCAAACGGCAGCTAAGAAGCTATGCTGGCGCCCTATAATTGCTTCATTATGACAAGAGGAGGAGCATGACAAGGAGAAGAAAGAGCATGACAAAGCAAGAAGAAAGAGCATGACCAGGAGAGAAGGGAGAGAAGCAACAACCAAATACCTGCTCAAAGAAGAGTCTTATTTTATCAAACGGCAGCTAAGAAGCTATGCTGGCGCCCTATAATTGCTTCATTATGACAAAGCGAGAAGGAGCATGACAAAGCAAGAGGAAAGAGCATGACCAGGAGAGGAAAGAGCATGACAAAGCAAGAGGAAGGAGCATGACAAAGCGAGAGAAAGGAGCATGACCAGGCGAGAGGAAAGAGCATGACAAAGCAAGAGGAAAGAGCATGACCAGGAGAGAAGGGAGAGAAGCAACAACCAAGCACCCGCTCAAAGAAGAGTCTTATTTTATCAAACGGCAGCTAAGGAGATATGCTGGCGCCCTATAATTGCTTCATTATGACAAGGAGAGAAGCAACAACCAAGCACCCGCTCAAAGAAGAGTCTTATTTTATCAAACGGCAGCTAAGAAGCTATGCTGGCGCCTTATAATTGCTTCATTATGACAAGGAGAGAAGGAGCATGACAAAGCGAGAAGAAAGAGCATGACCAGGCGAGAGGAAAGAGCATGACCAGGAGAGAAGGGAGAGAAGGGAGAGAAGGAACAACCAAATACCTGCTCAAAGAAGAGTCTTATTTTATCAAACGGCAGCTAAGGAGATATGCTGGCGCCCTATAATTGCTTCATTATGACAAGGAGAGAAGGAGCAACCAAGCACCTGCTCAAAGAAGAGTCTTATTTTATCAAACGGCAGCTAAGGAGATATGCTGGCGCCCTATAATTGCTTCATTATGACAAAGCGAGGAGGAGCATGACAAAGCAAGAGGAAAGAGCATGACAAAGCAAGAAGAAAGAGCATGACAAAGCAAGAGGAAAGAGCATGACAAAACAAGAGGAAGGAGCATGACAAAGCAAGAGGAAAGAGCATGACAAAGCGAGAGAAAGGAGCATGACAAAGCAAGAGGAAAGAGCATGACAAAGCAAGAGGAAGGAGCATGACCAGGAGAGAAGAAGGAACAACCAAATACCTGCTCAAAGAAGAGTCTTATTTTATCAAACGGCAGCTAAGGAGATATGCTGGCGCCTGGTCGCTCTGGTCTTTGGGAGTGGCGGCCGTAATAGCCGGCAACTTTTATGGCTGGAACTTTGGTCTTGCCGCTGGCGGCTTCGGTGGGATGCTAGTGGCAACCCTAGTGATAGCGATCGCCTATATATGTATGTGCTTCTCCCTAGCCGAGCTCTCGCCAGCTCTGCCGCATACTGGCGGCGGCTATTCATTTGCTCGCACCGCGATGGGACCCTTGGGCGGCTTCATTACGGGGCTTGGCGAGTCAATCAAATACATCCTCACGCCAGCGGTCATAGTAGTTGGCATAGGAAGCTACCTAGACACCATCTTCTCTCATTCCTTTGGCATAACCCTAGCCCCTCCCATCTGGTGGCTCATCACCTATGGCATTTTTGTTGCCATTAATCTTCTCGGCGCCGAGATTAGCTTCAAGTTCACTGTCTTCATTACTTTTCTTGCCCTGCTGGTATTGTTGCTCTTTTGGATAGGCACCATCCGATACATTCAGTGGGAAAATGCTTACAATATCGCCCCTCAGCTTGGTGCTTCCCTCTTCTTGCCTTTTGGTTGGAAAGGGATTGCGGCTGCTTTGCCATTCGCATTCTGGTTCTACCTTGCCATTGAACTATTGCCCTTGGCAGCTGAAGAGACACAAGAGCCCCACATCAACATACCCAAGGGACTGTTATGGGGCATAGCAACCCTAGTGGTTGTTTCCTTTCTTACCTTAATACTCAGCTCCAGCATTGCACCTGGCGCGGCCGGGCTGAGCAATTCAGCCCAACCTTTGTTCATCGCTTTCAAGACCATCTTCGGCACTAGTATCAACGCATCATTTCTTTCCTTAATAGTGGTCCTAGGGCTTATCGCAAGTTTTCATACCATCATCTATGCCCATAGCCGCAACATCTTTGCTCTCAGTCGGGCTGGTTATTATCCCAAATGGCTATCTCACACCAATCAAAAGAGCAAAAGCCCTTATGCTGCTCTCATAGCTGGGGCGATCCTCGGTTATCTAATGGCTCTGATGATAGAATTTGACAGCCAGCTCTTTGGCGATCTTCCCGTAGGTGCAACCCTCCTAGGCATGGCGGTTTTTGGCGCCCTCATATCCTATATCATGCAGATGCTATCCTTTATTCTTTTAAGGCGCAATCAGGCTTATATCACTCGTCCTTTCATCAGCCCGCTCGGCAGTTTCGGTGCCTTTGTGGCATTGGTAATTTTTTGTGTCGCGCTGATTACTCTGCTAAGCATCTATTTGCAAGGTATCTATGGCTGCCTCATCTGGTTCGCTATAGGCCTAGCCTATTTCTTCCTTTATGCTCGCCGCCGAATGATACTATCGCCAGAGGAAGAATTTGCTTTGAACAATCGCATCAAATAGCACCTTAGTATCCTCTCTGCAAACCAACTCCGCCAGCTGCGCATCTTAGGGCTGGATATTGATTACTATTGCCAAAATCCCAAACTCGGTTATCATCTACTGCCTCTTCCCGATCTACCCACCCATTGTTATTAAGATCACACCAAATGGTTACATTCATATCCCAGCCAGCATTGAATCCCATCTCAACAATTTCATCCCACTCGTCATAAATAGCTGTATAGTCGGTTGGCTGCTTCAGTTCGCTTGCTGTCTTATGAGTACCAAAAGTGCCCTGTGAGTCATCTTTATAGACCTTGTTCTCATTATTACTATAATGACCATACCAACCTATCAACCCACCTATATCACTAGACCCGTTCACGGTATTTTCGGCGGCATAGGAATAGGATATTCCCGACGAGTCCATTCTCCCCACTAGACCACCACCACTAGAATCTACCAATATAGAGTTTGCGCGAGCATAAGAAGAAATCACATCGCTAGCACGGTATTGTCCTATCAAGCCACCCCCATTAACCGAAGCCGATATATTGGAATTGCCTACATAAGAAGAAAAGGTCACCACACCAGTTCCATGACCTAGGAGTCCACCGACCCTATCAACACCAGTCACTCGATTGGCGTAAGAGACAGAAAACATCAACTCAGTGTTTATAGAGCTTCCTATGAGCCCGCCCACCTCCTCTTGTCCATTCACACTTAGTTCAGAAGCTGCCACTTGATAAAAACTAGAGCCCACATCTTCACCTACTAGGCCGCCTGCTTGGGATCCGCTGGCGTTAACCTTGCTGTTATGAATACTAATCTCAATAAGCTCCGCTTTCCGAGTCAGTCCCATTAAGCCACCGACTCCTTGCTGCCCATTGACTATCACCCTATCTAAGTGGATATTTGTCATTCGCGCGCCCTCCCCAGCAAAAGACGCCAGCACGCCAACCTTTTGCGCTCCAGTCACATAGGCTTGATCTATATAAAGATTGCGAATCTCACTATCAGAACCCAGGCTAGTGAATAAACCCGAGTTATCTTGACCAGGCCGAGCTATAGTGAGATTGTAGATAGTATGGTTATTGCCTTCAAAAACAACATCAAACTCATCAGTTGGACTTCCTAAGGGTTGCCAGTCGGCTGCGCCACTCATATCTATATCCTGTGTCAGCTCATAACCCACACATTGCCGCTCTGGGCAGCTATTAATATCCATCATGTCATCTAGATGCAAACCGCCATGACGAATTCCATCCATATCAGCCCTGCTGGCAATTTCCATTAAACCATTATTATCATAATCCTTGTCGCAAGCATCACCGCTGCCGTCTTCGTCATAATCTAGCTGGGCAAAATTAGCCTTAATAGGACAATTATCCTCATGGTCATAGAACCTATCGCTATCGCAATCCTTAACCAAGCGGCAGGCCTCAGCCGCCTCATCGACATCCAAAACCCCATCATTGTCATCGTCCGTATCACAAGCATCGCCAGCCAAGTCTAGGTCTGAGTTCAGTTGGTCTGGATTTGCATCAACCTGACAATTATCACTATTGTCCCCTATGCCATCCCCATCTGTATCCTGTGATTCTTGGTTGTTCAAAGGAAAAGCATCTACATCATCCCGCGCCGAATCCCCATCGCAATCTGCTACCAAACGACAGCTTGCCAGTGCCTCATCCTCATCCAAAACACCGTCATTGTCGTCATCAGAGTCACAAACATTGCCATCCCCATCATTGTCGGTATCCAACTGAACGGGATTGGCAACCGAAGGACAGTTATCACCATTATCGCCACGGCTATCATTATCACTGTCTTGCCATTCAGCCCTATCAAGCGGAAAAACATCCACATCATCCCGCGCCGAATCCCCATCGCAATCGGCTACCAGGCGACAGCTTGCCATGGGTTCGTTCTCATCCGCCACCCCATCATTGTCGTCATCCGAGTCGCAACGATTGCCAGTCCCATCTCCATCCGTATCCAACTGAACGGGATTGGCAACCGAAGGACAGTTATCGCCATTATCACCATATCCATCCGCATCACCGTCTTGCCATTCAGTCCTATCAAGCGGGAAAAGATCCATATCATCCCTCACCAGATCGCCATCGCAGTCGGCGAGCAAACGGCAAGCTCTTATAGCCTCATCTTCATCCGCAACTCCATCATTGTCGTCATCCGAGTCGCAAAGATTGCCAGTCCCATCATTGTCTGTATCCAACTGAACGGGATTGGCAACCAAAGGACAGTTATCACCATTATCACCATGACCATCCTCATCACTGTCTTGCCATTCAGTCCTATCAAGCGGGAAAGCATCAAGATCATCCCGCGCCAGATCCCCATCGCAATCGGCGAGCAAACGGCAGCCAGCCGCCTCAGCGGTATCTAAGACACCATCATTGTCGTCATCCGAGTCGCAGACATTGCCAGCATTGTCCGTGTCTGTATCCAACTGATTCGGATTGGCAACCAAAGGACAATTATCACCATTGTCGCCATAGCCATCCCCATCGCTGTCTTGCCACTCAGCAGAATTCAATGGGAAAAGATCAACATCATCTCGCACCAGATCACCATCGCAGTCCTGTTCTATTTGGCAAGACTCGGCCGCCTCATTAATATCCAGCACCCTATCATTATCATCATCCTCATCACAAGCATCCCCAGTCCTATCGCCATCTGTATCCAACTGGTCGTCATTTGCAGCCACAGGACAATTATCCTCAGGGTCAAGACGACCATCGTGATCGCAATCTGCCAGCAAGCGACATATTGATGCCACTTCATTCAGATCCAAAATGCCATCATTGTCGTCATCAGCATCGCAAGCATCCCCAAGCTGATCGCCATCTGTATCCAGCTGATCGCCATTGGCATTCGCCGGACAATTATCCTCATAGTCAGAATGACCGTCATTATCACAATCTGAATTCAGAACACACTCGGCCCTCTCCTCAACATCTGCTAAGCGGTCATTGTCATCGTCCTCATCCAGGCTATCAGGCAAATAGTCATTATCATGATTTGAGCCGACGTGCACCTCCCCTGCACCTAATAGCTGGCGGCTGCCATCAGCATAAACAACGGTCAGTTCCACCAGATAGCTCACCCCATTAGCCATACTAAACAACACCTCCTGGCGCAGCTCCCCTCTTGCCAAGACATCCCTCACTTCCAACAGACGCATATCCGTGCTAGTATCCTCTTGTTCTCTATAACGGATCTCGACATAATCAATCGGCGGTGCAGGATACCAAGCTGGATTACGCCACTGAACCAAAATGGCATTCGCTTGAGGTATCAGCACAAAAGAATCGTCTAAGGGTGGGGCGCAGCGCAAATGCGGATAGCTAAGGCTGGTGCCAAAATCCCACAAGCGATTTTCATCCCTTCTCTCCTCAGCATCAATTTGAAAATCTAAATTCCTATCACACCAAATAGTTAAATTATGAAAGCCGCCCTCTTCAATGGCTAGGCCCTCATCCCAATTAGCATAGATACCATCATAGGACATTGGCTGTTGTAATTCCCCTTGGGTCTTGACAAAATCGTCCTCCCCATCACCTACTAGATAGGAATGCGCGACCGCCACACCAAGGCCGCCATCGCCTACCAAATTGGTCGTTGAAATGCCAACCGCATAAGAAGAAGTAATCCGTCCGCCCACTGCCTGGCCGACCAACCCGCCAATCGTCTCAGCCCCATCAACCAGACCACCAGTCGCATAGGAAGATACTAGCTTAAGATTAGTACCACGACCTAGCAGACCACCACCAATCAAATTCAGGCTCATAGTTCTTGTCTGTGCCGATGACGACAACACAGTGATGTCCTCTCCATCACCAACCAGCCCCCCTAGGTAGCTATGACCGCGTAGGATGCCATTATGTCCCGCCGAGTAGAGTATGCGCGCCAAATGAGCCCTGCCTATCAAACCACCTACCTCATCTACCCTCCCTTCAATCAGTTGGCTGCGTGCTTCAGTAAATAGAAGTTGTACCGAATTTGCACTGCCCACTAAGCCACCCAACCGGCTGTCGCCACTGATATTTCTTGTTTCAGCAACGGCAAAACGAATCCTCGCATGGCTGCCATCGCCGACCAAGCCACCGACCGAATGGATGCCAGCCAGATTACCAACCCGCGCCCGGCTGTTTTCAATTTGACTGGCATAGCCATCACCTGTCAAGCCGCCAACATAGCCACCAGCTGCGCTCACCAAATCCACTTCAATGAGAACAGCTTTAATATGCGCTGAGGCTGCTGAGCCTATTAATCCACCAGCCCTCTGCCTTGCCCGAACCTCATTCAGTTGCACATAGGCGCCCTCAACCACTGTCCCCTCGCCAGAACCAATTAAACCACCTCCGCCTTCGCCATTGGCAAGGATGCTAGAACCTTGAAGGGCAAGATTGCTAAGACGAGCCCCTCCAGCTGAGCCAGCCAAGCCGCCGACATTATCCTTGCCAGTCACCTCCACTCCTTTAAAGCGAAGGTTGCGCACCTGAGCCAGATCGCCCAGTTCAGCAAAAAAGCCCACCGCATCTTCTTGGGGGCGAGAGATAACAAGATTGGCAATGGTTCGATTGTTCCCTTCAAAGACTTTGTCAAAGGGAGCCCTGCCATGCCCCAGCGGATGCCAGCCAGAAGCATTCTCATAGTCCAGCACCAGATCAGCAACCAGTTCATAACCAGAGCATAGACCAGCCGCACAACCAGACTGGCGCAAAGCCTCATCTTGCCAGTAATCACCAACTTTCTTCAGCTCTGCCACTTTGCGAATCTCAATTAAGCCATCCCCATCTCGATCCTCATCACATAGATTGCCAACCCCATCGCCATCATCATCTGCTTGAGCCCTATTGAAGACCATCCGACAGTTATCCAGGTTATCAAACACACCGTCCTTATCACAATCCTTAAGCAAAGCACAACCAGGGAATTCATCAACATCGAGAACCCCATCGCCATCGCAGTCCATTGTGGCAGTGCATCTCACCGCTTCTTCCATGCCATCGGGGATAGTATCATTATCACAATCAATGGTAGAGACACAATCCAGCTCATCCGAATCCGCTATGTTATCATTGTCATCGTCCTCATCACACATATCGCCTATCCTATCCCCATCCGCATCTGCTTGATTCGGATTGGGATCTAAAACACAATTATCTTGCTTGTCCATCACCTGATCATTATCACAATCGGTTAATAGCTCACAACCAGGCATCTCATCGACATCCATCACCCGGTCATTGTCATCGTCCGCATCACAGGAATTACCCAAAGGGTCCTCATCACTATTTTCTTGGTTTGGGTTATAGTCTAAAACACAGTTGTCATCCTCATCCATTATCAGATCATTGTCATCATCGGGATCAACTGCATCAATCATATGATCCTTATCAGCATTTGGCCCGGTGCGCGCCTGTCCTGTCCCTATTGCCATAACAATATCATTGGCAAAAGCCACCTCTACAAGAAAATCATAGGCAGCATCCTCAGCCAGCCCTACTACTATATAGGTAGCATTTGCATTTGGCTCTGATGAACCGCTATTGAGATTCTGCGGCTCCACCACCAGCACATTCTCGCCACTGCTATCAAAGTCACTCAAACTAGCCTCTTTTGCTTGCCGAGCAGATTGGTCTTCCTCCGCTGTCTCTATCCTTTGATATTTGACAAGATAATGCTCGGTCTCAGCTGACATAGCAAGATTTTTCCACTTAAGAGTGACACTCCTTTCATCAGGTATCATAACCAAGGCACTCGCCTCGGCTGAACCACCCGAGCCGCCATAACTGCTAGAACCACCAGAGCTGCCAGACCCACCAGAACCAGAATTGGTACAAGCCATAACAAGATTACCAACTAGGATTGCTCCTATCCAAAAACACCTCTTATATAGATATTGATTTTTCATAACCCCAATAATGAATATAGTTTATTAATAACCAGTCCCTCTCAGCCACCCTTTGTCATAGGATGCAAAAGCTCATTCTCATCACCTCTGTCCCTCAATCCCCAGCGGCACACAAGGCAAAGCGGGATACTCGCCTGAACTGCCAAAATCCCATAGCACATTATCAACTACAGCCTCATCGTTGTTAATAAGGAGATCTCGATTAAGGTCACAACGAAAGCTAAAACTCATATCAAAGTTACCACCAGTGAGATTATTCCTTGTTAGCCAGTCTGCATAAATCCCACTAGCATCTGTCGGCTGTTGTAAATCCTCCGTCGTCTGATAGGTCGCCTCCTCGGCAAGGTAGATGTTCTGATAAACACCATTAGATCCATCCCCCGTATCAACCCCAGCAATCCCACCAGTAGAAGAATTCCCTTCAACCTCTATATCCGCAGCATAGCTATAATAAATCGCAGTGCCTAGCATACTACCACCCAGTCCGCCACTGCCAGTAGCAGCATAGCTATGACCATCTCTCGCATAGGAAGAGGCTATCCGAACGGCAAAGCTTGAACCTACCAAGCCACCCGCATGTTCAACCTCCGCCCGAACCCGGCAATCCTCAACATAACTGGATATAACAGCATTGCCAAACATATTGCCAACCAAACCACCCGCACTAGAAGACAACGCCGTCACATTATTTGCCACCGAAGAAGACGAAAAAATATAGCCCCTATATGCATCACCAACCAAACCGCCTACATCTTCCTCTCCGGTCACCCTGAGATTAGTCGCCAAGGTCCAATGAAAGGTCGCAAGCTCCCTGCCACTGCCTGCCAAACCACCAACAGAACTACCATTACTATGAATAACACTATTATGAACCTCAGCACTTATCACTTCGGCATCCACAACTTCCCCTACGAGCCCTCCTACCTTATCTTCCCCCTCTATACTCACCCCATCAAGATAGACATTCCGAATAGCCCCACCAGCTTCAACCAACCCAGCTATGCTACCAACAAAATCCCTGCCAGTCACAGAAATGTTGACACCATAAAGATTGCGAACCTCACCAGACAGAGAACCAAACAAACCCACATAGTCCTCTTCTGCTTCCGCAAAGACGAGATTGTGAATCGTGAAGTCGTTCCCTTCAAAGACAAATGGAAAAGGCTGCTCGCCGTCCCCCAAAGGCTGCCAGAAATCTACTCCCGCCATATCTATATCCGCAACCAACTCATAGCCTTCACAACCCGCCTCCCCGTCTAACCAGCAGCCAGTCAGATCGAGAACCGAACTCAGGTCATCATCGCCTATGGCAACTAGATCTGTCCCATCTCTTATCTCGACTAAGCCATTGCCATCACTATCCCTATCGCAAGGATCACCAGTGGAATCGCCATCGCTATCTAACTGTTCTTCATTGGCAATGGCTGGACAATTATCACCACTGTCCCCTATGCCATCACTATCGCAATCGGCGAGCAAACCACAGCCAGGCAGCTCATCGCCATCCAACACATTATCATTATCGCAATCGACTAAGAGAATACAATCAGCCGGCTCATCACCATCCAACACACTATCGCCATCGCAATCGGCTATGAGCCCGCAGCCGCTTAACTCATCACCATCCAACAGACCATCGTCATCGCAATCGGCTAGAAGCTCGCAGTCGGTTAACTCATCACCATTTAGCACATTGTCACCGTCTATGTCCTCATCGCAGCTATCACCAACAGTATCACCATCAGTATCCAACTGATCTGCATTGGCAAGGGCCGGACAATTATCGCCATTGTCCCCTATGCCATCCCCATCATCATCCGACCACTCACTAGCATTCAAGACAAATGCATCCACATCATCCCTCACCAAATCGCCATCGCAATCGGCTAGGAGATCACAGCCAACCAGCTCATCAGCATTGGACACATTGTCACCGTCCCTGTCCTCATCGCACAGGTCACCAACAGTATCACCATCAGTATCCAACTGATTGGGATTGGCAAGGACCGGACAATTATCGCCATTGTCCCCTATGCCATCCCCATCACCATCCGACCACTCACTAGCATCCAAGTCAAACAGATCCACATCATCCCTCACCGAATCGCCATCGCAATCGGCTAGGAGATCACAGCCAACCAGCTCATCAGCATTGGACACATTGTCACCGTCCCTGTCCTCATCGCATCTATCACCAACTGTATCACCATCGGTATCCAACTGATTAGCATTAGCAACCGTCGGACAATTATCACCATTGTCCCCTATGCCATCACTATCACCATCCGACCACTCACTAGCATCCGAAGGAAAAGCATCCAGATCATCCCTCACCAAATCGCCATCGCAATCGGCTAGGAGATCACAGCCAGTCAGCTCATCCCCATTTAGCACATTGTCACCGTCTCTATCCTCATCGCAGCTATCACCAACTGTATCACCATCAGTATCCAACTGCTCAGCATTGGCAAGGGCCGGACAATTATCACCATTGTCCCCTATGCCATCCCCATCACTATCCGCCCACTCAGTAGCATTCAAGACAAATGCATCCAGATCATCCCTCACCAAATCGCCATCGCAATCGGCTAGGAGATCACAGCCAACCAGCTCATCAGCATTCGACACATTGTCACCGTCTCTATCCTCATCGCAGCTATCACCAACTGTATCACCATCAGTATCTAACTGCTCAGCATTGGCAACCGTCGGACAATTATCACCATTGTCCCCTATGCCATCCCCATCATTATCCGACCACTCACTAGCATCCAAGTCAAATGCATCCACATCATCCCTCACCAAATCGCCATCGCAATCGGCCAGGAGATCACAGCCAGTCAGCTCATCGCCATTTAGCACATTGTCACCGTCTCTGTCCTCATCGCACAGGTCACCAACAGTATCGCCATCAGTATCCAACTGATCAGCATTGGCAAGGGCAGGACAATTATCGCCATTGTCCCCTATGCCATCCCCATCACCATCCGACCACTCACTAGCATCCGAAGGAAAAGCATCTAGATCATCTCGCACCAAATCGCCATCGCAATCGACTAAGAGATCACAGCCAGTCAGCTCATCAGCATTCGACACATTGTCACCGTCTCTGTCCTCATCGCACAGGTCACCAACAGTATCACCATCAGTATCCAACTGATCAGCATTGGCAATGGCTGGACAATTATCACCATTGTCCCCTATGCCATCACCATCACCATCCGACCACTCACTAGCATCCGAAGGAAAAGCATCTAGATCATCTCGCACCAAATCGCCATCGCAATCGACTAAGAGATCACAGCCAGTCAGCTCATCAGCATTCGACACATTGTCACCGTCTCTGTCCTCATCGCAGCTATCACCAACTGTATCACCATCAATATCCAACTGAGCCGCATTGGCAATGGCCGGACAATTATCACCATTGTCCCCTATGCCATCCCCATCACTATCCGCCCACTCAGTAGCATCCGAAGGAAAAGCATCTAGATCATCTCGCACCAAATCGCCATCGCAATCGGCTAAGAGATCACAGCCAGTCAGCTCATCAGCATTCGACACATTGTCACCGTCTCTGTCCTCATCGCACAGGTCACCAATAGTATCACCATCAGTATCCAACTGAGCCGCATTGGCAATGGCCGGACAATTATCGCCATTGTCCCCTATGCCATCCCCATCATTATCCGCCCACTCACTAGCATCCAAGTCAAATGCATCCACATCATCCCTCACCAAATCGCCATCGCAATCGGCCAGGAGATCGCAGCCAGTCAGCTCATCAGCATTCGACACATTGTCACCGTCCTTATCCTCATCGCACAGGTCACCAACAGTATCGCCATCAGTATCCAACTGATCAGTATTGGCAAGGGCAGGACAATTATCACCATTGTCCCCTATGCCATCACCATCACCATCCGACCACTCACTAGCATCCGAAGGAAAAGCATCTAGATCATCTCGCACCAAATCGCCATCGCAATCGACTAAGAGATCACAGTCGCTCAGCTCATCCCCATTTAGCACATTGTCACCGTCCTTATCCTCATCGCACAGGTCACCATCAGTATCACCATCAGTATCCAACTGAGCCGCATTGGCAACCGCCGGACAATTATCGCCATTGTCCCCTATGCCATCACCATCACCATCCGACCACTCACTAGCATCCAAGATAAACAGATCCACACCATCGTCATATGAGTCATTATCGCAATCGGCTAGCTGCCCACATCCAGCCAACTCATCACCATCCAACACACTATCCCCATCGCAATCGGCTAAAAGAACACACCCAGCCAACTCATCACCATCTAACACACTATCATTATCGCAATCGGCTAAGAGCACACAGCCAGGCAACTCATCACCATCCAATACAGTGTCACCATCGCAATCGGCTAGCCGCTCACAGCCAGCTAATTCATCCTCATTCGGCACATTGTCACCGTCTCTGTCCTCATCGCAGCTATCACCAGCACCATCCCCATCTCTATCCAACTGGTCAGCATTGGCAAGGGCCGGACAATTATCAAACAAGTCCAATACCCCATCGTAATCGCAATCCTCAACCAGACTACACCCTTCCGCCTCATCAATATCCCTCACATTATCATTATCATCATCGCTATCTAGGCTATCTGCCAGCCCATCACCATCTGTATTGACCCCAGTCCGAACCTCCCCTTCGCCCAAGAGCTCACTGGTGCCATCATCATAAAAAACCCTCAAGGCTATGGCATAATCAGCATCACTACTAAGGGATACCAACTGGTGCTCCCCTTCCTCAGCCAGATTCAGCCGACCCCCTATATTCGCTATCTCAACCACATCAAACACATTGTTATCCCCTTCGGCATAGCTCAGCTCCATCCGTTCAATAGAAACACCCGCCCCGCGAACCGGCCTATGCCAACGAACCAAAACACTCTGACTAGCTGGCACCAACGAAAAAGAATCCTCCAGCGGCGGCGCACATCTTAACACTGGATAATCATGGCGCGAACCAAAATCCCACAGGCGATTACTATCTACCTTCTCACCTGCTTCTATAGTAAAACTCAAATCAGTATCACACCAGATAGTTAGATTCAGATTCACCGAAGGAGACACAGTTGCATTTATCAAAAAGACCTCCTCAATATCAACACCCTCATCCCATTGAGTGTAAATCCCGCTATAATCGACTTGCCCTTGTAATTCCTCTTGGGTCTTATCAAACTCACCGTCGCCATTGAGCTTCTCAACATAGGAGCTAGAACTGTCCCCTCCTTGAGGGAGAACCGCATCCAAACCCGTCCCATAAGAAAAATAGACCTTAGACGAATCTCCCCCTCCTATTAAACCAGCCGACCCAGCCGCCGAAGTTACATTTTTACTCCACACATAAGAAGCTATCACCTTCGCCGAATCACCTTGCCCCACCAAGCCACCACCAGTGTCATCAAAGGAAAGAGAATCTAGCTGTGCCGATGAAGATAAGACCAGGGATCCATCCCCTTCTCCTATCAAACCACCTATATGATTCCTGCCCTGCACACTTTCAAAATCAGCCGATGAATAGAATACCCAGCTCCTTGAAGCCCATCCAATCAATCCTCCCACCCTATCGTGGCTAGAGCGAATATGCTGCCCGCTTACGGAAGAAGAATACACCAGCGCGGAATCCCCATCCCCTAGTAAACCGCCAACTCTATAACGCACATCAGAAAGCGAGTCTATCTCAATCTCAGCAAAACGAACCTGGGCGCGATTTCCTGATCCCATCAAGCCACCTACTTCATATGCACTTTGTTTTCCTGCCAGCTTGCCTATACGAACCTGGGCGCGAATCACCTCTGAGCCATCCCCGTCCCCTACTAGACCCCCAACACTCCAACCGCCACTCTCAATCAAATCCACATCTACCCAGCTATCAGCTATTTGACTCCTCCGCCCATAGCCTATTAAACCACCAAGATTATAGGAACCAACAACTGAATCCAATCTCGCATAGGCGCGGGTCACCACTGAATAAGAACTAATCCCCAGCAAACCACCAGTAGATGAACCCCCTCTCACCTGCCCATCAGAAACCGCCACATTATCAACTTGAACATAAGACCCAGCTCCTGCTAGAGAACCAGTAAAGACGCGGCCAGTTATATCCACTTCATTCAAGCGCAAATTCTGCAAACGTGAGCCGTCCGCAACCGACCCAAAAAGACCAACAAAATTTTCCTGTGGCCGATTAATGAACAGATTAGTAATCGTCCGATTGTTCCCTTCAAACACGCCATTAAATTGATGAGACCAGCTGCTGCCCAGAGGAGTCCACCCCTTCTCACCAGTGGTATTCAAAATCAAATCTCTAACCAGCTCATAACCAGCACAGGTCTCCTCACATCCCGGCTTGTCCCTGCCATGTTCTGGCCGACCAATGTCTTGCCGAATCCCCGCCAGCTCGGCTGCGGTTGCTATCTCAATCAAGCCATCCCCATCCTCATCCCTATCACACAGATCACCAAATCCATCATTATCCAGATCATCTTGCTCGCTATTTGCAACCAATAAGCAGTTGTCTAAGCCATCTGCTATCTGGTCGCCATCGCAATCCGCCAAAAGGGCGCAGCCCGCCAGCTCAGCCGAATCCAAAATACCATCATCATCACAGTCTTCATTCAACACACATTCCATCATCTCCTCCATACCATCCACAATCCCATCGTCATCACAGTCCTCATCCAATACACACTGTGCCATCTCATCCACATCAGCCAGCTGGTCATTGTCATCATCCTCATCACACACATCCCCCTCACCATCACTGTCATAATTGTTTTGATCGCGGTTAGCATCTAGGACACAATTATCTATGCCATCAGCCACCTCATCATTGTCACAATCTGCCAGGGTGCTACAACCAGGTGCCTCATCAACATCCATCACATTGTCATTGTCATCGTCCTCATCACAACTATTCCCCAATGGATCATCATCGGTATTGAGTTGGTCTCCATTGGCAATCAGGCGGCAGTTGTCCTCCTCATCCATCACATTGTCATTGTCATCATCTGGATCAACTGCATCTATCATGCTATCCTCATCATTATTCGGACCTGTCTGCATCCTCATGGTCCCCATCATCACCATATCATCACCCGCATAGGCTATCCCTACTGAAAAATCATACATGGTATCTTCCCCCAGACCATCAACCGTATAAGCCGCATCCTCCCCAGCTAAGACAGAAGAACCCCCATCTAAGGCAGAAGGCATTACCTCCATCACAACCCCTTCTTGCCCCTCATCGCTCTCAGTATCCAGCCTTGAAGCCTGACTAAAAAAAGAACGAACCGCAGCTACAGACCCCTTAGTCTCCCCCACCTCAACATAGCGAATAAGATAATGGTCTATCTGCTTGCCCTCCTCAACCATCGGATTAGTCCATCTGAGCGTTGCACTTGTCTCGCGCGGTATCATCGAGAAAGGCGCCTCACTGCTTTCAGTCGGCGAGCTGCTGGTAGTTGTTCCACCACAACCACTCAATAAACTCCCCAATAAGAGCCCCAATAGAACTGCTAAAACTCCCCCTCGCCTTATACCCCTATACCCCATAATTTATACCCCTTAATGATTCAAAAGTTAATTTTTACCTCATCATAATAAAGCGCCTAAACAAAAAAGAAAGAGCAAAAGCAACAGTTTCTCAAATTAATTGAGTTTTTTTCACTGCTACCTATTCTCTGCTTTCCACCTCTAGCCTTCTGCTTTCTGCCTCTGCTTTCTGTTTTCTGTCCTCTGCCGCCAGCCTTCTGCTTTCTGCCTCTGTCCTCTGCTTTCTGTTTTCTGTCCTCTGCCGCCAGCCTTCTGCTTTCTGCCTCTGTCCTCTGCTTTCTGCCGCCAGCCTTCTGCTTTCTGCCTCTGTCCTCTGCTTTCTGCCGCCAGCCTTCTGCTTTCTGCCTCTGTCCTCTGCTTTCTGTTTTCTGTCCTCTGCCTTCTGCCTCTGTTTTCTGCTTTCTGCCGCCAGCCTTCTGCCTCTGCTTCTGTCCTCTGTTTTCTGTCCTCTGCCGCCAGCCTTCTGCTTTCTGCCTCTGTCCTCTGTTTTCTGTCCTCTGCTTTCTGCCTCTGTCCTCTGCTTTCTGTTTTCTGTCCTCTGCCGCCAGCCTTCTGCTTTCTGCCTCTGTCCTCTGCTTTCCGTTTTCTGCCTTCTGCTTTCTGTTTTCTGCCGCCAGCCTCTGCCTCTGTCCTCTGCTTTCTGCCTCTGTCCTCTGCTTTCTGTTTTCTGTCCTCTGCCTTCTGCCTCTGTTTTCTGTCCTCTGCCTTCTGCCGCCAGCCTTCTGCTTTCTGCCTTCCCCTTTCTAACTTCCTCTCGCTAACTTCCCCTTGCTAGCTTCTCCTTTCTAACTTCCCCTTTCCAGCTCCTCCTTTCCAGCTTCCTCTTGCTAGCTTCCCCTTGCTAACTTCTCCTTGCTAGCTTCCTCTTGCTAACTTCCTCTTGCTAACTTCCTCTTGCTAGCTTCCCCTTGCTAACTTCCCCTTTCCAGCTCCTTCTTTCCAACTTCCCCTTGCTAGCTTCTCCTTTCTAACTTCCCCTTGCTAGCTCTCTCTTTTCCAACTTCTTCTTGCTAGCTTCTCCTTTCTAACTTCCCCTTTCCAGCTCCTTCTTTCCAACTTCTCCTTGCTAGCTTCTCCTCTCTAACTTCCCCTTGCTAGCTTTCTCTTTTCCAACTTCTCCTTGCTAGCTTCTCCTTTCTAACTTCCCCTTGCTAGCTTTCTCATTTGAGAGAAGCTAGCAAATTCTTCCTTACCATACCCTGATACACCCTTTACAAACCCTCGAAGAATTATCCATCTTTTCCTTAAGCCCTTTTAGATTGAATGGCTTAGAGATTCTAAGCTAGTTCCTATTGGCTCAACGCTTCTTCTAAACGGTCCCTGTCTAGTTCGGGTTTGCCAGTCGCATTCAAGAACCACCAATCACGCCATTCATCAGGGGCTAGCGGAGTGCAGCGAATGGCGGGATATTCATCCGACTTACCAAAATCCCAGATAAGATTACCAGGGGTTTTTTCACCTATTCCAATGTCCCCACTATTATCTCTATCACACCAAACCGCCAATGGCTCATCAATCATTCCATCACCAAATATATCCGTGTCCTTGGTCCAATTGGCATAAATATCTGTATAGCCAGTTGGACTGCGAAGCTCACTAGTGGTCTTTGGGGCACCAATGTTTTCAACAGGAGGGACACCACTAGTATCACTGTCCCAATAGGAAGCAGCTCCAACAGTCCCGGTTGCAAGCCCAGCCAGCATATTAGTAGGACTGCCTGAGACTACATAAGAATACGCAAGCTGGCCAGAGAAAGTTCCCACCAGACCGCCTACAAAACCCTTTCCTATCACCTCACCCACTACAACCGATGAAGAAACAATCCGAGCCGGAAATGCAAAATTGTCTCGCCCCAACAGACCGGCTACATTAGTACTCCCGCTCAACTGACCCACCACAACCGAAGAAGAATGAACCTGAGCACTTGGACCCTCCCCTATCAGACCACCTACCTGATTCTTATCCCCACTACTCAGTTTACTTGCCACAACCGAAGAAGAATGAATCCGTGCCGATTGACCATTCCCCACCAGACCACCTACATTATTATCAGTCCCTCTTACCATACCTGCTATAACCGAAGAAGAATGAATCCAAACTGATACACCATCCCCCACCAGACCGCCTACAGCACCAATCCCTCTCACCTCACCTGCCACAACCGAAGAAGAAACAATCCGAACCTCTTCACCACCACCTACCAGACCGCCTACGAAATTCCCGCCTATCACTACCTCGGCTCGAAGAGTCAAATTGCGAACCTCTGAATCTGCAGCTATATATCCAAACAAGCCCACACAATCCTCAGTTGGACGATTAATGCTTAGATCACTAATCGTCCAGCCATTACCTTCAAAAGTCCCATTGAAAACAGCTCCTTGACATCCAGCATTAACACTATCTGTATCATTCCCTAATGGTTGCCAGCCTTTGCCTCCATCAGCATTCACATAGGTTGCAAGACTTATATCCTTAACCAGCTCATAGCCAGAACATTCAGTAATGCCACTGGCACCACCACAGCCAGTGTCGTCGAACTCCGCATCTGCCGATAGCTTCCGCCCATTCCCATTTAAAGCATGCCTCACTGCATCTAATTGCGCCGCTGTTCTTATCTCTATCAACCCATCGCCATCATCATCTATGTCCGCCCCATCCATTACACTATCCCCATCGCAATCTTGACCTGCCTCAGCCAAGCAATCTAACCCCCTAACAGGGACCCGAGGACTATCTGCCCCGCTGCTGCTTCCTCCTGAACCACCGCCACTGCCACAAGCAGTAAGAATTAATAAACCAACCGAAAAGAAGAGAATAGCCCGCCAATGCCAGATTGAAGTGGAAAGCTTATGGGGGGGGGGCTTAGAAGCTAATAAGCCTTTTGCTTGCCGACAAAGAAATAAGGAATAGGCACATAAAGGCAGCATAGAGGAGAGACCATATGAATATGGCAGCGTAATATTGGCAAAGCGGCGCCTAGCCAACAACAAAAAATAGAGAGGCTTTAACATAATTAAACTTTGAAAGGTTTGCATAATTGTAAACATTGAAGTATTATACAAGGGAAAAGCAAAAATCTGCAAAAAAAAGAGAAAAAAGTCGCATTTAAATGAAAAAATTTAAGGGAATTATACACAATTTTCCACAAATTAATAAACTCTCTTAATTAATCAAAGCTTTCTATTTTTAATTATTTGTTATCATAATCCTTCTTGTGTTATTAACAACTATTTGAAGGGTCATAGGATTATAACAATCCTTTGACTATTACAAAGCTATCTAGCTCCATTTCAAATTGGATTTTGTTTGAGTTTTCTTCTTGGAAGAGCGAATTAGAGGCACAAAAAAGAGAATTCCGCTCTCATAGCCTCACGGCAGAATGGGGGGAACAAGATGGCAAGGGCGAGAGTAGATTGGCGAGAAGAGATTGGCGAGGCGAGAAGAGATTGGCGGGGGTCAGAACAAAATGGTGAGAGTGAAAACAGAATAGGGAGGGCGAGAGCTGAATGGCGAGAAGAGATTGGCGAGGTGAGAAGAGAATGATGGAAGTCAGAACAGAATGATGAGGCAGAACATAAAAGCCTCTTATTAAGCAGCCAGACTATAGAACTTTTCAAATCCACTATATATCAACCTATATAATAGGTAGGATAAGAAAGTCCTAGCAACTCTCATAGCCTCACGGCAGAATGGTGAGAAGAGAATAGTGAAGGTGAGAAGAGGGCGAGAGCTGAATGGCGAGAAGAGATTAGCGGGAGTCAGAACACAATGGTGAGGGTGGAAATGGAATGGCGAGAAGAGATTGGCGAGGCGAGAAGAGAGTGGTGGGAGTCAGAACAGAATGGTGAAGGTGGAAATGGAATGGTGAGAAGAGATTGGCGGGAGTCAGAACACAATGGTGAGGGTGGAAATGGAATGGCGAGAAGAGATTGGCGAGGCGAGAAGAGAGTGATGGGAGTCAGAACAGAATAGTGAAGGTGGAAATGGAATGGCGAGAAGAGATTGGCGGGGGTCAGAACAGAATGATGAAGGTGGAAATGGAATGGCGAGAAGAGATTGGCGAGACGAGAAGAGAGTGGTGGGAGTCAGAACAGAATAGTAAAGGTGGAAATGGAATGGTGAGAAGAGATTGGCGAGGTGAGAATGGTGAGAAGAGGTTGGCGGGGGTCAGAACAGAATGATGAAGGTGGAAATGGAATGGCGAGAAGAGATTGGCGAGGCGAGAAGAGAGTGGTGGGAGTCAGAACAGAATAGTGAGGCAGAACATAAAAGCCTCTCATTAAGCAGCCAGACTATAGAAGTTTTCAAATCCACTATATATCAACCTATATATAGGTAGGATAGGAAAGTCCTAGCAACTCTCATAGCCTCACGGCAGAATGGGGGGAACAAGACGGCAAGGGCAAGAGTAGATTGGCGAGAGTAGAGTGAAGTGGGTTAGAACAGAATAGCGAGAGCGAGAATAGATTGGCAGGGGTCAGAACAAAATGGCGAGAGTGAAAACAGAATGATGGGTCGAAAATAGTTGGGGAGGGCGAGAGCTGAATGGTGAGAAGAGAGTAGTAGGAGTAGAATGGAATGGCGAGAATAAAATGGCGAGGGTGAGAAGAGATTGGCGAGAAGAGATTGGCGGGGGTCAGAACACAATGGGGAAGGTGGAGATGGAATGGCGAGGGTAGAGTGGTGAAAATGGAATAGCAAAGAAACCCTAATCCACAAAAGAACGCCAAGCCTTTTTAAGTTTATCTATATCAAAATCACCTGCCCTGGCAGGTTCCAACACGATCTTCTCCTTAGTTATCACTGTCTCTATGGCGACTAGTAGTTGTGGCAAGACCTCTCTTTCAATGATGACTGCACCATGGCGATCGGCATGGATGATGTCATCTGGTTCTACTTGCATACCCAATAGATTAACTGGCACGCCAGCTTCTTGAAAATGGACGAAAGCATGAGAAGGACCGACGGCCGCCGCCAATACTTGAAACCCCTTATCCACCTGATCCAGATCCCTCATCAATCCACTGGTAATCAGCCCCTCCACCTTAAGTCCCTTATGGGTAGCAACCGTAACCTCACCAACCATAGCACCAAGTGGGTGCGGCCAGTCCTTATCGGCGAAAACCGCAATAGCCGGCAGCGGCTGGGTCACCAAGCTATCATAATAACGAAACCTTATTTCCAACAGCTCCTCCTTGCTCAAAGTGGATGGCTGGCGAGCGGCAATAGTCACGGTTTTGGCAAAGCCGACTATCGGCGGCAGCTGCGGGTCCATCGCCACTACTGGATGAGCAGTAAAGCCGCTATTTTGTCTTTGACCCTTCACTATCTCAATCGCATTACACACGGTCGGGGTGTCAAATTTTCTCAGCTGAGCAAAAGTGGCCTTAATGTTAATGTCAATGCCCATGTCAATGTCCATATTCAATATTCATATTCGAAGCCTTTGAAGGATTATCCATTTCTTCATAAGATGAATTATATAGTCCCAACAGCTTGTGCTTAGGATATAGATTTATTTTACTATGAAGCTAAAGAAGTTCAGAATTAAGCCCCTTGCGGCTTCTGGTCTCTAGCCGTTAGATTGAGATTAAATATAGCTGTATAGGAGCACAGCAATTCTAAACTAGTTCCTATTGGTTCAACTCTTGGTTTAGAAGGGACTGGTCTAGTTGAGGTTTGCCATTAACCAAAGACCACAAACCACGCCATTTAGTAGGACCTATTGGAGTGCAGCGAATGGCAGGATACTCATCCGACTCACCAAAATTCCAAATAAGATTGTCATCTTTTTTTTCATCCGCTTCTATGCTCCCACTCTTATCCTTATCACACCAGACCGCCAATGGCTCGTCGGTCGCCCCATCGCCAAATATGTCTTCGTCATCGTCCCAATCATCGTAAATTCCTGTATAGTCCATTGGCATGCGAAGAGCACTAGTGGTCTGGGGGGTACCATGGTTGCCACTAGTGACACCACTAGTCTCACTGTCCCAATAGGAAGCAACTTCAGTCCCGCTTCCCTCTCCAGTCAGCATTTTAGTTTTACTGCCTGAAACCACATAAGAATAAGCAACCTTGCCAGAGAAAGATCCCACCAGACCGCCTACAGCATTAACCCCACTCAGATCACCCACAACGACCGATGAAGAATAAATCTGAGCAACAGTACTAGACCCTATCAGACCGCCTACATCATCACCAGTCCCGCTCACCTCAGCTACTACAACCGAAGAAGAATAAAGCCGAACCGATGTACCAAGCCCCACTAAACCACCTACATTACGACTAGCAACTGGTCCGGTTGCACCACTCCCGTTCACCATGTCTGCCACAACCGAAGAAAAATAAATCCGGCTCGATGTACCAGTCCCTACCAAACCTCCTACAGAAACAACACCTTTAATCTCCCCTATCACAGCCGAAGAAGAAACAATCCGAGCACCTTGCCCCCACCCAACCAGACCACCCACACTAATCCTACCTATCACTCTCTCGCCACGAAGAGTCAGATTGCGAATCTCTGAATCTGCAGTTATATGCCCAAACAAACCCACACAATCCTCACCTGAACGACTAATACTTAAATCACTAATCGTCCAGCCATTGCCTTCAAAAGTTCCATTAAAAGCAGCCCCTTGACAGTCATTTGTACCATCATCTGTATCATTTCCCAAGGGCCGCCAGCCGTCACCACTACTATAAGCCGCAAGACTTATATTATCAACCAACTCATAGCCAGAACAAGAAGTGATGCCGTCATCACCACCACAGCCATCAGTGTTGAGCGCCGCATTCTCGGATGACTTCATGCCATTGCCATTTAGAGCATAGCGAACCGCATCCAATTCCTCGTGTGTGCCTATCTCTATCAACCCATCGCCATCAACATCTATGTCCGCTCCATCCATTACTTCATCCCCATCGCAATCAGGATCTAGGACACACCCAGCTGCCTCAGCCTCGTCTCGGACATTATCATTATCATCATCTGTATCCTCACTTGCATCTTGGCAACCATCCCCGTCATTGTCGGTCGATGAATTGCTCGTCCAGCCGGTCGCGTGACTGAGAACAAAGGGATCATCGCATTGATCTTCATCATTATTAACATCATCTCCATCTAGGTCCTCATCCACACTATCCGCTCGCCCGTCTCCATCTGTATTCAGACCCGAACGAATACCGCCTCTTTCGTGGTCTTCCTTATTTTCCCCCCAAATAAAATCTATCTCCACCCTTTGCTGTCTGCCATCACTAAGAGTCCCTATAATCGCAAAAGTCCAGTTAGTTTCAAACGGTACGGTAAAAACATAACTGCTATCAATAAATTCAATAGTTATGTTAATATTCGGGTCTTCTTTTACCTCTCCGCCGCGACTAGTTGTGGTTGCTGTGATGTTCAAAGAAACGAACTCGCCAAAGTCCGATTGGTTGCCTATACGAAAACCGCCGGGTATAGGAGCAAAAGTGAGTTCCACCTCAAAAGCGCTGGCAGAACCCCCGCTGGCAGAACCCCCACTTGAACCGGATCCTCCCCCACCACCAGCACAAGCAGTAAGAACCAAGAGGCTAATTCCAGCTAAGGAAAAAAGAAGTCCCCTTGCCAGAGAATATGAATGCCTGAACAAGAGAGGTTTCTTAGCAAAAAGATGCTGGAAGGCTGAAAATTCACCCCTATTCAATATAGTGTTGTTTACCATAATGCTTTATTATACCTGACTAATAGCAAAGTTAATAATAAAAATCCGTTGAAAGAACTTAAATTTACCGAGCATAGTGCCTTAATTATAGCTGCTTAGGTTGGCTTAGATTGATAAGCCTTTGAAGCATTCTCCATTTTTCTCATTAAGGTGGATTATGACCGATTGATTAGCAATATTAAACAAAACATACAAAAAATCTGCATTAAAGAAGAACAACAACAATGCGCAGCACTCCCAAAGATGCTTTTATGAGTTAGAACAAACGGATTAATCAAAGATTTCATAGTCATAATTTTTCCTAGCCTATGGTTTGTTGATAAATTCGCATAAGGTTGCCTCCTAAGAATTTGCATATGTCCTTCTTTTTATAGCCGCGCTCCAGCATCTCATAGGTAATCAGTGGTAGGCTCTCTATGGGTCTCAATTCGTCCATAATGATACCTGCCTCTGGTATGCCTGTTTGTATTCCCTCGATGGAGCCGGGATGAGGACTCCAGCAATTAAATATATTGCGTACAGTATCAAACTCATCCACATCTGGGCCAAGAAAGAGGTGATCCATTGAGCCGACCAAATCTGCCACATAGTCGATATGATCGATCAGATCACCGATGGTGGCATTGTTCTTATTCATTGCGCCGCGGCGAATATATTCTTTGAGAAAGCAGAGCCCCATTGCCCCGCCAGTTGATGCCAGAGCCTTGATGCGCTCGTCCTTAAGATTGCGCGGATGAGAAGAAATGGCATAGACATTGCTATGGCTATCTATTATCGGCTTGGTGGCTACCTCTAGGGTATCGTAAAACACCCTATCGGTCATCTGGCAGCTATCCACCAGCATACCCAAGCGCTCCATCTCCCCGATGACCTGAACGCCAAAGTTGGTTAGGCCCGCATTGGCGCGCGCCTCACCAGTCCCATCCGCCACCATGGTGCGACCAGAAGAGACCAGATCCACCGTCCTTAGTCCTAACCTATATAGAGTGCGCAATAAAGACAGGTTAAGCTCTTGAGAGTTGCCATCCATTGCCCGACTGGATTCCACCTTCAACATCACCGCAATTAGGCCTGCCTTCACCGTCTGCTTTATGTCCGCCACCGACCGACAAATGCGAAAGCTCTTAGCCGTCTTCTCTTCCTCAACCAGCATATCTATTTGAGTCAACATCCCCCAGAGAATATGGTCGGTCATATAAGCAAGGCAAGGGGAGTTTGCCCCCACCACCAGCTCGACAACATTCACGCCACCAGCCCGTAACCTTGGCGCCCAATAGTTATCAAATATGTCCCGCTCGCCACGGTCGTGGCGGCGAAAATAGTCCATCATCAGTTGATTATGTCCTTCTATCACCAATGCCTCCTTATGAAGAGCAGTCGCCTCGGTATAGATATCCTGAATATCCTTAGCCTCTGTCATAGTATCTGCTGGTAAAGACGGCGAAGATTGCCGCCCATGATGGCTTGAATTTGCTCATCCTTATAGTTTTTTTGCCCCAATCTATCAGCTATGACTACTAGGTTCTGCCAGCTATCAAGCCCTATGCCATAGTCATTGGCGCGCTCGGTGAAGGTCAGACCATTCACCAGGCCTGGATGGCGCTCATAGCGGGTCGGGGTTTTGGAGGCCAGCCCCGCAATGTCCCCTCCCAAGCCCACACAGTCTATTCCTCCTATCTCAGCAAGGTGTTCTATGTGAGCGATTAGATCTTCGGCGCCCGGTGACAACTTGTCCTTCGCCAATAGATCAGCGTAAAAGCTAAGCCCTATGACTCCTTTGGTGGCGGCTATTTGTTTGATGCGCTCGTCGGTGAGATTGAGTGGGTGAGAAGAAAGGGCGGCGCAGTTGGCGCGGCTATTCAGCAATGGGGATTGAGTCAGTTTCATTATATGAGCAAACCCCTCATCATTAATGGCGGCTGTATCTATCAGCATTCCCAAGCGATCCATCTCAGCAATCACCTCTTCGCCAAAATAGCTCAGCTGCCCCTTGGTGCGCGCCTCAGCCACTCCATCCGCCAAGCGATTACGACCATAGCCAGCTATCTGCACCACGCGAACCCCTAAGCGATGGAAAAGACGTAAGTTGGAGAGAACATTGAGATTTGGTTTGCCTTCCAAGGGGCGTCCGCCACCTAAGCAAAGGACCAGCGCCACCTGATTGTTCTGCTGTGCTTCTTCCAGCTGCTTCTTGGTAGTTGCAATGACGAAATGCTCACTCCCTTGTTCTTGTTGATAAAGGCACATATCCAAATTATTCATCGCATTCCAAAAGTAGTTCTCCGATGCAGCGTTAATTACGCGCGGTACCCAATCACCGCCCAGATCCAACTGAACCAGATCTATGCCTGCCTGCAATAAGGGCAAGGCAAGATAGTTGTCAAGAGCTTTTGTTGCGCATGAATAGTATGAAGTGAGTGCCTGCTCGGGGAAATGGACATGGGAGAGAGCTCTAGTCATAGCAATCTTCCCCTATTAATCTCTCTTACTGAGACCGAATGCGCTTGCCACTACTGGCATCAAAGTAATAAAGACGCTCCTCATTTACTTGGCATGCAATTTGGTCGCCTATAGCACCATTGAAATCCTTAGCAGCTCGCGCAATGACTGTGGTCTGCTCGGTTTTGATAGTGACAAGAGAGGACTCCCCGAGCAGCTCAACCGAATAGATGCTCCCCTTGATAGAGCCACCTCTATTTGTCGGATGGATATCTTCTGCTCTGATACCCATTATTATTTTTCCCTCCTTAATATAGCTGGAAATATATTTTGGCACTGGCAAGCTCATGATATCATTGGTGAAATGCTGTTTCTCGATTCCACCCTTGACGAGATTCATAGCCGGCGAACCAATAAAGCCGGCAACAAACAGATTCTCTGGGTCATCATAGATTTCCTTAGGTGTTCCTAATTGGCGGATGACACCTTTTTCCATCACCGCAACTCTATCTGCGAGAGTCATGGCTTCTATCTGGTCGTGAGTAACAAACACAGTGGTCGTCTGAAGACTATGTTGGAGATGTTTGAGCTCTGCCCTCATGGTTACCCTGAGCTGAGCGTCCAAATTGGATAGGGGCTCATCCATCAAAAAACAGTTGGGCTCTCTCACTATGGCACGAGCCAATGCCACTCGCTGTCGCTGACCACCAGATAGTGCTCGCGGGCGTCTATCAAGGAAGTCTTCCATCTCCACCATACGCGCCGCCTTCAACACTCTTTCCTTATGTTCAGAAGTCGGTAGCTTACGCACCTTGAGCGGAAAGCAGATGTTGTCATAAACAGAAAGATGCGCATAGAGACCATAGGACTGAAAAACCATCGCCACATCTCGGTCTTTTGGCTCTAGCCTATTCACCATCCTATCGCCAATCCAGACCTCGCCGGCCGTAGGGACTTCTAGGCCAGCTATCATCCGCATGGTTGTTGTCTTGCCACAGCCAGAAGGGCCCAAGAGCACCAAAAACTCCTTGTCCTTTATCTCAAGACTAATGTTGCGCGCGCCATAGAAGCCGCGCCACTCTTTAGTAAGATTCTTTAATTCAATTCTTGCCATTTGTTCTCCATGTGATTGATGAGATTAACCCTTAACTGCCCCCTGCACCAAACCAGATACTACCTGCTTCTGAAAGAACAGCACTACTAGGACTATGGGTAGAGTGATGGAAATTGACCCGGCCGCCGAAATAGACCAGTAGTTGATGTCTTCGGCGCCGAACTGAGAGATTGCCACTGGCATGGTGGCGGCATCAGTTGCGGTCAGAATGAGTGGCATTAAGAATTCATTATATGCCAGCAGAAAAGTAAATAGGGCGGTAGAAATAACCCCTGGCCACATGACTGGCACTATGGCTTTAAGAAAAGCCTTTAGCCGACTACAGCCATCCACCATTGCGGATTCCTCCAAATCCTTTGGAATAGTCATAAAGAAAGAGCGCAACATCCAAATGGTAAATGGCTGGTTGATGGCAACCATAACGAGAATGAGAATGAGATGGGTATCATAAAGTCCAACCGCGCGCGAGAATTGGAAGAAGGGAATAATAAAGACCATGCGCGGCAGGGCGCGAAAGATTAACGCAAAAAACAGCAGCCAAAAACCTATGCGCCCGCTATAACGAGCCAAAGCATATCCTGCCAAACAGCCGATTGAAATAGAAATTATCACAGTGCCTATAGTGACAATCATAGAGTTAAGGAAGAAAGAGAAAAACCCTTCCTCCAACCATAGGGTAGTGTAATGACGGAAAGTCGGCTCAAACAACCAGACAGGCGGATTAGCAAAGGCATCGCGCGGCTCCTTGATAGAGCTCAAAAAAGTCCATAAGAACGGGAAGACGCAAATGACCATCCAAACCAGCAGCGCAAAATAGATGAACAAGGAAGCGGTGATTCTATCTTTCATCTCTCCTCGGTCTGTTCCTTATAAGTAAGATATAGAAAAGGAATCAGCATCACGAAGATGCCAAGCACTGTCAGAACCGCCACCGCGCTGCCCTTCGCCACCCCATTTTGCAATACTAGGATACGATAATTGTAGTATTGAAGGCTCTCGGTATTGTGCAACCCCTTAGTCATCACTGCAATAGGGTCAAAAATACGATAGGAATCCATCAGGCTGATAATGGTAACAAATATGATAAGTGAGCGAAGATGGGGAATAGTAACATAGAGCAGACACTGCCAGCGGTTAGCGCCATCTACTATGGCAGCCTCAAGGCTATCCTGTGGCACCGACTGAAGGCCGGCAAAGAACACCACTATAGCAAAAGGGGTCACATGCCATATGCTATGAAGAATGAGAAGGCTGCGAGCAGCAAACTCAGAGGCAAACCAATGAATCTCTAGCCCAAGATTAGAGAGCAGGTAGGTAACAAAACCATAGTCGCGAAAAAGCCAAGCAAAGACCAGGGTGCCAACCACCGGCGTGACTATGAAAGGCAATAAAGAAGAGGAGATGAGCACACCTCGAGCAATGCCATTTTTAACTCGATTGAGACCCAATGCCACTGCCAAGCCCAATAGCAGCTGAGCCGGTAAGGTAATGAAAGTATATACAAGAGTAAATTCCAGCGATTGCCAAAATTTCGAGTCGGATAACACAGTGATATAATTCTCCCAGCCTACCCAGTGGAGCTGGTCTTCAAAATCATAGCGAAAGAAACCAAGATAGATGGTGATGAATAGGGGCGCTGCCATCAGACCAAACATCACTACAATTGACGGCGAACTGAAAAAGAGGAAACTAGATAATCTCATCTCTCCAATCGCTCCAATCTATCCAATCGCTCCAATCGCTCCAATCTTTCCAATCTCTCCAATCTCTAAAAGCGGTCATCCCAGCTTGCCGTCTAGCATGCCAATGCTGGCAGAAAAAGGCGAGGCAGCTAGCTAACCTCATTTTTGAAGGCTATTCTTCCAACCATGGCGTTTTGACAGGCCAAGGCTGGTAAAAAAAAGAGGAAGCTAGCTAACCTCATAAGTAATCATCCGAGCTTGTCTTCCAGCAGGTCAATGTCATGCTGGCAGAAAAAGGCGAGGCAGCTAGCTAACCTCATTTTTGAAGGCTATTCTTCCAACCATGGCGTTTTGACAGGCCAAGGCTGGTAAAAAAAAGAGGAAGCTAGCTAACCTCATAAGTAATCATCCCAGCCCTTGCCTTCTAGCAGGTCAATGTCATGCTGGCGGAAAAAATCAATAATATCAAGCAGAACCCAATTATCCACTATCTTGTCATCAACCACTTCCCAGATATCCATATAGCGCAAGGTGATTCTCTTGTTGTGGCCTGGCAATCCCATAAAGTCTCCCTTATGGGTAGCAATGACCACACCAGTAGCGGCTGCATACTTGCCATCGGCAATGAAGACATCCATGGTGCCCCCCTTATCTGGGAAAGCATTAAGAAAAGGCCGCTGCCATCCATCTTGAAAAGCCTTGAGGCTTGGCTTGATGCCCCCGCCAGCCGGCCCTCGCCATTTGGCATCTTCGGTCCAAAAGGCTTCCATTCCGTCTATGACGTGGCGATTCAATGCCGCCACCATATCTATCACTACCTGCCTGGTCCTCTGGCCCTGGCCATTGTTGTTGTCCAGCTTGTTCTTAGCTGCTCTCATAGATGCTTCTGTAGGCGACTCATTTATAGCCGTTTCTTTCGGCGCTCCTGTCGGTGTCTCGCTTATAGGCGGCTCATTTATAGCCGCCTCTGTGGGCGTCTCGTTTGAACCATTATGCTGTGACCCTTCGCCTAGCTGATCCCAACCCTTGCCTCTTAGCAGGTCAATATTATGCTGGCGAAAAAAATCAATGATATCTAGCAATACCCAGTTCTCCGCTATCTTGCCACTCTCAACTCGCCAGAAATCCATATAGCGCAACCGAATAGGGCGATTGTTGCCGGGCAAGCCCATAAACTCTCCCTTATGAGTAGCAAACACCTCGCCACTAGCCACCGCATATTCCCCTTCGGCAAAGAAGATGTCCATTGTGGCGCGCTTATCTGGGAAGGCATTGAGGAAAGGTCTTTGCCAACCATTTTGGAAAGCCTTCAGGCTGGGCTTGGTGCCTGCCCCAGCCGGCCCATACCACTTGGCATCCGATAGCCAAAACTTTTCTTGCCCATCAATCGAATGATCATTCAGGGAAGCGACCATATTCTCTATCAGACTTCTGGTCTGCTCGGTCTGCTCGGTCTGTGCCTGCTTCTGTTCTTCAGTCCGTTTAGTCATTTCTATTCTCCTATCTCTAAATGAAGTCCTCTTCATTCAATTTAACTAACCTATTTGTTTTATCGCTGTCTTAATTTGATTATAATTGGCATATGATTATAATCTGATTATAGACAGATTATCATTATGAAAATAAAATTTTCCCTGTTTGGAAAAAAACGGCATAATAAATTCTACCTTTATATAGTTAAACAATTGTTAATTTCAACCAATCATTAACCATGGAATTGGTCAGCTCTTCAGCTTCAATCGCCGCAACCGAACCTTTCACCCCCTCAACCCAAATGGCTAGGACAAAAAAACCATCTAGTCAATCTGCTTTTCTTCTTATATATAGATGACTGGCTTTGACTTAGTCCCTCAGCTTCAACCGCCTCAACCGAACCTTTCACCCCCTCAACTGAGATGGCTAGGACAAACACACTCCAACCAACCCCATTTAGCCAAGCCACTTCCCCCTCAGACTGCCGACTGGCTTTGACTTAGCCCCTCAGCTTCAATAGCCTCAACCGCACCTTTTATCCTCTCAACCCAAATGGCTAGGACAAAAAAACCATCTAGTCAATCTGCTTTCCTTCCTATATATAGATGGCTGGCTTTGACTAGTCCCTCAGCTTCAACAGATTCAATCCAATGGCATAGCTGGTGATCTTTGAATGGGGATGGCAAGGGTCTCTGGGTGAGGCGAGCATGCCTCGATCAAGCCTGTTTAGACAGCCTATTCCCCTTAATAAGAATAATTTGTAAAAAGTAAAAATAATCTATAAAAATACGTATTTTTTTGCTATAATACTTTTCATCAATTAAAAATTCCAATGAAATATCATGCTAAATAAATTTGATTTTTTTGTCTTGCGGCTACCTTCTGCTAAGGCGCTCTTTCGTTTCAGCGGTTGGGTTGATGCTATATTCTCTTTATGCCCTTCTCCTATGCTTTCTTATAGGCACCCTATAGCCTATAACCATAGCCCCCCCCCCCCCCCCCCCCCCCCCCGCTCATGTCATCTAGTTCGGTGCGGGGACTTCTTTCCTTCTTTGTGTCCCTCCTCCCTCCAACTTTTGCTTGGCAAGGCAGGGCGCTTCCTCTTCTTCTTAGTTGCGGCTGGTTTCTTATCAGCTGTCCTTACTGCCTGTGCTGGCGGCGACGGAAGTAGCGGTTCAGGCACGCCTCCTTCTGAGGATGGGGTGCATCTCACTTTTGCTCCCATCGAAAACGGCTTTCGTATAGCCAACCAATCGAGCTTTGGTGATTTCACTTCTTTGAATATCACGGCAACCAGTGGAAACCTTTCAATATCAAGGGCTGTTCCCATTGCCGCATTTAGTGGGAATGGCTATGAATTTACCGGGTTAGCCGACCGCGATTGGAAGTTCGCGATTATAGGAATTAGCGATGGCGGTGAGCAAGAGGTGAATATAGTTTTTGTTTGGCAAGACAATCGTCAAGATCACGCCAGCGGTGGCATTCGGTCGGGGAATAATACAGATGGAGACAGCCGAGCAGATAGTGTGGATACAGATGACGATAATGATGGAATAAATGATGAGCCAGACCGATGTCCTACTGGTGAGATAAATTGGACAAGCAATCCTTCTAACGACAATGATAGAGATGGTTGCCGTGATAGCGATGAAGATGACGATGATGATAATGATAATCTCTTGGATTCGATGGACACAGGGACGGTTAATGGAAGGGAGTGTCGCTTATATGAGGATTGCGATGATGACGGGGTAAATGATGATTCAGACCAATGTCGTACTAGTATGATAAGTTGGACAAGCAATCCTTCTAACGACAATGATGGCGATGGTTGCCGTGATACAGATGAAGATAATGATGATGATAATGATAGGTTGGACGATGATCATGAGAGAGAGCAACTGAGTGTAGGTGGAAGGAGTTGTTCGCTGTTAGCTGATTGCGATGGGGATAGTGTCAGAGATATAAATGAAGTAGCGGCAAATTGTGTAATAGAGGCTGATTGCGATAGTGATACTTTTATGGATGGGACGGACATAGATGATGATGGGGATGGGTTGATAGAAATAGCCACAGCGGCGCATTTGGATGCGGTCCGTCATCAACTGGATAGCACAGGAAGGAAGCTATCAGCGAGTGCAACGCTTAACCAAACTGGCTGTGGGGATGGCGTTGATATCACCTCCTGTTCTGGCTATGAGCTGGTTGCGGATATCAGTCTTGCAGCCTATGCCAATGCTGATGGCGGCAAAGGCTGGCAGCCCTTAGGTCATGATACAAATGATGCCACATCTGCATGTCAAGGAGATGCTTTTGATGGGACCTTTGAAGGCAATGACTGGACGATTAGTGATCTAAGCATTAATCGTCCACGTGAGGATTGTGTGGGTTTGTTTGGTTATATAGCTGCTAGCGCGACAATCCGCAATTTGACTCTTCGTGCTGAGACAGTGATAGGCAAGGATGCGATAGGCAGTCTGGTGGGGGATGGTCAATCAGCTCAGATTCACTCCTCTTCGGTTGTGGTCGGTGAGGTGAGAGGAAGGGAAACTGTAGGCGGGCTGGTGGGGTGGGGTCAATCGGCTCAGATCGTTTCTTCTTCGGTTGTGGTGGGTCAGGTGAGCGCGAGTCGTGATGTGGTGGGTGGGCTGGTGGGGTGGGGTCAAGAGGCTCGGGTTTTTTCTTCTTCGGTTGTGGTCGGTGAGTTGAGTGGGGGTAATAGAGTAGGCGGTCTGATGGGGTTTGGTCAATCGGCTATGATTCATTATTCATCGGTTGTGGCGAGTCAGATGAGCGGGCGAGGGAGCTCTACAGGCGGGCTGGTGGGGTTTGGTCAATCGGCTATGATTTATTCTTCTTCAGTGGTGGCGGGTGAAATAGTGGGCAGAGCTAGTTCTGATGTGGGTGGTTTGGTGGGGAAGGGTCAATCGGCTCGGATTTACTCTTCTTCAGTTGTGACAGCTAAGGTGGGCGGGAATAATAATATAGGCGGGCTGATAGGGCTGGGGGTATCAGCTCAGATCTATTCTTCTTCGGTGGTGGTAGCTGAGGTGGCAGGAGTTGGAGGCGCTTTGGCGGGAGACTTCAACTCTGAAAGTCGAGTTGCTTATTCTTATGTAGTCCCATCCAGTCAGGCTGCTGCCCTGGTCGGCCCTGAAGGAGAGACAGGAATTGGAGCTGCTTCTTATTGGTACAATGATACTATGAGCTTCGCTGGTGGCAACCATGGTGAAGCGAAAACCAGTGATGAGATTCGCAGTCCAACTGGCTATGCAGGGACGATTTATGCCACTTGGGACGACGACCTAGTTGTATTTGACAATGGCACTATGAGAGATGTGCCTTTAGCTGTTTGGTGTGATGAAGATCATAGTGGGAGCATCGAAACAGATGAACGAACCAATGGCAATCTCATCTGGGATTTCGGCACTTCAAGTCAATATCCCGCCATTAGCTGCACTCCTATCCCTCCTGCCGACTGGCGTAGCTGGTGGTCTCTGGATGGGGATGGCGAACCTCAACTAAACCAGACCCGTTTAGACCAGCTGCTTCCTTAGCTTCAACCGAAACGGCTAGAACAGACACACTCCAACCAACCCCATTTAGCCAAGCTGCTTCCCCTCAGACTGCCGACTGGCTTGGACTTAGACCCTCAGCTTCAACCGCCTCAACCGAACCTTTCACCCTCTCTCAACCCAAATAGCTAGGACAGACACACTCCAACCAACCCCATTTAGCCAAGCCGCTTCCCCCTCAGACTGCCGACTTGCTTTGACTAGCCCCTCAGCTTCAATAGCCTCAACCGAACCTTTCACCCCCTCAACCCAAATGGCTAGGACAAAAAAACCATCTAGTCAATCTGCTTTTCTTCTTATATAGATGACTGGCTTTGACTTAGTCCCTCAGCTTCAACCGCCTCAACCGAACCTTTCACCCCCTCAACTGAGATGGCTAGGACAAACACACTCCAACCAACCCCATTTAGCCAAGCCACTTCCCCCTCAGACTGCCGACTGGCTTTGACTTAGCCCCTCAGCTTCAATAGCCTCAACCGCACCTTTTATCCTCTCAACCCAAATGGCTAGGACAAAAAAAACCATCTGGTCAATCTGCTTTTCTTCTTATATATAGATGGCTGGCTTTGACTAGTCTCTCAGCTTCAACAGATTCAATCCAATGGCATAGCTGGTGATCTTTGAATGGGGATGGCAAGGGTCTCTGGGTGAGGCGAGCATGCCTCGATCAAGCCAGTTTAGACAGCCTACTTCCCTTAATAAAAATAGTTTGTAAAAAGTAAAAATAATTTATAAAGATAGGTATTTTTTTGCTATAATACTTTTCATCAATTAAAAATTCCAATGAAATATCATGCTAAATAAATTTGATTTTTTTGTCTTGCGGCTACCTTCTGCTAAGGCGCTCTTTCGTTTCAGCGGTTGGGTTGATGCTATATTCTCTTTATGCCCTTCTCCTATGCTTTCTTATAGGCACCCTATAGCCTATAACCATAGCCCCCCCCCCCGCTCATGTCATCTAGTTCGGTGCGGGGACTTCTTTCCTTCTTTGTGTCCCTCCTCCCTCCAACTTTTGCTTGGCAAGGCAGGGCGCTTCCTCTTCTTCTTAGTTGCGGCTGGTTTCTTATCAGCTGTCCTTACTGCCTGTGCTGGCGGCGACGGAAGTAGCGGTTCAGGCACGCCTCCTTCTGAGGATGGGGTGCATCTCACTTTTGCTCCCATCGAAAACGGCTTTCGTATAGCCAACCAATCGAGCTTTGGTGATTTCACTTCTTTGAATATCACGGCAACCAGTGGAGGCGAGTCAATATGGGAGGTTGTTTCCATTACCGAGTTTAGTGGCGGCAGCTATGAATTTACCGGGTTAGCCGACCGCGATTGGAAGTTCGCGATTATAGGAATTAGCGATGGCGGTGAGCAAGAGGTGAATATAGTTTTTGTTTGGAATGAGAATAGGATAGATCATGGCGATAATGGCATTCGGTCGGGGAATAATACAGATGGAGACAGCCGAGCAGATAGTGTGGATACAGATGACGATAATGATGGAATAAATGATGAGCCAGACCGATGTCCTACTGGTGAGATAAATTGGACAAGCAATCCTTCTAACGACAATGATAGAGATGGTTGCCGTGATAGCGATGAAGATGACGATGATGATAATGATAATCTCTTGGATTCGATGGACACAGGGACGGTTAATGGAAGGGAGTGTCGCTTATATGAGGATTGCGATGATGACGGGGTAAATGATGATTCAGACCAATGTCGTACTAGTATGATAAGTTGGACAAGCAATCCTTCTAACGACAATGATGGCGATGGTTGCCGGGATGCAGATGAGGATGACGATGATGATAATGATAGGGTGTTAGATTCGATGGATACAGGGACGGTTGGTGGAAGGGAGTGTCGTTTGCATGAGGATTGCGATAATGATGGAGTCCGAGATGGGGATGAGGCAGCTGGGTGTGCCCTAGATACTGATTGTGATAATGACAGTTTTATGGATGGGACGGACATAGATGATGATGGCAACGGGTTGATAGAGATAGCCACAGCGGATGCATTGAATGCAGTGAGGTATGCTCTCAACGGCAATGGACGTAAGTTGTCGGAGACGGCGACGCTTAACACCACTGGCTGTGGTCGTAATGTCGGTGATGCCTGTTCTGGCTATGAGCTGGTTGCGGATATCAGTCTTGTAGCCTATGCCAATGCTGATGGCGGCAAAGGCTGGCAACCCTTAGGTCATGATACAAGTTCTGCCCCGGGATGTCAAGGAGATGCTTTTGATGGGATCTTTGAAGGCAATGGTTGGACGATTAGTGATCTAAGCATTAATCGTCCACGTGAGGATTGTGTGGGTTTGTTTGGCCGTATACCCGATAATAATTCAGAGATTCGCAATTTGACTCTTTATGCCGAGACAGTGATAGGTAGGGAGGATGTAGGCGGTCTGGTGGGGGCGAGCGTATCGGCTCAGATTTATTCTTCTTCAGTTGAGGTGGGTGAGATGAACGGTATACTTAATGTAGGCGGTCTGGTCGGGTCGAGCACATCGACTCGGATTCATTCCTCTTCGGTTGTGGCAGCTAAGGTGGGTGAGGTTCAAGCAGTAGGCGGTCTGGTGGGGAATGGTTGGCAATCTCAGATTCATTCTTCTTCGGTTGTGATGGGTGAGGTGAGCGGGGAGCGGAATGTAGGCGGCATGGTGGGGGATGGTTACAGGGCTCAGATTCTTTCTTCTTCGGTTGTGGTGGGTGAAGTGAGTGGGAGTCATGATTCTATAGGCGGTCTGGTGGGGAATGGTCTCAGGACTCAGATCTATTCTTCTTCGGTTGTGGCGGGTGAGGTGAGCGGGGATCACGATGTAGGCGGGCTGGTGGGGGATGGTGACTCGGCTCGGATTCATTCTTCTTCGGTTGCGGTGGGTCAGGTGAGCGGGAGTAGTGAAGTAGGCGGGCTGGTCGGAACCTTTAATTCTGCTCGGGTTGCTTATTCTTATGTAGTCTCAGGCAGTAGTACTGCTATGCTGGCAGGGGCTGGAAGCGGGACTGGCAATGCTTCTTATTGGGACAGAGAGACTAGTGGCGTCACTAATGGCAACCATGGTGAAGCTAAGACTAGCAATCAACTTCGCAATCCAACTGGCTATGCAGATATTTATGCCACTTGGGACAAGGATAAGGGTATATTTGGTGATGAGGACGAGCCATTGGCGGTATGGTGTGATGAGGATTATAGTGGGAACATAACAGCAAGTGAAAAAATTGATGACAATCGCATTTGGAACTTCGGCAGTTCAAGTCAATATCCCGTTATTCGCTGCACTCCGCTAGCCCCTGCCGACTGGCGTAGCTGGTGGTTCTTGAATAGAACTGGCAAACCTCAACTAAACCAGACCCGTTTAGACCAGCTGCTTCCTTAGCTTCAACCGAAACGGCTAGAACAGAAGCACTTCAATTAGCCCTGTTTGGCTAATCTACTTCCTTGCTTAAACTGACAACTTGCTTTGACCTAGCCCCTCAGCTTCAACCGCCTCAAACCGCACCTTCCACCCTCTCAACCCAAATAGCTAGGACAGACACACTCCAACTGAACCCCATTTAGCCAAGCCACTTCCCCCTCAGATTGCCAACTGGCTTTGACCTAGCCCCTCAGCTTCAACCGCCTCAAACCGAACCTTTCATCTTCTCAACCCAAATGGCTAGGACAAAAAAACTATCTAGTCAATCTGCTTTCCTTCCTATATATAGATGGCTGGCTTTGACTTAGCCCCTCAGCTTCAACCGCCTCAAACCGAACCTTTCACCCTCTCTCAACCCAAATGGCTAGGACAAACACACTCCAACCAACCCCATTTAGCCAAGCCACTTCCCCCTCAGACTGCCGACTGGCTTTGACTTAGCCCCTCAGCTTCAACCGCCTCAATCGAACCTTCCACCCAACCCAAATGGCTAGGACAAAGAAACCACCTAGCCAATCTGCTTTTCTTCCTATATATAGATGGCTGGCTTTGACTTAGCCCCTCAGCTTCAATAGCCTCAACCGAACCTTTCACCCTCTCAACCGAAATGACTAGGGCAAAAAAACCATCTAGCCAATCTGCTTTTCTTCTTATATATAGATGGCTGGCTTTGACTTAGCCCCTCAGCTTCAACAGCCTCAACCGAACCTTTCACCCTCTCAACCAAACCTCTCACCCTCTCAACCAAAATGACTAGGACAGACACACTCCAACTAAGCCCATTTAGTCAATCTGCTTTCCTTCCTATATATAGATGGCTGGCTTTGACTAGTCCCTCAGCTTCAATAGCTTCAATCGAACCTTTCATCCTCTCAACCAAACCTCTCACCCTCTCAACCCAAATAGCTAGGACAGACACACTCCAACTAGACCAAACTCGTTTAGACAACCTGCTTCCCCCTTAGACTACCGACTGGCTTTGGCTTGGCCACTCAGCTTCAACAGCTTCAACCGAACCTTTCATCCAACCCAAATGGCTAGGACAAAAAAGCCGCCTAGTCAATCTGCTTTCCTTCCTATATATAGATGGCTGGCTTTGACTTAGCCCCTCAGCTTCAACAGCCTCAACCGAACCTTTCATCCTCTCAACCAAACCTCTCACCCTCTCAACCAAAATGACTAGGACAGACACACTCCAACTCAGCCCATTTAGCCAAGCTGCTTTTCTTCTTATATATAGATAGCTAGCTTTGACTTAGCTCCTCAGCTTCAATAGCCTCAACCGAACCTTCTCCCTTCTCAATCGCAATGGTGTAGCTATTCGAATGGGGAATGGCATAGCTGATGGTTTTTGAATAGGATTGGCAAAGTTTGAAACTACGCGCCACATCATCCGCCCGACCTAAATAAGATAGCAAATTAAAGGAGGGGAAAGTCTTTCATAACCTTGAATACAGGTCGCCAATAGTTTAAGTAAGATGGTAAATTAAAGAAGGGACAAAGAAGGATATAATAGAATCTTATGAAATCACTTTTACTATTAGTTGGCTATTTGTTTTATGGCTGCTTTAATGTGATTATAATCTGATTATAATTACACTATGATTATGAATGTACCATCGTTATAATATGGTTATGAACACGCTATCATTATGAACATAGTATTTTTTTATTTGGCTAAGGGCTTTCGTTTGGCTAAGGGCTTTCGTTTGGCTAAGGGCTTTTGTTTGGCTAAGGGCTTTTGTTTGGCTAAGGGCTTTTGTGTGGCTAAGGGCTTTTGTTTGGCTAAGGGCTTTTGTTTGGCTAAGGGCTTTTGTTTGGCTAAGGGCTTTTGTTTGGCTAAAGGCTCTTGTTTGACTAAAGGCTTCTACTTGGCTAAGGGCTTTTGTTTGGCTAAGGGCTTTTGTTTGATTAATTGCGGCTATGCTTCTTTTGTATCCGGTATTTATTCTATGGGTTTGGCTGTCTCCTCCTTTGTGCCCCGCCGCCAGATTCTGCTTGACAAGATGAGGCGGCTCCTTTTCTTTTTAGTTGCGGCTGGTTTCTTATCAGTTGTTCTTACTGCTTGTGCTGGCGGGGGCGGTGATGCGGGAAACGGTTCTCCCAGTGCTGATATGGATGATCATGGGGTGAGTCTCACTTTTACTCCCACACGCGACGGCTTTCTCATAGCCAACCAATCGGCATTTGGCAACTTCACTTCTTTGGCCATCACGGCAACTAGTGGAAACGGGTCGGTAGTAGAAGAGCTAAATATCACCATAACCGCGTTTATTGATAATGGCTATTATGATTTTACCGGGCTAAACAATCAATCCGATTGGAGGTTTGTAATTAGAGGCATTTTTGGCAATGGTAGCCGACAAGAGGTGCCGATAGATTTTACTTGGCAAGAGAATCGCCTAGACCACGCCAGCGGCGGCATTCGCCCAGGGCTGAATACAGATGGGGATGGGCGAGCGGATAGTGTGGATGAGGACGATGATAATGATGGAATAAAGGATAATCCCGACCAATGTCCTGCTGGCGCGACAGATTGGACGAGCGATGGGGATACGGATAATGATGGCGATGGTTGCCGTGATACAGATGAGGATGACGATGATGATAATGATGGGGTAAAGGATAATCCCGACCTATGTCCTGCTGGCGCGACAGATTGGACGAGCGATGGGGATGCGGACAATGATGGGGATGGTTGCCGTGATAGAGATGAGGATCCAGATGATGATAATGATAATATTTTAGATTCGATGGACATAGGTATGGTTGGTGAAAGGCTGTGCCGTTTGCATAAGGATTGTGATAATGATGGGGTGGGAGATAATGATTCGATAGAACAACAGCTTAGTTCAGATGGAATGAGTTGTGCCCTGTTAGTAGATTGCGATAATGATGGGGTGCGCGATAATTCAGACCTATGTCCTGTTGGAGGGGTGACAGGTTGGACGAGCAATGCTTCTATCGATAATGATAGAGATGGTTGCCGTGATGCAGATGAGGACATAGATGATGATGGCGACGGGTTGATAGAAGTGGGCACGGCGGAGGACTTGGATTCGGTTCGCTATGCTCTAAATGGCAATGGGCGCAGGTTATCGGCGGACGAAGATCTCGACACCAGTGGCTGTGGCGGCGACGGCGGCATTAGGGCATGTAATGGTTATGAGCTGATTGCGAATATCAGTCTGCTAAGCTATGCAAGTCATGATGGTGGCAAAGGCTGGCAACCATTAGGAAATGATACAAGTGCTTTTATATCTGGCTGTCAAGGAAATGCTTTTAATGGGACTTTTGACGGCAATGGTTGGACAATTAGTAATCTAAGCATCAGTCGTTCTGGGGAGAGTTGTGTGGGTCTGTTTAGTCATCTAGCCGAAGGTTCAGAGATTCGCAATCTTAGGCTTAGTGCCGAGCGAGTGATAGGTAGGGAGCATGTAGGCGGTTTGGTGGGGGAGGGTGTAGGAGCTCAGATTAATTCTTCTTCGGTTGTGGCAGCTGTGGTAAGAGGAAATCGTTATGTTGGCGGGCTGGTAGGGTTTGGTGTTAGGACTAGAATTCGTTCTTCTTCGGTTGTGGCAGGCGAAGTGAGAGGGAATCACGATTCTATAGGCGGGCTGGTGGGGTTTGGTCAATCGGCTCAGATCGTTTCTTCTTCGGTTGAGGTGGATGAAGTGAGAGGGACTCATTCTTTAGGCGGGCTGGTGGGGGATGGTGCAAGGGCTCAGATTTATTCTTCTTCGGTTGTAGTGGGTGAGGTACGCGGGAGTGGTAATACTATAGGCGGTCTGGTGGGGAATGGTGTAGATGCTCGTATTCATTCTTCTTCGGTTCAGGTGGATGAAGTGAGAGGGACTCATTCTTTAGGCGGGCTGGTGGGGGATGGTGAAAGGGCTCAGATTAATTCTTCTTCGGTGGTGGCAGCTAAGGTGAGTGGGAGTGGTGATAGAGTAGGCGGTCTGGTGGGGGATGGTCCCGAAGCTCAGATTTATTCTTCTTCAGTTGTGGCAGGTAATCTGAGTGGGACTGGAAATATAGGCGGTCTGGTGGGGGGTGGTAGTTCTGCGGTTGGTTCTGCGGGTGGTGGTGTTGAGGTTCATTCTTCTTCGGTGGTGGTAGGTAATCTGAGTGGGATTAATGATATAGGAGGTCTAATGGGGCATGGTGGAAGGGCTCGGATTTATTCTTCTTCGGTTGTGACAGGTGAAGTAAGAGGGAGTGGTAATAATATAGGCGGTCTGGTGGGGTGGGGTCAAAGGGCTCGGATTTATTCTTCTTCGGTTGTGGCAGGCGAAGTGAGCGGGGCTAATACTATAGGCGGGCTGGTGGGGGATGGTGCAAGGGCTCGGATTTATTCTTCTTCGATTGTGGGTGATGTGAGTGGGAGTGGTGATAATATAGGCGGTCTGGCGGGGGATGGTGAAAGGGCTCGGATTTATTCTTCTTCGGTTGTGGGTGATGTGAGTGGGAGTGGTAATAATATAGGCGGTCTGGCGGGAAGTTTTATAGCTGGGAAGGTTGCTTATTCTTATGTAGTCTCAGGCACTAATACTTCTATGTTGGTTGGAGTGGGGACGGTGGCTATTGGATTTGCTTCCTATTGGGACAGTGAAACTAGTGATGTCAATAGTGGTATCCTTGGTGAAGCCAGGACTAGGAATCAGCTTCGCATCCCAACTGACTATGAAAATCAAGTTCATCAAACTTATCAAAGCTGGGACGATAACCCAGTTAGGTTTAGCGATGGAGAGATTAACGAGCCATTGGCGGTCTGGTGTGATAGGGATAATGGTGGCAGCATTGAAATGGGAGAAGACATTGATGCCAATCTCATCTGGGATTTCGGCGGGTCGGATCAATATCCCGCCATTAGCTGCACTCCGCTAGAACCTGACGACTGGCGTGACTGGTGGTCTTTGGTTGGTGGCAAACCCCAACTAAACCAGGACCGCTTAGACATGCTATTTCGCTAACTTAAACCGAAACGGCTAAGACCGAATAACTCCAATCAGACCCGTTTAGCCGAGCGGCTTCCTTCTCTAAACCGACAACTCCCATCACTTAGCGATTGGCTTTGACTAATCCCCCTCAGCTTCAACAGATTCAACCGAACTTTCTGCCCTTTCAACCAAGCCTCTCACCCTCTCAACTAAACCCTTCACCCTCTCAACCAAGCCCATTTAGCTAACCTGCTTTCCTAGACTGCCAGCTGGTTTTGACTAGTCCCTCAGCCTCAACCGCCCCAACCAAGCCTCTCAACCGAAACGGCTAAGACCGAAGAACTCCAATCAGACCCGTTCCCCTCCTTAAATTGACAGCTCCCATCACTTGACTAATCCACCTCAGCCTCAACCGCCTCAACCGAACCTTTCACCCTCTCAACCAAGCCCATTTAGCCAATCTGCCTTCCCCTCAGACTGCCAGCTGGTTTTGACTAGTCTCTCAGCCTCAGCAGCCTCAACCAAACCTTCTGCCCTTTCAACCAAGCCTCTCACTCTTTCAACCAAACCCTTCACCCTCTCAACCGAAACGCCCTAGCTATTCGAATGGGGAATGGTAACCCCCCACCAGCCCCGTTTAGACCAACGGCTTCCCTCCCTAAACTGACAATTCCCATCACTTAGCGATCGGCTTTGCTAGTCTCTCAGCCGCTCAATGTCTCAACCGAACCTTTCACCCTCTCAACCAAGCCTCTCACCCTCTCAACCGAAATGGCATGGCTGTGGTTTTTGAAAATAGCGTAGCTAGTGGTCAGTGGATAGGATAGAAAAGCTCCAATGAAAAAACAAAGTAACCAAAGGAAACAAAGAAAGCAGCCTTAGCCATTTTCATTCTTCTTTATTCTTCTTTATTCTTCGCTGCCAATGCAGCAAGACGGTCGCGCGCTATAGCAGTATATTCTTCATTGATATCATAACCTACATACTTTCGCTGGCTGAGGAAGGCGGCTGCGGCTGTAGTGCCACTTCCCATAAATGGATCTAAGATCACATCCCCGACATAAGAGTAAAGTGCGATGAGACGCCTGGGTAGTTCAGTTGGAAAAGGAGCAGGGTGCTGCACACGCTTAGCGCTCTCAGCCGCAAATTCCCAAACCGTCTCACGCCCCAAGGTCCATACGCTCTTGGTTGCGGCTAAAAACTCATCTCGCTTAATGCTGGTGGGAGCAGTTGAGCTGCGCCGAAAAGAATGCTTACAGAAAACCAAAATATATTCATGAGTGTCGCGTAGCACCGGATTGCTGGGTGAGCGCCAGCTACCCCAAGCGCAAGAAGTGCCAGCACTAGCACCCTTTTGCCATATTATCTCACCGCGCATAAGATAACCCAACTCCAACATCAGTTGAATAACCATAGCGTGAAGCGGAATATAGGGTTTGCGTCCTACATTAGCGATATTGATACATGCCCTACCACCACCCACCAATACCCTAAAAGTCTCGGCAAAGACCGAGCTCAATAGATCTTGATATTCGGTCAGCGATAAGTCTTCATCATATTCTTTGCCAACATTATAAGGAGGTGAGGTGATCATCAGATGAACCGACTCATCTGGCAACTCAGTCATATTCTTGCTATCACCATGGTAAAGGACATTGGTCGGGCAAGAAGCAGAAGGCGATGGCTGGTTTTTTGATTGCTTTTTCTTGGCGGCATTAGTGGAATTGGGCTGGGCGCTATTTTTTTCATATAACCGTCGCCGATAAAAGGGCTCCGAGTTATGCCCCTCACGGCTCTTTACGCCAAAGGGTTTGACCATTAGAGAGTCTCCCACAATTCCACCCACCTCAGATATAGTCGTGCCCGCTCGGTTAATAGCTCCTCCTCGTAAGTCCAATGGATAGGCAGATTTAATGTAGCCTGATGGTGGAGGAGTTGCTTAAGCGCCAAAGCAGAGATTTCCACGCCGCGCGCATTCGTGTTGTGAGGAGGCTTCTTTATATAAGCCTCTTTCAACTGGTTAAACACCTCTTTTTGCACATTAACAGGAATAAAAGAAAATATACCTTCATCCCCCCATTGTATATTGACATAAAGCAAATCAGTCTTTGGCGTGAAGTTTTTACAGAATGTCTCCACCTTTTGCCAATCCATCGTCCAGATGAGCTTAACTCCAGTATAGCCCTTGCCAGTTTTCGTCTTGATGGATAAAGGCTTGCCAGCTAAATAGACATCTGCTTCGGCCAAATCGGTCCTGGCAAAAGAAATTTTCTCTCTGGTATAAGCAAACATCAACAGTGCGATGAGTATCCTCTCTCGTAAAGCACCCACCTCCATACCAACTTTTTCACCCCTTTTTAGATTCTAGCTCGGCAATACGAAACAAGGTTGGCAATACCCGCATAATCTTTTGCTTATATGGGCGGTCAAATAGTTTGCCTAACTCAGCCATCTTACAAACCACGGAGAGTCAGGTTGGATATGAAAGCCAAATAGTCTGTCCAATTCGGTCATCTTACAAACAAGAAACTAGTGGCTTGACTGATACAACCAGAGGCGAGGACAGAAGGGAAGAGGCGGTGGAACAAGAAACCAGCGGCTTGATTGATGCAACCAGAAGCGAGGACAGAAGGAGAGAGGGAGAGAAGGAAGTGGAACAAGAACCTAGCGGCTTGACTGATGCAACCAGCGGGCTAATTTTGCGTTAACCTCTGTCGGCTGTTCTAAATTGGCTAGATGCCCAGCCCCTTCTATAACATATAGATGAGACTGCTTGGTGAGCTGTTGTATCTCTTTATGACGGGATACTGGGCAAAGACTATCCTCCTCACCACACAAAAGTAGCATTGGACAATCTGTATGTCTTAAAACTTCACTATAATCAGGGCGGTCTCTTAATGCCAGTGATTGATTGATGAATACCTCTGTCCCCAGTTCCATTGCCATATCCACAACCAGTTGAAGAAAATCCTTATTATAAGAATGGCTAGGTGATAAATAGGCCGGCTTCATCTCTTCAATAATCAACTGGCGCAGCTCTCCTTTTTCCGCTCTTGCTATTTCTTGGTGGCGGCGGGATTGGCGCTCGGGCAGTTCCGCCTTGTGATTGGTATCCAGCAAGGCGCAATGGGTGATGCGGTCAGGCGCTTGCCTCAATAGCTCCATAGCCACTATACCGCCCATAGACAGCCCTACCACAACAAAAGAGTCCCAGGATATCTCTTGTAATAGGGCGCTACCTATAGCTGCCATGGCTCTATGGCGGGTAATATCGGCGCAGATAATATCTGATGATGATGCGAAATGGTCGCATTGGGGTTGCCATACCCGCTCATCGCACATCATCCCAGGAATAAAGACAATCCGATGGCGATTCACAAGCCTAGCTGGCCAGTTTCGCCCCAGCTACCAGAGAAGCCAGCTTGGCATAGGCTATCTCGCCATCTACCGCGCCGAAACCAGCAAAAGAAGCGAAGCCACAATCGGTTCCCGCTTGAATACGGTCGCTGCCAACTAGATTAATATAACGTTCAATACGGTCGGCAACCAGCCGAGGATGTTCAACAAAGTTGGTGGTGGAGTCAATGACACCCGGAATAAGAATATGGTCGTCGCGCAAAGGCAAATCTTGCCAGACTCGCCACTCATGTTCGTGGCGCGGATTGGCTCCCTCAAAAAGTAGCTGAGATGGCAAAGCCTTTTTCACCACCAGCGGCATAATCTTGGCTAGGGAAATGTCGCAGTGATGAGGTCCTTCATAATTGCCCCAGCATATATGGAGCCTTATCTTTGCCGCTGGCAGTCCCTCCAAAGCGAAGTTGAGCGCTTCCAAATGTGTCTCTGCTAGCTTAACAAATTCATCGTCCGATTTGTCCTTATATAGCATATGACGGCCCAAAGCCAGATCTGGCGCATCTAGCTGTAATAATAGCCCACTGGCAACTATTCTCTTATATTCCTCCTTCATCGCCCCTGCCAAATCAAACAGGTAGTCCTCATAACTCTTGTGATAAACCGAAGGTTGAAAAAGGCTAATGACGCCGGGCGATGCCGAGTTCATAAAGCCCTTTTCATAGCCCTGCTCTTCAAGAGCCACCAACATATTGCGGATGTCGGTATCCAATGGCTGTAAGTCTTTGACCTTAATAGGACCAACACATTGGGGACGGCGATAGGCGGGAGTGCCGCCTGCCTTGGCAATCTTTTCCATATAAGATGGATAGGCAGCTAGATCGGCTGGCGGGCGGCGGGGGCTATCACCATCAAACCCTTCTAAGCGATGTCCTATATAAGTGGCATAGGATATCTTGCTCATCTCACCATCGGAAGGAATGCTTATACCCACTTCCCTCTGACGGCGAACCGCTTCAAGCACTGATTTCTGCACCTCAGTGGCTAGCAGTTGAGCGTCTTCTAATTCGCCATTCTCTTGGGCAAAAAGCAGCTCGACGAGCTTGGGGTTGCGCGGCAGGCTGCCCACATGGGTGGTGAGAATCGGCACAGACATTAATAACGCCTCATCAATCCATCATCACTTAAGGGAAAAAATGGGATGAGCCGGGTTGTCGCCACCACGAACAACGAAAGCTATCGCACCCTCTTCACCCGCTTTCCAGCTGCGCATCTCGTTCTTTGGCAAGGTCAGAAAATCCCCTTTGGTCAAGACAATCTCTTCGCCTCCCAAGCGAATGGTCAGCTTGCCCTCTTGCATCATGATGACCTCCTCCTCTAAACGACCATGATCTGGCAAGGTCCTATTTGCCTCCATCTTGAGACAGCGTAGATTAAAGCCATGCTCCCACCAGCCTTCTATGGGGCCTGGGCCAAAACCATCGCGGGTACGTTTAGGAAAGCCATTGCCGGCCTTTTTAGGGGTAATGATGCCACACTCTTGCACTCCAACCTTTGTCAGTGTGGAGATGGTACTAGGCCGTAAATCATCAAATCTGACTACTAGCTTTTGCATCTCTTCATTAGGTGGCGATGCCAGGGCCCTTATCTCCTCTTCAGTCGGGGGGGTCTCAATTTCGGCATCAGGCGGTACCTGCTCACCAGCCTTGGTATCAATAAGGCGACCACCCTTAAGTAGAACTAGCCCGTGATCCTTGGCTAGGTCAAAAACCGATGGCGCCCAGGTTACTTTGCCCGGATCATCACCACCTAGCACAGCAAACATGAAGGCGTCCTCCTCCGTGCCAATGTTTTCAAACCCACGGAACATATTGGTCGGCAAGGAAATGGTATCGCCTGCCTTCATCTCTACTTCTCCATCATTACCATCTACACCCCAGCGAAATTTCCACTTGCCAGTATGAATAATAAAAACCTCAGCCGTGAGATGACTATGCTGAGAATTAAGGCAGCCAGGTGGCTGACGGGCGCCACCAATATTGAACCCATGTGGCATGGGTATATGAACATGTTGATTGGGGTTTTCTGACACCCCTGGCCCTATGATAGTGAAATTTTGCTTGCGGTCAGAACCTGGCGAGCGAGAATCGACAAACGCATTGTAGCAAGGGACCAGCTCATCATAATGAACACATCTTTCTTTTAGATTAGCCATTATTACTTACCTCTATATAAACACAACAGGAGTCCTAGGACTCCTGTTGTAAATAGAAATTATCGAATAAAGCCCTTGGCTTTCGCTTCGGCAGTGTATTCGGCCGCTGCCTTGTTCAACGCATCACGGGCACTAGTCTGACCTGCTAGCGCATCCGCAACATTGGTGCCTAAGGCGGTATGGGCAAGACCAAAATGCGGGGTGCCGGGATAGGCTCTTAATCCTGCTTTGACCGTTGCCAACATAGCTGGCCAATGGCGGTTCTGGGCAACAACTGCTGGGTCGGAAGTGATGCTCTCGCGGGATAAGAATCCACCTAAGGCACCAGCCCCTGCCATGCTCTCTTTATCTGTCGCCTCAAGAATAATTAGAAACGCCAGTTCGCGCAGCTCTGGATCTATATTGGCTGGAATCATATAGGCATCCCAAAAACCAGAAGAAGCGGGTATGTTGGGAGCGCTGGTAAAAGGAGCGTGAGCAAACGAGACCTTGCCAACTACGGTCGAGATTTCGGGGTCATCCATATTGCCCGCCCGTGTCGCCCAGACATTTCCCATAGCTGCCTTTCCTTGTTGAAAAGCCACCATCACATCATCGGAAGAAAAGGACAGGGCGTTGGGAGATGCATGCTCTAGTAGCTGCGCCAATAGGGCAATAGCCTGTTCCCCTTTGCCATCGGTATGAAAAACTGGGTTGAGATTGCTGTCAAACCACTGCCCACCCAGAGACAGATAGATGTTGGTGAACTCGGTCGCCAGATTCCAACCGCGCCCAAAAGCATGAGCAACCGGATAGTCTACTTCCGTGCCCTGAAGCTTGCTGGCAGCCGCAACCACTTGGGCATAGTTGTTCGGGGCGGGAATATTATGCTTATCAAACAGATCCTTGCGATAGAAAAAGTGCTGAAAATTTTGTTGAATCGGCACTGCATAGATTTCTCCGTTCCTAGTTACACCATCCCAGAAAGACTGGGGAATGTCATCTAGATCATATCTTGCCCGATATTTTGCCACTAGATCTGTGATAGGTGCTACCCATCCTTTAGCAACAAACTCCTCAAAGTCCGAATTGGATACCTGCATAATTTGGTAAGGAGCGTTTCCCCTAGCTGGCAATGCAAGTTTCTTGAGTTCAAGATGCTCCGTCGTTAACCTGGCACGCATCTGTAATGTATTAGCATTCTCACCACATTTTTTCATCTCATCGGCGAAATAATCAACCACTGGAAAGCTATTAGAAAGAATGTTAATCCTAGTCCTTTCGGCCGGTGCATCCACTCGGCAATCGGCACTCGAAATCGCAGCATAGAATATACTGCTAAGGAAAAGAGTCATCAGACTCCATTTAGTTATGTGTGTTTTCATCATCATTAGATTACTTAATTAATATATCTACAATAGTAGAAATTTTATATTACCCCTAGACTTTTTACGCCCTTTTTAAGAGAAAAAATCTACAATAGTAGAAATTTTTATTGCCCCTAGTTCAACGAATAAATTCAAAATTCTCGTTTATGAGAGTTCAATTCATCCAAATAACAGGGGACGAAGTCTATTTCAGCGGGGGAATACTTCATTTAATAATGGCAGATTCCCATTTAAACTGCAATACCTGTCATTATAGTTGATTCCACTGAGTGGTTGAAACACCTCAGCGGGGGTTTTGAATCCGAGTCACTTTCATGGTCGGTGGGCGGGGTCAGGAGTAGAAGGTCAGGGTCGATGGTTCAATCGGTCGGTGATCTTTCTTATTGTTTGCTTGGTTAGATTTCGGAAGGATATTCCTTTCGGCAGATACTCGTGCATGAGTCTATTGATACTTTCATTAGTATCTCTTTCCTTCTCTCGTCATTTTTTCTATCAGTCCTCGTTCTTTTTTTGAAATATGGGTATAATGCCTTTTACACGAAACCTCTCGTTTAGTTTTCTTGAATGGGATTATATAATCCCGTCAGAGAGGTGATGCACTTATGATGTAAATTCATATACTGAATTTAAGCAGGTTACTTGGTAAGTCCATCCAGTCAGAAATGAGACAAAAGATTAATGAATAATAATGGCTATGTGATTTGCTGGTTAGGGTCGAAGCGGTGAAGATGAAGACGACGAGCAGAGAACAACCGACCACGACAGCACCTCGGCTTCAAAACTTGAAGCGGTTCAACAACTCAGCGGGGTCAATTATGATAATAGGTGATGCATCTTAGATGGGAATCTGCCGCAAATGTGAAATGACTGCTTCTTCTAGCTGTTCCCTTTTGGGATTAGTAAAAAAGTCAAGCACTGCATGAGGGTTATATGTTCGCTTTTGTTCAAATGCCTTCCTTATATAGATTGCGAAGCCATATTCTTGCTCGCCCATATGGTTTCTATTAAACTGCTTTTGATATTCTCTCAAATCTTTATCAAAGAAATTGTGTAATTGTTTTGTCTCTTCTATACTCAGCAGATCACAACCCTTAAAAAATGTCAAATCCTTTTGCTTCCTTGCCCAAAAACATAGATGCCATTGGGTCGAGGCAAGCCACTGTTCCAAACCGGCCTTTTCTGTCCGCCATCGCTAAACTTTACCTCTATGTTTATCACTCGCCTATCATCCAACACAAGAAAATCAGGATAGTTTTGTGTGCCATAAGGCTGCATCATAAAATGCCTGTTAAACTGCTGAAACGGATTCACTAGATCCAAGGGATGTTGTTTCTCCAACACCCTACCCTTCAATGATACAAATCCTGACTCATCTATGTCGTCCTTTATTAATTTGACATATCCCAACTTGGTTAGTTCAGCAGCTATCCTTTCTTCAAAATGACTGCCCTTAAAGCCACTTAAATAATGCTCCCTATCGCCCCTCATATGTTCAAAAAGCTCGGGCAGCCTACTAGCCATAGAGAGAAGAATACTCTTGCACTAGATCGCCTTTTCTAAAGCCCGGAATACTAGTAGTGTTTTTCATTGCTAAGGCTTCATAGTCTATTCCCTCATATAGCCTAGCCCGAACCATCTCATCGGCTGCCTTGAACAATAACCACTGCTTATGCTTCTCGCATCTATTCGGTTGGGTTTCTCGCCTGTTGTAATCTTGCCAGCCTTGGGATGGCACGGCAAAATCAAATGGGTTTTCAAATACTTTCAACGCCTCCTTGGTATTATTGTATTGCCACATATCAAAGTCCTTATGCCTTATTGGGGGTGGGGCAAATAGCCTCTTATTCTTATGGCGACTAGCTAACCTCGTCCAAAGCTGGAATTCGGTATTCACTCGGTAGCTACATTTCTTATCCGTCCAAAAGGCCTCCCTTGGCAGGCTAGTAGAGTAAATCCAGCGCATTGAAGGGTCAATAAGCCGGTGGATAAAATACTTCCTAAATATCACTGGCACGATGAATGCAACCGTGTCTGCCATCATACTCGCCTTATTTAAGAACTTCACCGCCATATTTGCTCGCTTGCCAAATGGGGGATTGCCTATGACAACTATATCCTTGCGCTGATAGTTGTCAGAGTGATGATTCCAAGTGAGGAAGTCTTGCCCCAAGAAATCCGCCCGCCGAGGTTCTATATCTATGCCTATTCGATTGGCGAGCGGCAGTAAGTCATAAAAAGCACCATCCCCTACCGATGGCTCAATAAAATACAACTCATCTAAACGCTTAGCTGTCAGCCGGCTCAATATAGGACATAACGAACGCCAGCATGACATTGCAACACACTGCTTAGTGAAAAACTGGTCCAACTGAAGCATAGAACTCTCCTTAATCAAATTAAGTATTTTACTTGATTCACTCCTTCATTTATAAGTAAATCTAATATTTCAGCTGTGTTAGGTGAATTCCCAGCCGCCAGCACATCAGCACAAGTCTCCTTAGTCTTGCCAGCACAACCAAACAGTACAAGTCCTTCTAATCTTGCCAACCCAGCCACCACCAAAACTAAACACCAAAACCGCCGCTTCTTCGGTCTGTTCTTTTTCTTACTTTTAGTCTCACCACACAAAGCCAACCACCCACCATAACCGCCAGCACAACACCCACAAGGCTTCTTAGTCTTGCCAGCATAACCAAACAGCACAAGTCCTTCTAATCTTGCCAACCCAGCCACCACCAAAACCAAACACCAAAACCGCCGCCTCTTTGGTCTCTTCTTTTTCTTACTTTTAGTCTCACCACACAAAGCCACCCACCATAACCGCCAGCACACCAGCACAAGCCTTCTTAGTCTTGCCAGCACAACCAAACAACACAAGTCTCATTAGCCTCGCCAGCCTCGCCACACAAAGCCACCCACCATATAACCGCCAGCACAACACCCTCAAGGCTTCTTAGTCTTGCCAGCATAACCAAACAGCACAAGTCCTTCTAATCTTGCCAACCCAGCCACCACCAAAACTAAACACCAAAACCGCCGCCTCTTCGGTCTGTTCTTTTTCTTACTTTTAGTCTCACCACACAAAGCCACCCACCATATAACCGCCAGCACAACACCCACAAGGTTTCTTAGTCTTGCCAGCATAACCAAACAGCACAAGTCCTTCTAATCTTGCCAACCCAGCCACCACCAAAACCAAACACCAAAACCACCGCCTCTTCGGTCTGTTCTTTTTCTTACTTTTAGTCTCACCACACAAAGCCACCCACCATAACCGCCAGCACACCAGCACAAGCCTTCTTAGTCTTGCCAGCACAACCAAACAACACAAGTCTCATTAGCCTCGCCAGCCTCGCCACACAAAGCCACCCACCATAACCGCCAGCACACCAGCACAAGTCTCCTTAGCCTCGCCAGCCTCGCCACACAAAGCCAGCCACCATAGCCGCCAGCACATCAGCACAAGTCTTCTTAGTCTTGTCAGCCTAGCCGACCTAGCTAAATCCACCCTAAAGCTATCAAAGTCCAACAGAGGCGGGAAGCTAAAATCTAGTCCAACCGCCCGACCTGAACGGATGGCGCGACCAAAATCCAACAGAACAGAGCGGCTAAGATCTGGTCCAATCCTCTTCATTAGCACAGATAGAATTCTTGTCCCCAATAAAACCAGGCGGCTAAAGAGGTAATCTAACCCCCAAGGCTACAGGTCGCCCGAGCCCCAATAGAACGGGACGGCTAAGCTCTAATCCAACCCCCTGACCTGAACGGATGGCGCTATCAGTGCCCAACAGAACAAGGCGGCTAAAGAGATAGTCTAACCCCCACGGCTACAGGTCGCTCGTGCCCCAATAGAACAGCGCGGCTAAGACGTAGTCCAGCCACCATCCAAAGTCAAGGCGCTCCCCGTCATCAGTGAGGAGGCGTCCGAAGCCAAGAAGACCACTGCCCCCATCAGATCTTCCACCTGTCCGACCCGCCCAAGAGGTATCTTTGCCAAGACCCAGTCGTGAAATGCCTTGTCCTCAAGCAAAGGACGAACCAGATTGGTCTCAATAAAAGTAGGACAAATGCTATTGACCCGAATCCCATAGTCCGCCAAATCCACCGCCATAGCCTTGGTGAAGCCCTCCATAGCGTGCTTAGTGGCACAATAGACCGTCCGCTCCCTACCGCCAACCTGACCCATCTGAGAAGAGACATTGATGATGCTCCCGCCTAGGGACTTCGCCTTCAGCCGTTCGGCAACAGCCTGAGCAAGAAAGAAGGCAGCCCTCACATTGAGCGCGAACATATGGTCAAAATCCTCCTCGCTCACCTCCAAGAAAGGCGCAGGCATATTAGTGCCAGCATTATTCACCAGAATCTGAAAAGGCGGAAGCGAAGCCAACGACTGCCGAGCCCTATTGGTATCCGTAACATCCAAAACCAAGCCAGTGGCATCTGCCCCGCTAGATCTCAGGGCAGCAGCTGCCTCTTCTAATTTTGTTTCATTTCTTGCTGCCAGAGTGACCTCTGCCCCCGCCTGAGCCAGAGCCGCCGCGGCCGCAAAGCCTATGCCCTGACCCCCTCCAGTGATAAGGGCGCGGCGGCCAGCAAGATTTTGACTTGGGGTTTGTGGGATCTCAATAGTCATTCAATAGATGCTCGAATAGATACTCAGTAATGCAGGCTCAGTCGCTCATTCCTTTTCAGCCCCCTCCCCCTCAAAGACCGGCGCCTGATAGGGCGGCACCTCCCTTTTGCCATAGCGCCTAATACGGATATTCGCCTGTTCGGCATGACCGCTCATTCCTGCCCAGCCCTTCCTAGCCTCCCCCTCAAAGACAGGCGCCTGATAGGGAAGCACCTCCCTTTTGCCATAGCGCCTAATACGGATATTCGCCTGTTCGGCATGACCACTCATTCCTGCCCAGCCCTTCTCAGCCTTCCCCTCAAAGACAGGCGCCTGATAGGGCGGCACCTCCCTTTTGCCATAGCGCCTAATGCGGACATTCGCCTGTTCGGCATGCCCGCTCATTCCTTCCCAGCCTCCCGCTCCAAGACAGACACCTCCCTTTTGCCATAGCGCCTAATACGAACATTCGCCTGTTCGGCATGACCGCTCATTCCTTCCCAGCCTCCCGCTCCAAGACAGACACCTCCCTTTTGCCATAGCGCCTAATACGAACATTCGCCTGTTCGGCATGACCGCTCATTCCTTCCCAGCCTCCCGCTCCAAGACAGACACCTCCCTTTCGCCATAGCACCTAATACGAACATTCGCCTGTTCGGCATGACCGCTCATTCCTTCCCAGCCTTTCTCAGCCTCCCGCTCAAAGACCGGCGCCTGATAGACCGGCACCTCCCTTTTGCCATAGTGCCTAATACAGATATTCGCCTGTTCGGCATGACCACTCATTCCTTCTCAGCCTCCCCCTCAAAGACAGGCGCCTGATAGGGCGGCACCTCCCTTTTGCCATAGCGCCTAATACGGATATTCGCCTGTTCGGCATGACCGCTCATCCCCTCAAGCATACACAGGCGCGAACAATAGTCTCCCAGTTTGGCAGCCGTGCTATCCTGTGTCACTCGCTGGTAGGTGCAGGTCTTGAGAAACTTCCCCACCCACAGCCCGCCAGTATAGGTCGCAGCCCGCCGGGTCGGCAGGGTATGATTGGTCCCGCTCACCTTATCGCCATAGGCTACATTGGTGCGCGGACCTATGAACAGCGCGCCATAGTTGGTCATATTGGTAAGAAAATAGTCATCATCCTCGGTCATCACCTGCACATGCTCAGAGGCAATCTTGTCTGCCTCTTGGCACATCTCTTCCTTATTGGCACACAGAATAATCGCGCCATAATCCTCCCAAGCCTGAGCCGCCGTCTCGCCATTGGGCATTTGCTTGAGCAGCCTGGCTATCCACACTTGAGTATCCTCCGCCAGCTGACGCGAGTTGGTAATAAGAACCGCGGGGGAAGTTGGGCCATGTTCGGCTTGACCTAAGAGATCAATGGCGCAAAGTTCGCCATCCACGCTATCATCGGCAATCAGGAGAGTCTCAGTCGGGCCTGCCAATAGATCTATTCCCACCCTGCCGAAAAGCTGCCGCTTGGCTTCGGCAACAAAGGCGTTGCCCGGCCCCACCAACATTGCCACAGGTGGCAAATCCTTCATCCCCAATGCCATGGCTCCTATAGCCTGAATGCCGCCGAGGGTGAGGATCTCATCCGCCCCGCCCAAGTGCATGGCTGCCACTACCACAGGATGAGGCACCCCCTCAGCCGGAGGCGAGCTTGCCACTATCCGCCCGACCCCAGCCACCTTGGCTGTCACCACACTCATATGAGCCGAAGCCACCAGCGGATACTTACCGCCCGGCACATAACAGCCGACTGAATCAACTGGTATATTCTTATGCCCCAAGATAAGCCCCTCCATCGGCTCCACTTCTACTTCCTGTAGGGCTTGCCTTTGCTTGATGGCAAAATTGCGCACCTGCTGCTGGGCAAACTTAATGTCCTCAATGGCGGTAGGAGGCACCTGCTTCATCGCTTCTTCTATCTCCTGCTTTGATAGCTGAAAAGAGGGCGGCGACCAGCTATCAAATTGCTTTGATAGGGAACGAATGGCTTCTTCTCCTCTTGCTTCAATATCAGCAAGAATAGCAGCAACCTTAGCAGCTATCTCTTGCTGTTCCTGTCTTTTTTCCCCTTGGGATTTTCCTTTTTTAATATATTCTGCCATGAGCTGCTCTTATTGTGCCTTAATTATATCTTGAAACTGATGATTATTCTAACTAATGAAAGCCTTTTGTAGATTGAAATAAAACCACCAGCTATGCCATTCCCCTTTCAAATAGCTAGGCAGCTTCAGTTGAAGCTGTTGAAGCCGAGAGTATAAGTCAGAGCCAGTTGTTAGTCCCATCCAAAAACCATCAGCCACGCCATTCCCCTTTCAAATAGCTAGGCAACTTCAGTTGAAGCTGTTGAAGTTGAGAGTATAAGTCAAAGCAAGCTGTCAGTTCAAGAAAAGGAACAGATTAGCCAAACGGGTCTGGTTGAAGTGCCTCTGTCCTAGCCGTTTCGGCTGAAGCTATTGAAGCAGCTCGTCTAAACGAGCCCGGTCTAGTTCGGGTTTGCCATTCGCATTCAAAGACCACCAGCTACGCCATTCGGCAGGAGCTATGGGAGTGCATTCAATAGCGGGATACTGATCCGAATCACCAAAATCCCAGATAAGATTGTCAATGGTTCGTTCATCCATTGTTATGTTCCCACTATTATCCTTATCACACCAGACCGCCAATGGCTCGTCTTCATCACCAAATATATTCATATCCTGGCTCCAAGTGGCATAAATCCCATCATAGCCAGTTGGGCTGCGGAGATCACTAGTGGTCTTGGCTTCACCATGATTGCCATTCGTGACTTTACTAGTATCACTGTCCCAATAGGAAGCATTGCCAGTCCCGCTTCCAGCCCCAGCCAGCATAGTAGTACTACTGCCTGAGACTACATAAGAATAAGCAATCCGCCCCCGGGAAAAGCTTGCCCCCAGACCGCCGACACCACCACTAGTCCCACTTACCTCATTCACCACAACCGAAGAAGAATGAATCCGAGCGCCTGAACCATCTCCTATCAGACCGCCTACATTAAGACCTCCTCTCATCCGACCCATCACAACCCAAGAAGAAAAAATTCGAGCCGAATGACCAAACCCCACCAGACCGCCTACATGACTATTAGTCGTCCCGTTCACCTGACCCACTACAACCGAAGAAGAATAAATCCGAGCCAATCCACCATCTCCTACCAGGCCGCCTAGTCTACCATCATCCCCACTCACCTCAGCTACCACAACCGAAGAAGAATAAATCCGAGCCGATGCACCATCTCCTACCAGACCGCCTACCCTCCTACCCCCACTCACCTCAGCTGCCACAACCGAAGAATAAACAATCCGAGCCGATTCACCATCCCCTACCAGAGTGCCTACTCCATCCCTACCTGTCACTGCTTCGGCATGAAGCCTAAGATTGCGAATCTCTGAATTCGCGGCTATATGACCAAACAGACCCACACAATCCTCATCTGGGCGACTAATATTCAAATCACTAATCATAAAACCATTGCCCTCAAAAGTCCCACTAAAAGCAGTTCCTTGACATCCGCTTCTACCACCATTTGTATCATGACCTAATGGTTGCCAGCCTTTACCGTTATCATCATCCACATAGTCAGCAAGACTTATATTCGCAACCAGCTCATAGCCATTACATTGAGTAATGCCATCGGCACCACCACAGCCAGTGGTGTCGGCCGTCCCAGTATCCAATAGCTTGCGCCCGCTACCATCCAGTTGATGACGCACCGCATCCAATTCATCCGCTGTTCTTATCTCTATCAATCCATCGCCATCATCATCTACATCCTCCACCTCATCCTCACAACCATCGCCATCTATATCGTTGGCAGAGGTAGAGACAAAATTTGAATTTTGGCTGGTAGGACATTGGTCAAAACGATCATCCACCTCATCATTATCCCTATCAGTACCTTGACCTCTATCATCATCCTCATCCGAATCACGACAACCATCCCCATCATTATCATTACCAGCATTGCTTGTCCAACCCGTCACCCCTTTAGAACATTCGTCTGGATGATCATCATTTACCCCATCATTATCATCATCTGTATCTTCATTCGAATCTTGGCAACCATCCCCATCATGATCGGTATCACCATTGCTCGTCCAATCTGTCTCCCCAGTAGAACATAGATCTGGATGATCATCATTTACCCCATCATTATCATCATCCTCATCCACACTATCCGCTCGCCCATCTCCATCATGATTGGCACCTGGCCGAATACCATTATTGCCATGATCTTGCCTATTCTCAGTCCAAGCAAAAACTATATTCACCTCTTGCTCCCCTCCATCACTAAGAATGCCGCTAATCTCAAACTTCCATTCAAGGTCAGCTAGCCCAGTAAAATCATAATAGCTATTATCAACAAATTCGGCTATGTTGACATTTCCGTTTTCAGCAACTACCACCGTGTTTCCACTGGTTGCCGTAATCTTCAAAGAAACAAAATCGTCAAATGCCGATAGGTTGGCTATGCGAAAACCGTTGTCTGTGGGAGTAAAGGTGAGACTCACCCCATCCTCATCAGAAGGAGACGTGCCTGAACCACCGCCTGAACCTCCACCGCCGCCAGCACAAGCAATAAGAACAGCTGATAAGAAACCAGCCGCAACTAAGAAGAAGAAAAACCGTCCCAGCCGACTAAGCAGAATCAAGGAAGCATTATCTAGCCACAAGGCTAGATAAGATAAATGGAAGCGGGTCCTAGCCGCCCCGAACCATAAAAATTGTTCTGCATTTGACATGTTTTCCTTTGCCATAATAGTTCCTTTTGCCATTTTTACATTCTCCATAATTGGTTGTTAATAAAAAATCCTTCAATCAAGGGTGGAAGTTATTATACCCTTGTTTGTCTTCTTTTTGTCTTTTCTATCTTTTTTTCAGTTTTTTTTGCCTTTTTTTCATCTTTTTCATCTTTTTCATCTTTTTTCCCATCTTTCTGTCTTTTTTCCAAACGAAACCTAAGCTCATAATGATAACTGGGTTGTAATTATACTCCAATTAAGGCAGCCATAGAACAAATAGCAAGAAATTTTTGGTTAATTAGCCAAATTTTTGGTTAATTAACAATATTTTTTGGGCATTTAAAGAAAATCCATATTCAAAGAAGAACAACAGGTGCCGCCTGACTAGAAAACGGGAATAAGAGCAACAAAAATGAGCATAGGGTTCAATCATATCTTGGTGGGTCTTTTGCTATGGTTCATTGTCAGCTTTAAGAAGCCCAAGTGATTAGTTGGCAGCTAGTCAAAGCTTTGGATTGGCTGTTCTAGCTGCCATTGGTCTGAGATGGTCTCACGGCGGCGAATCTCGCGCACCTGATTATCCTTAATGAAGAGCTCGGTTAGGCGGCCGCGACTATTGTAGTTAGAGCTCATTGACATAGCATAGGCGCCAGAGTCCATCAGCGCCACCAGATCACCAGCCACCACAGCCAAATTCCTGCCCCGTGCTAACCAGTCGCCTGTTTCACAAACAGGACCTACCAGATCTGCGGTCTGCGGCTTGTTCTCATTCTTTCTCACTTCTAATACCCTGTGATATGCCCCATAAAGAGAGGGGCGGAGCAGGTCATTCATAGCTGCATCAACTATAACAAACCTAAGGTCGCTCGCCTGCTTGATATACTCAACGCAAGTCACCAGCGCGCCAGCTTCCGCCACCAATGAGCGGCCAGGCTCTAGGATTAGCTTGGCAGGCTGGTCGGCCAAGAGGGCGCAGATATCCTTCCAATGCTGAGGCTCAAGCCGCTGTTGATCCTCTTGATAGGCGATCCCGAAGCCGCCTCCCATACTGATAAAGGAAAGCGGTTGATGGTTCTTTGCTAACCTAAGATAAAAAGCACGCAGCCGCTTAGCAGCCACCACAAAGGGTTTAATAGTCAGGATCTGAGAGCCGAGGTGGCAGCTTAGCCCTTCTAGTTGGACGCGGGGATCTGCTATGAGCCGCTCGGCCAAGGTCAGAGCCTCGGGCTCGGCTATGCCAAACTTGTGATTGCTACCGCCGGTGCGAATGCTCTGATGGGTGTCGGCTTCAATGGCAGGATTAATTCTTATGGCTACGCGCGGGCAGGCGTCCATTGATTGTGCCAATGCCAAGAGTCTGTCGGCTTCCGCCAAAGACTCCAAGCAGATACAGCCTATCTCTTGCTCGATTGCCAAGCGAAGTTCGGCGGTGGATTTGCCAACGCCGGCGAAATGGATATGGTTGGCTGGTGCTCCTATCTTCAATACCCGTTGGAGCTCGCCGCTTGAAACCACATCAAAATGAGCGCCAAGCTGATGGAGATAGGCTAAGAGGGATAGGTTGGAGTTGGCTTTCACTGCATAACAAACACTGGTGTCATAGCCAGTCAGGGCGGCAGTATATTCACGCCATCTTGTCTCAATAAGGTTTGCTGAATAGACAAAAAAGGGCGTGCCATATTGAGCTGCCAGCTCGGCTAAGGAGACCTCCTCGCAGAACAGCTGGTTGTTCTGGTAGTGAAAAGGGTTCATTGGCTCAGTTCCGCAATCGGTTCAGGCGGCGAAGGAAGTGAGGGAGGAGTAGATAAGGAGTTCATTCGGTTCAGTTCCGCAATCGGTTCAGGCGGCGAAGGAAGGGGAGCAGTGGATGAAGAGCTCATTCTGTTCAGTGCCGCAAGCTGCTCAGGCAAGGAAGGAAGGGGAGCAGTGGATAAAAGGCTCATCTGTTCAGTGCCGCAAGCTGCTCAGGCGGCGAAGGAAATGAGAGAGGAGTGGATAAGGAGCTCATTGGTTCAGTTCCGCGATCGGTTCAGGCGGCGAAGGAAATGAGAGAGGAGTAGATAAGGGGCTCATTGGTTCAGTTCCGCGATCGGTTCAGGCGGCGAAGGAAATGAGAGAGGAGTGGATAAGGAGCTCATTGGTTCAGTTCCGCAATCTGTTCGGGCAGCGAAGGAAATGAGAGAGGAGTGGATAAGGAGCTCATTGGTTCAGTGCCACAATCTGTTCTGGCAGCGAAGGAGGGGAGGATAAAGAACTCTTTTGGCTCAGCTCCGCGCTCTCCTCAGGTGGAGAGGGAATATACAAGGGTCCCTTACGGCCGCAGCCTAGAACTAGAACTAGACAGCAGCATAATAATAAGCCGCTAATTAACTTCTTTTGCTTCATATAATAAGACGCATATATAGGATAACTAAGCAATTATGACACAAACATATCCCCAGACTCGTCTCAGACGCCTGAGGCATCTTGCCTTTTTGCGTGAGCTTTGCGCTGAAAATCAGTTGCGCGCCCAAGACCTTATTCTACCATTATTTGTCTGTGAAAACCGCACCCAGCCCTTGGTTATTGAAGCCATGCCAGGCATTAAACGAATTCCGCTGAACCAACTAGCCAAGAAGGCCGAAGAAGCCCAGCGGCTCGGCATTCAGGCGCTGGCTCTTTTTCCAGTAGTCTCGCCAGAGGACAAGAGCCCTATGGCGCAAGAGGCACTCAATGACAATGGCTTGATTCCCAGAGCGGTCCGACTTCTCAAACAGGCTTGTCCTGAGATGGGGCTGGTGGTAGATATCGCGCTAGACCCCTATACTAGTTCGGGGCATGATGGTTTGACCAATCCAGCTGGTGAGGTGGTGAATGATGCGACCATTGAGATATTGTGCCAGCAGGCGCTCTGCTTGGCTAGGGCGGGTGCCGACCTCTTAGCGCCATCCGATATGATGGATGGTCGCATAGGGGCGATACGCAAGACTCTAGATGCACATAGCTATGAGAATAAGGCGCTATTGTCCTATGCTGCCAAATATGCTTCTGCTCTCTATCGTCCTTTTCGTGCTGCCATAGGCTCGGCAGCCAATCTGGGCGGGCAAAATAAGAGCAGCTATCAGATGAATCCAGCCAATAGTGATGAGGCTCTGCGCGAGGTGGCTATGGACTTAGATGAGGGGGCAGATATAGTGATGGTAAAACCTGGCCTCTTCTATCTTGATGTGGTTCAGCGAGTCAAGCAGCGATTTCGCGCCCCGACCTTCGTTTATCAGGTCAGCGGGGAATATACCATGTTGAAACTGCTTGGCGGCAAAGGAGGGGATTATACCAGCATTCTGTTAGAGTCTTTGCTCGCCTGTAAGCGCGCTGGGGCCGATGCTGTGCTCAGCTATGCGGCTTTGGCGGCGGCCGAGGCGCTAAAAGAATAGCTAGGGCTAAAGAGAATGGCTGGGCTGGGCTTGGCGTCTGATGGAAATGATGAAGACCAGGCTGCCAGCTATGGCTGCCACTAAAGAGCCGCTGAGTATGCCTAAGAGAGCTTGGTTGATATAGCTGTCGCTTTGTTCGAATGCAATGGTATTAATCAATATGCTCATGGTATAGCCCATCCCACAAATAAACCCCATGCCGAGAAACTCAAAATAGGTGAGACCAGCTGGCAAGCGGTCGCGCACTATCAGCTGCCAAACAGCAACCCCGAGGAGTATTCCTGCTGGCTTGCCAATCACAAGGCCAATAAAGGTGCCCAATGAAATCCCGCTAAACAGCAGCTTGTCCGCCAGAATGCTTCCTATATCCACGCCCGAGTTGACAAAGGCAAACAATGGCAAGATAGCAAAATTCACACTCTTGTTGAGGGCATGTTCAAGACGGATAGCGGGAGATACATAGCCCAACCTGGTTTCACCTAGATTCATACCAAAGGCGTGAGGCAACTGGTCGCTCGGGCTGATGTTAAGAGGCACGCACATAGCGATAAAGATCCCAGTCAAAGTGGGATGGATGCCAGTGCCAAGCATGAAGAACCAGGCCAGGGCGCCTACCAGCATATAGGGAAGCAGGAAGCGCACCTCCAGCATATTAAACAATACCAAAACCCCCAAGCAAAGAGAGGTATAAAAGACCATCAGCAGATTAATGTCCGATGAATAGAAGAGCCCGATGATAATAATGGCACCTATGTCGTCCAGCACCGCCAGGGTCAAAATGAAAAGCCGAACGCCACTTGGCAAGCGATGGCCAAACAAAGTAATCACCCCGACCGCAAAAGCAATATCGGTTGCGGTGGGAATCGCCCAGCCTTCAACCGCATCACTGCCATAGTTAAATAGCAAAAAGATAATGCCCGGCACTAGGATGCCCCCGATGGCAGCTATGGTAGGCAACATTACATAGTTGATACTAGCCAGCTGGCCGGCCAAGAATTCCCTCTTTATTTCAAGACCGACCGCGATGAAGAATATTACCATCAGCCCTTCGGTAATCCAATGATGAAGGGGATAGTCCAACACCACCCTATCAAAACTAATCACCAGGTCTATTTCCTTGAAATAATGATAGGAATGAGAGAGATTGCTATTCTCCAATAGGAGCGCTATCGCGGTTGCCAGCAACAGCAAGACCCCGCCGGCCGCGTCCCATTCGAGAAATCGTTTAATGAGGTTAATGAATTTCATCTCAGCGCTGGCGCCATATTCTTGCTTGCATAATTCTGCCCTTTTCTACTTTGCTTATTTCTATGCCAATATCTTTCTTTAATATACATACTCCCCCAGCCGGCAAAGCCTCAAGCTCCTCATAGACCAGCCCTTGTAAGGTGGTTGCTCTGGTGAGGTCGAGGCTCACACCCAGCTTTTGATTAATTTCTCTTAGCGGGGTATCGCCTGTCACAATAAAGCTGTCGCTCTGGGTATCTTTCACCAGTGAGGTGGATTGGCCGGCAATCTTGGTGATTATATCATAAAGCGAAAGCACTCCTTGCAGCTCACCATACTCATCCACCACCAGAGCCTGCTCGATATTCTTGTCAACAAAGATTTTTATCTGTTCGGGCAAATCAACATTCGCAGGAATATAGACCGGCTTGGTTATTGCCTTTAATATATTTCGCTTAGTGAGGCTGTTATTCCCCAATAAGAGCTTTATTTGATGGCGAGTTAAAAAACCCAAGCAGTTGGCGAAGTTGCGCCGATAGACCAAAACCACGCGGCCACTTTCCTTCTTGAGGAAGGGCTTAATGGAAGTTAGGTCTTCCGCTATATTAAGATTCTTGCTAAGATGGAGTGGCTTCATAATCTCCTCAACCTGCATAGAACCCACTTCAATGGCGCCCAACAACATATCGGTTTGAGATTGAGACAGAATGCCACGGGCATCTAAAACAGCGCTTCTTATAGTGGCTCGGCTACTAGTGAGCTGGGCTGCCTCATTGAGTTTGGCGGGGAAAAACACGCGGCGGAAAAATATCGTCCAACCACTTATGAAAAGAACAAAAGGGTTAAGCAGTTTCATAAAAGGATAGAGAAGCAAAGCATTGCTGCGGCTAAGTTTCTCAGGGTAATAGAGGGCTATGGTTTTAGGAAAGACCTCACAAAAAATCAAAATGAAAAAGGTGGTTAAGATTGAACTAACAAACAAGAGGTTCTCATTGCCGTAGAAGAGCGTCAGAAAAGTAACCAGCGCAGCAAAGCAGACATTGGCAAAGTTGTTGCCTAACAAGATAAGCGTTAAGGTCTTCTCAGGCTGCTTTAATAACGAAAGCGCTAGAGCTGAGCCGAGTGTTTTCTTCTTCTCGGGGCTAGTAAGTTCATGCTGATTGACGGCAACAAAAGCCGTCTCGCTAGCCGAGAAAAAAGCCGATAGTAGTGCTAGCAATGAGAGCGCAAAAAGGATTGTGAATAACATATAGATGAAGTAATAAACAAAAGCCAATTATATATAGGTTATTTTTATTAGTTTGTTTATTGTGTTCATTGTTTTAGTTATCTCTATGTGTTTGGCTTAACTTTTTTTGTTATTTAGAAATTAATTTAAGGTTTTTGCTAAAAATAAATAAAACATATCTATACACCTATTTATGAACATCTTATTTTTAGTTTATTGACAGTTTATGAAGGAAGACCATATTTGGCGTGAAGCCTGTGTTATTCTCCGCCAGCAGATCCCTGCTGACGAGTTCTCTATGTGGCTGAATCCTTTAGAAGTAAATAGCGATGATAAATCGAATAAGGCTCTTTTCTTATCTAGTGATAACGCCTATGCGACCGAATGGGTTAGGAAGCACTATGGCAAAAGCATAGAGCAGGCGATAGGGGATGTTTGTAAAAGAGGCGGCTGGGGTGAGCCAAAGGTTTTCTTTCGAAGCAACCGCAAGAGAAAAACCAGCACCAAGCAGAGCCTTCTCGCCAAAGCGAATAGCTCTTATCATCACAAAAATGTTCGCCTGAATAAGGAGTTGACCTTTCAGAATTTCGTTGAAGGAGACTCAAACCGAATGGCAAAGCTCATGGCACAGGAAATGGCGGAGGCTCAGACTCCGGTGAATCTTTTTGTTCTTTGTGGTCAAAGTGGGGTGGGCAAAACCCACCTCCTTCACGCCATAGTTAATCAGCTAACTAAGAAGCATAGCCAACAGCTGCTATTCATTAATGCCGAGAAGTTTGTAATGGATCTCAGTGATTACATAATCAATAGGAAGATGAATGACTTTAAGAAACTCTATAGATCGGCTGATATGCTCTTGATAGACGACATCCACTTTTTTGCTAACAAAGAAAAGACCTTGGATGAGTTTTTTCACACAATTAAATCTATGGCTGAACGGGGCAAGAAGATGGTCTTTTCTTGTAATAAACTGCCTCAATATCTAGATGGCTTCTCGGTGGCGGTTCAAACCCACTTGGCACAAGGCTTGGTTACTGTGATTGAAAAGCCTGATCTGGTCGCCCGTAGTGCTATTTTGCGGGCTAAGGCAAAGAAGGTAGGATTTTCATTGAGGAAGGAGGACGCTAATTATATTGCTGAGCGGATTGTTCGGAGTGTGCGCGATCTAGAGGGCGCATTGAGGATTGTGCTGTTCTATGCCAAGGCGCACCAGCGCCCTATTGACATACCCTTAATCAAGGAGGCTTTGAAAAACATTGCTCGCCCTCCCGCGCTTCCCATCAGCATAGAGGATATTCAACGGGAAGTGGCGGCTCATTACAATCTGCCGTTGCTCCAGCTGAAATCCGCTGGGCGGAGCCGCTCTGCCCTGATACCTAGACAAATGGCTATTTACTTGGCGCGCCAATTCACCAAGTGTAGTTTGAGTGAAATAGGAGTTGCTTTTGGTGGCAGAACACACACCACAGTTATTCATTCCTGTAATGCTTTTGAAGGTATAATGAAGCAAGATTCAAATATAAAATATACCTTTCTCTCTATTCGGCGCAAGCTTATAGACCCAGAGAAAGAAGCAAACTAACCAATTATTATTATGCAATTATCTATTAAGATTGAAAAATTGATACAGCCCCTGTCGGTTGCTGTGGGGGTTACGGAGAATAAGCAGACCATGCCGATTCTGGCTCATATGTATTTTCGCGTGAAGAATAATCAGATGACGCTGATAGGCACTGATACCGAAGTAGAGATAACTACTCATATTACTTTGGATGAGGAGAGTCCCGATATGGAAGGCACCTTGCCAGCGCGCAAGTTCTTTAATATCTGTCGCTCTTTTCCATCAGATATGGATATCCAGCTGAGCTATGACAAGAATCAGTTTGTTCTTGTCTGTGGCACCAGCAAATTCCATTTGAGTTCTTTTTCTTCCGCCGACTTTCCGATGTTGGAGGTGCCGGCCGAAGAGGAGCGCCAGCTGCGCCTATCCATCAGTCAGCAGGAGTTGCGCAAGCATCTAGCCAGTGTGTTTTCATGCATGGCATCTCAGGATGTTCGCTATTATCTCAATGCCGCGCTGTTTGACTTTTCGCCCGATGGCTTACATATTGTTGCTACCGATGGGCACAAGCTATCGGTAGCGGAAAAGAGCGCCCCCCAGCTGACTGCCGATAAGGTGCAAGCCATAGTGCCGCGCAAAGGGGTTATTGAGCTATTGCGTCTTCTCGAGCACCAGGACGAGCCGGTCGATTTGGTTTTTTATCCTCATTTCATGCAGGTGGTCACCCCGAGTTTCTCTTGTGGCTGCAAGCTGATTGACGCCAATTTCCCAGATTACGCGCGGGTGATTCCCACTGAGTCGGACAAGAAGGCTCTCTTGGATGTCCGTGCCTTTGATGCGGCATTGAGGCGTTGTGCTATCTTGGCGACGGATAAGGTCCAAAAGGCTGCCTTGAAATTTGAGAGTGATAGGCTGAGAATATCTACGGTCAATCGTATTGAGGAGGAGGGATTTGAAGACCTGCCCATTTCTTATGAGGGCGAGCCACTAACCATCCACTTTAATATTCCCTACTTCAATGAGGTGATTGGCACTATGAAGGGAGAGAAGCTCAGAATAGAGATGCGCGACCCCAATTCCAGCGCCCTATTACAGGATGAGGAAGACGACACTACTTTATTTGTGATAATGCCTATGAAAGTCTAAGAGTGGCGGCTGTCACTCGGCTAGACCTTCACCATTTTCGCAATCTCACTTTCTCTTTTTCGCCGGCGGCTGGGTTTAATCTGCTGGTGGGGGCCAATGGTAGCGGTAAGACCAGTGTTCTTGAGAGCCTCTATCTGTTGAGCCGTGGGCGCTCATTCCGCACTCCCCACTATCAGAATCTTATTGAACAGGGACAGGAGCAGGCTAGGGTGTGTGCCTGCTGTCAGACTGGCTCTCAGGCGGCTGGGATGGCTGGAATGACGGGGATGGCGGGAATGACGGGAATGACTGGAGCGGCTGAAATAAAGGCTATCCTTCCTCGGCGAGGGGACAAGGCTTTTCACATTAATGCTAATAAGGCGAAGACCTCCCTTCAGCTGATGCGCTTTCTCCCGCTTGTTTTCATTGACCCCCATAATGTCAATATCGTCTTGGCACAACCTCAAAGCCGCCGTGGCTTCATTGACGGTCTATTGTTCCACGTGGAACAACAGTATTTCTTGTGCCATAAAGAATATTTGCGTTGTTTGCGCCAGCGCAATCGGGTGCTGCAGTCCTCGTCCCCTTCTGACTTGGCAGATTGGAATGAGGCATTGGTTCAGCGGGCGGAAGAAGTGGAAAGGAGACGGCAGCTCTTGGTGACCCGCCTTCTCAAAGAAGCAAGGCAGGCGCTGGCTGGTTTTGCTATTGCTGAGCTGAGCAACATAGAGTTTGTCTATTGGAAAGGCTGGGAAGGGGCTTTGCCGGCGGCATTGGAACGGGATCTGGCTAAGGATAAAGAAAGGGGCTGGACTGCTTCTGGCTGCCATCGTGCCGACCTAAGAATGATATTACACCAGCTGCCAGCCGCTCACCGCTTATCATTGGGGCAACAGCGGATGGTTGCACTGGCGTTTTTTTGTGCCGCCCATAGATTATTGATGGCAAGGATGAACACGACCATCCCCTTTATGCTAGATGATATAGTGGCTTTGTTAGACCATCAAAATATGGCAAGATTGATGGACTATTTGGCAAAACAGCCGTCTCAGGTGTTTGTTACCGCAACCCATGAGGCTATGTTTGGTGATTGGGCCAAAAAGCGCGGGCAAGTGTTCCATATGGAACATTTATAGGGTAGGTGGCTAAGAGACGGGGCTAAAGAACGGGCTAGCAAATGAGGCTAAACAATAGTGGGCTTTGGGGGTAGTGAGAAAGAGAGAGCAGCCAAGAAGCGCGGACAAGTGTTCCATATGGAACATTTGGGGCAGTGAGAAAGCAGCCAAGAAATAGAGTGCGGTCAAGAAGTAAGGATGAGCAGCTAAGAAATGAGGACGAACAGCCAAGAAATAGTGGGCAGCCGAGAGACAACCAAGAAGTTAGGACGAATAGCCAAGAAATAACGGACAGCCAAGAGGCAGCCAAAAAATGAGGACGAACAGCCAAGAAATAGCGGGCAGTCGAGAAGTGAGAGAGCAGCCAAGAAGCGCGGGCAAGTGTTCCATATGGAACATTTATAGGGCAGGTGGCTAAGAGAGGGGCTAAAGAACGGGCTAGCAAATGAGGCTAAACAATAGTGGGCTTTGGGGACAGTGAGAAAGACAGAGCAGCCAAGAAATAGCGGGCAGCCGAGAGACAACCAAGAAGTGAGGACGAGCAGTCAAGAAATGAGGGTGCCAGCCAAGAAATAGCGGGCAGCCGAGATGACTTTTATGGTTTTTGGAGTATAATAAAGGCTTGATGAAATTATCCAATGACTGAAAAATACGACTCTTCCAGCATTCAGGTTCTAAAGGGCCTAGAAGCGGTGCGCAAGAGACCGGGTATGTATATAGGAGGCGCTCGGGAAGGGGGTGGCTTACACCAAATGGTCTTTGAATTGATTGACAATTCAATGGATGAGGCCCTAGCTGGTCATTGCACCAATATTCTCACTATTCTTCATAAGGACGATTCGGTTAGTGTGAGAGATAACGGACGGGGGATTCCAGTAGATGAGCATGAAGAGGGTGTTCCCGCGGCTCAGCTAATCATGACGACCCTACATGCCGGCGGGAAGTTTGGTTCCCACAGCTATAAGGTATCTGGCGGATTGCATGGGGTGGGCTTATCAGTGGTGAATGGCTTGTCTCATCAACTATTATTGGAAATCAGCCGCGATGGCTATCTTTATAAGCAGAAATATATTGAGGGGGTGCCTCAGGGCAAGCTGAAGAAGGCAGGCAAGGACGATAACCGCGGGACCTTTATTCGTTTTTATCCCAACCGCCAGGTGCTCGAAGACAAGTCTCCCTTTGACTATAAGCTGATTGGCAAGCGGCTTGAGGAGATTGCTTTTCTCAATGCTGGGGTGAGGTTGGAGCTATTGGAGGAGGCCAGCGGCAGGGCTCAGGTATTCCATCATGAAGGGGGGCTGAGAGAATATATTGAGCTGCTAGATAAGGGCAAGCCAGTGCTCCATCAACCCTTCTATGCTGCTAAGACTGTTGGCAAAATTCAGGTGGAATTGACGATGCAATGGAGCGGTGGCTTTCAGGAGGAAATTCTCTGTTTTACTAATAATATCCCCCAAGCAGATGGCGGCTCTCACCTCATAGGGTTGCGCGGCGCGCTCACGCGCGTGATGAGCCAATATGTCAACAACGAACTAGGCAACAAGAAGGAGGAGATTAGTGGGGAAGACGTCCGTGAGGGGCTTACCGCGATCCTGTCGCTAAAATTGCCTGAACCGCGCTTTTCTTCCCAGACCAAAGAAAAACTGGTCTCGCCCGAGGCCAAGAAGGCGGTCGAAAAGGTGGTTGGAACCGAGGTCAAGGATTTCTTATTGGAGCATCCTGGTGATGCCAAGAAGATTGCCCGCCATATTCAAGAGGCTGCCAAGGCGCGCCTAGCCGCCCGTAAGGCAAAGGAACTGGTGAGGCGAAAGAGCGTTCTGTCTTTGAGTAGTCTGCCGGGCAAATTGGCTGACTGCCAGGAGAGGTCGCCAGCCAAAGCCGAGATCTTCTTGGTTGAGGGGGATTCGGCAGGGGGCTCGGCAAAACAGGGGCGCAATCGTCATAATCAGGCGGTCATGCCGTTGCGCGGCAAGATACTGAATGTGGAAAAGCAGGTCTTGGGCAAGATGCTGCAGTCGGCAACCATCAACTCTTTGATATTGGCTTTGGGTTGTGGCATCAGCAAGCAGAATATGGATCTGAGCCGATTGCGCTATCATAAGATTATTCTGATGACGGATGCAGATGTGGATGGCTCTCATATTCGCACCTTGCTGCTGACTTTCTTTTATCGCTATATGACGGAGCTGCTGGAAGCTGGCTATATCTATATAGCCCAGCCTCCTCTTTATAAGGTTAAGAATGCCAGTGAGGAAAAATATCTCCTCAAGGAAGAAGAACTAACCGAATTTTTACACCAGCTGATTGTGACAAATTTTCATTGGCAAGAAGAAAACGGCGCGGTCATCAAGGGCGTCAAGCTGGCAAGGTTGCTGGATGACTATGCATCCTATCAAGCTATGGCTACTCAGCTAAGCCATTCTCTATCGCCCCTGCTGGTGAATGTCTTGGCAAAAGAGGCCTATAAGGGGCCTGATTTTAGCCAGCTGGCTCAGGTGCAGGCTTATCTCGCCCGCTTACAACTGGCTGAGGAACAGGAGTCCTTGCGCTTTCACCTAAAAGATAACCCAGGCCATAGCATTTTGGTGGAAGAGACCAGCCAAGAGGAACATTCGGTTCAGTTGGATGCCCATTTCTTTAGTCAGCCTGCCATTGAGCAGATGCGCGACTATCACCAGAAGTATCAGCATTTCCTTGAGACGAGACTTCGGCAAGTAAAGAAAAAGGAGCTCAGCCCTTGGCAACAGGGAATGGACGCCATCTATCAGTATGCGCGCGAGCAGGCACAGCAGGGGATTAGCCTTCAACGCTATAAGGGCTTGGGGGAGATGAACCCAGAGCAACTATGGGAGACCACTATGGATCCAGCGGTTCGGCGGCTGTGTCAGGTCACTGTGAGGGAGGGGAAGGAAGCAGACAGGATATTTTCAATTCTGATGGGCGAAGAAGTAGAACCACGCCGCAAATTCATTCAAGATAACGCTCTAAAGGTAGTAAATCTGGATGTTTAGGCATATCTAAGGGAAAGCCTGCTAGCCTGACGCCAGCAAACCTAGATTTTTGTCCTTCTCTGGCTGGATGTGTGGGGATTGTATATCTGGGGTTGGGTGTCGAGGGGTTGGAAGTCTAATGGCTGAATATATTAAGGAAGCGCTGAACTGCCGCCCCGCCTAGGCGCTTGTCTTTCTCTGGCTGGATGTTTGGTTGGATGCTTGGCTGGATATGTAGGGATTGGCATCGGTTTTGAATTCTAATCTCAAGGGCACCCCGCGCAGTTTCAAGTGACTGCTAAGACACCGCTGGAGATAGCGCTTGTAGTGGGCGGGCAAGAGGCCTAGTCTCTTGCCGTGGATGATGACACAAGGGGGATGAGTGCCGCCCTGATGGGCATAGCGTAGCTTAAACCCAGCGGCGCTTTGCTGGCGAGCGACACAATGGTTTAGGGCTTGGCTCAGCTGATGGGTTTTCCATTGGCTGCTGGCGGCCCTATGAGCCTGATGGATGGATCTCATCATCGCGCCCATGCCCCTATGGTGGATTGCCGAAATAAAATGGACATCTGCATAGGAGACGAAACTTAGTTTCGCGGTCAAGCTAGCCGCCATCTCTTTTCGTTGTTCTTGGGTGAAGAGGTCAATCTTATTGACTGCTATCACCAAAGCCTTGCCTAGTCTTTGGGTGAGCTGGAGCAAAGCCATATCCTGATGGACGAGCAGAGAAGTGGCGTCCAACAGCAATAATACCACTTCACTGACATGAACTGAACTCAGCGCCTGACCGATTGCCAGTTTCTCTAGTTCGGAGGCTATGCGGCTTTTCCTTTTCAGTCCAGCGGTATCTATGAGGCGGTAATTGGCTTTTTGCCAACGGAAATCTATTGAGACACTGTCCCTTGTGGTGCCAGCTCTGGCGCTGACTAGTTGCCTGTTTTCCTTAACCAGCTGATTGGTCAGAGTGGATTTGCCGGCATTAGGGCGACCCAATAGGGTGAAGGAGATGCGCTTGTCTTCTGGCGGCGGCAGGGCAGTGAAATCGCCCAATGCTCCCGTGATGGCTTGTAGCAGTGCCTTGATACCCAGTCCGCTCTGGGCGGAAACTCCCAGAAGAGGAAGCCCATAGCGATAGAATTCAGCCAGGTCGGTGGGCTCGGCTTGGTGATCCAGTTTATTGACCACCAAGAGTATGGGATGGTTGGTCTTTCTCAGCAGGGCAAGAATGCGGTGGTCTTCGCTATGGAAATGGCTCTCACAAACGAAAAGGATAAGGTCGGCAATTTGCCAAGCCTTTTCAGCCTGTTCTGCCATGAGCCTATCTAGCTCCTCTTTCCCTTTGGTATGACCTGGGCTATCTATCAGGATGAACTGGCGCTCTGAATGGCTCACCAGACTAAATAGCAGATCCCGAGTCACCCCCGCTTGACTAGCAACTAGAGCGGCTGGCTTTTGGGTGATCCGATTGAAAAGGGAGGATTTGCCTACATTAGATCGCCCCACTAATGCCACTTGAGGAAGCATGATGAATTAAAGTGAATTGCGGTGTGTTGGTATATTGGTGTATTGGTATATTAAAGGTATATTGTGAATTCAGGTGGAACCTTTGATTCACTATTCTAACGAATAAAAGCGTTTTTTGGTGAGATTGACCGCTGCTTAGCTAATCAGCGGAATAGATTATGATTTAGCAGTTGGCACGCTAAGTTTTAGTTCATCTCTTAGTTTTGTGGTATACTAAGACCTTATTATTTAACCTATTGGGGTTGAGTGCCTGATTAGGTTACTATTGACATTTATATAAAAAATATGTCAAATAACAATGATAACAATAATAAATAATAATTATGACAATGTTAAATAACAATTATAAGAAGAGGTATAATAACTATATGAACATTTCAGCTTATGATGCCCTAAAAAAAGCGAATGTCCCAGAGTCGGATGCGCGCGAAGCGGCCATTGAGATTGCGAACAACAACTTTGCGACGGAGCATGCACTAGGCGAACTACGCTCTGACATGAAGGACTTACGTTCTGATATGAAAGGCGAGATAAAGGACTTGTACTCTCATGTTGATGCGTTAGTTGCCGAGCTACGCTCTGACATGAAGGACTTACGTTCTGATATGAAAGGCGAGATAAAGGACTTGTACTCTCATATTGATGCGTTAGTTGCCGAGCTACGCTCTGACATGAAAGGCGATATAAAGGACTTGTACTCTCATGTTGATGCGTCAGTTGCCGAACTACGCTTTGACATGAAAAGCAGCATAAAGGACTTGCGTGCTCATACTGATGTGTCTTTTGCCAATGTAAATACATCCATTGCCAATGTGAATACATATATTGCCAAGACTTCGCGCCGAATCTACATAGCCATGGTTGGTATTGCGACCGCAATGACTGCTATTCTGGGCTTAATGATAAGGTTCTTTTCATAGGGTCGCATTTGGCAAGCGGGAATGAAGGCAGCTTTAATCGGCTGCTGTTATTCCGTTTTTGTTGAAACTGGGTGTCCTGACCGGCACCTTATTTTTTATATAGCTTGCTTTTGTTGGCTAGGGTAGAAGCGGTAAAGATGAAGACGGCGAGCGGAGAGCCCTCGCCCACCGCCCATGACCCTCAACCATGAAAGCGGCTCGGATTAAAACCCTCCCACCGAGATCTTTCAACAACTCAGCGAAATAGGTTATGATTTAGAAGTTGGCACTCTAAGTTTTAATTCATCTCTTAGTTTTGTGGTATACTAAGACCTTATTATTTAACCTATTGGGGTTGAGTGCCTGGTAGGTTATTATTGACATTTATATAAAAAATATGTCAAATAACAATGATAACAATAATAAATAATAATTATGACAATGTTAAATAACAATTATAAGAAGAGGTATAATAACTATATGAACATTTCAGCTTATGATGCCCTAAAAAAAGCGAATGTCCCAGAGCCGAATGCGCGCGAAGCGGCCATTGAGCTTGCGAACAACACCTTTGCGACGGAGCATGCACTAGGCGAACTACGCTCTGACATGAAGGACTTACGTTCTGATATGAAAGGCGAGATAAAGGACTTGTACTCTCATGTTGATGCGTTAGTTGCCGAGCTACGCTCTGACATGAAGGACTTACGTTCTGATATGAAAGGCGAGATAAAGGACTTGTACTCTCATGTTGATGCGTTAGTTGCCGAGCTACGCGCTGACATGAAGGACTTACGTTCTGATATGAAAGGCGAGATAAAGGACTTGTACTCTCATATTGATGCGTCAGTTGCCGAACTACGCTTTGACATGAAAAGCAGCATAAAGGACTTGCGTGCTCATACTGATGTGTCTTTTGCCAATGTAAATACATCCATTGCCAATGTGAATACATATATTGCCAAGACTTCGCGCCGAATCTACATAGCCATGGTTGGTATTGCGACCGCAATGACTGCTATTCTGGGCTTTATGATAAGGTTCTTTTCATAGGGTCGCATTTGGCAAGCGGGAATGAAGGCAGCTTTAATCGGCTGCTGTTATTCCGTTTTTGTTGAAACTGGGTGTCCTAACCGGCGACTCCTTTTTATGGTTTGCTTTGCTAAGCTAGTTTCTATGGATTCAAAGCGTTGTTTAGGCGGGTCTGGTCTAGTTGGGGTTTGCCATCCCCATCCAAAGACCACCAATCACGCCATTAACCACCTAGAAACCCCAAAAATGACAGCTTGCCATCCCCATCCACCGACCACAAACCACGCCATTCATCAGGATCGATAGGAGTGCAGCGAATGGCGGGATATTCATCCGACCCACCAAAATCCCAGATAAGATTGTCATTGATCTTTTCATCCTCTTCTATACTCCCACTCTTATCCCTATCACACCAGACCGCCAATGGCTCGTCGATCGCCCCATCGCCAAATATATCTGTGTCATCGTCCCAAGTGTCATAAATTCCCTCATAGTCATCTGGTGTACGAAGAGCACTAGTGGTCTGGGGGGTACCATGGTTGCCACTACTGACCTTACTAGTCTCACTGTCCCAATAGGAAGCAGCTCCCTGCCCGCTTCCAGCCCCAACCAGCATCTTAGTATTACTGCCTGAGATTACATAAGAATAAGCAACCCGACTATCAGAGCCAAAGACTCCTGCCAGACCGCCTAAAGCATTAGCCCCGCTTATCTCACCTGCCACAACCGAAGAAGAATAAATCTGAGTCGAAGCACCGTTCCCCACCAGACCTCCTCCAGCATCAGTAGTCGAGCTCAGCTCCCCCACCACGACCCATGAAGAATAAATCTGAGCCGAAGCGCCGTTCCCCGTCAGACCACCTACAAAAAAAACCCCACTCACCTCACCTGCCACAACTGAAGAAGAAACAATCTGAGCCGAAGTGCCCTGCCCCACTAAACCGCCTAAAGCTTCACGAGAACCGACGCCTATCACCCCAGCTACCGACACCGATGAAGAATGAATCCAAGCCGATTCACCATTCCCCATTAAACCACCGACCACACTATTGCCTTTAATTTCGTTCATCACAACTGAAGAAGAAACTATCCGAGCTCCTCGACCAAACCCCACCAGACCGCCTACCTCATTCGCACCTATCACTGTCGCGTCACGAAGAGCCAGATTGCGAATCTCTGAACCTTCTGCCACATAGCCAAACAAACCCACACAATCCTCACCTGAACGATTGATGTTCAAATTGCTAATCGTCCTGCCATTGCCTTCAAAAGCCCCATTGAAAGCAGCTCCTTGACATCCGTTTCTAGAACCATCTGTATCATGACCCAATGGTTGCCAGCCATCACCACTACTATAAGCCGCAAGACTGATATTATCAACCAACTCATAGCCAGAACAGGTAGTGATATCCATGCCATCATCATCTTGGCCACCACCACAGCCATCAGTTTTGAGCGCCGCATTCGCCGCTGACCGGCTGCCATTGCCATTTAAAGCATAGCGAACTGCATTCAATTCCTCATGTGTGGCTATCTCTATCAACCCATCGCCATCATCATCTATGTCCTCAATATCATCACGGCAACCGTCGCTATCCTTATCGTTAGAAGCACTGCTTGTCCAACTCATCACCCCAACAGGACAGGCGTCCTCCTCATCTCCAATAGTATCTCTATCGCAATCGGGTTCTTGGACACATCCAGCTACCTCATCCCCATCATCCAATCCATCATTATCACAATCGCTGTTTAATTCACATCCTGTTGGCTCATCCACATCATCCAACCCATCATTATCGTCATCCCCATCGCAACTATCTCCCAATGTATCTTTATCAGTATTGAGTTGATCTCCATTGGCAATCAAGCGGCAGTTGTCGTCCCCATCCGTCACATTGTCATTATCATCGTCCTCATCTACACTATCTGCCCGCCCGTCCCCATCTGTATTCAGCCCTGGCCAAATGCCGCCTAGTCTTTCATGGTCTTCCTCATTCTCTTCCCAAGTAAAAACTATTTTCACCTCCTGCTGCCTGCCATCATCAAGCGTCCCTATAATCCGAAAGGTGTAATTGGATTGATCATCTAGGCCAGTGAAATCATAGCCGCTACCAATAAATTGACGAGATATGTTAATATTCGCATCTTCTATTCTTCCGCCGCCACTGGTCGCCGTGATGTTCAAGGAAACCATATTGCCAAAGTCCGATTGGTTGCCTATGCGAAAACCGCCCTCTATGGGAGCAAAAGTGAGATTTACTTCAAGAGGACTAAGACGGACATTCCCACCGTTTCCTCCTGAACCCCCGCTTCCGCCGCCAGCACAAGCAGTAAGAACAACTGACAAGAAACTAGCCGCAGCTAAGAAGAAGAGACATCCCCTTGCCAGAGAATATGAATGCCTAAGCAAGAGAGACGTCTTAACAAAAAGCTGTTGAAAAAATTTAAATTTCATAGTGCTTTATTATAGCTGAAAGGTTTGCATAATTGTAAACATTGAAGTATTATACGAGAAAAAAGCAAAAATTACAGAAAAAAAACAAAAATCTGCGAAAAAAAATGGATTTAAATGAAAAAAATTGGATTTAAATGAAAAAAATTGAATTTAAGTAAAAAAAATTGCATTCGACTGAAAAATTTAATAAGATATCCTTTTTTTATCAATTATTTTCATTTAAGGAGAAGTCATCATTATGGCGTGGAAAAATTCAGACCAGATGGCATTGGGTCTAGGGAATCCGATGTTGTTAGAACATAGGGCAATGAAGAAATTCGATCGTATCAATCAACTGATCGATTGGGGGGCTATTGAGAAACAGTTGAAAGGTATTCACAATAAACGGCGGGGCTGCCCGGCCTATCCACCGCTAAAAATGCTGAAAGTCTTACTGTTACAGGTATTGCATCGAATCGGCGATACCGAGATGGAGGACCATCTGGTGGTAAATTCATTGTTTCGCCACTTCACTGGTTTCGACACAGAAGCGAAAATACCAGACCATTCAACCATTTGGCGGTTCCGCGAACAGATGCAGAAGACCGGCTTGTTGGAGAAAGTGCTGAACGAGATCAATCGTCAATTAGAACGACAAAATTACATTCTCAAAGGTAAGAAGGTAGCGGTGGACTCCACTGTCATCAAGGCGGCCCGTTCGCGGCCGAAGAAGAACCGCCAGGGCAAGAACACCCAAGACCCCGAAGCGGCTTATAATGTCAAGACCGGCAGCGATGGGAAGAAGACGATGACTTATGGTTATAAACTTCATGCCATGACGGATGCCGATGGAATGGTTCAGAAGCTTGCCTATACGCCTGGCAATGTCCACGACTCCCAAATGCTCGCGGAACTGCTCACGGGCGATGAACAGGAAGTCTATGCCGACAGCGCCTACGCCAGCAAGAAAACCGCCGCAATGCTCGGCAACAAGAACCGGGTCCTTCATCGCGCTTATCGCAATAGGCCGCTCACCAAACAACAACGCCACGAAAATAGGCGGCGACGAAAAACGCGCAATGTCGTCGAACGCACCTTCGCCCACCTCAAACTCTATTTCAACCTAGCAAAAGCCCGCTATCTCGGCAAAGCACGAAACTACGCTTTCGCTCTTCTCGCGGCTATTGCTTACAATCTCAAACGGGCCGCCCTTAAGAGTGAACTCACGGCCTAGATCCGCCCACACCATTTAATCAAAGAAAAACAACAAAAACAAGCGCCCCCCGACTAGAAAACGGGGACAAAAACAACAAAAACAAGTGCCTCCCAACTAGAAAACGGGAACAAAAACAACAAAAATACCCATTAGGTACCCCTAATCAACACCCAATTTCAATCTCTCCCCCGTAAAGCGCTTTTATTAATTAGAATAAACTAAGGGACTTGTATATCTGAGTTCACCAATTAATTATTTTCTAGTATAATACTTGTATGATGAATGATATAAAGATAAATGATGTAAATCAGAAGAGAATAGCTGAAACACTAAGCGTATTTCAGTTTATGCAGTTGTTCCCCGATGAAGATGCAGCGCGGGAGTTTTATGTTTCTCGGCGTTGGCGCGATGGCGTTCGTTGTCCTACTTGCGATCACGCTAAGATTATGCATTTAGGTCGCAAGGGCTATTACAAGTGCCACAAGTGTCGAGGCGTTTTCACGGCTAAGAGCGGGACGGTTATGGAGCGTTCTAAGGTAGGCATAAGGGCTTGGCTATTTGGTATGTATGTGATAGTGACTGGGCGCAAGGGCATCTCTGCTATGCAATTCTCTAAGGAGGTAGGGGTTACTTATAAGACGGCTTGGTTTTTGTTTCATCGCATCCGTGAAGCGATGCGGTCGGGTTCGACTGATCTTCTCCAAGGCATAGTAGAGATAGATGAGACCTACATAGGCGGGCGGGAGAGCAATAAGCATAAGAATAAGCAGGTAAAGGGAGCTCAGGGGCGTAGCACCAAGACGAAGGAGGCGGTCATAGGTATCCGTGAAAGAGGGGGTCGAGTGCGGGCGCGGTCGGTAGATAAACTCAATAGCGAGACAATCCAAGCGTTCATAGATAAGAATGTAGTTCGTGGCAGTATTATCTCTACGGATGAAGCAAGGTTTTACAGGCCGGTGAGGGGCTATCACAAGCTGTTAGTCAATCACTCAGTAGGCGAGTTTATAAATGGAATGGCGCACACGAATGGTATAGAGAGTGTTTGGGCGTTATTGAAGCGTGGTTATCACGGGACCTTCCATCACTTCTCTAAGAAGCACATCGACCGTTATGTTGATGAGTTTGTCTTTCGTCTTAATCAAGGCAGCTGCGAGATAGATACCATGGATAGGATTAAGGCTATTTGTGAAGGAGCAATCGGGAAGCGGTTGACTTATAAGCAGTTGATTGGGAAAGTATCCTATGGCTTGTGAACAAGATGTAGCCCATAAAAAGATTATGCTCTATTGAGAGCAGTGAGGGTATTCGAAGGAATAGGGATCCTCATTTTGTTACCTATTTAATGAATAATGAATGAGATGCCAATTAGTAGACGAGTAAAGAAGCCAGCGAGTAAATACGACCGCCCTGCGAGTCTTAATCCTAATTTGCGTCCAATCACTCGCAAGGAGTTTTTTGCTATTGTGGATTTCTTATGCGCTAATAAGCCTACTCCCAGCAGCCCACAAAAAAATAGAGGTAAATAAGAAATGGACGCTTGGTGAACTCAGGTATACAAGTCCCTAAACTAATTATGCAAACCTTTCAGCTGATTAACAACAAAGTCAATAACAAAAAGTCGTTGAAAGACTGAAAGATTGAGCCTAGATTAAACTTATCATCTAACATAGTGCTTTATTATAGCTGCTTAGATTGAGTATATTGACAAGCCTTTGAAGAATTAGCCATTTTTTCATAGGGTGGATTATAAGTGATTGATTGACAATATTAAAGCAATTAAACAACAGACAGGGAAATTTTCATTCAAAGAAGAGCAACCAGAACAGGTGCCTCCCGACTGGAAAATTGGGACAAAAACGACAAAACAGGCATTAGACAATCAACCCAAGGCTTTCATATAAGTAGGATAATCAGTTGCGAATTGAGGCAAATTACAGCGGATTAAGGCGAATTAGTCATCCCTCGGCTTAAGAGCAAAGACATTGCCTTCGGTGTCGAGCAGGATAAGTCGGTCGTCTGCTAGCAGCAAGGCGGGGTTGAAAGCCACCACCCCGAGACGGTGCTTGGCGAGTTGTGAGCCATCTTGGGATGAAAAGAGATAGAGATAGCCCTTGTCATCTCCTACCGCAACATCCCCTTGCCACAGGGCTGGGGCGGTAAGGCGGCGGTTGGTATCTAGTGACCAAAGGACCCTGCCCTCCTCTTTGGTAAGCGCATAGAGTTGGTTGTCTTGATTGACGCCATAGAGGGCTTGGTCGTCATGGGCGAGCGGCAACTGGCTGCCATATTGGGTGCGCCATTTTTGATTGCCCTGCTGGAGGTCAAGTGCCAGAACAAAATTGCGTGATGAAGGGATATAGAGAACCCCATCGTCAAAGACGGCACTGGCGTCCAGATCCACCAGCCGTTCAAGGTCGGTTCTCCCCTGTGGTGTTGCTATTTGACGATAGCTGACTATCCGCCCATCTTGCCAAGAATGGATTACCAGAGTGCCATCGCCAAAACCCACAATGCTATAGGGACCTACTATGAGCGGGCGAAAAGAGCCGAACAGAGTAAGGGGCGGTTTGAAAGCCTGATAAGACCAAAGGGTTGAGCCGTCCTGAGCATTGAGAGCGTGGAGGTGTTCATTGAGGGTCAAGACAAGCACCACCTGTTCGTTGGCGGTTGGGGCGATTACGCTGTTCTCGCCGAGTTCCAGTTGCCATAGTAGCTCTTGGCTGATGGCATTGAAGGCATAGACAGTGCCCTCATTGTCGGTGAAATAGAGGATGTCGGCAAACCGCCCTAGACAGCTGTTCAGGGTTGCGGGAAATTTTTGTTGCCAGAGGCGGTCGCCATTGTTTGCATCTAGCGCAATCAGCCTATCTTTATCGCAGAAGAACAGCTTGTCATCATAATAGACGGGATATTGATGGCGCAGCTGAAGACGGCTGCCATAGCCTAGATTGGTGTGCCAATCTAAGGATAGCGAGTCTTTATCGGCTAGCTGAGCGCAGCCAGCCAAGAGCAGCCAAACTAGTGATAGTCGGCTGAATAGAGGCATTATTCTGCTGAGGGAAGCGGGGATATTTTATAGCGCATAAACTTTTCGCTGCTTCCTCTCTCAATAGCCAGCTCATAAGCAGCCAGGGCTTCTTGGTAGCGACCTAGTGCGCGGAAGATATCGCCGCGCAGCTCATTGCGACTTTCCATTAGTGCCAGGGCGAGTAATAGTCGGCTGAAGAGAGGCATTATTCTGCTGAGGGAAGCAGGGACATTTTATAGCGCATAAACTTTTCGTTGCTTCCTCTTTCAATAGCCAGCTCATAAGCAGCCAGGGCTTCTTGGTAGCGACCTAGTGCGCGGAAGATATCGCCGCGCAGCTCGGCGCTGGCGGCCGAGACATCATTGCGACTTTCCATTAGTGCCAAGGCTTCGGTCGGATTGCCCTGATCCATTATGATGCGGCTCAATTGCAACACAGCCAGATCTATTGCATGGGGACTCTTGGCATTGGCAATAGCCCATCTTAGGGTTTGGCTGGCGGTAGCAAGGTCTTGTTGGCGGACATAGACGGCGCCAAGTCTCAAGTTAGCATAGGCGGCTTGATTGGTGGCGCTATATTCAAGTCGCAGGAGCTCGGCAACCTCTTCCATCGCGGCCAGAACCTCATCAGCAGAGAAGGAATAGGCGCCCTGGCTGGCATTGGTTGCCAGTGAAGCATTGTCTCTTGCCAGACTTTGCCAAGACTGGTCTAGTTGCTTGAACTGTTCGTAGAGTTCAGCAGCCTCTGCCAGCTTGTTGCTCTGATAGCCGGTATAAATATTAAAGCTGGTTGCGGCCAGCGCCACTGAGCCAACTACCACCATAAGTTGGATGCCATAGGAGCGCCAAAGCCTCTTTATTCTATTGAGCTGTGCTCGTTCGCGGGGGTCTAGTGCCATAAGATTTTCGTGTTGTCTGGGCTATTTTACTGGCAAATAGTCATTTTTTATTAGCCAGCGCATCAAGTCGCTGACATAATTCATCCCAACTCAGCTGGGCTTGGCTGCTTTGCCTCATATCGCGCAATAAGAAAGTCTCTTGTGCCAGTTCTTCCTCCCCAACTATAAGGGCAAAGCGGGCCTTTTTCTTATCTGCCTTCTTAAGCTGGCTTTTCAAGCTGGTTGAGGCAAAAGAGCATTCAACGGTCAAATGAGGGACGGCAGCGAGAAGCCTTTGCCTTAGGATGAGAAGGTCTTCGGTTCTATTGAGACCTATCAGGAACAGACCCAGCGGGGGATTTTGCGCTGCCGCCGCCAATAATAAGAATAGTCGCTCCATTCCCAATGCGAAGCCGCTTGCCGCCACCTGCTTGCCGCCTAGCTGGGCGATTAGCTGGTCATAACGCCCGCCGGCACAGACAGCATCTTGCGCGCCTAGATCCGAGCTAAGCCATTCAAAGACCAATTTATCATAGTAATCCAAGCCTCTCACCAACAGAGGATTGAGCTGATATTCTATGCCAAGTGTTTCTAAGAGCTCACAGATTCGGTTGAGATGCTGGTGGGTAGCCTCATCCCAATAGTCTTTCAGCTGGGGCGCGCCTTCAAGGAGATCGCGCGTCTGGGGGATTTTGGAGTCAAGAATTCTCAAAGGGTTCTTAGCCAATCTTGCCCGACTCTCTTCATCTAGGCGATCCTTGTTGTCATCGAGAAAAGAAGCAAGGGCGGCATTATACTGGCGCCGAGCATCTTGGTTTCCTAAGGCATTAATGTGTAGTTCGGGCGGGTTGGGCAGCTCCAATGCTTGCCAAAAGCAGGCGCCAAGCCAGATGAGCTCGGCATCAAAAGCGGGGTCTGCTGCCCCAATTATCTCCACATCCAGCTGGTCAAATTGACGCGTCCTGCCACTTTGCGGCCGCTCATAGCGAAACATAGGACCTAGATGCCACAGGCGTTGCTCGGCTAAGAGGCGGTGTTCTAAACAGACACGGGCGATACCAGCCGTGGCTTCTGGCCGCAGAGACAGGGAGACATTATTGCGGTCGGGGAAAGAATACATCTCCTTTTGCACCAGCTGGGTGTTCTGCCCAATCGAGTGAGTAAAAAGAGCGGTCTTCTCTATCACCGGCGGCCTAATCTCAAGGTAATGAAAGGCGGCTAGGACGGCTTGGAGGCGCTGCTCAATCTGGCGGCGATAGCCACTGACCGAAGGTAGTATACTTGGCATACCACGAACAGAGGTATGACTCATTGGCAATTAAAGCTTAGTTGGGAAGCGGTCGGTTACCCAAGATGAGAGAAATATCTATGATATTGTCATTGCGCCTCACACTGATGCTGATAGTCTCGCCTGGGGCTTTGCTGGCTACATAGTTAACTAGTTCATTCACTTCATCAAATTCTATTCCGTCCAACGAGATGATCCGGTCGCCAGCAACCAAGCCACTCTGGTCGGCGGGACTGCCACGATACACGCCACTAATAAAAATCCCTTTCACTTCCGCATTGGGTGCACTTTGCCTCAGATTCACCCCCATCCAGCCGCGTTGAACCGTGCCACCAGAACGGATGTCTTCAACGACTCTTTGCATGAGATCTACTGGAATGGCAAACCCAATGCCTTGAGAACCGCCACTGCGTGAAAAAATCGCGGTGTTGATTCCCCACAACTTGCCTTCAAGGTTAATCAACGCCCCGCCGGAATTGCCGGGATTTATAGCGGCGTCGGTTTGGATGAAGTTTTCAAAGGTGGTTATGCCTACCCCCGAGCGCCCTAAGGCGCTGATTATTCCTTGAGTCACCGTCTGTCCTACGCCATAAGGATTGCCTATTGCCAGCACCAGATCGCCAACATCAATATCTTCAACATATCCTATATCAATGGTTGGGAGATTGGTTAGGGGAATCCTCAATACCGCCAGGTCGGTTTCTGGGTCGCGCCCCACCACCTCAGCCTGCTCTTCTCGCCCGTCACGGAGGGCAACGAGAATATCATCTGCATTGGCAATGACATGATTGTTGGTGATTATCAAGCCATCGGATTCTATGATGACGCCCGAGCCAAGACTCCGCTGGACACGCTCCTGCGGGATTTGAGGTATGCGATTGAAAAAATCTTCAAAGAAGGGGTTGTTAAAGAAGGGAGAGAAGGTCTCATCCCGTGTGACCACCCGTGAGGTAAAGATATTCACCACAGCTGGTGCGGCAATCTCTACTGCTGTTGCGAAACTGCTGGTGGTCTCTATGCGAGTGATGATTTCAGACTCTACTTTGGGAGGAGCAACTATCTCTGGTCGCTGAGGCTCTGGTTGAGAGGCCTCTTGATTTTGGTTCTCGGTTCTCAATCGATCTATTAATAATACCGAGCTGGCGCCGCCCACGAAAAAACACGCAAGCAGAAAAGGATAAAATATTCTCTTCATCATTTGATCTTTAATGTATATGAATGTATATGTATAGTATACGCATATATATGTATATTCCTATCATCTTATGGTCTTATTATATGGTTAAAAAGAGGTAAATTCCCACTAATAGATGCAACCTGACAGCCAAGATATCATCACAGAGGTTCTAAGATGGGTATAATGCTGTTTAGACATTTTTAATTTTCTTGGATGGGATTATATAATCCTGTCAAGGATGCACTGATAGTGGGAATTTGCCAGAGCTAATAATGAAAGTTTATGAAAGGATTTGATTCGGAATTCAAGGATCTCACCGACTATATTATCAAGATAACGGCAGAGATTTGGGAAGGGCGCAATGTAGATGCCATCTATCGCTATTACCATAAGGATGTGCTTATGCATACTTCCTCTGGCGATGACATGGGCGTTGAGCCAGTGGTTCAGAACACCCTAGAGGTTCTCAATACCTTCCCCGACCGCCGCCTCTTGCCTCAGGATGTGATAGTTCATCAAGATGAGGATGACTATCATTCCTCTCATCGCATCATATCGGTTATGCATCATACAGGTGATGGTATCTATGGGGCACCGACCAATAGGCTGGTGCAAGTCTATACCATTGCCGACTGCGCGGTGAGGAACAATCAGGTCTATGAGGAATGGTTGGTGCGCGACTATAAGGCAATGATAGACCAAATGGGTTTGGAGCCGCTCGATTTCGTCCGAACCAAGTTGCTACCTTCTTTGACCCCTTTCCCATCAAGACGCAAAGAAACCAAACCGCCTAAGAGAGGCGCGACCCGGCCAAGGGTGCCACAGGTCCCAGCGGCTGCTGCCTATATTGAAGCCCAGCAGGCCCTATGGGAAGATAAGAAGCTGGCGCTGATTAACCAGCTCTACCATCCTGGCTGTGTCTTGTTTTTGCCGGGGGGGAAGGTGCGCTATGGTCGGCAGGGTGCCGATGCTTTTTTCCTCTCTTATATGGCGACTTTCAGCGACCTCAAATTGAGAATTGATAGAGTGACGGTGAATGAGAAAGGAGGGGCTTTCTTAAGAGTCGCAATAAGATGGAATCTTGAGGGCATCCATAGTGGCGCTGGTCTTTTTGGCGAGCCAACTTTTGCGCCCATAAGTATCATGGGTATCTCTCATGCCGAGCTTCATAAAGGACAGGTGATCAACCAATGGATTGGGATAGATGAATTGGCGCTCTTGGCGCAGGTGGAAATGAAGCGCGATTTACTATGAGCGCTCGTCATCCTCCTATCTGCCAAGCCAAAGCAATACAAATGAAGCGCCATTTACTATGAACATTCGTTAAGATATGGCAATGAAAGGATTTGACCCGCAGTTTAAGGATCTCACCGATTACATTATTAAGATAACCGCAGAGATCTGGGAAGGGCGGGCAGTAGGCGCTATTGATAAGTATTATGACAAGAAGGCAGTGCGCCATACTCCTTATGGCGATCAGGTGGGAGTGGCAACCATTATTGAGGATACTCTACGGCTGTTGGATGAGTTTCCCGACCGCCAGCTGCTGCCTCAAGATGTCATAGGCGATCAGAAAGCGAACGACTACCATTCGTCTCACCGCATTATTGCAGTGATGCATAATAGAGGCGAGGGATTTTACGGTCTGCCTAGTGGCGAGTTGATTCAGACCTATGCCATTGCGGATTGTGCGGTGCGCGCCAATCAGATCTATGAGGAATGGGAGCTGCATGACTCTAAAGGCTTGGTGTTGCAGATGGGGTATGAGCCGATTGAGTTTGTCAGAACAAAACTGTTGCCGAAGCATATCAAGTCGCCAGCAACAAGCAAGCCTGTCAAAACTAGGAGGGGCATAGGACACCAGAACAAACCAGACTCGGACGCAGCCGAGAACTATGTCCGCCTGCTGCGAGCCATTTGGGAGGAGGCGAACCTAGCAATAATAGGCGATTACTATCATCCAGCCTGCACGCTGTTTTTGCCCGGCAATTTGGTGTCCTACGGCTGTGATGCCGCCGATGCTTTCTTTATGTCTTACTTGGCAGCCTTTAGCAAGATTCGCCTTTCTGTCGCTAAGGTAACCACAAATCAAGAGAAGGGGATGCCATTGAGAGTGGCAGTTCGCTGGAATATAAAAGCGAAGCATACTGGCAGTGGTCGCTTCGGCGAGCCTAGCTCAGCGCCAGTGGAGTTTATGGCAATTTCCCATCTCCACTTCTATAGAGGTAAGATTCTAGCCGAGTGGTTGCTGATAGACGAGCTTGCCATTTTGTTACAGATTGAGCTGGCGAGACATAAATCAGAAGTCAAATCAAAAAGCAAATAGCACCAGCCAATCTTAATATCTACAATAGTAGAAATTTTATATCAGGCAAATTCCCACTATCAGTGCAACCCCTCTCCGCTTACTTGTTTCCTTTGTCATAACAGCTTGGGAGAAGGTTTCCATTTAGTTATTTCTCTTTTGATGTCTTTTAGCTCGGTTTGCACCCATTCGCCCCTATTGACAAATTTCTGATGAATGTGGTTTTCAAGCTCATTGAAATGCGCGGTTAATTTACTATACTCCACTTTGTATGCTCTATCCGGATCAGCCGTCTGATAGCTGGTCAGCCTGGATTTCACATCTTTTGCCACGCCGACCTTATATTCACCCGGATATTTGGGATGTGAAATGACGTAAATATATTTCTTGGTGCTGGACTCATCCTTTCCGCCTCTTACCGGCAATTTGGTGGTGAAATACGGCTCTCCTCTGAAAAGATCTGCTGGCACCTCCTTACCCAGTCGCAGCTTCACCAATTCATAAGCCTTCTGAGAGACATCTATGCCTATCCAACTGCGTTCCAACTTCTCGGCCGCTATGCATGTCGTTGCGCAACCGCAAAAAGGATCAAGAACCATATCCCCTTTGTTGCTGCTGGCAGATATTAGCCGTTCTAACAATTTGATGGGCTTTTGAGTGGGGTAGCCTTGCCATTGTTTGTCCATATTAAAAACCCCTTTAATATCCCAAACATCATCCATCCCGACAATACTATAATATCCAAACTCATCTTGTCCTACATACCCCTTCTCTCCAAGTTTACTTTTATAAGGATCGCTTAAAGACGGTTTAAAATCTAACATTCGCTTTTTTAATAGCGGATTGAATTGATACTGTGAAGATTTTGTATAGAAAAATAAAGTATCGTGCTTTCGTGAAAAAAATTTTTTGGCTTTACCACCCATAAAGTAGTGCCATATAACCTCATTTCTAAAATGTTTCTCACCAAAGATACAGTCTAAAACCAGCTTCAAATAATGACTCATAGTAGGGTCGCAATGAAGGTAAATGCTACCTGTTTGCTTAAGTATCCTTTGCATCTCAATCAGCCGAATAGCCATATAAACGCAATAACAATAGTTATACTTATTGCTGAAGGTTCTAATCCCAGTAAGCAGATGATGAAGCTCTGGGTTATCTTGTTCTATCTCCCTCACCCACTCATCCTTCACATCTTCCTCACGGAAGATATCTTTGAACTCTGCCCCTTCGGCTGAACTGCCAATGGGGGCGGTAAAAGTTTTGTTCTTATTGAATGGCGGGTCTAAATAGATCAAATCCACACATTCGCTATTCATCCCTTTTAAGATGTCTAGGTTGTCGCGACAAAAGATAGTGCGCGGTTTTACATTTAGTCTGCTCATTATGCCTTAATGCTTTTTTCAGTTAGATATCTTTCAGCGCTCTGGGGCACTGTATATCCTTTTAATTCTATATCAATTAAAGCAATCTGATGATTAGGCTGGCTTCCAGCGCCTTACCTTCTTTTTTATCTCATCAATAGTAGCCGTGACCCATTCTTTCTCACGGGGGTATTCTTGATGGATGTAGTGTTCTATTTCACGGTAGTGTATTGTCTTATACTTCCACACCACTTCGGTGGGTTTTGGCGCCTGTGCCATCACGCTCTTGGCGCGGCTCTCAGGGTTCTTGGATACCCCCACCTTGACCTGATTAGGCAATAGTTCATTCTTCATAATATACACATAGCCCGTCTCTCTGGGGTCTTCTTTGCCCCGCTTAGGCGGGGTGGTGCTAAAATTCGGCTCGCCTCTAAAAAGGTTGGTGGGCACTTCTTTAGCTAGGCGCATCTTTACCAATTCATAGGCTTTTAGCGAGACATCTATGCCTATCCAGGTGCGCTCCAATTTTTCGGCTGCCACACAAGTAGTGGCACAGCCACAGAAAGGGTCTAAGACCAGATCTCCTTTGTTGCTGCTGGCTCTGATAATCCTATCCAGTAATTTTAGGGGTTTTTGGGTTGGGTAGCCATTATATTCTTTTTTGCTTCGGGCGGCTATAGCTATTTGCCAGCAAGTCTCAGGCACCTTACCTTTGCTACCATATTCTGCCTGGAGCTCTTTATTAATCCCGTAGCCTCCTGTGTGTGGGCCACCATCTGCATATGACAGTCGAACATCATCTTTATTAAAAGTCCATTTCTTACCTTTAGAATACCAAAATATAGTATCGTGCTTACGATTAAACTGACGCATATGAGGAGAACCAGGGCCGGTATAAAACCATATAATTTCATTCCTAAAATTTTTTTCACCGAATATGCAATCCAATATCAATTTCAAATAATGGCTCATGGTTGGATCACAATGGAGGTAAAGACTAGCGGCAGGTTTTAATATTCTTTGTATCTCCATCAAACGAATAGCCATATAGACACAATAACAATAGTTATATAATCCACCAAACTCTTTTATGTTAACAAGTAAGGTATAAAGTCGGTGATTGTCTCTTTCTATGCTATTAACCCATTCATCCTTCAGATCTTCCTCACGGAAGATATCTTTGAACTCTGCTCCCTCGGCTGAACTGCCAATGGGGGCGGCAAAAGTTTTCTTTTTATTGAACGGCGGGTCTAAATAGATCAAATCCACACATTCGCTATTCATCCCTTTTAAGATGTCTAGGTTGTCGCGACAAAAGATAGTGCGCGGTTTTACATTTAATCTGCTCATTATGCCTTTTTCAGTTTATGAATTCCCACTATAAGTGCCACACCTCTCTAAAATCAACAAAGAGGCTTATCAATGTATAAACAGCATTATACCCATCTTTCAAAAAAAGAATAAGCAATGATAGAAAAATGAGGGAGGAGGGTGTGTTTTATCGCTCGGCGCCAGTGGAGTTTATGGCAATTTCCCATCTCCATTTTTATACCCCGCTTTTATAGGGGTAAGATTCTAACCGAGTGGTTGCTGATAGACGAGCTTGCCATTTTGTTACAGATTGAGCTGGCGAGACACAAATTAGAGGACGAATAGACAAGTCAATTTTGGCTGAAGCCTTCTTGGAACTTAGGCTTACCAAGCCTTCTTAGCTAGCTTTGTTAGCTTCAGCCCTCAACTCTCACGGGGCTGGCTTCCAGCGCCTTACCTTCTTTTTTATCTCATCAATGGTAGCCGTGACCCATTCTTTCTCACGGGGATACTCTTGGTGGATGTAGTGTTCTATTTCACGGTAGTGTATTGTTTTATACTTCCACACGACTTCGGTGGGTTTTGGCGCCTGTGCCATCACACTTTTGGCGCGGCTCTCAGGGTTCTTAGACACCCCCACCTTGACCTGATTAGGCAATAGTTCATTCTTCATGATATATACATATCCCGTTTCTGTGGCGTCTTCTTTGCCCCGCTTAGGCGGGGTGGTGCTAAAGTTCGGCTCACCTCTAAAAAGGTTGGTAGGCACTTCTTTTGCTAGGCGCATCTTTACCAATTCATAGGCTTTTTGAGAGACATCTATGCCTATCCAGGTGCGCTCCAATTTTTCGGCTGCCACACAAGTAGTGGCACAGCCACAGAAAGGGTCTAAGACCAGGTCTCCTTTGTTGCTGCTGGCTCTGATAATCCTATCCAGTAATTTTAAGGGCTTCTGGGTAGGGTAGCCATTATATTCTTTTCTACTTCGGGCGGCTATAGCTATTTGCCACCAGGTCTCAGGCACTTTACCCCTCTTCTGCATATCGGCTATGTTTTGTGGTTCAAAGGCACTGCCAGTATCAAAAACTTTTCTAGGTCTTTGGTTGGGGTCTTTATATGGAACTCTCACATCATCCTTATTAAAAGTCCATTTTTTGCCACTAGAATACCAAAATATAGTATCGTGCTTACGATTAAACTGACGCATATAAGGAGAACCAGGACCTGTATAACACCATATGATTTCATCCCTGAAATTATTCTCACCAAAGATACAATCTAAACTCAGCTTCAAATAATGGCTCATGGTTGGATCGCAATGAAGGTAGATACTACCAGTAGGTTTTAATATTCTTTTGATCTCCATCAAGCGAATAGCCATATAGACACAATAACAATAGTTATATAATCCGCCAAACTCTTTTATGCCAGCAAGTAAGGTATAAAGTCTGTGATTGTCCCGTTCTATGCTGTCAACCCATTCATCCTTCAGATCTTCCTCACGGAAGATATCTTTGAACTCTGCTCCCTCGGCTGAACTACCAATGGGCGCGGCAAAAATTTTATTCTTATTGAACGGCGGGTCTAAATAGATCAAATCGACACATTCGCTATTCATCCCTTTTAAGATGTCTAGGTTGTCGCGACAAAAGATAGTGCGCGGTCTTACATTTAATCTACTCATTATGCCTTAATGCTTTTTTCAGTTTATGAATTCCCACTATAAGTGCCACACCTCTCTAAAATCAACAAAGAGGTTTCGTGTAAAAGGCATTATACCCATCTTTCAAAGAAAGAATGAGCGATGATAGAGAAAAATGAGGAAATAAAGAGCATTATCGCTCAGCGCCAGTAGAGTTTATGGCAATTTCCCATCTTCATTTTTATACCCCGCTTTTATAGAGGTAAGATTCTAACCGAGTGGTTGCTAATGGACGAGCTTGCCATTTTGTTACAGATTGAGCTGGCGAAACGCAAATTAGAAGGCGAATAGACGAGTCAATTTTGGCTGAAGCCTTATTGGAGCTTAGGCTTACCAAGCCTTCTTAGCTAGCTTTGTTAGCTTCAGCCCTCAACTCTCACGGGGCTGGCTTCCAGCGTCTTACCTTCTTTTTTATCTCATCAATGGTAGCCGTCACCCATTCTTTCTTACGGGGGTATTCTTGATGGATGTAGTGTTCTATCTCACGGTAGTGTATTGTTTTATACTTCCACACCACTTCGGTGGGTTTTGGCGCCTGTGCCATCACGCTCTTGGCGCGGCTCTCGGGGTTCTTAGATACTCCTACCTTTACCTGATTAGGCAATAGTTCATTCTTCATGATATATACATATCCCGTTTCTGTGGTGTCTTCTTTGCCCCGCTTAGGCGGGACAGTGCTAAAGTTCGGCTCGCCTCTAAAAAGGTCGGTTGGCACTTCTTTGGCTAGGCGCATCTTTACCAATTCATAGGCTTTTAGCGAGACATCTATGCCTATCCAGGTGCGCTCCAATTTTTCGGCTGCCACACAAGTAGTGGCGCAGCCACAGAAAGGATCTAAGACAACACCCCCTTTATTGCTTGAAGCATTGACTATTCTTTCCAGCAGTTTCAGTGGTTTTTGGGTAGGATAACCTGTCTTCTCAGAAGGTGGAACATGCATAATGTCATGTATATCATTCCAAGTATCGCCAGCCAATTTATTTTCATATACATAGGTTCCATCATATTTTTCAAAATACTTAATTCGTATAGTTCCTGTTTCGGTTCGATAAATGCGCCCTTCTGCCTCAAGTTTTTTTATACTATCATCAGTGTAATGTCCTCTTGGAGATGTCCTAAAACATCTATTTTTTTCATCAATCTTGTAACCTGAACCATGAAAAAGAATTTTGTTTTTATAAAATTGCCGGTTGAATTTAACTTGACCAGAATTGCCATAAAAAAGAATTGAATCATGATTTCGAGGGAATTGACGCGCAACAAATTTTCCTCCTCTCCCACCATAATGCCATATAATCTCATTTCTGAAATTATTCTCACCAAAGATACAATCTAAAATCAGCTTCAAATAATGGCTCATGGTTGGATCACAATGAAGATAGAGACTGCCGCTAGGCTTTAATATTCTTTGCATCTCCATCAAGCGAATAGCCATATAGACACAATAGCAATAGTTATACTTATTGCTGAAATTTTTAATCCCAGCAAGCAGCTCATGGAGTTCTGGATTATCTTGTTCTACCTCCCTCACCCATTCATCCTTCACATCTTCCTCACGGAAGATATCTTTGAACTCCGCCCCTTCGGCTGAGCTGCCAATGGGGGCGGCAAAAATTTTATTCTTATTGAATGGCGGGTCTAAATAGATCAAATCGACACATTCGCTATTCATCCCTTTTAAGATGTCTAGGTTGTCGCGACAAAAGATAGTGCGCGGTTTTACATTTAATCTGCTCATTATGCCTTTTTCAATTTATAAATTCCCACTATAAGTGCCACACCTCTCTAAAATCAACAAAGAGGCTTATCAATGTATAAACAGCATTATACCCACCTTTCAAAAAAAGAACGAGTGATGATAGAAAAATGGGGGAGGAGGGTGTGTTTTATCGCTCGGCGCCAGTAGAATTTATGGCAATTTCCCATCTTCATTTTTATACCCCGCTTCTATAGAGGTAAGATTCTAGCCGAGTGGTTGCTGATGGACGAGCTTGCCATTTTGTTACAGATTGAGTTAGCGAGACATAAATTAGAGGACGAATAGACAAGCCAATTCTGGCTGAAGCCTTATTGGAGCTTAGGCTTACCAAGCCTTCTTAGCTAGCTTTGTTAGCTTCAGCCCTCAACCCTCACGGGGCTGGCTTCCAGCGTCTTACCTTCTTTTTTATCTCATCAATAGTAGCCGTCACCTATTCTTTCAATCCAATGGTGTAGCTGGTGATTTTTGGGTGGGGACGGCGAACTCCAATCAGACCCATTTAGCTAAACTGCTTTCCTTCTCAAACTGACAACTGACTTTGACTAGTCTCTTAGGCTTTCATTCTTTCAACCCAAATGGCTTAGCTACTTATATAACGGACAGGAGGTATTGTCGAGAACTCTACTGATGCTAATTGAGCTATCTTTTTGTTATAACTATTCATCTCTTATTAGTTGAGTGCCAGTTGAGAAAAAAATAGCCAAAAAAGATAAATTGATGCAAATAAAAAGCTATAAAGTGATATTAGAGAGGTATAATGAAATCTTTAAATGGAATATACAATAATGGAATAAGGGATGGAAACACCTCTGCCTTTATTAATGAAACGATTGAATGAAACGGGTTTATAGATTTTTAATTATGCTAAAGCTTCGCTATTTTTTGTTATTGGCTAGGCGCCGCCTTGCCAATATTACGTCGCCATATTTATATGGTCGCTCCTCTATGCTGCCCTTGTATGCCGTTTCCTTATTTCCTTACCGGCAAACAAGAGGCTTATTGGCTTCTAAGTCCCCCAAGCCTCCCCCATATACTTTATTTGGCATGAGACGGGTTCTTCTATTCTTTTCGGTTGGGGCTGGCTTGCTAATTCTTACTGCTTGCGCCGGTGGCAGTTCAGATGGGAGCTCTTCTAGTTCTAGTCCTAGTCCTAATCCTAGTCCTAGTCCTCCTGGCAGCTCTGGGGTGGAACTCACTTTTGCTCCTATAGAGGGCGGTTTTGTCATAAGCAACCAATCGGACTTTTCGGCATTTGGCGACTTCGTTTTTCTGAACATTACAGCAACCAATGGAACTAATGTTGTAGAGGTCGAGATTAACATAACCGAATTTAGTGGTGGCAGCTATAATTTTACTGGGCTACATGACCAATCTTATTGGACTTTTACGATTAGCGGTATTTTTCAAAATCGCAGCCAACAAGAGGTGGAGATAGATTTTATTTGGCAAGACAATAGACAGGATCACGCAAGCGGCGGCATTCGGCCGGGTTTTAATACCGATGGGGATGGGCGAGCGGATAGTGTGGATGATGACGATGATAATGATGGGCTGAAAGATAATGATGTGAGAGAGCAGCAGAATAATACTGACGGAGTCAGTTGTTCGCTGTTAGAAGATTGCGATGGGGATACTATTGGAGACATAGATGAAGAAGCAGCAAATTGTGTAATAGATACCGATTGTGATAGTGATGGTATTGGGGATGAGGGGGACGGCTGTCCTGCTGGGGAGACAAATTGGACGAGCAATAGTTCTAGCGACAATGATGGGGATGGTTGCCGTGATAGCGATGAGGATACAGATGATGATGGCGATGGGTTGGCTGATGGTCATGAGAGAGAGCAACAGAATAATACCGGTGGAGTGAGTTGTTCGCTGCTAGAAGATTGTGATAATGATACTATTAAGGATATAGATGAAGCAGCGGCAAATTGTGTAATAGAGGTTGATTGCGATGGGGACACTATTAGAGATGGAGATGAGGCATCTGGATGTGTCCTGGATAGGGATTGCGATGATGATGGGATAGATGATAGTTTGGACCAATGTCTTAGTAGTCCGGCTGGTTGGACAAGTGATCTTGCTACCGACAATGATAGGGATGGTTGCCGTGATGCCGATGAGGACATAGATAATGATGGCGATGGGTTGATAGAGATAGAGACGGCAGAGGAATTGGATGCGGTGAGGTATGCTTTAAATGGCAATGGAAGCAGGTTATCGGCGGATGAGGAGCTCGACACCACTGGCTGTGGTGATGGCGATACTATCACTTCTTGTTCTGGCTATGAGCTGGTTGCGAATATAAGTCTTATAAGCTATGCAAGTGCTGATGGGGGCAAAGGCTGGCGGCCATTGGGAAATGATACAGATAGTGGTAGAAGTGGATGTCAAGGAGCTGCTTTTGATGGGACCTTTGAAGGCAATGGCTGGACGATTAGTGATTTAAACATTAATCGCTCAGCTGAGGATTGTGTGGGTTTGTTTGGTCATATAGCCGGAGGTTCAGAGATTCGCAATTTGACTCTTCATGCCGAGACGGTGATAGGTAATAATTTTGTAGGCGGTCTGGTGGGGGCTGGTGAAGATGCTCGGATTTATTCTTCATCGGTTCTGGTAGCTGAGGTGAGCGGGACTGGTGGTAGTATAGGCGGTCTGGTGGGGGATGGTAATTCGGCTCGGATTTATTCTTCTTCGGTTGTGGCGAGTGTGGTAAGCGGGACTAGTAATGTGGGCAGTCTGGTGGGGGCTGGTGAAGATGCTCGGATTTATTCTTCTGCGGTTGTGGCAAATGAGGTGAGCGCGCCTAGTCACTTAGGTGGTCTGGTAGGGGGAGGTCTTAGGGCTTGGATTTATTCTTCATCGGTTTTGGTGGGTAGGGTGAATGGGGGTAGTAATGGTATTTTTGTAGGCGGTCTGGTGGGGTTTGGTGAAGTTGCTCGGGTTCATTCTTCTTCGGTTGTGGCAGGTGTGGTGAAAGGGCAACCTAATATTCTGGCACCACTTGGGAACCGTGCGGTAGGCGGTCTGACGGGAAACTTTGCTAATGGTCGGACTGCTTATTCTTATGTAGTTTCAGGTAGTGATACTGATATGCTGAGCCCGCTTCGTAGCGGCGCAAGAGGAGTTGCTTCCTATTGGGACAATGAGACCAGCGGCACAAAAACTGGCGGCGTAGGCAGCCCTAAGAGCAGCGATGAGCTTCGGATGCCAACTGACTATGAGAGGATTTATGTCGATTGGAACAAGACAAATATATTTGGTGGGGACGTGCCATTGGCGGTCTGGTGTGATAGGGATAATAGTGGGAGCATTGAAGCAGGGGAAGAAATCGATGACAATCTCATCTGGGATTTTGGCACTTCAGGTCAATATCCCGCTATTCGCTGCACTCCGATAGCCCCTGCCGACTGGCGTGGCTGGTGGTTCTTGAATGGGACGACTGGTAAGCCCCAACTAAACCAGACCCGCTTAGACGAAGCGTTGAACCAATAACGGCTAGTTTAGGATTTCTGAGCCATTCAATCTAATAGCTAGGACAGAAGCACCCCAACCAGACCCATTTAGTCAATTTGCTTTGCTTCTTAATATAGATGGCTGGCTTTGACTAGTCTCTTATAGCTTCCATTTTTTCACCCCAATGGCGTAGCTGATGATTTTTGAATAGGACTGGCGAAGCCCAACTAAACCAGATATGTTTGGCTGCTCTCAAACTGATGGTGCTCCCGTCGCTCCTACCGAATTGACGTTGAGAATTTTACCCATAATAGTATCGGCAAGGGAACCTTATTTATAGTTTCCTTCATTTAACTATTGCTTGAATTTAGCATATAATAGAGCCCTATGAGATTACTTTTGTTGTTGCTTAGTAAGGTCAGACGGTTTCTCTTCTTCTTAGTTGGAACTGCTTTCTTATCAGTTGTTCTTACTGCTTGTGCAGGGGGTGGGGGCGGTTCTGGTTCGAAAAGCAATTTAGCAATGGGTTGTTCTGGGGATGGGGTGTGTCTCACTTTTGCTCCCATAGAGGGCGGTTTTGTCATAAGCAACCAATCGGACTTTTCGGCATTTGGCGATTTCGTTTCTCTGAACATTACGGCGACCAATGGAACGGATGTTGTCGAGGCAGAGATTAACATAACCGAATTTAGTGATGGCAGCTATAACTTTACTGGGCTACACGACCAATCTTATTGGACTTTTAAGATTAGCGGCATTTTTCAAAATCGCAGCCAACAACAACAAGAGGTGGAGATAGATTTTATTTGGCAAGACAATCGACAGGATCACGCAAGGGGCGGTATTCGGCCGGGTTTTAATACCGATGGGGATGGGCGAGCGGATAGTGTGGATGATGACGATGATAATGATGGGTTGCTTGATACTGATGTGAGAGAGCAGCAGAATAATACCGGCGGAATGAGCTGTTCGCTGTTAGTGGATTGCGATGGGGATAGTGTCAGAGATGGGGATGAAGCGAGGGCAGCTTGTGTAATAGATAGGGATTGCGATAGCGATGGTATTGGGGATGAGGGGGACGGCTGTCCTGCTGGGGAGACAGATTGGACGAGCAATAGTTCTAGCGACAATGATGGGGATGGTTGCCGTGATATAGATGAGGATCCAGATGATGATAATGATAGTTTGAATGATAATGATCCGAGAGAGCAACAGAATAATACCGGCGGAGTGAGTTGTTCGCTGTTAGCAGATTGTGATAATGATACTATTAAGGATATAGATGAAGAAGCGCTAAATTGTGTAATAGAGGTTGATTGCGATGGGGATACTATCAGAGATGGGGATGAGGCAGCTGGATGTGTATTAGATAGGGATTGCGATGATGATGAGGTGGAGGATGGGGATGAGGCAGCTGGATGTGTATTAAATGCCGATTGTGATAGTGATAGTATTGGGGATGGGGGAGATGGTTGCCCTGTCGGGGCGACAGATTGGACGAGCGATAGTTTTAACGATAATGATGGGGATGGTTGCCGTGATATCGATGAGGATCCAGATGACGATAATGATGGCTTAGATGATACTGATGAGAGAGAACAACTGAGTGTAGGCGGGGTGAGTTGTTCGTTGTTAGTGGATTGTGATGATGATGGGGTAAATGATAATTTGGACCTATGTTCTAGTAGTCCGACCGGTTGGACAAGTGATCTTGCTACCGACAATGATAGGGATGGTTGCCGTGATGCCGATGAGGATATAGATGATGATGGCGATGGGTTGATAGAGATAGAGACGGCAGAGGAATTGGATGCGGTGAGGTATGCTTTAAATGGCAATGGGAGCAGGTTATCGGCGGATGAGGAACTCGACGCCAGTGGCTGTGGTGGTGCCAGTGGCATTACTGCATGTTCTGGCTATGAGCTGGTTGCGAATATAAGTCTTGCTGCTTATAGTGAAGGCAAAGGCTGGCAGCCCTTGGGGAATGATATAGATGGTGATACAGGTGGATGTCAAGGGGCCGCTTTTGAGGGGACATTTGAAGGCAATGGCTGGACGATTAGTGATCTAAGCATTAATCGTTCAACTGAGGATTGTGTGGGTTTGTTTGGTCATATAGCCGCGAATTCGGAGATTCGCAATTTGACTCTTAGTGCCGAGACAGTGATAGGTAATAATACTGTAGGTGCTCTGGTGGGGTATGGGCAATCGGCTAATATTACTTCTTCATTGGTTCTGGTAGCTGAAGTGAGTGGGACTGGTAATGTAGGTGGTCTGGTGGGGAATGGTGAACAGGCTCGGATTCATTATTCTTCGGTTGTGGCGGGTAGGGTGAGTGGGAGTACAGATGTAAGTGGTCTGATGGGGCATGGTCTACGGGCTCAGATTGATTCTTCATCAGTTGTGGTGGGTGAAGTAAGCGGAGATAATATTGTAAGTGGCCTGGTGGGGGACGGTCAAAATGCTAAGATTTATTCTTCTTCGGTTGTGGTGGGTAGAGTGAATGCACCTCTTAGTCGAGGTGGTCTGGTAGGGTGGGGTCCATTGGCTCAGATTCATTCTTCTTCGGTTGTGGTAGCTGAGCTGATCGGGGGCAATAATCAATTTCTCCCTTCAGGCGGTTTGGTGGGAGCCTTTGGCTCTGGTGGTCAGGTTGCTTATTCTTATGTAGTCTCGGGCAGTAATACTAATATGCTGAGAGGAGCTGGAGCATCGGTTGCAGTTGCTTCCTATTGGGACAATGAGACTAGTGGTGTCGGTAGTGGGAACATTGGTGAGCCTAAGACCAGCGATGAGCTTCGCAGACCAACTGACTATACAGGGATTTATGAAGATTGGGACAATGAGACAGCTATATTTGGTGGTGGGGACGTGCCATTGGCGGTCTGGTGTGATAGGGATAATAGTGGGAGCATTGAAGCAGGTGAAAAAACCGAGGGTAATCTTATCTGGGATTTTGGCACTTCAAGTCAATATCCCGCTATTCGCTGCACTCCGCTAGCTCCTGCCGACTGGCGTAGCTGGTGGTCTTTGGATGAGAATCACAAACCCCAATTAAACCAAACCCTTTTAGAAGAAGCGTTAAACCAATAACGATTAGCCTAGAATTTCGGCACTTCAAATCAATATCCGGCTATTAGTTGCACTCCGCTAACTTCTGCCGACTGGCGTGATTGGTGGTTCTTAAATGCGACTGGCAAACCCCAACTAAACCAGACTCGTTTAGAAGAAGCGTTAAACCAATAACGATTAGCCTAGAATTTCGGCACTTCAAATCAATATCCGGCTATTAGTTGCACTCCGCTAGCCCCTGCCGACTGGCGCAGCTGGTGGTTCTTGAATGGGACGACTGGCAAACCTGAACTAAACCAGACCCGTTTGGACGAGCAGCTTCCCTAGATTCAACTGAAATGGCGTGGCTGGTGGTCTTTGAATGAAGAAGGCAAACCTCAACTAAACCAGACCCGTTTGGACGGGCTGCTTCCCTAAACTGCTGACTGGCTTTGACTGGTCTCTCTATCGCTTCCATTCTTTCAACCCAACGGCTAGGCTAGACCAACCCCAACCAGACCCATTTAGCCAAGCTGCTTTCCTCCCTAAACTGACGGTTGACTTTGACTAGTTTCCTATTGCTTCTATTTTTTCAACCCAATGACATGGCTGCTATATAACAAGCAAGGGCATTGTTGGGGCTGGAGCTCTATTTTAGAGCTCTATTGATGCTAATTGAGCTATCTTCCTTCTTCCTTCCATCATTATTAAACTAGCAGAGTTGGCTATTCATCTCTTATTAGTTGAGTGCTAGTTGAGACTAGAATAACCAAAAGAGATATGTTTGCTTGAAAAATAACCAAAAAAAATATAAATTGATGTAAATAAAAAGCTACAAAGTGATATTAAAGAGGTATAATAAAGCCTTAAATGAAGTAAGAGATGGAAACATTTCTGCCTTTATTAATGAAACGATTGAATGAAACAAATTGATGGATTTTTAATTATGCTAAAGCCTCTCTATTTATTATTGGCTAGGCGCCGTCTTGCCAATATTACGGTGCCCTATTCGTATGGTCTCTCCTCTATGCTGCCTTTGTATGCCTCTTCCTTATTTCTTTGCCGGCAAGCAAGGGGCTTCTTGGCTTCTAATTCCCCCAAGCCTCCCCATAAGCCCCCCCCCCCCCCACATACTTTATCTGGCATGAGGCGGGCTCTTCTATTCTTTTTGGTTGGGGCTGGCTTGCTAGTTCTTACTGCCTGTGGAGGCGGGGGCGGTGGAAATGGTTCAGGAGGAAGCGGTGGTTCGGATAATCCACCGGGTGATCCGGGAACCGGCGGAAATGGCGGGAACGGTTCTCCCAACGCCTTAGAAGTAGATCTCACTTTTGCTCCCATAGAGGGAGGTTTTCGCATAGGCAACCAATCGGATTTTGGTGATATGGTTTCTTTGAGCATTACGGCAACCAGTGAAGGCGAGCCTGCAGTAGCAAAGCCAGCTATTGACATAACCGAGTTTACTGATGACAGCTATGATTTCACTGGGCTAGACGACCAATCCGTTTGGAAGTTTGAGATTACGGGGACTCTTAGTGGTGAAAGGCAGCAGAAGGTGGATATAAATTTTGTTTGGATGGTTAATGAGGAAGACCATGCAAGTGGTGGTATTCGGGCGGGAATCAATAGGGATGGGGATGGCAGAGCGAATAGTGTGGATGAGGACGATGATAATGATGGGGTAGGTGATAGTTCAGACGACTGTTCTATTGGTGAGACAGGTTGGATGAGTAATCCTTCTACCGACAATGATGGGGATGGTTGCCGCGATGATAGAGATGAGGATCCAGATGATGATAATGACAATATTTTAGATTCGATGGACACAGGTATGGTTGGTCAAAGGGAGTGTCGTTTGTATGTCGATTGTGATAATGATGGGTTGAGTGATGATGATGCGAGAGAGCGGCAGAGTGTAGGTGGAATGAATTGTTGGGAATTAGTGGATTGCGATGGGGATGGGGTCAATGATGATGTTGAGGCAGCTGGGTGTGTAATCAAGACCAATTGCGACAATGATGGGGCAAGAGATAGTGCGGACATAGATGATGATGGCGATGGGTTGATAGAGATATGGACGGCGGCGCAACTGAATTCAGTTCGCTATGTTCTAAATGGCGAAGGGCGTAGGACATCGCCGGGTGGAACGCTCATCAACAATGGCTGTGGTGGTGCCAATGGCATTACTGAATGTAATGGCTATGAGCTGGTTACGGATATCAGTCTAGCAACCTTTGCGAATGCTGATAACGGCAAAGGTTGGCAACCCTTGGCTCATGATACAGAAAGTTCTGAACTGAGATGTCAAGGAGATGCTTTTGTTGGGACCTTTGACGGCAATGGCTGGACGATTAGTGATTTAAGGATTAGTCGTTCAGGTCAGGATTGTGTGGGTTTGTTTGGCAATCTAGCTGCGGATTCAGAGATTCGCAATCTTAGACTTCATGCCGAGACAGTGATAGGTAAGGGTTTTGTGGGCGGTCTGGTGGGGAGGGGTACCAGTGCTCGGATTTTTTCCTCTTTGGTTGTGGCGGATGAGGTGAGAGGGAGGACTAATGTAGGTGGTTTGATTGGGGATGGTGGAGAGGCTCGGATTTATTCTTCTTCGGTGGTGGTGGGTGAGGTGAGTGGGACTGGTAATATAGGCGGTCTGGCGGGGAATGGTCAAGGAACTCAGATTTATTCTTCTTCGGTGGTGGTGGGTGAGGTGAGCGGGGGGACTGGTAATGATGTAGGTGGTCTGGTGGGGACTGGTTTTTTCACTCGGGTTCATTCTTCTTCGGTTGTGGTGGGTGAGGTGAGCGGGAGTACTAGTGTAGGCGGTCTGGCAGGAATCTTTAGTGCTGGCAAGCTTGCTTATTCTTATGTAGTCTCAGGAAGTGATACTGCTATGCTGGTTGGGGGTGGAATGGGGACTGAAGTTGCTTCTTATTGGGACAGTGACACCAGTGGTGTTACCAGTGGAGTCTTTGGTGACCCTCAGACCACCAGGGATCTCCGCAGCCCAACTGACTATAACGGGATTTATGCTACTTGGGACGATGACATGGATGTATTTGGCGATGAGGACGAGCCACTGGCGGTCTGGTGTGATAGGGATAACAATGGGAATATAACAGCGGATGAACAAACCCTTGGCAATCGCGTTTGGGATTTCGGCACGGATATGGAGTATCCCGCCATTCGCTGCACTCCGCTAGCCCCTGCCGAATGGCGTAGCTGGTGGTCTTTGGAGGGGACGCCTGCCAAACCCCAGCTAAACCAAACCCGTTTGGATGCTCTATTCCCTTAAATTCAACAAGTTTCAACTAAAACGGCTCGGACACAAGAACCCCAACCAGACCCATTTAGCCAAACTGCTTTCCTTCTTATATATAGACAGCTGGCTTTGACTAGGCTCTCATCATCCATTATCACCAAGCCAAGCTACAGGAGAGGGATTTATATGAAGTGGATGACTGGCTTTGGCTAGTATCATATTCTCCCGAAAGTATCTGAATAGATATGCGAAGGAGTTTATGTTTCGGTTGAAGCAAGGCAAGGTTGAATTAATCAAACACCTGATTGATAAGAAGAGCTACTCTGCCGACATGATTTGCCTTGATTATAAGATAAATGTAGGATCTAGGGACAAACACATAAAAGCAGATGTTGTTGTGGTTCAGGAAGGGAAGGAAAGAGATAAGAAAAATCACCGCCCGATAGAATAACCGCCCGCGCAAATGCCTCGGGTTCAAAACACCCGCTGAGGTGTTCTAACAACTCAGCGAGACAGCTTATAATTTGGCAACAGGTGGTGCAGTTTAAGTGGGAATCTGCCTTGTTGCTCAACCCTTCGATGTGGATGATTGGATGTCTTAATAAGTATGAAAGAATATGGCATATCTTAGTAAATATAACCTAAAGGGCAAAACCGCTCTGGTGACTGGTAGTAATTGGTTTTGCTATATGCGAAGCTCTTGTCGAAGCAGGGGCTTATATCATAATAGCCGATGTTTTAGCGGATAAGGGAAACTGAAATATGTCAAAAAAGCAACAGACATTGGAGAATCTATATAAGTATTGCACTCGTAGAAATATAGAAGAGTTTGATAATGCTCTGGTGAAACAGATTGCAAAGAAGAGCGGCTTTGCCAATCCTTTTGATGCTACATATATAGATAGCAAAAACAAACTACCAGACATATATAGAGAGAATGATGTTTGTATAGTTCATTTAGGAGAAGGCAAGCACAGATTTATAAAAGGGATAGAGAACGCTTACCACTCTTTTGAAAAGATAGAACACACTATTCCTTGGCAATACAATAAGAGTGTTATAAACGAATTGAATACCAGTGAGGCAAATATACTGTCCGTTGCTTTTAACCAAAGGATAATAAGCAAATTTTTATATGGGGATGTTGCGGTTACTCCAAAGATATATATTTCGCATAGGACACAATATAGTTTTGATTACAGAATAGGCCCGGTCAATGTGAAAACTCAAAAACAACAAATAGAGATAGATATGACTATGGAGAATAATGGAGTTTTAAGTATATTTGAAGCGAAGAGTAACTTCCCGGAAGATTTTGCGGTCTATCAAATTTACTTGCCATTTCTTTATTACACCGAGATGAAGAAGAAGCACAAACTGAAAATAAGAGGGATAAATTGCTGTTATCTTTTAAGAAAGCAAGAGGGGGACCACTCAAAAATAAGGATATACAAATATCGTTTTCAAGAGCCTTACAACATGGCTTCTATAAGACTAGAAACAAACTGTGAATACGAAATAATAGAAAATTAAAGCAAGCCCTTATGCCTTTATACCTTAGATTGATGGCTTAGCTTGTAATTTTCTGGTATCATCCCAATTTGTAGCCTTTCTTTTATTAATTTTATATATTTTGGATGCAGTTCAGCGGTTATAAAGTTCCTTTCGTTATTCTTACAGACCTCTAGCTCGGCTCCACTACCGCCAAACAATATCAACACCTTATCATTTTTCTTTGTTGATGCTTTGAGTAACAGCTCAAAAAGTCTTTGAGGTATCTGACAAGCATGCATGGTTTTTTCTTTGCTGACATTTTTTACCAGGTTAAATTCAAACCAAGAATAGGGCATTCGCCCTGTTGAGCCATTTGCTAGGTTCCTTTGTATTCTCTTATCGGTTGGATTTTTGTATGGCTGGGCTACTTGATTTTTGTAAAATTTGTTCGCCTTTGATTTTCTTATATGCAAAATACTTCTATGGGCTGTCGTGAACCTTTTTACTGAGTGTCCTATATTGGTGTTATACACCCATACATATTCACTTATATGGTCATATAGTTTATCCAAAAAGATTACTCTTAAGTGGGCGTTTTGTTTTGGGTAGTTCATCATAAACAGATTGCCATCTTTTTTCAATACCCTCATGGATTTTTGCGTCAATTTTATATACCAGTCAATATACTCGTCAAAATTCTTAGTGTATTTTTTGCCAGCATAATTTATCCCAACATTGTAATCAGGGTCACCAAAAATCATATCTATGCTATTGCTTTCTAACTCATCCAAGAGATTAAACACATCGCCTTCATAGATATAACTTTTTTCTTGTGAGTAGCTATCCATATCTTGATTATACTCTTACCTTTTTTATACTGGTAAATTCCCACTATCAGTGTATCTAATAACCAAGTGAGAAATGTCTAAAGGACATTATACCCACCTTTCAGAGAGAGAAAGAGCATGCGCGCGGGAGGGGATAGACTTCGGTCACAAAAGAAGAGATATTTAAGGATTCTGATAAAAGGCTACCAATACAGAGATTTACCAAGCGATAAAACGGAAATGTCTAAATTATGAAAGAAACCTATATTAGGACAATCAGAGAAGAGTAGGATAAAATCTCTTTTAGACAACACCTAAATTCCCACCATCAGTCAAACACCTCTTTTCTTGGCTGGGACTTGCTTTGACTAGGCCCTTATAGCTTCCATTCTTTCAACTCCAACGGCTCGGACACAAGAATTCCAACCAGACCCATTTAGCCAAACTGCTTTTTTTCTTATATATAGACGACTGACTTTGATTAGTCTCTTAGGCTTCCATTCTTTCAGCCCCAACGGCTAGGCTAGACCAACTCCAACCAGACCCATTTAGCCAAGCTACTTTTCTTCTTATATATAGATAGCTGGCTTTGACTAGGCTTTCATTATCCATCATTATCCATTATCACTAAGCACACAAACCAAATCCATAACATAACAAACGAGCGCAACACCAAGAAGTATAACAAATGAATAAACCGTTATACCATAAAAAAAGCGAGCCACCAACCGAAGCCAGCGACTCGCAGATATGAATTTTAATCAAAGAAACTCCTAACAAAAGGATTATCTTATGAAAAATGAGGACCCATTATACCATAAAAAAAGCGAGCGGATAGGCCTAGGAGGACGCCAAACGAAAAAAAGCGCACACAACACCCATCCGTTCATAAAAACAAGAGCGGTACGGTCTTTCAAATTGATAAGCCAGAAATTCAAAAACAAACCGCACGCATAAAATCAAAACGGGATATACAAATCAAAAGAATCTCCCTTCGGAAATTTAATCTTATCTCTCATTTTAGAAACAACCGAAGCATACTTATATTCACTCAAACACCCACCCAAACTTTCATCCAAACACCCACCCAAACATTCATCCAACTACCCAAACATTCATCCAGCCACCCAAACTTTCATACCAACTTTCATACAGACCTTCAAACATCCACACAAACAGCCAAAGAATTTGTTTTTTTATGCTATATCTTGTGGTATATTAAAGACTTTCCGATTAGCTAAATTAATCTATGTTATGAAAAATTATTTTACTCTTTTGAGTTGTTTGACTTGGTTGCTTTTACTGGTTGGTTGTGCTCATTTGGCACAGGCGCCGACCAAGAAGGATTCGCTGGTTGCCAAGATAGAACAAAGAGGTGTATTGCTCTGTGGTGTCAGCGGCCTCTTGCCTGGTTTTTCTAAGCCGGATGCAAGTGGTAAGATGGCGGGGTTTGATGCGGATTTGTGTCGGGCTATAGCGGCTGCGGTATTAGGGGATGGCGACAAGGTGCGTTATATTCGCCTTGATGCAGTGGCACGCTTTACTGCATTAGCGGATGGGACTATAGATGTGCTAGTGCGAAATACCACCTGGACTCTCAGCCGTGATACCAAAAGAGGCCTGGTGTTTGCTGGGGTCAATTATTATGATGGGCAGGGGTTTATGGTTAAGAGGGCTTTGGGGGTGGCGAGCGCGCAGCAGTTGGCTGGGGTGAGTGTTTGCACTCAGAGGGGCTCGACCTCTCAGCTGAATATGGCGGATTATTTTCGCGTCTCTGGGATGGCATATCAGCCGATTATTTATGATTCTTTTGCCGAGACCCGTGAGGGCTTTGATAAGGGGGAATGCGATGTTCTTACTACTGATTTGTCTCAGCTGGCGGCGATTCGCACCCAACTAGCCGACCCTCAGGGAGCGATTATCTTGCCAGAGATTATTTCTAAAGAGCCCTTAGGCCCGGTGGTGAGAGAAGGGGACGAGCAATGGTTTCGTATAGTAAAATGGACTCTGTTTGCCCTCATTAATGCCGAGGAAGAAGGAGTGACTCAAGCCAATGTAGCCCAGCTGAGGGGCGAGTCGCAAGAGCCCAACATTCGCCGCCTCTTAGGGCAGGAAGGTGATACTGGCGAGGGCTTGGGGCTTGACAATGATTGGGCCTATAGGGCTATTCGGTCGGTAGGCAATTATGGCGAGCTGTTTGAGCGCCATTTAGGCCCAGCCAGTGAGCTGGAATTGCCGCGAGGATTGAATCGCTTGTGGTCGGATGGTGGTATTATCTATGCCCCGCCCATTCGCTAGGCGCTGAGCCACGGGAGCTACGGGAACCACAGGAGCCTCAAGAGCCATAAGAGATACAGCAAATATAGGAGCTATGGAAGATACAAGAACTATATATAGGAGACAATAAACAAGATGCAAATATACTATGACAAGGATGCGGATCTAAGCCTTATTCGTGCCAAGAAGGTGGCGGTTATTGGTTATGGGTCGCAAGGGCATGCCCATGCTCACAATTTACAGGATTCCGGCGCAGATGTAACGGTTGGCTTAAGAGCCGACTCGCCCAGTAATGACAAGGCGAGGCGAGCCGGTATGAAGGTCGCAGCTATAGAGGATGCAGTAGCGGCAGCTGACCTTATAATGATACTCGCCCCGGACGAACATCAAGCGCGTCTTTATCGCGCGCGGATTGCACCAGCGCTGAAAGGCAATGCCGCCATAGCTTTTGCCCATGGTTTCAATATCCACTTCCAGCAGATTGAACCACCTGCTGGAGTGGATATTCTTATGATTGCTCCTAAGGGACCTGGTCATCTGGTTCGTTCCACCTATAAGGATGGCGGTGGTGTTCCTTGTCTGATTGCAGTCCAGCAGGATACCAGTGGCGTGGGGCGTGATCTGGCGCTATCTTATGCGGCCGCCATAGGAGGCGGGAGGGCAGGAATCATTGAGACGAGTTTCCGTGAAGAAACCGAGACGGATCTGTTTGGCGAGCAGGTGGTTCTATGTGGTGGGCTGGCGTCTTTGGTGCAGGCTGGTTATGAGACCCTGACGGAAGCTGGCTATGCCCCCGAGATGGCTTATTTTGAATGTCTGCATGAGCTCAAACTAATAGTTGATCTGCTTTATGAGGGAGGAATTAGTAATATGAACTATTCTATTTCCAACACGGCTGAATATGGTGGTATGATAACCGGACCGCGTATTATCAATGATGAGACCAGAGCCGAGATGAAGAGAATCTTGAATGAGATACGCAATGGCGAGTTTGCTCGGCGCTTTATGGTAGAAAATCAGAGCGGGGCGGCGTCTTTCAAGATGCTTCGCCAACTACAGCAAAACCACGAGATTGAGGAGGTCGGCAAGAAGCTGAGGGGGATGATGCCGTGGATCGGCGCTCATAGACTAGTGAAGCAGGAAGAGAAAGAAGAGAAAAAAGAGGAAAAAGAGGAGAACTAATGGCACAAGCCGAACAGGTCACACCCATAGCACAGTCTTGGCGAATCTATCTTGATGGGCGGATAGCCAAGATATTCTTGTTGGGTTTAATACAAGGCTTTCCTTGGGTGCTCATAGGCGCTCATAGATTAGTGAAGCAGGAAGAGAAAGAAGAGAAAGAAGAGGAAAAAGAGGAGAACTAATGGCACAGGTGGAACAGGTCACACCCATAGCACAGTCTTGGCGAATCTATCTTGATGGGCGGATAGCCAAGATATTCTTGTTGGGTTTAATGCAGGGCTTTCCTTGGGTGCTCATAGGCGCTACCCTCAGCCTATGGCTTAAGGAAGAAGGCTTCTCGCGCGGCAGTATCGGGCTGTTCGGCTTGATCTTCTCGGTCTATAGTATTAACTTCTTGTGGGCGCCGCTCTTGGATAGGGTGCGTATCCCATTTTTGAGCCGTCATTTTGGGCAAAGGCGCGGCTGGATATTTGTTATGCAGCTACTGATGTTTGTTGCTATGGTTGGCATGTCCATTGTGAATCCGCAGGAGTATCTGCTTTGGGTAGCGATTTTTTCCTTTGCCATTGCTCTTTGCTCTGCTACCCAAGACATCTCACTTGATGCGCTTCGTATTGACTTAATTGGCAAGGGCGAAACCACTCTGTTGGCGGCGGCGGCTGCTGTCATGGTTGCTGGCTGGTGGACGGCATTTAAGCTAGGCGGGGCGGCCGCTCTTTATTTGGCAAGTTATTATCAGCAGCTGGGCTTGGAGAATTCATGGCAGCTGGTCTATCTTAGTCTTACTGCTTTTTTATTAGTGACCAATTTCTTCTTATTTAAGGTTAGGGACTCGCTTGATACAGCTCGTCTTGAGGCTCAGCGGAAGTATGACAAGGAATATGGCGCGCTCCTATCCCAGCTGGGAGTCGCCGGCTCGATTAACAAGGCAGCCTCTTGGCTATTAGGCACAGTCATAGCGCCTTTCATCAGCTTCTTTCGCGCCAATGGATTAAAGATAGGTCTTACCCTGTTATTTTTCATCATGCTATTCAAAGTGGGCGAGGCTTTCTTGGGGCGTATGTCTATCCTCTTCTATACCGAGGTGGGGTTTAGCAAAGAAGAGATCGCTCAGTATAGCAAGATACTCGGCTGGGTTGCAACTATAGTCTTCTCGCTTATGGGCGGTATCATCAATGCCCGCTTCGGTCTATTGCCGAGCGTTTTTATCAGTGGCATTGCTATGGCGGCAACCAACTTACTCTTTGCTGTTATGGCATTAGTCGGGCCTGAACCCTGGCTCTTCATCACTGCGGTCATTGCCGATGATTTTACTTCGGCAGTATCCACGGTTACCTTTGTCGCCTTCATCTCTCAGCTGTGCGACCGCACCTTCTCTGCTACTCAGTATGCTCTGATGGCATCCTTGGGAACTTTCGCCCGCAACACATTGGCTGCCACCAGCGGATTTGTGGTGGATGGCATAGAGGAATGGACTATTGCGTCTGACTGGGGGTTGTTCGGCGCAGGTCCTGAGGGAACTGCATGGATGTTGTTCTTTGTGCTTACCACTCTTATGGTTATCCCATCCCTGCTGCTACTATGGGTAATTTCGCATAGGCTAGAGGAGATCTTCGCTCGGGCAAAGACTAGGTTGCTATAATCGGACACTCTAATCATAGCAGATCACACTTTTCTTGCGCCAGCCAAGCTAAATCTATTCCTTCATATCAATGGTCGCCGCTCGGACGGCTATCATGACATCCAGACCCTACTACAGCTATTGAATTGGTATGATAGGGTTCAAATTGAAGAGACCAGCCAGCCACAAGACGAGATCCTCTGGCAAGGGACTTTTGCTCATCAGGTGCCTGAGAAAGATAATATTGTCGATAGGCTGCTAAATTATCTAAGGGCGCAAGGCGGCTCTGAGGGTTCTGAGGGCTCTAAGGGTTCTGAGGGTTCTGAGGGTTCTGAGGGTTCTGAGGGCTCTGAGGGTTCCGAGGGCTCTGAGGGCTCTAAGGGTTCTGAGGGTTCTAAAGGTTATGAGGGTTATGAGGGTTCTGAGAGTTCTAAAGGTTCTGATGGTTCTAAAGGCTATGAGGGTTCTGGGGGCTCTAATAGTTCTGATGGTTCTAAAGGTTATAAGAGTTCTAAGGGTCATGAGGGCTCTAAGGGTTCTGAGGGTTATGGGGGTTCTAAAGGCTCTAATAGTTCTGATGGTTCTGAAGGTTATAAGAGTTCTAAAGGCTATGAGAGTTCTAAAGGTTCTATAAGAGCCCAGTCTCTACGGGTGACCATCAACAAGGATATCCCAGTTGCGGCTGGTTTGGGCGGAGCAAGTAGTCTGGTGGCGGGCTTGTTGTTGGCACTGAATAGACTCTGGGCTTTGGGGATGACCCAGGCTCAGCTGATGAAGACATCATTGAGGTTCGGTTCGGATGTTCCCTTTTTTGTGCTAGGGAAGACCGCCCTGGCCGAAGGGCGAGGCGAGCGACTCATGCCATTTCCTTGTCGCAGCTATCACTATCTATTGGTTTGTCCGTCTGTGGAATGTCGTACTGGCGAGCTTTTTGCCGCTGCTGGTCTTAATAGGTCTTGGCCACGCCTTGATCTCTCTCGGCTGAAAGAAGACTTTTGGTTGCACCCATCCTATCAGAATGCATTCTTGCCCCTAGTGCTTGATAACTATCCTCTCATCCGCTCTCTATATGATTTGATGGCTGTGAAGACCCCAGCAAAAATGGCATATAAGATGTTTCTTAGTGGTTCGGGCGGCACCCTGTTTGTGGTCTATGAACACAAGGAGGAGGCTCTTCAAGCCTATGAATCCTTAAGCAACGAGATTGACCCAGCCCAAGGACTTGTTCGGCTGGCACAAGGAATTCCTCTTAGTCCCTTGAGTCGCAAATGACGGGCAAATGACAGAAGCAATCCCGCCAAGGTCTAGTCATTCATCCTTTGATTGAGTCGCAAATGACGGGCAAATGACAGAAGCAATCCCGCCAAGGTCTAGTCATTCATCTTTTGATTGAGCCGCAGATAATAGACAAATAACAGAAGCAATCCCGCCAGGGTCTAATCATTCATCTTTTGATTGAGCCGCAAATAACGGGCAAATGAAAGGAAGGAATTACAAAAGAGCATAAGGGATTACCTTTTGATTAAGCCGCAGCTAACAGGCAAATAACAACAAGCAATCCCACCAAGGTCTAGTCACTCATCCTTTGATTGGGCCGCAGCTAACAGGCAAATAACAACAAGCAATCCCACCAAGGTCTAGTCACTCATCCTTTGATTGGGCCGCAGCTAACAGGCAAATAACAACAAGCAATCCCGCCAAGGTCTAGTCATTCATCCTTTGATTGAGCCGCAGCTAACAGGCAAATGAAAGGAAGGAATTACAAAAGAGCATAAGGGATTACCTTTGATTGGGCCGCAGCTAACAGGCAAATAACAACAAGCAATCCCACCAAGGTCTAGTCATTCATCCTTTGATTGAGCCGCAAATAACAGACAAATAACAACAAGCAATCCCGCCAAGGTCTAGTCACTCATCCTTTGATTGAGCCGCAGCTAACAGGCAAATAACAACAAGCAATCCCGCCAAGGTCTAGTCACTCATCCTTTGATTGAGCCGCAAATAACAGGCAAATGAAAGGAAGGAATTACAAAAGAGCATAAGGGATTACCTTTGATTGAGTCGCAAATAACGGGCAAATTATAGAATGCGGGTTTTTGAGGTGATCTGGTGCCAAATTAAGAAAACTGGTGCCAAATTAAGAAAACTGGTGCGGAATCAAGAAAACTGGTGCGGAATCAAGAAAACTGGTGCGGAATCAAGAAAACTGGTGCGGAATCAAGAAAACTGGTGCGGAATCAAGAAAACTGGTGCGGAATCAAGAAAACTGGTGCGGAATCAAGAAAACTGGTGCGGGATTAATACTTAATGCAGTTAGCCAGCAAATAACAGACAAATAACAGAAGCAATCCCGCCAAGGTCTAGTCACTCATCCTTTGATTGAGCCGCAGCTAACAGGCAAATAACAATAGGCAATCCCGCCAAGGTCTAGTCATTCATCCTTTGATTGAGCCGCAAATAACGGGCAGATAGCAAGCAACTAGCCAGCAAATAACGGGCAAATAACAGACAAATAACAGAAGCAATCCCGCCAAGGTCTAGTCATTCATCTTTTGATTGAGCCGCAGATAACGGGCAGATGAAAGGAAGGAATTACAAAAGAGCATAAGGGATTACCTTTGATTGAGTCGCAAATAACAGGCAAATAACAACAAGCGTTCAGTAGCTTTGTTATATAATCTCTAAGAAGATTATGTGAGGATTAAATGAGAGAGGATTTTATTGAAATATTTATTGGGGTGTAGCCAAGCGGTAAGGCAACGGGTTTTGGTCCCGTGATCGTAGGTTCGAATCCTACCACCCCAGTTAATCAACCTTAAATGACTATGGCTAAATTTCAAACTATATCTCCCATCGATGGCAGGGTTTGCTATGAAGGAGACCTGGCTTCCTTAGAGGAGCTGGTCGCTCAAGCGGCTCGGGCGAAAAGGGCTGCTAGGCAGTGGGCAGCCGTCCCCCTTGCTGAGCGAATGCAAATAATAGCGAAGTTCCTGCATCACTTTGTTGCTTGTAAAGAGGAGGTGGCAAGATCCATCACCACTCAAATGGGGCGACCGATTTGCTTTGCTGGTAATGAGGTCTATGGGGTTCAGGAGCGAGGCGAGTATATGCTGGCGATCGCGGAGGAATCGCTCAGGGATAGGGAATTTACCGACCGAGCGGGATTTCACCGCTTTATTCGCCGCCAGCCATTGGGACTGGCGCTGATTATTGCGCCGTGGAACTACCCTTATCTGACTGCATTGAACGGAATTCTGCCAGCGCTCATCGCGGGCAATGGGGTTCAGTTGAAACATTCACAACAGACTCCCATGTGCGCTGAGCTCATTGCCAAGTGCTTAAGGCAAGCGGGAGTGCCTGAGGATGTCTTTGATTATTTTCAAGCCGACCACCAAACCATAGACGAATACATAGCAGGCGGCAATGTGGATTATGTTTCCTTTACTGGTTCGGTAGCTGGAGGTCGGGCAATAGAGAGAACATCGGCTGGTATTTTCATCCCGGTCAATTTGGAACTAGGCGGTAAGGACCCAGCCTATATTCGCCGTGATTGTGATCTGGACTATGCTGCGGTTCAAACTGCCGATGGCGCCTTCTTTAATTCGGGGCAATGTTGTTGCGGCTTGGAGAGGATATATGTGCACAGGGATGTCTATGATGACTATTTGACAAGACTGGTAGCTCAGGCTGAAGCATTGGTGCTTGGTTCGCCTGAGGCAGAAGAGACCACCCTAGGCCCCATGGTGAGGCAAGAGGCAGCCACTCGTGTGCGCGCCCAGATCCAAGCCGCTCTGGCCCAAGGAGCTGTTGCCCATATTGATGAGGCAGATTTCCCAACCAGCAAGGAGGACACTCCCTATTTGGCACCTCAAATACTCTCGCGCGTCAGTCACGAGATGGAGATAATGACCGAGGAAAACTTTGGTCCCGTCCTGGGAATCATGGCGGTTGAGTCGGATGATGAGGCGATAGAACTGATGAATGATAGCAGCTATGGTCTGACAGTCTCTGTATGGACTAGGGACGCCAAGGCAGCCGAAGCCATAGGGAACAAGGTGGAGTGTGGGGTCTTCTTTATGAACCGCTGTGACTATGTTGACCCAGCCTTGCCCTGGTGTGGAGTTAAAGATACCGGCAGAGGCTGCAGCCTTTCTTATCTGGCATATGATACCCTAACTCGCCCCAAAGGCTTCCACTTGAAACTTAATTAGCCAGAACAAACTAACTAATCAAGAGGATTTGTCAGCCTTAGTTAGGCATCTGAATAGATATGCAGATGAGTTGATGTTTCGGTTGAAGCAAGGCAACTGTGAGAGCGAAACAATAGCTAGAATTAAATCTCTGGGTGGGAAGACAAATAGCAAGTGGTTGACATAGAAGCAGCTAAGAGGAAAAGTATAATGATTAATATGGATGGCATGTTATGTCCTAAAAGGAAAAGCTACTATAGCAAAGACTCTGAAGACTATTGCCGCGTTGAATTAATCAAATACCTGATTGATAAGAAGAACGGCAGATTCCCATCTAGAATGCAACACCTGTCATTATAGTTGATTCCGCTGAGTTGTTAGAACACCTCAGCGGGTGTTTTGAAGCCGAGGCGCTTGCGTGGCCGGTTGTTCAATCGGGTCATAATTTTGGTTATTGTTTCCTTGGGTAGATTTTGGCAGCTACTGGCGAATGAGTCCATTGGCATTTTCATTGGAACCTCTTTCCCGGCTGTGATAAGGAGTGCGAAGTTGGCTGCTTAATGAGAGACTTTATATTCTGCCTCCCCATTCTGCTCTCGCCAATCTCATCTCACCGCTTTGGTCTGCTCTGACCCTCATTGCTCTGGTCTCACCATTTTGCTATAAGGCTATGAGAGCTGCCAGAACTTTTTTATCTTACCTATATATAGGTTGATTATAGTAGGTTGATATATAGGCTGATTTGAGAAGTTCTATTGCTTGGCTGCTTAGTGAGGGGCTTTTATATTCGGTCTCACCATTTTGCTATGAGGCTATGAGAGCTGCTAGAACTTTTTTATCCTACCTATATATAGGTTGATTATAGTAGGTTGATCTGAGGGGCTTATTGTTTGGCTGCTTAGTGAGAGGCTTTTATATTCTATAAGGCTATGAGAGCTGCCAGAACTTTTTTATCCTACCTATATATAGGTTGATATATAGGCTGGTTTGAGAAGAGTTGTTGTTTGGCTGCTTAGTGAGAGACTTTTATATTCTATGAGGCTATGAGAGTTGCTAGAACTTTTTTATCCTACCTATATATAGGTTGATATATAGCTGATTTGAAAAGTTCTATTGTTCGGTTGCTTAGTGAGGGGCTTTTATATTCTGCCTATATATAGGTTGATATATAGTTGATTTGAGAAGTTCTATTGTTTGGCTGCTCAGTAGGGGGCTTTTAGTGTTCTGTGAGGCTATGAGAGTTGCTAGACTTTTTTATCCTACCTATATATAGGTTGATATATGGTTGATTTGAGAAGGGATGTTGTCTAGCTGCTTATATTAGGAGGCTTTTAGGTTTTTTAGTGCTTTGGGAGGGATAAAATACGGTTAAATTAAAAATAAAAAAAATTAAATTAATTGAAAAAAATACTAAAAATTTGTTATAATTTAGTTAGTGGTGAGCTAGATGTATCCCCTACCAAATCTTCTAAAGAGGGGGCTTGTCTTAAAAAGACACTTAAGATTTTTCAAACCTTTTTTCACCATAGGGCCGAATAGAAAGCCAAATAAGCAGCTAAATAAGAATACAAATAAGAATACAAATAAGGGTCCAAATAAGAAGCTAAATAAAAACAACCTTAGGTCCCTCAGAACCTATCTTTCATTTCATCCGTTTTATTTATTTCAGCTGACATTTTTGTTTTTATTGGCCGGCTGTGAGGGTGGGGCGAGCAGCATAACCGCGAGTGGATCAAGTCGGCCGCTCCCGGTCAATATGACCTCAAACGACTTCAGTCTGTCCAGCCCGCTCAGCATTGGAGAAAGCATATATCATTTACGCGTTGAGGTTAATGCTGAATTGCTTGATGGGTTACAGGCGGAATGTCGTTTTCATAACCAGACAGTCTTAGCGAGTATAAAAGGCAACATGATCAGCTGTCCAATGGAATTCCAAGAAGATGGTGTTCATCCTATCAGTTTGGTTGTGACTAGAGATACTGGTGTTCCATATATTATGGAACTGAATGTCACTAGGGATACATTGCCACCTGTTATTGACTTGTCTTCTTTGGCTAGTTATGATAGCCAGAGTTATAAGCTTTTGATAACAATAGAAGACGCCACCAATGTTACCGCGACCTATAGTCTGGCTGATGAGGCTGCAATATTCATGAGAAAGGATGGTAATGACTATGTCGTTGTTCTGCCCGATTCATTAGGGACAGGTCGTCATACTCTTGAGGTTCGCGCGGTGGATGCCTTAGGCAATGAGGCAACTGAGAGGGCGTCTTTTGTTTTGTTGCGCGACAGCCCGACCCTTGATATGGCCAGCGCCGCTGAGACTAATAGTCCTTCCTATAGTTTGGCGGCGACTATAGATTTGGGCAGCTATGAAGGGGAATATAGTGGGGTATGCTTATTGGCTAATCAGCAGGTAGTCGCTAGCATTAGTTCGGACAGTTTAACTTGCAACCTGTCCTTGGCCGAGTTGGCAGATGGCAGCCATCTTATAGTGGTGTCTTTACAAGTGGCTTATAAGATGGGGACCTATGATTATACTTTTAGTCTATTGAAGGATACGACTGGACCAGAGATTGACCTATCGTCTTTGGCGGCGAGTTATGATGGTGTAGGAGAAGTCATTTCGGTAAGCATTAGTGATGCTCTGTCTGAGGTGGCAGCCGCCCATTATAGTTTTGACGATGGTGCGCCTCAGCCCTTAGTGAAGCAAGGGGAGGTTTATCCAGTTGTTTTGCCTAGCTCACTGGGGACGGGTCGTCATAGCATTGAGGTTCGGGCGGTGGATGCCTTAGGCAATGAGGTCACTAAGAGCGGCTCTTTTGTTTTGTTGCGCGACCGCCCGACCCTGGATATCACCAGTGCGAATGCAACCAATAGAGGGACCTATAGTTTAGCGGCGACTATAGATTCGGGCAGCTATGAAGGAGAATATAGTGGGGAGTGTCTATTAGCTAGTCAGCGAGTAATGGCTAGTATTAGTTCGGACAGCTTGGCTTGTAATTTGGCTTTGGGCGAATTGGCAGATGGCAATTATCATATAGTGGTTTCCTTAAGGGCGGCTTATCGGGCGGAGGCCTATAACCATACTTTTGATTTGTTGAAGGATACAACTGAACCAGAGATTGACCTATCGTCTTTGGCGGCGAGTTATGATGGTGTAGGAGAAGTCATTTCGGTAAGCATTAGTGATGCTCTGTCTGAGGTGGCAGCCGCCCATTATAGTTTTGACGATGGCGCGCCTCAGCCCTTAGTGAAGCAAGGGGAGGTTTATCCAGTTGTTTTGCCTAGCTCACTAGGGACGGGTCGTCATAGCATGGAGGTTTGGGCGATGGATGCCTTAGGCAATGAGGCAACTGAGATCGCCTCTTTTGTTTTGTTGCGCGACAGCCCGACCCTCAATCTCACCAGCGCGAATGTGACCAATAGCGATTCTTATAGTTTAGAGGCGACTATAGATGCGGGCAGCTATGAAGGGGAATATAGAGGGGAGTGCTTATTGGATAATCAGCGAGTAGTCGCTAGCATAGGTGCGAACAAGTTGGGTTGCGGTTTTGTCTTAGCCAGATTGGCGGATGGCGAACACAGGGTGGCTATCAATCTCACGGCAGATTATGATATCAGCTATATTTTGCCTTTGCATTTCATTAGGGACACGACTGGGCCGACTATTTCTTTTATTCAGTTTAAATCTTTTTATGAGGGCTCTATTGCCACCATTGTTATAGCAATAGAGGATGAGTGGTCTGGTGTTTCTCGGGCGACCTACCAGTTGGATGACGGGGCTGTTATTTCATTGACTGAGCAAACGGATAATTCAAGTCGTTATGAATTTGACTTGCCTCTTTCTATTGCTACAGGGCAGCATAGAGTGGTGGTTGGGGCTGCAGATGGGCTGAGCAATGAGCGAACGGCAGCGCGTTCCTTTGCGGTTCTGCGTGATGCACCTCAACTCAGTCGAACCAGCCCTGCCATTACTTCCAACAAGACCTATAGATTCACAGCCGACCTAGACCCAGGCAGCTATACGGGGAATTTCACCGCTAGCTGCCAGCTGGAAGGAGGTCCAGTTTTGGCGGCAGAAGTGGTAGCTGATGGGATATCCTGTTCTTTAGACCTTGATAGAGATGGGCTTCATAAGGTGAATGTCCTACTAACCATGGTCAATTTGGCAGGGTCACGCAGCTATACTTTCAACCTGGTGCGTGATACTACTCCTCCTTCGGTTGATTTGTCTGCTGTTGCCAGAGAATATGATGGCAGTGAATCGGCTCAGCGGCTCACTATCATGGACAGCTACTCTGAGGTGACCACAGCCGAATGGCGTATCGGGCAGCTTGCCGCTGGGGTTTTAGCGCGCATTGGGATGAGTGATGAGTGGAGTTGGACCATGCCCATCTCTTTATTGCCGACTGGCGCCTATAGCATTGAGTTTAATCTTAGCGATTCCTTGGGGAACAATCGGTTGTATCTGCATGATTTTCTTGTTCTGAAGGACCGTCCGACTGTTGAGCTAAGAGTTGCCGACCGAACCAACCTTAATAGCTATAACCTCACGGCACGCTTAGACGCTGGCAGCTATCTGGGTGCTTACAATGGCACATGCGATCTGAATGGTGATTTAGGGACTGCCACCATCGCGAACAGCCTTTTATCATGTGAGCTGAATCTAGTTGGTTTAACCGATGGCATCTATCCTCTGGCTATTGTTTTAACGGCTGGCTATGGTGTTGATTATGAATATAGCTTTGACTTCACAGTTGATAGAACTGCGCCTAGCATCCAGCTGCTAAATTTACAGGAAACTTATGGTGCAGACTATGGCGGGCAGGTTGTTGAGCTGTTGATACTAGATAGTTCTAATATAAGCTTTGCGGGCTATCAGCTGGATGATGGGGCAATAGAAGTATTAGCTGAGACAGATGGTCGCTATAGTTTTACCTTGCCGGCTTCATTGTCAACCGGCCGCCACTGGCTGACTTTGACTGCAACCGATATCTTAGCTAATGAGAATGTCGTTCGTCGTTCTTTCTTGATTTTGGGTGATGAGCCTCGGCTTAGCCGAACCAGCCAACGCCTTATCAGGACTCACTATTATAATTTCACCGCGACCATACACCCTGCTAGCTATCCAGGCGACTATACTGGCAGCTGTTCGGTTGGCGACCAGGGGCCGCTGGAGGCAAGGATAGATTCCCATCGACTTAGTTGCGCGCTTGATCTCTGGTCTTTTGACAATGGCATTCTGTCCATTGAGGTTAACCTCACCACCGACTATGACAGGAGCTATGATTTTGTTTTGGAGCTAGAGAAGGATGTGGATGTGGATAGGGACGATGATGGCTTGATTGAGATTGCCAATGTGATTGAGCTAGATGGGGTTCGTTATCAATTAAATGGTAGCGGCAAACGGACAGTAGAGGATATGCGTTTGAATAGGGTTGGTTGCCCGATAGGAGGCTGTAATGGTTATGAGATGATAGACAATATCAGTTTGGCTGAGTTCCCTAATTGGCGACCCATAGGACAGGGCGCGGGCAATAGATTAGCTAGGTGGATGCTTGATAGTGGTTGTTCAGGCGAGTCATTTAGTGGGATATTTGAAGGCAATGGTAATGGGATAAGCGGACTAAGTATAGACCGACCGACAGAGAGTTGCATTGGGCTCTTCGGTTCTATTGATCAAGGTGCCGTTCGTAATCTCAGTTTAGCGGCGACTGCAATTAAAGGAGCTAATCTTGTGGGTGGCTTAGCAGGTGCTATGAGTTCGGCTGCCATTGCCCATGTTTCGATTGTTGTTCATCATAATATCAATGGTTCGAATGATATAGGAGGCTTGGTGGGAAAAGCAGAAGAGACCAAGCTGGTCTCTTCTTATGCGGCCACTGATACTATTAACGGCAGAAGCCATATTGGCGGTCTAGTGGGTTGGTTGGAGAGGAGCAGCATTTATTATTCTTATACTCTGTCTAATAGGGTGAGGGGCAAGGTGATAGAAGGGGCAGGTGGTGATGACGTGGGAGGACTAGTGGGGAAGAGTAGTTATTCTACTCTCGTTGCTTCCTATGCTAAGGGCCGTGATATTCAAGGAGCTTATCGGGTAGGCGGGTTGGTGGGCGGTGCTGGAAGGAGTAGATTGATTCATTCTACCGCTGCGATTGGCGAGCTAAGAGGGGGAACTCAGGTTGGTGGTCTAATTGGGAGGGTGACTGAAGATACTTATCTGAGCAGCTCCTATGTGGTCACCAAGAGGATTTCAGCGGCTGGCAAATTTTCTGGTCCCTTAATAGGAGGTAGAGACATGACTGGTATTCATCGGGTGGCATATTCCTATTGGGATAGGACAGCTGTCAATATTAGTAGAGACGAGAGTCTATTGGATTTTCTAGGGGTAAGTGCTTTTTCAGTTGGGTTTGTGGATGTCAATTCTCATCCCGCTCAGAGCTATTATGATGAGACGGCTCAGCTCAGCCAGGCATTAAAAGCTCCTTTAGACTATACCGGCATCTATAGTCGTTGGGACAAAGCGATAAATGTTGATATAGATTTTAATAGTAGAAATTGGCTTACTCCAAATTGGGCTGATGACTTGACTAGAGGGATTGATTCCATCGCAAGATGGTGTGATAGGAATGGGGATGGTTCGATAGATGAAAGCGAGCGGCAGTTGGACAATCGGATTTGGGATTTTGGTGGCAAGCAAGACTATCCTAGGTTGCGTTGCCCACCTCAGCCGCCAGCATGGGTGCAGCAAAGGTTTCCCCTTCTATTTGAAGATACTGATGGTGATTCCATAGTTGATTACCTAGACCACTTTGCTGGGATTCAATGTTCAGAACTGGCAGATTGCGATGGGGATGGTACTAATGATGCATTGGATTTGTTTCCAGTGAATGCAAACGAATGGGCTGATGATGACAATGATGGTGTGGGTAATAATGCCGACATAGATGACGACGGCGATGGTTTGATTGAGATTGCCACGGCGGCCGAGCTGGATGAGGTGCGTTATCAACTGGATGGGACTGGCAGGCGGCGGTCTGCTCTAGCTCCTTTAGACCAGACAGGCTGTGGCGATGGAGCAACTACTAAGATCTGCATTGGCTATGAATTGGTAACGGATATTAGTTTGACTAGCTATGATGAAGGATTTGGCTGGCAGCCGCTGGGGCATGATACGGAACCAGGAAGAGGCGGTTGTCAAGGGGAAGGGCTTGGCACCTTGTTTGAAGGCAATGGCAATAGGATAAGCGGACTTGTCATTGACCGCCCGCGTGAAGATTGTGCTGGTTTATTTGGTAAGATCGGGGCCTTGGCGGTCATTCGTAATCTCCATTTGGAAGTGGATAGAGTCATAGGAAGCACCTATGTAGGTGGCATGGTAGCCTATGGTTATAGTGCCAAGATCTTCTCTTCTTCGGTTGTTTTTGATACTATTAAGGGAGATTCGGTTGTAGGAGGATTGATGGGATATGCTAATGCTATGAATTTGGCAGGACTTACTACTACAGGCAGCAATCTTAATGCTAGTTCTTCTAATGTTGGTGGTCTGGTAGGGGTCGATGCGAATTCGGACATTCACTATTCTTCTGCTCGGGTAGATAGCATAGGGGGAACAACAAATGCTGGTGGTCTGGTAGGAGCAGGCGAGTTCACAACTATCATTTCTTCTTTTAGTTTTGTGCGCTTAATCGATGCAGATACAAGAATTGGCGGCTTAATGGGTAGTATTGAGGATGGCACAGTGATCGCTTCCTATGCTATCTTGGATTCTTTGCTGGCGGGCGGATTGAGCTCAAGTGAAGCTGGCGGCCTGATAGGACAGGCAGTTCGCTCTAGTGTCGTCTATTCTTATGCTGTAGCTGCTAGTATATCTGGAGTAGGAGTTCATGTCAGTGGGCTAATAGGAAATGGGTATGGCCGAACTAGCTTCATATTATATTCTTATGCGGTTTCTGGTTCGTTAAGACAATCGGGCACAGAGTCTCCTACCAATGGTTTGGTGAAGGAAGGCTCTGCCACCATAGTGAGTTCTTATTGGGACAGCACTGTGAGTGGCATAACTGGGGGTGAGGCGCGAACTACTAGCCAGTTGCAATCGCCCACTGATTATAGTGGCATCTATCAGTCTTGGGATGCCACTACTAATGATGGTATCTCGCCCTGGTGTGACCTTAATTTCAATGGTGAGCTGGATCCTGATGAGAGGCGGCAAGACAATCTTATTTGGGATTTTGGCAGCTCGACTCAATATCCGACTATTAGATGCACGCCGGCTGCCACTAGCTTACAGCGTTCGGGCTGGCAGCTCAGCGGTGGCAAGCCAGTTATTAATGACAATGTTTTCAGTTTGGATACAGATGGGGATGGAGTGGCGGATGGTCGGGATATTTTCCCAGCCGACCCGACTGAGAGCTCGGATGAGGATGGAGACAAAATAGGGGATAACAAGGATAACTGCCCGTTGATTGTGAATTTTGAGCAAGAGGATATGGATGGAGATGGCTATGGTGATGCTTGTGATCCAGATAAAGATGGCGATGGTTATACCGATCTTGGCGACAGCTGTCCGCTCGACTCTAATCCATCTCAACGAGATATTGATAGGGATAGCTATGGCGATGCTTGTGAGCTGGATATTGATGGCGATGGTTTAATCGAGATTGCCACAGCTGCTGAACTAGATGCGGTTCGTTATCAGCTTGATGGCGCCGGGCGGCGATATGGAGAGGGAAACCCATTGGATACTGAAGGTTGTGGTGACGGCGTGCAACTTAAGAGCTGTAGTGGTTATGAGTTGGTAAGCAGTATTAATTTAGCGGATTATAGTAGCGGGGATAAAGGATGGCAACCGATTGGGAGAGATACAAATGGGACTGAGGTGGACTGTCAAGGAGATGGCTTTAGTTCAGTGTTTGATGGTAATGGTTGGACGATTAGTGGTTTAAACATCAGTCGTTCAGATGAGGATTGTGTTGGCTTGTTTGGTCATATCAAAGATGGGGAGCTGCGTAATCTTGAGGTGGAAGCCACTCATATCACCGGCAAGAGCAGGGTAGGTATTTTGGCCGGATTTGCTGCTCGTGCGACAATTCGGACTATTAATGTTTTCTCATCCACAGTGACCGGCAAAGAAGACTATGTGGGCGGTTTGCTGGGGCGTCTTTCCATTGGCAAGATTGTTGCCACTTCTGCTGTGGTCAATGGTGAGATAGTTGGGAAGAACCAGGTTGGTGGCTTGATAGGGCGTAATTATCTATCCACTATAAGCCATTCTTCTGCTCTTAGCAATGATATTCGTGGCGAGACTGAGGTGGGCGGTCTGATTGGCTATAGCTGGGATATGAGAATCAGTAGCTCCATGGCCTTTTTCAATGAACTATACGGCCAAGACCGCCTAGGTGGTTTAATAGGCAGATGCGATCATTTTGATAAATCGGCACAGACCATAGTTGCTTCGCTGGCTCATTTTTCCTTAATCAGCGGAAGTCGTGATATAGGTGGTTTGATAGGATCATGTAATCAAGCACAAGTTGTCTCTTCGATGGCTTCGGGCGTTGACATCTTCGGTGTTGATAGCATTGGCGGTTTGATTGGGGAATCTAGCAACATCAACTTGGCTTCTTCCTATGCGGTTATTTCCGATATCGACGGTGACTCTAATACTAGCGGGTTGGTTGAGTTCGACAGCTCAATTAGGATTGATGATTCCTATTGGGCGTTGCTTACTACGAAGCTGCCCTTAGATGCTCTTGCCAAAAGCGCCTTCACTTTACAATTTCCTACCGAGTTTAGCGGTATCTATGCCAGTTGGGATGACGGAGTCGACCTAGACCGTGATGGCAGGGTGGAGAACGCCACTCGCTGGTGTGATACTAATCATGACGGTATCATAGACCCAGATGAGAAAAGGACAGACAATCTTATCTGGGATTTGGGTCAGCCGAATGAATATCCAGCATTGAGCTGCTTGCCTGAGATATCCTCGCGACAAAAAGAAGTCTTACCGGAATTGTTTGGCGATATTGATGGTGATGGCATTGCCAATGCTTTTGATATAGGAGTATTTGATAGACGCCTTTGTTGGGAGCACGCCGATTGCGATCGCGATGGAGTAAATGATAAGGAAGACGCTTTTCCAACTAACGCCAATGAGCAGTTTGATGCGGATTACGATGCTGTTGGCGATAATGCGGATAATTGCGCGGTTGTTTTCAACCCGGATCAGCTGGATACTGATGGGGATGGTTATGGCGATGTCTGTGATGCGGATCCTGATGGGGATAACTTTTTTGGTGATGGGGATAACTGTCCTCTTATATATAATCCAATCCAACAAGATGGCGATTTGGACACCTATGGCGATCTTTGTGATATTGATAGAGATGGCGATGGTTTAATCGAGATTTTTACCGCTGCCGAACTGGACGCGGTTCGCTATGAGCTGCGTGGTCGCGGCCGCCGTCTTAGCCAAGATGGCTCATTAGACTCGGTTGGTTGTGGCGATGGGGTCGAGGTCTTACATTGCGACGGCTATGAGCTGGCTGCCGATATTGACCTGGCTGCTTATGCCGATAAGGGTGGAGGCAAGGGCTGGCAACCAATCGGACATGATGACAATAGGACGGCATATGGCTGTCAGGGAGAGGGGTTCAATGATATTTTTGAAGGCAATGACTTTACTATTCGTAATTTGCATATAGTAAGATCTGCGGAGGACTGTGTTGGTTTGTTTGGACAGGTTAGCGGTGAGCTTCGTAATCTGACTCTAGCAAATGCGGATGTAGAGGGCAATAGGAGAGTGGGGCTCCTGGCAGGTGAGGCAGATATGGCTAGTATTACCACCATCACAATTGATTCTTCAAGAGTCCATGGGGAAAATAACTATGTGGGTGGATTGGTAGGCGATCTTTCAGCTGCCACAGTAGAGGCGGTCTTTCTCTCTGCTAATGTGAGTGGGAACAATCGTGTGGGCGGGGTGATAGGCCATAGTGATGATTCTAGTCTGAGCCATATTAGTTTTACTGGTGATGAAGTTGATGGCCGGTATTGGTTTATAGGTGGTCTGATGGGGCATGGTGAAGACACGACTATTATGGATTCTATTGTCCTCGGCGCGCAAATAGACGGGGAAAATGACGTTGGTGGCCTAGTTGGCACATTAAAGCGAGGCGGGATACTTGGCTCGGCTGCTCTTACTAGCCAAATAAATGGAGGCGGCCATGATGTGGGAGGTTTGATAGGAGACGCACAGGATGTGATTGTTGTCATGACGACTGTTTTCTCTGGCGGGATACTTGGTAGAGACCACCTAGGTGGTTTGCTTGGTAGAGGCGAGCGAGTGATGCTGTTTTCTTCTTTAACGGTATTCCATCAGATTACTAAAACAGGAAGCTATGTTGGAGGATTAATAGGATATGTCAGTGAAGGTGTTACCAGAGACTATTCTTATTGGGATAGCATCGGCGGTTTGTTAATCGATAGGGAGGGGAGAACTACTCAGCAGCTACAATCTCCCACTAACTATCTTGCCAGTCAATATATTAATTGGGATAACGCCATCGACTTTGACAATGCCGATGGAGATAATCAGCCCTATACTGGGGAAGATGATAACACCCGTTGGTGTGATACCAATTATGACGGTGAAATAGATAGCAACGAAAGGAGGAACACTAATTACATTTGGGATTTCGGCACTTCAACTGATTATCCTGCTCTTCGCTGCACTCCTATCACCCCCCGACAACAAAGAGAGTTCATTAGATCACTAGGCGATTAGAGGCCACTAGATATTCGCTGCCCTGCCTTATCCAGCTCTTCGCTGCCCTGCCTTATCATCTCCCCCCTGAACAACAAAGAGAGTTTATTAGATCACTAGGTGATTAGAGGCAACTAGATATTCGCTGCCTTTCCTTATCCAGCTCTTCGCTGCCCTTCCCTATCATCTCCTCACCTCAACAACAAAGAGCAACAGGGATTCCATTTGGGATTTCGGCACTTAAATGACAACAAAAACCACAGCTATTTTTTTCTAAAAAAAGAGCATTTTTTTCTAAAAAAGAGCATTTTTTTCTAAAAAAGAGCATTTTTTTCTAAAAAAGAGTATTTTTTTCTAAAAAAGAGTATTTTTTTCTAAAAAAAGAGCATTTTTTTCTAAAAAAGGGTATAATGCCCTTCACACGAGACCACTTTGTTGGTTATCTTGGCTGAGATTATATAGTCTGGTTAGGATGCACTTATAATGAGAATTCATGTGTTTTTATGAGCTGTGGATTTATTGTGTTATAATGTGATAAGTGGTGATACAAATGGATTGCCTACTAGATATAAATATAATGAGGGGGGTTGTCTTGGTAAGACAGTTAAGATTTCTCAAACCTTTTTTCACCATAGAGACAAATCAGAGCAGATATAGAGCCTATCTTTCGTTTCGCCTATTTCGCCCATTTCGCCTGTTTCGTTTATTCTATTTATTCCAGCTGATACTTTTGTTCCTATTGTCCGGCTGTCAAGGTGGAGGAAGCAACATAACCAGTGGCACATCAAGTCAACCGGCCAGGGTCAATATGACCTCAAGCGATTTCAATCTGTTCAGTCCGCTTATGACTGGAGGTGGGATGTATCATTTGCTCATTGAGGTTAATGATGAGTTGCTTGATGGCTTACAAGCGGAATGTCTTTTTGATAACCAGACAGTCTCAGCGAGTATAGAAGCCAATATGATAGACTGCCCATTGGAATTCCAAGAAGATGGTGTTCATACCATCAATTTGGCTGTGACTAGAGATGGTAGTGAGCCATATGTTTTGGCGGTGAATATCACTAGGGATACCCTGCCACCTGTGATTGACTTGTCTTCTTTGACTAGCTATGATAGCAATAGTTCTCAGATGTTGATAACAATAGAAGACCTCACCAATGTTACGGCAAACTACAGTCTAGCTAAGGGGGCTGCAATATCCATGAGAAGGGAAGGTGATAGCTATGTCGTTGATTTACCCGATTCATTAGGGACGGGTCGTCATACTCTTGAGGTTCGGGCGGTGGATGCCCTAGGCAATGAAGCCACTGAGAGCGCCTCTTTTGTTTTGTTGGTTGATAGCCCGTCCCTCAATCTTACCAGCGCGAATGTTACCAATGATATGTCCTATAGTTTAGAGGCGACCATAGATTCTGGCAGCTATGAAGGGGCATACACTGGGGCATGGTGCCTATTGACTGGTCGGCAAATAGTCGCCAGTATAGATGCAGACAGATTGAGTTGTAATTTGGTTTTGGGCGATTTGCCAGATGGCAGTCATCTTATAAATGTGTCCTTACAGGCGGCTTATCAGACGGGGGAGGATACTTATGATTATACTTTTAGTCTATTGAGGGATACGACTGGGCCAGAGATTGATCTATCTTCTTTGGCGCCCAGCTATGATGCACTAGGAGAAACTATTTTGGTAGGCATCAGTGATGCCCTGTCTGAGGTGGCGTCCGCGCATTATAGGTTTAATGGTGATGAGTTTCAGTCCTTAGTCAAGCAAGGGAATACCTATCCAGTTGCCTTATCGGACTCACTGGGGACTGGTCGTCATACTATTGAGATTCAAGCGGTGGATAGCTTAGGCAATGAAGCCACTAAGAGTGCCTCTTTTGTTTTGTTGGTTGATAGCCCGACCCTAGATCTTACCAGTGAGAATGTGACCAATAGTCTGTCTTATAGCTTAGCGGCGACCATAGATTCTGGCAGCTATGAAGGGGAATATACTGGGGGATGGTGCCTATTAGCTGGTCGGCGAATAGTCGCCAGTATAGGTTCGGACAGTTTGAGTTGCAATTTGGCTTTGGGCGATTTGCCAGATGGCAGTCATCTTGTCGAGGTGTTCTTACAGACGGATGAAGACACCTATGATTATACCTTTAGTCTATTGAAGGATACGACTGGGCCAGAGATTGACCTGTCTTCTTTGGCGGCCAGCTATGATGGTGTAGAGGAGGCTATTTTGGTAGGCATCAGTGATGCTCTATCTGAGGTAGCGTCCGCGCATTATAGGTTTAATGGTGATGAGTTTCAGTCCTTAGTGAAGCAGGGGGATGCCTATTCAGCTGCCTTGTCGGACTCACTAGGGACAGGTCGCCATAGCATTGAGGTTCGCGCCCTGGATAGCTTAGGCAATGAAGCCACTAAGAGCGCCTCTTTTGTTTTGTTGCGCGACCGCCCTACCCTAGATCTTACCAGTGAGAATGTGACCAATAGTCTGTCTTATAGCTTAGCGGCGACCATAGATTCTGGTAGCTATGAAGGGGAATATACTGGGGGGTGGTGCCTATTAGCTGGTCAGCGAATAGTCGCCAATATTAGTTCGGATGGTTTGAGTTGCAATTTAGCTTTGGCTTCATTGGCAGAAGGCAGCCATTTTGTCGAGGTATCCTTACAGGCGGCTTATCAGACGGGGGAGGATACTTATGATTATACTTTTAGTCTATTGAAGGATACGACTGGGCCAGAGATTGACCTGTCTTCTTTGGCGGCCAGCTATGATGGTGTAGAGGAGGCTATTTTGGTAGGCATCAGTGATACTCTGTCTGAGGTGGCGTCCGCGCATTATAGGTTTAATGGTGATGAGTTTCAGTCCTTAGTGAAGCAAGGGGAGACCTATCCAGTTGCTTTGTCGGACTCACTGGCGACTGGTCGTCATAACATTGAGGTTCGCGCCGCGGATAGCCTAGGCAATGAAGCCACTAAGAGCGCCTCTTTTGTTTTGTTGGTTGATAGCCCGACCCTCAATCTTACTAGCGCGAATGCAACCAATCGAGGGGCCTATAGTTTAGAGGCGACCATAGATTCTGGCAGCTATGAAGGGGAATATACTGGGGGGTGGTGCCTATTAGCTAGTCAGCGAATAGTCGCCAATATTAGTTCGGATGGTTTGAGTTGCAATTTAGCTTTGGCTTCATTGGCAGATGGCAGTCATGATATAGAGGTATCCTTACAGGCGGCTTATCAGACGGGGGAGGATACTTATGATTATACTTTTAGTCTCTTGAAGGATACGACTGGCCCAGAGATTGACCTATCTTCTTTGGCGCCCAGCTATGATGGCCTAGGGGAAGCCATCTCAGTAGGCATCAGTGATACTCTGTCTGAGGTGGCGTCCGCCCATTATAGATTTGATGATGGTGAGCTGCAATCCTTAGTGAAGCAAGGGGAGACCTATCCAGCTGCCTTGTCGGACTCACTAGGGACAGGTCGCCATAGCATTGAGGTTCGGGCGGTGGATGTCCTAGGCAATGAAGCCACTGAGAGCGCTTCCTTTGTTTTGTCGGTTGATAGCCCAACTCTCAATCTTACTAGCGCGAATGCAACCAATAGTGGGACCTATAGGTTAGCGGCGACCATAGATTCTGGCAGCTATGAAGGGGAATATACTGGGGAGTGCCTATTGGCTGGTCGGCGAATAGTCGCCAATATTAGTTCGGATGGTTTGAGTTGCAATTTAGCTTTGGCTTCATTGGCAGAAGGCAGTCATGATATAGAGGTATCCTTACAGGCGGCTTATCAGACGGGGGAGGATACTTATGATTATACTTTTAGTCTCTTGAAGGATACGACTGGCCCAGAGATTGACCTATCTTCTTTGGCGGCCAGCTATGATGGTGTAGAGGAGGCTATTTTGGTAGGCATCAGTGATACTCTATCTGAGGTAGCGTCCGCGCATTATAGGTTTAATGGTGATGAGTTTCAGTCCTTAGTGAAGCAGGGGGATGCCTATTCAGCTGCCTTGTCGGACTCACTAGGGACAGGTCGCCATAGCATTGAGGTTCGCGCCGCGGATAGCCTAGGCAATGAAGCCACTAAGAGCGCCTCTTTTGTTTTGTTGGTTGATAGCCCGACTCTCAATCTTACTAGCGCGAATGCAACCAATAGTGGGACCTATAGGTTAGAGGCGACCATAGATTCTGGCAGCTATGAAGGGGAATATACTGGGGTCTGTCTATTAGCTAGTCAGCGAATAGTCGCCAATATTAGTTCGGATGGTTTGAGTTGCGATCTGGTCTTAGCTGGCTTGATGGATGGTCTATATATGGTAGAAGTATTATTGACAGCGACCGAATATGGAAGGACCTATAGCTCTTCTATTCCGCTACTAAGAGATACCCAGCCGCCAACCATTTCCTTACCTCATTTGCAAGACCTATATCGTGGCGGAGATGTCAGTATCTTGATTCTAATTTCCGATAGGTTTTCTACCATAAAGAATGCTAGTTATAGGCTGGGTAGTGAGGCTGCCATCCCATTGACTGAGCAGGATCAAGGGCGGTATGAATTTAGCCTACCTCCTTTCATCGCCACCGGGCAGTATAGATTGGTGGTTCGGGCTGTAGATGAGCTGGGCAATGAGCAAACGGCAGAGGACTCCTTTGTGGTCTTACGTGATGACCCTCAACTTAACCTAACCAGCCCGGCCCTTAGCGCCAAGAGGACCTATAGATTGACAGCCGACCTAGACCCAGGCACCTATACAGGAGATTACACCGCCAGCTGCCGGCTGGAAGGTGGGACGATTTCGGAAGGATCAGAAGAAGCGGAAGCATCGGAAGCAGAGGTGGCAGCCAATCGGCTCTCCTGTCCGCTGGTCTTTGATGTAGATGGTCCCTATAAGGCGATTGTGACACTAACCGCGGTCGATTTGGCGGAAGTTTATGGCTATATTTTCGACCTGGTGTATGATAGCACACCTCCTTCGGTTGATCTGTCTGCTGTTGCCAGACAATATGATGGCAGTGAATCAGCCCAGCGGCTCACCATCACCGACAGCTACGCTGAGGTGACCACAGCCGACTGGCGTATCGGCCAGCTTGCCGCTGGGGTCTTGGCGCGCATTGGCACGAGCGATGAGTGGAGTTTTGTTATGCCCGTCTCTTCGTTGCCGACTGGCGCCCATAGCATTGAGTTTAATCTTAGCGATTCCTTAGGAAACTATCGGCTGTATATGCATGATTTTCTGGTTCTGAAAGACCGCCCGACTGTCCAGCTAACCAGTGCCGACCGAACCAACCTTAATAGCTATGACCTCAGGGCGCGTATAGATGCTGGCAGCTATCTGGGTACTTACACTGGCACATGCAATCTGAACGGTGATTTAGGAGACGCCACCATCGTAAATAACCTTTTGTCATGCCAGCTAAATCTAGTTGGTTTAATCGATGGTGGCTATCCTTTGGCTATTGTTTTAACGGCTGACTATGAGATTGACTATGAATATAGCCTTGTCTTCACAGTTGATAGAACCGCGCCCAGCATCCAGCTGCTAAATCTAGCGGAAGTCTATGGTGCCGACTATGACGGCCAAGTTGTTGAGGCGCTGATACTGGATAGTTCTGATATAAGCCGGGTTGATTATCAGCTGGATGATGGGACAATAGAAGTATTAACTGGGACAGATGACATCTATAGTTTTACTTTGCCGGCTTCATTGACAACCGGCCGACACTGGCTAACCTTGACCGCAACTGATAGCCTAGGTAATAAGAATGTCATTCGGCGTCCTTTCTTGATTTTGCGTGATGCGCCTCGGCTTAGCCAAACCAGCCAACCCCTTACCAGGACTCACTATTATAATTTCACCGCGACCATAGACCCTGCTAGCTATCCAGGCGACTATAGTGGCAGCTGCTCAGTTGGGGGGCAAGCAGAAGTCGAAGCAACTATAGCTTCTAATCAACTTAGTTGCAATCTTGATTTGTGGTCTTTAGCCAATGGCGTCCAGCCCATTGAGGTTAACCTCACCGCAAATTATGACAGGAGCTATGATTTTGTGTTAAGGGTAGAGAAGGATGTGGATGTGGATAGAGACGATGATGGCTTGATTGAGGTTACCAATGCCATTGAACTAGATGAGGTTCGTTATCAATTAAATGGCAGTGGCAAGCGGACGGTGAAGGATATGCGGCTGAACATGGTTGGTTGCCCGCTAGGGGGCTGTAATGGTTATGAGCTGATAGACAATATTAGTTTGGCTGAGTTTCCTAATTGGCGACCTATAGGACAGGATGGGGGTGGCGCTATAGTAGGGCCGTTTGATATTGAGTGTTCAGGCGAGCCATTCAGCGGGATATTTGAAGGCAATGGCAATAGGATAAGCGGACTAAGGATAGATAGGCCGACCGAAGGTTGTGTCGGGCTATTTGGTTCGATTAATCGCAGCGTCGTTCGTAATTTCAATCTAGCGGCGACTTCAATCAGAGGAGGTGATCTTGTGGGCAGTCTAGCTGGGAATATGAATTCGGTTGCCATTACCGATGTTGCGGTTGTTGTTCATCAGAACCTCAGTGGTTCGGATCATATAGGTGGTCTAGTGGGAAGAGCAGCTGGTGGCAGGATCGTCTCTTCTTCGGTAGCTGCCAGTCATAATATCAATGGTTCGGATTATATAGGTGGTCTGGTGGGAAGCGCAGAAGGTGCTAGGATCCTCTCTTCTTATGCGGCTACTGATACTATTGCCGGTATAGACCATGTTGGCGGTCTAGTGGGTGATTTGATAAGGAGCAGCATCTATTATTCTTATGCTCTGTTTAATGAGGTGCGAGGCGACGCAATAGGGACAATAGGGAGGAGTGGTGGTGACGTGGGGGGACTAGTGGGGAATAGTGGATATTCTACCCTCATTGCTTCCTATGCTAAGGGTCATAGGGTCCAAGGAGTTCTTCGGGTAGGTGGTCTGGTGGGCAGTGCTAGCATAGATAAGGTGATTCATTCCACGGCCGCGATTGGTGAGATAAGAGGGGGAACTCAGATTGGCGGCTTAATCGGAAAGCTGTCTGAAAATAGTTATCTGAGCAGCTCCTATGCGGTCACTAAGAAGATCTCAGCGGCTGGCAGCGTTTTTGGTCCTTTAATGGGAGACAGAGATAGTCCTCTTGGTCATAGGTTGACCCATTCCTATTGGGATAGGACAGCTGTTAATATTAGTAGAGATGAGAGTCTATTCGAATTACTAGGGATAACTATTGTTAATCTTGGGCTTGCGGAGTTTAATGCTCGTAATCGTCCTACTCCGAACTATTATGATGAGACAGCTCAGCGCAGCCAGGCACTAAGGTCCCCCGTGGACTATACTGGCATCTATAGTCGTTGGGATCAAGCGGTAGATATAGATTTTACTCTTAGCAACTGGGCTAATGACTTGTTTACCGGGACTGATCCTATCACCAGATGGTGTGATACGAATGCAGATGGTTCGATAGACGAAAGCGAGCGGCAGTTGGATAATCGGATTTGGGATTTTGGTGGCAGGCAGGACTATCCTAGGCTGCATTGCCCGCCCCAGCCGCCAGCATGGGTGGCGCAGAGGTTTCCTCTCCTATTTGAAGATACTGATGGAGATTTCATCGTTGACTATCTCGACCAATTTGCTGGGATTGAATGTTCAGAGCTGGCAGATTGCGATGGGGATGGGGTTAATGATGGGCTGGATCCCTTTCCAATGAATGCCAGCGAATGGGCGGATGAAGACAATGATGGGGTGGGTAGTAATACCGATATAGATGACGATGGCGATGGTTTGATTGAGATTGCCACGATGGACGAGCTGCATTGGGTGCGCTATCAACTGGATGGCAGTGGCAAGCGGCGGTCTTTGGAATCTCCTTTAGACCAGACAGGTTGTGGTGATGGGGAATCTACTAAGATATGCATAGGCTATGAATTGGTAACAAATATTAGTTTGGCTAGCCTTGATGAGGGATTTAGCTGGCAACCGCTGGGACATGATATAGACCCAAGCAGAGACGGTTGTCAAGGAGAAGGGCTTGGTGGCATGTTTGAAGGCAATGGCAATAGGATAACTGGGCTTGTCATTAACCGCCGAACCGAAGATTGTTTGGGCTTATTTGGTAATCTCGGATCCCTGGCACACGTTCGCAATCTCCATTTGGAAGTGGATAGAGTCAGCGGAGATGACTATGTAGGCGGCATGGCAGCCTATGGCTATGGCGCCAAGCTCCGTTCTTCTTCGGTTGTTTTTAATACTATTGAAGGAGATGGGGTTGTAGGAGGATTGATAGGATATGCTAGTAATATGGAATTGGCGGGTCTTACTTCAATAGGTAGGAATCTTAATGCCAGTTCCTCTAAGGTTGGTGGTCTGGTGGGAGAGGATGGGAATTCAGCTATTCACTCTTCTTCGGCGCGGGTCGATAGCATAAGGGGGGGAACAAATGTTGGTGGTCTGGTAGGAGAGGGCATAAACACAAGGGTTACTTCTTCTTTTAGTTTTGCCGGCTTAATTGATGGTGATGGAAAGGTTGGCGGCTTAGTGGGTTATACTGATGGTGCCAGGGTGATTGCTTCCTATGGGATCTCGGATTCTTTATCAGCTGATACTTGGACCTCATCTATGAGGGGAGGCAGCCTAGTGAGATCAAGTGGAGCTGGTGGTCTGATAGGGCGGGCAGTTCGCACTAATGTCGTCTATTCTTATGCTGTGGCTGGTAGTATATCTGGGACAGGAGATCATGTCAGTGGGTTGATAGGAGATGGCCATGGTCATAACAGCCTCATATTCAATTCCTATGCGGTTTCTGGTTCGTTAAGACAATCAAGTATTGCTCCTCTTATGAATGGTTTAGTGAAAGGTGGGTCTGCTGCCATAGCCAATTCTTATTGGGACAGCACTGTGAGTGGCATCTCAGGGTTGGCGGGGGATGATGCGGCTCAATCTACTAGCCAGTTGCAATCGCCCACAGGTTATAGTGGTGTTTATGAATCTTGGGATGACACTAATAATGGTGGGGTCTCGCCATGGTGTGATAAGAACCTCAATGGTCAGCTGGATTCTGATGAGAGACGGCCAGACAATCTCATTTGGAACTTCGGCAGCCGGACTCAATATCCAGCTATTAGATGCACGCCGGATGCCACTGTCTTACAGCGTTCGGGCTGGCAGCTAAGCGGTGGCAAGCCAGTTATTAATGACAATGTTTTCGATTTAGATGGTGATACAGATGGGGACGGGGTAGAGGATAGTCGCGATCTTTTTCCGGGCGACCCGACTGAGAACTCGGATAAGGATGGAGACAACATAGGGGATAACAAGGATAACTGTCCGCTGATTGCCAATTTCGCTCAAGAGGATATGGATGGCGATGGTCATGGTGATCTTTGTGATACAGATAAGGATGGGGATGGTTATACCGACACTAGCGATAACTGTCCGTTCGACTTTAATCCATCTCAACGAGACACTGATAGGGATGACCAAGCCGATGCCTGTGATCTGGATTTTGATGGCGATGGTTTAATCGAGATTGCCACCGCGGCTGAGCTAGATGCGATTCGCTATCAATTAGATGGTACTGGTAGACGGACAGCCGAAGATATGCCCCTGAATAGGGCTGGCTGCCCAAGAGGAGGTTGTAGTGGTTATGAGTTGATAAGTCATATCAATTTAACCGATTATATTACAGCTCCTGAGGGATGGCAACCGATTGGAGGTGACACAAATAGGGATGAGGAAGGATGTCAGGGAGAGGGCTTTAGTTCAGTGTTTGAAGGCAATGGTCGAACTCTAAGCGGGCTGAGGATTGCTCGCCCAGCTGAGGACTGTGTTGGCTTGTTTGGTCATATCAAAGATGGGGAGCTGCGTAATCTTGAGGTGGAAGCGACTAATATCAGCGGGAAGAATAGGGTAGGTGTTTTGGCCGGCTTTGCTACCAGCGCGACAATTCTTGCGACGGATGTTTCATCAGCCAGACTGAGCGGCGAAGGAAGTTCGGTAGGCGGTCTGATTGGGCATCTTTCCACTGGCAGAATTGTTTCCACTTCTGCTGTGGTCAGTAGTCAGCTAGCTGGGGGTAATCAGGTTGGTGGCTTCATAGGGTATGGTCTTCTATCCACTATAAGACATTCTTCTGCTCTTAGCAACAATATTGGCGGCCAAAATCAAGTGGGCGGACTGATTGGCAATAGCCAGAATATGAGAATCAGTCACTCCATGGCCTTTTTCAATGAGTTAAGCGGTGGAATTCAGTTAGGCGGTTTAATTGGCAGATGTTCTGCTCCTAGTGGTTCGCAGCTCATAGTTGCTTCGCTGGCTCGTTTTTCCTTAATAGACGGGGATAGTGATATAGGTGGTTTGATGGGAGATTGTGATGATACCCAAATTGTCTCTTCCATGGCTTCGGGGGTTGACCTAGTCGGCGGCCCTAGAGTTGGCGGTTTGGTGGGGACAGCAGTCGGCATCACCCTAGCTTCGTCCTATACGGTTGTTTCCGATATCCAAGGCACCTCTGACACCAACGGGTTGATCGGGATCGGCGTCTCGCTTAGGATTGATGATTCCTATTGGGCTTTGCGGACCCTAGACCCGTCCTTGGATGCTTTTGGTAGAACCATCTTGGAGATACAATATCCTACCCAGTTCAGTGGTATCTATGCCAGTTGGGATGACGGGGTGGACTTAAATCGTGATGGTAATGTGGAAGCCACGACGCGCTGGTGTGATACTAATCATGACGGTATCATAGGCTCTGGTGAGAAGAGGGCGGACAACCTTATCTGGAATCTGGGTCGGTCGGATGAATATCCAACCTTGAACTGCATACCTGAGATATCCCCGCGACAAAAAGAACTCTTGCCTGAATTGTTTGGCGATAAGGATGGTGATGGCATCGCCAATGCTTTTGATATAGGGGCATTTGGTAGCCGCGACTGTAAGGATTATGCCGATTGCGATGGCGATGGAGTAAATGATAATCTCGACGCTTTTCCAACTAACCCCAATGAACAGACTGATACAGATGGCGATATTGTCGGCGATAATCTGGATAACTGCGCGAATGTTTTCAATCCGGATCAGCTGAATACGGATGGGGATCCTTATGGCGATGCCTGTGATGCGGATCGCGATGGCGATGGTTCTTCTCGAAGAGTGGATAATTGTCCTCTTTTGTATAATCCCAGCCAACGAAATAGGGATTCAGATGCCTATGGGGACGCTTGTGATCTTGATAGAGATGGCGATGGTTTAATCGAGATTTTTACTGCTGCCGAGCTGAACGCGGTTCGTTATGAGCTGAATGCTAGCGGCCGCCGTCTTGCCCAGGATGGCCCCTTAGACACAGTCGGTTGTGGCAATGGGAGGGATGTTTTGGATTGCGACGGCTATGAGCTGGCTGCCGACATTGACCTGGCTGCTTATGCCGATGGGGATGGAGGAAAGGGATGGCAGCCGCTAGGATATGATGACGATAGCGAGACCGATGGTTGTCAGGGGACCAGCTTCAATCAGATTTTTGATGGCAACGACTTCACTATTCTCAATTTGCATATAGCAAGAGCGGAGGAAGACTGTGTTGGTTTGTTTGGCAGGCTTGGCGGCGATATCCGTAATCTGGCCCTAGCAAATGCGGATCTGGAGGGGAATGTAAGAGTGGGACTCTTGGCGGGTGAGGCAGATGAGGCTAGTATTACCACCATCACAATCGCCTCTTCAAGAGTTGATGGCGCGGGCGACTATGTGGGCGGGTTGGTAGGCAAGCTTTCCGCTGCCACAGTGGAGGCAGTCTTTGTTTCTGCTAATGTGAGTGGATGGAGCCGAGTAGGCGGGGTGATAGGCGAGAGTGCTGATTCTAGTCTGAGCCATATGAGTTTTACTGGTGATGAGGTTGATGGAACAGTTAGTTATATAGGCGGTCTGGTGGGCTGGGCTCAAGAGACGGATATTATGGATTCTATTGTCTTAGGCGCGCAGGTGGACGGGGTAAGTAAGATTGGTGGTGCAGTTGGCATACTGAGGCAAAGCAGTATGTTTGGCTCGGCTGCTCTTACTAGCCAGGTAATCGGAAGCAGTACCGATGTAGGAGGTTTGATAGGCGAAGCCTGGCAGGTCACTCTTGCTAAGTCGGCCGCTTTCTCTGGAAGGATTAGTGGCACCAATAACATAGGTGGTTTGATAGGTAAGGGGCAAGATGTGAAGCTGTTCTTTTCCTTAGCGGTTTCCCATGAGATTTCTAGAACAGGTCGTGTTGGAGGATTAATAGGATTTGCCTCTGGCGGTAACAGGGACGATTCTTATTGGGATAGCATCGCCGGCTTGTCGAACGATGGGCATAGGAGAACTACTCAGGAGCTCCAATCCCCCACTGGCTATACTGGTATAGATAATATATATAATAATTGGGATAACCGCATAGACTTTGACAATGATGATGGCGACGGTCAAATCTATACCGGGGAAGAAGATGATAACACCCGTTGGTGTGATACCAATTATGATGGTGAAATAGATGGAAGCGAAAAAACAAGTGCTAATTACATTTGGGATCTCGGCACTTCAAGTGATTATCCCACTCTTCGCTGCACTCCTGTCCCGCCGGAACAACAAAGAGAATTCATTGAGTCTTTGGATGATTAGAGACAAGATTTACGAATACAAAATAGTTCCATTTGGGATTTTGGTTCTTCAAGTGAGTATCCTGCTCTTCGCTGCACTGCCCTATCATCTCCACGCCGGAACAACAAAGAGAATTCATTGAGTCTTTGGATGATTAGAGACAAGATTTACGAATACAAAATAGTTCCATTTGGGATTTTGGTTCTTCAAGTGAGTATCCTGCTCTTCGCTGCACTGCCCTATCATCTCCACGCCGGAACAACAAAGAGAATTCATTGAGTCTTTGGATGATTAGAGACAAGATTTACGAATACAAAATAGTTCCATTTGGGATTTTGGTTCTTCAAGTGAGTATCCTGCTCTTCGCTGCACTGCCCTATCATCTCCACGCCGGAACAACAAAGAGAATTCATTGAGTCTTTGGATGATTAGAGACAAGATTTACGAATACAAAATAGTTCCATTTGGGATTTTGGTTCTTCAAGTGAGTATCCTGCTCTTCGCTGCACTGCCCTATCATCTCCACGCCGGAACAACAAAGAGAATTCATTGAGTCTTTGGATGATTAGAGATAACCACTTACAAATACAAAATAGTTCCAGTTGGGATCTCGGCACTTCAAGTGATTATCCCCCCTGCCCTATCATCTCCACGCCGGAACAACAAAGAGAATTCATTGGGTCTTTGAATGATTAGAGATAACCACTTACAAACACAAAATAGTTCCATTTGGGATTTTGGTTCTTCAAGTGATTATCCCCCCTGCCCTATCATCTCCTCACCGGAACAACAAAGAGAATTCATTGGGTCTTTGGATGATTAGAGACAAGATTTACAAAGAAGGAGTAAGTTCCAGTGTTGGTTCTTCCGGTGATTATCTCACTCTTCGCTGCACTCCGGTCCCGCCGGAACAACAAAGAGAATTCGTTGGGTCTTTGGATGATTAGAGATAACCACTTACAAACACAAAATAGTTCCAGTTGGGATCTCGGCACTTCAAGTGATTATCCCCCCTGCCCTATCATCTCCACGCCGGAACAACAAAGAGAATTCATTGAGTCTTTGGATGATTAGAGACAAGATTTACGAATACAAAATAGTTCCATTTGGGATTTTGGTTCTTCAAGTGAGTATCCTGCTCTTCGCTGCACTGCCCCATCCTTTCCTCGCCTGAACTACAAAGAGCGTTCATTAGGTTTTTGGATGATTAGAGACAGCGATCGACAAACACAAAATACTCGCCTGAATAAAAAAGAGAGTTCATTAGGTCTTTGGATGATTAGAGACAAGATCTACAAAGAAGGAGTCAGTTCCAGTTTTGTTTTTAGATAGCAACCGAAAATACCATTAAATTAAAAATAAAGAAATTAAATTAATTATTAAAAAAATACTAAAAATTTGTTATAATTAAGTGAGAGGCCAATCAAATGGGACCCTTAGTAAATCTAATAATAAGAAGGGGGTTTGTCTTAAAAGGGCAGGTAGGATTTGCTAAACTTTTTTTCGCCCTAGCGGTAAGGAGGACAAGAGAGACAGGGGAGACAAGAGAAACAAGGGAGGTAAGAGAGACAGGGGATACAGGGGAGGTAAGAGAGACAAGATCTACAAAGAAGGAGTAAGTTCCAGTTTTGTTTTTAGATAGCAACCGAAAATACCATTAAATTAAAAATAAAGAAATTAAATTAATTATTAAAAAAATACTAAAAATTTGTTATAATTAAGTGAGAGACCAATCAAATGGGACCCTTAGTAAATCTAATAATAAGAAGGGGGTTTGTCTTAAAAGGGCAGTTAAGATTTCTTAAATCTTTTTTCGCCCTAGTGCCAAGGGGGGCAACTACAAATACAACAAATATAACTAAGGGCACGGATAAGAACACGAATAAGAACAACCATAAAGCCTATCTTTCACTTCATCCATTTCGCTCACTTCATCCATTTCATTCATTTTGCTCATTCCGTCCATTCCGTCCATCCCTTCCGCTTTATCTATTTCAGCTGCTATTCTTGTTTTTATTGTCTGGTTGTGGGGGTGGGACAAGCGACATAACCAGTGACTCATCAAGCCAATCGACCAAGGGCAATATAACCTTAAGTGATTTTAGTCTGGCCAGTCCGCTTATGGTTGGAGATGGCATGTACCATTTGCGCGTTGAGGTTAATACTACATTGCTTGATGGATTACAGGCGGAATGTCGTTTTAGTAATCAGACAGTCTCAGCGAATCTAGAAGACAATGTGATAGGCTGCCCATTGGACTTCCAAGAAGACGGTGTTCATACTATCAATTTGGTTGTGACTAGAGGTGCTGGTGTTCCATATATTTTGGAACTGAATGTCACTAGAGATACCTTACCACCTGTTATTGACTTGTCTTCTTTGACTAGCTATGATAGCCAGAGTTCTCAGATTGAGATAACAATAGAAGATGCCACCAATGTTACGGCAAGCTACAGCCTAGCCGAGGAGCTGGTGATATCCCTGAGAGGGGATGGTGATGATTATGTCATTGAGCTGCCAAATTCATTAGGGACAGGTCGCCATAGCATTGAGGTTCGGGCAGTGGATGCCCTAGGCAATGAAGCCACCGAAAGCGCCTCTTTTGTTTTGTTGCGCGACCACCCGACCCTCAGTTTTACTAGCGCGACTGCTACCAATAGAGGGTCTTATGGTTTAGAAGCGACCATAGATTCTGGCAGCTATGAAGGGGAATATACTGGGATATGCCTAGTAGATGGTCAGCGAATAGTCGCTAGTATAGATGCAGACAGGTTGAGTTGCAATTTGGCTGTGGGCGAATTGGCAGATGGCAGCCATCTAATAGGGGTGTCTTTACAGGCGGCTTATCAGGAGGGGGAGGAGACCTATGACTATAGTTTTAGTTTGTTGAAGGATACGACTGGACCGGCGATTGACCTATCTTCCTTGGCACCCACCTATGATGGCATAGGGGAAATTATCTCAGTAGGCATTGGTGATGCTCTGTCTGAGGTGGTGTCCGCCCACTATAGATTTGACCAGGGTGAGCTGCAATCCTTAGTGAAGCAAGGGGAATCCTATCCAGTTGCCTTGTCGGACTCACTGGCGACAGGTCATCATAACATTGAGGTTCGCGCCCTGGATGCCTTAGGCAATGAAGCCACTGAGAGTGCCTCTTTTGTTTTAATGGTTGATAGCCCGACCCTCAATCTTACTAGTGAGAATACGACCAATAGGGGGACCTATAGGTTAGAGGCGACCATAGATTCTGGCAGCTATGAAGGGGAATATACTGGGGTATGCCTATTAGCCAGTCAGCAGGCCATGGCTAGTATAGGGGCGGACAGTTTGGGTTGTAATCTGGTCTTAGCTGGCTTGATGGATGGCGAACACAGAGTGGCTATTAATCTCACCGCGGATTATGATATCAGCTATATCTTGCCTTTGCATGTCATTAGGGATACGGCTGGGCCGGCTATTTCTTTTACTCAGTTTGAACCTCGTTATGAGGCAGCTACTGCCACCATTGTCATGGCAATAGAGGATGAATGGTCTGGTGTTTCTCGGGTGACCTACCAGTTGGATGATGATGACCCTATCTCCTTGACTGAGCAGTATCAAGGGCGTTATGAGTTTGACTTGCCCCCATCCATCACCACCGGGCAGCATAGAGTGGTGGTTTGGGCTGTAGATGAGCTGGGCAATGAGCGAACGGCAGAGAGACCCTTTGTGGTCTTGCGCGATGTGCCTCAACTCAACCAAACCAGCCCTGCCATCACCACCAATAAGACTTATAGATTGACAGCCGACCTAAACCCGGGCAGCTATATAGGAGGTTTCACCGCCAGCTGTCAGCTAGAAGGAGGTCGGGCTTCGGACGGGGAAGTGCTAGCTGATAGGCTCTCTTGTCCTCTCGACCTTGATAGAGACGGGCTTCATAGGGTGAATATAACCCTAACTGCGGTCAATGTGGCACAGACCCATAGCTATATTTTCGACCTAGTGCGCGATACTACTCCTCCTTCGGTTGATTTGACTTCTGTTGCCAGACAATATGATGGCACTGAATCGGCTCAGCGGCTCACTATCACGGATAGCCACTCTGAGGTGGCGACAGCCGACTGGCGTATCGGGCAGCTTGCTGGGGTCTTGGCGCGCATTGGCACGAGCGATGAATGGAGTTTTGTTATGCCCGTCTCTTTATTGCCGACTGGCGGCCATAGCATCAAGTTTAATCTTAGCGATTCCTTAGGGAACAATCGGCTGTATCTGCATGATTTTCTGGTTCTGAAAGACCGCCCGACTGTTGAGCTAAGAGTTGCCGACCGAACCAACCTTAATAGCTATAGGCTCACGGCGCGCTTAGATGCTGGCAGCTACCTGGGTGGTTACACTGGCACATGCGATCTGAATGGTGATTTAGAGGCTGTCACCGTCGCGAACAATCTCTTGTCATGTCAGCTAGATCTGGTTGGTTTAACCGATGGCATCTATCCTCTGGCTATTGTTTTAGCGGCTGACTATGGGATTGATTATGAATATAGCTTTGACTTCACCATTGATAGAACTGCGCCTAGCATCCAGCCGCTAAATCTAGAAGAGGCCTATGGTGCCGACTATGGCGGACAGATTGTTGAGGTTCTGATACTGGATAGTTCTGATATAAGTCATGCTGATTATCAGCTGGATGACGGGGCAATAGAAGTATTAACTGGGACAGACGGTCGCTATACTTTTACTTTGCCGGCTTCATTGTCAACCGGCCGTCACTGGCTAACCTTAACTGCAACCGATAGCTTGGGTCATAAGAGAGTCAGCCGGACTCCTTTCTTGATTTTGGCTGATGAGCCACAGCTTAGCCAAACCAGCCCGCGCACTACCAGGACTCACTATTATGATTTCACCGCGATCATAGACCCTGGTAACTATACGGGAGACTATACTGGCAGCTGCTTAGTTGGGGGACAGGCGGAAGTCGAAGCAACTATAGCTTCCCACCAACTTAGTTGCCCACTTGATCTCTGGTCTTTGGATAATGGCGTCGTGGCAGTTGAAGTTAACCTCACCGCAGATTATGACCGGAGCTATGATTTTGTTGTGCAGCTAGAGAAGGATGTGGATGTGGATAGAGACGATGACGGCTTGATTGAGGTTGCCAGTGCCATTGAACTAGATGAGATTCGGTATCAGTTAAACGGCAGTGGCAAGCGAACATTAGAGGATATGCGGTTAAATAGGGTTGGTTGCCCGCTAGGAGGTTGTAATGGTTATGAGCTGATAGACAATATCAGTTTGGCAGAGTTCCCTAATTGGATACCTATAGGACAAGATGCGGGCAGCACTAGGTCAGAAAGGCTTGATATTGAGTGTTCAGGCAAGTCGTTCAGTGGGATATTTGAGGGCAATGGCAATAGGATAAGCGGACTAAGGATAGACCAACCAACCGAAAATTGTATCGGGCTCTTTGGTTCTATTAATCAAGGGGAGGTTCGTAATCTCAGTTTGGCGGCAACTTCAATTAGGGGAGCCAATCTTGTGGGAGGGCTAGCTGGGACGATGAATTCGGCTGCTATTGCCCATGTCTCGGTTCTGGTTCATCATAATCTCAGCGGTTTGGACTATATAGGTGGCTTGGTGGGAAAGGCAGCTGGTGGCATACTCATCTCTGCTTCGGCAGCCACTAGTCATAATATCAGTGGTTCGGATTATATAGGCGGTCTGGTGGGAAAGGCAGAGGAGCTCAGAGTCATTTCTTCTTATGCGGTTACTGATACTATTAGGGGACGAGCTCGTGTTGGTGGTCTAGTGGGTTGGTCGGCAATAAGCAGTATCTATTATTCTTATGCGGCTACTGATACTATCAACGGGCACACCCGGGTTGGCGGTCTGGTGGGTTGGTCGGCGAGGAGCAGCATCTATTATTCTTATGCTCTGTCTAATAGGGTCAGGGGTAACCTAATAGGGCGAAGTAGTGGTAGTGATCTGGGAGGACTAGTGGGAAGGAGCACTTTTTCTACTCTCATTGCTTCCTATGCTAAGGGCCATAGGGTCGAGGGATCCTATCAGGTGGGCGGTTTGATAGGTGATTCGCGCGCCAATAAATTGATTCATTCCACAGCTGCGATTGGCGAGGTAAGAGGGGGAACTCAGATTGGCGGCCTAATCGGAAGGGTGACTCAAAATAGTTATGTGAGCAGCTCCTATGCGGTCACTAAGAAGGTCTCAGCGGCTGGCAAGTTCTTTGGTCCTTTAATAGGGGGCAGAGATAGTCCTCTTGGTAATCGGCTGGCCTATTCCTATTGGGACAAGACATCGGTCAATATTAGTAGAGACGAGGGTCTGTTGGAATTGCTAGGGATAGATGCTGATCTAGTAAGGGCGGAGGAGGCTGTCACTTCTTATACTCCTCGGAGCTATTATGATGAGACGGCTCAGTACAGTCAGGCATTAAAGTCCCCCGTAGACTATACTGGCATCTATAGTCACTGGGACCAAGCGATAGATATTCATGTGGATCTCACTACTCCAAATTGGGCTGATGACCTGACGACAGGGGTTGATCCTATCACAAGATGGTGTGATAGGAATGCGGATGGTTCGATAGATGCGACCGAGCGGCAGTTGGACAATCGGATTTGGGATTTTGGTGGCGAGCAAGACTATCCTAGTCTCCGTTGTCCGCCTCAGCCGCCAGCATGGGTGCAGCAGAGGCTTCCTCTCTTATTTGAAGATACTGATGGTGATTCCATCGTTGATTACCTAGACGAATTTGCTGGGATTGAATGCTCAAGGATGGCGGATTGCGATGGAGATGGGATTGATGATGGATTGGATCCCTTTCCAGTGAATGCCAGCGAATGGGCGGATGACGACAATGATGGGGTGGGTAATAATGCCGACATAGATGACGATGGCGATGGTTTGATTGAGGTTGCAACGGCGGCCGAGCTGGAGATGGTGCGCCATCAACTGGATGGAAGGGGCAGGCGGTGGGACCATGAAGCTCCGTTAGACCAAACCGGTTGTGGTGATGGGGCAGCTACTAACCTATGTATCGGCTATGAATTGGTGGCAGCTATTAGCTTGGCTAGCTATGATGAAGGATTTAGCTGGCAGCCGCTGGGGCATGATATAGACCCAAGCAGAGACGGTTGTCAAGGGGAAGGGCTTGGCGGCATGTTCGAAGGCAATGGTAATAGGATAAGCGGGCTTATCATTAACCGCCCGTTTGATGATTGCGTTGGATTATTTGGTAAGCTCGGGTCTCAGGCATTCATTCGCAATCTCCATTTGGAAGTGGATAGAATTATAGGGAATGATTATGTAGGTGGCATGATAGCCTATGGTGATGGTGCCAAGCTATCCTATTCTTCGGTTGTTTTTGGTACTATTGAGGGGGCTGAAAATGTAGGAGGGTTGATAGGATATTCTCGTAATATGGAATTGGTAGGACTTACTGCAACCGGTAGCGATCTTAATGCTAGTTCCCAGAATGTAGGTGGTCTGGTGGGGGAGGATAGGAATTCAGACATTCACTCTTCTTCTGCTCGGATAGATAGCATAAGGGGGGAATTCGATGTTGGTGGTCTGGTAGGAGGGGCATGGGATACAGAGGTTATTTCTTCTTTTAGTTTTGCGCGCTTAATTGATGCGGGTACAAGGATTGGCGGCTTGGCAGGTTTTGGTCTGGATCTTACCGTGATTGCTTCCTATGCCATCTCAGATTCTTTGTTTGCGAGTAGAGCTGGCGGTCTGATAGGGCAGACGGCTCGCTCTAATGTCATCAATTCTTATGCTGTGGCTGGTAGTATATCAGGAGCAGGAGATCATGTCAGTGGGTTGATAGGTGATGGGGGTGTTCAAAATAGCGTCATATTACATTCCTATGCGGTTTCTGGTTTGTTAAGACAATCAGGCACTGGGTTTCCTACCAATGGCTTGGTGGAAGGGGGATCTGCCACCACAGTCCGTTCTTATTGGGACAGCACTGTGAGTGGCATCACGGGGGATGAAGGGCGATCTACCCGCCAGTTACAATTGCCGATTGATTATAGAGATATCTATCAAGCTTGGGATGACACTATTAATGGCGGGCTCTCACCATGGTGTGACTTGAATCTCAATGGTGAGCTGGATCCTGATGAGAGACGGCAAGCCAATCTCATTTGGGACTTCGGCAGCCAGGTTCAGTATCCGGCTATTAGATGCACGCCAGATGCCACTGTCTTACAGCGGTCGGGCTGGGGGCTAATCGATGGCAAGCCAGTTATTAAGGAAGATCTTTTCCGTTTGGATTTGGATACCGATGGGGATGGGATAGAGGATGGGCGGGATCTTTTTCCAGCCGACCCGACTGAGAGCTCGGATGAGGATGGGGACAGGATAGGGGACGGCAGGGATAACTGCCCGTTGATTGCGAATTTCGCCCAAGAGGATATGGATGGCGATGGCTATGGTGATCTTTGTGATCTGGATAAGGATGGCGATGCTTATACCGACCTTAGCGATAACTGTCCGCTCGATTTCAATCCATCTCAACGAGATCTTGATAAAGATGGCTATGGTGATCCCTGTGATCTAGACCTTGATGGCGATGGTTTAATCGAGATTGACACTGCGGCTGAGCTAGATGCGGTTCGCTATCAACTTGATGGCGCTGGGCGGCGATATGAGGAGGGAGGTCCATTGGAGACTAGCAGCTGTGGTGACGGCGTGCATCTTAGTAGTTGTAATGGTTATGAGTTGACAAGTCACATCAATTTAACCGATTATATTAGCGGGGATGAGGGATGGCAGCCGATTGGGATTGATATAAATAGGACTGAGGAAGGATGTCAAGGAGAGGGCTTTAGTTCGGTGTTTGATGGCAATGGTTGGACCCTAAGCGGGCTGAGAATTGTTCGTTCGGCTGAGGACTGTGTTGGCTTGTTTGGTCATATCAAGGATGGGGAGCTGCGTAATCTTGTGGTGGAAGCGACTGATATCACTGGGAAGAACCAGGTGGGTATCTTAGCTGGATTTGCTGCCAATGTGACAATTCGGGCGACGAATGTTTCCTCATCTACATTGATAGGCGAAGGAGACCATGTGGGCGGTTTGATTGGGCATGTTTCCATTGGCACGATTGTTTCCACTTCTGCTGTGGTCAGTAGTCGGATGGTTGGGAAGAACCAGGTTGGTGGTTTGATAGGGCGTAATTTTCTATCTACCATAAGCCATTCTTCTGCTCTTAGCAGTGACATTCGTGGCGATATTGAGGTGGGCGGTCTGATTGGCTATAGCTGGGACATGAGAATCAGTGGCTCCATGGCCTTCTTCAATGTCCTATATGGTCAGAGCAGGTTAGGCGGTTTAATAGGCAGATGCGCTCATTATGATAGATTGGCACAGACCATAGTTGGTTCGCTGGCTCACTTTTCCTTAATCAGCGGCAGCAGTGAGATGGGTGGTTTGATAGGTTCTTGTCATGATGCCCAAATTGTCTCTTCCATGGCTTCGGGCATTGACCTGCGCGGCCTTGATAACATTGGTGGTCTGATGGGGGCAGCTGACGACATCACCCTAGCCTCGTCCTATGCGGTTGTTTCCAATATCCAAGGCGACTCTGATACCAACGGGTTGGTCGGGCTCAGCGGGTCGGTTAGAATTGATGATTCCTATTGGGCTTTGCTCACTAGCAGGCTGCCCTTTGATGCCTTTGCCAAGAGCTTCTTGGATTTACAATCTCCGACAAACTTTAGTGGTCTTTATGCCAGTTGGGATGACGGGACCGACCTGACCTTTGATGGCAATGTGGACAACACCACTCGCTGGTGCGATACTAATCATGACGGTACCATAGGTCCTGATGAGAGGAGGGAGGACAATCTTATCTGGGATTTGGGTCGGTCGGATGAATATCCAGCATTGAGCTGCTTGCCTGAGATATCCTCGCGCCAAAGGGCAGCCTTACCTGTGCTATTTGAAGACACTGATGGTGATGGCATTGCCGATGCTTTCGATACGGGAGAATTTAATCGACGCTTCTGTGAGGAACACGTCGATTGCGATGGTGATGGAGTAAATGACAAGCAAGACGCTTTTCCAACTGACCCAGATGAACAGGCTGACACCGACGGTGATGCTATTGGCAATAATAAGGATAACTGCCCTTTTGTTTTCAATCCGCATCAACAGGATATGGATGGCGATGGTGAGGGCGATCTTTGTGATGCCGATAGTGATAGCGATGGTTGGTTTGGTGATGGGGATAATTGTCCCTTTGTGTCCAATCCAGCCCAACAGGATAACGATTCAGATACTTATGGCGATGCCTGTGATATTGATAGGGATGGCGATGGTTTGGTCGAGATTACTACGGCTGCCGAACTGGACGCGGTTCGCTATGAGCTGAATGGTAGCGGCCTCCGTCTGACCCGCGATGGTGTCTTAGACTCAGTTGGTTGTGGCGATGGAAGGGAGGTTTTGCACTGCGACGGCTATGAGTTGACTGCCGCTATTGACCTGGCTGCTTATGCCACTAGGGATGAAGGCAAGGGATGGCAACCCATAGGACATGATGGCAATAGGGAGGCGGATGGTTGTCAGGGAGACGGTTTCAATGGCATTTTTGAAGGCAATGGCTTTACTATTCACAATTTGCATATAGCAAGGTCGGGGGAAGACTGTGTGGGTTTGTTTGGTCAAATTGGCGGCGAGATTCGTAATCTGACTATAGCAAATGCGGACGTGAAGGGAAATGCGAGAATGGGGCTCTTGGCGGGTGAGGCAGATGGGGCGAGTATTACCACCATAACAATTGATTCTTCAAGAATCCGTGACGGGACTCACTATGTGGGCGGTTTGGTGGGCAACCTTTCTGCTACCATAGTAGAGGCGGTCTTTCTTTCTGCTGATGTGAGTGGATGGAGTCGGGTGGGCGGGGTGATAGGCCATAGCTATGATTCTAGTATGAGCCATGTTAGTTTTACTGGTGATGAGGTTCGTGGAATATCTAGTCATGTAGGCGGTTTGGTCGGCTATGCTCAACAGACAACTATTAGAGATTCTATTGTCTTAGGCACACAAGTAAACGGGATAGTTAATGTTGGTGGTGCAGTTGGCACATTAAGGCAAGGCAGTATGCTTGGCTCGGCTGCTCTTACTAAGCACGTAATCGGAAGCTGGATTGATGTAGGGGGGTTGATAGGAGAAGCACAGGAGAGCAATCTTGCTAAGACGGCCGCTTTCTCTGAAGAGATTGATGGTGCCGACAACCTAGGCGGTTTGCTTGGTATAGCCCAGAGTGTGAAGCTATCCTCTTCTTTAGCGGTCTCTCATCAGATTACTGGATGGACTGCTGGATCAGCTATTCATGTTGGTGGCTTGATAGGACATGCCACTGATGTTACCAAGTACTATTCTTATTGGGATAGCATCGTCGACTTGCCAGACGATGGGGGCAAGAAAACTACTCAGCAGCTACAGTCCCCTACTGGCTATACTGATGTATATGTTAATTGGAATACCGCCATAGACTTTGACAATGAGGATGGCGATGAGCAAACTAATACCGGGACAGATAACAATACCCGTTGGTGCGATACCAACTATGATGGTGAGATAGACAACAGCGAAAGAAGGAGTAGCAATTCCATTTGGGACTTTGGCACTTCAACCGATTACCCCACTCTTCGCTGCACTCCTATCTCGCCTCAACAACAAAGAGCTTTCATTAACTCTTTGAGTGATTAGGGGCAACTCTTCGCTGCCCTGCCCTATCATCCCACCCCTAAAAGACAAAGAGCTTTCATTAGGTCTCTGGGCGACTAGATAGCAGCGAAAAAGCAACAGCAATTCCATTTGGGACTTTGGCGCTTCAACCGGTTACCCCACTCTTCGCTGCCCTGCCCTATCATCCCACCCCTAAAAGACAAAGATCTTTCATTAGGTCTCTGGGCGATTAGGGGCAGCCATCTACAAACACAAAAAGGCGTAATGCTATTTGGTATTTCGGCGCTTCAACCGATTACTCCACTCTTCGCTGCACTGCCCTATCATCCCACCCCTAAAAGACAAAGAGCTTTCATTAGGTCTCTGGGCGATTAGGGGCAGCTATCTACAAACACAAAAAGGCGTAATGCTATTTGGTATTTCGGCGCTTCAACCGATTACCCCACTCTTCGCTGCACTGCCCTATCATCCCACCCCTAAAAGACAAAGAGCTTTCATTAGGTCTCTGGACGATTAGGGGCAGCCATCTACAAACACAAAAAGGCGTAATGCTATTTGGTATTTCGGCGCTTCAACCGATTACTCCACTCTTCGCTGCACTGCCCTATCATCCCTCGCCTCAACAACAAAGATCTTTCATTAGGTCTCTGGGCGATTAGGGGCAGCCATCTACAAACACAAAAAGGCGTAATGCTATTTGGTATTTCGGCGCTTCAACCGATTACTCCACTCTTCGCTGCACTGCCCTATCATCCCACCCCTAAAAGACAAAGACCTTTTATTAGATCTTTGGGCGATTAAGGGCACACTTCCCTCCCCTTTCACCTCAACAACAACAAAGAGTTTTCATTAACTCTCTGGGCGATTAGGGACAACTAGATACAAACACAGAAAGAAATACTTCTTTTCGGTGGTTTGGCGCTTAGATAAAAATAAAAATTACTTATTTTTTTTGAAAAATGGGTATAATGCTCTTTGCTTGAGATCTCTGTGCTAGTTGTATTAATGACAAAGAGGGTTTATTAGACCTTTGATTAGAGACCACTAGCTAGAAGCAAAAAAGCAACAAGTAATTCCATTTGGTGTTTTGGCGCTCAGACGGCAAGGAAACTTATATCTTTCTTTGAAAAATGGGTATAATGCTCTTTGCTTGAGAACTCTGTGCTAGTTGTATTAATGACAAAGAGGGTTTATTAGACCTTTGATTAGAGACCACTAGCTAGAAGCAAAAAAGCAACAAGTAATTCCATTTGGTGTTTTGCCGTTCAGACGGCAAGGAAAGTTATATCTTTCTTTGAAGAATGGGTATAATGCTCTTTGCTTGAGATCTCTGTGCTAGTTGTATTAATGACAAAGAGGGTTTATTAGACCTCTGATTAGAGACGACTAGATAGCAGTAAAAAAGCAACAAGTAATTCCATTTGGTGTTTTGCCGTTCAGACGGCAAGGAAAAAGGAATAGGATGCCAAAAAATTACATTAGAAACTAAGAGTTTACTATAATTTATGATTTGACAAAGAGGAGATTCAAATGAATTATTTATTAAATATTGCGAGAGGACTCGTTTATGTAGTGGGGGGGGGGGGGGGGGGGGCGATATAGTGATGAAAAGGCTGCTCGAGCCTTTTTCATCGTGAAGCCAGATAAAAAACCAGCTAAAAAACCAACTAAGAACAAATATAGAGGATATCTTTCGTTTCGGCTAGCTCTATTTCAGCTGATATTCTTGTTTTTATTGTCTGCTTGTGTGGGTGGAGGTGGAGGCGGTGGTTCTTCCGACAGTAGCTCACCAGCTGAACCGGCTGTGGTCAATATAACTTCAAGCGATTTTGCTATAATCAGTCCGCTTATCATTGGAAATGGTACCTATGATCTGCGCGTTGAGGTTGTTAATGATGCATTGCTTGATGGGTTACGAGCGAGATGTCGTTTTAATAACCAGACAGTCTTAGCGAGTATAGCAGCTAAGGTGATCAGCTGTTCATTCGCAATCCAAGAAGACGGTGTTCATCCTATCGATTTGGAGGTGAATAGAGATGGTAGTAATCCATATGTTTTGGAGGTGAATATCACTAGGGATACACTGCCACCTGTTATTTTGACTAGTTATGATAGCCAGAATTCTCGGCTTTTGATAACAATAGAAGACCTCACCAATGTTACGGCAAACTACAGCCTAGCCGATGGGATTGTCAGATCCCTGAGAAAGGATGGTGATACTTATATTGTTGATCTGCCCGATTCATTAGGGACAGGTCGCCATAGTATTGAGGTTCGCGCGGTGGATGTCTTAGACCATGAGACAACTGATGGAGCCTCTTTTGTTTTGTTGGTTGATAGCCCGACCCTCAGTCTTACCAGTGAGAATGTGACCAATAGCGATGCTTATAGTTTAGAGGCGACCATAAATTCTGGTAGCTATGAAGGGGAATATACTGGGGAGTGCCTAGTAGCTGGTCGGCAAGCCATGGCTAGTGTAGGTGCGAACAGTTTGAGTTGTAACTTGGATCTAGCTGGCTTGGATGATGGCGAACATAGGGTGAATATTAACCTCACCGCGAATTATGGTCGCAGCTATAGCTTGCCTTTGACTCTCATCAGGGACACGACCCCGCCGAGCATTTCCTTTACTCAGTTTGAAACTCGTTATGATACTCCTCCTGCCACCATTGTTGTGATGATAGAGGATGAGAGGTCGGCGGTCTCTCAGGTGACCTACCAGCTGGATGATGGGGCTGCCATCCCATTGACCGAGCAGCCGGCTAATCCAGGCCGTTATGAATTTGACTTGCCGGCTGCCATTGCCAGCGGACAGCATAGCTTGATAGTTCGGGCTGGTGATGAGGCGGGCAATGAGCGAATGGAAGAGAGGACCTTTGAGGTCTCGCGTAATTTGCCTCAGCTGAGGCTGACCAGTCCTGCCATGACCACCGATAGCATCTATCGATTGACAGCCGCCCTAGACCCGGGCAGCTATACAAGCGGCTTCACTGCTAGTTGCCGGTTGGAAGGAGGGCCGATTTCGGCGGCAACAGTGGTGGCTGATGGAGTCTCCTGTTCTTTGGGTCTTAATGCTGATGGGCGTTATAAGGCGAATGTGACTCTAGCTGCAATAGGTCTGGCAGATAGCTATAGCTATATTTTCGACCTGGTGCGCGACACTACACCTCCTTCGGTTGATTTGTCTGCTGTTGCCAGTGAATATGTTGGCAGCGAAGCGGCTCAGCGGCTCAGGATCACGGACCGCTTCGCTGAGGTGGCCACTGCCGACTGGCGTATTGGGCCGCTTGCCGAAGGGTCTTTGACGCGGATTGGGGTGAGCGATGAATGGAGTTTCACCATGCCCATCTCTTTATTGCCGACTGGTAGCCATCGGATTGAATTTAATGTCAGTGATTCTTTGGGGAACGACCAGCTATATGGACATGATTTTCTGGTTCTGAAGGATAGTCCGATTGTCCAGCTAACCAGTGCCAACCGAACCAATCTTGATAGCTATGATCTTAGGGCGAACCTAGATGCTGGTAGCTACTTGGGTAGTTATAGTGGTGATTGTTCCTTGGGAGGGGTGAAGTTTGACTTGGCTATTACGACTATTAATACCCAACCGGTGATTAGCTGCAACTTGGATCTAGCTGGGTTGGATGATGGCGAACATAGGGTGAATATTAACCTCACCGCGAATTATGGTCGCAGCTATATCTTGCCTTTGACTCTCATCAGGGACACAACCCCGCCGAGCATTGCCTTCACTCAGTTTGAAACTCGTTATGATACTCCTCCTGCCACCATTGTTATGACAATAGAGGATGAGAGGTCTGCTATCTCTCAGGTGACCTACCAGCTGGATGATGGGGCTGCCATCCCATTGACCGAGCAGTCGGCTAATCCAGGCCGTTATGAATTTGACTTGCCGGCTGCCATTGCCAGCGGACAGCATAGCTTGATAGTGAGAGCTGGTGATGAGGCGGGCAATGAGCGAATGGAAGAGAGGACCTTTGAGGTCTCGCGTCATTCGCCTCAGCTGAGGCTGACCAGTCCTGCCATGACCACCGATAGCATCTATCGATTGACAGCCGCCCTAGACCCGGGCAGCTATACAAGCGGCTTCACTGCTAGTTGCCGGTTGGAAGGAGGGCCGATTTCGGCGGCAACAGTGGTGGCTGATGGAGTCTCCTGTTCTTTGGGTCTTAATGCTGATGGGCGTTATAAGGCGAATGTGACTCTAGCTGCAATAGGTCTGGCAGATAGCTATAGCTATATTTTCGACCTGGTGCGCGACACTACACCTCCTTCGGTTGATTTGTCTGCTGTTGCCAGTGAATATGTTGGCAGCGAAGCGGCTCAGCGGCTCAGGATCACGGACCGCTTCGCTGAGGTGGCCACTGCCGACTGGCGTATTGGGCCGCTTGCCGAAGGGTCTTTGACGCGGATTGGGGTGAGCGATGAATGGAGTTTCACCATGCCCATCTCTTTATTGCCGACTGGTAGCCATCGGATTGAATTTAATGTCAGTGATTCTTTGGGGAACGACCAGCTATATGGACATGATTTTCTGGTTCTGAAGGATAGTCCGATTGTCCAGCTAACCAGTGCCAACCGAACCAATCTTGATAGCTATGATCTTAGGGCGAACCTAGATGCTGGTAGCTACTTGGGTAGTTATAGTGGTGATTGTTCCTTGGGAGGGGTGAAGTTTGACTTGGCTATTACGACTATTAATACCCAACCGGTGATTAGCTGCAACTTGGATCTAGCTGGGTTGGATGATGGCGAACATAGGGTGAATATTAACCTCACCGCGAATTATGGTCGCAGCTATATCTTGCCTTTGACTCTCATCAGGGACACAACCCCGCCGAGCATTGCCTTCACTCAGTTTGAAACTCGTTATGATACTCCTCCTGCCACCATTGTTATGACAATAGAGGATGAGAGGTCTGCTATTTCTCAGGTGACCTACCAGCTGGATGATGGGGCTGCCATCCCATTGACCGAGCAGCCGGCTAATCCAGGCCGTTATGAATTTGACTTGCCGGCTGCCATTGCCAGCGGACAGCATAGCTTGATAGTGAGAGCTGGTGATGAGGCGGGCAATGAGCGAATGGAAGAGAGGACCTTTGAGGTCTCGCGTCATTCGCCTCAGCTGAGGCTGACCAGTCCTGCCATGACCACCGATAGCATCTATCGATTGACAGCCGCCCTAGACCCGGGCAGCTATACAAGCGGCTTCACTGCTAGCTGCCAGCTGGGAGGAGGGGCGGTTTCGGCGGCAGTAGTGGTAGCTGATGGAGTCTCTTGTTCTTTGGGTCTTAATGCTGATGGGCGTTATAAGGCAAATGTGACTCTAGCTGCAATAGGTCTGGCAGATAGCTATAGCTATATTTTCGACCTGGTGCGCGATAGCACTCCTCCTTTGGTTGATTTGTCTGCTGTTGCTAGTGAATATGATGGCAGCGAAGCGGCTCAGCGGCTCAGGATCACGGACCGCTTCGCTGAGGTGGCCACTGCCGACTGGCGTATTGGGCCGCTTGCCGAAGGGTCTTTGACGCGAGTTGGGGTGAGCGATGAATGGAGTTTCATTATGCCGGTCTCTTTATTGCCGACTGGTAGCCATCGGATTGAATTTAATGTCAGTGATTCTTTGGGGAATGACCAGCTATATGGACATGATTTTCTGGTTCTGAAGGATAGTCCGATTGTCCAGCTGACCAGTGCCAACCGAACCAATCTTGATAGCTATGATCTTAGGGCGAACCTAGATGCTGGTAGCTACTTGGGTAGTTATAGTGGTGATTGTTCCTTGGGAGGGGTGAAGTTTGACTTGGCTATTACGACTATTAATACCCAACCGGTGATTAGCTGCAACTTGGATCTAGCTGGGTTGGATGATGGCGAACATAGGGTGAATATTAACCTCACCGCGAATTATGGTCGCAGCTATATCTTGCCTTTGACTCTCATCAGGGACACAACCCCGCCGAGCATTGTCTTTACTCAGTTTGAAACTCGTTATGATACTCCTCCTGCCACCATTGTTGTGATGATAGAGGATGAGAGGTCTGCTATTTCTGAGGTGACCTACCAGTTGGATGATGGGACCCCCATTTCATTGACCGAGCAGTCGGCTAATCCAGGCCGTTATGAATTTGAATTGCCGGCTGCCATTGCCAGCGGACAGCATAGCTTGATAGTGAGAGCTGCCGATGAGGCGGGCAATGAGCGAATGGAAGAGAGGACCTTTGAGGTCTCGCGTCATTCGCCTCAGCTGAGGCTGACCAGTCCTGCCATGACCACCGATAGCATCTATCGATTGACAGCCGCCCTAGACCCGGGCAGCTATACAAGCGGCTTCACTGCTAGCTGCCAGCTGGGAGGAGGGGCGGTTTCGGCGGCAGTAGTGGTAGCTGATGGAGTCTCCTGTTCTTTGGGTCTTAATGCTGATGGGCGTTATAAGGCGAATGTGACTCTAGCTGCAATAGGTCTAGCAGATAGCTATAGCTATATTTTCGACCTGGTGCGCGATAGCACTCCTCCTTCGGTTGATTTGTCTGCTGTTGCCAGTGAATATGATGGCAGCGAAGCGGCTCAGCGGCTCAGGATCACGGACCGCTTCGCTGAGGTGGCCACTGCCGACTGGCGTATTGGGCCGCTTGCTGAAGGGGTTTTGACGCGGATTGGGGTGAGCGATGAATGGAGTTTCACCATGCCCATCTCTTTATTGCCGACTGGTAGCCATCGGATTGAATTTAATGTCAGTGATTCTTTGGGGAATGACCAGCTATATGGACATGATTTTCTGGTTCTGAAGGATAGTCCGATTGTCCAGCTGACCAGTGCCAACCGAACCAATCTTGATAGCTATGATCTTAGGGCGAACCTAGATGCTGGTAGCTACTTGGGTAGTTATAGTGGTGATTGTTCCTTGGGAGGGGTGAAGTTTGACTTGGCTATTACGACTATTAATACCCAACCGGTGATTAGCTGCAACTTGGATCTAGCTGGCTTGGATGATGGCGAACATAGGGTGAATATTAACCTCACCGCGAATTATGGTCGCAGCTATATCTTGCCTTTGACTCTCATCAGGGACACAACCCCGCCGAGCATTTCCTTTACTCAGTTTGAAACTCGTTATGATACTCCTCCTGCCACCATTGTTGTGATGATAGAGGATGAGGGGTCTGCTATTTCTGAGGTGACCTACCAGTTGGATGATGGGACCCCCATTTCATTGACCGAGCATCCAGATACTCAAGGGCGTTATGAATTTGACTTGCCGGCTGCCATTGCCAGCGGACAGCATAGCTTGATAGTTCAGGCTGCCGATGAGCTGGGCAATGAGCGAATGGAAGAGAGAACCTTTGAGGTCTCGCGTCATTCGCCTCAGCTGAGGCTGACCAGTCCTGCCATGACCACCGATAGCATCTATCGATTGACAGCCGCCCTAGACCCGGGCAGCTATACAAGCGGCTTCACTGCTAGTTGCCGGTTGGAAGGGGGCGTCTCTTCGGTAGCAGCAGTGGTAGCTGATGGGGTCTCCTGTTCTTTAGGTCTTAATGCCGATGGGCGTTATAAGGCAAATGTGACCTTAGCTGCAATAGGTCTGGCAGATAGCTATAGCTATATTTTCGACCTGGTGCGCGACACTACACCTCCTTCGGTTGATTTGTCTGCTGTTGCCAGTGAATATGATGGCAGCGAAGCGGCTCAGCAGCTCAGGATCACGGACCGCTTCGCTGAGGTGGCCACTGCCGACTGGCGTATTGGGCCGCTTGCCGAAGGGTCTTTGACGCGGATTGGGGTGAGCGATGAATGGAGTTTCACCATGCCCATCTCTTTATTGCCGACTGGTAGCCATCGGATTGAATTTAATGTCAGTGATTCTTTGGGGAACGACCAGCTATATGGACATGATTTTCTGGTTCTGAAGGATAGTCCGATTGTCCAGCTAACCAGTGCCAACCGAACCAATCTTGATAGCTATGATCTTAGGGCGAACCTAGATGCTGGTAGCTACTTGGGTAGTTATAGTGGTGATTGTTCCTTGGGAGGGGTGAAGTTTGACTTGGCTATTACGACTATTAATACCCAACCGGTGATTAGCTGCAACTTGGATCTAGCTGGGTTGGATGATGGCGAACATAGGGTGAATATTAACCTCACCGCGAATTATGGTCGCAGCTATATCTTGCCTTTGACTCTCATCAGGGACACAACCCCGCCGAGCATTGTCTTTACTCAGTTTGAAACTCGTTATGATACTCCTCCTGCCACCATTGTTGTGACAATAGAGGATGAGAGGTCTGCTATTTCTGAGGTGACCTACCAGTTGGATGATGGGACCCCCATTTCATTGACCGAGCAGTCGGCTAATCCAGGCCGTTATGAATTTGAATTGCCGGCTGCCATTGCCAGCGGACAGCATAGCTTGATAGTGAGAGCTGGTGATGAGGCGGGCAATGAGCAAACGGAAGAGAGGACCTTTGAGGTCTCGCGTAATTTGCCTCAGCTGAGTCTGACCAGTCCTGCCATGACCACCGATAGCATCTATCGATTGACAGCCGCCCTAGACCCGGGCAGCTATACAAGCGGCTTCACTGCTAGTTGCCGGTTGGAAGGGGGCGTCTCTTCGGTAGCAGCAGTGGTAGCTGATGGGGTCTCCTGTTCTTTAGGTCTTAATGCCGATGGGCGTTATAAGGCAAATGTGACCTTAGCTGCAATAGGTCTAGCAGATAGCTATAGCTATATTTTCGACCTGGTGCGCGATACCACGCCTCCGTCGGTTGATTTGTCTGAGGTTGCCAGCGAATATGACAGTGAGTCGGCTCAGCGGGTCACTATTACGGACCGCTTCGCTGAGGTGGCGACCGCTGACTGGCGCATTGGGCGGCTTGCTGAAGGGTCTTTGACGCAAATTGGGGTGAGCGATGAGTGGCGTTTTATTATGCCGGTCGCTTTATTGCCGACTGGTGGTCATAGCATTGAGTTTAATGTCAGTGATTCCTTGGGGAACAATCAGCTATATAGGCATGACTTTGTTGTTCTGAAGGATAGCCCGATTGTCCAGCTAATCAGCGCCAACCGGACCAAGCTTGATAACTATCGACTTAGGGCGAATCTAAATGCTGGTAGCTATCTGGGTAGTTATGAAGGTGATTGTTCGTTGGGAGGGGAGAAGTTTAAGCTAGCTATTGCGACTATTAATACCCAACAGGTTGTTAGCTGCACCTTGGAACTGGCTGGCTTGGTGGATGGCGAACAGAGGGTGGCGATTAACCTCACGGCGGATTATGGTATCAGCTATATCTTGCCTTTGGATTTTACTAGGGACACGACCGCGCCGAGGATTTCCTTTACTCAGTTTGAATCTGTTTATGGTGCCCCTCCTGCCACCATTGTTATGACGATAGAGGATGTTTGGTCGGCTGTCTCTGAGGTCACCTACCAGTTGGATGGTGGGGCTGCCATTTCATTGACTGAGCATCCAGATACTCAAGGTCGTTATGAATTTGACTTGCCGCTGTCGATTGCCACTGGGCAGCATAGCTTGATAGTTTTGGCCGCTGATGAGGTGGGCAATGAACGAATGGAGGAGCGTTCCTTTGTGGTCTCGCGTGATGAGCCTCAGCTGAATCTGACCAGCCCTGCCAGGACCACGAATAGCATCTATCGATTGACAGCCGACCTAAACCCAGGCAGCTATACCGGAGGTTTCACTGCCAGTTGCCAGCTGGAAGGCGCTACGGCTTCAGCAGGGGAGGTAGTAGCTAATCGGCTCTCCTGTTCTTTGAATCTTGATGCCGATGGGGCTCATAGGGTGGAGGTAACATTATCCGCGGTAGGTTTGACCGATACCTCTAGCCACACTTTCAGCATAGTGCGCGACACCACTCCTCCTTCGGTTGATTTGACTGAGGTTGCCAGCCAATATAATGGCAGTGAACCAGCCCAGCAGCTCACTATCACGGATAGCCATTCTGAGGTGGTCACAGCCGACTGGCGTATTGGCCAGCTTGCCGCTGGGTCTTTGACACAAATTGGGAATAGCAATGGATGGAGTTTCACCATGCCGGTCGCTTCATTGCCGACAGGTAGCCATCGGATTGAGTTTAATGTCAGTGATTCCTTGGGGAACAATCAGCTATATAGGCATGACTTTGTTGTTCTGAAGGATAGCCCGATTGTCCAGCTAATCAGCGCCAACCGGACCAAGCTTGATAACTATCGACTTAGGGCGAATCTAAATGCTGGTAGCTATCTGGGTAGTTATGAAGGTGATTGTTCGTTGGGAGGGGAGAAGTTTAAGCTAGCTATTGCGACTATTAATACCCAACAGGTTGTTAGCTGCACCTTGGAACTGGCTGGCTTGGTGGATGGCGAACAGAGGGTGGCGATTAACCTCACGGCGGATTATGGTATCAGCTATATCTTGCCTTTGGATTTTACTAGGGACACGACCCCGCCGAGCATTTCTTTTACTCAGTTTCAATCTCGTTATGATACCCTTCCTGCCACCATCATTATGATGATAGAGGATGTGACGTCGGCGGTCGCTCAGGTGACCTACCAGTTGGATGGTGGGGCTGCCATTTCATTGACTGAGCATCCAGATACTCAAGGGCGTTATGAATTTGACCTGCCACTTTCGATTGCCACCGGGCAGCATAGATTAATAGTTCGGGCTACAGATAAGGCGGGCAATGAGCGAACCTCAGAGAACTCCTTTGTGGTCTCGCGTGATGCACCCCAGTTGGTGTTAAGGACTTCTCTTGCCAGTTCCGATACTAACAGTCATGGTTTTGCTGCGACCATAAATCCTGGCAGCTACCTGGGCACTTACACTGGCACATGCAATCTGCATGGTGATTTAGGAACTGCCACCATTGCCAACAATCTTTTATCATGCCAGCTAAATCTAGTTGGTTTAATCGATGGCATCTATCCTCTGGCGATTGTTTTAACGCCTGATTATGATATTGATTATGAATATAGCTTTAACTTTACCGTTGATAGAACTGCACCTAGCATCCAGATTCTAAATCTAGCGGAAGTCTATGGTGACGACTATGCTGGGCCGGTTATTGAGGCGCTGATACTGGATAGCCTGTCTAATATAAACCGGGTTGATTATCAGCTGGATGATGGGGCAACAGAAGTATTAACTGGGACAGATGACATCTATAGTTTTGCTTTGCCGGCTTCATTGTCAGTCGGCCGTCACTGGCTGACCTTGACCGCGTCCGATAGCCTAGCTAATGAGAATACCCTTCGGCAGTCTTTCGTGATTTTGAGTGATGAGCCTCAGCTTAACCAAACCAGCCCTGCCCTTATCACGACTCACTATTACAATTTCACCGCGACCATAAATCCTGTTGGCTATACAGGAGGCTATACTGGCAAATGCTCAGTTGGGGGACAAGCGGAAGTCGAAGCAAATATAGATTCCTATCAACTTAGTTGCGCGCTTGATCTCTGGTCTTTGACCAATGGCGTCCAGCCCATTGAAGTTAACCTCACCACAGATAATGGCCGAAGCTATGGTTTTGTGTTAAGGGTAGAGAAGGATGTGGATGTGGATAGAGACGATGATGGCTTGATTGAGGTTGCCAATGCCATTGAGCTAGATGAGATTCGCTATCAATTAGATGGCAGTGGCAAACGGACGGTGAAGGATATGCGGCTGAATAAGGAAGGTTGCCCGCTAGGAGGCTGTAATGGTTATGAGCTGATAGACAATATTAGTTTGGCTGAGTTTTCTAATTGGCGACCTATAGGGCAGGATGGGGGCAGCGCTATAGTAGGGCCGTTTGATATTGACTGTTCAGGCGAGCCATTCAGCGGGATATTTGAAGGCAATGGCAATAGGATAAGCGGACTAAGGATAGATAGGGCGGCCGAAGGTTGTGTCGGGCTATTTGGTTCGATTAATCGCAGCGTCGTTCGTAATTTCAATCTAGCGGCGACTTCAATCAGAGGAGGTGATCTTGTGGGCAGTCTAGCTGGGAATATGAATTCGGTTGCCATTACCGATGTTGCGGTTGTTGTTCATCAGAACCTCAGTGGTTCGGATCATATAGGTGGTCTAGTGGGAAGAGCAGCTGGTGGCAGGATCGTCTCTTCTTCGGTAGCTGCCAGTCATAATATCAATGGTTCGGATTATATAGGTGGTCTGGTGGGAAGCGCAGAAGGTGCTAGGATCCTCTCTTCTTATGCGGCTACTGATACTATTGCCGGTATAGACCATGTTGGCGGTCTAGTGGGTGATTTGATAAGGAGCAGCATCTATTATTCTTATGCTCTGTTTAATGAGGTGCGAGGCGACGCAATAGGGACAATAGGGAGGAGTGGTGGTGACGTGGGGGGACTAGTGGGGAATAGTGGATATTCTACCCTCATTGCTTCCTATGCTAAGGGTCATAGGGTCCAAGGAGTTCTTCGGGTAGGTGGTCTGGTGGGCAGTGCTAGCATAGATAAGGTGATTCATTCCACGGCCGCGATTGGTGAGATAAGAGGGGGAACTCAGATTGGCGGCTTAATCGGAAAGCTGTCTGAAAATAGTTATCTGAGCAGCTCCTATGCGGTCACTAAGAAGATCTCAGCGGCTGGCAGCGTTTTTGGTCCTTTAATGGGAGACAGAGATAGTCCTCTTGGTCATAGGTTGACCCATTCCTATTGGGATAGGACAGCTGTTAATATTAGTAGAGATGAGAGTCTATTCGAATTACTAGGGATAACTATTGTTAATCTTGGGCTTGCGGAGTTTAATGCTAGGAATCGTCCTGCTCAGAACTATTATGATGAGACAGCTCAGCGCAGCCAGGCATTAAGGTCCCCCGTGGACTATACTGGCATCTATAGTCGTTGGGATCAAGCGGTAGATATAGATTTTACTCTTAGCAACTGGGCTAATGACTTGTTTACCGGGATTGATCTTATCACCAGATGGTGTGATAGGAATGCCGATGGTTTTATAGACGACAGCGAGCGGCAACTGGACAATCGGATTTGGGATTTTGGTGGCAAGCAAGACTATCCTAGGCTGCATTGCCCGCCGGAGCCGCCAGCATGGGTGGCACAAGAATTTCCCCGCCTATTTGAAGATACTGATGGAGATTTCATCGTTGATTACCTCGACCAGTTTGCTGGGATTGAATGTTCAGAGCTGGCGGATTGCGATGGGGATGGGGTTAATGATGGGCTGGATCCCTTTCCAGTCAATGCCAGTGAATGGGCGGATGACGACAGTGATGGGGTGGGTAATAATGCCGATATAGATGATGATGGCGATGGTTTGATTGAGATTGCCACCGCGCCTGAGCTGGATATGGTGCATTATCAGCTGGATGGCAGTGGCAAGCGCTCGTCCCATGACACTCCTTTAGACCAAACAGGCTGTGGCGATGGGGTGGATACCAGTATGTGCATAGGCTATGAATTGGTGGCAAACATTAGTTTGTCTGGTTATTATGGGCCAGAATTTAGCTGGCAGCCGCTGGGACATGATACAGAGCCGACCATGGTCGATTGTCAAGGGGAAGGATTTGGTGCCGTGTTTGAAGGCAATGGCAATAGGATAAGCGGGCTTGTCATTAACCGCCCGGATGAGGATTGCGTTGGTTTATTTGGCAAGCTCGAGTCGCAAGCGGTCATTCGCAATCTCCATTTGGAAGTGGATAGAGTCAGAGGGGATAAAAGCGTAGGTGCTATGGTAGGCTATGGTAATGGCGCCAAGGTCTTTTATTCTTCGGTTGTTTTTGCTACTATTGAGGGGGTTGAAAATGTAGGGGGACTGATAGGATATTCTCGTAATCTGGAATTGGTAGGTCTTACTGCAACTGGTAGCAATCTCACTGCTAGTTTCGCTCATGTTGGTGGTCTGGTGGGACGGGATAGTAATTCAGACCTTCACTCTTCTTCGGTGCGGGTGGATAGCATAAGGGGAACAACAGTGGATAGCATAATAAGAAATGTTGGTGGTCTGGTAGGATGGGGCAAAAACACAAGGGTTACTTCTTCTTTTAGTTTTGCCCGCTTAATTGATGCCGATCGAAGAGTTGGCGGCCTAGTAGGTCTTGGTGAGCATCTCACCGTGATTACTTCCTATGCAATCTCGGGTTCTTTGCTGTCGAATGAAGAGGTCTCAAATAGCGCTGGTGGTCTGGTAGGGAGAACAACTGGCTCTTCTTCTAAGGTGATCCATTCTTATGCTGTGGCTGGTACTATATCAGGGGCAGGAGATTCTGTCAGTGGGTTGATAGGAGGGGGTTATGACGGCCGCATATTACATTCCTATGCGGTTTTCGGGTCGTTAAGACAAGTAGGCCCCGTGTCTCGTACGAATGGTTTGCTAGGAGTGGGATCTACCACCATAGTTCGTTCTTATTGGGACGGGACTGTGAGTGGCATAACTGGGCGTGCGGCGAGAACTACGAGCCAGTTGCAATCGCCCACTGATTATAGCGACATCTATGAAGCTTGGGATGAGACTATTAATAATGATGAGGCATTGCCATGGTGTGACCTTAATCGCAATGGTATGCTGGATTCTGATGAGAGACGGCCAGACAATCTCATTTGGGATTTTGGCAGTGCGGTCCAATATCCGGTTATTAGATGCACGCCGGATGCCACTAGCTTACAGCGGTCGGGCTGGGAGCTAATCGGAGGCAAGCCAGTTATTAACGACCATGTTTTCAGTTTGGATTTGGATACAGATGGGGATGGGACAGAGGATAGGCGCGATCTTTTTCCGGGCGACCCGACTGAGAGCTCGGATGAGGATGGCGACCGGATAGGGGATGGTGAGGATAACTGCCCGTTGATTGCCAATTCTGCTCAAGAGGATATGGATGGAGATGGCTATGGTGATGCTTGTGATCTGGATATGGATGGCGATGGCTATACCAACCTTGGCGATAACTGTCCGCACGACTTCAATCCATCTCAACGAGACCTTGATGGAGATGAGTATGCCGATGCTTGTGAGCTAGATTTTGATGGCGATGGTTTAATCGAGATTGCCACAGCTGCCGAGCTGGATGCGGTTCGCTATCAACTTGATGGCACCGGGCGGCGATATATAGAGGGAGGCACATTGGAGACTAGAGGTTGCGGTGACGGCCGGCATCTTAGCAGTTGTAATGGTTATGAGTTGATAAGCGACATCAATTTAACCGATTACATTACCACTGATGAAGGGTGGCAGCCGATTGGGAAAGACACAAATATGGCTAGACAGGATTGTCAAGGGGACGGCTTTAGTTCGGAGTTTGAAGGTAATGGTCGAACTATAAGCGGGCTGAGGATTGCTCGCCCGGTTGAGGACTGTGTTGGCTTGTTTGGTCATATCGAAGGTGGGGAGGTGCGCAATCTTCAGGTGGAAGCCACTCATATCAGCGGGAGTAATGAGGTGGGTATCTTAGCCGGCTTTGCTACCAGCGCGACAATTCTTGCGACGAATGTTTCCTCAGCTACACTGAGAGGTGAAGAAGACCATGTAGGCGGTTTGATTGGGCATCTTTTCAATGGCGAGATTGTTGCCGCTTCTGCTGTGGTCAGTAGTGAGATAGCTGGGATGAACCGGGTTGGTGGCTTGATAGGGCGTAGTTCTCTATCCACTATAAGCTATTCTTCTGCTATTGGCAAAGCTATTCATGGCCGCGGAGACCAGATAGGTGGTCTGATTGGCTTTATCAGGGATATGAGAATCAGTGATTCCTTGGCTTTTTTCGCTGAAATACGTGGACTAAGCCAGGTAGGCGGTTTAATAGGCATATGCACTCGCCATAGTTCGACCCAGACCATAGTTGGTTCGCTGGCTCGTTTTTCCTTAATCAGCGGAGATAAGAGAGAGATAAATGGTGTGGAGCTAGGTGGTTTGGAGATAGGTGGTTTGATGGGGTCTTGTGATAATGCCCAAATTGTCTCTTCCATGGCTTCGGGCGTTGCTATCGTCGGCGATGATAGCATTGGCGGTTTGATAGGGGAAGCTAGCGGCACCAACTTAACTTCGTCCTATGCAGTTGTTCTTGATATCCAAGGCATCTCTAATACCAACGGGTTGGTCGGGAGCAACACTTCGGTTAGGATTGATGATTCCTATTGGGCTTTGCTTAGCAGGGATTTGCCTTTAGATGCTTTTGCCAAGACCTATTTGGATTTACAATCTCCGACAAGCTTTAGTGGTATTTATGCCAGTTGGGATGACGGGGCGGACCTAGACTTTGATGACAGTGTGGAAGACACCACTCGCTGGTGTGATACTAATCGTGATGGTATCATAGGTTCTGATGAGAGGAGGCAGGACATCTGGGATTTGGGGCGGTCGGATGAATATCCAACATTGAATTGCTTGCCTGAGATATCCTCGCGACAAAGGGCGCTCTTGCCTGAATTGTTCGACGATACGGATGGTGATGACATCGCCGATGCTTTTGATGTAGGAGACCTTAATGGCCGCCCCTGTTCGGAGCAAGCCGATTGCGATGGCGATGGCATAAACGATAATCAGGACCTTTTTCCGCTTGACCCAAATGAGCAGATTGACACTGATGGCGATGTTGTTGGCGATAATGGAGATAACTGTCCGGTTGTTTTCAACCCGAGTCAGCTGGATACTGATGGGGATGGTGAGGGCAATGCCTGTGATGCGGATCGTGATGGCGATGGTGCTTTTACTGAGGTGGATAACTGTCCTCTTGTGTCCAATCCCACCCAACAAGATAGCGATTTGGACACTCATGGTGATGCCTGCGATGTTGATATAGATGGAGATGGTTTAATTGAGATTAATAATGCTACCGAGCTGGATGCGGTTCGCTATCAGCTAGATGCTAGCGGCCGCCGCCTAAGCCAAGATGGGCCATTAGACACAGTCGGTTGTGGCAATGGAGAGGAGATCTTGGACTGCGACGGCTATGAGTTGGCTGCCGATATTGACCTGGTTGCTTATGCCGATAGGGATGAAGACAAGGGATGGCAACCCCTAGGACATGATCATGATAGGGGTGCCCCTGGTTGTCAAGGAGATAGTTTCGATACTATTTTTGAAGGCAATGACTTTAGTATTCACAATTTGCATATAGCAAGATCGAAGGAGGACTGTGTTGGTCTGTTTGGTCAGGTTGGTGGCGAGCTTCGCAATCTGACTCTAGCAGGTGCGGATGTAGAAGGCGACGACAGAGTGGGGATCTTGGCAGGTGAGGTGGATGGGGCTAGTATTACCACCATTACAATTAGCTCTTCAAGAATTCATGGCGATGACTATGTGGGTGGGTTAGTAGGCAAACTTTCCTCTACTAAGGTAGAAGCGGTCTTTCTTGCTGCTAATGTGAGTGGAGACGAGTATGTAGGCGGCGTGATAGGCCGTGGTGATGGCTCTAGTCTGAGCCATGGCAGTTTTACTGGTGATAAGGTTGAAGGAAGACATGATCATATAGGCGGTCTGATGGGGTGGGCTGAAAAGACGACTATTATGGATTCTATTGTCTTAGGCGCTCAGGTGAGTGGGAAAGATGATGTTGGTGGTGCAGTTGGCCGATCGGTGCGAACCAATATACTTGGCTCAGCTGCTCTTACTAGCCAGGTAATTGGAAGTGGCTATGATGTGGGAGGTTTGATAGGCGAAGCCGGGGTGATCACTCTTGCGATGTCGGCTGCCTTCTCTGGGGAGATTAGTGGTAAAAACCAACTAGGTGGTTTGTTTGGTAGAGGCGAGGCTGTTAGGATGTTCTCTTCTTTAGCGGTTTCTCATCAGATAGCGGTTTCACATCAGGTTACTGGAATAGAATATCATATTGGAGGATTAGTAGGATTTGACCGTGGTTTTAGCGGATATCATTCTTATTGGGATAGCATCGCCGGCTTGTCAAGTAATGGGGATAGGAGAACTTCTCAGCAGCTACAATCCCCCACTGGCTATACAGATGTATATGCTAATTGGGATGACGCCATAGACTTTGACAATGCGGACAGAGATGGTCAAGCTGATACTGGGGCAGATGATAACACCCTTTGGTGTGATACCAATTATGACGGTGAAATAGATAGCAACGAAGGAAGCGATACTAATACCATTTGGGATTTCGGCACCTCAACCGATTATCCCACTGTCCGCTGCACTCCTATCACGCCTCAACAACAAAGAGAGTTCATTAGATCTTTGGATAATTAGAAACGAAAGAAGCAATAATAATTCCATTTGGAATTTCGGCACTTCAACCGATTATCCCACTCTTCGCTGCACTCCTATCACGCCTCAGCAACAAAGAGCGTTCATTAGATCTCTGGGTGATTAGGGGACACTCTTCGCTGCACTTCCCCTATCCTCGCCTGAACAACAAAGAGCGTTCATTAGATCTTTGGGTGATTAGGGGCAACTATCCACAAACACAACAAGCAGCAATCCCATTTAGGATTTCGGCACTTCAAGTGATTATCCCACTCTTCGCTGCCCTTCCCCTATCCTTGCCTGAAAGACAAAGAGCGTTTATTAGATCTTTGGGGGATTAGGGGCCACTCTTCGCTGCCCTTCCCCTATCCTCGCCTGAACAACAAAGAGCGTTTATTAGATCTCTGGGTGATTAGGGGACACTCTTCGCTGCCCTTCCCTTATCATCTCCTTGCTTGAACAACAAAGAGCGTTTATTAGATCTCTGGGTGATTAGGAGAGGCTATCTACAAACCTAAAAAAGAACAATTCCATTTGGGATTTCGGCTCTTCAAGTGATTATCCCACCGTCCGCTGCACTTCCCTATTACCTCCTCACCTGAACAACAAAGTGATTTTATTAGATCTCTGGGGGATTAGGGGCCACTCTTCGCTGCCCTGCTCTATCATCCCTCCTCTGAACAACAAAGAGCCTTCATTAACTCTCTGGGGGATTAGGGCCACTCTTCGCTGCCCTGCTCTACCATATCCTCGCCTGAACAACAAAGAGCCTTCATTAACTCTCTGGGCGATTAGAGGCAACCATCTACAAACACAAAAAGGAGTAATTCTATTTAGGATCTCGGCACTTCAACCGATTATCCCACTCTTCGCTGCCCTGCCCTATCATCCCTCCCCTGAACAACAAAGAGCGTTCATTAACTCTCTGAGTGATTAGGGGCAACTCTTCGCTGCACTGCTCTATCATATCCTCGCTTGAACAACAAAGAGCCTTCATTAACTCTCTGGGGGATTAGGGCCACTCTTCGCTGCCCTGCTCTATCATCCCTCCTCTGAACAACAAAGAGCCTTCATTAACTCTCTGAGTGATTAGGGGCAACTCTTCGCTGCACTGCTCTATCATATCCTCGCCTGAACAACAAAGAGCCTTCATTAACTCTCTGGGCGATTAGAGGCAACCATCTACAAACACAAAAAGGAGTAATTCTATTTAGGATCTCGGCACTTCAACCGATTATCCCACTCTTCGCTGCCCTGCCCTATCATCCCTCCCCTGAACAACAAAGAGCGTTCATTAACTCTCTGAGTGATTAGGGGCAACTCTTCGCTGCACTGCTCTATCATATCCTCGCCTGAACAACAAAGAGCCTTCATTAACTCTCTGGGCGATTAGGGGTAACTATCTACAAAAGGGAGTTCCTTTTGGGACTTGGCGCTTAGCTAGCAACGAAAAGAGACATGAAATGCGATTAAATTAAAATAAAAAAATACATTAAATACTAATAATTTACTATAATTTATGATTTGACAATGAGGAGATTCAAATGAATTATTTATTAAATATCGTGAGGAGGCTCGTTTATGTAGTTGGGGGGGGGGGGGGGGGGGGGGGGCGATGTAGTGATGAAGAGGCTTGTCTTAACGAAGACAGTTAATACTTCTCAAGCATTTTTCATCGTGAAGCCAAATAAGGAGCTAGATAAAAAGCTAACTAAAAACAAATATAGAGCATATTTTTCGTTTAGGCTGTTTCGTCTAGGCTATCTATGTCAGCTGATATTCTTGTTTTTATTGTCTGCTTGTGTGGGCGGAGGTGGATCTTTCGGCAGTAGCTCACCAGCTGAACCGGCTGCGGTCAATATAACCTTAAGCGATTTTACTATAATCAGTCCGCTTATCATTGGCAATGGTGCCTATGATTTGCGGGTTGAGGTTGTTAATGATGCATTGCTTGATGGGTTGCGGGCGGGATGTCGTTTTAATAACCAGACAGTCTTAGCGAGTATAGAAGCTAAGGTGATCAGCTGTTCATTCGCAATCCAAGAAGACGGTGTTCATTCTATCGATTTGGACGTGAATAGAGACGGTAGTAATCCATATGTTTTGGAGGTGAATGTCACTAGGGATACACTGCCACCTGTTATTTTGACTAGTTATGATAGCCAGAATTCTCGGCTTTTGATAACAATAGAAGACCTCACCAATGTTACGGCAAACTACAGCCTAGCCGATGGGGTTGTCAGATCCCTGAGAAAGGATGGTGATGCTTATGTCATTGCTCTGCCCGATTCATTAGGGACAGGACGCCATAGCATTGAGGTTCGGGCGGTGGATGTCTTAGACCATGAGACAACTGAGATAGCCTCTTTTGTTTTGTTGCGCGACAGCCCGACTCTTGATATCACCAGCGCGAATGCGACCAATGCTAGGATCTATAGGTTAGAGGCGACCATAGATTCTGGCAGCTATGAAGGGGAATATAGTGGGGAATGCCGACTAGCTAGTCAGTCAGTGGTTGCTAATATTAGTTCGGACAGTTTAACTTGCGATTTGGTCTTATCTAGCTTGATGGATGGCTCACATATGGTAGAAATATTATTGACAGCAACCGAATATGGAAGAACCTATAGTTCTTTTATTCCACTAGTAAAAGATACACAGCCTCCGACCATTTCCTTTCCTTTTTTGCAAGACCCATATGGTCAAGGAGACGTCAATATCTTGGTTGTAATCTCTGATAGTTTGTCTGCCATAAAGGAGGTTAGTTATAGACTGGATAACGGGGCTTTTGAATCTCTAGTCGCAAGCGACGGAGGCTATATGCTTTTTTTAGCACTGCCAACTGATAGCTATCGCATATTGATTAGAGCGGAGGACCGGGTCGGCAATGTTGGTACTAGGGAAGTGAGTCTGCGTGTTGTGCGGGATGTGCCTCACCTCAACCTAACCAGCCCTGTTATTACCACCAATAGCACCTATAGATTGACGGCTGACCTAGACCCAGGCAGCTATGCCGGAGACTTCACCGCCAGTTGCCAGCTGGAAGGCGCTACGGCTTCGGCAGGGGAGGTGGTAGATAATCGGCTCTCCTGTTCTTTGATGTTTGATACGGATGGGCCTCATAGGGCGAATGTGACCTTAACTGCGGTCAATCTGGCAGAGACCTATGACTACACTTTCAGCATAGTGCGCGATACTACGCCTCCTTCGATTGATTTGACTACTGTTGCCAGACAATATAATAGCAGTGAATCGACTCAGCGGCTCATTATCATGGATAGCTACTCTGAGGTGACCACAGCCGACTGGTGTATCGGCCAGCTTGCCGCTGGGGTCTTGGCGCGCAATGGGACGAGTGATGAATGGAGTTTTGTTATGCCCGTCTCTCTATTGCCGACTGGCGGCCATCAGATTGAGTTTAATCTTAGCGATTCCTTAGGGAATAGTCATTTGTATTTACATGATTTTCTTGTTCTGAAAGACCGCCCAACTGTTGAGCTAACAAGTGCCGATAGAACCAATCTTAATAGCTATAACCTCACGGTACGCTTAGATGCTGGCAGCTACCTGGGTGCTTACAATGGCACATGCAATCTAAATGGTGATTTAGAAAATGCCACCATCGTGAACAACCTCTTGTCATGCCAGCTAAATCTGGCTGGTGTATCGGATGGCATCTATTCTCTGGTTATTGTTTTGACGCCTGACTATGAGATTGATTATGAATATAGTTTTGACTTTACCATTGATAGAACTCCGCCCAGCATCCAGATTCTAAATCTAGCGGAAGTCTATGGTGCCGACTATGCTGGGCAAGCTGTTGAGGTGCTGATACTAGACCTATCTAATATAAGCTCTGTTAGCTATCAGCTGGATGATGGGGCAACAGAAGTATTAACTGGGACAGATGACATCTATAGTTTTACTTTACCGGCTTCGCCTCATTCATTGTCAACCGGCCGTCACTGGCTAACCTTGACCGCAACCGATAGCCTAGCTAATGAGAATACCATTCGGCAGTCTTTCGTGATTTTGGGTGATAGCCCTCAGCTTAACCAAACCAGCCCGGCCCTTACCATGACTCACTATTATAATTTCACCGCGACCATAGATCCTGCTAGCTATCCAGGAGACTATACTGGCAAGTGCTCAGTTGGGGGCGAGGCGGAGGTCGCGGCAAATATAGCTTCCCATCAACTTAGTTGCGAGCTTGATTTGTGGTCTTTGACCAATGGCATCCAGCCCATTGAGGTTAATCTCACCGCCGATTATGACAGGAGCTATAATTTTGTGTTAAGGGTAGAGAAGGGTGTGGATGTGGATAGGGACGATGATGGCTTGATTGAGGTTGCCAATGCCATTGAACTGGATGAGATTCGCTATCAATTAGATGGCAGTGGCAAACGGACGGTGAAGGATATGCGGCTGAATAGGGAAGGTTGTCCGATAGGAGGTTGTAATGGTTATGAGCTGATAGACAATATTAGTTTGGCTGAGTTCCCTAATTGGCGACCTATAGGGCAGAATAATACTGCAAGCAATGCTACAGCAGATAGCTGGCCATTTGATAGTGGCTGTTCAAGCGAGTCATTTAGTGGGATATTTGAAGGCAATGGCAATAGGATAAGCGGACTAAGGATGGATCAGCCGACCAAAAGTTGTATCGGACTCTTCGGTTCTATTAATCAAGGGGAGGTTCGTAATCTCAGTTTGGCGGCGATTTCAATTAGAGGAGCTAATCTTGTGGGGAGTCTAGCTGGTGCTATCAATTCTGCTGCGATTGCCGAGGTCTCGGTTTTTGTTCATCATAACCTCAGTGGTTCGGATCATATAGGTGGTCTGGTGGGAAGAGCAGATGGTGGCAGGATCATCTCTTCTTCGGCAGCTGCTAGTCATAACCTCAGTGGTTCAGACTATATAGGCGGTCTGGTGGGGAGAACAGAAGAGACCAGGATCATCTACTCTTATGCAGTTACTGATACTATCAAGGGACGAGCTCGGGTTGGCGGTCTAGTGGGTTGGTTAGCGAGTAGCAGTATCTATTATTCTTATGCGGCTACTGATACTGTAGACGGTCGAGGTCGTGTTGGCGGTCTGGTGGGCTGGTCAGCAAGGAGCAGCGTCTATTATTCTTATGCTCTGTCTAATATGGTGCAGGGGATGGGGCAAGGCGGCGGTAGTGACGTAGGGGGACTAGTGGGAAGGAGCACTTTTTCTACTTTCATTGCTTCCTATGCTAAGGGCCATAATATCCAAGGATCTGTTCAGGTAGGCGGTTTGGTAGGTGATTCGCGCGCTCATAAGTTGATTCATTCCACAGCTGCGATTGGCGAGATAAGAGGGGGAACTCAGATTGGCGGCCTAATCGGAAGGGTGACTGAAGATAGTTATGTGAGCAGCTCCTATGCGGTCACTAAGAAGATTTCGGCGGCTGGCAACTTTTCTAGTCCTTTAATAGGAGGTAGAGATAGTCCTCTTGGTCATAGGTTGGCATATTCCTATTGGGATAGGACGGCTGTCAGTATTAGTAGAGACAAGAGTCTATTGGAGTTGCTAGGGATAGATGCTGATTTAGTGGGGTCGGAGGAGGCTCGCCCTTCTTATACTGCAAATTATTATGATGAGACAGCTCAGCCTAGCCTGGCATTAAAATCCCCCGTGGACTATACTGGCATCTATAGTCATTGGAATCAAGCGATAGATATTGATGTAGATTTTGCTACTTTGAATAATGACCTGGCGACAGGGACTGATCCTATCACGAGATGGTGTGATAGGAATGCGGATGGTTTGATAGATGAGACCGAGCGGCAGTTAGACAATCGGATTTGGGATTTTGGTGGCAAGCAAGACTATCCTAGTCTCCGTTGCCCGCCTCAGCCGCCAGCATGGGTGGCGCAGAGGTTTCCCTTCCTATTTGAAGATACTGATGGAGATTCCATCGTTGATTATCTCGACCAATTTGCTGGGATTGAATGTTCAGAGCTGGCGGATTGTGATGGGGATGGGGTTGATGATGGCTTGGATCCGTTTCCAGTGGATGCAAGTGAATGGGCTGATGACGACAATGATGGGGTGGGGAATAATGCCGATATAGATGTTGATGGCGATGGTTTGATAGAGATTGCCACCGCGCCTGAGCTGGATAGGGTGCGTTATCAACTGGATGGCAGTGGCAGGCGGCGGTCTTTGGTTGCTCCTTTAGACCAAACAGGCTGTGGCGATGGGGCGTGCATAGGCTATGAATTGGTAGCAAACATTAGTTTGTCTGGCTATTATGGGCCAGAATTTAGCTGGCAGCCGCTGGGACATGATACAGAGCCGACCATGGACGATTGTCAAGGGGAAGGATTTGGCGCTGTGTTTGAAGGCAATGGCAATAGGATAAGTGGGCTTGTCATTAACCGCCCGACTGAGGATTGTGTTGGTCTATTTGGCAAGCTTGAATCGCAGGGGGTCATTCGCAATCTCCATTTGGAAGTGGATAGAGTTATAGGAAGAAAGTATGTGGGCGGTATGATAGCCTATGGTGATCGCGCCAAGGTCTTTTCTTCTTCAGTTGTTTTTGCTACTATTGAGGGGGTTGAATTTGTAGGCGGATTGATAGGATCTTCTCGTCATATGGAATTGGTCGGTCTTACTGCAACCGGTAGCAATCTCACTGCTAGTTCCTCTTATGTTCTTGGTTTTGGTGGTTTGGTAGGACAGGATGAGAATTCAGACATTCACTCTTCTTCTGCTCGGGTGGATAGCATAAGGGGATATTCAAATGTTGGTGGTCTGGTAGGAAAGGGCACCGACACAAAGGTTACTTCTTCTTTTAGTTTTGTCCGCTTGATCGATACCTATAGCAGAGTTGGCGGCCTAGTAGGTTATGGTAAGGATCTCAGAGTGACTGCTTCCTATGCAATCTCGGATTCTTTGCTGGCGAGAAGACCGGTCTCAAGTTTTACTGGTGGTCTGATAGGGCAGGCAGTTGGCTCTTCTAAGGTGAGCCATTCTTATGCTGTAGCTGGCACTATATCAGGAGCAGGAAGTGATGTCAGTGGGTTGGGGGGTATTCGAGATGGCCGCATATTCCATTCCTATGCGGTTTTTGGTTCGTTAATAACATCGGGCCCTGGGTCTCCGGCGAATGGTTTGGTGGGAGCAGGGACTGCTACCATAGTTCGTTCTTATTGGGACAGCACTGTGAGTGGCATAACTGGGAGGGCGGCGAGAACTACGAGCCAGTTGCGATCGCCCACTGATTATAGCGACATCTATGAAACTTGGGATGAGACTATCAATACTGATGAGGCATTGCCATGGTGTGACCTTAATCGCAATGGCATGCTGGATTCTGATGAGAGACGGCCAGACAATCTTATTTGGGATTTTGGCAGCGGGAGTCAATATCCGGCCATTAGATGCACGCCGGATGCCACTGTCTTACAGCGCTCTAGCTGGCAGCTAATCGATGGCAAGCCAGTTATTAACGACCATGTTTTCAGTTTGGATTTGGATACAGATGGGGATGGGACAGAGGATAGGCGCGATCTTTTTCCGGGCGACCCGACTGAGAGCTCGGATGAGGATGGCGACCGGATAGGGGATGGTGAGGATAACTGCCCGCTGATTGCCAATTCTGCTCAAGAGGATATGGATGGCGATGGCTATGGTGATGTTTGTGATCTGGATATGGATGGCGATGGTTATACCAACCTTGGCGATAACTGTCCGAGCGACTTCAATCCGTCTCAACGGGACCTTGATGGGGATGAGTATGCCGATGCTTGTGAGCTGGATTTTGATGGCGATGGTTTAATCGAGATTGCCACAGCTGCCGAGCTGGATGCGGTTCGCTATCAATTAAATGGCACTGGCCGACGGACAGCCGAAGATATGCCCCTGAGTAGGATTGGTTGTCCAATAGGAGGCTGTAATGGTTATGAGTTGATAAGCGACATTAATTTAACCGATTATATTACCGCTGATGAGGGATGGCAGCCGATTGGGGAGGATATAAATAGGACTGAGGAAGGTTGCCAAGGGGATGGCTTTAATGCAGTGTTTGAGGGTAATGGTCGAACCATAAGCGGGCTGAGGATTGCTCGCCCGACTGAGGGTTGTGTTGGCTTGTTTGGTCATATCAAGGATGGGGAGGTGCGTAATCTTGAGGTGGAAGCGACTCATATCACAGGGAAGGAAAGGATAGGCATTTTAGCCGGCTATGCTACCCGTATAACAATTCGGACTACGAATGTTTCTTCAGCCACATTGAGAGGCGAAGAAAACTATGTAGGCGGTTTGATTGGGCATCTTTTCAATGGCGAGATTGTTTCCGCTTCTGCTGTGGTCAGCAGTCGGATAGTTGGGGATGACCAGGTTGGTGGCTTGATAGGGCGTAATGTTGATTCCACTATAAGCTATTCTTCTGCTCTTAGCAATTATATTCGTGGCCAAGATCGGGTAGGTGGTTTGATTGGGCATAGCTGGGATATGAGAATCAGTGGTTCCATGGCCTTTTTGAATGAACTACACGGCCAAAATCTGTTAGGCGGTTTAATAGGCGGGTGCTCTTTTTATCAGCCTTTAGGACAGACGGTAGTTGGTTCAATGGCTCGTTTTTCTTTAATCAACGGAAGTCGTGAGGTAGGTGGTTTGATGGGGTCTTGTGATGATACCCAAATTGTCTCTTCCATGGTTTCGGGTGTTGCTATCGTCGGCGATGATAGAATTGGCGGTTTGATAGGGACAGCAGTCGGCATCACCCTAGCTTCGTCCTATACGGTTGTTTCAGATATCCAAGGCTCCTCTGATACCAACGGGTTGGTCGGGAGCAACACTTCGGTTAGGATTGATGATTCCTATTGGGCTTTCCTTAACAGGGACATGCCTTTAGATGCTTTTGCCAAGAGCTACTTGGATTTACAATCTCCGACAAGCTTTAGTGGTATTTATGCCAGTTGGGATGATGGGGTGGACCTAAACCGTGATGGTAATGTGGAAGACACTACTCGCTGGTGCGATACTAATCGTGATGGTATCATAGGCCCTGATGAGAGGAGGGAGGACATCTGGGATTTAGGTCGGTCGGATGAATATCCAGCATTGAACTGCTTGCCTGAGATATCCTCGCGCCAAAGGGCACTCTTGCCTGAATTGTTTGGCGATACGGATGGTGATGACATTGCCGATGCTTTTGATGTAGGAGAATTTAATGGTCGCCCCTGTTCGGAGCAAGCCGATTGCGATGGCGATGGCATAAACGATAATCAGGACGCCTTTTCGCTTGACCCCAATGAGCGGATTGACACTGATGGCGATGTTGTTGGCGATAATGGGGATAACTGTCCGGTTGTTTTCAACCCGAGTCAGCTGGATATGGATGGGGATGGTGAGGGCAATGTCTGTGATGCGGATCGTGATGGCGATGGTGCTCTTACTGAGGTGGATAACTGTCCTCTTTTATCTAATCCATCCCAACAAGATAGCGATTTGGACACTCATGGTGATGCCTGCGATCTTGATAGAGATGGAGATGGTTTAATTGAGATTAATAATGCTACCGAGCTGGATGCGGTTCGCTATCAGCTAGATGCTAGCGGCCGCCGCCTAAGCCAAGATGGGCCATTAGACACCCTTGGTTGTGGCAATGGAGAGGATATCTTGGACTGCGACGGCTATGAGTTGGCTGCCGATATTGACCTGGTTGCTTATGCCGATAGAGATGGAGACAAGGGATGGCAACCCCTAGGACAGGATGATGGGGATGATGGCTGTCAGGGAGACGGTTTCGATACTATTTTTGAAGGCAATGACTTCACTATTCACAATTTGCATATAGCAAGATCGACGGAGGACTGTGTTGGTCTGTTTGGTCAGGTTGGTGGCGAGCTTCGCAATCTGACTCTAGCAAATGCGGATGTAGAAGGCGATGACAAAGTGGGCATCCTGGCAGGTGAGGCGAAAAGGGCTAGTATTACCACCATTACAATTGATTCTTCAAGAATTCATGGCGATGACTATGTGGGTGGGTTAGTAGGCAAACTTTCCTCTACTAAGGTAGAAGCGGTCTTTCTTGCTGCTAATGTAAGTGGGCAGAGTTATGTAGGCGGGGTGACAGGCCGTAGCGATGTTTCTAGCATGACCCATATTAGTTTTACTGGTGATGAAGTTGATGGGAGGCTTAGTTTTATAGGCGGTCTGGTGGGTTGGGCTCAAGGTGTGACTATTATAGATTCTATTGTCTTAGGCGCTCAAATAGACGGGCTAAATAAGACTGGTGGGGCAGTTGGTATATTAAGGCAAAGCAGTATGCTTGGTTCTGCTGCTCTTACTAGCCAAGTAATCGGAAACGATGATGTAGGGGGTTTGATAGGCGAAGCCTGGGTGATCACTCTTACTAAGTCGGCTGCTTTCTCCGAAAGGATTAGTGGTAACAACAACCTAGGTGGTTTGTCTGGTAGGGGCCAGAGTGTGATTATGTTCTCTTCTTTAGCGGTTTCTCATCAGATTACTGGAACAGGAAGCAATGTTGGAGGATTAATAGGACATGCCATTGGTTTTGCTAGGGATTATTCTTATTGGGATAGCATCGTCGGCTTGTCAAGCGATAGGGATAGGAGAACTACTCAACGACTACAATCCCCCACTGACTATACCAATGTATATGTTAATTGGGATAACACCATAGACTTTGACAATGCGGATGGGGATAGTCAAACTGATACTGGGGAAGATGATAACACGCATTGGTGTGATACCAACTATGATGGTGAAATAGATGGAAGCGAAGAAACGGATACCAATACCATTTGGGATTTTGGCACTTCAAGTGATTATCCCGCTCTTCGCTGCACTCCTATCCCCCCTCAACAACAAAGAGATTTCATTAGGTCTTTGGGTGATTAGGGCCACTCTTCGCTGCACTGCCCTATCATCCCTCCCCTGAACAACAAAGAGCCTTCATTAACTCTCTGGGTGATTAGGGGCAACCATCTACAAACACAAATTGGCATTTTGGCACTTCAAGTGATTATCCCGCTCTTCGCTGCACTGCCCTATCACCTCCTCACCTGAACAACAAAGAGCGTTCATTAACTCTCTGGGTGATTAGGGGCTACTCTTCGCTGCACTGCCCTATTACCTCCACCCCTCAGCAACAAAGAGCGTTTATTAGATCTCTGGGTGATTAGGGGCTACTCTTCGCTGCACTGCCCTATTACCTCCACCCCTCAGCAACAAAGAGCGTTTATTAGATCTCTGGGGGATTAGGGTCCACTATTCGCTGCCCTTCCCTATCACCTCCTCACCTGAACAACAAAGTGATTTTATTAGATCTCTGGGGGATTAGGGTCCACTATTCGCTGCCCTTCCCTATCACCTCCTCCCCTGAACAACAAAGAGCGTTCATTAACTCTCTGGATAATTAGGGGACTCTCTTCGCTGCACTTCCCTATCACCTCCTCACCTGAACAACAAAGAGCGTTCATTAACTCTCTGGATAATTAGGGGACTCTCTTCGCTGCACTTCCCTATCACCTCCTCACCTGAACAACAAAGAGCATTCATTAGATCTTTGGGGGATTAGATTCACCCATCTTCAAACACAAAAAACAATAGCAATTCCATTTGGGACTTTAGCACTTCAACCGATTATCCCACTGTCCGCTGCACTTCCCTATCACCTCCTCACCTGAACAACAAAGAGCATTCATTAGGTCTCTGGATGATTTTAGGGGTATTTCTCTAGCTTAATTTTTGCGTTTGTTAATATCAGACTTAGTCTTTGGTTGTCGGTGAGGACAACCAGCCCAACAACATGGCCGCCGTTTCCCTTTTCGCAAATCCTCACAGAGTCGGTTGAGGTGTTTTTTGCGCGTCTCAACCCGCTTCACTAGGGTCACCCAACAGATCCACTCATTGCGAGCAAGAGGCGTTAGCCCATTCCACTTTTCAAGCAGACCAATGTTTGATTCAAGCACCCCGCGAAGATCCTTCGGCACCCTATGAACAACTCCAGCCCTAATTGTTTGTTTAGTCATATGTTTAGTATACGGCAAATTCTCACTACCAATGCATCACTTCTTTGACGGGATTATATAATCCCATCCAAGAGGTGATGCACTTATGATGCAAATTCGCATTTCATTATTCAATTAAATAAAGAGGTATCATTATGAAAATGACCGAGAAAGAAAAAGAGCAAGTTTTGCTTGTCCTTCAAGAATGTGCTAAGTGTATGGGATGCGAACCAGAGGCAGCGGAAGCTCATAGTTTGATAAAGGTGGATAAATGTAAGGCAGCAGAGGTACTTTGCCGAGCTCTCTGTGGTCTTGCTAAATACAATCCTAATCCGTGGACGAAAGGATTGTGTAAACTTGCTATGGTTGGTGAAAAAATATTGTGCAGAGGCAAAGATTGAAGCGGATAGAAAAACAGTCGTCGTAACAATATAGATAAGTCGTATTGATGCGGGTGGCATTGCTTAATAGATAAGCAATTATCCTACCGCTTCTTTTTGTAATCGCGCCGACTAATTCCGCCAAATAGGCAAGACATGAAAAAGTTAGGTGCCCTAACCGGCGACTTTTTCTTGCTTCCGGTGGTTACGCTGGATAGGAAATTTAGCAAAGAAGAAGCTTATCACCCAACCGCTCCCAGCAAAAGGTCTAGGAGTGATATTAAATTTCTACTATTGTAGATATAGCGAAGCCCTTGGCGCCGCGAGCCAGGCCGGTGATTCCGCTGCGGACAAACTCTAAGATATTCTTGTTATCGAAATTGCGGATAAAGGCATCTATCTCCTTGCTACGGCCGGTCAGCTCAATCGTATAGCTAGAAGCAGTGACATCCACTATCTTGCCGTTGAATATATCGGTAAGTCGTTTGAGTTCGGCACGCTGTTCGCCCAGAGCGCGCAGCTTAATGAGCAAGATTTCTCTTTCCAAATAGGAAATGTCTCGTGACAGTTCCATCACCTTATATACTGGCACTATCTTATGTAGCTGCTTGGATATTTGTTCCATTTCGGGCGCATAGGTAGTGAGCGTCAGTCTTGATAGAGTGGGATCTTGGGTGGGAGCCACAGTCATACTTTCAATATTGTAGCCACGCTGGGCGAAAAGCCCCACCACCCGTGCGAGTGCGCCAGCCTCATTTTCTAATAGCACACTGATTACATTGATTTCATCTTTTTGTTGCTTACTCATAGGGGCGTCCTCTTGGTTTTGCTCAGCCACATTTCATTGATGGCATGATCCTTGATATGCATAGGATAGACATGTTCAGCAGGATCTACATAGATATCTAGGAACACGAGTTCCTTGCTATGCTTACTAAACACCTTTTTCAGACAGGGCAGCAGCTCCTTCTGGTCGGTTATTTTGAAGCCACGATGGCCATAGGACTCCACCAGCCTGATGAAATCTGGTAGCGATTCCATATAGGAGGAAGCATGGCGACCCTCATACTGCATATCCTGCCATTGTTTGACCATTCCTAATGATTGGTTGTTGATATTGACAATCTTTACCGGTATGTCATACTGGCGGCAAGTAGAGAGTTCTTGTATGCACATTTGGATACTACCCTCGCCTGTAACACAGATGACCTGCTTGTCGGGAGCGGCAAAATTCACTCCCATAGCGGCGGGAAAACCAAAGCCCATGGTCCCCAAGCCGCCGGAGTTAATCCACCTGTTTGGCTTAGCGAATTTGTAATATTGGGCGACAAACATCTGGTGCTGCCCAACATCCGAAGTGATATAGACATCCATATTCTTGGTTGTTTCATAGAGGGCTTCGACCACCTGCTGTGGCTTGATAGTGCTATCGGTTGATTTCTCATAGTCGAGGGGAGCCAGCTCGCGCCATTGGTTAATTTGCCTCCACCACTCGGCACGCTCTGTTTTATCGAGCTTTTTCTTCTGCTCTTTGATGAGTTGAATCATATCTTGGAGCACGGTCTTTACTGGCCCCACTATGGGAATATGGGCATTGATAGTTTTAGAGATGTTAGCAGAGTCTATATCTACATGAGCTATTTTGGCTTGGGGACAAAACAGCGAGATATTATTTGTGACCCTATCATCGAATCTTGCTCCTAGCGCCAAGATGAAATCGCTATTATGCATTGCCATATTGGCAGTATAGGTGCCATGCATCCCCAACATACCAAGGAAGCGCTCACCATCGCCCGGATAGCCGCCCAATCCCATCAGAGTGTTGGTCACTGGTAGGTCTAGCATATCTACTAGGGAGCGCAGTTCCTCCGATGCCTTATTAAGGATAATTCCTCCGCCAGTATAGATGACGGGTCTTTTCGCTGCTAGCAGCTGCTCGGTTGCTTTACGGATCTGGCCGCTATGTCCTTTCTTCACTGGTTTGTAGGATCTAAGATTGATAGACTTAGGATATTCATAGGGGAATTTGGTATTTGGATCTGTAACATCCTTGGGAACATCCACCACCACCGGTCCTGGCCGCCCCGTAACTGCTAGATGAAAGGCTTGCTTGATGATATAGGGAATATCTTGCGGCTTTTGAATGATGAAGTTGTGCTTCACTATGGGGCGAGATATGCCGACCATATCGGTTTCTTGGAAGGCATCCTGTCCTATCAGCGGTCTTGCCACCTGGCCGGATATCACCACCATAGGAATTGAATCCATATAGGCGGTTGCAATACCTGTAATGGCATTGGTTGCGCCGGGGCCGGAGGTCACCAACACTACCCCTGGCTTGCCACTGGCTCGGGCATAACCATCTGCCATATGAGTGGCTGCCTGTTCGTGGCGAACCAAGATATGTTTGACTTTTTCTTGTTTGAAGAGCGCATCGTAGATATGCAATGAGGCACCGCCTGGATAACCATAAACCTCCTCAATGCCTTCGTCAGCAAGGGCTTGCACTAGCATCTCTCCACCTGATAAATGTGTCATAGTCTTAAAAATAATATATTAGCTCTATTAATGAGAAATGCCGGCGGCCATAGAATCCGCAATGGATACAAAAACCACCGCAGGTATGCGGCTAGTCCTTGTCAGACTAAATGAGGCCGGTAAGTCTCATCCTTAATCCTTAATCTATAAATCTATAATCTACAAATCCACAAATTTACAGTCTTATAATCTCCAAATCTATAATCTCATAGTTTATAGTCCTATGCCGGTAAGCATAAGAGCGTTTATATTACCATAGATTTGCCAGAGATTTACCATAGATTAAGGTTTTTTTACTAGATTTAGCGAAAATCTAAGCAATTTTTTTCGTCGCATTTTGATAGCCAAGTTGCTGATATCTGTGGCTAGATGTAGAAAAGAATTGAGCGACGAATCAAGCGCGCAATGTAAGTTGCTGATATCTGTGGCTAGATGTAGAAAAAAATTGAGCGACGAATCAAGCGCGCAATGTAAGTTGCTGATATCTGTGGCTAGATGTAGAAAAAAATTGAGCGGCAATTGGTCTTAATTAGGCTTATATAAGTGGGATAGTGCTTAGTTGTCCTTGTTTTTTCTTTTCTTGCTATTATTTTGTAAAGATACGGAGCACCGAAAATTCCATGAGAGTTCTTGACACCCGAGGGGGGTATGTTCGGTTTGGCTGGAAACTCGTGGCTTATATTTCTTGCCTTCTTTTCCCTATGATGCTTCTCTTCTCTCTTCCCCTTTCTTCTCTTTATGTTTCTATTCTCTCTCTTCCCCTTTCTTCTCTTTATGCTTCTCTTTTCTCTCTTCCCCTTTCTTCTCTTTATGTTTCTCTTCTCTCTCTTCCCCTTTCTTCTCTTTATGTTTCTATTCTCTCTCTTCCCCTTTCTTCTCTTTATGTTTCTATTCTCTCTCTTCCCCTTTCTTCTCTTTATGCTTCTCTTCTCTCTCTTCCCCTTCTTCTCTTTATGTTTCTCTTCTCTCTCTTCCCCTTCTTTTCCTTATGCTCCCATAAGAGATTACAAACAAGCGCTGACAATTAAAGCAAAGAGATGATTTGTTAGGATATTAAAGAGAACACAAAAAGAGGCGCTGGCAACTAAAGAGATGGCACTGTGAAGCCACAAAAAAAGGGTGCCGAAAATTCCGTGGGAATTCTCGACACCCTGGGATGTGCTTCAATAATCCTTTCTATTTCGCCGAAAGATCCGTGGGAACTCTCGGCGCCCTAGCTATAAAAAGGGTGCCGAAAACTCCGTGGGAATTCTCGACACCCTAGGGTGTGCTTTAATAATTCTTTCTATTTCGCCCAAAATTCTGTGGGAGCTCTCGACTGTCTAGATATAAAAAGGGTGCCGAGAATTCCGTGGGAATCCTCGACACCCGGGGGGGTATATTCAATTTAGAAGGAAGCTCATAACTTCTATTTCTTCTTTTCTCTTTATTATACTCTTATTTTCTTATTTTCTTATTCTCTCTTTTCTCTTTCCATTCCCTTCATTATGCTTCCGCCCATAAAGAGGGGCTGCGAGATATATAAAGAGGCGGAAATCAAACAAAAAAACAAAACGCCTCGGAATAAATCTCACAGCCAAGGACGCACGTCCATATATTTCTCTCTATCTTCTTCCCTTCATTATACGGCGGATTCACATGCTTCTATTCTTTCTTTCCTTTCTCTTCATTATGTTCCTATTAAAAGAGAATATAAAAAGGGTGTCGAAAACTCCGTGGGAATTCCGACACCCTAGGGTGTGCTTCAATAAATTCTTTCTATTTTGTCGAAAACTCCGTGGGGATTCTCGACGCCCTGGCTATAAAAAGGGTGCCGAAAACTCCGTGGGAGTTCTCGACACCCAGGGGGGTATAAAAAGAGTGCCGAAAAATCCATGGGAATTCTCGACACCCTAGGGTGTGCTTTAATAATTCTTTCCATTTTACCGAAAGATCCGTGGGAACTCTCGACATCCTAGATATAAAAAGGGTGTCGAAAACCCCGTGGGGGTTCTCGACACCCGGGGGGGTATATTCAATTTAGAAGGAAGCTCATAGCTTCTATTTCTTCTTTTCTCTTCATTATACTTCTATCCTCTCTAATGCCTTCCATTTTTTTTCTCTTCATTATACTTCTATTCTCTCTAATGCCTTCCATTTTTTTCTCTTCATTATACTTCTATCCTCTCTTATTGCCTTCCATTTTTTTCTCTTCATTATACTTCTATTCTCTCTTATTGCCTTCCATTTTTTTCTCTTCATTATACTTCTATTCTCTCTCTTGCCTTCCATTTCTTTCTCTTCATTATACTTCTATTTTTGCTATTCTCTCTCTTGCCTTCCATTTCTTTCTCTTCATTATACTTCTATTTTTGCTATTCTCTCTCTTGCCTTCCATTTCTTTCTCTTCATTATACTTCTATTTTTGCTATTCTCTCTCTTGCCTTCTTTTCCTTATGCTCTTATCTTCTTCCTTTCATTATACTTCTATTGCTTTCCATTGCTTTCCATTTCTTTCCATTTCTTTCTCTTCATTATACTTCTATTTTTGCTATTCTCTCTCTTGCCTTCTTTTCCTTATGCTCTTATCTTCTTCCTTTCATTATACTTCTATTGCTTTCCATTTCTTTCCATTCCCTTCTCTTCATTATACTCTTATTCTCTCTATTGCTTTCCATTTCTTTCCATTCCCTTCTCTTCATTATACTCTTATTCTCTCTATTGCTTTCCATTTCTTTCCATTCCCTTCTCTTCATTATATTCTTATTCTCTCTATTGCTTTCCATTTCTTTCCATTCCCTTCTCTTCATTGCACCTTTATTCTCTCTATTCCTTTCCTCTCCATTTCTTTCTCTCCCTTATGCTTCCGCCCATAAAGATGGGCTGCGAGATCTAGTGAGGAGGCGGAAATCAAAACAAAAAAACAAAACGCCTCGGAATAAATCTCACAGCCCAGGACCTAAGTCCATATGTTTTCTCTCTATCTTCTTCTCTTCATTATAATTCTATTCTCTCTATTCCTTTCCTCTCCATTTCCTTCTCTTCCTTATGCTTCTATCTCTTTCCCTTCATTATGCTCCTATTATACTTCTATTTTCGCTATTGCCTTCCATTTCCCTCTTTCCCTTATGCTTCCTCTCATAAAGATGGGCTGCGAGATCTAGTGAGGAGGCGGAAATCAAAACAAAAAAACAAAACGCCTCGGAATAAATCTCACAGCCCAGGACTTAAGTCCATATGTTTTCTCTCTATCTTCTTCTCTTCATTATAATTCTATTCTCTCTATTCCTTTCCTCTCCATTTCCTTCTCTTCCTTATGCTTCTATCTCTTTCCCTTCATTATGCTCCTATCATACTTCTATTTTCGCTATTGCCTTCCATTTCCCTCTCTCCCTTATGCTTCCGCCCATAAAGATGGGCTGCGAGATCTAGTGAGGAGGCGGAAATCAAAACAAAAAAACAAAACGCCTCGGAATAAATCTCACAGCCCAGGACTTAAGTCCATATGTTTTCTCTCTATCTTCTTCTCTTCATTATACTTCTATTTTTGCTATTCTCTCTCTTGCCTTCCATTTCTTTCTCTTCATTATACTTCTATCTCTTTCCCTTCATTATGCTCCTATTATACTTCTATTTTCGCTATTGCCTTCCATTTCTTTCTCTTCCTTATACTTTTATTTCCCCTATTGCCTTCTCTTCATTATATTTCTATTTTCGCTATTCTCTCTATTGCCTTCTTTTCCTTATGCTTCTATCCCTTTCCCTCATTATAAGATTGTAGAGTATCAAGCATAAGTATAGAGTTTCCTTTCAACCTCTCTTATGTAAGCGAGTTTGTCAATAATGAGGTAAGCCATTTCATCAGCGTCATCTGTGTTAATAACGGTCACCTTCCTATCCTTTGTTAGCTTGCCAAGATTACATGCTTCAATGGTAGCGGTAAAAGTAGCTGGCTCTTTCAAGCCAATGACAGCTGCCACATGCTCCCCATGGATAATTATTTCTTTCTTGCCATCTCGCTCCCTCATCTCCATATAAATGGGTGCAGGTCTGCCAGGGGTTATCAGATACAAAGGATTATCGACAGGTCTATCGATGTAGCTCTTCAATACTTGATATAGATTAACTAATTGAGCTTCGATATTCTTCATATTCTTTATGAGTTTCTTTTCGCTATTGCCTTCCATTCCCTTTCTTTCATTATACTTTCATTAAAGAGAATATAAAAAGGGTGTCGAAAACCCCGTGGGAGTTCCCAACACCCGATGGAGTGGGTATATTCAGTTTAGATGAAGTCTGATGGTTTCTATTTTCTCTATTGCCTTCCATTTCCTTCTTTCATTATACTTTCATTAAAGAGAATATAAAAAGGGTGTCGAAAACTCCGTGGGAGTTCCCAACACCCGATGGAGTGGGTATATTCAGTTTAGATGAAGTCTGATGGTTTCTATTTTTTCTATTGCCTTCCATTCCCCTTCTTTCATTATACTTTCATTAAAGAGAATATAAAAAGGGTGTCGAAAACCCCGTGGGAGTTCCCAACACCCGATGGAGTGGGTATATTCAGTTTAGATGAAGTCTGATGGTTTCTATTTTCGCTATGTCGAAAACTCCGTGCAGTTTAGATGAAGTCTGATGGTTTCTATTTTCGCTATTGCCTTCCATTCCCCTTTCATTATACTTCTATTCCCTCTATTCGTTTCCACTGCTTACTCTTCCTTATACTCCCGCCCCTAAAGACGGGCTGTGAGACAAATGAAGAGGCGAAAAGCAAAAAAACGCCTCGAATGAATCTCACAGCCCAGAACCTAAGTCGATATATTCTTTCCATTCTCTTCTCTTCCTTATGCTTCCGTTCTCTCTATTTCTCTTTTCCTTATGGTTCCCCTCATAAAGGCGGGCTGTGAGACAAATGACAAGGCGAAAAATGAAAAAACACCTCGATGGAGATCTCACAGCCCAGGATATAAGTCCATATATTCTTTCCATTTCCTTCATTATACTTCTATTCTCTCTATTTCTTTCTCTTCCTTATGCTTTTATTAAAGAGAATACAAAAAAGGTGCTGCGAATTAAAGAGATGCCTTTGTGGTGATATAAAAAAAGGGATGGCGACGACTTCGTGGGAAGGGTGCCAGCGATTGAAGAGATGGCTTTGTGGTGATACAAAAAAAGGGATGGCGACGACTTCGTGGGAAGGGTGCTAGCGATTAAGGAGATGGCGACGACTTCGTGGGAAGGGTGCTGGCAATTAAAGAGATGGCGATGTGAAGCCACAAAAAAAGGGATGGCGACGACTTCGTGGGAAGGGTGCTGCGAATTAAAGAGATGCCTTTGTGGTGATACAAAAAAGGGATGGCGACGACTTCGTGGGAAGGGTGCTGCGAATTAAAAAGATGGCGATGTGAAGCCACAAAAAAGGGATGGCGACGACTTCGTGGGAAGGGTGCTAGCGATTAAGGAGATGCCTTTGTGGTGATACAAAAAAAGGATGGCGACGACTTCGTGGGAAGGGTGCTAGCGATTAAGGAGATGGCGATGTGAAGCCACAAAAAAGGGATGGCGACGACTTCGTGGGAAGGGTGCTGCCAATTAAAGAGATGGCTTTGTGGTGATACAAAAAAGGGATGGCGACGACTTCGTGGGAAGGGTGCTGCGAATTAAAAAGATGGCGATGTGAAGCCACAAAAAAGGGATGGCGACGACTTCGTGGGAAGGGTGCTAGCGATTAAGGAGATGGCGATGTGAAGCCACAAAAAAGGGATGGCGAAGACTTCGTGGGAAGGGTGCTAGCGATTAAGGAGATGGCGATGTGAAGCCACAAAAAAGGGATGGCGACGACTTCGTGGGAAGGGTGCTGCCAATTAAAGAGATGCCTTTGTGGTGATACAAAAAAGGGGATGGCGACGACTTCGTGGGAAGGGTGCTAGCGATTAAGGAGATGGCGAAGACTTCGTGGGAAGGGTGCTAGCGATTAAAGAGATGGCTTTGTGGTGATATGAAAAAAGGGATGGCGAAATCTCCGTTGGAACTCTTGACACCCGAGATTAAAAAAGAGATGGCGACGACTTCGTGGGAAGGGTGCTAGCGATTAAAGAGATGGCTTTGTGGTGATACGAAAAAAGGGATGGCGAAATCTCCGTTGGAACTCTTGACACCCGAGATTAAAAAAGAGTGCCGAAACTTCCGTGGGAGCTCGCGACACCCGAGTGAGATATAAAAAAGGGTGCCGAAAGCTCCGTAGGAGCTCTCGACACCCGAGGGGGGTATTTAGTTAATTTGAATGGAAGCCATTGCTTAATTGCTTGACTACTTCCTTCTGAAAATCAGTAGAATAATTTCTGTTGTTTGGTTTATTAATCATTTTATTCATTTATTCGGTTTTATTTATTATACATATATATGTTCATATTTATTTATCCATTCTTGTCTATTATACCCAAAAAAGCTCTTTTATTAAAGATTATATGAAAAAAATGTTATTTTTTGTTTTTTTGTAGACTGCCCACTTGTATTGATTGTTGATGATAGGTGTTATAATCCCCTAAAATTTCTACTATTGTAAATCAGCGCCTTTGGACTTGGGTGCAAAGTTATAATTCCCTATAAAATTTCTACTATTGGTAAATAGATAATGTGATGAAACAGATATCTGGTTGGAGTCTTATGTTGTCCTGGTTTCTTGCTGGCTGCACGATTCCGGGCCCAACTAAAGAGGAAAAGAAAGCAGCAGCCGCTATAACGGTTCATAATATTTCCTTGCCTGCTGATATGGGTGGCTATTTATATTACACTCAAGCGGGAGACCCTAAAGGGCAGAGGGTCATTTTTCTGCATGGCACTCCTGGCGACAGAAGCGCATGGGATGGTTATATGGGTGCTGTGCCATCGGGTCGTCTGTATATTGCTATAGACAGGCCTTCTTTTGGCGCTAGTGGCCCGCCAGAGGTTGTTTCCATCTGGCGGCAGGCTGACATAATTGCGGAATTACTTAAGTCCTCAGAGGAGCCTGTTGTTCTGGTAGGACATTCCTATGGTGGCACCTTGGTTGCGCTCTTAGCTGCCCTATATCCCGACAAAGTAGGTGCTATTGTGATAGTAGCAGGCACGGTTAGTCCTTATTTGGATCATCAATGGGGGCTTTTCAAGTTCTTTTCTTATCGGCCCATGAGATATTTGGTGCCGCAGGTTTTGAGTAAAGCCAATGATGAGGTCATTGCGATGGAAGAGGAAAGCAAGGAATTCCCCCAGTTGTGGGAGCGGATTCGTTCCCCAGTTTTTGTTTTACAAGGGAGCAAGGACCCGCTGGTTTCGGTAGAGAATGTTATCTATATGAGAGAGAAGATGGTGAATGCCCCTTTGGATATTACGGTTTTGGAAGGTGCCAGCCACTTTCTCATATGGGATGAAGCGGGGAAGGTTCGCCAGATTATTAGCAAAGCGATTGCTGCCACCCAGTAGGAAGCATTGTTGGATCAGCTTTGTTATCTATACCATCAAAATCTTGTTATTTTTTAGTTTCTTTGGATAGATTTAAGTAGAATTATCTTTATATGAACCAGTCTTTTAATTTATCAACCGAGAGCGAAGAGGAGATAGGCTCTGATATTACTCTTTATTCGGGGCCAGAGGATCATTATTCTCATCGGGCGCGCTTTGCGCTTCGCCTTAAGAAAGTGCATTTCTCATTGAAAAGTGTTGCGAATCCAAAACGGCTTCCCGAAGAGCTCAAAGTTATTAATCCTTATCATAAGGTGCGGGCGGTGCCTACCCTAGTAGATAGGGAGATGGTGCTTTATGAACCGGATGTCATTTTGCAATATATAGATGACAGGTTTCCATCTCAGCTGCTAATACCAACCCAAGCGCGTGACAAGGCACTTTTTTGTATGGAGTTATGGCGGGTCAAGGTCAATTTGATTGGGCTGGCTGACTCTATAATAAAGGAGAAGAACAAGTATAAGGCAGCCGAGCTGAGTCGCGAGTTGCGAACCAGGCTAATAGATTTTTCCACTCAGCATCTGGTGAATGACCTTTATCATAATGCCCCAAGGCCGCTTACTATGATGGATTGTGTCCTAGCGCCAATTTTATTGCGCCTTCCATCTATGGGGATTCGGCTGCGAAGCAATGTTGCCAAATATCAGCCATTACGCCGATATATGCAGATGATTTTTACTGAGAGGGCATTTAGCGCCAGTTGTTCGGAAGAGGAACTGAGCTTACTTAAGTCCTTTAGCTGATTACTTGTAGGAACTATATAGACTTGACGGACTTCATTCTCATATATACTCATTCCTGAGATGCCTATATTTCTTAATATGCCTAATATACTTAATATACCTATATATAGGTATAATATATAAGTATAAAATCCATCAATGATGGCTTATCTGTGCTGGTTGATACCTACTATAGTAGGCATAAGATATAGACATAGAATATAGATATAAAGATATAAAGATATAAAGATTATAAAAGGCATAAAAGGTATGTATAAAGAAGAGATTTATAAAGATAAACAGCTAGTTTTCGGCGTCTTTGATGTGAATTCAGTGCTTATAAAAGATGAAAATAGCTTATAAAAAAGCAATTTTTTTTCAATGAGTCAAGACTTTCATCTTAGAATACACTCCTTTTAGTTTGGTAAAAAAGAATAGAATATAGGATGAATATAGAATAGGTAGAACAGATAGAATAAAAAACTATGATGAGCCTTATGAGATTATTTTTATTGTTAATGTTGTTAATGTCGTTAATGAAGTATTCGTGTTGCCAGTTCTTCAGTGAAGTTCTTCACAAGGACTGCCAATATGATTACAGCAGCTCCTTTTCTAGTTTGGCAAAATCTATATTGAAAAAAACTATATTGGTATATTTTGGTATATATAGGTCTATTGGTATATATAGGTCTATTGGTATATATAGGTCTATTGGTATATATAGGTCTATTGTCTATTTATTAAGGTATAATAAATCCTATGAAATCATTCACACTAGCTAATAAATGGCTAAACAATATGCTTATGAATTTTAATTATTAACCAATTACGAATCATGATAAAATATCTTTTCTTATTAGTTGTAATCATTAACCAATTACGAATCATGGTAAAATGTCTTTCCTTATTAGTTGTAATCATTAACCAATTACGAATTATGCTAACACAAATGTCTTTTCTTGGTGAGGCTAAGCCTCGCTTCTTCTTCGGTGCGGCTAAATCTCGCTGCTTTAATATTGTGAGCACTGTGTCTCGCTTTTGTGGCTTCCATCCAGCCTCGTCTATGTTTTCTTTTGCCCCCCCCCCCCCCCCCACTTGTCTAGTTCGATGCGGGGACTTCTTTTCTTCTTTGGGCTCTTCCGCCAGAGTTTGCTTGGCAAGCTTGGGCGGTTTCTTTTCCTTTTAGTTGGGACGGGTTTCTTATTAGTTGCTCTTACGGCTTGTGCTGGCGGTGGAGCCGGCGGCGGAAGCGGAAGCAGTTCAGGTCTGGGAAACACGTCAGATCCGGGAGACAATCCAGGCACGGAGTCTCCTGAGGAGGTTAAGCCGGGCTTCACTTTTGCTCCGATAGAGGGTGGGTTTCGCATAGGCAATCAGTCATTGGACTTTGGCGAGTTTGTTTCTTTGAACATCACCGCGACCAGTGATAGTGGCAATATAACTCATATGAATATTAGCCTAGCCGAGTTCATTGATAGTAGCTATGATTTTCTTGGTTTAGACGAGCAATCCAATTATACCTTTATGATTGAAGGTATTTTTATTAATGGCACCAGACAAGAGGTGCCGCTAGTTTTGGTTTGGGAAGAGAATATTGAGGATTACGCCAAGGGAGGTCTTCGGCCGGGGCTGGATACGGATGGAGACCGGCGCGCGAATAGTGTGGATACAGATGATGACAATGATGGTTTATTGGATGTAGCCGAAGTGTATGCGAATGGGACTGCATTGGTCAATACAACTAGTGGTATCCGTTGTTCGTTGCTTGCTGATTGCGATGCTGATGGTTTGGGGGATAATGATGAGAAAGAGCGACAGACTAATTTAGCTGGGGAGAGTTGTTCGGTGTTAGCGGATTGTGATGGGGATACTGTCAGAGATATAGATGAAGCAGCGGTCAATTGTGTAATAGAGACTGATTGCGATGCTGATGGTTTTGGGGATGCTGATTCGCTAGAGAGGATGACTAATTTAGCTGGGGAGAGTTGTTCGGTGCTAAAAGATTGTGATGGCGATAATGTAGCGGATGGGCTGGATATAGATAGGGACGGGGATGGGTTGATAGAGATAGGGACGGCGGAGGAATTGAATGGAGTTCGCTATGCTTTAGATGGCAGTGGTCGGCAGCTATTGGATAGTGGGGTGCGTAATACTTCTGGCTGTGCTTCTGGTATTGAGTGTGCTGGATATGAGTTGATTGCGGACATAAGTATTCAAAGTTATGCAGGAGATGATAATGGCTGGCCGCCGCTGGGTCGTGATACGGGTTCTTCAAGCGGATGTCAAGGGGAGCCTTTTAACGGAACTTTTGACGGCAATGGCTGGATGATTAGTGGTTTAAGGATTATTCCTGGCGGTCGAGATTGTATCGGTTTGTTTGGTCATATAGCGGCGGGTTCGGAGATTCGCAATCTTAGGCTTAGTGCCGAGCGTGTGGGAGGTAGGAATCACGTAGGTGCTCTGGTGGGGTGGGGTGAAGCTGCTCGGATTGTTTCTTCTTCGGTTGTAGTAGGAGGGGATGGGGTGGCAGGAAGAGATCATGTGGGTGGTCTGGTGGGGAGTGGTGCTTCGGCTCGGATTGATTCTTCTTCGGTGATGGGAGAGGTGAGTGGGAGAGGTAATAGAATAGGTGGTCTGGTAGGGCATGGTGAATCTGCTTGGATTGTTTCTTCTTCGATGATGGGTGTGGTGAGTGGGGAAGGTGATAGAGTAGGCGGTCTGGTGGGGAATGGTGAATCTGCTTGGATTGATTCTTCTTCGGTGATGGGAGATGGGGTAAGTGGGCGTGATGATATAGGCGGTCTGGTAGGGAAGGGGGACTTGGTTCAGATTAATTCTTCTTCGGTGATGGTGGGAGAGGTAAGTGGGAGTGGTGATAGAGTAGGCGGTCTGGTAGGGAATGGTGAATCTGCTTGGATTGATTCTTCTTCGGTCGAGGCAGATGAGGTGAGCGGCATGACTGGTGGTGATAGTGATGATATAGGCGGTCTGGTGGGGGATGGGGAAAGGGTTGAGATTCATTCTTCTTCGGTTGTGGTGGGTAATCTGAGAGGGGACGATCGTGTGGGTGGTCTAGTGGGGGATGGTGCTTCGGCCCAGATTACTTTTTCTTCGGTTGAGGTAGGTAATCTGAGAGGCACTGATCATCAGGTAGGCGGTTTGTTAGGGCGAGGTGAATGGGCTAATATTACTTCTTCTTCGGTTAAGGTGGGTACTCTGGGAGGGGACGATCGTGTGGGTGGTTTGGTGGGTGATGGTGCTTCGGTTCGGATTGATTATTCTGAGGTTGAGGTGGGTAATCTGAGTGGGCGTGATGATGTGGGCGGTTTGGTAGGGCATGGTGACTCGGCTCAGATTAATTCTTCTTGGGTTCTGGTGGGTGATCTGAGTGGGAGTCGTGATAGAATAGGCGGTCTGTTGGGAGATGGGACAAGGGCTTGGATTCATTCTTCTTCGGTTGTGGCGAATGAGGTGAGTGGAGATGGTAATGTAGGCGGTCTGGTGGGGGATGGTGAAGATGCTGAAGTTCATTCTTCTTCGGTTGTGGCGAATGAGGTGAGCGGAGATGATAATATAGGCGGTCTGGTGGGGGGTGGTGAAGATGCTGAAGTTCATTCTTCTTCGGTGGAGGTGGGTAATCTGAGTGGGGGGCGTTTGGTGGGCGGTCTGGTGGGGGATGGGGAAAGGGTTGAGATTCATTCTTCTTCGGTGGAAGCAGCTGAGGTGAGCGGGAGAAGGGTTGTAGGCGGTCTAGTGGGGGCTGGTGTAAATGCTGAAATTCACTCTTCTTCGGTGGAAGCAGCTAAGCTGATTGGGCGAGTGAACAGTTTAGGCGGTTTGGTAGGATCTGGTAATAAGGTTCGAATTATTAATTCCTCGGTGCTGGCAGGTGAAGTGAAAGGGTTTGATGTAGTGGGTGGTCTGGTGGGGGATGGTCAATCGGCTCAGGTGTATTCTTCTTCTGCAGTGGTGGGTAATCTGAGTGGAAATGACGGCGTAGGTGGTCTGATGGGGATAGGGTCAAGTAGCGCCACTCGGATTATTGGTTCTTTTGCTGTAGCGGCTAGTGTTAATGGTTCGCTGAAAGTAGGTGGTTTGATAGGGAATGCTGAAGGGGCTCGGATTGTTGCTTCTTTTGTTGTGGCAGGTGATATAAGAGGGGGGGATCAGGTGGGTGGTCTGCTAGGGAGTAGTGGCAGCGGTTCGATTATTGCTTCTTTTGCTGTGGCAGAGGAGGTGAGCGGGGGGCAGGCAGGTGGTCTGGTGTCGAATCAGGAAGGGAGTCATATTTCCTATTCTTATGTGGTCATAGGTAATTCTCCTAGGATGTTGGCGTTTGGGGCAGATCGGTTGGCTAATCCTCGTACCTCCTATTGGGATAGTGATACCAGTGGCAATAACATGCGCCTTGGAAATTTTGGTGAGTCTAGGACCACTGAGCAGCTGAGAATGCCGACCGACTATGATGGAGACTATGCTACTTGGGACGATGGAGCGGATCTTGATAGACTTCCTGGAGTAGAGAACATTACTAAATGGTGTGATGGGGACAATAGTGGGGCTATAGAGGAGGCTGAGAGGCGGGATGACAATCGCATCTGGGATTTTGGCACAGAGAATGAATATCCTGTCGTTCGCTGCTCTTCCCTTAGTCCGGCTGAGGTGAGGTCCTGGTGGTTCTTGGGTGAGAATAACGACCCGGTTAATCCATTGATCCCCCAACTAAACCAGACCCGCTTAGATGGAAAGCTTAATGATTTAGACGAAGCGCTTGATACGCTTCCCTCCTTAGACTGACAACTGGCTTAGCCCCTTCCATCATCTCAACTAAATGCTGGTTTCAGCTATATTTCTATGTTCAAATTCCTCCTCCTATATAGAGCAGCTATTTGAATTAAGCGACTCCCAGCAGACCTGTTTAGACCAAGCACTTGATACGTTTCCCTCTTTAGACTGACAACTGGCTTAGCCCCTTCCACCATCTCAACTAAATGCTGGCTTCAGCTATATTTCTATGTTCAAATTCCTCCTATTATATAGAGCGGCTGTTTGAATTAAGCGACTCCCAGCAGACCCGTTTAGACCAAGCACTTGATAGGCTTCCCTCTTTAGACTAAAAACTGGCTTAGCCCCTTCCACCATCTCAACTAAATGCTGGTTTCAGCTATATTCCTATGTTCAAATTCCTCCTATATATAGAGCGGCTATTTGAATAGGATTAGAGAACCCAAACCAGCCGCAATACTCTGTGTATCAATGACTGAGTTTTAGCTATGCTCCTACACTCTTATATTGCCATATTCCCACATTCTCATTCCTCCTATATATAGAGTATAGAGAGGCTGCTTGAATAGGACTAGAGAACCCAAACCAGCTGCAATAATCTGTGTATCAATGACTGAGTTTTAGCTATGCTCCTATACTCTTATATTGCCATATTCCCATATTCCCATATTCCCATTCCTCTTATGTATCTTTCTTTCTCTGAAAAGAAGGTATAATGCCTCTTTGTCTATTCAGTTGGGTCCAAGAAGGTTGGATCTATGATGTAAATTCAGTGCTTATAAAAGATGAAAATAGCTTATAAAAGATGAAAATAGCTTATAAAAGATGAAAATAGCTTATAAAAGATGAAAATAGCTTATAAAAAAGCAATTTTTTTTCAATGAGTCAAGACTTTCATCTTAGAATACACTCCTTTTAGTTTGGTAAAAAAGAATAGAATATAGGATGAATATAGAATAGGTAGAACAGATAGAATAAAAAACTATGATGAGCCTTATGAGATTATTTTTATTGTTAATGTCGTTAATGAAGTATTCGTGTTGCCAGTTCTTCAATGGAGTTGATCAAAGAGACTGCCAATATGATTACAGCAACTTCTTTTCTAGCTTGACAAAACCTATATTGAAAAAAAGCTATATTGGTATATATAGGTATATTTTGGTATATATTAGGTCTATTTATATATAGGTATATTATTTTAGGGAATTATATCCAATCTTCCACGAAAGAGAATATTATGAAAAAGAAAGCCCCGAAGCGAAGAAGTCATAAAAAACGAGACCATTTACGGTCAGACTTTCCGCTAATAGAGGAAACGAAGTTTAATCGCTTCACAGATTTTTTTACAGACGCTTATCAAAAAGAGAATGAAATAAGGGGATTTATGGATTTGTGGAAGATACGATATAAGTCCCTTATTTTATTAAGGTATAATAAATCCTATGAAATCATTCACACTAGCTGATAAATGGCTAAACAATATTCTTATGAATTTTAATTATTAACCAATTACGAATCATGGTAAAATATCTTTTCTTATTAGTTGTAATCATTAATCAATTACGAATTATGCTAACACAAATGTCTTTTCTTGGTGAGGCTAAGCCTCGCTTCTTCTTCGGCGCGGCTAAATCTCGCTGCTTTAATATTGTGAGCACTGTGTCTCGCTTTTGTGGCTTCCATCCAGCCTCGTCTATGTTTTCTTTTGCCCCCCCCCCCCCCCCCCCCACTTGTCTAGTTCGATGTGGGGACTTCTTTTCTTCTTTGGGCTCTTCCGCCAGAGTTTGCTTGGCAAGCTTGGGCGGTTTCTTCTCTTTTTAGTTGGGGCTAGTTTCTTATTAGTTGCTCTTACCGCTTGTGCTGGCGGTGGCGGAAGCGGAAGTGGTTCAAGTCCGGGAAGTGATCCAGATGCGGATATTATTCCTGAGGAGGACAGGGCGGGTTTCACTTTTGCTCCTATACCTGGCGGTTTTGAAATAGGTGGTCAATCATTGGACCTTGGCGATTTTGTTTTTTTGAACTTTACGGCAACCAGTAGTGACGGAATGATAACACATCGGAATGTTAGCATAGCCGAGTTTATTGCTGGTGGCTATAATTTTACTGGTTTGGATGAGCAATCCAATTATACCTTTGTGATTGAAGGCATTTTGAGTGATAACAGCACGCGGGCTCTAGAGATAGATTTTGTTTGGGATGAGAATAAGCAAGACCACGAGAGTGGAGGTCTTCGGCCGGGGCTGGATACGGATGGGGATAGGCGAGCGAATAGTGTGGATCCAGATGACGATAATGATGGCGTCTTAGATACTGCTGAGGCAGCTGGCTGTCGTTTGATAACGGATTGCGATGATGATGGTTTGGGGGATAATGATCCGAGAGAGCGGCAGGATAATTCAGCTGGGGAGAGTTGTTCGGTGTTAGAGGATTGCGATGATGATGAGATATGGGATATAGATGAGTTTGCGCTTCAATGTGTTATTAGGCCCGATTGCGATAGGGATGGGATAAGAGATATTTATGAAGAGGCTGAATGTGTAATAAACCCGGATTGCGATGGCGATAATGTAACGGATGGAATAGATATAGATAGAGACGGGGATGGGTTGATAGAGCTAGCCACGGCAGAGGAATTGGATAGGGTTCGCTATGCTCTGGATGGCACTGGTCGGCGAGCAATGGGCGAGATGCTTAATACTTCTGGCTGTGTTGGTGGCGACGGCAATAATAGCTGTTCTGGTTATGAGTTGATTGCGGATATAGACATCGCGGCCTATATTAAGGATACCTATAGGACGAATGGCTGGCAGCCGCTGGGTCATGATACGAGCTCTTCACCCGGAAATGACTGTAAGGGAGATAAGTTTGATGGAACCTTTGAAGGCAATGGTCGGACGATTAGAGGTTTAGACATCAGTCGTTCAAATGAGAATTGTGTGGGTTTGTTTGGGCAGCTTGCCTCTGGTGCGACCATTCGCAATCTGACACTTATAGCGGAAGAAGTTAAGGGTAAGGATAGAGTGGGTGTTCTGGTGGGGGCTGGTGTAGATACTCGGATTATTTCTTCTTCGGTGGAAGCAGCTAAGGTAAGCGGGCGTGATGATGTGGGTGGTTTGGTGGGTGATGGTGCTTCGGCTCAGATTAATTCTTCTTGGGTTCTGGTGGGTGATCTGAGTGGGAGTCGTGATAGAATAGGCGGTCTGTTGGGAGATGGGACAAGGGCTTGGATTCATTCTTCTTCGGTTGTGGCGGGTGAGATGGGTGGGGATGATAATATAGGCGGTCTAGTGGGGGATGGTAACGATGCTCAGGTTCATTCTTCTTCGGTAGAGCTGGGTAATCTGAGTGGGGATGATAATATAGGCGGTCTGATAGGGGATGGTTCACCGGACGAGGTTGGTTCATCGACTCAGATTCATTCTTCTTCGGTGGAGGTGGGTAATCTGAGTGGGGACAATCAAGTGGGGGGTCTGTTGGGGAATGGTCAAGCTGCTGAGATTCATTCTTCCTCGGTGGAAGCAGCTGAAGTAAGCGGGGATAATACAGTAGGTGGTCTGGTGGGGTTTGGTCAGGGTGCTGTGATTCGTTCTTCTTCGGTGGAAGCAGCTAAGCTGATTGGGCGAGTGGACACTTTAGGCGGTTTACTAGGATCTGGTGATGATGTTCGAATTATTAATTCCTCGGTGCTGGCAGGTGAAGTGAAAGGGTTTAATGCAGTAGGTGGTCTGGTGGGGAGTGCTCAAAGGGCTCAGGTGTATTCTTCTTCTGTAGTGGTGGGTAATCTGAGTGGGAATGACAACGTAGGTGGTCTGGGGGGGATAGGGACAGGTAGACCCACTCGGATTGTTGGTTCTTTTGTTGTGGCAGGTGGTGTTAATGGTTCGGGTGAGAGAGTAGGTGGTTTGCTAGGGAAGAGTTTTACGACTGAGATTGTTGCTTCTTTTGTTGTGGCAGGTGATATAACAGGGAATACTCGGGTGGGTGGTCTGTTAGGGGAGGGCGGCAACGGTGGGATTACTGCTTCTTTTGCTGTGGCAGAGGTGGTGAGCGGGGGGAGTGCAGGTGGTCTGGTGTCGAATCAGGAAGGAGGTCATATTTCCTATTCTTATGTGGTCATAGGTAATAATCCTCGGATGTTGGCGTTTGGGGCAGATCGGTTGGCTAATCCTCGTACCTCCTATTGGGATAGTGATGCCAACGGCAATAACGTACTCCTTGCAAATTTTGGTGAATCTAGGACCACTGAGCAGCTGAGAATGCCGACCGACTATGATGGAGACTATGCTACTTGGGACGATGGAGTGCCTTTTGTTGGCTTTGAGTTTGCAGGAGTGGAGAACATTACTATCTGGTGTGATAGGGACAATAGTGGGGATATCCAGGCGGCTGAGAGGCGAGATGACAATCGCATCTGGGATTTTGGCACAGAGAATGAATATCCTGTTGTTCGCTGCTCCTCCCTGAGTCCGGCTGAGGTGAGGCGCTGGTGGTCTTTGGATGAGAATCACAAACCCCAACTAAACCAGACCCGTTTAGACGAGGCACTTGAAGTGCTTCCTTCCTTAGACTAACAACTGGCTTAGTCTCCTTCACTACTTCAACTATGTTCTTGATATTGACCGATGTCAGTTATATTCCCATATTCCCATTCCTCCTATATATAGAGTATAGAGAGGCTGTTTGAAGATAGAGCAGCTGCTTGGATAGGATTAGAAAGCCCGCGCCAAGCACCAGCCCCACCCAGACCCAATAATCTGTATCCTTTGGCGGCTTAGGGCCTAAGAGGCTGATGCCGATTTTTGGGCTGTATCTGTGAAACAGACACTCAGGGCTTGGGCGACTGTTTGAACTGGGGTGACCTTAATATTAATGCCATTGGTCTTCTTAGGAGGGAGGTTTGCTTTCGGCAAGATGACCTGTTCGAAGCCGTGTCTTTGGGCAGCCATGATTCTCTCTAAGCCATAGGTTTGGGGTCTTATCTCACCTGTTAGTCCCACCTCGCCAAAAGAGGCGGTTTGGGCGGGCAGGAGTCTCTTGGTGACCACTGAGACCAGTGCCAACAGGCAGGGCAGGTCGGTGCTTGGTTCGGCAATCCGTAAGCCACCCACCACATTGATAAATACATTGTTATTAGCAAAGCTGAGACTGCAATGGCAACTCAGCACCGCGAGTAAGATGGCAACCCTTTGGGCGTCTAGTCCTACGCTGATTCGTCTTGGATAGGCAGTGACCTGAGCATCCACTAGGGCTTGGATTTCTACTAAGAGAGACCGACTGCCTTCGCGCACCAGCGCAGTTGCGCTACCGAGCACCGGCTCTTTGTGTTGAGACAGGAAGATGGCGGAAGGATTGCGCACCTGCTTCATTCCTTCATCGGTCATGGCAAAGAGCCCTATCTCATTGATAGTGCCGAAGCGGTTCTTTTGCGCGCGCAAGGTGCGATAGCGCGCATCCTCAGTGCTTTCTAATAGCAATGAGGTATCTACCGTGTGTTCTAGCACCTTAGGACCAGCCAGGACTCCCTCTTTGGTGACATGGCCGACTATGATGACCACACAGCCAGATGACTTGGCATATTCCATCAGCTTCATCGCGCATTCGCGCACCTGGGTAATGCCGCCAGCCGAGGCTGGATTGGCACTGCTATGAATTACTTGAATCGAATCAACCACCAGAACCTGAGGAGCTAATTTAGTGGCGGCCGCCAGGATGCTTTCCACCGATTTCTCTGCCAGAATATAGATGTCCCTTTGGCTTATGCCTAGTCTTTGGGCATGAACCAATAGCTGATTAGGGGACTCCTCGCCACTCACATAGCAGACTCTATGTTGGGGAGCCAGGTGGCTGAGGGCTTGTAGTAATAGGGTGCTCTTGCCTGCGCCTGGATGGCCGCCTATTAGAATAACCGAACCAGTCACCAACCCTCCTCCTAGAACTCGGTCTAATTCGCCTATGCCAGTTGGAAAGATGGTCTCTTCTTTGAAGCTGAGCCGACTGAGTATCTGGGGGCTGGGCGCTTTATGGCTTTTATGGCTGGCGGGAAATTCGCTAGTCTCTGCTCTGAGCGTATTCCATTCATTACATTGATTACACTGCCCTTGCCACTGGGCATATTCTTGGCCGCAATTAGAACATAGATAGAGTTTCTTTGGTTGTCTCATAGAGGGACGGCTATTCTAACAGTGATTGCTTTAGGGCGCGAGACACCTCTTCTCCCACTTGTCGTGGCGGTAGCTATAGAGGATGCGTTTATGTAGGCGATTCTTTTGCCCTTGCCAGAATTCCACTTGATGAGGCATAAGACAATAGCCTCCCCAATGAGAAGGACGGGGTATCTGGCGGTCGCCAAACTTCCTTTTGATTCTGGTAAAGCGTTCCAGCAGTTCATCATAGTTCTTCAACTGGCTACTCTGTGGCGAAGCCCAAGCACCTAGTTGGCTGTCCCTGTCTCGCTCGGCAAAATAGCCATCGGATAGCTCAGCCGCCAGCGGGTTGATCTTCCCTTCTATTCTCACTTGTCTGGCTAGGGCTTCCCACCAAAAAGTAAGGCAGGCATAGGGGTTGGCGGCCAGTTGAAGGGCTTTGCGACTCTGGTAGTTGGTATAGAAAATAAACTCCTCTTTAATTATGCCTTTTAGTAGCACCATTCTGGCCGAGGGTCTTCCTTGCTTAGCCACTGTCGCAAGATGCATGGCATTGGGCTCAAGTATCTTGTCATTGGCAACCGCAGCTTCTAGCCAGCTATTGAAAAGAGGGATAGGCTCTGCTGGAGCGGTTTCAATGTCTAGGGGGACATTGTCATAGTCCCGTCTCATAGACCTTAGCTTATCAGCCGACATTGAGGGTGTTTATTTTGTCTCTGGCTGCCTGCTCATCAAAGCCGTCTTTTGCTTCGGCAGGCAGTCTTAGTGAAATGGGAGGCGGGAGCTCTGCTTGTTCGCAAAAGATAAGAGATCTGGCGATGGTTTTTGCATCGCCGCCAACTAACGCCAGATCACAACCGGCACTAAAGGCTTGTGCTAAGATTTCTTCAATGTCGGCGTAGAGCTCTTTCACCGCTCCCATATTGAGGTCGTCAGAGAAGATGACTCCTTTATAGTTCATCTGGTTTCTGAGCTGATCCTCTAGCCAAAAACGAGAGAAAGTGGCTGGGAGCGAATCCAATGTCTGATAGACAATATGGGCGGTCATGATGGCGGGAAGCTGAGGAGCTAAAGCGATGAAAGGCTGTAAGTCTTCCTTAATAATGGTCTCCGCCGGGCGCTTGTCAATCGGCAAGGATATATGCGAATCTGGTTGGACGCCGCCATGACCAGGGAAATGCTTGCCCACCGAAGCCACGCCACTTTGATGCAAGCCTTTTACATAGGCGCTAGTTAGAGCAATGATCTGTGAGCTGGTTGCCCCCCATGACCTGTCTCCTATGATTTGGCTAAGACCGCGATTGATATCTAGGACAGGCGCATAGTTGAGGTTAATACCATGTTTGCGTAGTTCATATCCTGCCAGCCTGCCGCTCAGGGTTGCCATCTCTAATCCTTTGGGAGTATCCTGCTGATAAAGCTCACCAATCAGAGCAGCCGGCGGCATAGAGGTGAAGCCTTGCTGAAGCCTCTGAACCCTTCCCCCTTCATGATCTATTGAGATGATGGCATGAGGTGCAATCTGTTGGACTCTATCCGTGAGGGCTTTGAGCTGGGCGGGGTCTTCGTAGTTATTATCAAACAGAATAATGCCAGCGCTGGCGGGGTGTTGCAACCAATCGCATTCTAACTGAGACAACTGGGTTCCCTGCGGCTGCCAAATGATGCGTCCTAGTGGAGATTCCATCTAGTTATTTTACCCTAAATGACAAGCTTGCTGCCCTCTTTATTTTAATCTCTTGACAATAAGTTAGCTAACCAAGCAAAAATTACTCTTTAATATGACATAGGATGACATATAAAAAAACAGCTAATCTTTCAAAGATTTTTCTAAATCTTAATCCACCCCTTATTTTTGCCCTTAGTTTTGTGGTATAATCAGACTTTATTATTCGACCTATTTGTGTCCCCGACAGGTGGCATTCCTTAATAGGTTTTATTAACATACTAAAAAGAATAAAAAAATATGTTAGATAAAATTCATAATAAAGTTCATAATAAAGTTGATAATGAAGTTCATAATAAGAAGTATAATAACTATATGAACATCGCAGCCTATGATGCGCTAAAAAAGACGAACATCCCAGAGCCGGATGCGCGTAAAGCGGCCATTGAGCTTGCTAACAACAACTTTGCGACCGAGCATGCCCTGGGCGAGCTGCACTCTGATATGAAGGACTTGCGTTCTGATATAGAGGGCGATATGAAGGGCTTGCGTTCTGATATAGAGGGCGATATGAAGGACTTGCGTTCTGATATGAGGGACTTACGCTCTCATGTTGAGCTATCTTTTGCCGAGCTTCGCTCTGATATGAGGGACTTGCGCTCTGAGATGAAAGGCGATATGCAAGCCTTGCGTTCTGAGATGAAAGGCGATATGAAGGACTTACGCTCTCATGTTGATATATCTTTTGCCGAGCTTCGCTCTGATATGAGGGACTTGCGCTCTGATATAGAGGGCGATATGCAAGCCTTGCGCTCGCATGTTGATCTATCTTTTGCCAATGTAAATACATCTTTTGCCAATGTAAATACATCTTTTGCTAATGTAAATACATCTATTGCCAATGTAAATACATCTATTGCCAAGACTGCACGCAGAAACCTCATTGCCATATCTGTTATTATGGGCGGAATGATTACCGCTCTGGGCTTAATGATAAGGTTCTTTTCATAGGGTCGCATTCGGAAATCGGGAATGAGGGCAGCTTTAATCGGCTGCTTTTATTCCGTTTTTGTTGAAACTGGGTGACCTAACCGGCGACTCCTTTTTGTGGTTTGCTTTTGTTGGTTAGGGTCGCAGCGGCGAATATAAAGACGACAAGCGGAGAACCACCGCCCCCGACTCCGAACGAACTCCTGACCCCGACCCCCGAAAGCGCCTTGGGTTCAAAACCCCCACAGAGAAGTTCCAACAACTCAGCGGAATCAATTATAATAAGACACTATGCTAGATAGATTTAGTAGATTTAATGTCGATTTAATTTTTCAGTCTTACAATGGTTTTTTTGTTATTAAAAAAGGTTAATTTTTTATTTTCCGGTGGCTTTTTGTTATAGTGAGCAAGTATAATAATACATTATGTTAGCGAAATGTAATTTTTCTGTCTTTCGGCAGTTTTTCATTAAGGCGTTCTTTGAAGCTCGTTTGTCTCGCGTGTTTTCTTCTGTCTTCTCGCGCGTCCTCTCCTCAGTATTTTCTCGGTCCTCTGCTATGTTTTCTTCTAGCTCTCTTATGCCCGCCCCCTCACATTTATATTGTCTGGCGAGGGGATTTCTTTTCTTATTAGCTGGAATTAGCCTCTCGGTTCTTACTGCTTGTGCTGGCGGCGGCGGAAGCAGTGGGAGTAGCTCTTCTGATGATGAGGCTTTTAAAGTAGAACTCACCTTTAGCCCAACAGCAGAAGGCTTTGTCATAGGCAACCAATCGGACTTTGGCGACTTTGTTTCTTTGAACATCACGGCGATCAGTGAAGATATGTCCATGATACAAGAGAGAAATATCAGCACAGCCGAGTTTGTTGATGACAGCTATGATTTCACCGGACTAGATGAGCAAGCCAACTGGACCTTTGCGATTATAGGGACTCTTAGTAATGGCGAGCAGGAAAAGATAGTGATAGATTTTGTTTGGCAAGCTAATGAAGCAGACCACGAAAGCGGGGGCATTCAGCCAGGAAACAATACGGATGGAGACGGACGAGCGGATAGCGTCGATGAGGATGATGATAATGACGGTATTGGGGATGCTGATGGGGACGATTGCCCGACTGGCGAGACAGGTTGGGCGAGCAATCCATTGACCGACAATGATATGGATGGTTGCCTTGATGAGAGTGATGAGGATACAGATGATGATAATGATGGATTGGATGATAGTTTAGACCAATGTTCTGTTGGCGAGCTAGATTGGATGAGCAATGGTTCGACCGATTATGATAGTGATGGTTGCCTTGATGAGAGTGATGAGGATACAGATGATGATAATGATAAGGTAGATGATAGTTCAGACCAATGCCATTTTGGCGAGCTAGGTTGGATGAGCAATGGTTCTAGCGACCATGATGGGGATGGTTGCCGTGATAAGAGTGAGGATCCCGATGATGATAATGATAAGGTAGATGATAGTTCAGACCAATGCCATTTTGGCGAGACAGGTTGGATGAGCAATGGTTCTAGCGACAATGATGGCGATGGTTGCCGTGATGATAGTATTGAGGATACAGATGATGACAATGATGGATTGGAGGATACTGATCCGAAAGAGGAGCAGATTAATTCAGCTGGAGTGAGCTGTTCGCTCTTAGCCGATTGCGATAGGGATAATGTCAAAGATATAGATGAAGCAACAGTAGATTGTGTGATAAAAGCCGATTGTGATGACGATGATATTGGGGATGAGAGAGATGCCTGTCCTGCTGGCGAGACAGGCTGGATGAGCAATGGTTCTAGCGACAATGATGGCGATGGTTGCCGTGATGATAGTATTGAGGATACAGATGATGACAATGATGGATTGGCTGATACTGATCCAAAAGAGGAGCAGAGTGTGGGGGGAGTGAGTTGCCGTCTGTTAGCCGATTGTGATGGGGATACTGTCAGGGATATAGATGAAGCAGCGGTAAGTTGTGTAATAGAACTCGATTGCGATAGCGATGGTATTGGGGATGAGGGGGACGGCTGTCCTGCTGGGGAGATAAGTTGGACCAGCGATCCTTCTATCGATAATGACGAGGATGGTTGCCGTGATGATATTGAGGACATAGATGATGATGGCGATGGGTTGATAGAGATAGGCACGGCAGAGCAATTAGATGCAGTGAGGTATGCTCTAAATGGCAATGGGAGTAGGTCATCGGAGATGGCGGCGCTCAACACCACTGGCTGTGGTGATGGCAGCGACATCACTTCCTGTTCTGGCTATGAGCTGATTGCGAATATAAGTCTTGCTGCTTATAGGGATGGCAAAGGCTGGCAGCCGCTGGGTCGTGACACGAATGGTTCTCATTTTGGATGCCAAGGGGCTGCTTTTAATGGAACTTTTGACGGCAATGGCTTGACGATTAGCGATTTGAACATTAGTCGTTCAGATGAGGATTGTGTGGGTTTGTTTGGCCATCTGGCCGCGGACGCGACGATTCGCAATTTGACTCTTCGTGCCGAGACAGTGGATGGGAGGGGGCTTGTAGGCGGTCTGGTGGGGGATGGTGAAGATGCTCGGATTGTTTCTTCTTCGATTGTGGTGGGTAAGGTAAGCGGGAGTAGTAATACTGTAGGCGGTCTGGTGGGGGATGGTGAAGATGCTCGAATTGTTTCTTCTTCGATTGTGGTGGGTAAGGTAAGCGGGAGTAGTAATACTGTAGGCGGTCTGGTGGGGGATGGTGAAGATGCTCGAATTGTTTCTTCTTCGGTTGTGGCGAGTGAGGTGAGCGGGGGGCAGAATGTAGGTGGCCTGGCGGGGGCTGGTTCATCGGCTCGGATTGTTTCTTCTTCGGTTGTGGTGAAAGAAGTTGGGGGAATATCTGCTGTAGGCGGTTTGGTGGGGTCTGGTTTACATGTTCGGATTTATTCTTCTTTGGTAGTGGTGGGTGAGATGAGCGGGACTGGTCTTAATGTAGGCGGTTTGGTAGGGAGCGCCAGTTCGGCCCGGATCTATTCTTCTTCGGTAGTAGTGGGTGAATTCAAGGGGAGTAGTTTTAATTTAGGTGGTCTGGCGGCAACTTTTAACTCTGCTAGCCGGGTTGCTTATTCTTATGTAGTCTCAGGCAGTAATACTCGTATGCTGGTTGGGATTGGAAGTGGAGCTGGAGCTGCTTCCTATTGGGACAGAGGGACTAGTGATGTTACTGATGGAAACCATGGTAGCGACTGGTCCGGCAGTAGGCTCCGCAGGATAACTAGCTATACAGATATTTATGCCGATTGGGACGATAACCCAGTTATATTTGACGATGGTAGTATGATTGACGAGCCATTGGCGGTCTGGTGTGATAAGGATCATAGTGGGAACATAACAGCGGATGAAGAAAACCTTGACAATCGCATTTGGGATTTCGGCAGTTCAAGTCAGTATCCCGCCATTCGCTGCACTCCAATAGGTCCTACTGAATGGCGTAGCTGGTGGTCTTTGGTTAGTGGCAAACCCCAACTAGACCAGAATCGTCTAAATCGGGTCTTAAACCAATAGCGGCTAGAGTGAATAAAAAATTACTCTTTCATATGGCATATGAAACAATAGATAGTTCTTCAAAGGTTTGTCAATATGAGGATATTATCAATATAAGCAAGTATAATAAGACACCATGTTAGCAAGGTTTAGTTTTTGTGTTTCTCGGCAGCTTTTTGTTGTAGTGAGCAGGTATAATAAGACACCATGTTAGCAAGGTTTAGTTTTTGTGTTTCTCGGCAGCTTTTTGTTGTAGTGAGCAGGTATAATAAGACACCATGTTAGCAAGGTTTAGTTTTTGTGTTTCTCGGCAGCTTTTTGTTGTAGTGAGCAGGTATAATGAGACATTATGTTAGCAAGGTTTAATTTTTTTATCTTTCGGTGGCTTTTTGTTATAGTGAGCAGGTATAATGAGACATTATGTTAGCGAAGTCTAATTTCTCTGTCTTTCGGCAGTTTTTCATTGTGGCGTTCTTTGAAGTTCGTTTGTCTCGCGTGTTTTCTTCTAGTTCCCTTATGCCTCTTTTGTGCCCCCCCCCCCCCCCCCCCCCCCCCCCCCCCCCCCCCCAGACATTTATATTGTCTGGCGAGGGGATTTCTTTTCTTATTAGCTGGAATTAGCCTCTCGGTTCTTACTGCTTGTGCTGGTGGCGGAAGCAGTGGGAGTAGTTCTTCTGATGATGAGGCTTTTAAGGTAGAACTTACCTTTAGTCCAACAGCAGAAGGCTTTGTCATAGGCAACCAATCGGACTTTGGCGACTTTGTTTCTTTGAACATCACGGCGATCAGTGAAGATATGTCCATGATACAAGAGAGGAATATCAGCACAGCCGAATTTGTTGATGACAGCTATGATTTTACTGGACTAAACAACCAGTCCGATTGGAAATTTCGGATTACAGGCACTCTTAGAGATGGCAGGCAGGAACCTATAGTGATAGTTCTTGTTTGGCAACAAAATATAGCAGATCATGAAAGCGGCGGCATTCGGCCGGGAAACAATACGGATGGAGACGGACGAGCGGATAGCGTGGATGAGGATGATGATAATGATGATATTAGGGATAATGAGGGGGACGATTGCCCGACTGGCGAGACAGGTTGGCAGAGCAATCCATTGACCGACAATGATATGGATGGCTGTCGTGATGCAGGTGAGGATGATGACGATGATAATGATAGGGTGTTAGATCTGATGGATACAGGGATGGTTGATGGAAGGGAGTGTCGCTTATATGAGGATTGCGATGATGATGGGGTGGATGATGATTCGGACCAATGTCGTGATAGGGAAACAGGTTGGGAAAGCAATGGTTCTAGCGACAATGATGGGGATGGTTGCCGTGATGCAGGTGAAGATACAGATGATGATAATGATGGGTTGGATGATACTGATGTGAGAGAGGCTCAGAGTAATTCAGCTGGAATGAGCTGCCATCTGTTAGCCGATTGCGATGGGGATACTATTAGAGATATAGATGAGGCAGCAGTAAATTGTGTGATAAGAGCCGATTGCGATAATGATGGGTTGGGGGATAATGAAGGGGACGCTTGTCCTGCTGGTGAGACAAGTTGGACAAGCAATGGTGATACCGATAAGGATGGGGATGGTTGCCAGGATACAAGTGAGGACATAGATGATGATGGGGATGGGTTGATAGAGATAGGCACGGCGGCGGCATTGAATTCAGTGAGGTATGCTCTAAATGGCAATGGCAGCAGGTCAGCGGAGAATGCGGAGCTCGACACCACTGGCTGTGGTGGTGATGACGGCATTAGTTCTTGTTCTGGTTATGAGCTGGTTGCGGATATCAGTCTTGCCGCTTATAGAGCTGGCAAAGGCTGGCAACCCTTGGGTCATGATACAGATAGTGGCGCGAATCTATGTCAAGGAGCTGCTTTTAATGGAACTTTTGAGGGCAATGGTTGGACGATCCGTGATTTGAACATTAGTCGTTCAAGTGAGGACTGTGTGGGTTTGTTTGGCAATATAGCCGCGGATTCAGAGATTCTCAATTTAACTCTTCATGCCGAGACAGTGATAGGTAGACGTATTGTAGGCAGTTTGGTGGGGAGTGGTAACTCGGCTCAGATTTTTTCTTCATCAGTTGTGGTGAGCGAGGTGAAAGGGAATGATGCTGTAGGCGGTCTGGTGGGGGTTGGTCGGTTTGCTCGGATTTATTCTTCATCGGTTGTGGCGGGTGAGATGGGCACGAGTGGGATTACAGGCGGTCTAGTGGGGATTGGTTCATCAGCTCGGATTTATTCTTCATGGGTTGTGGTGGGTAAGGTGAGCGGGGGCGGCTCTGGTTCTTTTCCTTTTGTAGGCGGTCTGATAGGGTGGGGTCGAAATGCTATGATTTATTCTTCTTTGGTTGTGGTGGATGAACTGAGTGGGACGGTTTCTGGCGGGGTAGGCGGTTTGACGGGAGACTTTACCTCTGGCAAGGTTGCTTATTCTTATGTAGTCTCAGGCAGTAATACTAATATGCTGATTGGGAGTGGCGACGGGGAGGGAATTGCTTCCTATTGGGACAGTGAGACTAGTAGTGTTCCTAGTGGAGACATTGGTGATCCGAAGACCACCAGTGACCTTCGCACACCAGATGACTATGAAATGATTTATGCCAGTTGGGACGATAACCCAGTTATATTTGACGATGGAGAGATTAGCGAGCCATTGGCGGTCTGGTGTGATAAGGATCATAGTGGGAACATAACAGCGGATGAAGAAAACCCTGACAATCGCATTTGGGATTTCGGCAGTTCAAGTCAGTATCCCGCTATTCGCTGCACTCCAATAGGTCCTACTGAATGGCGTAGCTGGTGGTCTTTGGATGGGGATGGCAAACCTCAACTAGACCAGACCCGCTTAAATCAGGAGCTGAACAAATAGCGGCTAGGTTAGAATTGCTAAGCCACTCAATCTAAGAACTAGTATAGGTACCAGAAGCCACAATACGGCACTATACACTATAAGAGCCACCCAACTGGAATTTGGTTGCCATATTTCATATGGCTCGCCTATGTAGCTTTTTTTCTATCGGGTCGATTTGATAGAAGCCTTAATGGGAACTCAATAGAAGCCCTAGTGGAACAAGAATTACTTTTCTGCCACAATACTGAGAACTGGCGATTGATAATGAGCTAGCCCATATTTATGCCAATGGGGAAGGGCAATGATAGCAAATGTTTGAATGGGCTTGGATATAGCAGGTATATAGTGGGCTTATATAGGCTTATACCAGATTTATATCGACCTATATAGACTTATAGCCTTATAATGAATGGCAAAATCAATCAATCAAATAGGACAATTTAGAATGACAAAGATAGCAATTAATGGGTTTGGTCGTATTGGGCGGATGATATGTCGCGCCCTTTATGAGTCGCCCTATAAAGACAAGCTGGAGCTAGTAACCATAAATGATTTGGTGGATATAAAGGTATCCTCTCATTTATTGAAATACGACACGGTTCACGGCACTATGAAACAATCGGTGGAGGCAAGAGGCGATAAGCTGGTTATAGACAACAATGAGATTACTATGACTAGCATTGCCAATCCCGCTGAGCTGCCGTGGCAGGACATAGACATTGTGTTGGAGTGCAGCGGTCGTTTTACCGCGCGTGATCAGGCGGGGAAGCATTTGCAGGCTGGGGCTGGCAAGGTGCTTATCTCGGCCCCGGCTAATGACTCCGACAAGACCATAGTGATGGGGGTAAATCATCAAGACATTACCCCAGAGGATAGAATTATTTCCAATGGGTCATGCACTACCAATTGTCTTGCGCCAGTGGCTGCCCTGTTGGATAAGCATATAGGTATTCAAAAAGGCTATATGACTACTATCCATTCTTATACCGCGGATCAATCAACGGTTGATACAGGTCATAGGGACCTGCGAAGAGCGCGGGCGGCGGCTGCCAATATCATTCCAACTTCCACTGGAGCGGCAAAGGCTTTGGGCTTGGTGCTACCTTCTTTACAGGGCAAGTTGGACGGCTGCGCGGTGAGAGTTCCGACCGCCAATGTTTCAATGATAGATTTGACCTTTGTTGCAGGAAGGCAAGTTCAGGCTGAGGAGGTGAATCAAATGATGGAAAGAGCGGCGGCGGAGGAGATGAAGGGAATTCTAGCAGTTAACTCATTGCCGCTAGTTTCTAGCGACTTTATTCACAATCCTTATAGTTCAATTTTTGATACTACGCAGACTCAGGTAGTCGGTGAGGACTTTGTTCGGGTATTATCTTGGTATGATAATGAATGGGGATTCTCCAATCGGATGATAGAGCTGGCGGTTCTGGTTAGCTGATGACCCAGGCTAGTCGCTAGTGTCTTTCAGCCTAGTTTCTTTCAGCTATGCATAGACAAGCAAAGATTCTTGCCACCTTAGGGCCGGCAACCGATGGGCGTGTTGCTATGAGTCGGTTGTTGCGGGCGGGTGCCGATGCTGTCAGGCTCAATTGTTCTCATGGTAGTAGGGACGAGATACGCAACCGCGTCTCTTTAGTGCGTTCTTTGGCGGCTGAGATGGGCAAGTTTGTTGCTATAGTCTTGGATCTACAAGGACCGAAGGTGCGAATTGGTTCTTTCAAGGAAGGCGGGGTTGTCCTCAAAAAAGGTCATCAATTCATCTTTGATGTTAGGAAACGGGGGCTAGGGGACAACCAATCAGTTGGCGTGGATTATAGTGGGCTGGCGAGGGACTGCCATCCCAAGGATACTCTGCTCCTTGATGATGGTCGTCTCACTATGAAGGTTCGCCAGACCAATGCCGCTCAGGTAATCTGCGAAGTGGTCACGGGAGGTGAGCTCAAGAGTCGTAAGGGTATTAATAAGAAGGGCGGTGGGTTGACTGCGCCGGCTCTAACAAAGAAGGACAAGGAAGACATTCGCTTTGCTGCCGAACTGAAAGTGGATTACATAGCTGTTTCCTTTCCGCGTTCTGCTGATGATATGGAACAGGCACGCCGTCTGGTAAGGCGAGCTGGCAGCCAAGCCAGACTGATTGCCAAAGTGGAAAGGGCAGAAGCGGTCAAGAATTTGAAAACCCTAGAGGCTTTGGTGAAGGCCAGCGATGGAGCTATGATAGCGCGTGGCGATCTGGGAGTGGAGATAGGGGATACTGGTCTTATCGCGATGCAGAAAAATCTTATTGCTATGTGTCGGCGTGAAAATCGGATTGCGATTACTGCCACTCAGATGATGGAAACCATGATAGAGAATCCGCAACCCACCCGCGCCGAAGTGTTTGATGTGGCGAATGCAGTGCTGGATGGAACCGATGTGGTAATGCTATCGGCTGAGACAGCTAGCGGCAAACATCCTCATCTGGTAGTTGAGACCATGGCGCGCATCTGTCGCGACGCCAGCAGCTATGAAGGCGGTTTTTTCAATCCGCTTACTGCTATCCCTGAGAAGATTAATGAGATACCTCGGGCGCTTGCCGTTTCCGCAATCCGAATGGCGAAGCGAATAGAGGGGGTCAAAGCATTGGTAAGTCTTACCGAGAGCGGCAGCATAGTCCTATCAATGTCAAGGATTAATACCCAGATTCCTATTTATGCGCTGAGTCGTCATGAGGCGACATTGAGGCGGATGGCTTTGTATCGCGATGTGACTCCCTTATATTTTAAACAACCTTCCAAGAATGAAGACCAAGCCGTGCTGGATTTTTTGTGCCAGCGGCAGTTGATAAAGAAGGGGGATAGGATTCTGCTAACCTTCGGTAGTCAAAGCTTTGTCAGTGGCATGACCAATACCTTAATAGTGCTGCAGGTCTAGTGCTATCTAAGCGACTTGGCTAATAGTAGAAGAACAAGGATCTAAGCCCTGTGCTATAAGGCCCATGCTCTTATTGGATTTTGTTTAAATTTTCTTCTTAGAAGTATTAGAAGTGCGAATCAGCAGCGTGAAAAGAAGCACAAAAAAGAAAGAGCCCTCAGCCCAAGATTAGAGCCTTCAGCCCAAGATTAGAGCCATCAGCCCAAGATTAGAGCCGCCCTCCTAAAACCAGAGCCTCGTTAGAGCAACCGTTGAATTGCTTGTAATCCAAACCCCAAGACTACTGATTAGCAAGAAGATGAAGGATCTAAGGATCCAATGAAGGCTTCTTTACTGAATACTTAAAGTATTTGAATGAAATAAGTAGCAGCTGCTATGGCTACGGCAAGCACGCCGGCGCTCGTTGCCGAACTTAGCAGCATAATCTTAGTCATTTCAATTTGAGATTGTTTTATATCACTTCGCAGCTCGGCCATTGATTTATCCACATGGGAGCGCAGCTCGGACAGCTCTCGTCGCAGCTCGGTCATTTCACCTCGTAACTTAGTCATTGAGCTATCCACATGAGAATGCAGCTCAGTCTTTGAATTATCCACATGGGAATGCAGCTCAGTCTTTGAATTATCCACATGGGAGCGTAGCTTATTAATGGCATATTCTAGAGTGATAGAACGCATGTCGCTGCGAGCCGCTTCAGTTGCGGCCGCGCGTGCGTCCTTTTCTTTGGCACCGGCGTTTTTCAACGCGTCATACATTAATGTATTCATTAGTATGTTTGTATTATTAAATTGCATAATAGCGGTTGTTGTTATTTTTAATAAATTTTATTATAGTCCTTCTTGTGTTATTAATAACTACTTGAAGGCAGGATTATAACAATCCTTCTATTATTATAGAGCTATATAGCTCCATTTCAGATTGGATTTTGTTTGAATTTTCTTCTTAGAAGTATTAGAAGTGCGAATCAGCAGCGTGAAAAGAAGCACAAAAAAGAAAGAGCCCTCAGCCCAAGATTAGAGCCATCAGCCCAAGATTAGAGCCGCCCTCCTAAAACCAGAGCCTCGTTAGAGCAACCGTTGAATTGCTTGTAATCCAGATGCCAAGACTACTGATGAGCCAGAAGATGAAGGATCTAAGGATCCAATGAAGGCTTCTTTACTGAGTACTTAAAGTATTTGAATGAAATAAGTAGCAGCTGCTATGGCTACGGCAAGCACGCCGGCGCTCGTTGCAGAACTTAGCAGCATAATCTTAGTCATTTCAATTTGAGATTGTTTTATATCACTTCGCAGTTCGGCCATTGAGCTATTCACATGGGAGCGCAGCTCGGACATCTCGCCTCGTAACTTAGTCATTGAGCTATCCACATGGGAGAGCAGCTCAGTCTTTGAATTATCCACATGAGTGCGTAGATTATTAATGGCATATTCTAAAGTGATAGAATGCACGTCGCTGCGACCCGCTTCAGTTGCAGCGGCGCGGGCATCTTTCTCTTTGACGCCGGCGTTTTTCAACGCGTCATACATTAATGTATTCATTAGTATGTTTGTATTATTAGGTTTCATAATCAAGTTTGTTGTTATTTTTAATAAATTTTATTATAGTCCTTCTTGTGTTATTAATAACTACTTGAAGGCAGGATTATAACAATCCTTCTATTATTATAGAGCTATATAGCTCCATTTCAGATTGGATTTTGTTTGAATTTTCTTCTTAGAAGTATTAGAAGTGCGAATCAGCAGCGTGAAAAGAAGCACAAAAAAGAAAGAGCCCTCAGCCCAAGATTAGAGCCTTCAGCCCAAGATTAGAGCCTTCAGCCCAAGATTAGAGCCGCCCTCCCAAAACTAGAACCTTGTTAGAGCAACCGTTGAATTGCTTGTAATCCAAACCCCAAGACTACTGATTAGCAAGAAGATGAAGGATCTAAGGATCCAATGAAGGCTTCTTTACTGAATACTTAAAGTATTTGAATGAAATAAGTAGCAGCTGCTATGGCTACGGCAAGCACGCCGGCGCTCGTTGCCGAACTTAGCAGCATAATCTTAGTCATTTCAATTTGAGATTGTTTTATATCACTTCGCAGTTCGGCCATTGAGCTATTCACATGGGAGCGCAGCTCGGACATCTCGCCTCGTAACTTAGTCATTGAGCTATCCACATGGGAGAGCAGCTCAGTCTTTGAATTATCCACATGAGTGCGTAGATTATTAATGGCATATTCTAAAGTGATAGAACGCATGTCGCTGCGAGCCGCTTCAGTTGCGGCCGCGCGTGCGTCCTTTTCTTTGACGCCGGCGTTTTTCAACGCGTCATACATTAATGTATTCATTAGTATGTTTGTATTATTAGGTTTCATAATCAAGTTTGTTGTTATTTTTAATAAATTTTATTATAGTCCTTCTTGTGTTATTAATAACTACTTGAAGGCAGGATTATAACAATCCTTCTATTATTATAGAGCTATATAGCTCCATTTCAAATTAAATTTTGTTTAAATTTTATTCTTGGAAGTATTAGAAGTGCGAATCAGAAGCGTGAAAAGAAGCACAAAAAAGAGCCCTCAGCCCCAAACTAGAAGAGCCTTCAGCCCAAGATTAGCCGCCCGCCCAAAACTAGAACCTTGTTAGAGCAACCGTTGAATTGCTTGTAATCCAAACCCCAAGACTATTAATTAGCAAAAGGGCGAAGGATCTAATATGGCTTAATTAAAGTCTCTTCGAGCCCGCTGTATTTGCGGCAGTTGTATTAGAAGAAAAACCATATAGATATGCAGATCATTGTAGTAGCTATGCCCATTGCAACAAGAATCTTATTTGTGTTCTTGCTTGAACTATCACGATAAGCTTGCATAGCTTTTTCGAATTCCTTTGATGTCTCTGCTTCCGTGTTACTAAAAGAGCTATCCATATCGGAATGCGGGTTGCTGCGAGCTGCTTCAGTTGCGGCCGCGCGTGCATCCTCCTGTTTGGCACCGTTTTCTTTCATCGCATCATATATTAGTGTATTTGTATAGTTATCATTCATTATATAAGTATTTTTATTATTGTTGGTGGCGAATTAACATTTAAACTGCATCGCCTGTTGCTAAATTATAGCCTATCCCGCTGAGTTGTTGGAACACCTCAGCTGGTTCTTTGGGGATATAATGCCACTATGCTGATAATTGAAGTCTTGCTATCATGCCAGTAATTAGAAAGCTGCCCGCCCAGCTGGCAGCAAAGATAGCCGCTGGCGAAGTGGTAGAAAGGCCAGCTTCTATTGTCAAAGAGTTATGTGAAAACAGCTTGGATGCAGGCGCAACTCAGATAGATGTGGAAGTCAAGGCAGGGGGAATTGAGAGAATTGATGTGCGCGACAATGGGCATGGTATTGAGCGAGACCAGCTAGAGACCGCCTTAGCAAATCACAGCACCAGCAAGATAAGTTCAGTAGAGGATCTGGACTCCATTGCGACCCTTGGATTTCGTGGTGAGGCTTTGGCAAGCATAGCCGCGGTTTCCTACTTGACGATTAGTGCGCGTGCTCAGGGTCTTGAGGAAGCCTGGCAGCTAAAGACAGTAAATGGGGATATGAGCGAGGTGAAGCCAGCTGCGTTGAATCCGGGTTGTTGGGTTCGGGTGGAGGCGCTCTTTCATAATCTACCGGCCAGGCAAAAATTTTTACGCACCCCTGGCACTGAATTCTCTCAGCTGAACAAGATGTTCTGTCGTCTTGCTCTTAGTCGGCCCGAGGTCGGCTTTTCGCTTAGTCATAATGACAGGACGGTTCATAGACTGCCGCCAACCCAAGAGGCTGGGTTGAGGATGAGGGATCTATTGGGGCAGGATTTTAGCGACAATAGCGTTTTTATTGATAGCAGCGCCTCTATTGGTTCGGCCTCGGCTGCCTATAGGGTATATGGTTGGATCATTAAGCCGGCTATGGCGACCGAGACCAGTGCGAATCAATATCTTTTCGTCAATGGTCGCTTTGTGCGTGACAAGACTATCTCTCATGCTTGTAAGCGGGGCTATGGGGATCTGCTCTATGCGCGCAATCTGCCATCCTATATTCTGTTTGTTGAGCTGCCCACTTCTGAGGTGGATGTTAATGTCCATCCCGCCAAGAGTGAGGTGAAGTTTCATCAGGACCATAAGGTTCATAGTTTGGTTAGTAGCTGTATTAGGAAACACCTAGCAAGGCTGACGGAGTCTCCTCTTAGGCAGGGGCAACAGCCAATGGGACCAAATGACTATACTAGGCTGCGCGAGATTCCCCAGACCACTCCTCATAGTCTTTATGAGCCGCCTAGGCAAGCGGACTATGTGCCATCAGAGGCTGGGCTGGACTTCCCACTTGGCACGGCTATAGGCCTGCTCCACAACATCTATGTGGTTGCGGTGAATGAAAAGGGCTTGGTGATAGTGGATGCTCATGCTGCCCATGAGCGTATCCTATTTGAGAATCTTAAAAGGGAATGGCAACAGAAAAAATGGGGATTGCAAAGACTCCTTTTCCCCATCAGCATAGAGCTGTCCCCTGGCGATGTTGATTTCATTGAGGAACATAGTGAGAGTTTTGCTTTGTGGGGGTTTGAGGTTCAGGCGATTGACTCGACCACTGTTGCCATTCGCTCGCTGCCGGCATTGTTGGCGCAGGATAATTTGGCGGTGTTGATTCGTTCGATTACCCATCTATTACAAGAGTATCAGGCGGACGGGGCTGAGACTACGGCAAAGGCAGCTGCTAGGATCCTATCTACTATGGCTTGTCATGGCGCGGTGCGTTCAAACCGTTCAATGACGATTACTGAAATGAATGAACTATTACGGGAGTTGGAAAGAACGCCTCGCCATTATGCTTGTAATCACGGTCGTCCTACTTGGCTTGAGATAGAGAGAGCCTATTTTGATAAGCAGTTTCTTCACGGTCAGTGAGTATAGCTATGGCTGTGGTCGGTGAGTATGGCTGTGGTGAGTGAGAATGGCTATGGCTGTGGTGAGTGAGAATGGCTATGGTGAGTGAGAATAGTTGTGGCTGTGGTCGGTGAGTATGGCTGTGGCTATGGTCGGTGAGTATGGCTGTGGTGAGTGAGAATAGTTGTGGCTGTGGTGAGTGAGAATAGTTGTGGCTGTGGTCGGTGAGTATGGCTGTGGTCGGTGAGTATGGCTGTGGTGAGTGAGAATGGCTATGGCTGTGGTCAGTGAGTATGGTTGTGGCTGTGCTTGTAGAAGGCAAAGTGGGCGGCAATCTTAGCGCCAAAGAGTTTCTGATAGGTGGGGTGAATGCTGATCTCCTGCGGGTTGCCAGAACAGCAGATGTGATTTTGCATGCATAAGACCCTATCGGTTGCACTCATCACCAGATGGAGATTGTGAGATATAAGCAAGACGGCGCAGTGGTTTTCTTTAGCATAGTCGCGCACCAGCTCATACAGCCAGATCTGGCCATCCACATCTAGTCCTTGGGCCGGCTCATCTAGGATTAAGAGCTGGGGGCTACTTAGCAGGGCGCGCGCTAATAATACCCGTTGTTTTTCGCCGCCAGAGAGAGCGGCGAACTGGTAGTCTTCAATTTCTGCCAGCCTAAGACGAGAGAGGAGATCCTGTTTCAGCTGGCGATTGTGGAAAGGGCTGAGGTGGAGGAACTGCTTGGCGGTCATAGGAATCAAAGGATTGAGGGATACATTTTGCGGCACATAACCTATGCGCATTTTGGCAGCCTTGGTAATGGTTCCTCTTTGATAAGCTGTGATGCCCACTAGGGCTCTGGCGAGAGTGCTCTTGCCGCCACCATTTGGCCCTATGAGAGTCACAATCTCATTGGGGCTGATAGAGAAGGAGACATCATCCACAACTGCCATGCCCCTATAACCAATGGTGAGGTTTTTTACTTCTAAGAATTCTTGCTTGGCTGGTCTCATAAAGGACTTTATATAGTTGAAACTTTCGATTAGTTATTTTATTCTAACTAATGAAAGCGTTTTTGAAGATTGAAATTGGGTTGGATTAATGAGAGGCTATTAAGGACACCTAAGGCATCTCTTGTCTTCCTTGCCCTGATGCCCTCTAGTTGAATAGAATTTGGTTGAGTTGTTCTTTTTTTATTTTTTTGTTTTTTTAGGTTATAATGGTTACTCAAATTTTCCATTGGGATTTTTTAGTTGTTTCTAAAGTATTCTCTTGATTAATTTGAAGTTTCTGGGCGAGTCGCTGGCTTCGGTTGGTGGCTCGCTTTATTTAGTTGTTATAATGGTTTAATAACTATGGGAATTTGCTATATACTATTTTCCATAAAAGAGGATATTATGAAAAAGAAGGCCCCACCTAAGAAGCGAGCCCTTTTACGGTCAGACCTTTCGTCAATAGAGGAAGCGAAGTTTAACCGCTTCACCGATTTTCTTTTACGGACGCTCGTCAAAAGGAAGACAAAAAATAAGGGAATTTATGGATCTGTGGAAGGATACTATATAATTTCCATAACTATGTTTAGGCTTCTATTAGGCCGCCTCTTATCTTTTATGCCTTTCCCCTATGCCTCCTTTATGATGATGCCCCCCCCCCCCCCCCGCTTGTCTAGTTCGATGCGGGGACTTATTTTCTTCTTTGTACCGCTCCTTCCGATTTTGTGAGGCAAGGCGGTTTCTCTTCTTCTTAGTTGGGGCTGGTTTCCTATCAATTTTTCTTACCGCTTGTGCTGGCAGTGGCGGAAGTGAAGGCGGCAAGGGGGGCTCTTCTGATGACGAGGCTTTTAAGGTAGAACTTACCTTTAGTCCGATAGCAGATGGCTTTGTCATAGGCAACCAATCGGACTTTGGCGATTTTGTTTCTGTGAACATCACGGCGACTAGCGGGTCGGTGATGGAATGGAGGAATATCAGCATAACCGCATTTAGTGATGATAGCTATAACTTCACTGGATTGGATGACCAATCCGATTGGATCTTTAGGATTATGGGCACTTTAAGCCATGGCAGGCAGGAGCCAGTAGAGATAGTTCTTGTTTGGCAACAAAATATAGCAGACCACGAAAGCGGTGGTATTCGGCCGGGGAACAATACCGATAAGGATGGGCGAGCGGATAGTGTGGATGAGGACGATGATAATGATGGTATTTTGGATGATGAGGGGGACGATTGTCCCACTGGTGAGACAGGTTGGACGAGCAATCCATTGACCGACAATGATATGGATGGTTGCCGTGATGCAGGTGAAGATACAGATGATGATAATGATAAGGTGTTAGATCTGATGGATACAGGGATGGTTGATGGAAGGGAGTGTCGCCTATATGAGGATTGCGATGATGATGGGGTGGATGATGATTCGGAACAATGTCGTGATGGGGAAACAAATTGGGAAAGCAATAGTTCTAGCGACAATGATATGGATGGTTGCCGTGATGCAGGTGAAGATACAGATGATGATAATGATAAGGTAGAGGATGGTTCAGACAAATGTTCTGTTGGCGAGACGGGTTGGATGAGCAATGGTTCTAGCGATAATGATGGGGATGGTTGTCGTGATGCAGGTGAGGATGAGGATGATGATAATGATGGGTTGAATGATACTGATACGAAGGAGCAGCTGACTAATTCAAGTGGAGTGAGTTGCCGGTTGTTGGCGGATTGTGATAATGATGGGGTAGGTGATAGTTCAGACCAGTGCTCTGCCGGGTCGACAGGTTGGACAAGCAATGGTGATACAGATGATGATGGGGATGGATGTCGTGATGAGGGTGAGGATATAGATGATGATGGCGATGGGTTGATAGAGATAACCACGGCGGTGGAATTCAATTCGGTGAGGTATGCTCTAAATGGCAATGGCAGCCGGTCAGCGGAGAATGCGGCGCTTGATACCACTGGCTGTGGTGGTGATGGCAACATCACTTCTTGTTCGGGTTATGAGCTGGCTGCAAATATAAGCCTTGCAGCCTATAGGGACGGCAAAGGCTGGCAACCCTTGGGTCAAGATACAGATAGTGGTACCAGTGGATGTCAAGGAGCTGCTTTTGATGGGACTTTTGATGGCAATGGTTTTGTGATTAGTGATTTGAACCTTAGTCGTTCAGATGAGGATTGTGTGGGCTTGTTTGGGCGTATAGCCGCAGATTCAGAGATTCGTAATCTTAGGCTTCTTGCCGAGACAGTGATAGGTAGGGGTGGGGTAGGCGGTCTAGTGGGGTGGGGTCAAGAGGCTCGGATTGTTTCTTCTGCGGTTGTGGTGGAGGAAATTAGAGGTTCTAATGTAGTAGGAGGCTTAGTGGGGTGGGGTACATCGGCTCAGATTGTTTCTTCTTCGGTTGTGGTGGGTGAGGTGAGGGGGGTTGGTAGCGGCACATTTGCTCGTACACATTTAGGCGGTCTGGTAGGGTGGGGTGAATTTGCTCGGATTTATTCTTCATCGGTTGTGGCAGCTGAGGTGAACGGAATTCGTTTTGTAGGCGGTCTGGTGGGGGAGGGTCAAGGTGCTCAGATTTATTCTTGTTCGGTTGTGGTAGGTAATCTGAGTGGGAGTGATGATGTAGGCGGTCTGGCGGGACTTTTTGACAGTATTGGTAGCCGGGTTGCTTATTCTTATGTAGTTTCAGGCAGTAGTACTGCTATGCTGAGTGGGGCTGGAACCGGACAAGGAATTGCTTCCTATTGGGACAGAGATACTAGTGGTGTCAATAGCGGAAGAAGTGGTGACCCGAAGAGCACTAGTGATCTTCGCAGTCCAACTGACTATGATGGGATCTATGCCACTTGGGACGATAACCCAGTTATATTTGACGTTGGTGGTATGATTGACGAGCCATTGGCGGTTTGGTGTGATGAAGATAATAGTGGGAGCATTGAGGCGGGTGAAAGAAGCGATGACAATCGCATCTGGGACTTTGGCACTCCAAGTCAATATCCTGCCATTCGCTGCACTCCGCTAGCTCCTGCCGACTGGCGTAGCTGGTGGTTTTTGGATGGGGATGGCAAACCCCAACTAAACCAGAGTCGTTTGGACGAGCTGTTTCAATAGCTTCAACTGAGACGGCTAGGACAGAAGAACTCCAACTAGGCCCGTTTGGCTAAACTGCTTTCTCTCTTAAACTAACGACTTGCTTTGGTTAATCTCTTGGTTTCAATAGCTTCAACTGAGACGGCTAGGAGAGAAAGTCTCCAACTAGACCCGTTTGGCTAAGCTGTTTTCCTTCTTAAACTAACGACTTGCTTTGGTTAATCTTTTGGTTTCAATAGCTTCAACTGAAACGGCTAGGGAGAAAGTCTCCAACTATACCCGTTTGGCTAAGCTGCTTTCCTTCTTAAACTAACAGCTTGCTTAGACTTAGTCCTTCCCTAGCTATTTGAATGGGGAATGGCGTAGCTGGCGGTTTTTAGATGAGGATGGCGAACTTCACTTAGACCAGATCCGTTTGGCTGAGCTGCTTTCCTTCTTACAACTAACAGCTTGCTTTGACTTAGCCCTTCCCTAGCTATTTGAATGGGGAGTGGCGTAGCTGGCGGTTTTTAGATGAGGATGGCGAACTTCACTTAGACCAGATCCGTTTGGCTAAGCTGCTTTCCTCCCTAAACTGACAGCTTGCTTTGACTTAGCCCTTCCCTAGCTATTTGAATGGGGAATGGCGTAGCTGGCGGTTTTTAGATGAGGATGGCGAACTTCACTTAGACCAGATCCGTTTGGCTAAGCTGCTTTCCTCCCTAAACTGACAGCTTGCTTTGACTTAGTCCCTCCCTAGCTATTTGAATGGGTAGTGGCGTAGCTGGTGGTCTTTGGATGGGGATGGCACACCTCAACTAGACCAGACAAGTTTGGCTAATTTGTTTCCTTGTTTATTTTGATTAGCCACTCAATTTCAATCTTCAAAGGGCTTTTATTAGTTAGAATAAACTAATTAATCGAACCTTTCGCTAAGCACTTGATTGATGAATCTTATGGTTGAATGTCTATCACAACACCAATTGGCAGGGCTCACTGATGGCTGATTTTATCCATCTCCGTAGCCATAGCAGCTATTCTATTTGCGATGGTCTGGCTTCTCCTGTTGCCCTTGTGCAGAAGGCAAAAGAGTTAGGCTATCCCGCTCTTGCCCTCACCGATGAGGCCAATCTTTTTGCCTCGCGTAAATTTTTTGAGGCAGCCAAAGAGCATGCTATTAAATCCCTCTTGGGTATGGACCTCTTCATTATGGATGACAATGGGCGTTATTATAGGATTACGGCTCTGGTCAAAGACAAAGAGGGCTATGAAAATCTGATCCAACTGGCTACTTGTGCCCAGAGTGAAAACGGAAGTCGGCGCGGTGCTGTGCCCCGTTCATTTTTTACCCGTCACAAAGGCGGCCTGTTGGTGCTAAGTGGGGCAATGGAAGGTGATGTCGGCGAAGCCTTAACACAAAATGATAGCCAGCTGGCAGCCGACAGGTTGAAGTGGTGGCTTGATCTATGTGGCGATGATTATTATCTTGAACTACAAAGATTAGGAAGGGTTAATGAGGAGGTGGTTAATGCCGAAACCCTGATACTAGCGCAAAAATATTCTTGTCCGCCATTGGCTACCAATGATGTTCGTTTTCTTGAGCAGAAGGATTTTGATACCCATCATCTAAGGGTATGCATTCATCACAACCAGACTATCGAAGATGCCGAACAGACAGCCTATCTTGACACTCAGTATCTTCGCTCAGCCGAAGAAATGAGGCAGCTGTTTGGTGATCTGCCGACTGTCTTAGAGAATACGGTTTTGGCGGCGCGCCGCTGTAATCTGCTCTTGGGTTCGGAATCCCGTTTGCCAATCTATCCACATAAGGAAGGACAGGACGGGGCTTCATTTTTACATGATCTGGCTTATGAGGGTATTAAAGGACTATTGGGTGAGGATTGGCGGCAGCTGAGAGATGGGGAATATAAGAAGCGGCTGGATAGGGAACTGAAAATCATAGCAGATATGGGCTATAGTGATTATTTTCTTATAGTGGCAGATTTTGTTCGTTGGGCTAAGAGCAAGCATATTGCGGTAGGTCCTGGCCGCGGCTCTGGCACTGGTTCATTGGTTTCCTATGCCATTTCTATTACCACATTGGATCCGCTGATTCACAACCTGTTCTTTGAGCGCTTCTTAAATCCTGGGCGCGCTTCAATGCCAGATTTTGACATAGATGTGTGTATGGAGAGACGGGACGAGGTGATAGATTATATTCGTTCTACCTATGGAGAGGAGTCGGCAGTGCAGATTATTTCGTTTGGCACCATGGGGGCTAGGGCAGCGGTGCGCGATGTGACCCGAGTGCTAAATAAGCCTTTCGGGCTTGGTGATAAGATAGCCCGCTTGATACCCGAGATGCCCGGCGCCACCTTGGCGGGCGCTCTGATGGAACAGCCGGATCTTGAGGCTCTGATTGAGCAGGATACTGAGGCGAAGAATATATTCAACCAGGCGAAAAAATTGGAGGGGACGGTTCGCCATACTGGCTCTCATGCGGCTGGGCTGGTCATCACTTCTGGTGAGGTGGCGAATCATTGCCCACTCTATGAGGATGATAGGAATAACCTATTGACTCAGCTGGATAAGGACGATTTGGAAGCGCAAGGATTGGTTAAGTTTGATGTTCTTGGTCTGCGGACTCTCACAGTCATTGACCATAGTCTTAAGATGATCAAAGCATATGAGGGTTTGGAACTGGATATGACCAAGCTGAGTCTAGAAGACGAGGCTACTTTTGATTTGATTAGCAGAGCCCAGACCTATGCTGTCTTTCAACTGGAATCAAGCGGCATGCGCGATGTGGCGAGAAGGATGAGACCTAAGTCTTTTGAAGATGTTGTCGCCCTGCTAGCGCTTTTTCGTCCTGGGCCTATGGAGCTGATAGGAAAATTTATCGCCAACAAACAGGCTGTTGAGAAGGAGAAAGAGATTGATTATCCCCATTCAGATCCAAAACTGCAGTCTATCTTACGTCCCACCTATGGTATTCCGGTCTATCAAGACCAGATAATGCAAATGGCTCAGGCTCTGGCTGGATTTTCATTGTCCCAAGCCGATGTGCTTCGCCATGCTATGGGCAAGAAGAAGAAAGATGTGATGAAGAGACAGCAACAGCTTTTCATCGCTGGGGCTAGGGAACAGGGGTATAAGGAAGCAGATGCTAAGAACCTTTTTGAGATGATTGAGAGCTTTGCTGGCTATGGTTTTAACCGCTCTCACTCAGTGGGCTATGCATTGCTTGCCTATTGGACTGCCTATCTTAAGGCTCATTATCCGCGCTACTTTTTGGCTGCCTATATGACATCGGAGACCAACAACCATAAGAAGATTGCGCGCTTGGTGGAGGAGGCACAACGGCTTAAAATATCGGTTAGCCCACCAGCTATCAATCAGAGTGCAGCTGAATTTGGCTGTGTCAAAGGCAGCAAGACCATAAGCTTTGGTTTGGCTGCCATAAAAGGTGTGGGCAGAAGGGCAGCCCTTTCAATGGTTAAAGAGCGAGCTGCGGGTAACTATAAGGGATTTTTTGATTTTTGTGCCAGGATGGATGACAGGATACTCACCCGACCCCTGTTGGAAAACTTGGTGAGGGCAGGTGTTTTTCATCTGCTTGAACCAAATCAATCCTTGCTTATGGATAATATTGAAAGAGGCATGCATCATAACAAGAAGACGCGCGATGCTCTGGTGAGCGCGGCCGGCGATATGTTTGCCAGCTCACTAAATCAAGAAATATTTGTGCGCGACCGTTCGTGCAGGCCTTGGGGGGCTAGTCGTAAATTGAAAGAGGAGAAGGTTGCATTGGGATTCTGTCTCAAAGGCGATGCATTTCGTATCTACAAAAGTGAAATAAGGAGATATATTCAAACCACTAGCGCGGATGCCAATAGTAGAAAGGAGATGACTTTCTGCGGCCGTATTGGGCATTTAAGAAGAATTCTCAAGCCTGGCTCTAAGGACGCAGCTGCATTCACTCTATTTGACGAGAAGGGGTCACTGCTGGTTCGGGTGGGGGCAGAATCTTGGGGCAAGAAAAGATACCTACTCAATGAAGACCAGATAATAGTGGTTAAGGGAAGATTGAATACTCATGCTGATAATTCTTGGCTAGTAGCCAGGTCTATTCATGGTTTGGAATACTTACGGGTGCTACACTGTTCATTGATGTGTTTGGAGTTATCGGAAACCCATATGAGCCCACAGAAATTGCAGCTGCTCAAAGAAGGGCTGGAAGTATTCTTCCATCGGGCCGGCTTGCCACTCTATCTGAGACTATTGGCGCCATCCTATGACTATACCATTCGCTTGTTCAAGAGCAATCATGTGGTTCCTTCCAATGACTCGATTGAAAGGATTGAAGAGATTTTCCCCGAAGGCAAGATCTCGCTCCCCCTTAGATCTGCTGAATCTAGCTAAGCTTCTTTAATAAGCCTATTAGAAATTGGATTAGTGATTCGTTCATATTCTCTCTTGGCACTGAGCGATGATACTTAGTCAAAATGCGCTGATTATCAGTCCGCCATTCGCTGAAAGCCTGATTAGGGTCGGCGGTCTTTTTTGCCAAGAGCGATTCTATTATTCTACTGAGCTGTTTCCCTAGGTCCAACCACATATCCTGAGCTAGGGAGCGCCGCCAGCCACCCTGCCCCAACATCCTATTTAGTTCTTGTTGGATGGATGAAAGGGCCAATGAATTACGAAGGCAATGGTAGAGCTCCAAGACAGACGCGCTGTTTTCCTTTTTCACTAAGGGCAATAGCAATATCAAGCTGTCGGCTTCATAGGCTATGGCTGCGGCTGCTGCCTGTTTGCTGTCAATTCCTAATTTGGCTAGGGTGCTATAGCCATAGTTGAAAAACGGATGAGTCGGCGCCTTGGCCATATAGCTCTCCACTTGCTTTTGCCATTTCTTTATTTCACTGTCTTTGGGTGGAGACGGCTGCCGTTGCTTTAGCCAACCCAAGGCATTGAGCTGCGAGATTTTGAGACCATGGAGAAAGGGCAGCAGCTGAGGGTAGATTGCATAGTGGGATGCCAAGGATTGAGTAAGAGAGACAAAAGAGAAGAGGTCGTCTAGTTGGTAGAAACACTGAGCCCACAGGAGGAGGTCGGCACTCTCTTCGAGGCTAAAGGCAAAGCCAAGATGATCTACCAGCTCATTTACTATTAGGGTTGCAAGAATGCGATTGGCAAGAGGATGAGCGAAAATGGCATCTCCAGCTAAGGAGCGCAGCCGAGGCGGATAGTATTTTGGTAGTTGGCGGCCGAGGCAGTCATAGTCAAGCGGGTGATGGAAAACCTGTTTCAGTGAATTTTTGTAGTAGCCCATTAGGACAGACAGCTGAGGTCTGGTCAGTGGGCTGGCGGGCAGATCTGAGAAATCCGAGGAATCTGAGGACAGGTGTAATTCGGCTTCTATTTCTAACTCTTGTGCTATTTGAATATGGTGGGCGCGGGCGCTCGCGGCTTGCCAATTTTCTAAACTGAGGGCTAGATTCTGATTGTAATTTTCTGCCAATACCTGTTCGGCAACCTTAGAGGTCATGTTCTTCAATAAGCGGTTTCTTTGATTTCTGGTTAGCTTGCCTTGTTGTTCTAAGCGGGATAAGAGAATCTTAATATTCACTTCTTGGTCGGAGGAATGGACGCCACCACTATTGTCGTTGGAGTCGGTTGCTAGCTTGCCATTGTGATTGGCAAATTCAATTCTCGCTGCCATAGTCATACCCAGATTGGCGCCCTCTCCTATTACCCGAACCTTGAGCTCATTGGCAGAGATGCGGACAGAGTCATTTCCCTTATCCCCCACCTCAGCATTGAGCTCATGGCGAGCCTTGACATAGGTGCCTATACCACCGAACCACAGTAGGTCGGCTCTGCCAGCAAGGATACGGCTGATAAGCTGGTCGGGCGTTAGGGTCTGTTCGCGGATGGCAAATTTCTTTCTGATTTGGCGGTTGAGCTTTAGTTTCTTGGCTTGTCTATCAAAGATGGCGCCACCAGTTGATAGGACTGTCTTGTTGTAATCTTGCCAGGATGAATGAGGAAGCTCAAACAATCGCTTTCGCTCACGGAAGGATGTGGCTGGGTCTGGGTTGGGGTCAATGAAGATGGCGCGATGATTGAAAGCGGCTATGAGCTTAATCTTTGATGATAACAACATCCCATTGCCAAACACATCGCCAGACATATCGCCTACTCCAATCACTTCTATGCTGTCCTTATTTGCATCTATCCCTAGCTCAGCAAAGAGGCGGCAGACAGACTCCCAGGCGCCGCGCGCGGTTATACCCATCTGCTTATGGTTATAGCCGCTAGAACCGCTGGAGGCAAAGGCATCGTCTAACCAGTAGGAGCGCTGGCGTGAGATTTCATTGGCAATGTCGGAAAAAGCGGCGGTCCCTTTGTCTGGCGCTACTACCAAATAGGGATCTTCCTTATCATAGATGCGCAATTTAGGCGGTGGTAGCTCCTCCAGGTTGTCGGTGAGTTCAAGCAGGCTATCAATAAATTGGCGGTAGATTGATTCGCCATCAAAGGCAGGGTTCTTGATATAGAAGCCGCCCTTAGCGCCAGTCGGCACTATGATGGCATTTTTGATAATCTGGGCTCTCAGCAGATTATAGATCTCCAATCTATAACTGGCTCGCCTATCAGACCACCGAATACCGCCACGCGCCTGGGGACCAGCGCGCAGATGGACTCCTTCAAAAGCTGCTGAATAGACGAATAGCTCGTAAAGAGGTTGGGCTTCGCTGAGATAGGACAGCGCCTGCGGCCGCACCTTGAAAGAAAAGACTTGTTTCTTGAGATAGAAGTTGGTTCGGTCTGTCGCCATTATGAGCTCTTGTAGCTGGCGAAGGATCTGATCCTGTTCCAATGACTGGACAAGTTCAAGCTGGGCGTTGAGCTTCTTGTTCAGTTGGCGATAACGACTGGGCTTGGCGCTAGTCTGAGGCGAGAATTTGGCGTGAAAGATTTCTGTCAAAATGCGGGCGCAGGTAGGGTTGTCGCATAGGGCTGCCTCAATATGATCCTGGCTGTAGTTTCCTTGCACCTGAGCCAGATAGGCGCTCAGCGCGCGCAACAGAGAGATATAACGATAGGGCATAACGGCAACAAGACTGAGCCTATTGAAGCTATCGTCTTCTGCTTCATTGCGATAGATGGCGCTGATATTGTCTTGGTAGGTCTCTTTGAAAAGCTGCCACTTGGTACTTGGCGCGATCTTGATGAGCAAACGAATTTCAACCAGTCGGGCCTGGGAGGAGGCATTGAAGTGGTAGAACCGCGACGCAATTAGGTCGGCGCCGCTATTTTCTAATAGATGGACTAAACGAGACAGGGTTAGTCCTTCCCTAGTGTCAAATATACGCAGCTTGTAAGAGTTGGTTTCTTGGAGAGCAACCAGTTCAATATGGGGGTTCTGTCTAGATGCACTCATTAGGTGCTTGATATCCTGGGCCGCCTGTTCAGCGGGAAAGTCTTCTTTATAGGAGGCGGGGAAGATGCCATAGGATCTTTTGTAAAGGGCGATACCTTCTTGCTCACTAAATTTTTGCAACAAGACAGAACGCAGCTGCCTTTCCCAACTGGCGCCAATAAGACGCAGCTTCTCTATTAAGGACGCCTGGTCTATAGTTGTTCTTTTGCTAAGGGGGATGGTGAAGAAAACCAACGCCATCCTCATTTCAGTAAAGAGAACAGAGAATTCGTGGTGAGTTGTTCCTAGGGCCTGGTGTAGTGTCTTTTGCATTCGGCTTCTGACCTGGGTGTCATAGTCTTCGCGTGGTATGACCACCACTACATTGGCAAAAGAGCGTTTTTCATCATAGTAAAGAACACTACGAAAAGTAGTGTAAGAGAAGGCTTCTAGCATCTGGGCTACTATGTCGCGCAGGATATCACGTTCTAAAAGTTGAACTAGCTGATCGCGCGGATAAGAAGAAATTGCATAGCGCATCACTCTTCCTCGATAGGTGGTAGGCGGGGCATTGAAGTCGCTGAGCAAGAAGTGTAACCGTTCGTTTAGATAGGGTATGGATTCGATGTTCTCATTGAAGAAAGCAAAGGCATAAAGAATGAGGAAGCGGTATTCCTTTATGCTAGGGTCTGAGATGCCTATGGTTATCATATCTAGATAGACCGGCCGATGAATGATAGAACGAGCTTGAGTCTTAACAAAATGAATTCCACGGCGCGGCGGGATTTTTGCTAGGCTATCTTTCAGCTCAGGGGTGAGGACGGATGGGTGGCATATTCCCAAAGAGTTATTCGGCTTTTGCTTTTCCTGTTCATAATAGCCTAAGAATATGCACCTCTTCTCCTTTAGCCAATAGAGAAATTCGGTTTTGCTTCTGTCTTCGCGTTGCCTTGCTGATCTTCGCTGATAGCTGCTGATGGCTTCTTCAAACTTCTGTTCGATAGGATGCCAGTCGGTTGCCGCTTTTGAGAGGCTAAGGCACAAGGATAGAATAGCTCGCGAGCAGTCCTCTATCTCTTGTTTGGATAGAACCTCAACCACAAAGCGGGCGACAATATTTTCATCTTCTCCTTTGCCTAACTGAAATGGGCGCTTGTCCTTATAGTCTATTTTTAGGATGAAATTCTGCTGGCTATGAACATAGATGCGCTTTTGAACAAAGATGTTTAGTAGGGACGCGATGATGAAAGGCATATTAGGGACTATTAGATGAATATAGGTCTTCTGTGAAGGGGTGAATATATGTAAGTTGGGTTCTCCCTTTTTAGAAGCTAGGATGTTGTTAAAAAGAGCAAGGGCGTGACGGAAGGCGTCTTCTACCTTCAAGGATTCAATATCCTGCACACTAAAGCTGTCAATGAAATGAGGGATAAACTGGGTAAAGTTTGTCCGCTGGCTAGTCTTGAGTTTGGCAGCCGCCTTTATGAGTTGGCGTTGGAGGACAAGGTATTTTTCTTTTGTTAGAACCATCTAGGGTCTTCTTTTTTGTTCTCATAGAGGGCGATGGCAATAGGCGGACATGTTTTCAGCTGTTGGTGATAATTGAGGGTCGTCTTATAGACCCTAGTTGCAGTTGCTAATAGTTTGGGGCTAGGGGGAGGCTGGGTTTGTTGTAAGGAAGACCAGCCGTCATGATAGAGGACATAAAGACCTATAACATCATAGGGAGACAGCTCGGGATGGGTGTCCATTGCCTTACTACTATACCAGCCGACAAAATAGATGGCATCGGCAAAATCGGTCCTCTTGTCATGTCGCCTATTGGTTTCTCTTAGATATTGATTCCAGGTGCCGTCTATGGCTTGAGCATAACCATAGGCGGAACTGAGGAGCCTGCCATTCTTATCGCGCGGGCGGGCAGTAGCTATGAAAGAGCTTTCGTGCCGAATGATTGCCATCATGAGCTCTACTGGCATATTCCATTTCTCGTGGCTGAGGCGCGCTGCGTCTATCCACTGTTCCTTCTCGGCAAATATGCTACATATATCCTTTATATTGGCTGGCTGGGTCTCGGTCCTCTCTTCAATGGGCGGGGGGACTGTGGCACAGCTGGCTAACAGGAAGACTAGGATGACGCATTTTTTAGAGATGAAGGAGCACATCTTTCTCATTGAGCGTTTTTATTCCGTGGCGATTGGCTTCTTGTAGTTTAGAGCCTGGCTTATCACCTACAATTAAATAGTCAGTCTTGCTTGATACTTTAGCTGTTACCTTTGCTCCCGCTTGGATGAGGGCAGAACGCAATTCACGGCGAGGACGAGCGGTGAAACTTCCAGTGATGACGACCAGTTTGCGACTGAAGAAGCCCTCTTTCTCTGGCGTTTTCACTGCTTGCCATGACACGCCAAGCTCTTGTAATTGGCGAACCATTTCACAATTTTCTGGCTTGCTGAAGAAGGAGTAAATCAGCTCGGCAACAACCACACCAACATCCTCCACCTCTTCTAGGGCTTCTCTGGTCGCGCTCATTAAGCTCTCTATCTTGCCGAAATGGGCTGCCAGCTTCTCAGCAGTAGCCTTTCCTACCTCGCGAATGCCTAGGGCATAGATGAAACACCCCAGACTAGTGTTCTTGCTTTTTTCTCGTTGGGCTATTATATTGGTGGCGGATTTTTCCGCATATCTTTCTAGTTCCATTAGCTTTTCGCTTTGCAATTTATAGATATCCGGCGGCCTGGCAACCAGATTGTTCGTTACCAGCTGCCTCACCAACACCTCACCAAAGCCCTCTATATCCATTGCATCGCGGGTGACAAAATGGCGCAGCCTTAGCACTCTTTGCTCTGGGCACTCCCATTCACCTGGGCAGCGAACTATAGCCTGCCCTTCTGTCTTTACCAGTGAGCGTTTGCATACTGGACATCGATTGGGTAGTTTTATCGACTGAGCCTCGGCCGCTCTTGCTTCTTTTATGGCTTTGACTATCTGAGGGATTACATCACCGGCGCGGCGGACAATGACTTGATCGCCTAAGCGCAAATCTAGTCGCTCTATCTCGTCCATATTGTGAAGAGTTGCATTCTTGACAGTCACGCCAGCAACATAGACTGGTTCAAGACGGGCAACCGGTGTTATGGCGCCCGTTCTGCCTACTTGAAAATCTACTGCTAGCAGGCGGGTGCTCTTTTCATGGGCGGGGAATTTATAAGCGATGGCCCAGCGAGGGGCGCGATGAATATTGCCAATCTTGGTGCGTAGTTGCAAATCGTCAATTGTGACTACCATTCCATCCATTTCAAAATCAGCATCATTTCTTTGTTTTAACAGCTTATGATAATGTTCTTCTACCTGTGGCAATGAACTAGCCCAGCTGCTATGAGGGACCATGATGAAACCCCAGTCGCTTAGCTGCTGCCAAATATGCTTATATGAGTTGAAGGAGGTGGCTGCTTCAATCTTGCCTATACCATAAGCAAAGAAACTCAGCCGGCGCGCCGCGCTTATGGCTGGGTCAAGACTTCTTAGGGCTCCCGAAGCTGCATTGCGCGGATTGACGAATAGCTTCTGCTTGTCTCGGCGCGCCTTTTGGTTTATCTTAACAAAGTCCGATTGTCTTATATATACCTCGCCTCTGACTTCGATTAGTTCTGGCGGCTGCTGGGTCTTTAGGCTTAAAGGAATGGAGTAGATTGTGCGGATACTATGGGTAACATCTTCGCCGCGATAGCCATCGCCACGGGTAGCCCCTTGTTGTAGTAATCCTTTTTCATAACGAAGATTGACGGCAATGCCGTCTATCTTGGGGATGCAGCTATAGGTAAATTCATCGGCTTCTTTTCTCATCCGCAGATCAAATTTTTGCATCTCGGCTGAGGTGAAGCAATTATTCAAGGACAACAAAGGTTGCAGATGACGAACCTCCTTGAATCCAGCCGCCGGCGGTTGGCCTATACGTACTGTGGGAGAGTCCTTAGTTCTTAGGTGTGGGTGCTCTTCTTCTAGCTGGCTGAGTTGGCGAAAGAGACGGTCGTATTCATTGTCTGTGACCATTGGGTCTTGATCAACATAATAGGCATGGTTATACTGGTTGATCTTTTCTCTGAGTTGGTTGAGCTGTTGTTCAATCTCCATCATCTTGTGGCGATACCTGATGGTCAAGCAAGAATTCGCGGATAAGGTCCTTATAGTAGGTTATGGTCTGTTCTGAGAAATGACTGCCCTGATCGTCAAATAGCTGACCATCTAGCAGATGGCTAAATTGCTGAGCCATATCTATCATCTCAGCGAAGGCTTTTAGTGGTTGGTTGCAGCCATGTAGTTGAATAAAGAAGATGATAGCTGGGGTGTTGGCTTCTTCTAGCTCCTCTGGGTTTAAGGTGCCTGGCTCCATCCCATTTAGAATACTAAAGGAAATATTCTTTTTCTCGCCAGTGCGGATGATGCGATGAAAGATATTCATATCACCATGCTCTAAGTTGAACCTAGCTAGAGTCGACAGCAACTGCCTCCCAGCAAATCCTTCACGCCGTTTTGCCCTTAGGGTGATAGATATGACATTGCGATTATCTGGATCTGGCTTAGTTGGTTGGTCTTCAGTGACTATTGGATCCTCACTCTGCTGTTGTTCTTGCTCTTGGTCTTTTTCTTCTTCCTCCTTATCAACACTAAAAAGAGGCCCTAGGGGGATTTCATCTATTTGTTGGCGGCGCACAGTCTGTCTTCGGCGTCTGTATTTGATGAAAACTAATAGGATAATCAACGCCATAGCAGCGCAGATTAATAGCAGCCTTAATGTAGCTGTATCTATGGCGAACATCGGTGCAGTTGGTTCATAGCTAATTCACTTTGCCCATTCACAAATAGTTTTAAGCTATCCATAATAGCTGGAATCAGCCCATCGATAGTTTCCCATTCGGATGGGGTGGGGGATTGGAGGACATATTGTCTGCCCAGGTCTTTGGCTGGTGGTTTCCCTATGCCAATTCGTAAGCGCCAATAGTCTGAACTATTAAGATGGAGACTAATACTCCGCAAGCCCTTATGACCCCCTTCTCCTCCCCCCAGTTTGAATTTGGCTTTACCACAAGGAAAGTCCAGTTCGTCATGAATAACAAGCAGCTGGTGGGCGGCAAAACCCTTCTGGCGCGCAAAGGCGGCAATGATGGGACCACAAAGATTCATATAACTAAGTGGTGAAAACAGGAAAATGTTCTCTTGCCATAAGCCAATCAATGCCTTGTTTTGCTTCTTTTCTATCAGAGGGACTCTATATAGGCTAGCTAGTTTATGTAAAAAAAAAAGCCTATATTATGACGGTGACCAGCATAGGAGGGACCGGGGTTTCCTAGTCCAACTATTAGCTTGATGGACGCCGCCATCATTCCTCTGTCTCTTTTTCCTCAGCCTCTTCTACTTCCGCTGCCTCTTCGGCCTCGGCAGCCAGTCTTTCTTCTTCCTCTACTTCGGCGGCGGCTGTGCGCGGCTGGACTACTCTAACTACTGGTAGGTCGTGGTCATGCTCTCCTTCTTTATCCTGTAATAAAGCAACCGCCTCAACGCCGGGCGGCAACTTGATATCGCTGAGATGGAGAATATCGTTGAGTTCCATCTCCGCCACATCCACTTCAATAAAAGCAGGCAGATCCTGTGGCAAACAAGTGATATCTAATTCAGCCAAATCATAGGAGAGCACCCCGCCCTGTTGTTTCACTCCTTTGCAGGTTTCAATGTTGGTATAGTGGATGGGGATATGCATGGTAATCTTTACATCGGCGCGTATCCGTAAGAAATCCGCATGCATAAATAGAGGTTTATAGGGATGGCGTTGGAGCTCTTTTAATACCACCTTCTCGGTCTTGCCACTAATGTCAATGTTAATTACTTGAGAGTAGAAGTTCTCATTCTCACTGGCTTTTAGCAGCTGTTTGTGTTCAATGCTCAGGTGCTGAGGAGGCTTATCACCACCATAAAGAACAGCTGGCACAAGCTGTGCTCTTCTCAGTTGATGATTCTTCATGCCTCCGCTCAGCTTGCGTTCTTGTGCTTGAATATTTAATTCCATTTGTCTAATCGATAAAACGCATATTATAAAGGATATATTCTAAGAAATATATTTGAAACCGGTAAAAATACATGCTTTTTGGCTATAATTTCTTCAATCAATCAGGACTTTCAAGTTAGAATACATTCTTTTTTGATATTGATAAAACCTATATTATAAGGAATATATCCTAAGAAATATATTTGAAACCGGTAAAAATACATGCTTTTTGGCTATAATTCCTTCAATGGATCAAAATTTTCAAACTAAGATGTGTTTTTTGGCTTTGAAAAAAATATAGAATGAGAGATATAATGTTTTCTATACATTTTGAAACCTCATTATTAATTAGACTCATGCACTTATAGTAGGAATTCACTGGGGACAATTATGAAGAATGCTGTTGTGAAAGCATACGAGGCCGGGGTAATGGCAGATGGATTCATCAATAGAGTATTGACTGGCGACTGCCTAGACGAAATGGCAAAGATGCCCGCGGGAATAATAGACATAACCATCACCTCCCCGCCGTACAACAAAGGCGAGCAAGGCGCGGTGCTTATTGGTGCCGTAAAGTATGATGGCTATAAAGACAAGGTCCCGGAGCCGGAATACCAGAGCAAACAGATCCGCATTCTTGATGAACTATACCGAATTACCAGACCCGGCGGCAGCTGCTTTTATAACCACCGCCCGCGATGGGTTAATGGGGAGCCGATTCATCCTTTTGAGTGGCTCAGTAAAACCAAGTGGCAGATGAGACAGCATATTATTTGGCACCGGAAGATCTGCGGGAACCTTAGGGCATGGCGGTTTTATCAGACGCACGAGGAGCTTTGGTGGTTATGGAAAAAGAATGGACAGAAGCCAGGCGACAACCAAATAAACATGCCACAGGCAACGCTCGGCAGTGTTTGGGATATCCCGCCCTATAAGAATAAAGAGAACAAACACCCCTGTTTGTTTCCGCCCGAAATCCCAGCGCGATGTATCCTGGCGACAACCAATGAAGGCGATTTGGTATTTGACCCGTTTGTCGGCTGCGGGACAACTTTGATGGCGGCGCGCTTGCTTGACCGCAACTATCTTGGGATAGATATCTCTTCACAATACGCTGGTTTGGCGAGGAGGCGAGTTGATCAACCCTACCCGAGCGACGCTGCAACCATAGATAAAGAAAGACAGAGGTTGATTTAACTATGACGCGAGCCGTTCCATTGGAAGAGGATTTGTATCATCTCGCAACTGGCGGCCCCCTGAACGCAACCGATGAGAAATATGAACAGGTTTTACGGATCATGATGCTCGATAAAAACTACTCGGTTGCCAAAGAAAAGGTATCTTGCTATTTGGCCAGCGTTAATCATAATCCAGCGAAACACGATTATGACGGCAAGAAGTTAATAGACGGAGTGAATCGCCCGGTGGAGGTGAAGCCGACAACCTATTGGGGCGGGACGGGGAAGCTTAGTATGAAATGTTCTTTTGGCGACTTCACCCAGGAAAGATTTGAGCGGTATAAGGAGGATGATGTGTTTATGGTGGTGAGCGGTTTTAATCGAATCGATTTGGTATACGCGGTGACCTTCTCTTTTAATGAGAAGCCCTTCTTAGATGAGATACAAAAGCAGATGGATAAAGTAATCAAAGGGGACAAGAGGCCGGGCACAAGAATCATCCCCGCCCCGAATGTGAATGCTATCGCGCAAATAGAGGAGGTGAATATAATATACCCAGGCCCCGGCGACTTTGACAAAATACATAAACACAAAGAGGCAATTAATAGCAAGGTTTATCAATTTTTCAAGCAAAGATTATCATGAAGCTACAATGGCAGAAATTTTATATTGTCTCTAGACGATCTAAAGGAGGTGGATTCCCGTTTAAACTACAACCTCTGTTGCTAAACTATAGTCTATCGTGCTGGGTTGCTGAAACACCTCAGCGGGTGTTTTGAATCCGATCACTTTCATGGTCGGCGGCGGCTTGCAAAATTCTCTTGGCAGTCTCTTATTGAAAATGATTGATAAAAACACACATATTGGTAAATTTTTCATCTAAATGCAATTTTTTCACTTTTTTTTGTAATCTTTGCTTTTTGCCTGTATAATATTTCACTGTTGATAATTATTCAAATCTTTCATATAAGATAGGATATATAGATAAGATATATAAGAGTTATAATACTACCCATGAGATTACTTCTACTTTTAACTAGCTGATAAGTGGCTGAACCATGTCTTTATCAGTTATAATTATTAATCATTAACCAATTATTGCCATGATAAAAAATCTTTTCATATCTAGCGTGACCAGGTTCCGCTTCTTCAATATTGCGAATACCTCGCTTTTTGATTTCTCTTATCTCGCTTTGTCTATGTCTTCCTTGAGCAGCTGCTATGCCCCCCGTTTGTCTAGTTCGGTGCGGGGTCTTCTTTTGTTCTCTGTGTCCCTTCTTCAGATTTTGCGAGGCAGGCGGTTTCTCTTCTTTCTAGTTGGGGCGGGGTTCTTATTAATTGTTCTTACTGCATGTAGTGGAGGAGACGGAGCAGATAGTTCTTCGAATACCGACATTTCTATCAGGGAGTTAGATTGCTCAGCTGTGACAGATGAAGATTGCGATGACGATGGCCATAACGACGATGTAGACATAGATGATGATGGTGACGGGTTGATAGAGATAAGGACGGCGGAGGAATTGGATTCAGTGAGGTATGCTCTGAGAGGCAATGGGCAGAGGTCATCGGCGGATGCGGCACTTGACACCACTGGCTGTGGGAATGGCGATACTATCACTTTCTGCTCTGGCTATGAGCTGGATGCGAATATAAGTCTTGCAACCTATGCGAATGCAGATAGCGGCAAAGGCTGGCAACCCTTGGGGCATGATAACGATAGTTCTACCGAGGGATGTCAAGGAGCTGCTTTTAGTGGGGTTTTTGAAGGTAATGGTTTTAGGATTAGTAATTTAACCATTAATCGTCCGAATGAAGATTGTGTGGGCTTGTTTGGGCATACGGTTGAGCATTCAGAGTTGGAGATTTTTCGTAATATTAATCTTTATGCTGAGACAATAGTAGGCGATGATAATGTGGGGAGTTTGGTAGGGTATATGGTAAATGCTACGATTAGTTCTTCTTTTATCAGCATTGGTAATATCAGCGGGAAAACTAATCTAGGCGGTCTGGTGGGGTTTGGTCAAGGTGCTGAGATTCTTTCTTCATCGGTTGAGGCGGGTGAGGTGATAGGGAGTAGTGATGATATAGGTGGTCTGGTGGGGTTTGGTGAGGAATCTCGGGTTTATTCTTCTTCGGTGGTGGCAGCTGAGGTGAGCGGGAAGCAGAATCTAGGTGGTCTGGCGGGGCATGGTGCGAATGCTCGGGTTTATTCTTCTTCGGTTGTGGTGGGTGAGGTGAGCGGGACTGGTGATGCTGTAGGCGGTCTGGTGGGGACTGGTGGTTCTTCGGGGGCTGGTATTGAGATTCATTCTTCATCGGTTGTGGTGGGTGAGGTGAGTGGGAGTAGTAGTGTAGGCGGTCTGGTGGGGACTGGTGAAGGTATTCTGGTTTATTCTTCTTTGGCTGTGGCAGCTGAGGTGAGCGGGAGTATTAATATAGGCGGTCTGGTGGGGTATGGTGCTTTAGCTGAGATTCATTCTTCATTGGTTGTGGTGGGTAATTTGAGTGGGAATAATAATGTAGGCGGTCTGGCGGGAGTCTTTGACAGTGGTAAGGTTGCTTATTCTTACGTAGTTTCAGGCAGTAATACTTCTATGCTGGGAGGGCAAGGAAGCGGGGATGGAGTTGCTTCCTATTGGGACAGTGATACTAGCGGTGTCAATAATGGAAGCTTTGGCGAAGCTAAGACCAGCAATGAGCTTCGCAGCCCGACTCGCTATGAGGGGATTTATAACGATTGGGATAGTCATACAAATATATTTAACGATGGGAATGACGAGCCCTTGGCTGTCTGGTGTGATAAGGATAATAGTGGGAGCATTGAGGCAGATGAACGAACCCCTGCCAATCGCGTTTGGGATTTCGGCAGTTCCAGTCAGTATCCTGCCATTCGCTGCACTCCGCTAGCCCCTGATGACTGGCGTGATTGGTGGTCTTTGGATGGGACGACTGGCAAGCCCAAACTAGACCAAACTTTGCCTTAAATTTTCTTTTCTAGCTAGGAGGATAGGACGACCGCTAAACCCAAACTAAACCGAACCCATTTAGACGACAGTTTCCCTCCTTAATAACACTGATAACAGTAAGATTAACAACTTGCTTTAACTTAGGCCCTCGGCCTCAACGGAAGCGGAAGCGGCTAGGAGAGGCTTACTCTAACCAAACCAATTTAGGTGAGCAGTTTCCCTCCTTTAATAATATTGATAACAATAAAACTGATAGACTTGCTTTGACTAGGCGCCTAGATTCAATCGAAGCGGCTAGGACAACTACACTCTAACCAGACCCATTTGGATAAGCGGTTTCCCTCCTTAATAACACTGATAACAGTAAAACTAACAACTTGCTTTGACTTAGGCCCTCGGCCTCAACGGAAGCGGCTAGGACGGGCAAACCCCAACCAGACCCATTTAGCCAAGCTGCTTTTCTTCCCATATAGATGCCTGGCTTTGATTGGTCTCTCAGCCAGAACCGAAAACCCCAACCAGATCCATTTAGCAACCTGCTTTTCTTCCTATTATAGATGCCTGGCTTTGATTGGTCTCTCAGCCAGAACCGAAAACCCCAACCAGACCCATCTAGGTAATCTGCTTTTCTTCCTAAATAATATTGATAACAATAAAACTGATAGACTTGCTTTGACTAGGCGCCTAGATTCAATCGAAGCGGCTAGGACAGGCAAGCCCCAACCAGACCCATTTAGATGAGTGGTTTTCCTCCTTTAATAGAGATAAAAATAGAGATAAGCGGATACCTGGCTTTGACTAGTTTCTAAACTCTCATTGAGCTGGCTTCCAGCGCCTTACCTTTTTCTTTATCTCATCAATAGTAGCCGTGACCCATTCTTTCTCACGGGGGTATTCTTGGTGGATGTAGTGTTCTATCTCACGGTAGTGGATTGTTTTATACTTCCACACCACTTCGGTGGGTTTCGGCGCTTGAGCCATCACACTTTTGGCGCGGCTCTCGGGGTTCTTGGATACTCCCACCTTTACTTGATTAGGCAATAGTTCATTCCTCATAATATACACATAGCCTGTTTCTTTGGTGTCTTCCTTGCCTCGTTTAGGCGGGGTTGTGCTAAAGTTCGGCTCGCCTCTAAAAAGGTCGGTTGGCACTTCTTTAGCTAAGCGCATCTTTACCAATTCATAGGCTTTTAGTGAGACATCTATGCCTATCCAGGTGCGGCCCAATTTTTCGGCTGCCACACAAGTAGTGGCGCAGCCACAGAAGGGGTCTAGGACCAGGTCTCCTTTGTTGCTGCTGGCTGTTATAATGCGTTCTAATAGTGCTAAGGGTTTTTGGGTTGGATAGCCTACTCTTTCTTTGCTGACATTTATAACAGGCTTTAAGTTTTCATCGTTAATATTACTTCCTGTATCCCAAACATCGCGCACCAATACTTTCACAATATATTTTCCCGCCGCATTTTTTACTACATTTGAAACAAAGAAGGGCTTGCTGTAAAGCAGCTGTTCGGTTAGAGAGTTAAAGGTAATTTGCTTTTCATTTTTAGCATAGTAGAGTATAGAGTCATGCTTTTTAGGAAATCCCTTTTTGCTTGCACCACCTGTTCTATATCCCCAAATAATTTCATTTCTAAACTGCTTCTCACCGAAGATACAATCTAAAACCAGCTTCAAATAATGGCTCATAGTTTGATCACAATGGAGATAGAGGCTACCAGTAGGCTTTAATATTCTTTGTATCTCCATCAGGCGAATAGCCATATAGACACAATAACAATAGTTATATAATCCGCCAAACTCTTTTATGCCAGCGAGTAGGGTATAAAGTCTGTAATTGTCCCGTTCTATGCTATTAACCCACTCATCCTTCAGATCTTCCTCACGGAAGATATCTTTGAACTCGGCTCCTTCGGCTGAACTGCCAATAGGGGCGGCAAAAATTTTATTCTTATTGAATGGCGGGTCTAAATAGATCAAATCCACACATCCGCTATTCATCCCTTTTAAGATGTCTAGGTTGTCGCGACAAAAGATAGTGCGCGGGGTTACATTTAATCTGCTCATTTTTCAGTCTTTTGAAGCACTTATGGATATAATTCTTTTTATTCTATATTAACTAAAGCAATCTGATGATTAAGCTGGCTTCCAGCGCCTTATCTTCTTCTTTATCTCATCAATAGTAGCCGTGACCCATTCTTTCTCACGGGGGTATTCTTGGTGGATGTAGTGTTCTATCTCACGGTAGTGGATTGTTTTATACTTCCACACCACTTCGGTGGGTTTGGGCGCCTGTGCCATCACACTTTTGGCGCGGCTCTCGGGGTTCTTGGATACTCCCACCTTTACTTGATTAGGCAATAGTTCATTCCTCATAATATACACATAGCCCGTCTCTTTGGTGTCTTCCTTGCCTCGTTTAGGCGGGGTTGTGCTAAAGTTCGGCTCGCCTCTAAAAAGGTCGGTTGGCACTTCTTTAGCTAAGCGCATCTTTACCAATTCATAGGCTTTTAGTGAGACATCTATGCCTATCCAGGTTCGCCCCAATTTTTCGGCTGCCACACAAGTAGTGGCACAGCCGCAGAAGGGATCTAGGACAACACCCCCTTTATTGCTGCTGGCTGTTATAATGCGTTCTAATAGTGCTAAGGGTTTTTGAGTAGGATAACCAGTACGCTCTTTAGAACCAGAACCTATAACATCTATAATCCAAATATCACTGATTCTTTTTCTCCCCGTCTTACCAAACATCACCCCCTTTGCGGTTATATCTAATCCCGCCTTCTTAGCCTTAGCTTTATCATAGACCACTAATTTCCCCTTGTAATACTCAAACCCCTTTTCTTGCCTTCTTAGCTGAGCCTTAGAAGGTTTCCAACTCTCGTCTAACAATTCATTAGAAATAAAAGTATTCCTCTTCGTGTAATAAAATAACGTGTCATGTAGCTTAGGAAAAGATCTGCCTCTCTGTGATAGCCTATTTGGATAATACCAAATAATCTCATTTCTAAAATTCTTTTCACCGAATATGCAATCCAATATCAATTTTAAATAATGGCTCATGGTTGGATCACAATGGAGATAGAGACTACCAGTAGGTTTTAATATTCTTTGTATTTCTATCAGGCGAATAGCCATATAGACACAATAGCAATAGTTATACCTATTACTGAAAGTTTTAATCCCAGCAAGCAGTTCATGGAGGTCGGGATTATCTTGTTCTACTTCCCTTACCCACTCATCTTTCACATCTTCCTCACGGAAGATATCTTTGAACTCCGCTCCCTCGGCTGAACTGCCAATGGGAGCGGCAAAGGTTTTATTCTTATTGAAAGGCGGGTCTAAATAGACCAAATCCACACATTCGCTATTCATCCCTTTTAAGATGTCTAGGTTGTCGCGACAAAAGATAGTGCGCGGGGTTACATTTAATCTGCTCATTTTTCAGCGTTTGAAGCACTGTATATCCGGTAAATTCCCACCATCAGTGCAACACCTCGTTGACGGGATTATATAATCCCATCCAAGAAAATTGACCACGGGGTATTACAATGGATAAACAGCATTATACCCACCTTTCAAAGAAAGGAATAGCAATGATAGAAAAAATGGGGAGGGAAGGAAAGAGTATACGCTTTATAGCTCGATGCTTAGATCCTTGTCCTTCTACTATTAGCCGAGAAATTCAGCGCAATAGCGGGAAGCGCGGCGCCCGTCTTTACAAGCGCATAAAGTAAGCCAAGCCCGACAGTTAGAACGTTCTTACTACCAGGTTCTAACGGAACGGAAGAAGCAAGAAGTGCGCTCTTTATTAGAGATCCAATGGAGTCCAGATCAGATTGCGAAGCGCGGGCGTCTTATAGGGAAGCCCTTTGCTTCTAAAAATGCGCTGTATCGGTGGATCGCAAAGGATCGCAAAGCGGGCGGTGACCTACATACTTTGCTCCGCAATCGAGGACGCCGCTACGGTCATGGTTATGGACGAAAAACCTATTCGCCGTGTATTCCAGGACGAATCGGCATCGAAAATCGCCCCGCCATAGTGGAACAACGCACGCGATTAGGCGACTGGGAAGCCGACACCATGCATGGCACCCACCATCAAGGATTCTTAGTGACCCTAGTGGATCGAACTTCCCGTTTCACCCTGATAGCCCAGGTGGAGCACAAAGACAAAGTCTCAGTGGAAAAAGCTATCTCCTCCATGCTCCAATCCATCGCAGACTGGGTCCATAGATCACTTTCGATAATGGCCGCGAGTTCAGCGACCACCAGAAAATAGCCGAGAAACTCAACTGCGATACCTACTTTGCCACGCCTTATCGCAGCTGGGAAAGAGGCACCAATGAAAGTATTAATAGACTCATCCGCGAGTATCTGCCGAAAGGAATGTCCTTACGAAATCTACCCAAAGAAAGGATAACAAAAATCATCAACCGATTGAACAACCGACCACGAAAGTGCCTCGGATTCAAAACTCCCGCCGAAGTGTTCCAACAACTTAGCGGGATAAACTATAATTTAGCAACAAGTGTTGCATTCTAGATGGGAATCTGCCTTCTACTGATGCTATTGAGCTGTATTCCTTTGATAGTTATTGAACTGGCAGAACTAGCTATTCATCTTTTGTTAATTGAGTGCTAGTTGAGATAGGCTTGCTAAAAGAGTTCCATAAGGGATTGTTCCATACTGACTCGCTTGACTGACTCAGCCAACATTGAGGCAAGAGAGATTTGCTTAATCTTATGGCATTGCCGAGCTTCATCATCAAGCGGAATGGTATCCATCACTATTAAGGAATCTAATGGAGAGTTTTCAATGTTGTCAAGCGCCTTGCCAGATAAGACCGGATGGACTACATAGCTGATTACCTGATTGGCGCCATTTTCCTTCAAGGCAGCGGCTGCGTTGCATATGGTGCCAGCCGTGTCTATCAAATCATCAACCAGAATACATCGGCGGCCTTCAACATTACCAATCACATTCATCACTTCGGAATGATTGGGGGCTGGGCGTCTTTTGTCAATGATAGCAAGATTGCTGTTCTCAAACATTCTGGCAAAGGCACGGGCGCGCAAGACTCCTCCTATGTCCGGCGAAACCACAGTGGTATCGCCTTGGACTGTCTTTCTTAGATGCTCTACTTGAATGCGGGTGCTATATACATTGTCCACTGGGATACGGAAGAACCCTTGTATTTGGTCGGCATGTAAATCGACGGTGAGGACTCGATTGATGCCAGCTTGGCTAATCATATCGGCTACCACTCGGGCACTGATAGGAACTCGTTGAGAACGCGGCCGCCGATCCTGGCGCGCATAACCGAAATAGGGAATCACTGCGGTTATGCGAGTAGCCGATGCTCTGCGGGCAGCATCTGCCATAAGCAGCATTTCCATTAGATGGAAGTTGGGGTGCTTACAGGTGGATTGAATGATGAATACATCTTTGCCGCGAATGTTCTCCTTTATATCCACAGACACCTCACCATCACTGAATCTGGCAAGTTCTACATTGCCTAATTCAATGTTTAGATTCTTTGCTATGGCAGCGCAGAGCTTCGGGTGAGAACTACCGGCAAAAAGACATATGTCTGAAATGGAATATGGCATAGTGATCATTTATCATCATTCTACAATAGTAGCAATTTTATATCATCCCTAGACAAGAATGAGTTTATTTGATGTCAAAATTGACATAGTGGTGTCATTTTAGACTACAAACGCCTTTGCTAGCTTTCTTAATATAGCTTCTCATTACCCCGTTCGTTTTTGTTGAGGCTACAAACGTCTTTGTTAGCTTCCTTAATATAGCTTCTCATCGCCCCGTTCGTTTTTGTTGAGACTAAAGCGCTTTTGTTAGCTTCCTTAATATAGATTCTCATTACCCCGTTCGTTTTTGTTGAGGCTACAAACGCCTTTGCTAGCTTTCTTAATATAGCTTCTCATTACCCCATTCGTTTTTGTTGAGGCTACAAACGTCTTTTCTAGCTTCCTTAATATAGCTTCTCATTATCCCATTCGTTTTTGTTGAGGCTACAAACGCCTTTGCTAGCTTTCTTAATATAGCTTGTTGCATTATGCTAATGTTCTCTTCTCACCTCAAATATAGTCGGACTATAATAAAGCATAAAGTTGATGTTTTGTCCTCACCTCAAATATAGTCGGACTATAATAAAGCATAGAGTTGATGCTTTGCCTTCACCTCAAATATAGTCGGACTATAATAAAGCATAGAGTTGATGCTTTGCCCTCACCATAAATATAGTCGGACTATAATAAAGCATAGAGTTGATGCTTTGCCCTCACCTCAAATATAGTCGGACTATAATAAAGCATAGAGTTGATGCTTTGCCCTCACCTCAAATATAGTCGGACTATAATAAAGCATAGAGTTGATGCTTTGTCCTCACCTCAAATATAATTGGGTTATAATAAAACATAGTGTTGAGACTTCCTACCTTTCGGCAGCTTTTCATTGTGGCGTTCTTTGAGTCTCGTCTCTTTCACGGCCCCGTGTTCTCTTTATGCCTTTTTATTCTTCTTCTATGCTTTCTTCTAGCTCGCCTGTGCCCCTTCTTTGTGTCCTCCCGATTTTGCTTAGCAAGCTAGGTCGGGCTCTTTTCTTTTTAGTTGGGGCTGCTCTCTTATTAATGGCTCTTACTGCTTGTGACGGCGGAAGTGGTGGAACTGGTGATCCGGGGAATGGTGATCCGGGAAGGAATAATATGACAGACGGTGAGCCAGGAGTTAGTGATTCGGGTGGCAGTAATATGACAGACGGTGAGCCAGGAGTTAGTGATTCGGGTGGCAGTAATATGACAGACGGTGAGCCAGGAGTTAGTGATTCGGGTGGCAGTAATATGACAGACGGTGAGCCAGGAGTTAGTGATTCGGGTGGCAGTAATATGACAGACGGTGAGCCAGGAGTTAGTGATTCGGGTGGCAGTAATATGACAGACGGTGAGCCAGGAGTTAGTGATTCGGGTGGCAGTAATATGACAGACGGTGAGCCAAGAGACGGTGATTCAGGAGGAAACTTTCCCAGAGCTGTGGATCTCACTTTTGCTCCCATAGGCGGCGGTTTTCGCATAGGCAATCAGTCGGACTTTGGCGATTTCGTTTCTTTGAAGATCACGGCAACCAATGGAAACGGGTCGGCAGTAGAAGAGAGGAATATCAACATAACCGAATTTATGAATGACAGCTATAATTTTACCGGGCTAGATGATCTATCCGATTGGACCTTTGCGATTATGGCGACTCTTATTAATGGCAGCCAGCGAGGTGTGGATATAGTTTTTGTTTGGATGGAAAATCGTGATGACCACGGCAGTGGTGGTATTCGGTCGGGGGTAGATGCGGATGGGGATAGGCGGGCCGATAGTGTGGATGAAGATGATGACAATGATGAGGTAGCTGATAGTTCAGACCTGTGCGAAGCTGGTGAGACAGGTTGGACGAGCAATGCTTCGAGCGACTATGATGGGGATGGTTGCCGGATTGTGATGGGGATAGTGTGAGAGATATAGATGAAGTAGCGATGAGAGTGAGGACATAGATGATGATGGCGATGGGCTGATAGAGATAGAGACGGCGGCGGAATTAGATGCAGTGAGGCATGCTCTCAATGGTAAAGGGCGAAGACTATTGGCAGGTGGGGCGCTCGACACCACTGGCTGTGGCGATGGTATTGATATCACTTCTTGTTCTGGCTATGAGCTGGTTACTAACATTAGTCTTATGGCTTATAGCGGAGGTTCGGGATGGCAACCTTTAGGAAGCTGTGATGGCCATTTTTCCGCGACTTTTGAAGGCAATGGCTGGACGATTAGTGATTTGAACATCAGTCGTTCAAAAGAGGATTGTGTGGGGTTGTTTGGGCATATAGCCGCGGATTCAGAGATTCGCAATCTGACTCTTCATGCCGAGACAGTGATAGGTAAGACTGGTGTAGGAGGTCTGGTAGGGAGGAGTTTGAGTTCGAGGATTCATTCTTCTTCGGTTGTAGTGGGTCAGGTGAGAGGGACTGGTGATGATGTAGGAGGTCTGGTAGGGAGGAGTTCGAGGATTCATTCTTCTTCGGTTGTGGCAGCTGAGGTGAGCGGGACTGGTGATGCTGTAGGCGGTCTGGTAGGGGCTGGTGAATTGGTTCAGATTTATTCTTCTTCGGTTGTGGTGGATGAAGTGAAAGGAGGAGATCTTGCTGTAGGCGGTCTGGTGGGATGGGGGCCAGGTGGTCGGATTTATTCTTCTTCGGTTGTGGTGGGTGAGGTGAGCGGGAAATTTGATGTAGGCGGTCTGGTGGGGGATGGTGAGGAGGGGTCTGAACAAGCTGTTCGGATTTATTCTTCTTCGGTTGTGGCGGGTAAGGTGAGCGGGGCTGATGATGTAGGCGGTCTGATAGGAAGTGGTTACCTAGGTAGGGTTTATTCTTCTTCGGTTGTGGTAGGCAATCTGAGTGGGACTGGTGATCTAGGCGGTCTAATAGGGGATGGTTTTGAGTCCCGAATTCATTCTTCTTCGGTTGTGGTGGGTGAGCTGAGCGGGACTGGTAGTAATATAGGTGGTCTAACAGGGGATGGTGGATCGGCTAGTATTACTTCTTCTTCGGCTGTGGTGGGTAAGGTGAGCGGGACTGGTAATATTGTAGGTGGTCTGGCGGGGGCATTTAGCAGCGGTAGAGTTGCTTATTCTTACGTGGTCTCAAGCAGTAATATTTCTATGCTGGCAGGGAGCGGGAGCGGAACTGGAGTTGCTTCCTATTGGGACAGTAATACTAGCGGCAGAAATACAGGTAACCTTGGTGATCCTAAGACCAGCGATGAGCTTCGGATGCCAACTAACTATACAGGGATTTATGACAGATGGGACAATGAGACAGATATATTTGGTGAGGGGGACGTGCCCTTGGCGGTTTGGTGTGATGGGGATAATAGTGAAAGCATTGAAGAAGGTGAAAAGACCGGTGATAATCTCGTTTGGGACTTCGGCACGAATATGGAGTATCCCGCCATTCGCTGCACTCCCATAGCTCCTTCCGAATGGCGTAGCTGGTGGTTTTTGAATGGGACAGGCGAACCCCAACTAAACCGAACCCGTTTGGACGAGTGGCTTCCCTAAACTACCACCCTCCATCCCCTAGCCGACCGCCTCGACTCATCACTCAGCCGACTGGTTTTGATAGGCTCTTATGGCTTTCCTTCCTTCAACCGAACTGGCTAGATGAACTCCAACCAAACCCGTTTAGTCGAGTGGCTTCCCTAATCTACCAACTTCCATCACCTAGCCGACTGGTTTTGACGAGGCTCTCAGCTTTCGATCCAATATAACAAGCAAGGGTCTTGCTAGCACTCTACTGATGCTAATTGTGAGTTCTAGTTGGGGTAAAAATAGTCGGAAAAGAGATATAAAAAAAGTTAAAAAAAGTTAAAAAAAACTATAAAAATCTATAAAAATCTATAAAAGGGATATAATACCACCTATGGAATTACTTCTATCTTTAATTAGCTGATAGGCAGCTCAACAATGTTCTTATCAGTTATCATTATTAACCATTAACCAATTACTAGCCATGATGAAAAATCTCTTCTTATCCGGCGTGACTAGGTCCCGCTTCTTCACCATTGTGAATGCTTTGCTTTCTGATTTCTCTTATCTAGCCTTGTCTAGGTCCGCCTTGTTGCGCGGCCGCAATGCCCCCCCCCCCCCCCCCCCCGCTTGTCTAGTTCGGTGCGGGGACTTCTTTCCTTCTTTGTGCCTGCCCTCCCTCCGCTTTTGCGAGGCGGGCGGTCTCTCTTATTCTTAGTTGGGGCGGGTCTCTTATTAATTGCTCTTACTGCTTGTGCTGGCGGCGGGGACGAGACAGCAGCTAGTTCGCCGGGGACGGACACTCCGCCGGGCACTGAACCTCCAGACACCGAACCGCCGGGTAATGAACCGCCGGGCACTAATCCACCGGGTAATGAACCGCCGGGCACTGAACCTCCAGACACCGAACCGCCGGGTAATGAACCGCCGGGCACTAATCCACCGGGTAATCAACCTCCTTCGGACACCGACACTTCTATTAGGGGGTTAGATTGCTTGAATGAGGAAGGTGAAGATTGCGATGGGGATGGTCATAACGACAGTGTAGATATAGATGATGATGGCGATGGGCTGATAGAGATAGCTACCGCGGAGGAGTTGGATGCGGTTCGCTATGCTCTAAATGGCAATGGGAGCAAGTCATCGGCGGATGCGGCGTTTGACACCACTGGCTGTGGTGGCAGCAATGGCATTGTTAATTGTTCTGGGTATGAGCTGGTTGCGAATATAAGTCTTGCAACCTATGCGAATTCTGATGGCAGCAAAGGCTGGCGACCCTTGGGACATGATACAGGTAATTCTGCCGACGATATATGTCATGGGGCTAGGTTTGATGGCATTTTTGATGGTAATGGTTTTAGGATTAGTGATTTAATGATTAATCGTCCGAATGAAGATTGTGTGGGTTTGTTTGGACAAGTAGCGGTAGATTCGGTGATTCGTAATTTTAGTATTCACGCTGAGACAATAGAAGGCGATGATAGGGTAGGGGGTTTGGTAGGGCATATAGTAAATGCTACGATTACTTCTTCTTCTATAAGCATTGGTAATATCAGCGGGAGTAATAGAGTAGGCGGTCTGGTGGGGGATGGTGTAGGTGAAGGCACTGAGATTCATTATTCTTCGGTTGTGGCAGGTCAGGTGATAGGGACTGGTGATCAAGTAGGCGGTTTGATAGGGAGGGGTGAGGATATTTGGATTCATTCTTCTTCGGTTGTGGTAGCTGAGGTGAGTGGGAATGATGATGTAGGTGGTTTGGTAGGGGTTGGTGGCGATGCTAGTGGTACTTCGGAGGAAACTGTAGGTGCTACGATTTTTTCTTCTTCGGTTGTGGCAGGAGAGGTGAGCGGGAGTATTGGAGTAGGCGGTCTGGTGGGGTGGGGTGAGACTATTTGGATTCATTCTTCTTCGGTTGTGGCGGGTGAAGTGAGCGGGGCTGATGATGTAGGTGGTCTGATAGGAATTTTTGATAATGGTCGGATTGCTTATTCTTATGTAATCTCAGGCAGTAATACTAATATGCTGGTTGGGGTTGGAAGCGGCGGGACTGGAGTTGCTTCCTATTGGGACAGTGATACTAGTGATATAGATAATGGCGACTATGGTGAAGCCAAGACCAGTAATGAGCTGCGGATGCCGACTCGCTATGAGAGGATCTATGCCAAATGGGACGATAACCCAGTTATGTTTGACGATGGTAGTACGAGTGACGAGCCCTTAGCGGTCTGGTGTGATGAGGATAATAATCGGATCATTGAAGAAGATGAACAGATCGATGACAATCTTATCTGGGATTTCGGCACTTCAAGTCAATATCCCGCCATTCGCTGTACTCCCACTGCTCCTTCCGAATGGCGTGGCTGGTGGTCTTTGAATGGGACTGGCAAACCCCAACTAAACTCAACCCGTTTGGACGGGCGGCTTCCATAAGCTGCTGACTTGCTTTGGCTAGTCCCTCGGCTTAGATCCAATATAACAGGTTTAGAACCCTATTGATGCTAATTGAGTGCTAGTTGAGACAAAAATAATCAGGAAAAAAAAAGATGAAAAAGAGGTAAAAAAAAGGGATAAAGGAGTAATAAAAAAGTCATAGAAGAGGTATAATACCACTTATGAAATTACTTCTACCTTTATAACTAGCTGATAAGCAGCTGAGTTCTTATCAGTTATCATTATTAATTATTAACCAATTACTAGCCATGACAAAAAATCTTTTCTTATCCAGCGTGACTAGGTCTCGCTTCTTCAATATTGTGAATGCCTTGCTTTCTGATTTCTCTTATCTAGCCTTGTCTAGGTCCGCCTTGTTGCGCGGCCGCAATGCCTCCCCCCCCCCCCCCCCCCCCCCCCCCACTTATCTAGTTCGGTGCGGGGACTTCTTTCCTTCTTTGTGCCTGCCTTCCCTCCGCTTTTGCGAGGCGGGCGGTCTCTCTTATTCTTAGTTGGGGCGGGTCTCTTATTAATTGCTCTTACTGCTTGTGCTGGCGGCGGGGACGAGACAGCAGCTAGTTCTCCGGGGACGGACACTCCGCCGGGCACTGAACCTCCAGACACCGAACCGCCGGGTAATGAACCGCCGGGCACTAATCCGCCGGGTAATCAACCTCCTTCGGACACCGACACTTCTATTAGGGGGTTAGATTGCTTGAATGAGGAAGGTGAAGATTGCGATGGGGATGGTCATAACGACAGTGTAGATATAGATGATGATGGCGATGGGCTGATAGAGATAGCTACAGCGGAGGAGTTGAATGCAGTTCGCTATGCTCTAAATGGCAATGGGAGCAAGTCATCGGCGGATGCGGCGTTTGACACCACTGGCTGTGGTGGTGTTGACGGCATTACTAATTGTTCTGGCTATGAGCTGGTTGCGGATATAAGTCTTGCGGCCTATGCGGATACGGATGGAGGCAGAGGTTGGCGCCCCTTGGGGAACGATACAAATAGTGCTAGAAATGGATGTCAAGGATCTGGTTTTAATGCGACTTTTGAGGGCAATGGCTGGACGATTAGTGATTTGAACATTAATCGTCCGAATGAGGATTGTGTGGGTTTGTTTGGGCATACAGCTGAGCAGCAGGATGAGGATGGAAACCCTGTGGATTTAGGGGTGGAGATTCGTAATCTTAGTCTTCATGTTGAGACAATAATAGGCGATGATAACGTAGGGAGTTTGGTAGGGTATATGGTAAATGCTACGATTAGTTCTTCTTCTATAAGCATTGATAATATCAGCGGGGAATCTGATGTAGGCGGTCTGGTGGGGGATGGTTCGAGATCTACGATTATTTCTTCATCGGTAGTGGTGGGTGAGGTGAGCGGGACTGGTACTAATGTAGGCGGTTTGGTGGGGGATGGTTTGAGATCTACGATTATTTCTTCTTCGGTTGAGGCAGGAAAGGTGAGCGGGACTGGGAATGATGTAGGCGGTCTGGTGGGGGATGGTTCGAGATCTACGATTATTTCTTCATCGGTTGTGGCGGGAGAGGTGAGCGGGGCTGGTGCTAATGTAGGCGGTATAGTGGGGATCGGTTTTGGGTCTCAGATATTTTCTTCATCGGTTGTGGTGGGTGAGGTGATGGGTGTGCAGAGTATAGGCGGTCTGATAGGGGGGGGTGGTAGCGCTTGGATATTTTCTTCATCGGTTGTGGTGGCTGAGATAAGAGGAAATAGTGTAGTAGGTGGTTTGGTGGGAGCATTTGAATTTAGCCAGGTTGCTTATTCTTATGTAGTATCAGGCAGTGATATTTCTATGCTGGTTGGGGACGGAACTGCGACTGGCGCTGCTTCCTATTGGGACAGTAATACCAGTGGTGTCACTAGTGGAAACACTGGTGACTCGCAGACCACTAGTCAGCTCCGCAGTCCGACTGACTATACAGAGATTTATGATAGTTGGGATAATGACACAGATATATTTGGCGATGAGGACGTGCCCTTGGCGGTCTGGTGTGATGAGGATAATAGTGGGAGGATAAAAGAGGATGAAAAAATCGATGAAAATCGTGTTTGGGATTTCGGCACTTCAAGTCAATATCCTGCCATTCGCTGCACTCCCACTGCTCCTTCCGAATGGCGTGGCTGGTGGTCTTTGAATGGGACTGGCAAACCCCAACTAAACCGAACCCGTTTGGACGGGCTGCTTCCATAAGCTGCCGCCTTCCATCCCTTAGTCGATTGGCTTAGCTCCTCACTCAGCCGACTGACTTCGACTAGGCTCTTATGGCTGCCATTCTTTCAACCGAACTGACTAGGACAAATGAACTCCAGCCAATCTGCTTTCCTTCCTATATATAGGTGGCTGGCTTTGACTAGTCTCTTATAGCTGCCATTCTTTCAACTCGATGGCATAGCAGGTGCCTTTCACTCATTAGGTGGCTTGGACTGGATTGCTCTTACTTAATAACTTGTTTGAATAGAACAGACACACTCCAACTAGACCCGTTTAGACAATCTGTTTTCCTTCTTATATACTTATATATAGGTGGCTGGCTTTGGCTAGTTCTTCAGCTTCGAACCAATATAACAGGCAAGGGTCTTGCTAGCACTCTACTGATGCTAATTGTGAGTTCTAGTTGGGGTAAAAATAGTCGGAAAAGAGATATAAAAAAAGTTAAAAAAAGTTAAAAAAAACTATAAAAATCTATAAAAATCTATAAAAGGGATATAATACCACCTATGGAATTACTTCTATCTTTAATTAGCTGATAGGCAGCTCAACAATGTTCTTATCAGTTATCATTATTAACCATTAACCAATTACTAGCCATGATGAAAAATCTCTTCTTATCCGGCGTGACTAGGTCCCGCTTCTTCACCATTGTGAATGCTTTGCTTTCTGATTTCTTTTATCTAGCCTTGTCTAGGTCCGCCTTGTTGCGCGGCCGCAATGCCCCCCCCCCCCCCCCCCCACTTATCTAGTTCGGTGCGGGGACTTCTTTCCTTCTTTGTGCCTGCCTTCCCTCCGCTTTTGCGAGGCGGGCGGTCTCTCTTATTCTTAGTTGGGGCGGGTCTCTTATTAATTGTTCTTACTGCTTGTGCTGGCGGCGGGGACGAGACAGCAGCTAGTTCTCCGGGGACGGACACTCCGCCGGGCACTGAACCTCCAGACACCGAACCGCCGGGTAATGAACCGCCGGGCACTAATCCGCCGGGTAATGAACCGCCGGGCACTGAACCTCCAGACACCGAACCGCCGGGTAATGAACCGCCGGGCACTAATCCGCCGGGTAATCAACCTCCTTCGGACACCGACACTTCTATTAGGGGGTTAGATTGCTTGAATGAGGAAGGTGAAGATTGCGATGGGGATGGTCATAACGACAGTGTAGATATAGATGATGATGGCGATGGGCTGATAGAGATAGCTACAGCGGAGGAGTTGAATGCAGTTCGCTATGCTCTAAATGGCAATGGGAGCAAGTCATCGGCGGATGCGGCGTTTGACACCACTGGCTGTGGTGGTGTTGACGGCATTACTAATTGTTCTGGGTATGAGCTGGTTGCGGATATAAGTCTTGCGGCCTATGCGGATACGGATGGAGGCAGAGGTTGGCGCCCCTTGGGGAACGATACAAATAGTGCTAGAAATGGATGTCAAGGAACCGGTTTTAATGCGACTTTTGAAGGTAATGGTTTTAGGATTAGTGATTTAGTCATTAATCGTCCAGATGAAGATTGTGTGGGTTTGTTTGGGCATACAGCTGAGCAGCTGAATGAGATAGGAAACCCTGTGAATTTAGGGGTGGAGATTCGTAATCTTAGTCTTCATGCTGAGACAATAGTAGGCGATGATAACGTAGGGAGTTTGATGGGGTATATGGTAAATGCTACGATTAGTTATTCTTCTGTAAGTATTGGTAATATCAGCGGGAAATCTGATGTAGGCGGTCTGGTGGGGGATGGTAATTATGCTCGGGTTTATTCTTCATCGGTTGTGGCGGGAGAGGTGAGCGGGACTGGTGCTAATGTAGGCGGTCTGATAGGGGATGGTGAATGGACTCAGGTTCGTTCTTCTTCGGTTGTGGCAAGAAAGGTAAGCGGGGGTGGTGATAATGTAGGCGGTCTGGTGGGGTATGGTGATCATGCTGATGCTCGCTCTTCATCGGTTGTGGCAGGAGAGGTGAGCGGGGCTGGTGATCATGTGGGTGGTTTAATGGGGTGGTGTCAATTTGAGTGGTTTGTTTCTTCTTTGGTTGTGGCAGGAGAGGTGAGCGGGAATAATGATGTAGGTGGTCTGGCAGGGAGTTGTTCTTTAGCTCAGATTTATTCTTCTTCGGTTGTGGCAGGAGAGGTGAGCGGGAATAATGTTGTAGGTGGTTTGGTAGGGAATAGTGGTAGAGGGATTTATTCTTCTTCAGTTGTGGTAACCAAGGTGAAAGGGAGTAGTCGTGTAGGCGGTCTGGCGGGACAAATTGGCAGAAACGAAGGGATTGCTTATTCTTATGTGGTCTCAGGCAGTAGTATTTCTATGCTGGTTGGGAGCGGAAGTGGGATTGGTGTTGCTTCCTATTGGGACAGTGAGACTAGCGGTAGAGGTAATGGCAATCATGGTCAAGCCAAGACCAGCGAAGATCTTCGCATGCCAACCGGCTATGAGGGGATCTATGCCAAATGGGACAACGAGACAAATATATTTATCCCAGGTAGAGTTGACAGGCGATTGGCGGTCTGGTGTGATGAGGATACTAGTAGGGCTATTGAAGCGGCTGAACAGATCAATGACAATCTTATCTGGGATTTCGGCACTTCAAGTCAATATCCTGCCATTCGCTGCACTCCCATAGCTCCTTCCGAATGGCGTAGTTGGTGGTCTTTGAATGGGACTGGCAAGCCCCAACTAAACCGCACCCGTTTGGACGAGTGGCTTCCCTAAACTACCGCCCTCCATCCCCTAGCCGACCGCCTCAGTTCATCATTCAGCCGATTGGCTTTGACTAGTTTCTTATGGCTTCCATTCTTTCAACCGAACTGGCTAGGACAAATGAACTCCAGCCAATCTGCTTTCCTTCCTATATATAGGTGGCTGGCTTTGACTAGTCTCTTATAGCTGCCATTCTTTCAACTCGATGGCATAGCAGGTGCCTTTCACTCATTAGGTGGCTTGGACTGGATTGCTCTTACTTAATAACTTGTTTGAATAGAACAGACACACTCCAGCTAGACCCATTTAGCCAATTTACTTTCCTTCTTATATATAGATGGCTGGCTTTGGCCAGTCTCTTAGCTGCTTCAACCGAACTGGCGTAGCTGATGGTCTTAGGTAGAGATGCAAATCCCAACTAAACCGAATCCGTTTGGACGAGTGGCTTCCCTAAACTACCCACTTCCATTCTTTAGCCGCCTGGCTCAGCTTATCACTCAGCTGACTGGCTTTGACTAGTCTCTTAGCTGCTTCAATCGAACTGGCTAGGACAAATGAACTCCAGCCAATCTGCTTTCCTTCTTATATATAGGTAGCTGGCTTTGACCAGTCTCTTATGGCTGCCATTCTTTCAACTCGATGGCATAGCAGGTGCCTTTCACTCATTAGGTGGCTTGGCTTGGACTGGATTGCTCTTACTTAATAACTTGTTTGAATAGAACAGACACACTCCAGCTAGACCCATTTAGCCAATTTACTTTCCTTCTTATATATAGATGGCTGGCTTTGACTAGTTCCTCAGCTTTGATCCAATATAACAGACAGGCGGCTTGTCAAGTTTGGAACTCTACTGATGCTAATTGAGTGCTAGTTGAGACAAAAATAATCAAGGAAAAAAAAAGATGAAAAAGAGGTAAAAAAAGATAAAGGAGCAATAAAAAAGTCATAGAAGAGGTATAATACCACCTATGGAATTACTTCTACCTTTATAACTAGCTGATAAGCAGCTGAACAATGTTCTTATCAGTTATCATTATTAATTCATTAACCAATTACTAACCATGATAAAAAGTCTTTTGTTATCCAGCGTGACTAGGTCTCGCTTCTTCACTGAATGCCGCGCTTTTGATTTCTCTTATTTCGCTTTGTCTAGGTCTCGCTTTTATTTCTCTTATCTAGCCTTGTCTAGGTCCGCCTTGTTGCGCGGCCGCAATGCCCCCCCCCCCCCCCCCCACTTGTTTCGTTCGGTGCGGGGACTTCTTTCCTTCTTTGTGCCTGCCCTCCCTCCGCTTTTGCGAGGCGGGCGGGTTCTCTTATTCTTAGTTGGGGCGGGTCTCTTATTAATTGCTCTTACTGCTTGTGCTGGCGGCGAGGGCGAAACAGCAGCTAGTTCGCCGGGGACTGACACTCCGCCGGGAGGGGGCGGCAATCCAGGAGACGGTAGTCCAGGGGAAGATGATCCGGGCGTAGTTGCTCTTAGGACTTTTGGGGTGAATCTCACTTTTGCTCCCATAAGCGGCGGTTTTCGCATAGGTAATCAGTCGGACTTTGGTGATTTGGTTTCTTTAAACATCACGGCAACCAGTGGAAGTGAGTCTGTAGAGAGGGGTATCAGCATAGCTGAATTTGTAGGTGGCAGCTATGATTTTACTGGGTTGGATGATCAATCCGATTGGATCTTTAATATTACCGGGACTCTTAGTGATGGCAGCGAGCAAGAGGTGCGAATAGATTTTGTTTGGCAAGAGAATCGTGAAGATCATGGAAGTGGTGGTATTCGGTCGGGGCTGGATACGGATGGAGATAGGCGAGCGGATAGTGTGGATGATGACATAGATGGAGATGGTGTTGATAATAGGGAGGACCGATGCCGTGTTCCCGGTGGCGAGACTGGCTGGCAGAGCAATAGTTCTAGCGATAAGGATGGGGATGGTTGCCGTGATGAGAGTGAGGACATAGATGATGATGGCGATGGGTTGATAGAGATAGGCACGGCGGTGGAATTGGATGCAGTTCGCTATGCTTTGAATGGCGAAGGGCGTAGGTCATCGGAGATGGAGGCGCTTGACACCACTGGCTGTGGTGGTGCTGACGGCGTCACTTCTTGTTCTGGTTATGAGCTGGTTTCAGATATCAGTCTTGCTAGCTATGCTAATTGGCGACCTTTAGGGAATGATACAGATAGTGGTACAAGTGAATGTCAAGGAGAACCTTTTGATGGGATTTTTGAGGGCAATGGTTTTATGATTAGTGATTTAAGCATTAGCCGTTCAGGTGAGGATTGTGTGGGTTTGTTTGGTTATGTAAAGGCGAATTCAGAGATTCGCAATCTTACTCTTCATGCCGAGAGAGTGATAGCTGAGTTGGATAGTAATTTTAAAGGCGGTGATCATGTGGGCGGTCTGGTAGGTTGGGGTGACTCGGCTCGGATTTCTTCTGTTTCGCTTGTGGCAGCTAAGGTGAGGGGGGGTGATGATCTCGGCGGTCTGGTGGGGTATGGTGACTCGGCTCGGATTACCTCTTCTTCGGTTGTGGTAGCTGATCAGGTGAGAGGGGATAATGATCTAGGCGGCTTGGTGGGGGATGGTCAAAGGGCTAAGATTATTTCTTCTTCGGTTGTGGTAGGTAAGCTGGATGGGGCTAATAATGTAGGCGGTCTGGTGGGGCGAGGTCGATTAGCTAATATTATTTCTTCTTCGGTTGTGGCGGGTGTGGTGAGCGGGTTTGGGTCTAGTGTTAATATAGGCGGTCTGATGGGGTCTGGCGGGGCTTCTCAAGTTGTTTCTTCTTCAGTTGTGGTGAGTCAAGCGAGCGGGGGTCTTAGTGTAGGTGGTCTGGTGGGAGACTTTACTAATGACTTAACTGCTGACCTTAGTGAGGTTGCTTATTCTTATGTAGTCTCGGGTAACACTATGGCTTCTATGCTAGTGGGGCGTTCAGACGCGAATACTAGAGTTGTTGCTTCTTATTGGGACAGTGAGACTAGCGATATAGATACTGGCAGCCATGGTGAAGCTAAGCCCAGCAATGAACTTCGTGGTCCAATTGGCTATACAGGAATCTATGGTACTTGGGATGATGGATTGAGTATAGAAGGTGACTCTGAGGTAGAGGATATTACCATCTATTGTGATGAGGACAATAGTGGGAGCATAGAAGAGGGTGAAAGAATCCCTGACAATCTTATCTGGGACTTTGGCACTTCAAGTCAATATCCCGCCATTCGCTGCACTCCGATGGATCCTGACGAATGGCGTAGCTGGTGGTTCTTGAATGGGACAGGCGAACCCCAACTAAACCAGACTCGTTTGGATAGTTTGGTTCCCTCCTTAAAGTGACGACTTCCATCATCCTCTAACCGACCGCTTCAGTTCGTCACTCAGCCGATTGGCTTTGATAGTCTCTTATGGCTTCCATTCTTTCAGCCGAACTGACTAGATGCACTCTAACCGAACCCGTTTGGACGAGTGGCTTCCCTAAACTGCTAACTTCCATTCTTTAGCCGCCTGGCTCAGCTCATCACTCAGCCGACCGGTTTTGGCTGGTCTCTTAGCTGCTTCAACCGAACTGGCGTAGCTGGTGGTTTTTGGATGAGAATAGCAAACCCCAACTAGACCGGACTCTTTTGGGCAGTTTGGTTCCATAAGCTATCAACTTCCATTCTTTAGCCGACCGCCTCAGCTCATCATTCAGCCGACTAGCTTTGGCTAGGCTCTCTGTGACTTTCATTCTTTCACATCAATGGCATATTTTGCAAAAGAATACTAAGATCTAATTTAGGGTGGGACCATACACCTGTTGGTCGGACGAGACCCTGTAAGAGAGAGTAAAATATGCCATATGAAAAGATATCGCAATATATATTTACTCTTTGCCCTTGCAGGGGCTATTATTCCTTGGATCCCGGCCGTTTTGTGGCTGAATGAAAGGGGCATAAATTTGTCTCTCTTCATTCAAGAGGCTTTTGCCAATCGGATTAGCGCTTTTTTTACCTTAGATCTGTTGATTAGCGGGGTGTTTTTACTCTTTGTTATCACTACAGCTATAATGTCGCGTCGGATTAAGGGACTATTAATACTGGCGACGCTTCTGATAGGAGTCTCAGCAAGCTTGCCTTTGTATTTTTATATAATGTCGCGTCGGATTAAGGGACTATTAATACTGGCGACGCTTCTGATAGGAGTCTCAGCAAGCTTGCCTTTGTATTTTTACTAGTTGTGATTTGCGAGCGCTCTCCGATGAGTTAAAATGCTATCCGCAAAAAACAGCGATGAGCAGTAGGCAAGAAGCGCCGGATCTATTAGTGAGGCTGGCAGGTGTTATTAGCAGGCGATGAGCAGTAGGCCAGAAGCCTTGGATAGGGCTTTTTGGGACGACCAGTTCCAAGAAAATCCAGCTCTTGTTATGATACGAAATCCCTTTCTTTCTCAAGCCATCTCTAGCTTGGTGCCGGGCCGGGCTTTGGACCTAGGTTGCGGCACCGGAGCGAACAGCTTGATGCTGAATGAACGGGGATGGCAGGTGACAGGGGTGGATTGGTCTTCCCATGCCATTGAGTTGGCGCGCCAAGGGGCCGCTGGTGCAACTTTTATTTGTGCTGATATACGGACTTGGCAGTCGGCACAGCAGTTTGATTTGATAGTCCTTTCCTTTGCCATCCCTGAGGGGAGACACGATGCCATCAAGGTTGTGGAAAGGGCGAAGGGGATGCTGAAGGCGGGCGGGCGATTGCTGATATTTGAGTGGGACAAGTCAATGGAAGCCATATGGAATCAAGGGGTATCAAAGAAATATCAGATTAACAATATGCTGTTGTCAGCTGAGGAGATCAAAGAACTGATTGATGGATTGGTTGTTGAGGAGGAGAGAGTAGAACCTATTCTAAGCAGGGATCTTTTCTCATCCTCCGATGACCCGCGTCGTCAATACCAGTCCCATATGAATACTATATTCATTCAGGCAAGGAAGCCTGTTATAGATAGATAGGGGCATTGTAGCAAGAGGGGCTATGCAGGGGGCGGGGATTTTTAGGTATATTAGGACATTGTGCTTTGCTAGGCTAGCTACAGCGTGGCGCCTCAAAAGGCGTTCTCTTCCCTTTGCTCTTGGTTAACAGGAGTTGCCATAGCTGAACATGGCGGGCACGAAATGCGCCAGCACAGGACAATAGATAGTATCGCCACAGGCGATAAAAGCGTTCGTCATAACGACTTTTCAGAGTCGGATAGGCTGAATCAAAATTAGCCGACCATGCCATGAGGGTCTTATCATAATGGATGCCAAAATTGTGCCAATCGTCCAAGATGAATAGCCCTTCCAATGATTTAGTCAGGTTCTGTTGTGAGGGGAGTTCGCCATTTATGAAAATGTTGCGCGCCACCCAGTTTGCCCTATGCTCAGCTGGGCTTAGTGTATAGTGAGTGCCTATGGTGTGAAGCAAGAAAACGCCACCGGGCTTTAGGTTCTCCTCCATCATCTCTATATAGGTGCGATAGTTTTTTGCTCCCACATGTTCTAGCATGCCTATGGAATAAATGGCGTCATATTGACTTTGGTGTTGGCGATAATCAGTCAATAGGAAGGCAATCTTGTCTTTTTGTTCCCATCTTTTTGCCCAGTCATATTGATTTTTTGCCACTGTGATGCCTGTGACTTTGACACCATATTTATGGCTGAAATAACGCGCCGCCCCGCCCCAACCACACCCCACATCTAGGAGATGCATTCCTTTCTTTAGCTGGAGCTTACGGGCAATCAGGTCTAACTTGTTTTCTTGAGCTTGGTCAAGCGATTTGGCATTGTGCCAGTAGCCGCATGAATAGATCATATGCTTGTCTAGCATGGCTTCAAAGAGATCATCACCTATCTCATAATGGGCCTTTCCCTCTGAGGTTGCGCGGCCGAGGGACTGAGCATTAATGATATAGGCTAAGAGACCGCGCGCCATACGAACCCAACGACTTATATTACGAACATCAATATGGATGAGGATGCGATAAATTAGCTCATCTAATTGGTCACAGTCAAAATAGCCATCAATATAGGATTCGGCCATGCCTATATCTCTGTCTAATAGCACTCGGCGATAAAAATCCTTATTATGGATTTGAATATCATAGGCTTTATTGCCATTCACAGTGATGCCGGCCCTTGCCAGCAACTTTCGGGCTTGCTTTTCAAACATAATTTTTGACTATTCTCTAAACATCCTAATATATGCTATGAAACCTTTGATTGATTAGTTTATTCTAACCAATAAAATTTGGAGATTGAAATTGAGTATTGATTTGAGCAGCTTATCTATTAGCGGTGGTTATTAGCAGTTATTAAGGACACCTAAGAGGCATATTGTCTTCCTTCCTCTTTTGTTGTTTCCCTTCCTCTGATGTGGTTGAATAGACTTTGTTTGGGTTGTTTTTCTCTATGTTCTGATAGCCTCTTATCCGCTAATGTGGATTGAGCTGAATTCTTTCAATTCCTAGTGATTTATCCTTTGATGAAAATTCACGGGTTTATAAAAATTAATTTTTTTCGGTTAAATGCAATTTTTTTTCTTCTTTTGGTATCTTTTGGGGTATAATTTGTCAATGTTCTTAATAAACAAACTATTTCTATGATGAATATTCTAATAAATATAGCTAGGCTTCTATTAAGCCGCATATTAGGTAGCTTAGGCCGTCTCGTTATTATGCCTTCTGCCTGCCTCCTTTATGATATTGCCCCCCCCCCCCCCCCCCCCCCCCCCCCCCCCCCCCACTTATCTAGTTCGGTGCGGGGACTTCTTTCCTTCTTTGTGCCTTCCCTCTTTCCGATTTTGCGAGGCGGGCGGGTCCTCTTATTCTTAGTTGGAGCGGGTCTCTTATTAATTGCTCTTACTGCTTGTGCTGGCGGCGGAAGCGAAACAGCAGCTAGTTCTCCGGGGACTGAGCCGCCTTCGGACAATGAACCACCTTCGGACAATGAACCACCTTCGGACACCGAGCCGCCTTCGGACAATGAACCTCCTTCGAACACCGATACTTCTATTAGGGGGTTAGATTGCTTGAATGAGGAAGGTCAAGATTGCGATGGGGATAATGTAATGGATGGGGAGGACATAGATGATGATGGAGATGGGTTGATAGAGATAGGCACGGCGGATGCATTGAATGCAGTGAGATATGCTCTGAGGGGCAATGGGAGCAAGTCATCGGAGAGTGAAGCGCTTGACACCACTGGCTGTGGTGGTGCTGGCGGCATTACAAGTTGTTCTGGTTATGAGCTGATTGCGAATATAAGTCTTGCCAATTATAGTGATGGTGACGGCTGGCAACCATTGGGCCATGGATCATTGAATAAACAACAGGGTTTTCAGGGAAGCAGTTTTCAATTGAGGTGTCAAGGGCCTGCTTTTAATGGGACTTTTGAGGGCAATGGTTTTAGAATTAGTGATTTAGTCATTAATCGTCCGAATGAAGATTGTGTGGGTTTGTTTGGCCACCTAGCTCTCGATTCAGTGATTCGTAATTTTAATCTTTACGCTGAGACAATAGTAGGCAATGATAGAGTAGGAAGTTTGGTAGGATCGATGGTAAATGGTACGATTACTTCTTCTTCGGTTCAGGTGGATGAAGTGAACGGAAGTACTGCAGTAGGCGGTCTGGTGGGATTTGGTATCCAAAAAGGCACTGAGATTATTTCTTCTTCGGTAGTGGCCGGTCAGGTGAGAGGGACCGGTGAACAAGTAGGCGGTCTGATAGGAGATGGTCGCTCGGCTCAGATTCATTCTTCTTCGGTAGTGGCAGGTTTGATTTCGGCAGGACAGAACGAAAGAGGGAGAAGTAACGTAGGCGGTCTGGTGGGGGAGAGTCTAGGTCTTGGGCCGGCGGCTAAGTTAGGTGGTCAGATTGTTTCTTCTTGGGTTGTGGCAGGAAAGGTGAGCGGGGCCGGTGATGATGTAGGCGGTCTGGTGGGGGCTGGTAATTATGCTCGGGTTTATTCTTCATCGGTTGTGGCGGGAGAGGTGAGCGGGACTGGTGCTAATGTAGGCGGTCTGGTGGGACGGTTTGAAGAAGGCAGGACTGCCTATTCTTATGTGGTCTCAGGCAGTAATACTGCTATGCTGGTTGGGAGTGGATCCGGGGCTACTGGAGTTGCTTCTTATTGGGACAGAAATACTAGTGGCAGGGATAGGGGCAACTATGGTCGAGCCAGGACCAGTGATCAGCTGCGAATGCCAACTGACTATGAGGGGATCTATAACAAATGGGACAATGAGACAGATATATTTGGTACTGAGGACGTGCCATTGGCGGTCTGGTGTGATGAGGATAATAATGGGATCATCGAAGAAGATGAGAAGATCAATGATAATCTTATCTGGGACTTCGGTACGAATATGGAGTATCCTGCCATTCACTGCACTCCTACCTCTCCTTCTGAGTGGCGTAGCTGGTGGTATTTGAATGGGGCTGGCAAACCTCAACTAAACCAGACCCGTTTAGACGAGTTGCTTCCCTAGCTTCAACCGAAACGGCTAGGACAGACTTACTCCAACTAGCCCTGTTCAGCTAATCGGTTACCCTTCTTAAGCTGACAACCTGCTTTGACTTGGACTCTTAGCTTCAACCGAAACGGCTAGGACAGACTTACTCCAACTAGCCTTGTTCAGCTAATCGGTTCCCCTTCTTAAGCTGACAACCTGCTTTGGCTTAGACTCTCAGCTTCAACCGAAACGGCTAGGACAGACTTACTCCAACTAGCCCTGTTCAGCTAATCGGTTACCCTTCTTAAGCTGACAACCTGCTTTGACTTAGGCTCTCAGCTTCAACCGAAACGGCTAGGACAGACTTACTCCAACTAGCCCTGTTCAGCTAATCGGTTCCCCTTCTTAAGCTGACAACCTGCTTTGACTTGGACTCTTAGCTTCAACCGAAACGGCTAGGACAGACTTACTCCAACTAGCCTTGTTCAGCTAATCGGTTCCCCTTCTTAAGCTGACAACCTGCTTTGGCTTAGACTCTCAGCTTCAACCGAAACGGCTAGGACAGACTTACTCCAACTAGTCTCGTTTAGCCAATCTGCTTCCCTCCTCAACTTGACAACTTGTTTTGACTTAGCCCCGTTCGGCTAATCTGCTTCTCTTCTCAAATAGATAACTGATCTAGCCTCTTATCCGCCAATGTGGATTGAGCTGAATTATTCCAATTCCTAGTGATTTATCCTTTGATGAAAATTCACGGGGTTATAAAAATTAATTCTTTTCTCCCTTTTGGTCTCTTTTTGGGTATAATTTGTCAATGTTCTTAATAAACGAACTATTTCTATGATGAATATTCTAATAAATATCTCTAGGCTTCTATTAGGCCGCTTAGGCAGCCTCTTCATTATGCCTTCTGCCTGGCTCCTTTCTGATAATGCTCCCCGCTTTTGCTTAGTTAAGGCAAGGCGGTTTCTTTCCTTCTTAGTCGGGGCTGGCTTCTTGTCAGTTGCTCTTATTGCTTGTGCTGGCGGTGGAGGGGGGAGTTCGAGCGGGCCGGGGGACAATGGTTCGGAAGGCAATGGTTCGATGGTCGATGGTTCGGGAGAAAATGGCGGGGGCGATGGTCCGGGAGTTTTTAACGTGAGTCTTACTTTTGCTCCCATAAGCGGCGGTTTTCGCATAGGCAACCAATCGGCATTTGGCGATTTCGTTTCTTTGAATATCATGGCAACCAGTAGAAGTGAGTCTGAGGAGAGAAGTGTCAGCATAACCGAATTTGCTGATGATGACAGCTATGATTTTACCGGGCTAGACGACCAGTCCGATTGGATCTTTAATATTACCGGAACTCTTAGCGATGGCGGGAAGCGAGAGGTGGTGATAGATTTTGTTTGGCAAGAGAATGAGGATGACCACGGCAGCGATGGTATTCGGTCGGGGGTGGATACGGATGGAGATAGACGAGCGGATAGTGTGGATCCAGATGATGATAATGATGAGGTGCTGGATGGAGAGGACATAGATGCTGATGGCGATGGGTTGATAGAGCTGGCCACAGCGGCGGCATTGGATGCAGTGAGGTATGCTCTAAATGGCAATGGAAGCAGGTCATCGAGCAATGGGGAACTCAACACCACTGGCTGTGGTCGTAATGTCGGCGATGCCTGTTCTGGCTATGAGCTGGTTACTAATATTAGTCTTATGGCTTACAGCGGAGGTTCGGGATGGCAACCTTTAGGAAGCTGTAATAATAGTTCTTTTTCCGGGACTTTTGAGGGCAATGGTTGGACGATTAGCGATTTGAACATTAGTCGTTCAGGTGAGAATTGTGTGGGTTTGTTTGGCTATGTGGCGGAAGGTTCAGAGATTCGCAATCTTAGGCTTAGGGCCGAGGCAGTGATAGGTGAGAATAGTGTAGGCGGTCTGGTGGGGTATGGTGGAGGTGCTCAGATTGTTTCCTCTTCGGTTGTGGTGGGTAATCTGAGCGGGCATGTAAAGGTAGGTGGTCTGGTGGGATCTGGTGTTGCTGCTTGGGTTAATTCTTCTTCGGTTGTGGCAAGTAAAGTGAGCGGGCATATAGAAGTAGGTGGTCTGGTGGGGCTTGGTGAATCAGCTCAAATTGTTTATTCGTCGGTTGTGGTGGGTGAGCTGAGTGGGAGTCATAATAATCTGGGCGGTCTGGTGGGGCTTGGTAATTCGGCTCGGATTCATTCTTCTTCGGTTGTGGCAGGTGAAATGAGAGGGAACCGTAATAATGTAGGCGGTTTGGTGGGGAAGAGTGTCTGGGGTCGGATTCATTCTTCTTCGGCTGTGGTGGGCAAGGTGAGCGGGAGTACTAGAGTAGGCGGTCTGGCAGGAGATTTTGGCGTAGGTGTTGTAGGTAGTTATGCAGGAATTATTTCTTCTTTTGTTGTGGCTGGTTCGGTAAGTGGGAACAAAGAGGTAGGGGGTATATCAGGGTTGAATAATAGCACTCTTGGTTTTTCTTATGCGGTTACTGGCCCGGTAAGTGGGAATAGTGATTCTGGCGGAATTATAGGGAAAGGGGAAAGTAATAAAGATTCCCCAGAAGTCGAAGTCCATTCTTCTTATTGGGATAGTAGTACTAGTGATATATCCTCTGGGACCTATGGTATGCCTCAAACCAGCACTGGACTTCAGGAGCCGACTGGCTATAAAGGGATTTATGCCGCTTGGGATGATGGATTGAATATAACAGGTGACTCTGAGGTAGAGGATATTACTATCTACTGTGATAGGGATAATAGTGGGGACATAGAGGCAGAAGAACGAACCAGTGACAATCTTATCTGGGATTTTGGTGAGTCGGATGAGTATCCCTCTATTCGCTGCATCCCCACCGCTCCTGACGACTGGCGTAGCTGGTGGTATTTGAATGGGACTGGCAAACCCCAACTAAACCAGACCCGTTTGGACGAGCGGCTTCCCACCCTAGATTGACGGTTGGCATCAGCTGTGCTTCTATAAGCTATACTTCCATCACTTAGTCGACTGGCTTTGACTTAGGCTATCAGCTTCAACTCAACTGGCGTGATTGGTGGTATTTGAATGGGACTGGCAAACCCCAACTAAACCGAACCCGTTTGGACGAGCGACTTCCCACCCTAGATTGACGGTTGGCATCAGCTGTGCTTCTATAAGCTATACTTCCATCACTTAGTCGACTGGCTTTGACTTAGGCTCTCAGCTTCGATCCAATATAAAAAGTAAGGGTTTATCAGGTTTAGAAGGCTACTGATGCTAGTTGAGTGCCAGTTGAGACAAAAATAATCAGAAAAGAGATATGAAAAAAACTAAAGAAAAAGTTAAAAAAACTAAAAAAAAGTTAAAAAAAACTAAAAAAAAAGTTAAAAAAAACTATAAAAGAGATAGAATACCACTTATGAAATTACTTTTACCTTCAATCAACTGATAGGCAGCTGAGCTATGTTCTTATCAGTTATAATTATTAATCATTAACCAATTACTAGCCATGATAAAAAACTTTTTCTTATCCAGCGTGACTAGGTCTCGCTTCTTCACTATTGTGAAAGCCTCGCTTTCTGATTTCTCTTATTTCGCCTTGTCTAGGTCCGCCTTGTTGCGCGGCCGCAATGCCCCCCCCCCCCCCCCACTTATCTAGTTCGGTGCGGGGACTTCTTTCCTTCTTTGTGCCTTCCCTCTTTCCGATTTTGCGAGGCGGGCGGGTCCTCTTATTCTTAGTTGGAGCGGGTCTCTTATTAATTGCTCTTACTGCTTGTGCTGGCGGCGGAAGCGAAACAGCAGCTAGTTCTCCGGGGACTGAGCCGCCTTCGGACAATGAACCACCTTCGGACAATGAACCACCTTCGGACACCGAGCCGCCTTCGGACAATGAACCTCCTTCGAACACCGATACTTCTATTAGGGGGTTAGATTGCTTGAATGAGGAAGGTCAAGATTGCGATGGGGATAATGTAATGGATGGGGAGGACATAGATGATGATGGAGATGGGTTGATAGAGATAGGCACGGCGGATGCATTGAATGCAGTGAGATATGCTCTGAGGGGCAATGGGAGCAAGTCATCGGAGAGTGAAGCGCTTGACACCACTGGCTGTGGTGGTGCTGGCGGCATTACAAGTTGTTCTGGTTATGAGCTGATTGCGGATATAAGCCTTACTGCTTATAGTGGTGGCAAAGGCTGGCGACCCTTGGGTCATGATACGAATGATTCTACCGACGACGCTATATGTCATGGGGCTAGGTTTGCTGGGACCTTTGAAGGCAATGGTTTTAGGATTAGTGATTTAGTCATTAATCGTCCGAATGAAGATTGCGTGGGTTTGTTTGGGCAAGTAGCGGTAGATTCGGTGATTCGTAATATTAGTATTCGTGCTGAGACCATAGTAGGCGATGATAGGGTAGGGGGTTTGGCGGGGCATATGGTAAATGCTACGATTAGTTCTTCTTCGGTTGAGGTGGATGAAGTGAGCGGGAGTGGTGATGGGTTGGGTGGTCTGGTGGGGGATGGTGCAGGTAGGGATACTGAGATTATTTCTTCTTCGGTAGTGGCAGGTGAGGTGAGAGGGACTGATGATGTAGGTGGTCTGGTTGGGGTAGGCGGTCTGGTTGGGGATGGTAGAAAGGCTAAGATTATTTCTTCTTCGGTTGTGGCGCGTCGGGTGACAGGGACTGATAATGTAGGTGGTCTGGTGGGGACTGGTATCGGTGCTGGTGGTGGCCTGCAGGGGGTGAGTACGGGTGCTACGATTGTTTCTTCTTGGGTAGTGGCAGCTGAGGTGAGCGGGACTAATGATGTAGGCGGTCTGATGGGGATTGGTGGGCCGGCTCGGATTTATTCTTCTTCAGTTGTGGTGGGGCGGATGACAGGGACTAGTAGGGTAGGTGGTCTGGTAGGAGCTTTTGCCGTTGGCAGGGTTGCTTATTCTTATGTGGTTTCAGGTAGTAATACTGATATGCTGGCTGCAGCTGGAGTAGAGCCTCGAGTTGCTTCCTATTGGGACAGTGAGACTAGCGGCAGAAATAGTGGCAACCATGGTAAGCCTAAGACCGGTGATGAACTTCGGATGCCAACTGGCTATGAGGGGATCTATGCCAAATGGGACAATGAGACAAATATATTTGGTGATGGGGAAGATGTACCATTGGCGGTCTGGTGTGATGAGGATAATAGTGGGAGCATTGAAGAGGGTGAACAAATAAATGACAATCTCATCTGGGATTTCGGCACTTCAGATCAATATCCCGCCATTCGCTGCACTCAGATAGATCCTGCCGAATGGCGTGACTGGTGGTCTTTGGATGAGAATGGCAAACCCCAACTAAATCAGACCCGTTTAGATAATTTGCTTCCCTAGTTTCAGCTGCAACGGCTAGGACAGATACACTCCACCTTGCCCCGTTTAGACAATCTATTTTTCTCCTCAAATAGATGACTGATTTAATCTTTTATCCGCCAATGTGGATTGAGTCGAATGCTTCCAACTCCTAATGACTTCTCTTTTGATGAAAATTCACAGTTTATAAAAATTAATTTTTTCGGTTAAATGCAATTTTTTCTTCTTTTGGTATCTTTTTGGGGTATAATTTGTCAATGTTCTTAATAAACAAACTATTTCTATGATGAATATTCTAATAAATATAGCTAGGCTTCTATTAAGCCGCAGCTTAGGCCGTCTCGTTATTATGCCTTCTACCTGGCTCCTTTATGATACTGCCCCCCCCCCCCCCCCCCCCCACTTATCTAGTTCGGTGCGGGGACTTCTTTCCTTTTTCGCGCCTGCTCTCTTTCCGATTTTGCGAGGCGGGCGGGTTCTCTTATTCTTAATTGGGGCGGGTCTCTTATTAATTGCTCTTACTGCTTGTGCTGGCGGCGGGGACGAGACAGCAGCTAGTTCGCCGGGGACTGAGCCTCCTTCGGATACTGAGCCGCCTTCGGACAATGAACCACCTTCGGACAATGAACCTCCTTCGAACACCGATACTTCTATTAGGGGGTTAGATTGCTTGAATGAGGCAGGTCAAGATTGCGATGGGGATAGGGTAATGGATGGGGAGGACATAGATGATGATGGGGATGGGTTGATAGAGCTAGCCACAGCGGATGCATTGAATGCAGTGAGGTATGCTCTAAATGGCAATGGGAGTAGGTCATCGGAGAGTGAAGCGCTTGATACCACTGGTTGTGGCAATGGTAACGACATCACTTCTTGTTCTGGCTATGAGATGGTTGCGGATATAAGTCTTGCAGCCTATGCGAATGCGGATGGCGGCAAAGGCTGGCAGCCCTTGGCGCATGATACCGATAATTCTACTAGCCGATGTTCAGGAGAGGCTTTTAGGAATACTTTTGAGGGTAATGGTTGGACGATTAGTGATTTAAGCATTAATCGTCCACACGAGAATTGTGTGGGGTTGTTTGGCGAAATAACCACGGGCGTGACGATTCGCAATCTTACTCTTTATGCTGAGTCAGTGATAGGCAGAGACAGGGTAGGTAGTCTGGCGGGATATGGTTTCGAGGCTCAAATTGTTGCTTCTTTTGTTGTGGTGGGTGAAGTGAGCGGGAAGACTGAAGTAGGCGGGCTGGTGGGGTTTGCTAACTCTACCTCTGCTCGGATAGCTTCTTCTTCGGTTGTGGTGGGTGAGGTGAGCGGGAGTAATATTGTGGGCGGTTTGGTGGGGGCTGGTGCTGCTATTTCGATGGTTTCTTCTTTGGCTGTGGCGGGTAAGGTGAATGGAAGTGGTAATGAGGTAGGTGGTCTGGCGGGGCGGGGTACATCTACTCGAATAGTTTCTTCTTCGGTTGTGGTGGGCGGGGTGAGCGGGAGTAATAATGTGGGCGGTCTGGCGGGGTGGGGTACATCTACTCGAATAGTTTCTTCTTCGGTTGTGGTGGGCGAGGTGAGCGGGAGTAATAATGTGGGCGGTCTGGTGGGAGATTTTAGCACTGGTGGGGTTGCTTATTCTTATGTAGTCTCAGGTAGTAATACTGCTATGCTGGCAGAAAGTGGAAGCGGGGAAGGAGTTGCTTCTTATTGGGACAGTGATACTAGCAGTATCGATAGTGGCAACCATGGCGATCCTAAGACCAGCGATAACCTTACCAGTCCAACTAATTATACAGGGATTTATGACAAATGGGATGATGAAGTGGATATAGATAATTTGGATTCTGATTTTGACTTCACTACTAATACAGACAGTATCACTAAATGGTGTGATAGGGATAATAGTGGCGACATAGAGACAGCAGAACAAACCGATGACAATCTTATCTGGGATTTTGGCACTTCAAGTCAATACCCCGCCATTCGCTGCACTCCCACTTCTCCTTCCGAATGGCGTAGCTGGTGGTTCTTGAATGGGACTGGCAAACCCCAACTAAACCAGACCCGTTTAGATAATTTGCTTCCCTAGTTTCAGCTGCAACGGCTAGGACAGAGACACTCCACCTTGCCCCGTTTAGACAATCTATTTCTCTCCTCAAATAGATGACTGATTTAATCTTTTATCCGCCAATGTGGATTGAGTCGAATGCTTCCAACTCCTAATGACTTCTCTTTTGATGAAAATTCACAGTTTATAAAAATTAATTTTTTTCGGTTAAATGCAATTTTTTCTTCTTTTGGTATCTTTTTGGGGTATAATTTGTCAATGTTCTTAATAAACAAACTATTTCTATGATGAATATTCTAATAAATATAGCTAGGCTTCTATTAAGCCGCAGCTTAGGCAGCTTAGGCCGTCTCGTTATTATGCCTTCTGCCTGGCTCCTTTATGATACTGCCCCCCCCCCCCCCCCCCACTTATCTAGTTCGGTGCGGGGACTTCTTTCCTTTTTCGCGCCTGCCCTCTTTCCGATTTTGCGAGGCGGGCGGGTTCTCTTATTCTTAATTGGGGCGGGTCTCTTATTAATTGCTCTTACTGCTTGTGCTGGCGGCGGGGACGAGACAGCAGCTAGTTCGCCGGGGACTGAGCCTCCTTCGGATACTGAGCCGCCTTCGGACAATGAACCACCTTCGGACAATGAACCACCTTCGGACAATGAGCCGCCTTCGGACAATGAACCTCCTTCGGACACCGACACTTCTATTAGGGGGTTAGATTGCTTGAATGAGGAAGGTCAGGATTGCGATGGGGATAATGTAATGGATGGGGAGGACATAGATGATGATGGGGATGGGTTGATAGAGATAGGCACGGCGGATGCATTGAATGCAGTGAGATATGCTCTGAGGGGCAATGGGAGCAGGTCATCGGAGAATGAAGCGCTTGATACCACTGGCTGTGGTGGTGCTGACGGCATTATAAATTGTTCTGGCTATGAGCTGATTGCGGATATAAGTCTTGCGGCCTATGCGAACGCTGATGGCGGCAAAGGCTGGCGACCCTTGGGTCATGATACAAATGATTCTGTGGACGAAATATGTCATGGGGCTCGGTTTGATGGGACTTTTGAAGGCAGTGGTTTTAGGATTAGTGATTTAGTCATTAATCGTCCGAGTGAAGATTGTGTGGGTTTGTTTGGGCAAGTAGCGGTCCATTCGGTGATTCGTAATTTTAGTCTTCACGCTGAGACAATAGTAGGGGATGATAGGGTAGGGGGTTTGGCAGGACACATGGTAAATGCTACGATTAGTTCTTCTTCTATAAGCATTGGTAATATCAGTGGGGAATCTCAGGTAGGCGGTCTGGTGGGGAATGGTGAAGGTAAAATCACTAGGATTATTTCTTCTTCGGTAGTGGCAGGTGAGGTGAGAGGGGGCGGTATGGCGGGGGTTAGCGGACTGACGGCGGCTGGCGGTCTGGTAGGGTTTGGTCAATTTACTAGGATTTATTCTTCTTCGGTTGTGGCGCGTCGGGTGACAGGGATTACTAATGTAGGCGGTCTGGTAGGGTATGGTGGCGGTGCTACTTCAGGGGATACTATAGGTGCTCAGATTCATTCTTCTTCGGTTGTGGCGCGTCGGGTGACAGGGATTACTAATGTAGGCGGTCTGCTGGGGTATGGTGAATCGGCTCGGATTTATTCTTCTTCGGTTGTGGTGGGTGAGATGAGCGGGAATAATGATGTAGGCGGTCTGATAGGAACTTTTTTTGATGGCAGGGTTGCTTATTCTTATGTAGTCTCAGGCAGTAATACTGCTATGCTGGTTGGTAGGGTATCCGGGACTGGAGTTGCTTCCTATTGGGACAGTGAGACTAGCGGCAGAGATAGTGGCAACCGTGGTGATCCTAAGGCCGGTGATGAACTTCGGATGCCAACTGGCTATGAGGGGATCTATGCCAAATGGGACAATGAGACAAATATATTTGGCAATGGGGAAGATGTACCATTGGCGGTTTGGTGTGATGAGGATCATAGTGGGGACATTGAAGAGGGTGAAAAAATCAATGACAATCGTGTTTGGGATTTTGGCAATTCCACTCAATATCCTGCCATTCGCTGCACTCAGATAGATCCTGCCGAATGGCGTAGCTGGTGGTATTTGAATGGGACTGGCAAACCCCAACTAAACCAGACCCGTTTGGACGAGCGGCTTCCCTCCTTAGATTGACGGTTGGCATCAGCTGTGCTTCTATAAGCTATACTTCCATCACTTAGTCGACTGGCTTTGACTTAGGCTCTCAGCTTCAACCCAACTGGCGTGATTGGTGGTATTTGAATGGGGCTGGCAAACCCCAACTAAACCAGACCCGTTTGGACGAGCGACTTCCCTCCTTAGATTGACGGTTGGCATCAGCTGTGCTTCTATAAGCTATACTCCATCACTTAGTCGACTGGCTTTGACTTAGGCTATCAGCTTCAACTCAACTGGCGTGATTGGTGGTATTTGAATGGGGCTGACAAACCCCAACTAAACCGAACCCGTTTGGACGAGCGACTTCCCTCCTTAGATTGACGGTTGGCATCAGCTGTGCTTCTATAAGCTATACTTCCATCACTTAGTCGACTGGCTTTGACTTAGGCTATCAGCTTCAACTCAACTGGCGTGATTGGTGTTATTTGAATGGGGCTGACAAACCCCAATTAAGCCGAACCCGTTTGGACGAGCGACTTCCCTCCTTAGATTGACGGTTGGCATCAGCTGTGCTTCTATAAGCTATACTTCCATCACTTAGTCGACTGGCTTTGACTTAGGCTCTCAGCTTCGATCCAATATAAAAAGTAAGGGTTTATCAGGTTTAGAAAGCTACTGATGCTAATTGAGTGCTAGTTGAGACAAAAATAATCAGAAAAGAGATATGAAAAAAAACTAAAAAAAAAGTTAAAAAAACTATAAAAGAGATAGAATACCACTTATGAAATTACTTTTACCTTCAATCAGCTGAACTATGTCCTTATCAGTTATAATTATTAATCATTAACCAATTACTAGCCATGATAAAAAAACTTTTCTTATTCAGCGTGACTAGCTTCTGCTTCTTCAATATTGTGAAAGCCTCGCTTTTTGATTTCTCTTATTTCGCCTTGTCTAGGTCCGCCCTGTTGTGCGGCCGCAATGCCCCCCCCCCCCCCCCCCCCCCCACTTATCTAGTTCGGTGCGGGGACTTCTTTCTTTTTTCGCGCTTGCCCTCTTTCCGATTTTGCGAGGCGGGCGGGTTCTCTTATTCTTAGTTGGAGCGGGTCTCTTATTAATTGCTCTTACTGCTTGTGCTGGCGGCGGAAGCGAAACAGCAGCTAGTTCTCCGGGGACGGACACTCCTCCAGGCACCGAGCCTCCTTCGGACAATGAGCCGCCTTCGGGCAATGAACCTCCTTCGGACACCGACACTTCTATTAGGGGGTTAGATTGCTTGAATGAGGAAGGTCAGGATTGCGATGGGGATGGTCATAACGACAATGTAGATATAGATGATGATGGGGATGGGTTGATAGAGATAGGCACAGCGGCTCAGTTGAATGCAGTGAGATATGCTCTGAGGGGCAATGGGAGCAGGTCATCGGAGAATGAAGCGCTTGATACCACTGGCTGTGGTGGTGCTGACGGCATTACTAATTGTTCTGGCTATGAGCTGATTGCGGATATAAGTCTTGCGGCCTATGCGAACGCTGATGGCGGCAAAGGCTGGCGACCCTTGGGTCATGATACGAATGATTCTGTGGACGAAATATGTCATGGGGCTCGGTTTGATGGGACCTTTGAAGGCAATGGTTTTAGGATTAGTGATTTAGTCATTAATCGTCCGAATGAAGATTGCGTGGGTTTGTTTGGGCAAGTAGCGGTCCATTCGGTGATTCGTAATTTTAGTCTTCACGCTGAGACAATAGTAGGGGATGATAGGGTAGGGGGTTTGGCAGGACACATGGTAAATGCTACGATTAGTTCTTCTTCTATAAGCATTGGTAATATCAGTGGGGAATTTGATGTGGGCGGTCTGGTGGGGGATGGTGCAGGTAAAAGCACTAAGATTATTTCTTCTTCGGTAGAGGCAGGTAAGGTGAGCGGGATTGTTTCTGTAGGTGGTCTAGCAGGACATGGTGGAGGTGCTAGGATTATTTCTTCTTCGGTAGTGGCAGGTGAGGTGAGCGGGGGTAAGCAGATAGGCGGTTTGGTGGGGTGGGGTGGAGGGCCTATCAAGTTGGCAGCTACTAGAAGTGCTACGATTGTTTCTTCTTGGGTAGTGGCAGGTCGGGTGAGCGGGAATAGTCAAGTAGGCGGTCTGGTGGGGAATGGTGAATTTGGTTGGATTTATTCTTCTTCGGTTGTGGCGGGGCGGGTGATAGGGGATTCTGCTGCAGGTGGTCTGGTAGGGAGCTTTGATTCTGGCAAGCTTGCCTATTCTTATGTAGTCTCAGGCAGTAATACTCCTATGCTAGTTGGGCTTGAAAGCGGGGTTACTGGAGTTGCTTCCTATTGGGACAGTGAGACTAGCGGCAGAGATAGTGGCAACTCTGGTCAACCCAAGACCGGTGATGATCTTCAGATGCCGGCTGACTATGAGGGGATTTATGCCAAATGGGATAATGAGACAGATATATTTGGCGATGGGGAAAACGTGCCATTAGCTGTCTGGTGTGATGAGGATAATAGTGGGAGCATTGAAGAGGGTGAAAAAACCAATGACAATCGCGTTTGGGATTTCGGCACTTCAAGTCAATATCCCGCCATTAATTGCACTCCCACCTCTCCTTCGGCATGGCGTAGCTGGTGGTCTTTGGAGGGGACGCCAGCCAAGCCTCAACTAAACCAGACTCGTTTAGACGAGTTGCTTCCCTAGCTTCAACCGCAATGGCTAGAACAGATGAACTCCAACCAGGCCCATCTAGCCAAGCTGCTTTCCTTCTTATATATAGGTAGCTGGCTTTGGTTTAGACCCTCAGCTTCAACCGCAATGGCAAGAACAGATGAACTCAGCCAGACCGATTTAGCCATGCTGCTTTCTTTCCCATATATAGATGCCTGGCTTTGACTTAGTTCTTTTGATTCAACAGCTTCAACCGAAACGGCTAGGACAAAGGAACCCCAGCCAGACCGATTTAGCCAAGCTGCTTTCCTTCTTATATATAGGTAGCTGGCTTTGGCTTAGTTCTTTTGATTCAACAGCTTCAACCGAAACGGCTAGGACAGAGACACCCCACCTCGCCCTGCTTAGACAATCTATTTCTCTCCTCAAATAGATGACTGATTTAATCTTTTATCCGCCAATGTGGATTGAGCTGAATGTTTCTAACTCCTAATGACTTTTCTTTTGATGAAGATTCACGGGGTTATAAAAATTAATTTTTTTTCGGTTAAATACAATTTTTTTCTTCTTTTGGTATCTTTTGGGGGGCGGATTCACATTTAAAGTGCAACACCTGTTACTAAATTATAATTGATTCCGCTGAGTTGTTGGAACACTTCAGCGGGTGTATCGAAGCCGAGGCACTTTCGTGGTCGGTTGTTCAATCGGGCCATAATTTTGGTTATCATTTCCTCGGGTAGATTTTGGAAGGACATTCCTTTTGGCAGATACTTGCGAATGAGGCCATTGAGGTTTTCATTGGTACCTCTTTCCCAGCTGCGATAAGGCGTAGCGAAGTAGGTGTCGCAGCCCAGTATGTCAGCGATTATCTGATGGTCGCTGAACTCCCGCCCATTATCGAACGTGATGGTATGGACCCAGTCGGCGATGGGTTGGAGCAGAGTAAGGATAGCCTTTGTCACTAAGGCTTTTTCTTTGCGTGGCACCGGGGCGACCAGGATGGTGCGGGAAGTTCGTTCGGCCAGGGTCACTAAGAATCCTTTATGGTTGGCACCATGCATGGTATCGGCTTCCCAGTCGCCCAGTCGGATGCGTTGTTCGACTATGGCGGGACGCTTTTCGAGGCCGACCCGTCCTGGAATGCACTGTTTATAGGCTTTGCGTCTATAGCCATGATCGTAATGGCGGTTTTGATTGCGGAGAAAAAGATGCAGGTTACCGCCCGCTTTTTGATCCTTGCGAATCCAACGATAAAGCGTGACAAATGAGATGTGGCGGATTCCATCACGACCCCACCGCCCGGCTATCTGCTCGGGACTCACGTCTTTTTTCAACAACGCCTGTGTTTGCGCTTTCACCTCATCGGTCAGCACACAATAGCGAGGACGCTGTTGTTGTCTTTCGTTACTTAGTTGATGAGCTTGCTGATGACGATAGCCGCGCTTCCCGCGATTGCGCTGGATCTCTCGGCTAATCGTAGAAGGACAACGATCTAAGCGCCGAGCTATAAAGCGCATGCTCTTTCCATCTCGTTTCATTTTTTCTATCAGTGCTCGTTCTTTCTTTGAAAGGTGTGTATAATATCTTTTAGACATTTTGATACCTCTTGTTTGTTTTGCTTGGATGGGATTATATAATCCCATCCAAGCAAAGAGGTGATGCACTTATGATGCAAATTCGCAGGGTATAATTTGTCAATATTATTAACAAATAAACTACTTGATATGATGAATATGCTAATAAATATATTTAGGCCTCTATCAGGCCAATCATTAGGCAGCTTAGGCCGTCTCGTTATTATGCCTTCTGCCTGCCTCCTTTATGATACTGCCCCCCCGTTTTTGCTTAGGCTTAGTTAAGGCAAGGCGGTTTCTTTTCTACTTAGTAGGGGCTGGTTTGTTATTAATTGCTCTTACTGCTTGTGCTGGGGGTGACGGGACAGCAGCTAGTTCTCCGGGGACTGATACTCCTCCGGGCACCGAGCCTCCTTCGGATACTGAGCCTCCTTCGGACAATGAACCTCCTTCGGATACTGAGCCTCCTTCGGACAATGAACCTCCTTCGGACAATGAACCTCCTTCGGGCACTGAGCCTCCTTCGGACACCGACACTTCTATTAGGGGGTTAGATTGCTTGAATGAGGCAAGTCAGGATTGCGATGGGGATGGTCATAACGACAATGTAGATATAGATGATGATGGGGATGGGTTGATAGAGCTAGCTACAGCGGGGGAGTTGAATGCAGTTCGCTATGTTCTAAATGGTAGCGGGCGGAAGCTATCGGCGGATGACGATCTCAATACCACTGGCTGTGGTGATGGCAAGGACATCACTTCTTGTTCTGGCTATGAGCTGGTCACTAATATTAGTCTTATGGCTTATAGCGGCGGTTCGGGATGGCAACCTTTAGGGGGAGGAACTGAAGGAGCATGTAGAGGTAGTTCTTTTGCCGGGATTTTTGAGGGCAATGGTTGGACGATTAGTGATTTAAACATTAGTCTTTCAGGTGCGTATTGTGATGTGGGCTTGTTTGGTTGGTTAGCTCCAAATTCGGAGATTCGCAATATTAGGCTTCGTGCCGAGACAGTGAGAGGTGGAGGAAGTGTGGGTAGTCTGGTCGGGGGTAGTGATGCATCGGTTCGGATTGTTTCTTCTTCGGTTGTAGTGGCTGAGGTGAGTGGGACGGGTAATCATGTAGGCGGTCTGGTGGGCAATGCCTGGCAGAGTCAGATTGTTTCTTCTTCGATTGTGGCGGGTGAGGTGAGTGGGGACAATAATGTAGGCGGTCTGGTGGGAGGTGGTCGAAGGGCTCAGATTGTTTCTTCTTCGGTTGTAGTGGCTGAGGTGAGTGGGACGGGTAATCATGTAGGCGGTCTGGTGGGGTGGGGTCCAAAGGCTCAGATTTATTCTTCTTCAGTTGTGGTAGGTAAGGTGAGCGGGGGTAATAGCATAGGCGGTCTGGCAGGAGAAGTAGAAAGGGACTTCTATGCGGGAATCACTTCTTCTTTTGTTGTAGTTGGTTCGGTAAGTGGGAATGCAGACGTAGGGGGCATAGTAGGGTTTACTAATGGCACTCTTGGTTTTTCTTATGCAGTTACTGGTTCGGTAAGTGGGAATAGTGATTTTGGTGCGACTATAGGGGAGGGTGGTGACAGAATCGAAGTTAACGTTTCTTATTGGGATAGCGACACTAGTGGTATATCCTCTGGGATCTATGGTATGCCTCAAACCAGCGCTGGACTTCGCGAACCGACTGGCTATACAGGGATTTATGCTGCTTGGGATGATGGATTGGATCTGGAAGGCGACTCTGAGATAGAGGATATTACTATCTATTGTGATGAGGATCATAGTGGGAGCATTGAGGCAGATGAAAAGACCAGTGACAATCTTATCTGGGATTTTGGCACTTCAAGTCAATACCCCGCCATTCGCTGCATTCCCACTTCTCCTTCCGAATGGCGTAGCTGGTGGTATTTGAATGGGACTGGCAAACCCCAACTAAACCGAACCCGCTTAGGCGAGCGGCTTCCTTCCTTAGACTGACGACTAACTTTGACCAGTTTCTCAGCTTCAACCGCAATGACTAGGACAGAGACACCCCAACTAGACCCGTTCGGCTAATCTGCTTCGTTCCTTAAACTGACAAGCTGCTTTGACTTAGACTATCAGCTTCAACCGAAACAGCTAGGACAGATGAATCCCAACTAGACTCATTTGGCTAAGCCGCTCCCTTCCTTAAACTGACAGCTCCTCGGGCCAGCACGAAACTCTTAGCCTTCTAATCTCTAATCAGGGCAAAACAACTTAAACAAACTCTATTCAACCACAGAGAAGAAGACAACATGTCCCTTAAGTATTCTTAATAGCCAATCCCCGACCGCCAATCCACCTCTCAATTTCAATCTCGGGCTTTATAAACAGAGGGAGCGAGTTTCGTTAGCGGGTTTTTCTCTATAATGTTGTTTATCTATGATCTATAAAATCTTACTATCTTGCTGTCTTGTCTTGCTGGGCGGCTGTCAGCTCTTGCCAGGCTCGGCGGGGAGAGAGGATGATGACAATGACGGTGTTATCAATCTGTATGATGTGGATGATGATGGCGATGGGCTGATAGAAATTGATTCTATTAAGGGATTGAATAGTTTGCGCCTTATCCCAGACGGGTCTGGTTATAAGCCCTCCCCAGTTGATGCTACTAGCAAAAAGGGATGTGGCAATGGGTTGAATAAGAATGAATGCGAGGGCTATGAGTTGGTTGCTGATCTGGATCTAAGATATGAAGGCAGTTGGACTTCGATTGGCAATGATTTTTCTTATGATGACAGGTTTCAGCTAGGCAAACCCTTTACTTCTATCCTAGATGGTAATGGGCATAGTATTCGGAATATAAGATTTAAGGAGCCTCTTTTTCGTTCGCGCAATCATGGTCTCTTTTCTCACACTAAGGGCGCAACCATTAGGAATCTCTATCTTCATAATGTGGATCTGTTCGCTGGCAAGGCTGGCGGGGCAGTGGTCGGGTTGGCTGAATATACTAGATTGGAATCTCTAGCCGTTATTGATAGCACTATTGAGGGGAAGAGCGCAGCTGGTGGTTTAATAGGCAAGGGCGAATATGTTCGCATCGTCTCTTCCTATGTCATTGGTTCAACTATTGAAGCTGAAGAAAATAGCGGCGCCCTCATAGGCGATGCCCGCCACACGACTATTGTTGCTTCCTATGCTACTGAGAACAAATTGAAATCTCTGAATAACTTAGGCGGCTTGGTTGGGAGAGGACGGGAGCTGGCTATATCCTCTTCCTATTCTTTGGCTCAGCAGATGAACAGTTGGTTTCTTATGGGAGGCTTAGTCGGTTCAGTCCAGGGCGGGGCTATCCAATTTTCCTATGCGGCAAATCAATATGATGGCATTGAAGCTGGTGGCTTGGCAGGCGAGTGGAAGAATGGCTCAGTCGCCATCTCTTCTTATTGGGATCTAGACACTAGTGAGGACAATGGGTATGGGGAAGGAATTAGTCTGGCAGATTTGACCAGGCCGACAGATTTTAGCGGTCCCTATGCGGATTGGCTAGCTGGCGAGCCTCGGACCATCTGGTGTGATAGCGACCACAATGGCAGGATAGGAGAAGAAGAGAGGGTGGAAGAGAACCGAATATGGGACCTTGGTGATGAGAGTCAATATCCCCGTATTCGCTGTGGCTTAAGACAGCAAGACCCTTAGCCGTGTCAGCTCCTAAGGATCTATTAGCATTTGCTCGCCTGCTGCTAAGGGAGCAGTCCATTACCCCCGACCAGAGCGGCTGTCACCAGCTTATTGGCGAGCGCCTTGAATCCTTAGGTTTTACCATTGAGAATCTTTCCTTTAATGGAGTTAATAACTTGTGGGCCTATTTAGAAGGTGAGACCGATGAGCTGTTTGTCTTTTGTGGTCATACAGATGTAGTGCCTGCTGGTGATGAATCTGCTTGGCACTATCCCCCTTTTGCCGCTCAGGTTAAGGAAGATATTCTTTATGGTCGTGGTGCCGTAGATATGAAGTCCTCGATTGCGGCTATGGTTGTTGCATTGGAGGAATTATTGCCGAATGCTAGACCGCAAAAGAGCATAGGGTTGCTTATTACTGCTGATGAGGAAGGTCCTGCTCGTTATGGCGTGAAGAGCGCTTTGGCAGCACTGCATGAGCGTGGGGTGAAGATCCACTATTGCTTGGTGGGAGAGCCGACTAGTGAGAAGCAGTGTGGCGACACCATAAAAAATGGCAGGCGAGGATCCTTGGGATTGACTGTTTTACTTAGGGGGCTTGAAGGCCATTCGGCTTACATAGCTTCTGATGAAAACGTGCTCCATCGCCTAATCCTTCTGGCACAAAGACTCATTGACGAAAACTGGGATGCCCTAAATGAGAGACGAGATGAGTCTGCTTCCCCTACCACTTTTAATATTACCAGCATTGAGGGAGGCAGTGCGGCGGATAATATGACTGCGCCTATAGCCAAGATGCATTGCTCTTGGCGCTCTATACTCTCCCCTTCACTCATTCAAGACCGAGCCAGGTCCCTATTGCCCGACTCTGAGCTCTCATGGCACTCGGGTGCTGAACCCTACTTGTCTTCTTGCGGGTTAATGGCAGAAGCGCTCACAGATGCCATTCAACGAGAGACTGGTCTTCAACCCCGACTAAGCACAGCTGGAGGCACTTCGGATGGTCGTTTTTTTGCTCCCTATGGGACGGAAATGATAGAGTTTGGCCCCTGTAATACTAGTATGCACCAAGCCAATGAACATATCTCGGTGGCTGAGCTTAAGCGTCTTGCTGAGATCTATAGTCGCTTTTGCCATAATTTTTTGATGGGATAGGCTCCTTCCTTTCTCTCCTCATTTTTGCTATTATTGTGCGTTCTTTTTTTGAAAGATGGGTATAATGCTTTTACACATTTTAGAAACTCATTATTAAAAGGTAATACACTTACAGTGGGAACTTACCTTTCATAAATGAAATAGAGGAAAGTAATATGAAAAAAATTATCTTAGCTATTGCCTCGTTTGTTGCCCTATATGTTGTTTCCGCAACTGCAGCGGAGCTGCCCTATGGGTTAAAATCAGGCAAACCTTATGCTGGCACAACTTTGGAAATTCTATCTGTGGTCACTCCTCAATTTAAGGGACTTGAACTACGCGATGACGAATTTACCGAGCTGACTGGCATCAAACTCAACTGGACTGAGATCCCCTTTACCGAGCTACAAGAAAAGGTTTCTTCAGTTGGCATAGCTGCCAACGGCAACTTTGATGTAGTGAATTATCTTGATTCATGGGGTTCTGCCAATGCAGACTGGTTTGTTAAATTGGATAATCTGGCTAGCAGAGATGGGGTTGATCCCAAACGCTATCCAGATGCATTTATCAAGTCGGCAACCTTTAACAATGAGATAAAAGGATTGCCATTGCGCGCCCATCCCCAACTAATGTTCTATCGTAAGGATATCTTCGATAGTCTTGGTCTTGCGGCGCCGAAGAGTTGGGATGATGTGGTTGCTGCTGGCAAGAAGATCCAATCTTCCGGCTCAGATGTAGAACCACTTGCGCTCTACTATGGTGCCGATGGTAATCGTCAGAACCTGTTCATTTGGATTAACTTCCTCTGGACTGCTGGCGAGCGGATCTTTGACAGCAATATGAAGCCAGCTTGGGATACTCCTGGTGCGCTTAAAGCAACCAGAGACTATATTGAGTTGCATACCAAGCATAAGATTACCGCTAAGGCATCGGTGTCTTGGGTTGAGCAAGAAGGCAGGGCTGCCTTTCAACAGGGCAAGGCTGCAATGTTGCCAGTATGGTGGTGGGCATATTCGCCAATGTTGAATCCAGAACAATCGGTTCTTAACAAAGAGCAGGTTGCTTTTACTGGAATGCCCGGCTATCAAGGCAAGACGGCGGTGACCTATGCTATTTCTATGCCTTTTTCCATTTCCAAGTATTCTAAGAATCAGGACGCCTCGTGGGAATTTCTCAAGTGGCTATCCAATCCAGATTTGGATAGAAAGAATGCGATAGAAAGAGACGTTAAGGGCACTACTATCATCAATAATGTAGTGACCCATTGGTCTAGTCTTAGGGACCCACAGGTCAATGCTGCCAATAACTATATCCAACAGGCAGCTGCGCTGTCATTAACCGAGTCTAACATCATGCCGCAGATACCTGAATGGCCTCAGGTTGGCGATATTCTTAGCCAAGCGATGGCCAGGGCAGCTGCTGGCGGGGATGTTGATAGATTAATGAAGGATGCAGCTAGACAGGCGGATCGCGTTATGAGACGGGCCGGCTATTATTGATATCTTGGCTGAAACAATCATTAATTTATAGGGCGTAGATTCTACGCCCTTATTTTTTAGCTAGGAATGCACGAAAGAAGGCTTGCTTATTTGTTCTTGTTGCCAGCGGTTCTGGTTATTCTGGCAAGCACATTTTTCCCTATCTTCTCGGGGCTGGTCAATGCCTTTCGGTTCATCAATACCAAACCCAATCCCCGTAATGGCGAATATGTAGGCTTGGAAAACTTTGTCTTTATCATCGGGGACGCTGGCTTTCACGATGCCATAGTGGTCACTATTCTATTTACCGTCATTAGCGTGGTTGTGACTGTGCTGGTTTCTTTAGGCATAGCCCTTGCTTTGTCTCAACAGGATTGGCTTAGCAATGCAGTGAGGTCTATATTGGTGTTGCCATTTGCTATGAGTGCAGCCCTGGTAGGATATACCTGGCGGCTGATGTTTAATGATCGCTTTGGCTTGTTTGCCGAAATGTTCGATTTTATCCCCGGCTTCAAAGATGCAAACTGGTTGAATGATCCAGTTCTTACATTGGCAGTTCTCATTGCCAGTGATGTTTGGAATTGGGCGCCTTTTCTTGCCCTCTTTTTTATTGCTGCTCTCTTAGCCGTGCCGCGCGATGCCCAGGAAGCAGCCAGAGTAGACGGGGCGAATAGCATAAGAGTCTTTTGGGATGTAACCTTGCCATCTATCATGCCTATGTTCGGTATAGTCATATTATTAAAGACGATTTTCGCTTTGAAGATGTTTGATCAGATCTATACTTTGAGTAAAGGGGCACCCGGCACCCAGACACTTGGCTTTTATACCTATTTTTATTCACAAAAATATTATGATGTGGGTGGAAGTGCTGCCATCTCCTTCTTCCTCATAGTCCCTATGGGATTATTGGCTTGGATCTATATTAAGATGTTGCTGCGCCGATGATAGGACGACATTGGTTTTGGCGGATTGCTAGACAGCTATTGGTTCTGTTGATTGCTGTGTATATTCTCATTCCTATTGTCTGGGTATTGTTAGGGGCTTTTAAGAATCAAGTAGATATTTTTCGGCTCACTTTCTTTTTTGAACCTACCTGGCAAAACTTTGTCATTATTTTTCGCGACTATGGACTGGGTAAGGCTATGCGTAGTTCTTTAATAGTGTCTGGTTTTAGCGTTCTTATTGCCGTCCCGGTTTCGGTCATTGCGGCTTATAGTTTTGCTCGTTTTCGGGTGCTTGGTAGTCAATCTCTATTTTTCATCGTTCTATCTACTCAATTTGTGCCGGCGGTGGTCATTATTATTCCTTATTTTCTTATAGTGCGCGATCTGGGACTCTTGGATACTCATCTTGCCTTAATTATTGTTAATCTTTCTATTATTACTCCCTTTGGTATTTGGATGCTGACCGGCTTCATTAATGCGATAAACCCTGAAGTAGAAGAGGCGGCTTTGGTAGATGGTTCTACTCGGTGGCAGGTGGTTAAGAACATCGTCTTCCCAATGATAATGCCAGGCATACTCACCACCGCAATATTTTGTTTCATCTTGTCATGGAACGAGTTTCTCTTTGCTTTGATGATTTCTCAAACTAACATGCGCACCTGGCCTATAGTTCTTGCTCTGTTTAGCGATGAGTCGGGAGTGAGGTGGGAGTATCTTTGCGCTGCCAGTGTTATAGCCATGCTACCAGTCTTTCTACTCACTTTGAGTATTCAAAAGCACTTTGTCACCAGCATGTCTATGGGCGCAGTGCGCTAACAAGAGGAGAGAAAGGTGTCTGTTATTAGATTAAAGAACATAACCAAAAGATGGGGAGCTGTAACTGCGGTTGATCAAATAGATCTGGCTATCCGGGATAAGGAATTTATGGTGCTCTTGGGTCCTTCTGGCTGCGGGAAAACTACTACCATGAGAATGATAGCTGGTCTTGAGGAAATCACGGAGGGAGAGGTATATATAGGAGACAAAATGGTAAATCATTTGCCGCCTAAGGATAGAGACATAGCTATGGTTTTCCAAAATTATGGTCTTTACCCTCATATGACAGTGGAGGAGAATATTGGCTATCCACTCAAGATTCGCCGTATCCCTAAATCGGAAAGACGAACGCTGATTGATAAGGCGGCTCGGCGGGTCGAACTAACCGAATTCCTTGGTCGGAGGCCAGCCGCCCTATCGGGTGGACAAAGACAACGGGTGGCGCTGGCACGCGCCATAGTGCGCGAACCCAACTGTTTTCTAATGGATGAACCCTTATCCAATTTGGATGCGCGCCTTAGGGTCATTATGCGCACCGAGCTTAAGCATTTGCAACATGAGCTACAGATAACCACTGTGTTTGTTACCCATGATCAAGTAGAGGCCATGACTCTAGCGGATAGGGTGGCAGTGATAAATGAAGGGAAGATCTGCCAGTTGGGGACACCAGATGAAATATACAATGATCCACAGAATCTCTTTGTTGCCGGGTTCATTGGTTCGCCAGCAATGAATCTTATTAAGGGCAGTCTGATAGGGGACTCCTTTCGCGCCGAAGAGATAGAAATTCGCTTGCCAGCTTCAATTCTTAACCAGCTTAATAGGAAGCAGTTGATCCTCGGCATTCGGCCTGAGGATATCGAGATTTGTTCATTGGAGAAGGCTCAGTTTAAGCATCCGGTCTATTCGGTTGAGATGTTGGGGGATGCAACTCTTATTACCATCCGAGTTGGGCATAACTATATCACCGCCAAAGCAGGCAAGGAAGTAAGAACCCAGATAGGTGAAGAGATAGGTATGCTATTCGCGCCGAAGAGGCTGTATTTTTTTGATGCTGATAGTGAGGAACGGATAGTCATTAAGGAATAACTTCGCCTACCATCAATTGTTGTTCCAATAATCTATTCTAATTTTATAAAAAAATTAGGGAATTATATAGTATCTTCCACATAATTCCCAAATCAAAAGCCCAAATAGGCAAATAAGAGAACTATAGGCTATTCATCATTGCCTTTACATCACTTTCAAACAAATCAAAAGACCTCAGTAGAGTTTCCTTCTTTGTGATTTTGAATGTAGCATTACTTCCTTTTGCCATAGAAACAAGACTATGATTATCTAACTCATTCTTTGGTATTATTAAATAACCTATTGAGTTGGGCGATATGCCTAAACAGAAAAGATGTGTGTACTTTGTATCATAGCTTACACCATTAAATTGAAAATTGGAATGCACATCTATTGTTGCCACCTTTACTTCGATAAGACATTCTTTCTCCTCCCATTTGATAGCTATATCGTAATGTCCTCGCCTACCTTTGATAACTGTAACACTCTCGTATCCCATTAGTTTCAATAATCCAGCAAAAAAGTCTTCCCCTATATTGCCCTTATCTGTAAGAGACGCAAATTTTAATGAGCCAAATTCGCTATCTACCCATTTTGAGTAACTAAAATTCGCTTTCTTTGTCTTCTCTTTTAGATAATCCTTCGCTATCTATTCAGTTATCAATTCAAAGTCCCTATTTTGTTATCATAAAGGTATTGACGAATATGGTGCATACGAATATGCCGGCAATGATTGGTTGCTTTTGAGGAATAGTCCCCCCAATCTGCCCGCTTTAATAAGGATAATATCTTTTGCTTATCCTTCTTAATGATCATTCCATAGCCAGACCCATAGTTTACCTCATCAAAAGAATGAACTATCTTGGTATTCTTTCCATAAAATGTAGAAGCTACAAAGCAATCATAAACACGACCTCTCCCCAAGCCACAAAAACGGCTGGGAGCGGAACAACAGGTATAGATATCTACATATTCACTCACATCATAACTAACAAAGACTTGCTTATTCTTTCCCTTCTGCCATATTTGGAAAACAGTATTAACTGACATTCTCTTGTTGTTGCTTGGTAAGTAGAAGGCATCGCTTTTTAACTTTTCATTATGAATAAGTGATGCGCCTTTTACACGAGACATATTGCTTCCCTTGCCATTACTATAAAAAGACATAGGCAAAATGAACGCAACCACATCAGCAAACAAAAAGGACCGATTAATAAATGCTAGTGCCAAAGCACCTCTTACTCCAAAAGGGGGATTACCGATTACAATATACTTAGACTTGATTTTTGGACTCCATCTCAGATAATCCGCTTGTTCTATGTTAGGATTCCTTGGCAAGATGTCCAACCCTATTTTTTTATATCCCAGCGGGATTATATCGTAAAAGCAACCCTCCCCCGCCGAAGGCTCTATATAGGTATAGCCTTTTAGATCTATATTGTTCTTATCGCAAACACGAAGAAATGTGCTCATACAACTCTTGGCTACATCTCTATCAGTAAAAAAACTATCCTCAGGTAAGCTTTTGTTAATAGCATAATGAGGCAACTGAGTAATGCAAATAGTATTTTGTAGCCCATCCCAAGCACTACTCATTTAACTAGCTTGTTATAAGTTAATTGCTTCCTATCCATGCTGGTTTATTATGGGAATTATATCCTATCTTCCACAAATACATAAATTCCCTTGATTCAGACGAAAACTAAACTCGCTAAGATACCTATCAAGATGCTTCTTCGAAAAATGGTGGAAAGTCCCGTGATAACCAGGCTTCAATAACACCCATACTGATTCAATCCCGTTTGTATGAGCCGCTCCGTCTACCCTCTTCCCAACACTATGATTAACTAGGAGTTTATAGTAGCCACGAATCGGCTTATAAAACCTCGCCTCATCAGTCGAAAGAACACTACCACCCCAGCGCCTATTCTCAAAGTGTGCTCTTGCCTTCTCCTCAGTAGGAAAATCCTTCATAAACTCAAACACACTTATCGTCTTTGCTACTATTCTAACTTCTTTAGATTTCATATTCATATTACAGTATAGGTTTCCATAAAATTCAAAGATTTTATCTCATTATTTATCGATTTGTGGGAAATAAGATATAATTCCCTTAATTTAATTATAGGTGATGAAAGACGAACCCTAGAACTGAATGTCACTAAGGACACAAAGCCGCCTGAAATTCAGTTTGTGGATCTGGCGTCAAGCTATGCTCGGATGGGGGACAGAGGGGTTGTGAATATAAGAGATAGGTTTTCCCAAATCATTGAAGCAAGCTATTTTATAGATGATGATTGAATGATTTTGTTCAGCTATGACTTATAATATGTAGCTATGTTCGCAAATAAATATGCCGAAAATAAGATTTTTACCTCACGAGACCTATTGTCCTGAGGGCAAGGAAATAGAAGTGGAGGCGGGGGAAACTATTTTGAACGCAGCCGCTCGCTATGATATAGACATTGAGCATGCTTGTGAGAAGTCCTGTGCTTGTACCACCTGTCACGTTATAGTGAGAGAGGGTTATGATTCACTAAATGAAGCAAGTGAAAATGAAGAGGATATGTTGGATAAGGCTTGGGGTTTAGAACCCGAGTCGCGTCTGAGTTGTCAAGCAGTGGTTGCTGATGAAGACCTATTGGTAGAAATACCCAAATATACTATTAATCTTGTATCGGAAAATCATTAGGAGAAAGATACTATGGACTTGAAATGGACTGATACCCAAGAGATTGCCCTTGAGCTGTTGGAGCATTATCCAGATGTGGATCCTCAATGGGTGAGATTTACCGACCTACACAGATGGATCTGTGAGTTAGAAAATTTTACCGATGATCCCAATGGTTCTAACGAGCATATATTGGAAGCAATTCAAATGGCGTGGATAGAGGAGGCTAAGGACTGATGGCCCTGGAACAAACTTTATCAATTATTAAGCCAGATGCGGTTAAGAAGCAACTAGTGGGGACTATACTGGCGCGTTTTGAGGCAGCTGGCTTTAAGATAGTGCAGATGAAGATGTTGCATTTAACCGCAGCTCAGGCAGAGGGGTTTTATGCTGAACACAAGGGAAAGCCCTTCTTCATAGACCTAATCAACTTTATGACCTCGGGCCCTATAGTTGTCCAGGTCCTAGAAGGAGAAAATGTGATAGAAGAGAATCGTCTTCTTATGGGCGCGACAGACCCCCGTCAGGCAGAAGCAGGCACTATTCGCGCTGACTATGCTGATAGTATAGATGCCAATGCGGTTCATGGCTCAGATAGTTCGGCGGCGGCACAAAGGGAGATAGCCTATTTTTTCTCTTCATAAGATATGCGTTGGGGATTCTATCTATTTGGTTTTTTACTCTTTTCTTGCACTTCAGTCCAAGAAAAAGATGAGAGGCTACAATCGGCAAATGCCCATATTGAGCTGGCAATTTCTTACTTGTCCCAAGATGATTCCTCAGCCGCGCTTGAACAGCTGGAAAAATCGCGCGCTATAACTGCCGACAATAGCGAATTGGACCATGCATATGCTATCTACTATCAAAAGATTGGCGATAGGGATAAGGCGGAAGTCTTCTTCAAGGCAGCCCTAGAGAAGGAGCCAAACAATCCCCGCTTCAATAATAACTATGGCGTCCTACTCAGTGAGATGGGAAGATATGATGATGCCTACAAGAGTTTTGAAATAGCCTATATTAACAAGGAATATATCCAACGCAGCAGTGCTTATGAGAATTACGGTGACGCAGCCCAGTTGAACCTAGACTATGGGCGCGCCATCAAGGCTTACCAGGAGGCATTGGCATTAGACCCAGATTGGTTCATCTTACGGGTCAAACTAGCAAAGAGTCACTACAATAATGCGGATTTCACCCAATCTTATAACTACTTTTCAACCTATATGGATAACTTACGCCGTCTCAATTTGTCGCCAAGTGTTGAGGATTTAGAACTTGGTATAGGCATAGCTGCCGCCTTAAGGGATTTTGAGGCGGTGGAGAACTATCAGGAACTATTAATTAATTTGGAATAGTATGGAAACCAAGAGTGTTTCAGAGCCTTCACATGAGGCAAGTCTAGAGCAGCGAAGGTCTGAGGCGAAAAGGAAGATCAGCCAACTTATTGAGGGGCGCTGCCATGATATAAGCAGGAAGCTAGAGGATCTAGCCTATGAGTTGAATATGCATAGCACTATTGCTACCGAAATAAGGGACGGTAGTCTTTATGATAAGACGGAGAAGGTGTTTGCTCAAGGGTACGTGATGGCTCTCGCCAGAGCATTAAAACTAGACCAGCGGGAGCTACTTGGCCTACTTAATATAGTTTATCAAACAGATGGGAGTGATGATGACAGTCCGACCTTCATGAGCGATTATGAGGAAGAATCTGCTCGCCAGCAACAAAGGCGGGGTCTGTTTAGGGTGAGCGTCCCATTTGTTTCCTTTTTAGTAATCCTCTTAGTCATAGTCTATTGGAAACTCTATCTAGATATAAACCCTGAACCAGTGATATCCGATATAAGAATAGAAGCAGATTCCCTTAACTTTAGCTCTGCGGCGGATGAGGTTGTGGTCGATGATAACCAAACAGCTGTGCTTATTGAGGAAATTCCGCCTGAACCGGTTCAGCCGGCCGAACCAGATGACCTTCTTGAATTCAGCTTTGCTGAGGAATGCTGGCTTGAGGTAAGGGACAGTCAAGGACGCGAGATAGTGTGGCAACTCTATGGTCCAGGCGAGAAGGTTGCTTTGAGGGGCGAGCCTCCTTTTGAGATAGTAGTCGGTAATGTGAAGGGGACGACGGTTAAATATCGTGGCGAGGAGGTTGAACTGCCCATCGACTCACTGGATAATGTTGCCCGTATTACTATTCCCTGATGTTTTATCACTATCCAATTAAACGCCGTCCTTCTCGCCTTATTATGGTAGGCGATGTTCCAGTGGGCGGGGAGTCTCCAATTTCGGTTCAGTCTATGACCAATACGGACACCTTGGCTATTGAAGCAACTATTCATCAGATAAGGCAAATACAAAAAGCCGGCGCTGATATGGTTCGCCTTTCAGTTCCTAGCTTGGAAGCGGCAGATGCCTTTGCTGCTATTCGCCGCCAGGTTCAGATACCGCTTATTGCGGATATTCATTTTGACTATCTTATCGCATTGAGGGTTCTAGAACACGGGGTGGATTGCTTGCGCATAAATCCCGGTAATATAGGAAAGAAAGAAAAGATAAAGGCAGTCGTTGATAGCGCAAAAGAAAAGAAGATTCCTATTCGGATAGGGGTGAATGCTGGGTCGCTTGAGAAGGATTTACAGAAGAAATATGGCGAGCCTACCCCGAATGCATTGGTAGAGTCGGCTATGCGCAATGTGGATTATTTGGATAGGTTTGATATGCCAGATTTCAAAGTAAGTGTTAAGGCTTCGGATGTGATGATGGCAGTAGAGGCTTATCGTGGTCTAGCACAGAAGATAGATCAACCGCTCCATTTAGGAATTACTGAGGCTGGGGGGCAACGAAGTGGTTCAGTCAAGTCGGCATTGGGAATAGGAACTCTACTGATGGAAGGAATAGGAGATACATTAAGAGTATCTTTAGCTGCTGATCCAGTGGAAGAGGTGAAGGTGGGATGGGATATATTGAAAGCCTTGAGATTGCGCGCCCGCGGTGTGAATTTGATTGCTTGTCCTGGCTGTGCCCGCCAAACTTTTGATGTTATTAAGGTTACCAATGATCTCGATACAAGACTTGAGGACATAAGCACTTCTATGGATGTGGCAGTGATTGGCTGTATTGTCAATGGCCCTGGGGAGGCAAAGGAATCCCGTGTCGGTCTTACTGGAGGCAAGAAGGCTAGTTTGGTGTATATCAATGGCAAGGCGCAAAAGAAGATTGACAATGCCGACCTGGTTGATGGCTTAGAAAAACTTGTGCGCGCTCAAGCCAAAAAAGTAATCACTAGGTCTTCTTAGCCGATTGGGGCGGCGTGCTTGGTTTGTTTGGGGTAGTTGGCGTGTTTGGTTTGTTTGGTGTGATTCGTGTGGTTGGTTTGTTTGGCGTAGTTGGCGTGTTTGGTGTATATCAATGGCAAGGCGCAAAAGAAGATTGACAATGCCGATCTGGCTGATGGCTTAGAAAAACTTGGGCGCGCTCAAGCCAAAAAGGTAATCACTAGTTCTTCTTAATCTGTGTGTTTGGTGTGGTTGATTTGATTGGCGTGATTGGTATATATCAATGGCAAGGCGCAAAAGAAGATTGACAATGCCGACCTGGTTGATGGCTTAGAAAAACTTGGGCGCGCTCAAGCCAAAAAAGTAATCACTAGGTCTTCTTAGCCGATTGGGGCGGCGTGCTTGGTTTGTTTGGGGTGTTTGGTGTGATTCGTGTGTTTGGTTTGGTTTGTTTGTTTGGTGCGATTGGTGTATATCAATGGCAAGGCGCAAAAGAAGATTGACAATGCCGATTTGGCTGATGGCTTAGAAAAACTTGTGCGCGCTCAAGCTAAAAAGTAATCACTAGATATTCTTAGCCGATTGGGGTGGTGTGCTTGGTTTGTTTGGTGTGATTCGTGTGGTTAGTGTGATTGGTTTGTTTCGCGTGGTTGATATATCAATGGCAAGGCGCAAAAGAAGATTGACAATGCCGACCTGGTTGATGGCTTAGAAAAACTTGGGCGCGCTCAAGCTAAAAAGTAATCACTAAATCTTCTTAATCGGCAGGAGTGGTGTGATTCGTGTGGTTGTTTTGTTTGTTTGGGGTGATTGGTTTGTTTCGCGTGGTTGATATATCAATGGCAAGGCGCAAAAGAAGATTGACAATGCCGATCTGGCTGATGGCTTAGAAAAACTTGTGCGCGCTCAAGCTAAAAAGTAATCACTAAATCTTCTTAATCGGCAGGAGTGGTGTGATTCGTGTGTTTGTTTTGTTTGTTTGGGGCGATTGGTTTGCTTGGCGTGATTGGTTTGCTTGGCGTGCTTGGTGTGATTGGCAAAAGCGAAGTCTTGTTGCTATCCAACAAGACCTCACTTAGTCTTAGCGGATTATGACTCCAGCTCTTATCCAGTTTCACTCTCACACTTAGCATTATCTTGGTAGCAAAGAAATGCTCCATCTCCTTCCTTGCTCGGCTTGCCATTTGCTTCATCTTCTCTCCTCGCTTGCCTAAGATTATTGCCTTGTGGCTTTCTTTGGTTATTAATATAGCAAGAGAAATAAAGAGAATGGGCTCTCCATTCCTTCTATCCTTCCCATCCCTCCTATCCTTCCTACCTATCCTATCTTCCCTATCTCTCCTATCCTTCCTACCTATCCTATCTTCCCTATCTCTCCTATCCTTCCTACCTATCCTATCTTCCCTATCTCTCCTATCCTTCCTACCTATCCTATCTTCCCTATCTCTCCTATTCTTCCCATCCTTCCTACCTATTTTATCTTCCCTATCTCTCCTATTCTTCCCATCCTTCCTACCTATTTTATCTTCCCTATCTCTCCCATCCTTTCCATCCTTTCTACCTATCCTATCTTCCCTATCTCTCCCATCCTTTCTATCCTTCCTACCTATCCTATCTTCCCTATCTCTCCTATTCTTCCCATCCTTCCTACCTATTTTATCTTCCCCATCTCTCCCATCCTTTCTATCCTTTCTACCTATCCTATCTTCCCTATCTCTCTCATCCTTTCTATCCTTTCTATCCTTTCTATCTTCCCTATCCCTCCTATCCATTCTTTCACAAACCACACCCAAGGAGAAAGGCAGTTCTTGACCCAGATGACGAAACAGCTGTTCGCGCAAGAATTCACAGGCAAAGAACCTATCACTATTTAGAATAACTTGATTATCATCATAGGCAAGGGTTGCTTCTGGCAGCAGTTCCATTATGCAACTCTTAAGAGGATCTAATCCCTGCCTTTTGCTTGCTGAAATGGGAAAGATATCCTTTAATTCCAAGCCATTTTTTTGGGCTTCCTGTTGCACCTGTTTCGCTAAGGGCAGAAGGCTATCTTTATTGGCTATTAAGTCTATCTTATTTAGCGTGACCACTAATGGAACTTGATAGCTTGCCAAGGACTTAAAAAAGCGAAAGTCTCGTTCATCATAGCGATGAGCGTCAATCACAAGTATCGCCAATTGGACCTGACCTAGGGCTTGGAGCATTTGGCGGTGCATAAGGCGATTGAGATTGCTGTATTGTTTATCTACTCCAGGGGTGTCTATATAGATGGCTTGACGATTGCCTTGAGTCACTACGCCATAGATAAGGCTACGAGTTGTTTGGGGGCGTGAAGTGGTGGCACTTATCTTGCGGGCAACAATCGCATTGAGCAGGGTAGATTTACCACTATTGGTCTTGCCTACTAGGGCGACATAACCGCAGCGCGAAACACTAGGCTTCATATTCCATAGCATTTTGAATATATTCCAGCGCTGACTGAGCGGCAGCCTGTTCTGCCTCTTTGCGCGACTTCCCCTTGCCAGTGAATTTTTTGCTTATATTAGGAACCAAGCAGATAATTGTAAACGACTGGTCATGGGGTTTGCCATGAGTGGTTATTAGCTCATAAATAGGGACAATATGATGCTCTGCCTGGACTAATTCTTGAAGGATTGACTTTGCATCCTTGAAGTTCTGCTGTGCGGTTAAGTTATCAAGCCGGCTACCGAACAGAAACAGAATTAGTTTGCGACAAGGAGTCAATCCCCCATCTAGATAGATAGCTCCTATAATTGCTTCTAGCGCATTTGCTATCACTGAATTTTGGCTGCGCTCGGTCGTTCCTTTGTGTTCAGAATAGCCAAGTAGAACATAGTCAAACAGCGCCAGTTTGCTGCCACATATCACTAAACTCGGTTTGCTTACTAAATTCGCTCGAATACAACTAAGGTCTCCTTCTTTCATATGGGGGTAATTTTGGTGTAGATATTCGCTAATCACTAGCTCCAAAACAGCATCCCCCAAAAATTCTAGCCGCTCATTACAATCAGTGCTAAAACTACGATGCGTAAGAGCCTGTTTTAGCAATTGCTTGTCAGCAAATTCATAACCTAATTGTTCTTCTAGTGAGGTGATATCAGGCTTTGTCCTTCTATTCTCTCTAGTCTTGGTCTCTTTAATCTGGCTTCGTTTCTTCATACTATTATTAATCTACAATAGTAGAAATTTGTATTGGGCAAATCCCCATTTATACTGCATCACCTGTCATTATAATTGATCCCACTGAGTTGTTGAAACACCTTAATTAGCTGGATTAACATTTAAAGCTATTCCGTTTTTTCTTATTTCTTCTATCATATATCTTTCTTTTGCTGAAAGGTGACTATAATGCCTTTTATAGATTGGAAGACCTCTCTATTGTTAATCTTAAAGAGAGATGTTGCACTTATGATGTAGATTTATGGACCTAACAAGATGGTGAAAAGAGTGAAAAAAGCGGCGAAGATAAGAAAGGCGGCAAAGACGAGAAAGCCAAAAGATATCAAAGGCTCTAAGAGGCTCTCTCGCTGGTTGCCTCTCTTAGTTCTGGCATTGGGTATCGGCATCTTTTTTCTGTTTGACGGCCCCTCTTATATCACTATAGAGACCTTAAGTTCCAACCGCCAGGCCTTGGAGGAATGGGTAGGGCGTTATGGTATCTGGGCTCAGTTGTTCTATGTCCTCATATATATATTCGCAACCGCTTTCTCCTTGCCTGTGGGAGCCCTGCTAACCATAACCGCTGGCTTTCTATTTGGCATAGTTGTTGGCACCATCATAGTGGTGCTAGGCGCTACTATAGGTTCGGTCGGCATATTCATTGCGGTGAGAATGGGAGTAGGGGATTTTCTTACTAGGAACACTGGTAGCTGGGTAGCTCGTATGAGCGAGGGCTTCAAAAAGGACGCTTTCAGCTATCTTTTGATGTTGCGGCTGATTCCCATCTTCCCTTTTGCCCTGGTTAATGTGGTGCCGGCTCTTCTAGGGGTAAGCCTTTCTGTCTACGTCTTGGCTACCCTCATAGGTATCATCCCAGGCAGTCTGGTATATGTTCTGCTAGGCAATGGTTTGGGTGCTATCTTTGATACAGGTGGCAATGTGGATATGGGGCTCATTTTTGAACCAGAGATATTCTTGCCTATCTTGGCGCTGGCGGGACTGGTTCTTCTACAGCTTATATATAAGAAGCTTCGTTCCAAGAAGACCTCTGCCAGCCCGACCTCAGCACCAGCCAACCAGTCAAAAGACTAGATTAATGAGTTGTATCTCTAATATGCTTAATATACTTAATACACCTATATATAGGTATATTAAGGGGCTACTATATAGGCGGCTACCTAAGTCTCGGAACCTTGACGAGTAGATATACTAATATGCTTAATATACCTATATATAGGCGGCTACCTAAGTCTCGGAACCTTGACGAGTAGATATACTAATATGCTTAATATACCTATATATAGGCGGCTACCTAAATCTCAGAACCTTGACGAGCAGATATACTAATATGCTTAATATACCTATATATAGGCGGCTACCTAAATCTCAGAACCTTGACGAGCAGATATACTAATATGCTTAATATACCTATATATAGGCGGCTACCTAAATCTCAGAACCTTGACGAGTAGATATACTAATATGCTTAATATACCTATATATAGGCGGCTACCTAAGTCTCGGAACCTTGATGAGCAGATATGCTAATATGCTTAATATACCTATATATAGGCGGCTACCTAAGTCTCGGAACCTTGATGAGCAGATATGCTAATATGCTTAATATACCTATATATAGGCGGCTACCTAAGTCTCGGAACCTTGATGAGTAGATATACTAATATGCTTAATATACCTATATATCTACCTATATATAGGTATAATAACAGGCCACTATATAGGCAGCTATTTAAAAGACGTCAGACCATCTGCCCAAGACTAGCTTAAGACCATGAGGATACTATTTGCCCAGCTGCCTATATATAACCTAGATATAAGAGGCTCGCCCAGATTTCAACGAAAGAAGGACCACTCAATCAAGCCAGGAATTATTTCAAGCCAAGTATCTCAAATTAAAAACTAATTTATGAAGACAACAAAGCAAGACATTGCTATTATTGGTGCCGGCTCGGCTGGTTTAACCCTTGCCTATGCGGCTGCCCATTTTGGCGCCCGAGTTGTTTTAATTGAGCGAGCGAAGATGGGAGGTGATTGCCTAAATTACGGTTGTGTTCCTTCCAAGGCGCTCCTTGCTGCCTCCCATCAGGCAGCCTCAACCAGGTCGGAGTTTGGGGTTCATCGCCAACCGGCTAAGGTAGATTTTGCTGGCGTCAATCGGCATGTCCAATCTGTCATTGCTGCCATAGCTCCTAATGATTCGGTTGAACGCTATGAGTCCTTCGGAGTTAAGGTGGTTCAGGGGCAAGCGGCTTTTATCTCACCGAACCTCCTGAGAGTTGAACAGGGCAGAGCCGAACTCCAAGTGCAAGCCAAGTTCTTTGCCATTGCCAGTGGTTCATCTCCTATGGTGCCACCCATAGCTGGTCTTTCCTCGGTTCCCTATTTCACTAATGAGACCATTTTTAGCAACAGCGTCTTACCCGAACATTTGCTCATAATAGGAGGCGGTCCTATAGGAGTAGAGATGGCACAGGCTCACGCTCAGCTTGGTTCTAAGGTCACCATAGTAGATATGGGTCCCATTTTGCCGCGCGACGATCAAGAACTGGTTAAGCTCCTCCGCCAAGAGCTACTTAAGGATGGCATCCAAATGGTAGAAAAGGTTCAGGTAGAATCTGCCTCTCAGTCTGGCACTCAAATAGAATTACGGGTGACAAAAGAGGATGGCGAAAAGACGACCCTGAGCGGGACTCATCTATTAGTGGCGGCTGGCCGCAAAGCCAATCTGACTGAACTGAATCTTGCTAAGGCTGGCGTTCGCCATTCTCCTCGCGCCATTGAGGTGAACAAGCGATTACAGACATCCAATAGGAAAATTTATGCTTTGGGAGATGTGGTTGGTCCCTACCAATTCACTCATATGGCTTCCTATCATGCTGGCATAGTGATTCGTAATATGCTCTTTAGATTGCCCGCTAAGGTAGATTATAGGGCGGTTCCTTGGGTTACCTATACCTCGCCAGAGATGGCTCATTGTGGTATAAGCCTTACTGAGGCGGAAAGAATCTACTCGTCTGCTCAGTTAGAAGTGCTGCGTTGGTCTTTTAGTGAAAATGATAGGGCTCAGGCTGAGCGAACCACTAATGGATTGGCTAAGGCTATAGTAACCAGACGCGGTAAGATTGTCGGGGTGGATATCTTGGCTGCCAATGCCGGCGAGCTGATTCAGCCCTGGTGCTTGGCAATTCAAAACAGGCTTAAGATAGCAGCCATGGCATCCTATATAGCTCCCTATCCTACTATGGGAGAGGTCAATAAGAGACTAGCCGGCAGCTACTATAATACCCGCTTGTTTAATCCTCGCGTTCAAAGACTAGTGAGGCTGTTGCTAAGATTGCCTTTTTGAACTGCTGAGGTCCCAGTCCCGCCCGCCGACCAAAAGACTGTTCTGATTGGTTCGTCAAACCTCATCCTAAACTCCATTTAATAGCCTCAAAAAAAAATTAATTTTTTTGAAAAAAAAACTTAATTTTGCTTCTTTTGCTATCTTTATGTGTTATAAAAAGGCACGAATTTTTAGTTGATTTTATTTAGCCAATATGTTAATGATGCTCAGACTTTTTGTTATTAGTTTTAGGGACTACACGCTCACTATGTTTTTTGTGAGGGTCGGTTTTTTCTCTTGGTGCGCTCTTATCGGTGCTGCAGCTTCATTTAATAGCCTTGAAAAAAACTTAATTTTTTTGAAAAAAAATCTTAATTTTGCTTCTTTTGCTATCTTTATGTGTTATAAGAAGGCACGAATTTTTAGTTGATTTTATTTAGCCAATATGTTAATGATGCTCAGACTTTTTGTTATTAGTTCTAGGGACTATACGCTCACTGTGTTTTTTGTGAGGGCTGGTTTTTTTCTTGGTGCGCTCTTATCGGTGCTGCAACTCTATTTAATAGCCTTGAAAAAAAACTTAATTTTTTTGAAAAAAATCTTAATTTTGGCTTGTTTTGCTATTTTTTGTGTTATAAGGAGGCACAGAATTTTATTTAATTATGAAGGATAGAATATTGATAAACTATTTAATGAGATCTAACAGTAGATTTTTTGTTATTAGTCCTAAAGACTACATTTTTGCTATGTTTGTTGTGCGTTTTTTGCATCTAGGCTCTTTTGTTGGTGCGCCTTTATCGGCGCTGCAACTCCATGTAATAGCCTTGAAAAAAAACTTAATTTTTTTGAAAAAAATCTTAATTTTGACTTGTTTTGCTATTTTTTGTGTTATAAGGAGGCACAGAATTTTATTTAATTATGAAGGATAGAATATTGATAAACTATTTAATGAGATCTAACAGTAGATTTTTTGTTCTCTTGCCTTTGGCAAGAGGACAGCGGCTGCAATTGCAACCAATACAGAGGAGAAGTACGAGAAGTATGAGGAGTATGAGAAGCGGAATCAGTTCATCCCTTTTATTAGGGCTGAGAATTCCGATAAGTGCTTTATTCTCTGTGGCGCTTGTGTTGTGGGGAATTTTATTTAATTTTATTTAACCAATATATTAACCATGTTATTATACAAACTTTTTACTACTAGTCCTAAGGGCTATACTTGCAAGGACTATACTTGCAAGGACTACACTTTCACACTATTTTTTATGCGCCTTTTGCGTTTGCCTCGTCCAATCTCTTTTCTTGGCGTGCTGTTATCGGCGCTACTTCTATTTGCTTGCGATCTTCCCGGCGGTGGAGGCAGTGGCAGTGGAACTACTATTAGAGTGGCCGTCGATGTTCCACCACCTTCCCCTGCGCGCGGGTTTGTTATTATCCAGCCGGCGACGGATTCGGTGGTCTTAAACTGGACCAATCCGGATGACTTGGAAACTAATGAAGGTATTTACCGATTTACGATAGAGTATGAGGCGGTAGCTGGTTTGAGCGAAGTCGCGCTGAATGCTTCGATAAGTGATCAGTTGGCAGGCCGTTTGGATAGCAGGAATGAGGCGGACTTAATTCGTTTGGCTGCGGCTGGTCAAGAGAGTCGGATTTTAGATTGGGATGGTGATGATGTGTTGGTTGAGGATGTCCAAGATCCGACAGGCAAGAATGATGATGATATTGGGGGAGACAATTGTCTTCATGCGGCGAATCCATCTCAGGCGGATGAAGATGAAGATGGGGTAGGGGATGCTTGTGATCCGGTTAGTAGTTCTCTTTCCTTTGTTCCTTCGGCGGATAAGGTTGAGATTAAATGGCGCAATCCGTTGGAGCCGGCAAGTGGTTCTCGCGAGGAGGATCTAGGCTATTTGGACACAGATCTTGTGGATGAGATAAGTGGTAGTAACAATAGTCTGACTTTTAGTTTTTCATCTGCTAGCGGCAATTTGAATCTTGGTTGGGAGAATCCGGCTTCGTTTTATCATCCGACTAGTGGAAGGGTAGAGTCGATATTAAACATCACAAGTTTTGAGATTAGTGGTGGCAAGGCTGTGGTTACGATTGAAGGGGAGGCTGGTAATAATGCAAGTGGGGATACTGTTTCAGTTGATGATTTAGAGTTGGCTAGTGTTGCGGCGGATAGTGAGCATAATATAGAAGTCTCTGCGCGAGTTTGGAATGGGACGGATTATGTTTCAATTTCTATAGGGGAGGGGTGTGTTCGTCTGAGTGGGGTTGATGATAAGCTGGTTGAATGTGGGACATCTCGTCAGACGCGCCCTATACAGGGTGAGACGGTCTCTATTGTTAATTGGACCCTGTCGGTAACTGGTTCTTCCTTTAGTGAGACGGTTGTTTTATTGCCGGACTCTGCCAATACGGAAGGCCTTTCGTTTGAGTATAACGGGACTTCTGAGTATCTATACAACGCGAGTGGTGTTGGGGGCGGCTTGACATTTAGTCTGTCTTATTCTTATATGGATGGGGCAGGAATGGAGCAGACGGTTGATCTGAGCGACACGGCTAATTTTGCTTCTCATGTTAATTTTCCTTATAGCGGGATGGTTGTTTTGGGCGCCAATCTTGATGGAGACCATTTAGCGGATTCTGAGGATCCAGATGCTGACAATGATGGTATTTTGGATAATACACCTGCGGGCATGAACGAAATGACCCGACTTGCGATTCAGGGTATGGCATTTGATCCCGATGAGCGGCAATCGGCATTGATTGATGTGGTAGAGGTTGCCTATGAGGGCGATGTGAATGAGTTGGGTAGATTTGAAGCGGGCGCGGCCAGTTCGCATAGATTAACTGGTTTAGCGACCGATAGCTACTATACTTTCGCTGTTCGAGCGCATATAAGGACTTATGTGAATGAGGAGGCGGCAGCTAAGCTAGGATATAATGATGGCATGCCGATTCTGGGTGAGGGTGCTTATGCTGAGGGTGTTTATGACGCGGATGAGGATAGGTCGGTAGTGGTAGCTGCATCGGTAGATGAGGATGGAGAGCAGGAACCGACCTATATAGGGTTGAACACTGATGGTGATTTATTAGCGGATGTATTGGATGTAGATGATGATAATGATCTATTGACCGATGTATTGGAGCCTGCTGGATGTGAATTAGATTCCGATTGCGATAAGGATGGTCGAACAGATGGGGAGGAATATTATGAGCTAGATGATCAAGGAGATCTGGTGTTAGAGGATGGGGTGGCGACACGGAATCCTCAGAGAGAGTTCACCTATGTCAATAGCACGGGCATGAATGTGACGAACAATTGCTTAGTTGATTTGGATTGCGATGACGATCTGGTGACGGATGATGTTGATGCTTTCCCATTCGATCAAGATGAGAGTGCGGACAGCGATGGGGATAAAGTGGGAGACAATTCGGATAATTGTCGTTTTGTTGCCAATCCGAATCAAGAGGATAATGAATCGGTAGGGGGCGAATCAGTAGGTGATGGTCGTGGCGATGCTTGTGAAGGGGATAATCGATATCGTGGTTCTTCGGCTGAGTTGGACTTGACCTTGATACCGAACCAAGATAGCTTGATGTTGAGTTGGAGGAACCTTGCTTCTGGTTCTAACGCTTCTCATAAGATTAGAGGTGTATTTGTAGGTTGGGAAATATGGAATTGGAACACTTCGGGTGAGGGCTCGCCCTTGGGCTTGAATGCGAGCGGTGAGGCGGATATTTCCGATGCCAATGAGGACTATGCGATTGATGGTGAGAGTGGTTATGAGTTGCTTGAGTCGGCTATAGCGAGTTTTGATAGTGCTTTTAGATGGTATTCTGATGAGAATAGGGCTTATAGATTTAATCTGACCTTTGGTTATGGGCCGGTGGATGGTGCGGTCGTTGAGAGAAGGACTGTCTATGGCTGGAGTGACTATGTTTGGTTGTGGCTGAACACCGATGGGGATGAGTACTCGGATTTTCGCGATCTGGATGATGACAATGATGATTTATTGGATACCAATGCAACGGAGCAGCTGACCAATGATGATGGTGTGAGCTGTTCGTTGCTTGCCGATTGCGATGGGGATGGAACAGACGATATTAATGATGCCTTTCCAACTGACCCTGCCGAGCAGGCTGATACAGATGGGGATCAGATAGGAGACAATGCCGATAATTTTGACGGCCCTGGCTTGGATACAGACGGGGATGGTGTTGGGGATAATATGGATTCATGTGTCTTATCGCCGCTCAATGGGGCGGATGGTTTGGCTGATCACACAGATGATTCAGATGGAGATGGAGTAGCTGCGGTCTGCGACAGCGATACTTCGGCGATGAATCAGATTTGGTTTACGCCGCAAGATAACGGTGTGCTGATTAGCTGGCAAAATGATGAGGCCAACGCCACTGAATCCTTTCGTGTTAGTTATTATTTAGAAGAAGGGACAGCAGCAACAACGACTACTCTTCCAGACGAGTCTAGTTCCTACACTTCAGCGGATTTGACTTATGGGGATCTAAGCGATTATAGCCATTATCTTGTTGGCGGTTTGACAAATCAATTGACCTATTATTTTCAAGTAAATCTGATATTGGCGGATGGGACTAACAGGATCTTGGGTTTTCAAAATGCTTCTGATTCCCGGGCTATCTATTCGGTTATGATAGGGCCGAACGCCGATAAGGACCATTTGGCAAATGCTGAGGATGATGATGATGACAATGATAGATTAGCTGATACACATGAGAAGGAGCAGCTGACCAATGAGGATAGTATATCCTGTTCGTTGCTTGCCGATTGCGATGGAGATGGATACTTGGATGAGGATGATGATCTTCCGACGATGCCGACTGAGAACGAGGATACTGATGGGGATGGGACGGGAGATAATGCGGATGATTTCGTTGACAATCCTCTTGAGGCGGTGGACCTCGACTTTGATAGGATAGGCAATAATGTAGACAACTGCGATTCTGCTTATAATCCATCTCAGGTAAATAATGATGGGGATTCTGAGGGTGACCTATGCGATGGGGATAATGAGAATATAGGCGATGCGGATACCATGGAGGAGGGTAGGAATAGGATTGCTAGTAGGAGTGACACCGTTGAGATTAATGAAACGCTTATCCTATCTGAGGTTGTTTTGACATGGACCAATCCGACTCAAATCTATTTACCTTTTGCGTCGCCTCAGCCACTGGAGAATCAAGATCTCACGGATCTGAGTGTAGAGGTGACCTTGGCGGATGGGACGGCAGTTACGGAGGACAACCATCCCCACCTGAATATTACGACAGGGTTTGTCAATGGATCTGGGGTATTGAGCCTGGTTGAGGGTGAGGATAATCTTGCTCTGGTTTCCGGTGTGATGAACGAGTATCGGATTAATGGTTTGCGAAATGGCACCTCTTATAGTTTTAAGGTGGTGGGAGTCTATGAGTATGAGGTAGCAGAATATTTGAGTGATAGACAGCCAGCGGGTGATGTTGTTTTAGGGGTTGTAGAGCTTAGCACTCCTGCTTCGGCGGTTCGTCCACCGGTTGAAGACTTTGAGGTTTTATCTGGTGAGGATGGGATCACGATTAGCTGGACGAATCCGGCGAAGGTGCCGACTGGATTCACTTTGACGAATCTGACAGTGACCGCCTGTCAGCTGGCGAACTCAAATTCTGATTGTAGGGCGTCGCCTGGGTCGGTAGTACTGAGCCCGGATCCGGCATCGCCTTTGAACATAACCCTAGGGGCTGTCAATAGATTTGTTGTGGACAATGCCAGCATAGACAGGGCTTATTTATACGATATAGTTGTAAATGCGACCTATGAGGATGATGATGGTCAAAAGGAATATGTTTTTACAGCTGAGGAGCGCGGGGCAATCTATCCAGATACTATTCCAGCCCCGAGTGGTCTAGCCAGTATGGATGGTAGAGAGACTTTTGAACTGAGCTGGACGGATGTAGATACGAGCGACAGCGCTGGTTCTTATGTGCCCTTTACACGAATAGGGGAAGAGCTTAGTGGCTATAATTTTACGGTTCACAAAGGGGAGGATGATAGTGGCGATGTGGTTTTTAGCCAAGTCTATGAGGACTGGGCGAGTTTAGGGCAGATGCTAAGTTCAGCTGAATTTGCTCTAGCTAGTGCAGATGTTGAAGCAGGTGGGCTTTTCTATTATGTCCGCATGCATGCGGTTTATTCCACTGGTCAAGTATCAGATTCGGTGGATGTGACGGCGGCGCTTTGGCCAGAACCAGAACCTGTACCTGCTATAAACATAGTAGGTGGCGATAGGGTGTTCTTTGATCTTAGTTGGACCAATCCTACTAATTTACAGAAATTTGTTGATATTGGCGAGGGGATAGATAGGTTTCTTTTTGAAGCCTGTAGCGCGCTGAATGACCCTGATACTTGTGTCCAGACGGAAGATCTTATGGTTATGGATGCTGAGCGCGCCACTGTTACCGCTCATCCGACCATGTATGATTTTATTCGCCGAAGTTCGACATTGCTCTATGGGACGGATTATTATATCAACATCACGGTAGCCTATACTACTGGGCAGCGGAGTTCAACGGTCTTTTCCACTGCCACTTCTCTGGATGTACCGACTGCTGCTCCGGTTGCAGATCTTGAGGCACAAAGTGGGGAAGATGTGATTAGACTTTCTTGGACCAATCCTGATGTTCCAACTGGCTTAGAAATTACTGGTTTTACTGTGACTCCTTGTAGGTATGATACATATGATGCCTCGCTGCCGTCCGATTCGCATATGACCAATTGCGCTTCTGATTCTGGCCCACTCACAAATATTCCTACCCTTTCAACTACTGCGAATGCCTCAATAAACATAGAGTTGGATAATAACAATGGGCTGGTTCGCTCCCATCTATATGATTTCACTGTAATAGTGAATTACCGGCGGACTGACGCCAGTGGGGAAACGCCAGCTTCTGCTCCCATGACGACTCCAAGTGCGGCAGCTATCTATCCTGATACTATTCCAGCCCCGAGTAATCTAGTTGGCACGAATGGCAGACCTTTTCAACTGAGCTGGACGGATGTAGATACGGCTACTCCTGATCCTGATTATGTGCCCTTTACTCGGATAGGGGAAGAACTCAGTGGTTATAATTTCACAGTTCACGAAGGAATGGATGATAGTGGTGAGGTGGTGTTTAGCGAAGTCTATGAGGACTGGGCGAGTTTAGAGGAGATGCTAAGTTCAGATAGCTTTGCTCTAGATGATGCAGGCGGGCTTGTCTATTATGTTCGCATGCATGCGGTTTATTCCACTGGTCAAGAATCGGCTTTGGTAGATACGACGGCGACTCTTTGGCCGAAGCCGCAAGCTGTATCTGATATACAGATAGATACTACCGATAGAGTGGACTTTGGTATTAGTTGGACCAATCCTGATTTAGATAGGTATACAGCGATTGATGCAGATATAGAGCGTTTTATCTTTGAAGTTTGTCCCACAAACGACGATTCTATGCCTTGTGTTCAAGAGGCTGAGCTTATGTATGAGTCTGGCACCCCTCAGACCTCGTATGATTTTGCTCGGGGAAGTTTGGCATATGAGACGGATTATTATTTCAGCATCACATTGGTCTATACCACTGGACAGAGGAGTTCAACGCTTTTTTCCTCTGCTGCTAGTCTGACTGAGCCGCCTGCTGACCAGGTTAAAAATCTTGTGGCACGAGGTGGTGCAGATACGATTGAACTTTCTTGGGACAATCCTGCTGCTCAAACTGGATTGGAGATTATTGGTTTTACTGTGACTCCTTGTAGGTATCAGGATGCGGCGGACGCCAATTGTGTATCTGATACCCCGCTCACAAGTCATGTTGATTTTTCGTTTGGTGCGGGTGATTCAATCAGCATATCGTTTGATGATACCGAGTTGGATAGGGCATATCTATACGATTTTATTGTGGTGGTGAATTACATGAGGACCGACGGCAGTGGGGAAATGGTAGATTCTAATTCCCTGACTACCCTGATGGCAGCGGCTCTCTATCCTACTGGTGATGTTCCACCAGTGCAATCCATAACTGGCGTAAGCCGCTTTGGTGAATTTGAATTGCGTGTAACTCCTCCATCTGACACAGCCACAGCAGGGTTTGATAGGATTGGCAGAGGGGTGAGCGGCTATCGGATTGCTATTGAGAATATTACAACTGCTGATGGAAGCACTGATGGAGTCGCTGATGGAAGCACCTATACGAGAGATTTTACGGTTGACCAGATGGGTGATCTGCATCCTATTGGCAACAACTATAGATTGTCCCATTCTGATTTGAATGGCGATGGGCTTCCCGCCAAGTATTCTGAGGGCAGTCTTTTTGAAGTGAATGTAAGCGTGCTCTATGGCACAGATCAAGTATCGGATGCGATAAGTGGCACCAACAACAAGCTCTCTATTGGACCAAAACTTGTTGCCCCTGTGGCAAGCGCACCATTTGGTAATGATGACATAAAAGTAAGATGGACTCATGATCCTTTACCAGACCAACTCGAGCCGCTGTATGTTGTTAATTATTATGTTGGATTGGACCGAGATGATTCTGGTTGTAGCAATTTTATGGAGGAGGGTCAAATCCCTGGTCAAGCCCCTTTAACTGGTTGCGAACGGCAAATTACCGGCGGTTTCGATTTTACTGATAGGGGTCCAAAAACTTTTCCTGTTAGTCGTGCTGTAGGCCAAGTAGGCGTTGACCTGGTGCGTGGCGAATTATACACGGTTGATCTAGTGGCTAGATATGCGACTAAGCCGCTCACAGACGTTACTCGAGTTTATCGCAGCACCAGAGATAACAGTCAGAAGAGCGGTATCTATCCCACTGGAGCAGGAGTTGAAAGTATAACACAGGTTATATCAGCCATTGGTGAGGTGAGACTTAGTTGGCCCACATTCACGCCAACATCAGTTGGTAATGCTTTTCAAATGGCTACTGGCTATGAGTTAAGCAATTTTGCTCTACGAGTTAGTAGCGTAGATGATACTACTTCTTCGCTGGGTGATGTGGTATTGAGAGTGGCTGACTATGCAAGCGGCTATACTTATACGCCGCCACTTTTTGGGCAACTCTACACATTTAATGTCATTGTGAACTATACAGTGAATGATGATGATGCTAATGTGAATGCATTAGACAACGGGTATAAGAATTTTAGATCAACTGGGGCAGTTGGCGGGCGCTATCCGACCATGCCACACACACCAGCGGCTCAAGATGTTATGGCTAGCCGCCCCGCAGACAAGTCTGATAGAATTGATGTAAGTTGGAATGCTCCTGATCTGACTGATATAGGTTCCAACTTTATGAGCCAACTTGGTTATAGAGTAAAAGACTATACTGTTCAATATTGCACAGGCGCTCCTAATAAAGTGAACGTTTTCGACATAGGAAACTTTATAGTTGACCCTGGCAGTCAGTGCACCTCAATAGGTGAAGTTACTGGGAGAGAAACTCAAATAAATATGTCTGATATTCTTATGTCGCAGCGCGGGACCCGCTTTACCAATATTATCGTGCAGGCGAACTATCAGGGTAAGGATAATCCGACTGCGGTGGACTTCGCTGACAGAGCATCTGCCAATTACACTGACTTTGATGCGACTGCGACCACGCCAGAAACTTTCCTTTTTCTTAATCCTGTGGGTGTGCCTCCAGCATCTGCTCTTACGTTAGACGGATCAACAAGTGGCCAGGTTAGAGCTGATTGGAGCTATCCAACCCCCCCCCCTGCTCTTGCTGATCTTGGCCTGCGAGTTAGTGCTACACTGCATTTGTGTTCTGGCACGCTTAATCAGCTGGATAACACCTGTACACTTTTAGCTGAAGAGATCAACGAAGTAGATGTTTCTACTATCGCACTTCCGCAAAGTCGAACGTTTCCTTTCCCAAATACTATTACGGCAGGTGACTATAAGTTGGCTGTTACTTTGCAATATTCTACTGGTCAGGGTTCTGATTCGGTGTTAACTAGCTCGGCGGTTACATTAACTCCTCCTGCTAATCCACCGGCAACACTGAGCGATGCGCCTTTTGGTAGTGATGCTATTGAGGTTGTCTGGGAGGCGCCTACAGTTGGATCAGGGAGGCCACAGGTAGAAGGCTATCACGTAGTTTTTACATGTGTTGCTGGTCAAATGAGTTGTTCCGACTATACGGACGACACGACACATTCGACAGATTCTAGTGCTACCACAACAACAGTGGGCGTTGAAACAACACTGGGAGCTGGTGACGGTCTTGTTAGGGGACAAGCCTATAATGTTCAGGTCCGAGCGCTTTTTGATGATAGCAGTCAGATTACTTCCAACACAATAATAAGCGGTATCTATCCTGTGCCTCCGGTGCCAACAACTACTGGAGTCGGAATTGCAGATAATAATCCAACTAGACAGGATACTGAGATAGAATTGAGATGGGAGATTGATGATCTGCCTGAAGTAAGTGATCAGTTTAACACTGCAATAGGGGCGACCTATGATAGAAATTTTACCCTGTCGATATTTTTCCTAGCAGGAGAAGGTCTTTTTCAGGGGGAACGAGAGGGACAATTTTCATTTAATTTAGAAGATGGCACTCTTAAGAGTCATGGATTTGTTTATAGTGAGATCCTGGCTGAACTTCAAGGAATCGGTGAGACTGCTGCTAGTCGTCTGGGGAGAGGTCAATCTTATCTCTTTGGTGTTAATGCTACCTATACTGGTGGTGGATTAGGAGTAGGTGCTCCGGATAGGTTGTGGGGCTTTTATCCAACCAATGGTAAGGGTGTTCCTAATACCGGGGGCACTGTAAACGTTAATTCTAATGGAGATGGTTTTAATATAACATGGCCTACTCCCTCTTTTATAGCTAATCAGAGATTTATAAATGTTCTTGATTATAAAGTTACTGAATATGTTGTAGAAGCATGTAATACAGACGGATCAGGTACATGTAGTGATACGATAGTGCCTCATCCTACTGATGGCAACGAGTTTACTGCCGCCATTGCCAACCTAGATCCTGGTGATTATGCTATTACAGTAGAAGCTAACTATGAAGGTTTTGACAATGATAGCGCTACCACAGCAACCGAGAAGAACCCTTCTTTACGAGTGTCTATCGGCGGCAGACATACGATTCCTGAACCAATGGATCCAGGGGGTGTAGGAGATAATTTGGATATAGATTCCGATGGCGATGGATTGATAGAAATAAGAACAGCGGAGGAATTAAATGCGATACGCTATCAACTGGATGGCAGTGGCAAGCGGCGGAGCAATGAAGCTCCTTTAGACCAAACTGGCTGTGGTGATGGTGGAAGAATTATTACTACCTGTTCTGGCTATGAGCTGATGAATGACATAACCTTAACTAGCGATTGGACACCTGTGGGTAACGCTTCGGCGCCTTTTAGTGCTACATTTGAAGGCAATGGGAATAGCATCAAAGGGTTAAACATAAATTCTAGTGAGAATTATGTTGGCTTCTTTGGTGCTTTACACAAAACAACAGTGAGGAATCTACACATTGACTTTAGTAATATTCTCTCTAATGCCTCAGCGGGGTCTGGGATACCTTCGGTAGGTGCTGTTGCTGGGCGTATGACTCAGGGATCTAGGCTGCTCTATGTATCTGTCAATGGTTCTTTGATAGGTCTAGGGACTGGGGTTGAACGCCCCGATAACACTGGGCAATCACCTTACGTAGGTGGTCTGGTTGGTTCGGTTGGTATTGATAGAGATCCGGCCGCCACTGATAATAATTATATTATTGGTTCGGCTGCCATTGTTAGAAGGATTCATACTTTTCGATTTGGTGGTGGTCTAGTTGGTCGTGTTTTCGAAAGAAGCACTGTAACAAATCTTATTACAGCTTCCTATGCCCATATTGGCACTTTAGCTGGGACAACACCGTTGTCGGGAGGACGTGGCAATAGTCAACTGGGCGGTTTAACAAGCCGTGTAGACTCAGATACTACTAACTCTTACGCTGTGGTTGGCACCATATCTTCGACTGTAGATAAGAACATAGGAGGTCCTGTTTTTGGGGAGAATAATGATGAGCAACCCTCCTCGGCTACGATAGATAGTGTTTATGGGAATATCAGCACGGTTGATCTTCCTACAGGTCAGGTCCTCAGGACTATGGATAATAGCAGGACTGTAGAGCAGATAAAAGCATTTGACGGAACAGATGATGATACGACAGAATGGATTACCATCACAGGCTCAGACGCGGGAGAGATTCTTAATATTGATCGTGATGACACCATTAACGACCCGACCGATCTTGGAGATCTACTAAATTACTATTGTGATAGTGATAATAGCGGCAGCATTGATTCTGATGAACAGATGTCTGCTAATCTCCTTTGGGATTTCGGCACCAACACACAATTCCCCGCCATTCGGTGCTTGCCCATCAGTGTTAAAGACCAAAGGGCATTATTTACTACTGAATAATTTAGAGATTAGGCACTGATTTAATTATTGAGACAAATTCTATCAGGTCCGTCCGAACCTGATAGCATTGTTTCAATCTACTAGCCTATTAACTTCTTTCCATTTCTTTCCATTTAAGGTCACTCATCATCCATTCTGTCTATCTTTTTGTTTTGTTTGAGTTATAATAGCTCTCTATGTTCAGATTTCGTTCCTATTTATTCTTAGGTCTGACACTTCCCTTTCTAGCCGCTTGTCAGCCTTATAACATGCCGCGTGGCGTTACTGGGATTAGCCAGCAGGTCTATGACTTGCATATGTTTGCCTTTTGGATATGTGTGGCAATAGGCCTGGTGGTCTTTGGTGTGATCTTCTTTTCGGTATTCTTTCATCGCAAATCCCGTGGTCATCAGCTAGCAAGTTTTTCCCATTCCGATTGAGATGTTTGGACTGTTATACTGATTTTGGTTGATAATGAGATTTCTTATTATGGCGGCCGATCTTTCCCATTAATGGCCTCGAAAAAAGTTGATTTTTTCAAAAAAACCTTAATTTTGCTTGTTTTTCTGTTTTTTTGTGTTATAAAGAGATACAAAAATTTATTTAATTATGAAGGATAGAATATTGATAAAGTATTTAATGAGATTCAACAGTAAATTTTTTGTTCTCTTGTCTTTGGCAAGAGGACAGCGGCTGCAATTGCAACCAATACAGAGGAGAAGTATGAGGAGTACGGAGGAGTATGAGAAGCGGAATCAGTTCATCCCTTTTATTTTTAGGGCTGAGAATTCCGATAAGTGCTTTATTCTCTGTGGCGCTTGTGTTGTGGGGAATTTATTTAATGTTATTCAACCAATATATTAACCATGTTAAAACTTTTTTCGATTAGTCCTAAGGACTATACTTGCAAGAACTACACTTGCACTATATTTTTTATACGTTTTTTACGTCTAGGCTCTTTTCTCGGCGTGCTTTTATCAGCGCTGTTCCTGTTTGCTTGCGCTGGCGGTGGTGGTGGTAGCGGAAGCGGTACTACTATTAGAATAGATGTGGATGTTCCACCTGCCCGCGAGTTTGTTATTATCCAGCCGGCGGAGCGTTCGGTGGTTTTAAACTGGACCAACCCGGATGTGGAACCGCCGGAAGCTATTTACCGTTTTACGATAGAGTATGAGGCGGTAGCTGGTTTGAGTGAAGCAGCGTTGAATGCTTCGATAAGTGATCAGCTGGCGGGTCGTTTGGATAGCAGGAATGAGGCGGTATTGATTCAAATGGCTTTAGCTGGTAGGGATAGTCGGATTTTAGATTGGGATAATGATGATCTATTGGTTGAGGATGTTCGTAATCCGACTGCTGGAGACAATTGTCTTCATGTGGCGAATCCATCTCAAGCGGATGCGGATGAAGATGGGGTAGGGGATGCTTGTGATCTGGTTAATAGTTCTCTTTCCTTTGTTCCTTCAGCGGATGAGGTTCGGATTACATGGCGCAATCCCTTGCAGCCGGTAGATGCGAGAGGGTCTCTTATTGCTAATTGGATTTTGTCGGTGGCTGGGCCGTCCAGTGAGACGATTGTTTTATCCCCAGACTCTGCTAATGCGGAAGGTCTTTCGTTTGCTTATGACGGAAATTCTACTTATATATACAATGCGAGTGGGGCAGCGGGTCCTGGGAATACCCTGACATTTAGTCTGTCATACTCTTATATGAATGTGACTGGGATGGAGAAGACGGTTGATTTGAGCGACACGACTAATTTTGCTTCACATGTTCCTTTTCCTTATAGCGGGATGGTTGTTTTGGGCGCCAATCTTGATGGAGACCATTTAGCAGATACTGAGGATCCAGATGCTGACAATGACGGTATTTTGAATGCGGTTGATGCTCCCCATGAGATGCAATCGGCATTGATTGATGTGGTAGAGGTTGCCTATGGGGGTGATGAGAGTGAGTTAGGTAAATACAAAGGAGGTGCGGCGAGTTCGCATAGATTGACGGGTTTGGCAACCGGTAGCTACTATACTTTCGTTGTTCGTGCGCATATAAGGACTTATGCGAATGAGGAGTTGGCAAATATTCTAGGATATTATGGTAAGGACATGGAGCTTGGAGGTGATATTTATGATGCGGAGGCGGATAGATCGGTGGTGGTAGCTGCATCAGTAGGTGAGGATGGGGAGCAGGAGCCGACCTATATAGGTGCGAACAATGATAATGATGAACTAGCAGATGTGTTGGATGTAGATGATGATAATGATCTATTGACCGATGCGTTGGAGCCTACTGGATGTGTATTAAATAGTGATTGCGATCGTGATGGTCAGACGGATGGGGAGGAATATTATGAGCTGGATGATGAAGGGGAGCTGGTATTAGGTTCGGATGGAGAGGCAGAGCGGATTCAGAGTGAGTTCACCTATATCAATAGCACGGGTATGAATGTGACGAACAATTGCTTAGTTGTTTTGGATTGCGATGGGGATATGGTAAATGATGATATGGATGTTTTTGTTTTTGATAGGACTGAATGGGCGGACAGCGATGGGGATGAAGTAGGAGACAATTCAGACAATTGTCGTTTTGTTGCCAATCCGAATCAAGAGGATAGTGAATCGGTAGGGGGTGAATCAGTAGGTGATGGTCGTGGTGATGCTTGTGAAGGGGATAATCGATACCGTGGTTCTTCGGATCAGTTGGACTTGACGTTAATACCGAACGCCGATAGCTTGATGTTGAGTTGGAAGAATATTGCTTCTGGTTCTAATGCCTCTTATAAGATTAGAGGTCTCTCTTTAGGTTGGGAAATATGGAATTGGGATACTTCGGGTGAGGGTGCGCCCTTAGGCTTGAATGCGAGCGGTTCGGCAAGTATTTATGATGCCAATGCGGAATATGCAATTGATGAAGAGAGTAATTATGAATTGCTTGAGTCGGCTATAGCGAGCTTTGATAGTGCTTTTAGATGGTATTCTCGTGAGGATAGGGCTTATAGATTTAATCTAACCTTTGGTTATGGCCCGGCGGATGGTGCGGTTGTTGAGAGTAGGACTGTCTATGGCTGGAGTGACTATGTTTGGTTGTGGCTGAACACCGATGGGGATGAGTACTCGGATTTTCGCGATCTGGATGACGACAATGATGATTTATTGGATACCAATACGACCGAGCAGCTGACCAATGAAGATAGTGTATCCTGTTCGTTGCTTGCCGATTGCGATGGGGATGGAACAGACGATATTAATGATGCTTTTCCAACTGATCCTGCCGAGCAAGCTGATACAGACAGAGATGGTATAGGAGACAATGCAGATAATTTTGACGGCCCTGGTTTGGATACAGACGGAGATGGTGTTGGGGATAGTGCGGATTCATGTGTTTTATCGCCGCTCAATGGGGCGGATGGTTTGGCTGAGCACACGGACGATTCAGATGGAGATGGAGTGTCGGCAGTTTGCGACAGCAGGCTTTCGGAGGTGAATCAGATTTGGTTTACGCCGCGCGATGGTGGTGTGCTAATTAGCTGGCAAAATGATGAGGCCGATACCACTGAATCCTTTCGTATTAGTTATAATGTAGAAGAGGGGACAGCAGCAACAACAGTTACTCTTCCAGACACATCTAATTTAGAGTATGGAAGTCTGGCCGATAATAGCCATTATCTTGTTGAAGGTTTGACAAATGGCGTGACCTATTATTTTCAAGTGAGTCTGACATTGGCGGATGGGACTAACAGGATCTTGGGTTTTCAAAATGCTTCTGATTTCCGGGCTATCTATTCGGTTATGATAGGGCCGAATGCCGATAATGACCATTTGGCCGATGATGTAGATGATGACGATGACAATGATAGATTAGCTGATACGCATGAGAAGGAGCAGCTGACCAATGAGGATGGTATGTCCTGTTCGTTGCTTGCCGATTGCGATGGGGATGGATACTTGGATGAGGACGATGACCTTCCAACTGTGTCGACCGAGAACGAGGATACTGATGGGGATGGGACGGGAGATAATGCGGATGATTTCGTTGACAATCCTCTTGAGGCGACAGACACCGACCACGATGGGATAGGCGATAATATCGACAACTGCGATTTTACTTGGAATCCATCTCAGGCGAATAATGATGGGGATTCTGAGGGTGACCTATGCGATGGGGATGATGAGAATATAGGCGATGCGGATACCACTGATGAGGGTAGGAATAGGATTGCTAGTAGAAGTCAAACCGTTGAGGTTAATGAAACCCTTATCCTATCTGAGGTTGTTTTGACATGGACCAATCCGAGTGAAATCTATTTACCTTTTGCATCGCCTCAACCACTGGAGAATCAGAGCCTCACTGAGGTGAGGGTAGAGGTAACCTTGGCGGACGGGACGGCAGTCACAGAAGACAATCATCCCCGCTTGAATATTACAACAGGGTTTGTCAATGGATCTGGGGTATTGAACCTGGTTGAGGGTGAGGATAATCTTGCTCTGGCTTCCGGTGTGATGAACGAATATCGGGTTGATGGTCTGCGAAATGGTACCTCTTATAGTTTTAAGGTGGTGGGAGTCTATGAGTATGAGGTAGCAGAGTATTTGAGTGATAGACAACCAGCGGGTGATGTTGTTTTGGGGGTTGTAGAGCTTAGGACTCCTGCTTCGGCGATTCGTCCTGCGGTTGAAGACTTTGAGGTTTTATCTGGTGAGGATGGGATTACGATTAGCTGGACGAATCCGGCGAAGGTGCCGGCTAGATTTACTTTGACGGCGCTGAGAGTGACCGCCTGTCGGCTGGTGAACTCAAATTCTGATTGTAGGGCGTCGCCTGGGATAGTAGAACTGAGCCCGGATCCGGCTTTGCCTTTGGACATAACCCTAGGGGCTGTCAATAGATTTGTTGTGGACAATGCCAGCATAGACAGGGCTTATTTATACGATATAGTTGTAAATGCGACCTATGAGGATGATGATGGTCAAAAGGAATATGTTTTTACAGCTGAGAAGCGGGGTGCTATCTATCCAGCTACTATTCCAGCCCCGACTAATCTGGCCAGTGCAGATGGTAGGGGGACTTTTGAACTGAGCTGGATGGATGTAGATACGAGCGACAGCGCTGATTCTTATGTGCCCTTTACACGAATAGGGGAAGAGCTTAGTGGTTATAATTTTGCGGTTCACAAAGGGGAGGATGATAGTGGTGAGGTAGTTTTTAGCGAAGTCTATGAGGACTGGGCGAGTTTAGGGCAGATGCTAAGTTCAGCTGAATTTCCTCTGGCTACTGCGGATGATAGGGATGTTGAAGCTGGTGGGCTTTTCTACTATGTCCGCATGCATGCAGTTTACTCCACTGGTCAAGTATCAGATTCGGTGAATGTGAAGGCGGCGCTTTGGCCGGAACCACAACCTGTATCTGCTATAAATATAGCAGGGGGCGATAGGGTGTTCTTTGATCTTGATTGGGACAATCCCACTAATTTACAGAAATTTGTTGATATTGGCGAGGGGATAGATAGGTTTCTTTTTGAAGCCTGTAGCGCGCTGAATGACCCTGATACTTGTGTCCAGACGGAAGATCTTATGGTTATGGATGATGAGCGCGACACTGTTGCCGCTCATCCGGCTGAGTATGATTTTGTTCGCCGAAGTTCGGCATTGCTCTATGGGACGGATTATTATATCAACATCACGGTGGTCTATACTACTGGGCAGCAGAGTTCAACGGTTTTTTCCTCTACTGCTTCTCTGAATGTTCCGATTGCTGCCCCAGTTGCCGATCTTGAGGCGCAAAGTGGAGAAGATTCGATTAGACTTTCTTGGACCAATCCTAATGTTCCAACTGGTTTAGAAATTACTGGTTTTACTGTGACTCCTTGTAAGTATGATACCTTTGCGGCTTCACAGCCGACCAATGCGCATGAAATCAATTGCGCTTCTGATTCTGGCACACTCACAGATCTTCCTGCCCTTTCGACTGCTGCGGAGGCTTCAATAAGCATATCCTTGGATGGTACCAATGGGCTGGTTCGCTCCCATCTATACGATTTTACTGTGATAGTGAATTACCGGAGGACCGATGCCAGTGGGGAGACGCCAGCTTCTGCTCCCATGACGACTCCAAGTGCGGCAGCTATCTATCCTACTGATGCTCCATCAGTGGAATCCATAGCTGGCATAAGCCGTTTTGGAGATTTCGAATTGCGTGTAGCTCCCCCATCTAGCACAACAGAATTCGATAGGATTGGCAAAGGGGTGAGTGGCTATCGGATTGCTATTGAGAATATTACAACTGCTGATGGAAGCACTGGTGGAATCGCTGATGAAAGAACCTATACGAGAGATTTTACGGTTGACCAGATGGGTGCTCTGCATCCTACTGGCAACAACTATAGATTGTCTTATTCTGATTTGAGTGGCGATGGGCTACCTGCCAAGTATTCTGAGGGTAGTCTTTTTGAGGTGAATGTAAGCGTGCTCTATGACACTAATCAAGAATCGGCTGCGGTAAGTGGCACCAACAACAAGCTCTCTATCGGACCAAAACTTGTTGCTCCTGTGGCAAGCGCGCCATTTGGTAATGATAACATAACAGTGAGCTGGACCCATGATCCTTTGCCAGACCAACTCGAGCCGCTGTATGCTGTTAATTATTATGTTGGATTGGACTTAGATACTTCTTCTGGTTGTGAAATTTTTGACTCTGATGCGGTAATCCCTTTATCTAATTGCGACCGGCAAGTCATTGGCGGTTTGGATTCGACTGTGATGGGTCCAATAACTTTTCCCGTTAGTGTTTCTTCAGCTACAAGCCAACAGGGTGATGACCTAATACGTGGCGAATTATACACTGTTGATCTAGTGGCTAGATATGCGACGAGGCTGCCCACAGGCGTTGCTCAAGTTTATCACAGCACCAGAGATAGGGGGCAGAAGAGCGGTATCTATCCCACCTCCTTAGGGGTTCAAAATATAGCTGCTACTTCAAGAACTACTGGGGTGAGGATTAGTTGGGAATTCACTTTACCAACCGCTTCTGACGCTTTTAAACGTGCATCTGGCTATGAGTTAGAGGATTTTAGGCTATCGTTTGATAACATCGATGATCCTTCTTCTCATTCAGGAGAGGGATCTTTGTTGAGTGGTCTCCCTCCACCCTTTATCGGCAGGCCCTTTGAGCTCAATCCCTTTTTCAATTTTGGATTTGGGCGCACTGAGGAACTCTATAAATTTAGGGTCACTGTGAGCTATAAAGTAAACAGTGATGTGACCCCATTAGAAACTTCAATCATTAGATCAGAAGAGGTATTTGGTGGGCGCTATCCGAATAGCGCGGGCACACCAAGGGTTCAAAATCTTATGGCTTCTCGTGATGCAGACAATGATCTCATTGATGTAGAATGGGATGTCCCAGATCTTTCTGGCATAGGTAACAACTTTATAAGCCAACTTGGTTATAGAGTAAAAGACTATACTGTTCAATATTGCTCAGGTACTGATTGCACCTCAATAGAGAGAATTACTGATACAGAAATTCAATTAGATACTACTGATGGTCTTCCGCGCGCAACCCTCTTTACCAACATTCGCGTGTGGGCGAACTATGAGGGTAAGGATAATAATGCCACAGAAACCACTCCTGTCGATAGGGAATCTTCCAATTACGTTAATTATGAAGCACCTGACGACGCGCCCCTTTTTCTTAATCCAGCGGATGATGAACTGCCCTCAATAGCTACTCTTAGTTTAGATGGAACGACAAAGGGTCAGGCTATAGTTAATTGGACGAACCCAGACTTTGGTATATTTGCTGATGCTGGGCAGCAGGTTAATTTTACCTTCGAGCTGTGTCCTGGCAACTTAAATGAGAGGACAGAGGACTGTCTCTTTTTAGGTGAGATTGGAGACAGAGATGCTAATAGCATCAGTGGTATGGAAGATTCGGAGACCTTTACTCTCCCAGTTGTTATTGTTTCGGCGGGCGAGTATAAAGTGGGTATTACTTTGGGCTATTCCACTGGTCAGGAGTCTGTTTCGGACTTATCTAGCCAGGTGACATTAAGGCCTGCTGATAACCCAGCGCCAACAGCTGTGACAGCGCCTTTTGGTAATGATAATATTGTGGTTAGCTGGGAGCGTCCTTCAAATGTGCCACAAGGGAGATCGATAACCGACTATGAAGTAGATTTTATGTGTATTGCTGGTCAAACGTGTTCCGGCACCTATAGGGTGACAGGAATTCCGAACACTACTACCACAACAACAGTGGGCGTTGAAACAACACTGGGAGCTGGTGACGGTCTTGTTAGGGGACAAGCCTATGATGTTCAGGTCCGAGCGCTTTATAGTCCAGCAGGCAGCCCCGCGGCGACTTCAACCCCCGCAGTAACAAGCGGTATCTATCCCACCCCAGTGGGGATTCAAAATCTACAAGCCACTTCAGAATCCGAAGCCACTTCTAGCTCAGCTAAAACAGTGGAGCTTAGTTGGAATCAATTTATGGATTCTTCAGGTAGTTCTGCTTTCAGAACTGCTTCCGGTTATGGTTTGGATAGTCTTACTTTAATGGTTGATAGTGATGATGATACTAGCTATAGTTCGACTGCAGTGGATTTTAATTTACTTGGTAATGAGGAAGGTTATACTTTTACAGTTCCAAGTACTGCCCAACTCTATAAATTCAGGGTAGTTGCCAACTATGGGGTAGGTCCAGGCAAGACCCCATTAGAAACAGCTTATGGGAATAGTTCAACCGGTGAGGTGTTAGGCGGGGTCTATCCGAGTTCAGCCAATACGGCGAAGGTTCGAAATCTTGACGCTTCTCGTGGCGGTGACGTAGAAAATGATTTTATTGATGTAACATGGGATGCTCCGGATTCTTCTGATATAGGTAGCAACTTTATGACCCAACTTGGTTATCGAGTAAGCAACTATACTGTTCGATATTGCACAATGGCTCCTAATAAGGATAGCAAAGATAATGTGATTAACCCTGGCGATGGATGCAAGTTAGCAGATGAAGTTACTCATACAGGAGCTTCCAATTATGCTATTAAATTAACTGATAGTATTCTTCCGCGCGCCATGCGCTTTACCAACATTATCGTGCAGGCGAATTATGTGGGTAAGACTAATCCGAGTGCGGACCTGACTCCTAGGGCTTCTGCCAATTACACTGATTATGATGCGACTGTTGCCCCTCTGCTTTATCTTAATCCAACGAATGCGCCGTCACCATCTAATCCTACCATAGGACCAGTACCAGGTGAGGATAGGGTTTGGGTTAGTTGGATGAACCCAGGTTTTACTGACTTTGCTGCTATTGAGCAGCAGGTTAATGTTACATATGAGCTGTGTAAAGAAGGGGAAATCACCTGTCTTCTTTTAGACGAGGTTGGAAACAGACCTGCTCAATCTCTAGTGAGCCTAACTTTAGAAAACCGTAGCTTTTCTTTCCCAACAGGCTTTACTCCGGGCGACTATAAGGTGAGAGTGACTTTTGGGTATTCTACTGGTCAGACTTCTGCCCCGGCGTTATCTGCCACAGCGGTCTCATTAGCTTATAGTTCTAATCTACCGCCAATACTGATGAGTGCGCCTTTTGGTAATGATGCTATTAAAGTTACCTGGGCCGAACCTTCAGAACCACAGCCAGAAGGGGTATTAATAACAGGCTATGAAGTAGATTTTATATGTGTTAGTGGTCAAATGGGTTGTTCCGCCAACTATACGAAGCGCGGACTTTTGCCCACTGATACCACAACAACAGTGGATGATTCTAATCTTGTTAGGGGACAAGCCTATGGTGTTCGGGTCAGAGCGAATTATATTTCAGGCCCTTCAGCTCTTTCAACCGACACAATAACAAGCGGTATCTATCCTGAACCTGTGGCGCCAATGATTACTCAAATTGGAGTTGGAAAAGATGAAACTAGCGAGATAGTATTGACATGGGAATTTCCACCTGACACCCCTGATAGTAGTTCTCTATACGGAGTAACCACTCAATTTAATGAAGCACAAAAAGCTATGACAGGAGAGGATTATGATAGAGATTTTTCTTTAGCGGTGGCTTTTACCGATCATTTTGCTGGTATAGGTGTTAACTTTACTGAACCGAATGCCGATTCTACTAGTTATACATTTGTGTATAATGACATCCTGACTGACCTTGAACGGCAAGGGGCAACAACAGCGAATTTTCTGAGGGGTAGAGTTTATGCTTTTATTGTAAATGCTATTTATACTGGTGGTGGCATAGGAACTGGTGTTACTGCTCAAGAGTGGGGCTTTTATCCAGATGAACCTGTGGGTGTTACTCTTTTCGCTATGGATGTAATCCCTAATGAGGATGGTTTTACTATAGAATTTGAAGCAGTCGATGCTACAAATATAGCTGATAATCGTTTTGTAAATACGCTTGGATATAGAGTTTCTGGTTATACTATAAAGGCTTGTGATACAATTGATACAACAGCATGTAACAATATGACTACGGGTCTTCCTGGTGGCAATCCTTTTACGGCTACCATTGACGACCTTGATCCTGGTAGGTATGAGATTACAATAGTAACTAATTATGAAGGGAAATCTAGGAATGATAGTCCTATGAAGAGTCCCAAAAGGTCTTCTGCACCAGTATCTTTCGGCACGCATACGATAGGTACAGATACAGATTTGGATGGCCGTGTAGATGTAAGTGATGTGGATGACGATGGCGATGGGCTGATAGAAATAGCCACAGAAGAGCAATTAGATGCGATACGTCATCAGCTGGATGGCAGCGGCTATAAGTCCTCAGCGAGTGCAGATCTTAACCAAGATGGCTGTGGTGGTGGCCAAGATGCTGATGGCATGGATATCACTACTTGTTCCGGCTATGAGCTAGTAGCTAACATAACCTTAACTGAAGACTGGACACCTGTGGGCACTGGTATGTCGCCTGATGGAAATGTAGAAAATCCTTTTACTGCTATATTTGAAGGCAATGGTCATAGCATCAAAGGGTTAGAAATAGATTCTTCTTTGGCACATGTTGGCTTCTTTGGTACTTTAATGGGAGCAGAAGTGAGGAATCTACATATTGAGTTTGGTGATATTGTCTCTTCTGCCCCACTAAGGGATGGGTTCCCGTCAATAGGTGCTGTTGCTGGACGTATGTCTCATGGATCTAGGTTGGTCTATGTATTTGTCAATGGTTCTTTGCTAGCACCTTTTACTGATGGGCCTCTTTTAGACACTGATGCACCTCATGTAGGTGGTTTGGTTGGTTTGGTTGGTATTAAGGGTGATAGTGGCTCTACTTCCCATCAAAATAATCGGATTATTGGTTCGGCTGCTGTTGTTAATAGGATGCGCACTTTCCGATTTGGCGGTGGGCTAATAGGCGACGCTGCCCACAATGATGGAGTGACTATAACAAATCTTATCACAGCTTCCTATGCCCATATTGGTGCTTTATGTGGTATCGCCCTGCCTGATACTGATACAGATTCGGGGTGGGGTGTAGCAACACAAGAAGCATGTGGTATTGACACGCCCCTGAGGGCTGATACCGGCGATTTGTTTCTGGGTGGTCTAGCAACCAGGGCGACGATAAATCTTATTAACTCTTATGCGATAGTTGGCTTTTTAGTAACAAATCTGGAGAGCGTAGGAGGTGCTATCCTGGCAGAGGAGACTAGTAATGCTGATGGAATGCTTGTAAATAATAGTTATGGGAGAGTTGCGTTTTCTGCTGGAAGTGCCGGTGCCACCACGCTGGGGACTCTTCAGTATTCGAAATTTCCGAGTGTAATATCGCGATTTAATGGTGCTGATCCTATGGATACTGGAAACTCTGAATCTCTTGGTTTTGAGCCTAGTACTGAAGGATGGATTGATGGAACTTCTGGAATCTATGATCTTGATGCTAGTGGTGGTCTACCGGATACCGATGCTAGTGATGGTTCGGCGGATCTACTAAATATCTATTGTGATACCTCCAGGGATGGTTTCATTGATTCTACTGAAGCTGTAGAAGGTAATCTTCTTTGGGATTTTGGTGAATCCAGCTTTGACACGCCGGCAGCGCCGGCAGATAATGATTATCCCGCGATTAACTGCTTGCCTATCAGTGTTGATGATCAAAGGGCATTAAGGCGCATTTTTGGTCTTTATGCTAACATAGGTCTTAATTAAATCAGACCTTAATAATTTTTGAGACAAATTCTAGCAAAGATGCTATCAGGTCCGTTCGAACCTGATAGCATTGTTTCAATCTACTAGCCTATTAACTTCTTTCCATTTCTTTCCATTTAAGGTCACTCATCATCCATTCTGTCTATCTTTTTGTTTTGTTTGAGTTATAATAGCTCTCTATGTTCAGATTTCGTTCCTATTTATTCTTAGGTCTGACACTTCCCTTTCTAGCCGCTTGTCAGCCTTATAACATGCCGCGCGGCGTTACTGGGATTAGCCAGCAGGTCTATGACTTGCATATGTTTGCCTTTTGGATATGTGTGGCAATAGGCCTGGTGGTTTTTGGTGTGATCTTCTTTTCGGTATTCTTTCATCGCAAATCCCGTGGCTATCAGCCAGCAACTTTTTCGCATTCTACCAAGCTTGAGATAGTTTGGACTGTTATACCGATTATTATTTTGATTGTGTTGATAGTGCCGGGCATAAGGGTCTTAATTGCCATGTCCGATAGTAGCGACTCAGAGCTGGATATAAAGATTACCGGCTATCAATGGAAGTGGGAATATGAATATCTTGACAAGAATGTTGATTTTTTTAGCAATTTACAGACACCGCGCGCCCAGATCATTAATCAGCAAACAAAGGGAGAGGATTATTTGCTTGAGGTGGATGAGCCTTTGGTCTTGCCGATTAATACCCGGGTGAGATTTCTTATCACGGCGGCCGATGTTCTCCATTCTTGGTGGGTGCCAGAACTAAGCGTAAAGAAGGATGCAGTGCCAGGTTTTATCAATGAGGCTTGGACTGAGATAGATCAAGAGGGGGTCTATCGCGGGCAATGCACCGAGCTATGTGGTATAGATCATGGCTTCATGCCCATAGTGGTGCGGGCAGTAGATCAGGAGACCTTTGATAGCTGGCTGGAAGAGAGACAAGAGAAGAGCAAACAGGAAGAGACTCTGGCAGTTAAGACCGACTGGACTAAAGAAGAACTGCTCCAACGAGGAGAACAGGTCTATGCTATTAACTGCGCATCTTGCCATCAGCCTAATGGTAAGGGTGTGCCACCTTCTTTTCCAGCTCTGGATGGTAGCCTAGTAGTCTTGGGCGAGACGGTTGAGCAGATAGATATTGTGCTAAATGGTCGTTCTGGCACGGCTATGGCTGCTTTTGGCAGTATTTTGAATGACAATGACATAGCTGCGGTGATTACCTATACCCGTAATAGTTGGAGCAACAAAGGAAAGCTGAGCGAAGATGTGATTTTCCCAGCTGACATCGGCAAGGAGAGGAGCGCTCAATGATCTGCCTGATCTGCTTATCTGACGGCTATCATGGCTCCGATTGAATTTATTTAGCTTATAATTTAGTATATGGCAGAAGCAATTAGTTCAGAATATCACGCTGGTCCAGCTAAGGGCTTGGGTCGATGGCTCTTTACTACCAATCATAAGGATATAGGCACTCTTTATCTGCTCTTTAGCCTGTTGATGCTATTTGTTGGCGGCGCCATGGCATTGGTGATTCGCGCCGAGCTCTTTCAACCTGGCTTACAGATAGTCTCACCTCACCTTTTCAATCAGATGGTAACCATGCATGGTTTGGCAATGGTGTTTTTGGTTATCATGCCTTCTTTTGTTGGTTTGGCAAACTGGATGGTGCCGCTGATGATAGGAGCGCCGGACATGGCATTGCCGCGCTTAAATAATTGGAGCTTCTGGTTGTTGGTGGCTGGGGGAACGCTGCTTTGTTCTACCTTCTTGTTGGAGGGTGGTGCGCCTGCTACTGGCTGGACTTTTTATGCTCCCCTATCTTCTGAATATGCCACTCCGAGTGTCACCTTTCTCATTTTCGTTATTCATATTCTTGGCGCCTCTTCTATCATGGGCGCTTTGAACATTATTGCTACTATTCTTAATCTGCGGGCGCCTGGCATGACCTTGATGAAGATGCCGCTCTTTGTTTGGACCTGGTTAATCACAGCCTATCTTCTCTTATTGGCTATGCCCGTTCTTGCAGGCGCAGTTACCATGCTGCTTACCGACATCCATTTTGGCACTAGCTTCTTTAATGCAGCTGGCGGTGGCGATCCGGTTCTTTTCCAACATCTTTTTTGGTTTTTCGGTCATCCAGAAGTATACATAATGATCCTGCCGGCATTTGGGGTTATCTCTATGATCATTCCGGCATTTAGTCGCAAGAAGCTCTTTGGCTATACTTCAATGGTAGTGGCGACCCTTTCTATAGCCATTCTTTCTCTTATAGTTTGGGGGCATCATATGTTCACTGTGGGTATGCCGCTAGTAGGTAATATTTTCTTTATGGTGGCGACTATGGTCATAGCTGTCCCAACTGGTATCAAGGTTTTCAACTGGGTGGCAACTATGTTTCGCGGCGCGCTGACTTTTGAAACCCCAATGTTGTTTGCCATAGCTTTCGTCATTCTGTTTAGCATAGGAGGCTTCTCTGGTGTGATGATGGCAATCACTTCCGTTGATATTCAGTATCACGACACCTATTTTATCGTTGCACATTTTCACTATGTGCTTGTGCCCGGCGCACTTTTCGCCATCTATGCAGGGGTTTATTTTTGGCTTCCTAAATGGACTGGCCATATGTATAACGAAACCCTAGGCCAGATCCACTTCTGGTTATCGCTTATCTCAGTTAATTTGACCTTCTTTCCTATGCACTTTGTTGGTTTGGCTGGTATGCCGCGCCGCATACCAGATTATGCTTTGCAATTTAGCGACTTCAATGCCATAGCAACCATAGGCGCTTTTGGTTTTGGCTTTAGCCAGCTGTTGTTTGCTTATGTTGTCATTCAGACTATATTTGTTGGTCGTAAAGCGACCACTCAGGTATGGGAGGGAGCTGAGGGGCTTGAATGGACTGTCCCATCTCCTGCTCCTTATCACACCTTTAGCCATCCTCCCGAAGTTAAATAGTCCTCTTAGATGATAGATCCAGTCAAAAAACAGCCTATAGACTCTCGCTCTGATAAGGTGCGTAGAACCACTGGTAGATCCTTGCTTTTGGTTGCTGGTATGTTTGCCTTTGCTTTTGCTCTGGTGCCGCTCTATAATATCTTTTGCGAGGTCACAGGTTTGAATGGTAAGAGTTCTCGCTTGGTGACCCGTTCTTTTGAACAGATTGACGAGCCACAGATAGACGCCAGTCGCCAGCTCACCATCCAGTTTCTTGCTACCAGTAATAAGAATATGGCATGGAAGTTTTCTCCTAATCAGGCTGAGATGACGATTCATCCAGGTGAGATACATACCACCAGCTACCATGCTGAAAACCCTACCAACTACCCTATGAGAGCACAGGCAGTTCCCAGTGTATCACCAGTTCAGGCTGCCTCCTATTTGAGAAAGATAGAGTGCTTCTGTTTTGAATCCCAGTTTTTAGCCGCCGGCGATTCGGTGGATATGCCAGTGCGCTTTTATGTTCATCAGGCATTGCCAGCGGATATTAATACCATCACTCTTTCCTATACTATGTTTGACATTACTCGGGGGGAAGAAGTGAAGCTAAATCATAATTAGAGATTATATGGCTGGCGACTATTATGTTCCGTCCCAGAGCAAGCTACCTATTCTTGCTTCTATAGCTCTGTTTGTTATGATTTTGGGGCTAGGGCATATGCTTAATGCCCTAAGCATCAATTTTTCCTATTGGTTTCCCGCTTTTTTCCTACTGGTCGGCTTGTTATTCTTGATTGGGATTATCTTCTATTGGTTTTTCATAGTCGTTCGGGAGAGCCGTCAAGGATTGTATAGCGCTCAGATGGATCTCTCCTATCGCTGGTCTATGGGTTGGTTCATCTTTACCGAGGTGATGTTCTTCGCCGCCTTTTTCGGTGCTCTATTCTATGTTCGTAATCTTGCCGTTCCCTGGCTATCAAGCGAGGGGGACAAGAGTATGAATATCCTCCTATGGCCTGAATTTATCGGCACCTGGCCGCTTTTTGACAATCCCGATGAGAATCTATTTCCCGGCCAGGATAATATCATCCCCGCCCTGCAAGTGCCATTGCTTAACACCATTATCTTGATTAGCTCAAGCTTTACTGTTACCTGGGCCCACCATTCGTTGAAAGAGAATAATCGCACCGCCCTTAAATATTGGCTGATGACCACCATCCTATTGGGAACAGTCTTTCTCTATTTTCAAGCAGTCGAGTATATTGAGGCCTATAGTGAGTTGGGGTTGAAATTAACTAGCGGTGTCTATGGTAGCACCTTCTTCTTATTGACCGGTTTTCACGGCGCCCATGTGACCCTAGGGACTGTCATGCTGTTCGTCATTTTGATGAGAGTATTGGCTGGGCACTTCACCCCACAGAAACACTTTGCCTTTGAGGCGGTTTCATGGTATTGGCATTTTGTTGATGTGGTATGGATAGGGCTGTTCCTCTTTGTCTATATTCTCTAAAAAGGAGGCTCTATGTTGAGGGCGCCAGAATAATAACCCCATAGGATCAACCCTATCAACAAGAAGGATAACCCAACCCGAACAAATAACATAGTAACCATCCGCTTTTTCTTCCCCCTGTCTTTCATCAAAAAGAAGAAACTAGACCAGAGAGCAAACAGCACCCCAATAAAACAGATTACCAGCAATATCTTAAACATCAGCCCTTATTATAAGCTCGGCTCTCTTCTTACTCCTTTGTTGTCTCTTATGCTTGACGTTCTTCTTACCCCTCTGTTGTCTCTTATGCTTGGCTTTCTTCTTACCCTTCTGTTGTCTCTTATGCTCGGCGCTCTTCTTACCCCTCTGCTGCCTCTTATGCTTGGCTTTCTTCTTACCCTTCTGTTGTTCTTTAGTGTCGGTTCTAGGGTCGGCCCTCTTTTAACCTCTCTATTATCTTTTAGAGGGTCGGCCCTTTTTTCACCTCTCAATTATCTTTTAGAGGGTCGGCCCTTTTTTCACCTCTCAATTATCTTTGCTACCATTGCTTCTTACTGAATGAATAGATTCCGCCTCACCTATCGCGGCAACACTTGGCTGATTCTACTGAGCCTGCTTGTTTGCTCTCTTCCTGCCGCTCTGTTGTCTCTTATGCTCGGCGCTCTTCTTACCTCTCTGTTGTTCTTTAGTATCGGTTCTAGGGTCGGCCCTCTTTTAACCTCTCTATTATCTTTTAGAGGGTCGGTCCTTTTTTCACCTCTCAATTATCTTTGCTACCACTGCTTCTTACTGAATGACTAGGTTGCGCCTCACCTATCGCGGCAACATTTGGCTGATTCTATTGAGCTTGCTATTTTTCCTACTAATGCTATTTCTGTCCTATTGGCAGCTGATGAGAGGTTTTGATAAACAGGAACAGATGAACCAGCTACAGGCTCCGCCTATCGCCTTGACTGAAGAGGATCTTACCGAACTCTTAGCAAGCAGAACCTCACAAATATGGTTCCAGCCCTTAGAGCTCACTGGCAGCTGGCTACCACAGACCCTCTTGCTGGATAATTCCATCTATAAGGAGATGCAGACGGAACAAAAAACACCCTATTGCTTCCTATTTGCCGATTGCGGCGACCTCACTGGACAAAGACTACTTGGCTATCGCGTCTTCACTCTTTTTGCGCCACGCAATTCTCAGTGGGTGGTTTTGGTGGAGAGAGGATGGTTGGCAAAGCAAGAAGGCGACAATCTTAGAGCCCCTGACCTCACCGCCCAACAGGTTACTATCAATGGGCTTATAGTCCCCAAGGCGGGTGCTAGGCGAGTGCTAAAGAAAGAGCAAATTAGCGCCACCAAAACCATTCAGGTGGTTCAATCAATCAAACCCCAGCAGCTAGCTAGAAGCTTAAATCAAAATATATATCCCCATCCTGTCTTTCTAAGTGGACTCTCTCCCGCTTCCTTGTCACAGGCGGCTGGCTTGGCAAATTTCTCTTTTCTTAGCCCATATCGCCACTGGGGCTATGCAGCTCAATGGCTAATCATGGCAATAGCCCTTGCCTTACTATGCTTTTTTGCTTCGTTCAAGATTGAGAGACATCTACAATAGTAGAAATTTTATATTGGGCGGATTCACATTTAAAGTGCAACACCTGTTGCTAAATTATAGTCTATCCTGCTGAGTTGCTGAAACCTTCACTCTCTTATGAAATTTACATATAATCAATACTATAAGCAAGATAAATAAAATGGCATGGTGAACATAACCAACCTGGGACAAGTATTTACCCCAGCACACATTGTTGACAAGATGATAGGGTTGCGACAAAATCATGGCCGCATTTTGGAGCCTTCTGCTGGCATAGGAGCTTTTATTTTCAAGCTCGGAACAGAGGCTGTTGGCGTTGAAATTGATGAGACCCTACAAAGAGATAGCAGGATAATTAATACCGACTTCTTTTCCTATCCTATAGATGAGAAATTTGATACGATTATAGGAAACCCGCCTTATGTTCGTTATAAGGATATTCAGCCTTCTACATCTACAATAGTAGAAATTTTATATCACGCCTAGACCGATAAATTGAAAATTCTTGTTTATGAGAGTTTAATTCATCCAAATAACAGGGAACCAAGCCTATTTTAACTATAAAAATAGCAAGTATTCGTGTTTTTTTGCTCTTTTAACGGAAAAATACTTCATTTAATAACGTGTGAATTTACATCCTAAATGCATCACCTCTTTGACGGGATTATATAATCCCATCCAAGAAAATCAAACAAGAGGTTTTGCAATGTGTAAAAAGCATTATACCCACCTTTTAGAAAAAGAAAGATATATGTATAGAAGAAATGAGAAAAAACGAAAAATCTTTGCGAGCTATTGCTCATCGGCCGGGTCGTTCCGTTTCTACTATCAGCCGAGACATTTGGCGTAATCAAGGTTTGTAATGCTATCGTCATCAGCAATCCCAGCAGATAAGCGAATAAAGAACACGGATAATTTGCCTATAAATCTCATATTATTAGTAAATTCAGTTTCTATTTGAGCGAAGATGTTGTAAAATAGATAGGGTAGAGAAAATAAATTATGAGTAAAATCAAATCATCAGAAGGTGAGTACTCTTCTTACTATATTGCCAATAGTATTATTGAGAGAGCACAAAGGAAAGAAATAGGGTTAAGTAATCTATCCCTTCAAAAACTCATGTATTTCTTACATGGGTATTATTTGGTGCTAGCTAATAAGCCCCTATCTAAGGAACCATTCCAGCCATGGGATTATGGCCCAGTCATACCAACAATATACCATTACTACAAACGGTATGGGAGGGGACAAATTCTTGAGTATTGTAAAGAGTTTGATCCTAAAGAAAAAGACTTCGTTGCTTATAAGATAGGCACTTCTGACGAGTCTTTTGTCGATGCTTTAGACAGGGTTTGGAAAAGATATGGTGAGAAAGATCCTTTTGACTTAGTTCATTTATCTCATGAGTATGGCGGAGCCTGGCATCAGGCAAGAGACAATAATAGCTTGGTTATAAGAGATGAAGATATAAAGGAGGAGTTTGCTGAGATTGTCAAACAATACCCATAATATAGTTGCACTCAACAGAGAAAAGAGATCTGATGAGCAAGAATTAAAAAAACAAAAACTAAGAATAGGCCTTTGGGGGTTTTTAGGTGAGGGTGAAGAGAAATCTTTGAATATAGTTTTTCTTGTTCTTTGCTTCTCTATGATTTTGACCATAACATTAATAATCTTAGCTTACATGTCCTCTACTAAAAGTCCCGCTATTAGTTTTGCCTCTATATTCGTTTTTCTCACCAATACCACGGCACTAGCATTTGGTTTTATATTTGGACGTTCCTCTCGGGGCAATAACTGACAAACGGGCGGATTAGATAGGCATACATAGTCCTCATAGGCAGGCGATAGATTCTAGCTAAGAAGGCGAAAGAGAATTCCATAAAAGCGTTTTTGGAGATTGAAATTGACCCTCGATTATCTAATACACATTATTTTGGATGAGGATGACGAACATCAAGATATTCATTATGAGTTTAGTCAAAAAGGAAGCTAGTAGTTGTTTTAGTTGAGGATGATGACTGCTAACCTATTAGGTTATGAGTTTAGTCAAAAAGGAAGCTAGTTTTTGTTTTGGATGAAGATGATAAACACTGGCCTATTAGGCTCTGAATTTAGGCAAAATATAGGGAATAAATGGGGTATAATCCCATTATGAAATTTCACCCTTATTTGAACTTTGATGGCAATACCGAAGAGGCTTTTAGTTTCTATCGCAAGGTATTTCGCGCACCAGCTCCTCAGATTATGAGGTTCAAAGAGATGCCAGCAGGAGAAGGCTTTGATGTCCCGCCCGAACTTGAGGAAAAGGTCCTGCATATCAGCTTGACTTTAGAGAATGGCAGTATGCTAATGGCAAGTGATATGCCGCCGGACACCCAGCTAAAACCTGGCAATAACTTTAGCATTTCTATTACCGCTGACAGTGATGCTGAGGCGGAACGGCTCTTTAATGAGCTGGGGGAAGGTGGCGAGGTGCGAATGCCTTTTGAGCGTGCTTTCTGGGGCTCAATGTTTGGCATGGTAGAAGATAGGTTTGGTATTTGCTGGATGATAGACTCGGACCCCCAAGACTAGAGATTCATTTTTCTCGGCCTGGTATCTATTTGTGAAGGCTATGAAAACGCATTTTCATTTAGCTTTGATGATGCCACTGACGAGGTTTTTAGCCTCACAGTGTCCTCATCCTTGCAATTATGAGTTTCAAAAGCATACTAGCCGATGATTGCCGATGATTGTCGATGATTAAGGCTCGGCTATATATTAGGCTATATAGAGAAGGTTTCTAGTTGCGAATTATTCACTTCCGCCTAGAAGAAAGATCCTTTGCTGAATGAAAAAGAACCTCGTTCTGTTCTTTTTATTGGTATTTACCCTGCTGCCTCTGGTAGCCGCCATCTTCCTTTATAACAATCCCCATCTGCTCAGTGGCAAGAAGACAGCCAAGGGCAATTTGCTCGTTCCTCCTTTGGACGCTCGCTCCTTGTTGGGCGAGTCGGGGCGGTGGCAGTTGGTTCTGGTAGCGGATGAGGGCTGTTCGTCCAGTTGTCGTGAGGTCATCTATTATGCGCATCAGGCTCATCAAGCGCTTGGCAAGGATAGACAGAGGCTGAGACGCAAACTGGTAGTTTTGACTCAACCAGAGCTAGCCGCCCAAGAGATGTTGCGAGATTTGGATATGGAGATGATTAGGACAACTGAACTTCAGTTGCAAGAGGTCTTTCCACCAGGTTCCTTGCCTGCTTCTTCCCTTGTCAATAGCATTTTCATTGTTGACCCTCATGGCAATTTGATACTGTGGCATCCAATGGTAAGAGACATTGATAAAGCCAAGGATCTAGTAAAAGACCTTAAGAAACTATTGAGGGCTTCGCGGATAGGCTAGGTCAAACGAAGCAATTGCCGCCTCTCAATAGGCATTAAGTGTGCGGATGCCCAAAAGCGCTTCCCTACTCAGCCTTCATTAGAGCAACTCCATAATCAAACCAACTCATACCAGCTGCCCCTGCCCTTGCCTCGTAGGACTAGATGGTTTTTTTGACACAGGGCTTTGAGATGGTCTTTTATGGTATTACGACTTATGCCAGTAATCTTAGTCATATCCGCCACGGAGACTCGCCCCTGTTGTTTGGCGTGCTCTAGAATCTGCAGGGATAGTTGCGGCAAACTAGCTAGGAGTACTTTTTCGCGCTCAACTTTTTTGGCGAGATTACGGCTTTGTTCTAGCAGAGTTTGCAGAAAATATGTTATCCAGGGTTGCCAGTTCGGGAGGTCGGTTCGGATTGTCTTTTGTGTTTGATACAATGCCCAATAATAACCTTCCTTATTTCTTTCTATCACAGCTTCTAATGAGCTATAGGGCATCCAAGCATAGCCAGAGCGGAGTATGAGAAGGCTGGTCAATACACGACTCAGCCGACCATTGCCATCTTGAAATGGGTGAATTACTAGGAACACGACAACAAATATCGCAATCGCCACCAATGGATGAAATGACCTTGTTTCCAATGCTTCATTTGTCCAAACCACAACTTCGTTCATTAGGGTGGGGGTTTCAAAAGGGCTGGCGGTCTCAAATATAGTCCCCATCTGCTTGCCAGTCTCGTCAAAAGCGGCAATCTTATTGGGGGATGTTTTGTATTCTCCCCGATGACGAGAATCCCTTTCGCTGTATTTCAGCAGATTGCTATGGAGTTGCTTGATATGATTTTCGCTCAAGCCAATATCTTGCCATGATTCAAATATTAGCTCCATCACTTCGGCATAGCCTGCTACTTCTTGTTCATCGCGCGTTTCAAAATGCTTGGAACCTGATAGCAGCTTCTTCACCTCACTATCTGAAAGCTTGCTCCCTTCAATACGGGTTGAAGCCCCGACACTCTCAATGGTGGCAAGATTGCGTAGGTCATTGAGACGCTCTGGTGCAAGCGTTCCCAAGGTGTGCCAGGTCCCTTTGAATTCATCAATTTCAGCAATGGATCCCAGGATTTCTTGGGTGATTTTGAGGGAACTTGTTTCTATCATAGATTCAATTATACATCTAACACCATCCATTTATCTATTCACTGCCATCCATTAATCCATCCAATACCATCCATTTATCTATTCACTGCCATCCATTAATCCATCCACAACCATCTATTCATCTATTCACCGCCATCCAATATGATCCAATACCATCCATTTATCTATTCACCGCCATCCAATATGATCCAATTCCATCCATTTATCTATTCACTGCCATCCAATATGATCCAAGACCATCCATTTATCTATTCACTGCCATCCATTAATCCATCCAATACCATCCATTAATCCATCCAATACCATCCATTTATTTATTCACTGCCATCCATTAATCCATCCAATACCATCCATTTATTTATTCACTGCCATCCATTAATCCATCCAATACCATCCATTTATTTATTCACTGCCATCCATTAATCCATCCAATACCATCCATTAATCCATCCAATATCAGTCATTTCTCTATTTATTGCCATTCAATAATCCTCCCAAGACCAGCCACCGCTAATCCTGTTGCTGTTTTTTCGTGCCATCTCGCCTCTGTATTAATTGCCAATTCAGTATCGCCTGTCAGTTCTTCTCTCATCGGCTCGCTTCCAAGACCCTTAATTTCCTCGCAGCTCATTATTCTCAACCACTGGATTATCCTTAGCCAATTAGCCTCTATTGATATAATTGGAAATGACCCCCATTAAGATTGGCAATTCAATTAAATACTAGTTATGAACAAGCCCACTAATGAAACCAAACTCAAAAGAGTTATTGAAAAGAACACATTCTATTTTTATAACAGAACTTTTGAAGAGAAATATGAAGGATATCTCAACTCCTTAAAAGAAACCTTGTTAATATTAAAAAATAAAATAGAAACAAGCGGATTGAAAAAAGAGTTGTTTGAAGATCTCTTAATTGAAAAGGAAAATGGATTAAGGGTTTTGTTGGCATTGACTGGCTTGTCAAATGAGACCCTAAAAAGACTGACGACAATAATTCGCATTCAAGATGACAATGAATTAAACAATTTAGTCTATAAGAATAAATGGTTTCAGAATGAGGACATAGAAAATCTGGTAGAATGGAAAGATTCGCAAATTTATGAGTTGATCAGGTCTAACGAATATTTTAGGAAGGGCATTGTTAATATTTTTTTTGAAGGTTCTACTATACCTTTTTTAGCAAAAACTATTCCTTTGTTCGAATTAAAAAAACTAAGTATTTCAAAATTAAACTTTGAAGTGCCTGAAATGATAGACACGCTTATAAGATATAAAGAAAAAGGGAGTTATTCTGGAAAAAAAGAGAATAACCCGGAATCTCTATTAGAGGATTTGCTGAACAATCTAAATATTACCTTTGAAAAAGGTGATTTGAAAGAGTTTGTAAGCAGTTCCTTCGAAAGCAAACGAGCAATGGATTTTATTATTCCAAATAAACAAGATCCGTCCATCATTATAGAAAGTTCCTTTTTGACAACAACTTCTTCAGGTCAAGGCGATAAGTCAAAGACTGAAATTTCAATTAGTGCTCTTATAAAAGAGCATTACCCAAAATCAAAATTTATTGGTTTCATTGATGGGGTGGGGTGGTATGTAAGAAGAGGAGATTTGAAAAGAATGGTGTCCGCTTATGAAGATGTATTTACGTTTCACTCAGATGAACTAAAAAGGTTTGAGAAATTGCTTGTTAAAATGTTTTCTAGGAAATGAGCCCTATGGCGAAGAATCACTTAAATCAGATTGTCCAAGGAGACTGCTTGGAACTATTAAGAAAAGTTCCAAGTGATTCCATAGATGTCACTTTTGCAGATCCACCTTTTAATCTAAAGAAAAAATATAATGGCTATAAGGATAGTTTGGCATTTAAGGAATATATAACCTGGTGTGAAGAATGGATACAGGAAATGGTCAGAATAACAAAACCTACCGGATCTATTTTTTTACACAACATACCAAAATGGTTAACTTTCTATGTTGGCATATTAAATAAATATGCTCACTTTAAACATTGGATCGCATGGAATGCCCCTAGCTCTCCTATGGGGAAAAGTTTACAACCCAATCATTATGGCATTCTGTTTTACACGAAATCTCAGCAGAAGGCAAAAGTGTATGAACTTAGGATGCAACATGAAAGAGAGAGGAAAACCACATTTTTGAGAAAAGACTATGGAGGAAAGAAAGCAGGACTGCATCCCTTTGGCCCTCTGATTTCAGACATTTGGTTTGATATACATAGAATAAAACATTCAAAATACAGAAACCAACATCCTTGTCAGTTGCCTGTTCATTTACTAGAAAGAATAATACTATTAACAACAGATGAGAATGATGTGGTTCTAGATCCTTTCGTCGGGACAGGCACAACAGCTATAGCAGCGAAAAAGTTAAATAGGAAATATATTGGCTTTGAATTAGACCCAGAGTATATAAAAATAGCCCAGGACAATTTAGATAAAGCCAAGCCTACTTCAAAAATTGATAATGTATGGGTAAGCTTTTATCTAGGAGAATTAAAAACTATAAGAGATAAAGATTGGGAGCTGCTATCAAGCAAATTTGAGATACCCCAAAACCTAAAAGAAATTGATTTTAAGAAGATACAACTAAAAGGACCAAATTTCGAATTCTTCTAATACTCTTTCCGATATCTCCGCTACTCTTGTCTTTCTATAGGATGCTTGATACTCCCCCATCAATCTCCAATAACCTATGAAACAACTGACTTTTATCTCGTTGTTGCTCTGCTTTTTGGTCATAGGCTTGGGTGCTACCACGAGGATACAGGATGCAGGTCTTGGTTGTCCCGACTGGCCCCTATGCTATGGCGCCCTATTGGTGCCCGATGAAGCGGACCTGCCTGATACCCAAGCAGCCTCTTTTGATAAGGAGAAGGCGTGGCTTGAGGTTATCCATCGGCTAGCGGCTGGGGGATTGGGCTTGGTGGTTTTGCTGATGTTGTTGGTTGAGCTGGGTTCGGCTTATCTCGGCAGGAAGAGGACATCAAGGCTCATTGTCATCTTGGCGGTTCTGGTTGTGGTTCAGGCGCTATTTGGCATGTGGACGGTCACTCTAAAGCTATTGCCTGAGATAGTTGTCTTACATCTCATGGGCGGGATGGCTATATTAGGATTGCTTTTTCTTCACTGGCTCCATCTTGCTCGCTCATCTTCCACGCTGCCCTCATCACTTGACTCACCGACATGGTCACGAACCTCCTTGACCTCAGGCCAGCTTTTCCCCGCCTATTTGTTTTTGGCGCTTGTCATAGCCCAGATTATTTTGGGAGGCTGGGTATCGGCTAATTATGCCGCCCTTGCTTGTCCTGACTTCCCTCTGTGTAATGCCCAGTGGTTACCACCAGCTGATTTCCAGCAGGGCTTTCGGTTGGGATTTGAGTTGGGACCTAATTATGAGGGCGGCTTATTGTCTGAGCAAGCGCGGGTGGCAATTCACTGGACTCATCGCCTTGGTGCTCTTATTATTTTGTTATCTTGGTTGGGGTATTATGCTTTTGCGGCCAAGCAACTTCGCCCTGATCTGGGCTTGATAGGAATAGTGCTATTGTTTCAGCTGGCATTGGGGATTACAAATGTGCTGGCTCAGTTGCCTCTCTTTATTGCTGTCGCCCATAATCTAGGTGCTGCCCTCCTATTATTGACGACCCTATCCCTCATTCATAGAATACATCATATGTCTCGACCTTCCCATGATATCCCTTATTAGCGACTATTGGCAGCTATGTAAGCCGCGAGTGGTTCTGCTGATTATGATTACCTGTATGGTTGGTATGCTATTGGCGGTGCCTGGCTTGCCGCCTCTGATGCTCTTTTTCTTGGCTAACCTGGGTATTGCACTTTGCGCCGCCTCAGCCGCCGCTTTGAATCATCTACTGGATAGAAGTCTGGATAGGAAGATGGATCGCACCAAGACTCGTCCTGTGGCTCAGCAGCGTCTAGGAGAGGTTGCGGTGGCGATATTTGCTGGCTGTCTTGCTTTGGCGGGTTTTAGCATTCTCTATTTTGGCGTCAATCAGCTCACAGCCTATCTTACTTTATTGTCCTTAGTAGGCTATGCTATTGTCTATACGGCTTATCTTAAATGGGCGACACCTCAGAACATTGTGTTGGGAGGTCTTTCCGGCGCTATGCCGCCTCTCTTAGGCTGGACAGCGATCACTAATCGCATAGATACCTATCCGCTGATATTGGTAGCGATTATCTTTGTTTGGACGCCTCCTCACTTCTGGGCTCTGGCTTTACAGAAGAAGCGCGAATACGCCGCTGGTGGCGTGCCCATATTACCGCTGGTCTATGGCGACAGCTTCACTCGGTTGCATATAGGTCTTTATGCGATCTTGACGGTTTTGCTGACTTTCTTTCCTTACCTGATAGGTCAAAATGGATTGCTCTACTTGCTCGGCTTAATTCCTCTCAATCTATGGTGGGGTTATAGGGTCATCCAGCTGTGGCGGCGCTCTGTTCCTCAAGCCCCTTTCAATCTCTTTCGTCATAGCATTCACTATCTAGCTATCCTATTTTTACTGCTCCTGGTGGATCATTGGGTTGGTCCCACTGCCCGCTGGTCTATGCCAAATTTACCATTTCCTCAGACAAGCGGCTAGTCTGCCTAATCTAATTCTGGGTCTAATTCAGGTGCCGCTGATCCTACTGGTCTTGCCATGGCGAGCGCTAGCCTCAAAGACCAAAGATCAACGACCAACAACCAAAGACCGAAGACAAGCTTGCTATTAGGGGCACTAGCTGATTAGCTATGTCAAATCCTCATATAATAGACCTGTGAAATCACTTATAACCATCTATGGTGCCAGCGGCTATACTGCTGGTGAGCTACTCAGATTATTGGACTGTCACCCTGAGGTTGAAGTAGCCAAAGTAGTATCCCAATCTTACCCACGAACTGCCTTAGGCGAGCTTCATCCTCAGCTGCTTGGTTCTAAGCTGGCGGGTCTTAAGACTATTTCGCCTGAGGATAGGACTTGGCAAGAATGCGATTGTGTTTTTTTCGCCACTCCAGCATTAATTGCGATGAAGCAAGCGGAATTGGCGCTCCAAAACAAAGCCCTGGTTGTGGATCTGTCGCCAGATTTTCGTATTAAGGACTTGGCAGTCTGGCGCCATTGGTATAAGGCAGAACATAGCTCGCCTGAGCTGGTCTCTCAAGCAGCCTATGGTTTGCCAGAAGCAAATCGCGCTGCTATCAAAAAGGCGCGTCTTATTGCCAATCCGGGCTGCTATGCTACTGCTATTCAGCTGGCGCTGCTGCCATTATTGGCAGACTATGGGGATGGGCTGAATGAGGAATTGGTGGTGGATGCCAAGTCTGGTGTTAGCGGGGCAGGCAGACTGAGTGAGGCGGCTAGCTTAGCGGTAGAAGGGGATTTCAGTTGTTATGCTGCTACTGGTCATCGTCATCAAGCCGAAGTAGAGGAATTCTTGTCCAGCTTGAGCCATAAGCAGATTCAATTAAGGTTTGTGCCTCATTTGGTGCCTATGAGCCGTGGGATATTTGTTGATATCTATCTTCCCTTAGGGGATCTAGGAGAAGATAATTTACGCAGCTGCTATGAGAACTATTATGACGAAGAGCCTTTTGTTCATTTTCTGCCTGCCAATCAATCCCCTCATACTAAGGCAGTCCGAGGCACTAATCATTGCCACCTTGCTCTTTTTGCGCCGCCACGCTCTCGTTATGTTCAAGTGTGTGGTTCATTGGATAATCTGGTTAAGGGGGCGGCTGGCTTAGCAATCCAAAATATGAATTTGGCTTTAGGGTTGGAGGAGACTAGCGGCTTGACCCAAACTGGATTGTCTCCTTAATATAGACAGACTAGACCTTTAAATCACTCAAATCCCTCATCATAGACTAGATAGATTAAGCGGAATTTTTTGCTGGGAGCATTAATATGCTTGAAGGTGCTTTAATATATTTGGCGACTAAGAGGGGCTAAGAATGTGCCTTTTTTGAGATTTTGTTTTTGGCAGCAACAAGAAAAAGCTTGGCGTCTTTTAGTCTGAGGGCAGCCAAAGAATAACCCCAAACACAGCCATAATCTAATCCAATGATCTTAGGATTATTAGTCTTGCCTGAAAGGGCAGCCCAATGACCGAAGATAATCTTGCTAGGGTCAGGGCGATGGTGGCTGAACCAGGGCTTATACTTCTTGTTAGGCTCCTTCTTGGTGGCTTTGGTGGCCTTGGTGACGAAGGACAACTCACCTTCTGAGCTGCATAGTCTCATTCGGGTGAAATAATTGGCGATGAGTCTCAGCCTTTTCATCCCGCTTATTGAATCCTGCCATCTTGTTGGCTCATCGCCATAAAGATGGTTCATTAGGGACTTGAGTTGGTCTCTTGGTCCTTGTAAGGCTGTTTCCAGTTCGGCGGCATATATTAGAGCATCTTGTCTAGTCCATTGAGGGGCTATGCCAGCATGGACCAAGATAAAATCATGCTTGTTGTCATAAAACGCTAAGGGTTGGTGTCTAAGCCAGTCTATGAGTTCTAGACCGTCAAGGGCATTTAAGACTTCCGTTAGACTAGCATCTGGGTGAGCAGTAGCCTGTGGTGCCCCTGAGTAGAGGGCAATCAGATGAAGGTCATGGTTGCCTAATACCAGCTGGGAGTTGGGTAGCTCCTTAATTTTTCTAAGCACTGCCAGAGGTTGAGCACCTCGTCCCACTAGGTCGCCAGTGAAAAATAAGCGATCTTTGGCAGGCTGGTAGTTTATCTTGTCAAGGAGCTCACAGAGTTCGTCATAACAACCATGAACATCTCCTATGACATAAGAAGCCACTCGACTAGTTTAAGGTGCGAGGAACTGAGAGGACAAATTTTTCTATCGGCACATGGAACTCAAAACCATCCTCGTGTCTGAGAGTGTATTCTCCCTCCATTGTTCCCATTTCGGTATCTAGCATAACACCGCTGGTGTATTTGAAGGATTTGTGAGGGGCAATAATAGGTTGTTTTCCTATGACGCCATCGCCGCCCGCCCTATGTTCTTGATAGTCACTGTTGGTGATAGTCCATTTGCGGTTGAGTATCTGAACGCTCTTATTGCCGAGGTTGGTTATTTCTATGGCATAGATAAAAGCATAGCGATTCTCTTCTGGGTTGGACTTTTCTGGCGCAAAGCGAGCGCTTATCTCAATGCGCAGCTTGTCGTCCATCTTGTCAGTTTTCTTCATTGTCATACTTGATTAGAGTTTTTTCCTTTTTGATACGATTGGTTAGGAGAATAAAATCTTCAAGGCTAAGATTGATGGGGCGTTTTTCTGCTAGCTGCAATTCCTTTAGCAAAGACCCATAGGCACTTGGAAGGTTGTTGCGCAAGCGGCGATGGGGACGGTTAAAAGCAAGGCGAATGATCTCTTTGAATGAATTATCCTGCTGCTGAGTTGGAATCAGACGAATAAAACTGGAGGTCACCTGTGGTTGAGGATAGAAAGCACGACTTGGAACCTCAAACAGAATCTCTCCTTGCGCTTGGGAGGAACGCAATAGACTGAGTCTGCCATAATGGGATTGACCTACCTGAGCAAAAAGCCGTTGGGCTATCTCTTGTTGAACTAAGAAGTGCATATCTTTGATATGGGGTTTATCAAGCAACTTTTCAATAAGGGGAATGGCTATATTGTAGGGCAAATTTCCTACCATACGACTTGGACTCTTCAACTCAAAATCATAGTTTAGGGCGTCAGCATGGACGACTTTCAAATTGGGATGGGGGGATTTAGCAAGTTGGCGATAGAGCCTCTTGTCAATTTCCACCGCGGTGAGATGGCAGTTCGCCCTCGCTAAGGGGAAGGTAAGCACGCCTTGACCTGCACCTATTTCTATTAGGTGGTCGGTAGGTTTGGCATCAATAACAGCCAGCATCTTTGCTATTATTTGTTCATCAATGAGAAAATGTTGGCCGAGTCTTTTAATCGGCTGGGGAAGCTTCTGCATCTCTTTGGCTTAGTTCTATTGCTAGTCTTATGGCTTGCTTCATACTACCATAGTCTATTTGCTTGCTGCCAGCTATGGCATAGGCGGTGCCATGGTCGGGTGAGGTGCGAATGAATGGTAGTCCATAGGTCCATTGTGCCCCTTGACCGAAGGTGAGAGCCTTAAAAGGAGCTAACCCTTGGTCGTGATAGATGGCGATGATGGCATCATATTTGGTGGCGAAAGCAAATAGGGAATCGGCACTAAGCGGGCCTGCTAGATTGATATCTTGGGCACGCAGCTGATCGGCTAGAGGACTGAGCAGAACTTTCTCTTCCTGTCCTAATAGCCCTCCTTCGCCGCCGTGAGGATTTAGACCACATAGAGCCAGCCGAGGTTCTGGGCAAGAAAAATAGTGTTGAATGGCTTGATGGGTCATGAGTATCTTTGTTTTAACCAGCTGTTTGCTAAGCAGTTTGCCGACCTGCATAAGTGGAATGTGCATGGTGATGAAAGCCACCTTAATTTTATTGTCAATTCTATTGCCAATTCTATTGCCAACAAATATTGACAGGGTTTTAGGGCTATTGGTCAGCTGTCTTAGATAGCTGGTGAGATCGGTAAAGTGCTCGCCGGCTTCATTGATGAGCTTTTTGTCAGTAGGGGCAGTTATCAGCGCCCCATAGAAGCCGTTCAAACAGAGCTCGGCGGCGCGGTTATGGAGCTCAAGCAGATAAGGGACATTGGCGATGTCCGGTTTGCCAGCCTCTGCTCGTTTGTTTAGTGGATGATGAATGAAGGACAACTGGCCTGGCTTTGGTGGTTGGGCTCTTTCAGTGGCGCCGACCTCAGTGAGCTGGATTTCTATATTGAGCCGCTTAGCCCTTTCGGTTAGGAGGTCTCCATCGCCCATCACAACTATGCAATGATGGAACTCGTCTGCAACCAATAGGCAGAGATCGGGTCCCAAACCAGCTGGTTCGCCAGAGGTGATAAGAAGGGGTTTCATATTAGAAAAAACAATACTAAATGAAAATACCGAGGGCGAGACTTGAACTCGCACTCCCAAAGGGAACCGGATTTTGAGTCCGGCGCGTCTACCAGTTCCGCCACCTCGGCTCAGATTCTATTATAGCCCAGACCCGCTTCTTTAGGTGCTAGTATTTCCAAGCATCTCAGCTTTTACTTCTTAATTTGGCATCAGGCTGGCTTGCTTAAGAACTAGTATTCCCGGCTGATATGGGTTTGCCAGGATCCCTCAGCCATATAAGAGCCCTCAGCCATAACAGAAACCCTTAGGTGTTCTAAACACCTAAGGGCTCTTGTGTCTCTCCCATCTTCCTTCGCCTTTCCTTGTGTGACCGAAAGGAACAATACTTAGCGAACCGCTATTTTGGTGGCAGCAGCTCGTTGTTCCTTGTGTTTAGGTAGCACAAGGGACAGGACACCATTTTTGTAGTCTGCTTGGATATTGCTTAGATCTACATTTTGTGGCAGAGAAAAAGAACGATAGAATTTGCCATAGGCTCTTTCAATGGTGTGAAAAGAATCTCCCTCTTTCTTTTCTTTCTCACTGGATCTTTCAGCTGAGATACTGAGAGTATGATCTTCCACATCCACATTAATGTTGTCCTTCTCTATGCCAGGAAGTTCAGCATTAATGACATAGCTGTCCTTGTTCTCTTTGATATCCACTGGAGGCAACCAGTTGCTGTCTTTCTCAAAGGCGAAGAGATTGCCACCAGAAGCTTTATTCAAACCTAACAGGGAACTTTCCAATTCTCTGAAAGGATTCCATTGAACTAATTTCATAGTAATTTCCTCCATTATGTCTTTTTATTTAGTATTTCTATTTGTTTTTTCAAGGAAAACTTATTGTTTATTAATATAATTATCCTTAGTATAAAAACTTAATCTATGTTAAGATTGATGTATGAATGTTTTAGTTAAAGGAGTTGGTGTTTGCCTGCTTGTTTTATGCACAGGTGCTATGGCAAATGAAAAACAAGAGCCCTATAGGGTGGTAACTACCATTGCTCAATTGGCTGAACCGTTGAGTCATATGACCGGCGGTTGTGTGGCAGTGGAGAGCCTACTTGGCAGTGGGTCAGATCCGCATATGTATCGCCTTACCCGTGCCGATGTATTCAAGATGCGCTCTGCCGATATGTTGCTCTATGTAGGTCATCTCTTAGAAGCCCAGATGATCCCTCTGCTCAATGAGATGGCTACTACCAAGCCAGTCTATGGCTTGGGAGAGATGCTAATTGAGGAACAGCTACTGGAAGTGGCTGAGGGCATATATGATCCCCATCTATGGATGGACCCTTTGGTTTGGCGCGAGGTATTGACATTGGCAATGGCAAGGATCTCTGATGAGGTTCCTTCTTGTCGTTCTGCTATACAGATGGCTAGCCAAGACTATTTTGCTCGGTTAGATAGGATAGACCAGCTTATTGAGAACTCTCTTGCTAAGGTGCCACCCACTCAAAGACTGTTGGTTACCTCTCATGATGCTTTTGGCTATTTCGGTAGGAGATATGGCATAGAGGTTCTGGCAATTCAAGGATTGTCTACCGATAGGCAGGTGAGCATCCGTAAGCTAGACCAGCTGATTACTCAACTGGTTGAGAAAGATGTTGAGATGGTCTTTATTGAGAGCTCAGTGAGTGCGCGCAATATGAAGGCAGTGATTGAGGGGGCGGCAAATCAGGGACACTATGTCCGTCTTGGTGGCGTGCTCTTCTCAGATGCTATGGGTAGGGAAGGCACTAGGGAAGGGACCTATCTGGGTATGCTGGCTCACAATGTTAACCTGATTGCTTCTTCTTTCGGTATTCAGCTGAGTTCTCTTCATCTTTCCGAGCAGGTACTGGGTCTATGAGACGGCTAGTTGGTGGCGTGTTCTTCTCTGACTAAGTATTGGATCTATGAAGAGGTTAATTGATTGTCAGAAGCTGAGTGTTTCTTATGGCAGTAGATTAGCGCTTGGCCCTTTCAACTGCTCCTTGCCAGCCAATAGCAGAGTGGCCATTTTAGGACCCAATGGCGGTGGCAAGAGCACCTTTCTGAAAGCACTCTTGGGGACGGTCAATTATCGGGGAACCATAGAGAATAAGGCAAAGACAATTGCCTATATCGCCCAGCGCCAAGAGGTAGATTGGAACTTCCCGCTTACTGCTTTGGATGTGACCATGATGGGGTTGTATAGGAGAACAGGGTGGTTTCGCCAGCTAGGACAAGAACAACAGGCTGCCGCTCGGCGCGCCCTGGCACGCTTGGCAATGGAAGAACAAGCAGGTAGTCTAATAGGATCTCTTTCGGTTGGGCAACAACAAAGAGTATTTATTGCCAGAGCCATAGTAGATATTGAAGCAGACCTCTTTCTTTTTGATGAGCCTTGCGCTGGGGTTGATGCTTTCACTGAGGAGATCATCTATCAAATCTTTACCCAACTGATAGAGGAAGGCAAGAGTATTCTGTGCGTTCATCATGATCTGCGCAGTGCAGTCGCTCACTTTGATGAGGCGATATTGCTGAACCGAGAACTAGTTGCCAGCGGCCCTATAAAGAAAGTGCTTAGCCCTTCTTATCTTAACCATGCTTATCGGCTGCCGACCAAACAATCCGCTTGATATGGCTGGCTCTTTCTCTTCAGGTGACTGATATCCTTTCGTCATGCTAGACATAATGGAAGCTCTGTTTTTGAGTGGTTCTTATAATGCTCGCTTGGTATCCCTAGCGACTTCCACTGGTGGTTTGGCAGTCGGTTGCCTAGGGGTCTATCTCCTTTATAGACGCAAATCCTTAGTAGCCGATGCACTTAGTCATGCCACCTTGCCTGGTGTGGCGATAGGGTTTATTTTGGCTTATTTGCTATTGGGTGAGGGGCGTAATGAGTGGTTTATTTTCGGTGGCGCTTTCGTTTCTATGTTAATTGCCCTGCTCTTTATTCAGTATCTTAATCGGTGGATTAAGCAGGATAGCTCCATCGCACTGGCGCTTAGTGGCTTTTATGCTCTGGGGGTTGCCCTGTTGAGCTATATTCAATCCATGCCATCAGGGGCATCGGCTGGGTTGGAGACCTTTATCCTTGGTCAAAGCGCTACTATTAATCTGGCGGAGGCGCGTCTCATTAGTGGCGGAGCTCTTTTGGTCTTGATAGTGAGTCTCTTGTTTCATAAGGAATGGACTCTGCTCTGCTTTGACCCTTCCTATGCCCTTAGCCAAAAATACCCATTGAGTCTTTTGGATTTCTCTCTGATGATTTGCGCTGGGATAGTGATTGCCATAGGTATTAAATCGATGGGACTGATTCTCATTGTAGCCCTATTGACCATTCCTGCCCTAACTTCTAGCCTAATGGCGAGGAGCTGGCGCAGTTGTATATTGATAGCGGGATTGCTTGCCGCTTTGGCTTCTCATATTGGCACTGCCATCAGTGTGGGCTTAGAAGGGGTGCCATCTGGGGTGGCAATAGTTTTGGTATCTAGTGTCTTTTATCTGATTGTATTTAGCCGTAATGTCTTGGCAAGATTTTTTACTCATTGATTTCGCCCCCCTGCTAGCGGCGATTCTGACCAGCCTATGTTGTTCGCTCTGCGGCAACTTCCTAGTTCTGCGCGGCCAGAGTATGGGATGCCATCTCCCATATAGTTTTGCCCGGGATTGCCTATCTGCTTTCCGGATTGGTGTCCTTCTTTTATATGTTTTGGGGGGCAATAGGGGACAGCAGCTTGCTTGGTGTCTTTTATCTGATTGTGTTTGATGTCTTGGCAAGATTTTTTACTCATTGATTTCGCCCCCCTACTAGCGGCTATCCTAACCAGTCTATATTATTCGCTCTGCGGCAACTTCCTAGTTCTGCGCGGCCAGAGTATGGGATGCTATTTCCCATATAGTTTTGCCCGGGATTGCCTATCTGCTTTCTGGTCTGGTGTCCTTCTTTTATATGTTTTGGGGGGCAATAGGGGACGGCAGCCTGCTTGGGTCCAGTGTCTTTTATCTGATTGTGTTTGATGTCTTGGCAAGATTTCTTACTCATTGATTTCGCCCCTCTGTTGGCGGCTATCCTGACCAGCCTATGCTGCTCGCTCTGTGGCAATTTTCTAGTTCTGCGCGGCCAGAGTATGGGATGCCATCTCCCATATAGTTTTGCCCGGGATTGCCTATCTGCTTTCCGGATTGGTATCCTTCCTTTATATGTTCTGGGGGGCAATAGGGGACGGCAGCCTGCGTCCAGTGTCTTTTATCTGGTTTAATGTCTTGGCAAGATTTCTTACTCATTGATTTCGCTCCTCTGCTAGCGGCTATCCTAACCAGCCTATGTTGTTCGCTCTGTGGCAACTTCCTGGTTCTGCGCGGCCAGAGCATGATGGTGGATGCCATCTCCCATATAGTTTTGCCCGGTATGGTGATTGCCTATCTACTTTCTGGTCTGGTGTCCTTCTTCTATATGTTTTGGGGGGCAATGGCGGCAGCCATTCTGGGTATTCTGGTCATAGAAGCATTAAGTCGGTTCCATGATAGAGGTGCGGTTCTAGGGATGGTATTTAGTCTATTCTTTGCATTGGGTATTTTGTTGTTGGAACTATTTGTTGATGACCGAGTCCATTTGGATGTGCAGCATATCCTCTTCGGCAGTCTGGAGTCGGTCTATTGGTCTGGTCTGGGCGAAGGGGCTTCTCTTGGCATTCTCTTACAGACCCTGCCTACTAATCTCCTCCTCTTGGGCGGGGGATTGCTATTTTTGCTGCTCGGTCTTTTCCTCTTTTATAAGGAGCTGGTGCTGGTTTCTTTTGATAGCAAATATGCTCGCTCTCAGTTTGCTCATATTCGTTGGTTGGACTATGGTTTTGCCCTGGTGATTACCTTCATTATCATCTCCGCCTTTCGTCTGGTCGGTTTGATACTCATAGTGGGAATGTTTGTCATCCCTCCCCTTATTGCCTCCTTAATAACCCATCGTCTGCCGACTCGGATTCTGGTGAGCTGCGCTCTGGCAATAGTCCTGTGTCTGCTCGGCTATGGCGTGGCAGTCCAACTGCCTTTTCATTTAGTAGGACCTGAGCTGAGTTTTAATTTGGGAGGTTCTATTGTTTCCTTAGCCACTTTGGCGACTTTTGTGGTATTATTTGTTAAGAAGAACCTATGGCAGATAATTTTTCATTGAATAGTAGCGAGCGGTTTGACCGCACTCGCGCCGACCATCGCACCGAGCTACAAGAGGATTATGTTGAGATGATAGCTCAGCTGATTGATGAGAAGGGCGAGGCGCGGCCAGTGGATATTGCGGCAGCCTTTGGCGTCTCTCAGGCGGCTGTCACTTCCATGATTATACGCCTGTGTAAAGAGGGGTTGGTATCTACCGAACCCTATCGTTCGGTCTTTCTGACCCCAGCGGGAAGCCGTCTAGCTGCGGCCTGCACCAAGCGTCATCAGTTGGTAGTTGCCTTTCTTCAAAGTCTAGGCATAAGCAAAGAGGTTGCCGAAAAGGATGCCGAAGGAATAGAACACCATCTCAGCAAAGAAACCCTAACTCGCCTAGCAGAGTTCGTGAATGAGAAAAAGAAATAAGAATTAGAGCACACTGAAACGCGCAAACAATAAGAACAGCAAAAAAAGATTTTGGCGGTTCAACTGCTAATGGTTTTATTTCTATTCGCTTGAATGTAAAATAACAACCAATGTTAGAAATTCCCAATATGCTTGCGGCTATGGCTCAGCTTCTTAGTCGGCTCTGTTCTCGGCATTGTGAACTATAATACTTCTATGCTGGTAAGCTTTTGGAATCCGTTTTCATTATCAAAGGGGATCATGCTGATTGCTCTTATTGTCTATTTGGTTGTTGGGTGCTATTTCGCTTTTGCTGACTCTAATATTGATCTTGCTAAGATAGTATTTTTGGGAGGTATCATTGGTGCTTTGATATTAGGCTTAGCAGCTATTTGGAAGAAGGGAGAGGAGGTTTTGGATGACTGGTCATTATTCAAGCTTACTACACAGCTTCTTCTTGTTGCCTATTTGTTTGCTGGACTCTATATGATTTTGGTTGAACCTTCTATCTTTTCTCCTAAAAAGATGCTGATTTTGGGGGTTGCCATCGGCGTTTTGATAATGACGCCAGTATTTGTTTGGAAGTGGTGAGATGATTTCAAGGAAGAAGATGACCTTTCCCCAAGCGTTCTATGTGAGGTTGTGTTTGTTGTTTTCATTGTAGGTTTGATTGCTGGACTCTATGTGATTTTCGCCAAATCTAGTGATCATGCTAGGATAGTAGTGCTATCGTGGGCTTGCCTTAGTTATATAACAATGTTCATGTCGCTTTTTGAGAGTGAAAGGATACTATTCCATCTATCCCAGGGCAAACATTCATCACCAAGATTTGCTCCAAGAATTACTATCTATGCCATCTATATGACTGCTGGTGTTGTGCTCTTTTCTATTTTTGCCCACGACTATTTTGGTCAGATGTTATTTTTATGGATTATCATTACTGCTTTGATGATAGTGTTAATAGGTTTCCGCAATAGACCAGTAGAAAGAAGTCCCACCGACGAAAACGAAGCAATAGGCGCAAAAGGATCAATAGATTAAGAGTGCTATTCTTAAAAAATACCCATACAGAATGAGCCATAGTCCTTCTATGTTGGCGAGATTTCGGAATCCGTTTCTATTATCAAAAGGGATTATGCTGATTGCTCTTATTGTCTATTTGGTTGTTGGGTGCTATTTCGCTTTTGCTGACTCTAATATTAATCTTGCTAAGATAGTATTTTTGGGAGGTGTCATTGGTGCTTTGATATTAGGCTTAGCAGCTATTTGGAAGAAAGGGGAGGTGATTTTGAGTGACTGGTCATTGTTCAAGCTTACTACACAGCTTCTTCTTGTTGCCTATTTATTTGCTGGACTTTATATGATTTTCGCTGAACCTTCTATCTTTTCTCCTAAAAAAATGCTGGGGTTGGGGTACATCATCGGTGCTTTGATAATAGTGCCAGTATTTGTTTGGAAGTGGTGGGACGATTTCAAGAAAGGAGATACATTTCCACAAGATGCTAAGGTTATACCTGAGACTGTGTCACTTTATTTGATTGTGGGTTTGATGGTTGGACTCTATGTGACTTTCGCCAAATTTAGTGAGCATTCTAAGATAGTAGTGCTGTCGTGGCTTACCGTCGGTTCTATAACAATAATGATATCAGCTTTTGAGAGTCTTATGAATGCATCCCAGAGCGGACATTCATCACCAAGATTCGTCCCGAGAATTACTATTTATGCCGTCTATATGGTTGCTGGTGTTGTGCTATTCTCTATTTTTGCCTATTCTAGCAACTATTTCGGTCAAATGCTATTTTTGTGGATTATCATTACTGCTTTGATGATAGTGTTAATAGGTTTCCGCAATAGACCAATAGAAAGAGACTCCACAGATACAAAAGAAGCAATAGGCGCAAAAGGATCAATAGATTAAGCGTGTTATTCTTAAAAAATAGCGATACAACAGAACCAAGTAGATAGACAGATAATGAGGTTGTTTTACAATAAGCAATATGTTTGGCAAAGGGCTGACTTATAATGATATTATTAATGATTGTTGCATATTGAAAGATGTTCCAAGCTCAAATAAATAATGACATAAATTATGAGAAGGCAAAAGGAAGAGACCATAACCTTTATCCTTTACCTAACAAACTTTTCTCAATAATCTATGCCGACCCACCATGGGATTATGGTGGCAAATGGCAGTATTCTCGCCCTATTTCCGGCAGAGGGAGGTCCGCTGAGATAACTAGTGCAGCCCAGTGGAAGTATCCCACTATGACATTACAAGCATTGAAACAGATACCTGTCTATCAGATTAGTAAGGACGATTGTTTATTATTCCTTTGGGCTACTTCGCCTATGCTTCAAAAGAGTATAGATTTGGGGACTTCGTGGGGATTTGGATATAGCACAGTGGCTTTTGTGTGGGATAAGCAGATACATAATCCAGGCAGATATACTTTAAGTCAGAGTGAATTATGTTTGGTATTTAAGAAGGGCAAGATACCATCCCCAAGAGGAGCAAAGAATATTAAACAATATATTTCGGTTAAGAGAGGTCAGCATAGCGAAAAGCCCATAGAGGTCAGGGATAGGATAACGAAAATGTTTCCTTCATTAGCTAAGATAGAATTGTTTGCTAGGCCAAGTCTCTTAGATAAGAGCAATGACAACTGGTGTTTTTGGGGGAATGAAATTAATGCTAGGGATGAACTAAGTAAACGGGATAAATGGCAAACAATAGCAGGCAGAGGGGGAAGATCAGCAGAGGACTGTTTTGAATTAGCAATGAGGCAGTATTTAGAAATGAAAAAAATGCCTTACGACGTTATAAGGCTTCCAAATGTATTCAAAGATATTTACAATAAGGGTAAGAAAGTAAATGGAAAGACAATAGGGCGTCACGGCATAAAGATTGATTTTCAAATTAAGAATATAAATACAGGTAGATCTGTGTTTATTGAAATGAAAAGACAAGATAGTGGTAGAGGCAACGCCCACGAGAGAGCTTGCAAGTTTTTTACTCCCGGATTATTATCTATTGGTAGGAAGAAAGCAAAAATAGGAAAGAAGCAGATTCCTTATGTCCTTATATTTTCTAATGGCATAGCTAGGGATGAGAAAAGGATTGAAGAAATATCTTATTGGTTTCGTGATTATCCAGGGGTAGTGTTTTTTTGGAAGAAATTAACCGATTACAAGTCTTTAATAAAGCACTTTGATGACCATATCTGGCAGCTACTAGAATAGACCTTGTTCTATAACTCCCTTTCATAACTGTGCGCTATCACACCCTGAGGCATCGGCGCCTGTTTCTATGCTTCCTCTATAACTCCTTCATAACTTTTTTCACAAGCCTCCCCACAACTCCCCCTTTCAGCCCATCTATTCCTTCTTAGCTTCTTGTGGTGGCACGTAGCTGAGAAGGTCAAGCAGGTTCTCTTGGCTGTTTTGTTGCATGAGTTTTCTCATCATTGGGACGCTTAGAACACCAGTCTGACACTTGAACCTAGTAGCCAGCTGCTTATTGGTGTAATTGCTGACTGACTTCTTAGCGCGGTGTGTTTTGAGCAGATCCAGTAATTGAGTTGCCTCTGATTTCTTAATCCACTTTTGCTTTTCTGCTTGTTGGATTTCAGTTTGGATTCTCTTTAGCTGTCGAGCGGATATACCGCCAGCAAAGATTGCTGTTTTGAGTTCAGTGTCCTTATCTTTTCTGCTCTCCATCCGCTTATGATACTTGCCCATTTCACTACGATCTATCGCATATGCGCCATGTAGTTTCGCCTCTTCTAGCTTGGCTCCTTGCAATTGAGCCTCATTCAGGTCGGCGCCTTGTAATGATACCTTAGAGAGGTTGGCCCCTTGTAGCTCGGCTTGGTCTAGATCCACTCCTTGCATACTGCTTTCACTACAATAGGCAGCTTGCATCTTCACCTTCCACATCTCAGCGCCCTCCATATTTGCCCGCCACATATAGGCTCCTTGGAGATTGGCTTGCCAAAGAAGGCTTTGCTGTAATTGAGCCCGATAGAGATCGGCGTCTTGTAGCTGTGCCTTGCCAAGATCCGCCTCTTCTAAATGGGCATGGCGAAGTTCAGCTTGTTGCATGAAAGCGGCGGCTAGATGTGCTTTTTGTAGATAGACGCCCGTCATCTTAGCCCCCCGCAGGTCCGAGTCTTGCAGATGGGCGCCGCGTAGATTGGCGTTATACAACAAGGCTTTTCTTAAGACCGCATTTTTCAATAGGGCATCTTTCATTTGCGCATCAACAAGATGAGCGCCAGCAAGATAGGCAGCAGAGAGATTTGGTCTAATATTGCGAAAGGGCATATTCTTGTCCGCCGAGACGAGGAGATCTAGCAGATATTGGATCTCATTAGAGGGCTTTTCTTTGAACTGGTCTTGATAGCTTTCTTGTTGGGTCCAAGCGCGAATATGAGAGCAGAATATATCGCTAATCTTAATGCGCTGGTCTTCTTTTTTCTGCGCCAGGTCGTAAAGACTTGCTATGCCGGCGAGTCTAATGCTGGCTGACTCGAGATTGCCTAGATTGACAATCGCATCATTGAATACCTTCTGCTCACTGATGAGGTGCTGGGCATGAACAAGCTTCTCTTGGGCAACGAACCTCCGGGCGACTACCCAGAATATAAGCACGATAAAGGCGGCGCAAAGAATAGCATAAAGAAACTCAAGGGTGAGTCTCTTTGTGACTTCGCTTCCCGCTGTGCCGAGAAGATAATCAATGGCGAGGGATTCGTATCCTCCCATCATTCGCAGAAAGATGAGAACGAGAAGCGGCACCAATGCAATGGCTATGATAGTCACCGAGCAATTAAGGACTAGGTGAATAAAGCGAGTCACCAACTCTTGTGGTCGGCTAATTAGTCTTATCAATTTCATTAGGAAGTTGTTAATAGTTTGCGATTAAACAGCATATTCTGTATCTCTTCTCCTCAGTAAGATTCTCCATTTCTCTAATATAAGTATAAACTGGACTTATGCAATAGCATTTTTGAACTTTTTAATTTAAGGGTAAAAACGCTGTTTTGGTTCAAAGAATTTCAGAGAATAAGGGTATAATAAATCCATCAAATTATCCCTATTATGAATTGGTTGTATGAAATTATTTCTATTGTTAATTGGCTATTGGGTCTATCGACTCTTCGCTATGGCTGCTAATATGGCTTTTTCTTTTGCGCAGCTAGTTAGTATTTTTTGTTTCCGCCTTGCCCTTGTCTCTTTTGTGTTCCCTCAGATTTTGCTTAGCTTGATGCGAGGACTTCTTTGCTTTTTGATTGGAGCTGGCTTCTTAGTTCTTACTGCTTGTGCTGGCGGCGGTGGCGCCGGAAGTGGTTCGGGAGGAAATGGAGGTCCTATCAGACCTCTTGAAGTGAATCTCACTTTTGCTCCAATCCCCGGCGGTTTTGAAATAGGCAGCCAATCGGACTTTGGCGATATTGTTTCTTTGAACATCACGGCTGTCAGCGGAACTAAATATGTAGATGAAGATATCGACATAAACGAATTTAGTGATGGCAGCTATAATTTTCTCGGACTAGATGATCAATCTAATTACACCTTTCGGATTATAGGCACTCTTAGTGATGGCAGGCAACAGGAGGTGAAGATAGCTTTTGTTTGGGCTGAGAATGAGGAAGATTATAACAAGGGCGGCATTCGGCCAGGGCTGGATACAGATGGAGATAGACGAGCGAATAGTGTGGATGAGGATGATGATGATGATAATATTCTAGATTTGATGGATACAGGGACGGTTGGTGAAAGGGAGTGTCGCTTATATGAGGATTGTGATGATGATGGGTTGGGGGATAATGATTCGATAGAGCAGCAGACGAATTCAAATGATGTGAGTTGTTCGCTGTTGGTGGATTGTGATGGGGACACTATCAGAGATATAGATGAAGTGGCGGCAAATTGTGTCATAGAAGCTGATTGTGATAATGATGGGGCGGGGGATGAGGATGAGCTAGCTGGGTGTATATTAAATCGTGATTGCGATGGGGATAATGTAATGGATGGGGCGGACGTAGATGTTGATGGGGATGGGTTGATAGAGGTTGCCACAGCGGAAGAATTAGATTCAGTGAGGTATGCTTTGAATGGCAGTGGGCAAAAATTATCAGCAGATGGGGTGTTTAGCACCACTGGCTGTGGTAATGGCAATGACATCACTTCCTGTTCTGGCTATGAGCTGGTTAAGGATATCAGTCTTGCTGACTATGCGGATGATGAAGGAGGCAAAGGCTGGCGGCCCTTAGGGACTGATACAAATAGTGGTACTGATGGGTGTCAAGGAGCTGCTTTTAATGGGACTTTTGAGGGGAATGGTTTCAAGATTAGTGATTTAAACATCAGTCGTTCGGGTGAGGATTGTGTGGGTTTGTTTGGCCATATAGCCGAAGGTTCGGAGATTCGCAATCTGACTATTCGTGCTGAGACAGTGATAGGTAGGGGTAGGGTAGGAGGTCTGGTGGGGAATAGTGAATCGGCTCGGATTTATTATTCATCGGTTGTGGCGAGAGAGGTGAGTGGGACTGATAATACTGTAGGAGGTTTAGTAGGGAGTGGTCCATCGGCTCGGATTATTTCTTCTTCGGTTGTGGTAGGTGACGTGAGTGGTAGGAGGGCTGTAGGAGGTCTGGTGGGGTATGCGATACGGGGTCAAGTTTTTTCTTCTTCGGTTATAGCAGGCGTGGTAAGTGGGGATGCTAGTGAGATAGGCGGTCTGGTGGGGTCTGGTCTATCGATTCAGATTCAGTCTTCTTCGGTTATAGTAGACGTGGTGACAGGCAAGGGAGGTACGGTAGGTGGTTTGGTAGGAACTGGTGTATTATCTCAGATAGTTTCTTCTTCAGTTGTGGCAGCTGAGGTGAGCGGGCCTGATCGTGTCATAGGTGGTCTGGTGGGAGATTTTACCTCTGGCAAGCTTGCTTATTCTTATGTACTTTCAGGCAGTAATACTCATATGCTGGCTGGGCTTGAAGGCAGGAGCGGGGCTACTGGAGCTGCTTCCTATTGGGACAGTGATACTAGTGGTAGAAATAGAGGCAACCCTGGTGAGCCGCAGACCACTAGTGACCTTCGCGGTCCAACTGACTATACAGATATTTATGCCAGTTGGGACGATAACACAAATTTATTTGGCGAAGGGAACGTGCCATTGGCGGTCTGGTGTGATAGGGATAATAGTGGGGACATAGAAGGGGGTGAAGAAACCAGTGATAATCTTATCTGGGATTTCGGCACTTCAAGTCAATATCCTGCCATTCGCTGCACTCCCGTAGCTCCTGTCGAATGGCGTGGCTGGTGGTCTTTGGTTAATGGCAAACCCCAATTAAACCAAGCCCGGTTAGACCAATCGCTTTCCCCCACAAACTGATGACACTGGTATCGGCTTTGGCTGGCTTCCGTCTAGACCAGCTGCTTTCCTCCTCAGATAGATAACGCTGGTGTCGGTTTTAGCTAGCTTCCGTTTAGACTAACTGCTTCCCTCCACAAACAGATGACGCTGGTATCGGCTTGGGCTGGCTTCTGTTTAGCCCAGCTGCTTTCCTCCTCAGATAGATAACGCTGGTGTCGGCTTCGGCTAGCTTCTGTTTAGCCTAATTGCTTTCCTTCTCAGAAAGATGACGCTGGCATCGGCTTCGGCTAGCTTCTGTTTAGCCTAATTGCTTTCCCCCACAAACTGATGACACTGGTATCGGCTTCGGCTGGCTTCTGTTTAGACCAGCTGCTTCCCTCCTCAGATAGATGACGCTGGTATTAGTTTCGGCTAGCTTCTGTTTAGCCTAATTGCTTTCCCCTCAGACAGATAACGCTGGTATTGATTTGGGCTAGCTTTTGTTTAGCCTAATTGCTTTCCCCTACAAACAGATGACACTGGTATTGATTTGGGCTGGCTTCTGTTTAGTCTAATTGCTTTTCCCCCACAAACTGATGACACTGGTATCGGCTTCGGCTGGCTTCTGTTTAGACCAGCTGCTTCCCTCCACAAACTGATGACACTGGTATCGGCTTCGGCTGGCTTCTGCTTAGACCAGCTGCTTTCCCCCACAAACTGATGACGCTGGTATTGACTTGGGCTGGCTTTTGTTTAGCCTAACTGCTTTCCTTCTCAGACAGATAACGCTGGTATTGATTTGGGCTAGCTTCCGTTTAGACTAACTGCTTCCCTCCACAAACAGATGACGCTGGTATCGGCTTGGGCTGGCTTCTGTTTAGCCCAGCTGCTTTCCTCCTCAGATAGATAACGCTGGTGTCGGTTTCGGCTAGCTTCTGTTTAGCCTAATTGTTTTCCTTCTCAGAAAGATAACGCTGGTATCGGCTTCGGCTGGCTTCTGTTTAGACCAGCTGCTTTCCCCCTCAGATAGATAACGCTGGTATCGGCTTCGACTAGCTTCTGTTTAGCCTAATTGCTTTCCTTCTCAGACAGATAACGCTGGTATCGGTTTCGGCTGGCTTCTGTTTAGACCAGCTGCTTCCCTCCACAAACAGATAACGCTGGTGTCGGTTTCGGCTAGCTTCTGTTTAGACCAGCTGCTTTCCTCCTCAGATAGATAACGCTGGTGTCGGCTTCGACTAGCTTCTGTTTAGACCAGCTGCTTTCCTCCATAAACAGATGACGCTGGTATCGGCTTTGGCTAGCTTCTGTTTAGCCCAGCTGCTTTCCTCCTCAGATAGATAACGCTGGTGTCGGTTTTAGCTAGCTTCCGTTTAGACTAACTGCTTCCCTCCACAAACAGATGACGCTGGTATCGGCTTGGGCTGGCTTCTGTTTAGCCCAGCTGCCTACCTCTTCAAACAGATAACCCTAGTATTGGCTTTATCAGACCATCGGGTCTCTCGACATCATCTCAGCTTTTTGGCGAACCCATAAACCAGACCTAGCCGTTGGCTCGGTATTGGGGACGATTCCTATTGGACTATTGAATCCTTGAAGTTGTCTTCTTATAATCCGTCTTCAACTATAATACTTAGATGGCGCAAGGATTCATCAACAAGAGTTTCATTGACCAGTTGAAAGAACAAGCGAATATAGTTGATCTTGTCGGGAGATATGTTCGGCTTAAAAAAGCAGGCAGTGGTTATCAAGGACTATGCCCTTTTCATGATGAAAAAACGCCATCTTTTCATGTCAATCCACAAAAGAACTTCTTTCATTGTTTTGGTTGTGGCGCGAGTGGCGATACTCTGGCTTTTTTGATGAGGCAAGACTCGCTCGAATTTAGCGATGCTGTCCATCGTCTTGCCGATATGACGGGTATGAAAGTGGTTTATGACAAACAGACAAATACAACCTCTACAGTTTCGGTGGATACTGAGGCATTTGCTGTTCTCCAACAAGCAAGCGATTTTTATTCTCAACAACTCAAATCGGCTGAGGGGGCACGCCATTATCTAAAACAGCGAGGCATAGATGATGAGCTTGTCAAAGACTATGGTTTAGGCTATGCGCCAGCTGGCAATGGGCTGTTTCGCCATCTTGCCGCAGGAGGCAAGAAAGAAGTTATAGCGGCTATGCTGAGGGTTGGGCTAATCAAAGAGGATTCGGCGGCTAAGAGGCATTATGATTTCTTTCGCGAGCGGCTGATCTTTCCCATAGTGGATCTGCGCAATCGGGTTTTGGGTTTTGGTGGCCGCACCCTTGGGGCTGACGAGCCTAAGTATATTAATTCTGCCGATAGCCGTATCTTTCATAAGGGGAAAGAGTTTTATGGGGCATCGCAAGCCCTCGGGCGTAAAAACAAGACCGGACATCTGTTGGTGGTGGAGGGTTATATGGATGTGCTTGCCTTAGCTGGAGTAGGGGAGAGTGTTCTTGCCTGTTTGGGAACTGCCCTCACTGATGACCATATTAGAAAGCTATTGAGATGGACGGATAAGCTCGTGTTTGCTTTTGATGGTGACAAGGCGGGGCAAGAGGCGGCCAAGCGGGCTGCAGTCCGGTGTCTGCCTTGGATAGAAGACGGCAAAGAGATTGGTTTTGTCTTCTTACCTTCTGGTGAAGACCCTCAGAGCCTTATCCAATCTAGTGGGCTTCAAGCATGGCAAGAATTAGAACGGGTCTCTCTCAGCGAATTTCTCTTGGGCGATTTGAAAATGGCAAAAGGGGCTGAGGAGAAGGCGGGGCGAATGAATGAATTAGGTCAGCACCTCTCCTTGTTGCCAAAGGGGGCTTTTCGCAACTCTCTTCAGGCGAAGGTAGAAGAGATGACGGGGATGAAGATACGTATTCTGTCTAGGCCAACTCCATCAATGGCGGGCTCAGAGCAGCCGCCTAAACAGGAAGCCAAGCCCCGTTTTGACCCTTCCAGTCAGACGGTTTCTATAATGGAGAAGTTCTTGTCTTATCTAGTTGCCCAACCGCAGCTCGCTTCTCAACTGGATCCAGTTTGGTATGATCTGGTGGCAGAATATCAAGATGGGGACCTGGGGCAGGTCAACCGTTTTTTGAAGGCGGCTGAGAAAGGGATCGGTTATCTTTATGGTTATATCCAGGGTTGCGGTCAGCTGTATTCATTGGAGGACTCAATGGATGCTTCATTGGGCTCGCTGCAAGACTGTGTTTATCGCTTGCTTAGGGCTAGAGCCAAGGCGGATTATGGCTTGGCTATAAGGGAGCAGAATAGAGAGAAGTCTAATCAAGCAAGAGAGAAATTGGCTTGGTTAGCAAAATTGAGGAGGTAGAAGAAGTTGGCAGATTAGTTTTATTGTTTAATTAATTTAGCGGAATCATATAAGTTTTTTGGTTTTTATACTAGTTTTTTGCTAGGGGAAGCCTGATATTCATAGTTATGAGCTTCTTAGTCTATGGAGAAGATACCATCCAAAGAAGAAAAGGAATCGCGCCCTAGCATAAATCCTCTTTCTTTTCTTACCTCATCTGGGGATAGTCTTGAGGCCTATCTGGCAGCAGTAAAGAACACTCAAATGCTAAGTCGGGAGGAGGAATATGAGATGGGAGTGAAGTCCTTTAGCCAAGGGGATAAGGATGCGATTGAAGGTTTGGTTTTGGGTAATTTGCGCTTTGTTATTCACATAGCACGCTCTTACATGGGTTATGGCTTGCCCTTACAGGAGTTGATTCAAGAAGGCAATGTAGGACTCATTCAGGCGGCTAGGCGGTTTGACCCTCATCGGGGCGTTCGTTTTATCTCTTTCGCGGTCTATTGGATTAAAGCCGAAATCCATGAATACATCCTCCGCAACTGGCGTATAGTGAAGATAGCTACTACCAAACCCCAGCGCAAACTCTTTTTCAATCTGCGCCGTAACAAGAAGAGCTTGTCTTGGCTGACTGAAGAGGAAATTGCTTCTATTGCCAAGGACTTGAATGTGAAGCCAGTTGAGGTGCGTGAGATGGAGGGTAGGTTGATGGGAGGCGATGTGCCTTTTGATGTGGATGAGACTGACGACGACGAGACTTCTACCGCTCCGTCAGAATACCTGGCAGATGACTCTATGAATCCCGAATTGCTTGCTGAAACCGAAACCAGACAACAGAAATTACAAGGGGCTCTCATCAAAGCAATAAAGTATTTGGATAGTAGAAGCCTAGATATTATTCAACGGCGCTGGCTTAATAATAAAAAGGTAACCAGAGGGCAGCTAGCAAAAGAATATAAGGTGTCGGTAGAGCGTATTCGTCAAATAGAGGAAAGCGCCTTTGTATCGCTTCGTAAGAACCTATCCAAATTTGAGGATTTCTAATAGAAGGCAAAGAATGTTTTTAATTTTTTTCTGTCATATATCTCTTTTCTCTAAAAAATGGGTATAATGTTTTTCACATAGTAATGCAAAACCTCTCTGTTGATTGGCAGAGAGGAGTTGCCCTTAGTTGAAAATGAAAGAAAATGATGTAAATCATGATCTGCCCCGCTGGGTTGTTCAAACATCTTGGCGGGGTTTTTTAATTCCCGCCATTGATTACACTGGACTTCTTGGCTGATAGTAAAGTCGGGACGGCACAGCCGATGAACAATCTTTGACAAAGCTATTCTGTTTTTTCTCATTTTTTCTGTCATATATGTTTTTTCTTTCAAAAATGGGTATAATGTTCTTATCATAATTAATAATGAAAGACCTCTCTCTGTTGAGAGATCAGAGAGGGGTTGTTCGTTAATTAGTAATTAAAGAAAATTTGCTTATCATAGTGCGCCCCGCTGGGTTGTTCAAACATCTCGGCGGGGTTTTTTAATTCCAGCTACTTTCATGGTCGGTGGTTCAATCGGGTTCTTATTTGTTAAATTTTGGCGAGATATGAAGCATTGGTGGTTCAGTCGGTTCTTGTTTGTTGAATTTTGGCGAGATGTGAAGGGACTGGTGGTTCAATGGATTTCGTGCTCGTTAGATTTTGGCAAGATGTGAAGGGCTGGTGGTTCAGTCGGCTTCTTACTTGTTCGGTCACTGAGTGGGAAGATTTTTTCGCTCATTTGCTGGTTTGCTGATGAGCCTTGTAGTCTTAATTATGACTGATAGTGGAATTGGAATGACACAGCCGATAAACAATCTTTCGTAAGGCTATTTCATTTTTCTCATTTTTTTTCTGTCATAATATATTTTTCTCTCTAAAAAATGGGTATAATGCTTTTCACATAATAATGCAAAACCTCTCTGTTGGTTGTCAGAGAGGAGTTGCCTTTTGTTAAGACTGAAAGAGAATGATGTAAATCATGATCTACCCCGCTGGGTTGTTCAAACATCTCGGCGGGGTTTTTTTAATTCTCGCTATTGATTACACCGAATCTTTCAGCTGATAGTAAAATCGGAACAGCACAGCTGATGAGTAATCTTTGACAAAGCTATTCCGTTTTTTTCTCATTTTTTTCTGTCATATATGTTTTTTCTCTGAAAGATGGGTATAATGTTTTTCACATAATAATGCAAAACTTCTCTGTTGATTGGCAGAGAGGAGTTGCCCTTAGTTGAAAATGAAAGAAAATGATGTAAATCATGATCTGCCCCGCTGGGTTGTTCAAACATCTTGGCGGGGTTTTTTAATTCCCGCCATTGATTACACCGAACCTTTCGGCTGATAGTGGAATTGGAACGGCGCAGCCGATGAACAATCTTTGACAAAGCTATTCCGCTTTTTTCTCATTTTTTTCTGTCATATATGTTTTTTCTCTGAAAGATGGGTATAATGTTTTTCACATAATAATGCAAAACCTCTCTGTTGATTGGCAGAGAGGAGTTGCCCTTAGTTGAAAATGAAAGAAAATGATGTAAATCATGATCTGCCCCGCTGGGTTGTTCAAACATCTTGGCGGGGTTTTTTAATTCCCGCCATTGATTACACCGAACCTTTCGGCTGATAGTAAAATCGGAACAGCACAGCTGATGAGTAATCTTTGACAAAGCTATTCCGTTTTTTTTCTCATTTTTTTCTGTCATATATCATTCTTCTCTGAAAAACGGGTATAATGTTCTTTTCATAATTAATGAAAGACCTCTTTCTGGTGAGAGATCAGAGAGGGGCTATTTGTTAGTAAAAAATTAAAGGAAATTGTTTCAATTACCTCCCTCGCTGGGTTGCTCAAGCATCTCGGCGGGGTTTTTTTAATCCCAGCTATTTTCATAGTCGATGATTCAATCGGTTTCTCGCTTGTTGAATCTTTTGTTCGGTCACTGAGTGGAAATATCTTTCTTCGCTCATTTGCTGGTTCGCTGATGAGCCTTGTAGTCTTAATTATGACTGGGAGTGGAATTGGAATGATACAGCCGATAAACAATCTTTCGTAAAGCTATTTCATTTTTTTCATTTTTTTTCTGTCATAATATGTTTTTTTCTCTAAAAAATGGGTATAATGCTTTTCACACAATAATGCAAAACCTCTCTGTTGCTTATCAGAGCGGTGTTGCACTGAAAACGAAAGAAAAGTTGTTTAACATAGTGTACCCCGTTGGGTTGTTCAAACATCTCGGCGGGGTTTTTTAATTCCCGACATTTTCATGGTCGGTGGCTCAGTCGGTTTCTTACTTGTTCGATTTTGGTGGGATGTGAAGGGGCTGGTGGTTCAGTCGGTTTCTTACTTGTTCGATTTTGGTGGGATGTGAAGGGACTGGTAGTTCAGTCAGTTCTTGCTTGTTGGATTTTGGCGAGATGTGAAGGGCTGGTGGTTCAGTCGGCTTCTTACTTGTTGGATTTTGGCGAGATGTGAAGGGACTGGTGGTTCAGTCGGTTTCTTACTTGTTGGATTTTGGCGAGATGTGAGGGGCTGGTGGTTCAGTTGCTTTCTTACTTGTTCGGTCACTACTGAGCGGGAAGATCCTTTCTTCGCTCATTTGCTGGTTTGCTGATGAGCCTTGTAGTCTTAATTATGATTGATAGTAAAATCGGAACAGCACAGCCGATGAACAATCTTTGACAAAGTTATTCCATTTTTTTTCTCATTTTTTTCTGTCATCTATCTTTTTTCTCTAAAAAACGGGTATAATGTTCTTTACATATTGAAAATTTCATTAAAAACCCTTTCTGTTGATTGTCTTGGATGAGATTGTCCAATCCCATCTAAGAGGACCTAAAAGAGAGGGACTACATTCTGTGAAAGGAATGGTTAATTAATAACATACTCTACCCCGCTGGGTTGTTCAAACATCTTGGCGGGGTTTTTTAATTCCCGCCATTGATTACACCGAACCTTTCGGCTGATAGTGGAATTGGAACGGCGCAGCCGATGAACAATCTTTGACAAACTTATTCCGCTTTTTTCTCATTTTTTTCTGTCATCTATCTTTTTTCTCTGAAAGATGGGTATAATGTTCTTATCATATTGAAAGTTTCATTAAAAACCCTTTCTGTTGATTGTTTTGGATGAGATTGTCCAATCCCATCTAAGAAGGTCTAAAAGAGAGGGACTACATTCTGTGAAAGGAATGGTTAATTAGTAAAATATTCTACCCCGCTGGGTTGTTCAAACATCTTGGCGGGGTTTTTTAATTCCCGCCATTTTCATGGTCGGTGGTTTAATCGCTTTCTTACTTGTTGAATTTTGGCGAGATGTGAAGGGACTGGTGGCTCAGTCGGTTTCTTACTTGTTGGATTTTGGCGAGATGTGAGGGGCTGGTGGTTCAGTTGCTTTCTTACTTGTTCGGTCACTACTGAGCGGGAAGATCCTTTCTTCGCTCATTTGCTGGTTTGCTGATGAGCCTCACAAACCTTAGTTACGACTGATAGTGGAATTGGAATGATACAGCCGATGAGCAATCTTTGGCAAAGCTATTCCGTTTTTTTCTCATTTTTTTCTGTCATATATGTTTTTTCTTTGAAAAATGGGTATAATGTTTCTTGCAACATTGAAGGGCCTCTCTGTTGCTTATCAGAGAGGTGTTGTACTGAAAACGAAAGAAAAGTTGTTTAACATAGTGTACCTCGCTGGGTTGTTCAAACATCTCAGCGGGGTTTTTAAATTCCAGCCATTTTCATGGTCGGTGGTTTAATCGCTTTCTTACTTGTTGAATTTTGGCGAGATGTGAAGGGACTGGTGGCTCAGTCGGTTTCTTACTTGTTGGATTTTGGCGAGATGTGAGGGGCTGGTGGTTCAGTTGCTTTCTTACTTGTTCGGTCACTACTGAGCGGGAAGATCCTTTCTTCGCTCATTTGCTGGTTTGCTGATGAGCCTCACAAACCTTAATTACGACTGATAGTGGAATTGGAATGATACAGCCGATGAGCAATCTTTGGCAAAGCTATTCCGTTTTTTTCTCATTTTTTTCTGTCATATATGTTTTTTCTTTGAAAAATGGGTATAATGTTTCTTGCAACATTGAAGGGCCTCTCTGTTGCTTATCAGAGAGGTGTTGCATTCAAAACGAAAGAACCTTTATTTAATATAGTGTACCTCGCTGGGTTGTTCAAACATCTCGGCGGGGTTTTTTAATTCCAGCTACTTTCATGGTTGGTGGCTCAGTCGGTTTCTTACTTGTTCGATTTTGGTGGGATGTGAAGGGACTGGTGGTTCAGTTGCTTTCTTACTTGTTTGGTCACTACTGAGCGGGAAGATCCTTTCTTCGCTCATTTGCTCGTTTGCTGATGGGCCTTGCAATTCTTAATTACGGCTGATAATGGAATTGGAATGACGCAGCCAATGAGTAATCTTTGGCAAAGTTATTCCGTTTTTTCTCATTTTTTTCTGTCATATATCTTTTTTCTCTGAAAGATGGGTATAATGTTCTTATCATATTGAAAGTTTCATTAAAAACCCTTTCTGTTGATTGTTTTGGATGAGATTGTCCAATCCCATCTAAGAAGGTCTAAAAGAAAGGGACTACATTCTGTAAAAGGAATGTTTAATTAGTAACATATCTACCCCGCTGGGTTGTTCAAACATCTCGGCGGGGTTTTTTAATTCCCAATGTTTTCATAGTCGGTGGTTCAATCGGCTTCTTACTTGTTGAATTTTGGCGAGATGTGAAGGGCTGGTGGTTCGGTCGGCTTCTTACTTGTTGAATTTTGGCGAGATGTGAAGGGACTGGTGGTTCAATGGATTTCTTGCTCGTTAGATTTTGGCGAGATGTGAAGGGCTGGTGGTTCAGTCGGTTTCTTACTTGTTCGGTCATTGGGCGGGGGATATTTTCTTCGCTTAATTGTTGGTTCGCTGATGAGCCTTGCAATTCTTAATTACGGCTGATAGTAAAATCGGAACGGCACAGCCGATGAGTAACCTTTGGCAAACTTATGCCGGTTTTTTTCTGAAAATGGGCACATGAATTCCCACCACAAATCAACAGCTCTGACGGGAATATATAACCTACCTTAATAATCTACCTCATGAAAAAAAGGATAATTATTCAGAGGTTTGTCAATATAAGGTCAATTTAGTAGGTATAATAAAGCGCTATGCTAGCTAGGATTAATTTCTATTTTTCGATGGTTTTTTGTTATTTAGTAGGTATAATAGAGCGCTATGCTAGCTAGGGTTAATTTCTATTTTTCGATGGTTTTTTGTTATTTAAGTGGGTATAATAAAGCGTTATGCTAGCTAGGATTAATTTCTATTTTTCGATGGTTTTTTGTTATTTAGTAGGTATAATAAAGCGCTATGCTAGCTGGGATTAATTTCTATTTTTCGATGGTTTTTTGTTATTTAGTAGGTATAATAAAGCGCTATGCTAGCTGGGATTAATTTTTATTTTTCGATGGTTTTTTGTTATTTAGTAGGTATAATAAAGCGCTATGCTAGCTAGGATTAATTTTTATTTTTCGATGGTTTTCTGTTATTTAGTAGGTATAATAAAGCGCTATGCTAGCTGGGACTAATTTCTATTTTTCGATGGTTTTTTGTTATTTAGTAGGTATAATAAAGCGTTATGCTAGCTAGGATTAATTTTTATTTTTCGATGGTTTTTTGTTATTTAAGTAGGTATAATAAAGCACTATGTTAAATTAGGTTTAATCTTTTTATTTTGAACGGCTTTTTATTATGATGTTCTTTTATTTTTTTCAGTTTTTCGGTTTGGCAGCTCGTGTATCCCGTGGGGCTCTGATGTCTGTCTTGCCCTTCCAGCATTCATATTGTCTGGCGCGGGGATTTCTTTTCTTCTTAGCTGGAGTTGGCTTCTTATTAGTTCTTGCTGCATGTGGTGGTGGTGGTGGTAGTAGCGGCGGCGGGATGGATAGTTCTCCGAGCACCGAGCCTTCTGTTAGAGGGTTAGATTGCTCAGCTGATGCGGGTCAAGATTGCGATGGTGATGGTCATAAAGACAATGAGGATATAGATGATGATGGGGATGGGTTGATAGAAATTAGAACAGCGAGGCAATTAAATGCAGTGAGGTTTGCTCTTAGTGGCGATGGGCGTAGGTCATCGCCAGGTGGGTCGCTTGACACCACTGGCTGTGGTGGTGGCCAAGATGCTGAGGGCGTGAATATCACTACCTGTTCTGGCTATGAGCTGGTTGCGGATATAAGTCTTACAGCCTATGTGAATGCTGATGAAGGCAAAGGCTGGCAACCATTGGGTCATGATAACGATAGTGCTAAAGATGGATGTCAAGGACCTGTTTTTCGAGGGACTTTTGAAGGCAATGACTGGACGATTAGTGATTTAAACATTAGTCGTTCAGGCGAGGATTGTGTGGGTCTGTTTGGCCGAATCGAAGGTGGGAAGGTGCGTAATCTTGAGGTGGAAGCTGCTCATATCACAGGGAAGAATAGGGTGGGTATTTTAGCTGGAGTTGGTAACGATCCGACAAGTATTCGGGCTACTAGTGTTTCCTCATCCACATTGAGAGGTGAAGAACGTATAGGTGGTTTGATTGGGCATCTTTCCCGTGGCACGATTATTTCTACTTCTGCTGAGGTCAATAGTGAGATAGTTGGGAATGACCGAATTGGTGGCTTGATAGGGCATGCTTGGGCATCCAGGATAAGACACTCTTCTGCTATTAACAACGATATTCGTGGTCGAGATCGGCTAGGTGGTCTGCTTGGCTCTAGCTGGGATGTGGAAATTAGTGGGTCCGTAGCGGTTTTCAATGAGCTACATGGCCGCAATCTGTTAGGCGGTTTAGTAGGTGATAGTGCTGCGGGACGGACGATAATTGCTTCAATGGCTCGTTTTTCCTTAATCAACGGGAGGGGCAATAGTGCAGGTGGTTTGATAGGAGGAGGTGCTGGTACACGAATTACCTCTTCGATGGTTTCGGGCGGTGGCCTAGTTGGCTCCAGTAGAGTTGGCGGTTTGATAGGGGAGGCTAACAAGAATATTGTCTTCACTTCGTCCTATGCAGTTGTTTCTGATATCAACGGCTCCTCTGATACGAACGGGTTGGTCGGGCTCAATACTTCGCCGGTTACCATTAATGATTCCTATTGGGCTTTGTTTCCCACCGATGATCTGCCTTCAGATGCTTTTAGCAAAAGCATCTCGGAGTTACAATCTCCTACGGACTTTAGTGGTAGTATTTATGACAGCTGGGATGAGGGGGCTGGCATAGCTCGTTGGTGTGATAGTGATAATAGTGGGCGCATTGAAACAGGTGAACAAACCGGTGGGAATCTTGTCTGGGATTTGGGCACAGCAACTCAGTATCCTGTCGTTCGCTGCACTCCGATAAGCCCTGCTGACTGGCGTGATTGGTAGTTCTTGAATGGGACTGCCAAACTCCAACTAGACCCTTTTAGAAGATACCCTGCCCAGTTCAAATCCATAGCTAGTCTTTGTCTTTTGTTAATATTAAAGACAAAAGATAAGGGAGGGATTTGACATAATATGTTGATATGACAGGACGCCAGATTCTTCTCATAGGTATGCCAGGCAGTGGCAAGACTACCATAGGCAGAGGACTTGCCAAGTCGCTTGGCATTTCGTTTTGCGACCTTGATGAAGAACTAGTCAATCAAGAAGGCATTAGCATCCGAGAGATTTTTGCCCGTCAAGGAGAGGAGGCCTTCCGTGAGCTAGAAACCACTATTTTGATGACTGCTCTTAAAGGAGATCCTAGCGTCATTGCCACTGGTGGCGGAGTGATAATGAGGCAGAGCAATCGTTTGGCGATGAAAGAGGGACATAAAGAGGGACATTTGGTTATCTATCTTGAGGCAAGTGTGGAGTTGCTATATGCCCGTCTTGAGGGAGAGATAGACCGTCCCCTGCTGTTGGGTGAGGACAAGAAGGGGCAAATAGAAAGCCTACTAGCTCAACGAGCAGCCATCTATCTTAAGACAGCGGATTTGATTCTAAAGGTAGATGGCTTAAGTGAGAAGGAGGCGGTTGATAGATTGTGTCAAATGGTCAAGCATTAGTCTTGTTGTCCATTTGGCTAAAAGGTCACGGTCTTTTCTTCTATATTGACCTAGTTGTCATAAAATCTTTACAATGATTAGATACAGAGACAGATGGGGAAGGAAGAAGATGGCAAAGAAGAAGAGAGTTCCTAGGTGCTAGTTGCAGTTCTTTTTGGCGGGCAGTCTGGGGAACACGAGATATCGGTTATTTCAGCTGCTTCGGTTGCCAAGGCCTTAGAGACCACAGGCTATGAATGTATCTATTTGGGCATTAATCGTAATGGTCAATGGTTGCAGATGGCTGAGGTGGTCTCTCCTCATGATAATATGCCACAAGGGCGGATAGTGATAGAGCCAGGTAGTCGGCACCTCTTTCTGATTGAGGAACAAGGACTTAAGCCTATTAATGTTGATCTTGTCTTTCCCGTGCTTCACGGTTCGTTTGGTGAGGATGGGAGGGTGCAGGGGCTGTTGGATTGTCTAGCGATTCCCTATGTGGGAGCAGATACTTTGGGCTCTGCCATCACTAATGACAAGGATGTGACCAAACGCCTACTAAAAGGAATAGGTATCCAGGTGGCGAAACATCAAGCCCTCAGAAAACCAACTGATATAAGTTTTTACGAAGCAAAGGAGCTGCTAGGAACACCTTTCTGGGTGAAGCCGGCTAATCTTGGCTCTTCTTTGGGAATGGTCTTGGTATCTAATAAACAAGACTATGAGGCGGCGGTTCACGCGGCTTTTGCCTTAGACCATAAGATAATGGTAGAGGAGCATATAGAAGGACGCGAGTTGGAATGTTCGATTTTACAAGATAGCAACGGCATTCTCGTTTCTCGATCTGGTGAGATTGTGGTTCAGGGAGATCACTATTTCTATGACTATGATGCCAAATACAATGACCCAGACGGTGCCAAGCTGATTATTCCCGCTAAGCTGAGCGAAGAGATAACGGAGAAGATAAAAAAAATAGCCCTTGCTTCGTTCAATGCATTGGAAGGCCGTCATATTATGCGGGTGGATATGTTCTTAAAGCCCGATGGGACGGTTGTGGTTAGCGAGGTTCAGACCATACCGGGATTTACCGATATCAGCATGTATCCCAAGCTGTTGGAACTGGAAGGCATAGACCTACCCGACCTAACCCATAGGTTGGTCCAGCAAGCGCTGGCACGCAGCTAGCCTTTCCTATATACTTCCCTATGATTCCTATAAGTGAAACTATATCGGTATATTAAGGTATATTTATATTAAAGCAGCCATGAGGAAATCTATGCTAGTCAAAACAAGCTGCGCAACTAACCTTTCCTATATCCTTCCCCATAAGTGAAAGTATATCGGTATATTAAAAGCATATTAAAGGTGTATTGGTATATCGGTATATTGGTTCAACAAGCGCTGGCACGCAGCTAGCCTTTCCTATATACTTCCCTATGATTCCTATAAGTGAAAGTATATCGGCATATTAAGGTATATTAAAAGCATATTAAGGTGTATTGGCATATCGGTATATTAAGGTGTATTGGTATATCGGTATATTGGTTCAACAAGCGCTGGCACGCAGCTAGCCTTTGCTATATACTTCCCTATGATTCCTATAAGTGAAAGTATATTGGCATATTGGTATATTCATATCGGTATATTAAGGTATATTAAAGCATATTAAGGTGTATTGGTATATCGGTATATTGGTTCAACAAGCGCTGGCACGCAGCTAGCCTTTCCTATATACTTCCCTATGATTCCTATAAGTGAAAGTATATTGGCATATTGGTATAATAAAGCATATTGGCATATCGGTATATTAAAAGCATATTAAGGTGTACTGGTATATTGGTATATCGGTATATTAAAGCATATCGGTATATTAAGGCATATTAAAGTATATTAAGGCATATTTATATTAAAGCAGCCATGAGGAAATCTATGCTAGTCAAAACAAGCTGCGCAACTAATCTTACCTATCTTTATTAATTGCCTATGAAATCTTGCTATTCTAGCGCTTGGGGGCGCCATCTCTATTCTGTCAGTCGCTGGCTGGCTCTCCTTGGTGGATTGGTGTTGCTGCTCTTGATTTTGATAAACTGCGCTTCCATATTAGGCAGAACCTTCTTTGCTGCCCCATTAAACGGCGATTTTGAAATGACTCAACTGGGTATTGCCTTTGCGGTCTTTTCCTTTTTTCCTTGGGCTCATATCCGTTGCGCTCATATAAGGATAGAGTTTTTTATTCGCTCGCCAAAAGGACGCTTGTTTTGCGATGCGCTAACCGATGGGCTGTTTTGTCTGCTTGGTGCGGTCTTAACTATCGGTCTTGCTATTGGCAGTTATGATACCTATCTAAATAATCAACAAAGCGCAGTCCTTGCTTTGCCTCTGTGGTGGGGGTTTGCCGGCGCAATTCTGCCTACTTCTTTGCTTGGCTTGGTGTCTGGCTATTCCGCTTGGTTTCATTGGCGCTCTTGGATTGAATCACTCTATTTAGCCCATCGCAATTAGATAATTGCTCTGTTCCTGTTTTGTGTTCTTAGTATATGGATAGTCTTCTCATTGTTTTAATTGGCTTTATTGTTCTCTTTGCTCTCATACTGCTTCGTATCCCCATAGCCTTAGCTATGTTGGGAGTAGGATTTGGCGGAGGGGCTTTTCTGATAGGTTGGCAACCTATGATGACGAAGTTTTATGCTGACCCCTATTATCTGTTTTCTTCCTACTCCTTGGCCGTGATCCCTCTTTTTCTTTTGATGGGTCATCTTGCCACTAGGGCAGGGTTGAGTCGGCTATTGTTTGACTTTGCTAGTCATTGGGTTGGGCATAGACGTGGCGGTCTTGCCATAGCCACTCTCCTGGCTTGCGCTGGGTTTAGCACCATATGCGGCTCTTCGCTTGCCACAGCCGCTACCTTGACTCCAGTAGCCTTGCCAGAGATGAGGCGGCGCAACTATTCGGTTTCACTGGCAGCCGGCAGCCTAGCAGCTGGTGGCACATTGGGGATACTCATACCTCCTTCCATTTTGCTCATCATCTACGCCATTTTTGCCGAGCAAAACCTAATAAAGATGTTCGTTGCCGCTCTGCTACCTGCCTTGCTCGCTGTGATTGGATACATAGTCGCCATTGTGATATTTGTGCGGTTGCGACCTGCTTCAGTTACTCGGCTCAAGCCAACTAGTTGGCAGCTTAGGCTAAGAAGCCTAGCAAGGATTTGGCATCTGGCAGCTGTATTTGTCTTGGTATTAGGGGGAATCTATGGCGGTATCTTTACTCCCACTGAGGCGGCAGCGGTAGGTTGCGCTGCCATAACGATTATTTCCTTGCTCTTACGCCAGCTAAATTGGCAAGGGATTCTCGCTGCATTACAGGATACGGCTGTCACCACCGCGATGATCTATGCGATTCTTTTGGGGGCACAGTTCTTTAGTAGTTTTCTAGCACTGGCTCAGTTTCCTCCTCTGCTGGCGGATTTTATATTGGCGAGCGGACTATCTCCTTACTCTGTCTTAGTGATCATGCTGGTTTTCTATTTGCTCATGGGCTGCTTGATGGAAAGCCTCTCCCTAGTGCTCATAACCTTGCCCCTCTTCTTGCCGATAGTTACTTCATTGGGTTTTGCTTTATCGGCCGAAGAAGTGGCCATATGGTTTGGTATTATTGTGCTGGTAGTAGTGGAGGTTGGGTTGATAACACCACCCATAGGCCTGAATGCCTTTGTGATTCATTCATCGGCAAAGGACATTCCGCTCGGAGTAATTTTTAGCGGCATAGTTCCTTTCTATATTGCCGAACTAGTTCGTGTTTTTCTGCTAGTTGCTTTTCCTTTCCTATCTCTATTCTTAGTTCGGCTGCTATGGGGTTAGCATATCAGCTAATATGCTTGTGGACTTTAATATCCTCTAATCAATCGCCAATCACCACTCAATTTCAATCTTCAAAAACGCTTTCATTAGTTGAATAATCGAATATTTCAATTAAAACTTTCAAGCTAAGCTATATTCTTTGTTGCTTTGGGAAAGGAATTGGCAAGGAAGTGCTATAATGACGCCCTATGGAATTTCGAAGAACATAAAGTAAAAAATGGATAATGTAATATTTGCTGTGCTCATGGGGTGGAGTAGTTTTTTGTCACTGGTAGAGGGGCGCGGAGTCCCCGCAGGTTACATTACCGAGGAAGCTATTGAGGAACTCATCTACGGTGAAAGGCAATTTGGCATTTCTCTTGGAACTTGGGCATCCGCAGAATTGACTCAGACGGCATCATCTTTGCGCTCGGAGTATATTGAGATTGAGTTAACTGAAGATATTGTTGGCGACAGAAAACGCTTGCCGAAAGGAACTATTTTTTATGCAACCGGAACTTTTAATACGCGCTCAGAGACTTTTGATATGGATTTTGATGTTGCGGTGACACCGAGAGGAGAAGACCTCAAAGTGGTTGGCTCAGTATTTCGGCTAAACCACCAGCCGGGACTGGTCGGTAATGTTTTCCAAATCGCATGGCTTCCATGGAGCATAGTGAATGAGTTGAATGTGGCAGATGGTAAAAAACAATCGTCGTCCATAGCGAGATATATTATTGTTGCTCCGCAAAAATTACTGATTCGATTCAATCGAGACTTTTAATAGGAATGAAAAAAAAGGGAATTATATAGTATCTCCTACAAATCCATAAATTCCATTATTTCTTGTCTTCCTTTTGACGAGCGTCTGTAAAAGAAAATCGGTGAAGCGGTTAAACTTCGCTTCCTCTATTGGCGGAAAGCCTGACCGTAAAAGGGCTCGCTTCTTAGGTGGGGCTTTCTTTTTCATAATATCCTCTTTTATGGAAAATAGTATATAATTCCCATAAAAAAAGAGGTATAATAAAATCTACCTTTAAATAGTTCAATGATTATTAATTTTTAACCGATCATTAACCGTGATAAAAGCCAAACAAATTTTCATTTCTGGGGCGGCTAGGTCCCATTTCTTCAGTATTGTGAATACCCGTTTTCATTTCTCTCATCTAGCCTCATCTATGTCTTCTTTTTGCATCCGTCAACGCCCCCCCCCCCCCCCCCGCTTGTCTCGTTCGGTGTGGGGTATTATTCCCTTTTTAGTTAGCTTTTTATTTCTTATTGCTTGTGCTGGCGGTGGTGGTGGTTCTTCTACCGGCTTTGGGGTGGATCTCACTTTTGCTCCCATAAGCAACGGCATTCGCATAGCCAACCAATCGAGCTTTGGCAATTTCGTTTCTCTGAACGTCACAGCAACCAGTGGAGGCACTTCAATATCGAGGGTTGTTCCCATTACCGCATTTAGTGGTGACGGCTATCCCTTTACCGGGCTAAGCAACCAATCCGCTTGGAAGTTTGGGATTAGAGGGATTCTCAGTGATGACAGCCAACAACAAGTGCGGATAGCTTTTGTTTGGCCAGAGAATTTGCTAGACCACGTAGTAAGCGGCGGTATTCGCCCGGGTGCCAATCATGATAGGGATGGGCGAGCGGATATTGTGGATAATGACGATGATAATGATGGGGTAAATGATGATGAGCCAGACCGATGTTCTACTGGGGAGACAAATTGGATAAGCAATGGTTCTAGCGATAATGATGGGGATGGTTGCCGTGATAGAGATGAAGATCCAGATGACGATAACGATGGGTTAGGTGATGGTTTAGACCGATGTTCTACTGGGGAGACAAATTGGACAAGGAATGCTTCCAGCGATAATGATGGGGATGGTTGCCGTGATGATGGAGAAGATATAGATGATGATAATGACAATATTTTAGATTCGATGGATACAGGGACGGTTGATGGAAGGGTGTGTCGTTTGCATGAGGATTGTGATAATGATGGGCTGGGGGATAATCATTCGATAGAGCAGCAGACTAATTTAAATAATGTGAGATGTTCGCTGTTGGCGGATTGCGATGATGATGATGTCCGAGATGGGGATGAGGCGGCTGGGTGTGTCCTAAAAACTGATTGCGATAATGATGGAACAAACGATAATTTAGACCAATGTCCTGCTGGTGTGACAAGCGGTGCTTCTACCGATACTGATGGGGATGGTTGTCGTGATGAGAGTGAGGACATAGATGATGATGGCGATGGGTTAATAGAGATAGCCACGCCGGCGGAACTGGACGCGGTTCGCTATGCTCTAAGTGGCAATGGGAGCAGGTCATCGGGGAATGCGGCGCTCAACACCACTGGCTGTGGTGGTGATGACGGCATCACTTCTTGTTCTGGCTATGAGCTGATTGCGAATATCAGTCTTGCTGGTTATGCTAACTGGCGACCCTTGGGTCATGATACAGATCCTGGTACAAATGGATGTCAAGGAGCTGCTTTTGAAGGGGTTTTTGAAGGCAATGGTTGGACGATTAGTAATTTAAGCATTAGTCGTTCAAGTCAAGATTGTGTGGGTTTGTTTGGTCATGTAGCTACGGACGCGACGATTCGCAATCTCACTCTTCGTGCCGAGACAGTGATAGGTAGAGATTCGGTAGGCGCTCTGACAGGGGATGGTAACGGCGCTCAGCTATTTTCTTCTTCGGTTGTGGCAGCTGAGGTGAGAGGCGGCGGTGATATAGGCGGTCTGGTAGGGGATGGTTCATCGGCTCGGATTCATTCTTCTTCGGTTGTGGTGGAGGAGGTGAGAGGGGCGGGTTCTGATGTAGGCGGTCTGGTAGGGGATGGTCGCTCAGTTCGAATTGTTTCTTCTTCGGTTCTAATGAGCAACCTGAGCGGGGGTATTAATAATGTAGGTGGTTTGGTAGGGGATGGTCGCTCGGCTCGGATTATTTCTTCTTCAGTAGTGGCAGGTGAGATAAAGGCTGGCAGTGAGAGTAATACTCCTCTTCGTACAGGTGGTCTGGTGGGGTGGGGCAGCTCGGCTTGGATTCATTCTTCTTCAGTTGTGGTGCGCACGGTGAGCGGGGGTGATCGTATAGGTGGTCTGGTGGGGTGGAGTGGATCGGTTCGGATTCATTCTTCTTCGGTGGTGGTAGGTGAGCTGGAAGGACTTCTTAATATAGGCGGTCTGGTAGGGTGGGGTTTGTCGGCGGATCGGATTTTTTCTTCTGCGGTTGTGGTGGCTAAGATGGAAGGGCTTGGTGTTATAGGGGGTCTGGCGGGGGCTTTTGCCAATAGCAAGGTTGCTTATTCTTATGTAGTCTCAGACAGTCAAGCTGTTGCGCTGGTTGGGGGTGGCATGGGGGAAGGAGTTGATTCTTATTGGTATAATGATACTATGGGCTTCGCTGGTGGCAACCATGGTGAAGCTAAGACTAGCAGTCAACTTAGCAGTCCAACTGACTATACAGGAATTTATGACACTTGGGACAATAACCCAATTATATTTAGCGATGAGATGATTGACGAGCCATTGGCGGTTTGGTGTGATGAGGATAATAGTGGGAGCATTGAAACTGGTGAAGACATAAGTGACAATCTTATCTGGGACTTCGGCACGAATACGGAGTATCCCGCCATTCGCTGCACTCCTATAGATCCTGACTACTGGCGTGGCTGGTGGTCGTTGGATGGGGATGGCGAACCTCAACTAAACCAAACCCGTTTAGACAATCTACTTCCCTAAACTGCCAACTTTCATCACTTAGCCGACCGGCTTTGACTAGTTTTTCAGCTTCAACTGAAACAGCTGGGACAGACTCACTCCGACTAGACCTGTTTAGCAATCTGCTCCCCTAAACTGTCAACTGACCTCAGCTGTGCTTCCATCACTTAGCCGACTGGCTTTGACTAGTCCCTTAGCTTCAACTGAAGCGGTGTAGCTATTTGAATGGACAATGGCATAGCTAGTAATTTTTGGATGGGGCTGATGACTCCCGACTAAACCAGACCCGATTAGCCAAGCTGCTTCCTTCCTTAATAAACAAATACTTGGCTTTGACTAGTTCTTCAGCTCAACCGAAATGGCATAGCTATTTGAATGAACAATGACATAGCTGAGGGTCTTTGAATAGGACTGACTACCCCAGCTAGATCCGATTAGCCAAGCTGCTTTCCTCCTTAATAAACGGCTGCTTGGCTTTGATTAGTTTTTCAGCTTCAACTGAAATGGCGTAGCTATTTGAATGAGCAATGACATAGCTGATGGTCTTTGAATGGGACTGACTACCCCAGCTAAACCAGACCCGATTAGCCAAGCTGTTTTCTTCCTTAATAAACGGATGCTTGGCTTTGGCTGGTTCTTCAGCTTCAATCCAAAATGGCATAGATACTTGAGTAGGACAAGATCCACTCCAACTAGAGCTGCTTAGATGAGCTGTTTATTTTATTAAATTAATGTCTTAGTATTTCTTATCCTTGTGGTAAAATAATAGACATAGAATAAACATAATAAAGTGAAGTCATTTTCATTGTTAATGAGGCGTTCGTTTGGGTGCTTTGATATGATTAGGATCATGACTAGGTTCCCATTACACCACTTCTTTAGCTCCCTCATTATGCTCTTCCGCTGTGCCTCCTTTGTGCTTGCTGTGCCTGCCCTCCTTCAGATTTTGTTTGGGAAGCGCTTTCTCTTCTTTTTAGTTGGGGCTGGTTTCTTATCCATTGCTCTTGTTGCTTGTGAAGGGAGCAGCAGTTCAGTTGGGGGCACTCCTAGTTCTCCTAGAGCTTTTAAGATGGAACTCACTTTTGCTCCTATAAGCGGCGGTTTTCGCATAGGTAACCGATCGGACTTTGGCGATTTGGTTTCTCTAGATATCAGAGCAACTAGTGAAAGTGAGTATATAGGGAAAAATATCAACACAACTGAATTTATTGATAGCAGCTATGAATTTACTGGGCTAAATGATGAATTCGATTGGACTTTTACGATTGTGGGCGCTCTTAGTAATGGAGAGAAGCGAGAGGTAGAGATTGTTTTTATTTGGAATGAGAATAGGCTAGATCATGACAGCGGGGGTATTCGGTCGGGGCTGGATACGGATGAAGATAGGCGAGCCGATAGTGTGGATGAGGATGACGATAATGATGATGTCCATGATAATTCAGACCAATGTCGCGCTGGTGAGACAGGTTGGACGAGCAATGGCTCTACTGATTATGATGGGGATGGTTGCCGTGATGCAAGTAGTGAGGATGAAGATGATGATAATGATAGGGTCAATGATAATTTAGATCAGTGTCTTGCTGGTGAGACAGGTTGGACGAGCAATGGTTCGAGCGATAATGATGGGGATGGTTGCCGTGATATGAGTGAGGATACAGATGACGATAATGATGGGCTGGATGATACTGATGAGAGGGAGCAACAAAGTAGTTTAGGTGGGGTGAGTTGTTCGCTGTTAGCGGATTGTGATAATGATAGGGTCGGAGATAGGGATGAGGCAGCTGGATGTATCCTAGCTAGCGATTGCGATGAGGATGGTGTAATGGATGGTGAGGACATAGATGATGATGGCGATGGGTTGATAGAGCTGGCCAGAGCGGCGGAGTTAGATGGGGTTCGCTATGCTTTGAGGGGCAATGGGAGTAGGTTATTGGAGGCTGAGGAGCTGGACACCAATGGTTGTGGTGGTGCCAGTGGCATTAGGTCCTGTGCTGGTTATGAGCTAGTTGCTGATATAAGTCTTGTTGGTTATGCTAATTGGCAACCATTGGGACATGATACAGAAAGTTCTAGACAAGCATGTCAAGGAGCTGCTTTTGAAGGAACTTTTGAAGGCAATGGCTGGACGATTAGTAATTTAACCATTGATCGTTCCAATCAGGACTGTGTGGGTTTGTTTGGCCGTATAGCCGCGAATTCGGAGATTCGCAATCTTAGACTTCGTGCTGAGAGAGTGGTAGGTAGGCTTAGAGTAGGCGGTCTGGTGGGGAGTGGTCAGTCGGCTCGGATTATTTCTTCTTCAGTTGAGGCAGCCGAAGTGAGTGGAGATGGTAGTATAGGTGGTCTGGTGGGGTCTGGTTTCGATGCTGCGATTATTTCTTCTTCGGGTGTGGTGGGTGAGGTGAGCGGGTTTGCTTTTGTAGGTGGTTTGGTAGGGAATGGTCAAGAATCTCGGATTAATTCTTCTTCGGTTGAGGCAGCTGAGGTGAGCGGAGGTGATCAAATAGGCGGTCTGGTGGGGAATGGTGAAGATGCTCGGATAGTTTCTTCTTCGGTAGTGGCGGGTGAGGTGAGCGGAACTGGTAATACTGTAGGCGGTTTGATGGGGAATGGTCCATCGGCTCGGATTCATTATTCTGCGGTTGTGGTAGGTAATCTGAGCGGAGTTGATAATCTAGGCGGTCTGGTGGGATATGGTGAAGGAGCTCGGATTCACTCTTCTGCGGTTGTGGCAGCTGAGGTACGTGGGAATGGTAATAATGTAGGCGGTTTGGTGGGGAGTGGTAATGCGGCTTGGATTCATTCTTCTTCGGTTGTGGCAGCTGAGGTGAGCGGGACTGATGATGTGGGCGGTCTGGTAGGATTGGGTCAAGAAGCTCGGATTGTTTCTTCTTCGGTTGTGGCAGCTGAGGTGGGAAGATCTGGTGATCTAGGCGGTCTGGTAGGATTTTTTCAATCTGGCAAGCTTGCTTATTCCTATGTGGTCTCAGGCAGTAATGTTGATATGTTGACTGGGGGAGGAATTGGGGAAGGAGTTGCTTCTTACTGGGACAAAGGGACTAGCGGCATCAATAGTGGCCGCCATGGTGAAGCCAAGACCGGCGATCAACTTCGGATGCCGACAGGCTATGAAGGGATTTATGATAGTTGGGATAATGATATGAATATATTTAGCGATGGGGACGAGCCATTGGCTGTTTGGTGTGATGAAGACCATAGTGGGAACATAACAGCGGGTGAGGGAATCGATGACAATCTTATTTGGGACTTCGGTGGGTCGGATGAATATCCCGCCATTCGCTGCACTCCGACAGCTCCAGCCAAATGGCGTAGTTGGTGGTCTTTGAATGAGGTGACTGGCGAACCCCAACTAAACCAGACCCGTTTAGACAATCTGCTTCCCTCCTTGGACTGACAAACAGACAAATTGCCGACTGGCTTTGACTAGTCTCTTATGGCTTCCATTCTTTTATGCTGGTGGTTTATTGCTTCATTGATGGTGGACTTTCGCAAAAAAAAAACACGCCAAAATCCAATTTAGAATACACATATTTTTGCTAGAATTTTCTCATTTATAAGAATAAAGGGTATAATAAGCGAATGATGAACAGGAGACAGACCAATGGAATATTTGGAATTTGAGAAGCCTATAGCCGAGGTGCAGGAGAAGCTTGAAGGACTGCATACAGTCGGTAATGATGGCGAGATAGATGTTACTGGTGAGGTTCTCAAATTAGAGGAACGGCTTGAGCTAATAACTACTAAGGTCTTTGCTGGTCTGACCGATTGGCAGATTGCTCAGGTAGCACGCCACCCCGCCCGACCCTATTTTCTTGACTATGTGGCTAATATCTTTGAGGGCGAACAAGAATTACACGGAGACCGAGTCTATGCAGATGATGCCGCATTAGTTGGTTTTCTAGCCCGACTGGGTGGGATGCCTGTGATGGTTATAGGACATCAAAAGGGGCGAGAGGTGGATGAGAAGGTGAAGCGCAACTTCGGTATGCCAAAACCAGAGGGCTATCGTAAAGCCTTAAGGTTGATGAGATTGGCAGAAAAGTTTAACCTGCCCATCATTACCTTTATAGATACTCCTGGCGCTTATCCCGGCATAGGAGCAGAGGAGCGAGGACAAAGCGAAGCCATAGCGCGCAACTTAGAGGTAATGTCAAGACTAGATACGCCTGTGGTGAGTGTGGTGATAGGAGAAGGTGGTTCGGGCGGCGCCCTTGCCATAGGGGTATGCGATTGGTTGATAATGCTCCAATATTCCATCTACTCGGTCATCTCGCCGGAAGGCTGTGCATCTATTCTGTGGCGTGACGCTCAGCATGCATCCACAGCAGCTAAATCAATGTGTATCACTGCCGCTAAACTAAAAAAACTGGGGCTGGTAGATGAGGTGCTAGCTGAACCCAGCGGCGGCGCTCATCGCAATCCGCGTCATCTATATGACACCCTAAAAAATCTACTTCAAGATAAGATAAAGAAACTCCAATCTCAAAACAAAGAGGACCTTCTAGCAAAGCGTTATAAGAAACTCATGAGCTTTGGCAAGCTTGGCTGAGAGAGGCACCACTCTCATCCTTTTGGGTCCTACTGGGGCGGGTAAGAGTTCATTGGCTTGCCGATTGGCAGCTCTATTGGACGGAGAAGTCATCAGCGCCGACTCGGTTCAGGTATATAGAGGCTTGGATAAGGGAACGGCAAAACCAGATTTGGCTCTAAGAGCAGCAATTAAGCACCATCTTATTGATATAGTGGATCCAGTCGAGAATTATACCGCCGGTCAATTTGTTAGGGATGCCGGTCAAGCAATTGATGAGATCAGGCGGAAGGGGAAGATGGCTATCGTAGCTGGGGGAACTATGTTCTATGTTCATGCCTTGCTCTATGGTCTTAGCCAGTTGCCAGAGGCTGATAATAGGATTAGGGCTAAGTATCTGAGCCTGGCTGCTAGGAGAGGAGTGGGGGCGCTTCATCCTATTCTAAAACAACTGGATGAGGACGCAGCTGCCCATATTCACCCGCAAGACCGCCAGAGGCTGCTGCGAGCCTTGGAGGTAATTGAGCAGGGCGGAGCGCCTTTGTCTCAATTACAAAAGCGTCCAAGACAGGGAGGTATTAAGGAGGATTCTGCCAAAAGAGGCGAGCAGATAATGACCTTTTTCCTTCTCTTTCCCAATCGTTCGGTCTTACATCAGCGGCTTGCGCTTAGATTTCAATCCTTTATTGACAATGGCTTGATTGATGAGGTGAGATGGCTCAAGCAGAAACCGAATCTTTCATTGGATTGTTCTTCGATTCGTTCGGTAGGCTATAGGCAGGTGTGGGAGCACTTAGACAATCTCTATGACTATGATGAGATGGTGAATCGTTCAATAGCCGCCACTCGGCAACTGGCTAAGAGGCAACTGGTCTGGTTGCGTAGCTGGAAAGAGCCCAGCCATTGCCTAGATGCGACCTTGCCAGCCGAGCGCTTGACGGAGGATGTCCTTGGTTTGCTTGGTTGATGGCTTCCATTGGGGGTTCATTTGGTCTTGCTGAGATGGTGAATCGTTCAATAGCTGCCACTCGGCAACTGGTCTGGTTGCGTAGCTGGAAAGAACCTAGCCATTCCTTGGATGCGACCTTGCCAGCCGAGTGCTTGGCGGAGGATGTCCTTGGTTTGCTTGGTTGATGGCTTCCATTGGGGGTTCATTTGGTCTTGCTGAGATGGTGAATCGTTCAATAGCTGCCACTCGGCAACTGGCTAAGAGGCAACTGGTCTGGTTGCGTAGCTGGAAAGAGCCCAGCCATTGCCTAGATGCGACCTTGCCAGCCGAGCGCTTGACGGAGGATGTCCTTGGTTTGCTTGGTTGATGGCTTCCATTGGGGGTTCATTTGGTCTTGCTGAGATGGTGAATCGTTCAATAGCTGCCACTCGGCAACTGGTCTGGTTGCGTAGCTGGAAAGAACCTAGCCATTGCCTAGATGTGACCTTGCCGGCCAAGCGCTTGGCGGGGAATGTCCTTGGGTTGCTTGGTTGATGGCACTATTTCATTTGGTCTTGATGAGACCCGAGATTCCGCAGAATGTTGGCAATGTCATTCGCTTGAGCGTCAATTGTTCGGTTGAGCTTCATCTCATCCACCCCTTCGGCTTCATCTGGGATGAGAAGCGCATCAAGAGAGCCTCATTGGATTACTGGGATAGGGCAAGGATATATCTACATAAGGATTTTGATGCCTATTTAGCTAGGGCCAAACCTAAATCCATTTACGCCTTCACCACTAGGGGCAAACAAAACCACACTGAGGCACGCTATGTGGCAGGGGCGGGACTGCTTTTTGGCAATGAAAGCTCTGGGTTGCCATGGGAAGAACTAGCTGATGTGCCTATGACTAAAGTTAAAATACCTATGGCATCTAAGGGGCGTAGTCTAAACCTTGCCAATGCAGTCGCAGTCGGTGCATTTGAAGTCTGGCGCCAGCTCGGCTGGGAGGGAGTGAAGGGAGGGGGATAGGAGAGGGGAGTGAAAAAAGGAGGGGTGAAAGGGAAGATGCATTGAGGCTGAATTATAGATCAGGAGTGAGGAAGGAAGTGAAAAGGAGGGAGTGATAGGAGCAGCTTGGTATTGACTAAACCACCAGCTTAATCTCTTTGATAAACTCAATCAGGTTAATACACCTTACTTCTTCTTTCTGACAAACCGCAGGTATCTTATATTTTTCTTTCTTCTTAGGTGGGGATGACTGTATTCCTTCTTGAGTCACTATAGTAAAACCATATTCTTTTGCCGTTGCTACGAGTAAGAGGTCATTGAGGTCTACTCCTTCTCGTTTAGCACCACCTTCGCCTAAATAGGTGACAGTATACTCGTTTACTCTTTCGGACGTTCCTTGATTTAGAGTATTGATGAAAGATTTTTCACCAAGGGTCTTTTTCAACCAAGCTATTAGATCATCATCTCCTAATTTTCCTTGCGTCTTTTCTATCTCATCAAAGACTGGTTTAACAAAATAGATATTAAGAGCTAAGAATTTTTGCCCCATTAGAGCATAGAAAGTTGGGAAATTCTCGGGCGGATACATTTCTTCCCACATAGCAATCGCAGCACTGGCGTCAATAAGGTAGCTTGAACTGGCATCAATAAGAGAGCTTGAAGCAGTGCTCACATCAATCCTTCCAACTTTTTAATATACTCAACCCTTCTAATTGAAAGATTTTGACACAATTTGTGTAAGGTCATCTCCTTGGCATAATAGGCTCCTAACACTCCTCGGACATAAATGCTTCCATACTGGCGTAGCCTTTCTTTAGGAACATTCCTCGGTCTTCCCCCTCTGGAAGCAAGCAGTTTGTTTTTATGTTCTTCCTTCATAAGCAAACGAATATCCCTTGAGTCTTTTGCTGTTATCTGTTCCAATGTCACCATACGATAAGAGAGCATCAGCTCACTCACTTTGAATGTCTTTGCTATTTTTTGACAACTTTTCCGTTTTTCTGCAATGGAAGAACCAGAAAAGCCAGCTGGCAGCTCTTGCTTTAGTGCAGCTGCTGGTACCAGAATCTCGGCAGCAAAGCGATTACATATCTTTTCCTCTTCACTATTTTGGTTGGAAAAAAATTGATCCTGTCCCCAACTTGCATCCAAAAAATCACCCCCGCTGTCCAATATAATTTCCTCACCACAAAGCAAATGACCCAACTCATGCATTAGGGTAAACAATTGCGCCTTATAGCTATCGCTGTCATTAATGACAATAATTGGCAAAGGGGAAATGTTAAACGCAAAGCCGCGGCAGTCTTCTATAGCTGTTTTTGACCAATACTGATGACGGCTCGTCATAAAAACGAATACTCCCTTGTCTTCTATGGCTTTTCTCCACTGCTCAAAAGTTGGCTTATCATCTACCCCAAATCCTAACCAGTCTCTTATCTTTGGCGCCGCCTCAACCGCGTCTCGAGTAGATCTGAGCTGAATTTTGGGTGGTGAAAAATCACTTATTTCTTCTTCTAGATCTTCATACAAGTCAAGCAAAAACTCGCGCAGGTAGATAACCTTAACCATAAGCTGACTCATACGAGATGATGGCTTTGATCCTTGGTCAAGGATTCGATACTTTGGAATCAGCTGCTGAAAATTGGAATGATCTGGTATTTGGCTGCCCTTAAGAAAGAACAGGCCTGGACCAACTAGATAGACTTCTGCCAGTTTGGTCAGTTGATTATAGGTAGGTTGCCTTTCTCCTTTTTCCATTTTGGCAAGTGTCTTAAACTTTAGTTCTTTTTCAGCCTTTTCGATAGAAAGGTTCAGCTGCTCACGACACTTACGCAGAAGGATAGGATTAACCTTCAATGGCTCGTCAGTCATAGTTACTCCATATTAAGGGACGGTAATATTATAGAGGATTATGCCCCTATGCCCTAAATTGCCAACCCCCCGTTTGCCTTGCTAAGCAAATTATCAATATGCTCATATAGACATCTAAGTGTCTTGGTCTAAACCTTGTCAATCGGCGCATTTGAAGTCTAGCGCCAGCTTGGTTGGAGGGAGTAATAGAGGAACCTCAATCTCAATTTCTTTGATAGATTCAATAAGATAGATTGAAGCAGTGCTCACATCAATTCTTCTAACTTTTTAACATCCTCAACAGTTCTAAATGAAAGATTTTGATACAATTTGTGTAGAGTCATTTCTTGAGCATAATAGGCTGCCAACATCCCTCGGACATAAATGCTTCCATATTGGCGTAGTCTTTCTTTAGGAATATTCCTCGGCCTTCCCCCTCTGGAAGCAAGCCGCTTTTTTTTGTATTCTTCGTTCATAAACAAGCGGAGTTTCCTTGAGTCTTTTGCTGTTATCTGTTCCAATGTCACCATACGATAAGAGATCATCAGTGCGCTCACATTGAATGTCTTTGCCATTTTCTTGCAGACCTTCCATTTCTCTTCAATGGAATAAACAGCAAAGCCAGCTGGCAACTCTTGCAATAATGCAGCTGCTGGCACCAGAATCTCAGCAGCAAAGCGATTACATATCTTTTCTTCTTCACTATCTTGGTTAGGAAGAGATTGATCTTGGTCCCAACCTGCATCCAAAAAACCGTCTCCACTGTCCAATACATTTTTCCCACCATAAAGCAAATGACCCAACTCATGCATTAGGCTAAACAATTGCGCCCTATAACTATCGCTGTCATTAATGACAATAATTGGCAATTTGGAATAGTTAAACGCAAAGCCGCGGCAGTCTTCTATAGCTGTTTTTGACCAATGATTGTAGGGGCTCGTCATAAAAACGAATACTCCCTTGTTCTCTATGGCTTCTCTCCACTTCTCAAGAGTTGGCTTATCATCCGCCCCAAATCCTAACCAGCTTCTTATCTTTGGCGCCGCCTCGACTGCGTCTTGAGTAGATCTGAGCTGAATTTTTGGTGGCGAAAAAACACCTATCTCTTCTTCTAGGTCTTCATATAAATCAAGCAAAAACTCGCGCAAGTAGATAACCTTAACCATCAGTCGAATCATATGAAAAGAGCGCGTTGGTTCTTGTTCTGAAATAGTTGAAGTATTAGACAAAGGTCGAATCATATGAGAGGAGCGCTTTGGTTCTTGTTGGAGGGTCCGATACTTTGGAATCAGCCGCTGAAAATTAGAATGCTCTGGTATCTGGTCGCCTTTAAGAAAGAATAGCCCTGGACCGACTAAATAGAGGTCTGCCAGTTCGAACAGTTGCTTACGAGTAGGTTTCCTTCCTTCTTGTTCCATCTTGGCAAGTGTCGTTAAGTTTAATTTCTGCTCAACCTCATCAATGGAAAGATTCACTTGCTCACGACATTTACGCAAAAGGATAGGATTAACCTTCACTGGCTCATCAGTCATGGTTGCCTCATATTATAGGAATATTATAGAGGATTATGCCCTTATGTCTTATACGCCTATGCCCTCAGTTGCCCGACCCCGTTTGCCTTGCTATTCAGAACGCAGCTCATCCATCTCAGAACGCAATTCATCCAGTGCCTGATCCATCACTCTTGTTCGCGAGTTCAATGGCTTGAATATTGATGAGGCAAAAAAGAGAGAAGGATAGAAAGGCGTGAACTATTGAGTTTCAATAGATGGAAAAAGTGAGGATACTATTGATAGGTTGCCATTGGGCTGTCATGCAAACCCTAAGGCTATGTAAGTCTTTAATTCTCTTTGGGGAATTTCAGCTCAGGGAGCTTGGCTACTTCTTTTAGGGTGGTGAGGCTTAGTTGGACTAGCTTGCCGATGAGGTCAATGATGTAGCGAGGATTATCAGACCATTCATTTGGGTCCTGTTTGATGCCACTATCTTTATCAATCTTTACCTGATAGCATTTCATCAGCCATTCTATTGCCGAATTACCATTTACTCTGTAGTCATAGGCTGCCAGTGGAATCCCCTCAATGAAGATATGGTCGTTGTATTGAATACAGCTCCTATCTGGATAGCCCGGCTTGCCAGCAAAGCGCATCTTGGTGACGCGATAATGGCCTTTTTCATTTCTTTCATCTCTTTTAACTATTTCGCCTCTCCTTTCGTGGATCTGTAGATAATAGGGAGTCAATTCTTCATAGCCGATGTGGAGCTGTCCCAACCGTTTGCCCGCTTCACTGAAAGCCCAGAAGTCTCTAAGGTTACTGGCGAAAGGAATGTGAGGCAGTAGCTTACGAAGGTCGGCACTGAATCTGGTTCTATAGCTAGGATGGTGGAGCAGCCCATAGACATAGTAGAAGATGGCATCCCTATCAATCTGCTCGTCCTTATAGTGAGAGCGAAATTCTTTGAGAGCATAGGGAGAAATATTGCCTTGTCTGCCATTGCCATCACTGTTGGTGAGATCCTCTTGCTCTTTGCTATAGACATAGCGGGGAAAACACTGACCGGTATGATAAAAATTCAAATCAGGCACCCTAGCTACCATCAGAGCAGAAAAATCAACCGAGCTGCTTATACCATTCACACAGATGACTTGATTGGCCGAATCCGGCTGAGGGAAGAAGCGCGGTTGCAGATAAACGCTACTATTAAATTGCCTATCAAAGTAGAGGTGCTTGGGCACAAAGGGACGATAGAGAGTGGGGCGAATATGGTCAAAATTTACCTTGCCCTTTTTGCCTCTCGCTAGAGCATCTTGGAGGAAAATATCCCATTTTATCTTGGTCCTGTCCATACTAATGACTTGATTAGAAGATAGACTGCTATCCTCCTTTTTCTTGCGTTGATATTCTTTCAGTTGTTGGTTGTAAAAATCAATCATCCCTGCCATATTCTCTTTCAAGGAAGAAAGGGAAAAGTTATAGACCCAACTATCTCTACTTGTCCCAACTCCACGACTATATTGATTAAAGATAGTTGGCACAGAACCAGGCTTTTTCTTATTTGCTTTGGCTCCCAGAGGAATAAACTGGACAAATTGAGGGCTTCGTTGGTTTATCCAGTCGTGATAAGAATTTGGCTTGATGCTTTGCCATTTCACCCTTGCCGCCGAAGCCAGCTGACTCAACTTATCTAGCTTCTCTTTTCGGCTGAGATAGTCGCCTATATCATAATAGTAGAGCCGCTTGGTGAGCGGGTGAGTGGGGGGGGGGGGGGGGGGGGAGTTGCGAACCAGAAAGCTTATGGCAATGGTAGCGCGAGAGTTTTGACCAAAAATCCCTCCACCTTCTTGCTTTTGTTTTTCACCAAAGACTCGCGCATTACCTCTCAGATTGAAGCAATAGACACTGGTGAAATCTTTGAGCAAATGAGCGCGGAGTCCGTCAGCTGCATTACCGTCTATATAGCTGCCATTGGTGACAAAGCCAATGATCCCCTCATCACCCAATCTATCGCTTGCCCAGCGAATGGCGCGAATATAAGAATCATAGAGATTTACTTTATTCGTTGCAACCGAATGGGCGACATAGGTAGTGCGGATCTTCTCGTCCAATTTGGGATAGGACAGGTTGGGAGTGTTGTCATGGACGTCTTTTTGCTTAGCCGAATAGGGAGGATTACCTATAATCACCTGAATGGTCCTATCTTTTTGTCTGACGGCTCGGCGCGAGTTAATCGGCAGAATTTGAGATACCATATCCTCACCCTCGTATAGTTGAAAGGTATCGGTCAGCACCATACCTTCAAAAGATCTATAGCCATAGCCACTGTCTTTCTGCTGGCGTCTATAGTGAAATGCTTGCTCTATATTAATGGCAGCTATGTAGTATGCCAGCAGGACTATCTCATTGGCGTGGAGTTCCCTAGCATATTTACGCTCTAGATCTTCGTCCTTAATGAGATTAGATTGGAGCAGACGACTGATGAAGGTGCCGGTGCCAGTAAATGGATCCAGCAGATTGACATTCTCACTGCTGAGACTAAGATCAAATTCCTTTTGTAGCAGACTATTGGCGCTATGGAGGATGAAATCCACCACCTCAGGCGGAGTATAGACTATGCCAAGCTGCTCTGCCATCTGAGGAAAGGCAGTGCGGAAGAATTCTTCATAGAGCTCGTTGATGACCTTCTGCTTACCTGCCATATTGTCAATCCCCCTGGCTCGCTCGGACACGCTCCTATAGAAGTCTTCCAGCTTTTCGGTTTCCACCTGAACATTCTTCTCCTCCAATAGATCCAGCATATTCTGCATGGCAACCGAAACCGGATTCCGCTCAGCAAAGTCATAGCCCTCAAACAGAGCATTGAACACCGGCCGAGTCACTATATGTTGGCTCAGCATATCTATGGCATCTGCTTGGCTAACTGCTGGGTTGAGATTGCGCCTCAAACCAGCAAGAAAATTGTTGAAGGCCTCATCCCCTTTCTCCTCCATCTTCTTGATCTGTGCCTCTATGCGTCGATTGCTAAGCTGGGCTATCTCGCCTACATCTTTTGCCCACTTTTCCCAATAGCGCCTATCGCCACATTTGAGCACCACCCGCGCCAAGATGGCATCACGCCAAACTTCTATATCAAGGGATTGTTGTTGGGATTTCATCTTCTCACTCAGCTTGGCACTTGCCTCTTCATCCTGCCCAACCACATCTACGAGGATGCGTTCGCTAGGCTCATTATTCAGCTCTATCTGGTTAATCTCAAGGTTAAATCTGTCGTCATGGGAACGCAATGCCTGTAGCACATCCCAGACCACGCCATAGCGCTCGTTGCGGTCCAATGCCTTTTCGGCATCCTCATTCAGCGGGACAGGAATAGGAAGAATGATATAGCCATATTTTTTGCCATGCGGTTTTCTCATCACCCTGCCAACCGATTGAACTATATCCACCTGAGATTTCCTCGGCTGAAGAAAGATCACCGCATCCAGAGCTGGCACATCCACTCCCTCAGACAGACAACGAACATTGCTAAGAACACGACACCTATAGTCGCCGGGTTCCTCTCTGAGCCAATTTAGCTTCTGGTTGCGTTCAAGCACATTCTGAGTGCCGTCTACATGTTTCATCTCGCATTCAAGCACCTCCTCCCTTGGCGTCTCTTGGGGAAGTATCTCTTGGTGATAGGCTTCTATTATCTTGGTAAATTGTTCGCTCATCTGCTTAGATGACTTAATGGTCGAGCAGAAGGCAACGGCGCGCTTCATAGGTCTCTCTTCCTCTCCAATCCCCGCTTCCTTTAGATTAGCGATTCGTTTAGCCAAGCCATTCCAACAGCCAATCAGTTTGGCTGTGTCATTCAACTCTATGCTGGTCTCTAAACCAGCATGGTCAGCCGGCGAGACACCCAGAATCAGCACCTTATAGTCGGCTAAGAGACCTTGCCCAACCGCAGAAGAAAAGTTAAGCCTATGCAACTCCTTACCATAGCTAGCTTCATCATCCATTGAATAGACAATGATATCCCGCTCCTTTGCCTTTTGCTTTGCCGACTCCTTATAGATGCGCGGCGTCGCCGTCATATAGAGCCGCTTGGCTGCCTTAATATAGTCCTTATCATGCACCAGCACAAAGGGAGAGATCTTCTTGGCTTCAGCCTCTATCCCAGTCGTCCGATGGGCTTCATCACAGATAATCAAATCAAAGACCCTATCAAATTTCTTCTGAGCCTCGGCAACTACTTCAATAGACTGGTAGGTAGCAAATACGACCGTCATCCTTCCCGACCCTAAGGGCTCCCTCAGTTGAGCCGCTAACCTGTCACTGTCAGTGGTGGGTGCCATACCAAGCTCGCTGATTGAAGTGTCTTCATCGTCCTTGCCAGCTTTAGCGTCCGAACAAACCGCAAAAATACGAGCCAAGCTATCCGCTTGTGCCGCCCATTCTCTCAGGGTCTGGGACAACAATGCCAAGGAGGGCACTAGCAGGAGTATCAGCCCTTGTTGCTTTGGCTTTGTTCTTAGCAGCCTTTCGGCTATCTTCAAGGAAACCAGAGTCTTGCCAGTTCCACACGCCATTATCAACTTGCCTCTGTCAGCAGTTTGAAGCCCTTTGAGGACATCGGCTACTGCTTGCTCTTGGTCAGGGCGAAGCTGCTTCTTTTTAGACGCTTTGGGAGCATCATATTTCTGTGGTAGTTCCCCTACCTTTTCAGGAGCGATGTCAGAATAATAATCTACCAGCTGGCAGGGAATACGAAAATCCGCCATAACCTTTCTCGCATTCTTGCCTATCTTGTCGGTGGTGCTGATTATGTAACACTCGCTAAACTTCGCGCCATTAAAGGACATGGCTGAAGCGGTGAGAAAACTATCTATGCCTGCCTTATCAAGAACTGCCTCTCTATCATAATACTTACACTGAATGGAGCAGAGCTCACTATTTTCCTTTTGGGCAACCAGGTCTATGCCTATGTCTTGTTGGGATATCCCCTGTTCCTTTGTCCATTCACGCCGTAACCATACTTTGCTAAAGTAAATCTCATAAAGCGGATTGTGTCTAAGGCAATCTCTCACATGGCGTTCAAAACGGAACCCCTTATCCACTTTGTCAGAGGAGGCTGCGTCTATTTGTTTTAGATGGGTATCATCGGGGGTCATCATAATTGCTATTCTCTTATACTATTGCCACATATTATTGCTACATCTTATATCCCCCACTATTCCTTAAAGACACTATCCTTTTTAAGATTTCTGGTTTTGCTTTTCTTAGCTTCTATTAAGGATGAATTCCCTCTATATATAGGTGCATCACCTGTCATTATAATTGATCCTGCTGAGTTTCTCGGCTAATAGCAGAAGGGCAAGGATCTAAACGCCGAGTTATAAAGCGCATACCCCTTCCTTCTATAATTCTGGTAGAATTAACTGTTTATTGTTTTCTATCATCACCTGTTCTTTTTTGAAAGATGGGTATAATGCTTTTTGCACATTTTGAAACCTCACGGTTGATAATCTTGGACGGGACTATATAATCCCGTCAAAGAGGTGATGTACTTATGATGCAATTCACGGTTTATAAAAATGTAAATTCATGTGCTATAAGTAAACTCTTTAATTAACTAAAACTTCTAATTATGAACAATATAACTACTAGTATGATTATGAACACATTATTTTCTTTTTCGGGGTTAAGAAAGCCTTTCCTAGCTACTTCCTTTTTGCTTGCCCTTCCCCAGATTTTGCTTGGCAAGCTGGGGTGGCTTATTCTCTTTTTGGTTGGAGCTGGTTTCTTATCAATTGCTCTTTTTGTTTATATCAGTGGTTTAGCGGGTAGTTCTGCCACCGATTTTGAGTCGGAGGAGAATAGGGCAGACGACAACAATGGCGGCATTCGGTTGGGGCTGGATACGGATAGGGATGGGCAAGCGGATAGTGTGGATACAGATGACGATAATGATGGAGTGAAGGACGATTCAGACCAATGTTCTACTGGTGAGACAGGTTGGGAGAGCAATTCATCGGCTGATAATGATGGGGATGGTTGCCGTGACGCAAGTGAGGACATAGATGATGATGGGGACGGGTTGATAGAGATAGCCACAGCAGCGGAATTATATGCGGTGCGATATGCTTTGGATGGCAAAGGGCGGAAACCATCGCCGGAGGCGGTGCTCAATACCACTGGCTGTGGTGGTAACGGCGGCATTACTTCTTGTTCTGGTTATGAGCTGATTGCGAATATAAGTCTTGCAACCTACGCGGATGCTGATGTAGGCAAAGGTTGGCAACCGCTGGGTCATGATACAGATAGCTCTACAGGTGAATGTGACGGACCTGCTTTTGATGGGACTTTTGACGGCAATGGTTTTATGATTAGTGATTTAAGCATTCGTCGTTCAGATGAGGATTGTGTGGGCTTGTTTGGTCATATAGCTGCGGGGTCGAAGATTCGCAATCTTAGGCTTCGTGCCGAGATAGTGAGAGGTAGGAACTTTGTAGGTGGTCTGGTGGGATATAGTAAATCGGCTCAGATTTTTTCTTCTTTGGTTATAGCGGGTGAGGTAAGAGGAGGTAATCGTGTAGGCGGTCTAGTTGGGGGTGGTGAAGAGACTCAGGTTTTTTCTTCTTCGGTTGTAGTAGCTGAGGTGCACGGGACTGATGATGTGGGGGGTCTGGTTGGAGATGACCCATCGGCTCAGATTTTTTCTTCTTCGGTTGTTATGAGTATGGTGCGCGGGACTGGTAATCATGTAGGTGGTCTGGTTGGGAAGGGTAAATCGGCTCGGATTGATTCTTCTTCGGTTGTAGTGGGTGAGGTGAGAGGGACTGATGATGTGGGTGGTCTGGTGGGGTGTGGTAAATTGACTCGGATTGCTTATTCTTATTTAGTTTCAGGCAGTAATACTGCTTTAGTTGGGAGTGGAAGCAAGGCTATTGGAATTGCTTCCTATTGGGACAATGAGACTAGCGGAAGAAATAGTGGCAACAATGGTGATCCTAAGACTAGCGATGAACTTCGTCGACCAACTGATTATACAGGACTTTATGCTGATTGGAAAGAGGACAAAGATATAATCGACGATTCAAAAAGTAGTAATAAGAAGATAAGAGACAAACCATTGGTTGTCTGGTGTGATAAGGATAATAGTGGGAGCATTGAATGGTATGAACAAAAAGATGAAGAAAATCGCGTTTGGGATTTCGGCACGGATATGGAGTATCCCGCCATTAGCTGCACTCCGCTAACCCCTGCCGAATGGCGTAGCTGGTGGTCTTTGGATAGGGATGGCAAACCCCAACTAGACCAGACCCGTTTATACGCGCTGCTTCTTTTCCCAAACTGACAACTAGCTTTGACTAGTCTCTCAGCTTCATAGCTGATGGTATTCGGTTGAAGCAGGCAACCTCCAACTAGACCAGACCCGTTTATACGCGCTGCTTCTTGCCCCAAACTGACGACTAGCTTTGACTAGTCTCTCAGCTTCATAGCTGATGGTGTTCGGTTGAAGCAGGCAAACCCCAACTAGACCAGACCCGTTTATACGCGCTGCTTTTTTCCCCAAACTGACGACTAGCTTTGACTAGTCTCTCAGCTTCATAGCTGATGGTGTTCGGTTGAAGCAGGCAAACCCCAACTAGACCAGACCCGTTTAGACGCGCTGCTTTTTTCCCCAAACTGACGACTAGCTTTGACTAGTCTCTCAGATTCATAGCTGATGGTGTTCGGTTGAAGCAGGCAAACCCCAACTAGACCAGACCCGTTTAGACGCGCTGCTTCTTGCCCCAAACTGACGACTAGCTTTGACTTAGACCCTCAGCTTCATAGCTGATGGTATTCGGTTGAAGCAGGCAAACCCCAACTAGACCAGACCCGTTTAGACGCGCTGCTTCTTGCCCCAAACTGATGACTAGCTTTAATTAGATCCTTGGCTTCAATTCAATGGTGTAGCTGCTACATAATAGGTAAGAGGCATTGTCGAGGACTCTACTGATGCTAATTGAATTATGTTACTTTTATAATTCTGGTGGAATTAACTATTCATCTTTTTTCTATCATCGCTCGTTCTTTCTTTGAAAGATGGGTATAATGCTCTTTACTCATTGATAAACCTTTCTATTGATTAGCTTGAACGGGATTACATAATCCCATTTAATGAGAATAGGTTGCACCTATGATGTAAATTTGTGAATGAAAAAAAGATGCAAAAAGGTTAAAAAAGATAAAAAAACTTGAAAAAACTTGAAAAAACTTGAAAAAACTTGAAAAAACTTGAAAAAACTTGAAAAAAAATTATAAAAACGCGGATCTTCTAGTATAATCCCGTCCATGATTCAGATATTTAATATTACAACTAACATAGAACTATGAAAATATTATTCTCTTTACGCTATTCCTTGCGTTTGAGCCAAGCCTTTCGTTTGGCTGCTTTCTCTATTATGATTATGCTTTCCTTACTTAGGATTATTATTCCCTTATTTAGATTTAGGCTCCTATTAGGCCTCCTTTCTAGTTCCCTTAATACTACCCCCCCCCCCCCCCCCCCCCAGATTTTTCTTCGCAAGGCGGGGCGGCTTCTTTTCTTTTTAGTCGGGGCTAGTTTCTTATCGATTGCTCTTGCTGCTTATGACGGTGGAGAAAGCGGCAGTTTAGAGGGTGGTTCTCCTGAAGTTTTGAGTGAGATTGAGCGGGAGGAGAATAAGGTAGATCATAGCAATATTCGCTCGGAAGTTGATACAGATGGAGATGGGCGAGCGGATAATGTAGATACAGATGACGACAATGATGGGGTAATGGATGATGAGGATATAGATGATGATGGGGATGGGTTGATAGAAATAGCCACGGCGGCGGAATTAAATGCAGTAAGGTATGCTCTAGATGGCAATGGGAGTAGGTTATCAGAAGGTTCGGGGCTCGACACCACTGGCTGTGGTGGTGCTGGTGGCGTTACTTCTTGTTCTGGCTATGAGCTGATTACAAATATAAGTCTCGCAGCCTATGCGAATGCTGATGGAGGCAAAGGTTGGCAATCGCTGGGTGGTAATGGTAAAAGGGGGTTTGCCGGATGTGAAGGGGCTGCTTTTAATGGGGTTTTTGAAGGCAATGGCTGGACGATTAGTGATTTAAGCATTCGTCGTCCGGGTGAGGATTGTGTGGGTTTGTTTGGCTATATAGCCGAAGATTCAGAGATTCGCAATCTTAGGCTTAATGTCGAGGCAGTGATAGGTGGTGAAAATGTAGGCGGTTTAGTGGGGAATGGTGAAGGTGCTCGGATTATCTCTTCTTCGGTTGTGGCAGGTGTGGTGAGCGGAGATGATGCTGTAGGCGGTCTGGTGGGGTATGGTCTCTCGGCTCGGATTCATTCTTCTTCGGTTGTGGCAGGTGTGGTGAGCGGAATTGGTGGTAGAAGCTGGTTTGGGAATACTGGTGTAGGTGGTCTGGTAGGAGGTGGTCGTTATGCTGAGATTCATTCTTCTTCGGTTGAGGCAGATAAAGTAAGCGGGACTGATGTTGTAGGCGGTCTGATGGGGAGGGGTGACAGTGCTCGGATTTATTCTTCTTCGGTTGAGGCAGATGAAGTAAGCGGGGATGCTGCCGTAGGCGGCCTGGTAGGAGTTGGTTGGGAGGTTCGGATTCATTCTTCTTCGGTTGAGGTGGGTGAAGCGAGCGGGGGTGAACAAATAGGCGGTCTGGTGGGGACTGGTTGGTTGGCTCGGATTAATTATTCTTCGGTTGAGGCAACTGAGGTGAGCGGGACTCGTAATGCTGTAGGTGGTCTGGTCGGGTATGGTCTGAGGGTTCAGATTCATTCTTCTTCGGTTGAGGCGGCTGAGGTGAGAGGAAATGATTGGGTAGGCGGTCTGTTAGGGACAGGTTCGGGCTCTCAGATTGATTCTTCTTCGGTTGTGGTGGACAAGGTGAGTGGGGATGATGCTGTAGGTGGTCTGGTAGGGGATAGTGAGAGGGTTCAGATTGATTCTTCTTCGGTTGTGGTGGATGAGGTGCTTGGGACTGGTGATGTAGGTGGTCTAGTGGGGAATGGTTCATCGGCTTGGATTGATTCTTCTTCGGTTGTGGTGGGCAAGGTGAGCGGGGATGATGCTGTAGGTGGTCTGGTGGGGAATGGTGAAAAGGGTCGGATTGATTCTTCTTCGGTTGAGGCAGCTGAGGTGAGCGGGAATATTAGGGTAGGTGGTCTGGTGGGACTTGGTGAACTGGCTTGGATTCGTTCTTCTTCGGTTGAGGTAGATAAGGTGTGGGGGACTGATGATGGCGGTGATGTAGGCGGTCTGGTGGGGAGTGGTGACAGTACTCGGATTGATTCTTCTTCGGTTGAGGCAGCTGAGGTGAGCGGGGGTGGTGATATAGGCGGTTTGGTGGGGAATGGTGAAGAATCTCGGATTATCTCTTCTTCGGTTGTGGTGGGTGAGGTGAGAGGGACTGGTTATAATGTAGGCGGTCTGGTGGGGAGTGGTGACAGTACTCGGATTGATTCTTCTTCGGTTGTGGCAAGTAAAGTGAGCGGGCATATAGAAGTAGGTGGTCTGGTGGGGGACGGTTTCAGCGATGTTCAGATATTTTCTTCTTCGGTAGTGATAGGCGAGGTGAGCGGGGATGAATATGTAGGGGGTTTGGTAGGGGATAGTTGGAAATCTCAGATTTTTTCTTCTTCGGTTGTGGCGGGTGAGGTGAGCGGGAGTGAAGGAGGTGTAGGCGGTCTGGTGGGAGTTGATGACGATGCTCAGATATTTTCTTCTTCGGTTGTAGTAGGTAAGGTGAGCGGGAACGAGGTTGTAGGCGGTCTGGTGGGGGGTGGTGAATCGCCTCGAATTGTTTCTTCTTCAGTTGTGGTGGATGAGGTGAGCGGGAGTGTTGCTGTAGGTGGTCTGGTGGGATACTTTGACTCTGGCAAGGTTGCTTATTCTTATGTAGTCTCAGGCAGTAATACTGCTATGCTGGTTGGGCATGGAAACAGGGCTACTGGAATTGCTTCCTATTGGAACAGTGAGGCAAGCGGCAGAAATAGTGGCAACTATGGTGATCCTAAGACCGGCAATGAACTTCGCAATCCAACTGACTATACAGGAATATATGCCGATTGGGACGAGGATATGGATATATTTGGTAGTGAGGACGAGCCATTGGCGGTTTGGTGTGATAAGGATAATAGTGAGAGCATAGAGACAGATGAACAAACCAATGACAATCTTGTTTGGGATTTTGGTGAGTCGGATGAATATCCCGTCATTCGCTGCACTCCCGCCACTCCTGCCGAATGGCGGAGCTGGTGGTCTTTGGATAAGGATGGCAAACCTCAATTAAACCAGGCCCGTTTAGACAAGCTGCTGTTTCTTGCAGTAGATCTCACTTTTGCTCCCATAAGCGGTGGTTTTAGAATAGGTAACCAATCGGACTTTGGCAATTTCGTTTCTTTAAGCATTAGGGCAACCAGTAAAAGCGGGACGGTAGTAGAAGAGCCAAATATCAACATAGCCGAATTTATTGATGGTAGCTATGATTTTACTGGCTTAGATAATCAATCTGATTGGACCTTTCGGATTATAGGGACTCTTAGTGATAGCAGGCAGCAGGTGGTGAAGATAATTTTTGTTTGGAATGAGAATAGACTAGACCATAACAATAATGGTATTCGCTCGGGGCTGGATACGGATGGAGATAAGCGAGCGGATAGCGTGGATGAGGATGATGATAATGATGGATTGAATGATACAGATGCGAGGGAGCAACAGGATAATTCGGGTGGAGTGAGTTGTTCGCTGTTAGCGGATTGCGATAATGATGGGGTCCGAGATGGGGATGAGGCAGCTGGATGCGTATTGGATAGTGATTGCGATAATGACGGGGTAGGTGATAATTTAGATCTGTGTCCTGTTAGTGGTACCGGCTGGGTAAGCGATGAACTGATTGATAATGATGGGGATGGTTGCCGTGATGAGAGTGAGGACATAGATGATGATGGCAATGGGTTGATAGAGATAGCCACGGCGGCGGAATTGGATACTGTGAGGTATGCTTTGGATGGCAAGGGGCGGAAGCTATCATTTGGTGCGGCGTTGAACACCGCTGGCTGTGGTGGTGACAGTGGTATTAGGGTCTGTAATGGTTATGAGCTGATTGCGGATATAAGTCTTGCGATCTATACGAATGCTGATGGAGGTAGAGGCTGGCAACCTTTGGGAACTGTTGGATGTCGAGGAGCTGCTTTTGATGGGACTTTTGAGGGCAATGGCTGGACGATTAGTGATTTAAGTATTAATCGTCCAAGTGAGAGTTGTGTGGGTTTGTTTGGTCGAATAACCGAAGATTCAGAGATTCGTAATCTTAGGCTTATTGCCGAGGCAGTGATAGGTAAGCATGGAGTAGGCGGTCTGGTGGGGGTTGGTCGGGGATCTCGGATTGATTCTTCTTCGGTTGTGGTGGGTGAGGTGAGCGGGGATGAACTTGTAGGCGGTCTGATGGGGGATGGTCGGGGATCTCGAATTGATTCTTCTTCGGTTAAAGCAGCTAAGGTGAGCAGGACTGGTGATGATGTGCGTGGTCCGTGGGAGGATGTTGGTGTAGGCGGTTTGGTGGGCAGGGGTCAATCTGCTGAGATTAATTCTTCTTCAGTTGAAGTGGGTGAGGTAAGTGGGAGTGGTTGGTATGTAGGTGGTCTGGTGGGGAATGGTGAATCAGCTCGGATTGATTATTCTTCGGTTGTGGCAGATGAGGTGAGAGGGGACCGGTCTGTAGGTGGTTTGGTAGGGGATGGTGAATCGGCTCGGATTCATTCTTCTTCGGTTGAGGCAGAGGTGGTAAGAGGGGATTGGGGTGTAGGCGGTCTGGTGGGGATTGGTTGGTGGGCTCGGATTGATTCTTCTTTGGCTGAGGTGGGTGAGGTGAGAGGGGATAAACTTGTAGGCGGTCTGGTGGGGAATGGTTGGCGAAATCAGATTCATTCTTCTTCGGTTGAGGCAGAGGTGGTAAGAGGGGATTGGAGTGTAGGCGGTCTGGTGGGGTTTGGTGAATCGGCTCGGATTGATTCTTCTTCGGCTGAGGTGGTTGAAGTACGCGGGAATGGTATTGTAGGCGGTCTGGTGGGGGATGGTGGCTTGGCTCGGATTGATTCTTCTTCGGTTGTGGCAGAGGTGGTAAGAGGGGGTTGGAGTGTAGGCGGTCTGGTGGGGGATGGTAAATCAGGACGGATTCATTTTTCTTCAGTTGCGGTGGATGAGGTGAGGGGAACTAGTAAAGTAGGCGGTCTGATGGGGTATGGTAGAAATGCTACGATTATTTCTTCTTTAGTTGAGGTGGATAAGGTGAGCGGGAAGAGTGATTATGTAGGAGGTCTGGTGGGGGATGGTTGGGAATCTCGGATTCATTCTTCTTCGGTTGTGGTGGATGAGGTGAGTGGGACTAGTGGAGTAGGCGGTCTGGTGGGGTGGGGTGAATCGGCTCGGATTTATTCTTCTTCGGTTGTGGCAAGTGAGTTGAGCGGGAATGATGGTGTAGGTGGTCTGGTGGGATACTTTGACTCTGGCAAGGTTGCTTATTCTTATGTAGTTTCAGGCAGTAGTACTGCTATGCTGGTTGGGAGTGGGAGCGGGGCTACTGGAGTTGCTTCCTATTGGGACAGTGGGATTAGTGGCATAACTAGTGGCAACTATGGTGAAGCTAAGACCAGCGTTGAATTTGGTAGTCCAACTAGCTATACGGGAATTTATGCCGATTGGGACAAGGATATGGATATATTTGGCGATGGGAATAACGAGCCATTGGCGGTCTGGTGTGATAAGGATCATAGTGGGAGCATAGAGACAGATGAACAAACCAATGACAATCTTATCTGGGATTTTGGTGAGTCGGATGAATATCCCGCCATTCGTTGCATTCCGGTAACCCCTGCTGAATGGCGTAGCCGGTGGTTTTTACGATAAGGGAAACCCCCAATTAAACCCAACCCGTTTAGCCGAGATGCTTCCCCAAAATTTTTAATATTATAACCAACATAGAACTATGAACATATTATTCTTTTTTTTGAGTAAAGCCTTTTGTTTGGCTGCCTTCTTTGTAACGGTCCTTCTCCAGATTTTGCTTGGCAAACTGGGACGGTTTCTTTTCTTTTTAGTCGGGGTTAGTTCTTTATCAATTGCTGTTACCGCTTGTAACGGTGGAGGAAGTGACAGTTCAGAGGATGGTTTTCCCAGAGATTTGAGTGGGGTTGAGCAGAAGGAGGATGGAATAGATCATAACAATAAAAGTATTCGCTCGGAAGTTGATACAGACGGAGATGGGCGAACGGATAGTGTGGATACAGATGACGATAATAATGGCAAGCCCCAACTAGAGCGAGCCCTCTTAGACAAGCTACGTCCCTCCTTAAACGGAGATGGGCGAGCAGATAGTGTGGATACAGATGACGATAATGATGGCAAGCCCCAACTAGAGCGAACCCGCTTAGACAAGCTACGTCCCTCCTTAAACGGAGATAGGCGAGCAGATAGTGTGGATACAGATGACGACAATAATGGCAAGCCTCAACTAGAGCGAACCCGCTTAGACAAGCTACGTCCCTCCTTAAACAGAGATGGGCGAGCAGATAGTGTGGATACAGATGACGATAATGATGGCAAGCCCCAACTAAAGCGACCCCGTTTAGATAGTCTGGGTTTAGATGACGATAATGATGGGGTAACGAATAGGAGGGACATAGATGATGATGGGGATGGGTTGATAGAGATAGCTACGGCGGCGGAATTAAATGCAGTGAGATATGCTTTGAATGGTGGAGGGCGTAGGTTATCGGAAGGTGCGAATCTCGATACCAGAGGCTGTAGTGGTGATGGCGGCATTAGGTCGTGTAATGGTTATGAACTGGTTGCGGATATAAGTCTTGCAACCTATGCGGATGTTGATGGAGGTAAAGGTTGGCAACCCTTGGGTCATGATACAGATAGTTCTACACCTGGATGTCAAGGAGCTGCCTTTGAGGGGACTTTTGAAGGCAATAATTTTATGATTAGTGATTTAAATATTAATCGTCTAGGTGAGGATTGTGTGGGTTTGTTTGGACATATAGCTGAAGGTTCAGAGATTCGTAATCTTAGGCTTCGTGTCGAGATAGTGAGAGGTGATAAATATGTAGGCAGCCTGGTGGGGGATGGCCAATCGGCTTGGATTCGTTCTTCACTGGTTGAGGCAAGTGGGGTGCACGGGAATGATGGTGTAGGCGGTCTGGTAGGGAGGGGTGACAGTGCTCAGATTGATTCTTCTTCGATTAGTGTGGTAAAAGTGAGTGGGAATGATGATGTAGGCGGTCTGGTAGGGAGGGGTGACAGTACTCGGATTCATTCTTCTTCGGTTGTGGCAGCTGAGGTGAGCGGGACTTTTTCTTATGTAGGCGGTCTAGTAGGGGATGGTCCATCGGTTCAGATTGATTCTTCTGCGGTTGGGGCGGATAAAGTGAAAGGGACTAGTGGTGTAGGTGGTCTAGTGGGGAGTGGTGAAGGGGCTCGGATTATTTTATCTTCAGTTTCTGCATCTGATGTGATAGGGTATAATGGTGTAGGTGGTTTGGTGGGGCATGGTCCATCGGTTCGGATTCATTTTTCACGGGTTGTAGCAGAGGAGGTCAGAGGGCGGGGTCCTGTCGTAGGCGGTCTGGTGGGGTCTGGTTACTCGGCTCAGATTCATTCTTCTTCGGTTGAGGTATTTAAGGTGAATGGGGGTATAGATACGTTGATTGAGGGTGCAGGTGATAGTTTCGTAGGTGGTTTAGTGGGAGGTGGTGGCGGTGCTCGGGTTCATTCTTCATCGGTTGTGGTGGGTGAGGTGGAAGGGAGCGGTAATAATGTAGGTGGTCTGTTGGGAGGTGGTGGCGGTGCTCGGATTCATTCTTCATCGGTTGTGGTGAGTAAGGTGGAAGGGAATGGTAATAATGTAGGCGGTCTGGTGGGGGACTTTGACTCTGGCCAGGTTGCTTATTCTTATGTAGTTTCAGGCAGTAATACTACTATGCTGGTTGGGAGTGGAAGCGGAACTGGAGTTGCTTCCTATTGGGATAGTGAGACGAGCGGTAGAAATAGTGGCAACTATGGTGATGCCAAGACTAGCGATGAACTTCGGATGTCGACTGGCTATGAGGGGGTTTATGCAGATTGGGACGATGACACAGATATATTTGACAATGGGAATAACGAGCCGTTGGCGGTCTGGTGTGATAAAGATAATAGTGGAGATATAGAGGAGGCTGAGAGGCAGGATGACAATCGTATCTGGGATTTTGGTGAGTCGGATGAATATCCCGCTATTCGCTGCAGTGCTCAACTACCTCCAGCCGAATGGCGTAGCTGGTGGTCTCTGGATGGAGATGGCAAACCCCAACTAGACCGAACCCGTTTTTTCGATCTCTCGGACAAGCGGGATTTCTAAAAGAGATTTATGGATTTGCGAAAGATTGTATATGATTTCCAAAATTTTTAATATTGTAACCAACATAGAACTATGAAAATGTTATTCTTTTTATTCTCTTTTTTGAGTAAAGCCTTTCCTGGCTGCCTTCTCCATTATGAGTATGCCTTCCTTACTTAGGACTATGCTTCCTTTATTTAGATTTAGGCTCTTATTACACCGCCTCACTGGCCCCTTTGTTATGTCCTTCCTCTATGCCTCCTGTGTAGCTGCCCCTCCCCAGATTTTGCTTGGCAAGCTGAGGCGGGTTCTTTTCTTTTTAGTCGGGGTTAGTTTCTTATCCATTGTTCTTACTGCTTGTGCTACCTTTGGCGGTGGTTCAGGAGGAGTCGATACAGATGGAGATGGACAAGCGGATAGTGTAGATGTAGATGACGATAATGATGGGGTAATGGATGGTGAGGACATAGATGATGATGGGGATGGGTTGATAGAGATAGCCACGGCGGCGGAACTAGATGCAGTGAGGTATGCTTTGAGGGGTAATGGGCGTAGGTCATCAAGGGATGGGGCGCTCAACACTACTGGCTGTGGTGGTATTGGTGGCATTACTTCTTGTTCTGGTTATGAGCTGATTGGGGATATAAGTCTTGCAGCCTATGCGAGTGCCGATGAAGGTAAAGGTTGGTTACCGCTGGGTCATGACACAGATAGTTCTGAATATGGATGTCAAGGAACTGCTTTTGATGGGACTTTTGAAGGCAATGGTTTTATGATTAGTGATTTAAACATTCGTCGTCCAGATGAGGATTGTGTAGGTTTGTTTGGCCACATCGCTGCGGATTCAGAGGTTCGCAATCTCAAACTTAGTGCCGAGAGGGTGAGAGGTAGGCATAACGTGGGCGGTCTGGTGGGGGGTGGTATATCGGCTCGGATTGATTCTTCTTCGGTTGAGGTAGGTGAGGTGAGTGGGACTGGCGATTCTGTAGGCGGTTTGGTGGGAGATGGTGGTTGGGCTCGGATTGATTCTTCTTCGGTTGAGGCAGGTAAGGTGAGTTCGCGGTGGGGTGTTGTAGGTGGTCTGGTGGGGTTTAGTAGATCGGCTCGGATTTATTTTTCTTCAGTTGTGGTGGGTGAGGTGAGCGGGGATCATAGTGTAGGCGGTCTGGTGGGGGATGGTGGATCGGCTTGGATTGATTTTTCTTCGGTTGTGGTGAGTAAGATGCGCGGGAGGGGTAATAGTGTAGGTGGTCTGATGGGGTCTGGTAGATCTACTCGGATTCATTCTTCTTCGGTTGTGGCAGGTGAAGTGAGCGGGACTGGTGATGCTGTAGGTGGTCTGGTGGGGTATGGTATATCGGCTCGGATTCATTCTTCTTCGGTTATGGCAGGTGAAGTGAGCGGAACTAGTGATGCTGTAGGCGGTCTGGTGGGGAGTGGTGAAGATGCTCGGATTCATTCTTCATCGGTTGTGGTAGGTGAAGTGAGCGGGACTGGTGATGCTGTAGGCGGTCTGGTCGGGGATGGTAGCTCGGCTCGGATTTATTCTTCTTCGGTTGTGACGGGTAAGGTGAGCGGGACTGGTGATGCTGTAGGCGGTCTGGTGGGAGATGGTAGCTCGGCTCGGATTCACTCTTCTTCGGTTGTGGTGAATAAGGTGCGTGGGATTGGTGATTCTGTAGGCGGTCTGATAGGAGATGGTGAATCGGCTCGAATTATTTCTTCTTCAGTTGAGGCGGGTGAGATGAGAGGGGGTGATAGTATAGGCGGCCTGGTGGGGAATGGTGAAGAGGCTCAGATCTTTTCTTCTTCGGTTGAGGTAGATGAGGTGAGAGGGGGTGATACCGTAGGCAATCTGGTAGGGTTTGGTGAAGAAGCTCAGATATTTTCTTCTTCGGTTGTGGTGGATGAAGGTGCAGGCCGTCTGGTGGGAGACTTTACAGATGGCAAGGTTGCTTATTCTTATGCTGTTCAATACTCAAATGGGGATCGTGGGTATGTGGTCGCTTGGCCTGGTCGAACGAAAAAACTTGACCTTGAATATATCTCGAGATTTATTAGAGTTAAATTTCGCAAACCGACTGACTATACGGGAATTTATGCCGATTGGGACAAGGATATGGATATATTTGGCGATGGGATGAGTGACGAGCCATTGGCTGTCTGGTGTGATAAGGATTATAGTGGGAGCATTGAATGGAATGAACAAACCAATGACAATCGCGTTTGGGACTTCGGCACTTCAAGAGATTATCCTGCCATTCGCTGCACTCCGATGGCTTCAGTCGAATGGCGTAGCTGGTGGTTTTACGATAGGGATGGCAAACCCCAACTAGACCGAACCCGTTTAGATAAGCTGCTTCCTTCCTCAAACTGATTTATGGATTTGCGAAAGATTGTGTGTAGTTCCCGTATTGATTTGTCTGGTCAAATGTGTCCTATATATAGGAAGAAAAAGACGAGGGATTGGTCTCATATTCTTTATCCGCTTTGTATTCCTCTTTTATATTTGTTAGCCAGTTGTAGCAGTGGTGATGGGGGGACTGGGGGGACAGGCTCCTCTGATGAGGTTATTAGCCCCAAGGTTCCAGAGGCATTAAACACTACATCGGTGAGATCATTAAGTTTCATACCCCAAGAAAGTGAGGTAACTGTTGGTTGGGAATCTGTTATAGCTTCATTGCGCGAACAATTAGAGGATGATGAAGAAATTGAGCAAGTGATAATAAGCTGGCGAACTTCTTTTGATAGTAATCTACTGGCTCAGTTTAATCAGGAGTCTCGTAATAGCTTATCGACTCGCCGCTTGCCAGTTGGCGGCATTGGCGGAGACCAAGTTAATCAAGAGGAATCTGACCCATCTCGCCATAGTCCCAGAGACATTGGCGGAGACCAAGTTAATCAAGAGGGGAATGTGGGATTGCTTCGTAATCGTCATCAAGTGGTGGATTTAGATAGGGATGGGTTTGCTTTTACTGGCGAGCCAAGTGGTGACAATTGTCCGGGCGATAGCAATCCCAATCAAGCAGACGACGACAATGATGGCTATGGCGATGTTTGTGATCCTGCCCCTAACAACCCTTTGTTATTAATCCCAGCGAATAGAAGCGTTGTTATTAAATGGCAAGATAGCCAAGCATCTCAGGTGGAAAGCTGGACTATCCGTTTTATTGATATAAATCAACAAGATGTGACAATTAGTCCAGATTACACTTTTTCTCATAATGGCGGTTCTGAACTGAGCGCCAAGCTCAACCATGGTGATATCATAGGGGGGCAAACAGTAGTTCTTGCCAATGACAAGCCCTATCGTTTTAGTGTTTCGGTAGTTTTTACCGATGGCACAATGCAATCTCTGTATGATTTTACTGACCCACCGGTCATACTAGGCTCCAATTATGATGGTGACCTGATTCGCAATCTAGAGGATGAGGATGATGATAATGATGGGATGATGGATGTGGAAGAGGCAGAGCCGGAATATATCCTTCAGTCAGCAATAGCGGGCAGCATAGAAGTGGCGGGGAATGTGACTGAGAATATTCTCGGAGGGTTTGCTAATAATAGTGAGTATGATTTTAGTGTAGAAGTTTTGATAGTAAGAGGGGCTTTTAGAGAACGAAGGAATCTAGCGAACGGCACTATTTTGCTAGGCCCCAATCCAGATAATGATGGTCTTGCTAATCAAGATGATGAGGATGATGATAATGATCTGTTGCCAGATTCGCAAGATATAGGCATGGTTAATGGGAGGGAGTGTCGTTTGCATAAGGATTGTGATAGAGATGGGCTGAATGATAATGATGCGGAGGAGCAACAGAACAATTCAGCTGGGGAGAGTTGTTTTCTGTTAGCGGATTGCGATGGAGATAACGCGATAGATTCGTTGGATGCGTTTGTGTTGGATGCAAATGAGACTGAGGATACAGACAGGGATGGGATAGGCAATAATAAGGATGATGATATTGATGGAGATAACATTGCTAATGAGGAAGATGAAGATCAAGACAATGATAACTTAAAGGATATCTTTGAAGTGGTTGGGTGTGATAGGCTGGTGGATTGTGATAGTGATGGTTTGAGAGACGGCGATGAGCCGCTGGCTTGTATGATTGTGGCGGATTGTGACAATGATACCATATTAGATGGGGCGGAGGTGCCAGGTTGTGTGCAGAGTGCCGATTGCGATGGGGATACTATAGAGGATGGTTTAGAAGTAGCCCAAGAGTGTATTATCTCAGTGGATTGTGATAAGGATGGTGTTGAGGACTGGGCAGAACCCGCGCGAGAATGTGTCTTGATGCCAGATTGTGACCATGATGGGTTGGGAGATAGTGAAGAGCTTGGCCTATTTTATCAAGGCTTATGGTGTGGTTTAGCGCGCGATTGTGATAAGGACTCTTTGCGTGATTATGATGAGCTATCCTATGATAGGAGTTGTATCAATAGTCGCGATTGCGATGGCGACAATATATCTGATTCTGTTGAAATACTCAGCTGTATTTTTGCTGCTGATTGTGACCGAGATGGGATTTCAGATAGTGATGAGATAGAAAGAAGGTGTATTTTAGATTCTGATTGCGATGGGGATGGGATAGCAGATGGTGACGAACCAAATGTATTTTGTAGTATTAGTCGCGATTGCGATAAAGACTTTCTGTCTGATAGCGAAGAGAGGCTGTTGTTTAATTCGGATGGAGACTCCTGTATGCTGTTACCGGATTGCGATGGCGATACTATCTTCGATTTTGATGAGATATTCAATTGTGTGACAACGGTGGATTGTGATGGTGATAGGGTGTGGGATAATGATGAGGTAAGGCGAGAGTGTATTCTTAACGAAGACTGTGATGGCGATGGTTTAGATGATAGAGTAGATTTTTGTCCTCTTATGCCTGGAGGACAAGATGATGAAGATGGCTGCCCCGACGATATAGACCGGCCGGATCCACCAGATCTTTCTGATGGCGCCGGCGCCACTAGGGTATTGGATGAGATAGTCCTACAATTCAGACCAGAACCCACTAGGGTGAATCTTGACTGGGTTAATCCTCACCTTTCTGAGACCATAGGAAAGATAGATATTTATTATGGTGAAGTTGGTGAAATAGACCAGCGGCAACTTTCGCTGATAGGTGTAATGGGGATATTCAATCAATATTTCTCTATTGCTGTTCCAGGTCTTCAAGATAATACTCACTACAACTTCACTATTGATATTATCTATACAGCTGGCTTCGGCTTATCAGCAAGCGGATCAATTTGGACTGGTCTCAATAGTGATGGCGATGGGCTAAGAGATGAGGACGATGAGGACGATGATAACAACGGCATTTTGGATGAAGACGAAGAAGAGGCCGCGACCTCTTCCTCTTGTATAAGAGTTGATGATTGTGATGGAGATGGTGTTCTTAATACAGTAGAGAACAATCTATTGAATGCATCAAGCGGTATTTCTTGTAGTATGCTGGAAGATTGTGATGGGGATTTAGTAGTGGACGGGGAAGAGGCAGCCCTACAATGCTTCGTCAAGCCAGATTGTGATAATGATAGATTTGCAGATAACAACGATGCTTTCCCTTTGAACCCTGCTGAATGGCGAGATGATGACAAGGATGGAATTGGCAACAATAACGATAACTGTGTGTCGGTTGCTAATCCAGATCAAATTAATACCGATAGAGCTGAGGATGGCGGTGATGCTTGTGATCCAGATGATGATAACGACGGATTTGTCGATACTAATGATGCCTTTCCTTTGAACCCTGCTGAATGGCGGGATGATGACAAGGATGGAATTGGCAACAATAGAGATAACTGTGTGTCGGTTGCTAATCCAGACCAAAGGAATACCGACAATGATCTCAATGGTGGCGATGCTTGTGATGAGGACGATGATAATGACGGTTTTGTGGATAGCTTGGATGCTTTTCCCTTGGATGGAACCGAATGGGAAGATACGGATAATGATAAGAAGGGAAATAATGCCGACCCAGACGATGATAATGATGATTTATTGGATACAGATCCAAGGGAGCGGCTAACCAATGTGACCAGTGGCATCAGCTGCTCGTTGCTAATTGATTGCGATGGGGATGGGGAGCCAGATGTGAAAGATGCCTTTCCTACTAATCCACAAGAGACGGCAGATAGTGATGGGGATGGCATAGGGGATAATTCGGACAATTGTCCCCTTGTTGCCAATCCCGACCAAATTAACACCGATGGAGATGACGATGGTGGCGATGCTTGTGATAATGATGATGACAATGATGGACATTTAGATGGCAGCGACAATTGTCCGCTTCAATATAACCCAGACCAAACAGTAAATGTTTGTGAAGGAGACAGCGATAGCGATGGTGTTCTTAACCATCAAGATAACTGTCCGATGCATGCCAATCCCGATCAAAATAACACCGATGGAGATGACGATGGTGGCGATGTGTGTGATTCAGATGATGACAATGATAACTATGTGGATATACGGGATAATTGTCAATTTGTTGCCAATCCTGACCAAATTAACACCGATGGTGCTGACGATGGTGGTGATGCTTGTGATGAGGATGATGACAATGATGAGGTTTTAGATAACCGCGACAATTGTCCTCTTGTTGCCAATCCCGATCAAATTAACTCCGATAGGGATGGCGATGGCGGTGATGCTTGTGATGAGGATGATGATAATGACCAGATTATAGACAGAAGAGACAATTGTCCTCTTGTTGCCAATCCCGATCAAATTAACACTGATGGGACTGACGATGGTGGTGATGCCTGTGATAGGGATGATGACAATGATGGGGATCCAGATGACAGCGACAATTGTCCTCTTATTGCCAATCCCGATCAAATTAACACTGATGGGACTGCCGATGGCGGTGATGCCTGTGATGAGGATGATGATAATGACCAGGTTGTAGATGGAAGAGACAATTGTCCTCTTGTTGCCAATCCCAACCAGATTAACACTGATGGGACTGCCGATGGCGGTGATGCCTGTGATGTTGATGATGATAATGATGGGGTTTTTGATGGCCGTGATAATTGTCCTCTTGTTGCCAATCCCAACCAGATTAACACTGATGGGACTGCCGATGGCGGTGATGCCTGTGATGGGGATGATGATAATGATGGGGTAGCCGATGGGGAGGATGCATTTCCGACCGACCCGACCGAGAGCAAGGATACAGATAAGGACGGGATAGGTGATATTTATGATGTGGATGTGGATGGCGATGGATTGATAGAGGTCGGCAGGGTGGCGGAATTGGATGCGGTGAGGTATGCTTTGAATGGCAGAGGAAGGAAGCTATCAGCGGGTGCGGAGCTAAACACCACTGGCTGTGGTGGTATGGGAAGGATACATAGCTGTTCTGGCTATGAGCTGGTTGCGAATATCAGCCTTGCTGCTTATAGTGCTGGCAAAGGCTGGCAACCCTTGGGGCATGATACAGATAGTTCTAGCTTTGGATGTCAAGGAGCTGCCTTTGATGGGATTTTTGAAGGCAATGGCAGGACGATTAGTAATTTAAGCATTAGCCGTTCAGATGAAGATTGTGTGGGTTTGTTTGGTCGTATAGCCGCAGGTTCAGAGATTCGCAATCTTAGGCTTAGTGCCGAGGCAGTAATGGGCGGGCTGGTTGTAGGTGGTCTGGTAGGGTGGGGTGAATCGGCTCGGATTGTTTCTTCTTCGGTTGTGGTGGATGAGGTGAAAGGGGGCGTTATTGTAGGAGGTCTGGTGGGGTGGGGTCACAGGGCGCGGATTCATTATTCTTTGGTTGAGGCAGCTGAGGTGCGCGGGACTGGTGATTATGTAGGAGGTCTGGTGGGGGATGGTTGGGAATCTCGCATTCATTCTTCTTCGGTTGTGGTGGATGAGGTGAGTGGGACTAGTGGAGTAGGCGGTCTGGTGGGGTGGGGTGAATCGGCTTGGATTCATTCTTCTTCGGTTGTGGCAGCTGAGGTGCGCGGGACTGGTGATAATGCCGGCGGTCTGGTGGGCTGGGGTCAAGGGGCTCGGATTCGTTCTTCTTCGGTTGTGGTGGGTGAGATGAGCGGGAGCGCTACTGTAGGTGGTTTGGCAGGATATTTTCAGGATGGTCGGCTTGCTTATTCTTATGTGGTCTCAGGCAGTAGCAATACTGCTATGCTGGTTGGGGAAGGAAGCGGGGCTACTGGAGTTGCTTCTTATTGGGACAGTGAAACTAGCGGTATCAATAGTGGCAACCATGGTGAAGCCAGGACTGGCGATGAGCTTCGTAGACCAACTGACTATGAAGATATTTATGCCAGTTGGGACGATGACCCAAATATATTTGACGATGGGGACGAGTCCTTGGCGGTCTGGTGTGATGAGGATAATAGCGGGAGCATTGAAGCGGGTGAAAAAATCAAGGATAATCTTATTTGGGACTTCGGCACTTCAAATGAGTATCCTGCCATTCGCTGCACTCCGATAGCCCCTGCCGAATGGCGTAGCTGGTGGTCTTTGGATGAGACCGGCAAACCCCAATTAGACCAGACCCGTTTAGAAGAACGGTTTTCTTCTTTTAGTTCTCCCGGATCTCTTGAGGTGAATCTCACTTTTGCTCCCATAAGCGGCGGTTTTCGCATAGGTAACCAATCGGCCTTTGGCAATCTCGTGTCTTTAAGCATTACGGCAACCAGTAAAAGCGGGTCGGTAGAAGAGCCAAATATCAACCTAGCCGAATTTGTTGATGGCAGCTATGATTTTATCGGGCTAGACGACCAATCCGATTGGACCTTTCAGATTATAGGAACTCTTAGTGATGGCAAGCAGCAGGAGGTGGAGATAGCCTTTGTTTGGCAAGAAAATCGTGAAGATCACGCCAGCGGCGGTATTCGGTCGGGGCTGGATACGGATGGAGATAGGCGAGCGGATAGTGTGGATGAAGATGACGATAATGATAGAGTAGGCGATAGTTCAGACCAATGTTCTACTGGCGAGACAGGTTGGACAAGCAATGCTTCTACCGATAATGATGGCGATGGCTGCCGTGATGCAGGTGAGGATACAGATGACGATAATGATAGAGTAGGCGATAGTTCAGACCAATGTTCTACTGGTGAGACAGGTTGGACGAGCAATGCTTCTACCGATAACGATAGGGATGGTTGCCGTGATGAGAGTGAGGATACGGATGATGATAATGATGGATTGGATGATACCGATGAGAGGGAGCAACAGAATAATTTAGATGGGGTGAGTTGTTCGCTGTTAGCAGATTGCGATGGGGATACGGTCAGAGATATAAATGAAGTGGCGGCAAGTTGTGTAATAAGGGCGGATTGCGATAATGATGAGTTGAGGGATGATAATCCGATAGAGCAGCAGGAAAATTTGGGTGGGGTGAGTTGTTCGCTGTTAGCGGATTGCGATGGGGATACTGTCAGAGATATAAATGAAGTGGCGGCAAGCTGTGTAATAAGGACTGATTGCGATAATGATGAGTTGAGGGATGATAATCCGATAGAGCAGCAGAATAATTTGGATGGAGTGAGTTGTGCGTTGTTAGCGGATTGTGATGGGGATACTGTCAGAGATATAGATGAAGTAGCGGCGAATTGTGTAATAAGGGCGGATTGCGATAGTGATGAGGTAAATGATAATTCAGACCAATGTTCTACTGGTGAGACGGGTTGGACGAGCAATGCTTCTACCGACAATGATGGGGATGGTTGCCGTGATGAGAGTGAGGATCCCGATGATGATAATGATTTGGTAGCTGATATTTCAGACCAATGTCGTGCTGGTGAGACAGGTTGGACGAGCAATTCTTCTACCGATAATGATGGGGATGGTTGCCGTGATGAGGGTGAGGATACAGATGATGATAATGATGGATTGGATGATACTGATGTGAGGGAGCAACAGATTAATTCAAATGATGTGAGTTGTTCGCTGTTAGCGGATTGCGATGGGGATACTGTCAGAGATATAGATGAAGTGGCGGCAAGTTGTGTAATAAGGGCGGATTGCGATAGTGATGGTATTGGGGATAGTGAGGGAGACGCCTGTCCTACTGGCGAGACAGGTTGGACGAGCAATTCTTCTACCGATAATGATGGGGATGGTTGCCGTGATGATAGTGAGGATACAGATGATGATAATGATCTGGTAGCTGATAGCTCAGACCAATGTTCTACTGGTGAGACAGGTTGGACGAGCAATGGTTCTACCGATAATGATAGGGATGGTTGCCGTGATACAGGTGAAGATATAGATGATGATAATGATTTGGTAGCTGATAGTTCAGACCAATGTTCTACTGGTGAGACGGGTTGGACGAGTAATTCATCTACCGATAATGATGGGGATGGTTGCCGTGATGAGAGTGAAGATACGGATGACGATAATGATGGATTGGATGATGCTGATGTGAGAGAGCAGCAGAATAATTTGGATGGGGTGAGTTGTTCGCTGTTAGCCGATTGCGATGGGGATACTGTCAGAGATATAGATGAAGTAGCGGCAAGTTGTGTAATAAGGGCGGATTGCGATAGTGATGGGGTCCGAGATGGGGATGAGGCAGCTGGGTGTGTACTAGATAGTGATTGTGATGGGGATAGTGTGCTGGATGGAGCGGACGTAGATGATGATGGCGATGGGTTGATAGAGATAGCTACAGCGGCAGAATTAGATGCGGTGCGCTATGCTTTGGACGGCAGGGGACGGAAGCTATCGTCGGAGGCGGATATCGATACCACTGGTTGTGGTGGTGACGGCGGCATTAGGTCATGTTCTGGCTATGAGCTGGTTGCGGATATAAGTCTTGCTGCCTATAGAGATGGCAAAGGCTGGCAACCAGTGGGAAATGATACAGATAGTTCTAGCTTTGGATGTCAAGGAGCTGCTTTTGATGGGACTTTTGAAGGTAATGGCTGGATGATTAGTGATTTAAGCATTAGTCGTTCAGATGAGGATTGTGTGGGTTTGTTTGGTCATGTGGCTGCGGGTTCAGAGATTCGCAATCTTACACTTCGTGCCGAAACAGTGATAGGTAGAGAATTCGTAGGCGCTCTGGTGGGGGATGGTGAATCGGCTGAGATCCATTCTTCTTCGGTTGTAGTGGGTGAGGTGAGTGGGAATTTTGTTGTAGGTGGTTTGGTGGGGTCGGGTGGCTCGGCTCAGATTGTTTCTTCATCGGTTGTGGTGGGTGGGGTGCGCGGGACTGATAATTATGTGGGCGGTCTGATGGGGTATGGTGAATCGGCTCAGATTCATTCTTCTTCGGTTGAGGCAAGTGAGGTGAGCGGGAGTGGTTGGTGGGTAGGCGGTCTGGTGGGGGATGGTGGAAGGGCTCAGATTTTTTCTTCTTCGGTTGTGGTGGCTGAGGTAAGTGGGGATGGGCTGGCAATAGGCGGTCTGGTGGGGGGTGGTGAATCGGCTCAGATTGTTTCTTCTTCAGTTGAGGTGGATAAGGTGAGTGGGGATGGATTTTCAATAGGCGGTCTGGTGGGACGGGGTTATTTGGCTCGGATTTATTCTTCTTCGGTTGTGGCAGCTGAGGTGAAGGGTGATGTGATAGGTAATGAAGTAGGCGGTTTGGTGGGGGGTGCTGCCTCGGCTCAGATTCATTCTTCTTCGGTTGTGGTGGGTGAGGTGAGCGGGGATGCTAACATAGGCGGTCTGGTGGGATATGGTGGAGGGGCTGATATTTATTCTTCTTCGGCTGTGGTGGGTGAGGTGAGCGGGGCTGGTGATCTAGGCGGTCTGGTGGGATATGGTGGAGGGGCTGATATTTATTCTTCTTCGGCTGTGGTGGGTGAGGTGAGCGGGGCTGGTGATCTAGGCGGTCTGGTAGGAGATTTTTACAATGGTAAGGTTGCTTATTCTTATGTAGTCTCAGGCAGTAATACTACTATGCTGGTTGGGACAACTATTAATGTGTTTGATAGGGAAGAAAGCGGGGCTACTGGCGTTGCTTCCTATTGGGACAGTGATGTTAGTGGTGTCAGTAGTGGAAACAATGGTGATCCGAAGACGACTGATGAGCTTCGCAGTCCGATTGACTATACAGGGATTTATGCTGATTGGGACGATGACACAGATATATTTGGTAGTGAGGACGAGCCATTAGCTGTCTGGTGTGATAAGGATAATAGTGGGAGCATAGAAAGGGGTGAAAAAACCGATGACAATCGCGTTTGGGGTTTCGGCACTTCAAGTCAATATCCCGCCATTCGCTGCACTCCCACCACTCCGGCTGAATGGCGTAGCTGGTGGTTTTTGGATGAGACTGGTAAGCCTCAACTAAACCGGACCCGTTTAGACATGCTACTTCCTTCCTTTGAGGCGTATCTCACTTTTGCTCCCATAAGCGGCGGTTTTCGGATAGCTAGCCAATCGGACTTTGGTAATTTTGTTTCTTTGAACATTACAGCAACCAGTGAAAGCGGGTCGGTAGTAGAGAGAAGTATCAACATAGCCGAATTTATTGATGGCAGCTATGATTTTATCGGGCTAGACGATCAATCTGATTGGATCTTTCAGATTATAGGGACTCTTAGTGATGGAAGGGAGCGAGAGGTAGTGATAGTTTTTGTTTGGGAGGAAAATGAGGAAGACCACGAAAGTGGCGGTATTCGGCCGGGCATCAATACAGATGGAGATGGTCGAGCAGATAGTGTGGATGAGGACGATGATAATGATGGATTGGATGATACTGATGTGAGGGAGCGACAGAATAATTTGGGTGGGGTGAGTTGTGCGTTGTTAGCGGATTGCGATGGGGATACTGTTAGAGACATAGATGAAGTAACAGCAAATTGTGTAATAGAGGCTGATTGCGATAATGATAGGGTGGATGATGGTTTAGACCAATGTTCTACTGGTGAGACAGGTTGGACGAGCAATACTTCCACCGATAATGATGGTGATGGTTGCCGTGATGCAGATGAGGATATAGATGATGATAATGATGGATTGGATGATACTGATGCAAGGGAGCAGCAGACTAATTCAAATGATGTGAGTTGTTCGCTATTAGCAGATTGCGATGATGATGGGGTAGCTGATAATTCAGACCAGTGTTCTGCTGGTGTGACAGATTGGACAAGCAATGGTTCTACCGACAATGATGGGGATGGTTGCCGTGATGCAGATGAGGATACAGATGATGATAATGATGGGCTGGATGATACTGATGCGAGGGAACAACAGACTAACTTGGGTGGAGTGAGTTGTTCGCTGTTAGCGGATTGTGATGGGGATACTGTCAGAGATATAGATGAAGTGGCGGCAAATTGTGTAATAAGGGCTGATTGCGATCATGATGGGGTAGATGATGGTTCAGACCAGTGTCCTACTGGTGCGACAGGTTGGACGAGCAATAGTTCTACTGATAATGATGGGGATGGTTGCCGTGATACAGATGAGGATACAGATGATGATAATGATGGATTGGATGATACCGATGCAAGAGAACAGCAGATTGGTTTAGGTGGAGTGAGTTGTTCGCTATTGGTAGATTGCGATGGGGATACTGTGATAGATGGAACGGACATAGATGTTGATGGCGATGGATTGATAGAGATAGCCACAGCGGCGGAATTGGATGGGGTACGACATGCTTTGGATGGCAGGGGGCGTAGGCTATCGGAGACTGCAGCGCTTGATACCACTGGCTGTGGTGGTGACGGTGGCATTACTTCTTGTTCTGGCTATGAGTTGGTTGCGGATATAAGTCTTGCTGCTTATAGTAATGGTAAAGGCTGGCAACCCTTGGGTCATGATACAGATAGTTCTAGAGGTGCATGTCAAGGAGTTGCTTTTGATGGGATTTTTGAAGGCAATGGTTGGACGATTAGTGATTTAAGCATTAATCGTCCCAATCAGTGGTGTGTGGGTTTGTTTGGTCATGTGGCTGCGGATTCTGAGATTCGGAATCTTACTCTTCGTGCCGAGGTTGTGATAGGTAGAACTAGGGTGGGCGGTCTGGTAGGGTTTGGTGATTTGGCTCGGATTGATTCTTCATTGGTTGTAGTAGGTGAGGTGAGAGGGGATTATAGTGTAGGTGGTCTAGTGGGGAGGGGTGAATCGGCTCGGATTGATTCTTCGTCAGTTGAGGTGGCTGAGGTGAGCGGGAGTGGTGATAATGTAGGTGGTCTGGTGGGGCATGGTCGCTGGGCTCAGATATTTTCTTCATCAGTTGAGGTGGATGAGGTGAGATCGCAGAGGCGTGCTGTAGGTGGTCTAGTGGGGAGGGGTGAATCGGCTCGAATTCATTCTCCATCGGTTGTGGCAGGTGAAGTGAGCGGGAGTAATGATGTAGGCGGTTTGGTGGGGCATGGTCGCTGGGCTCAGATATTTTCTTCATCGGTTGTGGCAGCTGAGGTGAGCGGGACGGGTAATGATTATGGGACTGGTAATTGGGTAGGCGGTCTGGTGGGGGCTGGTAGAAGTTCTCAGATTCATTCTTCATCGGTTGTGGTGGGTGAGGTGAGCGGGCATGGCTCGATAGGCGGTCTGGTTGGGTCTGGTAGAAGTTCTCAGATTCATTCTTCATCGGTTGTGGCAGGTGAGGTGAGCGGGAGTGGTGATAATGTAGGTGGTCTGGTGGGGTATTTTGAAGATGGCCAGGTTGCTTATTCTTATGTAGTCTCAGGCAGTAATACTCCTATGCTGGTTGGAGCTGGAAGTGGGACCGGGGTTGCTTCCTATTGGGACAGTGAGACTAGCGGCAGGAATAGTGGCAACCATGGTGAAGCCAAGACCGGCGACGAACTTCGCAGTCCAACTGGCTATGAAGGGATTTATGCCGCTTGGGACGATGAGACAGGTATATTTGGCGATGGAAATAACGAGCCATTGGCTGTTTGGTGTGATAAGGATAATAGTGGGATCATTGAGGCAAGTGAAAGAACCGATGATAATCGCATTTGGGACTTCGGCACTTCGAGTCAATATCCCTCCATTCGCTGCACTCCTATCAGTCCAGCCGAATGGCGTGGCTGGTGGTTTTTGAATGAGACTGGCAAACCTCAACTAAACCAGACTCGTTTAGAAGAGATACTTTCTTCTTTTGGGGCGGATCTCACCTTTGCTCCGATAAGCGGAGGTTTTCGCATAGGTAACCAATCGGATTTTGGCAATTTCGTTTCTTTGAGCATTAGGGCAACTAGTGAAAGCGAGGTAGAAGAGAGAAATATCAACATATCCGAATTTATTGATAGCAGTTATGATTTTATCGGGCTAGACGACCAATCCGATTGGACATTTCAGATTATAGGGACTCTTAGTGATGGAAGGGAGCGAGAGGTGAGGATAGGTTTTATTTGGCAAGAGAATTATGCAGATCACGTAAGCGGTGGTATTCGGTCAGGGTTGGATACGGATGGAGATAGGCGAGCGGATAGTGTGGATGGGGATGACGATAATGATAGGGTAGGCGATAATTCAGACCAATGTTCTACTGGTGAGACGGGTTGGACGAGCAATGGTTTTACCGATAATGATAGGGATGGTTGTCGTGATGAGAGTGAGGATGCAGATGATGACAATGATTTGGTAGCTGATAGTTCAGATCAATGTTCTACTGGTGAGACAGGTTGGACGAGCAATGGTTCTACTGATAATGATGGGGATGGTTGCCGTGATGAGAGTGAGGATACAGATGATGATAATGATGGATTAGATGATACTGATGCAAGGGAGCAGCAGACTAATTCAAATGATGTGAGTTGTTCGCTGTTAGCGGATTGTGATGGGGATACTGTCAGAGATATAGATGAAGTAGCGGCAAATTGTATAATAAGGGTCGATTGCGATAATGATGGGGTGGATGATGATTTAGACCAGTGTCCTACTGGCGAGACAGGTTGGATAAGCAATAGTTCTACTGATAATGATGGGGATGGTTGCCAAGATGCAAGTGAAGATACAGATGATGATAATGATGGATTGGATGATACTGATGGGAGGGAGCAACAGACTAATTCAAATGACGTGAGTTGTTCGCTGTTAGCTGATTGCGATAATGATGGTATCGGGGATAATGAGGGAGACGCCTGTCCTGTTGGTGAGACAGGTTGGACGAGTAATTCATCTACCGACAATGATGGGGATGGTTGCCGTGATGAGAGTGAAGACGCAGACGATGATAATGATTTGGTGGCTGATATTTCAGACCAATGTTCTACTGGTGAGACAGATTGGCTGAGCAATGGTTCTACCGACAATGATGGCGATGGTTGCCGTGATACAGATGAGGATACAGATGATGATAATGATAGGGTAGATGATAATTCAGACCGGTGTCCTGTCGGTGAGACAGATTGGACGAGCAATGGTTCTACCGATAATGATGGGGATGGTTGCCGTGATGCAGATGAGGACATAGATGATGATGGGGATGGGTTGATAGAGATAGGGACGGCGGTGGAATTGGACGCGGTGCGATATGCTTTGAATAGCAGAGGGCGTAGGTTATCAGAGGGTGCGGCGCTCAACACCACTGGCTGTGGTGGTGCCGGCGGCATTACTTCTTGTTCTGGCTATGAGCTGGTTGCGGATATAAGTCTTACTGCTTATAGTGATGGCAAAGGCTGGCAACCCTTGGGTCATGATACAGATACTTCTAATGGTAAATGTCAAGGAGCTGCTTTTGATGGGACTTTTGAGGGCAATGGTTTTGTAATTAGTGATCTAAGCATTAATCGTCCGAATCAAGATTGTGTAGGTTTGTTTGGTCATACTGCGAATTCAGAGATTCGCAACTTGACTATTCATGCTGAGACAGTGATAGGTAAGAATAGAGTAGGCGGTTTGGTGGGGTGGGGTGAATCGGTTGCTCTTCGGATTCATTCTTCTTCGGTTGTAGCGAATGAGGTGAGGGGGACTGGTGACAGAGTAGGCGGTCTGGTGGGGAATGGTTGGCGATCTCAAATTCATTCTTCTTCGGTTGTAGCGAATGAGGTGAGCGGGACTTATAATGTGGGCGGTCTAGTGGGACGTGGTCACTCGGTTCGGATTGTTTCTTCTTCGGTTGTGGTGGGTGAGGTCAGTGGAAGTGATTCTGTAGGCGGCTTGGTGGGGGATGGTCAGTCGCGGTTGGGGGGGGATGATCAATCGGCTCATATTTTTTCTTCTTCGGTTGTAGCGAATGAGGTGAGGGGGACTGGTGACAGAGTAGGTGGTCTGATGGGGGATGGTATATATGCTCGGATTGTTTCTTCTTCAATTGTGGTGGGTGAGGTGAGCGGGACTGAGGATGTAGGCGGTCTGGTGGGATATGGTTTCGGGGCTCGGCTTGCTTATTCTTATGTAGTTTCAGGCAGTAATACTGCTATGCTGGTTGGGACTGGAAGCGGGACTGGAGTTGCTTCTTATTGGGACAGTGAGACTAGTGGTGTCAATAGTGGCAATCATGGTCAAGCCAAGACCAGCGATGAACTTCGCAGTCCGACTGGCTATGAGGGGATTTATGCTGATTGGGATGATGAGACGGATATATTTGGCGATGGGAATAACGAGCCACTAGCGGTCTGGTGTGATGAAGATAATAGTGGGAGCATTGAAGCGGATGAAAGAACCGATGATAATCGCGTTTGGGACTTCGGCACTTCAAGTCAATATCCTACCATTCGCTGCACTCCGATAACTCCAACTGAATGGCGTAGCTGGTGGTATTTGAATGGGACTGACAAACCCCAATTAGACCGAACCCGTTTAGACATACTACTTTCTTCCTTTGAGGTGGATCTTACTTTTGCACCCATAAGCGGCGGTTTTCGCATAGGCAACCAATCGGACTTTGGCTATTTCGTTTCTTTGAACATTAGGGCAACCAGTGGAGGCGAGGTAGAAGAGAGAAATATCAACATAGCTGAATTTGTTGATAGCAGTTATGATTTTACCGGGCTAGATGACCAATCGGATTGGACCTTTCAGATTATAGGGACTCTTAGTGATGGAAGGGAGCGAGAGGTAGTGATAGTTTTTGTTTGGGAAGAAAATGAGGAGTCCCACAACAACGGGGGCATTCGGCCAGGGTTAGATACAGATGGAGATAGGCGAGCGGATAGCGTGGATGATGACGATGATAATGATGGGGTAGGTGATAGTTCAGACGACTGTCCTACTGGTGAGACCAGCTGGCTGAGCAATGGTTCTACCGACAATGATGGGGATGGTTGCCAAGATGCAAATGAGGATACAGATGATGATAATGATGGGTTGGATGATAGGGAGGATTTATGTCCTGCTGGCGAGACAAGTTGGATGAGCAATTCATTGACCGATAATGATGGGGATGGTTGTCGTGATGCAGATGAGGATAAGGATGGGGGTCAGAATATTGATGATGATAATGATGGCCATAGAAATAGTGTTGATGTAGACGATGATGGGGATGGGTTGATAGAGATAGCCACAGCGGAGGAATTAGATGCAGTGAGGTATGCTTTGAACGGCAGAGGGCGTAGGTTATCGGTGGGTGCGGATCTCAACACCACTGGCTGTGGCAGTGATGGTGGTATTACTTCTTGTTCTGGCTATGAGTTGGTTGCGGATATAAGTCTTGCTGCTTATAGTGATGGCGAGGGCTGGCAACCATTGGGGAATGATACAGATGATAGGTTTAGCTTTGGATGTCGGGGAGTTGCTTTTGATGGGATTTTTGAAGGCAATGGCTGGACGATTAGTGATTTAAGCATTAATCGCTCAAGTGAGGATTGTGTGGGTCTGTTTGGTCATATAGCTGAAGATTCAGAGATTCGCAATCTTACTCTTCGTGCTGAGAAAGTAATAGGTAGGAGGAATGTAGGTGGCCTGGTAGGGTTGGGTGACTCGGTTCGAATTTTTTCTTCATCAGTTGTGGCAGGTAAAGTGAGCGGGAGTGGTGCTAGAGTGGGCGGTCTGGTGGGGTGGGGTGACTCGGCTCGGATTTTTTCTTCATCAGTTGTGGCAGGTAAAGTGAGCGGGAATGGTGATAGAATAGGCGGTATGGTGGGGAGGGGTGACTCGGTTCGGATTGTTTCTTCTTCGGTTGTGGTGGATGAGATAAGTGGGAGTAGTGGTTTTGTAGGTGGTTTGGTGGGGCAGGGTAACTCGGCTCGGATTCATTCTTCTTCGGTTGTGGTGGGTGAGATGAGTGGGGTTGGGCTGGCAATAGGTGGTCTGGTGGGGGATGGTGAATCGGCTCAGATTGTTTCTTCTTCAGTTGAGGTGGATAAGGTGAGTGGGAGAGATGCTTTTTCTGTAGGCGGGTTGGTGGGGCGTGGTCGCTCGGCTCGAATCGTTTCTTCATCAGTTGTGGCAGCTGAGGTGAAGGGTGATGGTGTGATAGGTAATGAAGTAGGCGGGTTGGTGGGGGATGGTTGGCGATCTCAGATTCATTCTTCTTCGGTTGTAGTGGGTGAGGTGAGCGGGACTGATGGTAATGTAGGCGGTCTGGTGGGGTGGGGTGAATCGGCTCGGATTCATTCTTCTTCGGTTGTGGCAACTGAGGTGCGCGGGACTGGTGCTAATGTAGGCGGTCTGGTTGGGTATGGTGAATCGGCTCGGATTGATTCTTCTTCGGTTGTGGCAACTGAGGTGCGCGGGACTGGTACTAATGTAGGCGGTCTGGTAGGATATTTTGAGGATGGTCGGGTTGCTTATTCTTATGTAGTCTCAGGCAGTGATACTGCTATGCTGGTTGGAAGAGGAAGCGGGACTGGAGTTGCTTCCTATTGGGACAGTGATGTTAGTGGTGTCAGTGGTGGCAACCATGGTGAAGCCAAGACCAGCGATGAACTTCGGATGCCGACTGATTATGAGGGGATTTATGCTGATTGGGATGAGGATACGGATATATTTGGTAGTGAGGACGAGCCATTGGCGGTCTGGTGTGATAAAGATAATAGTGGGAGAATTGAAGCGGATGAAAAAATCGATGACAATCGCATTTGGGATTTTGGCACTTCAAGTCAATATCCCGCTATTCGCTGCACTCCTATCAGACCAGCTGAATGGCGTAGTTGGTGGTCTTTGGATGAGGCTGGCAAACCTCAATTAGACCGCACCCGTTTAGACATACTACTTTCTTCTTTTGAGGTGGATCTTACTTTTGCACCCATAAGCGGCGGTTTTCGCATAGGTAACCAATCGGACTTTGGCGATTTGGTTTCTTTGAACATTAGGGCGACCAGTGAGAGCGGGGTAGTAGAGAGGACTATCAACATAGCCGAATTTATTGATGGCAGTTATGATTTTATTGGATTAGATGATCGATTCGATTGGACCTTTTGGATTATAGGGACTCTTAGTGATGGAAGGGAGCGAGAGGTAGTGATAGTTTTTGTTTGGGAAGAAAATGAGGAAGACCACCAAAGTGGTGGTATTCGGCCAGGCATCAATACAGATGAAGATGGTCGAGCGGATAGTGTGGATAATGATGATGATAATGATAATATTTTAGATTTGATGGATACAGGTATGGTTGATGGAAGGGAGTGTCGTTTGCATGAGGATTGTGATAGTGATGGGGTAGCTGATAATTCAGACCAATGTCGTGTTGGTGAGACAGGTTGGACGAGCAACGGTTCTACCGATAATGATGGTGATGGTTGCCGAGATGAGAGTGAAGATGCAGATGATGATAATGATGGATTGGATGATATTTCAGATCAATGTTCTATTGGGGAAACAGGTTGGACGAGCAATTCATCGACCGATAATGATGGGGATGGTTGCCGAGATACAGATGAGGATACAGATGATGATAATGATGGGTTGGATGATAGGGAGGATTTATGTCCTGCTGGCGAGACGGGTTGGACGAGCAATTCATTGACCGACAATGATGGGGATGGTTGCCGTGATGCAGATGAGGATGAAGATGGGGGTCAGAATATTGATGACGATAATGATGGCCATAGAAATGATGTTGATGTAGATGATGATGGCGATGGGTTGATAGAGATAGCCACGGCGATGGAATTAGATGCGGTTCGCTATGCTTTGGATGGCAATGGGCGTAGGTTATTGGAGGGTGCGGAGCTCGACACTAGTGGCTGTGGTGGTGATGGTGGCATTACTTCTTGTTCTGGCTATGAGTTGGTTGCGGATATAAGCCTTGCAGCCTATGCGAATGCTGATGGGGGTAAAGGTTGGCAGCCATTGGGCAATGCAGATAGTTCTACAGATGGGTGTCAAGGAACTTCTTTTGCTGGGGCTTTTGAAGGCAATGGCTGGGCGATTAGTGATTTAAACATTAATCGTTCAGATGAGGATTGTGTGGGTTTGTTTGGTAATATAGCCGAAGATTCAGAGATTCGCAATTTGACTCTTCATGCTGAGACAGTGATAGGTAATAGAAGGGTAGGCGGTCTGGTAGGGGGTGGTAGAAGTGCTCGGATTATTTCATCTTCGGTTGTGGCGAATGAGGTGAGGGGGACTTATGGTTATGTGGGCGGTTTGATTGGTGATGGCTTTGGGTCTCAGCTTGTTTCTTCTTCGGTAGTGGCGGATAAGGTGAGCGGGACTGGTTCTATAGGCGGTCTGGTGGGGGATGGTTCATCAGCTCGGATTATTTCTTCTTCGGTTGTGGCAGCTGAGGTACGCGGGAGTGAGAGTTCTGTAGGCGGTCGTCTGGCGAGGGGTGCTCGTGTAGGCGGTCTGGTGGGGTGGGGTAATTCGGCTCAGATTATCTCTTCTTCGGTTGTGGTAGGTGCAGTGAGAGGGAGTAGTAATGTAGGGGGTCTGGTGGGATATGGTACAGATAGAAACACTAAGATTATTTCTTGTTCGATAGTGGTAGGTGAGGTGAGCGGGCGTAGTAGTGTAGGCGGTCTGGTGGGGGACTTTGACGATGGCCGGGTTGCTTATTCTTATTTAGTCTCAGGCAGTAATACTGATATGCTGGTTGGTGATGGAAGGGGAATTGGAGTTGCTTCTTATTGGGACAGTGAGACTAGTGGTGTCAATAGTGGCAATCATGGTCAAGCCAAGACCAGCGATGAACTTCGCAGTCCGACTGGCTATGAGGGGATTTATGCTGCTTGGGATGATGAGACGGATATATTTGGTGATGGAAATAACGAGCTATTGGCGGTCTGGTGTGATAAGGATCATAGTGGGAGTATTGAAGCGGATGAACGAACCGATGACAATCGCATTTGGGATTTCGGCACTTCAAGTGATTATCCTGCCATTCGCTGCACTCCCATCAGTTCAGCCGAATGGCGTAGCTGGTGGTTTTTGGATGGAGCTGGCCAACCCCAACTAAACCAGACCCGTTTAGACATACTACTTTCTTCCTTTGAGTTAGATCTTACTTTTGCACCCATAAGCGGCGGTTTTCGCATAGGTAACCAATCGGACTTTGGCGATTTGGTTTCTTTGAACATTAGGGCAACCAGTGGAAGTGAGGTAGTAGAGAGGACTATCAACATAGCCGAATTTATTGATGGCAGTTATGATTTTATTGGATTAGATGATCAATTGGATTGGACCTTTCGGATTATAGGGACTCTTAGTGATGGAAGGGGGCGAGAGGTAGTGATAGTTTTTGTTTGGGAAGAAAATGAGGAAGACCACCAAAGCGGTGGTATTCGGTCGGGGCTGGATACGGATGGAGATGGGCGAGCGGATAGTGTGGATGAGGATGATGATAATGATGGATTGGATGATACTGATGCGAGGGAGCAGCAGACTAATTCAAATGATGTAAGTTGTTCGCTGTTAGCAGATTGTGATAATGATGGTCTCGGAGACAATGAGGGAGATGCCTGTCCTGCTGGTGAGACAGGTTGGACGAGTAATTCATCTACCGACAATGATGGGGATGGTTGCCGTGATGAGAGTGAAGATGCAGATGATGATAATGATGGATTAGATGATACTGATGCGAGGGAGCAACAGATTGGTTTAGGTGGAGTGAGTTGTTCGCTGTTGGTAGATTGCGATGGGGATAGTGTATTAGATGAAGCGGACATAGATAACGATGGTGATGGGTTGATAGAGCTAGCCACGGCGGTGGAATTGGATGCGGTGAGATATGCTTTGGATGGCAATGGGCGTAGGTTAGCGGAGACTGCATCGCTTGATACCACTGGCTGTGGTGGTGAAAGTGGCATTACTTCTTGTTCTGGCTATGAGCTGGTTGCGGATATAAGCCTTGCTGCTTATAGTGATGGCAAGGGCTGGCAACCATTGGGGAATGATACAAGTTCTGAAGCCGGATGTCAAGGAGCTGCTTTTGCTGGGACTTTTGAAGGCAATGGCTGGACGATTAGTGATTTAAATATTAGTCGTCCAGATGAGGATTGTGTGGGTTTGTTTGGTAATATAGCCGAAGATTCAGAGATTCGCAATTTGACTCTTCATGCTGAGAGAGTGATAGGTAATAGAAGGGTAGGCGGTCTGGTGGGGGGTGGTAGAAGTGCTCGGATTATTTCATCTTCGGCTGTGGTGAATGAGGTGAGAGGGACTTATGGTTATGTAGGCGGTTTGATTGGGGATGGCTTTGGGTCTCAGCTTGTTTCTTCTTCGGTAGTGGCGGGTAAGGTGAGCGGGACTGGTTCGATAGGCGGTCTGGTGGGGTTTGGTCCATTGGCTCGAGTTGTTTCTTCATCGGTTGTGGCGAATGAGGTAAGCGGGACTAGTAGTCGTGTAGGCGGTTTGGTAGGGGGTGGTTGGGAATCTCGGATTCATTCTTCTTCGGTTGTAGTGGGTGAGGTGAGTGGGAGTTATGATGTAGGTAGTCTGGTGGGAGATGGTGATTTAGCTCGGATTCACTCTTCTTCGGTTGTGGCCGGTGAGGTGAGCGGGGCTGGTCGTGTAGGCGGTCTGGTGGGGGACTTTGACGATGGCCGGGTTGCTTATTCTTATTTAGTCTCAGGCAGTAATACTGCTGTATTGGTTGGGCGTGAAAGAGGCAAGACTATTGGAGTTGCTTCTTATTGGGACAGTGATGTTAGTGGTGTCAGCAGTGGAAATAATGGTGATCCGAAGACGACTAATGAGCTTCGCAGTCCAACTGGCTATGAGGAAATTTATGCTGCTTGGGATGATGAGACAGATATATTTGGCGATGGGGACGAGCCATTAGCGGTCTGGTGTGATAAGGATCATAGTGGGAGCATTGAAGCGGATGAACGAACCGATGACAATCGCGTTTGGAATTTCGGCACTTCAGGTGAGTATCCCGCGATTCGCTGCACTCCCATCAGTCCAGCCGAATGGCGTGGCTGGTGGTTTTTGGATGGAGCTGGCCAACCCCAACTAAACCAGACCCGTTTAGACGAGTTACTTCCCTAAACTACCGACTGGCATCAGCTGTGCTTCCATCGCTTAGCTGACTGATTTTGACTAGTCCCTCAGTTTCATAGTTGATAGTCTTTGGTTGGAGCAAGCAATGGCCAACTGAAGTGAACCCGCTTAGGCGCTGCTTCTTTCCCAAAATTGACAACTTGCTTTGACTAGTCCCTCAGCTTTATAGTTGATAGTCTTTGGTCGGAGCAAGCAATGCCCAACTGAAGGGAATCCGGTTAGACGCTGCTTCTTTCTTCAAACTGACGACTGGCTTTGACTTAGACCCTCAGCTTCAATCCAATGGCGTGGCTATTTGAATAGGATAAATGCACTCCAACTTGGACTTGTTTAGACAAGCTGCTTCTTTCTTCAAACTGATAACTGGCTTTGACTTAGACCCTTAGCTTCAATCCAATGGTGTGGCTATTTGAATAGGACAAATGCACTCCAACTTGGACTTGTTTAGACAAGCTTCTTCTCTCTTCAAACTGACAACTGGCTTTGACTTAGACCCTTAGCTTCAATCCAATGGTGTGGCTATTTGAATAGGACAAATGCACTCCAACTTATACCTGTTTAGACAAGCTGCTTCTCTCTTCAAACTGACAACTTGCTTTGACTGATACCCTCAGCTTCAATCCAATGGCGTAGCTGCTACATAACAGGTAAGAGGGGTTGTCGAGGACTCTACTGAATGCTAATTGAACTATCTTCCTTTTATAATTCTGGTGGAATTAACTATTCATCTTTTTTCTATCATCGCCCGTTCTTTCTTTGAAAGATGGGTATAATGCTTTTTACACATTGATAAACTTCTCTATTGATTGAGGGGCGTTATACTTATGATGGGAATTCATGACATATAATTATGAATAAGCTGCTTTCTTTTTCGAGCAAAGGCTTTGGTTTTTCTGGTCACTCTTTTATGCTTTCCTATTAGGCTTCTATTAGGCTGCTTCTTTCTTACTATGCCGTTCCCTTCTGTCTCTTTTGTGTCCTCTCCGATTTTGCTTGGGGGGAGGATTCTTTTCTTTTTAGTTGGGGCGGGGTTCTTATCAGTTGCTCTTACTACTTGTAGCGGTGGTGGTTCGGGAGGGAATGGAGAAGCAGATGCTGATAATGATGGCATTTCAAACGAGTTGGATGTGGATGACGATGGGGATGGTTTGATAGAGATAGGGACGGTGGTGGAATTAGATGCAGTTAGGTATGCTTTGAATGGCAGAGGGCGTAGGTTATCGGAGGGTGCAGAGGACGACACTACTGGCTGTGGTGGTGATGGCGGCATTACTTCTTGTTTCGGTTATGAGCTGGTTGCGGATATAGGTCTTCTAAGCTATGCAAGTGCTGATGGGGGCAAAGGCTGGCAACCCCTGGGTCATGATGCAGATAGTTCTGAATTTGGATGTCAAGGAGCTGCTTTTAACGGGACTTTTGAAGGCAATGGCTGGACGATTAGTAATTTAAGCATTAGTCGTTCGGGTGAGGATTGTGTGGGTTTGTTTGGTCATATAGCCGCGGGGTCGGAGATTCGTAATCTTAGGCTTCATGCCAAGGCAGTGATAGGTAGGCATGGTGTAGGCGGTCTGGTTGGGGATGGTAGTTCGGCTCGGATTGATTCTTCATCGGTTATGGCGAATGAGGTGAAAGGGAATGATGGAGTGGGCGGTTTGGTGGGAACTGGTGGCTCGGCTCGGATACATTCTTCATCGGTTAGGGCGAATGAGGTGAAAGGGAATGATGGAGTAGGCGGTCTGGTTGGAGATGGTCGCTCAGCTGAGATTAATTCTTCATCGGTTAAGGCAGCTGAGGTGAGCGGGGCTGGTAATTTTGTAGGCGGTCTGGTGGGGGATGGTCGCTCGGCTGGGATTCATTCTTCATCGGTTATGGTAGCTGAGGTGAAAGGGAATGATGGAGTGGGCGGTTTGGTGGGAACTGGTGGCTCAGCTCGGATACATTCTTCATCGGTTAGGGCGAATGAGGTGAAAGGGAATGATGGAGTAGGCGGTCTGGTTGGAGATGGTCGCTCAGCTGAGATTAATTCTTCATCGGTTAAGGCAGCTGAGGTGAGCGGGATTGAAGCTGTAGGCGGTCTGGTTGGGGCTGGTCAATCGGCTCGGATTCATTCTTCATCGGTTATGGCGAATGAGGTGAAAGGGAATAATGGAGTGGGCGGTCTGGTTGGGGACGGTCGCTCGGCTCGGATTGATTCTTCATCGGTTATGGCGAATGAGGTGAAAGGGAATAATGGAGTGGGTGGTCTGGTTGGGGACGGTCAATTTGTTGAGATTAATTCTTCATCGGTTAGGGCAGCTGAGGTGAGCGGGATTGAAGCTGTAGGCGGTCTGGTTGGGGCTGGTCGCTCGGCTTGGATTGATTCTTCATCGGTTATGGCGAATGAGGTGAAAGGGAATAATGGAGTGGGCGGTCTGGTTGGGGCTGGTCGCTCGGCTGAGATTAATTCTTCATCGGTTAAGGCAGCTGAGGTGAGCGGGATTGAAGCTGTGGGCGGTCTGGTGGGGAAGGCTGACAGTACTCGGATTATTTCTTCTTCAGTTTTTGTGCCTGATGTGAACGGGAGTCGTGCAGTAGGCGGTTTGGTGGGGGAGGGTCGCTCGGCTCGGATACATTCTTCTTTGGTTGTGACGGCTGAGGTGAGGGGGCTAAGTTATGTTGTAGGTGGTCTGGTGGGGCTTGGCGACTCGGTTCGGATTCATTCTTCTTCGGTTGTGGCAGCTAAGGTGAATGGGGGTGCAGCTGGGGTTATTGAGAGTGATAGTTTCGTGGGCGGTCTGGTGGGGTTTGGTCCATTGGCTCGGGTTTATTCTTCTTCGGTAATGGCAGGTCAGGTGAGCGGGGCTGGTAATTTTGTAGGTGGTCTGGTGGGGATTGGTCCATCGGCTCGGATTCGTTCTTCTTCGGTTGTGGTGGGCAAGGTAAAAGGGGGTAAAGGGGGTGATGTTGTAGGCGGTCTGGTAGGAGGGGGATTTGACTTGGGTCAAGTTGCTTATTCTTATGTGGTCTCGGGCGGCAATACTGCTATGCTGGTTGGGGCAAGAAGTGGAACTGGTAGTGCTTCGGACGGGGTGGTGTTCCCTGCCTATAGGCAGCTGGTTGAGGAAGGAGACGGGACTGGAGTTGCTTCCTATTGGGATAGTGAGGCTAGCGGTAGAAATAGTGGCAACTATGGTATTCCTAAGACCAGTGATGAACTTCGGATGCCGACTGGCTATGAGGGGATTTATGCCGCTTGGGATGAGGATAAGGATATATTTGGTGATGAGGACGAGCCATTGGCTATCTGGTGTGATAAGGATCATAGTGGGAGGATTGAAATGGGTGAAAACACCGAGGATAATCGCGTTTGGGATTTCGGCACGGATATGGAGTATCCCGCCATTCGTTGTACTCTACTAACCCCTGCCGAATGGCGTAGCTGGTGGTCTTTGGATAAGGATGGCAAACCTCAACTAGACCGAACCCGTTTAGATGCACTGCTTCCCTCCTTAGACTGAGACTGATTTTGATTAGCCTCTCAGTTTCAAGCGACATGGCATAGCTGATGGTTTTTGGATGAGACTGGCAAACCTCAACTAGACCCAACCCGTTTGGGCGAGATGCTTCCCTCCTCAAACTGACAACTTGCTTTAACTTAGACCCTCAGCTTCAACCGAAACGGCGTAGCTAGTGGTCTTTGGATAAGGATGGCAAACCCCAACTAGACCGAACCCGTTTAGATGCACTGCTTCCTTCCTTAAACTGACGGCTGGCTTTGACTTAGACCCTCAGCTTCAACCGAAACGGCGTAGCTGGTGGTCTTTGGATAAGGATGGCAAACCCCAACTAGACCGAACCCGTTTAGGCAAAGTGCTTCACTCCTTAGACTGAGACTGATTTTGATTAGCCTCTCAGTTTCAAGCGACATGGCATAGCTGATGGTTTTTGGATGAGACTGGCAAACCTCAACTAGACCCAACCCGTTTGGGCGAGATGCTTCCCTCCTTAAACTGACAACTTGCTTTAATTTAGACCCTCAGCTTCAACCGAAACGGCGTAGCTAGTGGTCTTTGGATAAGGATGGCAAACCCCAACTAAACCGAACCCGTTTAGATGCACTGCTTCCCTCCTCAAACTGACGGCTGGCTTTGACTTAGACCCTCAGCTTCAACCGAAACGGCGTAGCTGGTGGTGTCTTTGGATAAGGATGGCAAACCTCAACTAAACCGAACCCGTTTAGATGCACTGCTTCCCTCCTCAAACTGACGGCTGGCTTTGACTTAGACCCTCAGCTTCAACCCAATGGCGTAGTTGCTATATAACAGGCAGAAGCCTTGTCGGGGGCTTTGCTGATGCTAATTTATCTATATTTCTCTTATAATTATCGAACTGGTAGAATTAACCGCTCATCTTTTTTTCTGTCATCGCTCGTTCTTTTTTTGAAAGGTTGGTATAGTGTTCTTTACTCATTGATAAACCCCTCTGTTGTTATGTTTAGATGGGATCGTCCAATTCCATCTAAACGGGAAAATGTTGCACTTATGATGCAAATTCGCAGCTATAATTCCTTTCATTGATTAAAACCTTTAATATGAATATGGTTACCATTTTTTTGCTATAATGTCTTTAATTGGTCGAACAAAAATTGGTCGAACAAAAATTGGTAGAACAAATGATAGAACTTTCATTATGAGATTTGTAATTTTGGCTCAATGTTTTCTTAACACCATGCGTAGTTTTCTTTCTTGGTTGTTATTGGTTCTCTTGGTAGCTGTTCTTACTGCTTGTAGCGGTGGTTCGGGCGGCAATGGTGGAGGAGGCAATGGTGGGGATAACGGAGGAAGGATCAGCAGTGGAGCGGATTCTGATGGTGATGGCGTTTCAGACGAGTTGGATGTAGATGACGATGGGGATGGGTTCATAGAGATAGCAACACCGATGGAACTGGATGCGGTGCGCTATCAACTAAATGCCACTGGTCAAAGGCTGTCAGAGGATGGAGATCTCAATCAGGCTGGCTGTGGTGATGGCGATAGCATCACTTCCTGTAACGGCTATGAGCTGGTCAGGGATATTGATATTACCAGATATATTAGAGATAACTATGAGATGGAGGGCTGGCAACCGCTGGGCGATTGTGAAGGATTTTATAATGCAATTTTTGAAGGGAATAATTATAAGATTAGCGGTTTAAGTATTAATCGTCCAGGTCAAGATTGTGTGGGCTTGTTTGGGCATGTAAGGATGAACGCAAAAATTCGCAATCTTACTCTTCATGCAGAAGGGGTTCTAGGTAACGAACAGGTAGGCACTTTGGCAGGTGGTTCTACTGATGATATTCAAGTTCTTTCTTCTTCGGTTGTGGTGGGGAATCTTAGCGGGAAACAAGATGTAGGCGGTTTGATAGGAGATGGGGGAAGAGGAGTTGTTATCGGTTCTTCGGTTGTGGCGGGAAATATTAACGGGGAACAAGATGTAGGCGGGTTGACAGGATATGGGAGAGACGCAACTATTATTGCTTCTTCGGTTGAGGTAGGAAATATTAACGGAGAATCTCGTAGGATAGGTGGTCTGGTAGGGAATGGCTTGAATGCGAAAATTACTTCAGCCTCTGCTCTGGTGGGTTCAATAAGCGGGACTAGTCAAGTAGGCGGTTTGGTAGGGGCTGGTCGCTCGGCTCGGATTCATTATTCTTCGGTAGAGGTGGGAAATGTTAGTGGAACTGGAAATGGCGGAGATGTAGGCGGCTTGATAGGGGATGGTGAATTGGCTCAGATTTTTTCTTCTTCAGTTGTGGTAGGAAATATTGACGGGGTCAGAGATATAGGTGGTCTGATAGGGAGTGGTGAGACGGCAAGTATTTTTTCTTCCTCGGTTGTGCTGGAAATTATTAGGGGGGAACAATCAACTGTGGGTGGTTTGATTGGGGAGGGTGATGCGGCCAAGATTTTTTCTTCTGTGGCTGTGGTAAGCAAGCCAAAAGGCCGTTTATTAGGTGGGCTAGCGGCAGAGTTTAGGCGTTTGGAAACATTATTTCCTCAGCTTGCTTATTCTTATGCGGTCTTCGGCAAGCCTGGAGCTGACACTGATATCAATATGCTGGTACGAACGGCTGACATGGCCAATGTTACTAGTTCTTATTGGGACAATGATACCAGTGGCATACAGGATGGAAACATTGGTGAAAAAAAGAGCACGAATCAACTTCGTTCGCCAATGAATTATACCGGGATCTATGCCAGTTGGGACAATGAGATGGATATATTTGGTGATGGGTTGACTGATGAGCCATTGGCGGTATGGTGTGATAGGGATAATAGTGGGAGCATAGAGATAGGTGAACAAACCAATGACAATCTTATCTGGGATTTTGGCACGGATGTGGAGTATCCCGCCATTCGCTGCACTCCGCTAAAGCCTGCCGAGTGGCGTAGCTGGTGGTTCTTGGATGGGGATGGTGCACCCCAACTAAACCAAACCCGTTTAGACGAGCTGCTTCCCTCCCCAAACTGACAACTTGCTTTGACTTAGACCCTCAGCTTTAACCGAAATGGTGTAGCTGTTTGAATAGGACAAGCACATTCCAATCAGACCTGTTTAGCCAATTTGTTTCCTTCCTCAAATCGACGACTGGCCTTAATTAGCCTCTCAGTTTCAACCGAAATGGCGTAGGTCTTTGAGTGGAGCACTAGAAGCAATTCCCTCTTCAAACTAGTCCAGCCTCTGGCAAAATCTATTTAAGTATCTTTTTTAGCTCTCATATTAATATTGATATGAAAGATGTTTCTGTATGGGCATCCTTTCCTGTTTCAGATTAATGTTTGGCTATATTTGGTATGTAGTAGGCTATTCCTCTTTATCTCATTGATTGAGGAGGGATGAAGTGGTGGAATTAATCAAGGAGGGATGAAGTGAGGGAATCAATCAAGGAGGGATGAAGTGAGGGAATCAATCAAGGAGGGATGAAGTGAGGGAATCAATCAAGGAGGGATGAAGTGAGGGAATCAATCAAGGAGGGATGAAGTGAGGGAATCAATCAAGGAGGGATGAAGTGAGGGAATCAATCAAGGAGGGATGAAGTGAGGGAATCAATCAAGGAGGAATGGAGTAGTGGAATTAATCAAGGAGGGATGAAGTGGTGGAACTCATCAAGGAGGAATGGAGTGGTGGAATTAATCAAGGAGGGATGAAGCGGTGGAATTAATCAAGGAGGGATGAAGTGGTGGAATTAATGAAGGAGGGATGGAGTGGTGGAATTCATCAAGGAGGAATGGAGTGGTGGAATTCATCAAGGGGGAATGGAGTGGTGGAATTAATGAAGGAGGGATGGAGTGGTGGAATTCATCAAGGAGGAATCGAGTGGTGGAATTAATCAGGGAGGAATGGAGTGGTGGAATTAATCAAGGAGGGATGAAGTAGTGGAATTCATCAAGGAGGGATGAAGTGGTGGAACTATTAGGAAAGGGCAACTAATAGACTTGCTGGACGGCTATATGAAGGAGGGATTCTTACTATTGGGCAGGAGGAGGCGTTTTTTCCTTATAGGTGCATAGATCCTTAAGCGCGCATTTCCAGCATAGAGGCTGGCGTGCTTTGCAGATGTATCTGCCGTGAAGGATAAGCCAATGATGAGCGTTCTTTATATATTGAGGCGGGACTCTTTCTAGTAGCTGCTGCTCAATCGCAAGGGGGGTCTTGCCTTTTGCTAGTCCAGTGCGATTTGCTACCCGAAATATGTGGGTATCTACTGCGATGGTCTTGTGTCCAAAAGCCGTATTTAGAACAACATTTGCCGTCTTCCGCCCAACGCCCGGCAACTCTTCTAGTTCTTCTCTTGTTTGCGGCACCTGTCCTTGATGTTTGCTTACCAGCAGCTGACAGGTCTGTATGATATGAGCCGCTTTGCTATTGTAGAGTCCGATAGACTTGATATATTGTTTGAGTTGGCTCTCTCCTAGTTTGAGCATCTTATAAGGGTCATTGGCTTGGCGAAATAGAGAGGGAGTTGCCTTATTGACACTTATATCGGTGGTATGGGCAGAGAGCATCACCGCGATGAGTAGTTCAAAATTAGAGGTGTAGTTTAGTTCGGTAGTGGGATGGGGGTTGTCTTGTTGTAATAAGGCAAAAAACTGCTCTCTGTTTTCTTGTTTCACTGGCTAGTTTATCAATTAAGATGCTCTCACTCGTTTGGTATAAGCCAGGGGTTTTGCGCTTTTGCAGCTCTCTTCCTTCTTTCCGTTATGATGTTCTTGGCTGCTATTAACAATCCTAGCAGGATGAAGCCGCCAGGTGGTAGCAGAACAAGAAAAAAGCCGTCATATCCTACTAGGCTAATCTTTTGGACATTGATTAGGGATGCCATATTGTTAAAGATCTCGCCGCTGCCGATAAGTTCGCGCAGGCTGCCGAGGATGATTAACACCAAGCCAAATCCCAGCCCATGTGCTAGACCATCTACAAGGGAAGGCGAAGTTGGGGTAGGATTGCGCGAGGCAAAACTTTGCTTGAGCATCTTATAAGAGTCATTGGCTTGTCGAAATAGAGCGGGAGTTGCTTTATTGGCTAATTTATACATTAAGATACTCTCACTCGTTTGGTATAAGCCAGGGGTTTTTGCGCTTGGATGGCTCTTGTTCTTCTTTCTGTTATGATGTTCTTGGCTGCTATTAACAATCCCAGTAGGATGAAGCCGCCAGGGGGTAGCAAGACAAGAAGGAAGCCGTCATATCCTATTAGACTGACTTTTTGGATATTGATAAGGGACGCCATATTGTTAAAAATCTCGCCGCTGCCGATAAGTTCGCGCAGGCTACCGAGGATGATTAGCACCAAGCCAAACCCCAGCCCATGGGCTAGACCATCTACTAGGGCGGCCAGAGGAGGATTGCGCGAGGCAAAACTTTCTGCTCGTCCCAAGATGGTGCAGTTGGTGACTATGAGAGGAAGAAAGATACCAAGCGACTGATAGAGTTCAAATGAGAAGGCTTGGATAACTAGTTCTACACAGGTTACCAGCGAAGCAATTAATAGAACGAAAACTGGTAGCCGAACCGCGGGGCTAATGAAGGGGGCGCAAAGGGAAACGGTTAGGTTGGACATAGTTAAGACAAATAGAGTGGCTATGGCAAGACTGGTCCCATTGACGAAGTTAGTGGTTACTGCTAGGAGAGGACATAGTCCCAGCAGTTGCACAGTTGCAGGATTGGAGCGCCAAAGCCCATTGGTTACTATGCCAGAGTAATTCACCATATTTCCAGTTTCATTTTGTCTGCTAGGGCTAGGGCAGCTCCTATGCCAGTTGTCACAGTTGCAGGATTGGAGCGCCAAAGCCCATTGGTTACTATGCCAGAGTAATTCACCATATTTCCAGTTTCATTTTGTCTGCTAGGGCTAGGGCAGCTCCTATGCCAGTTGTCACAGTTGCTGGATTGGAGCGCCAAAGGCCATTGGTTACTATGCCAGAGTAATTCACCATATTTCCAGTTTCATTTTGTCTGCTAGGGCTAGGGCAGCTCCTATGCCAGTTGTCATAGTGGAGTTGTCCTGATAATTACTGCAATACCAGATGCCACCAGACCCCTGTAATAGATCAAGCTGGTGGGCTGCTTGAGAAACTGTGCGCATATTTTGAGGTCTATGCCAGAGTAATTCACCATATTTCCAGTTTCATTTTGTCTGCTAGGGCTAGGGCAGCTCCTATGCCAGTTGTCACAGTTGCTGGATTGGCGCGCCAAAGCCCATTGGTTACTATGCCAGAATAATTCACCATATTTCCAGTTTCATTTTGTCTGCTAGGGCTAGGGCTGCCCCTATGCCAGTTGTCATAGTGGAGTTGTCCTGATAATTACTGCAATACCAGATGCCACCAGACCCCTGTAATAGATCAAGCTGGTGGGCTGCTTGAGAAACTGTGCGCATATTTTGCGGTTTATGCCATTGGCTATGAAGTAATGTCTTTTCTACGGCTGGTGGGCGATTGCATTGGGCTGACAGATAAAGGGGGACATCTATATTCTGCATCAAACTAAGATTAATATGATAAGCGCAGTCGTTACCGCGTCTTATATCATAGGGCTCTAAGATGAACAAAGGCTGTCGTCCGTCAAGTTGTGGGATGATTGTCTCGTCTTGATGGAGATAATAAGAGACATTGGTATATTGAATGCTAGTTAGGATACTATGCTCTTCATCACTTATAGACTCTAGTAGGGGAGGGATCTGGTCGATGCGGCAGGCAAGAAATACCTGGTCATAGTTTAGCGGGTTTCCTTTATTGTCCCTTAGTAAAATAGCGCCCTCTTGTCTTGTTATCTTTGCTATTGGACGGCTCAGATAACAACGGAACCTTCCCTTAAACAGCATCTTGTTGATATAGCTTTCAAACCCGGCTGGGATGCATCTCATGTGGGTGTTCGGATTCAATAGCCCGCTGGTATGTAGGAAGCGGACGATAGTTTCTGCTGGCATATTCAACATTTCGGTTTGGCTGGATTGCCATAGCAAGCCCATAAGAGAAGGCAAGATGATATTAGAAATTTCACCTTTGAGGTTGAGGCTAGCCATATATTGCTTTAGCATCAAGTTAGTCGGATAGATATTTTGCTTGCAGTTGTAAAGGAGCTTAGCGATGAAGCGCTTCATCGCTTGCTGTATCCGTTGATTGCTGAGAGGGGCGACACGATGAAAATGGGGATGGGTGAAAAATAGAGATTCAGCCGAGAAGGGGTTTTTGCCCACATAGAGGTAGGATGCAGCCAGGGGTTCAGTATATAGGTTGAGATATCTGAATAGAGCGTCTATCTTGTTATGATAGGCTGGAAAATAGTGGGTGGTGTTTCGCTCTAGCTGGATGGTTCTTCCCTGATGGGAAAATACATACTTGCCAAGCGAATCGCCTAAGCGGTCTTGTTTTTCATAGAGATCAACCTCCATCTGATGAGAAAGCAACCAAGCAAATGTAAGGCCGGTTGCATTCCCACCAATCACAGCCGCTTTCATAAGATGCTCGCGCCCAATTTGACTGAATAAAAGTAATGCCGAAGGCCGGACTTGAACCGGCACGACCAGATGGTCACTACCCCCTCAAGATAGCGTGTCTACCAATTCCACCACTTCGGCGCTTATAAATCTGCTGCCGCCTATGTAATCTTGGATTAAGGCTCTTCGTCAAAGGTTGGTAAGTCAATTGGTTGTTCTTCACTTGGACTAGGCGACTCTGAAGGGACCTGTTGTAGTTGTTCTAAGAACTCTTGTTCTTGCTGCACTTCTTCTTGTTGCTGGCGAATAATGGAAGGGTCTATGGTTGTGCCAGCTTCTCGTTGAGCCAACACAGATAGCCAGGTGCTGGTTATAAAAAAAGCTGCGCCCAATACAGCGGTTATTTTCATAAGAAAACTAAAACTACCGCGACTGCCGAATACGGTTTGCGAGCCGCCGCCGCCAAAGATACCACCAGCGCTGGCTCGTCCTTGTTGGAGTAGAACAAGAATCACGATAGTGACGGCAAGAAAAATATGGACAAGTAAGATAATAGTTGACATAATCTAGCTCCTGTATATTGATAGGATATTTTGTGCATTAAGAGATGCTCCGCCTACCAGAAGTCCCCCTATGTTTGTTTGTTGAAGAAAACCCCGAGAATTTTGGGTATTTATACTACCGCCATAGAGCACTTGAGTTGCGCTATCTAGGGTTTCTTTGATGAACGAATGAACCGAGTCTGCATAGGAAGGCGAGGCGGCAAGACCAGTTCCTATTGCCCATACTGGCTCATAAGCTATGATGATATTTTGACCTTGTGTTTTCATAATTGGTTCTAGTTGCTGCTTTATTATACTCTTTGTTTGCCCTGTTTGGTAGTGGTCGTGACTTTCTCCTACACAAAAAATTGGATTAATCTTATTTTTGGTCGCTTCTGCCAACTTTTTGGTTAATAGCTCATCTGATTCGCTAAAGAGGGTTCGTCTTTCGGAATGGCCTATGAGGACATATTGGCAGCCATTATCCTTGAGCATGGCTGCACTTACCTCCCCAGTATAAGCACCAGGCGGATAAGCACTAATATCCTGTGCGCCTAACTCAATAGGGAGACTATAGGAGCGAAGTTGGCTAAGATAAGGAAAGGGCGCACACACGCACAGCTTGCGATTTGGTTGGGCTTGCCAATGTTCTTTTAGCTTTTGACACCAGTTTAGATTTTCATCATGACTGCCATTACTTTTCCAGTTTGCGACGATTAGCTGTTCATTCATTTGTTTTCTGCCATTGTTGTAAAGAAGTTTCAACTGCGCTTATCACGGCGCGCGAGCTGATGGTTGCACCACTGAGGGCGTCAAAATCGCCTCCCCATTTCTTTACTTCCCAGATGGTTTGATTAAGTTGCTTGCCACTAAACTGCTTGCTCCATGGAGATTTGATTGCTTCTATTTTATCACCTAAACCTGGTGTTTCATGGTGGTCTGTCACCCGAATGGCGATAATTTCACCATCTTGGTGTAATGCAACCAAGAGACGAATGGTGCCAGAATAGCCATCCTCAGTAATTGCCGGAATTATGATGCCAAGACGCTTGTCTGCTTGCATAATAAGATAGGAAGAGGCCTGTTCTAATGGGATATAGTTGAGATTATCGCTTGCGCCTAGTGAAGCGGACATTTCTTCAAGGATCGCCTTTTCAAAGGCGGCACGACTTTGTTCTATCTCGATTTGGGTATTATGAAAGACCCAAAAAACCAAGCCCATGGCAAGGCTGGCAAAGAGCCCCATGCTTATGAGATTCTTGGCAATAAGCTTAATGGCCATAGATACGAGGGTGGATGTATTTATCTAAAAAGGGAGCGGCGAAATTAAAGAACAGAACGGCAAATGCCACTGCATCTGCATAGCCGCCCCAACTGCGAATAATAAAGATGAATAGACCTATGCCAAATCCATATACCAAGCGAGCAGGTTGGCTGGTGGCAGCCGATACTGGATCAGTGGCTATAAAGAATGCGCCAAACAAACTGGCACCTAGTATTAGGTGGAACCAAGGAGGAGGAAAGAGATTGGCATTGATAAGGTAAAAAATACTTGCTGGCAATAACAAGCCCAATAGCATAGCTAGCGGGATATGCCAGCTGATAATTCTTTGATAGAGAAGCACTAAACCGCCTAGGGTATAGAGTAGAGAAAGGATGACAAAAGGAGTGAAGCTATATTGCCACTCTTGGCGCCATTGGCTGAAGTTGTCATGGGTGCGAAAATTATCCAATGCGGTAGCTGCACTATAACCATCTAGCTGTAGCAGACCTAGTTTTGCTTGGAGCAGCTGACTATCGGCTAAATAACTCCAGGCTGCTGGCGGCAGCCAGCTGGTCATCTGAACTGGAAAGCTCAGCAATAACATCGCATAGGCAAGCATAGCCGGGTTGAAGGGATTGCTCCCTAGACCGCCAAATAAGTGCTTGCCAAGAATCATCATAAATACTGCGCCGCTGAAAGTTATCTCTAAGGGAAGTTGGGGAGGCAGACTAAGACCTAAGAGCACCGCACTTACTAGGGCGCTTAGGTCTGCTAGCTCATGGCGGATAGACCGCTTTCTCAAATAAATACAAAGGGCTTCGGCACCTATGGCGCCCAGGGCTGCCACCACAAGGTTCAATAGCACCCCCCAGCCAAAATAGATTGTCTGAGCCACAGTGGCTGGAATCAATGCCAGCATAACCCATAACATCATTTGGGTTACACTAGTCCTCTTACTAATAAACATTAATCTCTGTCAATGAATGCTCTATCTTTTATAATGGTTCTTATGAATTATCTTTATACTTACTTTTATACTGCTTTTATATTACCTTTATATAGGTGTATATTTTATATAGATGTATATAGATGCATATTAACAATAAATATGAGATTATAACCAGATGAGTGCAAGTGTAAAAGACATCACCAGGCCAGCTTCTGGTTATCAGACCCTTGAGGACCTGGTGGGTAATACCCCCTTAGTGAGACTCCAGCGATTGGCGGGAACCCAAGAGAATGATATTCTATTGAAACTGGAAGGAAATAACCCCGCTGGGTCGGTTAAAGATAGGCCAGCGCTTAATATGATTCGGGCGGCAGAGAGAAACGGTAAGATCAAACCGGGCGATAAGCTGGTGGAGGCTACTAGCGGCAATACAGGTATAGCACTGGCAATGGTCGCTGCGACCAAAGGCTATGAGATGATCTTAATTATGCCGCAGGATTCGAGCGATGAGAGAAAAGACGCTATGCGCGCCTATGGAGCGAAATTAATAGAAGTTTCTGCTGAAGAGGGTATGGAAGGGGCGCGGGACCTGGCGGCCGCTATGTCGGCAAGAGGCGAAGCAATAAGACTAGACCAGTTTGCTAATCCAGCAAACCCACAAATGCATTATGAGACCACTGCCCCAGAGATCTGGCAACAAACCAATGGCACCATCACTCATTTTATTAGCTCAATGGGGACTACTGGCACAATCACTGGCAGCAGTCGTTTCTTCAAGGAAAAAAATCCAGCCATAGAGACCATTGGTCTGCAGCCTGCCGAAGGGGCACGCATTCCGGGCATAAGAAAATGGCCGCCCGCCTACTTGCCAGCCATTTTTGATGATACCTATATAGATAAGATAGTCACTGTCAGTGAAGAGCAAGCCATAAGCACCATGCGCCTTTTGGCACAGAAAGAGGGGATATGTTGTGGTGTTTCCGGTGGCGGAACTGTTTCGGTGGCATTGCAGCTGGCGAAGAATAAGCAGAATTTAGTCATAGTAGTGGTTATTCCCGATAGAGGCGACCGCTACTTATCTACTGGTGTTTTTAATCAATCTGAAGAGTAAAAATGAGCCTATTAAAAGGAAAGAAAATTCTAATCACTGGTGTTGCCAGTAAGCTGTCTATAGCTACAGGCATAGCCGCTTCTTGCCATAAGCAAGGAGCGGAACTGGCATTCACCTATCAAAATGATCGTCTAAAGCAGAGGGTCATAGACATTGCTAAGGAAAATGGTTCGGAGCTGTGTTTTCCTTGTGATCTTTCTCAAGATGATCAAATAGAGGAAGCCTTTCAACAGCTGGCTAAGCACTGGTCTGGACTAGATGGCATAGTGCATGCAGTCGGCTTTGCGCCACAAGATCAGCTACAAGGAGATTTTGTTGATGCGACAACACGCGAGGGCTTTAACATTGCGCATGATATCAGCAGCTATACCTTTGTCGCATTGGCTAAAGCGGGCCGTTCTTTGTTGAGTGAGACGGCTTCTTTGTTGACCTTGACCTATTATGGTTCTGAGAAGACCTTGCCAAACTACAATGTGATGGGATTGGCAAAGGCAAGCTTGGAAGCGGCAGTGCGCTATATGGCGGTGAGCATGGGGAAACAAGGAGTGAGAGTAAATGCTATTTCAGCAGGGCCTATTAAGACCTTGGCTGCATCTGGGATAAAGGATTTCCGTAAGATGTTGAAATACAACGAGATGCGCACCCCACTAAAACGCAATGTGACCATAGACGAGGTGGGCGATGCGGCCGCTTTTCTATGTTCGGATATGGCAAGGGGCATTAGCGGCCAGGTCGTCTTTGTTGATGCTGGCTTTCAGATAACTGCAATGAGCGATGAAGAAGGAGGGCTGGCAGCCGATTAGGAATTAGCGGAAGCATTGATCCTCTTTATTAGCTTGGCAGTTCGCTTGATAATGGCTTGAGGGTCTATGTATGAATAGTCGCCGAACATGCCTGTATAGTAATAGGGATCGGGAGAGCGCATATAGTGAGGCGAAGAGGTTTTCTTTAATTGGTTAAATGCTTCACTTGCTGTATCTCGCCAAGGAAACATTTGGCAGAAGCGAGCGTAATGGAGCGGGCGCGCTGCCGCTATGACATAGAAGGTATAAAAAGTATGAGGGAAGGCAAAATGGCAGGGGAAGATCTCTATTAGTCCGCTGTTGGGTTTGGTGAACATACTATAGATTAGCCCGGCCCCATGCATGCCTATGAGAATATCAGCGCTGTTGATCTTGTTGAGCTGCTGAACCAGTGTCATTCTTTCTAGTCTTACGGCTTCTAACTCTATCTCAGTAAATTGGTTGCCGAGTCGCTCTATCAACTCCGCTTCATTGGCTATTTTGCGGAGGATAACCTTTTGCTGAGGTTGTTGTTCGCTGGCAAGGGGGTCGGCGCGCTGAATGAATAGGATTTTGCTTACCCTGTCTGAGGGTGGGGAGGGTTCTATGCCGTTGATATCAAGGAATTCTTTTCTACAGGCTTCGATATTCTCTTTGTTATTCCATAGTCCCCAGAATCTCTGACTAGCGGCACCTAGGCGAATTAAGCAATCAATCTTATAGTCTCCATCCATATCCGCCAGGCTCCTATGACTGGCGAAATAATTGAAGAGAGAAAGCACCGGCGGGGCTAGAGGCATATCTTTAATGGGCTTATGAAGCAGATGGCAGTCGGATGGTTTTAATCCTAGCCGAACAAGGCTTTGTCTAATTGCAAGTAGGTATCTTAGGCAGATGGCTAGATTGTAATGGTCATGAAAGGGGACAAATAACCAGTTGTTGCTAAGATGAGAAACTGCCTCGCTCGCCATTTCTTGTTTATTGAAAGACAGAGAACCTTCACTTAGGTTGATGGTTATATTCTCATCTACTGAGGCTGGTTCATTTGATATGTGCTTTAGCCGAATCAATGGCGAGTAGCCTAAGATATAGCGGACAAAGTTATCACATCCTACCAATAGCCAGAACAGAATGCCTTTGATGAGGTTGCGTAAATAGAGAAAGAAGAACTTCATCCTTGATGTTTGAGGCAATATAAGAAACCTTTGAAAAATATCCATTTCTTCATAAGATGAATTATATAGTCCTGTCAGTCTATGCTTAGGATATAAATTCATGGGACCATGAAGCCAGAGAAGTTCAAAGTTAAAACCGGTGCGGCTTTTGGTCTCTAGCCTTTAGATTGAATGGCTTAAGAAATTCTAAACTAAGGCTATGGGTTCAACGCGGGTTCAAGGTATTATCTAGCAGCATCTGGTTTAGTTCGGGTTCGCCATTCCCATCCAAAGACCACCAATCACGCCACTCGGTAGGACCGATAGGAGTGCAGCGAATGGCAGGATACTCCATATTGGTGCCGAAGTCCCAGATACGATTGTCATCGGTTTTTTCACCCGCTTCTATGCTCCCACTATGATCCTTATCACACCAAACAGCCAAGGGCTCGTCCTCATTGCCAAATATATCCATATCCTCGTCCCAACTGGCATAAATCCCATCATAGCCTTCTGGCGTCCGAAGTTCATCGCTAGTTTGAGCTTCACCATGATTGCCACTAGTGACACCGCTAGTATCACTGTCCCAATAGGAAGCAACTCCCTCCCCGCTTCCAATCCCAGTCAGCGCAGGAGTATCACTACCTGAGACCACATAAGAATAAGCAATCTTGCCAGAGTTAAAATTTCCCGTCAGAACGCCTATAGCACTAGGCCCACTCACCTCACCCACCACAACCGAAGAAGAAATAATCCGAGCGTCGTTGGCACTATTCCCCACCAGACCACCTATATTTCTACCAGTCCCGCGCACCTCACCCACCACAACCGAAGAAGAAATAATCCGAGCGTCGTTGGCACCATCCCCCACCAGACCACCTATACTAGAGCCCCCTTTCACTTCACCCACCACAACCGAAGAAGAAATAATCTGAGCACCATTTCTACCATCCCCTACCAGACCACCTATACCAGTTTCCCCGCTTACCTCACCCGCCATAACCGAAGAATAATCAATCCGAACACCTTGACCACTCCCTATCAGACCACCTCCATCAGTAGTCCCACTCACTTGACCCACCACAACCGAAGAAGAAACTATCCGAGCCTCTTGACCCTGCCCCATTAAACCTCCTACAAAAGCACCACCTATAATCTCCTCTACCACAATCGAAGAAGAAACTATCCGAGCCGAATCACCAGACCCCACTAGACCGCCAACCCTAATCCGACCCATCACTGTCTCAGCACTAAGACTAAGATTGCGAATCGTTGTATCTGCAGCCACATGGCCAAACAAGCCCACACAATTCTCGCCTGAACGACTGATGTTTAAATCACTAATCGTCCAGCCGTTGCCGTCAAAAGTTCCACTGAAAGTAGTTCCTTGACATTCATTGGTAGAACTATCTGTATCATGACCTAAGGGTTGCCAGCCTTTGCCGCCTTCATCATCCGCATAGGTTGCAAGACTTATGTCCGCAACCAGTTCATAGCCATTACACACTCTAATGCCGCCATCACCGCCACAGCCAGTGATATCAAGCGCCGCATTTTCCGCTGACCTGCTGCCATTGCCTTTTAGAGCATACCTCACTGAATTCAATTCCTCGTGTGTGGCTAGCTCTATCAACCCATCGCCATCATCATCTATGTCCGTCCCATCTGCTTCTCCATCCATATCGCAATCTTCTAATTTGGCACATCCCTTTGCCTCAACACCATCTCCCACCCCATCATTATCGCAATCGGTATTTTGAACACACCCAGCCTCTTCATCACCATCTCTTCTTCCATCATCATCGCAATCAGCTTTTATTACACAACTTGCCGCCACTTCATCTATATCTCTGATAGTGTCCCCATCGCAATCGGCTAACAACGAACATCTCACATTATCTGAATTATTCTGCTGCTCTATTGGATCAGTATCATCCAGTTCATCATTATCGTCATCTGTATCTTCACTACTATCATCAAGGCAACCATCCCCATCATTATCGCTAGAAGGATTGCTTGTCCAATTCAGCACCCCAGGAGAACAGTCGTCTGAACTATCAGCCACCCCATCATTATCATCGTCTGTATCTTCACCTGCATCCCGGCAGCCATCCCCATCATGATCGGACGATGAATTGCTCCTCCAATCTATATCCCCAGCAGAACAGTCGTCCCCCTCAGTATCCTTAATACCATCATTATCATCGTCATCATCCACACTATTCGCTCGCCTATCTCCATCTGTATCCAGCCCTGGTCGAATGCCACCGTTGTTGTGGTCTTCCTCATTCTCTTCCCAAACAAAAACTATCTCCACCTCTTGCGGTCCGCCATCATCAAGTGTCCCTATAATCTGAAAGGTGTAATTGGATTGCTCATTTAACCCGAGAAAATGATATCTATCATCTATAAACTGGGCAGTGGCAATAATCCTCTCTACCGACCTGCCTCCACTGGTTGCCGTGATGTTCAAAGAGACGAAACTGCCGAAGTCCGATTGGTTGGCTATGACAAAGCCGCCCGGTATAGGAGCAAAAGTGAGTTTTACCTCAAAGGCACTAGCAGAACCCCCACTTGAACTGCCCCCCCCCCCCCCCCCCGCACAAGCGGTAAGAACCAAGAAGCTAATTCCAGCTAAGAAGAAGAGAAATCCCCTTGCCAGACAATATGAATGCCTGAGCAAGAAAGACGTCCTAACAAAAAGCTGTTGGAGGGCTGAAAATTCACCCCTATTTAATATAGTATTTTTTAACATAATGTCTTATTATACCTGATTAATAACAAAGTTAATAAAAAAATCCGGCGGAAGAAATTAAATTTGCCTGTCATAGTGTTTTATTATAGCTGATCAATAACAAAGCTAATAACAAAAAGCTGTTGAAAGAATTTAAATTTACTTGCCATAGTGCTTTATTATAGCTGCTATATGACTTAGATTGACAAGCCTTTGAAGAATTATCCATTTGTTCCATAAGGTAGATTATAACCGATTGATTAACAACATGAAAGCAATTACACAAAAAAAAACAGGAAAAATCTGCCTTCAAAGAAGAACAACAAGTGCCTCTCGACTAGAAAACAGGGACAAGGACAAAGAAATGCGCCTTAGCTAATCAACCCAAGGCTTTCATTAGTTAGGATATCAAGGGTTCTATAAATTACTTGGAGGGATTATAGAGCTTTTGGATTGAACTATGAGGAGAGGAAAATCTTTTCATTTTTGCCTAGTTGCTGTGTTTTTTTGCTAATATGCTGTCACAATAGTATTATGGAGTCGCTTAATATTGTTTGCCAAACAAAGAGGGTTCAGTTTAATGGAGAAAACTATACTTTACCAAGGGTTTGGCATAATCTCTCCCCATCTATTCTTGCGCAGCACATAGTTGAGCGAGCTGAAGGGACTATTACTAATGAGGGCGCCGTCCTATGTAGGACAGGTAGATTCACTGGTAGGTGTCCTCAAGATAGGTTCATAGTGAGGGATGATACTACTGTTGATACTGTTGATTGGGGCAAGGTTAATCAGCCTTTTGCCTTAGACAGGTTTGATGAGCTGACAAAAAGACTGATGACTTCCCTTTGTCATCAGGAAGTCTATATGAGAAATGTCATTGCATCTGAGCCCTATAGGTTGAGGGTGTGTGTCCTATCTACTACTGCTTATCATAGTCTATTTGCTTCCAATATGTTCTTGCCTAGCCAAGAGGAAGCTTATGATTTGCTGGTTTTGGTGGATCCTTCATTTACTGCCGACCCAAGGCGGGATGGGACTAGAAATGAACACTTTGTCTTGCTAAATATAGAGGCGGGGATTCTCTGTATAGGTGGAACTGGTTATACGGGTGAGGTGAAGAAGGGGATCTTTACTTTGCTAAATTATTTACTGCCGCGACGTCATTCGGTTTTAACCATGCACTGCGGCGCCAATAGAAACAAAGAAGGAACTAGCGCCCTCTTTTTTGGCTTATCTGGGACTGGTAAGACGACCCTGTCTTCTGACCCCAACCGCTTTATCATAGGAGACGATGAGCATGGATGGGATGATCGCGGGATTTTCAACATTGAAAATGGTTGCTATGCTAAGGTGATTAATATAGAGGAGGAAAAAGAGCCTCTTATTTGGCAAGCCATTAAGCCCCATGCCCTGTTGGAAAATCTAGTGGCTGAAAAGGGCAGGGTAAATTATCACGACGATACTATCACTGAGAATACGAGGGTCTCTTATCCGCTGTCACACATAGAACAGCGGGCTCCTGAGACCCTATCTTCTCATCCGCGCGACATCTTCTTCTTGTCCTGTGATGCCTTCGGTGTTCTTCCTCCTCTATCCTTGCTTACTCATGAGCAGGCTATTTTCTATTTTCTTTGTGGTTATACCGCCAAGGTGGCTGGGACTGAGCAGGGTATTAGGGAGCCGAAGGCAGCCTTTTCTAGTTGCTTTGGCTCTCCTTTTCTGCCACTGGCGCCAAGGCTCTATACTAGGCTGCTAAAAGAAAAACTAATAGAACATCAAGTGAGAGTTTGGCTGGTAAATACTGGCTGGACTGGCGGGCCCTATGGGGTTGGCAATCGCATTAACCTATCCTATACAAGGGCTCTCCTTGATGCGGCTCTCAATGATAGGCTGGATCCAACCAATATGAAGCGCCATCGGATTTTTGGTCTTGCTATGCCGTCTTCCTGTCCATCAGTGCCTGATGAACTTCTTGATCCTACTTGGGATGACAAGAATGCTTATGATAATCAAGCCCATTGTCTCATGAGCCAACTCATCAAACATAGTAGCTTGAATGAGCGAAAGGTCAAAGAAAAGGTAATGGATAGGGTAATCAGTTCCTAAGACTAGTTTCATAAAGCCAGTAGAATATGTTATCTATTGATTGCTAAATGTTAGAGACCCTTGTGCTATCCCCCAAAGACGCTGATGCGAGTGTCCTCTTTTTACATGGACTCAGCGCCTCAGCCGAAGATATATTGCCAGTGGTGCTTATGCTCCAACAGGCAGATTATGGCTCGGCTAAATTAAGGTTTGTTCTACCCAGTGCTGCTCAGATGCCAGTGTCCTTGAATAATGGGACAGTCATGCCAAGCTGGTATGACATAGTCCAGCTTGACCCGCCTAAGGTGGATTGCGATGGAGTTCAACAGGCTCTTCGCCAGCTAGATGAACTGGTGAGACAAGAAATTGCTATGGGTATAGATGCCAAGAGGATAATTCTTATAGGCTATTCCCAAGGCGGCTCAGTGACCCTAGCCTATGGGATGGAGATGAATCAGCAGCTGGGAGGTGTGGTCGGATTGTCTTGTTTTCTGCCTCCCTGTTCTCGCCAACCTAGCCAGGCTAATTTGACTAGTCCTTTTTTGTTGATGCATGGGGTTGCTGATGAGACGGTTCCCTTTCTCTATGTCAAGGATACTATTGACGAATTGGAGAAGAGGGGTTATGAACATGAACTCAAGACCCATCCCTATGGTCATCTCATAGATGAAGGACATATTAAGTATCTGAGCGAATGGATAGGGACTATTTTGAAGCGCTGAAATAATCTTAGCAACCAATGAATCGTAGGTAATAGAGAGGGACAGTATAGCCGCCAAGCAGATAATTCTTATAGGCTAGTTCCAAGGAGGCTCGGTGACCCTAGTCTATGGAATGGGAATATTAGGTATCTGAGCGAGTGGATTGGGACCTAGGCGCTAGTTGATGGAAATGCTATCTCCTCCGCTGATGAACTCGGGTGCTTGCAATATGTTGCGATGGAGTTCGGTATTGGTTTGGATTCCATCAATATAGAGTTCTTCTAAGGCGTTATAAATTCGCTTGATGGCGATGGCGATTGCCATAAGAAATAATCTTAGCAACCAATGAATCGTAGGTAATAGAGAGGGACAGTATAGCCGCCAAGCAGATAATTCTTATAGGCTAGTTCCAAGGAGGCTCGGTGACCCTAGTCTATGGAATGGGAATATTAGGTATCTGAGCGAATGGATAGGGACTATTCTGCGGCGCTAGTTGATGGGCATACTTGTCTTCTCCGTGATAAATTCGGGTGGGCATGTTGCGATGGAGTTCGGTATTGGTTTGGATTCCATCAATATAGAGTTCTTCTAAGGCGTTATACATTCTCTTGATGGCGATGGCGATTGCCATAAGAAATAATCTTAGCAACCAATGAGTCGTAAGTAATAGGGAGGGACGGTATAGCCGCCAAGCAAATAATTCTTATAGGCTACTCTTAGGTCCCAGGGGGCTCAGTGACCCTAGCCTAAAGATACGGATGGGACAATGACAAAGATATGGGTGGTTGGATTGGGACTTAGGCGCTGAGATAGTTGATGGAGATGCTATCTCCTCCGCTGATGAATTCGGGTGCTTGTAGTATATTGCGATGGAGTTCGGTATTGGTTTGGATTCCATCAATATAGAGTTCTTCTAAGGCGTTATACATTCGCTTGATGGCAATGGCGCGGGTATTGCCATAAGAAATAATCTTAGCAACCAATGAATCGTAGTAGGGGGGAACAGTATAGCCGCCATAGATATGGGAGTCTACTCTGATACCGGGACCGCCAGGCGCATGAAAATGCTTTATGGTTCCAGGGCTGGGAATAAAGGTTTGGTAGTTCTCCGCATTAATGCGACATTCAATTGCATGACCCTTCATCGCGATTTCTTTTTGGGTGAAAGAAAGGGGATTGCCCGCAGCTATGGATAGCTGTTCTTTAACAATGTCGCGCTGGCATATCTCTTCACTGACTGGGTGCTCTACTTGAACTCGGGTGTTCATCTCAATGAAATAGAAGTTGGGTTTTTCATAGAGAAACTCAAAAGTGCCGGCTCCTTGGTATTTCATTTCTTTACAGGCGGCAACACAGGCTGAGGTTACTCGATCATAGGCTTTGGGGTCTATAGATGGTGCAGGTGCTTCCTCAATCAGTTTCTGATGGCGGCGTTGAATGGAACAGTCGCGCGTGCCTAGATGAACGGCATTGCCATGGGAATCTGCCAGCACCTGTATTTCAACATGGCGGGGATGAACTAAGAATTTCTCCATATAAACAGCGTCATTACCGAAGGCATTGGCTGCTTCGCTGCGGGTTAGAGCGATGGCTCCCGCCAGTTCTTCTTCGCTATAGACCACTCTCATACCTCGCCCGCCGCCACCGGCCGCGGCTTTGATGATGATGGGATAGCCGATCTTTTGAGCTAGGGCCGCATTCTTCTTATTATCATCAGTAAGCACGCCATCAGAACCAGGCACTGTTGGCACCTTGGCTTTGCGCATCGCATTGATTGCCGACACCTTATCGCCCATGAGACGAATCAGCGGGGCAGCTGGGCCAATAAACTTATAGCCGCTTTGTTCAATCTGTTCGGCAAAGTCGGCATTTTCTGCTAGAAAGCCATAACCTGGATGCACCGCCTCAGCGCCAGTAACCTCACAGGCGCTGATGATGCGTGAAATCTCTAAATAGCTCTGGCGCGAATCGTTTGGCCCAATACATACAGATTGATCCGCTAGGCGAACATGCATCAGGTCCTTATCTACTTGTGAATAGACGGCGACAGTTTGAATGCCTAGTTCGCGACAAGCGCGCAACACCCTTAAGGCTATTTCGCCGCGATTAGCGATGAGAACCTTGTTGAACATCTATTTGGTAATAACAAACAAGACTTGACCGAATTCCACTGCCGCCCCATCTTCTACTGGAATAGATTTAATCCGACCGGTATGATTGCACTTTATCTTGTTCATAGTCTTCATGGCTTCTATGATGCAGAGCACATCTCCTGGTTTGACTCTGTCTCCTTCCTTGACAAAAGGAGCCGCTCCCGGCGTGCTGGCGCGGTAAAAGGTGCCTACCATTGGAGATTCAACCTCCTGGCCGCTTGCTTCTTCTTGTGGCTTGGTCTCAGCGGCTGCGGTTTTTTCTGGCTGAACCACTTGGGGAAGCTGGGGAATAGGGATGCCGTGAACCTTGGGTTTGACCAATCTAATCGTGGTGCCCTTAGAGCTAATCTCCATCTCTTCAAGGGAAGAGTTTTCTAGAATCTTTATCAATTCTTTAATCTTCTTTGTTTCCATTATGACTTTTCTCCTGAGTTGTTTAGCTGGCTGATGGCCGCAGTGAGAGCCAATTCATAGCTGAGAGCGCCAAACCCGCAAATAGATCCGATAGCAGTATCCGCAAGAACGGAGCTATGACGGAAAGACTCGCGCTTATAGACATTGCTAAGATGAACCTCGATGAAAGGGAGCTCTACGGCAACCAATGCGTCGCGCAATGCCAAACTGGTGTGTGATAGACCAGCTGCATTAATAATAATGAATTCTGTTTTAGCTTGCCGAGCCTGTTGAATATGGTCAATGAGTGCCCCCTCATTGTTGGATTGAAAACTGCTGACTTGATAGCCTTGAGCCCTGGCTTGTTGAACCAGTCGGGCATCTATCTCGGCTAGAGTAGTCTTGCCATATATATGAGGTTCTCGTTCGCCTAGCAGATTGAGATTAGGCCCGTGTAGAATAAGTATCTTTTTCATAAGTGAGATTTTGCCATAAAAAGTTATAACTGGTGCTTTTATTAGGCATCTATTTTATATTTTATATTTTAGCTATTTTAGCCTTAATTGGCGGGCAATATAACGGGCTAGGATATCTGCTTCCAAATGGACCTGAGTATTCTCGTTATAGTCTCCTATGATGGTGTTGGTTAGAGTCCAAGGGACAATCATGACATCAAAACTGTGCTCATTGAGCCGATTGACCGTCAGGCTAACCCCATCTACTGCAATACTTCCTTTTTCGGCAACCAAAGACATAATCCTAGTTGGCGCATTAATGCTTAGTTGAAGATTGACCCCTTGGCGATTGAGCCTAGCTAGTTTTCCTATGCCATCTATATGACCAGTCACCAGATGACCGCCAATTTCATCACCTAATCGGAGGGCAGGTTCTAGATTCACCTTCTGGCCTGGTTGCCATGACCCTATTAAGGTTCGTTGTAAGGTCTCATCACTGACATCAAAAGCCAGCTGATCCTCTTTAATCTCACAGATGGTCAAGCAGCTGCCGTTTAGGGCTAGGCTTGCGCCCTTATAGGGTTGAAGACTCTTATGAAGTTGAGTGCCCTCATGAAGTTGGGGAGGGCTGATTATTCTAATGCTTAGCCGCTTGCCACCAGCTTGGCTACTAATCGCCATTACCTCTCCTAAGGAGGAAACAATACCACTAAACATTCTTAGTAATAGGTATTAATATCACGGAGGAAGTGTCTCATAGATATTTGCCTTTCTCCTAATCGCCATTGAAATATGACCTGAGCGAAAAAGATTGAACGAATATAGTCGCGGGTCTCACCATAGGGAACAGTTTCTATCCATTCTATCGCTGGTAAGGACTTCTTTTGCGGCAGCCAATCGCGCACTGCATTAGGGCCAGCATTGTAGGAGGCAATAGCCAGAACTTGATTACCATGGTAACGTCTTAATATCTCGCGCATATAGTAGCTTCCCAGTTCTAGTGAGACCTCTGGGTCGGTTAGATTGACTCTCTTTTTATACTTGTGCTTACGCGCAATCTCGCGACCTGTGGATGGTAGAACCTGCATAAGACCTACCGCGCCAGCATGTGAGCGAACTGCTGGGCGAAAAGAACTTTCAGTTCTCATTATGGCATAGATGAGGGCAGGACTCATGTGGTTTTCCTTTGCTACAGATTCTACTAGGTTGCGATATGGAGTAGGGAAACGGCGGAGGAGATCATCCCAATAGCGCGCCCTAGTGAAGGTGACAAAGGTCAGATAATAGTCATCAAGAACAAAAGCAACATTGGCTAAGAATAGCAGCTGGTCAAAGTTTAGCTTATCAAGCATGCTAAACCATTCTGATATAGCCTGACCGTCGCGCCCTATTCTTTTGAGTTCAAGGTAGCGCAAGAACGCCGGGCTATGAACTATGCTGTCAGCCTCTTTCGGTGTTGATGGCTTGTAGTTTAGGCTCTTCTTCACCCCCGCTTCTTCGGCAGCATAGAAGCCATAAAAACTTCGGTCTTTTGCTGCCTGACGGTAGAGCACAATGGCTCTATTATATTTCCCTTGTTTTTTTAGCCCATAGCCTTCCCAAAACTGCCAGCGAGCCTGTTGTCTTAGATGAGGAGGGAAATCAGCAATGAACTCCAATAAGGAGCTCCAGTCTTGGAACTTGATAGAGCTACGAGCTCGCCATTGGTGTTCCTCTTCATTTAGTAAATTCGGGTTAATCTGCTGCATGAGCTCTAGGGCTTTTCTATTGCCATTAATAGTCATATGCAAGCCCAAATAATAGACTATGTTCTTCTGCTGCTTAGGATTGAAACTAAACCTTTGTGCTAGGCGATCATAATGGCTATAACCTTCTGCTGCTCTTTTTTGTGGATAGTGGGTTAGGACATAGGCAAGCACGTCATTGTAGTGAGGTTGATTCTCCATTTGATTGGCATAGACGAGAATCCTTCTCTTGTTGCGGCGTGCGGTTTGCCATAGGTTATAGGCTTTTTGGTGTTCCTTTGCTATATAGGGCGCTAGCTGTTGGACCAGCCTTAGATTATTTCGCTCATAAGCTGCCACCAGACGGCGCCAGACCAGTGTGGGCTCATTATAAAAATCAAACCGACTGGCACGCAGAAATTCAACACATTCATCGTCCAGATTCTTGCCGCTAAGCCAGATCTTCTCCGCTAGGGAGCTTAGGTAAGAGAAGTCCTTCTCTAAGTGATAGCCAGCCTCTAAGTGAAGACATGGCTGCTGGGCTTCAGTGGTCTGGTCAAATATGGCGTGCCAATCTTCTTCTTCTTTATATATCTTCAACAAAGAGTCGATAATTAAATTGCGATGAGGGAAAAGAGGATAGTCTTGAACAAATTGTTCCAACTGGGAGCGAGGAGGAGTTCCTTCAAGGAGTTCGTTAAACTCCAAATAGGCAATGAGGGGATAATCTAATAGCTGCTGTTTATAATTGAAGTATTCACGCAGGTTTTGGCTGGAAAGACTCTTTTCTGCTTGTAGAAATAGCTGCCTTTTTTCGGCGACACTTGCATGCCCTAGGGTTATACAAAGGAAAGAACATAAAACAGCGACTAGATATTTGTTCAAATACATGATTTCTAATTTTGATGCTCACTATTATATATGCGTATTTTAATTGACCGAGCTATCGCCAATGCGGCTGAGCTCTTTTGTCCCTATGGAGATGTTGTTAGGGCTTCTCATATCACCGCTGAACTTATGCAAGATGCGGATGTTGCCATAGTTCGTTCGGTCACTAGGGTGAATAGGGAACTGCTAAGCCAAGCAAAGAAGCTGCGCTTCGTGGGTTCGCCAACTGCAGGAGTCAATCATTTAGATCTCGAGGAGTTGAGAAGGCGTGGAATTCGCTGGGCAGCTGCCCCCGGCTCTAATGCCACTGCTATAGCCGACTATGTGCTTAGCAGCCTAGTAATTGCTAGGCTACTGATTCCCATATGCAAAGGAGAGAAAACCCTTGGTCTTGTAGGTGGCGGCCATGCTGCCCGCCATATTGCCGCTCGGATTAGAGCCGCCAGTAAATTGCTAGGGCAGACAGCCGCTGTCTATTGCTATGATCCATTCATTGAGGCAGGGCAGCTGCATTCGGCCGGCCTTGTGCCGGTCGATTTTGCTGGCCTATTGACCTGTGATTCTATCAGCCTTCACTGTTCTCTCACGCCAGAGAGCTATCATCTGCTTGATGCTGAGGCCTTGTCCCAACTAAAGAGCGATTGTCTTTTAATCAATACCTCACGCGGTGAGGTGATTGAACCTATTGCCTTGGGTCAATATGTCAGTAAAGGAAGAAGACTGGTGATGGATGTGTGGAACAATGAGCCTCAGCCAGATTCCGCTCTTATGGCAGCTTCACTTATTGCGACTCCCCATATTGCTGGCTATAGCCGTATGGGTAAGCACCTCGCTCTGCTAAGAGTTTTTAATGATTTTCAGCATTTTCAAGGAATCAAAGGGGAGCAAAGTCCATTGGTTGTTCAACCGCAAAAATTCTATCTCGCTCCCCAACCCCAAGAACAGGAGCAACCGCTGGATTATATTTGCCGTCTGCTGCTATTTAACTATGATCCCATCAGGGATAGTATAATGACTAAGCAAATTACCAAATTGCAAGAAGATAAAGCCAGAGCCGCCGCTTTTACTGAGTTAAGGAGGAACTATTGTCTAAGAGGCGAGGCTTGTGAATGGCAACTGGCGCATCTGCCCGGCCCTTACCGACAGATTGCGGCCGCAATCTTAGGACAAAAATAGGATACTATGCAGTTATTATTATTCAGTCGCAAACTCGGACCCTTGTTCGCCACCCAATTTGGCGGCGCCTTCAATGACAATCTATACAAGAACGCCTTCGCAGTGCTCTTAGTATATAGCCTGGCCCAACAGCATGACTACAACACCCCGTTATTGATTAATTTCACTCAGGCTATCTTTATCATCCCCTATCTGCTTTTTGGCACCTATGCTGGCGCGCTGGGCGATATTTACGACAAGGCTCGCTTGATTCAATATACCAAGCTAATGGAAATAGCCGTGGTTCTTATGGCGATCATGGCTTTTTATGTTCAAAATATCCCGCTCCTTATTTTCGTTGTTTTCCTTTTTTCATTGCAATCTACCTTCTTTGGCCCTCTTAAGTATTCCATTATTCCCTATCACCTGCCAAATAGATTGGTGGATGCCAATGCTCTGATGAATACTGGCACCTTTATCGCTATCATAGGGGGCACACTCTTAGGGGCATATTTGGTCAGCCTGTCATCTAGCTGGTATTTCGTCTCTTTCCTGCTAGTGATAGTTGCGCTCGGAGGCTATTTGACCAGTCGGTTTATACCCAAGGCACCTCCTATCAATAAGCAAGTTCCTTTCCCCCGCGAGCCCTTCTCAGCCGCCTTTCAGCTGGTCCGCACCATGCTCTTCTTCCGTCAGGGACTCAAGGGACCCTTATTAGGGGTAGCCTGGTTCTGGTTTGCTGGGGCCAGCGTCATTACTCAGATCCCTATATTGACAGGCGACTACCTAGCCATAGAACCCATTGCCGTCAGCCTGTTTATGATTATGTTTGCCTGTGGCATAGGCATAGGGGCGCTCTTGTGTGTTTTGTTGTTGGAAGGCAAGCCCACTAGCCGCTTTGCTTGGAGTAGTTCGGTGTTTATGGGGATATTGCTATTGGATACAGGGTTGGCGGCTCAAGGCGTCTTTAATAATATGCCAAGGTCTGATGATTATATAGCCCTAGGCTCGTTCTTCAATAATTGGCATGCCATCCGCCTTTGTATTGACTTTTCATTGCTAAGCACGGCGGCTGGGTTCTATGTGGTTCCTCTTTTTGCATTGCTTCAACAACGAGCGCCAGCAAAAGAAAGGGCTAGGGTCATTGCTGCCAATAATATCCTTAATGCGGTTTTTATGGTTGCCTCTGCCTTACTGATAATGCTTGCCTATAGTTTGAATGCTCAGGTGTTCCATATTTTTATCATCTTGGGCGGCGGTTGCTTGTTGGTTGCTATCCAGTGGCTTAGGGTGCAAGGCTCACCTTCTTAAACAACTCACTGTCTTGGACTAAGACATTTTGGCGGTCTACCAGATTAGTGGTTAGCACCGCCAGCGCCCTATAGGAATCTCCCTTCAAGGAATAGAAATTTACTAGATTGCCTATGGGTTTGTGCTTGGTATTGTAAAGCGGCATATTGATCCAAGGAGTTTGTTGCATAGAGAATGCTACCGATTGGCAGGCGCGGTTCGGTTTGCCGAGATAATGAACCCTTGCTATGACTTCCTGGCCCACATAGCATCCTTTGTCATAACTCAATGCACCCAAACGGTCATAAGCTAGCATCTGAGGAATCCATTGTCCTATGGTGGCAGTATAGACATGAGGAACTGCTTGGTCGATGAGATATGTATCCCAGGTCGCTGTTGTCGCCAAGTCCTCATCAGAAAGTCTAAGCCAGCCTATAGAATTGAAAGCTAAAGAAAAACCACCAGCATTATTACCTATATAGCAAGAGCCTTTCATCGGCTCTATGGCACATTGGCGATAGAGAACCAGATACTTTTGCCAAAACTGCGCGAGGCTGTGCCATACTTCCTTAGGCAAGAAGAGGCAAAAGCCCTTCTCATCTGGCAGCTTGAAAAGATAAAGACTTGCCAGCATTCTGCCCTTAGCATCACAAGCGGCTGCCAGAGATGAGGCTCTTTCATCCAGCCGTTTGATATCATTGGTAAGATGCCCTTGGAGGAAATCTTCCGCTTGACTGCCAGCCACCTTCACCAGCTGCCAATTTTTTGCTGACAATAAATTATGATTGGCTAATGTCATCTGATTATTCTAACTAATGAAAGTCTTAATATTGAAATTGAACGGTGATTATTGATGACTATTAAGGATAGCTAGATTAGAAAGATAGGTATAATACTTTTTAGACGAGACCTCTCTGTTAGTTAGCTTGGATAGGATTATATAATCCCGTCAGAGAAGAATTGCATTTATGATGTGGATTCATGATTGTTAATTAATCAAGTTTTTAGTTAATTAACCAAAAATTTCTTGCTATTTGTTTTATGACTGGCTTAATTTGAGTATAATGATAAACCAGTTATCATTATGAACCTAGTATTTTTTCGTTTGAAAAGAAAAGACCAAAAGATGGAAAGAAAAGATAAAAAGCGATATAATAAATTCTGCCTTTTAGGTAGCTAAGTATTTTTTTATTAATTATGATGACACAAGTAAAAATGGCAAAAGGAGTTATTATGACAAATGTAATTCGATTTTTATTGTTCGGGGCGGCTAGGTTCCGCTTCTATTTCTCTTATCATGCCCCCCTGACTCTGCTTAGTAGGCTAGGTCGGTTCCTCTTCTTCTTAGTTGCGGCTGGTTTCTTATCAGTTGTTCTTATTGCTTGTGCTGGCGGGGGCGGGGGCAGCGGAAGCGGTTCGGGTGGTTCGATGAACAACGGTTCTATGGGCAATGGTTCGGGAAACGGTGGTTCTCCCAGTGCTGATAATGATAATGATGGCATTGAGAATGATGTGGATAATTGCCCGCGTGTTAGCAATTCTCAACAGACTGATACTGATAGGGATGGTGAGGGAGATGCTTGTGATGATGACGACGATAATGATGGGTTGGATGATGTTGATGAGCCAAGCGGATGTGAATTAGATAGCGATTGCGATGATGATGGATTGGATGACGGGGATGAGCCAGCTGGGTGTGTCGAAAATGCTGATTGCGATAATGATGGAGCAAGAGATGGGGATGAAGAGGCTGGGTGTGTCCAAAATACTGATTGCGATAATGATGGGGTAGGAGACGGTATTGAGGCGAGGGGATGTGCCAAACTACCCGATTGCGATAGTGATAATGCAGAGGATGGAATGGACATAGATGATGATGGCGATGGGTTGATAGAGATAGCCACGGCGGCGCAGTTGGATGAAGTGAGGTATGCTCTAGATGGTAGTGGGCGTAAGTCATCGGCGAGAGGGGCGCTCGACCAAACTGGCTGTGGTGGTAGCACTACCACTTCTTGTAATGGCTATGAGCTGGTTGCGGATATAAGTCTTGCATCCTATGCGGATGCTGATGGTGGCAAAGGCTGGCAACCCTTGGGTCATGATACAGCTAGTGGTACATTTGGATGTCAAGGAGCTGCTTTTGATGGGACTTTTGAAGGTAATCGCTGGACGATTAGTGATTTAATAATTAATCGTTCACGTGAGGATTGTGTGGGTTTGTTTGGTTATATAGCTGCTGGCGCGACGATTCGCAATTTAACTATTCATGCCGAGAGAGTGATAGGTGCGAACATTGTAGGCGGTCTGGTGGGACTTGGTTCATCGGCTCAGATTCATTCTTCATCGGTTGTGGCAGCTGAGGTGAGGGGGCATCAGAATGTAGGTGGTCTGGTGGGGTTTGGTCAATCAGCTCGGATTCATTCTTCCTCGGTTGAGATGGGCGAGGTGAGTGGAAGTAGTTTTGGGATAGGTGGTCTGGTGGGGTATGGGCTATCGGCTCGGATCGTTTCTTCTTCGGGACTACTGGGTAGGGTGTTCGGGACTACTGATATAGGCGGTCTGGCAGGGAATGGTGAAGCAGCTCAGATTTATTATTCTTCGATTGTGGCGGGCGAAGTGAGGGGGAGTGGGGGAGCTATAGGTGGTCTGGTGGGTTTTGGTAGTAATGTCGAGGTTCATTCTTCTTCGGTTGTGATTAATGGGTTGAATACACATGAGGATGCGTCCGGGAGTTCTAATGTAGGCGGTCTGGTAGGGTGGGGTTTAGCGGCTCGGATTTATTCTTCTTCGGTTCTACTGGGTAGGGTGTTCGGGACTACTGATATAGGAGGTCTGGTAGGGGATGGTAAATCGGCTAATATTACTTCTTCTGCGGTTGTGGTGGGTAATCTGAGCGGAACTAGTAATGTAGCCGGTTTGGCCGGAATCTTTAACTCTGATAGTCGGGTTGCTTATTCTTATGTAGTCTCAGGCAGTGATACTAATATGCTGGTTGGGACTGGAAACGGGACTGGAAATGCTTCTTATTGGGATAGTGATACTAGTGGCAGAAATAATGGCAACCATGGCGAAGCCAAGACCAGCAATGACCTTCGCGGTCCAGATGACTATGAGGGGATTTATGAAAATTGGGATGAGGATATGAATATATTTGGTGATGAGGACGAACCGTTGGCTGTTTGGTGTGATAGGGATAATAGCGGGAGCATAGAAACTGGTGAAGACATAGATGCCAATTTTATCTGGGATTTTGGTGAGTCGGATGAATATCCCGCCATTCGCTGCACTCCGATAGATCCTGATGACTGGCGTAACTGGTGGTCTTTGGATGGAAATAACAAACCCCAATTAAACCGGGCTCGTTTAGACGCGCTGCTCCCTTAAACTAACAATTTGCTTTGGCTTAGACCCTCCCTAGCTATTTGAATGGGGAATAGCTGGTGGTTTGGGTGGGACTGACGAAATTAGACCCGGTTGGCTAGTCTGCTTCCCTTCTCAAATAGATGACTGATTTTGATTAGCCGCTCAATTTCACTCTCACCCTACAAAAACGCTTTGATTAGTCAGAATAAACCTAATTAATCAGAGTTTTCTCGCCAGACACCTAAATTTCTCGCCAGTTTTCATTAGTTAGAATAAAATAATAAACCAAAGGTTTCTATATGTATTATTAATTAAAGGAAGCAATAGCTGGCATCCTTAAAAAAACTGAGTAGAATATAGTAGTTATGTTTAGAAAAAGAAATAAGTCTGCTGACCCGAAGGAACGGGAGGAACGGCAAGAACAGGAAGAACAGAAAGAACAAGAAGAACAGAAAGAACGGAAGCAAAAAAGGGGCTTCTTTGCCTATTTGTGGGGTGCTATTACTAATGGCACCAACTATTTCATTGTTGCTCTCTTAGTTGCAGTTATTTTTGTTTGGATGTCAAGCGGTAATTCCGTGCCTCCTCCAGTGATTGATGTCAATGGCAGAACCAATGCCAATGTGAAGAGTGTCCTGGTGCAACCATTCGCGCGGGAAGAGACTGAACGCACTATCCAAATCAGTGGCTATACTCAGGAGGAGAGAATGGTTGCTATCAAAGCAGAGCTAAGCGCAAGGGTGGTTAGTATTGCGGTTCAAGAAAACGATGCAGTGAGAAAGAATACCCGGCTGATTAGATTAGAACAAGGGCAGGCAGCTGCCCGCTTACAACAAGCCAGGGCGCAAGAAAGGCAAACGCAGATTGAACTGGATAGCGAACGCAAATTGCGCCAACAGGGACTTTCATCGGCTGCGGCTGAGGCGCGCGCCTCGGCTAGTTATGAGGCGGCCAAGGCTGCCGTTACCCTGGCTCAGAGGGATTTTCAATCCACCATAGTCAGGGCTCCTTTTGCCGGTCAGGTAGAAGAGATCTATGTGGAAGAGGGGGATTATGTTCAGCCAGGGCAGCTGCTGGCTAAGGTTGTTGATTACCAGCCTATGTTGGTTATAGGTAGCCTATCTGAATTAGAAGTGGGCTATGTTGATGAGGATACTAAGGCGACTGTTTCTTTGGTGACAGGCGAGACGCTTGCCGGAGTAGTCCGCCATCTTGCCACCCAGTCAAATCCTCAAACACGCACATTTGATGTTGAGGTTGAGGTGCCAAATGAGGATAACAACTTAAGAGCTGGCATCACCGCGGAGCTGATTTTTCATACTGGTAGCATAACTGCTACTCGCATATCTCCATCCCTACTTAGCTTGGACGAGCAGGGTAGTTTGGGTGTTAAGACAGTCAGCGATAATCGCGTCTTTTTTACCCCAGTAGAAGTGGTAAAGGCGGGGACAAATGAGATGTGGGTTACTGGGATAGGGGAAGGAACTCAGGTCATCATTCGCGGCCATGGTTTTGTTGAAATCGGGGAGGAGGTTAGTACTCAGCAGGAGAGCGGATGATAGAAAGGATTATTGAGGCGGCGCTTGAATATAAGCGGACAGTTCTTATGCTGTCGGTTTTGGTTATTGTCAGCGGGGTGGTTTCTTATATTCTCATACCGAAAGAAGAGGCACCAGATGTTAGCCTGCCTAATCTTTACATAGGAACTAGCCTAGAGGGGATATCCTCTATAGATGCCGACAAATTACTTGCTAATCCTATAGTCAGGGAGTTGAAAGGGATAGATGGGCTAAACAAGATTACCAGCACCAGCACCGGGGGCTATGCTGCCATTTGGCTAGAGTTTAATTCCGATGTGGATATAGATGAGGTTCAGGTGGATGTGCGCGAACAGGTAGATAAGGCGCGTGGCAACCTGCCTGAGGATGCATCAGAGCCTACTGTTGTTGAGATTAATATTGCATTATTCCCTATACTTGTCATCACTCTGAGCGGTGATATAGATGAGGCAGAGCTCTTCCATGTTGCCGAGCTGATGCAGGATAAGCTGGAAGCCCTTCCCGGCGTTTTAGAGGCAAACATAAAGGGAGATAGAGAAGAGTTTGCCGAGGTCATAGTCAATCCCTACTTACTTGAGTCCTACAATCTTGATATTAATGAGGTGATTCGCCTAATAGCCAATAATAATCGGCTGGTTACCGCTGGTGCCTTGGATACAGGTGAAGGACGATTCAGTGTGAAGGTGCCTGGCCTATTGGAAGATGAAGACGACATAATGAACCTTCCTATTAAGGTGGTAGATGATGTGGTTGTTACCTATGATGATGTCACTACCGCGCGCCGAACCTATAAGGACGCTAATTCCTATTCCCGTTTCAATGGCAAGCAAACTGTCAGTCTTGAGATAGTAAAGCGGATTGGTGAGAACTCGATTGACACCATTGAGGCTGTAAAGCAGACCATTGAGGAATCAGAGGCGGGGTTTCCCGCGGGTCTACGGGTGGATTATTCTTCCGATGCTTCGGTTGGTATAAGGGATAGCTTGGATAGTCTTTTCAATAATGTTCTATCGGCTGCTATATTGGTGATGTTGTTTGCCATTCTTTTCGTTGGTATTCGTAGCGCCACCCTAGTCGGTCTAGCCATTCCTTGTGCTTTTTTAACTGCGATACTCATTATAAATATCATGGGTTATACGCTCAACATAGTGGTGTTGTTTGCTCTTATCCTTAGTGTGGGTATGCTGGTTGATGGTGCTATAGTGGTGGCTGAATTTGCCGATATGAAGATGTCTCAGGGCATGGCAAGAAAAGAAGCCTATGCTATGGCGGCTAAGAGAATGAGCTGGCCAATCATCACTTCTACTGCTACTACTCTGGCGGCTTTCTTCCCGCTGTTGTTTTGGCCGGACATAATAGGCGACTTTATGAGATATATCCCAATTACGGTTATTGCCACCTTGAGTTCCGCTTTAGTCATTGCGCTGATTGTTTTACCTGTGATAGGTTCAATCATTGGCAGGGCAAATCTCTTCGGTTCTGGTATACGCGCTCGTCTTCTGGCAAGTGAGAGGGGCGAGTATCATAAGATAAGGGGTTTCACTGGTCTTTATATTTGCATCATAGATAGATATATGCGCCAACCCTATAAGGTGCTGATAATCATGTGCCTGTTGTTTGTTCTAATTATTATTTCCTATCAGAGATTTGGTAATGGAGTTGAGTTCTTCCCAGATATAGAACCAGACATAGGCACCCTGAGAATAAGAGCACGCGGGGACTTGTCTTTACAAGAGAGGGATGGAATCGTTCGTCAAGTGGAGGAAAGAGTCCTTGCGGTCCCCTATTTTAAGACTGTCTATACGACAGTTCAGATTTCTAGCGATGGTAGCGGTGAGGCAGAAGGGGCAGCTAGCCAAGACCTCATAGGTAATATTCAAGTGGAATTTAGTGATTGGCGTCATAGGCCTAGGGCCTCGGCTATTATGCGCGATGTTGAGGCAATAGGAGACGACTTTCCCGGCATACTGGTGGAAACAAGAACCGAGCAGGGAGGCCCGCCTTCTAATGCGGATATAGAGTTTCAGATGGACTCGGATTACAAAGACATATTGGACGAGACCATTGAACAGATAAGGGAACGTTTTTCTGGTGAGGTGGAGGGGATAAAGAGTCTGAGGACGACCCAGTCATTGCCTAGCATTGCTTGGGAAGTGGATGTCAATCGAGAGAAGGCTAGTCAGTTCAATGTTGATATCTCTACTATTGGTTCTTTCATTCAGATGGTTACCAATGGGGTGAGAGTGTCTGATTATTTGCCTGAGGGGGCACAAGAAGAGTTGGATATTCGGGTTCGATTTCCAGAAGACTATCGCAATATAGATAGATTAGAAAATATGCGTATATCTGTGGCGGGGAGCCAGGTGCCCATAAGCAATTTCATCGAACGGCAGGCTCGACCGCGTGAGAATGAGATTAGGCGGGTCAATGGTCGTTATGCCTATAACATAGAAATAGACCTTGAGGAAGGCTTGAGGCCGGATCAAAAGATACCGGAACTGACTGCTATCTTGAGTCAGGGGCTGCCCGAAGAAGTGAGCTGGCAGTTTCGCGGGACTCAAGAAGACCAGGATGAGGCATCTGCCTTTCTTATGCGCGCCTTTGGCGTAGCTTTTTTCATTATGTTAACTATTCTGGTCACCCAATTTAATAGTTTTCGTCAAGCGCTCCTCATCCTAAGCGCCATCTTTTTCTCTACTGCTGGTGTCTTCTTGGGGCTGTTACTCAAAGGAGAGCCTTTTGGGATAGTGATGAGCGGGGTAGGGGTTATTGCCTTAGCTGGAATAGTGGTTAATAATAATATCATTCTTATCGATACTTTTAATCGTCTCAGAAGAGAAGGAAAGGCAGCTCGCGATGCTGTGCTACAAACCTGCACTCAAAGATTTCGTCCCGTTATACTGACTTCGGTTACCACCATCATGGGCCTCATGCCGATGGTCATCCAGCTTAATATAAATTGGATTACGCGAGAATTGACTATCGGCTCTCCATCCACTCAATGGTGGGTGCAACTTTCTACTGCCATTGCTGGTGGCTTGTTCTTCGCCACTATCATTACCCTATTCCTTACGCCCTCTATGCTGTATCTCATTGGAACTAGGCAGGAGCGAAAAGAGAAGCGAAAACAAAAAAGAGAAGAAGAACTTGCCCTAGCCGCCATGCAACCAAGCGGCTAATCTTAACATCTTGTTATTGAATTCCCTGCTGGTTCTGATTGTGGCAGCCGTATCTTCGTTGGTATTGATTGCCATTCCATTGCCGGCGTTTTTGCGTGATACAGATACTAGCAGCCCCCAAAAGATACATGATGATCCGAACATCCCTCATCTAGGCGGTCTTGCTGTGCTCCTAGGGATGATAGTTGGGTTGTTTCAGAGTTGGTTGCTATTGTTGCTGTTTTTATTGGCTTTCATCACTGGGTTCATTGAGGATCTATTCAAAGATATAAGCCCCTTTTATCGGTTGTTCCTTTCTTTTATAGTAGTTGCTCTGGCTTGTTGGTTGCTACAAACCAGCTTTGATAGAAGTGGCGCCAGCTGGGTGGATGAGCAATTATTGTCCTATCCGCCATTGGCCTATGGTCTTGCTATATTTATGGTGGCAGGAGTGATGCATGCAGTTAATATCATAGATGGATACAATGGCCTTATGCCTGGCTGGGCGATACTGTCGTCTGGCGCCCTGTTCTTAATCGCCATTCGGGTAGGGGATGGGGAGATGGCATTTATCTTCCTTGCTTTAGCAGCCTCTCTTGTGGGGGTTCTTATCTTTAATTATCCTTGGGGGAAGCTATTTATGGGGGATGGTGGCGCCTATCTAGTAGGATTCATTCTTGCATTTTGCTCTCTTATGTTGATAAATCGCAATCTAGCTGTGTCGCCCTGGTTCCCTCTGGTGGTGGTGGCTTATCCGGTGTGTGAGACTCTTTTCTCTATTTGTCGCCGCCTGTTCTTCGCGCGCCGATCTCCGGTGCTACCAGATAGATTACATACTCAGCACATGATCCACCGTCTTTTGTGTTTGCTATTTCCTAAGATGCCAAGGCTCAGTCATTGTTTGGTGGCACCAATCCTGTGCTTGTTTAGCAGCCTAGCTAGCATAGTTCCCGCCATTTACTATTGGAATAAGACTATTCCTCTCTTTATGATAGGCGTTGGTTTTATTATTTTTTATATATTCTGCTATTTTATTTTGCTTTGGCTTGAGAGCTCGCTCAGATCAAACGCCGCCACCTAAATAAGCAGCCTGAACTTCTTCATTTTTTGATAGCTGCTCACTAGTGCCAGATAGGGTGATGCTGCCATTCACCAGCACATAGGCCCGTTGGGCAAGATGGAGAGCCAGGTTGGCATTTTGTTCTACCAATAGGATGGTAATGCCTTCGGCAGCGACTTCTTTCAAAGTGGCAAAAATTTGTTGGACTACCAAAGGAGCTAAGCCAAGACTTGGTTCATCTAATAAGAGAAAGTCTGGTTTGCTCATTAGGCCCCTTCCTATTGCCAGCATCTGCTGCTCACCGCCGGATAGGGTGCCGCCGCGTTGATCTTTTCTATCAGCCAATATTGGAAAGATCTCGTAAATACCCATAGCGGTCTTTTGCAACTCGGCTGGCCTAGTCCTCACTGAACCTATGAAGAGGTTTTCTTCAACAGTGAGGCCGGGAAAGATCCGTCTTCCTTCTGGCACCAGAGATATTCCTAACTTGGCTATGTCGCTGGTAGCAAATCTTTTGATAGAATTGCCATGGAACAAGATATCACCGTCTTTGGCGGGAGGATTAGCAAATATAGTCATCAAAAGGGTAGACTTACCTGCCCCATTGGCCCCAATTATGGTTACTATCTCACCCTTATTGACATACAAGGATAGGTCCCTCAATGCTTGAATAGGACCATAGAAGGTGTTGATGTTCTTTATTTCTAGTAAGGCTGGGCTCATTCCTCGGCGCCAAGATAGGCGGCGATTACCTTAGGATTCTTTTTCACCTCAGCCGGGGAGCCGGCGAAGAGCACTTCGCCATGGTCTAGGACAACAATGTGGTCGGATATATTCATAACCAGACGCATGTCATGTTCAATGATGAGAATGGTTACATTGAACTCGTCTCTCAGTGCTTTTATCATCTTACTAAGGTCGGTTGTTTCTTGAGGGTTCAGCCCGGCCGCTGGTTCATCAAGACAGAGGAGCTGTGGTTTGGTGCACATGGCGCGCGCAATTTCTAGTCTTTTTTGCTCGCCATAGGGTAGCTCTCCCGCTATCCTATTGACTATATGGGAAAGACCAAAATAGTCTAGCCACTCATGAGCCCTATCTAATGCTTCTTTTTCAGAAGTGATATAGTGACGACTATTAAGGACACCGCTTAGCAACCCTCGTTCCATATGCATATGCTGAGCGACCAGTAGATTTTCAATTACGGTCATCTCTTTAAATAGGCGGGTGTTTTGAAAAGTGCGAGCAAGTCCAGCCCGATTTACTTGATGGGTGCCACCGAACATCTTATAGAAGAGTCGGCGCGCAAATGCAATAGGGTTGATAAAGTCTTGCCAGATGAAACTCTCGCCAATAAGTTGAACTAGATTTATTTCGTGGTCATCTTTCTTCATACGAATACTGCCACCTGATTGGGCGCGATAGAAGCCGGTCAAGCAGTTGAAAACAGTTGTCTTACCTGCGCCATTGGGTCCTATGAGCGCTGTGATAGAGTTGCTTGCTACTTCAAAGGTAACATCTTGAAGGGCGATTATGCCGCCAAAGCGCATATTTAGTCCAGTTACTTCAAGGGCATTATTCATTGCTTAGGCGATAAAAAGGACGAACTGGTTTTACTAAGCCACGCGGCCGCCATATCATCATGAGAATCATGAAGGCGCCGAACATAAGGACGCGATAGTCGGCAAACTCTCTCAGCAGTTCCGGTAGTAGAGTCAGGACTGTGGCTGCTATGACGACTCCAACGGTGGACCCCAAACCGCCTAATACCACTATGGCTACTATGAGGGCGGATTCTAAGAAGGTAAAAGAATGGGGATTGACAAATCTTTGATAGGCGGCGAAGAATACGCCAGCAACTCCTCCGACACTGGCACCTATCATAAAGGCGGAAAGCTTGACAAGAACATGGTTTAATCCTAAGGAGCGACAGGCTATCTCGTCTTCGCGTAGGGCTTCCCAGGCTCTGCCGACTGGCATTTGAACCAGACGGCGATTAATATAGAGAGCCAACACCACTATCATAAGCAATAGCCAATAGATGAAGATGTATCTATATGAGGAACTATACTCAAGACCAAAAAATTCATGGAAAGGAGGCATGCCATCACTGCCACGCCGGCTAAATGAAAGGAGGTTAAAAAAAGTAACATCTGGCGCCCTCATTCCGTTGGGACCGTCGGTTAGAGAAATCCAGTTATTCAGTACCAGCCGAATGATCTCGCCAAAACCCAGGGTGACTATAGCAAGATAGTCGCCGTGCATTCGGAGGACGGGGAAGCCAAGGACGGCGCCCCAACAGGCGGCAATAATGGGACTGATGACTAGAACACTCCAAAACCCCAGCCCCAATTCAGCATAACCTATGGTAAGGGAGTAGGCGCCAATCGCATAGAAAGCAACATAGCCTAGATCTAACAATCCTGCTAATCCCACAACTATGTTGAGCCCCATACCCAGCAGGATATAGATGAGCGCTAGGATCATTATGCCGATACCATATCTGCCACCTAGGATACCAAGCGTATCTGGCGCCAAATGAGCATAAACTGGATAGATAACGGCGATAAGAGCGATGATACTAATGGCTATTCTCTGCCAATGAAAGCCATCCTTAGGCTGTTCAACGGTCACATGAACCTTACGGCCACTGATAAATGATTCCAGCACTCGCTCACCATAGCTGGTTTGGAAGAAGAGGGATATGAAGAATCTGCCCACAGTGATGACGAGAGCAAAACTCAGCGCAAATGGGAGATTGTTTCTCACCTCATAGCCATCTAGTATCAATCCCATGATGGGGGCAAAGAGGACGACTGCAATCATCCCAGCCAGAAAGGAGTCAAAGAGCGACTTGCGGATGCTTATATTATGGGCAATCAAACTTTTTCTACTTCTGGTTTGCCAAGGATGCCACTTGGGCGAAAGATTAGAATGAAGACTAGTAGGCTAAAGGCAAATACATCCTTATAGTCGGTGTTTATGAAACCGGAGAATAGTGATTCCGACATACCCAGAATGATTCCGCCTAGCATGGCACCTGGTAAAGAGCCTATGCCGCCAAGAACAGCAGCTGTGAATGCCTTAATACCTGTGATAAATCCTATGTAAAAATCAAAAGTGCCGTAGTTTAAGGTTACCAAGACTCCTGCTAGAGCTGCCATGGTGGCACCGATAACGAAAACCGATGAGATAATCCTGTCGGTCTTTACACCCAGAATAGATGCCATGACTCGATCCTGCTGAGTGGCGCGGCATTGGCGTCCCAAAGAGGTTCTGCTGATGAGATAATTAAGTAAGAACATCCCTATGACAGCAGCTAAGACGATGAAAATTTGAGCAAAGGTAATCTGAACAAAGTTCTCGTCACTACCTAAGCGGAATACCCCTTCAATGAGGGTGGGCACTCCTTGATTGCGAGCACCCTGATTGAGCAAGACATAATTCTGTAAAAATAGCGACATTCCTATGGCAGAAATGAGTGGGGCTAGACGGGTGGATTGGCGTAGGGGGCGATAGGCAACTCTTTCAATTGTCCATCCATAACAAGAGGTGATAAGGATAGTGACTAAAAGAGCAAAGAGAATAACGGCAATAGGTGAATGAATGCCGAAAAAAGCTAGGACAGCTATGGCAATGGCGGCCAGATAGGCCGCGATCATATATACCTCTCCATGAGCGAAGTTAATCATGCCTATGATGCCGTAAACCATGGTATATCCCACAGCAATCAGGCCATAGACTGAACCGAGAACTATGCCATTAATCAGTTGTTGGCTTAGTATATGAAGATCCATTGGCTATTAGTGTTAATTCTGAATAAAAAGAAGCCGCCCTCTTAGGGGCGGCTCTTCTTTTAGAGTTGAGAGTAGGTCTCGTCAGTTTTCCATTCGTACATTACATAGTCGGATACAGTCAAGTCTCCTTTGGAGTCAAATTGCTTAACTCCCATCACACTGGGGATGGCACTTTGCTTTATCCAATCTGCTTGGACCTCACCACCTGCATTCTTACCTTTTTCTCTTATAGCAGCAGCCACCACTTGGACCGCGGTATAAGAATATAGGGTATATCCTTCTGGTTCATATCCAGCGGCGCGAAAAGCGGCAACCAACTCAGCACCATCAGGATAGTTTTTCGGATCCCGTGGGTCAGCGCCAAAAGTCATTAGCACCTTAGTCAAGAATCTACCCCCGCCGGAGGTTTTGACAAAGTCCTCAGATACTATCCCATCACCAGAAACGAACCAGGCATCTGAACCCTGCTCACGTAATTGACGAAGAAGAGGACCTGCTTCAGTATGCAGTCCGCCAAAATAGACCACTTCTGGATCGGCGGCACGAATCTTGGTCACCAATGCATTAAAGTCCTTTTCACCGCGAGTCAGTCCTTCATAGAAGAGTTCTCTAACACCGCGCTTCCTTAACTGATTACGGGTAGCATCTGCCAATCCGCGGCCATAGGTGTCCTTGTCGTGAATGACAACGACCTTGGTCGCTTTTAGCTGGTCAACTATATAGTCGGCGGCCACTATTCCCTGTTGGTCGTCTCTGCCACAGACACGAAAAACAGTAGGTAAGCCCCGATCTGTAACCCCTGGATTGGTAGAAGCAGGTGTGATCATAACAGTATCTGCTTCGGCATAGACTACAGATGCAGGAATACTGCTGGATGAACAGAAATGACCAACTACTGCATCCACTTCATCGATTTCTATTAACCGGTTGGCAACATTAACTGCTTGCTTGGGCTCACAAGCATCATCACCCTTAACGGCGACCACTTGTTCGCCATTAATGCCACCAGCCTTATTAATATCTGCTATGGCTTGAGTTGCACCGCGCCATAGCTGTTCGCCAAAAGCGGCATAGGCACCTGTATGAGGGCCGGAAATTGCTATCTTTATTTCCGCATTGGCAGTGGAAACGAGTAGTAGCGAACTTGCCGCCATGGCAATTAATTTAAGTAGGTTCTTCATTTTCTACCTCTATGTTTATTAATAGCTATATATCAAAAACTTAAGTGTTTAGATATGAGCCTATATTATATGTTTTTAGAGGTGATTATAGCTATTTTTTCTCTTGGATTGAGTTCTAGGTTTATACAGCTTAGAACCTAGCATTCGATCACATTGACCGCCAGCCCGCCACGGGCGGTCTCTTTATACTTATCTTTCATATCCTCGCCAGTGGCTCTCATAGTCTTGATAACCTTGTCCAATGAGACGAAATGGCTGCCATCACTACGCAATGCCATTCGGGCGGCATTTATGGCTTTAATCGCACCCATGGCATTTCGCTCGATACAGGGAACCTGGACGAGACCACCGATTGGGTCGCAGGTTAAGCCTAGATTATGCTCCATCGCTATTTCGGCTGCGTTTTCTACTTGATAGATGCTGCCTCCCATCACTTCGGTTAGGGCGCCAGCTGCCATAGAACAAGCGCTGCCTACCTCCCCTTGACAGCCGACTTCGGCCCCAGATATGGAGGCGTTCTCCTTATAAAGAATAGCTATGGCGCCAGCTACCAAGAGAAAATTGACTATGCCGTCCTCAGATGCGCCGCGGCAACAGCGGGTATAGTAGTGCATGACTGCTGGCACTATGCCGGCTGCGCCATTGGTGGGGGCGGTAACCACCCGACCGCCGGCCGCATTCTCTTCATTTACCGCTATTGCATAGACATTTACCCAGTCCATATCCGATAGTCCTGGACTGATCATATCCACTTGTGATTTTTTCTGTAGGTCCTGATAGATCTTCTTCGCTCTCCTTCTTACCTTAAGACCCCCTGGAAGGAAACCATCATTCTCAATACCAGCCTGGACGCAACTCTGCATCACTGCCCAGATGCTCAATAGATTTTCTCTAATTTCCTTTTCATTTCGCCAGGTCCTTTCGTTAGCCATCATGAGTTGGCTAATACAAAGGTCATTTTGTTCGCAGCTATCAATCAGTTCGGCGGCACTATGAAAAGGATAGGGTAGGGCGCGGTCGTCCTCTTTTATTCTTTCCGCTCCGATTGCTTTATCATCAATGACGAATCCGCCGCCTACTGAATAGTAGGTTTTTTGTAGGAGGAGTTTTTCTTGATCATCATAAGCAGAAAAGACCATACCATTGGAATGATAGGGCAGGCTCTTTTTCTGCCAAAAGACAAGATCCTTGCGCGGATTGATGCTTATTGGGTCTTTGCCAAGCAGACGTAACTGCTGTTTTTCTTTGATGAGATCTAGGCGTGCTTGGGTATGAGAAGGGTCAAACTTATGAGGCTGTTCTCCTTCTAGCCCTAGCAAGATAGCCTTTTCGGATCCGTGCGCTCTACCTGTGGCACCAAGGGAACCATAGAGTTCTACCTTAATACGTGCTATTTTAATACGTGCTATTCTGATATGGGCTAGGTTGGCAGCGTCTTCTTGCACAGACTCAGCAAACATATAAGCCGCTTTCATAGGGCCTACTGTATGAGAGCTGGAAGGTCCTATGCCAATGGAGAAAAGGTCAAATACGCTAAGAGGCATTAGAAATCCTTGACGTTCTTAGCTATAGATAGGAAATCCTCTGCATAGATCAATAACCTGCTCGCGCACTGAGACGATAAGCTGTTCATCCTTAATATTGTCCAATAGGTCGCAGATCCAATGACCTACCTGGGTCATTTCCTTTTCCTTGAAGCCTCGCGTAGTACAAGCTGGCGTCCCTAACCGAATACCACTGGTAACAAAAGGAGAATGGGGATCCTGTGGCACTGCATTCTTATTTACCGTGATATAGGCTGACCCTAATGTGGCATCCGCTTCTTTACCAGTGAGACCTTGTGAGATGAGACTTATCAACATCAGATGATTATCTGTGCCGCCTGAGACAATGGAATAGCCTCTTTGTTGAATAGTGGTTGCCAGGGCTTTAGCATTCTTGACTACCTGTTCTTGATAGAGCTTGAATTCCGGTTGGAAGGCTTCGTGAAAGGACACGGCTTTGGCGGCTATGACATGCATCAGGGGACCTCCTTGAGTGCCAGGGAATACCCCCGAGTTCATCTTCTTCTCCAGTTCCTTTTGGTTCTTCATCAAGATAATGCCTCCTCTCGGTCCTCTCAGAGTTTTATGAGTCGTGCTGGTAACTACATGGGCATGGGGAAGTGGGTCGGGATAAAGACCAGTTGCCACTAGACCGGCGATATGAGCCATATCTACTAACAAATAGGCATCTACTTCATCAGCTATGGTGCGCATAAGACTCCAATCAACTATGCGAGAATAAGCGGAAAAGCCACCTATGATGAGACGGGGACGATGTTTGTGTGCCATGTCCCTGAGTTGATCATAGTCTAGCAAGCCCTTGCTGTTGATACCATAGTGTTCTGCTTTATATAGTCTGCCAGAGAAATTTACCGGCGAACCATGGGTAAGGTGTCCCCCTTCTGAGAGGTTCATTCCTAAGATGGTATCATTGGGTTCTAGTAGAGCCAAGAAGGCAGCTGCATTTGCTTGAGCACCAGAGTGAGGTTGGACATTGGCATAATCGGCATTGAATAGCTGTTTTGCTCTGTCAATGGCTAGTTGCTCTACTTCATCAACATGTTCACAACCACCATAGTATCTCTTGCCGGGATAGCCTTCGGCATATTTGTTGGTAAGAACTGTTCCTTGAGCTCGTAAGACTTCGCTACTCACATAGTTCTCAGAAGCAATGAGCTCTATGTGCTCTTCTTGGCGTTGTTGCTCTTTTGCTATTGCCTGCCATAGGGCTTTATCAGTTATTGTCATTTCATTCTCCTAAAGTGGAATTGCTTTGTTCCTATTTGAGTTCCTATTTGATTATAAGAACAAATGAGAGAAAAGATAGGGAAGGCTGGTTCTATTGTCTTAAAAGATCGGTAAAGGCGCTGGGCGGCAAATCCACCTTGCCTATGCGCTTCATCTTCTTCTTGCCTTCTTTTTGCTTGTCCAAAAGCTTACGCTTACGGGTTACATCTCCCCCATAGCATTTGGCGGTCACGTCTTTGCGTAAGGCAGCCAGGCTGGCCCGGGCAATAATTTTGCTACCTATGGCTGCTTGAATAGCGACAGTGAACAGCTGACGAGGGATCATGGCTTTTAGCTTTTCTACTATGCCCCGTCCTAAGGCAGTCGCGTTGTCTTTATGGACCAATCTAGCTAGAGCATCAACCGGCTCGCCATTTAGGAGGATATCAATTTTAACTAGTTGAACTGGTCTATAGGCTCCAACTCGATAGTCCATAGATGCAAACCCGCTGGTGACAGAACTGAGGCGATCAAAGAAATCTGTGATCAGCTCACTCATAGGCACCTGATATTCAATTGAGACCTGATTGGCTTGATGGACTAGTGATTTGTGGATCCCTCGCCTTTCTTGACAGAGGGTTAGAACTGCCCCAAGATATTTGCTCGGACACAGAATGCTTAGGTCTGCCATGGGTTCTTCTAAGTGAACATAGGTTCCCGCTGGCGGCATCTTGTCGGCAGAGTCAATGGGAAGGACCTTGTCATTAGGCAATATGGCATGATAGACGACCGTGGGAGCTGTAGCTATTAAATCTATGCCATATTCGCGGGTTAGCCGCTCTCTCACTATTTCTAGATGCAACAAGCCCAGCAGGCCTAGACGAAAGCCAGCGCCTAGGGCTAGGGAATTAGTTGGACTATAGACCAAGGCCGCGTCATTTAATGCTAGCTTTTCTAGGGCGGCGCGAAAAGCCGAGAACTGAGCAGAATCTAAAGGGAAAAGGCCGGCATAAATACGCGGCTGAGCTGAACGAAAACCGGGCAATGGCAGAGTCCTCTTGTCGGTTACTAGAGTATCTCCTACTGGCGCCCCATGAATGTCCTTAATGGAGGCGATTACATAACCCACTTCGCCGGCAACCAATGTCCGCTTCTTCACCCTCTGGGGAGTAAAGACGCCTAATTCCTCTACCCTATGGATGCTGCCGACTGAGCGGGCGATAATCCTGTCGCCTAGATTTAGACAACCTTCCATGAGGCGAACTAACGACACCACGCCCATATAGGCATCAAACCATGAATCAATGATAAGGGCTTGTAGAGGTGACTCTCTGTTGCCTTGAGGGAACGGGATCCTGTCGATTAGAGATTGAAGCAGAAGGGGAATACCAGTGCCATTTTTAGCGCTGATATGAATGGGTTTTTCAATGGGAAGACCTATGAGCGCTTGAATTTGTTCTTCTACTCTCTCTGGTTCTGCTTGGGGCAAATCTATCTTATTTAGCACCGGCAAGACGGTAACATTTTGTTCTATGGCTTCATAAGTGTTCGCTAGGGTTTGTGCTTCTACTCCTTGGGCTGCATCTACTAGTAGTATGGCGCCTTCACAGGCATTGAGCGAGCGCGAGACCTCATAAGAGAAGTCCACATGACCTGGGGTATCAATGAAGTTAAAAGTATATTTCTCGTTTGCTTGATAATTAAGAGTAACACATTGGGCTTTGATGGTAATACCTCGTTCGCGTTCTAGTTCCATTGAATCAAGAACCTGATCCCTCATTTCGCGCTGACTGAGACCGCCGCACAGCTGAATAAATCTATCCGCTAGGGTAGATTTGCCATGGTCTACATGGGCAATGATGGCTATGTTGCGTATATGAGTGGAAACCGTTTGTGCCTTCATAGCTTTAGTCATAGCCTCAGTCTTGGATGGCAGATTAAACCTGGACGGGGAGCCAAGAAGCAATATGGGGGGACTATTTGGGAATGGAATCCTGTATCATCTGACAGGCCTGCTTCTTGCCCTCCCAGCGATCAATCTTGACCCACTTGTCTTTTTCAAGTTTTTTATAGTATTCAAAAAAATGCTCTATCTGTTGTTTGATAAGTTCTGACATCTGATAGATATCTTGAACATCATCATATAAGGAGCTGAGTTTTTTATGAGGTACCGCAATGATTTTGGCATCCTCACCTTTTTCATCCGCCATATGCAATATTCCGATTGGCCGGCTGCGAATCACGCAACCGGGTAAAAGCGGATGAGGTGACACAACTAGAACATCTAAAGGGTCTCCATCATCGGCATGGGTGTTAGGGATGAAGCCGTAATTGGCGGGATAGAACATAGGGGTGGGCATGAATCGATCCACTACTATTAACCCCCAGTCCTTATCCGCTTCATATTTGACCGGTGAGCTGAAAGCCGGAATCTCTATGATGACATTGATGTCTTCGGGAATGGCTTGACCAGCTGGAACAGTTGAGTAGGACATATTATTTCAAGTATGATAAAAAATCTTCAATCTAAGCGGGGCTACCAAACACTAAGCAGGCATTGCTACCACCAAAGCCAAAGCTATTGCTCATTACTTGATTTAGCCTAACATTGTCTTGGCATATGGCCGGAAGCTTCATACCTTCCGCCTCGCTGGATGGATTAGCTAAATTTAAGGTGCCAGAAACAAAATTGTGCCTCATCATTAGTAATGAGTAAATTGCTTCCTGAACTCCAGTAGCGCCTAAAGAATGCCCAGTGAGCGATTTGGTGGAACTTAGCCAGGGGCTGTTCTTGCCAAAGACTTTTTTGATGGATTGTAGCTCCATAGTATCACCTACAGGGGTGCTAGTGGCATGAGCATTAATATAGTCTATGGCTGCTGGGTCTTTTACCGCAGCCTGCATACATCTCACCGCCCCTTCACCATTTGGGGCTACCATGCTCTCCCCTCCATCCGAGTTGGCAGCATAGCTAATCAGCTCGGCATAAATATCCGCTCCTCTTGCCTCGGCATGTTGCCATTCTTCTAAAACGAGAAAGCCACCGCCGCCAGCAATAACAAAGCCGTCTCGGTCCTTGTCCCAAGGACGAGAGGCTGAGGCTGGACGATCATTGAAGCCAGTTGATAGGGCTCCCATAGCATCAAATAAGCAGCTCACAGCCCAGTTTTCTTCTTCTCCTCCGCCAGCAAAGACGATTTTCTGATTGCCTAAACGAATTTGGTCTGCCCCCATGGATATACAGTGTGCTGAAGTGGAACAGGCAGAGCTGATGGACATATTCATTCCCTTTATGCCAAATGGTGGGGCAAGACAAGCGGAGACGGTGTTTCCCATACAGCGAGTCACTCTATAAGGACCTATTCTCTTGATTCCTCTGCTTCTTAGGATGTCGGCTGCTTCTATTTGATTGATCGATGAGGCGCCGCCGGAACCTGCAATGAGGCCAGTCATAGGATGGGAGACCTGAGCTGGGGTAAGACCAGCGTCCTCTATTGCTTGTTGGAGAGAAAGGTAGGCAAAAATAGCTGCATCCGCCATGAACCTTAGATGTTTACGATCTATATAGGTAGAAGGATCTAAATCGATTGAACCACTAATGAGACTGCGCATGCCCATCTCTTGATAGGAAGGGTTAAAAGATATCCCCGATTTTCCTGTGTGTAGAGAGGCAACTACTTCCTGAACTGTTTTACCAATACAAGAAATAATCCCCATGCCAGTAATTGCGATACGTTTCAATTCATGGATCATAGTGTGCGAAAAAGACCTACTTTCAATTCTTCAACATTATAAACTCTTTTGTCCTTTATCAAGACCTCGCCAGCAGCCACTCCTATGATGGTTTTTAATCTCATTACCTTCTTGATGTGTAGGTGATAGACTACCTTTTCGGTGTTGGGTTGAATCTGCCCGCGAAATTTTACCCGCCCACACCCTAGGGCGCGCCCTCTTCCTGGATGGCCACACCAGCCCAAGTAAAATCCCAGCATCTGCCATAGGGCATCAAGCCCAAGACAGCCAGGCATGACTGGATCTCTATAAAAGTGACAATCAAAGAACCACATTTTCTTATTGAACTCTAGTTCAGCAATTACCTCGCCAGTATTAAACTTTCCTCCTCTATGGCTGATCTTGACTATTCTGTCAATCATGAGCATAGGAGGAAGAGGTAGTTGGGCGTTATGGGCGCCAAATATTTTGCCATGGGCACAATCTATCAACTCCTGATAGTCATAAGAAGATTTTTGTTTCATGTAGGAATTTGGATTTTTGCTAGCTTATTATAAGATATAAGTTGATAGACTATTATAGTGATGGAAATATTATTAGGAATTATGTATCGTTCGCTGACCGCTTTCATGATGCTATAGGCTGCTTGTTAATGAACTTTTCTCTCAAGCGAAGTGTTTAGCTTCTCACTTCTTATTACAGTCTATGCAAAAACGGAGCCGCAATGGTTTGACCGTTGTTTGCAAAGTGTGTACCAACAGGTTGACTATTTGCCTAATGAAGTAGTCGTTGTTGAAGATGGGCCTATAGGCCTATCCTTGGACCAGGTCATTCAAAGATGGAATAAGAAGTTACCGCTGAGGCTGGTATGTCTCGCTGATAATCTTGGCGCTGGTGGCGCAGCTGCCGCTGGCTTGAATAGTTGCAAAATGGAGTGGGTAGCAAGGCTGGATGCAGACGATATTGCCCTGAAAGATAGATTTAAAGCGCAGATTGCTTATTTGCGCCGGCATCCAGAAGTGGACGTTCTTAGCGGCTATCTTGTTGAATTCAGCCATCAGGAAGAGGAAATAGATCTGGTGAAGAAGGTTCCTCTTTCTCATCAAGCCATAGCCTCTCGGCTGCTCTATAGATCTCCAATTAATAACTCTTGTGTTATTTTTCGGCGCTACAAGGCCAATCAGGCAGGTGGCTATGAGCCCCTTACTAGTCATGAAGACTATCTCTTATGGGTGAAGATGCTGAGACAAGGGGCGATCTTTGCTAATTTGCCTAAGGTATTAATTAAGGTTCGCATGGGGCGGGATGCCTATAGTAGAAGAAGCGGGTTCAAAGCGGCAAAACAAGAAATTATTTTTCAAAATAGGCTGCTGAGCGGCAATTATATCTCTTGGTTGAGATATCTAGCTAATATTCTATTAAGGGTGTCGCCAAGGTTTCTTCCTGTTGGGGCGATTAAGATTTTCTATCGCCTATTTTTGCGATCCTAGCTCTTTATTTAGCCAAGAGGTTAAACTCTTTATTCTTTTTTAGCTCGGCATGGTTTCCTTGTGCTTCTATGATTCCATCTTTCATCACAATAATCAGGTCGCAATTCTTTATGACATCTATTCTATGGGTCACTATGATTAGGGTTTTATCTTTCATCATCTCATAAATATTTGCCATGATCTTTCGTTCGGTCTTTTTATCAAGCGAGCTGGTTGCCTCGTCTAGCACCAGCACATTAGGTTGGTTGTAAAGTGAGCGGGCAATGACTAGTCTTTGCTTCTGCCCGCCGCTGAGTTTTGTATCTGTCACATCCAGGGTGGTGTGAACTCCCTGAGGCAGCTCATTGACAAATTTCAATGATTCGGTAGCGGCCAGAACCTGTCTTGCCAGTGCTTCATCTACTTGTTCTCCTTCGCTAACCAATGAGATGTTTTCCAATACCGATAGCTTGAGTAGGATGAGATTCTGAGACACATAGCCTAAATTATCTTGCCAAGCTCTTGTTAATGATGGAGTCAATGTCTTATCATCAATGAGAATTCGGCCTTCTTGTGGTCGTAACATTCCTATGAGTATGCGCAACAGGGTTGTCTTGCCGGAACCAGATTCACCACAGATGCCAACTTTCATACCTTGGTTAATTGTCAGATTGATGTTTTTTAGCACCTGAGGGCTTTGTTTTGCTCTGGTATATTTGCATGAAACTTTCTCAAATCTTAGCTGTTTCTTAAATGGGAGAGGGTTGGGCACATGGGTCTGGTAGGATACTTCTTGCCTCAATGCAGGTAATAGATCATCGGCTGAAGCATCAAAAAGGACAATACCCTGTTTTAGTTGAGAATATATTGAGAATAATTGATTCCCCTGAGGGGCAACCCGGTATAGGATTACCATAAAAACAGTGACTCTTGTCAGATCCGCATCTGAGAAAGCTAGTAAAACATAGCTGACAATAGCTATTAGGGTAGAAAATATCAGTATCTCTCCTAGGGGACTAAAGAGCATTTGAATTAGAGATATTTTCATCTTTGCCTCTTGGGTTCTTTTCAATGTATCTCTGAATATCTTGGAGAAAATATTCTCTTTGCCTAGTATTTGAATATATTCTCTTGCCAGCAAGGATTCGAGCATCTTGCTATGGCGTTTTAAGTTCTCCTGGTCTATTATTTTAGACAATTTGGTTAGCCTATAGCGGGTAGCATAGAAGGAGATGGTCAGAAAGAGCGCCACTGGAGTGACCGCGGCAATGATTAAGATAGGATCAGCAAGAAAAAGAATGAATAGTCCAATCGCTATATACATCAAAGTATTGATCAGTTGCAAGAAAGGGTTGATAAACTGACTTAATATGCCAGGCAGGCGGCGGGTTACATTATGAAGAATATCGGTTAGATTTTTTTCATCGGCAAAGAGAACATTTTGACGAATATAGTAGTGGAACAAGTTGGATTCATAGTAGAGTCTTAGAGCCATTTGTAATCTCATCCTGGCATAGTGGGCAAGCACCTGAAAAAGACGGGATAGAATTAATATTAGGATAGAAGAGGTTGCTAGGAATAGAACAAAATTGAAAGAGGTGTGTTCGGTGACCAGATCATAGAGTGCTTTCATCCACCAGGTCTTAAGACTTGCTTCGCGCGAAACCGCATAGTTTATGAAAGGCACTATAGCAAGAGATCCTATTAAGTAAATTGCATAGCCACTGAGCTGGACAAGTTGTAACAGGAAGATCTTGAAGCGCATAGTCCTATCCAGCGCGCGTGCAAATGAGTATAAGCGATAGGTTAAGGCATAAAGAGAGTGCCAGTTGATAATTAATCGCTTACCCCAGCTTATCAGAAGCCGTTGATAGTTTTTCACTACTTAGTATTTGGACTCAATGTTTGCTTGAATGCTGCTGCCACTGTTTTGATAAAATATAGTCATTATAAAGAGAATTATCACCCCCTAAGGACACAATGAGCAAGAGAATATGCTAATTAGTATTGCACCTATGGTTGGCTATTCCACTAGACCCATGAGATACCTATGGCGCCAACTCTCACCAGATTGTCTGTTATATACGGAAATGAGAACGGCCGGCTCCATTCTATATGGCAATCAAGAGGAACTATTGGGCTATGAGGCGAGTCAAAAACCCCTGGTATTACAGCTTGCCGACCATTCTCCTAAGCGATTGTCTCTGGCTGCCCGTATAGGTGAAGACTATGGCTATGATGAGATTAATATTAATATAGGCTGTCCCAGTCAGGCAGCCCAGCAAGGCAATTTTGGCGTCTGTTTGCTGAAACAGCCTGAGGTGGTAGAGAATTGTATTATAGCTATGCAGGATGCAACTAGCTTGCCTATTACGGTAAAGACCCGTTTGGGGGTGGATGATCATGATTCTTTTGCCCAGCTCCATGAATTTACCGCCAAAATGGTGAGGGCAAATGTTGCCAGACTGGTAATTCATGCCCGCTTGGCCTGGTTAAAAGGGCTCAATCCTCATCAAAACCGCACCAAACCGCCATTGAAACATGAATGGGTATATAGGCTTAAGGAGTCTTTTCCAAATCTTGCTATAGTCATAAATGGCGGCATATCCTCTTTAGCAGCAATAGAATATGCTTTGACAAGAACCGATGGGGTAATGCTTGGTAGAGAGGCATACCAAAACCCTATGTTCATCCAGCAAATTAGCGCCAAGATCTATAACCGGACAGCTACTATTTCTCGTTATGAGCTGGTGGAACTCATGCTTGATTATGCCCATTGTCGTTATAGGGACAAGCAAGAGCCTTTTCGTTATACTGGCAAGCATCTGCTACACTTATATAAAGGCATAAGAGGGGCAAACAAGTATAGACAGAAGATGAACTATCTTCTAGGTCAAGCCCGCCCGCCTGATTTTACTCAACTCAAGCCCTATCTACCAATGATATAATGAACCCAATGATTTCAGCTCCCTTTGTTGTCTTAGTTAAAACTTCTAGTCTCTCTTTGTTATGCCAATAAATCAGGGTATTGGTATGACTTCGGTCCGCACCCGTCTTAGATTAATCCAAACCCTAAGAGCGGAAGGAATCAAAAATGAGGAGGTGCTGGCGGCAATGGAGAAGATACCTCGTCATCTCTTTGTTGATAGTGCTATTAGTCATAGAGCCTATGAGAATTGCGCCTTACCTATAAAGCTAGGACAGACCATCTCTCAGCCCTTTACTGTGGCAAGAATTACCGAACTGCTTTTATCGGGCCTAGAAGAGGTTGGCGGCCAGCGTCATAAGGTATTGGAAATAGGCAGTGGTAGTGGCTATCAGGCGGCGGTTCTTTCCCTTCTTTTTGATAGGGTCTATGGCATTGAACGAATTGCCGAGCTATTTAAGAGCGGGCAATCTAATTTGGCAAGAATGGCCAATATTCAGCTGCTTCACAAGGACGGTAATGAGGGCTGGGAGGGAGCAGCGCCTTTTGATGGGATCATTATTTCGGCTGCAACCAAGGAGCACCCCGAACAGCTTTTGGCACAACTGGGTCAGCGAGGTTCGATGGTTTTCCCTTATGGGGGAAGGGGACAGCAGCGGCTGCGCCTCATTAAATATCAAGGTGGCAGGCTCACTAGTCAAGATTACGACTATGTTCTGTTCGTTCCATTGCTGAGCGGTAAGATATGAGATATGGACTCTTGTATCTTAAGGGCCTAGCAATGGGATTGGCGGATCTGGTGCCGGGCATCTCAGGCGGAACCATAGCAGTGCTTGTAGGCATCTACCAGCGGCTCATTACTGCTTTGACGAAATTGAACTGGCATTTCTTAATTGCGCTTGTATCCTTGGATCTGAATAGATTAAAGCAAAACCATGACATGGTATTTTTGCTTGTTTTAGCAAGTGGTGTCCTAAGCGGGATAGTCATAGGAGCGCCGATTATTCATCATCTGTTAGATTCTTACCGTCCGCTAGTCTATGCTTTTTTCGCTGGGCTGATATGTGCCTCCTTAGTCACTATGATTGATAAGAATTTAAGGCTGGGTTTCTTTGTTCTAGGTATTGGGGCGGGTCTATTGCTCTTGGTTGATAGTGGCCTGGTGCTGAGCTTTACGTTACTGAATATATTTCTGGCTGGTAGTATTGCAGTTTGTGCTATGATACTGCCGGGCATTTCCGGTAGCTTTATCTTGTTGGTTTTGGGTATCTATCAGCCTCTTCTTGGCGCATTGGTTTCTTTGGATATAGTCAAGATCCTGGCATTTGTTCTCGGCGCTTTGATTGGCTTGCTCTTATTTAGTAGGCTGATTCATCTCATGCTAAGACATTATCCCAATCAGGTTATGAGTCTGTTATTGGGAATGATTGGTGGTTCTTTGGCCAGCCTATGGCCCTGGCAGAAGGTGGGCTATGGACTTATCTCGCCGTTTGCTTATACTCAGCTTACCGCAGAAGACGACTACTTAATTCTTAGTTGCATTCTCTTTATTCTTGGCTGGGCGGCAATCTTTTTGTTGAGTCTCTTAGTCCCCAGACGGATTAACCCATGAAAGTCTTCTATTTCTTATTGTTTAGCCTGGCTGTTGTTTTACTTGGCCCATCTTGTGCTAGCTCACAAATAACGAAGACTACTGAGGATGGGGTAGAGATTGTTTATCTTACTCCGCCCCCATCTCCGCCTCCATCTCCATCTCCATCGGCCGAGCTGCTCCCAGCTACCTATGAAGTTAAAAAGGGAGATACTCTCTTTACTATTGCACGTCAATTTGACCTGGACTATCGTGAACTGGCAAAGCACAATGATATAGGAGAAAATTATATCATTGTGCCAGGTCAAGTTTTGTACCTCACTGATAGGACATCTGAGGAAGAGAAGGACTTGGCTCAGCTTGGGACTACTGAAAAACTAGAGGAACTTAAGTGGGTCTGGCCGGTACCTCCTAATCAAGAATTTCACTATAGCCAAAATCAAAAAGGGCTTGATATCAATACTGAAGTTGGCGGCTATACCCTGGCGGCTGCCGATGGCGAGATAGTCTATGCGGGAGAAGAGTTGGAAGAATATGGTCAATTGGTATTGATTAGCCATGGCCAAAAGTATCTTAGTGTTTATGGTCATAATGGAGAGATTCTTGCTAAAGAGGGGCAGAAGGTTAGTCGTGGAGAGAGAATTGCCCGCCCAACTATTCAGGACAACAAAGCCTATCTATACTTTGAAATTCGCTTAGGGGGCGAAAGTATCGACCCGCTTTCGCTGTTGCCCCGCCTTAAAAGCGCAGATTTCTAAGGGGTTGGTCAATGTCCATTCTTTCCTCTAGTTCTTCCATGGACAATTCTTTTCCTTGTATATCGCTTACCCTAGTGAGACGTATTTCTGGCTGGCGAATGGAACCCCTAACCTCATAGGTTGCTGAGCTAAATTGAGTCAAAAAGTCGCTCCCGGCAATATCCAAAGATAGTAGTAGAGGGGTCAGGGTCGAGAAACCTAACAGCAATGCGGTTAAGGGAAGTGTCTTGGTTATGGGGGAAGATACAACCATTTGATAGTTCAAAGAGCGATTTACTAGATCATAATAGCCACTGGCAAGGACTTCGGCAAAAGAAAATTCCCCAATCGCATTGTTCTTTATAGTTAATTTGCCATCCATCAGAAGCATTTCACCACTTATTGAATCAAAGGCAAGATTTGTTTCAGAGATATCGCTAAAATCGCCGCGCAATCTCCTTTGTAGGTTGGCTAGATTTAGCAAGTCAAACAGATTGGTTAGCAAAGTGGTTTGTTGACCGGCAAGCAGACCGTCTCTTAGGTCCAGATCTATATTTCCCGTGATATCTTCTCTCCAATTAGCAAATGCGTCATTTGTTCCTTCCCATACTAGATTGACTGTGAGAGACATATTTGCGCTTTCAGCTATAGAGCCTAAAGGCTTAGCTATTTTGCCTTGGCTAGAAAGACCTAGTTCAATGTGACTATCTCTTGGTGATAAGCGCTCCCATCTCAACGCCAGGTTTACTGGAATGCCTGTTTCTGCTGGAGTTCCTATTAGAGTTTTGGCATTGATATTCATTTGGTTGTTGGTGAACTCTATGATTAGGTTTGCCTCTCCCAGTGGGTTGTCGCTATAGACTATATAGGGTAATGAGATAGTTATGTCTGGCATAGAAGCAAAGTCAAAGGAGGGAAGCTTGTCGGGCAAGCTAGTGCTCCTATTAGTTGAACGAGATGGAGCAAGGTGAAGATATGAAATATCAATGTAGCTAGTAGCTGGGTCAAGCAAGAATCTACTAATCATGTGATGATGAGAGAAGGAGACCCAGGGATCCTGACGCGAATCATAATTTAGGTTAACATCCTGATAGAGCCTGTTTTGCCATTCTAATTTTTTGACAGCTATATGCCAGAAAGGCATGTTTTGTTGCAATCTCAACAGCAACGGCATGATTTGAGCTGCGGTGGTATCTTCTGGTTGTTGTTGAGATGAGGCTATGGTTTCTCCCCATGCCGTAAGGTTGAGACTGTCTAAATTGACAATTAGGGCTGAGGTGCCTTGATGGTTTATAGTTGAGTTGAAACTGACAAATACTTCTTGAGTGCCAGTATCCTTATATAGCCAATTCAGTTGGCCTATGTTGGCGAAATCCATTTGGTGGCGAATTCCCGCTGAGGTGTCTAGGCGGTAGGAAATTGGCACAAGGGCAGCTGGTGTTTTTTGGAAGGGGGCAGGCAATTTGATTGCACTTCCTTTCAGAGAAGAATTAACCTCAACTCGGTCAAACATCAAGGATCCATTGATTGGCCGACTGAGATCAACGGTAAAGTGGCTCTTGCCTCTTATATAGTCGCTGTAGGCTTGTAGCTGAGCTGGAATATAGTCAGTAGAGTTTATTTCTCCTATTAGTTTGAGGTGGTTTCTTTTGTTTGTGTTGTAAAAACTTCCCACTAATTCTTCATCGCCTAGCTTAGTGATCACTGAGCCGCTATAGCCTCTTTCCAGTGAAAAACCTACTCTTCCCCTTCCTTGTTCTAGTGGATTGATGAGAAAAGGGGTTTGTATCCTAGCGTCTTTAATTGAGGTGGCGAAAGACATGTCTTCCAACTGGCTATTTTTCAGATCATAACTCAATTGCCAATCGCCGTTAAATTTCCCTTCTAGTTCCCACCCAGTGAGGGAATCTGACGTTAGGCCAGCATACCTCATCAATAGAACCACAAGTGCAGCCGCCGAAGTATCGCCGGATCCTTTAAGATGGAGGTGAGATTCCTTGAGATTTAGACGAGAGGCTGCTTTGTTCATGGTTGTTATCCTGTTTATCTTGCCGCCAGAAGGCAAAACCACAGCTAGGTCTTCTTTGTCAAGAAGGATGAGAGCCTGCTTGGTTGTCAGAGCAGGCATACCAAGCGAATAGTCAAAGATAATATTCTCCATATCCACCAATAACTCAAAAAGGGTTTGACTAGAATCGAAGTCTTGCAGGCTACCATGAATTGCCATGGCTGCCTCAGCCACATCTCCTTGTTTTAAGGCTGTATCGAACCATTGAAGTAAATCCTGATTTATAATGAGGTCTGGTATATAGCCTTTGGCAAGATTTAGGGAGGAATTTTTTATCCCTATGACCAGATCTATATAATCATGCTCAAAAGGCACAATATGCATTGCCAAAGCCAGACTTGCCTCTTGGCCCTCATTAAGAATATTATCAAGGTCGCCCACTAAGATGAGTTCTCCATCTGGTAACCAGTCCCAGGCGAAAAAGCCCTGGGCACGGGTGAATTCAAGAGGTTTGGTATAGAGATTGGCAAGATGGAGACTGGCTTGCCCGGCATCTAATTGCAGCCAGCCGCGGGCATCTTCTATATGTAACTTTCCGCTTAGCCCGGTTATGGCGGGCGTATTGAGATAGGAAGCCAGATCAACTCCATCAAGATAGACATTTAACACGAATGTAGGAATGTCCTCTTTCTTGGAGTTAATATCTATGTGTAGATCATGCAGCTCACCAGAGAGTTGGCGGTCGGCTATCTCAGCGCGAATAGCATCGTTTTCAATGAAAGGAACTATGAATGAAGCAAAGTGGCCGCCGTTAAGATGAGGAACGTGTATTTCATATGAAGAAGAATGCTTTATTACCGAACTATTATGAAAGGCCAGTTCCTTGCCAGCATAGCTAAAAGAAGTATGTTCGCTATACCATATCCATTCTTGATTTGGGTTATTGAGAAATGCTTCAAACTCACTCAGGATACGGACATTTGCCATGACAATGCCATTGGTTAAAACAACCTTATCGAGGAACATATCCGCCGTTGCTGCCATTATTTCGCCATTGACAATATCTACCCATAAACGACCGCCCCCTTCCATAGCATGTAAATTTGCTAAAGCCTCCTTAGTGTTTTGCGGAAGTGGAATGACATTGGCTATGTTTAACCAGTCCTCTGGCAAGACTAGGTTCTGCACCTCAATATAGAAACTGGCATTAATTGGAGACTCTCTCATCAAATGAATGTTGGACTTAATGGTTGCTAGAACCGCTTCTTCATAAGTAATATCCCCTCTTATTCCTATCAAATAGCTATGAGTTTGATGTCTAATCTGTGCTTTTTGCACCAATAGGCTGAGGGTAGGATCTTCTTGAGCAGAAAAGGTAAAATTGGTGAGTTGAATATTAGGCAGAAGTCCGCCACTAGTCTGTGTTTGATTGCTCCCTAGCTTAGCAGCTCCATCGGCTAGGATGAGCTGATACAAATTCTCTCCGTTTAGATAAGCAATAGGCGTGATAATGATTGCCGCCTGAGCGGCTTCTAATGAGAACCCATCAGTGTTGAGGTTGATTCCTTGCAATCTCAGCCGCGGCGATGCTTCTTGCCAACTGAATTCTAAGCTTTCGATGTTAAGGCCAAATTCTGATACTAGTAGGTTGCGGTAAAAATTTTCATAGTGAGGAGAATTGGTTATTAAGACTAGATTTAGTTGAAAGATGAAGAACAGAAAACAGACGATAGCAGCAATTGTCCAAATGAACCAGAAGAAGATAGCTCTAATCACTAGAGTTGATGAGGCCCAATTCTCTTATCTGCCAGCCAGCTTAGGCAGCACCATAGCAAAATAGAGCTTAGAACTGTGCCGAAAACCTTGGTGGTCTCAATAGAAAATAACAAATCCACATTCCATCCGATTAGACTAATAGCTAGCTGATACAAGAATATTATGGCGGCAATGATCCATAGTCTGTCGGTAGCTGAATATTTTGTCAGGTTATTGTAAGAAAAGCTGATGATGAAGGAAGTAATAAGAAATAGCAATGCATGCTTGCCCAGTAATTCAGCAGTCCATACATCCATGAAGAGTCCAGTAAGCCAAGCGCTGCCTACACTAAAGACCTGAGGGTAGTAGACAGTGCAAAGGATTACTAGAATGAATACCCAAGCAGGGGAGAGCCAGGCATAGTTTCCCCATACGAGCTCAAAAGACTCAAGTATCATTGCTATCATAATAAACAATATCATGTATAGACGAGTTAGCCAGATACTACTCATTCTTCGTTTCTTACTAAGACAAATTGAGTCGCATAAGGATTAACCAGCGCGCGCGCCCATATTTGACGAAAGGAGCGGTTCTTTTCTGTATCAATACTTGTGACCTTCGCGACCGGCAGTTCAGGCGGGAAGAGATCTCCTAAGCCTGAGGTTACTAACAGGTCTCCTACCTTAATGTCCACATTACTATCTACATCGCGCCCGACCATAAATGTGGAATCCCCAATACCACTTAAGATGAAACGATTCTTGTTCCTTGCTACCATAACCGGGGTTGCATGGCGGGTGTCAGTCGTTAACAACACCCGTGAGGTAAAGGGGCCTGCCATGATCACTTGCCCCATTAAGCCGCTATTTGCTACAACCGCAAGTCCCCTATTGACACCGTCTATCCTTCCTTTATCTAAAATTATTTCCTTTTGCCGACTATTGAGTTTTTGACCAATGACCTGGGCGACGCGCGAATCAGTTGTATTACTATTGTGGCGGTAGTCTAACAGCCGTTTGAGGCGCTGGTTCTCTTGTTCCAGGTGATTCTTGGCAGCCAGGAGTGCTTCTAGTTGAATGTTCCTTAGCTGTAGGCTTTCCAGCGATCTGAGCTGTTCCTTATTGAAAGAAAAGTATGAACTAAGCGACTCGTGTTGTTTTATCAGAAAATTGAGAGTGAGGTAAGAGGGGGTAAGAATATATTCAAGACTACGACGGGCTAATTGAAGCTGTTCAACTCTTGTATCCAATAATAATAATGCTCCTGATACAAAGAGGAGGGCGAGAGTCTTATAGAAAACTCCTCCTTGGTTCTGTTCGTCAGAATGGCCAAGAGTTCGGTTCAATTATCTGCTGAAAATAGGAGTTCAAATTTTTCTTTTCGGTTTATTAAGTTAAGAGCTATGCCGCCGCCCCTCACGACACAAGTAAGCGGATCCTCTGCCACTATGACTGGAATTCCTAATTCTTCTGAGAATAGCTTGTCTACATGACGCAATAATGCTCCTCCGCCAGTCAAGACCATTCCTTTTTCGGCAACATCGGCAGCCAGCTCGGGCGGGACATTCTCCAAGGTTGCTTTCGCTTCTTCTACCATAGTAGATAAGGGCTCACTTAAGGCTTCAAAAATCTCTTGGCTATTTAAAGTAATGTTGCGTGGCACGCCTTCGGCGAGGATGCGGCCGCGCACTTCAATTTCAAGGAGCTCCTCCGGGTTAGGATAGCCGGTGCCTATTTCTACCTTGATCCTCTCAGCCGTTACTTCGCCAATCAAGCAGCCATATTTTCTCTTTATATGGGAGATGATGTGTTCATCAAACCTATCGCCGCCGACGCGAATAGAGTTGGAATAAACCGCACCTCCTAGGGATAGAATAGCCACCTCAGTAGTGCCGCCGCCAATATCCATCACCATAGACCCGCTGGCCTCTTCAATTGGTAGGCCCGCGCCTATAGCGGCTGCCAGAGGCTCCTCAACTAAGAAGGTCTCTCTTGCACCTGCGGCATAAGCGGATTCTTTAATAGCTCGTCTTTCCACTTGAGTTGCTTTACAAGGAACACAGATGAGCACTCGGGGACTTGCTTTAATAAAATTGTGCTTATGAACCTTATTGATGAAATATTGCAGCATCTTCTCAGTCACATGGAAATCAGCGATGACTCCATCTTTGAGTGGTCGGATAGCCTTAATGTTTTGCGGTGTTCGTCCTAACATCTTCTTTGCTTCTGTACCGACAGTCACCACTGTCCTGCTATTACCATTTTCTCTTATTGCAACCACCGAAGGTTCATCTAAGACTATGCCGCGGTCCGATACATAGATAAGCGTATTAGCAGTCCCTAAATCTACTGAGAGATCGCTGGAGAAGAGTCCACGAATTTGTTTGAATACCATAATGATGTTTTAATTAATAATATATTGTTTATAATTCAGTCATAGAATTCGAATCTATCTATTTTATAGCAAAAAACAAATGGCTGAACTATGACTATCACGAAAGAACAGCTGAATCTACTGATGAAGTTGGCTAATCTAAAGGTTGAAGGCGAAGCTCTGAACGAGTTTCAGCAAGAATTAAGTCGCATATTGGACCTGATGGATGAACTACAACAAGTGAATACGGAAGACCTGCTTCCACTTACTAACCCGCGTGATGATAAGCAAAGGCTAAGGAAAGATGAGGTAACTGAAACCAACCAACGCGCTAGATGGCAGCAAAATGCCCCTGAAACCGAGGCGGGTCTCTATCTAGTGCCAAGAGTGGTAGACTAGTTTATGGATACTATTGAGAAGCTGGCTGCCAGGCTTGACCAAGAGGAGACATCTGCCGTTGAATTGGCAACCCAAGCGGTTGAAAAGGCGAAGAAACTACAACAGGACTACAATGCTTTTGTTACCATTGTTGCAGATCATGCCATAGAACAAGCAAGGAAGGCTGACCAAGCACGACGAGAAGGAGGACAAGACCTATTGAACGGAATTCCCTATGCAGCAAAGGATATTTTTTGCACTGAAGGTCTGCTTACCTCCTGCGCATCAAAGATTCTTAACAACTTTATTGCCCCCTATGATGCTACGGCGATAAAACGGCTTAAAGAAAAGCATAGTGTGCTGATTGGCAAAACCAATATGGATGAATTTGCCATGGGCTCTTCTAATGAGCATAGCCTTTATGGAGAGGCTTCCAATCCATGGGATCCAAGCAGAGTGCCGGGCGGCTCATCAGGGGGTTCGGCTATAGCCGTGGCGACGCGTATAGTCCCCTATGCACTTGGCACAGATACAGGTGGTTCAGTGCGCCAACCTGCCGCTTTTTGTGGTATTCTGGGTCTCAAACCCACCTATGGTCGGGTATCGCGTTATGGCATGATAGCCTATGGCTCAAGTTTGGATCAGGCGGGTGTTTTTACCCATAATGTTGCTGATGCCGCCATTGTTCTTAATGAAATCTGTGGAGTAGATGAAAGGGATTCCACCTCAGCCGATGTTGTGGTGCCAGATTTTCGTTCCTATAAAGAGATTGAGCTTGGCAGTATTAAGGTAGGGGTGGTGAAAGAATTTTTCACTCGGTTGGAAGACAAGTCTATGCATGAGGCATTGGATCAAGCCATTGAATATCTCAATCGTCAAGGGATCACCGTCCAACAGATCAGTCTTCCCAATGTTTTGCATTCCATTCCTTGCTACTATACCATCGCCTTAGCCGAAGCATCGGCTAATCTTGCTCGTTACGATGGGGTTCGTTATGGTTTTCGCGCTGAGGGGGTATCTTCGGTTGAGGAGCTATTCCATCAGTCACGCAGTCAAGGATTTGGCACTGAGGTTAAAAAGCGGATTCTCTTAGGCACCTATGTTCTTACTAGCGGCTATTATGATGCCTATTATCTGAAGGCTCAGCAGGTGCGCCGTCTCATCCGCCAAGACTTTATTGAAGCATTCAAACAGGTGGATGTCATTCTAAGTCCAGTGACCCCATCTTTCGCTTTTAAGAAAGGAGAGCAAGTAGATTCTCTGTCTATGTATCTTCAAGATATCTATACTGTGCCAGCTAACTTAGCTGGACTGCCGGCTGTGTCTGTTCCCATAGGCTTTGTGAATGATTTGCCAGTTGCTATGCAGCTCATAGGCAATTACTTTGCTGAAGAGACCGTCTTGGCATTGGCAGACTGTTATCAAGGACTGACAGACTGGCATCAACGAACACCCCCAGTGCAATGAGTGCTTGGGATATGGTTATAGGATTGGAGGTTCATGTCCAGCTGGCGACCTGTAGCAAGATGTTTTCAGGGGCTTCAACTCGGTTTGGCGCCGAGCCAAATACTCAAGCCAGCCAGGTGGATCTTGCTTTGCCAGGCACCTTACCTGTGGCTAATTATGAAGCTATTAGAATGGCGGTGTGCTTTGGTCTTGCAGTTGAAGGGCAGATAAATAGGTTCAGTCAGTTTGTCCGTAAAAACTATTTCTATCCTGATCTGCCAAAGGGTTATCAGATATCGCAACTAGACCTTCCCATAGTTGAAAATGGCAAGCTATGGATTGATGGAGATCAAGGAAAAAAGGAAGTAAATATAGTGAGGGCTCACTTAGAGGAGGATGCGGGCAAATCGCTTCATACCGACTTTCATGGGATGAGCGGAATAGACTTCAATCGCGCTGGCACTCCTCTTATTGAGATAGTCTCAGCACCTCAATTAGAATCCGCTAAGGAGGCGATCTCTTATCTGAAAGCCATCCATACCCTAGTAAAGTATTTGGGAATCTCTGATGGGGATATGTCACAAGGCTCGCTTAGATGCGATGCCAATATTTCTGTGCGGCGCCATGGCGACAAGCAGCTAGGCAATCGCGCCGAGATAAAGAATGTCAACTCTTTTCGTTTTATTGAGAAGGCTCTTGAATATGAGGCGGCGCGTCAGATTGATATTAATCAACAGGGCAAACAAGTGGTTCAAGAGACCCGTCTTTATGATGCAGAAAAAAATATCACCCGCCCCATGCGTAGCAAAGAGGAAGCCCATGACTATCGCTATTTCCCTGATCCAGACCTACTACCTGTAGCCTTGACCGATGAATGGATAGAAGAACTTAAGGGCAATATGATAGAACTGCCGGCTGCCAAAAGAGAGAGATTCATGACAGAGCTAGAACTCAATGAAGATGAAGCAGCCGTGCTCACTAGTGATAAGAACCTTGCCGACTATTATGAAGAGACTCTGGGTCACTGTCATCACCCTAGATTGGTGAGTAGTTGGGTGTTGAGTGAATTGTTGGGCGCGCTTAATAAGGAGAACCTAGCTATCAATCAGAGTCCCATTGGCGCAAAGCAGCTGGGGGAATTGCTAAATTATGTAGTAGAGAAAACGATTTCGGGCAAGATGGCAAAAGATATTTTTCAGCAGCTATGGCAAGACCCAACTACAACCGCTGGTCAGATTATTAAACAGCAGGGGCTCAAGCAGATTCAGGATACGGATATTCTTGAGAAGATTATTGAACAGGTAATGCAAGCCAATCCAGAACAGCTGAAGCAATATCAGCAGGGTAGGGAAAAACTCTTCGGTTATTTTGTCGGCCAGGTGATGAAGCTAACCAAAGGACAGGCCTCCCCTCAGAAGGTCAATGAGTTGCTTAAAGAACAACTGAACAAATCATGAAAACCATAGTCTATCCTGGCACATTTGACCCAGTCACTTTGGGGCATCTAGACCTGCTGCCACGCGCTCTCAATCTGTTCGATCGTCTCATCATTGCAGTATCTCAGGGAATGAGCCCGACTCTCTTCACTTTGACAGAAAGAATTGAGCTGATTGAAAGGGTTCTACAACAAGAAAAGATACACCAAAATATAGTAGTTAAGGGATTTGACTGTCTATTAGTGGATTTTATGAAGCAAAATCAGGTGGATTTTCTCCTAAGAGGCTTAAGAACAGTGACCGATTTTGAATTTGAGTTTCAGCTGGCGAACGCCAATCGAGTGATGTTCCCTGAAATAGAAACTGTTTTTCTAATGCCAGATGAGGGACTGGCAAAAATCTCTTCTTCATTGGTGAGAGAGATAGCTATGCTTAAGGGTAATATAACCCCTTTCGTTCATCCGGTTGTGGCAGCAGCTTTGAAGAAGAAGATTGCTAAATTGCCTTAATACTCACAATATTCACAATACTCACAATACTCACAATACTCACAACACCTATCCTGTTTAAGCCAAGTCCTTCATCAATCTATCCACCTTAATCCATCTTGTTGCTTGTTTAGCAAAGTAGTTTTCAATAACCAATAACAGGAAGCTATTGGGGGATTTGGTTTCAATCAGCTTTCTTAGGGCTGGAAAATCATTGTAGGTGAATAGCCTATAGAGCTTCCTAAGCTTAGCAAAATAATCTGGCTGCTTCCATATATTAGACATTACATAAAGGTTGCTGCCAGAAGGGACTATAGCGGGCAATTTTCGGACCAAAAGATCTATATTTAAGTGCTCTACATATGCTTGCTTGAATCTGCCCCAGTTATGATCCCAGCTGTCTGGATAGCGATATTTCAGAACATAGAAGTCGTTTCCTAACTGTCTTGCTATGTCGTCTCCTATCTTTCTTATTTCGTTCGTTTCCGATAATAAGATTTCGAATTTAGGGTTTTGGATCTTGGGACGTAAAGGTAGGGCAGACTTTGTTTTCCAGATGATAATCTTGTGCTGCTGGTTATCTTCTTGGCTGATTTCTTTGAGATTATTAGTCACTAAAACACTGTCTGGATTTTCTCTAAGTAGAGGGAAAAAAGCTTTACTATGGATATAGGGCAGGGGGACGATCCTGCCATCTTCATAGCGAATAGAGGAAGCACTCAAATCATAATAGCTTTCCCATTCTTGACTCGCTGGTTGAAGGAAATTATGTCTTAAGTCAAGTAGCATAGGATGGATAACCGGAATCCTATTCCATACTATGGCTTGAGGGATATAAACAAGTTTTAGGTAACCTTGATTATGACTAAATCCTGCGAAGTTATATCTATTGCGACGAAAAGGCCAAACCTTTGCGTTGTAATTAAGCCAGTAGGAGATTCTTTCACGTTCATAGGACGATAATAGCCTAAGGAATCTATTAACATAAGAAGAGGTGTACTTAGTGAGTCTATAAGAAGGTAGAATTGGTGAGAAAGAAGTGGAATAATAAAGGTATCTCTTATTATTTGAGCTATTATCTGAACTATTATTTGAGCCATGCATAAGAATGAAAAACTCTTTGTTTTTTTTCAGTTAATTGCTTAGCTAGTAATATCCTTATAGGTTTAGATTCCCTAGGCTGCCACAGATTTCTATAGGCTGTAATACATCTCTAACTCAACTGGATGGGTGGTAGAACGAAACCTATCTACTTCTTCTTGCTTTAGCTCTATGTAGGCATTGATAATATCATCGGAAAAAACATTGCCTTGTTTGAGAAATGCTCGGTCCTTATCTAGATTGGCTAGGGCTTCTTCTAAACTAGAGCAGACGTGATGGTATTTCTTGTCTTCTTCTGCTGATATTTCATAAAGGTCCTTGTCAACTGGTTGGCCTGGATCAATCTTATTAATAATGCCATCAAGACCAGCCATCAGCTGGGCTGCGAAGATAAGATAGGGATTACCCATTGCATCTGGAAAGCGTGCTTCTATCCGTCTTTGCTTTTCTTCGGGGGTAAAAGGAATGCGCACCGCGGCCGAGCGATTGCGTGCTGAATAGACTAGGATGGTGGGTGCTTCAAAGCCTGGCACCAATCGCTTGTAAGAATTGGTGGAGGCATTGGTGAATGCATTGATTGCTTTGGCATGCTTGAGTATCCCGCCAACATAGTGAAGAGCCATATCGGATAGGTCGGCATACTTTTTGCCCGCAAAGACATTTTTGCCGTTTTTGACTATAGATTGGTGACAGTGCATACCACTACCATTATCACCTACTATGGGCTTGGGAAAGAAGGTTGCGGTCTTACCATAAGAATGGGCAACATTATGGATGCAATACTTGAAAGCTAGCAACTCGTCTCCCTTTTGAACCATAGTCTGGGCTGTAGTTCCTATTTCATTTTGGCCACCAGTTGATACCTCATGGTGATGGGCTTCAATCTTTAGTCCCATGGATTCCATTGCTTGGGCCATGGCAACCCTGAGATCTACAAGTGAATCTACTGGCGGAACAGGAAAATAACCGCCTTTAATTCCGGGGCGATGACCCATATTGCCTTGCTCATATTCAGCTGCGCTATTCCAATGAGCCTCTTCACTGTCTACCTGAAAGAAAGAACCCGACATCTCTACGCCCCAACGGACATCATCAAAGACAAAAAATTCTGGTTCGCAGCTAAAAAGAGCATCTGTGCCCATGCCGGTGGAGCGCAAATATTCTTCGGCTCTACTTGCTACGGCGCGCGGGTCGCGGGAATAGGCTTCCATAGTAGTGGGTTCCAAAATATTGGAAATGACATTGACTGTTGGTTCTTCGCGGAACATATCAAAGGTGGCACAATTTCTAGCTGGCATGAGTAACATATCCGAGTCGTCAATTGTCTTCCAGCCGGCAATGGAAGAACCATCAAAAGCCTTGCCGGTTTTTAGAAATGCTTCATTTACTTTATGTGCTGGAACAGCAATATGCTGTTCTTTTCCTCTTAAATCAGCAAAGCGAAGATCAACCCACTTTGCTTTGTGATCCTTAATAAGCTTAATTACATCTTGTGACATAAGTTTTCCTCAATTTAATTTAAATAAGATTTTTTGTTGAGATGAACAACAAGAATTCCATTTGTTTGTTGAAAATCCAATACTCGTTCATCGTAGAACATGTATAATAGAAAAAACTTATTATATGTGGATATGACTGAGTATTGGTAAATAAAAGTAAATTAAATTGAATTAAATGGAAGAAATTTATATAATTTTCCTTTGTTATAAACATTAGAGCAAATTCGGAGCAACTTTAGAATAGAGGAGGACATATGTTGAAGCATATGTTGAAGAAAGCCCCAATGTTGGCGCGGTATTTTTGCTTCCTCTTGTTTTAGCTTTTAATCTCCCATATCAATTTAGTAGTCTTGAAGACAAAGATGAAAAAGCGAAAAGAATATAATCATTTCAATAAATGAACGAAATCGTGAAACAGCCTGACTTAAAAAGACGGGGCCTACTAAACGCTATCCTAGGCGGAGTAAGCGCAATCGGCGCTCTATTTGCGCTGGTTCCATTTGTCCGTTTTCTATTTCCCAGTGATCTAGCCAAGTCCCTCGGTGCCCCAGTCAGAGTAAATATTGAGGATTTGGCTGTCGAGGGAATAAAGATAGTTGAATGGCGAGGAAAGCCCGTCTGGATTGTTCGCCGTAGCCAAGAGATGCTAAGTCATTTGGCAGAAAACGCCGCTGAACTGGCGGATCCAGAATCTAAGATTAGCAAGCAACCCAAGTATATTAGTGGTGATGCGCGCGCCATTGAACCAGAGTATCTAGTCCTGGTTGGCATATGCACTCATCTGGGTTGCTCACCTAGTTACAAACCAGAAGAAGGAGACCCTGAATTAGGAGAGAACTGGCCGGGAGGCTTTTTCTGTCCTTGCCACGGGTCGCGTTTTGATATGTCAGGGCGGGTTTTTCGTCAGATGCCTGCTCCTACTAATATGGAAGTTCCGCCCTATAGATACGCCGATGCTAAGACAATCATTGTTGGAGAAAGCTCATGACTAAGAAAAAGCCAGGCCCTATTATGAGATGGACCGATGAGCGGTTCCCTTTAACCGAGTTCATTGATAAGCAACTACTGAGCTACTATGCTCCCAAGAATTTCAACTTTTGGTACTTTATGGGTAGCCTGTCTCTGCTCGTCTTGGTTATTCAGCTGGCAAGCGGTATTTTCCTCACTATGAATTACAAGCCAGATGCAGCCAAGGCATTTGCTAGTGTCGAACATATTATGAGAGATGTCCAGTATGGTTGGCTGATTAGGTATCTTCATTCCACCGGGGCATCGGCTTTTTTCATTGTGGTTTATCTTCACATCTTCCGCGGGCTAATCTATGGCTCTTATCGTAAGCCGCGCGAGCTCTTATGGATAATAGGTATGTTGATTTACTTGACTCTTATGGTAGAAGCCTTTTTCGGTTATCTTCTACCCTGGGGACAAATGTCATTATGGGGAGCTCAAGTGATAGTCAATCTCTTTGCCTCAGTGCCCTTTATCGGCACTGGTCTAGCGGAATGGGTCAGAGGCGACTATGTGATATCCGATGCAACTTTGAATCGGTTCTTTGCCCTCCATGTATCCGCTATGCCGCTGGTTCTGCTCTTGCTAGTTGTGTTGCATCTGGTGGCTCTTCGCCATGTAACCTCGAATAATCCCGATGGGATAGAGATTAAGGAAAATCGCAACAGCCAAGGCCTTCCAGTTGATGGGGTTCCATTCCATCCCTATATGACAGTGAAGGACATATTGGCGGCCATGATATTCCTTTTCATCTTCTGCTTCATTGTTTTTTATGCTCCTATGGGCGGGGGCTATTTTATTGAGCCACCTAATTATGAAGAGGCAAATCCATTGGTCACCCCTGAACATATCGCCCCTGTATGGTATTTCACTCCTTTTTATGCTATGCTGAGGGCTGTGCCAAGTATTGCTGGCAGCCAGTTCCCAGCAGTTCTAGTGATGTTCTTTGCCATACTAATATGGTTCTTTCTGCCTTGGCTGGATAGGTCGCCAGTTCGGTCTATTCGTTATAAAGGGCCTATTACCAAAGTCGCAGTCGGGCTACTTGTGGTCAGTTTCATAGGCCTGGGAATACTAGGGACTCTTCCTCCTAGCACTGCCTATACCTTTTTGGCGCGAGTGCTAACTTTCATCTATTTTGTCTTCTTTCTGGCTATGCCTATATACAGCAAGATAGATAAGACCAAACCCCTGCCGACCCGATTGACATGAGATACCTAATATGGCTGCTGGTCTTCTTCAGCCAGATCTTGTTTGCAGCTGGTGAGGGTTCTTATAGATTGGATAAGGCTCAGACCCGTATCACCGATATTGAATCCTTGCGCCGCGGCGCCATATTCTTTGCTCAGCATTGTGTAGCCTGCCATTCGGCAAAGTATATGCGCTATACTCATATAGGCAGAGACTTGAAATGGACCAATGAAGAACTGCGCGAAAAGGTGATGCTACAAGGTGGCGGCACTTTTGACCCTATCATCTCTCCTCTCACTGATGAGGCGGCTATGACGGCATACAACACCATTCCACCAGATCTTTCATTGAGGGCGAGAGTCCATAGTAAAGACTGGCTAATCAGCTATCTCAAAGGCTTTTATCGCGATGACACAACTACTACTGGTTATAACAATGCTATCCTGGCCAATACTGTGATGCCGAATGTGCTGGCGCCCTTTCAAGGGGTGCAGGAGAAAGAACTGCATGGTGAAAAACAACTGGTCGAGCTCCGCCTTGCGATTCCAGGTCAGCTCAATAGAAAGGAATTCCACGATACTATGGAAGATTTGGTTAACTTCCTCGACTATATGAGCGAGCCTGCCAAGTTGAAACGGGTTCAGCTGGGGTGGAAGGTGCTATTGTTCCTCTTAATTCTCATATTTCTTGCCTATCTAGTTAAGCGCGAATACTGGAAAGATATAAAGGGCTAAATATTCTTTAAGCACCCGCATAGTCTTCTAAACAGATCTCTTTTCCTTCATAGACCTGCTGATGGTCGGCATAGATAATTCCGCCACCATTTTGCAAGTGCTTATCCAATAGCTTCGCCAGACTGGCAGCGGCATCCTTACTAAGTCCAGCAAACGGCTCATCCAATAGCCATAAGGGCTGTTGGCTAAGCATAAGACTTGCCAGCGAACAAAGTCTTCTTTGTCCCATAGATAACTCTATACAAAGCTGATTCCTGTGAGGCAAGAGAGCAAAAAAGTCTAGAGCCTCCTCTATAGCCTTAAGATCGCCAGCAAACAGAAAGGCAAACCATTGCATGGCTTCATAAACCGTCAGCTCATCTGCCAATGCCTCTTGATGACCAATGAAGCGCATAGCTGCAAATCTGTTGATCTTGCCTTGCTGAATACTAAGCAGACCGCCAAGCAACTTTAACAGACTGGTTTTGCCACTCCCATTGGCTCCGCTTAGGCGCACAGCTTCCCCGCTGTGAATCTCTATGCTGAGATTGCAAAACAACAGCCGCTCGGCGCGCTCCAGACTGAGAGCCTGCCCACTAAGTAAAAGTTCGCCCTTCATCCTCCCTATTGTAGAGATAAATAATGACTATAATAATCTTTCTAATTGAGTAGTATGAAGTGAGAACCAAATCCCATTATGATGTCATAGTAGTCGGTGGCGGTCACGCTGGCGTCGAAGCCGCCAGTGCGGCCGCTCGCTTAGGTGCTATGACCCTATTATTGACCCAGAACATTGAGACCCTTGGTCAGATGTCCTGTAATCCGGCTATAGGAGGCATAGGTAAGAGCCATCTGGTCCGTGAGATAGACGCTATGGGCGGTCTAATGGCGCGAGCCACGGATCAAGCGGGCATTCACTGGCGAGTTCTTAATGCCACCAAAGGGGCAGCTGTCAGAGCTACGCGTGCCCAAACAGATAGGGATCTCTATAAGCGCGCCATACGGACTCTCGTCCAGCAAGAAGAAGGAATTCACCTGTTCCAGCAATCAGCCGGCGACCTCATAGTGAAAAGAGGACGGGTGGGCGGAGTCATAACAGAGAGCGGCTTGACCTTTGGCGCGGATGCAGTAATTCTAGCAACTGGAACCTTCTTAGGAGGGATGATCTATATAGGAGATAAGAGCTATGGCGGAGGAAGAGCAGGCGATGCACCTTCCTGCGCTCTGGCTGAACGGCTAAGGGCTTTGCCTTTGAGGGTAGGAAGGTTGAAGACCGGCACCCCACCGCGATTGGATAAGCGGAGTATTAACTTCTCCATCCTTGAGGAGCAATGGGGAGATGAGCCCTGTCCAGTCATGGCTTTTGGCGCATCGCCCAGTATTCACCCATCTCAGGTTTGTTGCTTCATCACCCACACCAATGAACAAACCCATAGGATCATAGCGAAGCATAAGCATCGCTCACCAATCTATAGCGGGATGATTGATTCAACCGGCCCTCGTTATTGCCCTTCGATAGAAGACAAGGTGCATAGATTTCCTCATCGTTCAAGCCACCAGATTTTCGTTGAACCAGAGGGTCTCACTAGTAGTGAGGTGTATCCTAACGGGATATCCACTGGGTTGCCTTTTGCGGTTCAGCAAGACTATGTTCGCACTATCAAGGGTTTTGAACAGGCACGCATCACCCGAGCTGGCTATGCCATTGAGTATGACTTCTTTGACCCGCGTGATCTCTATCAAACCTTAGAGACCAAGCACATCGAAGGGCTGTTCTTCGCCGGTCAGATTAATGGCACCACTGGCTATGAAGAGGCTGCCGCTCAAGGCTTGGTTGCTGGTATCAATGCGGCTCGCAAACTTCAAGGCAAGAGTCCTTGGCTGGCAAAACGGGATTCTTCTTATATAGGAGTGATGATAGATGACCTGACCACCAAAGGGGCTTCAGAGCCCTATAGACTCTTTACCAGCAGGGCGGAGTTCCGCCTGTTGCTGCGTGAAGACAATGCGGATATGAGATTGCGTCCTGACGCCTATGAATTAGGACTAATAGATGATGGCGTCTGGCAAGCATTTGAAGCGAAGAAGGAACAGCTAGAACAGACATTGGAACTACTTAAACGCACCAGGCTCTTTCCTCAAACCGAACAAGCCAAGCAAGTGGAAGATCTACTAGGGGTTTCTTTGGAAAGGGATTACAGCCTAGCCGAGCTACTTCGCCGTCCCCAGCTGAGCTATAGGGACCTCAGGGGATTCTTACCCACTCAGCCATCCAACAAGGAAGTGGCGGTGCAGGTGGAAACCAGCATCAAGTATGAGGGATATATTGAGCGCCAGAAAAAAGAGGTAGCTAAGATGCGCGAGAAGGAGAACATAGCCATTCCCCTAGACTTTGATTATGATAGGGTGCAAGGGCTCTCCAATGAGGTGCGTGAGAGGCTCACCGAGGTAAGACCCATCAATCTAGGAATGGCAAGCCGCATTCCCGGTATAACCCCAGCCGCCATCAGCATCCTTCTAGTCTATCTCCATAGAGCCAATATGGAACGGTCTGCTTGAATCTTGTGCAAGTGGCGATGGCGACAGATCTCCATAGATCCAATATGGAACGTTCTGCTTGAAAGGGGAGGGCAATTTGAGAGGATCGGTTTGCGGGAATGGGGGAGGCAATTTGAGAGAAACGCTTTGCGAGAAGGGAGGAGGGTAATTTGAGAGGATCGGTTTACGAGAATGGGGGAGGGCAATTTGAAGGATCGGTTTGCGAGAATGGAGGAAGGCAATTTGAGAAGATCGGTCTGCGAGGAAGGATAGGCATAAAATGTGACTATTTAAGTTGAATAGATTTTTATGAATACTGGCAAGATTACATATGCGGATGCAATAGAGAAGATCATGGAAGCCCATGGCGGCTCTGCTTCCCTTAAAACTCTATATGACGAAATATGGCAATATATAGATAGGAGTAAGTTTCATGGCAAAACTCCACTAGCAACTATAAGGCAGAGGCTACAAACAACTGAGCGACAGGGGAATAAGCGCTTTAAGAGAATAAGTATAGGTCATTGGGCTTTAGCTGACTATACATTGCCTAGGACGGCAGAGAAGGAGGAAGAAAGAAATCATACCGAAATCCAAGGGATGTTGTTAATAATTGGTAGCAATCTGTGGGATATGAAAACTTATAGTGCCAATAAGAAGAAAGAGTTTGAAGGGCAGAAGCTTGAGGACATAGCAACATACAAGCAATGTCCTCCATTCACTTATGATAGGTTTATTAAGGAGATAAGTAGAATTGATATCATCTGGTTTAATAAGCAAGGATTTCCTAAGAGGGCATTTGAGGTCGAGCATACAACAAAGTTTAAGGGCGCTTTTGGCAGATTTCTCAGATTAGAACACTTCCAAACTAAACTTTTCTGTGTTGCCGAAAAACAGAAAAAAAGCAAATTTGAAGAAATAAAAGAAGACCCTACATATAGCGCCATCAAGACTAGGGTAGGCTTTTGGAGCTATGATGAGGTTGAGGCAACCTATAGAGCGGCTCTAATCAAGGAACAGAACGCCCCAAAGATATAATCGGCTCTATAACAATAGATCAAGGAAGTCATTCATCAAGTTGAGGCAACCTATAGAGCGGCTCTAATCAAGGAGCAGAATGCTCAAAAGATATAACCGGCTCTACAACAATGGATCAAGGAAACCATTGATCAAGTTGAGGCAACCTATAGAGCGGCTCTAATAAAGGAACAAAACGCCCCAAAGATATAATCGGCTCTACAACAATAGATTAAGGAAATCTGTTTCAGCCTCGGCGACCACCATCTGTTTTATCTACGACAGGATGATATATCAATGAAATCATTTCAGCGTATCAACCGCCAGATCATCCATAGCTGGCTTCTTTCGCCCACACAATCCTTTTTCTGATGATATAAATCATTTCAGAGTATATCAACTAGCAAGTCATTCGTAGCTAGCTTCTCTCACTCATACAATCCTTTTTGCTGATGATCTAAATCATTTCAGAGTATATCAACTAGCAGGTCATTCGTAGCTAGCTTCTCTCACTCATACAATCCTTTTTGCTGATGATCTAAATCATTTCAGAGTATATCAACTAGCAGGTCATTCGTAGCTAGCTTCTCTCACTCATACAATCCTTTTTGCTGATGATCTAAATCACTTCAGAGTATCAACTGGCAGATCATTCATAGCTAGCTTCTTTCACTCATACAATCCTTTTTGCTGATAATCTAAATGATTTCAGAGTATCAACTGGCAGATCATTCATGGCCGGCTTCTTTCATTCACACAACCCTTTTTACTGATAATCTAAATCATTTCAGAGTATCAACGGCTAGATCATTCGTAGCAGGTTTCTTTCACTCACGCAATCCTTAAAGAAGACTATCAATTCACTCATAGGTGGATCTCTTGCTGTCATCAATTATTAACTGACGATGGGGTGATCTGGATAAGTGGAACCTTCCACAATATCTATATTGTTGGCTTTGTCCTCCAAAAATTGGGCTTTAAGATTCTCAATGAAATTGCATGGCTCAAACCCAATGCCCCGCCAAATCTAGCATGCCGATCCTTCGCTCACGCCCATGAAACCCTGTTGTGGGCTAAGAAGAATAGTAAAGCAAAGCATAGTTTTAATTACGAGCTAATGAAAAGATGGGATCAAACTAATGATGCCCTTAAGAATCCCAATAAGCAAATGAGAAGTGTGTGGTCTATTCCCCTTGTCCCCCAGCAAGAGAAAAAATTCGGCAAGCACCCAACCCAAAAACCACAAGAACTATTGAGGCGGGTCATTCTTTCCTCAAGCAAATCAAAAGACCTAATTTTAGATCCATTTTGTGGTAGCGGCACAACAGGTGTGGTAGCTAGCTGTTATGGGCGACACTTCATAGGCATAGACAAAACAAAAGCATTCCTGCAGCTAGCACAAAAAAGAATTATGGCTGAGCAAAACAACAATGATAGCAATTTCTCTTCAATAGAAGATTTTTCTTTCGAGCAGATTTCTATATAGCGAGTTTTGCTTTATTTCCTCTTAATGAGGAACTCTATCATTTTTTTGAGTCAGGTGAGTCGTTTGCTTTTTCGGACGAGTCTTTTCCTTTTTCAGAGGATTCTTTTTTTGTCTTAGATGTTTGTTCAATGCCCTCCAATATCTTGCGTATACCACCAAACACTACAGGCCTATATTCCTTGTCAGCTAGAATTTCTTTTAATGTCTTCTTTATTGCCTTATCTATTGTCTTAAATGGAAGGAAAGAGATTTCTGGCTGATCATGTCCTAGCTTAATAAAATCGCTAGGATTTTGTTCGATGGCATCCAATAGTCTGCGCTTATAATCATCCAGTAAATTCTTATCTTCCTGATCAACTGGAGTTTCTGTTACAGTCTTTCTATATTCTATAAAAGCCCGCGCCATAACTTCTTTATGTTTATAAATTTCTTCCAGTTTCTTACTTTCACTTCTCCTATTAGAGAAAAACACTAGAGGCCATATGACAAGTCCAAGACTAACTAGACTAACTAGATAAAAAGCATAAAACAGGAAGGAGCCACCTGATGAAGCAGAAGTATCTGAGGAAGCAGAACCATCTGAGGAAGCAGAACCATCTGAGGGAGCAGAGCCATCTGAGGAAATAGAACTATGTGAGGAAGTAGGACCATCTGGGGGAGTAAAATTACTTGAAGAAATAATGTAAACCCACCCTCCTGCTAGCACTATTGCTGATACCATAAATGCTATGAGCCACCGGAGGAAGAATTTGCCACTAGACTTATGTTCCCTTACTTTATCTTCAAAAAGTTTTATAAGCTCAATAGGAACGTCCTCTCCTTCAACCTTTTTGTTTATATCATCAAGGCGCTTTTTACAATCATCAAGGTGCTTTTTACAATCATCAAGGCGCTTTTTACAATCATCAAGGCGCTCTTTATACCTTTTGTAAAGGTCTCCTAGGTCATCTTCTCTACCTTTAAACCGTCTTTCTGTGTTATCAAAGCTTTTTCTATAGTTTTTATAAAGATATTCTAGTTCCTGTTTTGTTGTCTTTATTTCTCGTAAGTTCTTATGGTGACTAGAAATATTCTTTTCAAATTGAGAGAGCTTCCTTCCCAGTTGAGCCATTTGAGAAAGCTTATTTTTCAAGAACTCTAAAAGCTCTGCTTCTGTCATTCTATTTAAATGCTCTGCTTCTGTCCTTGTATTTAAAGGTTCTTCCTTCTTATCTGCCATACTATCAACTCCTTTCAATAATAAAAATAGTTACGTATTTTCATCAAGTAAAAAATTATTATAACATAAAAGTTTTAATTAATTAAAGAAATTATCATAAAAAAATATGCGTTTTTATAAACCATTTTTACTTTATTCATAATTATTTTTCAGTTATCACCATGTGACTATTATATCATTTTTATGTATGAAAATCTGTTTTTTTGTAAAAAAATGATAGTTAGATTAAAGCGCTCATATTTTTTTGCTCGGTGGATTCCCATCTAAAATCCAACACCTGTTGCTAAATTATGATCTATCCCGTTAAGTGTTGAAACATCTCAGCAGATGTTTCGAATCCGAGTCGCTTTCATGGTCAGTAGTCGGTCACTTCTCTTATTTTTTGCTCGGTTAGATTTGGCAAGGACATCCTTTCGACAGATACTGAAAAATGAGTCTATTGGCATTTTCATTGGCATCTCTTCCCCAACTGTGATAAGGAGTGGAGGTGTCGCAGGCGAGTTTCAAAGATACTGGTAGCCTATATTATCATTGCGACCCTACTATGAGTCACTATATCAAGATCATGCTTGATTGTATATTCGGAGTTAAGAACTTTAGGAATGAGATTATTTGGTGCTATGGGTTAGGTGGAAGTAGTAAGCGCTTCTTTTCTAAGAAACACGATACTATTTTCTTTTATTCTAAAACAGATGGTTACTACTTTAACAAACCTACAATGCCTTCTACATCAGCAATGATGGGTGGTAAGGAAAAAGGGGCAGTAGATTATTGGAATATTCCGACAATAAATAGTATGGCAAAAGAAAGAACAGGTTTTCCTACTCAAAAACCATTAGCCTTGTTGAAGCAGATTATTCAAGCAAGCATGCCAGACAAAAATCGGGGGGGGGGGGGGGGGGCGTATTAGATCCCTTCTGTGGCTGCGCCACTACTTGTATTGCAGCAGAACAGTTGGAACGCGAGTGGATTGGTATAGATATATCTCATAAGGCATATGAATTGGTGAAGGAGCGGTTAAAAAAGGAAGTGCCAGAGGACTTATTCAGAGGCGAGCCTAATTTTGAGACCGAGCCGCCCAAACGAGGTAGAGATGAAAGAAAAAGTGGTAATAAGAAGCATGTCTATATCATTTCTCATCCTAGTTATCCTGGCGAATATAAAGTGGGAGTGGCGAAAGATGTGCAGAGTAGGCTGAATAGCTATCAAACTGCTGATCCAGAAAGGGCCTTTAAGGTTGAATATAGCAAGATTACGCCTTATTACAACAGTATAGAAAAGTATATACATCAGCAGTTTGACAATAAGCGGGAATGGGTAACTGGCAATGTCGAGGATATAAAGACTGAGATAGAAAAATGGCGGCCAATAGAGAATGAATCGCTAGGTTTGTGAAAGAGTTGATTAGATAATTTGATCCTAGTATGAATAGCTTTTGGATATTTGAGCCGGTCTAGAATCTGAGTATGATGATTATATTTGTAACTATGCAATGGCAAGGATGTTGATAGTTTCCCTATAAATAATTGCCAAACTACTTTTGCTTTCTTTCATTTCGTCTTTGTTTTCTTTCTTCTTTTTTATGATTAGTAATATAAAGCGCATTAACCAAGGATTCTAATAATTCAAGGATATCCTTAGCATCATTCTCTGATATAGGATTCTCTTCTTTTATGGTCTTCGGAGGATGTGCTGCTTCATTTCCAGTAAGACGAATTTCATGTGCCCAATCTCTTAAATCCTTAGTGATAATTTGCTGCTCAAGAAGCCAGTCAATTTTTTTAATAAGACTCCCCTCTGGGGCTTTTTTGTCAATACACAATAGTTCAACTGCTCGGCGAGCCATCATACCAGTCGCGCGATAAGCATTAGCTGCAAAACAAGCATAAGCTTCTTCTAAATCTTTCTTAATAACTTCTGGAATCCTTGGATCTACAGGTTTAGGTAATGACGCAGGATAGATTTGTTCAATCTTATTATTAACTCTTTTGACTAGAAAATGTTGAGGGCAACTATTACATTCACCTATTTCGTAAACTAGGTCAGACATTTCACTATAATCATCTGGAGCAGCTATATGACTCTTTCTAATAGCTATAGAAGTATGTCGTTCACATCTCGGACAATAGATTGAATTACTATCCGCCATCAACTCTTTTCAATAATACAGAAATATTCGTGTGTTTTCATAAAGTGAGGCAAGCCATTATAACATTTCCTTATTTCTAGTCACTTCATATTGCTTGCTTCCTATGAAGTAGGTTATAGTGGTTCTTTTACTCTCCCATAGATGACTGACAAACTGCTAGACCAAATGGGTATAGAAGAGGAAACTCAGTAGTCTTATCTGGATTACGCTATGAGCGTCACAGTGGGGAGGGTCTTGCCAGATGTGCGCGATGGATTTACCCCAGTTTATAGGCGCGTGCTTTATGCATAACCTCAAGAATGATTGGAATAAGCCCCATAAGAAGTAGACAAGGGATTATGGGATAAGTCAAAGGGCTTTAAGGAAGACTATGAATTTACTCATAGGTGGATCTCTTGCTGTCATCAATTATTAACTGACGATGGGGTGATCTGGATAAGTGGAACCTTCCACAACATCTATATTGTTGGCTTTGTCCTTCAAAAATTAGGCTTTAAGATTCTTAATGAAATTGCATGGCTCAAACCCAATGCCCCGCCAAATCTAGCATGCAGATCCTTTGCTCACGCCCATGAAACTCTGTTGTGGGCCAAGAAGAATAGTAAAGCAAAGCATAGCTTTAATTACGAACTAATGAAAAGATGGGACCAAACTAATGATGCCCTTAAGAATCCCAATAAGCAAATGCGAAGTGTATGGTCTATTCCCCTTGCTTCCCAGCAAGAAAAAAAATTCGGCAAGCACCCAACCCAAAAACCACAAGAACTATTGAGGCGGGTCATTCTTTCCTCAAGCAAATCAAAAGACCTGATTTTAGATCCATTCTGTGGTAGCGGCACAACAGGTGTAGTGGCTAGCTGCTATGGACGGCACTTCATAGGTATAGACAAAACAAAAACCTTCCTGCAGCTAGCACAGAAAAGAATTATGGCTGAGCAAAACAACAATGACAGCAATTTCTCTTCAATAGGAAATTCTTCTTTCGAGCAGATTTCTATATAACGAATTTTGATTTATTTCCTCTTATGAGGAGCTCTATTATTTCTTTGAATCGGATGAGTCTTTTGCTTTTTCAGATGAGTCTTTTGCTTTTTCAGATGAGTCTTTTGTTTCTTCAAAAGAGTCTTTTACTTTTTCAAGTGTTTGTTTAATGACTCCCATCAATATATTGGGTATAAGACCGAGCAGTGAATCCCAATCTCCCTTGTCAACTAGAATTTTTTTTATTGTCTTAAGTGGGAAGACATATCTTGCTGGGTGATCAGCTCTTGACTTAATAAAATCGCTAGGATTTTGTTTAAGGGCATCCAATAGATTACGTATAAAACCATCCAGTAAACTCGTATCTTGTTGCTGCTGATTTTTATCTTTCTGTTCGTCAACTGGAGTTTCTGCTAGAATTTTTCTATACCCTAAAAAAGCTCGCACCATAACTGCCTTATGTTTATAAATTTCTTCCAGTTTCTTACTTTCAGCTCTCCTATTAGAGAGAAACAACAGAAACCATGTGATAAGTCCACCAATAGCTAGAATAATAATGAGAATGAGTAGATAAAAATAAACAGGGAGTATTGACTCTAAAAATGGATTAGAAGCAGCAGTCCCTGTAAGAGCCACTTCCCAACTTAAAACTCTTCCAATAAGGGGATTCCACGAGCTTCCTGCAAAAAATATTATCGTTAATATAGATAATATGAAAGACCAGAAGAATAATCTGCTACTATACTCATACTCCTTTACTTTCTTTTCAAAAATTTTTATAAGCTCATCAGAGGTTGTCTCTGTTTTCTCATGGTTTTTCTTTTTATCTTCCATCAACTCCTTTCAAATGATACAGAAATATTTGTGTGTTTTCATCAAGTAAAAAAAGTTATTATAGCATGAAAGTTTCAATTAATTTAAAGAAATTATCATAAAAGGAATATAGCTCAATTAGCATCAGTAGAATCCCGACGAGTCCCACTGCCTGTTATGTAGCAGCTACGCCATTGGATTGAATCTGAGGGTCTAAGTCAAAGCAAGCTGTCAGTTTGAAGAAGCAAATAGCACGTTTAAACCGATTCGATTCAGTTGGGGCTTGCCTGTTCCAACCAAAGACCATTAACTATGAAACTGAGGGACTAGTCAAAACCAAGCATCAATTTGAGGGGAACAACTCATCTAAACGGGCCTGGTTTAATTGGGGTTGGCGAGTCCAATCCAAAAACCACCAGCTACGCCATTCGGCAGGAGTAATGGGCGTGCAGCGAATGGCGGGATATTGACTTGAAGTGCCAAAGTCCCAAATGGTATTGTTATCTTGTTTTTCTTTCCGTTCACGTTCAATCCCTCCACTATGATCCTTATCACACCAGACCGCCAATGGCTCGTCACTCATGCCATCGCCAAATATATTTGTATGATTATCCCATTTGGCATAAATCTCCTTATAGTCAGTTGGACTGCGAAGCTCATTGCTGGTCTTGGCTTCACCATGGGTACCACTATTTCTGCCACTAGTCCCACTGTCCCAATAAGAAGCAGCTCTATTCCCGATCATGTTTCCCTCCCCAACCAGCATAGCAGTATTGCTGCCTGAGACTACATAAGAATAAGCAACCTGGCCAAAGACGAAGTATCCCACCAGACCTCCTACTTTCTCACCAGTCCCGCGCACCTTACCTGCCACCACCGAAGAAGAAAATATCTGAGCTCTTTCACCCCACCCCACCAGACCGCCCACATAATCACGACTCCCGCGCACCTTACCTGCTACCACCGAAGAAGAATGAATCCGAGCTCTTTCACCCCACCCTACCAGACCGCCTACATAATCAAGGCTCCCGCTCACCTCATCCACCACAACCGAAGAAGAATCAATCCGAGTCAAGTCACCCCACCCCACCAGCCCGCCTACTCCACTACCCCCGCTTACCTCATCTGCCACAATCGAAGAACAATGAATCCAAGCCTCTCGACCTCGCCCCACCAGCCCGCCTACTCTACTACGCCCGCTCACCTCACGCACCTTAACCGAAGAAGAGAAAATCCGAGCTTCTTCACCCCATCCCACCAGACCGCTTACTCTAATATTCCCGCTCACCTTATCTGCCTCAACCCAAGAAGAATTAATTCCAACCGATAGACCCTCTCCCACCAGCCCGCCTACATTCCAACCAGTCCCGCTCAGCTCACCCACCTTAACCGAAGAAGAATCAATTCGAGCCTCTTCACCCTCTCCCACCAGACCACCTACACTACTACTCCCGCTCAGCTCACCCACCACAACCGAAGAAGAATCAATTCGAGATTTGAAACCATACCCCACCAGACCACCTATATAATCACGGTTCCCGCTCACCTCGTCCACCTTAACCGAAGAAGAGAAAATCCGAGCCTCTTCACCCCACCCCATCAGACCGCCTACATAATCACGACGCCCGCTCACCTCAGTTGCATTAACCGAAGAATTATCAATTCGAGATTTGAAACCATACCCCACCAGACCACCTATATAATCACGGTTCCCGCTCACCTCGTCCACCTTAACCGAAGAAGAGAAAATCCGAGCCTCTTCACCCCACCCCATCAGACCGCCTACATAATCACGACGCCCGCTCACCTTATCTGCCACAACCGAAGAATTATCAATTCGAGATTTGAAACCATACCCCACCAGCCCGCCTACATAATCACGACGCCCGCTCATCCCAGCTGCCAGATTCGAAAGCGAATCTTTCAAAGTCTCTTCATCCATCCTCCCTGGACTTCCTCTATGATCACGACGCCCGCTCATCCCAGCTGCCAGATTCGAAAGCGAATCTTTCAAAGTCTCTTCATCCATCCTCCCTGGACTTCCTCTATGATCACGACGCCCGCTCATCCCAGCTGCCAGATTCGGAAGCAAATCTTTCAAAGTCTCTTCATCCATCCTCCCCGGACTTCTTCTATGATCACGACGCCCACTCACCTTATCTGCCAGATTCGAAAGCGAATCTTTCAAAGTCTCTTCATCCATCCTCCCCGGACTTCTTCTATGATCACGACGCCCGCTCACCTTATCTGCCACAATCGAAGAAAAATCAATCCAAACTTCTCGACCTCGCCCCACCAGCCCGCCTACTCTACTACGCCCGCTCACCTCACGCACCTTAACCGAAGAATTAACAATCCAAGCCTCTTGACTTCGCCCCATCAGACCGCCTATAAAACTATTTCCTCTCACCTCAGTTGCATTAACCGAAGAATAATAAATTCGAGCATCCCAACCACTTCCCACCAGCCCGCCTACATGATCACGACGCCCGCTCACCTTATCTGCCTCAACCCAAGAAGAATTAATCCCAACCGATAGGCCACCCCCCACCAGCCCGCCTACAGAGCTACCTCCTCTTACCTCATCTGCCACAACCGAAGAATTAACAATCCGAGATTTGAAATCAACCCCCACCAGCCCGCCTACATAATTACGACGCCCGCTCACCTCACGCACCTTAACCGAAGAATTAACAATCCAAGCCTCTTGACTTCGCCCCATCAGACCGCCTACAGAGCTACCTCCTATTACCTCATCTGCCACAACTGAAGAATTAACAATACGAACCCTTCCACCACTTCCTACTAGACCGCCTATATAATCACGATCACGACGCCCGCTCACCACACGCACCTTAACCGAAGAAGAATAAATTCGAGCATCCCAACCACTTCCCACCAGCCCGCCTATATAATCACAAAGCAGCATACTTGGGCTGCTTGGCAACCCTTCACCACCCCCCATCAGTTCGCCTACATAATCACAAGGCCCGCTCACCTCATCTGCCGCTACCCAAGAAGAAATAATCGTAGCATTGAAACCATGCCCCACCAGCCCACCTACTATACTACTCCCGCTCACCTCACCCACCACAACCGAGGAATTAACAATCCGAGCATCCTGACCATCCCCCACCAGCCCGCCTATAAAATTATTTCCTCTCACCTCAGTTGCATTAACCGAAGAAGAATTAATCCCAACCGATAGACCACCCCCTATCAGACCGCCTACATAATCATGACGCCCGCGCACCTCACGCACCATAACCGAAGAATAATTAATTCGATCATCCTGACCACCCCCTACTAGCCCGCCTACAGCAGCACTCCCTCTTACCTTATCTGCCACAACCGAAGAATTAACAATCGAAGCCTCTCGAATCCGCCCTACCAGCCCGCCTACAAAATTACCTCCTCTTACCTCATCTGCCACAACCGAAGAAGAATCAATTCGAGCATCCCAACCAATCCCCACTAGCCCGCCTACATAATCATGACGCCCGCGCACCTCACGCACCATAACCGAAGAATAATTAATTCGATCATCCTGACCACCCCCTACTAGCCCGCCTACAGCAGCACTCCCTCTTACCTCATCTGCCACAACCGAAGAAGAATCAATTCGAGCATCCCAACCAATCCCCACTAGCCCGCCTACATAATCATGACGCCCGCGCACCTCACGCACCATAACCGAAGAATAATTAATTCGATCATCCTGACCACCCCCTACTAGCCCGCCTACAGCAGCACTCCCTCTTACCTCATCTGCCACAACCGAAGAATTATCAATTCGAGCATCCCAACCAATTCCCACTAGCCCGCCTACAAAATTACCTCCTCTTACCTTATCTGCCACAACCGAAGAATTAACAATCGAAGCCTCTCGAATTCGCCCTACCAGCCCGCCCACTCTACTACGCCCGCTCACCTCATCTACCTCAACCGAAGAAGAAACAATCGTAGCATTTTGACCAATCCCCACCAGCCCGCCTACATAATCATCTCCGCTCACCTTATCTGCCACAACCGAAGAATTATCAATTCGATCATCCCAACCAATCCCCACCAGCCCGCCTACATAATCATCTCCGCTCACCTTATCTGCCACAACCGAAGAGTTATCAATTCGATCATCCCAACCAATCCCCACCAGCCCGCCTACATAATCATCTCCGCTCACCCTATCTGCCACAACCGAAGAATTAACAATCGAAGCCTCTCGAATTCGCCCCACCAGCCCGCCTACTCTACTACGCCCACTCACCTCATGTGCAAAAACCTTAGAAGAAACAATCCGAGCCTCTTCACCCTCTCCGACCAGCCCGCCTACATGATCACGATGCCCGTTTACCTTATTTGCTTTAACCAAAGAAGAATGAACCCGAGCCGAGGGACCAGCCCCTATCAGACCGCCTACGTAATCACGATGCCCGCTCACCTCATCTGCCACTACCCAAGAAGAAATAATCGTAGCATTGAAACCAAACCCCACCAGCCCGCCTATATGATCACGATGCCCGTTTACCTTATTTGTTTTAACCGAAGAAGAATGAACCCGAGCCGAGGGACCAGCCCCTATCAGACCGCCTACGTAATCACGATGCCCGCTTACCTTATTTGCTTTAACCGAAGAAGAATGAACCCGAGCCGAGGGACCAGCCCCTATCAAACCGCCTACGTAATCACGATGCCCACGCACCCTATTTACCTTAACCGAAGAATTATCAATTCGAGATTTGAGACCCACCCCGACCAGCCCACCTACTCTACTACTCCCGCTCACCTCATCTACCTCAACCGAAGAAGAAACAATCGTAGCATTTTGACCAAACCCTACCAGACCGCCTACATCTTCATCCCCTCTTATCTTATTTGCCTCAACCGGAGAATTATCAATTCGAGATTTGAGACTCACCCCGACCAGCCCACCTACTCTACTACTCCCGCTCACCTCATCTACCTCAACCGAAGAAGAAACAATCGTAGCATTTTGACCAAACCCTACCAGACCGCCTACATCTTCATCCCCTCTTATCTTATTTGCCTCAACCGGAGAATTATCAATTCGAGATTTGAGACCCACCCCGACCAGACCGCCTACGGCAGCACTCCCTCTCACCTCACCCATCTCAACTGAAGAAGAAAATATCTGAGCTTCTTCACCCACCCCCGCCAGACCACCTACTCTACTACGCCCGCTCACCTCACGCACTTTAACTGAAGAAGAAAATATCTGAGTCCCGAAACCAAACCCTATCAGCCCGCCTACTCTCTCACCAGTCCCGCGCACCTCACCCAACTCGACCTTAGAAGAAACAATCCGAGATTTGAAGCCATACCCCATCAACCCGCCTACACTATGATTACTCCCTCTCACCTCATCCAACTCGGCCTTAGAAGAAAATATCTGAGTCCCGAAACCAAACCCTATCAGCCCGCCTACTCTCTCACCAGTCCCGCTCACCTTGCGTACCTTAATCGAAGAAGAATGAATCCAAAATCCTATACCACCTCCCACCAACCCGCCTACATTATTACCAGTCCCGCGCACCTCACTCAACTCGACCTTAGAAGAAACAATCCGAGATTTGAGACCATACCCCACCAGCCCGCCTACTATAGTCTTGCCTATCACTGTCTCGGCATGAAGCCTAAGATTACGAATCTCTGAATCTTCGGTTATATGACCAAACAAACCCACACAATCCTTACCTGAACGACGAATGCTCAAATCACTAATCGTCCAGCCATTGCCTTCAAAAGTCCCATTAAAAGCAGCTCCTTGACATCCACTTTTAGAATTATTTGTATCATGACCCAATGGTTTCCAGCCTTTGCCTTCCTCAGCATTCGCATAGGTTGCAAGACTTATATCCGCAACCAGCTCATAGCCATTACAGGATGTAATGCCACCGTCACCACCACAACCAGTAGTGTCGAGTTCCCCACCCTCCGATAACCTACGCCCATTACCCCTCAAAGCATGCCTCACCGCATATAATTCTGCCGCTGTTCTTATTTCTATCAATCCATCCCCATCATCATCTACATCCAACTCGTCTGAAATGCCATCACCATCAGAATCTACTCCTCCATTGCTTCCCGAACCACCACCGCTACAAGCAATAAGAGCAATTGATAAGAAGCCAGCCCCAACTAAAAAGAAAAGAAACCGCCTCCCAAGCAAAATCTGGAGGAGGGCGGGCATAAAGGAGGCAAAGGGGAAGGGCATAATAAGAAAGAGACGACTTAATTGGAGTCTAAATAAGAAAAGCATAAAAAAGGAGGCAGAGAAACGAAAAAACACCATAACAGAAGACGGCCGCAGGACAACAAAGTTAAATCCATTTAACGTGGTGTTTCATTATGAGAGCTTTAATTTCAATTAAAGAAATTATAGCAAAAAATATGGGTTTTTAATAGACCATGAGTTTACATCATTAGGTGCAGCATTTCTCTTTTTGGATAAGATTATATAATCCCATCCAAGATAAGAGGTGGTGCACTTATGATGCAAATTCACAACTAATGGGAATTCATGGAGAAGAATTATGGCTGAGCAAAACAACAATGACAGCAATTTCTCTTCAATAAGAAATTTTTCTTTTGAGCAGATTTCTATATAACAATTTTGCCTTATTTCTTTTTATGAGGAACCCTATCATTTCTTTGAACCAGATGAACCTTTTCTTTTTTTAGATGTTTGTTTAATGACCTCCGATAAACTGCGCATCAAATCAAGCAGAAAGTCTCGATATTCCTTGTTAACTGGAAGTTCTTTTATTATTTTATATATTATCTTATCTATTGTCTTAAATGGGAGGACATAGCTTGCCGGGTGATCAGATCTTGACTTAATGGAATCGCTAGGATTTTGTTTAATGGCATCCAATAGGCTGCGCCTAAAATCATCCAGTGAATTTCTATCTTCTTGGTCAACTGGAATTTCTGTTAGAATCTTTCTGTATCCTATAAAAGCCCGTGCCATAACTTCTTTATGTTTATAAATTTCTTCCAGTTTCTTACTTTCACCTTTCTCTTTAGAAAGGAACAATAGAAGCCATGCGGCAAATCCAAAAATAGTTATACTAAGTAGATAAAAAGAAAGAGGGAGGTCTCCATCAGTAGTTTTAAAGCAAAAAGGATCTGAGCAAAAAGGATCTGCAAGAACAATGAAAGCACACGCTATTGCCATTGATATTACTACTACTATAGACCCTATGAAAAACCGGAAGATGGATCTGCCATCACCCTTATATTCCTTTACTTTATCTTCAAAAGTTTTTATAAGCTCAACAATGCTGCCCCCTTCCTCAATCCTTCTGTCTATCTCAGAAAGACGCTTTCCATGGTTTTTGTAAAGGTCTCTTAGTTCTTGCTTCGTCGTCTCTATTTCTTTTAAGCTCTCATGATGACTAGAAAGATTCTTTTCCAGTTGAGAAAGCTCATTTTTCAAGAACTCTAAAATCTCTGCCTTTGTTCTTTTACTTAAAGGTTTTCCCTTCTTATCCGCCATGCCATCAACTCTTTTCAATAATACAAAAATATTCGTGTGTTCTTATCAAGTAAAAGAAACCATTATAACATTTCTTTATTTCTAGTCACTTCATATCACTTGTTTCCTATGAAGTAGGTTATAATAATTCTTTTACCCTCCCATAGATGACTGACAAACTATTAGACCAAATGATGAGAGGCGGTTGTTGCTGTTATAATCCTATAGATGACTAACAAACTATTAGACCTGACCAAAGTATTTGGCATTGAGATTTTACGCTCTCAATAAATGACTGACAAACTATTAGACCAAATGATGAGAGGCGGTTGCTGCTGTTATACTTCCGTAGATGACTTAATGGCGACACAGCAGGCGATTAATCGACCTTTTACTCTCCCACAGATGACTGACAAATTATTAGACCAAATAGCCATAGAAGAGGAAGTTCAGCAATCCTATCTGGATTATGCTATGAGCGTCATAGTGGGCGGGGTTGCCGCTGTTATACTCCCACAGATGACCAACACAAATGACTGACAAATTATTAGACCAAATAGGCATAGAAGAGGAAGTTCAGCAGTCCTATCTGGACTATGCTATGAGTGTCATAGTGGGGCGGGCGCTGCCAGATGTGCGGGATGGACTTAAGCCAGTTCATCGGCGGGTGCTTTATGCTATGCACAATCTCAAGAATGATTGGAATAAGCCCCATAAGAAGTCGGCGAGGGTGGTTGGCGATGTCATAGGTAAGTATCATCCTCATGGTGACAAGGCTGTCTATGATACTATTGTTCGCATGGCACAGGATTTTTCTATGCGCTATATCTTGGTAGATGGGCAGGGTAATTTCGGTTCGGTAGATGGGGATCTGGCGGCTGCCATGCGCTATACCGAAGTGCGTCTTGCCCGCATAGCGCAACTCTTCCTTGATGATTTGGATAAGGAAACGGTGGATTTTAGTCCGAATTATGACAATAGCGAAGAGATACCAGATGTTCTACCGACCCTAGTCCCCAACCTGTTGGTGAATGGCTCATCTGGCATAGCAGTTGGTATGGCGACCAATATTCCGACTCATAATTTGGCTGAGGTCATAGATGGATGCCTTGCGCTGATTGAAGACCCGACCCTCAGCGTCAAAGACCTGATGAAGCATATTCCAGCGCCCGACTTTCCTACTGGGGCTTTCATCAGCAAGGGCAAGGGCATAGCAGAGGCTTACCAGACTGGGCGGGGCGGGCTCTATATGAGAGCCAAGTATAGATTGGAGGAAAAGAAGGAGGGGCGTGTTTCCATCATAGTGGAAGAGATACCATTCAGGGTGAATAAGGCGGTGCTATTGGAAAAGATTGGGCAGCTGGTGAATGAGAAGAAGTTGGATTCCATTGCCGATCTGCGAGATGAGACGAACAAGGAGGGCATGCGCATAGTCATTGAGCTCAGAAGGGATGCAGTTCCTGATGTGGTGATTAATAATCTCTTTCGCCATACAGATTTGGAGTGCCGCTTCTCGATTAATATGGTGGCTTTGGTGGGTGGTAGCCCCCGCCTGTTGAATCTCAAGTCGGTTTTGAATGAATTTATCAAGCACCGCCGCGATGTGGTCACTAGGCGAACCATCTATCTGCTGAAGCAAGCCCGTCTACGCGGGCACATCCTGGAGGGCTTGGCATTGGCGTTGGCTTATGTAGATAAGGTCATCAGGCTGATAAAGGCTTCCTCCACCACAGCAGAGGCTAGACAGGCCCTGCTTGATTATGATTGGGATGGGAAGGAGATATTGGGTTTTCTTAAAAAAGCCAAGAGTTGCCGCCCTGACGATCTGGGAGACGAATATGGGCTGATAAAGAAGAGAACCAAGCAGGTCTATAAATTATCGCCGCGCCAGGTTCAAGCCATCTTGGATCTGAGATTACAGCGGCTTACTTCAATGGAGCAAAAGAAGCTAAGGAATGAGTATAAGGAAGTGTTGGGAGATATTCATAGCTATGAAGAGATACTTAGTAATCCAGACAAATTGCGGGCTCTGATGAGGAAGGAGCTTGAGGAGGTGAAGGAGCGATATGGGGATCCTCGCCGTTCTAAAATCATAGGGGAGAGGCGCGAATTCAGCATGATAGAGCTGATCAAACCAGAAGAGATAATCGTTTTGTTATCAGAGCAAGGCTATATCAAGGCTCAACTGCCTGAGAACTTCAAGGCGCAAAAAAGAGGGGGCACGGGCAAGACCGCCACCAATGTTAAGGAAGGGGATTTTGTCAATCAGTTGGTAACGGCAAATAGCCATGATACGTTGCTTTGTTTTAGCAATCTTGGTCGGGTCTATTGGCTTAAGTGTTATGAGATTCCTCAGCTGGGTCGCCTCGCCCGCGGCAAACCCATCATAAATTTTATTCCCCTTACGTCTGAGGAAAGGATCGTATCTATCTTGCCCTGGTTGGAGCTAAGAAGCAAGGACAAAGGGGAAGAGGGTGAGGTGAGCGATAAGTTTATTGTGATTGCTATGGCCGATGGCAGAATAAAGCGAATGGAGGCTCAGCATTTCGCTAATTCAAGACGCGGAGGGCTTAATATCATAAAGATGAATGGTGGGGAGCTAGTGGCTGCCATACCTACTGATGGCAAGGAGGAGCTGCTGATGGTCACTTCCTCTGGGCGGGCGCTCAAAACGGCTGAGAAGAATTTTCGCCCACAAGGAAGGGCGGCGCGTGGTGTGAGGGGAATGAGACTGGATGAAGAAAGCAAACTGGTGGCAGTCTTGCCAACTCGGGGCTATGACCATCTGCTGACTGTATCTGCGGCTGGGCTGGCTAAGCGCACCACTTTGAGTAGTTTTGCTTCTAAAGGGCGGGGCGGTAAGGGTATGATGGCAATGGGTATAAAGAAGCTAAAGACTTCTCTGGTGGGGGCTTGTGTGGTGAAGAAGGATGATGAGGTTATGCTGGTAACCAGTAGGGGACGCCTTATTCGCACGCCAGTCGGAGGTGTTTCGGTTCAAGGAAGAACTGCCAGAGGAGTGGTGCTGACTAAGATGGATTTAGATGACGAGCAGATAAGGAGCCTAGCGGTTATATAGGGCTATATTATGAGGCTATATAATAGGAGGGAATTTGAAGGTTAACAAATCATTAGTAATACCACAGCAGAGGTTGTATAGAGCTATATATAGGAGGGAATTGAGGAAGGACGTGCTTTGCTGTCGCGCTTCGTTCGGTTATATAGGGCTATATATAGGAGGGAATTGAAGATTAACATATCATTAGTAATACCACAGCAGAGGTTGTATAGAGCTATATATAGGAGGAAATTGAAGGAGGACTTGCTTTTGATGTCGCGCTTCACTCGGTTATATAGGGCTATATAATAGGAGGGAATTTGAAGGGAAGGGATGCAAATAGCTAATGAAGAAAAAGGTTATATAGGGCTATATATAGGAGGGAATTTGAAGGGAAGGGATGCAAATAGCTAATGAAGAAAAAGGTTGTATAGGATTATATATAGGAGGGAATTTGAAGGGAAGGGATGCAAATAGCTAATGAAGAGAAAGGTTGTATAGAGCTATATATAGGAGGGAATTTGAAGGGAAGGGATGCAAATAGCTAATGAAGAGAAAGGTTGTATAGAGCTATATATAGGAGGGAATTAAGAGCAAGGGAAGAATGAATGAGAGAATGAGAGAAGCAGGAATGGGGGAATGAATGTGAGAAGGAGAGAAAGAGAGAATGGGAAAGTGAGAGCAAAGAAAATTAAGGAAGTTTTTTTTTGCGGGCGAAAAAAAAGTTAAATTCTTTTCAAAAAACTCAAATTCTTTATTAAATTTCTTGTCTATGAATAAGTTGTTGGTATAATCAATGTTGGAATTAACTTCAACTTTATTATTATGGAAGGAGGTTTGATTATTGATTGGTTATTATTGATTACTATTGATTGTTGTTTATTGTTATTTATTAAGGAGACTTGCTCGGTTTATACATTATTAATTTAAATATTGAAACTTAGCTCTGATATTTATTAATTAGGGAAGGAGGCTTGTTCGATTTATTAATTAGACGAGGCTATGAGGTTGGAGTTATGGATCAGACAGATAAAATTTTTTTTAATACTGAAGGATTATCTCAGCAGGAAAGAGAATCTTTTCTTCCGTCTCAGCGAGGAGAACCGGTTGCTGTAGATCAGGATCCTTCTAAGCTCTATGTTATTAAGAGGAATGGCAAGACAGTTCCTTATGACATAGAGAAGATAGTTGTTGCTATTTCCAAAGCCTATTTGGCGGTTGAAGGGCAATCGGCGGCCGAGTCGTCGCGGGTGCATGATCAAGCCAACAAGCTGGCAGCGGAAATAACGGAGAATTTTCTTAATCATCATCTTGGACGGCCTATTAATATTGAATATATTCAAGATAAGGTAGAGCTGGTATTGATGCGTAGTGGCGAGCACCCAATAGCCAGAAGATATGTCTTATATAGAGAAGACAGAGCCAAGAAGCGAGAGGGCAAGGATTCGCGTAAGAAACAGCTAAGGACTCAAGAGGAAACTCTTGTCCTCACCCAAGCGGATGGAAGTCAAATCACGGTTGCCAAAAAGTTCTTCACTGATCTCATAACGCGTGCCTGCAAGAATATCAAGGATGTAGATAGCAAGCTATTGATTGCCGAATCTATGAAGGGTCTTTATAAGGGCATGACGATGAAAGATGTTGACGAGGCCTTCTTAATGACTACCCGCACTTTCATAGAACATGAGCCCCAATATACCTTTGTGGCGGCCAGATTGATGTTGAATCTATTGGCACGTGAGGCGCTGCCTTTCCTCAATATCTCGGCTCAAGCAGATTTTACTGAGTTGTCCGCTCATTATGGCGATGCATTTAAGCGATCCATTGCTAAGGGGGTAGAGCTTGGGCTGCTTAATGAAGAGCTGGTTCATTATGATTTGGATAAACTAGCGGCCGCTCTGGATGGGGGGCGTGATGACAAGTTCTCTTATATAGGTTTGCGCACCCTTTATGATCGTTATTTTCTCCACAGCGGTGATATTCGTTTTGAGTTGCCACAGGTATTCTTTATGCGTGTTGCTATGGGGATTGCTATTAAGGAGGTAGAGAGAGAAAAGAGAGCCATAGAGTTCTATAACCTATTGTCTAAATTTGACTATATGTGTTCTACCCCCACTTTATTTAATGCTGGCGGCACCCATTCCCAACTTTCTTCCTGTTATCTCACCACTGTCTCGGATGATCTTCACAGCATATATAAAGCCATCAGTGATAATGCTATGCTTTCCAAATGGGCGGGTGGCTTGGGTAATGATTGGACGAGGGTAAGGGCTATGGGGTCTCATATTCAGGGGACTAATGGCAGGTCTCAAGGAGTTGTTCCATTTCTTAAGGTGGCGGATGCCACCGCAGTTGCGGTTAATCAAGGGGGCAAGAGGAAGGGCGCCCTGTGTTCCTATCTGGAAACCTGGCATCTGGATATTGAGGAATTTCTTGAGCTGCGTAAGAATACTGGCGATGACCGGCGCAGGACTCATGATATGAATACGGCAAACTGGATACCAGATCTTTTTATGAAGCGGCTGAGAGAAGATGGCGACTGGACTCTGTTTTCTCCATCTGATGTGGTGGATTTGCATGATAGCTATGGGAAGAAGTTTGAGAAGCTCTATGTCGAATATGAGCGCCAAGCCAAAGAAGGCAAGATAAAGAATTTTAAGAAGATAGCTGCCAAAGAACTATGGCGCAAGATGCTATCTATGCTATATGAAACCGGGCATCCGTGGATCACCTTTAAGGATACTTGTAATATCCGTTCGCCGCAGAAACACTGTGGGGTGATTCACTCTTCTAATCTATGCACTGAGATTACCTTAAACACCAGCGCCGATGAGATAGCTGTATGTAATCTAGGCTCGGTGAATCTATTACAGCATTTTGATAAGGGGAAACTAGATGTTGCTAAGCTGAAGGCAACGGTCAGGACGGCGGTGAGGATGCTAGACAATGTGATAGACATCAATTATTATCCAGTAGCCGAAGCGCGCAACTCCAATATCAGACATCGCCCCATAGGCTTGGGTCTGATGGGAATTCAGGATGTTCTTCATCAAGCCCATATTTCTTATGCCAGCGATGAGGCTGTGGATTTAATGGATAGGACTATGGAACAGCTAAGCTACTTTGCCTTGGAAGCTTCTAGTGATCTGGCCGCCGAGAGGGGGAGTTATCATACTTATGAGGGCTCATTATGGTCGCAAGCTATCTTACCTATTGATTCTATTAGGCTGTTGAAGAAGGAGCGCGGGGAGGAATTGGTTGAACTGGACGAGGAGGCAAGGATGGACTGGGATGCTTTGCGGAGGAAGATCAAGCAACAAAAGATGCGCAACTCTAATGTTCTTGCTATAGCGCCTACTGCAACCATTGCGAATATAGTGGGGGTGAGTCAGTCTATTGAACCGCTCTTTCAGAATCTCTATGTTAAATCTAACCTCTCTGGTGAATTCACCATTGTCAATTCCTATCTGGTCAATGACCTAAAGAAGCTCGGCCTTTGGGATAATGTGATGCTCAATGACCTTAAATACTATGATGGTAGTGTTCAGCATATCAGTCGTATTCCAGACAAGATCAAGAGGCTCTATCTTACTGCTTTTGAACTGGACCCAGTCTGGTTGATAGAAGCAGCCGCTAGGCGGCAAAAGTGGATTGATCAAGGTCAGTCCCTCAATATATATATAGCCGAGCCCAGCGGCAAGAAATTAGACGAGGTCTATCAATTAGCATGGTTACGCGGTCTTAAGACTACCTACTATCTCAGATCTCGTAGCAAGACTCGCACTGAAAAATCCACCTTAGAGCGAACGAGCCTCAATCGTGTTTCACTGCCAGAAGTTCATCAAGAAGTTCATCAAGAAATTCATCAGGAGGCTCATCAAAACGATAACGAGGAGATTGTCGCCAAGCAGACAGCGACTAATGGCAATGGCTCTAATGGTCCTATGGTTGCAGCTGCTGCCTGTGCGATAGATGATCCAGATTGCGAAGCCTGTCAATAGCTGAATTTTAATTCTTCAAGCAAGCTAAATAACAACTAAGTAGCAGCTAAATAACAGCTAAATAGCAAGCTAAATAACAGCTATATAGCGAGATAAGTAAGCGAGCCAAATAAAGCGGCAATGGATCACATTGTCCTATTAATCGAAAGGTTTGATTAATTAGTTTATTCTGACTAATTAAGGTATTTTTGTGGGATGAGATTGAAATTAAGTGTTGATTAGGGGTATCTAATGCGCATTTTTGTCGTTCTTGTCCCTGTTTTCTAGTCGGGAGGCACTATATAAGCAACTACAATAATGCACTATGTTAGGTAAATTTAGTTTCTTTCAACGGTTTTTTGTTATATAAGTCAGTATAATAAAGCATTATGGAATGTCGTGAATTTAAGTTCTTCCAACAGCTTTTTGTTAAGACGTCTGTCTTGTTCAGGTATTCATATTCTCTGGCAAGGGGATGTCTTTTCTGCTTAGCTGGAATCAGCTTCTTGGTTCTTACTGCTTGTGCTGGTGGGGGAAGCGGTGGTGGTTCAAGTGGGAGTCCTCCCAGTGCTTTTGAGGTGGAACTCACTTTTGCTCCTATACCGGGCGGTTTTCGCATAGGCAACCAATCGGACTTTGGCGAGTTCGTTGTTTTGAGGATCACGGCAACCAGTGGAGAGAATGTTGAACCGGAAGATGTCCGCATAGGCGAATTTGTTAATGACAGCTATGATTTTACTGGGCTACTTGACCTTGATTGGAAGTTTGAGGTTATAGGGATTCTGAGTGATGGTGGGGAGCGGGAGGTGAATATAATTTTTGTTTGGCAAGAGAATCGTGATGATCACGCTGAGGACGGTATTCGCTCGGGGCGGAATACGGATGGAGATGGGCGAGCGAATAGTGTGGATGAGGACGATGACAATGATGGTATTAATGATAATGATGGGGACGACTGTCCTGTTGGGGATATAAATTGGACGAGCAATTCGTCGACCGATCATGATGGCGATGGTTGCCGTGATGAGAGTAGTGAAGATACAGATGATGATAATGATCTGGTGGCTGATAGTCCAGACAAGTGTTCTCGTGGGGAGACAGGTTGGGAAAGCAATCCTACTACCGACAATGATGGGGATGGTTGCCTTGATGATAGTAGTGAAGATACAGATGATGATAATGATGATTTGAATGATGGTCATGAGAGGGAGCAACTGAGTGGTTTAGACGGAAAGAGTTGTTCGCTGTTAGCAGATTGCGATGGGGACACTGTCAGAGATAAAGATGAAGTGGCGGTAAATTGTGTAATAGATGCTGATTGCGATAATGATGGAGTAAGAGATGGTGATGAAGAGGATGGGTGTGTCGAAAATATCGATTGTGATGGGGATGGCGTGGGGGATGGTGTTGAGGCAAGGGGATGTGCCAAACTAGGCGATTGCGATGGTGATAATGCAGTGGATGGGACGGACATAGATGATGATGGTGATGGGCTGATAGAGATATGGACGGCGGCGCAACTGAATTCAGTTCGCTATGCTCTAAATGGCAATGGCAGCAGGTCAGCGGAAAATGCGGCGCTTGTTACCACTGGCTGTGGTGGTGCCGGCGGCATTAGGGTGTGTAATGGCTATGAGCTGGTTGCGGATATAAGTCTTGCATCCTATGCGAATACTGATGGGGGTAAAGGCTGGCAACCCTTGGGTCATGATACAGATGATGCTACAAATGATTGTCAAGGAGCTGCTTTTGATGGAATTTTTGACGGCAATGGCTGGACGATTAGTGATTTGAACATTAGTCGTTCAGGTGAGAATTGTGTGGGTTTGTTTGGCAAGGTGGCTGCAGATACGACGATTCGCAATCTGACTCTTCATATTGAGACAGTGACGGGCGGAAATCAGGTAGGCGGTCTGGTGGGGAATGGTGATTCGGCTCAGATTTTTTCTTCTTCGGTAGTAGTGGCTAGTGTGGACGGGAATAGTGTTATAGGCGGTCTGGTGGGGTGGGGTCAATTCACTCGGATATATTCTTCATCAGTTTTAGCAGCTGAGGTGAGCGGGAGTAGTAGTGTAGGCGGTTTAGTGGGATATGGTGCAACGGCTGAGATTTATTCTTCTTCGGTTGTGGCGGGTGAGGTGAGTGCGAGCGGCACTGGTCCTTTGCGTCTTGTGGGCGGTCTGGTGGGGGTTGGTGACAGGGCTCAGATTTATTCTTCATCGGTTGTGGTGGATGAACTGAGCGGGACGGATAGTAGACAAGTGGGCGGTCTGGCAGGAACCCTTGGCTCTGGCAAGGGTGCTTATTCTTATGTAGTCTCGGGCAGTAATGTTAATATGCTGGTAGGTGGGACCGGTATTAATCCTGGAGTCGCTTCCTATTGGGACAGTAATACTAGTGGTGTCACTAGTGGAAACACTGGTGACCCGAAGACCACTAGCGAGCTTCGCAATCCAACTGACTATGCAGATATCTATGATAGTTGGGACGATGAGAGAGTTATGTTTAGCGATGGGGCAATCGATCAGCCCTTGGCTGTTTGGTGTGATAAGGATCATAGTGGGAGCATTGAAGAAGCAGAAAAGATTGATGACAATCTTATCTGGGATTTCGGTGGCTCGGATGAGTATCCCGCCATTCGCTGCACTCCTATCAGTCCTACCGAATGGCGTAATTGGTGGTCTTTGGAGGGGACGCCTGCCAAACCCCAGCTAAACCAGATGCTTCTAAACAACACCTTGAACCCGCGTTGAACCCATAACCTTAATTTAGAATTTCTTAAGCCATTCAATCTAAAGGCTAGAGATCAGAGGCCGCAAGAGTCTTAATTCTGAACCTATTTAGCTTCCACCTATGAACCTATATCCTAAGCAGAAGCTGATGGGACTGTGTAATCCATCTTATGAGCGAAGGGATGATTATTTCAAAGGTTTTAATCTAATTTAATTTAATAAAATCATAAAAAAAAATCTTTTTTGCCTATAAACACATTTACTATTCACTATAATTTGGTTTAATGCTGTTAGATATGATGCTGAGAGATGATACCAAAAGATCATAACCAACTTAACTGGTTAGATTCGGGAGATAAGGAACAACCGATTGTTCCTCAAACCAATGGAGCCACTGAATTAACCAATGGTGCTACTGATAGTGCCACTGAATTAACCAGTGGCGCCACTGATGGAGCCGCTGAATTAAGTTCAACACCAGCTACTGAATTAAGTTCAGCACCAGCTACTGAATTAAGTTCAACCGAATCACCAACACCGCCCGCTAGTTTCACTACTATAGAGCAAGGCGCAGCCAGAGTGAGAGTAGATGATAAGGCGATAATAAACAGCCGTTCGGATGTGAATCAACTGGTTCCGATTAAATACAAATGGGCATGGCAAAGGTATTTGGAAGGCTGCGCAAATCACTGGATGCCGACCGAGATTTCCATGAGCAAGGATATCTATACTTGGAAGCATCCTGAAGGCTTGACCGATGATGAAAGACTCATGCTCAAACGCAACCTTGGTTTTTTCGCTTCAAGTGAATCTTTGGTGGCAAACAACATAGTCTTCGCAGTTTATAAGCACCTCACCAATCCCGAATGTCGTCAGTATCTATTGAGGCAGGCGTTTGAAGAGGCCATTCATACTCATACATTCCAATACATAGTGGAGAGTTTGGGGATAGACGAAGGGGAGGTTTTCAATCTTTACCGCGAAGTGCCGAGCGTTCATGATAAGGCAGCCTGGGCGCTTCAGCATACTAAGGAACTAGAGGATCCCGATTTTTGTACTGGTAGTCAAGAGAACAACCGTCTCTTTGTTAAGAATTTAATTGCGCTTTATGTTTGTATGGAGTCCTTATGGTTTTATACCGGCTTTGCTCAGATTCTATCAATGGGGCGGCGGAATAAGATGACTGGTATAGCGGAACAGTATCAATATATTATGAGAGATGAATCGCTTCATTTCAATTTTGGCATAGATGTGATCAACCAGATACGGATAGAGAATCCTGGCCTGTGGAGCGGTGTCTTTGAGAAGGAGGTGCTGCGGATGATTCACGAGGCTTTGGAGTTGGAGATTGCCTATGCTCATGATACTATGCCGCGCAATCTATTGGGTATGAATGCCAATATGGTAGAGACCTATATGAAGTATATAGCCAATCGTCGCCTCAAGCAACTTGGCTTACCGCCCGAATTTAAGGATGTATCCAATCCCTTTCCTTGGATGTCGGAGATAATGGATCTTGGCAAGGAAAAGAATTTCTTTGAAACTCGGGTAACCGATTACCAAACTGGTGGTGCTCTAGAGTGGGATTGAGACAGCCTGTCTTAATCTGCATTTCTTAATAAGTATTTTTTGGGGTCTATGAAATCTTTTCTTCATCGTTCTACCTCTATAGAGCGATTTGGCGTAGAGAAATTATGGGACCTTCTTATCATAGGTGGTGGGGCGGCTGGGCTGGGTTGTGCACTAGATGCGGCGCGGCGAGGCTACAAGGTTCTATTGGTGGAGAAAAGAGACTTTGCCTCTGGTACCTCAAGTCGTAGTAGCAAGATGATTCACGGCGGGGTTCGTTATCTTAAGCAAGGAAATCTCTCATTGGTTCGGAGTGCCCTGCGCGAGCGCAACCTGCTTGTTCGTAATGCTCCTTCGTTAGTTAAGGAGCAGCGCTTTGTCATACCTCTTTATAGTTCAATGCAATTAGCAATCTATGCTATGGGGATGCGCTTCTATGATACCCTGGCAAGAGGTCAGCAGATGGAGCCAAGTAAGCTTCTTTCTGTCAATCAGGTCTGCACTCAGCTGACTGGGGTTAGATCGCAAGGACTGAAAGGAGGGGTTACTTATAGTGATGGGCTGTTTGATGATGCTCGTTTGGCTCTTGCCATAGCTCAGGCTGCAACCAAACAAGGCGCTTGTCTGCTGAACTATATGGAAGCAGTGTCCTTAGTTGAAACCAGGAATGGAAGAATAGCCGGGGCTCTTATTAAGGACACATTAAGCGGAAAGGAATATGAGGTTAAGAGCAGAGGGGTCATTAATGCAAGTGGCATATTTGTTGATGAATTACTGGCTAAGACGGCTAAGGCAAGCAGGCGCCAGCGTATAAGTCAGGGAAGTCATATCTTGTTAGCAAGTGAGTTTTTGCCGGGCAAAACTGCGATGCTCATTCCTCGTACTTCTGACGGTCGGGTGCTCTTTTGTATTCCCTGGCATAATAGATTGCTGGTTGGCACCACCGATATAGAAGTTGATAAGCCAGAGGAAGAACCTCGGCCCCAGCCACAGGAGCTTGAGTTTCTCCTTAATACCTGTGGTCATTATCTTGATAGAAAACCCAGCTCAGCAGATGTCCTAAGCACCTTTGCTGGTCAGCGCCCTCTGCCCGCGCGGCTTGGGATAGTTGCCACCAAGGATATAAGTCGCGAGCATCAACTAGAGACCTCGCCTGCTGGCATTATTAGTATCATAGGAGGCAAATGGACAACCTATCGTGCCATTGCCGAGGATGCGGTCTTGGCTGCAGCTGCCCAGCTTGGCGATCAGCCCTCCAACCAAAACGAAGAGTTTTCTCTCAGGGTGGATTTGCCCCTTAAGGAAGAAGAACTAGACGATGAGCTAATTCATCCCAAGTTTTCCTATACCAAAGGAGATATTGTTGTCGCAGTTCGCTATGAGATGGCATATAGGCTTGCGGATGTGATGGCAAGGCGAACTCGTATGCTAATGTTGGATGTGCGCGCCGCCCGAGAGGCCTCTTCCTCAGTGGCGAAGCTTATGGCGCAGGAGCTCAACAAGGACAATGCTTGGGTCCAGCAGCAACAAGAAGAATTTTATCGCCTCTCAGCTGGCTATCTTCCTTGAGGTGCTGGTCAGATCATTTGCCTAGTCTCGGACCTGAACTCTGAGCCCAAGCAAGATAGCAAATTAAGGCAAAGAAGCGGAGAAAGAAGCAAAAAAGAGATAATGGAATCTTAGGAAATAATTTTCATTATTAATCAGCTATTTGCTTTATCGATGCTATAATGCAGTGATTAATTGATAACATATGGGGGGTGCTCTCTAATGATTGGGCAAAGCCGATGTACTTATAGTGAGAACTCAGACTATGATTTTTTATCAATTAAAGCTTGAATATAAATATGACTAGCATATAAATACAACTAACATGAAAGCTTTGATTAATTAAGAGAGTTTATGAATTTGTGGCAGATTGTGTATAAATCCCTTAATTTTTTTGATTAAATGCAATTTTTTTTCTTTTTTTATGCGTATCGCGTCTTTTTTTGTATAATCTCTTCCATGATATTAATTATTCAGCGCTTTTTAGCTATTTGTTTTATTGATGTTAGAATGTGGCGGTCAATTGATGACATTAGGGGACCTCTCTAATGATTAGTCAGAGCCGATGCACTTATAGTGGAAATTCACACTATAGTCTTTTCCATCAATTAAAACTTGAATATAAATACAACTAACATATAATTATGAGCATGTTATATTTCTTTTTAGGCAAAGCCTTTCGTTTGGCTGGCTCTACACCCCTTCCAATTGTGCTTGGCAAGATGAGGCGGTTCCTCTTCTTATTTGTTGGGGTTGGTTTCTTATCAGTTGCTCTTACTGCTTGTAGCGGTGGAAGCAATGGGGGCAGTAGCGGTTCAGGTGGGGGCAACAATCCTGCAACCAACGGCACATTGGCGACTGATGAAGAAGGCAATATGTCTGTGAGGGGGACGGGCAATCTTTCTATGGATAACATTTCTAATACGGATGAAGGGGGAAGCGTTTCTACTGACTCCGAAGATAACTCTACCGATGAGGAGGGGGATAATGTGTCTATGGGGGATGAGGCAGGTGGCACATCGGTGATGGATGGCGAGACCAATCAATCAACAAACACGACCGAAGAAGATAATCCTATGGATAAGAAGGGAGATAATGTATCTATGGGAGATGGGGTGGGCGGGGAAGGTGACCCATCGGGCATGGGTGGCGATACTATGCCAGACGTTAATGAGCCAGATGGTGACAAAGATGGAGTGGCGGATGAGTTGGATGTGGATAGAGATGGTGATGGATTGATAGAGATAACCACAGCGGATGGATTGAATGGGGTTCGTTATGCTTTGGATGGTAGCGGCCGTAGGCTAGCTGAAGGGGATCCGTTGAATACGGCTGGCTGTGGCAATGGTAATACCACTACTTCTTGTGTTGGTTATGAGTTGGCAGCGAATATAAGTCTTGCATCCTATGCGGATGCTGATGGGGGCAAAGGCTGGCAACCCTTGGGTCATGATACAAATAATGCTACAGATGGATGTCAAGGGTCTGCTTTTGATGGAATTTTTGAAGGCAATGGTTTTGTGATTAGTGATTTAAGAATTCAGCGCCTAAGAACCGATTGTGTCGGCTTGTTCGGTCATATAACTGAAAGTTCAGAGATACACAACCTGACTCTTCATGCCGATAGAGTGGCGGGTGAGGATAGTGTAGGCGCTTTGGTGGGGGATGGTTCATCGGCGGTTATTGTCTCTTCATCGGCGGAGGTGCGGAGGGTGAGTGGTTCCAGTAAGGTAGGTGGTTTGGTAGGGGATGGAACGGGCGTGCAGATTGTTAATTCTTCGATCGTGGTCGGTGAGGTGAGTGCGACCAATACGAATAGTTATGTAGGTGGTTTGGTGGGGGATGGGATGAACGCTCGGATTTTTTATTCTTTTGTTAAGGTAGGTGAGGTGAGTGGGGAGATTATGTGGGTGGGTGGTTTGATCGGCTATGGTGAAGCGGCTGAGGTTGTCTCGTCATCGGTGATAGCAAATGAGGTGGACGGGATTCGTAATGTAGGTGGTTTGATCGGCTATGGTGAAGCGGCTCAGGTTGTCTCGTCATCGGTGGTGGTCGGTAGGGTAGGTAGCACTGATCGCCGTTCGGACCAAGCTATAGGGGGACTGGTGGGCTATGGATTTGATTCGCAAATCTATTCTTCTTCGGTCGTCGCAAGGAAGGTGATTGGTTCTGATGATCAAGTAGGCGGTCTGACAGGCTATGGCCAAAGAGCGCGTGGGATTTATTCTTATGTGATCTCAAATAGCAACATCACTTTATTTGGTGCCGAGAATGGTGAGGGCGCCTATAATAATGCCTCCTATATTAATAATCTTAGCAGCATGCCAACAGACTATACAGGGATCTATGCTTCTTGGAACAAGACAGCCGAGCCATTGGCGGTATGGTGTGATAGGGATAATAGTGAGAGTATAGAGTCAGATGAACGAACCAATGACAATCGCATTTGGGATTTCGGCACTGAAAATGAGTATCCCGCCATTCGCTGCACTCCCATAGCCCCTGCCGACTGGCGTGATTGGTGGTTCTTGAATAGGACGACTGGCGACCTCCAACTAGACCAAGCTCGTTTGAACGAGCTGCTTCCCTAGCTTCACCCGCAATGGCATAGATGAAGTATGAGGGATAAAGTAGCTAGATAGAAGAAGAGAAGCAAAGAAAAAATAATAGAACCTTAGCGAATAATTTCCACTATTAATTAGCTGAAACCTTTGATTGTTCTAATTAATGAAAGATTTTTGGTGGGGTATGTTGATTATCTAATATTCATTTTTGTTTTTTTTGAATGCGGATTTTCTTTGTATGATGTCTTTAATATGGTTAATTAATCGAAACTTTCTAGCTATTTGTTTTATTTGTGTTATAATCTAGCGATTAATTAATAGCATGAGGGGACCTCTCTAATGATTGGATGGGATTGTATAATCCCGTCCAAGAAGAGAGGTTGCACTTATGATGGAAACTCATGCTGTTAATTAGCCATTTGTTTTATTGGTGCTATAATGCAGCTACAATTAAGATACAACCATAATTGACTTATGTTCGTAAATACAATATTTTTTGGGGGGAGGAAAGCCTTTCGTTTGGCTAAAGGCTCTTATTTAGCTTTAGATGCCTATTCTTTTATGCCTTCTCTATTTAGGCTTCTATTCGGCCGCTTCTTTATTATGCCCTCTGCCTCTTTTGTGTCTTTTCCGATTTTGCTTGGCAAGATGAGGCGATTTCTCTTCTTCTTAGTTGGGGTTGGTTTCTTATCAGTTGTTCTTATTGCTTGTGCTGGCGGCGGGGGAGGTTCAAGCAGCGGTTCGGGCAGTGACAGTTCGGAAGATGATCCGTTTGTCTTAGCATTCAGTCCTTTTGATGGAGGGGTTAATATTACTTTGACAAATGGGGCGGCCTATGCTGGTAGGAACATAACGGCTGTCCGTATTGACGCCACTTCTTATAAAGTGAATGGGGATGCTGCTCGATTTATGCAGAGGCCAGATATTTCGTTGGAGGATTTGATATCGGGTTATACTTTCACGGGTCTTATGTCGGGGGAGGAATATAAATTTGATTTTTTCTATGAAGAGACCTTGGTGAATGGCACTCAGGTTGAGAGGGAGATAGAGTGGGAGCCGGTAGCGCGGAATTTGGCGGACTATAATGATACGGCAGATGGTTCGGTTCGTGGGCGGATAGCCATAGGGGAGGATGGAGACGGCAATGGCATAGCGGATTTTTTAGATGAGAAGTTAGCGGGGGGTCCAGGGACTGATCCGGGAACAGGTGGTCCCAGTGATGACGATGGTGATGGCAGGGCGAATGCTGCGGATAATTGCCCGCTTGTTGCCAATGCTCCACAGACTGATACTGATGGGGATGGTGCCGGCGATGCTTGTGATGTAGATGATGATGGCGATGGGTTGATAGAGATAGCTACAGCAGAGGAATTGAATTCAGTTCGCTATGCTCTAGATGGCAGTGGGCGTAGGTCATTGGATGGTGGGGCGCTCGACTCCACTGGCTGTGGTGATGGCACTACCACTTCTTGTTCTGGCTATGAGCTGGTTGCGGATATAAGTCTTGCAACCTATGCGGATGCTGATGGCGGTAAAGGCTGGCAACCATTAGGGCATGATACAGGTAGTGGCGGCGGATGTCAAGGAACTGCTTTTAGTGGGATTTTTGAAGGCAATGGCTGGACGATTAGCAATTTAAGCATTAGTCGTTCAGGTCAGGATTGTGTGGGCATGTTTGGCCATATAGCTGATAATTCAGAGATTCGCAATCTGACTCTTCGTGCCGAAGCAGTGATAGGTAGGATTGGAGTAGGCGGTCTGGTGGGAAATGGTGGAAATGCTCGGATTGTTTCTTCTTCGGTTGTGGCGGGTGAGGTGAAGGGGACTGGTGCTAATAGTGTAGGCGGTTTGGTGGGGTTTGGTCAATTGGTTTGGATTCATTCTTCATCGGTTGTGGTGGGTGAGGTGAGTGGGGGTGACGACGTAGGTGGTTTGGTGGGGTTTGGTCCAGGTGCTCAGATTCATTCTTCTTCGGTTGTGGTGGGTAGAGTGAGAAAGATTGGTAGTGGGCTAGCAAAGGAGATAGGTGGTCTGATGGGAGATGGTCAATTGGCTCGGATTCATTCTTCATCGGTTGTGGTGGATGAAGTGCGCGGGGGTAGCCGTGATGCTATAGGCGGTTTGATAGGGAATGGTAATGATGCTCGGATTGTTTCTTCTTCGGTTATGGTAGGTCAGGTGATAGGAAGTGGTTTTGTAGGTGGTCTGGTAGGAAGCTTTGAAAAGGGCAAGGTTGCTTATTCTTATGTGGTCTCAGGCAGTAATATTAGTATGCTGGTTGATCGAAGCCAAGATGCTCTTGGAGTTGCTTCTTATTGGGACAGTGATACTAGTGGGGTCACTAGTGGAAACATCGGTGATCCTCAGACCACTAGTAAGCTTCGCACTCCAACTGACTATACAGATATTTATGCCAGTTGGGTCGAGGATATGGATATATTTGGCAATGAGGACGAGCCATTGGCGGTTTGGTGTGATGAGGATCATAGTGGGAGCATTGAAGAGGATGAAAAAATCGATGCCAATCTTATCTGGAATTTCGGCACGAATACGGAGTATCCCGCCATTCGCTGCACTCCCATCCGTCCTGCCGACTGGCGTGATTGGTGGTTCTTGAATGCGACTGGCAAACCCCAACTAAACCGGGATCGTCTGAACGAGCTGCTTCCTTAAACTAACGACCTGCTTTGGTTAGTCTCTTGGCTTCAACAGCTTCAATCTAATGGTCTTCCCCAACTAGACCAAACTCGTTGGGAACCAGCTGCTTCCTTCCTTATAAACTGACAACTGACTGCTGGTTAATTTTATTTAAATTAGGGCAACTTCAAAATATTGTTTCTATATTGTTATAGGATTGCTATAGAAACATTCTTTGATTAGAATAGAATATAACTCTTTTAGCCAATGCATAAACTTTTTACCAATTGGGCAAGCCTGCCAAATATTCTTACCTATTTAAGAATAGGCGCCATTATATTGGTGGTCTTCTTCTACTACCTCCCCTGGGAATGGAGTCATTGGACGGCGGCGGGCATTTTTGTTATTGCGGCGGTTACTGATTGGATGGACGGTTATCTGGCTAGGATATGGAAGCTGAGAACGGCTTTGGGGGAATTTCTTGATCCGCTTGCCGATAAATTACTGATATCCATAAGCCTTATTCTTCTAGTGCAGGCCTATGATAATCTATTGGCGACTCTCATTGCGATGGTCATTATTGGGAGGGAGCTGAGTGTGATGGCGCTGCGCGGCCTATTGGCAAAGGAAGAGGGAGTTAAGTTGATGATGGGAAGGATTCCAGTTAGTGTTTGGGGTAAGGCTAAGACCTTTCTTCAGATGTTGGGGATTGCTTGCTTCTTGGCGTTTCCTCCACAAGAAGAGTCCTTATTGCCTGATTGGATTGCCCTGGCTATTCTGACGCTGGCAGCCTTTATGACTCTTTTATCCGCTTTTCTTTATGGCAGGACCCTGTGGCAGTCAAAAGATGAGTGATATTCAAAAGATAGTTCTTGCCTATTCGGGTGGGCTAGATACTTCGGCTATTGCCCTGTGGCTACAGGAGGAGTATGATTGTGAGGTGATTGCTTTCACCGCTGACTTGGGTCAAGGAGAGGAGATTGAGGAAGCTCGTAATAGAGCCCATCAGGCGGGTATAGAGAAGATATATATAGAAGATCTGCGTGAAGAATTTGTTCGTGACTATGTTTTTCCGATGCTGAGGAGCAATGCAGTTTATGAAGGGGAGTATCTATTAGGAACAGCCATTGCCCGCCCGCTTATTACTAAAAGACTAGTTGAGATAGCAAAAGAGTCTAAGGCCGAGGCCATAGCTCATGGGGCAACTGGCAAGGGGAATGACCAGATTCGCTTTGAGTTGGGCGCTGCTGCTCTGGCGCCCGAACTAAGAGTCATTGCTCCTTGGCGAGAGTGGTCTTATGGCTCCCGTGCTGAGTTGGTTGCATTCTGTCGTAAGAGAGGAATGCAATTTAGTGATAAAGGCTCTCTCTACTCTATGGATGCTAATCTGTTTCATATTTCTTATGAAGGCTATGAACTGGAGAATCCAGCTAATCCACCTGATGAAGCCATGTGGCAAAGGACAGTTTCTCCCCAACAGGCAGCGGATAGAATTATTGAAATTGATATAGAGTTTGAAAGAGGCGATCCTTGTGGCTTGAATGGCGCTAGGATGTCGCCAGCTGAGCTTTTGACTGAGCTAAATCGTTTAGGAGGGGAAAATGGCATAGGGAGGGTGGATATAGTAGAGAATCGCTATATAGGAATGAAGTCGCGCGGCTGTTATGAGACTCCTGGCGGGACTATCTTGCTGAGGGCGCATAGGGCGATGGAGTCGTTAACTTTGGATGCCAAGCTCGCTCATCTTAAGGATTCTATTATGCCAACCTATGCCGAGCTGATTTATAATGGCTACTGGTGGGCTGGCGAACGCCAAGCGCTTCAACAGCTCATTGATTATAGCCAGAAAAATGTAACTGGGCGGGTGCAGGTTCAGCTCTATAAGGGGAATGTTACCATTGTAGGACGCCATTCTCCTCATAGTCGCTATGATGAGAAGACTGCTACCTTTGAAGACGGCGGAGGGTCTTATGACCATAAGGATGCAGCTGGGTTTATCCGCCTTAATGCACTACGTTTTTTACATCAAAAAAGGGCATAAGCTTATGACATCTATGGATCAATTAAAGGGGGTCATTTGGTTGGACGGTAAGATGGTGGATTGGCAGCAGGCTCAAGTCCATGTTCTCACTCATACTTTACACTATGGGCTCGGGGTTTTTGAAGGGGTTCGTGTTTATCCTACCGCCAAAGGAAGCGCTATCTTTCGTTTGGGAGAGCATACTAAAAGGTTGTTCGACTCTGCTCATATCCTTAATATGAAGATACCTTTCAGTTATGAGGATATTTTTCAAGCTCAGGTGGAGTCGGTGAGAGCCAATAAAGTAAAGCAAGGCTATATCCGACCCATGTGCTTTTATGGTAGTGAGGAAATGGGGTTGCGCGCCAAGAATCTGACCGTTCGGACTATGATAGCAGCTTGGGAATGGCCTTCTTATATGTCGCCTGAAGCACTAAAGAACGGTATTAAGGTGCGCACTTCTTCTTATACCCGCCATCATGTCAATATTACTATGTGTAAAGCCAAGTCCAATGGTAATTACATCAATTCCATTCTTGCTCTTGAGGAGGCTCAGGCCTGTGGTTGCACTGAGGCGCTTATGCTTGATAACGAGGGTTATGTGGCGGAAGGAACTGGCGAGAATGTGTTTATGGTAATTGATGGCGCCCTTCACACCCCGACTCTTACCTCTTGTCTTAATGGGATTACGCGGCGGACCATCATTGCCCTGGCTAAGGATCTGAACATAGAGTGTGTTGAAAGACAGATTACTCGTGATGAGCTCTATATTGCTGACGAAGCCTTCTTTTGCGGGACAGCTGCCGAGGTGGTTCCTATTCATAGCTTAGATGGTCGCACTATCGGCAATGGCAAATGCGGTCAGCTCACCAGAAGGCTACAAAGTCTTTACTTCGATTGTGTGATGGGCAAACAGTCTCAGTATGAAAGCTGGCTAACCTATGTAGATGCAGATAAGGCAGCTTATTCTAAGCAGGGTTAAGGATCGCTTTAACCCGCTCCATTATGAACTGGTTAATGAGAGCAATCAGCATCTTAGTGGTCGGCAAAATGGTCACGCTGAGACTCACTTTAAGCTGGTTGTGGTGAGCGAGAGCTTTTCCTCTTTGAGTCCTATTGAACGCCATAGAGAAGTCTATAGGCTATTAGATGATCTGCTTGCTAAACAGGTTCATGCTCTTTCATTGCATCTCTTCTCTCCATCTGAGTGGAAAAATACTGTTCCCACTTCTCCACCTTGCGCCCATCAGCCAAAGGAGGCTTGATATTGCTTCCCTCATATTCGCTCTGATATGAAGAAGAAAGTCTTGTGTTCTTGGGATAGTATTAAGGGTCATAAACCCGTTCCCTCATATTCGCTCTGATATGAAGAAGAAAGTCTTGTGTTCTTGGGATAGTATTAAGGACCGCGAACCCCTTCCCTTCCTAGTAGCCAATGTGGATATCATGGCTATTCGTTATGATGACAAGGTTTCAGTTCTCTATGGCAGATGCTTGCACCGCGGCGCTATGTTGGTAGATGGTTCTATTGATGGGGATAATATTGTCTGTGGGGTTCACGGTTGGGATTTTCGTTATGATACTGGCATTAGTTCTTACAACAAGAAAGAAAGGCTACACAAGTTTACCGCTGGAGTAGAGGACGGCAAACTATGGGTGGATGAGGATGAGATTGCAGCCTGGGAACATACTAATCCCCAGCCCTATAAGAGAACTGAATATCTAGGGCAATATGCAGACTATAGCAGCAAGGAACTTAGGTCTGCCGAACCCCATAATAAAGCCATTCAGAATCTTGCCAAACATGGCCTACAAGGGATGCACGGTGAGATGACGGCTATGGGCGTGCCATGGGACCAGCTGCCCAGATGGGATGACATCCAATTCATCACTGCCCAGCTGCACCGGCTACCTCTCTTAGACCAGGATAAGGTTGGCACAGAGCTAATCATAGGAAAGACAGCTAAGAAGCCATTGGTATTAAAGATTCCCCTGCTGGTTTCGGACATGAGCTTTGGCGCCCTCTCCGCTGAGGCGAAAGAAGCCTTAGCCACGGGCGCCGAACTGGCGGGCACTGGCATATGCAGTGGTGAGGGTGGAATGTTACCCCAAGAGAAGAAGGCAAATTCGCGCTATTTCTACGAGCTGGCTTCTGCTCGTTTCGGTTTTTCTATGGCTAAGGTCAAGCAATGCCAAGCCTTCCATTTCAAAGGGGGGCAGGCTGCCAAGACCGGCACCGGCGGCCATCTTTCTGGTAACAAGGTCACTGAGGAGATTGCCAAGGTGAGAGGTCTTAAGAAGGGCAGTGCCGCTATCTCTCCATCTCGTTTCCCCGACTGGACTTCTCTTTCTCAGCTACGCGATTTTGCCGCTCAGGTCAGTGAGGAGACAGGTGGCATTCCTATTGGCTATAAGCTCTCAGCCCAGCATATAGAGAAGGATATAGATGCGGCTCTGGATATAGGAGTTCACTATATTATCTTGGATGGCAGAGGAGGAGCGACTGGCGCCGCGCCTGTTATCTTTCGCGACAATATTTCCGTGCCTACCATCCCTGCCTTGGCTCGCGCTAGGCGTCATCTTGATCTCTTAGGCCGCTCGGACCTCACGCTTATTATCACCGGTGGGCTGAGAACCCCAGCTGATTTTGCTAAGGCTCTAGCCCTGGGTGCAGATGGCATTGCCCTATCCAATGCCGCCATTCAAGCCATTGGTTGTCTTGGTATGAGAGCCTGTCATACCAATAATTGTCCGGTCGGCATAGCAACTCAGAGAAAGGATCTGCGTGCCCGTCTCATAGTCAAGGAATCGGCTAAGCGGTTGGCAAGCTTCTTTGATGCATCGGTCAAGCTCATGCAGGTTATGGCACGCGCCTGTGGTCATGAGCATCTCAATCAATTCAACTCTGCCGACCTTACTAGCTTCAATCGCGACATAGTCGATTTGACTGGCATAGCCTATGGAGGAGTGGCTCGGGCTTAGGTGACTTCATTGATGGCAGATTAATTTATGTCTTCAGTATTCACTTTTGCGGGACAAACTATATGAAGACAGGGCTTAAATATAACAACCGACTAGTCAAAGGTGATAGCCTTTCTACATTAAGAAAGATGCCAAACGAGATGGTAGATCTAGGCATAACTTCGCCTCCTTATAACAAACAAGAAAAGAATAATGGGAAATTAGTTAGTAAGGTGATATATGAGGACTATCAAGACAAGCTACCAGAACCAGAATATCAAAGCAATCAAGTTGAAGTTCTGAATGAGATTTTTAGAGTTACTAAAGAGGGAGGCTCCTTTTTCTATAATCATAAGACTAGGTGGGTAGATGGTGAGATGTTTCACCCTATGGATTGGTTAAGAAAGACAGAATGGGTGGTGAGACAGGAAATAATATGGGATAGGACTCTTGCTGGCAATATAAGGGGATGGCGGTTCTGGCAGGTAGAGGAGAGAATATACTGGTTGTATAAACCGGTTGCGGGCAATAAGAAGGGAGCCGAGTTGGATTCTAAGGACGCAAAACTGACCTCAATTTGGCGGGCAGTGCCTGAGAACAAGAACCCTCATCCAGCTCCTTTTCCTGTATGGCTACCGGCAAGGATCATCTTGGCAATCTTAACGGAAGGAAAGGGAGGATTGGTTCTAGACCCATATATTGGCAGTGGCACTACTGCGGTGGCTGCTAAGAGCCTGGGACACAATTACTTAGGGATAGAAATTAGTCAAGCATATCTCGACTATGCTCGAACAAGGTTGGAAAACTATCTCAGCGAGACCAAAAAAATAGAGGAGGAAAAAGCGCTCCACTTGGTTAAAAAGACATCTAAGCAAAGACAAGCAGACCATAGCTCCAAGCCAGCAAAACTCGCAGACCCTCCTCAAAAGCTGGGTTTATTCAGTAGCATCTAAATTTCAATAGCCTGAAGAGGATTGAAAGCTTTTTCCATTTGAGTGCCCAGGACTTGACTTCTAGGTGCTTGTCAAATAGGGTTAAGAGATGGCTTATAATGAGGCTTGTGATGACAACTGATATTTCTGATATCTTCTTATCCTTAGCATTATGGAGCCAGGCGGGTTCGAACCGCCGACCTCTTGCATGCCATGCAAGCGCTCTCCCAACTGAGCTATGGCCCCATGACTCATCCGCGATCTATTAATGGAGCGAATTCCCTTTATTATAGGTTATGGCGGCATAAATGCTGCTGGTCTTTCTTCTACTGATCAAGGCTATCTTAATATGGTGGCTGCTGAGTTGAGTGAAGACAAACAAAGGTCGCTCATTGCTTCCTTGTGTGCTATTCGTAATCAAAGAGAGCCCACTGAACTGGCTTCTATGAGCGGCGATTCTCTCCAAGCGACCCTAGCCACCCAACAAGAGCATTTTTTTATCCGCCAGATACCGCCAGATCTTTTTGATACTAAGACAGCTCCTTATTATCGTCTTAACGGCAAGGAAGAGCCATTTCCAGTTAGCTTTGCTGCAACCCTACCAGATGGCTTTGAGCTGAGCAATTTGTATAATTCACTCCACCATCCGCGCGGCCTTCAACTGGCTGTGTTTGCCGCCAATGACGCCCTAGGAGTTGCAGGTCTTGACAGCAAGAGGATTCATCAGGTGATTGAACCTCATAGATGCGGGGTATATGCAGGTAGCGCCCTGGGTCAGCTGGATCAAGATTCGATGGAGGGGATGTTAACTGCGGCTCTCAGAAAGAAGAAGACCATTACTAAGCAGCTTCCTTTCAGCTATCCTCAGATGGCGGCCGACTTTGTCAATGCCTATGTGCTTAAGAATGTGGGTCAGACGGGCAATCAGTGTGGTGCTTGTGCAACCTTTCTCTATAACCTGAGCCATGCAGTCGCGCAAATTAAGTCTGGAGAGATAGAGTTGGCATTAGTGGGGGCAAGTGAGGCGCCTATAATGCCTCAGGTCATAACGGCTTTCTATAATATGGGTGCTCTGACTTCGGATCAAAAGATAGGTTCATTGAACCCTCGTTATGCCAGCATTCCTTTTGGCGACAATCATGGATTTGTTATGGCGGAAGCAGCCCAGTTTATTGTTTTAGCCTCGACCGAGGCTGCCTATAATTTAGGCGCTACTATCTATGGGATTGTGTCGGATGTATTCATTAGCGCCGATGGTGGCAAGCATTCTATATCGGCTCCTGGGCCGGGCAACTATGTCACGGTTGGCAGAGCTGCCAGCGCTTTAGAGAATCTCTATGGCTCTGAGGTCCTGAGACACAGGTCCTATGTGCAAGCCCATGGCACCTCTACCCCTCAAAATCGCATCACCGAGTCTCACATTTTCTCTTCTGTGGCTGGTGCCTTTGGCATAGACGAATGGAACATAGTGGCAATTAAATCCTATATAGGTCACTCTCAAGCTGCGGCCGGTGGCGATCAGCTAGTCAATAGCCTTTCTTTCTGGCGACATGGAATATTGCCCGGTATTGAAACCCTGAACCAGCTTGCTGAAGATGTGGTGACCAAGAATCTGTGCTTCAATCTTACTCATAAGGAAATTGGCATAGATGGGATGGATGCAGTCCTGCTAAATGCCAAAGGATTTGGCGGCAATAATGCCACTGCGGTTATTTCCTCTCCTAAGCTGGCGCAGGCTCTTTTTGTCAAGCAACTAGGTAGTAAGGCACTAGCGGCAAACCATAAGGCGATAGACCAGACTGAGAGGAGGCAAGAAGAATATTTGGCGAAGGCGAATGAGGGTAAGTTTAATATTCGCTATGATTTTGATAATGCAGTTGTTGGAACAGAGGATGTGAAGCTGAGCCGCTCAGGCGTGCGAATTAAGGACTATCCCGAAATTCGCTTTGACAACTAGTTTTCTCAGCTCTTTTAGACCTATGAGGCTTTCCTTTATCTTTCGGGTAATTGGTATACTGCTTACACTTTTTTGTCTCTCTTTGGTCATTCCTTTGTTATTGTCTTTCTACTATGATGATGGCGCCTATGTGGGATTCTCTCTCACCATACTGATTACTCTGATTGTTGGGATTTTGTTTTGGGCTTTGTCCGATAGGCATCAGCAGTCCTTGCGCACCAGAGACGGCTTGTTGCTTACTATCTTCTCTTGGCTATCATTGAGTTTCTTTGCCGCCTTGCCATTTGTCTTCGTGACCGATTCGCTAAGCCCGATTGACGCTTGGTTTGAGTCTATGTCTGGCCTCACTACCACTGGTTCTACTGTTATTAAGGATATTAGCTCACTTCCGCCCGCTTTGTTGTTCTATCGCCAATTTCTTCAGTGGATAGGGGGCATGGGAATCATTCTGCTTGCTGTTGCTATATTGCCGATTCTTGGAGTTGGTGGTATGCAGCTATATAGGTCTGAGATACCTGGACCTGTGAAGGACAATAAGCTCACGCCGCGCATAACCGAGACTGCTAAATTCCTTTGGCTGATTTATATAGTCTTGACCCTGTTGTGTGCCACAGCCTATAAATTGGCGGGCATGTCCTTTTTCGATGCTATAGCCCATAGCTTTTCCACTGTTTCTATCGGAGGTTTTTCTACTTACAATGATAGCTTCCATCACTTTAACAACAATGGCTATAACAGTGTGTTGATTCAGTGGATTGCCATTGTCTTTATGATGCTCTCAGCAATGAATTTTGCCCTTCACTTCTATGCTTGGCGAAAAAAGAGTGTTATGCCCTATGTTAAGGATTCAGAATGCCTCTTCTTCTTTGCTTGGATAGGTCTGATACTCTTCCTTATTTTGCTCTTCACTCTTTTTCATTTGGATAGCCTTGCTTCAGTAACCGCTGCTATTTTTCAAGGCCTATCTATTGTGACAACTACGGGCTTTACCCTTAGTGACTATAATGGATTTCCCTTTAATCTGCTGTTCTTCCTCTTTGTCTTTGCCATGGTGGGCGCTTGCACTGGGTCGGCTGGCGGTGGAGTAAAGGTGATTCGCTTTCTATTGATTATTAAGCAAGGATATAGAGAGTGTAAAAGAGTAGTCCATCCCCATGGCGTGTTTAATGTTCGGTTGCGCCGGACCATAGTATCAGACCGGATACTGGAAGCGGTGTGGGGTTTTGGCTCGGTCTATCTTATTGTGTTCTTTGTGGTTATGTCTATCCTGTTACTACTCGGGGTTGATCATCTGACCGCTTGGTCGGCGACCCTTGCAACCATCAATAATCTTGGTCCTGGTCTGGGTAGTGTGGCAGATAACTATGCCAATATGGAGCCGGTCATTAAGCTGGTGCTCGCCATTGCGATGCTGGTAGGGAGGTTGGAAGTATTTACTGTCGCCGTCCTGCTATTGCCGATTACCTGGCGGTAATCTAGCCATTCATAAATTCAAGGACTTATATAGTATCTTCCACAAATCGATAAATTCCCTTATTTTTTACCTTTCTTTTGACGAGCGTCTGTAAAAGAAAATCGATGAGGCGGTTAAACTTCGCTTCTTCTATTGGCGGAAGGTCTGACCGTAAATGGTCTCTCTTTTTATGACTTCTTCGCTTCGGGGCTTTCTTTTTCATAATATTCTCTTTTGTGGAAGATTGGATATAATTCCCTAAATTCAATTAGTCGTATTCTTTCTTGTGTTCGGTGCGATAGAGTATGCGATAAGACCATTGGTATTGAGTGGGGTAAAGGCGGACACATTTTTCTACGCAGCTAGCCACAGCTTGAACTGATTGCTGAATATCTTTTGAGTAGATGGCTTTGGGGGGCTCATGAAATTCTACTCTATAGTGACCAGGTGAGGTTTGAACCGCGAATACAGCCACAACCCTTGCGTCGGTGCGAAGGCGTAATTGAGCTAATAGACTCGGGCTTGGCATGTCTATGCCAAAGAAGCGAATCATCTGTTGCGCAGTGCGCATGCCTGGATTTTGATCCGGCAAGATTATGACGTGCTCTTTGCGTTTGAGCGCTCTTAGTAGACAGCGGATGCCGGCCTTGCTGACGGGGACCAGTTGCATGCCGTTTTGACTTCGATATTGGCGCAATATCTGGTCAAGGTGATTATTATTGAGCGGCTTGTAAAGAGCAGTGCACTTGAACTCCTTGCCTAGATAGGGCGCCAATATTTCCCAGTTGCCTAGATGAGGAAGGAGAAAGATCACTCCCTTTCCTTGCTCGCCAGCTGCTAGGGCCAGTTCTTTTCCTTTTACCTCACTGATGCGCCTTGTCACCCTGTTCTTTTCTCTCATTAGCAGTCGCGGCATCTGTAAGAATAGCTCAATGAGAAAATAGAGGCTCTCAGCCATCCGCCTGCTCCTCTTTGCTGCGTCTAGTTCTGGCATGAGTATCCTTAGATTGACGTCTATTCGGTGCCTATAGGGATTTGGTCGCTTGATGAGCTGACCAGCTAGGATCCTCGCGAACCAGCGGCGGAGAAAGACTGGCATATAGGCGAAGATATAAAAAAGAGGCACTTGGACGGCAAGAATAAATTTTCTCATGGGATTATTTTACTTGTTGAAAGCAATCCTTTATAATAGGGTGATTATGTTAGTTCTTATCGCACCAGCGAAGAAATTGGAATATCTAGGGCCGGATCTGCCCAATGGCTCTCAGCCAGAGTTCATCAATCAGACCAAAGAATTGGTTGAAGTCTTGTGTCCTATGGGGGCAAAGCAACTTGCTTCTCTTATGAATATTAGTCAGTCTTTGGCTGAACTCAATGAGCGCAGATATGCGAATTTTAGCTTTCCTTTTACTTCTACCAATTCTAGACCCGCTGTCTATTCTTTTCAAGGTGATGTCTATAAGGGGTTCAATGTCAGCGCTCTATCAGATAAATCATTGCTTTGGCTGAATGACCATTTGCGCATTCTCTCGGGTCTTTATGGCTTGTTGCGACCCTTGGATCTGATCCAGCCCTATCGACTTGAGATGGGAGTGCCGCTTGCAACCTCCTATGGTAAGAATCTATATGACTTTTGGGGCGATAAGATTACTAAGGCTTTAGTTAAGCATATGAAAGAAACAGGCCAATCTCATTTAGTTAATCTTGCCTCCAACGAATATTTTCGATCTATCCATTGCGACCTGCTGCCAACCAAGCCCATTCAACCGGTCTTCAAAGACTATAAGAACGGAGTTTATAAGTTCATCTATCTTTTTGCGCGGCAGGCAAGAGGAATGATGGCGAGATATATAATTGAAAATCAGATTCAAGAACCAGCTGATCTAGCCGACTTCCACTTAGGCGGCTATAGATTCAGTAAAGAGGATTCATCACCCGAGCAACCAGTCTTTTTACGCAAGAGAGAAGCCATTGCTTAGCAAATTTTTAGCTGCAATTCATATCTCGCGGCTGCTGATTTTTTATGGTGGCTACTATTTGATTATTGCTTGTTGGGCTCTGAGTGTTTTTACTGTTGCAATTTGGCTGCCTTTACGTAGGCGAATATTTTTCTGTTTTGTTTTTTACCAGCTTTACGAGGCTTGGCTGAGGCTTTGTCTTAATATCCATATTCATTATGAATATGAAAGCCCCTTGCCGAAAGACGAAAACTATATTATCATGGCAAATCATCAGGCCGAGTGGGAAGCCTTTGCTCTCAGCTGTATAAGAAGACCGGCTATTACGGTTCTTAAGCGAGAACTAATGAGTCTGCCGCTCTTTGGTTGGGCTCTGGCTTGGTTTAATCCTATAGTGGTAGATCGCACTAATTCAATAAGGTCAATGAAGCGGATCTATCAGCAGGGCAAGAAATACCTGAGACAAGGCTATAATCTAGTGATATTTCCTCAGGGCGGCAGAATTCCACCACCTCATCTCGAAAAGTTCTATCCTGGTTCAGAAAGATTAGCATTTGAGACGGGCAAATCCATTTTGTTAATAGCTCATAATAGCGGTCAGAACATGCCCAAATATTTTGTCGGCGGCTATGCTGGCACTATCCATGTTAAGGTAGCAGCCCCCATCAGTCCTCATAACCATACTAAGAATTCGCTCCATCGGCAGCTAATAGAAACTATGGAGCGGATGATGAAAGAAGTACATAGTTTTGCCAAGTGAAAGATATAAAACTATTAGGTTGTAATCATAGGACAGCATCTTTATCAGTGCGCGAACATATAGCCTTCGGTTCTGATCATATGGATAGCGCTATGAAATCTTTGCATAATCTTGAAGGTATAGATGAGGCATTGATTGTTTCTACTTGTAACCGAACGGAGATCTGTTATAGCGGGGTGGCTAATATGCAAAAGGTGGTTGAGTGGCTGGCAGATTTTCACGCTATTGATAGGGATCAACTGAGCGATTGCTTCTATTTTTATACAGCTAGAGAAGCGCTCTTTCACCTTATAAAAGTAGCCAGCGGGTTGGATTCTATGGTTCTTGGTGAGCCTCAGGTATTCGGTCAGATAAAGACTTCTTATAAGGAAGCGAAGGAAGGTGGCTATCTAGGTGGCTCCTTAGATGGGACACTGCAGCAGATTTTTGCTATCGCCAAAAAAGCGCGCAGCACTACTGGATTAGGCAACAAACCCTTAAGCCTAGCCTCAGTGGCGGTGCACCTTGCCGCCGACAAGTTGGGAGGGGGGCTAGTGAATGGCGCTGCCTTAATAGTAGGAGCAGGTCATAATGCATCATTAATTGCCCGCTATCTACACAAGCAGGGCAACCATTCTCTATTTATCGCCAATCGGACTCATGAAAAGGCAAAGAAGTTGGCCCAGTCCGTCAGTGGCAATGCCATAAGACTCATGGATATAGCAAAATATCTAGGGACGGTAAATATGGTATTTACTTCTACCAACTGTCCTACTTATATAATTACCAAAGATATGGTGGAAAGGGCGTTGATGAGTGAGTTGGTGAGTGATGAGAAGAAGAAATTCTTCATTGCCGATCTATCTGTGCCACGCGATGTTGAACCCTCGGTGCGCGAGTTAGCAAATGTTGCCTTTTTCATTATGGATGATATGCAAGGGCTTATTCAAAAGAATCAAGAGTATCGTGATCAAGAGGCAAATAGGGCTATAAGGCTTATTGAAACTGAGGTAGGGTCGTTTGCTTCAAGAGGTTCAGAAAACCCTACCAGCTTGACAGGATTAGGAAAGATGGCTAATGTTGGAACAGAAGATAAGAGAGAAATTTGATAGAGTCCGTAACCGAGTAAGTGAATTGGAAGGTCTGTTAACCAAACCAGAGATCCTAGCTGATCATACCAGGATGCGTGACTATAATAAGGAACTGGCAAGGCTGAAGAGGATGCTGCTTGTTTATGACCAATATCACGCGTTGGAACAACAACAGCACCAAACAACCGAACTTCTTAAGGATGAGGATGAAGATCTTAGAGAACTTGCCAGTCAAGAGCATGAAGACCTGACTAAGCGACTGAATGAAAAATATGATGAGCTTACTGAATTGTTACAGGAAAAGAATAGAATAGATGAAAGGAATGTTTTTATGGAGATACGACCAGCGGCTGGCGGCGATGAGTCGGCTATTTTTGCTGGCGATCTATTGCGTATGTATCAATACTATATTGAAAAGAAGAATTGGGATTTGGAAATAGTCTCCCTAAATCCAAGCGAACAGGGAGGATATAAGCTGGTGGTTATGGCTATTAAGGGCGAGAATGTTTTTGGTCACTTGAAATTTGAATCTGGTACTCATAGAGTTCAGCGAGTTCCTAAAACAGAGGCACAAGGCAGAGTCCATACCTCAACCTGCACTATAGCGGTTTTGCCAGAGGCCGCTGGTTCGGATGAGCTGGTTATTAATAAAAAGGATTTGCGCATCGATACTTTCCGTGCCAGTGGTGCTGGTGGTCAGCATGTCAATAAGACCGACTCGGCAATTCGCATCACTCATATACCCACTGGATTGGTGGTGGAATGTCAAGAACAAAGATCCCAGCATCGCAATAAGGAAAAGGCAATGGAGTTCTTGCGCGCTCAGTTGTTGCAAAGAGAGGAAGAGAAAAGACAAGCAGAGGAGACTGAACTGAGGCGTAGTTTGGTTGGCAGGGGAGATAGGGCAGAGAAGATTCGCACCTATAATTTTTCTCAAAACAGGGTAACAGATCATCGTTTGCCCATCACGCTTTATAGTTTGGGGGATCTGATGTTGGGCGATTTGGATATTATTATTAATCCACTGATGACAGAAGAGCGGGCCTTAGCAATAAAGGAGTCAGCCCAATGAAATCAATGAAAAAAGGGCGGACAGGCTTAGGCTCCTTAGACGATTTTCTTGTCAATCTAAGAGTGCCACAACAAGAGGCAAGTGCTTCGCGTAAGAAGAAAGAAGCTCCTTTGACAGGTCCTTATTTGATGGACTATTGTAGGACTATGGACAGGTTAGAAAAACTATTTGTGAAAGCCTTGCCAAGCTATATGAGGCAAGAATTTAAATTAGCCAATTATAGGGAAGGTGAGCTGGTGGTTTTTTGTAGCAATGCAAATTATGCCAGTCATTTGAGGTATCATAGCGAAGAAATAATAGAGGTGTTGAGGAACCTGACCGAGTTTCACGACCTGATAAAGATTAAGGTTCGCCAAGGGGAAATATGATAAGACAGAAGACCTTAAGAGAGACTATCGACGCGGTAGGCATAGGATTGCATACAGGTAAAGAAATTAACCTTAGATTACTACCAGCGGCAGCCAATACTGGCATAGTATTTCGGCGGGTGGATAAAGAATCACCCGTGGAGATTAAAGCCCATGCACTCAATGTCCATCGCACAGTCCTGTCAACTGAGATTAGCAACGGGAAGGTTTCAATCTGCACCATCGAACATCTGGTATCTGCATTCGCTGGCTTGGGTATTGATAATGCTTATATTGAGGTGGATGATGCCGAGGTTCCTATAATGGATGGCAGTGCTTCTAATTTTATTTTCTTGCTTCAATCAGCAGGCACAGTGGAACAAGATGCCGCCAAAAAGTATATCCGTATTCTCAAACCTATAGTCTATGAAATAGATGACAAACGCGGCGAGTTCCATCCTTTTTTCGGTTATCGCATCAGTGTTGAGATTGACTTCCCCCATCCTTTTTTCAAACAAAAACAACTTAAGGAGGTGGTTGATTTCTCTACTACTTCTTTTGTGAAAATACTAAGCCGAGCCCGCACCTTTGGTTTTATGAAAGATGTTCGCGATCTACAGGCGAAGGACTTGGCGTTAGGGGGCAGCTTACAAAATGCCATCTTATTGGATGATAAAGATATCATAAACAAAGAGGGCTTACGGCATCCTATGGAATTGGTCCTCCATAAGGTGTTGGACGCTATAGGCGATCTTTACCTTATAGGTCATCATATCATCGGCGAGTTTCGTGGCTATAAATCCGGTCACCACATTAATAACCGTCTCATCCGTAAGCTATTGGAAGATAAAGAGGCATTTAGGATTGAAGAATTTTCAAAATCGGAAGACCTGCCAATCAACTATCGCACTATGAATAAGGAGGTTGATTAAAAATGAGATTATGTTGTATCTTTGGATTAAGGCCTTCCATTTGATTTCGGTAGTGGTTTGGTTTGCGGGGTTGTTCTATCTCCCACGCCTGTTTGTCTATCATAGTGCTACTGAGGATGAGAATATGCAAAAGAGCTATGCGACTATGGAGAGGAGGCTCTATCGTATCATTATGAACCCTGCGGTTATGATGGTTTTTGTTCTCGGGTTTGTTCTTCTCTGGCTAAATCCAGCAGTGGCTTATGGCGGTTGGTTTCACATTAAGCTGGTCTTGGTCTTGGCATTGCTGGTATATCATATTTTTTGCGGTAGGATAATGAGATCCTTTGCTGAAGGAGATAATACTAGGACAACTGGCTTCTATCGTGTTTTCAATGAGGTTCCAACGGTTTTCCTTATAGCTATTGTCGTGCTTGCTGTGGTCAAACCCTTCTGATGAGCGCTCAGGTCCTCGCTCGTATCTGGCGACCAAAGTCTTTCAAAGATATGGTTGGGCAAGAACATATCACGCGAACTCTGATGAATGCCTTAAGGTTAGAACGCTTCCATCACGCCTATCTTTTTTGTGGCACTCGTGGTGTCGGCAAGACGACCATTGCTCGTATCCTAGCCAAGAGTTTCTTTTGCCAACAAAGAAAAAACTCAGAGCCCTGTAATGCTTGTTCCTCCTGCCAAGCCATTGATGAGGGCAGCTATGCCGACCTGATAGAAGTGGATGCTGCCTCACGCACTAAGGTAGAAGATACTCGCGATCTGCTGAGCGACGCTCAGTTTGCCCCAACCGAGGGCAAGTATAAGATCTACTTGATTGATGAGGTGCATATGCTTTCTGGTCATAGTTTCAATGCCCTGTTGAAGACTCTTGAGGAGCCGCCGCCACATATTATCTTTCTCTTTGCCACCACTGAACCACAGAAGTTGCCTATGACTATGATATCTCGTTGTCTAAGATTCAATCTGAAAATGATTACGGAACCAGTGATAGTAGTTAGGCTGCAAGAGATCTTAAAGGCAGAAAAAATCTCTTTTGAAGAGAGAGCAACTGAATTACTTGCTCATTATGCCCGCGGTAGTATGCGCGATGCGCTGAGTCTGGTTGATCAGGCTATAGCCTATTGTGAGAAAGATATTCTTTACGATAAGGTTGCCTCTATGCTGGGCACCGCTCAGTTATTAACTCCTGAGGAAGCAGTGACTCATTTAATTCATAATCATGTTGATGAGCTGTTGAAGGCTACTGCTGTGATGGAAGAAAATGGAGTGGATTTCAGTGAGTTTCTTGATAACTTAATGGCATTATTACAAGATATTGCGGTCTTACAGCTAAGAGATTCAAACTCTCAGTCGGAAGAAAAGAAGTCCTATGTGAAGGATTTAAGTCCAGAGGAGGTTCAGCTTTTCTATCAAATTGCTTTACTAACAAAAAAAGAATTGCCTTGGGCGCCTTCCCCCCGCCGCGCGGTAGATATGGGATTGCTAAGAATGCTCAGTATGCAACCCCTATTCGCTGGTGAGACCTTGATACCAGCTCGCGCTGGGGCAGCTGGGGAAGGACTATCCCATGAGGAGGAGCCTATGGGGGTGAATAAGCAACAGAAGATGGAACCCCTTGAAGACGAGAAGGATGAAAAAGATAAGAAGGATAGAAAGGATGGAAAAGATGAGAAAGATGAAAGAAATGAAAAAGATAAGAGCCCGAAAGAAGAACTAAAACCTGAGATAACAGACTCGCCGCAAGAATCTACTGATCTGCTGAAAGGAGAAACTCCTATGGAAGAAACACAGAAAACTGAGAAGATAGAAGAGGCTAAGAAGGAAGATGAGGCGATGAAAACAGCGGAAGGAGAGGGTAGCGAGAGGGAAGAGAATAAGGGAGAACAGGAGGAGGAGCAACTTAAGACAGAGATGAAAGAAGAGGCAAAAGAAGAGGCAAAAGAAGAAGATAAGAAAGAGGAGCAACTTAAGACGGAGATAAAAGAAGAAGCAAAAGAGGAAGATAAGAAAGAGGAACAACTTAAGGCAGAGATAAAAGAAGAAGCAAAGGAGGAAGAGAGTAGCGAGAAAGAAGAGGAAGAAGAGATAAAGGAAGATAAGAGGGAAGAACAACTTGGGATGGATATCAAGGAAGAAGAGAAGGAAGCAAAGGGGGAAGAAACCCAGACTCAAGAAGTTGGAGCAATTGAGGGGACAGAGCACAGCAAGGATAGGAAGGAAGCAAGGAAAGAAGAAGCAACCCAAGGTGAAGGATCTCTTATAGAAGAAGCGCAAAAAGAGGAGCAAGTGGAACAAGCTCAAAAGGTTACAGAGATTGGGGAGACGAGACAGCAAAGGGATATTGAGGAGGCAAGGAGAGAAGAAACAGCCGAAGCCGAAGAGTCTCCTATGGAAAAGAGACAAGAGGAGGAGCAAGCATCTAGTTCCGCTAGTAAAGACGCCACACAGGAAGACAAGCCTAGCTCCAATCAGTTAGAAGAGGCTGAAAAGGATTATACACAGCCTTATCACTGGGCTCAATTGGTTGAGAGTCTTGACCTGTCTGGTTTGCAGGCAAGTTTACTAAGTGATACCAGACTTGTGCATCAGCAAAAGGGGATGTGGCTTTTGCGCATCCCTGCTCATGTTCGTGTGAATCTAGAGGATAATAGTAGGGAGGCTATAGAACGGGCATTAACTCAGAGGTTGCGCCAATCCATAAAGTTAGATCTTGAGGTTGGTGCTGTTGATGACACGCCTAGTATGTTAAGAAATGAACAGCGGCTCCAAATGGTTCGGCAATTAAGTGACAGTCCCTTAGTAAAGGATATAGTTCAGAACTATGATGGTGAATTGGATGAAGACTCAGTGAGGCAAAAAGATGCATCTCCCTAAACTTGTTGGGTATTCTCAATGGACTTAAAAGATATTCTTAAGCAAGCAGAAGGCTTTCAAAGTAAATTACGCGGCTTGGAAGAGGAGCTGACCGGGCTAGAGACAATTGGCGAGTCAGGTGGAGGCATGATAGAAGTCCGTTTGAACGGCAAGTATGAGGTGGTCTCCTTAGTCATCAGTGACCAAGCCCAAAAGGAAGACAAAGAAGTTCTAGCTGAACTAGTGATGGCTGCGATGAACAATGCAGTTGCCAAGATGCATGAACTTCGTCAAAAGAAACAGGGGGCGGTGTTATTTGGCGGCTCTGATAATGTCTAAATCGATTGACAGCTTAATTGAGAGCTTTATTGGCTTGCCAGGCATAGGAACAAGATCGGCACATAGGCTGGTCTTTTATCTGCTCGCCCATAACCGCTCACTAGGACGTTTGATTGCTAAGCACCTTGCCACTGCTATGGATGATATCAGAGAATGCGCCCAGTGTCGTAACTTCACCGAGAAAGAAATATGTGATATCTGCTTAGATGAGGGGCGGGAGAAGAAGCTGTGTGTAGTGGAACTGCCTATAGATATTCTCGCGATTGAACGCAGTGGCTGTTATAGAGGCTATTATTTTGTCTTGCATGGTCGCCTCTCTCCTATTGATGGCATAGGACCTAAGCAGCTTTTCATAAGCCAACTGGCTAATCTGGTGAGGGCTAATCACTATGAAGAGGTGATCATAGCAACTAATCTGACTGTTGAGGGCGAGGTGACTGCCCATTACATCAGCAAGTCTCTTCTTCCCTTTGATGTTCGCGTGACCCGCATAGCTCATGGTGTTCCTATGGGAGGGGAGCTGGAGTATGTAGATGGTGGCACTCTGTCTCATGCCTTTACTGGTAGATCCTTATATCAAACAGATGGTGCTGAATCTAAAGCGGGACATTGAAGGATTGCGGGCGGCAGGCAAGGCAACAGCACAGGTTTTAGAATTCATTGCCAATCACATTCGGCCGGGTATCAGCACAGCTCGGCTAAATGATCTGTGTCATGATTTCATCACAAACAAATTGAATGGGATTCCAGCCAGTCTAGGCTATCAAGGATTTAGTAAGTCAATATGCACTTCCATTAACAATGTGGTTTGCCATGGTATCCCAGCTGAAAACAAACTGCTTAGAGCTGGTGATATTATTAATGTAGATGTGGCAGTCATTTTGGACGGCTATTATGGCGATAGCAGCTGCACTTTTTTAGTAGGCAAGACCAACTCTTTTGCTCGCCGATTAGTTGCTGTATGTCAGCAGTGTCTTTATCATGGCATAAGAGAAGCACTGCCGGGGAAAAGGCTTGGAGATATAGGCGCAGCTATTCAAGCCAAGGCAGAGACAGAAGGCTTTTCAGTGGTGAAAGAATACTGCGGTCATGGAACGGGCAAGAAATATCATACAACTCCTTCAGTTTTGCATTATGGGGTTAGGGGGACTGGACCAGTCATTCGTCCAGGAATGTGCTTTACTATTGAGCCTATGATTAATGCCGGACGGGCAGAGACACGGGTTCTAGAAGACGGCTGGACGGTGGTCACTCAAGACGGCAGCCTCTCTGCTCAATGGGAGCATACTGTCTTAGTGAGAGAAAAAGGCTGCGAGGTTCTAACCCAAAGAACTGCCGAACAGATTTGCTAGTCTAGCCGCCTATCAGACTCTGAATCAATAGGTGAACAGCAACAGAAGCAAAGTAACCCAAAGCTATTACCGGCGCCCATTTGAGATGGTAAAAGAAAGTGTAGCTGCCACGCGCATGACCGAGAAGAGCCACTCCAGCCGCCGAGCCAGTTGCCAGCAGACTTCCTCCTATGCCTGCGGTTAGGGTTACCAATAGCCATTGGCCATCATCCATCGCTGGATCCATCTGCAGAACGGCAAACATCACTGGAATATTGTCAAGAACAGCCGAGAAGAGCCCTATGAAAATATTGGCGATGGTCGGACCAAACTCAGCATAGGTTGCTAAGGATAGGACTTCTAGATAACCAAGAAAACTCAACCCGCCTATACACATTACTATGCCATAAAAGAAGATGAGAGTGTCCCATTCGGCATGGGCTATGCGATTAAATATATCAAAGGGAACTATATTACCCATACGGACAAACTGGTCTGGGGTGACATGGGCGCGCTTGGCCTTTTGGGCGATAGAACGGGGAAGGGACATACGGAGGTAATAACCAAAGAATTGTAAATAGCTTAGCCCCATCATCATGCCTACCACTGCTGGCAGATTGAAAAGAGTGTGAAATAATACTGCGGTCACGATAGTTAAAAAGAAGAGAAAAATAATGGTAAAAGTTCCCCGTTTTAGTTCAATCTCGTCATGAGTATGTTGCGGCTTTTCGACTGGTAAGAAGAACTGCATCACCATCGCCGGGATGACAAAGCTAACTAGAGATGGAATAAAAAGGTCAAAGAATTCGTAGAACGACAGGATCTCGGCTTGCCAAACCATAAGAGTAGTGATATCGCCAAAAGGGCTGAAAGCACCGCCGGCATTTGCCGCTATGACTATGTTGATACAACTAAGAGCAACAAATTTCTTGTGGCTGCCTCCTACCGCGATGACCACACTTGCCATAAGCAAAGCAGTGGTAAGGTTATCGGCAAAAGGTGAGATGAAAAAGGCAAGCAGACCAGTTATCCAAAACAAACTCTTGAAACTGAGACTCTTCCCCACTAACCATTCCTTTAATTTGAGAAAGAGCCGCCTTTCGTCCATAGCATTGATATAGGTCATGGCAACCAATAGAAATAGAAGTAGTTCGGCATATTCCAATAGGGTCCTTTCTAAGGATTCCAAAACTAGCGAAGACTTATCACTCCCCATATAAAGCACAGCAATAGAAGCCCAAATGATACCCGCACATAGTAAGACAGGTTTGGATTTGCGCATGCGGGTATATTCCTCCAGCATCACCAGGATATAGGCTATGATGAATATGAAGACATTGATAATCGCAAGGGGATGGGTTGTCAGATTGAGAGGCGCTGCCGTCTCATCCGCAGCAAATACCAACCCAGCTTGCAAGCAAAGAAAAATGGCGATTAATAGTTTCAACATAGGTATTAATTTAATTTTACTCATAAATACAAGCTATTGCATTTATGATTTGAACACAAGTAATGTATAGCCATAGAACTCTTTTTGTTCTACTATTAATCAGCTAGAGAGGGGGCTTAGCTAGGCCGGTTCAATTTGGCAATCAATAAAGTAAGGGCGCAAGATACTAAGGATGCCGCTAGAAAAGATTGCAACCACCCGCTGCCAAGAAAGTGAGGGATAAGAGGAGAGAAATCTGGCTTGGGCATAAATAGTATTCCAGCAGCAATCCCACCTACACATCCGAACAATGCGCTTGCCTCATTGATCCTTTTGTTGTAAAGACCATAGAAAAGCGGAAAAGCCATGCCAGCACAGAGCATATCGGCTATCAGAAAGAGATAAAGGACACTATAGCCGGGGACGGCAACTAGAATAGCCAAAATGGTAAGGATTGAAGTCGCCCAACGGGATATCCTAATGACCTTTGAGCTTGATTCAATATGAGAGTTGCGTTGCTGAAGTAGCGGCTGCAGAGGTTGAACTATCAAACCAGCAAGCGCATTAAGCAAAGAATCTAAACTACTCATCACCAATAACACTGCCAGAATGAGAAGCAACAGGATGAGCCAAACGGGCGCCAAACTATTCACCAGCTCAAACATTGCAGTCTCTGGATGTCTAGGCGAAAGATCGCCAATTAAGAAACCGAAGCTACCAGCTAAGAAGATGAGAGGTATCATAGCAATACCAGCAATGAGAAAAGATACCCTAAGGGTCTTATCGTTGCGACAAGCATAGGCTCTTTGCCATAGGCTCTGATTGAAAAGCTGAGCAGCTACTATCGCAATAATGAGTGTTAGAGCAAAAGTCCAGCCGGGCAAGTAGGCCGTTCTAAATGCCACTGCTGGCATCTCTTTCGTCTGTAATAGAATAAAGAGGAAAACCAGAATGAGTAGCGGCACTAGTATGCTGAGTTGAATCTTATCTGTGAAAACAACTGCTTGAAACCCTCCACGATTAGTATAGGCCCAGGTGGCAATGGCAATGATCGGCACAGTGATGCTTAAAGGAATCTGAGCTAAAACACTCACCGCCTTTCCTATGGCAGTCAATTCTGCGGTGAGGAATATAAACATATAGAAAAGACAAATAACTAAAACAGCACTTGCCATCTTCCTCCCATAGCGTTCTTGCGCCCATTGGGGCAGACTGGTGGTCTGTGGCATGAGCCTTAACAACCTCACTCCCAGCACCGCAATCAGAATAAGCGGCAACGCTTGCCCCAATGCATAGCCTCCCAAAGCAATAATACCAAATTGGATGGTTGTCTCTACTGGTGTAAAGAGTATCCAAACTCCAGCAGCAGAAGCCACAATAGTAGCGATTGAGGCAAGAGTATTCAGTGACCTCTTAGGAAAAATAAACTCCAGCCCCGCTCCCTCTCTTTTAGCCATAAACACCCCAGCACCAGCCATCAACCCAGCAACAACAACCACAGCAAAAAGATAAAAGATACTCATATCGGGTTTAGTATATCCTATTGATTTGATCTAATAGGTTGTTTAGCTTGTAGTTTGTAAGATATCCAACAAACTCTATTCACATTTGATCTAATAGTTTTTGGGAATTATATCCAATCTTCCACAAAAGAGAATATTATGAAAAAAGAGCCCCGAAGTGAAGGAGTCATAAAAAGCGAGACCATTTACGGTCAGACCTTCCGCTAATAGAGGAGGCGAAGTTGACCGCTTTACAGATTTTCTTTTACAGACGCTCATCAAAAAGAGAGTGAACTAAGAGGATTTATGGATTTGTGGAAGATACTATGTAATTCCCTAGTTTTTTTTAGCTTGTAGTTTGTGTAGTTTGTATAGGAGTTTGTCTTTCCCTTTCTTCACAGCCGCTACCTCTTATTCCTTTCTATTGCCAAGTTGGTATAGGGTTTTGTTTTCCCCTTTCTTTACAGACGCCACCTCTTATTCCTTTCTATTGTCAAGTTGGTATAGGATTTTGTCTTTTCCCTTTCTTCGCAGCCGCCGCATTCCTTTATATTGTTAAGTTTGTATAGTTTTTGTCTTTTCCCTTTCTTCGCAGCCGCCGCATTCCTTTATATTGCTAAGTTTGTATAGGATTTTGTCTGTCCCTTTCTTCGCAGGTATTCATCTACAAGAGTTTACTTAGTTTGTAATTTGTATAGTTGTATAGGTTCTTGTCTTTCCCTTTCTTCGCAGGTATTCATCTACAAGAGTTTATTTAGTTTGTAATTTGTATAGTTGTATAGGTTTTTGTCTTCCCCTTTCTTCGCAGCCGCCTCATTCCTTTATATTGCCAAGTTTGTATAGTTTTTGTCTTTTCCCTTTCTTCGCAGGTATTCATCTACAAGAGTTTATTTAGTTTGTAATTTGTATCGGATTTTGTCTTTCCCTTTCTTCGCAGGTATTCATCTACAAGAGTTTATTTAGTTTGTAATTTGTATCGGATTTTGTCTTTCCCTTTCTTCGCAGGTATTCATCTACAAGAGTTTATTTAGTTTGTAATTTGTATCGAATTTTGTCTTCTCCCTTTTCTTCACAGCCGCCCCCTCTCATTCCTTTCTATTGCCAAGTTTGTATAGTTTGTGTGGGGTTTTGTCTTTCCCCTCTTTTTTTCACAGGTATTTATCTATAAGAGTTTATTTAGTTTGTAGTTTGTATCGAATTTTGTCTTCCCTCTTTTTTTTCACAGCCGCCCCCTCTCATTCGTTTTTATTGCCAAGTTTGTATAGGTTTTTGTTTGTCCCTTTCTTCGCAGCCGCCGCATTCCTTTATATTGCCAAGTTTGTATAGGTTTTTGTCTTTCCCCTTTCTTCGCAGCCGCCGCATTCCTTTATATTGTTAAGTTTGTATAGTTTTTGTCTTTTCCCTTTCTTCGCAGCCGCCGCATTCCTTTATATTGCTAAGTTTGTATAGGATTTTGTCTGTCCCTTTCTTCGCAGGTATTCATCTACAAGAGTTTATTTTGTTTGTAATTTGTATAGTTGTATAGGTTTTTGTCTGTCCCTTTCTTTACAGTCGCCGCATTCCTTTATATTGCCAAGTTTGTATAGGATTTTGTCTTTCCCCTTCTTCACAGGTATTGATATATAAGAGCGTGAGTTTACATCCTAAGTGCAATACCTCAAGATTATAATTTGGCAACTGGTGTGGCACTAGTGGTGGGAATTTGCTTGATGTAAATTCATTCATAAATGATATAATACTCGTATAGCGAAAACTAAAAAGTAAGTCAATTTTTACAAGTTAATCAAAACTTTGATGGTAAAATTACTTTCATCAATATTATAAGGAGCTTATGATAAGATATTTATTCAGACTGCTTGCCTCTTTCTTTACTAGGGCGTTTGCCTTTTTTATCAGTGTGGTAGTCTTTCTTATCAGGCAGTTCGTACTCTTTATCAGGCAGCTTGTTTTCTTTGTCAAGCAGCTCGTTTTTTTCTTGATCAGGCAGCTCAAGTCTTTATACAGGCAACTCGTTTTCTTTATCAAGCAGCTAGTCTCTTTCTTGATCAGGCAGCTCAACTTTCTCGTTACCAAGGTGCCCAAGTCGCTCGTGCCTTTCATTGCTGAGAAATTTGGGCCATTTTTGTTAGAGCGGTCTCTCCCTTTCTTTATTGGTGCTGGTATTACAGCGGGGACTACCATTCCTTATTATGAGTTTCGTGATGATTCAAAAGTACTCACAAAAATTGAAGCATTGCTTAGGAAAATTGACACTATTTCCGGCACCGTTAACAGGACTGAAGACACTGTTGAAGGAATATTGGCAAACATTACTTCTACTTTAAACATCACTGCCGAGAATCAGATAGTCATTAGAAGTATATCGGCAAACATTAGCTCTATTTCCGACATCACTGCCAAGAATGAGATAGCCATTAGAAATATATCGGTAAAGATTGACTCTATTTCCAACACCACTGCCAGGAACGAGAGAGCTATTGGAGATATATCGGCAGACATTAGTTCTGTATCGAATTATGTTGTCAATAATATTAATAAGACATTAGCTTTCGCTATTCATACTAAAACTGTAGAGATAGATCAAATGAATCAAACTATAAATCAAATCATGAGTCAGGCAAAGGATCAAGGGAAAAAAATGTATAGAAGCAATCAAGAAAAATACCAAGAGTATATAGACGCTTTACTTAAAAGACAAGGACAATTAGAAAAAGAAGGGAAGGAACTTAGGCAAAAAAGAGATGAGTTTTTGAAAGACCCTTTAAAACCCCTCAATATGTATAATAATGATCCTGATGAAATAGCTTCATCGTCTAACTCTATCGAAGAGTTTAATAGAGCCCAAGATAAGTTTATTGTTTACATAACGGATCCAAAGACGAAAAACCTTCCTAAGGCAATTCCCCTGATAGTTAATAATAGGGCAGTGCTACTTAATAGGGCGGTGCCAGTTAGACGTGAAATGGGAAAAATGTCATCTTCAAGCAGCAGTTGCCCATCAAGAGGGCAAGGGATTTTTCTCGGGGAGCTTCTTGATCCTAAAACGAGGAACCCTTTTAGCATCTATAACAGCAATCAGCCTTTCTTTCTCAATAATGGGATAGGACTAAATAATAGGTGCTTTCTTTATCTCCCTTAGGAAGTCCGAGGATCTATTTACTACTCTAATATCCACTTTAAGGGTTTATTTTTATTCAAAACAAGATGTATCTATGTTTTTTCAAAGATCATCAGGCGGCATTAAGTTATATGTATCTATAACAGAGATCCATCTCCCATAGTAATCATAATGGAATGTCGTCCGGGGTGGTGGCGATTTGTTTAGTCTTTTTGCCCCCTTTTGTTTATTCAGCCTTATTATTTGGACTGATCCGCGGGCAGCTTTTTATTTGGATCTAAGTGCAATGGCTTTGTCCTTCACTATGACAATACCTGCCGCCTTGAGCAGAGATATTGTCATTAGTCCGTAAGAAGGGCTTGACCGCACCAATAATACTCAAAAAAACAATCATTGTAAATATTGCTACCATTAGGTGCGAGCAGCAAGAGAACCAACCGTCATTTCATAAGGAAACGAAACGGTATGACCCTAATGGAAGCAATTAATCATTAGAAGTCGTCGCCTTGTCTGTTGTCATTCACAAAGGCAATAATTCCCTCTTTTTAAATGCAAATTCGTGACTAAGAAACTTGTAAAGAAATGTTTTTTTATTGCTAATTTTAGTTTCTTATGATATAATGGCTTCATTATGAGCATGTTTACGGCAGGATCTTTAGGATTAATAGGTGGATTGATTCTTCCACTTGTTAAGATCATAGTTAATTCCTGTAATAACCATAGAGAACGCATACATAAGGAGCGAATGAAAGCATTTGAAATAGAAGAACTGAAACAGAAAGTGGCTCTTGCAAAAATACAAGGAAATAGCGAACTAAAATCTCAAATGATTGAAGCTAACAAAGAAGTAAATAAGAGTGAACAATAAGCAAATAAAGGCATCTGCAATAGAAGGGAATAGCGAACTAAAATCTCAAATGATTGAAGCTAACAAAGAAGCAAATAAAAATGAAACAGAAGACAGAAAGTCGGCAAGGACGCATGATGCAGCTAAATATATTTCAACTTTATCTAAGGAGTCGCCTAAATTCGCGTGGTACCTATTTACTATAGTAGATACTCTTAGAGGATTAGTAAGGCCAATAGTTACTTTTTGGGTGGTTGGTCTTTTTACAGTATTTATACTCTGCCCTGATGAGGAAACGTCAAATTTGTTGTTGACTAATGGTAAGGACATTCAGGACATTAAAAATGCACTAATTGGAGTGTTGTTTGCCTGCATAGCATTTTGGTTTGGGGATAAAGTTGCCGAAGGTATTGAAAAAAAGAAATAGAACCGGCCATAACTGTGAGCATAACGGCGTTTTTGATTGCGGAGAAAGCGATGCAAGTCATCGCCCGCTTTTTGATTTTTGCGAATCCAACGATAAAGTGTGACAAATGAGATGCAACAGCTCCCTTCAGAACTCCACCGCCCTGCTATCTGCTCGGGACTCCAGCTTTGTTTCAACGACGCTTGTGCCTGCGCTTTCACCTCATCGGTTAGCACAGAATAACGAGAACGCTGTTGTTGCCTTGCTTCACTTATTTGCTGAACTTGCTGATGACGATAGGCTTGCTTCCCGTTATTGCGCTGAGTTTCTCGGCTAATAGTAGAAGGACAAGGATCTAAAAGCGCCGAACTATAAAGTGCATGCTCTTTCCTCATTTTTTCTATTATTGCTCGTTATTTCTTTGAAATATGGGCATAATGCTTTTTACACGAAACCTCTTTGTTGATTTTCTTGGATGGGATTATATAATCCCGTCAAAGAGGTGTTGCACTTATGAAGTAAATTCACGAATTGGGACAAAAAGGAGTCATGTTGGAAAAGGGAATGATAGTGGTGGTGGACACCACTGCCATCGAGCTAATCCGTTCTCGGCTGGAGGATAGCTGCAAAAGGAAGCCCACCCAGGATCCCGAAGCAGACTACAATGGCAAGGTCGGGCGCAAAGCAACTGATGGTTACAAGCTCCATACCAATGCGGATGCCGAGGGATGGATCAGGAAGATCGCCGACATGCCCAGCAGCGTCCACATCCCTCAGATGCTCCCAGAACGGATGAGCGGCAATGAACAAAACGCCAACAACGGATACGCTGGTCAAAAAATTGCCTCACTGCTTGGCGACAAGAGACGCTTTCTTCATCGTCCTTACCGCGATATTCCATTCACCGGACGGCAACACCGAGAAAATGCAGCCCGACAAAAAACGCGCAATCTAGTGAAACTCACCTTCGCCCATCTCAAACGCCATTTTGGCTTAACAAAGACCCGTTACCTCGGACAAGCACGGAACTACGCATCCGCGCTTCTCACTACTATTGCCTCCAATCTCAAACGAGCCGCACCTAAGACTAAATACTCAATCACCCTCTTATTTGTATTGTTAAGTTTTAATGTTGGTTCTACTGAGTATAAGCAGTTATGGTATGGGCCGTTTTGTGTTCGGGATGACTTGAAATTCTGTATAGATATTTCTTTAAATCCTTATGCAAATTTAGATATTAAGAATTTTGATGGCATAGAGGTTCGGACTGTTCCTTCTCGTCTTTTTAGTGGCGAGCGTCATCTTCGTGGTGGGCGTCATCCTCCTAATTTGATTTTGCGTAGTCTGAATGGTAATGGCGCGGCCATATTTGTTAAGGATGCGTTTAATGATTTTACTTATCTTACTTATAGGACGGGTTTTGATTTTTGCTTTTTTGCTCGGCGTGTTATTGGTGAGGATTTAGAGATTGAGATTGAGGGAGCTCGTTATATTTTAGTTATTTCCAGTGACACTTCTTGGTCGAATTTTGCTTTGAGTTGTATAGATTATATTGAGTTGAAAAGTGAGTCATGAATTCCCACTATAAGTGCAACGCCTCTTTTTTTTAGAAGGGATTATACAATCCCATCCAAGAAAACCAAAAGAGAGGTCTCGTGTAAAAAGCATTATTTTGTCTTTCAAAAAAGAACGAGCAATGATAGAAAAATGAGGAGAGAAGGAAAGAGCATGCGCTCTATAGCTCGGCGCCTAGATCCTTGTTCTTCTACTATTAGCCAAGAGATGCAGCCCAATAGCGGGAAGCGCGGCGCCCGTCTTTGCAAGCGCATCAAAGAAGCCAAGCCAGACATTTAGAACCTTCTTACTATGAGGTTTTAACTGATCGGATGAAGGAAAAAGCCCGCACTTTATTAGAGCGCCAATAGAGTCCAGTCGGCTGGCGTTATGCAGGGGTGTCCTCTTCTAAAAATACGCTGTATTGGTGGATAGAAAAGAATCGCAAAGCAGGTGGTGACCTACATCCTGCGATGCAATCAAGGACGCCGTCATGCTCTATGGACGAAAAGCCTATTCGCAGTGCATTCCAGGGCGGGTCGGCATAGAAAAGCGTCTAGCCATAGTCGAAGAACGAAAGCGTCTAGGCGACTGGGAAGCCGATACCATGCGGCCATCATTGCCCACCATTAAGGCTTCCTGGTGACTCTAGTGGATCGAAAACTTCTCGGGTCGGCATAGAAAATCATCCAGCCATAGTGGAAAAACGAAAACGACTAGGCGATTGGGAAGCCGATACCACGCGCCCATCATTGCCCACCATTAAGACTTCTTGGTGACTCTGGTGGATCGAACTTCTCGTCTCGGCATAGAAAAGCGTCCAGCCATAGTCGAAGAACGAAAGCGTCTAGGCGACTGGGAAGCCGATACCAACCATCAAGGATTCTTAGTGACCCTGGTCGAACGAACTTCCCGTACTATTCTGATAGCCAAGGTGCCTCGCAAAGAAAAAGACTTAGTCGCAAAAGCTATCCTTGCTATGCTCCAACTCATCGCAGACTATGCCTATACCATCTGACAATGGCTGTGAGTTCAGCGACCATTAGAATATCGCTGAGAAACTCGATTGCGACACCTACTTCGCCACTCCTTATCGCAGCTGGGGAAGAGGTGCCAATGAAAATGCCAATGGACTCATTCGCCAGTAGCTGCCAAAAAGAATGTCCATCCGAAATTTATCCAACCAAATAATAACACAAATCACCAACCGATTGAACCACCGACCACGAAAGTGCCTCGGATTCAAAACACTCGCTGAGGTGTTCCAACAACTCAGCGAGGCAGACTATGATTTAGCAACAGGTGTTGCACTTTAAATGTTAATCCACCATATCCGTATGTGGATAACTTAGCAAAGCATCTTAATGTAATTGTCAATTGATTCTGTCCAGCATATTAATCGGGATCGAATATGCTTTGAATCGCGGGGGGGGGGGGGGGGGGGGGGGGCTTTTTTTTGTAAACGAAAATTTAACTAAAACGTTGTGATTTGCGGGCGCTCTCCGATGAGTTAAAATCCGTTTTATATTCATTGGATTGAAGTATCAGTTGTGATTTGCGGGCGCTCTCCGATGAGTTAAAATAGCGCTGGGGCGGATCAGCGAAGCATTGGTGTTGTGATTTGCGGGCGCTCTCCGATGAGTTAAAATGCCTCCCATTTTGAGACCGCGGATGAGAAAGTTGTGATTTGCGGGCGCTCTCCGATGAGTTAAAATGGCGTCTTGAGATGAGAAGCAATGACTTGAGTTGTGATTTGCGGGCGCTCTCCGATGAGTTAAAATCAACCGAACACAAATCATCCGCTTGGGATTGTTGTGATTTGCGGGCGCTCTCCGATGAGTTAAAATTCGGTAAGAAAAACAAAGAATGGTGTTGTGGTTGTGATTTGCGGGCGCTCTCCGATGAGTTAAAATAATTGAATTAGACGATGGAAGCTCTTTGCGGTTGTGATTTGCGGGCGCTCTCCGATGAGTTAAAATTGGACACGGCTTATCCAGGCACGACCCCTTGTTGTGATTTGCGGGCGCTCTCCGATGAGTTAAAATAGTAAAGCCGTTCAGAGTGCGTTCGAGCGGGTTGTGATTTGCGGGCGCTCTCCGATGAGTTAAAATTAGCTACCCCGCTAAGACTATTTGCTGATTGTTGTGATTTGCGGGCGCTCTCCGATGAGTTAAAATGCGATGCGCGGGCGATATTTGCATGCGCCCGTTGTGATTTGCGGGCGCTCTCCGATGAGTTAAAATAAATAATAGGAGGGTGGTAAGAAAAATATTGTTGTGATTTGCGGGCGCTCTCCGATGAGTTAAAATCTGAAACGCAGCAATAGAATCGCCAACGACGTTGTGATTTGCGGGCGCTCTCCGATGAGTTAAAATTGCTACTTATCAGAAAGCGCTTACCCATCAGTTGTGATTTGCGGGCGCTCTCCGATGAGTTAAAATTCATTCGCCTCTTTCTTATTGAACTAGGCGTTGTGATTTGCGGGCGCTCTCCGATGAGTTAAAATACTTATGGATTGACAAGAGTGAACTGAGTAGTTGTGATTTGCGGGCGCTCTCCGATGAGTTAAAATACCGAAGTATACATTTGATTCATCCTTTCGGTTGTGATTTGCGGGCGCTCTCCGATGAGTTAAAATTAAGACACTTTTTTCCTCCAATCGCTTGAGTTGTGATTTGCGGGCGCTCTCCGATGAGTTAAAATATCACCTTTGCTTGAACGAACGGTTCAAGTGTTGTGATTTGCGGGCGCTCTCCGATGAGTTAAAATGACTTCTGAACTAGTCCGTGCTAAAATAACAGTTGTGATTTGCGGGCGCTCTCCGATGAGTTAAAATGCAACGCAGGAGCGAACTGAACGCTATACCGTTGTGATTTGCGGGCGCTCTCCGATGAGTTAAAATCCGTTAAGAATGAGGTAGCGGTCGTGATAAGTTGTGATTTGCGGGCGCTCTCCGATGAGTTAAAATGCCCTGGCCGCTCGGGCTTCGGCTTCGAGGGTTGTGATTTGCGGGCGCTCTCCGATGAGTTAAAATTTTTTATAAATCGCGTTATTATTAGACTCTGTTGTGATTTGCGGGCGCTCTCCGATGAGTTAAAATGGTCGGTGATGGTAGCCGAAGAGAACGGCAGTTGTGATTTGCGGGCGCTCTCCGATGAGTTAAAATAGTAAAGCGTGTGCCTCCCCCTCCCGTTATGTTGTGATTTGCGGGCGCTCTCCGATGAGTTAAAATACTGATACCCTACTTGGCAACCTGCGGAGGGTTGTGATTTGCGGGCGCTCTCCGATGAGTTAAAATTCTACCGCCTGAGACACTTACTGCCTCAGGGTTGTGATTTGCGGGCGCTCTCCGATGAGTTAAAATTTCACGCTGGCTCGCCAATGGCTAAGTTGGGTTGTGATTTGCGGGCGCTCTCCGATGAGTTAAAATACTTCCCCTGATGAGAACGGGCGGAACGCCGTTGTGATTTGCGGGCGCTCTCCGATGAGTTAAAATGCTGAATGGTCGGTGGCATATAAGGAACAAGTTGTGATTTGCGGGCGCTCTCCGATGAGTTAAAATCGCCAAGCAGCTAAGCCAGATATCATGGGAGTTGTGATTTGCGGGCGCTCTCCGATGAGTTAAAATTTCTTAAGTAAGAAAAGTTAAGAGCAGAGAGTTGTGATTTGCGGGCGCTCTCCGATGAGTTAAAATCGTTATGATGAGAAAGAACTCAAGGGATTAGTTGTGATTTGCGGGCGCTCTCCGATGAGTTAAAATCGATATCACTAAGGACGAGACCGAACAAGCGTTGTGATTTGCGGGCGCTCTCCGATGAGTTAAAATCTGTATGACACCAGCAATAACTTCAATGATGTTGTGATTTGCGGGCGCTCTCCGATGAGTTAAAATCTTACCCATCAGAAGATGCACGCTCGCAACGTTGTGATTTGCGGGCGCTCTCCGATGAGTTAAAATCTATTTTTGCTTCTTTGTGGCTAGTTGCCAGTTGTGATTTGCGGGCGCTCTCCGATGAGTTAAAATACCTGAAATTTCAGTGGTGAAATCAGTGAAGTTGTGATTTGCGGGCGCTCTCCGATGAGTTAAAATGGCTATGTCGGAGTAGATAAGCGTCTGAAAGTTGTGATTTGCGGGCGCTCTCCGATGAGTTAAAATCGGCTCTTGGCTGGGTCTTTATAGGCATTAGTTGTGATTTGCGGGCGCTCTCCGATGAGTTAAAATTGCTCTGCAGACCATTGAATTAACATTTGAGTTGTGATTTGCGGGCGCTCTCCGATGAGTTAAAATACGGAGGTGATACATGAGCCCAGAACTATTGTTGTGATTTGCGGGCGCTCTCCGATGAGTTAAAATCGCCACCAACCGAGAGAGACGGGCAGGGCAGTTGTGATTTGCGGGCGCTCTCCGATGAGTTAAAATCGATATAAAGGCAAGGGGATGGCAAGATAGGTTGTGATTTGCGGGCGCTCTCCGATGAGTTAAAATCGGCAGTATAGGGATACCATTTGAAGCACTGTTGTGATTTGCGGGCGCTCTCCGATGAGTTAAAATAGACAAGGGCAGATACGCCCTCGACATTAAGGTTGTGATTTGCGGGCGCTCTCCGATGAGTTAAAATCACCTCTTTAATCAATGACAACTACGCAAGTTGTGATTTGCGGGCGCTCTCCGATGAGTTAAAATTAGAAATTAAACGCCCCGCGCCACGCCTGAGTTGTGATTTGCGGGCGCTCTCCGATGAGTTAAAATATATAGGACGGGCTGGTGCTATTATACCAGTTGTGATTTGCGGGCGCTCTCCGATGAGTTAAAATAAGTCCCTGCTCACAGGCGAGCGCGCCCGCGTTGTGATTTGCGGGCGCTCTCCGATGAGTTAAAATACGGCAATCGCGATAATCAATGAGATGAACGTTGTGATTTGCGGGCGCTCTCCGATGAGTTAAAATTAAATATGATGTGCTGCTTAAAACCATCGCGTTGTGATTTGCGGGCGCTCTCCGATGAGTTAAAATTAAGTAAAGAGGCGATGGTCTATTATGCTAAGTTGTGATTTGCGGGCGCTCTCCGATGAGTTAAAATCAATATTTGCACCCGGTCTTAATGCCAGCCGTTGTGATTTGCGGGCGCTCTCCGATGAGTTAAAATCTACCTATCACGATGTCGAGCGCTACGATAGTTGTGATTTGCGGGCGCTCTCCGATGAGTTAAAATTCCGGGTGATGGAGCATGCCATAGATATAAGTTGTGATTTGCGGGCGCTCTCCGATGAGTTAAAATGATGGGGTATGATAGAATATTAGTTAGACAGTTGTGATTTGCGGGCGCTCTCCGATGAGTTAAAATTATCTCCAATATTAGCCAGCCTTATCCTTAGTTGTGATTTGCGGGCGCTCTCCGATGAGTTAAAATGATAGTCCAACCAATCATTAAACGCTTGCAGTTGTGATTTGCGGGCGCTCTCCGATGAGTTAAAATCAACTTATCCAAATCTACCAGGTCATAATAGTTGTGATTTGCGGGCGCTCTCCGATGAGTTAAAATCTCTCATATTGTCTTATAGCACAATAAAGAGTTGTGATTTGCGGGCGCTCTCCGATGAGTTAAAATAATGTGAAAAAGCAAGCGACCTGTTTTATAGTTGTGATTTGCGGGCGCTCTCCGATGAGTTAAAATTCTTGCGAGCCGCGGGCTTGCGCCAGAACTGTTGTGATTTGCGGGCGCTCTCCGATGAGTTAAAATATAAAAAAGACAATAGAGCAACAACAATACGTTGTGATTTGCGGGCGCTCTCCGATGAGTTAAAATAGCCAGGTGAAGCGAGCCACCTATTCTTTAGTTGTGATTTGCGGGCGCTCTCCGATGAGTTAAAATGGCTATCTTGGTATATGTGTTCATAATTTTGTTGTGATTTGCGGGCGCTCTCCGATGAGTTAAAATCTATTCGGCGGAGTAGAGCTACTACATAAGGTTGTGATTTGCGGGCGCTCTCCGATGAGTTAAAATGACCGCTCCGCCCATTCTTCTTTATGCCGGGTTGTGATTTGCGGGCGCTCTCCGATGAGTTAAAATGGCGGACCTCTGCCATGGCTTTTCCATATCGTTGTGATTTGCGGGCGCTCTCCGATGAGTTAAAATTAGCCCCAACCCAGATATAACTAGAATTAAGTTGTGATTTGCGGGCGCTCTCCGATGAGTTAAAATGCCATCAGCCACCATCCAAACTTCTTATAAGTTGTGATTTGCGGGCGCTCTCCGATGAGTTAAAATGGTTATCTTCGCCAGTCTCTTCGCAACATTGTTGTGATTTGCGGGCGCTCTCCGATGAGTTAAAATCTATCGGCGATTCAAAAGACCCGGCTAAAAGTTGTGATTTGCGGGCGCTCTCCGATGAGTTAAAATATTTAATCTATTGCTAATTATCATCATATAGTTGTGATTTGCGGGCGCTCTCCGATGAGTTAAAATGTTTGTAGGGCTGGTAGTTTTGAGGTTTGTGTTGTGATTTGCGGGCGCTCTCCGATGAGTTAAAATCTTCTTTGCCGAATTGATACGCCAGCTTTAGTTGTGATTTGCGGGCGCTCTCCGATGAGTTAAAATCTGTGGTTTCTCTGATGTCTGTGAAGCCCAGTTGTGATTTGCGGGCGCTCTCCGATGAGTTAAAATAGAGAAAAATAAAGTAGCCCCACCTTTTAGGTTGTGATTTGCGGGCGCTCTCCGATGAGTTAAAATCCTCAGTGTTGCTTATCTTTTCAATAGTTCGTTGTGATTTGCGGGCGCTCTCCGATGAGTTAAAATCACCAAGAGTGCTATGAATTTGCGCCTCTTGTTGTGATTTGCGGGCGCTCTCCGATGAGTTAAAATCACTGAGAACCAAGCCATCCTTTCTCACCTGTTGTGATTTGCGGGCGCTCTCCGATGAGTTAAAATCTCCCTCCTGAACCAGAACATGACCGAGCCGTTGTGATTTGCGGGCGCTCTCCGATGAGTTAAAATGCGGGTGATCCCGGCGGCTATCTCTACCCGGTTGTGATTTGCGGGCGCTCTCCGATGAGTTAAAATCACATAGGCATACCTTCTATGCCTCGGCGGGTTGTGATTTGCGGGCGCTCTCCGATGAGTTAAAATACTTGACTGATTAGCAAGGCGTGATTCAAGGTTGTGATTTGCGGGCGCTCTCCGATGAGTTAAAATCAAAGTAGAACCAATCGAAATAAGAAGTCCGTTGTGATTTGCGGGCGCTCTCCGATGAGTTAAAATTCAAACTATAAGCTGAACTACTTGGAATATGTTGTGATTTGCGGGCGCTCTCCGATGAGTTAAAATCCAAGAACGGCGCGGGGGAGTATGAGGGGAGTTGTGATTTGCGGGCGCTCTCCGATGAGTTAAAATTCCCAGCCCGAGTCAGCGTATCTTTCAATGGTTGTGATTTGCGGGCGCTCTCCGATGAGTTAAAATAAGAGGACTGGTCGGCTTGGCGGGTGGTAGTTGTGATTTGCGGGCGCTCTCCGATGAGTTAAAATTCTTAAGGACGAGGTGGCGAAGGGTGATGAGTTGTGATTTGCGGGCGCTCTCCGATGAGTTAAAATTACGAGTGTAGATGAAGCAGCTCACTATTAGTTGTGATTTGCGGGCGCTCTCCGATGAGTTAAAATAGAGACCAAAAACGGCCAGAGGATGATAAAGTTGTGATTTGCGGGCGCTCTCCGATGAGTTAAAATTTCTTATGACTGGGGCTCAGCTAGCCCATTGTTGTGATTTGCGGGCGCTCTCCGATGAGTTAAAATTCCCTTTTGCCTCTAAATAAGCAGATTGAAGTTGTGATTTGCGGGCGCTCTCCGATGAGTTAAAATTGGTTCTTTCGAAGAGACCGATGAAAGGGAGTTGTGATTTGCGGGCGCTCTCCGATGAGTTAAAATGGCTTTCAGGTATTCTATTGAAGAGCAGAAGTTGTGATTTGCGGGCGCTCTCCGATGAGTTAAAATTGGCGGCTGCTGGGGAGTTGTCAATTTCAGGTTGTGATTTGCGGGCGCTCTCCGATGAGTTAAAATCAGCAAGGAATTTTCAGAAAAGCTAGAACAGTTGTGATTTGCGGGCGCTCTCCGATGAGTTAAAATGGGCTAGTATGGGGAGGTTATTAATTGGTCGTTGTGATTTGCGGGCGCTCTCCGATGAGTTAAAATGCCGCCGGAGCATATAGACAAGAATCCGGTGTTGTGATTTGCGGGCGCTCTCCGATGAGTTAAAATGCTGAATCGCAGGGCAGATGGGTCTGGCAGGTTGTGATTTGCGGGCGCTCTCCGATGAGTTAAAATGTGTTGCCAAAGCTGAGCTAGCTCATCCGCGTTGTGATTTGCGGGCGCTCTCCGATGAGTTAAAATGAAGCAGTTTATCCGTGCTCTTGAAAGGAAGTTGTGATTTGCGGGCGCTCTCCGATGAGTTAAAATGAAGCAGTTTATCCGTGCTCTTGAAAGGAAGTTGTGATTTGCGGGCGCTCTCCGATGAGTTAAAATCACATTCAGAAAGAAATCGGGCTGGAGTTTGTTGTGATTTGCGGGCGCTCTCCGATGAGTTAAAATTGCCACCAGTTAACGGTCTAGCATATTGGAGTTGTGATTTGCGGGCGCTCTCCGATGAGTTAAAATACCGGGCCAGATGAGGAGTATAGGGATTGGGTTGTGATTTGCGGGCGCTCTCCGATGAGTTAAAATCATAGCCTCCTTAGTTAACTCATCCCGCCAGTTGTGATTTGCGGGCGCTCTCCGATGAGTTAAAATTTAGGAGACTATTATGCGAACTAAAATTCCGTTGTGATTTGCGGGCGCTCTCCGATGAGTTAAAATGAAAGAGACGGCATATGCCCCAAATGGATAGTTGTGATTTGCGGGCGCTCTCCGATGAGTTAAAATAGTAGTAGCCGTGCCCTGTGTGATATTGGAGTTGTGATTTGCGGGCGCTCTCCGATGAGTTAAAATTTTCTGGGCGATTGGCTTACCAGAAAAGAGTTGTGATTTGCGGGCGCTCTCCGATGAGTTAAAATGTGATAAGAGCGATATAGTTAAGATACTTCGTTGTGATTTGCGGGCGCTCTCCGATGAGTTAAAATGGCCGGGAAGGTGGTCCCAGCCGGGACCAGGTTGTGATTTGCGGGCGCTCTCCGATGAGTTAAAATAAGGAACGGCGGAAGGATTGATGGGATTAAGTTGTGATTTGCGGGCGCTCTCCGATGAGTTAAAATGAGCAAATTAGCGAGCAGCTTAATCAATAAGTTGTGATTTGCGGGCGCTCTCCGATGAGTTAAAATGGTCGCGGTGGCAATCCCGCCGCCAACCTCGTTGTGATTTGCGGGCGCTCTCCGATGAGTTAAAATGAACATAAGGGAGGACGAGTTGAAGGGGAAGTTGTGATTTGCGGGCGCTCTCCGATGAGTTAAAATCTGCCAAAAATCGTCCCTTCTCTTGACAAGGTTGTGATTTGCGGGCGCTCTCCGATGAGTTAAAATTTGAATAAAATAAATACCTGTTTTACTATAGTTGTGATTTGCGGGCGCTCTCCGATGAGTTAAAATTCAATCATCTTTCTTTCTTTCTCGATTCATGTTGTGATTTGCGGGCGCTCTCCGATGAGTTAAAATGATGAGCCGTGGCATTATACCAGCCGCGACGTTGTGATTTGCGGGCGCTCTCCGATGAGTTAAAATCGGCTTTAAGGTGCTGAACTGATGAAGTTAGTTGTGATTTGCGGGCGCTCTCCGATGAGTTAAAATCTATTCGCTTGAACGCCTTGCCTTCTTACTGTTGTGATTTGCGGGCGCTCTCCGATGAGTTAAAATTTTATTGAATATCAGACTTACGAAGATGCAGTTGTGATTTGCGGGCGCTCTCCGATGAGTTAAAATATCAAGTATTGCCAATGCCTCTCCTTGATGGTTGTGATTTGCGGGCGCTCTCCGATGAGTTAAAATTGAGATTAAAGTCAGTATCAGCCAAGAAAGGTTGTGATTTGCGGGCGCTCTCCGATGAGTTAAAATTAACTTTCATAATACTAAACAAAAAAAGGCGTTGTGATTTGCGGGCGCTCTCCGATGAGTTAAAATAATGCTTTAGGCAAAGTCATCGGCTCGCTAGTTGTGATTTGCGGGCGCTCTCCGATGAGTTAAAATCGGGAGGGCTGGAGGGTTTTATCACCTACAGTTGTGATTTGCGGGCGCTCTCCGATGAGTTAAAATATGCGAGGGGCTGCCATATCCATATCACCGGTTGTGATTTGCGGGCGCTCTCCGATGAGTTAAAATATGCACGGAGCGGGGGAGCTGAGCATCTCGGTTGTGATTTGCGGGCGCTCTCCGATGAGTTAAAATGAACGATTTGGAGCTTCTTGGCGTTTTGCAGTTGTGATTTGCGGGCGCTCTCCGATGAGTTAAAATGCCAGATAATCAAGCCCATCCCAAACCAATGTTGTGATTTGCGGGCGCTCTCCGATGAGTTAAAATCCACGCTCAAAAATGAGCTGGCTGAGCTTAGTTGTGATTTGCGGGCGCTCTCCGATGAGTTAAAATGGTAGAAAGCGACTGGACTGAAGCAGTAGCGTTGTGATTTGCGGGCGCTCTCCGATGAGTTAAAATGACTATTGACGCGACCCATTATGAACCAGAGTTGTGATTTGCGGGCGCTCTCCGATGAGTTAAAATGACTATTGACGCGACCCATTATGAACCAGAGTTGTGATTTGCGGGCGCTCTCCGATGAGTTAAAATTCCTGTTCTTGTAGATCGTTCGACCCGCTAGTTGTGATTTGCGGGCGCTCTCCGATGAGTTAAAATCAGTTGACGCCAACCACACGCGCTCATTAAGTTGTGATTTGCGGGCGCTCTCCGATGAGTTAAAATGAGCATAAAGATAAGCTGGAATATAAGATAGTTGTGATTTGCGGGCGCTCTCCGATGAGTTAAAATCCATCATATACCGGTAACGTGGCTTAGCACGTTGTGATTTGCGGGCGCTCTCCGATGAGTTAAAATCAACTCGCCATTAAGATGACTAAGCTATTGGTTGTGATTTGCGGGCGCTCTCCGATGAGTTAAAATACTTTATATGGCGGAATGTATCCGACCAGCGTTGTGATTTGCGGGCGCTCTCCGATGAGTTAAAATAATTTTTACAGGCGGAAGGAATTTTTAAGAGTTGTGATTTGCGGGCGCTCTCCGATGAGTTAAAATCTCGGACTCATTCGCTAAGCGAGACTCAAGGTTGTGATTTGCGGGCGCTCTCCGATGAGTTAAAATTTGTTTGGATGGCTATTAATGAAGCGAACCGTTGTGATTTGCGGGCGCTCTCCGATGAGTTAAAATATTGCTTCGGGGAAGGCGGCCGCCGGGCCGGTTGTGATTTGCGGGCGCTCTCCGATGAGTTAAAATAAGAAGGCGCTGAAATACCACCACCAACCGGTTGTGATTTGCGGGCGCTCTCCGATGAGTTAAAATTTGATATAAAGGGTCAGATGTAGGATGGCGGTTGTGATTTGCGGGCGCTCTCCGATGAGTTAAAATGCTAGTAAGACCATAACTCATCTAGCGCTTGTTGTGATTTGCGGGCGCTCTCCGATGAGTTAAAATCTTCGGTGAGTGAGATGGTGAAGCACGCAAGTTGTGATTTGCGGGCGCTCTCCGATGAGTTAAAATGGAGGTTCCTGCCTATGATGGCGGGCTGGAGTTGTGATTTGCGGGCGCTCTCCGATGAGTTAAAATACTCAGCTGGCTAATGAGCTGAGCTTAAAGGTTGTGATTTGCGGGCGCTCTCCGATGAGTTAAAATCACTCGGCAGGCGCTCGCACAACCAACCCAGTTGTGATTTGCGGGCGCTCTCCGATGAGTTAAAATACAAAACATCGGAGCGTTCCTGCATCGTTCGTTGTGATTTGCGGGCGCTCTCCGATGAGTTAAAATTGATGATACTCCCATCTTAAACCCTGAGGAGTTGTGATTTGCGGGCGCTCTCCGATGAGTTAAAATTTGCGCTCTGTCGTGGAATAATGAAGAAGAGTTGTGATTTGCGGGCGCTCTCCGATGAGTTAAAATCTCGATACTACTATCGCCCGGCAAACCGGCGTTGTGATTTGCGGGCGCTCTCCGATGAGTTAAAATATAGCCATCCTCATCCTCTATCTCATCCTTGTTGTGATTTGCGGGCGCTCTCCGATGAGTTAAAATGTAAGCGGACGGCGGCGTCTTAAACAATACGTTGTGATTTGCGGGCGCTCTCCGATGAGTTAAAATTACCAAGCCCAAATCCAAACAACCAAACAAGTTGTGATTTGCGGGCGCTCTCCGATGAGTTAAAATTTTGGGCTGAGGCGAGGCATCCCATGAGGTGTTGTGATTTGCGGGCGCTCTCCGATGAGTTAAAATGGCGCTTTATCTTGGTCGTTCGGACCGAGTGTTGTGATTTGCGGGCGCTCTCCGATGAGTTAAAATATCGAGAGAAAATATAAGGTGCATAGAGAAGTTGTGATTTGCGGGCGCTCTCCGATGAGTTAAAATGTTTATTAGCAATACTCAATCTGCAAGGCGGTTGTGATTTGCGGGCGCTCTCCGATGAGTTAAAATATACCAAGACCGCTCCCGTGATGATATCGCGTTGTGATTTGCGGGCGCTCTCCGATGAGTTAAAATACCATAGAACAATATATTGTCATTGTTCCTGTTGTGATTTGCGGGCGCTCTCCGATGAGTTAAAATCATCGCAATTGCATTGATATCTACTCAGAAGTTGTGATTTGCGGGCGCTCTCCGATGAGTTAAAATACAAATATAGTGAGCCCTCCTCTTATATGCGTTGTGATTTGCGGGCGCTCTCCGATGAGTTAAAATATAATACCCGAGCACGCCAAAGCATAATAAGTTGTGATTTGCGGGCGCTCTCCGATGAGTTAAAATTGATTGATCGAGACAAGTTACCACTGCTTAGTTGTGATTTGCGGGCGCTCTCCGATGAGTTAAAATACCGTAATGGATTAATATACCCGACCGACCGTTGTGATTTGCGGGCGCTCTCCGATGAGTTAAAATCGATGTTGATCTGCGGGTAATAAGAACTATGTTGTGATTTGCGGGCGCTCTCCGATGAGTTAAAATCCCGAGAGCATTGAATTATGGCTGGACGGCAGTTGTGATTTGCGGGCGCTCTCCGATGAGTTAAAATCCCATATACCGCCAGTAAGACCGGGCGCATGTTGTGATTTGCGGGCGCTCTCCGATGAGTTAAAATCATGCCACCTATATTGCGGACGCATTGCGCGTTGTGATTTGCGGGCGCTCTCCGATGAGTTAAAATGCAATCCTGCCGTATAATAATAGCTGAGAGGTTGTGATTTGCGGGCGCTCTCCGATGAGTTAAAATTTATGTGCCGAACGGATGGGAGGAAGGGGAGTTGTGATTTGCGGGCGCTCTCCGATGAGTTAAAATCCGCTTGGGAAGAATTAAACATAGTGATAGGTTGTGATTTGCGGGCGCTCTCCGATGAGTTAAAATCGCCGATCACACCACATCAATCGGCTCGCGGTTGTGATTTGCGGGCGCTCTCCGATGAGTTAAAATATATGGCAGGGGGGACCATTATCCAGCACGGTTGTGATTTGCGGGCGCTCTCCGATGAGTTAAAATGTCTGTTGATTCAAAATTATCATCGCCATAGTTGTGATTTGCGGGCGCTCTCCGATGAGTTAAAATCGCTATTCCTTTCTCTACTGCCATTATACAGTTGTGATTTGCGGGCGCTCTCCGATGAGTTAAAATCATAAATAAATGTATTATGCTTACTATTATGTTGTGATTTGCGGGCGCTCTCCGATGAGTTAAAATGACTACTGATATTCCGGCATCCGGTCTTGAGTTGTGATTTGCGGGCGCTCTCCGATGAGTTAAAATTGTAGTAAGAACGAGTCGGTTGGGTAGTATGTTGTGATTTGCGGGCGCTCTCCGATGAGTTAAAATGGATTTGCCGTCCATCAAAATAATAGATTATGTTGTGATTTGCGGGCGCTCTCCGATGAGTTAAAATCCATTGGCATCGATTCAGTTCAAACTGAAAGTTGTGATTTGCGGGCGCTCTCCGATGAGTTAAAATCGATTATTGCCCATAAAACCAGAAGGGGCAGTTGTGATTTGCGGGCGCTCTCCGATGAGTTAAAATCGCTGACTTATGGTGAAGCGGCGACTGTTGGTTGTGATTTGCGGGCGCTCTCCGATGAGTTAAAATCGGATGATACCGTGGATGTTCTTACCCTCCGTTGTGATTTGCGGGCGCTCTCCGATGAGTTAAAATTGACTTTATGAAGATAAACCAGCATGCGCTGTTGTGATTTGCGGGCGCTCTCCGATGAGTTAAAATTTCAAACCAAATATCCTTTTCTGAATGTTCGTTGTGATTTGCGGGCGCTCTCCGATGAGTTAAAATCTGATGATGTAATTATTGAAGGGTCCCAGGGTTGTGATTTGCGGGCGCTCTCCGATGAGTTAAAATAAAAGTTCTGGGCTACTCATCGCACGGGCGGTTGTGATTTGCGGGCGCTCTCCGATGAGTTAAAATGCTCGTTTTGTTGGTTTTTTTGGTGCGTCAGTTGTGATTTGCGGGCGCTCTCCGATGAGTTAAAATAATTCGTTTCCGCATCGGTCATGTTCTTAGGTTGTGATTTGCGGGCACTCTCCGATGAGTTAAAATTTTTCTTGTATGGGACTTATGAATGCTATTGTTGTGATTTGCGGGCGCTCTCCGATGAGTTAAAATTACCAATCCTATATTCCCCCCAGATACTAAGTTGTGATTTGCGGGCGCTCTCCGATGAGTTAAAATCCGAGGCAACCTACATCCTCACCACCCCCGGTTGTGATTTGCGGGCGCTCTCCGATGAGTTAAAATCGGTTGAATTTCAACAATTCAGACAACCCAGTTGTGATTTGCGGGCGCTCTCCGATGAGTTAAAATCAATAAGAACGGATTGAATGATAACTGAATGTTGTGATTTGCGGGCGCTCTCCGATGAGTTAAAATTAATGGTTTGTGTTTAGTTTCTTTGCCTTTGTTGTGATTTGCGGGCGCTCTCCGATGAGTTAAAATTATGCCTATAAAGAGCCAATGGCACTACCAGTTGTGATTTGCGGGCGCTCTCCGATGAGTTAAAATTCTGCGGGCGGAGGAGTGGAATTCTATCATAGTTGTGATTTGCGGGCGCTCTCCGATGAGTTAAAATACACGCTCCAGGACTTATTTAGTCCTGTGCGTTGTGATTTGCGGGCGCTCTCCGATGAGTTAAAATTGGATGGCTAAGCTGAAGCTCCTTTCATTAGTTGTGATTTGCGGGCGCTCTCCGATGAGTTAAAATAGCTGGTAGGGATTTATCAGCTGGAGGTTAGTTGTGATTTGCGGGCGCTCTCCGATGAGTTAAAATTATCGGTCGTCTTATCAATACCTCATTAACGTTGTGATTTGCGGGCGCTCTCCGATGAGTTAAAATGGTCAGCTAGCCCGTTCAGTATAGGCTGGTGTTGTGATTTGCGGGCGCTCTCCGATGAGTTAAAATGTATATTTTAAGGGCGGCGGGGAGTTTATTGTTGTGATTTGCGGGCGCTCTCCGATGAGTTAAAATAGGCTCACGCTTAGGCGCTCGGGTTGAATTGTTGTGATTTGCGGGCGCTCTCCGATGAGTTAAAATTCACGGACCGAGGCAATGATTTATTGGGACGTTGTGATTTGCGGGCGCTCTCCGATGAGTTAAAATGATGATAGCCATGAGGGTTGGTTTTTGAATGTTGTGATTTGCGGGCGCTCTCCGATGAGTTAAAATGCGCCAAAGATGGCAGCTGAATAATAAAGTGTTGTGATTTGCGGGCGCTCTCCGATGAGTTAAAATATGATTGGCTAGGCAAGGGTATAAAGAGCCGTTGTGATTTGCGGGCGCTCTCCGATGAGTTAAAATCTCTGTCCCGCTCATACCAATATTCATCTTGTTGTGATTTGCGGGCGCTCTCCGATGAGTTAAAATCCAAACCAAAATGGCGCTTATAAGCCAAAGGTTGTGATTTGCGGGCGCTCTCCGATGAGTTAAAATGATGACCTTGACACTCTATCGGATAGAGTGGTTGTGATTTGCGGGCGCTCTCCGATGAGTTAAAATCGGGGAAAACGCCCCCCGTAGCAATAACTTGTTGTGATTTGCGGGCGCTCTCCGATGAGTTAAAATCGCCCGCGCACCGCCTTACTGCACTATGACGTTGTGATTTGCGGGCGCTCTCCGATGAGTTAAAATGCGCTCGTTAGCTCGGGTCTTTCTTAACTCGTTGTGATTTGCGGGCGCTCTCCGATGAGTTAAAATCTTAGCTAATCAGGCAATAACAGGGGCAGCGTTGTGATTTGCGGGCGCTCTCCGATGAGTTAAAATTAATGAACTGAAATCCCCCAGAAGCTAATCGTTGTGATTTGCGGGCGCTCTCCGATGAGTTAAAATAAAAGTTCTATCGCTATCCCCATCAGCCTCGTTGTGATTTGCGGGCGCTCTCCGATGAGTTAAAATCAAATGAACCGGGTGATCATCTTAAAGAAGGTTGTGATTTGCGGGCGCTCTCCGATGAGTTAAAATCTAGGGTCTCTTCGACCCGCAAGACCAAAGGTTGTGATTTGCGGGCGCTCTCCGATGAGTTAAAATCAAGTATTTTATTAAGGCGTGCGCGCGGGTGTTGTGATTTGCGGGCGCTCTCCGATGAGTTAAAATGATGATTTGTTGGTTATAAATCTCACCAAAGTTGTGATTTGCGGGCGCTCTCCGATGAGTTAAAATTCGCACTCTTGCTTCAATCTCCGCCAGTCCGTTGTGATTTGCGGGCGCTCTCCGATGAGTTAAAATTGGTCGCCAGGATGATCGAGAAAGTGGGGAGTTGTGATTTGCGGGCGCTCTCCGATGAGTTAAAATGAAGGGCAAGCCCCACCCTGCCACCGTGGCGTTGTGATTTGCGGGCGCTCTCCGATGAGTTAAAATAAGAGGGGCTTGATCAATTCTTCGACCAAGGTTGTGATTTGCGGGCGCTCTCCGATGAGTTAAAATTTGCGAGCCAAGTGTTCGCGATCACGGGGGCGTTGTGATTTGCGGGCGCTCTCCGATGAGTTAAAATGATCAACCGTCGCGTCAATCGGCTCTTGTTGTTGTGATTTGCGGGCGCTCTCCGATGAGTTAAAATCATTTAGTTTGTTTGCCGGGCAAAGTGAGAGTTGTGATTTGCGGGCGCTCTCCGATGAGTTAAAATACCGATGGCGCGCGGCTCATCCGAGCCGAAGTTGTGATTTGCGGGCGCTCTCCGATGAGTTAAAATTTGGGGATGGATGCAAATTGGCCGCCCCTAGTTGTGATTTGCGGGCGCTCTCCGATGAGTTAAAATGATGATTTGTTGGTTATAAATCTCACCAAAGTTGTGATTTGCGGGCGCTCTCCGATGAGTTAAAATGCTGCGCCAGCTGGGGCAAGGGCTTGGCGAGTTGTGATTTGCGGGCGCTCTCCGATGAGTTAAAATTTAAGGTTGGTGGGAGTGAGCGTGAGCGCGGTTGTGATTTGCGGGCGCTCTCCGATGAGTTAAAATAGAAGATAAAGGAGGAATTATTACGCCTATGTTGTGATTTGCGGGCGCTCTCCGATGAGTTAAAATTTATTGCGATCAGGCTTCACCCGAATCTGAGTTGTGATTTGCGGGCGCTCTCCGATGAGTTAAAATATCAGCGGCGACTACAAAAGAGGCGCTAGAGTTGTGATTTGCGGGCGCTCTCCGATGAGTTAAAATTTACTTTTCTTTACTTAGTTTACTACAGTAGTTGTGATTTGCGGGCGCTCTCCGATGAGTTAAAATCCCTATACTCCTCATCTGGCCCGGTATGCAGTTGTGATTTGCGGGCGCTCTCCGATGAGTTAAAATCAAGCCTGTGGTATCCACTGAATTGGAGCAGTTGTGATTTGCGGGCGCTCTCCGATGAGTTAAAATACTAAAATCGACCAACAAAGGAGAAGGCACGTTGTGATTTGCGGGCGCTCTCCGATGAGTTAAAATCGACCTCATATAGAGCCGAAAGCAGACCTAGTTGTGATTTGCGGGCGCTCTCCGATGAGTTAAAATAATAGCGCATGCGGTTCTCTTTCTTAGGGAGTTGTGATTTGCGGGCGCTCTCCGATGAGTTAAAATTCATTGTATTATACAACGCAGTCAGCACATGTTGTGATTTGCGGGCGCTCTCCGATGAGTTAAAATCGACCTCATATAGAGCCGAAAGCAGACCTAGTTGTGATTTGCGGGCGCTCTCCGATGAGTTAAAATTTTAAACACATCCAAAGCCGATTCAATAGCGTTGTGATTTGCGGGCGCTCTCCGATGAGTTAAAATGTGAGCGGGACTCTGCCCGACCAATTTGACGTTGTGATTTGCGGGCGCTCTCCGATGAGTTAAAATGCTCGTACAGCTGATTAGTACCAAACTCTTGTTGTGATTTGCGGGCGCTCTCCGATGAGTTAAAATCGTGAAAAACAACACCAGTATTGCTAGGCAGTTGTGATTTGCGGGCGCTCTCCGATGAGTTAAAATAAAATAATCATCCTAGATCTCCGTAGAGGTGTTGTGATTTGCGGGCGCTCTCCGATGAGTTAAAATAATCCAAAGAAGATCGGCTATTATCTGAAGTTGTGATTTGCGGGCGCTCTCCGATGAGTTAAAATCGATTCCGAGAACGAGATGATCTGTGCGAGGTTGTGATTTGCGGGCGCTCTCCGATGAGTTAAAATGGTGCTCGGCCGAGGTATTATTAAAGACCAGTTGTGATTTGCGGGCGCTCTCCGATGAGTTAAAATCGGCGTAGCTAAGGACATTCAATCGGTAAAGTTGTGATTTGCGGGCGCTCTCCGATGAGTTAAAATCGCCCGCCATCATAACTCACCGATTGGCCGGTTGTGATTTGCGGGCGCTCTCCGATGAGTTAAAATTCAACCGAGGGGCGAGTATCTTAATTGATGGTTGTGATTTGCGGGCGCTCTCCGATGAGTTAAAATTGGTGGGGGGAGATCGAACGGGAGGACAAGTTGTGATTTGCGGGCGCTCTCCGATGAGTTAAAATAAAATTAATGTCAACGCCATAATGGGTGAGGTTGTGATTTGCGGGCGCTCTCCGATGAGTTAAAATCCCATTTTATTTTACTAGCGTCCATCGATAGTTGTGATTTGCGGGCGCTCTCCGATGAGTTAAAATTCATAATTTTTCCTCAAAGTTATGATTACTGTTGTGATTTGCGGGCGCTCTCCGATGAGTTAAAATCTATTTTAGGTAGTGATATAAGCGCTGAATGTTGTGATTTGCGGGCGCTCTCCGATGAGTTAAAATGAGCAGCAGAAGTCAATAAGTGGCTTTCTAGTTGTGATTTGCGGGCGCTCTCCGATGAGTTAAAATAAGGCTAAGACGACCGCGATCACATTCTATGTTGTGATTTGCGGGCGCTCTCCGATGAGTTAAAATGGCAACTCCTTAAAGATTACCCCGAGCTAGTTGTGATTTGCGGGCGCTCTCCGATGAGTTAAAATGAGAAGGGTAAGGGGCGTTACCAAACCGATGTTGTGATTTGCGGGCGCTCTCCGATGAGTTAAAATTCATTCTCAAATTCAGCCGTGAGTGTTACCGTTGTGATTTGCGGGCGCTCTCCGATGAGTTAAAATCCCATGCAACCAGCCCTACAACTGAGCCCGGGTTGTGATTTGCGGGCGCTCTCCGATGAGTTAAAATCGGGGGCGCCGCAATGATAGATAAGCCCCTGGTTGTGATTTGCGGGCGCTCTCCGATGAGTTAAAATAGATTAGTGAAGGCGACTTATCGATGATTGGTTGTGATTTGCGGGCGCTCTCCGATGAGTTAAAATGCTTAGTCACGCTGAATTGACCGGATGAGAGTTGTGATTTGCGGGCGCTCTCCGATGAGTTAAAATTCGGTACTAAGGACGGGGCGGCTTCAATAAGTTGTGATTTGCGGGCGCTCTCCGATGAGTTAAAATTTTTAATAGGGAAGTCGCCTTCTTTGCTGAGTTGTGATTTGCGGGCGCTCTCCGATGAGTTAAAATGAACGCCCCGCGATAAATACGGCATGGACCGTTGTGATTTGCGGGCGCTCTCCGATGAGTTAAAATCGAGCTAAACTGAATGTGGGCGCGCGGTCGTTGTGATTTGCGGGCGCTCTCCGATGAGTTAAAATTTATAATCATAAGCCTTACTTCTATTATGAGTTGTGATTTGCGGGCGCTCTCCGATGAGTTAAAATCATAGTCATCGGGGTTTGTTCCCACTGCCCGTTGTGATTTGCGGGCGCTCTCCGATGAGTTAAAATTATGAATGAGCGATTTAATGAGTTATGCCGGTTGTGATTTGCGGGCGCTCTCCGATGAGTTAAAATCGGCAATCCTAAGGCGCTCTGGCGGAGTAAGTTGTGATTTGCGGGCGCTCTCCGATGAGTTAAAATCGATAAGCCTAGCTGCACATCAGCGGTCGTGTTGTGATTTGCGGGCGCTCTCCGATGAGTTAAAATTTGAAGGGTGCTGTGAATAGCACCACTAAGGTTGTGATTTGCGGGCGCTCTCCGATGAGTTAAAATTAATCGGGGCTGGATTAAAGAGAAAGAGAGGTTGTGATTTGCGGGCGCTCTCCGATGAGTTAAAATTATAGCTCATTCAACGACTTTATGATGGATGTTGTGATTTGCGGGCGCTCTCCGATGAGTTAAAATGAATGATATCATAGAGACGCGCTTATCACAGTTGTGATTTGCGGGCGCTCTCCGATGAGTTAAAATCTTAAATAGTGAGGCGCCCGCGGGGGAGCGTTGTGATTTGCGGGCGCTCTCCGATGAGTTAAAATCGATAAGCCTAGCTGCACATCAGCGGTCGTCGTTGTGATTTGCGGGCGCTCTCCGATGAGTTAAAATTATTACTCATCGGGTCTTATTACTTTGGTCGTTGTGATTTGCGGGCGCTCTCCGATGAGTTAAAATCTTCTCTGAGCAGAAGTATAGAATCGTGTTGTTGTGATTTGCGGGCGCTCTCCGATGAGTTAAAATTTATAGCGCGCCTTAAGGCAAGGCGCACGGTTGTGATTTGCGGGCGCTCTCCGATGAGTTAAAATAGTTGATAACAATGAGCTTAATCATTATGAGTTGTGATTTGCGGGCGCTCTCCGATGAGTTAAAATCGGGCTCTAAACCAAATCTTAATAAATTTGGTTGTGATTTGCGGGCGCTCTCCGATGAGTTAAAATACTTATAGCGCGCCTTAAGGCAAGGCGCACGTTGTGATTTGCGGGCGCTCTCCGATGAGTTAAAATATCGCTATCCCTCACTCGCAAGGCAACAATGTTGTGATTTGCGGGCGCTCTCCGATGAGTTAAAATTGAACTCTATGACACGGAGGGTAAATTTGTGTTGTGATTTGCGGGCGCTCTCCGATGAGTTAAAATGTATTATTTAAGGCAGCATTCATAGATGAAGTTGTGATTTGCGGGCGCTCTCCGATGAGTTAAAATAAGTCGGCTACCTTATCTACCATCATTGCCGTTGTGATTTGCGGGCGCTCTCCGATGAGTTAAAATTACCCGAGACGGCTGAGTATCAGTTCTCGCGTTGTGATTTGCGGGCGCTCTCCGATGAGTTAAAATTCGCTAAGCACTGGCGGTCCAGCTTGTCTAGTTGTGATTTGCGGGCGCTCTCCGATGAGTTAAAATTGATACCTACTCATTCAATCAAGCAGTAGAGTTGTGATTTGCGGGCGCTCTCCGATGAGTTAAAATTTAATCGGGACTCAATCGTCTGGCTTACTAGTTGTGATTTGCGGGCGCTCTCCGATGAGTTAAAATCCAGCGAGGTGATGCGCCTGCCTTTATAGGGTTGTGATTTGCGGGCGCTCTCCGATGAGTTAAAATTATTCACTATAATGATGATATAACAATCAGGTTGTGATTTGCGGGCGCTCTCCGATGAGTTAAAATCTTTTATTCCGTCAGATTGCCTTATAATAGGTTGTGATTTGCGGGCGCTCTCCGATGAGTTAAAATACATCGCTTGGGGATGATGGAGTGCCTTAAGTTGTGATTTGCGGGCGCTCTCCGATGAGTTAAAATTTGTTGCCTTGCGAGTGAGGGATAGCGATAGTTGTGATTTGCGGGCGCTCTCCGATGAGTTAAAATTAAGAAGCGATTGAAAGGATGTGCTATCATGTTGTGATTTGCGGGCGCTCTCCGATGAGTTAAAATCTTATCAGCTCAGCTCTACCAGCCGGCAAGTTGTGATTTGCGGGCGCTCTCCGATGAGTTAAAATGAGCGGGGCCCCGCTAAAGAGATACTGGTGGTTGTGATTTGCGGGCGCTCTCCGATGAGTTAAAATACGCCATACCCCGAACTAGATCGAGCGATAGTTGTGATTTGCGGGCGCTCTCCGATGAGTTAAAATGCTCGGTATATTCATCAATCTGCTCCTTACGTTGTGATTTGCGGGCGCTCTCCGATGAGTTAAAATAGTCTTTATTATATGAATTAGCCAGCCATTGTTGTGATTTGCGGGCGCTCTCCGATGAGTTAAAATAGTCCATCAATTTGGACCGGGTGAATAATAGTTGTGATTTGCGGGCGCTCTCCGATGAGTTAAAATAGAGAAATATTAGCTGAGTTAGCTAGTCGAGTTGTGATTTGCGGGCGCTCTCCGATGAGTTAAAATTCGATCCAGCCGAGCCGTATCATCCTTATGTTGTGATTTGCGGGCGCTCTCCGATGAGTTAAAATGGTTATCTTCGCCAGTCTCTTCGCAACATTGTTGTGATTTGCGGGCGCTCTCCGATGAGTTAAAATGAGATTTGTTTTCATCCCGCTAATTCAGTTGTTGTGATTTGCGGGCGCTCTCCGATGAGTTAAAATTGTAGCGCCTATAAGGAATGTCGCACTTCCGTTGTGATTTGCGGGCGCTCTCCGATGAGTTAAAATGACTACTTAAAACTGCCGAGCTCAGTGAACGTTGTGATTTGCGGGCGCTCTCCGATGAGTTAAAATATATTCATCAGCCAATCTCTTATAACGCCCGTTGTGATTTGCGGGCGCTCTCCGATGAGTTAAAATCGATCTAGTAATAACTATTGAAGTATTACCAGTTGTGATTTGCGGGCGCTCTCCGATGAGTTAAAATACCTTTTGTTATTAATATAATTCCATAGGAGTTGTGATTTGCGGGCGCTCTCCGATGAGTTAAAATTCTTATTCCGCTAGTCCGTGGGTAGGAAAGGTTGTGATTTGCGGGCGCTCTCCGATGAGTTAAAATCCTCCAACCCAACCACTTCTACCCGACCCAGTTGTGATTTGCGGGCGCTCTCCGATGAGTTAAAATAGCCGGCGCCCGAACCTCGAAAGCGTTAAAGTTGTGATTTGCGGGCGCTCTCCGATGAGTTAAAATCATTCCCCCCAACTAAATTAAAGTAGTTAGGTTGTGATTTGCGGGCGCTCTCCGATGAGTTAAAATAACTAAGGGCTCTTTCTAACATTCTTAAAGGTTGTGATTTGCGGGCGCTCTCCGATGAGTTAAAATCGCTCTTGCCATTGCCTCAGCTGCTGGTTGGTTGTGATTTGCGGGCGCTCTCCGATGAGTTAAAATCCACGCGGGAGGAAGGACTTATTTAATGGGTTGTGATTTGCGGGCGCTCTCCGATGAGTTAAAATCCCCGCTCATATTGATGACAACGGATTGTTGTTGTGATTTGCGGGCGCTCTCCGATGAGTTAAAATCACTAGCCCCGTGTGGCTGCAATTAAAGGTGTTGTGATTTGCGGGCGCTCTCCGATGAGTTAAAATGCAGCAAATCGGCTCTTATAGTCAGGATGAGTTGTGATTTGCGGGCGCTCTCCGATGAGTTAAAATTGATGAAACGATCAACCGAGCCGCGGGCTGGTTGTGATTTGCGGGCGCTCTCCGATGAGTTAAAATGACCAGCGTCAAGAAAGAGTCAGTAGAAGCGTTGTGATTTGCGGGCGCTCTCCGATGAGTTAAAATCATCACTTCCTATTCCGAATTCATTATTAAGTTGTGATTTGCGGGCGCTCTCCGATGAGTTAAAATTGGGAGGGATGAGCATAGGGACCTATTGGAGTTGTGATTTGCGGGCGCTCTCCGATGAGTTAAAATGCAATCGGTAATCTCTATATTCAGATATCCGTTGTGATTTGCGGGCGCTCTCCGATGAGTTAAAATTCGATCCCAGTCCAAACAGCTGAGGCGGCGGTTGTGATTTGCGGGCGCTCTCCGATGAGTTAAAATGCTATCGCTCACCAATGTGCCGGGCGCACCGTTGTGATTTGCGGGCGCTCTCCGATGAGTTAAAATCTATTCATTATATCTAGTTGTCAACAATAGGTTGTGATTTGCGGGCGCTCTCCGATGAGTTAAAATCCTAATGAGGTCCGACAAGGCTTTATCTATGTTGTGATTTGCGGGCGCTCTCCGATGAGTTAAAATCTTTGGTGTTGGGCAGGGGTTTATCTTACTGTTGTGATTTGCGGGCGCTCTCCGATGAGTTAAAATGCATAGTAGTCTTGCGCCTCAGCATTCCTAGTTGTGATTTGCGGGCGCTCTCCGATGAGTTAAAATACCCAGCTGACTCATACCTACTATGCGACCGTTGTGATTTGCGGGCGCTCTCCGATGAGTTAAAATTAACACTACAAGACAAGCTACCACTGCTTAGTTGTGATTTGCGGGCGCTCTCCGATGAGTTAAAATCGATAAAAAGAAGTGGGCCTGGCTCGAAGAGTTGTGATTTGCGGGCGCTCTCCGATGAGTTAAAATTTGCGCTGCGCTAAGGCGTTTTGGACGGCAGTTGTGATTTGCGGGCGCTCTCCGATGAGTTAAAATATTAGGGTAATAAATCATAACTCGTTTTGAGTTGTGATTTGCGGGCGCTCTCCGATGAGTTAAAATTTAAATACCTACGCCAAAATAAAATAACCAGTTGTGATTTGCGGGCGCTCTCCGATGAGTTAAAATTGGGCGTGGTGCGAGGAGTGAGATATACCAGTTGTGATTTGCGGGCGCTCTCCGATGAGTTAAAATGTGAGCCTCCCTGCTTAGAGCACCAAGACGGTTGTGATTTGCGGGCGCTCTCCGATGAGTTAAAATCTTATTACGTTTCGGGTTAGAGCCAGATCGGTTGTGATTTGCGGGCGCTCTCCGATGAGTTAAAATTAAAGAGCCGATCCCTAATCCATTCGACCAGTTGTGATTTGCGGGCGCTCTCCGATGAGTTAAAATGAAGTGCGGGCCGAGGCGATTAAGCGCGATGTTGTGATTTGCGGGCGCTCTCCGATGAGTTAAAATACCCGTCTTGGTCGAGGCATGCGATGGCGGGTTGTGATTTGCGGGCGCTCTCCGATGAGTTAAAATAACAACTCATTTGGAGGTTCAGATTCTTGTGTTGTGATTTGCGGGCGCTCTCCGATGAGTTAAAATTCACTTTGGCTTTGGTGAATGGCTCTAATGTTGTGATTTGCGGGCGCTCTCCGATGAGTTAAAATTGGCAAGCCAACGAGCGTAAGTCGAGCGGGGTTGTGATTTGCGGGCGCTCTCCGATGAGTTAAAATAACACGGATAACTTTGCCGAGCCGCCCGAAGTTGTGATTTGCGGGCGCTCTCCGATGAGTTAAAATGGACCGCTTCATAATCCTGCCCGGCCGCTAGTTGTGATTTGCGGGCGCTCTCCGATGAGTTAAAATGATCGAATTGACGCCCAGCAGGATCTGGGCGTTGTGATTTGCGGGCGCTCTCCGATGAGTTAAAATCATCACCGCGACGATCGCGGGATGCAAGTCGTTGTGATTTGCGGGCGCTCTCCGATGAGTTAAAATTTTTTTGGCTAGCTGCCTGAACCAACTAAAGTTGTGATTTGCGGGCGCTCTCCGATGAGTTAAAATAATATATTAAGGAAGTCGCACGCGCAACCAGTTGTGATTTGCGGGCGCTCTCCGATGAGTTAAAATCCGACATATATTCATTCCAGCGCGTCTTATGTTGTGATTTGCGGGCGCTCTCCGATGAGTTAAAATCAATCGCCTCAGGTTCTCTTACCTTCATAGGTTGTGATTTGCGGGCGCTCTCCGATGAGTTAAAATCCCCAGACAAATGACTTCTCTTACTAATGAGTTGTGATTTGCGGGCGCTCTCCGATGAGTTAAAATCGCGCCCGCCGCTCAAGCTTAGGATTGCCCGTTGTGATTTGCGGGCGCTCTCCGATGAGTTAAAATGATAATCTAATAAGGATGCGAGCGCGGATGTTGTGATTTGCGGGCGCTCTCCGATGAGTTAAAATGCTGGCTAAGAACTATCTGTTGGAGTTAGGGTTGTGATTTGCGGGCGCTCTCCGATGAGTTAAAATCTGAAACTGGCGGGCTTCAAGCCCAGCTGGGTTGTGATTTGCGGGCGCTCTCCGATGAGTTAAAATATGTGCAGGCTGAGATAGGAGCGCACTTCAGTTGTGATTTGCGGGCGCTCTCCGATGAGTTAAAATGCAAAGGACATACTTATCCCATCAGTGCTAGTTGTGATTTGCGGGCGCTCTCCGATGAGTTAAAATGGCGTTTGAAAGTTGGGTATCAAGAAACGGGTTGTGATTTGCGGGCGCTCTCCGATGAGTTAAAATTAGGGATAGGGAAGCGCCAATGCTGAGCTAGTTGTGATTTGCGGGCGCTCTCCGATGAGTTAAAATGTATGTCCTTTGCCTCGTTTACTGAGTTGCGTTGTGATTTGCGGGCGCTCTCCGATGAGTTAAAATCAATAAAGAACGAGGACCTGGTGAATATTGGTTGTGATTTGCGGGCGCTCTCCGATGAGTTAAAATTAGCTACCCCGCTAAGACTATTTGCTGATTGTTGTGATTTGCGGGCGCTCTCCGATGAGTTAAAATTGACTCAATGGCGGATGTTGTGAGCGGGACGTTGTGATTTGCGGGCGCTCTCCGATGAGTTAAAATCCTTCCCAATGCCTATAAAGAATGGCTTATGTTGTGATTTGCGGGCGCTCTCCGATGAGTTAAAATAAAAGCACCACAGGGGCTCTTTTAATAGAGGTTGTGATTTGCGGGCGCTCTCCGATGAGTTAAAATGGATAGCTTTATGTTAGCCGCCCGCAATCAGTTGTGATTTGCGGGCGCTCTCCGATGAGTTAAAATTCAGATTAAGGGAATTACTAGTCAGATTAAGTTGTGATTTGCGGGCGCTCTCCGATGAGTTAAAATCAGTTCAATGCACGCCTTCATCGGCGAGGAGTTGTGATTTGCGGGCGCTCTCCGATGAGTTAAAATCCAGGTAGTTCAGATTATCCCACACTAAGAGTTGTGATTTGCGGGCGCTCTCCGATGAGTTAAAATTTCTATTAAAGGAGATATACTATGGAGAATGTTGTGATTTGCGGGCGCTCTCCGATGAGTTAAAATTCTTAGTCACATCGTTATCACCAATCTCATGTTGTGATTTGCGGGCGCTCTCCGATGAGTTAAAATTAACACTACAAGACAAGCTACCACTGCTTAGGTTGTGATTTGCGGGCGCTCTCCGATGAGTTAAAATTATTTTTTGGGCTTCTGTTCTTGAGCTTAGGTTGTGATTTGCGGGCGCTCTCCGATGAGTTAAAATTGAGGACGAGCACATTTATACCGACATTGAGTTGTGATTTGCGGGCGCTCTCCGATGAGTTAAAATACTATCCGCAAAAAACAGCGTGAGCAGTGAGAAAAGCCGCTGAGCAAATAAAAAACTGATTTGTTCTGGCGGCTTTTCGACCTGTTTAGCCGTTTTTCCATAGAACACTGCCATCCGTTCATATTGCTTGTCCGTGATGGTGATGATCCGGACTTCTCCTTTGGGAGGGAGGCAAGAATGAACGCGATTCTTATGGACGGTTGCATTTTCTTCGCTAGCGCAATGGCGAATATAGACAGAGAACTGCAACATAGTGAAACCGTCTTCTAATAAAGCCTTGCGAAAGTCGCTATAGGCTCGTCTATCTTTCGGGGTGTCGGTTGGAAGGTCAAACATGGTGAGAATCCACATGGTGCGAAATCCTCCAAAGATACTCATATTATCTTAGGGATCAGAGGCTGTTTAATTTCTCTTGATAGGGTGCGGCGGACGCCAGCTGCATATTCATGTAGAGCCACCATAAGTGGGCTTTTGTCTTTATCCATAGAGACCTGCCAACTAAGGCATTCCAACAAAGCTTGCTTTTGTTCTTTTCCTAATTCGTTTTCCTTGCCTTCGCTTACCAATTGGAAAACTTTGATATCAACTAATGGTCTTAGAGGTTCTAGCAGATCGTCTGCCAAGGCGAAGCTATTGTATTGACTGTGGTGGTGAATGCCAAGAGAAGGGTGAAGGCCGGTTCCTACTAGGGCGCGAGCAACAGCAGCTCTCATCACAGTATAGCCGTAATTAAGCAGCACATTAGTACCGTCTTCGGTTCTGTCACGGCGAAACTCACTGCCGAACAGAGCCTCCCAGTAAATGCGAGCTGCATGTGACTCGATGTTTTGGGGGTCACCGCTTTTGACTTCTGTTGCCAGTTTTCTCAGTTTTGGGGAGTCGCTTGTCAGATCTGCTACAACCCGTGCTTGAGCATGTATTTTTTCTTTTATTATGAGTTGCCATAAGCGTTTTTTGGTGGGTTGTGGTGTCCTAATTTGTTCCGCCAGAAATTTAGTTTGCTGACTGTTTCCTACCAGAGGAAGGAGCAGATAGGCTGGGAGATGCTTGAGGTCGCATAGGACTACTGCTATGTTATTGGCGCAGCATTCGGCAAGCAGCTGTTGGCTATAAGTGATAGCTGGATTGTCTGATATCAATATGCCTATGTCTTCAATGGGAACTGAATGGACCTTTTCTTCTTGGCGGATAATCAGCTGTTTGTGCTTTAGTCTTAAGCCAGCTGATTTGCTGATCTCTATTATACGTTTTATCATAGAGAAACCTTATTCTAGGATTGTGTAGTCTCCTAATATATCTACAGATATTTTTTGGCAATCTAAGGTATTTGGAGTTGCTTGAATAAGCGCATGCCTTTCTCCACCGCTTGTGAGTGCAGTGCTATGATGACGGAAATATATTATGCCATTACTGTCCATCTTTTGCACTCTAAATATAGGTAGCCCCAATTCGCTTAGTGCTTGAGCTCGTGGATCATCTTTATCCCATAAGACCATATCATTGATTGTTAGGCTCATATCAAATTTCCATCCATCTCCCCATTCTTGAGATGGGGTTTTGTTTGTTATGGACTGCTTTCTACTTTTCCGTTCAGCTGCTTCTTTCATTGAGACCACTCTATACTTCTTCTTTTTCTTGTCATTGATAAAGATTTCCATATGGTGATTACTTCCTAGCTGGTAGATACGGTTTTTCCCTACAAAAACTATGCTATCCTTACCAAATCTACGAGCTACGCGAACTGATTTGATAATATTACCCGGTCCATTAGAGGATTTCATTCGGGGCGGATCTTCTTTAATCTCAGAACCAAGCTTTGATTTATCATGTGTCTCTAGCCATTGATGAAGCTGATGGTGAGTCTGCCTGTCCTTTATCCAGGTTCCTTTTCCTTCCACCCTCTCTTCTTTTTCTGCTAGTTTGAGAACCTCTTTGATTGGCTTACTAATTACATAGCAACGATGGGCTAAGAATATAGAAGATAATACTCGCCCATTTAGTTGAGGTAATGACCTATCTTTTGCTTTCAATTGTCCTTGCTGCTCTACCCAAGTGCGAATAGCTTCTTTTTCCGATTGGTTTAGTATCCAGGTTGCCTCATCCCCTTGTCCTTGAACCTTCTTATCATTGGACAAATAGCTTTCTAGTTTTTTGATGGTTGAATTTTGGGCGTCTAATTTTGATTTCGTTGTATAAGAAGCCTGGCCATAGATAGTTTCTTCGTGGAGAGCGCCCCATATCTTGGTCTTTTTCTGATGAGAGACAACCTTCTTATCAATCAAGATGTCTTTTAGGTCTTTTGCCATTGGATTGCTTCCTTGCCAATTTTCCGGGCGGCGGATCTTTGCTTTTAGGTCCCTTATCTCATTTTTTAACTTAGGCGCTTTCTTTCTTCTGTACTCTATCATCATGCGATTGAGCCGAGTCAGTTTGATTAGGATTCCATTATCCGTCATAGCCGCTACGAAGGCGTCTATAGCATGATGGCGGTGGTCCATACGGTTCTTTACTTGACCTGATTCAGTAGCGTCATAAGAGGTTTTGACTATTTCGTCCTTCTTTATATGCTTTATTATGTTTTTAAGTTCTCTTATAGTTGTTTTCTCTTGCTTAGCTATCATCTCACCGGTTATTGTGTTCATCTTGTCATAAAAGATTATCTCGTTAGGATCGCGTGGCAATACTCCATTCAGTCCCCATAGGCCTCTTAGCAAATAGGCGGGCCTGCCTTTGGTTATTCCTATGCGGATACCCAATTTTGTTAAAATATTTTTTGCCGTGACTGCGATATAACGGGTATCATTAAGTTGGCTTTCGACAAATCCCTCCTCATTGTCTTCCGGTGCTTTTTCCGATAAAATGCGCTTTATCTTTATCATGGGTAGTTCGGGATACTTAATGCATTTTTCTTTTTTGTTTTCCTTTTTATCTTCTTTTTTATTTCCCCTTCTATTTTCTTTTTTGTTTCCGTCTTCGGTCTTAAGCCGGTCCTTTATTTTTCCCCATCTATCTGTATTTCCCCAAGCTTGAAAAGGAGTCCTGTCTCCTTTGTCTTGATTACAAGTTCTGCAAGCAAGAACAGTATTCATATAGTTTTGGTGAAAGGAACTGTATGGGATAATATGTTCGGTTTCGGCACTATCTAACAAATCATTCAGACATATTGGGCTGCCACAATATAGGCACTGCTTTTTTTGTTCTTTCCACATTCTATATTTTTTCCTTACAGTAACAGGCATATAAGGTATTCCTTCACGGGTTTTAGCTAGGGTGTCAAATTTTCTTTCGGCAGCCATAGCCTTGCTCATTTCCCTGTCTGCTTCTTCGTTCTGTTTGCGATTCTCCTCTTGCTGTAATTCTTCAAGTCTACGATCTCTTTTTGACGCCTTCAAATCCCTTGCCAATTCCAACCGAATAATAGAAGGCCTGCCATATTTGGCAATGACTGCATTCACCACCTTACGAATCTCATAAAGACTCTTTTGGACGCGCGGATTTGCTATGATTGGAACATCCTCTGGTCTCAGTTCTCCCTGTTCTGGTTTTTCTACTTCAGAGTGATAACCCAACGCCTTGCATGCATCGTAGTAATCTTCTCCTTCGGTGCGCATTCGCTTAAGTACATTTCTGATTACATGTTGACAGTGCTTCATATAGCTTGGTTCCAATTCCAAAGTAGCTAACTGGAATGCTTCGCCTTCTTGTCCCTTGCTAAATCTCCATTTTTTACTTATGAGTTCCTTATAAAGCTCTACCTTGTCGCCTTGCTTAAGGAGTAGATCAACTAATTCTTCCCGTTCCTTTTCATCATAGCTAGACCACTTATCACCAAGAATTTTTACGAAGGCAATTTCTGTTCTATTACCGCAGATACCAGCATTGGAGGCTTCTCCATCTTCGCCACTTTTTTTATAATTAATTTCTTTTCCCAAGAAATTTCTAACCGCTTTCCATGACAATCTATCTCTTGCATTTAAGTTATCGGGATTCTTTAGATGGTCTGCAAGTGCCTTTTTTTGTTCTAATGAGAGTTTTTCATCGTTCCCCATTCGAATATTATTAATCACTTGCCAGGTGCGATAATCTTGACTTTCTAATAGTGCCTTGGCGGCTCGTTTGCGGCGAGGAAAGAAGGAACACACACCCACATCGTTGTATTTAAGATGTCTCCATCTCTTTTTCATAGGTGGAGGATTTATCAATGGACGCTGGTAGAAAATCATATCTGCTATATTCTCTCTGTCCTTCTTGGTCAAGCCGAAGTGAGCGGCTTGAGCCTTCCATATCTTCTCAAATTCGTCCTTATATAAAGCTCTTTTGGCATAGAGAGAGACCTCATTGTTCTTTTCATCTCTCACCTCATAACCTGTAATACGCTTCAAATATCCCTTATCTTCTATTGCCCTTTGAAGAACATATTCTGCGATAGTGCGTAATTGGCGATCTTTCATCTCCTTCCTTAAAGCTTCGATACCGCCAAGAACCTTGCGCTTTTCCTCTTCTTTCTCTTTATCCTCATCCCCCTCTTCATCCTCTAGTTCGTCTGCTCTTTGAAGCTTCCCTTCCTCTTCTAAGATGTGTTCGTATAAAGCATCATACTTAGCGCCGCGATTACTCTTATATCCCCTTCTTTTTTGTAGTTGTAAGAGGGCGCAGCTGAATTCATCAGCTTCTAGTTTATCGTCCAGGGCATAGGCGCGCATGAGCATAGGACTCATCAGACTTGCAAATGGCAGACCCCACTTCTTTACTTTTGATTGTTTGGCAATTCTCTTGGCAAAGTTATGGGCAACCTCATTGAAGAACCTTTCATCTATTTCCTTAGGAAGCAACTTGCGCTTTTGGAGATAGGCGATGAGTGCTTGTCTTCTTCCTTTGAGCCGAGATGCTCGCCGTCTCATACCTCTCATAGTCCTTCTCTTTTGATTCTTAGGAACCCCGGTCTTGGCTTCCACCATTTCTTGAAATATACGGGAGTTAAGGTCTATAAGCCTCATTGGCATATAGGTTTTGGAATCCTTGGTAGTGTTGATGGAACATTCCACTACTGCCCAGCCGACTGAATTAACCCCCACATCCAAGCCGAGAATATAATTTTTAATTTTTTCCATTATCTTCTCCTTTTTTAAAAAAATAGGTTATAATTGCTTCTAGTATTTTAACTCAAGTATTTTAACTCATCGGAGAGTGTTTTTAGCTTTTCACAAAAAAGTTTGATACTTTGGGTTTTATCCCATAAAAGCCCCTCTATTAGGTTAGGGGGGCTTTTTTTATTTAAGCACATAGCGGATACGGATGATGTGCATTAAGTATATTAGGCGGATATCTCTATCTCTTATTCTCTTTGCTGCCTTCGTCATAAAAAATCATTCAGCTTTTAATTTTTCCATTTATTCTCCCTTTTTTTTAAAAAAATAGGTTATAATGGCCTTTAGTATTTTAACTCAAGTATTTTAACTCATCGGAGAGTGTTTTTAGCTTTTCACAAAAAAGTTTGATACTTTGGGTTTTATCCCATAAAAGCCTCCCTATTAGGTTAGGGGGGCTTTTTTATTTAAGCAGATAGCGGATGCGGATGATGCGCATTAAGTATATTAGGTGGATATCTCTATCTCTTATTCTTGTTGCTGCCTTCGTCATAAAAAATCATTCAGCTTTTAATTTTTCCATTTATTCTCCCTTTTTTTTTGAAAAAATAGGTTATAATGGTCTTTAGTATTTTAACTCAAGTATTTTAACTCATCGGAGAGTGTTTTTAGCTTTTCACAAAAAAATTTGATACTTTGGGTTTTATCCCATAAAAGCCCCCCTATTAGGTTAGGGGGGCTTTTTTATTTAAGCAGATAGCGGATGCGGATGATGCGCATATAAGTATATATTAGGTGGATATCTCTATCTCTTATTCCTGTTGCTGCCTTCGTCATAAAAAATCATTCAGCTTTTAATTTTTCCATTTATTCCCCTTTTTTTTTGAAAAAATAGGTTATAATGGTCTTTAGTATTTTAACTCAAGTATTTTAACTCATCGGAGAGTGTTTTTAGCTTTTCACAAAAAAGTTTGATACTTTGGGTTTTATCCCATAAAAGCCTCCCTATTAGGTTAGGGGGGCTTTTTTTATTTAAGCGGGTAGCGGATGTGGATGATGCGCATTAAGTATATTAGGTGGATATCTCTATCTCTTATTCTTGTTGCTGCCTTCGTCATAAAAAATCATTCAGCTTTTAATTTTTCCATTTATTCTCCCTTTTTTTTTGAAAAAATAGGTTATAATGGCCTTTAGTATTTTAACTCAAGTATTTTAACTCATCGGAGAGTGTTTTTAGCTTTTCACAAAAAAGTTTGATACTTTGGGTTTTATCCCATAAAGGCCTCCCTATTAGGTTAGGGGGGCTTTTTTATTTAAGCAAATAGCGGATGCAAATGATGCGGATTAAGTGTATAGTAGGTAGATATCTCTATCTCTTATTCTTGTTGCTGCCTTCGTCATAAAAAATCACTCGCTTTTAATTTTTGGGAACTACATAGTATCTTCCACAAATCCATAAATCCCCTTATTCCACTCTCTTTTTGATGAGTGTCTGTAAAAGAAAATCTGTGAAGCTGTTAAACTTCGCTTCCTTTATTGGCGGAAGGTCTGACCGTAAATGGTCTCGCTTTTTATGACTTCTCTGCTTCGGGGCTTTCTTTTTCATAATATTCTCTTTTGTGGAAGATTGGATATAATTCCCTAATTTTTGTAATTTTTTGCTATTTTTTATCCTTTTTTTGAAAAATTTAGGTTATATTTAGGTTATAATGATTTTTAACGTTTTAACTCATCGGAGAGCGTTTTTAGCTTTTCACAAAAAAGTTTGATACTTTGGGTTTTATCCCATAAAAGCCTCCCTATTAGGTTAGGGGGGCTTTTTTTTAGGGAATTATACGGTATTTTCCACAAATTTATAAATTCCCTTATTTCTTGCCTTCTTTTTGACGAGCGTCTGTAAAAGAAAAGCTGTGAAGTGGTTAAACTTCGCTTCTTCTGGGGCTTTCTTTTTCATAATATTCTCTCTTGTGAATCCTCCCATGTCAGTTTCTTGTAAAGTATAAGGACAACTAAAGGACGCACCCAAATAAATAGGATCCTCTGCGGCTCTTAATCATCTGCTCCCTCTTTACACCCCCCGAAGTCTATGCGTTGGCGATTAGATCCTGATACCTTAACCTCCTCCCGCTCAGATTATCGCATAAGGAGTTGATGCGGTCAATCGTATCCCTTTCACAATTCCCTTGATTCAGACGAAAACTAAACTCGCTAAGATAGCGATCAAGATGCTTCTTCGAAAAATGGTGGAACGTCCCGTGATAACCCCGCTTCAATAGAGCCCATACCGACTCAATCCCGTTCGTATGAGCCACTCCATCTACCCACTTCCCCACACTATGATTAACTAGGAGTTTATCGTAGCCACGAACCGGCTTATAAAACTTCGCCTCATCAGTCGAAAGAACACTGCCACCCCGAACGACATGCTTATCGATGAACTTCTGTAGCTTGGTACTATTCACCCCTTCCATTGACTGGGCCTTCACTTTACCTGAACGACTCCGCATTCCCACTACGGCCGTCTTCGTCTTCTCAGACCGACCTTGAGTCCCCGCCGTCTGTTTGTTCTTATGCTTATTACCTTCCTTGCCACCAATATAGGTCTCATCTACCTCGATAAGACCTTCCAACATATCACCATCGGTCTTACAACCCTCTCTTATCCTCGCTTGTAAAAACCAAGCCGACGCCTGAGTAATCCCCAACTCCTTGCTCAGCTGTAAGGACGAGATGCCTTTTCTCGCCGTCATCATCACATAGATAGCAAATAACCACGTCCTGAAGCCCAGATTGCTATTCTCCATTAACGACTGCGTCCTAACACTAAATTGCTTGCGACAGTCCTTACATAGATAATAACCCGGCTTCTTAACAGTATGAATCTTGCTAACTCGGTGGCTATTACAATGAACGCAAGACACTTCACCACCCCAGCGCCTATTCTCAAAATGGGCTCTTGCCTTCTCCTCAGTCGGAAAATCCTCCATAAACTTAAAGACACTTATCGTCTTTGCTACTTTCCTAACTTCTTTAGCTTTCATCTTCATAGTACAGTATAGGTTTTCATAAAATTCAAATATTTTATCTCATTATTTATAAATTTGTGGAAAATACCGTATAATTCCCTTTTTTTATTTAAGCAGATAGCGGATGCGGATGATGCGCATATAAGTATATTAGGTGGATATCTCTATCTCTTATTCTTGTTGCTGCCTTCATCGCTAAAGGTCGCTCAACTAAAAAATCACTAATCATTCCTCAGCATCACAATAGATCACCACAAATCATTAAGCATTCCTCAGCATCACAATAGATTACCACAAATCATTAAGCATTCCTCAGTATCACAATAGATCACCACAAATCATTAAGCATTCCTCAGTATCACAACACCTCACTAAACGTCACTTAGTAGGAACTGCTACTTATTAGTGCACTTTCTGATTTATCTTTATTTGGTTTAGATTGGGATATAAATAAAATACTAAAGGTATTCGAAACTTTGAGATATTGAAGATATGGATTTGACACAACTTAAACAAACAGCACAAAATCAACGAGCTGCATCATATGATGCTCATCCATTAAATAAAAGGTTCAAACAAACTGAGCTTCAAAAACTATTAGCTGGATGAGTATTTTAGTTGTAGGAGCAGGTTTATCTGGGGTTACGGTTGCGCGTAAATTAGCAGAAGTAGGTTATAAAGTTAAGGTTATAGATAGCCGCAATCATATTGCGGGGAATGCTTATGATTATATTAATGAGTTTGGTATTCGGATTCATCAATATGGCCCTCATATTTTTCATACCAATAGTAAGAAAGTCTTTAATTGGTTAAGTAATTTTACTGATTGGGTTGAATACAAGCATAAGGTTAAGGCTCAGCTTGCAGATGGACAATATGTTACATTTCCAGTCAATCAAGAAACAAAAAGAATTGTTGGCAAAGATAATATCATTGATACTTTTTTTCGTCCATATACGAAAAAGATGTGGGATATGTCAATAGAAGAACTAAATCCGAATATCATTAATCGCATACCGATTCGTAATGACAATAATGAATATTACTTTCCTGACGACGAGTATCAATTTATGCCAACTGAAGGTTATACGAGAATGGTTCATAATATTTTAGCTCATCCCAATATTTGTCTTAGTTTGAATACAAGCTATGCTAATCATATGAATAAAGAACATGAACATATATTTAATTCAATGGCAATCGATCAATACTTTGATTATAAATATGGCAAATTGCCATATCGTTCCATTCGATTTGAAACTATTCATTTACCAATGACGCAAATCCTACCTACAACCACTGTTAATTTTACCCATCACGGCTCAAGGACGAGAGTTACAGAATGGAAACACTTTCCACTTCACGGGGAAAATAAACACTGGACGACACTTACTTTCGAAGAGCCGTGCGATTATAAGGATAATAATTTTGAACGCTATTATCCTATTAATGATAAGCAAAGAAAGAATCGTAAATTGTATGAAAAATATAAGAATGAAAAAGTATCGAATATGACTTTCATTGGACGTTGTGGATTGTATGTTTATTTAGATATGGATCAAGCAATTAGCTCATCATTAGCAATTGTAAGAAAGTTTCTTTCTTAAAACTTGTCATATTATTATGACTTCATATTATATCTTGATGACATCAGTAACGGAGGGGAAGGGATTCGAACCCTCGATAGAGCTACTAAATCCTATAACTCCTTAGCATGAAACCGCCTTCAATCCCCAGCTCCTTGCCCCCAAACCCAGAGTTTAATATGCAATGAAAAATTCCTTTCATCAATTAGGCACTAATATTTTAAATTGCTCAATTATATTGTAGGCTTTTTTTAACTGTGACTCTTAAGAAATTTCTAGTTCAGTCACCACCCCTGTTTCAATTGCCTTATGAATAACCCGTTTGTCTTCAATGAGAAATGCCGGATTCACTGAGCTTAGAGGCTGTATCCTTTTCATAAAATTAGGATCTTTATTCTTTTCATGCATATCACCATGCCAACCGGTATATAGATCACGAAAGTGGCAGAAAGAGAGTTTCCTCCCTTCATCGGCCCTTTGCTGTTGTAACTTCTTTTCCCTTATTAACCAAGGATAAAAAGTAATATTCCAGATTTTAGAGATAACAACATTCTTTTTTAGCAACAATAGAATACTCCGTAATCTTGTTGGCACACCTGATACCCATAGTCGTATCACAGCTAAAGGATCGGGCAACAATAGAATATCTCTTGCTATTTTAGGTACACAATAATGAGTTCCCATTTGCTTAACCTTGTCGGGTTGGCAAATATATTTAGGGTTGTCCCCTACATTCCAATATTTTGACTTGTATCTAATCCGGTGATGGTAAAAACGTGCTTGCTTCTCAGCCGGCACTTGACCAGATGGGAAGAGGTAATGAGCTAAATAAACACATGGTCTCGTAAGACTTTTAGATGACTCCAAATATTCCTTTAACGACAGAGGACTATCAAAATAAAGAAATTCGTCAATATCTAAATTGATACACCATGAGGTCTGAATACCAAAGAAGAGACGAAAATGGTTAAGCGTGCCTAGTTTGGTATATTTGTAGTTATGGAACGTATCAAGGCTAGGGCCATGTTTATAAGGCCAATGAACTAAGATAATCTCTACTTCTTCATCGATCTCAACAAGTTCCTCACCTAGTATTGGCCAATAACTACTGCCATTATCATAAAGCACTATCCTTTGAACCCCGTGCACTCTTATATGCCAACGGCACCAATCCTTTATCCAGATAAGCGGATTATCTTTTTGTAAACTAGTCAAACACAAATCCTTTTGTGTCAGAGAAATATCCTTGTGGTGCTGGCAAGAAACCTCAATAGTGAATTGCTTAAATACAAATTCTAAATCTAACTGAGATGCTTTCGCCCATTGAGAAGGAATTTTTATATCTATTACTTCTGGCCCTTTCCATCTATGACCCCTTACCAGTTTAAAGCTAAGATTCTTGCCTTTATGCTTGATAGCTAAGGGGAGACCTATGTTATAAAAAGGAGGCGCTATACAGGTCAATCGATTAGAATCAACGAATAGATCATAAAACAAAGTTTTACTATCATAATGGGCTTGTTGCTGCTTAGGGAGCAAATGACCTATTGATTCTTGTTGTTCCAATGGAACAGCTCTTTCTATACCATTAGGTAAAAATACTGCTTGAGGATAATAGGTTCTGATTACGGGTTTCTTCTTCATGAAAGTTTTGGTTAATTCAAAGAGATTATAGTTCATGTATTTTAGCTTTTGAAAAAAGTTTGATACTTTTTGGGTCTTATCTCATTTATTTAAGCGGGTAGCGGATTAAGCATATTAGGTAGAGCTCTCTCTTATTCTTGTCGCAGCCTTCATCACTAAAGGTCACTAAACTAAAAATCATTACTCAGCGTCACAACACCTCACTAAAAATCACTACACCATTAGATGCCACTTGGTAGCAACCGCCAGCCAGCTTAGACCAAAAGCCATATAATAGGCTTCTATGTTTCAAGATTCTCACCGAGATTTACGCACTAAGATGCAGCAGCATATTCAGCATCATTGTTTATTAGCAGGAGGAGGTTTCTCATTAAGTTCAGGTTCTCAGTCTTCCTACTACTTTGATTGTAAGAAGGCAACACTTGATGGCAATTTCTTAAGCTGGATGGCTGAGTATATTTTGGCTGAGTATTTACCTCAATTGCCAGAACAGCCAGATGCTATTGGAGGTCTCACTATGGGGGCAGATTTTATGACAGCGGCCTTGGTGATGCACGCTGCTGAACGGGGGCTAAGATCGGTTCAAGGCAGCATAGTCCGTAAGGAAGCTAAGGGGCATGGCACTCGCGCCCAGATAGAAAATGAGCTAAAACAGGAGGGGAAGAAAATACTGGTGGTGGAAGATGTGATTACCAGCGGAGCTTCTATTCTTAAGGCTTATCAAGCATTTGTGGCGGCGGATTATCAGCCGGTGGCGCTCTTGACCTTAATTGATAGAGAGGAGGGAGGGGTTGCTGACTTAAGGAAGCGGTTGGATCTACCAGTGTTAAGTATTTTTACCGCCTCGGATTTTACCCTTGATAGTGAGAAGCTTAATAGTGAAGAACTTGATAGCAAAAAAGGAGACTGACCACCTATGAACTATCTATTAATCAATATTCTATTTCTTATAGCGGCGAATTATTCAGGTCGTCATAAGGGAAGGGGGGAAGCATAGATGCCGAACTGGTTAAAGAAGTTAAAGAGACAGATTGTTGAGAATCACCATTGGATAGACACGCTCTATATGACAAAAAAGGAGACTAAGCACCTATGAACTATCTATTAATCAATATTCTATTTCTTAGAGTGGCGAGTTGTTCAGGTCGCCATAAGGGAAGGGGGGAAGCATAGATGCCGAACTGGTTAAAGAAGCTAAAGAGACAGATTGTTGAGAATCACCATTGGATAGACACGCTCTATATGGCAAAAAAGGAGACCATTGAACCATCTATGAACTATCTATTAATCGATATTCCATTTCTTAGCGCGGCGAAGTTGCGGATTGTGGTAGTCATTGTAGTTCTACCAATTAATATTCCATTTCTTAGAGCGGTGAACTATTCAGGTCGTCATAAGGGAAGGGGGGAAGCATAAATGCCGAACTGGTTAAAGAAGTTAAAGAGGCAGATTGTTGAGAATCATCATTGGATAGACACGCTCTATATGGCAAGAAAGGAGACTAGCCACCTATGAACTATTTACTAATTGATATTCCATTTCTTAGAGCAGCGAGTTATTCAGGTCGTCATAAGGGAAGGGGGGAAGCATAGATGCCGAACTGGTTAAAGAAGTTAAAGAAGCAGATTGTTGAGAATCACCATTGGATAGACACGCTCTATATGACAAAAAAGGAGACTAAGCACCTATGAACTATCTATTAATCAATATTCTATTTCTTAGAGTGGCGAGTTGTTCAGGTCGCCATAAGGGAAGGGGGGAAGCATAGATGCCGAACTGGTTAAAGAAGCTAAAGAGACAGATTGTTGAGAATCACCATTGGATAGACACGCTCTATATGGCAAGATATAACAAAAAAAGGAGACTAACCATTGAACCACCTATGAACTATCTATTAATCAATATTCCATTTCTTAGAGTGGCGAAGCTGCGGATTGTGGTAGTCATTGTAGATCTACCAATCAATATTCCATTTCTTAGAGCAGCGAGTTATTCAGGTCGTCATAAGGGAAGGGGGGAAGCATAGATGCCGAACTGGTTAAAGAAGTTAAAGAGGCAGATTGTTGAGAATCATCATTGAACCGACATGCTCTATATGGCAAAAAAGGAGACCATTGAACCACCTATGAACTATCTATTAATCAATATTCCATTTCTTAGCGCGGCGAAGTTGCGGATTGTGGTAGTCATTGTAGATCTACCAATCAATATTCCATTTCTTAGCGCGGCGAAGTTGCGGATTGTGGTAGTCATTGTAGATCTACCAATCAATATTCCATTTCTTAGAGTGGCGAGTTGTTCAGGTCGTCATAAGGGAAGGGGGGAAGCATAAATGCCGAACTGGTTGAAGAAGTTAAAGAGACAGATTGTTGAGAGTCACCATTGGACAGACACGCTCTATATGGCAAAAAGGAGACCATTGAACCATCTATGAACTATCTATTAATCAATATTCCATTTCTTAGCGCGGCGAAGTTGCGGATTGTGGTAGTCATTGTAGATCTACCAATCAATATTCCATTTCTTAGAGCGGCGAGTTATTCAGGTCGTCATAAGGGAAGGGGAGAAGCATAAATGCCGAACTGGTTGGAAGGACAGATTGTTGAGAATCATCACTGGACGGACACTCTCTATTCTCTCAGAGTGAGGGTTGCCGGCTTCCCATCTTTCACCGCTGGGCAGTTTACTCGCATTGCGTTGGATATTGATGGTGAGCGCATCGCCAGACCCTATTCATTGGTTAATCCACCGGGCGAGGAGGTGCTGGATTTTTATTCTATCTTGGTGGATGAGGGCGTCCTTTCTCCTGCGCTTCACAAGTTGAAGGCGGGGGACAGCCTGTTCGTGGCGGATCTGATAACTGGCTTTCTGGTAGTGGAGGAGATCCCTGTTGAGCATAGACATCTTTGGCTTATAGCGACAGGAACCGGTTTAGGGCCTTTTCTTTCTATTCTCAGAACTAAGCAGGTATGGGAAAGATTTGACCAGTTGGTTCTAGTTCATGCGGTTCGCTATGCTGCTGAGCTTACTTATCGCCAAACCATTGATGGACTAATTAGCAACCATAGTAATCTGCGGTATATTCCTTTTGTCAGTCGGGAGAGTGCCGACCATGTCCTTGCTGGCAGGGTGCCGACTGCCTTAGCCGATGGCAGATTGGAGGAGAGGGCGCAGCTTGAAATGAACCCAATAGACACTCATCTAATGTTGTGTGGCAATCCGGCTATGCTGAAAGACGTCCAAGAGGTGATGGCGCCGCGTGGGTTCAATCGTAATCGCCGCCGCTCTCCCGGTCATATCACCACTGAAAACTATTGGTAGCCTTTGAATTAAACGACCGACAGCGAGATTGGTTAACCCGCCAGTTGCGAAAAGAGGGGATAGCAAGTTGGCAGCTCGCCGAGACGATTGCGGATGCAAGTTTTCGCTGCTATCATAGGATAGTTCATCCTCAAGGGAGCTATATCCTAATGCATTTTTTACCAGAGAAAGAGGATGGCAAGCGGATACTTCAAACTGCCGAATTTTTTCTTGCTCATGGTATTCGGATACCACAGCTTTATGGTCACAACATCTCCATAGGGTTGATGCTTCAAGAAGACATGGGAAGCAAGCTCTTAGTCGCGCAATCAACCTCCACTATAGATAGTTCTATCTATCACAAGGCAGTTGATGAGCTGATTAAATTACAACGACTAGATGCTTCTGAATTTGGTATGTTTAACCAAGAACGGCAATTGCAGGAGATGGAACTTTTCAGCAAGTGGTTCTTAAAAGATTGGCTTGATTATGAGACCTCAATGGATAGGCTGAATGACTATTATCATTTATTGAAACGAGCCTTGGCGGCTGCACCCAACTGCTGTATTCATATGGATTTTCATTCGCGTAATCTAGTCTTACTGCCGAATGATATGGTTGGAGTATTGGACTATCAAGATGTCTGTATGGGGCATTTTTGTTATGATATGGTATGTCTGTTATGTGATGCTTATATTCGCTTGTCGGATGAACTAGCCGAACAGCTGATGAACTATTGGATGAGAGAGATGAGGTCGTTTTTTAAGATAAGGGACGAGGCATTTTTTCACCATCAGTTTACTCTTATGACGCTTCAAAGGTGTATTAAGGTTTGTGGCACTTTTGCCCGCTTGTTCTTACGTGATAAAAAGGCGCGTTATCTAAAGGATATGCCTTTGGTGTTAAGCTACCTTAATAGAGCAGCGGATCGGCTGCTAGCTACTGAGGAGGGAGCAAACGGATCAAAGGATGAGCACAGATTTTTTCAGCAATTACTGACAGATCTAGAACCGATTGTCAAAGAGAAGCTAGCTTCCGTAGCTGAGCAAGACAGATGAGGGCAATGATTCTCGCAGCTGGGAAGGGGAAGAGGCTTCGTCCTTTGACGGCGACAAAACCAAAACCATTGGTTCCCCTTGCTGGCAAGCCGCTGATTGACTATGCTTTGGCAAGTCTCAGCAGGGCAGGGGTTGTAAACTGCGTCATTAATCTTAATTACCTAGGTGAGCAGATTAGCAATTATGTTGGCAGTGGTGAGAGATGGGGGATGCAAATTCTCTATAGTCGGGAATATTTAGATTTACAAACCGGGGGAGGTGTTCTTAAAGCACTGCCTCTACTAGGAGGAAGACAGCCCTTCTTATTGATAAACGCAGATTTGCTCCACAATTTTAGCCTTCGTAGGCTCACCTTGAGGGCTGCCAACATGGGGCCTCTTGCCCATTTGGTATTGGTGCCAACTGCCTATGGCAAAGGAGACTTTTCGTTGAAGCGTAACCTTGTTGTTATAGGAGGAGACTATACCTTTTGTGGTATTAGTATCATCCATCCGCTGTTGTTCCTTAATGCTAGTCGGCGTTCTTTCCCTTTGAAAGATTTGCTGGTTTGGGCAGTTCATCAGGGCAAGGTAAGTGGTGAGGTCCATAGAGGTCTGTTTATTGACCTAGGCACTCCCAGGCAGTTGGCTTCGGCTGAAGATCAGGTAATAAGGAGTAATTTTTTATAGATTTTCAGTTCGGCAATAGATTCGTGGATATCAGCAAGGGCTAGGTGGGTTTCCTTTTTCTCCACTTCTTCTGCCACATCCGAGTTCCATAATTGAGCGGCTATCTTCAAGGAACTAACATCTAAATTACGATAATGAAAAAATGCTTCAAGCTGAGGCATATAGCGGCGCAAAAACATTCGGTCTTGGTGGACACTATTGCCACACAAAGGAGATAGTTGAGGAGAGACATATTGGGTTAAAAAAGCAAGTGTCTGTTCCTCTGCTTCCTCTTCCTTTATATTGCTTAGCCGAACCCTTTCTACTAGGCCAGAGCTGTTATGCTGTTCAATACTCCAGGCGTTCATATTTTGTAGAATTTCTTCGTCTTGATATATTGCTATATTGGGTCCCGTGGCTGTCACATCCAATTGGTCGTTGGTAATTAAAGTAGCTATCTCTAATATACGGTCTTTTTCTGGTGACAAACCAGTCATCTCCAAGTCTAGCCAAATGAGATTATGTAAGGATTGCATTTTCTGATAAGATTATACCAAAGTTCTAGGCTGCTTTATCTAAAAACCTGTCTAGACCCAGACTATGAGTAAAATATAAATTCCTGTGGGGGATGTTCTTAGAAGATTCTAGTGCATCCTTGAATAATGTGTCAATATATCAAATATGTCTTTTCTTTTCATCAATAAACTAGATAGATGTTAGCAAGTTCTCTTTTCTTGACTACTCTTAAGGAAGACCCTGCCGATGCAGTGCTTGTCAGCCATAAGCTGATGGTGCGAGCGGGATTAATAAGGCAGTTAGGCAGTGGCCTGTATAGTTGGTTGCCTTTGGGTTTGCGTGTCCTAAGGGCAGTCGAACAAATAGTGAGAGAAGAAATGAATCGCATAGGCTGCTTAGAGATGTTGATGCCATGTATGCAGCCGGGCGAGTTGTGGCAAGAATCAGGAAGGTGGAGGGACTATGGTCCAGAGCTGATAAGGATAAAGGATCGTCATCAGCGCGATTTCTGTTTGGGTCCTACCCATGAGGAGGTGATTACTCATATAGTGAGAAATGAAATCAACAGCTATAAACAACTGCCTTTATCTGTCTATCAGATACATACCAAGTTTCGCGATGAGATTAGACCCAGATATGGGGTGATGAGGGGGCGTGAATTTTTAATGAAGGATGCCTATACCTTTCATCTCAATGAGGAGTCGCTTGAGAGCTCTTATCAAGACATGCGGTCGGCATATATAAGGATCTTCACCCGCTTAGGAGTGGATTTCAAAGTAGTAGCAGCCGATTCGGGCAGTATAGGGGGACATACTTCAGAGGAATTTCATGTATTGGCTGCCTCAGGTGAGGATGCAATTGCATTTAGTGATACCAGCGACTATGCTGCCAATGTCGAGCTGGCTCCTACCCATCAGCTATCTGAATCCTGCCTTGCTCCTAGTCAGCCGCTTAAGCTCATAGATACCCCAGGCCTTTATACGATTAAGGCTTTGGAAGAGGAGTTGAATTTGCCTGCCCACAATGGGGTTAAAACTCTATTGTTAAGGGCAGCGGGATGGACTAAAGAAGACCCTGTTCTCATTGCCCTTTTGGTTCGTGGTGATAGGGAGCTAAATGGTGTCAAGGCTGAGAACCTGCCTCAGGTAGCAAAGCCTTTGACCATGGCATCTCAAGAAGAGATTAAAGCACTTATTGGTTGTGCGCCGGGTTCTATAGGCCCAGTTAGTCTTCCAGTGCCTTGCATAGCGGATTATGAACTGGCACAGCTTAGTGATTTTACTTGTGGTGCCAATCAGGACGACAAGCATTATATTGGTGTCAATTGGGAGAGGGACTGCCAACTTCCTCCCCTAGCGGATCTGCGCAATATCACTTCTGGCGAGCCAAGTCCAGATGGCAAGGGCAGTCTCTATATTAAACGAGGAATAGAAGTAGGGCATATTTTTCAGCTGGGCGCCAAGTATGCTGAGGCGATGAATGCTCAGGTATTGGATGAAGATGGCAGGCAGAGGACTCTCACTATGGGTTGTTATGGCATAGGAATAGATAGGATAGTAGCTGCTTGTATAGAACAAAATCACGATGATAAGGGCATAATCTGGCCTACAGTCATCGCTCCTTTTCAGGTTGTCTTAGTGCCCTTAGGGGACCAAGTAATGGCGCGCCGAGCCATGACACTATATCAGAGCTTGACCGAACAAGGCGTCAAGGTGCTCTATGATGATCGCGACCTACGCGCTGGGGTAAAGTTTTCCGATTCGGATTTACTTGGCATTCCTTATAGACTAGTTATAAGTCCCAAGACTCTTGCGAAGGATTCTGTTGAGTGTAAAAGGCGGAGAGACTCAGAGCCACAGATGATTCCTATGGCTCAGATTCTAGATTGGTTAATGAAAGAATTATGAAGAACAAGCACTTTACTCGTTTAGGTATGGTCGTGAAATCTAATGAAAGAGAGGTTATTCAGACCTTAAGAGACATTCAGAAGGTATTGACCGATTGTTCCGTGACAACCTGTTTCATAGGCAGACCGCCGCCCAACTTGGGTTTGAAGAATATGGCTTATATAAAGGAAGAAGCCATAGGAGAGAACTGCGATCTGGTGTTGGTAGTCGGAGGTGATGGGAGTTTCCTAAAATTTGCTCGCAGCGCCGCTCATCATAGTGTTCCTATTTTGGGTATTAATCGTGGCAGGGTAGGTTTTCTGACAGACTTAGCTCATAGTGATGTAGCAGAACTACTGCCTCAGATTTTGCAAGGAGACTATATTTCTAGTAGTGCAATTCTATTACAAGGTGTTCTAAAGAGAGAGAATAAGGTCTTATGTACTCATAAGGGATTTAATGATCTAGTAGTTCATTCGCGCAGCGGTCGGATGCTAGAAGTGGATCTCATGATTAATGACAAGTTTGTCTATTCTGAAAGATCGGATGGGCTGATAGTTGCCACTCCAGCCGGTAGCACAGCCTATGCCTTATCGGCCGGCGGTCCTATTATTGCTCCTCAGGTGGAAGCCATTGGGCTAACAAACATATCGCCTCACACCCTAAGTCATCGTCCTCTTATACTGCCTTTAGCTAGCCGCCTAAGAATTACTATCAAGCAGGGCAAGAGTATTGCTTTTTATGCTGATGGATGGGGCGAGCAGGAGGCACTGCCCGGCGATAATATTGAAATTGTTGTGGCGGATGAGAGGGTTCCACTGATTCATCCTCGCAACCACAACTTCTTTACTGCTTGTCGTCTAAAGTTAGATTGGCATTATAAGAGTCATACTGAATAGCTAACAATCTCTGCTTTGAGTCTAAGCGGAGATTTGCAAATACCTAGCACAGTAGGTCTTATGAAATCCATAAGGATACATTCCTTCTAATGCGCTTGCTTCGTTCAGTGTTTGCATATCCTGAGAGCTTAGCTCTATATGAGCAGCTCCTAGATTTTCCTTTAGCTCAGATAGATTGCGCGCTCCCATAATCACACTAGATACGACCGGTTGCTTTCTTAGCCAGGCAAGAGCGATTTGACAATAGGATGCTTTGTGCCGAACGGCAATGTCATCTATAGCGGCAAGGATGCTCCAGTTGCGTTGGGTGTTGTAATTATTTAAATGCTTATTTGCATGCATCGACAAGCTGTTTGTTCTTGCTTGTTGATGAGTACTACCGAGCCTATTCTTACCGCTTAAGAAGCCGCCAGCTAGAGGCCCCCATGGCATAAGCCCGATCTGTTCGTGCCGGCAAAGGTCGATAAACTCATATTCTATCTCTCTCATCAATAGGCTATACTGATATTGAGCGACAACAAACCTATGCCAACCATTGAGATCGCAATGGTAGAGTGCTTTCATTAGCTGCCAAGCGGCAAAATTTGATACGCCGAGATAGCCAACCTTGCCCGAAGTAATCAAATCATCACATGCTCTCATAGTTTCGGGTAGAGGGGTAAGAGGATCCCAGCTATGAAGATAGAGTAAGTCAATATAGTCAATTTGCATTCTTCTTAGGCTAGCCTCTACTTCCATAAGAATGTGCCGGCGCGATAGGCCAGAATCATTTTTATTAGCGCGACGCGAGAAGCGGATCTTACTAGCAATGATGAGCTGGTCTCGTCTTTTGGCAATAATCTTGCCGAGGGTTTCCTCTGCCTTGCCATAGACATTAGCTGTATCTATATGATTGCCACCAGCATCAGCAAACATTGCTATCATGTTTTCTGCTTCCTTGATTGATGTGCTATCACCGAAGCTTAAAGTGCCTAAGGATAGGTCACCAATCAGTATCCCGCTGTTGCCAAGACATTTTAACTTCATATTAATCTCCGTAAGTAGATTTTGGCATGCCAAGGAGAACTAGCCCTCTTAGCATCCGCCACCTGTATTCAAGAAGGACTTTTAAATACTAAGGATTAAGGAGGATTAAACCAAGTGGTTAATGTCTTAAATGAAAAAAGATGATGCCCGAACTAATTGTCCTGTAGCGAGAGAGTGGTTTCTAATCTAAAGGCTTTTGAATTGTTCGATTGCAATAGATTTCTTGGAATCTATAAGGATACATTTCCCCTAGTGAGCTGACTTCATCCAGTTTCCTCATGTCTTCTTCATCTAGATCTAGATGAATTGCGGCGAGATTGTCTTTGAGTTGCTCGGTTGTGTTTGCTCCTATTATGGTGCTGGAGACAGTTGGCCGAGGTCTAAGCCAAGCTAAGGCGACCTGAGCATGAGTTGCCTTGTGTTTGGTTGCTATCTCAGCCACAGTGGAGAGAATCCGCCAGTTTTTCTCAGTGCTACGGCGGCTCCAATGCTCTTCGGTCTCTTCACCGGTTCGGCCTATGCGGCCATGCTTAGGAGCATCGCCAGGTTTGTATTTACCGGAAAGAAATCCTCCTCCTAAGGGACTCCAAGGCATAAGGCCGATTCCCTCATTTTGACACAGTCCAATGAACTCATATTCTATATCTCGTATCAGCAAGCTATATTGATACTGAGCAGCAATGAATCTATGCCAGCCATTTATTTCACAATAATGCAGGGCTTTCATTATGTGCCAAGCGCTGAAGTTGGACACTCCAAGGTAACGCGCCTTCCCAAAAGTGATGAGATCATCGCATGCACGTAGAGTTTCGGGTAAGGGAGTTAATGGATCCCAACCATGTAGATAGAGCAGATCCACATAATCGGTCTTCATACGTTTTAGACTTGCCTCAACTTCCATAAGAATATGGCGGCGAGATAAGCCAGATTCATTACTGCCATCGCCACGGGGGAAACGCACCTTGGTTGCAACAATAAATTGGGTGCGCCTCTTGGCAATGATCTTGCCAACAATTTGTTCTGATCTGCCTTCAGCATAGACATTTGCGGTATCTATATGATTACCACCGGCATCGGCAAACATTGCTATCATAGTTTCAGCATCTTTTGCTGAAGCAGTGTCGCCAAAGGTCATTGTTCCTAGTGTCAGGTCTCCTATAAGAAGCCCGCTATCACCAAGCCGATTTAGTTTCATAATTCTAGTCTCCTCTTAGATAAAGATCTATTATAAAAGCCTAGTGTTCACAATTAGAGGTTGGGACAAAAATATTTTGGTAAGTAGAAGAATAGACCCTACGCTTAGGACGGGCAGAACAAGCGAGTGGCAGGATTGCGAGCGAAGATCCCATTGGCTACAACGCCGGGCAAATTGTTTATGAGCTCTTCCATCTTGAGAGGGTCGGTAAGATCTAAGCCATAGACATCCAGGATTGGATTGTTATGGTCGCTAACGAATCCTTGACGATATTCAGGATTGCCTCCTAGTTTAACCAACTCGCGCCCCGCTAAACTGCGTGCCTTTTGAACCACTTCTACTGCGACTGGGAACTCCCCTAAGAGTTCCACTTTCTTGCTTGGATCTACGAAGCACCAGAATTGTTTTGATTGGTGGGCAAGTATTTTTTCTCCAGTCAGAGCACCGCCACCTCCTTTTATCATTCTCAGGGAAGGGTCAATCTCATCTGCACCATCAAGATAGATGTCTATGCCATTTATCATATTGGTGTCTTCCCAAGCGATTCCATGAAGATCAAGTTGTTTGGCACTCTGTTTAGAGCTAACTGCAACTGGTCTTAGCAAATGCTTAATTTCGATTAAGAGTTCTATCAGCAGGTTGACTGTGCTACCAGTGCCTATGCCTAGCTGGAGCGAATCAAGATGTTCTTCTTTTAATGCTGCTAGGACTAAGAGAGCTGCTTCTTTTTTTAATTCTTCTTGGCTTGTCACTTTAATGTCAAATATCAAGCCCTATTGGTTGGACGGCTCTCTTTAAGTTCTTGTTGCTTTTTCAGTCTCCTTCTTGCTGAGCTAACTAGGGTAATTAGAATATAGAGACAACCGGATACAAATAGAGTTTCGGCTGGTTTTGAGATTAGCAAGCCGAAATAAATTATTGCGGCCACCAGATTTATTAGAGCCGGTGAAAAAAGCATGAGCCGGCGAGAACTGATAAAGGGTAGGGCGCTGACCATCAGCAAGGCAGTTATGGTCGTGACTACTGCTACCAGCGGTAAGCCATAATTAGCCGAGATAGGATAGGTTTCCAGTAACCAGATAAGAGAGGCAATATACCCACCAGCAGCCGGGCTCGGCATGCCATAAAAATATGTCTTGCCTTCTACGCCAGCATTGGTGGAAAAGCGAGCAAGACGAACACAACAACAGGCAATAAAAATAAAACATACTCCCCAACCAGCGCTACCGAGATCTTCTAGACCCCATAAGAATACCAACAGGGCAGGGGCTACACCAAAGGCAATAACATCAGCAAGCGAATCATAGTGCTCGCCAAAGCTATTGGCAGTGCGCGTAAGTCTGGCAATTCGTCCATCAAAGGCATCTAAGAAAGCAGCAATAATAATGGCAGCTGCCGAATGATTGAAATTACCATCCAATGCTGCCACCATGGCATAAAAGCTGACCAAGATGGATGCAGTAGTAAGAAGGTTCGCAAGTTTCATTGTCTTATTTTACTCTTATTTGTTGTTAATTTAGTGTCATTAATTATGGGAATTATATCCAATCTTCCACAAAAGAGAATATTATGAAAAAGAAAGTCCCAAAGCGAAGTTTAACCGCTTCACAAGCTTTCTTTTACAGACGCCCGTCAAAAAGAAGGCAAAAAATAAGGGAATTTATGGATTTGTGGAAAATACCGTATAATTCTCTTAATTATAGTGAAACCAGCTGCCAAAACAATAAGAATACAACCGGTTTTTGACGGTTCTACTATCTATTCAACATGACGGAGAGGGAGGGATTCGAACCCTCGATACGATTGCCCGTATACACGCTTTCCAGGCGTGCCCTTTCGACCGCTCAGGCACCTCTCCTCCAACAGAAAAAACGCCCCCGACTTGCTGACATCCTTAACTACTATACAACAATAAAAAACTATGCCTGATAGAGAGAAATGGCGAGTTGTTAAACTTTTATAATAGCAACTATGCTAAGGGTCATTCTACTAAAATTCAACTTTCAATACTCTCAATTAACAGTCTTTTGGATAAACATCTAGTTTCAGTCGCCCTTCCTTTGCCGTTAAGAAAAGAATTCACCTATCAGCTGGCAGATGAATATAGTCCTTCTCTACTCGGCTCTCGCGTCAAAGTAAGTTTTGGCAATCAGCGGTTAGTTGGATTTATCAGCGGAGAGGAGAAAACCAGTAACTATCCAAAGATCAAGTCGGTGGAGGAACTGATAGATAGTCAATCTCTTTTCAATCATAGACTCTATTCGCTTCTTTGCTGGGCTGCTGATTATTATCATGCTCCCCTAGGCAAGGTGCTAGAGACAGCACTACCAGTTGCACTTCGTAAGGGTGAGAAGGCTGTGCTCAAAGGCAAACGAGTATGGCATCTCAATAAATCCACAGCTGAGCAGACTGTGGTTGTTAAGAGCCCTCGGCAAAGAGAAATATTGGATTATCTCCGCGCCCAAAAAGAACTCAATGAAGAAGATCTAGCTAGGCTTAATTTCAAAAGGTCTGTCCTAAGGGTTCTAGTGAAAAAGGGGCTAGTAAAAGGGCTAGTAAAAGAAAGACTAATTAGTCCTATATCACAGACTCAGGTGCGTTCTGAAAGTCCGGTTCAACTCACCCACGAGCAGCAAGAGGCGGTTAATTCAGTCATAGCTATAGCTGACAAATTCAGTTGTTTTCTGTTGGAAGGGCCGACCAATAGCGGCAAGACAGAAGTCTATATTGAGATTATTCGCCAGATGGTGAAGCAAGGCAAGCAGGCTCTTTTTATGGTGCCAGAGATATCCTTATCGCCTCAGACCCTAGCAAGGCTAGAAGAGTCTCTCCAAATACCGCTTGGGCTGATGCACTCTCAGATGAATAATGCCGAAAGGTTGCAGAATTATCTCCTAGCAGCTCAAGATCAGCTAAGGGTTGTCATAGGCACTCGCTCTACCATCTTCATCCCTTTTGCCAACCTAGGGTGCATAGTGATAGATGAAGAGCAGGATATGTCCTATAAACAGGATACAGAGTTTCGCTACAATGCTAAGCACCTAGCCATCAAGCTTGCCCAGCTACTAAACATCCCCATCATCTTAGGCAGTGCCACTCCCTCGTTGGAGAGCTATTACAATGTTGAAAGCGGCAGATACAAACTGCTTCGCCTCACTCAGCGAATCAATCGCGCCAGTCAGATTCCTTGTCGACTGCTAGATATGAAGCAAGAGAAATCTCCTTTGCCAGCTATGGTGATAGATAACATAGCACAGGCTCTACAACAAGGTTCTCAAGTATTGGTATTCATCAATCGTAGAGGTTTTGCTCCTACCCTGTGCTGTTCGTCTTGTGGTTGGGTTCAAGAATGCAGCCAGTGTGAAAGACCCATGACCCTACACAAGTATCCTCCTCTTCTTGCTTGTCATATTTGTGAAAAGCAACAGGCCGTTCCTCATCTATGTCCGTCCTGTCATAAAGGGGATTTGAAGGCCGGTGGCTTCGCTACTCAAAGACTAGCGGATATGCTTGCTAAAAAGTTTCCTGATTTTCCAGTTCTCCGCATAGATAGAGATAGTATGAGAAAAAGAGCCTCCTATGTAGACTTCTATCAGCAGGTTCGTCATAACAAGCCTTGTATTCTCGTTGGCACTCAGATTATTGCCAAAGGACATGATTTTTCTCAGATACGGCTGGCAATAATTGCCAATTGTGACCAAGGGCTTATCAGTCCAGACTTTCATTCGGTTGAAACCACAGCTCAGCTAATCACTCAGGTCATTGGCAGAGTAGGGCGGAGAAAAGAAGAGGCGAAGCAAAGCAGAGTCCTATTGCCTACCTACTATCCCAAAAACTCTACCCTAGTTGCATTGCTAAAAGAAGGCTACAGCACTTTTGCTCGGCGAGAACTTCAAGCCCGCGAACAACTGGGCTTCCCTCCCTACACCCACTTCGCCTATCTGAGAGCCGAAGCAACTAAGGAGGATAATGCGATTAGGCTGTTGAGATCTATTAAGCTTGAGATGAATGCTAAGGCGCGAGAGAAACGGGCGTCCCTATTAGGTCCCATTGAATGCAGTCTGCCAAAACGAAACAACTATTATCGCCGCGCCCTGATTATTAGATCTGCTAGTCGCTCTGCCGTTCATTTTGTTATAGCAGGACTGATTGCTTTAGCAGAGAATACTAAGCTAAGTGGGGTTAGATGGCATGCTGATATAGATCCCCTCGAAGCACCTTGATTCTCATCTCATCCAATAGCCTGTAGCCTGTAACCTATGAGCGTCATAGCTGAATTGAAATGGTATTATGATCAAGAGGCGAAGCAAAGCAGGGTCCTATCCTACTATCCAAAAAACTCTACCCTAGTTGCATTGCTAAAAGAAGGCTATAGCACTTTTGCTCGGCGAGAACTTCAAGCTCGCGAACAACTGGGCTTCCCTGCCTACACCTGCTTCACCTACTTCGCCTATCTCAGAGCCGAAGCCATTAAGGAGGACAATGCAATTAGGCTGCTGAGATCTATTAAGGCTGAGATGAATGCTAAGGCGCGAGAGAAACGGGCGTCCCTATTAGGTCCCATTGAATGCAGTCTGCCAAAACGGAATAACTATTATCGCCGCGCCCTGATTATTAGATCTGCTAGCCGCTCTGCCGTTCATTTTGTTATGGCAGGACTGACCGCTTTGGCAGAGAATACCAAGCTAAGCGGGGTTAGATGGCATGCTGATATAGATCCTCTTGAAGCACCTTGATTCGTATTTTATCCAGTAACCTATGAGTGTCATAGCCCAACCCCTATTGAAATGGTATTATGATCAAGAGGCAAAGCAAAGCAAGTCCCTTCTATCTACCTACTATCCAAAAAACTCTACCCTAGTTGCATTGCTAAAAGAAGGCTATAGCACTTTTGCTCGGCGAGAACTTCAAGATCGCGAACAACTGGGCTTCCCTTCCTTCACCTGCTTCACCTACTTCGCCTATCTCAGAGCCGAAGCAATTAAGGAGGACAATGCGATTAGGCTGTTGAGATCTATTAAGGCTGAGATGAATGCTAAGGCGCGAGAGAAACGGGCGTCCCTATTAGATCCCATTGAGTGCAGTCTGCCAAAACGAAACAACTATTATCGCCGCGCCCTGATTATTAGATCTGCTAGCCGCTCTGCCGTTCATTTTGTTATAGCAGGACTGACCTCTTTGGCAGAGAATACCAAGCTAAGCGGGGTTAGATGGCATGCTGATATAGATCCCCTTGAAGCACCTTGATTCGTATTTTATCCAGTAACCTATGAGTGTCATAGCCGAACCCCTATTGAACTGGTATTATGATCATGATGAGGGAGCAAAGCAAAGCAGGGTACTATCTTTGATTCGTATTTTATCCAGTAACCTATGAGTGTCATAGCCCAACCCCTATTGAACTGGTATCACTATGAGGGGAAGCAAGAGCTTCCTTGGCATAGTCCAGACCCTTACAGAGTTTGGGTTTCCGAGATTATGCTCCAGCAGACTCAGGTTGCCACTGTTAAGGGCTATTTCACCCGCTTTATAGATAGATTTCCAACCGTGAAAGATCTGGCAGCAGCCTCCATAGACGAGGTTATGTCCCTGTGGGCTGGTTTAGGCTATTACAGTAGGGCGCGCCATCTTCATTTGGCGGCTAAGCTGGTTATGAAACAACATCAAGGTCAGCTGCCGCTCAATTTTGATGAGCTGGTTCAACTGCCTGGTATAGGAGCATCCACAGCTGGCGCTATTCTCTCACTCAGCCGAGGACTAAGATATCCCATCTTGGATACCAATGTCAAGCGAGTATTAATTCGCTATTTTGCTCTCCTAGAGGATCCTGGCGCCCAGCTAACTAAAAAGCTATGGGCGATTGCCGAAGAGCAGTTGCCTCAAGAACAGGTGGGCAAGTATAACCAGGCCTTGATGAATCTTGGGGCATCCATCTGCCGTTCTGCCCAGCCGCTGTGTAATATTTGTCCGCTACATAAGGGATGTCTCGCCTATCAGAACAACCTACAGCTGCCAAAAGCCAAAGCTAAGAGAATTAAGCCAGAGCGACAAAGCTATTTCGCCTTTGTCATAAACAGCTGTAATGAAGTCCTAGTGGAAAGAAGACCGCCAATAGGTATATGGAGTAATCTCTGGTGCCCACCTCAGTTTGACAATCTGAGCCAACTTCACAACAGTATTCAGCAGAGATTTGGTAGCAGGGTTTCTTTTCATACTCACTTGTCTCCTTTAAAGCACAGCTTCTCTCACTTTAACCTGCTGATTCAACCTGTCATAGCGCGCTTAACAAAAAGCCCAGCTCAAGTGGCTGAGACCAATCATATGTGGTATAGTATAGAGAAGAAGCAACAAGCAGGGTTGCCTGCTCCTATGAATAGGCTAATGAAAGAGATAGCAAAATTGAACAATGCGTGAAGTATTTTGTATAAAGTATCAAAAGAAGATGCCGGGGCTAGCACAGGCTCCTTTGCCCGGTGAGAAGGGACAGTATATATATGACAATGTCTCTCAACAGGCATGGGGCGATTGGCTTGCTCATCAGACCACACTGATTAATGAGAAACATCTGAACCTAGCGGATTCTAGCAGCCGTAGTTATTTGAACGAACAGATGGATCACTTCTTCCACAACCGTGAATATGACAAAGCAGCTGGCTATGTGCCAGAGAAAGACAAATGAACCAGACCAATCAAACCGAAATAAACTTTGAAAAAGCCATAGCAGAGATTCAACAAATCGTTGAAGCCATTGAAGGAGGGAGGCTTCCACTGGATGAGAGCATCAAAAAGTATGAGCGAGGTCTTTATCTGATAAAGGAATGCCAAAAAGCCCTAACCAATGCCAGCCAAAAGATAGAAAAGATTAGCCCTGATACTAACAGATCGCCGACCGAATCACGCTAAACTTGAAAAGCCCCTCTTCCTTTGAGCATCATTGTTCCCAACTCCGCCAGCAAACAGACGAATTTCTTAATCAGATAGTCCAGCCGCTAAAGAAGCTCTATCCTTCAACGCCACGCATAATAGACGCGGTTATATATAGCGCGGTAACTACTGGTGGCAAGAGGATAAGACCGCTAATATGCTATGGAACGGCTATGGCGTTTGACGATAATATTGAACCTACCAAGTATGCAGCGGCTGCCATTGAACTGATGCATTGCTATTCGTTGATTCATGATGATTTGCCTTCAATGGATGATGACGATTTCAGACGGAATATGCCGAGTTGCCATAGGCTGTTTGGCGAAGCCCATGCCATACTCGCCGGCGACATCATGCAGGTCATCTCATTTCAGCAGATATTGGATGCCCCTCCATATACTAAGGCTCAAAAACAGCTTATGAATCAGCATCTGGCTGCAGCTGCCCGTGATATGGTATGTGGGCAGTCATTGGATCTCATTGGTGAGGAGAAAGAATTGTCCATAACAGAGGTAGAGAAGATGCACCTGCTAAAGACCGCTGCTCTTATTACCGCCTCACTACAACTGGGCGTCCTCAGTATTGCCAAGCCCGATAATAAGGAGCTAGACCAACTCACTAAGGCAGGGCAAGCCATAGGACTAGCATTTCAAATACAGGATGATATTCTTGACATCAAGGAGGGCAAAGAAGAGAAATCCGCTTATCCTCAGGTTGCAGGTATAGAAGCAGCGGAAAAGAAGAAGGCTCAGCTCCTAGAGCAAGCACTAGCTGAGATAGATTTCTTGCCCGCCAAAGCCGACTTTCTTCGCCAGCTATTTTCTCTTATGGTGAATCGCGCCGTATGAGGGATATGAGGCTTCTCTTCATCTTCTTATTACTGCCTTTGGCTATAGCCGCCGAAGACAGGGCTGCTGAGAATTTAAGAACCATCCTTACCTCTATTAAGTCATTAGAAGGAAGCTTTACTCAGTATGAGTTTGACGATGACAGTGCTGAGCTGCGCACCTTGAAGGGCAAGTTTGTTATGGCGCGACCTCTCAGACTCTTCTGGGAAATCGCCCCTCCCTATTCTCAAACCCTAGTAATTGATGGAAAGGATATATATATCTATGACAAGGATTTGCATCAAGTTATCATTCGTCCTCTTGACCGCCAGAATCTACCCCCTTTCTTTTTCCTTGAGGGAAACGAAGAGATATTAGCCTCGATGGAAATATCCCAACCAGATGATAGGACGGCTGTTTTCTTTCTTCGCCGTCTTGATACTTCTCAACCAGACGAGTTCTTTATCCAGTTTAGGCAAGGGCTTCCTTATGAATTGCAATGGACTAATCCGCTGGGGCAGAAGATAGTGTTTATCTTTGCTGACTTAAAAAGCAATATAGCAATAAAACAAAGGACCTTTAGGTTTCGCATTCCGCGCAACGCTGAAGTAATTCGCGAAAATATTGAAAACCACTAATCCTATTGAGGTCTCTATTCTAGGTGGCGGCGCTTTCGGCAGCATCCTAGCTCATATTTGCGCCTCACTGGGACATAGGGTTATCCTATGGCTGAGAGATAAAAATCTCGCCGCTGAGATAGGGGCAACGGGATACAACACAAAATACGCTCCAAATATCAAGTTAGCCAGCTCCATCAGTCCAACCACTGATATGGACCGAGCAGTCCATCATAGCAGGCTTCTCTTAATAGCAATACCTAGTAAGGCATTTCATCAGATTTTTTGCCAGCTATTGCCAAGTATCACTCCTCAACACTATCTTATCAGCACCACTAAGGGATTAGAACCAGATAGGTTTCGCACCATGAGTCAGATTATGGCTGCTGAGCTAAGCACTAAGGGCTACAAACCCGACCAGCAAATAGGAGTCCTGAGCGGGCCTAATCTTGCCTCTGAGCTGGCTGCCAAACATATCACTGGGACGGTCATAGCCTCTCATAATTCTTTGTTAAGACAACTAGCAAGGCAAGCATTAGAAACCAAGTATTTTCATATATTTGAGAGCGACCATGTCTATGGGGTGGAACTTGGTGGGGCGCTGAAAAATATATATGCCATAGCGGCTGGTATAGCCGATGCTCTCGGCTTTGGTATGAATACCAAGAGTATCCTCATCACTCGCGCCCTGATGGAGATGAGTCATTTGGCTACCAAATTACAAGTAGATCCCATCAGCTTCTTGGGTTTGACCGGCATAGGAGACCTTATAGTTACCTGTTCTTCTCCTCATAGTCGTAACTATCGCTTTGGGCAGAAGCTGGCAGAGGGGCAATCGGTTGATGAGATTAACAAGCATTTGGGCGGAGTAGCGGAAGGGGTTCATACCACCAGATTGGTCTATGCCAAAGCACAGCAGCTCTCGGTCTCCATGCCCTTATTAGAGGCGCTTCATAGCATTATCTTTCAAAAAGGCTGGGTTCGCCATGTCCTATGGAAGACCTTGAGGCAAACACCCAAAACAGATGTGGAATATCTTGCTGAGCGAACCTAGTCCCAGAGGTAGGAGCTAAGTAATTCAATGTCCTCAGGATAGGTAATCTTCATATTCTTTCTTTCACCCTCTATTACTTTTAGGCGCGCCTTCTTATCGTAATTTAGGATGATAGAACAGTCATCAGTTGGTTCGGGCTGCTCCTCTTTATGCTCCTCCCTATCTTCCTTTTCATTAAGGTAGAAATGATCATAGGCTGCCCTCAAGAGCCTAAGAGAGAATCCTTGCGGAGTTTGAAGCTGAAAGACTTGCCGCCGTGGAACCATAGCTATCTTATCGCCTGCCTCTTTCATCTCTTCTCCTATAGACGGCTCTCTTGATTGAGGTTCCTTTATTACTCTGGCGAGACTATCTACCACTGGCAGTGCTGGTATCACACCCGCATAATCATGTAGGACTTCAATCGATCTCTCTATCAGAGCAAGACTGACAAAAGGACGGGCGCCATCATGCACTAAGACCAGGCTATCGGGCGGACAGTCAGTTAAACTCTTCAAGGCTTGATAACAAGAGTCGCATCGTCTCTCACCCCCAGCAATGAATGGGTGCTTAAGCTTATGCCATTGATCAGGGTTGAGAAGCTCGGTTGCTTCCTTAATCTTTGCTTCCTTAATCTTTGCTTCCTCCATCATCTTAGCTGGCAATACCAATAGGATCCTGTCTATCTGGTCACAGCTGTTAAACTTATCTAGCGCATAGCTTACTAGCGGGCGCCCTTTAAATAGTTCAAATTGCTTAGGAGTTTGCTTGTGATAACGGCTAGAAATCCCTCCCGCCAAAACAATTGCAATGGCTGTCATAGAGGAGAGTTATTTTTGCCGATATTTCTCATTAAGATTAACTACCCTCTCCAACAAATCAAACGGCTCTTGTTGTGAATTAGCATAGTGAACAAAGGCGCGCGTATCTTTCGGAAAGCAAGAGCCACCATAACCCCATTCTCCATCTGGCCCCGGCACATGCATATGAGAACTCCCAATTCGTTCATCACAAGACACCATCTTAATGAACTCCTCCCAAGTAGATTGAGCCCCACAGGTTGTATGAAGATCCTTCAACTGGTTGAAAAAGATGACCTTGGTTGCCAGAAAACTATTAATGGTATATTTCAATAGTGAGGCGGTTTTGATATCGGTTTTATATACGGGACAGATCGCGCAAGACGAATATTCGCGATAGATCATCTCCACTTCATCTAGATCCTCTGAATCTCCACCGAATATATGCACGGGGGGATTTAAGAAGTCTTCTACCGCGCTTCGCTCGCGTAAGAACTCCGGGTTATAAATTAGGCGGGGATAGATCCTTTTTAGATTCTCAAAAGTAGTTGGCGGAGCAGTGCTTTTAACTATTATTAGCGGCCTGTCTTTCTTTATCAAAGAAGCTATCTCCTTCACTACATCTAACAAGATAGAGTCATTCACCTTGCCAGAACTCAATGCTGGTGTAGGGACACAGATAAATATGGCTTTCACTGGCCTTTCTAACAGGACTCTAGGGCCAACATCATCATATTTAGGATCCACTATGATTTTATGAACTCCTTCAACAAAACCAGAGTCTACTGCTTTACCAACAAATCCATGACCTACTATACCAAGGTTAATATTTTTTTCCATAAGTTGTCCTTAATAATCTTCAATAATTTTAATAATTTTCTGAATAGTTTTTTATAAATCAATGATTTTTCTGGGGCTCTAGGAGCCTAGTCAACAAATACGCTGAAAAAGAATTATATCTGCTATTCTAAATCAAACACGCTCATTGAGACTGAGCCAAAATGGAGGCAAAACAGCTCATCAGAACCACATCATCGCTGCTACAGCCACGCGACAGGTCCATAAAAGGAGCACTAAGTCCTTGGACTATAGGGCCTATTGCCTGGAATCCTCCTATATATTGAGTCAATTTATAGCCTATATTACCGCTTACCAAATTGGGAAATATCAATATGTTGGCTTGACCACCAACAGGAGAATCAGGAGCCTTAAGCCGAGCAACCGATGGCACCAAAGCAGCATCTAGTTGTAGTTCGCCATCACAGCATAGGGTCGGATAGTCCTTCTGTAGCTGCTCAACTGCTTGGCGGACCTTCTCAATCTGAGGGTGTTCCGCCGATCCCTTAGTGGAGAATGATAAAAATGCAACCCGTGGCTGCTCCTCCACCAATAGGCTATGAGTATGAATGGTTGCCAAAGCAATATCAACTAGCTGATGGGCGGTAGGTTCTACCACCATGGCACAATCGGCAAAGCTATAACAACTTTGCTCGCCAATCATTAAGAAACTAGATGAGACAGTCTGAACATCTTTTGCTTTACCAATGATGTTCAACCCCGCCCTTAGCACCTCAGCAGTGGTGAAGTGAGCACCACTAACTCCGCCACGCACATAGCCATTCTTAATCAGCAGGGCAGCAAATACGAGTGGATTACTTACTAGTTCAGCTGGGTCTTGGTCTTGGTATTTTGGCATCTTCGCCAACTGATTAGCAAAAGAGGTTCGGCGGCTATCGGTGAGAAGATCAATCACCTCTATATTAGTTGAAACTTCTATTGGCTTGCCAGCCGTCAGCAAGATAGGGCGACATAGCTTTTCCTCAGCTAATCGCTCGGCAGCTGCTATGACCCTAGGGTCCTCTCCCTCAGCAAATACTAGTGGAAAGCCAAGTTTGGCAGCTTGAGAATAAAAAGAAGCCACCAATTTATTCCCGCCAGTGGGAAGTGCCATCTTAACGGGAAGCTATTCGTAGGACTTATACTTTGCTAGATGGCGTTGTGGTTTTTTCAATGCATCGCGGCGGAAAGGGTCTCCTAGTTCCTTAGTGCACATAATCTCTAGCACAGTGGTCTTACCATCTTGTTGAGCTGTGCAAGCTTGACTCAAAGCGGGACCTATATGGTCAAGCTTGTCTATAGTAACACCTTCAGCACCCATAGCTTTGGCCACCTCGGCAAAATTAGGGTTCTTCAAATTAGAACCGAGAAAACGGAGACCATAATAATCTACCTGATTCTTCTTTTCCGCTCCCCATTGGGCATTATGAAAGACGACCGCAGTCACTGGTATATTCTCACGCACACAGGTAAGGATTTCGCCGAAACTCATACACCAAGCGCCATCTCCTACATATGCCACCGCCGGCCTGTCTGGTGCTCCCACCTTTGCCCCTATGATAGCGGGAAAAGCATAGCCACAATTGCCGAAACTCATAGCGGCAAAGAAGCTCTTCGGATTGTTAAATCTGAGATAGCTATTGGCAACCGAACATATATTGCCTATGTCCGTTGATACCATAGCATTGGAAGGCATGGCCTTTTCTAATTCACGTAATATCTGTCGTGGCGAAGGATAATTGGCTTCCCTTTGCATATCCTGACTCCAGTGGTCTTTTTCCTGAGTCCATTTGTTTAGCTCCTCTTCCCATTGCTTCTTTTCATCACGGATATTTGCTTCTCTTGCCGTCTTGTTTTCGAGGCATTGCAACTTCCTAGATTTCAACAGCTGGATAAGTTTTTGGGTTGCCAGAGCAGCGTCTCCTTGAATAGCAATCTCTACTGAATGAACCAGACCAAGCACCGCGCGATCCACATCTATCTGAATAATCTTTGCCTTTTGCGGCCAGTATTCCAAACCATGCTGAGGCAATGTGCCAAAAGGACCTAGACGCGAACCTATAACCAGCACCAAGTCAGCTTTTGAGATGAGCTTCATCCCCGCCTTAGAACCTTGATAGCCAAGAGGGCCGCACCATAAGGGATGTTGAGCTGGAAAAGAGTCATTATGCAAATAGCTATTGACCACCGGACTATGAAGAAGTTCAGCCAAAGCAATCACCTCAGTGAAAGCATCGCCAATGACTATCCCACCGCCAGCCAAGATGACTGGATTCTTTGCCTCCGCTAAGGCGGCAGCAGCTCTTTCTAGGTCTTTCTCGTTACCACAACCTAAGGATGTCGAAATGTTGGATGGGATCTCAGTGTCTATATCACCATAGAATTTATTACGGGGTATGTTTAACTGGGTGGGACCCATTTCTGCCATCGCCATATCTAAGGCGCGAGCCGTTAGTTCTGCCATTCTCTCTGACTCAGTAATATGAGCTTGATATTTAGTGATACGAGAAAAAATAGGCAGCTGATCTGTTTCTTGAAATCCTCCAAGCCCTATGGTTATGCTAGAGGTTTCAGGGGTAATAGCCACTACCGGTGAATGAGCCCAATAGGCTGCCGCAATGGCAGTGACAAAGTTCGTTATACCGGGACCGTTTTGGGCAATACACACTCCATGTTTGCCACTAATCCGAGCATAGCCATCCGCCATATGAGCTGCGCCCTGCTCGTGAACCGTAGGAATGAAACGGATATCAGCTGCGGGAAAGATATCCAAGGCATCCATATAGGCAGAGCCAACTATGCCGAAAACATTATTAACTCCTCTTGAGGCAAGTGTCTCAACAAATGCCTCGCTTGCTGTCATTTTCATATTCTTTTTCTCCTTAATAACTGATAAAGAACAATAGGCTTAGCTCCATCTAATGAAATCTAATGAAGGACACTAGTGCTATTGTGATAGGGAAGGTTTTGTGATTCGGCTACTGCCTCGTAGGTTACCTTTCCTTTATGAATATTGAGCCCATCGGCAAAGTAGCGGTCATTTTTTAAGGCGTTGATATAGCCTTGGTCTGCTAACTTCACAATGAAGGGCAGGGTTGCATTATTCAAGGCTATTGAAGAAGTGCGCGCCACCATGCTCGGCATATTGGTTACACAATAGTGAATGACCTCATCAACGACATAAGTAGGGTCGGAATGAGTAGTAGGACGAGAGGTCTCCATGCACCCGCCTTGATCTATAGCAACATCTACCAGCACCGAACCTGATTTCATCTTCTTAACCATCTCACTGTTAATGAGCTTAGGAGCCACCGCGCCCGGAATAAGAACACCCCCGATGACCAAATCCGCTTGGGTAATATAATGCTCTATATTGGTGCTATTGGAAAAAACAGTTTCCAACTGGGAGCCGAACTGATTCTCAATACGGCGCAAGACCTCTAGGTTATTATCCAGCACGACCGTATGGGCGCCCATGCCTACTGCAATCACAGCGGCATTGACACCTACTATACCACCGCCAAGGATTACTACCATTCCTTTGCCGCTTCCTGCTACTCCACCAAGTAATATACCTCTTCCTTGCTTCTGCTTTTCCAAGCTATGTGCTCCTGCTTGAATAGATAAGCGACCTGCCACTTCTGACATAGGAGCTAAGAGGGGAAGGCGACCATCGGGTGAAGAGATGGTCTCATAGGCTATACAGATGGCACCACTGGCAAGCAGGTCTTCTGTCTGTTCTCTATCTGGAGCCAAATGCAGATAAGTAAAGAGTAGCTGATCTTCTTTCAGTAGCTGTCTTTCTTTTGCCTGAGGCTCCTTTACCTTAACAACCAACTCTGCTTGATCATAGATCTCGGCGTGGGAATGGACGACCTTAGCGCCTACTTTCTCATAATCTTGGTTACTGAAACCTGAGCCGACTCCAGCATTGTTTTCAACGATTACCGAGTGGTTCCTTTTGGTTAGTTCGGCAACTGAAGCCGGCACCATCCCAACCCGATATTCGTGATCTTTAACTTCTTTCGGAATTCCAACTAACATAGTATAAAAAAATTTTTAAGGGGAGTTAATTTTAACCTGAAACCTTTAATTAATTAGTCTATTCTAATTAATAAAAACGTTTTTGAAGATTGAAACTGAGCCTTAATTTGAGCGATGATTAGAAGCGATTTGTGCGATAGTTGAGATAATTGAGATAATTAAGGCAATTAAAGATAATTAAAGGCAATTAAGAACACCTAAGGGAATGGCTTATAAAAATTAATTTTTTCAATTAAATGCATCTTTTTTTGTTTTTTTATACAGGTTTCCCCTTTTATTTGTATTTTTTGGTATAATACCCTCTTATTTTTTAATTTAATCGGAGACCTGATATGAAAACAGATCAAAATTATCTTATGAAAAATTTCAATATGACCAGACCATTTTCTCTTTCTGGGCTGGCTAGTATTGTTCGTTTCACTGCCCTCCTATGTCCTCGAGATTCTCGGATTTTGCTTGGCAAGGTGAGACGGTTTCTCTTTTTCTTAGTTGCAGCTGGTTTCTTATCGATTGTTCTTACTGCTTGTGCTGGCGGCGGGGGTGGTTCAGGCAGCAGTTCGAGTGGTTCGATGAATAACGGTTCGATGGACGGTGATCCGGGAGACAATGGTCCGGGAAACGGCGCGATGGTTCTGGGAGTTTTTGACGCGAGTCTCACTTTTGCTCCCATCAGGGGTGGGTTTCAAATAGGCAGCCAGTCGGACTTTGGTGATTTTACTTCTTTGAATATCACGGCAACTAGTGGAAGTGAGTCTGAGGAAAGAACTATCAACATAGACGAATTTGCTGACGGCAGCTATGATTTTACCGGACTAGCTGATCGAGATTGGAAGTTTCAGATTAGGGGAATTCTTAGCGATGGCAGCGAGCAGGAGGTGGATATAGTTTTTGTTTGGCAAGAGAATCGTGATGATCACGCCGGGGCCGGTATTCGCTCGGGGGTGGATACGGATGGAGATAGGCGAGCGGATAGTGTGGATGATGATGACGATAATGATGGATTGGATGATAATGATGTGAAAGAGCGGCAGATGAATTCAGCTAATGTGAGATGTTCGCTATTAGTGGGTTGCGATGGGGATAGTGTCACAGATATGGATGAAGTAGCGGCAGCTTGTGTAATAAAAGCCGATTGCGATAATGATGGAGCAAGAGATGGTGATGAAGAGGCTGGATGTGTTCAAAATACTGATTGCGATAATGATGGAGTGGGAGATGGTATTGAGGCAAGGGGATGTGCCAAACTAGCCAATTGCGATGGTGATAGTTCAGTGGATGGAGTGGACATAGATGATGATGGCGATGGGTTGATAGAGATAGCCACGGCGGCGCAGTTGGATGAAGTGAGGTATGCTCTAGATGGTAGTGGGCGTAAGTCATCGGCGAGTGGGGCGCTCGACCAAACTGGCTGTGGTGGTAGCACTACCACTTCTTGTAATGGCTATGAGCTGGTTGCGGATATAAGTCTTGCCGCCTATGCGAATGCTGATGGAGGTGAGGGCTGGCGACCCTTAGGGAATGATACAGATGGTCTTACCGATGGATGTCAAGGAGATGCTTTTAATGGGACCTTTGAAGGCAATGGCTGGACGATTAGTGATTTAAACATTAATCGTTCAGGTGAAGATTGTGTGGGTTTGTTTGGTTATATAGCCGAAGGCTCAGAGATTCGCAATTTGATTCTTCGTGCCGAGAGAGTGATAGGTAGGCTTAGGGTAGGCGGTCTGGTAGGGGATGGTTCATCGGCTCGGATTCATTCTTCTTCGGTTGCGATGGAAGAGATTAGAGGTGGTGCTGCTGTAGGAGGTTTAGTGGGGTTGGGTCACTCGGTTTGGATTGCTTCTTCTTCGGTTGTGGTAGCTGAGGTGATAGGAATAGATATCAGCGGCCCACTTAGCGTATTTTCTCGTAACTATTTAGGCGGTTTAATGGGGTGGGGTGATTTAGCTCGGATTCATTCTTCTTCGGTTGTGGCCGGTGAAGTGGGAGGATTTAATATAATAGGCGGTCTGGTGGGGCAAAGTCACCTTTCTCGGATTCATTCTTCTTCGGTTGTGGTGGGTGAGGTGAGCGGGAGTGCTAATGTAGGCGGTCTGATGGGAAGCGCTGGCGACTCTGTCAAGGTTGCTTATTCTTATGTAGTTTCAGGCAGTAATACTAATATGCTAGCTGGAACTGGAAGTGGGACTGGAAATGCTTCTTATTGGGACAGTGATACTAGTGGCAGAAATAGTGGCAATCATGGTGAAGCCAAGACCAGCGAACAACTTCAGATGCCGACTGGCTATGACGGGATTTATGCTAGTTGGGACGAGGATATGAATATATTTGGTGATGAGGACGAGCCATTGGCTGTCTGGTGTGATAGGGATAATAGTGGGAGCATAGAAGGGGATGAAAAAATCGATGCCAATCTTATCTGGGATTTTGGCACTTCAAGTCAATATCCCGCCATTCGCTGCACTCCGCTAGCCCCTGCCGAATGGCGTAGCTGGTGGTCTTTGGAGGGGACGCCTGCCAAACCCCAACTAAACCGGACCCGTTTAGACCAGCTGCTTCCTTAAACGAACGATTTGCTTTGGCTTAGGACCCTCAACTTCAACCGAAGCGGCTAGGACAGACTCACTCCAACTAAGACCTGTTTAGACAATCTGCTTTCCTAGCTCAAACTGACAACCTGCTTTAACTAGCCCTTCATTTCTTCTTTGAAAGGTAGGTTAGTGCTTTTTACTTGAAATCTCTCTATTGTTATGTTTAGCTATTCAATCTTTGATTCCAGCTATCAGAGCCCGCCAAGATGGGCATGCCCCGACATAATCAGACGAGTTGTGCGAACCGTGCCAGCCTTTTGTGGTTCATTATCAACTAGCTTAAGCATTACTCTCATAGTGCCCGAAGGGTGTTCAATATCTATCAAATAATCCCCATTATCATCCTTTGGTGGCTTATCAGCTAGCTGATGAGTTATAGTGCCCGGACTGAGCACTGAGGTTGCCAAAGCAATGCCACCGGAAACCGCATAGGCAGCATGAGCAGTATGAGGAGTGAAATAGCGAGAACAAATAGTGCCTCCCTCACAGGGCTCAGCGACAAGGGCAACCTTAGGAATGACCTGGTCACGAACATCCCCCATTCCCATCTTCGCCGCGGCCGCAAGACGTAACCTCGCTAGTTGTTCTTTCAATGCCCTGTTATTCTCTAAGGCTGTGTAGGTCTCAGTGCCTTTGACCCCTAAATCTTTGGCCCGAAATAATACTATGGGCATGGCTGCATCCAAGCAGCTAAGCTCTATTCCTTCAATAATATCAATGGGCTTGCCAGTGGGAAATAATTTACCAGTCTTAGCACCAGTAAAATTGAGATAATACATAAGAACTGGGGCAGCCTTGCCAGGTGCACCGGCTATTACACATTCGCCATCATAGCTAACCTTGCCAGCTGGGGTCTGAACAATCTGTTCAACATAGCTGCCAGTATTGACATCATAGATGACCAGACTTGTCTCACCATTCTGAGCGGTGATTAATCCCTTTTCAATTGCAAATGCACCGACTCCAGCTAAGATATTGCCACAGGTCGGGGCGGTATCCATACGGTTCTCTCCCGGCACCACCTGAATGAAACGATATTCAATGTCGGCTTTGTTATCTTTCGCCTTAGATACAAGCGCCACCTTGCTGTTAAGCATATCTCCTCCACCCATACCATTGACCTGACGGGCATCGCCACCTATCAGTGATAATATCAACTGATTGCGGCTAGTCTCCTCAGCTGGTAAGTCATCTAATAGGAAGTAGATGCCTTTGGAGGTGCCGCCACGCATTATGGCACAGGGAATAAACTCTTGTTCTGACATAACAGCCATTCTATCCTAGTGGCCAGGGCATCTCTATGTAATATTGCAATAATCCCCAAGGAAAATCCATATTGGCATAGTAAGCCACTAACAACATTAAGCCTATCCCTGAGGAGGATAACAAGAGGGTCATAAGCCAGCTTGATCCAGCCTTAACTCTCAACAACAAAATGAAGGTAGTAACTATAGCAATGAAAAAACCCACTAAGCCAGTCAATGCAACCAGCATGATTATCCATAAGAAGTTGCGCAGCAAAATTGGCAGGCCAACACCATCATCAATCGAACCGACAGTCTGAGCTAATCTTGGCACATAGGCAGCACAGCATAATAGGGCCACTACTGCTACAGAGCTAGGAAAGATCGCACCTAAGGTTGTGTGGCGTAACGAGTCTATAAGAGTAATGGCAAAAAACAATGCAACAGCAGCTACCATCCACTTATCTCCTTGCCAAAGGAATGGCTCATCACTTGTTCTTTTTCTGCGATAGTTAACTATGGAAAAAACAGTCGCTAAGGCGGCTAGAAAAATAATAATGACGCCAGGCCTTAATACAAATCGCCACTCATAAAACTGCACGGCTTGATAAAAATAGGTCTCTAAGGTATCGGATAGAACAAATCCTATGAGTAGGGCGGGGCGGGGCCATTTACCTCGTTTCATAAAAATTGCAAAAGTACCAATGAGCAATAGGGTGAGAAGATCCGGATATCTCTTACTTGCTTGAAAAGCAGCAAAACATACTATCATTAAGATAAAGGGTGTGATAAGGACATAGCGGATGCGGGTGAGCTTGCTTACCTGAGGAGACAAGAAAATACAAAGTGTCGTGCCGAAAACATTTGCCAATGCCAAGGACCAAATAATCAAATAGGTAAAACCAATACTTCCTTTCACCATCGAAGGACCAGCCTCCAAACCAATAAGAGTCATCCCCCCTAGAAAAATCGCCATACTACCACTGCCGGGAATACCAAACAATAGGGTAGGAATAAGTGCCCCTCCCTCTTTGGCATTGTTAGCAGATTCCGGTGCAATGACACCGCGAATATCACCCTTGCCAAATTTCTCACGATCCTTTGAAGTTTGGACCACATGACCATAGGCTATCCAATCAACAACACTACCACCTAAACCCGGCAAAGCACCAATAACACAGCCTATAGCAGCACAACGAGCTACCAACCAACGATGCAGCCAGGTATCGCGAATCCCCCGTAACCAACCGCTCCCTAACAACTGCCTATCAGAAATAGACCTGCCTTTGGATAATAATTCAACTATTTCAGGCAAAGCAAAAACAGCCAAGCCAACTAGGACTAGCTTTATACCATCATACAGATAAAAGCTACCGAAAGTCATCCGCCACTCACCAGTTGCGGGGGCATTACCAATAGTACCAATCAATAGCCCAATACCACAAGCAAGTATTCCTTTGAGGATGTCATTGCCAGATAAAAGCCCCACCATGACTATTCCTAATACCCCTAACATAAACAGCTCTGCAGAGCCCATTAATAGTATCAGAGGTCGGGCAGCTACAACAAAAAAGGTGAGAACTAGGGCACCGAGCAAACCACCCAATAAAGAAGCAGAATAGGCTGCTGCTAGGGCGCGTGCTCCTTCACCGCGTTTTGCTAAGGGGAAACCATCTAGTACTGTTGCTTGTGAAGAAGAAGAGCCGGGAATGCCAAGAAGCACTGATGTCATGGTATCTGATGTCGGCACTACTGCAACCAATCCTATTAATAATGCTAGTGCCGATGCGGTATCCATACCATACAAGAAGGGCAGCAAAATAGAAAAGCCTACTATCCCGCCCAATCCCGGCAAAATACCGACGATAAAACCTAAGAGAACCCCTCCTAAAAGATAGAACAAATGAACCCCTGTAACCAGCTCGACCAGGGCATTCAGAAATACCTCTATCATAAAAAAGCGGAGTGGGTTAACCCACCCCGCTGTAAAGCTAAATGATTAGAATTTTGTATTGTATCTTTCGGCGAGCCAGTTCCGCACCCAGTCGCGCGATTTGGCATCCACTGAAGTAGCAACTGATTTCAAGGTTTCGGCCTTGGGACCTACTACCTGTTCATAGCTACCAAGCACTTTTTGACTCTTAGCAGCAAAATCAGGTGCGGAAATTACTTCGCTAGCTGCGGCACGATAGGCCTGGATAATATCCTCTGGAGTATCCTTAGGCAAGAATATCATCTTCTGGGCGGGGAAACCAGCGGCGAAGAAGGTTTTCCAAGCTGTGAAAGCAGGACCTCGGGGAGCTGTGCCATGTGCCCCTTCGTAGAACTCAGCAAAATGAGGCAAATTCGGAAAAGTAGGATCGCGAATAAGATTGCCATCTGCATCTAGAGAACCAAAGGAAAACAATGGCACCACCTCACCAGCATCAACCATTGGTTGAACATTGCTAAGAAAGGAAGAAGTGGTTTGGTAATCAATGGTTGTTTCACCGCGTTCAAAGGCTAACCGGCCTTCGCCGCGCCCCTTCATACCAAACACTGCTTTCACATTCAGACCCAGCATCTCAAAAGCAAGCAATGGAATTAGGTCTAATGATGTAGCCCCTTGACTACCATATTTTAAGTGGTTGATTTGAAGCGTGTTAAAGTCAGCGACTCCATTTACTCCCAGCTTGCTATGCACATAAACCACACCACCTGTGGGTGAACCAAGCACTATATGCCAATCGGCATATTCATATTTCACTCTCCTATCGCCAAGCAAATAGGGAAATTGAGTAGAACCAGAAGTGCCTAGGATAGTAAGTCCATCTGGTTTAGCCCGCTGAGCAAATTGATTGGCGCCAGTAGTAGAACCGCCACCAGGTACATTTTTTACCACGACAGTTGGGCTACCAGCCAAGGCAGGACCAAGGAGTGGGGCATAAAACCTAGCCCACTTATCAGAACCACCTCCTTCCTTAAAAGGAATAATATACTCAATAGTCTTGCCAGAAAAATCCGCTGCCTGCATACTAAGAGGCAGTAAACATAATGACAGAATAAAAATAAGATATTTTTTCATAATGATTAATTTAGTTTTTAATAAATGACCTCCCATTATACTAACAAACTAAATAGCTAGGTTATTAAAGCCTTCCTTCACACAAAATTGGGCTATGAATTTTTATGAAATCTAATAAAATATGTGCTTTTTATGACTTTTATTCTTCTAAAATAATCAAATGGAAAAATTAAATCTTAACTATCATTGGATGCCTTTCAGTGCCAATCGCGACTTCAAAGGTAATCCTCGCCTAGCAACCAAAGCGGAAGGGATATACTATTGGAATCAAAAGGGAGAAAAGATACTGGACGGGTCTGCTGGGCTCTTTACTACTCCTTTAGGCCACTGCCGACCCGAAATAGCGGAAGCGGTTGCCCAACAACTAAAAACTCTAGACTATATTCCCCACTTTAATACTGGTCATCCTTTTTCATTTGAGTTGGCCACAGAACTTAGTAAGGTGCTACCTCAAGGACTTGATAGGGTCTTCTTCACTGTTGATGGTAGTTCTGCTGTAGATACAGTTATTAAGATAGCCTATACCTATTGGCGAGCGCGTAAGCAGGGACAGAAGAACATTCTCATCTCTCGCGATAAGGCTTATCATGGTATGAATATAGGCGGGACCGCCCTAGGTGGTATACCCAACAATCGTAGGCAAGTGCCTCCTTCTTTACTACCAGTGATCCATATGCGCGATACCTGGCTAGAGGAAAATCGGTTCAGCCGTGGTGTTCCTGCCAAAGGAGCCGAACTGGCGGAAGACCTACAGAGGTTCATAAATATCCACGGTGGCGACAACATAGCCGCCTGCTTTGTTGAGCCAGTGGCCGGTAGCACTGGTTGTCTAGTTCCACCTGAAGGATATCTTGCGCGTCTAAGAGAAATATGCACCCAAAATGATATCCTTCTCGTATTTGATGAAATCATCTGCTGTTATGGCAGAACGGGCAACTGGTTTGCTGCTGATACTTTCAATGTTAAGCCAGATATTATCACCATGGCAAAGGCGCTTACGAATGGTTCTGTTCCTATGGGATCTGTGGCGGTCAAAACAGATATCTATGACACCATAGTTGAATCTGCCGATGAGAATATAAATGATATGTTTCATGGCTATACCTATTCTGCTCATCCTGTATCCTGTGCAGCCGCCCTAGCAACCTTGAACGTTTTTCATCAAGACAATATAATGGCGCGCCTTCCCAAGCTCAGCCGTTATCTAGAAGACGCTTTGTTTCAGCTGCAGGATATTCCAGTTATTAGGGATATTCGCAACTGCGGAATGTTTGCGGCAATAGAGTTGGAGCCAAAAGAGAAGCCTTCTTTGCGCGGCACTGAAGCCTACCAAAATCTTTTTTGGTCTGGTCTTCATTTGAAAGCAACGGGCGATACTCTTATAGTCTCTCCTCCATTTATTGTGGAAGAGAAAGATATTGATAGGATCTGCGAACTCATCCGCGCTGAACTAAAGAAGCACTAGGTCCATATTCTCTGCTGCTATCATCCGAATTCAGCATTGCTGATGAGCTGTTCGCTTGGTAGGTGCTTGAATATGATTGCGGATATGATTACGGATATGATTATGAATATGATTATGAAGGCTTTGGTTGATTAAAGAAATCATAGTAAGAAAGATGCCCCTGAGGTTTTCTTAATCGCCGCTCAATCTCACCTCCACCAAAAGGCTTTCATTAGTTAAGACAAAATAAAATGGTGTCGCTTACAATATGAAATATAATTGTCCTATGATCATGACTAGATTATTTTCTTTTTTGCGGCTAGCTAAAGGCTTTCATTTGGTTGATATTTTGCCTTCTCTATGCGCTTCTTTTATATCTGTTCGTCCCCTTTTTCCCCGCATCACGGTGCCTGGTATTCCTTCCTTCTTGGTTAGGGCCGACTCTTAGTTCTTAACTGCTTGTGGCGGCGTATCTTTTCGGTATTGGCTTGGTTTTATCCCACGTCGGCTTCTTATTCCTTTCTACTTGTGGTGATGACAATGGGGAGGACTCTCCCACGAGGCGGACTTCCCCACAAACTTTTGAGGTGCAGCTTAGCTTTACTCCAACAGTAGAAGGCTTTGTCATAGGCAACCAATCAGACTTTGGCGATTTTGTTTCTGTGAGCATCACGGCAACCAGTGAAGACAGATTCATAGGAAGAAATGTAGACATATCCGAATTCATTGATGGCAGCTATAATTTTACCGGTTTGGACGATCAATCCAATTGGACCTTTGCGATTATAGGAACTCTCAGTGATGGAAGCGAACGAGATCTGGGAATAGATTTTATTTGGGAGGAGAATCGAGCAGACCACGAAAGCGGGGGCATTCGGGCGGGAACTAACACAGATGGAGATGGGCGAGCGGATAGTGTGGATAATGACGATGATAATGACGGTATTTTAGATATGACAGAAACATTCATGGTTGGTGGCAGAGATTGTCGCTTATATAGGGATTGTGATGATGATGGTATTGGGGATAGTGAGGGAGATCGATGTCCTTATAACGAGACCGGCTGGACAAGCAATGGTTCTAGCGATAATGATGGGGATGGTTGCCGTGATGAGAGTGAGGATATAGATGATGATAATGATGGGTTGAATGATAGGGAGGATTTATGTTCTGCTGGCGAGACGGATTGGGAAAGTAATGATTTTAGCGATAATGATGGGGATGGTTGCCGTGATGCAGGTGAGGATACAGATGACGATAATGATGGGTTGGATGATGATAATCCGATAGAACAGCAGAATAATTCAGCTGGAGTGAGTTGTTCACTGTTAGCGGATTGTGATGGGGATACTGTCAAGGATATAAATGAAGCAGCAGTAAATTGTGTAATAGAGACCGATTGTGACAATGATGGGTTGGATGATGATAATCCGATAGAACAGCAGAATAATTCAGCTGGAGTGAGTTGTTCGCTGTTAGCGGATTGTGATAATGATACCATAGGGGATAATGAGGGAGATGCCTGTTCTGCTGGTGAGACAGGTTGGACGAGCAATCCATCGAGCGACAATGATGGGGATGGTTGCCGTGATGAGACTGAGGATGATGACGATGATAATGATAAGGTTATGGATGGGGAGGACATAGATAGAGATGGCGATGGATTAATAGAGATAGGGACGCCGGCGGAATTGAATTCAGTAAGGTATGCTCTAGATGGCGATGGGCGTAGGTTATTGGCAGGTGCGGAACTCAACATCAGTGGTTGTGGTGGTGGCGACGGCATTAGGTCTTGTGATGGTTATGAGCTGGTTGCGAATATAAGTCTTGCTGCCTATAGCGATGGCAAAGGCTGGCAACCCTTGGGAGAAGGTCCGCTAAATTTTGAAGGTGAATGTCAAGGAGCTGCTTTCAACGGAACTTTTGAAGGCAATGGCTTTATGATTAGTGATTTGAACATTAGTCGTTCAGGTGAGGATTGTGTGGGTTTGTTTGGTCATATAGCCGAAAATTCAGAGATTCGCAATCTTAGGCTTAGTGCCGAGGCAGTGATAGGTAGGAATATCGTGGGCGGTCTGGCGGGGTATGGTGAATTCGCTCGGGTTCATTCTTCTTCCGTTGAGGTAGGTGAAGTAAGTGGCCGTCAGAATGTAGGCGGTCTAGTGGGGTATGGTGAATTCGCCCGGATTGCCTCTTCTTCGGTTGTAGCCGGCAAGGTGCGAGGGACTAATGATTGGATAGGCGGTCTGGTAGGTTGGGGCGACTCGGCTCAAATTCATTCTTCTTCGGTTGTGGTTGGTGAGGTAATGGGTGTGCAGGCTGTAGGCGGTCTGGTGGGTTTGGGTGACTCGGCTCAAATTCATTATTCTTCGGTTGTGGTTGGTGAGGTGAGAGGGGATAGCCTAATAGGCGGTCTAGTGGGTTGGGGTCTATCGGTTCGGATTGATTCTTCTTCGGTTGTGGCGAGCAAGGTAGGAGGGCGTTCTACTGTCGGCGGTTTGGTGGGGAATGGTGAAGGTGCTCTGGTTCATTCTTCTTCGGTTGTGGCAGCTGAGGTGAGCGGAAGTAAGAGTATTCCACTAAGTTATGTAGGCGGTCTGGTAGGGGATGGTCGATTCGCTCAAATTCATTCTTCTTCGGTTGTGGTGGCTGAGGTGAGTGGGAGGCGTCAAAATGTAGGCGGTCTGGTGGGATTTTTTGATTTTGGCGATATTGCTTATTCTTATGTAGTCTCAGATACTCCTATGCTGGCTGGGGCTGGAAGCAGAGTTACTGATGTTGCTTCCTATTGGGACAGTGATGTTAATGGTATCAATAGTGGAAACACTGGGGAAGCCAAGACTAGCGATGAACTTCGCATGCCAACTGACTATGAGAGGATTTATGCCGATTGGGACAATGCTACAAATATATTTAACAATGGGGAAGACGTGCCCTTGGCGGTCTGGTGTGATGAGGATCATAGTGGGAGCATAACAGGGGATGAAAAAACCGATGACAATCTTATCTGGGATTTTGGTGGGACGGATGAATATCCCGCCATTCGCTGCACGCCGCTAGCCATTGACAACTGGCGTAGCTGGTGGTTTTTGAATAGGACGTCTGCCAAACCCCAACTAAATCAAACCCGTTTAGACGAGTCACTTCCCTAGCTTCAATCCAAACGGCTAGACAGAAAAGCTCTAACTAGACCAGACCCATTTAGCAATCTGTTCCCTAGACATGACCCGCTTGGACGAGCGGCTTCCTTCCTTAAACTAACAACTTGCTTTGATTTAGACCCTCAGCTTCAATCCAATGGCGTAGCTGGTGGTTTTTGACCGGACTGGCAAACCTCAACTAAACCAGACCAATTTGGACGAGTTGCTTCCTTCCTTAAATTAACAACTTGCTCTGACTTAGACCCTCGGCTTCAATCCAATGGCGTAGCTGGTAGTTCTTGAATAGGACTGGCGAACCTCAATTAAACCAAACCAATTTGGCCGAGCTGCTTCCTTCCTTAAACTAACAACTTGCTTTGATTTAGACCCTCAGCTTCAATCCGATGGCGTAGCTAGTGGTTCTTGAATAGGACTGGCGAACCTCAACTAAACCAGACCAATTTGGACGAGTTGCTTCCTTCCTTAAATTAACAACTTGCTCTGACTTAGACCCCCAGCTTCAATCCAATGGCGTAGCTGGTAGTTCTTGAATAGGACTGGCGAACCTCAATTAAACCAAACCAATTTGGCCGAGCTGCTCCCTTCCTTAAACTAACAACTTGCTCTGACTTAGACCCCCAGCTTCAATCCAATGGCGTAGCTGGTAGTTCTTGGACGGGACTGGCAAACCTCAATTAAACCAGACTCGTTTGGACGAGTTGCTTCCTTCCTTAAATTAACAACTTGCTCTGACCTAGACCCTCAGATTCAATCCAATGGCATAGTTGGTGGTTCTTGAATGGGACTGGCGAACCTCAACTGAACCAAACCAATTTAGACGAGTGGCTTCCTTCCTTAAGCTGATAGCAGACTTCAGCTACGCCTCCATCGCCCTTATCGAATTGAAGTTGAGAGCCTTGCCTATAAAAATTACCGGATACTTTCGGGGAGGAACACCGGTGAATCTTAACTTATCAGGGCTTTACGCACTATCACACCTATGGCATAAAGGGCTATGATGACTAGAACTATTGACAAGAAAGGAATGAAAGACAAAATAGCGGTGACTATGCCACCTATGAGGGCATTGGTTATGTTTATCACATCTTCCTTCTTGGCTAGACGCCATAGAATATTGCCTAATAGCAGCGGCACTAGTAAGCCGGCAATACATAGGGCGGCAGCGAAGGCGACTAGGAAGAAGAATCCTACCCAACTAAATCCGAGCAGCCCAATGAAGATGGCTCCTACCAAAACAGTTAATATCAAAAAGCCGCCACCAAAAAGAATTGCCGTAAGTGCGGAAGTGACGCCAGTATATGAAAGCTGCGGTGCATACTTTCTAAACAACAAAAAGCCAAATAGAGCTATGATTACAAAGGCAATGAGTTCCTTTATGAAGGAAAATATGAAGGAAAAAAAGTGGCCTTCGCGTTCACTGGCTATAAAGAAGGTTTGACCCGACAGGCTCGCCCCATTATTAATGACAAGCGCATCTTCCTCCTCACTTCTATGGGTAATATCTCCTTCTATGAGGGAGCCGTCATGAACAGTTATCTTTCCATTACCTAGATTAGCAACAGATAGGTCGCCCTTGATAGTGCCAAAAATATCCAATGAACTTCCTGGTCCTAAGAGCACCAATCTTACATCGCCGTCGATGTTTCCTCTTAGGGTTGCAGATCTTCCTACTGCAATTGTTAGATCATTGCCGATCTCACCAGCCGACCCTAGTTCCACTTCAGCGCCAGCGAAGAGGAGATCGCCAGAGATGATATTATTGACATTAATTATCTCACCGGCGGCGCGCACGTCCCCCTGTATTTCACCTTCTATTTGCATCCTTCTTCCTGCATAGAGCAGATCGCCTATAAGATTCCCAGCAACAGTGATACTATTTCCTGCTCCATAGATATTCCCATTTGCGTTCCTTACCAAGATATCCCGTTCTGCCACATAGAAATTCTGTGCGGCTTGACTATCTATAACAGCAGAGCTTGTTTGTTGGGCAAAAGCAACCGATAAAAAAGATGCGGCAAGAGCGGCAAGGATAAATTTAACATAAATGTTCTTCATACTTTCTAATCTCCTATGATTATTTAGTTATTCAATTTGAAAGTGGATTATTATACTAGACTATTTAGATATATGCTAGATATATGATTTTTTTGATTGCCAAAGACAGAAGTTTTCTTGTCGGCGGCATCTTTGGTGCCTTTAATAATATCAATAGTATCCTTATCAAGCCATGCCCATAAATTCCCCAATCAGCTACGGGGTTGTGGCTTGAGGATGGTGATTTTTTCTGGTTCTTCTAACATCTGCAGCATCTCTGCTACTGCATTGCGGCGAGTTTCTGATTTGTACCAACGATTCCAGTTATAGATATTATCAAAGTTGATCATCAGATATCTATGATTAGGCTCACGGGTGTCTTGGAGAGATTCGCTTGATATAAAACCAGTTGCGCGGAATATCACTTGTAGTGCCTCGGTAGATTTCTTATCATACTGTTCTATACATTCAGGCATTACCTTCCGCTCAATGACTATCTTGACCATAGGTCTATTATAAGCCTTTCATTTAGCTAGTTCTCGTTTTGCGCTATTTGAAGTGGCGGTTAGTCTGATACCAGTTTTTTTTCTATTTAGCTGCCTTTCATTCTGCCGCCACTTAGAGCATGCCCTTAGGTTTCTAGGACATACCCTCAGGTTTTTATGGCTGTTCTAATTTGGGTTCTAGTGTCTTGGCAATATTGTTATGCAGTGATAAGGCTAGAAAGCCAAGCCAAAGGACACTGCTATCATAGAAATACTCAGATCCTCGAAAGTATCCGAAACAGTAACACCAAGGACGGAAGCTTCATAATCAAGATCTACTGGCAGGGTTCTTATCCAATCTGCGCCTATATAAAAGTGGGAGTTTTCAAATCTGCTTACTAGTCCTCTATATCCAAGAACTAGGGTTGGCGCAAAAACAGAATCAGAGGAGAAATCTACATTGATACTTGGCTCATTTGGCTCTTGTCCCTCCACATCACCACTCAGGGATAAGAGAGTTCCACCCCCACCTACATATAGACCGTTTCCCATAAAATATTTTCCTGCCACTAGGGGACCTCCCAAATTGATCTCACCATCACTCATGAATCCATCGGAGAAAGTTAAGCTCTCGTCCTGAATAACAGAAAGAACCATTAAAGAGAACGCAGCTTCATTATCCAACTGAAACCAATCCCAAACAAAAAGGCCTCCGCTCTCTACGACATCTGAACTGACGACGCTTGTTCCATCATCTGTACCATCATCTGCAAAGTCTATCTTCTGAAGATCGTCAGAGAGCAAAGCACCGGATATACCGAATCCTAGGTAGTGGTTGTATTCTCCTTGCTCGGCAGCATAGCTAAGAGAACTGAAGGATAGTAGTACCGCCCCTAATAAAAGAAACCCCCGCTTGAAGCTAGCTAAAGCAAAATTGGGGGGGGGGGGGGGGGTGATAGATAGAAGGGGCAATATTGGAGAAACGAATCTCAGCCAGCCCCGAAAAATTAATTTAGTTTGTGTTTTCATAGTTAAAATTTTTAATTAGTTAATTAATTGAAAAAATGATTATAGCAAAAATTCTCTATTCTTTATAATTTTTTTGATTTTTTTCATTTTTTTACAACCCATGAATTCCCATCATAAGTACAACTTGATTACAAAGAGAGGTTTAATCGATGTGTAAAAAGCATTATGCCTATATTCCGGCGGTAAAACAAAACCAACGGATATCGGTTTAATCGATGTGTAAAAAGCATTATGCCTATATACCTATCTTTCAGAGAAAGAGCGACCTATGATAGAGGGGATGAGATGGTGATACCACATCCACTTTTCCAGATTCAAAGAAAGAACGAGCAATGATAGAAAAAATGAGGAAAGAACGACCTATGATAGAAGAGATAAGGAAAGGGGAAGGAGCCTTGACGCTTAGATCCTTGTCCTTCTACTATTAGCTGAGAGATGCGGCGTAATCAAGGCTTGAGAGGCTCATCAGCAAGCCCAACAGATGAGCGAAGAAAGACAACGGCAGCGTTCTTGTTTAGAGGTTTTGACTGATTGGATCTAAGGAATATGCCCCACCAGTGATATAATCCATCCATTATGGAAATGATGAAATTTCAAATGACTATTGAGATAGATGCTACGCCAGAAGTAGTATGGCATGCATTGACCGATCCAGTAGTCTATAAGAAGTGGGCGGTGGGCTTTTCGCCAGATTCTCAATTTGAAGGCAAGTGGGAGCAAGGAGCGAAAATGAAGTTTATTGACCCGGGTATGGGCGGAACCCTAGCGGTGTTGGATGAGGTCATTCCTCTCAAGACCATTTCCGTTCGTCATATTGCTGTCCTAGATAAGGAGGGCAATGAGGATCCTGACAGTGCTTTTGCCGAAGTTTGGGTAGGGACTGTTGAGACCTATAATCTGAGTAGTGAGAATGGGCAAACCAAGCTTACTATTGATACCCATAGTCATCCTAGATTTGAGAAGATGCTTAAAGATGGCTGGGGCAAGTCTTTGCCACTTCTAAAAGAGCTCTGCGAAAAAAGATAGGATCACTTTTTCTGTTTCATCATCTCAGACGCTAAGAAATGCTGGAAGCAGCCTCAAAGAAGCAAGAATTTTTATTCCAACTACTGCAATTTAAGCGCTTTTAGGATGGTGCCTATATACCCATCTTAAGACCAAGCCATAGACTGCAAATTGGAAAATAAAAAGACCCGTTTGTAGCAAAGCAAACCAAGCGACAGCATCTATTTCCTGCCACATCCACGCCAAAACAGATAAGACGCTCCATGCCCAACTTAGAATGCCGACCATGGATACATACATGACTACTGGCACCTTCTTGGTGGAGCTTAGATGGTCATATAGGTATGAGAGGGCGGCACCTATTATCAGGATATTAACAAACCAGATAATATAGTTAGAAGGCTCTTCAAACCCTAGCTCCGCCAAACCCGAAGCTTCGTATTGGGAGCTGAATAGTCCGTACCATATAAAAGATACGGCAATGGTTCCAATAAAGAAGCCAATAGTTGCTAAGACAATATGTTTCATAATGATATCCTCTTATCTTTTAAGAACTCGTTGCTGTTGGACGATTGAATACCCATCTCAATATCACACCATAGATGGCATATTGAATAATAATAAAAGCGGTTGCCAGAACAATGAACAACCATAGGTTATTTATCCCCTGCCATATCCAAGACAAGATAGCAAGAACCGTATAGCACCAAGAGAGCAAGGCTACTACTGATACATATTTGGTTATGGCTACTTCTCTGTCTGAGCAAAGGTAGTGATAGAAATAGGAGATGGCGAACCCTAGGACTAAAACACTGATTATCCATAAGAAAAAGTTCGATGCCTCGTTGTGTTCAATCAGATTGAACGATTGGTATTGAGAGGCAAATAGAACCAGATACCATATCATAGAAAGAATAATGGTTGCCAGTGCATATCCAAGAGTTGCTAAAAGAACTTTATTCATAATATGTTCCTCTTATTAAAGATTGATATAGTTGAGAGGATGCTTCATAGCTGAAACCAACTCAAACATTTGGCAGCTATTATATCAAAAGCTACGCTCTAGCCTGTCCAGCATATCAGGCAAAAGTTGATTTTTTGATAGGCTATCTATTCAACAGATCCGGCCGCGCAAAATGGAAGTTTCTACTTGCTACTTTGTTATTTTCGAAGAGATAGGGGAAGGCATTAAACAGCTTCTTAGTCCAATCACTCACAAGCGGGTTACCATTCGAACCATAGTGCTCGTGTCCCAAGGACTCGCTTAGGGTCATCTCACCATCCGGTTGATGTCCCAGTCTTTTAGCGCTTTATTTTCAAAATTGGTTCATCTCAGAAGAATTAACAAAGTCGTAATAACCTTTGTATCCTACGGTATTCTCATTCTCTTTTTCCAAGTATCGGAGCACCGCTTTCTCACACTTCTCCTGAAAGACTTTGGCTGCCTTGCCTCGAATAGCATAATACTTCTTCTTCACAGGACTATATCCTTTCTGACTAAAAAGATGGGTTTTTTCGAATCCGTCCTCCTCCCATAAATAATAACGGATAAAAACAGGCTCCTCGTCCCCATTGATGTCTAACGGTTTGTCAGGACGATTCCAGATGAAAACCTGCCCCACATAATCCTTTGCCATTATGGCATAGACATCTTTGTCGGGCTCGCAATAAAATAGGTTAAGAACCATTACTATACTCCTATCATATTTAAATTAATAATTCGGTATTTTTCATTATTCGTCAGGAGGGTAGCTGGGGAAGGAGTCAAAGAACTCTTTGACCGTCCTTCGTTGAACCATCTGTGGTCTTTCTTTTACTTCCATATCAACCTCATCCTCTAAGTAAATAAGAATACATTGCTTCACTGCTTCTATTAAATCCTTGTCTTTGTCAGGACGAAGCCTACCGAAACCAGGACCATAATAGGGCTGTTTTGTCAGCCAGCTCCCCATATAATTATACATCCTCTTAACCTGAACTTCCCACTCATTCACAGGACCTTTATGAATGGATAACAACCCTTTTTTGGTTGCTTTTACTACAAAATTCTGGTTATAAGCATCCCCAGCAACCGTGACATAAAGCTCTTCGAAGTCATCACTGAATTTATAACAATCTACAATCATACTTATATCCTATGGAATTAAATTAATGCTTTCACCTTATCAACCACCAAGAGTACATTATCGTGGGTGAAGGCCTATTCAAAAAAGGCCGGCGGGACAAACCCGAAGGCTGCCATTACAGGCAGAGATTTCTTGCCCGCGACTGCTTTTACCCAGTCTAGCTCTTCATCATAGGAAATGATGACCTCTTCCGAACCCAAATAGGTTTTGATGACTCTCTTTTCTCTGAGCTCTTTGAGACTAAGGCTGATTGACTCTCCTCCATAGCTATCAAAAGGTTGAGTGTTCTCTCCGCTGAAAATCACAAAAGATATCTCTTTAGGATGGGCGCTTCTCTTGTGCTGATTGCGCACCGGGAAATATATGCGCTTGTCTGTATAGAAGGAGCCATAAGGATAGTTGTGATAGCTGCGCCGATGGCCTGTATCTGTGCTTAGAACTAAGGTGGTGGGATGGTTCTTTTTCCATTTGCCGAGAGTAGTGCGAACAGCAGGGACTCTCTCCAGTTGCGGGCTACTAAGATGTTGGCCGGCTATGGGAGTGCCCCATGGCTGCACCCATAGGGATTCGGTGGTTCTATCATACATCACAAGACAAGAGTGATACAGCCCACCAGATACCCCGAAGGTGGTTTCTAGCCCTCCTAGCTTACGGATGAAAACGCTGTTGGTTTCACATAGAGGGCAGTAGGTGACTGCAACTGGAACACCGCCAACCACATCATTGACGATTTCATGCCAGTTAAGAATAGCATAGGGGTAGGCGCGCGCATCGCCATTTATTTCAAGCCCTATGATCAGCTCCTGGTCGCCAAACTGGGTCTCGGCTGCGCTGACGAATTGGGGCGAGTCTAAAGCGGGGATGCCGTCTTTTATTGGATTGCCTATTAGCAGATCCTCTCGGTTGATACGAGTGGCTGGGCAGCGGGCTTTGTCTTCGCCAAATCGGCTGAGCAGCCTATGAGAGCGGCAGGGAGCTGCTGGCTTTTCATCTACTATCTCGGCTATTTCTGTTGTTTCTACAGAGTGGAAGGGTTCGGCGGATCCCTTGTGCTCCCCATATCCGCCAAAGATTGCTGCAACTGCTAAGATGGGTTCCCAGAACATCTTATTATTATACTTTATTATGCTTGGGAATTATGCTTGGGAGGGATTTTTTCAGTGGAGAATGTGGTTCAAACTATAATTGCCTTGATAATTGAACAATAAGGAAAACACAGATAAGATACATATGAATAATATCCTGGGGTTTGGGGAGGGACTAGGAACAGGAATAGAAATAGGAATAGGAGAAGCTGTCCTGCTCTTATCTTTTTTGCTAGTTGTAGCCGTTCTTTATTTTCTTCCTACTATGATGGCATTTGGCCGCGAACATAGGGATGCTAATAGGATTTGCGTTCTCAACCTATTCTTGGGATGGACTCTTTTGGGGTGGATAGTCTTTTGTGTTTGGGCATTGACAAATAATCTAGCCAAGGAGCGCCAAATTGTTAAGGGTCAGAAGCTTGCTGGCTTTTGGATTAGAACCATGGCGCTTGCGATAGACTATGTCTTCTTTGCCTTGCTAATAGGTATTCCAGTGCTGACTATTCGTTTCATTAAGTTATGGATTCAATTAGAAGGGCAAGGGGATTTTGTTGATGGAGAAGCGGTTCATTGGACCATTTGGGAAATCACCTCTTATGTCTTCATAGGCATGGTGACTATTTGGCTCTGGTTAAGATTTTCGGCAACACCGGGCAAGATGATAACGAAGCTAAAAGTAGTTGATGCCCGAACTGGCAACAGGCTAACTTTGACTCAGGCAATCATAAGATATGCTGGTTATTTTGTTTCTTCCCTTCCTTTTGCGCTCGGTTTTTTTTGGGTAGGCATAGACAAGCATAAACAGGGCTGGCATGATAGATTGGCGGGGGCTATTGTTATTAGAGAGCGGTTGAACTCAAATCCTAAGCCAAAAACTAAATCAAGAACTAGAAAGCCTGACTAAAAGCTGACGGACAAGAAGGCAAGCTGACAACCAAGGATTAAGACTTTTGTCCCATCTATTCCCGTCATTTGAGTTATAATTATCAAAATAATACACAGGAACTATGGAAGCATTATTATTTTTATTGGCTGCAGTAATTTTACTTATTGTATATTTCTTCCCTACATTAGTAGCAGCTATTCGTAGGCATAATAATACTTTTGCCATATGCATCCTAAATTTGTTCTTGGGATGGACTTTTTTAGGTTGGGTAGTGAGCCTTGTTTGGGCTTGCACTAGCAATGTTGCAAAGGAAGAATTGCCTGAAAAAGAAGGCTCGCCTGAAAAATAGGAGGAGGCTCATTCTGTTGTTAAACTTAATATTTCGGTGTTGATGAAGGGCAAGATAAGTATTATCACACTTGCGGTGGCAGACCTTGACAGGTCGGTTGCTTTCTATCGCGATGGTCTGGGGCTTCCAACCTATGATTACGAAAAGAGCAAAAACATTGCCTTTTTTAATTTGGAGGGCACCTGGCTATCCTTGTATCCAAAAGAGAGGTTTGGTAAGGATACTGGCATTCCAGTGGGCGAGTCTGGTTCTAGCCATTTCACTCTTGCTCATAATGTCAAAACCAAGCAAGAGGTGGATGAGGTGATTGATTTGGCATTGAAAGCCGGCGCCAAACTGATAAAGAAGCCAAAGGAAGTTTTTTGGGGCGGTTATTCCGGTTATTTTGCCGACCCAGATGGCTATCTGTGGGAGGTGGCTTTCAACCCATTTATGGATCTGACCTAGTTTCCAATCACCCCAATTCCTATCACAATCAGGCAGAACCCCATTGGCGTCTTCTCAACTTGGCTTAAAACATAGAGTCTTCTTGTTTCCTTAGGGGAGTCTTAAACTGCCTGAAAGCATCTTTCTTAAAGCATAGGGCATATTGCATCATGGATATTAAGGTATATTAAGGTATATTGAAAGCATATTGAAGGCATATTTAAAGACACATTAAGGCATCTTAAAATCTTATCCATCACAATCTCTTCATTCTTTCAGCCATGAATAATCTAAGAGGAATAGGCTATGTCTTTATCTGCACTCTCATGTGGGCTCTTATTCCAGTTGTCGCCAAACTGGGACAGCAGGATTTAGATAATCACCAATTCCTATTCTGGTCTAGTTTGGTATCTTTCTTGGTCTGCTTGTTGTTCTTGTTAGCTAGCGGCAAGTATCTTGTGCTTAGGAACTATGGAGGTGGCGATTGGCTAGTCATAGCTGGTCTCGGCTTTTTAGGCACCTATCTTTACTATATTCTGCTGTATTTCGGTTATGCTAAGGCGGAAGGCTTGGAGGTGCTTATTTTGCAATACAGCTGGCCGCTCTTCATCGTTTTCCTCTCGTCTTTTTTGCTCAACGAAAGATGGACCTTAATTAAGTTCTTTTCTATTACAACTGGTTTCTTAGGAGTGGTGCTGATTATCAGCAAAGGCGATATTGTCCTAGGAGATGATCTGTCGGTATATCTCCTCGTCATATTAGGAGCATTTTCTTTTGCGCTCTTTTCGGTTCTTAGTAAGAAGTTCTCTTATGAACCCTTAGGGCTGGTCACCTGTTATTTTGCCGTTGCTACATTATGTTCTTTTGTTTCTATGCTCTTGCTGTCCGATTTTGCAACTCCTGTGGGAGTTTTTGCGATTCTGCTAAATGGTAGTCTGGTCAATGGTGTCTCCTATATCCTATGGATAAACGCTCTACGGCTGACGAAAGCCAGCTATGTTGCTCCTTTGGTCTTTCTGACTCCTGTGTTTTCAACCTTTTACTTGATAATTTTTTTTGACGAGCCGGTAAGATGGATATACCTTCTTGGACTTGTATTGGTAATAATAAGTGGTCTGGCTGCCACCCTTAATCTCAGGCTAGGGAAGAGACAGATATATCAATAAAAGAGTTACTGGAATGGCCAAGCGGTTATTGCGTCTTGTGGTTAAATTGGTCTTTTAGGACATCAATGGAGAGTTGCCGGAGTGGTCGAACGGGGCGGTCTCGAAAACCGTTGTGCCTTTCAGGCACCGAGGGTTCGAATCCCTCACTCTCCGTTTTCTTCCGTTAACTACCCTAAATCTTCCTGCTATCATAAGCCCAATGGAGTAGCGCTTGTCTTTGTCTTCGTCTTTATTTAGCTCCGCCGAATCACCTACACTTTCCTTCTTCTCTCATTTTCTCTATCTTTGTTTGTTCTTTCTTTGAAAGATGGATATAATGCTTTCTATGCGAAACTTCTTTGTTGTTTGGCTGGGGCTATATAGCCTTGTCTGAGAACAGAGGTGTTGGATTTATGGCAGAAGTTCATGGTTTTTACAACAAGCGGCTAAAGGATCAAAATAAAGATTTTGGTTATGTGGCAGATGGAATACAGGGAACCCTTTTCGATCTATTGGAAACTGAAGAACCGATTTGCGAAGTCAGCATACAAAAGATTGATAAACATTATTTCCCGCCGCAAGAATCAAAAAGAGAGGGTTTCCAACTCCAAAATAGAAGGTACTTAGGGAACAAATATAAATTGCTTAGGTTTATTGAAGATGTAATTTCTGAAAAATGCGGTTCAATCAATTCACTTTGCGATATTTTTGCTGGCACAGGTGTCGTTGGGGAGAGGTTTAACAGTCCAAAAATCAAAATTATTTCTAATGATTTTCTCTCGGCAAATTATGTTTGCTTGTATGCGTTTTTAGGAGTCAATCGGGATTTGAGACAAGATATATCTAAAAAGATAGAGTTTCTCAACAATTTATCGAACAACAAAGAAAATTACTTCTCACAGCATTTCGGAGGAACCTATTTTACGAGAGAGAATGCGGGGAAGATTGGCGCAATTCGCGAGGAAATAGAGAGGATCTCGGCAAGCAAGGATGAAAAGCATATTTTGATTTGTTCGTTGATTTATGCAATGGATAAGGTCGCAAATACTGTTGGACACTATGATGCTTTTCGTAAAAAGCTGGACATGCTCCAATCGGTTAATTTACTTGTTCCAGATATTGACTATTCACATAATGCTATCAATGAAATTTATCAAGAAGATGCAAATGTTCTCATTAAGAAAATCTATTGTGATGTTCTATATATTGACCCGCCATATAACTCACGACAATATTCAGATGCATACCATCTCTTAGAAAATCTTGCTGAGTGGAAAAAACCAGAGGTTATGGGGGTTGGTAAAAAAATGGATCGGTCGCAGATCAAAAGTGACTATTGCCTAAAAAGTGCGCCGAGCGCCTTTTCAGATTTGATTAGAAATGCAAACTGCAAGCATATTTTGCTTTCATACAACAACACAGGAGATTCCAAAGACGGGCGTTCCAATGCAAGAATAAGCGATGATGAAATTTTACAAATTCTCAATGATAAGGGAGATGTTGAGGTTTTTGAGAAAGCTTACAAGGCCTTTACGACAGGAAAAAGTAATGGAGCAAATAATACCGAGCGCATCTTCTACTGTAAAGTAAAAAAATGATTATGAAAAAAGCCTGGTCAATTACAACAACACTAAGAAACCCAGAAAGGTTGAGAAATTTCTTAATTGTTTTGAAGCAACTCGAAGATTCAGAATGGAATCTTGAGAACCAAAAGAAATACCAAATCTTGTTGATTCAAAATAGGCTGTATGGTTATGGTAGTGCCCAGTTTTATAATGACCTCCCTCAAGATAAAGTTGATCTGATGACTGATCCGCTAAGAGAGATTTCTTTTAAACAAGCAGAAGAAATTTTTAATATAAAGGATTATGAAGACCCTGCAATGCGCGGAAGACAATCAATGAATCCTCTCAAAAAACTTGGATTTGTTGCTATTGAAAACGGAAAAGTAAAAATAATGGAGTTGGGCAAACTATTTTTGAAAGATGATTTTGACTTTGGAGAAATCTTTTTTAGAACTTTTCTAAAGTGGCAGATACCAAACCCAGATAGTCGAGACTATTCGGATAATCGAGATTACGATATAAAACCATTTATAGGAACTTTACATCTAATTCACTCTGTCAATCAGAAGGAGACCGCTCGTGGAAATAAAGCAAAAGGCATAAGTAAAAAGGAATTCTCTCTTTTTGCGCCAACCTTAGTGCATTATCAAAATATTAGCTCCTATGCGGAAAAAATTATCAACTTGCGGGATGATTTATCGAGAAAAGCAAAGCAAGAGCAAAGAGAAATTTTTGATACTTACAAGAAAGAATTTGCCGGTGAATTTTTGGGATCTGACCAAGAAGGTGAAGTGGCGAGACTGTTGAGTAATCTACAAGACTATGGTGATAACGCAATCCGTTATTTTCGTCTTACCAGATATATTCATATTCGTGGTGGCGGATTTTATATTGATTTAGAGCCGAGAAGATCAATCGAAATAAGTTCTTTGCTCAATTATGACAACGCACAATCAAGATCTTTTGATTCAAAAGAGGAATATATTGCTTATATTTCCGATATTTCAGAACCGAAGTTGCCTTGGGAAACAGCAGAGAAATACATTGAGATAATTAAGCAACTGGTTGATGAGATACAAGAATATGAATCATCTTTACAAAGAGAATCTCTTTTGATTAAAGACTTTCAGTCAATGAAAGAATACGAGCTGAAAGATTACATTGCAGAATTACGAGCATACCGCCGAGAATTGCAAAACGAAGAAAGTTATCAAAAATCTCAGGCAATTGAGCAGATTGAATCTAATATCAAGGACCTTGAAAATATTTTTGATTTTGACGATAAACCGATTTTACTTGAAAAGTTATCTGCTCTTGGATTACATGCTCTCAATGATGCACTAAAAATTCAACCGAAGTATCCTGTCGGTGATGACAATGAGCCAACATTTACTGCACCGGCAAATACGCCCGATATTGAGTGTTTTTACAAAAGTTTCAATGCAATTTGTGAGGTTACAATGTTGAAAGGTCGTGATCAATGGTACAATGAGGGACAGCCAGTAATGAGACACTTGCGAGATTTTGAACAAAAACATAGCAACAAGCCATCCTATTGTTTATTTATCGCTCCAACACTCCATAGAGATACAGTAAACACTTTTTGGACAGCAATAAAATATGAGTATGAGGGACAACCGCAAAGAATCATTCCTCTTTCAATCAGTCAATTTGTCTCTGTCTTGAAAGTGCTGGTGCGAATGAGATCACAAAAGAAGTTCTTGCGGCATGCAGAAATTGTTCGCCTGTATGATGAGATTTTAGAGTCATCAAAGTCGTTTAATAATTCAAATGAGTGGTTGCAGAATATTCCAAGCACCATTTCTACATGGCAAGAGAGCCTTATTCGGCAAACATAAAACATGAAAACAAATATTATCTACAAAGGGGATTGTATTGATGTGCTCGATGAGAAAGTTGATAAAAATTCTATTGACCTAATTTTTGCTGACCCGCCCTATAACCTATCTGGGAATGGATTGAAGTGGAAGGGGAATAAAACAGGAGGCGATTGGCATATGGTCAATGAGGAATGGGACAAGATGACAGAGCCAGAATATTTGCAATTTACCAGAAAATGGCTTGATGCGTGCAGTAGAGTTTTGAAAGAAAGGGGTTCAATTTATGTTGCATGTAGTTATCACAACATTGCAGAAGTAATGATTATTTTGAAACAACTTGATTTCAAAATAAACAACATCATCACTTGGCATAAAACAAATGCGATGCCAAATATGACAAAACGAGTGTTTACACACTCAACGGAATTTGTTGTTTGGGCAGTTAAAGGAAGTGGCTGGACATTTAATTACGAAAGAATAAAAGAAATAAACCCTGATAAACAAAAAGATGGCAGTCCAAAACAAATGCGAGATTCTTGGGGGATGCCTCTTGTCCAGGGTAAGGAGCGTTTGCGTGGCAAAGACGGGCGCGCACTTCATCCAACCCAAAAACCAGAAGAAATGCTTAAACGAATTATTTTGGCAAGTTCGGATAAAGGAGATATTGTTCTCGATACATTCTTGGGAAGTGGGACAACAACTTATGTGGCAAAAAAATATGGTAGATACTGGATTGGAATTGAAAAAAATAAAGAATATGTAAGAATCGCTACCCAACGAATGCAAGAATGATAACTAGAATCTCAAAACTCAAAAACTTCGGTAGATTCTATGATTCTATTTAAAGAGAGTTCAACCCCTGTTCCAAAACACCGCTGCTAATCAGCTAAATCTTCCTGCTATCATAAGCCCAATGAAGTAGCGCTTGTCTTTGTCTGGGTCGGCAATTTGTGTCTCCTGATGGACAATGCTTTTTCAACTGAGCTATATGTCTTTTCATTGCTTTCCATCGGTTAATCTGCCTTTCATCTTCCGATTTGATTCTTCTGCCTCTGTAATATCTACAATACCATTGAAACCAGCCTCTCGGATCGTCTTGATATATCCATCCTTTTGCTTGCCAAACTCTTAAGGGCTGAGAGGCATGGACTTTGAAGTAGTTGAGCGTTTTGTCCTTTTTGCCTTTTGTTAGCTTTGCGTTTTTGAACCAGTCGGCTGGGAACTCGTCAGTGCAGTCGGTCATATACTTGCCGCCGAAAACTCCTAATTCAAGCATTTGTTTAGGCGAGAGTTGGGGACTGAAATCTTGGTGGAAGTTCTTTCCTTCTGGTTCTTGCAGAATATAGCTATAGTTCTGCATCTTGTCGCTGACCCTTATCCTTTTCACCTAGTCTGCTTTTTCGCTGCTTGGTTTCGTCCCTTCCTGTTCTATGAGCCAGAGTAGAAATAGTTCAATCATCACTAGAGTGAGTCCTACATAGCTGAGGCTGGTGGTGACATCGGTTCTAACTCCAGCGAAGATATCGCTTAGCTGAGTGACTATCAGTGTCATAAGGGCTATGATGAGAGGCAGTTTCCTCCTATATATGCTTGCCAATAACAATCCCACTACTATGGCGGCGTTCTTGCCGCCCCAGCTAAACAACAAGAAACCATGTTCGGTTGTTTTCATTGAGTCATAGAACCAGATTGGATTCAACCAAGCCTGCCAAGATAGCCAAGCATAGAGCAATATCAATAGGGCAGGTATTATTAGAATCCACCAGGGCAGATGGCTTGGCGATGGTTTAGTTTGCATAATGATGTCTATTATATTATTTTGAAGAGAAAGGACAATCTGAGACCTCTTATAATGTTTTATATGATAACAATTTTTGCTGATGGTTCTTGTTCTGGTAATCCGGGTCCGGGCGGTTGGGCTGCAATTATTTGTAATGGAGACAACAAGCAGATCCTTAAGGGAGGAGAAGAGGATACCACCAATAATCGAATGGAGTTGCTTAGTGCTATTAAGGCTCTGGCAAGTCTGCCACCTAATCAAGAAGTGACCATGTTCATGGATTCGCTTTATGTAGTCAAAGGGATGACTGAATGGATTGGCAACTGGCAAAGAAGGGGTTGGCGTAACTCGGAAAAGAGGGCAGTTAAAAATCGCGATCTATGGGAGAAGTTATTAGAGCTGAGTCTTTGCCACAGGGTTCAGTGGCAGTGGGTCAAGGGACATTCGGATCTAAAAGAAAACGATGAAGTAGATATGCTGGCACGCGCCGAGGCCGAAAAATTCTTAACCAGGTGAGGCAGATATTCTTAGACATAGAGACAACCGGTCTTTATAGAACCGATAGGATTATCGAAATTGGGATGGCTGAAATAATCAGTGGTAATGTTGAGGAGGTATTTCATCAATATATAAACCCGACAATTCCCATTCCCGCTCAGGCGACCCGTATTCATGGCATCAATGATGAAATAGTGAAAGACGAACCTCCTTTCAGTGAGATTGCCGATTCATTAGCCGAACAGCTTAGGGATGCCAAACTAATCATTCATAATGCTCCTTTTGATTCCTACTATATTAACTTTGAGTGGGCTCTTTTAGCTCAGCAAGAAAAGAGGGAATATATTTCCGTTCAAGATCTTTGCGCCGAACTGGTGGATTCTCTGGTAGTGGCGCGAACCAAATTCCCCGGCCAGCCCAACAATTTGGACGCTCTTATTGCTAGGTTCAGTATAGAAGCCACTGGACGAGCCGAAAAACATGGCGCGCTGGTAGATGCTGTCCTATTGGCAAAGGTATATCAGGCCATGTGCTTTACCCAATCCAGTCTTGATTTGGAAGGTGTGACCAGTGAGGCTAGATTGAAGAATCTTAATGTGGATATCAGCTCTCTGGGACCCTTCAGGCTGATAAAACCCACCGAAGCAGAGGAGGAAGCCCATAGGAAAGTGCTGGCAGAGTTCGGCATAGAAGAAAGTTTTTAGAATAGAACCCTATAAGATTTCATAGAGCCTTGAAGGCTTATACACTCATATGTGCCACTCATACATAAGCATGAGAGTTTTCTTAAGGACTTCAATAGGTTGGCAGATTGATTAGTAGATAAAAATCTTACTATACTCATAATATGAAGCCTCTGATTAATTAGCTTATTCTAACTATAAAAGCGTTTTGGTGGGAGTGATATTGAAATTGGGCGATGGCTCACGCAGTGATTGGTAATTGGGTGTTGTGATTGGGTAGTAAAGATATCTAAAGGGCAGTTTTTTGGTTTTTTAGCTATAATGTCTTTTAATCAAAACTTTCATGAAGAAGAAACCCGTAATCAGAACCTATTACCCTCAAGCAGTATTTTTACCTGATGGTATAGAAAGGGTTGTTTCATTGGAACAACAAGAGTCAATAGGCCATTTGCTCCCTGTGGAGCAACAAGTCAATTATGATAGTAAAACTTTGTTTTATGATGTGTTTGTTCAATCTAATCGGTTGATCTGTATAGGTCCGCATTTTTATAACATAGGTGCACCCTTAGCTATCAAGCATAAAGACAAGAATCTTAGCTTTGAGTTGATAAGAGGGGATGAATGGAGAGGACCAGAAGTAATAGATATAAAAATCCCTCCTCGACGGACGCAAGCATCTCGGTTGGATTTGGAATTTGTATTTAAGGAATTCACTATTGAAGTTTCTTGCCATAACCACAAGAATATTTCGTTGGCACAAAAGGATTTGTGTTTGATTGTGTATCAAAAAGATAATCCACTTATCTGGATAAAGGATTGGTGCCGCTGGCATATAAGGGTGCATGGGGTTCAAAGGATAGTGCTTTATGATAATGGCAGTAGTTATTGGCCAACACTAGATAAGGAACTTGTTGAAATAGATGAAGAAGTAGAGATTATCTTAGTTCATTGGGCTTATCAACATGGCCCTATCCCTGATGTGCTCGGTCAATACAGATATGCCAAACACGGTATGCTCAACCACTTTCGTCTTTTTTTGGGTATTAAAAGCTCATGGTGCATCAACTTAGATATTGACGAATTTCTTTATCTTGACAGTCCTCTGTCGTTAAGGAAATATTTAAACTTGCCTAAAAATTTTATGAGACCATATATTTCTTTAGATCATTACCTTTTTCCATCTGGTCAAGTGCCAGCTAAGAAGCAAGCGCGTTTTTACCATCACCGAATTAGATACAAATCAGAATATTGGAATGTGAGGGAAAACCATAAATATATTTGCCAACCTGATAAGGTTAAGCAAATGAAGGTTCATGGTTGTGTACGGAAGAGAGCGCAAGATGTTCTATTGTTATTGATAAAGAGAGGCGCTATTTCTAAAAAGTGGAATGCTATTTTTTTTCTTTTACTAAACATAAAGAAGAGATTACAACAGCAAAGAATTGATTACAAAGAGAATCCTTTTTTCTATCATTTTCGTGATCTATATACTGGTTGGTATGGTGATGTGGATGAAAAAGATAAAGGTCTTATGACAAGGATGCGGGCTATAAGCTCGATAGATCCGGCATTTCTTATTGAGGATAAACGGGTTATTCATAAGGCAATTGAAACAGGGGTGATGACTGAACTAGAAGTTTCACAAGATTCATAGTTGCAAGGGAAGGCTATAATAAAAATGGGCAATTTCGAATATTAGCATCTAATTTATGGGAGGAACTCTTCATTGCATATCGGACTCTGAGTTTAGGGGGCTTTATGCTCCAGTGCGAAAATGCATCACATCTCCATCCTGCACTATATAGTCCTTGCCTTCTAATCGCCATAGTCCTTTCTTTTTGGCGCCCTGTTCGCTACCGCAGGCAATGAAATCATCATATTTGATCACCTCGGCGCGAATGAACAGACGAGCAAAATCGCTGTGAATAACACCAGCCGCTTGCTGGGCGTTGCTGCCTTGGGGAATAGTCCAAGCGCGGGCTTCGGTGGGACCTGCGGTAAAGAAGTTATGAAGGGACAGTAGTTCATAGGCGCAGCGGATTAAGCGATTGAGGGCAGGTTCCTCTAATCCTAGTTCAGCCAAAAACTCCTTCCTATCCTCAAGACTTAGCTCGGCTAGTTCTGCTTCTAGTTGGGCATTAATCTTTATCCAGCGGTTACCTTCGGCAAGAATCTGTTCCTCTAATACAGAGGTATCTAGGTTGGTTTTATTATCATCACTTTGATTGATGACATAGATTACCTGTTTCATAGTGAGAAAGCAAAAGGGTTTTAGCGCCTCAGATTCTTCTTTAGTCCAAGCAACAGAACGCAGAGCCTTGCCGCTATTCAAACAGGACAGAACCTTGTCTTGCATCAGACTGGTCAAGGCTCTTGCCTCTTTATCGCCGCTATTTGCCTTGCGCTCATGCTTTTGCTTTGCTTTTTCTGCCACTGTCAGATCAGCCAGACTAAGCTCAGTATTAACAATTTCCATATCGGAAAGAGGATCTATCTTCTGCTCAACATGAGAGATGTCTTCATTGACGAAGCCCCGTAATAGATGGATAATGGCTTGAGTCTCTCTTATATTGGCAAGAAATTGATTGCCTAGACCTTCGCCTTCAGATGCCCCTTTTACAAGACCTGCTATATCAATGAATTCCATTGTTGCGGGCACTATTTTTTGCGGTTTGACTAGCGAAGCAAGGTTTTCTAGTCGCTGGTCGGGAATGGCAACTACGCCTGTATGAGGGTCTAAGGTGCAGAAGGCAAAGTTCTCGGCTGCTACCCCCGCTTGAGTGAGAGCATTAAAAAGAGTAGATTTGCCTACATTCGGTAGTCCCACCAGCCCGCACTTAAGCGCCATAACAGTTCTTTTTGGTTGTCATCAGTATATTGTCCATCAGCATATAGGAAGGGTTGATATCCGTTAATTTAGAAGATTAGCTTGACTTTCCTCTTATCATATCTGAAATTATGGGATTTGACAGATTATCTCTCATGCTGGCTCTTTATTTTTCTAGCATGGTCTCATAGCCTCCCAACTTAGACATCCTAAGGAAGCGCTACTCGCTGGGCTTCTATCATATATCTTTTTCTGAAAGATGGGTATAATGCTTTTTATATGAAACCTCATTTATGATGTAAATTCATGAACTATTTTCAATAAGGGAGAAATTATTATGAATTGGAATAATTTAGATAAATCGGCATCGAGTCGAATGTATGAGACACTATTGGAGCATAGGGCGATGAAGAAATTGGATCCCATCACAGAGCTGATAGATTGGGACGCCATTGAGAAACAGCTGCCGGCATTCGAGCAGCAGGGCAGCCCCACTTATCCGCCACTGAAAATGCTGAAAGTCTTGCTGCTGCGGACTTGGTATGGGCTCAACGATATCGAAATGGAAGAGCATCTGGGCTGGAATCTGTTATTCCGGCATTTCACCGGTTTCGGTTTGGATCCGATACTACCTGACCATTTGGCCATTCGGAAGTTCCGCGAACAGATGCAGCAGGCAGGCTTGTTGGTGAAAGTGATAGATGATATCAATCACCAATTAGAACGAAAAGGACTCTTGCTGAAAGCTGGGAAGGTAGCGGAGTACGCCACCGTCATTAAGTTCGTCTCTTCTCGTCCGAAGAACAACCCCAACGAGGAGAGCAGCCAAGATACCGAAGCAGACTAGGATGTCAAGGTCAGTCCGACAACAAATGCAAGGCTACTTATGGCTATAGGCTTCATACCAAAACGGATGAATGACGACGAACAGGGCGACAAGAACTGCCCCCTTCATCCATCATTCCTATAGAATGAAAGCTTTGATTAATCAGTTTATTCTAACTAATAAAAGGATGAGTTGATTATCTAATACGCATTTTTGTTGTTTTTGTCCCTATTTTCTTTGTTCTTTTTTTTGTTCTTGTTGTGCTTCTTTGAATGCAGATTTTTCCTGTCTGTTGTATAGTTGCTTTCATATTGTTAATCAATCGGTTATAATCTACCTTATGAAAAAAATGGCTAATGCTTCTGCTTCAAAAGCTTGTCAATATAAGTCATATAGCAGCTATAATAAGGCACTATAATAAGTAGCTATGATAAAACACTATGGCAAGTAAAATTAAATTCTTTCAACAGCTTTTTGTTATTAACTTTGTCATTAATCAACTATAATGAAACATTATGTTCTACAACACCATATTAAATAGGGACGAATTTTCAGCCCTTCAACAGCTTTTTGTTAAGACATCTGTCTTACTCAGGCATTCATATTCTCTAGCAAGGGGATTTCTTTTCTTCTTAGCTGGAATTAGCTTCTTGGTTCTTACCGCTTGTGCGGGCGGAGGAGGAGGCAGTTCAGGTGGGGGTTCTGCCAGTGCTTTTAAGGTAGAACTTACCTTTAGTCCAACGGCAAGCGGCTTTGTCATAGGCAACCAATCGGGCTTTGGTAATTTCGTTTCTTTGAACATCACCGCGACCAGTGGGTCTGAGGTGGAATGGAGGAATATCAGCATAGCCGAATTTAGTGATGACAGCTATGATTTTACTAGACTAGGAGAAGCCAACTGGACCTTTACGATTATAGGCACTCTTAGTGATGGCAGGCAGGAGAGGGTAGAGATAGATTTTGTTTGGGATGAGAATAAGGAAGACCATGAAGAAAGGGGCGGTATTGGTTCGGGGCTGGATACGGATGGAGATAGGCGAGCGGATAGTGTGGATGAGGACGATGACGGTGATGGAAGGGATGATATTGATGATAATTGCCCGCTTGTTGCAAATCCAGATCAGAATAATACGGATCTTACTGGGGATGGAGGAGATGCCTGTGATGCGGATGATGATAATGATGGGTTGGATGATGTGGATGAACCAGAAGGATGTGAATTAAACAGCGATTGTGATAATGATGGATTGGATGATGGGGATGAGGTAGCTGGATGTGTTCTTTTAGCCGATTGCGATAGCGATACTATTGGGGATGAGGTGGACGCCTGTCCTGCTGGGGTGATGAGTTGGACAAGCAGTGGTGCTAACGATAGAGATGGCGACGGTTGCCGGGATGCAGATGAGGACATAGATGATGATGGCGATGGTTTGATAGAGATAGCCACACACCAGGAACTGAATTCGGTGAGGTATGCTCTAAATGGTAATGGCAGCCGGTCAGCGGCGAATGCGGCGCTTGACACCACTGGCTGTGGTGGTGATGACGGCATCACTTCTTGTTCTGGCTATGAGCTGATTGCGAATATAAGTCTTGCAACCTATGCCGATGATGAAGGAGGCAAAGGCTGGCAACCCTTGGGTCATGATACAGATGGTGCTACAGATGGATGTCAAGGAGCTGCTTTCGATGGAACTTTTGACGGCAATGGCTGGACGATTAGTGATTTAAACATTAGTCGTTCAACCGAGGATTGTGTGGGTTTGTTTGGTCATATAGCTGAAGATTCAGAGATTCGCAATCTGGCTCTTCGTGGCGAGACAGTGATAGGTAGGTTTAGGGTGGGTGGTCTGGTGGGGGATGGTGAATCGGTTCGGATTGTTTCTTCTTCGGTTGTGATCGAGAATATTAGAGGTGTTCTTGGATTAGGAGGTTTAGTAGGGTGGGGTTCATCAGCTCAGATTCATTCTTCTTCAGTTGTGGCGGGTGAGGTGATGGGGTTTGGTAATGTCGGGGCAGTTAGTAATAGACATATAGGAGGATTAGTGGGGTGGGGACAATCGGTTCAGATCTACTCTTCTTCGGTTGTAGCGGATCTGGTAACCGGGAGTGCCAATATAGGCGGTCTGGTGGGAAATGGTAACGGGGTTCGGATATTTTCTTCTTCGGCTACGGTGGAAAGGATTAATGGAATGGGTAGTAATGTCGGCGGTTTAGTGGGGCTTGGTCCCAGCAGTCAGATGTTTTCCTCTTTGGTTGTGGCAGCCGAGGTGAGCGGGACTAGTGCTGTAGGCGGTCTGACGGCAACTTTTAACTCTGCTAGCCGGGTTGCTTATTCTTATGTAGTCTCAGGCAGTGATACTAGAATGTTGTCTGGAGAAGGAAGCGGGACTGGAGTTGCTTCCTATTGGGACAGTGATACTAGCGGCAGAAATAACGGCAATCATGGTGCTCCCCAGACCACTAGTGCTCTTCAAACGCCAACTGGCTATGCAGATATTTATGCCGATTGGGACGATGACACAGATATATTTGGCGATGGGATGATTGACGAGCCATTGGCGGTCTGGTGTGATAAGGATAATAGTGGGAACATAGAGACAGAAGAACAAATCCCTGACAATCTTATTTGGGATTTTGGTGGGACGAATGACTATCCCGCCATTCGCTGCACTCCAATAGGTCCTACTGAATGGCGTAGCTGGTGGTCTTTGGAAAGTGGCAAACCCAAATTAAACCAGACCCGTCTAACCGAAGAGTTGAACAAATAGCGCTTAGGTTAGAGTTGCTAAGCTATTCAATCTAAAAGCTAGAAGCCACAAGAGGCTTAATTTTGAACTTCTTTAGCTTCATTCTTCAAAAGTTTCAGAATGGTATAGCAATGGTTTATCATTCATTGCTTTGCGCTAGATCATTCCTATTAGATGGCTGTTTGAATAAGACTCACAAATCTGAACTAAATCTGACTTGTTTGGCTATTTTTTTGCGCTTTCTACATCAAATATCGTAAAAAGAGCATAAAGTCATTGAAAAATTGCTATTAAATCACTATTAACTAGTTCAAAGTGTAAAAAGTCTTTATAATAGCTTTAACTTTATAACTCTTTTAGATAAATTATTATGGTAACTATTAATCAGCTGGTGCGCCAATCGCGCAGCAAGAAAATTGAAAAGTCTAGTGTTCCGGCATTACAGGGCTGTCCGCAAAAGCGGGGGGTCTGTATTCGGGTATATACTACCACACCGAAGAAGCCTAATTCGGCATTGCGTAAGGTTTGTCGGGTTCGCTTGACCAATGGGATGGAGGTTACTTCTTATATAGGAGGGGAAGGACATAATTTACAAGAGCACTCCCTAGTGCTTATTCGCGGTGGGAGAGTGAAGGATCTGCCTGGTGTTCGTTATCATACTGTGAGGGGTAGTTTGGATACGGCTGGAACTGAGAATAGACGGCAAGGGCGGTCTAAATACGGCACTAAGAAACCCAAGAATTAAGAGATCATATGTCACGTCGAAAATCTGCAGTTAAAAGGAAGATTGATCCAGATCCAGAGTTTCACGACCTCAAGTTGGCGAAGTTTATTAATATGGTGATGTGGAACGGCAAGAAATCTGTGGCAGAGGCTATTGTTTATGGCGCCTTAGAAAAGGTAAGCAAGAAAAAGAAGAAGCCACCCTTAGAAGTCTTTCAACAGGTCATAGAGATGTTGGAACCCATGGTGGAAGTGAAGTCTCGCCGAGTCGGAGGAGCAACCTATACTGTGCCGGTCGAAATCAGAGGGGATAGACGAACTACTCTTGCTATGCGCTGGTTGATAGATGCGGCACGTAAGAGAAGCGGTATGGAAATGAAAGAAAGTTTGGTATTAGAATTACAAGATGCTATGGAAGAAAGGGGGGCTGCTTTTAAGAAAAAGCAGGATGTGCATAAGATGGCAGAAGCCAGTCGAGCATTTTCACATTTTCGTTTTTAGCATAAACCGAATTAATAACTAAGGACACAATTATGAGGAATACTCCTTTAAATCTTTATCGTAATATAGGCATCACAGCACATGTTGATGCAGGCAAGACGACAACAACAGAAAGAGTTCTGTTCTATACTGGTATATCCCACAAGATGGGCGAAGTCCATGATGGGGCTGCCGTTATGGACTGGATGGAACAAGAACAAGAAAGAGGGATTACCATCACCTCGGCTGCGACCACCTGCTTTTGGCAGGGTATGGACAAGCAGTTTGACCGGCATAGGATTAATATCATTGATACCCCGGGGCATGTGGACTTCACGATTGAGGTGGAGCGTTCTTTGAGAGTCTTGGACGGTTCGGTAGTGGTTTTTTGTGGTATAGCTGGTGTTGAACCTCAATCTGAGACTGTCTGGCGGCAAGCGGATAGATATGGAGTGCCGAGACTGGTGTTTGTCAATAAGATGGATAGGGCAGGCGCTGATTTCTTACGTGTGGTAGGGGAGATTAAGACCAGACTAAGGGCGAATCCCGTGCCGGTTCAACTTGCTATAGGAGCGGAAGAGAATTTTAAAGGGGTGGTAGATCTCATTGACGAAAGCGCTATCTATTGGAATGAGCAGGATCGCGGCACAACCTATGAAAAGAAAGCCGTTCCAGAAGAGATGAAAGCGGATGTTGAGAAATATCGTAATCAGATGGTAGAGGCGGCTGCTGAGGCGAATGATCAGCTAATGGAAAAATATCTTGACACTGGTAGTTTGACAGCGGACGAAATTCGTCAAGGGCTGAAAGAGCGGACTTTGAAAAATGAGATAGTTGTTGCCATGTGTGGCTCAGCCTTTAAGAATAAAGGGGTGCAGGCGGTATTGGATGGAGTGATAAACTATCTACCAGCTCCAAATGAGGTCTCAGCTGTTAAGGGGGTGAATGACAAGGAAGAAGAGATTAGCCGCAAGAGCACCGATGAAGAGCCTTTTGCGGCTCTTGCCTTTAAGATTGCTACAGATCCTTATGTAGGGACTCTCACTTTTTTTCGCGTCTATTCAGGTGTCATTAAGAGCGGTGAGTTTGTTTATAATCCGGTAAAGCATCAGCGGGAAAGAATAGGACGGATCCTACAAATGCACTCTAATAGCCGTCAAGAGATAAAAGAGGTCCGAGCGGGAGATATAGCGGCTGCAGTAGGTTTAAAAGATGTAACTACTGGGGATACCCTATGTGATGCGGATAAGCATATTGTCTTGGAACAGATGCAGTTCCCAGAACCGGTCATCTCGGTTGCGGTAGAGCCTAAATCAAAAGAAGACCAAGAGAAGATGAGTATTGCCCTCGGCAAATTGGCTCAAGAAGATCCCTCTTTTCGTGTTCGGATAGATGAGGAAACCAATCAGACTATCATATCTGGGATGGGAGAATTACACTTGGATGTTCTAGTTGATAGGATGAAAAGGGAATTCAGGGTTGAAGCCAATGTGGGCAGGCCACAGGTGTCCTATCGTGAATTTATTAAGAAGCCAGTAGAGAAGGTTGAAGGTAAGTATATTCGCCAATCTGGTGGGCGTGGTCAATATGGTCATGTGGTGATAAAAGTAGAGCCTGGCTCCCCTGATGACCCCTATGAATTTATTAACAAGATAGTGGGGGGCATTATTCCTAAAGAATTTATTCCAGCAGTGGATAAGGGTATTAAAGAGCAATTAGAAAACGGGGTTTTGGCTGGTTATCCGCTCATAGGGATTAAGGTGACTCTCTTTGATGGTTCTTTTCATGATGTGGATTCCAGTGAAATCGCCTTTAAGATAGCTGGCGCTACTGCCATAAGAGAGGCGGTAATGAAGGCATCGCCCGGACTCTTAGAGCCGATTATGCAGGTAGAAGTGATATCGCCAGAGGATTATATGGGAGATGTGGTGGGAGATCTAAATCGTCGCCGTGGGATAGTTCAAGGCATATCTGATATAGCTTCTGGTAAGGCAATTCGGGCCCAAGTGCCTCTTGCCGAGATGTTTGGCTATGCTACTGATTTGCGCTCCGCTACTCAAGGTAGGGCAAGCTATTCAATGGAGTTTGCTAAATATATGGAAGTCCCTAGCAATACAGTCGCAGAAATTACGGAACTTGCGAAAGTTAAGGCTTCTTAGTCTTCTAGTTTGAGGAGAAGAAGTGAAGATTTGTTAAAAAAAATATAAAAAAATAGTAGTTTTTAGGAGGTTTTAGCAAGAAAAGGGTATAATACTATCCCTTTTTAGTCTTATTTTATGAAACTCGGCAGGCGAAATCCTGCACGGGTTTCTTATGCTTTATTAACTGATATAGGGCATAGAGGCGTTATTGCCCATTGGAAAAATGAGAGATAGTAAAAGTAGGGAGTAGAGAGTAGAGAATAGAGAGTAGAATGGATAGAATAATAGGTAAAAGAAGAGAGAAGAGAGAAGAGAGAAGAGAGAATAGAAGAGAAATAAAACGAAAAAGAGCAGAAACAGTAAGAGAGCAAATAGGACATTGCAAATAAAACATTATTAAAGATTAAATGGATTGGATTAAATACTTTTTATGGAAACAAATAAGCACAAAATACGCATTCAGCTAAAGGCCTTTGACTACCGGCTATTGGATATGTCTGCACGAGAAATAGTAGGCGCGGCAAAAAGAACCCAGGCCGAAGTCGTAGGACCTGTGCCCTTACCGGTTCGGCACGAGCGATATACATTGCTTATCTCTCCCCATGTTAATAAGGATGCGCGCGACCAGTATGAAATAAGAACCTATAAACGAATTTTAGAGATAATATCACCGACCAATAAGACGATGGAGGCTCTCAAAGAACTTAATCTAGCTGCCGGAGTGGAAGTAAAACTTAGCTTCCCCAATGAAAGGAAAAAAACTGAGAAGAAGAGACCGCGCCAGCAGAAAAAGCAACCGGCCCGAAAGAAACCATCAGGGCCATCAAGGCCTTCAACAGCTAAAGAATCACAATGAATTCAACCATTGGACTAGTTGGAGTCAAGCTAGGAATGACGCGGGTTTTCAAGGAAGCAGGAGCGTCCATCCCAGTGACTGTAATCCATGCTCAGCCTAATCGTGTCTGTCAGATTAAGCTTAAGAAGAAGGATGGCTATGATGCAGTTCAGCTGGCTGCTGGAGAACAGAAGCCGCAAAGGCTCAGTAAGGCATTAAGGGGGCACTATGCGAAGGCGCGAGTGGCTACTGGGCGGTCTTTGGTTGAATTGCGTATAACAACCGAGCAGGCCCAAGCTATTTCTTCAATCACTCAGTTAGATGTCAGCCAGTTTGTTGAGGGGCAAAAGGTAGATCTGATAGGCAAGTCAAAGGGGAGGGGATTTAGTGGTGCTATTAAAAGATGGAATTTCTCTAGTCAAGATGCCAGTCACGGCAATTCAATTTCTCATCGTCATTTGGGTTCTACTGGGCAATGTCAGTTTCCCGGCAAAGTGTGGAAAGGGAAGAAAATGGCGGGTCAATATGGCAACAAACGTTCAACTATTATGAGGTTGGAAGTGGTGGCGATTGATGAAGAAAAAGACCTATTATTAGTTAAGGGCGCGGTGCCAGGACCAGAGGGAAGACAGGTCATTATTCGTCCCTCCCATAAGGAGACACCCGTTGAAAGAGAAAGAGTTGAAGAATTAAGACAAGTAAAAGCACAACAAAAGGAAGCAGAAGAGAAGGCAGCTGATCAACAGGAAATACAACAGGAAATACAACAGGAGACACAACAAGAAGAAGCGAAATCAAGAGAGGAAGAGAACAAAGAACCTAAAGAGAATGAGAGTAAGGAAAGCAAGGGAAATATAGAAGAAACTATAGAAGAAGAAAAAAAGGACACACAAGACACAGAGGAGGCAGCAGAAACAAGGGAAACAAGGGATACAAAGGATACAAAGGAGTCAAAAGGGGATGAAGCAAAAGACGAGACAAAAGACGAGACCAAAGATGGGGTAAAAGATGGAACAAAAGATGGAACAGGGGCAGAAAAGGATTCAATAGGTGGGGCAGAATCAAAAGGGGATCAAGACAGCCAAAAGGAAGAAGATAAAGCAGGGCATATATAGACAAATGAAATTAAAGCTATTAGATTCTAATCAAGAAGTTAATCTTTCGGACAAGGTATTCAAGCAGCCTATTAATGAGCCCCTTGTCCATCAGGTGGTTCTAGCATCTATTCCTCATAGGGGAACCAAAGCGCAAAAAAACAGGAGCGAAGTTCGTGGCGGCGGTAAAAAACCATGGCGGCAGAAAGGGACAGGGCGAGCAAGAGTGGGTAGCTCGCGCAATCCAATCTGGCGAGGTGGTGGGGTTACTTTTGCCGCTAGATCTCATATAAAGAAAGTAAAGGTCAATCGCAAAATGTATCGTCAAGCATTGAGAGTTATTTTGTCCAGTTTGGTAAAGGACAAACGGCTCCTAGTTGTGAAGGCTATAGAACTAAAAGAGCCTAAGACTAAGGAATTGGTCAATCTGCTAAACAAGCATAGTTTTGATAGGGGATTCGTGGTGGTAGACAAATTAGATAAGAACCTACTCCTTGCTTCTCGTAATCTGGCGAAGATTCGTGTCTTAGAACTAGAGCACTTAAATCCAGCTTCTCTTATTACCAATTCTCAGATCCTTTTCACTCAGGCTGCTTGTGAGCAGCTTCAGCAACGCCTATCATGATAAGCGAAGAATATCTCTACAAGGTCATTCGCGCTCCCCATGTGTCTGAAAAGGCTACTAGGGCTTCGGCAAACAGCGGTCAATATGTCTTTCGGGTTTTGCCTCAAGCGACTAAGAAACAGATCAAACAGGCAGTGGAAACTGTTTTTGATGTTAAGGTTCGTTCGGTCCAGATAGTTAATATAAGGTCTAAGGAGACTCGTAATCTTCGCACCAACAAAAAAGGAAGAAGACCTGGCTATAAGAAAGCCTATGTTGGTCTTGCTGAAGGCGGTCATATAGATTTTCTTTCTGAGGGAAGCCCATAATGCCAGTCATAAAATCTCGCCCCACATCGCCAGGACATCGCCATCATATTCAGGTGGATAGAAGTCATCTTTATCGGGGGGACCCATACAAACCTTTAACTACCCCTAATCCTAGTAAAGGGGGACGCAATAATTTGGGACGGATCACGGTTCGTCATCAAGGAGGGGGTGTTAAGAGAAAATATAGGATTATTGACTTTAAGAGGGACAAGAGGGATGTGGGAGGTGTGGTTGAAAGACTGGAGTATGATCCCAATCGTTCAGCTCATATAGCATTGATTAAATATCTAGATGGAGAGAGGCGTTATATTATTGCGCCTCAGCATCTAAAAGCAGGAGATAGGGTTTTGGCAACAAATAAAGCAACTGAACCCCAGCTGGGAAATGCTATGCCTTTGTCCTATATACCCTTGGGAACTGTGGTCCATTGTATTGAACTCAAACCCGGTAAAGGAGCTCAACTTATTAGAAGCGCTGGTTCTTCCGCTCAATTAGTTGCCAAAGAAGGAGCCTATGCTACTTTGAGACTGAAGTCTGGTGAGATGAGGCGTGTGCTTCTAGAATGTATGGCGACAGTAGGGGCTGTGAGTAATAGCGAACACTTTTTGATTTCACTTGGTAAGGCTGGGGCCAAGCGTTGGCGGGGTATTCGGCCAACAGTGAGAGGAGTAGCAATGAATCCTATTGACCATCCTCATGGTGGTGGGGAAGGTAAAACCTCTGGGGGTAGACATCCAGTCTCACCCTGGGGTGTCAGCACTAAGGGCTATAAGACTCGGCGGCGGAAAGAAACAGATGTTTATATAGTGAGGCGAAGGAGAAAACGGAAGTAAGATGACTAGGTCGACAAAGAAGGCGCCATTTATTGATAATTCTCTGCTTAAGAAGGTTGAGCAGGCCTTGGCGAATAAAGATAAAAAACCAATTAAGACCTGGTCACGACGATCCACCATATTCCCAGAAATGGTTGGTTTAACCATAGCAATTCACAATGGCAAAGCACATGTTCCAGTTTTTATTACCGAAGACATGGTGGGACACAAACTTGGTGAATTCGTTCTAACACGCACATTCCATGGTCATTCGGGGGATAGGAAGACAAGATAACTATGGCAGAGACTATATCTATCTATCGTAAGGCGCGGATTTCTCCCCTTAAAGTGAGGCCCTTGGCAAAACAAATTGCCAAAGAGAGGGTCTCGGATGCATTGAACATTTTGGCGTTTAACAATCAAAAAGCAGCCCTTCCTTTACGCAAGGCATTGATGTCAGCTGTGGCTAATGTAGAGAATAATTTGGGGGACAACGCGGATAACTTTTTCATTCATAGGGTCTATGTGGATCAAGCCCCTGTGATGAAAAGAATAAAAATAAGAGCAAGAGGTAGGGCAGATAGGGTGTTGAAACGTTCTTGTCATATTACTTTAATATTGAGGGATTCATAATGGGGCAAAAGGTTCACCCGATAGGTATGAGACTGGGCGTTATCAAGCAGCAGCTGGCTATTTGGTATGCAGATAAGAGAGAATTTACCGCTAATTTGAAGGCGGACATTAAACTAAGGCAGAAGCTAGCAAAGCTACTGGAGAATGCATCAGTTAGCGAAATATATATAGAGAGGATGGAGAAGAATGCTCAAGTGGTTATTCGCACCGCTGCACCTGGGGTAGTTATAGGCAAGAAGGGAGCAGGAATTGCTTCTTTGAGTGAAATCGCAACCCGTTGTTTAGGAATGGATGTATATGTGAATATACAGGAAATTAAAATGCCGGAATTGGAAAGTCGGCTGGTAGCTGAAAGTATCGCTCGTCAGTTGGAAAGACGCGTGGCATATCGCCGAGCAATGAAACGAGCAGTAAATAATACAACCAATGCTGGGGCAGAGGGGATTAAGGTAGAGGTCAGCGGGCGTCTCTCTGGGGCTGATATTGCCCGTTCGGAGAGCTATAAAGAAGGTTGTATCCCACTCCATACTTTACGGGCGGATGTAGACTATGCGGTTGCCGAAGCCAAGACTACTTATGGAATTATTGGGGTGAAGGTTTGGATTTTTCGCGGTGAGGTGTTTGACCGTAATAAGAGGTTTCAAGACCGCCAAGAAGTTTCCCAGCCGCGACGCAACAAACCTAGAAAGAGATAAGCATGCTAAGACAACCAAAAACAACCAAGTATCGTAAACAACAGAAAGGGCGCAATAAAGGGATGGCTCAAAGCGGTCATAGACTGTGCTTTGGCGAGTTTGGTTTAAGGTCTAGGGGAAATAAGCGCATTACCGCCCGTCAGATAGAAGCAGCTAGGCGGGCGATGACTAGGCATATAAAACGCGGCGGTAAGATTTGGATTAGGATTTTCCCCGACAAGCCGATTACACAGAAGCCTCTTGAAGTTCGACAAGGAAAAGGAAAGGGGGCGGTAGAATATTGGGTGGCTCAGGTAAAACCAGGCACCATTCTTTATGAGATTGAAGGCATACCTGAATCTCTAGCCCAAGAAGCCTTGCGTCTTGCAGCTAGCAAGCTTTCAGTGCCTACTGACTTTGTGAGGAGGAGGGATTTTCATGGCTGATAGAACTTCAACTAGAAAGGGTCCCAAGAGGGAGAATTTTCGTCAGCGAAGGACAGAAGAGTGGCAGAACCTCTTGATGGAAAGGGTAGAGAATCTGTTTCGTTATCGTATGCAGCATAAGAGCGGTCAATTAAATCAGACTCATCTACTTAAGCAGACTCGCCGAGAAATAGCACAGTTGAAGACCCTAATTAAAGAGAAGAATCTAGGGGAGCAGAAGAATGGCTGATATAACCAAAAGGAAGATTAAAACCCTAACAGGTAGAGTGGTGGGGGACAAGATGGATAAGACTGTTTCGGTTCATATTAAGCGGCGGTTCAAACATCCTCTCTATGGTAAGTATATTACCCGCACGACTCGCATACATGCCCATGACGAAGACAATAAGGCGAAGGTCGGAGATACGGTGAGAATTAGCCAAACCAGACCAATAGCCAAGACCAAGTTCTTCAAAGTTATTGAGATTAAGACGACCAATAAGTTATGATCCAGACGGAAACACTCATTAATGTAGCAGATAATAGCGGCGCCCGCTCTGTTCTATGTATTAAGGTTTTAGGAGGCTCTAAACGCAGATATGCTTCAGTGGGAGATATCATCAAGGTCACTGTTAAGCTTGCTATTCCTCATGGGCGGGTCAAAAAGGGGGATGTCTTTTTTGCTGTAGTAGTTCGAACTAAAAAAGGAGTGAGAAGAGCTGATGGGGCTTTGATAAGGTTTGATGAAAATGCCTGTGTTCTTCTTAATAATCAGTATGTGCCAGTGGGAACTCGTATTTTTGGCCCTGTGACGCGAGAATTGAGAACCAGCCGTTTTATGAGGATAGTGTCCTTGGCGCCGGAGGTCTTATGAGAAAATTACGCAAAAACGATCAAGTCATAGTTAGAATTGGCAAGGATAAAGGAAAACAAGGTGTGATAGATAGAATTCTCCCTGATAAGAATAAGGTTATTGTCCGAGGTGTAAATCTGGTTAAGAAACATCAAAAGCCAAATCCAAATAAGAATCAGCCTGGCGGTATTATTAGTAAAGAAATGCCGATAGATATATCCAATGTAGCCATCTTTAATAGTGAGACCAACAAAGCCGATAGAGTCGTTTTCAAGATTGAAGATGATAAGAAGATCAGAGTCTATAAATCCACTCAGAAACCATTGAACTAGTATGTCTGTTTTATTAGAACAATATCGTAAGGAGACTGCCATCGAATTGATGAAGCATTATGGGTTCAAAAGCATAATGCAGGTGCCTCGCATAAAGAAAGTGACTCTTAATATGGGAGTGGGTGAGGGAGTAGCAGACAAGTCTCTGCTTGAGGATGCTATGAACGATATGATGTTAATAAGCGGACAAAAACCAATTCCCACCAGAGCCAGGCAGTCTGTTGCTGGATTCAAGATCAGGCAAGGATGGAACATAGGCTGTAAGGTCACCTTGCGTAATCGTCGGATGTGGGAATTTCTTGATAGGTTGGTTTTTGTTGGTTTTGCTCGCATAAGAGATTTCCGTGGTCTAAATCCTAGGTCCTTTAATGGCCGTGGGGATTTTTCAGTAGGTATCAGTGAACAAATTATTTTCCCTGAGATAGATTACGACAAGATTCGTAAATTGCGGGGGATGGATATTTCTATTACAACCAGCACTTCAAATGATGAACATAGTCTGATGTTATTAAGATCACTAGGTTTTCCCTTTCGTTCATAATATGGCAAAGAAATCTGTTATAGCTCGGGAACACAAGCGTCAAAGGCTGGTCCGTCTTTATTCTAAGAAGAGAGCACTGCTTAAGCAACGAGCAGTTGATCCCAAGCTTGATCCTAAAGAAAGGTGGGAAGCTCAACTGAAATTGCAATCCCTCCCGCGCAATTCAAGCCACACCCGCTTGCGGAATAGATGTATGTTAACTGGCCGCCCTCGCGGTGTTTATCGTAAATTTGCTCTTGGCCGTAATAAATTAAGAGAGTTAGCTATGCGCGGCGAGATTCCCGGTTTAATTAAATCTAGTTGGTGATAGAACTATGAGTATGCAAGACCCCTTAGCCGATATGTTTACTCGTATTCGTAATGGTCAATCCGCTCGTATGAGGTGGGTGAAGATTCCTTATTCGCGTTTTAAGGAAGATATAGTGAAGGTTCTTCATAGTGAGGGTTATATAAGAGAATATGAGATTCAAGGAGAGGGGGCAACGAAAAGACTTAGTATCAGGCTAAAGTATTATCGCGGCAAGCCAGTCATAGAAGAGATAAAGAGGGTGAGCCGACCTGGATTGAGACGCTATTTCAAAGTTGGAGATCTAAGTCCAGTCCGTTCAGGATTGGGGATATCTATTGTGTCTACCTCTAAGGGGGTTCTAGCCGACAGGCAAGCGCGACAACAGAGAGTGGGTGGAGAGCTTATTTGTACCGTATTTTAACTTATGTCAAGATTTGCTAAGATTCCTGTTAAAGTGCCTCCAGAAGTAACCTGTGAGCTGAAAGCCAATAGTTTGCACGCCAAGGGCAAGTTGGGTGAGGCGGTTTTGGAGATACACCAGTTGGTAAACTGTAAAAAAGAAGAGGAGGGTTTTTTCTTCGTTCCCAAGAATGGAGCAGCAGCCGCTCGCGCCCTTGCTGGTACCATGCATCGGCTTGCTCAGAATATGTTAAAAGGAGTTAGTGATGGCTTTGAGAAGTCTATGGAACTAAGAGGGGTAGGCTATAGGGTAGAGATGGCTGGGGCAAGGTTAAAATTTTCTCTTGGGTTTGCTCACCCAGTTTTTTATGATTTACCGAAAGGAATTGAGGCAAAGGTGAATGATCAGACTCACTTTGTCCTTAAAGGAATAGACAAACAACGAACCAATCAAGCAGCGGCGGAAATTAAGGCTTTACGCCCGCCAGATCCTTATAAGGGGAAAGGAATTCGTTATACCGGAGAAGAAATTATTCTTAAGGAGACTAAGAAGAAATAATGGCAAGAGTTAAGAAGCTAACAAGATTGAGGATAATCCGCCCTGGTTGGCAAGGGGCAAGTAGCACCGCCGCTAAGCTGAAGAAGGTGAAAAGACTTAGAAGAGCAAAGAAAACAAGAATGAAACTGCGTGAGCTAGAAATGAACAGACTTTGTGTTTTTCGTTCGGCTCAGCATATCTATGCTCAGATTATTTCTCCAGATGGGTCAAGGATTCTTGCCAGCGCATCCACAGTTGAAAAAGGCTTGGCTAAGGAACGAGGTAATAAACTAGGCGCACAGAAGGTGGGAGAATTGATAGCGAAAAGGGCTCAAGAAAAGAAGATAGCTAATGTGGGGTTTGATAGATCTGGATATAAATACCATGGTTGTGTTAAGGTTCTTGCCGAATCAGCCAGATCAGCTGGATTAAAATTTTAGTTATGGCACAGGATAATCAGACAGGTTCAGCAGCTGTTTTGCAGGAGAAACAGATAGAAGTCCGCCGAGTAGCAAAAGTAGTAAAAGGAGGACGGATATTCCGTTTTAGCGCGCTCACAGTGGTTGGCGATGGCAATGGGAAGGTAGGATTCGGCCATGGCAAGGCACGCGAGGTTCCAACCGCTATGCAGAAGTCTCTTGAATCTGCTAAACGGAATATGATAGAGGTAAAAATGAATCGCAAGGTACATACACTGCAATATGCAATCATTGCCCGCCATGGTGCATCCACTGTCTATATGTTGCCTGCATCAGAGGGAACTGGAATTATTGCTGGCGCGGCCATGAGAGCGGTATTAGAGCTTGCCGGTATTCGCAATGTCTTAGCTAAGAGCTATGGTTCTACCAATCCGGTAAATATTGTGAGAGCAACTTTTAAAGGATTAGAAAATATGGTAGAGCTGCGCGATGTGGCAAGAAAACGGGGGAAAAGCATTCGTGACCTTAAACTATGACTAGGCTAGACAAGGCTAGGGAGAATACACCTGAGGTCAAGCAGAAGGCTGCTAAGACAGGCAAGCTTGCGCCGACACACAAGACTAGCAAGACCATTAAGACCATGAAGACCATGAAGACCATGAATACCATGAATACTACGAAAACTATAGAAGTAAAGTTGATAAAGAGCCTCATAGGAAGGCTACCCAGGCATAGGAAGTGCGTCTATGGTTTGGGACTAAGACGCATCGGACAAAAGGTAGAAGTCCTTGATACCTCAGCCAATCGCGGCATGATCAATAAAGTGGATTATCTATTAGAGGTATTAGAGGTGGAGGAGTAGTTTGTTTCTTAATTCATTGAGATCTTCTCCTGGTGCAAGACCAAACAAAAAGAGGGTTGGTCGTGGCATTGCAAGTGGCAAAGGTAGAACTTGCGGTAGGGGAAATAAAGGGCAAAAGAGTAGAGTGGGAACCGGCGGTATTAGTAAGGGTTTTGAAGGGGGTCAAATGCCTTTGCAGCGTAGATTACCTAAGTATGGTTTTCGGTCTCGTAAGTCTCGCTATGCCACATCTGTCCCTCTTAAGGACCTCAATCAGCTAGCTGGAAGTGTGGTTAATATCAAGACTCTAAAGGAAGCTGGGGTTATAGGAAAACATATTCGTCAAGTAAAGATATTCTTGTCGGGTGAGATAGAAAAAGCCATGACTATTGAAGCGATTCCAGTTACCTCAGGTGCTCGTGATAAGATTATCTCAAAAGGAGGGAAGATGGCGGTTAAAGAAGCCCTTTCCGACTCTAAGGAGCAGCCGCAAGAGACCAAGACAACCAAGACAACCAAAACAAATCAGCAAGATGGCAAAGAAGAAAACGAATAGAAAAGATCCACAGGCGCAAGGCGGTTCTATGAGAGAACTATGGATGCGAATAGGCTTTGTGGTTCTCGTGATTGCCATCTATCGGCTGGGTGCTCACATCCCCTTACCCGGCATTAACCCTGGCCGACTGGCGGAAATATTCAACTTTGATCAAGGAACCATACTTAGTCTCTTTAATGTTTTTTCCGGCGGCGCTCTGGAGAGGATGAGTATCTTTGCCTTGGGAATAATGCCTTATATTTCGGCTTCTATCATCATGCAGCTGATGACAGCGGTCGTGCCTAGTTTTGAGCAGTTGAGAAAAGAAGGGGAAAGCGGCAGACGGACCATAAACCAATATACTCGCTATGGCACGGTGATTATTTCTACTATTCAAGGCTTTGGTATCGCAGTCGCCTTGGCCAATCAAGGGATTGCATTAAATCCAAATATTAACTTCTATCTGATTTCAACTATTAGCTTCGTGGCGGCTTCTGTCTTCCTGATGTGGATGGGAGAACAGATAAATGAAAGAGGCATAGGTAATGGTATTTCACTATTGATCTTTGCCAGCATAGTGTCTGGCATACCGGCTCTAATCGGTCAATCGGCGGATTTGGTCCGGGAGGGGGATATCAGCGGTTTATTGGCATTGGGATTTGTCATCTTTGTTTTATTGACTGTCCTCTTTGTCATTTTCATTGAGAGGGGACAAAGACGCATCACAGTAAACTATGCTAATCGGGCGGCTCAGGGTGGTATGTATGCTCGCCAGTATTCTAATCTGCCTCTTAAGGTTAATATGGCTGGCGTAATTCCTCCTATTTTTGCTTCCAGCCTGTTGCTTTTCCCCGCCACAGTTGGGCAATGGGTAGGACAGGACGAGAGGCTTGGCTGGCTTCAAGAGTTTTCTTTATTTTTGGCGCCAGGTCAGCCTTTGTATAACTTTATATTCGCAGCTGCAGTCATTTTCTTTTGTTTCTTTTATACCGCGATAGTTTTTAATCCTAAGGATGTGGCAAATAATTTACAAAGGTCTGGCGCTTTAATTCCTGGCATTCGTCCAGGACCTCAGACCGCCAACTATATTGACGGTGTTCTTACTCGGCTTACTCTATTCGGTAGTTTGTATATAACTGCTGTTTCACTATTTCCTCAAATGATTTTGGTGGGTATGAATGTGCCTTTCTTTTTTGCCGGCACATCTATCCTTATAGTAGTAGTGGTGATAATGGATTTCATCACTCAAATCCAATCCTATCTATTGTCAAGTCAGTATAGCTCGGTCTTAAAACGGGCGAGCTTGACTAGATGATAGAATAAAACATTATGAAAGTTAGATCAAGTGTAAAAAAAATTGGCAGAGACTGCCAGATAGTCCGGCGTAAGGGAGTCGTGAGAGTCCTGTGTAAAAAACAGCCGCGCTTCAAGCAACGACAGGGATAATGGCACGAATAGCAGGTGTCAATGTTCCGGACAACAAGCATACGGTGATTGCGTTAACCCATATTTATGGTATAGGCAAGCCCACTGCACTGAAGATATGTTCTGCTTGTGATATTAAGCCGCAACTTCTGCTAAGGGATCTAAGTAGCGAACAACTAGGTAGCTTGAGAGATGAGATGCGCAACTATACTTTAGAAGGAGAACTAAGGAGGCAAAGATCGATTAACATTAAGCGATTAGTAGACCTAGGCGCTTATAGAGGCTTGCGTCATAAATTTCGTTTGCCGGCTCGAGGGCAAAAGACTAAGACAAATGCAAGGACTCTTAAGGGACCTAGGCGTTCAATGAGAAAATAAGATGGCAAAACAAACAACTAAGAAATCTAAGGTTAGAATTACTGAAGGCGTGGTTCATATTCATGCTTCGTTTAACAACACTATTATCACAGTCACTGATTCCCATGGTAGCACCCTTTGCTGGGCCACTGCTGGGAATTCGGGTTTTCGCGGTGCTCGTAAAAGCACTCCTTTTGCCGCTCAGGTTGCTTGTGAAAAGGCTATTAAGAATGCACAAGAGTTGGGCTTGGAAAGAGCGGAAGTTAGGGTGAAGGGGCCGGGATCAGGGAGAGATTCTTCCATCAGAGTTATCAATGCCTTAGGAGTTAAGATAACGAAGATATCGGATTTAACTCCCATACCCCATAACGGTTGTCGACCGCCTAAAAAGAGGAGAGTCTAATGGCAAGATATACAGGGCCAAGATGTAAATTGGCGCGCCGAGAAGGCTTTGATTTGGAATATACTAATGGCACACGCCCACTTGATAGCAAGTGTAATATGCACAATACGCCAGGGCAACAGCTGCCCCAACGAGGTAAAAAGTCTGATTACTATTTTCAGTTACGCGAAAAGCAAAAGGTTAAAAGGCTATATTGCTTGTTGGAAAAACAATTTCGTAACTACTATAAAAAAGCGTCTCGGCGTAAAGGGGCTACAGGGTTAAATCTTCTATGGTTTCTTGAGTCTAGACTTGATAATGTTGTCTATCGAATGGGATTTGCATCCACACGTAGGGAAGCACGCCAACTGGTCGGTCACAAAGGTATTGAGGTTAATGGGAAGGTGATTAATATTCCTTCCTATAGTGTTCAGCCAGGCGATGTTATTAAGGTGCATGCTAAGGCTGCCAATCAACAGAGAGTCAGTCTTGCTATGGAAATAGCGAGTCACCAGATTCATCCGAGTTGGATTAATGTTGATGAAAAAGAGAGACAAGGAACCTTTATGTCTCTACCAGAAAGAGCCGAACTGACGGCAGATATTAATGAGAATTTAATTGTTGAACTTTACTCTAAATAATACTTTTATATGCAAAATTCACCCTCTCACTTTTTAATACCTGATACTCCTAGGATAGAAATTCTAGGACGAACAGAAGCGGGGAAAATTAACCTTGCTAAGATAGAAATAAACCCTTTAGAAAGAGGTTTTGGTCATACCTTAGGAAATGCCTTGCGGCGCATTCTTCTGTCTTCCATGGCCGGAGTGGCTATTACGGATGTGCAGATACATGGAGTCCGACATGAATATGATACCATCACTGGCATGCAAGAAGATGTGCTAAATCTTCTGCTAAATCTCAAAGAGGTTTCGCTGACTCTTTTTGAGACGGACACTGCAATTCTTACGCTTGAGAAGAAAGGTCCTTGTGAGGTGACCGCAGGAGATTTGGTCTTACAACCAAATATGGAAGTTGTGAATCCAAACCTAGTGCTCGCTCATCTTAATGAAGACGGACAGATAAGGATGAAAATGAGTGCAAGGAGAGGATGTGGCTATGAGTCGGTTGAGGAAAGGTTCGCTCGCACCGAAGAGGAAACCCTGGTGAATACCCTCTATCTAGATGCAAGCTATTCCCCAGTTTTGCGTGTATCCTATAAGGTGGAGAGCACTAGGGTGGAACAGCAGACGGATATGGATAAGTTGATTATTGAGTTGGAGACGGATGGTTCATTAGATCCTACCGCAGCTATTAGGCGAGCTGCCACCATTTTGCATAAACAACTTCAACCCTTTGCCGATTTACATAGTGAAGAGATTATTGATGTTAGGACTAGCAATGATCAGCCAGATGCCAAGTTCTTAAAACCCATTAGCGAATTTAAGTTTAAGGCTCGGTCGGCAAATTGTCTGAGGGAAGCCAATATTGATTATGTGGGGGATTTGGTATGTCATACTGAGACTCAGCTATTGAAGACACCCAATCTGGGCAAAAAGTCTCTTCAAGAAATAAAGGATGCTCTAGCGGCTATGGATTTGAGTTTGGGCATGCAACTGGATAACTGGCCACCACCTCATTTAAGGAAAGAACCCTCATGAGACACCTCAAACAAGGAAGAAAGCTAAATAGGACTGCTGCTCATCGTAAGGCTATGTTAAGAAATATGGCAATATCATTACTTAAGCATAATGTCATTAAGTCAACCTTACCAAAAGCAAAAGAACTTAGAGGCTTTATTGAGCCTTTAATAACCCTGGCTAAAAAGGATGGAATTACGCAACGGAGAAAGGCATTCTCTCTTCTAGGTAATAAGGCTGCTGTGGGTAGGCTCTTTAGTGAAACTGGGCCACGTTCTACAACACGGGCGGGCGGCTATACTCGTATTATTAAGGCTGGTTATAGAGCGGGGGACAATGCTCCTATTGCCTATATTGAGTTGGTCGATAAGGCATCGGTTCTAGAAGATTCAAAAACAAAAAAATAGCGGTCACTCCCCCTGATTTAGACTATCAATAATAGCGGAGAAGAACTCCTCTTGGAGGGTTTTTGCTATGGTTTGCTCCATTCTCCTACTTGCTTCATGTTGATCTATACTACTAGCTTGTAATCGCCACTCGTGTTTGTGAGGCGCTTGATCTTGATACTCTGCTTGAAGTTCTAACCGATTTCTATAGATGAACCAATTGTCTAGACTAGTTTCGGGTAGTTCTATTGCTCTTATGCCAATGATGAGATTTGCTTGCCCCTTGTCTCTTTGTTGCATGCCTTCTGAAATCAGTATTTGAGTCGCTAGTTCTTCTATTTCGGTTTGATTGGATATGATGGCAAAGCTCATTTGCTGGGTTGCTTGTTTTAACCTTCGTTCGCTGTCATCTCTTTTATGGCGACGGTTTGTTTGAGGATTAACTATTTGTATCCTATTAATAAGCAAATTATGATTGACAATGGCTTGATGTAGCTTGCCCAACTGATAGACAGTTTGATAGGGTAATAGGTCGTCACTAAGCTTTACTTCAATAGTAGCAATTTGATTATTTATTTCTCTCAGCTCATCTAACCAGCGACTCTCTGCTTGCCTAAGATTGAGGACTGCTAGGGCATAGTAAAGCCTCTCCTGTTCGTCATAAAATGTTTCTGCTATCTCAATTCCTTCTATATCCAAGTGAGCAGTTACCAAAACTGAGCGCGATAGGTATTCGCTCTTAGTTTGTTGTCCAGCGATGTTGGTGTGCTGTTGGCTTATGACAGAATCATCTTCAATGCGGCTGGAAAATACTTTTGCTAAATTGCCTTGAGCCCGTTCCTGTGCTTCTGATAGGCTAAGTGAGCTCCCTATTGCGGTTAGATATCGCTGGTCGGGATAGTCTTGTTTCATATTGTTGGAAAATTCAATAAATTTTGGCGTTGTGGTGCATCCAGCCAAGATTCCAGCCAATATTAACGCCACTATGATAGTCCTATTTATCATCTTGCTTGAATAAAAAAGAAATTCAGCCCCGGCTCTAAGTCCGCTTGATGAGAAAGAGGTGTCATGGCTATTCCTGATACACTTGTTTGGAAAGAGATTTCTGTTGGCGGCAGTTCAACCCTTGCCACAAAGATCGCTTGAGGGAGGACATCCCAGCTGCGAGTATCGGCAGTTGCTAATTCGGTGATAGTCCCAGCTATTTGAAAAAGAAATGACCAGTCCTCATCACTTACTTGCCTCACTTGTTCTCTGGTGATGGCGCGCGCCACCCCTCTAGCTATGAAGCCGGGCATTTGCTTGTCAAGGGCATCTCTCATCTCTGATTCTGTGTTGATGAGTATCTGGCTGGTCGCCGAGCTCTGATTCCAATAGAGTTGAGGGGGAGCTACAGGTTGGTAGGATCTACGATAAGAAGGAACGGCAATGGAGTAGATATCCACGCGATAGTCAAGCCTGTGGTTAATAATTGCGGCCTCTCTTGCTGATACCATCCCATCGGTTATGAAAACTAGTAAAGAAGCGGGTTTCTGTGGCGAATATTGCGCTTTCATATTTAAGCTATTCTCTTGGTTAACAAGCTCATTTACTCGTCTATCTCTTGCTAAGAGATTAAGATAGCTTTGCTTGACTAGTTGAGGTGCATGGCCTTCATAGGCTTCTAATGAGCGCCGATAGGATACCAAGGCATTATCTAGCGACCCTTGGGCTTCGTAAGCCAAAGCATTGAGAAAAGGAATAAAGGGGAAATCTGTCAGGCTTCTTTCCCATTCGCGTAGTTTTAATTCTGCCTGTTCGGTTTCAATCCGCGCCGAGTTGTAGTCTCCTTGTGCCATATAGTTAAGAAATTTAAGACAGTAGATCATTAGGCGCTCAAATTGGCTACCACTGAAGCTCTGTAATGATTCCGAAACTGTAGAAGCCCCGGTAGTTTCGCTGATACTGATTAGTGCCAACTGATCTGCCAAAGGCTTGGTTTCCTCCAAAATCCTATTGCTGCTTTCAAAATCTCCTTTTAGTTGTTGGAGGGTGGCATCATAGAGATTATGAAGTACGGCATTTTTTCTACTAGTATAGAGGTCTTCTAAGGTCTTTTCGGCGCCACTGAGATCTCCTGCCCGAACCTGATCTTGAAATTGATAGGAAGTAGCACAACCGCTTATAAGCAGAAATGCCATCCCAATAAGGAAAGCTTCATGCCTTCTCATTATCTGGGGCGATTAGATGCGGGCGCTTGCCTTACGGATATATTTCTTGATTTCTTTCTGCCCTATCCAAAGCTTACGACTAGTCTCTATATCCAATAGTTCTATGTCAATCTGATAGAAACGCACTTGTCTTCTGCCTTCAATATCATTTATAGTATTGATAGAACCCAGTAGCATAATATCTGCCCCTAACTCATTGCCGAGTTGTTTGCGCGTCTCCTCACTTACATAGAGGTCTTGACTGGCTCTTTCACCTCTAAGGATGTCTTGTTGGTCGCTGGCAGCAACAACATCCAAACGAGCTGAATTCACCATAGCGCGTTCTATATCCTTGATGAAAGTTGCAGTATTTATATGTTCACTGCTGTTGTTGCGAACTGTTCCTACAATAACAGTAGGTCTTTTGGCGAGACTAGCGGAATAGCGTGCATACCAGGGCTGCGAAAGAATTTCTTCAGTAAGACTTTCGGCAACCATGCGCGAATCAACGTCATTCCATTCGCCGCTTAGGTCAATAGTTGTATCAGTTCCTATTCTTGCTACTTGAGTTGAACAACCCATGATTACAAGGATGATACAGCTTAATAAAAGTTGGAAGTATTTCATAATATTTTTTACATAGAGGGGATATTATAACAATAATTGTCAAATTAAGGGGAGGATTTGTTGAGTTTTTTGCGTATTAATAATTATAGAGACTAATTAGACTTTTATTATATGATTGCCAATCAAGCTGGCCTATTCACAAGTGACCGACTCTTCAGTCTGGGTCAACGGGTTCCCTATGTCTTAATAACAGTGGCTGCCTATCTGGCAGCTCAAATAACCTGGGAGCTAGTAGCCTTGTCGGCTCCAGAAATCCCAGTCAAGCAAAAGGAAGTATTCTCTTCCCCTAGCTATGAAGAAAAGTTGGAACCTGCTTCATTGTGGCGATGGGGGAAGTATGTTGATCTATATAAGCCGCCACCACCGGCAAAGCCCCCTCCTACCACAGATATAAAACTTAAGGTGGTTATCAGTGGTTTGGTTTATAGTCAGGAGGGAAGCCTTGCTATGTTGAAGGTGGAAAAGGATAAAGAGAAGGTATTTAGTGAGAAAGACAAGCTGAAGAAGGGCGTTATCTTAGATAAGATAGAGAGCAATGCTATTGTCTTGCGCCAAGGAGACCTGACAAAACGAGTAGAACTTAAAGTAGGTAAGAGCGATCTCTTCTTGGAAGCCGTGGCAGCTGTGCCAGAGACAAGGGAAGTAGAGCTAGAAGAACGCGAGCAACCTGTGCTAAGGGAGGAGCCAGAGCTACCGAGAGATACTGTTGAAAGCGTGGCGATTAATCAATTAAGCACTGATTATCAAAGAGAAATCAATCAGTTTCAAGAGAAAATCTTGAAAAAACCCTTAGAGGCTATCAAGGATGTTGAATTGAGACCAGTGGAAGAGAATGGTAATTTGTTGGGTTGGAGCCTAAGATACAATGTCAACCCCACCCTACTAAGAGCCTTAGGACTATTACCGACTGATGTCATAGTATCAGTAAATGACATTTCAGCAGCCGAGTTGTCTTCCAGCCCTAGGGTCGTGGCAGAGCTAATGGGGCTAAAAGAATATAAGGTGGTGGTAAGAAGGGATGGCGCGACAAAGACCTTCAATTTCAAACGCTAGGCCATGAGAATTCTTTTTGTTATATTCACTCTATTCGTTGTTCTGATGCCTGTTCAGGCACAAGAAGAAACCAACGGTGGTATTACACTTAATTTTCGTGAGACAGATATTAAACAATTTATTGAAAGTGTTTCCAAATTAACCAAGCGCAACTTTCTTATAGACAGACGGGTCTCTGGCAAGGTCACTATCATTGCTTCTGAACCTATTCCGCGGGAGAATCTCTATGATGTGATGCTATCGGTTCTCCATTTCTATGGTTTTGCTGTAGTGCCAGATGGGGACATTACCAAGATAGTAGTAGCTGCGGATGCGCCTAGGTTTGCTCCTTCTGAGAGAGAAGAAGAACTTCATGAGCTGGTAACCGAAGTGGTTAAAACAGACAATATAGAGGCTGGACAGCTGACTAAGGTAATCCGTCCTATGTTGTCTAAGAGCGCTCAAGTGGTTTCCCTGCCTAAGGGCGATAGTTTAATCATCTCTGATGTCCAGACCAATGTTGATAGGATAAAGAAGATTATTGCTAGTATGGATGTGGTAGAAGTGAAAGACTATGATATTATTCAGGTTCAGCATGCGGCTGCGGGAGACATCATCTCCTTAGTCAACTCCATCTATAAAAATAACAACAAGGCCATCAGCCTGAACCTACAGGCTGATAAGAGAACCAATCGTCTGATAGTTACTGCCAGTAGGGAAGTCCGCCAAGCAATTGCGGATTTGGTCGCAGCCCTGGATACGCCAGTAGCTGGTAGTGCAAATGTCAAGGTGGTCTATTTGCGTTATGCCGACGCTCAGAACCTAGCTAATATCTTAGGGAGATTGACTTCCTCTGATGCCTTCAAGAGTTTAGTGGCAGAACAAGCCCAAGAAACGGGTGACAAGCAAGGTGAAAAAGAAGGCGAACAAAAAGAAGAAGAAGCAAAACAGCGAGAAGACCAATCAAAAGAACAGCAGACCACAGGCCTCGCGGGAGATATTAAGTCTGGCATTCAGGCGGACATTGGATTAAATGCTCTAATAATTAGTGGCAGTGATGCCTTCATTCGCGCGGTGGAGTCTATCATTCAGCAGCTGGATGTAAAAAGAGCTCAGATCATCATAGAGACTATTATTGCGGAGCTAACTGATGAGTTTAGTCGCACATTGGGGGTAGATTGGGCGGTTCTTGGTGGTTCTGGTGCAGCTGTCATAGATCTTAGTGGTGCCCTTGGCAGAGTGGGAGCTGCAGGTGTGGCAGGTGGTGAATTAGGAGCCGCTATTGAGGCGGCTGAAATAGGACGAGGCGGGGTTATAGGTGGTGGTGCTTCGGTCAATGGAGACAGTGGTTGGGGAGTTCTATATAGGTTACTCAGCACAGACTCGCGATCTAATGTCTTATCTACTCCTTATATAGTGACCCTAGACAATGAGGAGGCTTCATTTACTGTGGGTAATAATATTGCAATTAGAACTAGTGTTACTGGGACGGGCGATGACCAAACAACGAACATAGAAAGAAAGGATGTGGGAATTAACCTGGTCATTAAGCCTCAGGTTACCGGCGGCGATACGGTCAAGCTCAATATAGACCAAGAGGTCTCCGCGGTGGCGCCTAGCTCAGTAGGTGGAGAGGTGGTGACTACGGTGCGTAAGATTACAACCACAGTGCAGGTGCGCGATGGCGGCCTGGTAGCCCTGGGCGGACTACTGGAGGATAGGCAGAGTGAGTCAGGTGCAAAGGTGCCAGGCCTGGGTGATATCCCTTACCTTGGTTATCTTTTTCGCAGTCAAGAGAGTAATTTAAGAAAGACCAATCTAATGATTTTCATGAGACCGCGCATTATTAAGGACGAGGCGGCAATTGCCAGCTACAGCTATGGCAAATATAACAATATCCGCCAATTACAGCTCAACTACCCGAGATTCAACAGCCTGTTGTTTGAGCGAGAGGTGCCACGGCTTAAGGATCTTAGCACCCTATCCTTCTTTATTGATCTGGGTGAAGGACGGAATTATGAGGATCTTTTAGATAGGTAGATAGGTAGATAGGTATATAGACAGATGGAAAAACAGGTTCCCTATAGTTTTGCTAAGAAGAATGGCGTATTCTTAGAGAATACTGAGGGTAGGTCTCGTATTCTTTATAAGGAGGGGGTTTCTACTGATGTGATGCAAGAAGCCTGTCGTTATTTGGGTTGGGATATTCCCCATAAGCTAGTATCAACAAACGAATTTGAAGACCTGTTGCAGAAAAACTACACTCAGGTGGAAAGATCGGCTGCCAGCCAAATAAGCAGCCAGATGCTTGAAGACGACAAGGTAAACTTTGCCGATATCAATGCCTTTCTGGAGGAGCCAGATGATCTGCTCAGTTCCGATGATGACGCTCCCATCATTAAATTGCTTAATGCTATTCTCTTTGAGGCAATCCGCGAGAGTGCTTCTGATATTCATATAGAGCCCTATCTATATGACCTTATTATTCGCTTTCGTTTGGATGGAGTGCTCAAATCCACTTTGAAGACCCAAGTAAAGATTGCCCCTTTTTTGGTTACTCGCATTAAGGTGCTGGCGCGTTTGGATATAGCGGAAAAGAGAGTGCCTCAGGATGGTCGGCTTTCGGTTAGACTGGGCGGCAAAGATATAGATATGCGGGTCTCTACCATGCCATCTGCCTATGGTGAAAGAGTAGTATTAAGGTTATTGGATAAAGAGGAAACCCATCTAGATTTGACTAGATTGGGTATGGATCATGGCAACAGGGAGAAGTTAGAGAGATTGATTCAGAAACCTCATGGCATCTTATTGGTAACTGGTCCTACTGGGTCGGGCAAGACAACTACTTTGTATTCCTGCTTACAGAAGCTGAATAACCAGGCTTTGAATATCATGACCATTGAAGACCCTATTGAGTATTACTTCAATGGCATTAGTCAAACACAGGTTAATATCCGCGCCAACATGACCTTTGCGCGCGGCTTACGGGCGATACTGAGGCAAGACCCAGATGTGGTTCTAGTAGGGGAGATTCGTGATGCTGAAACAGCCCGTATCAGTGTTCAAGCCAGTCTTACAGGTCACCTAGTTCTTTCTACTTTGCATACTAATACTGCTGTAGGCGCGATAACTAGACTGCGCGATATGGAGTTAGAAACTTTTCTTCTGGCATCTACTCTACAAGGAGTCATGGCTCAAAGACTGTTGCGTCGTCTTTGTTTGGAATGTAAAAAGGCTTATGAGCCAACTACAAACGAAGCAAAGATACTCAACCTAAAGAGAGGCAAGCATATATATAGGCCCCGCGGCTGTGACAAATGCTATAACACAGGTTATCAAGGACGCATAGCTATCTATGAACTAGTTGAGATAGACGGAACCCTGAGGCGAATGATTAATGAGGACGCCAGTGAATCAGATATGGCTGGCTATGCCCATACTCAAACTCAGAATATTAAGGAGAGCGCTTATCATCTGGTGAGAGAAGGGACTACTAGCTATGTAGAAGCCGTAAGAGTAATTCAGGACTAGAGGATGCCTTCTTTTGAATATCAAGCCTATGATGGAATAGGGAAAAAACTCAAAGGTATCATTGAGGCAGATTCGGCTAGATTAGCTCGTCAAACTTTACGCGAACGGGGGCTCTTTCCTCTGAATATCAGTAAGAGTGGCAAGAGTAATCTGAGTGGTGATCTGTTGATAAGGTTCTTTCGCCGCAAAGTAGCCATGCAAGATCTGGTTCTCTTAACTCGTCAGTTAGGAACCCTAGTAAGCGCAGGTATTCCCCTTGAAAGAAGTTTGAATATGATAGCAGAGCAAGCTGAAAAGGCACAAATGCGTAAAGTGGTTTCGGCAGTCAGATCCTCTGTAGCGGAAGGGGCAAGTTTTTCGGCTGCCCTGAACAATGCCCCGCAAAAATTTCCGCCTGAATACATAGCAACTATAGACGCTGGTGAAGAGAGCGGTTCTATAGCTCAGGTCCTAGAGAGACTGGCAGATGATATTGAAGAGCTAAACAAAGCCCGCCAAACTTTCATATCCGCATTAGTATATCCAATGGTTATGGTATTTGTTGCCATCTCGGTTATAGTTGTCCTGATGGTCTATGTAGTGCCTCAGGTGACCGAAGTCTTTGCTTCTCAAAAACAAGAACTACCTCCTCTCACTACTGGACTCATTGCAACAAGCGACTTCTTAAGAGCCTATGGTTCTTTTTTGTTGCTTATGATTTTGGCAATAGGTTTGGCTTTTAACTATGCTTTAAGAAACGATGAATTTCGCTATTCTTATGACAGGTTTCTTGCAAGCCTGCCTCTTTTGGGCAAATGGATTATGATGTCGCTGATAAGTCGCTGGGCGCGCAGTCTTGGACTATTAATAGCCTCAGGTGTTCCTAGCCTAAGGGCTTTACAAATAGCTGTGCGCAATGTTTCCAATAGCTATTTACGTCGTCAGCTAGAACAGGTTAACAATGATGTGAGTGAGGGGATGAGTATGAATAAGGCATTGAACAAGACTGGTGTATTCCCATCTTTTCTAGTTTATATGGTGAGCAGTGGCGAACAAAGCGGTAATTTGGATGGAATGCTCATCAAATGCGCTGAATATTATGGGCAGCTGCTTACCAGCACAACTCAGGCGGCTTTGCGAGTTTTTGAACCTTTACTTATTCTCATCATGGGTATCATGGTTTTAATCATCATACTGGCTATACTATTGCCAATTTTTCAAATTAATCAACTAGTCTTATGAGAATAAAAACTATCGACAAACTAAATCGGCGGCAAAAGCAGCAAAGGCAAAGGGGCGTGACCCTGATTGAACTACTTGTGGTTCTGGTGATAATCGCTATTCTTGCCGCTACCATCATTCCTAACTTTTTTGATGCGCCAGATAGGGCTCGCGTTGTCCGAGCCAAGCAAGATGTTCGGGCATTGGAGAATGCACTACTCTTATATAAGCTAGACAACTTTAATTATCCAAGTGGCCTGAATGATTTAATTCAAAAGCCTTCTGATGCACCCAACTGGAAGCAAGGTGGCTATCTAGAGAGATTGCCGAAGGACCCCTGGGGCAATGATTATCAGTATCGCAATCCAGGTGAAAGAGGCTCGATTGATGTTTATTCCTTAGGAGCTGATGGGGCAGCTGGAGGTGAGGGAACCAATGCGGATGTGGGTAACTGGGAATAGAGCAGCTGGCTTTACTCTACTGGAATTGTTGGTGGTTATGGCCATCATTGCTATTACCGCGGGCACTTTGGTTTTCTTTGCGACTCCTTCCTCAGCAGAAAAAGAAAAGAAGAAGGGGGTAGAGGTTCTTAATCTTATGCAGAAGGCTCGTCTTCACGCCATGATGGAAAGAAGGATATATGCCATAGATAAACCAGAAGGAGAGGCAAGCTTGAATCTGGTGGTTCTCATAGGCGAAGAGGCTACTGCAGCCATAGGCCATCTGGATGATACCAGTGAAGAAGCTGCCCTAAATGGTGAAATTTTTGCTGGTGTTAAAGAAGAGGATAAGAAGAAGAAAAAGAAGAAGCCCAGCTATGAGACTCATAAGGCAAAGGCGGAAAGCCTGGGTCTTTTAGCAACTTCTCTTTATCCTCAATGGAGCCAACAGGAAGAATCTATAGTCTTTGATGAGATATCAGTAGTCTTGACCGGTGACTTTGGAACAGAGACTCCATATATAACGGACATAACAGAAGACATAACAGAAGAATCGACTGATCTGCTAGAGGAAGTGTCGATAAAACCGGAGGTTATCTTCTTCCCAGATGGCAGTATCAGTACTGATGGCGTGCTTCAGTTGACAAATCAACAAGGCGATGTGGTTTATGAATTCAGCTGGGATAGGGAAGGTAAATTCACCTATTAAGGGTTTTACCCTATTGGAAATACTGGTAGCCTTAACTGTGGCATCCATTGCCTTAGCGGTTCTAGTGCAGGGCTTGAGCTATTATGTTAACCAGTTTATCTACTTAAAAGAGAAAGCCATAGCTCAGACAATTGTAACCAGCGAATTGACTCGCAAGTCTCTAGACTATGATTATGTGATGCCAGAACTGATTGAGCGAGGCGGTTCTCAATGGCAGCTGCAATATGAAGAAACCGAATTTGCTTTCCGTGACATAAAGGATATTAAGCAGATCACAGTCACCGTCCGTTCTAGTGAGGACAAGCCCATCTTCACCAGCTCCGCGATTATCTATGCACCAGAGTTATCAAGATGAATTCACTAAATTGCAATAAGGGATTTACTCTCGTCGAACTCATGGTCTCGGTAGCCCTATTGGCGATTATGTCCGTTCTTACCTATACTGCCATCCAATCTGCTTTTCATACTTATGATAGGCTTTCTACTCAAGGGAGGGAGCAGAGTCGCTTTGTTGCCTCACTGGCTATTATTAATGAAGATATGGTCAATCTTGTGGCTCGTCCAGTTCGGGCCAGTGAAAACACAAAAAAGAATGCGTTTCATCTAGAAGGTCTAGAGGGAGAGTATTTGGTGGAATTTACTCGTGGCGGACTGTTTGTTTATCAACTTGAGGGGGAAGAACTAAAATCTATGGGACTGGCAAGCCCTCAAACTGGTCTGGCAAGAGTGGCCTATGGTTTTCGTGAGAATGGTTTCTATCGTTATGAGTGGGCTGTTTTAGATCCACAAGAGAGAACTGAAGAGTCCGCTGATGAACAGCTTCTATTTGAGAATCTAGCAGATGTGCAGATTATTGCCTACTCTCAAGATCAAGATGGCGAGCTCAGAGAGGAGTATCAGTGGCCGCCAGTTGGGAACAGCCAATCTGGTTTATCATTGCCAGTTGCCATATCCATTCGTTTTTTCTTTCAAGATAAAGGAGAGTATGCTCTCTTTTTTCCCGGAGCCAACAATGGTTAACAATCAGCGGGGTATAGCATTGATAAGCGTTTTAGGCGCCATAGCGGTTATTACCGCTCTATTGGCTGGTATGGCTTATAGACAGACATTGGACTTAAATGTTCAGACCTATGCATTGCAGAAAAACGGCGTGCTTATCACCTTGGTATCGGTAGAAAATATTGCCCGTGCCATCTTGTCTAAAAAGGGGGGAGGGGAGAATTCTCGCTATGACTACTATGACGAGGATTGGGCTAAACCAGTAGAAGGACTTGTCATAGGCGGAGCAAATATAACCTTTATGATTTTTGACGCTCAAGCTAAATTTAATGTTAATAATGCTAATAGCCGTAATTCTCGCGACCGGCGATTAGCAAGGGAAATGCTGCGCGCTTCTATGAAAAGTCATGGTAATACTTATAGAGAGGTATATGATTGGGTGCGCGAGTCAACGAAAGGGAAGGATAGACCCTACTTAAAAGATAACAGTAGATTTGATTCCTATAGAATGGCGGCTACCAATATGGTGAGCGTGCAAGAAATGAGGCTAATGAGAGGGCTGAGGGAAAAAGAGACTATTGACACGGACATTGAAAATTTGCAGGATCGCCTTGCTTTCCTTCCTACTCAAGGAAGGTTTGTTAAGATCAATGTCAATACTGTCAATGATGAGCTGCTAAGGCAAACGCTTAACTATTTTCGTTCGGCTAATCGCTTCAATAGAGTGGTTAGCGGCAGGCCCTATAGGAGCATTAGCACTTTCTGTAACCGACTAAGAAGCCGCCGGAGCGATTGTCGGCGCGTGTTTGGTAACAAGAGCAGCTATTTTTATCTCTATGCTCGTATGAACTTGGGAGAGAAGACAATTTTAACCCGTAGTCTTATTCAGCGTCGCAAGAACAATGCCTATGTTTTGGCGCGGGAGGTGAAATCCCTATGAGTCCAAGTTTCTATATTAATAATGAGAATGAGATATATCTCACTCACTTAAATAAGAAGCTGGATCTTGTCTCGATGGCAGCTAAGAATCTGCATCTGGATGGCTGGATAGCAAGTGAATACTGTATCTTCTTCAGTAGCTATCCGCCGGTGAGAAAGAGAGCGGCTCTACTTAAGACCCTCCCCTATATGCTTGAAGAGTATCTCATTGAGCCAGTTGAAAAATACCATTTCACCTTTATGATTCAAAGCCGAAATGAACCTGTGTTTAGTTGTGTTACCACTCAGCAGAAGATGAAGGAATGGTTAGAGATGCTTCGCGTGGTTGGCTTAAGACCTAAGGGACTTTACCCAGATATCTATGCATTACCCTATAGTCCAAATGTTGTCAGTGCATTTATTTCTGATGAGAGGTGTTTGGCGAGAACGGATAATTATGATGGTTTTTGTGGCAAAGGAGAGATGTTCTATAAGCTTCTCAAAGGAAAACTAAAAGAAGCGGAACTAGATATTATTACAGATAATCCAGCTAGTGTTCCCAAAGAATTTCAAGACAAAATAGTGAAGCAGACCAGCGATTGGTTGGCATATCTCAGAGAACAGACTCTACCAGATAGATCAGTTAATTTGCTCCATGGCGAGTATTTAGCAACAATGGAGAACAAAAAGACTGCTTTATATAAGACCCTAGGCTGGGCCGCGCTATTGTTGGTTGCAATCTGGACTGGCAGACAACTTGTCTTTTTTGAATCCCAGCAGAGAGAAATCAATAGGCAGCTAGAACAAAATTCTTTGGTATATGAGCAGATGTTCGGTCAGCCCTTAGCAGCTGGCGATGACCTTCGTTCTAGCTCATTAGCCATTATGGATCAATTAGCACAGAGGCAGGTAGGAGAGAATGATCCGAATTGGGAAGTGATAGTATCCTTAGCGGAATTTCTTAACCGATGCTCTCTTTGTGTGGTGAGAGAATTTAAGATTGAGGGTAAGAAAGTAGAGGCAAGTATTCAAGCGCGCACTAAAGAACCCTTGTCGCGTCAATCGCTTAGAGAAGCTGGCTGGCGAATTCAAACCTGGCAAAGCAGATCCAAGAAGGTGCAAGATGGAGTAAAACCGGTCTTTGAAACGCGACTTGTAATGACATCCAGGTAATTTTTTATTTATGTTATCCTTTATCAGTAAGCTCTTAAATCACGAGGCATTTGCTAGTCTTAGAGAATATGCTGGACTGTTGAAAGAAAGGTATAACCGGCTGAGCGGGCGTGAACAATGGCTTATTAATCTGGCGATTGGGTTGATTGGAATGTGGGTTTTCTATGACCTGGTCTATCAGTCTTTCAGTGAAAGGCGAGCCGAACTTATTTATGCTCATCAACAGGCAATAGAGGACTATGAATGGTTGAACGAACAACAGGAAAGACTCTCAACTCTTCTAGTTCAACGGGGTGTGCAACGAGAAGGATTGGATGATGTTGAAGGAACACTAGAGGATCATATTAAAAAAGCGGAAGTTGACTATCGGCCGAATAATGTGATTGTGGTCTCTTGGCGAGGAGATTCTGCTGACCAGTTTTTGAAAGGCATTAATAGTCTTATAAGCAAAGGCGCAGCCTTAAGATCCCTAGAGTTTTCTCGCCCAGACAGGAGTCGAAGTGCTTCCTTTAAGGCAGAGCTAAGGCTATGAAGATAGGGGCAAAACTAGCCATTGTTTTTGGGTTTGTCTATTTTTTAACTCTGATTCTGTTTTTTCCTATGCGCTATGTTCTATCTTGGATAGACACCCCATCCTTCCTTACTGTCGAGGTGGCAAGCGGGAGTATTTGGAAAGGTTCAGGGTCTATTAATCTTAAGACTTTGGAGACAGAAATTCCCTTGGATATAAGTTGGCGCGCTTGCCTTGCCGAGAGTTTCCCCTTTTACAGCAACTGCTTTAGCCTAACCAATCGCCACCTAAAATTAAGTGGTAAGTTGGTAGGAGTGCCAGTAGAAGAGCTTCTAGTTCACGGCTTAAATGGGCAGATTGATTTTGCGGGGATGACTGATTTGGCAAAGGAGATTGTTCCCCTAATAGTATTTGCTAACCCTCAGGGCAAAGCGCAGTTAGACCTAGACAAACTTCAATATTCTATAGTAGATAATAGACCGCTTTCATGGCAAGGAAATATTGAGATACTGGGGCTCAGTGTTTTTGGCGTTTCGATTCCCGATATTATTGCCCAATTAAATCAAGCTCCTTTCGTTTCTCAAAGTGCTCGTGAGGTTCTATTTGCCGAACAGGATCTTCCTAGCTTTCGTTTTGGAGGCGGGGATGAAAGACTTGGTATTCAAGGAGAGGGGCAGTTCTTGCCAGATAGGCAAGTAAAGGTGGCGATAGAATCGACAGTGCTAGAAAACAGCTTGAGACCAGCATTGGAGACCATAGCTGGCAGAAGGCAAGGCAACAAGTATTTTTGGGAATATCAGGGCGAATATAGTTTGGACAAGAACATTCTAACCGACTAGGTCATTCTTAGGTGGCTATCCGGCGCCAGCTTGTTTTTGCAGCACCTTCTTAGCCAAAGCTGTAGCCCTTTTGACCTGCTTGGGGGCACTTCCGCCCAGGTGGTTATAGGATGCTACAATCTCATCATAGTCCAGATATTTATATACATCCTTTTCTATAAGAGAACTAGCCTTTTGCATATCTGCTAAGGAAAGCTGGGACAATTCCATCCCTTTTTGCTGTGCCAGCTGGACGAGTTGCCCGCTAATTCTGTAGGCATCGCGAAAAGGAATATTCTTTGCCGTTAGGTAATCTGCTAAGCAGGTGGCATTAATATAGCCTTGCTTTAGGGCAGCGCGCATATTGTCAGGCTTAAATTTCATATCAGCTATAACCAGCTCACAGCCAGTCAGACAGCTGACTAGGGTTTGAACCGTGTCAAATAGAGGCTCCTTATCTTCCTGATTGTCTTTGTTATAGGCAAGAGGTTGTGCTTTCATCAGACATAGGAGAGCCACTAGATTGCCGAAAACCCGCCCGCTCTTTCCCCTTACCAGTTCAACCAAATCTGGATTCTTCTTCTGAGGCATGATGGAAGAACCAGTAGATAGCTTATCTGGCAACTGGATGAAACCAAATTGAGCGGTAGACCACAAGATAATCTCTTCACTCCAACGGGAGAGATGCTGCATACAAATAGCGGCGACAGCTAAGAACTCAATAATGAAGTCACGACTACTGACCGCGTCAATAGAATTCGCCATTGGTTTGGTAAAGCCCAACTCTTTTGCCAGAAAGGGACGGTCAACCTTAATGGAAGTGCCTGCCAATGCGGCAGAACCTAAGGGCATTTGATTCACTCTCTTACGGCAATCCAACATTCTTTCATGGTCGCGGCTCAGCATCTCATACCATGCCATGAGATGATGCCCGCAGGTAATAGGCTGAGCCGGTTGCAAATGGGTAAATCCCGGCATCAACAGCCCCGCAGTTTTTTCTGCTTGATTCACAAGAACCTGGCGAAGGCTCAGCATATGAGCGCAGATTAGGTCTATGGAATCTCTGAGGTAAAGACGGGTGCCTGTGACTGATTGGTCGTTTCGCGAACGACCTATATGGAGTTTCTTGCCTGTCTTCCCTATTTTTCTTGTAAGACTTGCCTCTATATGCATATGAACGTCTTCTAATTCATCCTGCCATTTGAGTTTTTTTCCTTCTATGGTTGTGTGGACGGCTTCTAGCCCCTTCACTAGGGTTTGGTATTCTCCTTTTGTCAGAATGCCTATATTCAGGAGCATCTTGGCATGAGCAAGAGAAATAGCTATATCTTGGCGAAAAAGGCGGCGATCAAAATAGTGGGATGCATTGATCTTTTGGACCCATTTATCTGGGTGGTCTGTCAATACCCCTTGGAGTAATTTCTTCGTCATTATTTCTGACAGCTGGGACAGAAGAAAGTTGCTCTTTGTCCCAATAGTTGACGGAAGATAGGAGAAGAACACCTAGGGCATTGGCTCTTACCATAGGCATTGAGTTTCAAGTGGAAATAGCCAATATCCCCATCAGCAACTTGATAATTACGAATCCTAGTTCCTCCCGCTTTAAGAGCGGCTCGCAGAACTCTTTTTATACATGCAACCAACTTATCACAATCGCTGAGGCTCAATTGGTTTGACAAACGAAAGGGAGAAATACGCGCAAGCCATAGGGATTCGTTCGCGTAGATGTTTCCCACCCCCACCAGATAATGATTTGTCATAAGCAAAGATTTAATCGGCATTTTACTCTTAGAGGTTATCTTATACAGGCTATCTCGGTTAAATGTTTTCTCTAGAGGCTCATATCCTAATCCAGCCAATACTGAGGTCTTGTCCTTTTTGCCTTCCCAAAGGAAACAGCCGAATCTGCGAGGGTCATTAAATCTAACTAAGCAATGACCGAAAACCAGGTCTATGTGGTCGTGTTTTTGCAGAGGGCTCTTCTTATCTATTAATCTAAGCGAACCAGACATACCTAAATGGACTAGTAGATTACCGTGAACAAAGTGTATTATGATGTATTTGCCTCGTCTTGTTAAGGATATTATCTTCCTCCCTTTCAGTATACTAGGTAGGTCATTGCGAACTCTATATCTTAGACGCTTATCGCGAATAACCACCTGTCTCACATTCCTATTAATTAAATGAGGGTAAAGATGGGTTCGGGTGGTTTCTACTTCAGGGAGTTCGGGCATAATGAAATTATATATAATTCTAGGAATTATATAAGGGCAAAATTATATGGGAGAGATCCAGAGTCAATTAGTTGGGCTCAAGTGATAATGACATAAAATCATTTTATGAGACGAAGAACCCTGTTGAAGACAGCCCTAGTGGGATTGGCGGCTATAGGGCTTAAAGATTTGGTAACCAAGCCAGTTCATGCAGCTCAAGACAAGAGGAAGTGGAGGATGGTCACCTCTTGGTCGGAAGGGGCACCTGGCACAGGTCAGGTTGCAGAGAGGTTAGCAAAGAGGATCAGCATTCTCTCTCAACAAGAACTAACCATAGAGGTTTATGCTGCTGATAAGCTGGTGGGTCCCTTTGAAGTTTTTGATGCGGTTTCAAGAGGCACGGTTGAACTGGGTCACAGTGCTTCTTTCTTTTGGGCGGGCAAGAGCCCCCTTAGTGCTTTTTGGACTTCAGTGCCCTTTGGTCTTAATCCTACTCAGCATCATGCCTGGTTGTATGAGGGGGGCGGACAAGAACTATGGGATCAACTCTATGGTGATTTTGGTTTGCGCGGATTTGCCGCTGGCAACTCAGGACCCAGCATGGGTGGTTGGTTTAAGAAGCCCCTTACAGCTAAGGGATTTCGGGGACTTAAGATGCGAATGCCTGGCTTGGCTGGAAGAGTTGTCAAAGAGTTAGGTGCATTGCCTGTTTCTGTAGCCCCAGCTGAGATATTCCAATCTCTTCAAAGTGGCGCATTGGATAGCGCTGAATTTCTTGCTCCTTGGCAAGACTATGCCTATGGACTACATAAGGCGGCAAGCTATTATTATTATCCTGGCTTTCACGAACCCAATGGATCTGCCGAGTGTCTGATTAACCTTAAGGCATATGAATCCTTGCCTAAGCATATTAAAGAAGTGATTATCTCTGCCTGCCAGGCAGAGAATGTGCGCGGTCTGAGCGAAAGTCATTGGTATAATGCGGTTTCATTGGAGCAGTTAACTAAAACTCAAGGAGTAGAACTAAGAGCCTATGACCCACAGCTATTAGGACAGCTTAAAGAGGCAAGTGAACAGGTTTTGATTGAGGTAGGAAGCGGAAGCGATCTGGCGAGGCGTATTTATCAATCCTATAGTCGGGCGAGGGACTTAACTGCTCGCTGGTCATCTATGCAACAAATTTAACAAATTTAATAATGAATAGTTTCGGTAGAATATTTTGCTTAACCAGTTTTGGCGAAAGCCATGGACCAGCCATAGGCGGAATTGTTGATGGTTGTCCGCCTGGGCTTGATCTCAGCGAGGCTGATATTCAAAAGGAACTAGATAGGCGCCGCCCTGGTCAGTCTAAGTGGACGACACAACGTAATGAAGCAGATCGGGTTTCTATTCTTGCTGGTGTTTTTGAGGGCAAGACCACTGGCGCTCCTATTGGGCTTCTCATCAAGAACCAGGATGCTAGATCCAAGGACTATGAAAGCATTCGCAATCTCTTTCGTCCTGGCCATGCGGATTTTACCTATCAGAAAAAATATGGCAGAAGGGATTATCGCGGAGGAGGCAGGTCTTCCGCTCGTGAGACGGCTATAAGAGTGGCAGCTGGAGCAATTGCTCGCAAACTATTGAAGCGGGATTATGATGTCGAGATTAGAGCCCATCTTGTTCAGGTGGGAAATATCAAGGCAAGTTCTTATGATAGTCAGCTGGTAGATAAGAATCCCTTTTTTTGTGGCGATAAGGCTATGGTAGCAAAGTTACCTCAGTTGCTGACAGATTTGCGTAAGGAAGGGGATTCAGTTGGCGCAGCCATTCAAGTAGAAGCTACCAATGTTCCAGCAGGTTGGGGAGCACCGGTCTTTGACCGGTTGGATGCTGATTTAGCTAAGGCTCTGATGGGTATCAACGCTGCCAAAGGAGTTGAAATAGGGGCGGGGTTTGCTGCGGTCGAACAAAAAGGCAGTGAGCATAGAGACGAGATGACAGCTAAGGGTTTTTTATCCAACAACGCGGGAGGTATTTTGGGGGGAATTAGTAGTGGTCAGCCGCTATTGGCAAGAGTTGCTTTTAAGCCCACTTCTAGCATATTAAAGCCAGCTCGAACTATTACTGAAGAAGGCGAAGAAACTCAAGTAGTAGTAAAGGGCAGGCATGACCCTTGTGTTGCTATTCGGGCAGTGCCGATTGTTGAAGCCATGACTTCTCTCACTCTGATAGATCACTGCTTGTTGCACCTTGCTCAATGTGGCTTGCGTCCTTGAATTCCTTTTTTAAGTAGTTGATTTAAGGACAGAGCAGCTGAAAGACTCTGCATACCATCTTCACCGCTTACTAAGGGAGGCGAGCCGGTTTCTACCGCTTTGATGAAAGCCTTGATTTCTGCAAAGAGAGCGTCTTCTTCTTTTTGACAATCGTGTTTTTGTTCTTCTAGCTCATTGCTCTTATTCTTGGTGATGATAGTTAGCTTTTGGTCTTTCATATTGGCAGATATATAGCAATTCTTTTGAAAGACTCTAATCATTCGCGATGGAACGCGACTGACCCGACTGGCGCTGACATTAGCGATGCAACCATTGGCAAAGACTATATAGCTATGAGCAACATCCGTTTGGTCAGAAAGAACTCTCAGACCTGCTCCATTCATATGTTTGATAGGGGCTTGAACCAGATGAAATAATAGGTCAATGTCGTGAACCATCAAATCTAGTACCACATTGATATCGGATGAGCGCTGGTTGAAGGAAAAGTGCCTCTCCACGCTTATATATTCGGGTGAGTGGCATAGATTTTGCAACTGTTGGAAAGTAGGATTAAACCTTTCAATATGACCTATTTGAAGAATCAGAGATTTGCGAGCGGCTGTAGCTATCATTTCTTCCGCTTCAGTGCAAGTGATTGCCATGGGCTTTTCTACCAGACAATGACTGCCAGCTCTAAGGAAGTCGCAACTAATTTGATGATGTAGTAGGGTAGGGACTACTATGCTAACCAGGTCTACTTTACCAAGCACTTCTTGATAATCTAAATAATAGTCGCAGCCTAATTTTGTTGCCCATTGTTTAGCCCTGCTCTCCTCACAGTCTACTACTGCCTTGAGCAATCCTAGTTGAGCATATTTTTCCGCGTGAAATCTGCCTAGATAACCAACACCTATGACGGCTGCTGTGAGTTTTTTCATTGTTCTTGTTGAACCCTAAGCGCTTGATGATAGAAGAGGTTCTTGCTCTTTTTTCTCAGCTCGGCTGCTGTCTTGACAGCTCTTTTAAGAGATAGCTCCTTAAGTAGCAATCTGAGAGTTCGTTCGTCTTCATCATCCCATTCGTCCTCTTGTCTCTGTTGCTCTTGCCTTCCTTCTACTACCAATACTATCTCACCTTTCATCTCTTGGGAGCAAACCAACTGATTAATCTCAGCTAGAGTGCCGCCAATCAGCTGTTCATTTATCTTGGTTAGTTCTCTGGCTAATAAGGCTTTTCTATGACTTCCCCAAATGGAGCAGATATCATCGCAACTTTTGCGGATGCGTTGAGGCGTTTCATAGAAGACAGTTGTTGAAGTTGCCGAACGATGTTTGTTTAGATAGGCACGTCTAGAGGATGGCTGGCGAGGAAGATAGCCGCCGAAAAAGAAAGAATCCGCATCAAAACCACTGATTGAAAGGGCGCTGATAGCGGCGCAGGCCCCTGGGATGGGTATGACACGAATATGGTTGCTATGACTGAATTGAACCAGCAACTTGCCTGGGTCTGAAATTAAGGGACTACCAGCATCACTTATGAGGGCAATGGCTGCGTCCTTTTTAATTAAGGAGCATAGCTTAGTGTTTTGATTCAGATACTTTTCTTCATAAGCGTCAAATCTCTTTAAGGGAGTTGTAATCTTATATGCCCTGAGCAAGCGAATACTGTGAGAAGTGTCTTCGGCAAGAATGAGTTCTGCGGCTAAGAGAGTTTGAATGGCTCGCTGACTGATATCCGCTAGGTTTCCAATTGGAGTAGCGACAACATAGAGAGGCATTATTCCTTAGCTTTGGCTTCTCTGATGTGAAGAGGCTGGGCTTTTTCTGTTTTAACTTGTGCTTGCATTTGTCTGAGCTGTTGGTTCTTCCACTCAATAGAGATTTGGCGTAAATATTCCCAGTTGTAGATACCTGTATTATGACCATCGTCGAAATATAGTTGCAGCGCATAGTTGCCCACTAGCTTCACCTTTTCTATTCTTATATGAGGGTTGTAGGCAGAAGGATTGGCTTTCATCTCCGCTGAGGGAGACTTGGCGCGCATATAGGCAGCTGGAAGGGCAAAACTGTTGTCCTTATAGCCTAGTTCTAAGGTGTTGGACTTTTGATGCAGAATAATCTTATTTGGAACCATCAGCTGATTGAGTTTCTTAAAGAAGCCAGCTGTTCCCAAGCTTTTATACGTCTCTTGGGTTCTTGCACCAATAGCCCTAGACTATCCAACTTAATAATATTAATAGCGGGAATGCTTGTGCTAAGCCTGCTCTTTCCCATAAGAATAAGCCACTCGCACCCGTTATTTTCAATCAAGGATGTGAGAAAGCCTAGATAGGCCTGTTCGGCTGATTCATTTTCTTCATCCAGTGGGAAAGGCGGCGGCCAGGGAAGAGAACGAATTACAGGAGAGCCTTTTAGCCCGCAACGAGATAGCATGGTGTCTAGTAGTTCTCTTTGTTGAGAAGGCAATTCTAGCTCGCCAGTTATTTCATAAAGGACAGCCACAGGAGGAATGACCAAAGCCTCATAACGAAAGGACACGAGATCCTGGAGGTCTGTTGTCTTGGGAGGGCTTTTGACTGGTTGGGTTGTCGGCTGGTTGCTAGACTCTATAGCCACAGAGTCCTTTTGTTCCACTTGAGCCTCAACCTCTTTATTAGTTGGAAGTCTTACTTCTTCCCGAGCTATTGAGCGGGAGTCTGGAACAAATGAAAACCCCACCCTCTTTGCCTTAGCAGGCTGTTCTCTGGCTGTTGAACGGGGGTCTGGAACAAAGGAAGCTAAGACCTGCTCTTTCTGTGAGAGCTTAGGCCGCCGTGTCCAGAAGATCAACCCCAGTGAAGCAAGAAGCTGGTTTGCTGTCACACGCTGTGTTGAGGATTCACCTTCTCATTCGCTTGGAGAAGGTTTACACTATGAACATAGGCTTTGGCCGAGGCTGCTAGTATGTCCAAATCCGAACCTGCGCCATTGGCTATGCGGCCATTTTTTTGTAGGCGGACAATTACTTCACCAAGAGCGTCAGTTCCTTCGGTTATTGCATTGACTGAATAGAGAGTCAGTTGAGCATCTAGGCAAGTAATCTTCTTGATGGCGGCAAATATGGCATCAACAGGCCCATTACCGCTAGCCTTTTCTGTCAAGGTCTTTCCCTTTTTCCTTAGCGTGATATGAGCTTCCGCTTGTTTATTGGTTTCAGTAGTCACCCTCAGGTTCTCAAATACGAAACTATCGTCATCCTCTTCGGGCTTCCTATGGATTAGCGAGTGGAGGTCTTCATCATATACCATATGCTTATGGTCGGCTAATTTTTTGAATTCTCGGAAGACAGGCTCTAGCTCTTCGCGGCTGAGTCTATAGCCTAATTCTTCCATCCGCTTTTGAAATGCGTGACGACCAGAGTGCTTACCTAGCACCAGACGATTGGTAGGCCACCCGACATCTTCGGCTTCCATAATCTCATAGGTTTGGCGATACTTAATAACGCCATCTTGGTGAATGCCTGCTTCATGGGCAAAGGCATTGGCTCCAACAATTGCCTTATTAGGTTGAACTGGGAAACCGGTTATCTGGGAGACTATTTTGGAACAGGGAACGAGTTTCTTCGTATCTATGGTTGTATTCAAGTGAATGAAGTCTTTACGAGTTTTAACAGCCATTACAATCTCTTCTAAAGAAGCATTGCCAGCTCTTTCGCCTAGTCCATTTATAGTGCATTCTACCTGACGGGCGCCATTTTGAAGAGAGGCTAGGGAATTTGCTACTGCAAGCCCTAGATCATTATGGCAGTGAGAAGAAAAAACCGCCCTATCCGAATTGGGAATCCTGCTAATCAGTTCTTTCACCAGCCTGCCAAACTGGTCTGGCACTGCATAGCCAACTGTATCTGGAATGTTGATAGTAGTAGCGCCAGCTCTTATTGCTTGTTCAATGATATGGCAGAGGAAGTCTATTTCTGAACGACCTGCGTCTTCGCAAGAGAACTCAACATCATCACACAGATTGCGTGCAAGCTGGACAGATTTTACGGCTCGCTCAACCACCTCCTTGGGAGCTAGGCGCAACTTAAACTCCATATGGATAGGAGAAGTGGCAATGAATGTATGAAGTCTCTTACGTGGGGCAGGCTTTATGGCATCTATTGCCCGCCTGATGTCGGATTCATTTGCTCTGGCCAATCCACAGACAGTGGATTCCTTAATAGTTTGGGCAACCGCTTTCACCGCAGCAAAGTCGCCTTCGCTGGCAATGGGAAAGCCTGCCTCAATCACATCTACCCTTAGCTGTTCTAAGGCAAGCGCGATGCGAATCTTTTCGTCCAATGTCATGGATGCTCCTGGACTTTGTTCGCCATCGCGCAAAGTAGTGTCAAATATAATAAGTTTGTCTTTCATAATGATAAAAATTTCAGTGGGACAAGCTCAACTAGTGAGCTATTTTAAGTGTTTTTTCGCTTTTAAGCCTAATGGTTTATAGATTCTCCATAGGGCCTATGAAGGAAAAAGCGTTGTCTATAGAGAAGGAATTAAGTCTGCCCGCGAGGGCAGAGGAGACGAAGAAGAGAAAGATAGAGACAGAAATAAGAGCCTAAAAAAGATGAAGAAAATGAAAGAGATAGAGGACCCCACTTGGCAAAATAGGCCTGTGTATTTCTATTCCTTTTATTGCTTCTATCTCTATCTCTATCTCTATTAAAGAAATTTCTTTTATCTTTCATATTGGTTTCAATTATAACAAATTTTAGCGAAATTTTCATTTTTAGAAGACATTTTTGCTTAGAAATTTTTATTAAATTAATAGGAGCCTTATTTAATTAGATTACCAGCCGCTATATTGTTGAATCAGGAATCCCTATAAAATATGAAAGAATAGGCACGTAGCTCAGTTGGTTAGAGTACTACCTTGACATGGTAGGGGTCGTTGGTTCGAGTCCAATCGTGCCTATTATGAATGCTAATTGCTAATGTACTAATGTATTAAAGCCTTCTTATTAAATGATAAACATTACTTTACCGGATGGATCGGTCAAACACTATGACCACCCAGTGATAGCAAGTGAAATTGCAAAAGGCATAGGAGCGGGTTTGGCAAGAGCTGCCATAGCTGCCAGAGTCAATAATAATCTCAAGGATATGAGCGATACTATAGATGGGGATGCCAAATTTGAGGTTATCACCGCAACTCAAACAGAAGGGTTGGAAGTCATGCGCCATTCTTGTGCTCATCTGCTAGGTCATGCACTCAAGCAACTCTATCCCCAAGCAAAAATGGTCATAGGTCCGGTGATTGAGGATGGTTTTTACTATGATGTGTTTCTTGAGCATAGTTTGACAGAGGCAGACCTGACAGAGATTGAGCAGAGGATGAAAGAGCTGGCAGCTACTGGCTATGATGTTATTAAGAAAACTCTGCCTCGCTCTGAGGTGATTCGCATCTTCGAAGAAAGGCAAGAGGTCTATAAATTGCGCTTAATTGAGGATATGCCAGAGGCTGATCCAATACAGCTCTATCATCATCAGGAATATATAGACATGTGTAGAGGTCCTCATGTTCCGACCATGAAACATCTGGGCAAGTTCAAGCTGATGAAATTGGCTGGTGCCTATTGGCGAGGAGATTCAAACAATGAGATGCTACAAAGGATTTATGGCACCTGTTGGAATACTAAAGAAGAGCTGAAAGCCTATTTAACTAGATTGGCTGAGGCTGAAAAACGAGACCACCGCAGGTTGGGCAAGAGGCTGTCTTTGTTTCATGGGCAAGAAGAAGCACCTGGCATGATATTCTGGCATCCATTGGGGACGAGGCTCTATCTAGAAATAGAATCATTTATTCGTTCGGCAATGGTGTCAGCAGGCTATAAGGAAATTAAGACTCCTCAGCTTATCGACCGCAGCCTATGGGAGAAATCTGGTCATTGGGAAAAATTTAGTGAGATGATGTTTACCACCCAATCGGAAAATCGCGAATATGCCATCAAGCCGATGAATTGTCCCGGTCATGTTCAGGTATTTAAGCAAAGCATACATAGCTATAGAGACTTGCCTATTCGGTATGCTGAATTCGGTAATGTGCATCGTAATGAGCCCTCAGGCACTCTGCACGGAATGTTGAGAGCGCGCAACTTTACTCAGGATGATGCCCATATTTTCTTGACTGAAGAACAGGTGAAAGAAGAGGTGAGGCGGTCTATTCATTTGGTTTATAGGGTCTATGAGGCTTTTGGTTTTGACGATATTATTTTGAAACTTTCCACCAGGCCAGAGGTGAGGGTAGGCAGTGATGAAGAATGGGATAAGGCGGAGAAGGCCTTAGAAGAGGCTCTGGCTGGTGAGGATATCAAGTGGGAACTATTGCCTGGTGAGGGGGCTTTCTATGGACCCAAGCTGGAGTTTTCACTTAAGGATCAGATAGGAAGAGTATGGCAATGTGGCACTATTCAGGTGGATTTTTCTATGCCCGCCCGATTGGGGGCTCAGTATATAACCGAGGCAGGTGAGAAGAGGGTTCCAGTGATGATCCACCAAGCGGTATTGGGTTCAATGGAAAGGTTCATTGGTATTCTGATAGAGCATTATGCTGGGGTTCTGCCTTTTTGGCTGGCGCCAGAGCAGCTGGTGGTGATGACTATTACAGATGAGCATAAGGACTATGCCAAGCAGATTTTTTCTCAACTGAAAAAAAATGGTTATAGAGTGAAGTTAGATGACCGAAATGAGAAAATTGGGTATAAAATTCGTCAACATACTATGAATAAGATACCCTATCAGATTGTTTTAGGTAATAAGGAACAGGCCGAACCGAGCGAACAGAAGGTCTCAGCGCGCCTGTTGAACGGAACGGATCTCGGTTCTATGACCTTAGAGCAATTAATGACAGATTATTTACAGCAGGAATTTCGGCCAGATCCTGTTATAAGACTTGATACCCAATAGACTTGCGCGAGGCTAAGATCAATAACCAGATCAAAGCGGATAAGGTTCGCTTGATTGATGAAAATGGTAAGCAATTGGGTATAATTGGTTTCAATGCTGCTATGGAAAAGGCTGCTGCTCGCAGCCTGGATTTGGTTCTAATGGCAGAGGAAGCCAAGCCGCCGGTTTGCAAACTGTTGGATTATAAGAAATTTGCATTTGACCGTAAAAAGCAAAAAGGGCAGGCTAAGAAGAAGCATCGCCGCACTCATATTAAGGAAGTAAAATTCCGTTTAGGCACTGAAGAAGGTGACTATCAGGTTAAGTTGAAGAATCTTATCCGTTTCTTGTCTCAGGGAGATAAGGTCAAGATAAGTCTTAGATTTAGAGGGCGAGAGGTGATATATAAGAATCAGGGGTTTGACCTTTTGAATAAGATTAAAGGAGATATAGGAGATTATGCTGAAGTTGAACAGGAAGCCAAGATGGAAGGTAGGCAGTTGATTGCTCTATATAAGCCATCTATTAAGAAGCAAACGAAGATAGAAAATGCCAAAGATCAAGACCAGTAGGGGCGCTGCCAAGAGGTTTAGAAAAACTTCCACTGGCTATAAGCATCGTCAAGCCTATACTAGTCATAACTTTAGTTCCAAGAGCACTAAAAGAAAGAGACATCTGCGCAAGCAGGAAGTGCTGGTGGGCGGCGATAAACAGAAAATAAGAGCCTTACTGGGACATTAATATAGTGGAAATAATATGGTGGAAATGACATGGCAAAGGTAAAGAAGGCAAAGACAGCTCATAGGCGACATCGCAAGCTGATAAAGCAAGCCAAGGGCTATTATGGTGCGCGAAGCAGGGTGTTTCGGGTTGTAAAACAAGCCGTTATTCGGGCTCAGCAGTATGCCTATCGCGATAGACGAGTGCGGAAGAGAGATTTTCACAGTCTGTGGATCCTTAGGATCAATGCAGCCGCTCGGAAGCATGGATTGAGTTATAGCAAGTTTATGAAGGGTTTGAAGGAGAACAATCTGTCTATCAATCGCAAGATGCTGGCAGACTTGGCTGTCCATAATGAAAAGGATTTCGCTCGCTTAGCAGAAAAGATAAAAGCCTCTCTTAGTAAATCACAGAGCTAACTGAATTATTATTAAGAACTGGTTCTAATTGCTTTAGCCTCATCCATCGGTTCTCAATGTCTCAAGATATAACGAAGCTTAGAAAAGAACTTCTCGCCGCTATAGCCAATGCAGAGGACGAAGCCCAGCTTGAAGCGGCTCGCTTGACCTATTTTGGCAAAAAAGGCATTGTCAGCCGACTCCTTCAAGAGATAGGCAAGCTCCCGGTTGAACATAGAGCTCAAGCTGGCGCCAAGCTTAATCAACTGAGACAAGACAGCCAGCAATTGTTACTAGCTAAGAAGGAGAAGCTGGTTGTAGAGAAATGGAATCGGGATCTGGCTAGCCAAAGCATAGATGTTAGTCTGCCGGCCAAGAGGAAAAATCATGGTGGATGGCATCCAATCAGTCAAATTCGTTATCGCATAGAGGACATTTTTCGCCAGGCTGGTTATGACACAGTCATAGGACCAGAGATAGAGAGTGATTACTACAACTTTGAAGCATTAAACTTCCCTCCGAACCATCCTGCTAGAGACATGCATGATACCTTCTATTTTGACGATGGCAGGCTGCTAAGAACCCATACTTCCCCTACTCAGCTTCGGGCTATGGAACATAGCAGCCCCCCTATTAGGATAATATGCCCAGGCAAGACATTCCGCTGCGACCATGATGCAACCCACAGCCCTATGTTCCATCAGGTAGAAGGATTGGTAATAGACGAGACTATCAGTTTTGCCGACCTCAAAGGAACCCTACAGGCATTTGTAAATGCTTTTTTTGACAAAGAGGTGAAGCTGCGTTTTCGCGCCTCTTATTTTCCTTTTACTGAACCATCGGCAGAAGTGGATATGTTACACCTTGGCAAGAAGGGAAAGGAATGGTTAGAAATACTCGGTTGTGGAATGGTTCATCCAAATGTGCTGAGAGAGGGAGGGATTAATGCCCAAAGCTATTCTGGGTTTGCTTTTGGTATGGGTATTGAAAGGATGGCTATGCTGTATTTTGGTATAGATGACCTGCGCCTCTTCTATGAGAATGATATGCGCTTTTTGAGGCAATTTGTCTAATGAGTGAGCTTTGGTTGAGGGAGGGCTTGATGCCCAAATATATTCAAGCTATTCTGGCTTTGCTTTTGGCATTGAAAGAATGGCTGTATTTCGGCATAGATGACCTGCGCCTCTTCTATGAGAATGATATGCGCTTCTTGAGGCAATTTGTCTAATGAGTGAGCTTTGGTTGAGGGAGGGATTGATGCCCAAATATATTCAAGATATTCTGGGTTTGCTTTTGGCATTGAACGAATGGCTGTATTTCGGCATAGATGCCTTGCGCCTCTTCTATGAGAATGATATGCGCTTTTTGAGGCAATTTGTCTAATGAAAGTAAGTGAGCTTTGGTTGAGGGAATGGGTCTCACCCCCCTTATCTTTGGTAGAGATTGCAGCCCAGCTAACACAGGCAGGACTGGAAGTAGAGCATATTCAGGGGGAGGGCTATGCCGATCTGGTGGTGGGAGAAGTATTGGCGGCAGACCCTCATCCAAATGCAGACAGGCTGAAGCTCTGTCAGGTGAGTTCTGGTTCGGATAGCTATTCTATAGTCTGTGGGGCAGAGAATGTGAGAGAAGGGTTGAAGGTTGCCTTAGCCTTGCCTGGTTCAGTTTTGCCAGTTGGTATCAAGATAAAGAAGGCCAAGATTCGCGGCCAGGTTTCGGAAGGAATGCTATGCTCTAGTGAGGAACTAGCCCTTATAGACAGGTCAGATGGGATATTAGAGCTAAGTGAGGATGCCAAGACTGGTGCTCCTTTGGCTGAATACTTGCCTCAGGTGATGGACATTGCCATCATGCCAAATAGGGGGGACTGCCTGAGTATAAGGGGTATAGCGCGTGAGGTCGGGGTTTTGAATAGGCTTCCCTTCAAGCAGCCTCTTGTTAAGTCCCTCAAACCTCAACATAGAGACGTTATTAAGGTAGATCTATCACACCCTCAAGGCTGTCCTCTGTATTTTGGCAGAGTCATCAAAGGATTGGATCCTAGCCGACCCACTCCTTTATGGATGAAAGAGAAATTGGAAAGCTCTGGGATGCGCTCTATAGATGCGGTGGTAGATATTACCAACTTTGTGATGTTGGAGCTGGGACAGCCGCTTCATGCATTTGATCTGACTAGGATTGATGAGGCTATTGAGGTAAGATTGGCTAAACCAAAGGAAGAGCTAGTTCTCTTGGATGGGACCACAGTAGAGCTAGACCCAAGCGACCTGTTGATAGCCGACAAGAACAAGCCATTAGCTCTGGCGGGCGTGATGGGAGGAGTGGATTCGGGCATTAGCAAGGAGACAAAAGATGTGTTTTTAGAAGGGGCTTTCTTTTCTCCACCTATGGTGCAGGGGAAGCAGCGGAAGTTCAATTTTGTTACTGAGGCGGCTCATAGATTTGAGCGAGGGGTGGATTATGAGATGACCGAGATGGCTATGGAAAGGGCAACCTCTCTCTTGGTAGATATATTGGGTGGAAGTCCTGGCCCCCTTAACAAAACAGAGGTAAGAGACCATCTCCCTAACAGAAAGCCATTGATGGTGTCGCTATCAAGGCTTAATGACTTTTTGGGATTTGTCATTCCAGCTGCCGACATTGAGCGGATACTAACCCAATTGGGAATGAAGCTTAAGAGACTGGATGAGGATAGATTCACTGTCCTTCCTCCTTCTTTTCGTTTTGATATGGATTGTTGGGAAGCGGTGGCAGAAGAAGTCGTCCGCATTCATGGCTATGATAAGGTGCCGACCAAATTACCAAGCATGCCATTGCAGCCGCGCCTACCGAAAGCTATTTTGACAAGAGAAGACAGGCTACGCCATTGGCTGATAGCTCGTGGCTATCAAGAGGTCATATCCTATAGTTTTATTAGCAACAAAGAATATATGGCGACTTCCTCGTCCGAACGACCCTTAGAGCTTGCCAACCCTATCTCAGAGGATATGATTGCTATGCGCGAAAATCTCTTAGCTGGTCTATTGAAATCTCTGTCTCATAATCAAAGACAGTCTGTTGGTAGGCAAAAGCTCTTCGAGATAGGAATATGCTTTGTGACGGAAGGCAAGGATTATCTGGAAGAAAATCATATAGCTGGAGTGGTTGAAGAAGCTGGGGAACTATTTGGTGAAGTGGGGGATGATTTTTACTCTACTAAGGGGGATTTAGAGATGCTGTTGTCTTCTTTAGATGCTGAGCAAGAACTATCAAGAAGTGCTGCTGCCAATGAAATAGAATTCCTACATCCTACTCAATCTCTAGTTTGGCATAGAAGATCTGATAGGGAGTCTGATAAGGAGCCTGTTTGCTATTGTGGTTTGGTTCATCCTAGATTGAGTCAGCTATTCAAGTTGAGGAATGGAAAGCTGTATTATTTTGAACTGAAGTTGGATAAATTTAGTAATCGATTACCTCCTGTCTATGAGCATTTTTCTCGTTATCCATCTGCCCAACGCCAGCTATCTTTGGTTATGGATGAGGCCATTTCATATGCTCAGTTGGAGGAATTTATCTTTTCTTATGGTGGCTCGCAGCTTCAAAAACTTGAACTACTTGATATCTATAGGTCTGCTGAATTAGGCAAGCAGAAGAAGAGCCTGTCCTTGAGGCTAATCTGGCAATCAAAAAGAGAGACCTTGACTGATGAAGAGGTCAATTTGTGGGTGGATGGATTGTTGCAGCAGCTGGCAAAGAAGATGCATATTCTGTTGAGAGAAGGATAGAATTCAATTTCGGGGCGTAGCGCAGTCTGGTAGCGCACCACGCTGGGGGTGTGGTGGTCGCAGGTTCAAATCCTGCCGTCCCGATTTTTGCTCTGCTATAAATTCTATAAATTCTATAAATGCTATAATTAAGCTATGGTTCGAATAGTTTTTTTTGGATTCTTCTTATTCTTGTTCTTGGGGATATCATTAAATCCTTTAATAAATGCAGAAGAATTAGAGGAATTTCATAGTGTCTATGCCGGCTTATTAGAAAGGCATACGCGTCCTAATGAGGAGCGGGAAGGAATCACACTAACCCTAGTTGATTATCTAGGCTGGTCTAATGACCCAGCCCATTCTGAATCTATGGAAAAAATAGCGGTTATTGATCCATCCAAATTACAGACAGATGAGCATATCATGGCTTTTTGGATAAATGCCTATAACCTTCTTACCGTAGATTTGATAGTCAAAACTAAAGAGAAAAGATCCATTAAACGACAGGGTGGAATAATAAGAGGAGTATGGAGGAAGCACTTTTGGACTCTCTTTGATAGGGATTATAGCCTTCACCAGATAGAACATGAAATACTGAGGCCTATGGGAGATGCTCGCATTCACTTTGCCATCAACTGTGCTTCCCTTTCCTGTCCCGACCTTAGAACTGAACCCTATATAGGAGAATTGTTGGATAGCCAGTTGGATGACCAAACCAAAGCCTTTATGCTGAATCCCACCAAGGGAGTGGCAATCTATGAGGGGGTAAGTGCAGAGACAGATAAACGGGGAAACCGAAAAAATGATGCTGAGGGGCAAATAGCTATTTCAGAGCTTTTCTTCTGGTATGAAGAAGACTTTGGCGGTAAGCAGGGTGTTCGTTCTTTCATACACAAGTATATAGGATATGAACCAAATAATAGGAAGATGAGAAGCTTAGATTATGATTGGTCATTAAACGGAGATTGGTAAGCATATGCATCCTATGACAGTTTTAGGAGAAGAACTCCTGAGGGCAGAACTTGAAAGGCTGAAGGGCAAGGAACGGCCGCGTATCATTGAAGACATAGCCAGAGCGCGTGAACATGGCGATTTACGTGAGAATGCTGAATACAAAGCGGCGCGCGAGGAACAGGGAATGGTGGAGGCTCGTATCCGCTTGATTGAAACTAGGCTGGGGTCGGCGCAGATTATAGATATTACTCAAATAGCGCCTAGCGGCAGAGTTATCTTTGGCACCACTGTCTCTCTGGTGAGAAAGGACGACGGCGTTCGTTTTAAGTATCAGATTGTTGGCGAGGATGAAGCGGACGTTAATCAAAACAAACTCTCCTATGCTTCTCCTTTGGCGCGGGCTCTCATGGGCAAGGAGGTTGGTATAGAAGTAGAATTGCAGCTCCCCGCTGGCAGCTCCTTCTATTTGATTGAGGAGGTTGAGCATATTTAGGGCTCTTGGTTTGAGGCGCGCTGCCCTATGGGTTTGTGGTATTTTTGGCAGCTCTTTTGTCTCCTTTATTTCTCTTGTATCCTTTGCTTCCCTTGTCTCCCTTGTCTCCCTTGTCTCCCTTGTCTCCCTTGTTTTCCTTGCTTCTTCTGCTTCTTCCGTCTCTTTGGCTGAAGGCAAAAACGAGCAGCTGTTTTATCAGCTGCTATCAGAGCTACGCTGCCCTCAGTGTGAAGGACAGAGCCTGGCAGAATCTTCTTCTCCAATCGCCGAGTCCTTACGCCAACAGATAGAACGGATGCTAGAACAAGGACAGAGCCCCATTCAAATAAAGACCTATTTGGTGAAGCGCTATGGCGAAGAGGTGCTCATGGTGCCCAATTCCCCTAACCATAGACTGTTGCTTTGGGGCTTGCCCCTGGTATTCTTACTAGGACTAGTTTTATACCTATATAAAGGAAGAGTTTTTCATTTTCGTCCCACTCTCAATTAGGCCACCATTGTCACTATTCACTATCTACTATATAAGTAATCATCATCTATGAGTTTTACTTTTTTTCTCATCATCTTCTTGGTTCTGTTGGGAATTCTCTTCCTAGTCGCAGCTATCCTATTGCTTGTTCCTAAGCGAGACTATCTGCCACTTGGCTTGGCTGTTTTTACTCCAATGGTTGCATTGATGCTCTATATATTCTTGGGCCAGCCAGGTGCTTATATAGACTATCAGCAGACTAAAACGGCTATTAAAACGGCTATTAAAGAACAAGGGGCGACTCAAGTTCTACAAGAGAGTCTTGCTCAATTGGAAGCCGAGCTGGCACAACAGCCAACTAACGATGAATTGAGATTGAATTTAGCAAGGGCTTACTTGACCTTTGGTCAGCTGGATAGGGCGATTGAGATAATGTCCCATCCTTTTAAGGATGACAATAGCCTAGTCTTGGCATTGCGCTTACAGCTTCACTATCGTAAATCTGGGTGGGATGAAGAAGTGGGCGAGTTGGCTAATCAGTTGGCAAGGCTAGATAGCCAACATCCTACCTTGCTTAGCCTCAGAGCTGTTGAGGCATTCAAGCAACAGGACTATGAGGAAGCCATAGGCTTCTGGCGGCTATTACTGACAACAGATATCTCAGCTGCTGAGGAACAAGAAGTGTTAAGACTTATTAAGGAAGCACAGCAAGCCATGCAACTATGAAGCAATATTTGGATCTGCTGAGGAAAGTCCGAGAAGAGGGGGAACTTCGCCCTAATAGGACTGGAGTATCAGCCTATAGTATCTTTGGCTATCAGCTGAGGCTGAACCTACAAGATGGGTTCCCGCTTCTTACCACTAAGAAGTTGCATTTTCGTTCCATTGCCTATGAGCTCCTGTGGTTCTTGCGCGGCGACACCAACATAGATTTCTTACAGGAGAACGGGGTTTCTATCTGGGACGAATGGGCGGATAAGAAGGGAGACCTAGGTCCTGTCTATGGCAGCCAATGGCGCTCCTGGCAGAAGGCAGATGGTAGCCGGGTGGATCAAATAGCTAGATTGATTAAGGGGCTGAAGGAAGAACCCCTCAGCCGCCGTCATATTGTCAGCGCTTGGAATGTAGGTCAGCTAGAGGAAATGGCATTGCTTCCTTGCCACCTACTCTTTCAGTTCTATCTTAGTGGTGGCAGGCTGTCTTGTCATGTCTATCAACGAAGCGCCGATGTCTTCTTGGGGGTTCCCTTTAATCTGGCTTCCTATTCCTTATTGCTATCAATCATAGCTCATACTATAGATGCTAAGACAGGCGAGCTGATCTATAGTTTTGGCGATGTGCATCTCTATGAAAATCACTTGACCCAAGCGGATGAACAGCTGAGGCGAGAACCAACCAGCCTGCCTGAGCTAAGACTCAATGAGAAGGTCAAAGATGTGTTCCGCTTTTCCTATGAAGATATAGAACTGCATAACTATAATTCAGCCCCTCACATTAAAGCAAAGGTAGCTATATAGACAACACAAGAGGAGGGGGAAGAAAGCACAAGCAAGACTAAGCAAGAGCAAATAGGGGAAAGCGAATGAGAGAGCAAAAAAACAGACAGGATGAAAGAGATAGGGAAGATAAGAAAGCCAGAACTAGTAGAAGTGTAGAAGTGTAAAAAAGTTCGTTTGAAACGAAGAACTAAGAACAAAAGAAATAGGAGACATAAAAAAAGCAAAAAAACTAAAAAAAGAACACAAAAAGCCAAAAAAAAGCAAAAAAATCACTAAAAAAGCAAAAAATAGCTAAAAAAGCCGAAAAAAATAACTAAAAAAAACAAAAAAAACTGATATTTCCTCTTTTCTTCATATAATATTGCCTGATGCATCTAATTATTATGTTAGGTGTATCCTATTTACACTTGATGTAGGTAGGACTTTGTGAAGCTGCTTGATGTGGTTTTCATAGTATAAGCGCTTTATAAGGTCAGTGAATTCACTGATATTATTAATATTAAGAAAGGAGAAATCCTATGAACTTTAATAAATCTTTAATTGCTCTTGCTGTTGCTGGTGCTATGATAGTGCCAGCTCTTCATGCAGCTGAGCATACCTTTAGTTGGGGTGGTAACCTCAGAGTAGAGTCTATAACAGAAACTGCTGATGTAGAACAGCCGCTTAGTGGTAACGCCACAACTAGTACTACAGCTTCTGTTGCAACCGCTAGAACTGTCTTTGGTGGTGCAGATGATGAGTCTACTACTGGCGGTGATACCCAAATTCAACTGAACTATGGCTATAGTTCAGATGATGGCAGCACCACTGGCAGCGGCTTTATCCGTTTTGCATCTGATAGACAGATTCGTCTAAACATAGAAGCCTCTTCTGAAGGCGATGTCTATGCAGCTTCTATGAAGGCGGAATGGGAGCAGCTAGGTTGGGATGGCGCTCAGAACGATGTGGTTGAGACCTTCGTCCAAGAGTATGAAGATCATGATAATGATCCCAATACGCCTGAGATACCAAAACTCATAGATCATGATGATGATCCCGCTACGGAGGATGTCCCGGTGTTCAGAACGGTCACGACTACAACGCCTTCCGCTAGAACCGATCGCGACCAGTTTGCTACTTTGACTCATAAGCCGACAGGCATCTATTTCAAAATAGGTAGAGAAGAATGGTTTGGCAATGAAAAAGGCTATACCACCGACTTCTTGTCTCAGACTAAGGGCTTTGCCGATACAGGTACAGATAGAGTTGCTGGTCATGTCTTGGGTTGGACAGATTCCGACCTAGGCTTGGATCTGGGTCTCTTTATCCAAAGGGATAACACGGATCAAGCATCTGCAAGACCATTTGGTGTTGTAATAGTCAATACTGATGATGACGAGGAAATTGGTCCCCCTCGCTTGCTGGATGTCAATGGTTTTGGTCTCATCGCCAAGTATGCCAGCGGACCTGTGGATGTGGAACTCATCGCTGGTAGTGCAACTGCTGAGGCCAATACAGACAGAGTCGAAGACGAAGCTAATCATGCTGAGCATAAGCGAGAAGCTGCGGTCACTCAACTGCACCTTGCTGTGCCATTTGGTCAATACACCCCTTTCCTTAATTTTGGAGATCTTTCTTATACTCTGCAAGAAGGCTCTAATCCTGAATTAGAACTCACCGAAAGTGGTCGAAACCTAGGTGTTTCTATTGGCTTTGGTTTTGCTGATCTCGTAGTGGCATATGGTACAAAAGCGACAGAAAACTCTTCTGACGGAGAAACCACAAGAACCATTGATCAAAATGGTCTTGATCTGATGTTTGCAACCAATCAGGATCCATTGTTAGTATCTCTTGCTTTTACTACCAGTACTAAAACTACAGAGCTGCCAAATCAAAATAATCCACCAGATGAAACTAATAGTCAATTCGGTGTCCGTTTGGACTATGGTTTCTAAGACCTAAGTCAAATCACTAGACAAAAAGGGAGCTTTGCTCCCTTTTTTTATGCCAGATGAAGAAGGGAGCTTTTGCTTCCTTGTTATTTTTATGTGGGGTTTTGTGGGCTTTAAGGGTTTAAGAAGGGATACCAGCTATCTATATGATTTATACTCTTGCCTGACTTTCTAACCGAGTCAAATTATTAGCGGGTAAGAAGGGAGCTTTTGCTTCTTTTTTATGCCAGATTTGGGGGGTTGGGGGTTTTAAGGGTTTAAGAGGGATACAAGCCTTCTATATGATTTATACTCTTGCTTGACTTTTTAACCGAGTCAAATTATTAGCGGGTAAAAAGGGAGATTCGGCTTCCTCTTTTATTTTTATGCCAGATTTGTGGATTATGGAGAATAAGAGAGGATACCAGCTATCCATATGATTTATACTCTTGCTTGACTTTCTAACCGAGTCAAATTATTAGCGGGTAAGAAGGGAGCTTTTGCTTCCTGTTTTTATGCCAGATTTGGGGGTTTGAGAGAATAAGAGAGGATACCAGCTATCCATATGATTTATACTCTTGCTTGACTTTCTAACCGAGTCAATTTATTAATGGGTGGGAAGGGAGCCTTTGCTTCCTGTTTTATGCCAGATTTGGGGGTTGAGGGGTTAAGATTTAAGAAGGGACACAAGCTATCTATATGATTTATAGATTTTATATCCTTAAGATAAGAGATGATATGAAATGGTTTCTGTTTGTGCTGGTTCTGTTCTTGGCAGCTTGTGGCAGCTCGCCTGGCTCGCGTGACATGAGTGAGGCCAATGGTAGCCTATCGGATTCTAATGGCAATATAGGCATTCCCGTCTGTGCTGATGCGAATTGTAGTCTATCGGATTCTAATGGCACTGGCGAATCCAATGGCAGTATAGGCATTCCCGGCTGTGCTGATGCGAACTGTAGTCTATCGGATTCTAATGGCACGAGCGAAGCCAATGGCAGTATAGGCATTCCCGGCTGTGCTGATGCGAATTGTAGTCTACCGGATTCTAATGGCACGAGTGAAGACAATGGCAGTATAAGCATTCCCGGCTGTGCTGATGCGAATTGTAGTCTACCGGATTCTAATGGCACGAGTGAAGACAATGGCAGTATGCACCCATCTAATCCTACTTCCGATTGTAGCGACCTTATTGCTGAGGTTAATTGCACTATCAATCTTGATGGCACTACTGAAGAGTTCCTCATGACTGAGGATAGAGACTTTTTCGTTTTTGACTTAGAAGAAGCAGGCACCCTAAGCCTTTGGATATTGGGTTCTGGGGATATAGGAGCCTATTTGCTTAATGAAGAAGAGGCTTCTCGCTTAAGGAATGATGAGTCTAGCACGGCTCGTCCCTACTATAGGAATTATGCCGGCGATCAACGTTTCTATGAGCTAGATGCTGGGAGGCATTATTTGTTGATAGATAATCTAGGTCCTCCAATATCTCTTACTCTAGTGACCTCTTTTCAACCAGCCCTGATAGATTCTTGTGGCTCCACTCGGGACACAGCCTGTTCATTGAACGATTTGACTAGTTCGGCTAGTGGGAGCATAAATTCTATCCATGGGAGTATCTACCCCATCAATGACAGTGATCTGTTCGCAACTGATATTACTGAAGCTGGGCGATTAACTGTCTGGTTGGAGAGCCAGTTGGATAGTGAAGCAATTTTGCTGGATGAATATGGAAACCAGCTAGCCTATGACGACGATGGCGGATATGGCTATGATTTCAGAATATCACATACTTTTTCCTCTACCGAGCTTGGACTCTATTATCTCAATATTACCAGTATTTTTTCCCCGTTGGACTATCCTCGTTTTGGCCCCTATGAGTTGTTCGCCCAATTTATTCCGATGGGCGAGGAGCAAAAATGTGAATTGCAGGATACAGCAGAAAGACGCCATCCCAGCCGAGACCCGGATCCTCTATTAGATTATCAATGGTATCTGGATAGAGTAGGGGTGAAAGAAGTCTGGGCTGAGGGCCAGGAGGGGCGTGGGGTTCATATCTCCATAGTGGACGATGGTTTGGATATGATGCATGAGGATCTAAGGCAGAATATTGTAGCTAATGCCAGCCGCAATTATCTAGTGGGGGAAGATCATCCATCAAGACATAGCCCTTTGCCTACTGACTGCTGGGAAGACGGTCATGGCACAGCAGTAGCCGGCATTGCAGCTGCCCGTGGCGATAATGGCTTGGGTATTAAGGGAGTGGCACCTGAGGCAGGCATCTATATGGCAAACTATCTTCAAGAACTAAGTGATAGGTCCTTAGTGGATGCCTTCAGTCGCAAAACTGACGAGACTCTTGTCTCTGTCAATAGCTGGGGGTCAATACTCTATACAAGGTTGAGTAAGGAAAGCAAACTGGTATTAGAAACTATCGAAGCCCATCTCGACCACTCCCTTAATCCTAGTATTAGCTATGTATTTGCCGCTGGGAATCATCGTGTAGTAAGTCCTCTTGACACAAGAATTGCTGGTTTTTCTGAGCAGATGGCGACCTATGAAGAGATACTCAATCATCGCGGCAGCATTCCGGTCTGTGCTACCAATGCGCTGGATTCCTATGCTAGTTATTCTGCCCCAGGCATCAACCTTTGGGTTTGCGCCCCTTCTGGCGGTTATATTTCTGATATGGCGCCGCCCGGTCTGGGAAGTCCCTTAGGAGAATGGCAGAGGGGCTTGGCTACTACAGACTTAACTGGTCGGTCAGGTTATAACCAGGGTCTTGCGCCGCCCTGGCTTGGTTCTTCTTTCGGTTATATATTATGGGAGCATTTTGATTTTGGCAGCGACGCCTTCTATTACAGAGAAGCGAATTATAGGTCGGACTATGTATCCTATGATGGCAATCTGATTGCTGATTTGCCTGGGACAGATGCCTATACTCGATTTTTTTCTGGCACCTCGGCAGCAGCTCCAGTGGTAGGAGGAGTCATAGCCCTGATTCGTTCTGCCTATCCGGCCTTAAGTTGGCGAGATGTGAAGCTCATACTAGCGGAATCAGCCGAGCAGCTGGATGCCTCTGCAGCCTCTTGGCAGACAGGCGCTGCTGCCTATCATGACACTGGCTCACACTATACCCATAGCATAGACTATGGCTTTGGATTGGTAGATGCTGCCGCGGCTTTAGATTTGGCGGCACAATGGCAAGCCTTACCGCCGGAGCATCATAATGAAACTATGGAAAAGACTACTCTTTTTAGTTCCGTCAATATTGAGGATACTATTAGTATCGGAGCTATTGGTTTGGACTTTATTGAGCACGTTCAGCTGGAGATAAATAGCTCCTATGCTGATTTTGGTGATCTGGATATTGAGTTGATTTCCCCTAGCGGAACTAGGAGTTTAGTTGCCCGTCGTCATCTATGTGCTCGCAGGATAGGAGAGCAGGATTGTGCTGATCTTGAAGGCGGATTTACCTTTGGCAGTGCTGCCCATTTGGGTGAGGATCCACAAGGAGTTTGGACTCTAAGAATCCGCGGCGCGACCAGTCCTACTCAGTTTGATTGGAAGCTAAGGTTCTATGGTCATAAGAGACGAAGCTGAAAAATCTGAAATAGAACCCTCTTTTTGACAGTAATCTCACCGGATCTCTTCGCCCTTATTTGTTCTTTATAAGGAGGGTTCTTTCCTTCTAGTTAGAGTATAGCTTTCTTTCTATCATATGTCTTTCTCTGAAGGGTGGGTATAATGCTTTTGACATGAAAGTTCTCTATTGGTTGAGCTGTTGCACCTATGATGCAAATTCACAGAAAATAATTACAATATGAATACGCAATTTTCTTTTTTGGCGCTGCCAAGGAGTATTCTTTCCTTTTTGATTGGAGCAAGCTTCTTAGTTCTTACTGCTTGTAGTGGGGGAAGTGGAGGAAGTGGAAGTGGTGGGGGGAGTGTTACTTCTGATTGTAGCGACTCTATTGCTGGGGTTGATTGCAATATCAATCTTGGCGGCACTACTAAGGAATTCCTCATGGTTGATGATATAGACTTTTTCGTTGTTGACTTGGAAGAAGCAGGGATCCTAAGCCTTTGGATACTAGGTTCTCTGGATATAGATATCTTTTTGCTTAATGAAGAAGAAGCTTCTTACTTAAGGAATGAAGGTAATAGTAGGACTGCGCGTCTCTACTATAGGAATTATGCCGGCGATCAATATTTCTATGAGCTAGCTGTTGGGAGACATTATTTGATAGTAGTTAATGAAGGTAAGCCAGCATCTCTTACCCTGAGGACCTCTTTTGAACCAACTCTGATAGATTCTTGCGGCGCCACTCGGGACACAGCTTGTCGATTGGATAATTTGATTAATTTGGCTAGTGGAGGTATAAATTCTATCAATGGGAACATCTATCCTATCAATGACAGTGATATGTTCGTAATTGATATTACCGAAGCAGGACAATTAGCTGTTTGGTTGGAAAGCCAGTTGGATAGTGAAGCATCTCTGCTGGATGGGGATGGAAACCAGCTAGCCTATGACGACGATGGCGGCTATGGCTATGATTTCAGAATATCACAAACTTTTTCCTCTGATGACCTTGGACTCTACTATCTCAATATTAACAGTATTTTTTCCCCGTTGGATTATCCTCGTTTTGGCCCCTATGAATTGTTCGTCCGATTTATTCCGATGGGTGTGGAGCACAGGTGCGAGTTGGAGGAAGGACGCCAGCCCAGCCGAGGCGCTGATCCTCTCTTAGCCTATCAATGGTATCTAGATAGAATAGGGGTGAAAGAAGTTTGGGCTGAGGGCCATGAGGGGCAGGGGGTTCATATATCCATAGTGGACGATGGTTTGGATATGATGCATGAGGATCTAAGGCAGAATATTATAGCTAATGCAAGTCGCAATTATCTGGTGGGGGAAGATCATCCATCAAGACATAGTCCCCTGCCAGTTGACTGCTGGGTAGATGGTCATGGCACAGCAGTGGCCGGCATTGCAGCTGCCCGTGGCGATAATGGCTTGGGTATTAAGGGAGTGGCGCCTGAGGCAGGCATCTATATGGCAAACTTTCTTCAAGATACACAAGAGGAGTTCTTACTAGATGCTCTCGGTCGGAAAACTGACGAGACTCTTGTTTCTGTCAATAGCTGGGGGTCAACACTATATACAAGGTTGACTGGAGAAAACGAACTAGTATTAGAAACCATTGAAGAGCATCTCGACCACTCCAATAATCTTAGTATTAGCTATGTATTTGCTGCTGGGAATCATCGTGTAGTAACGAATTTTGATATAGATGCTGATTTTTTTGTTGAGATTGCTGGTCCTTCTGAGCAGATGGCAAGCTATGAAGAAATAAAAAATCATCGCGGTGCTATTCCGGTTTGTGCTACCAATGCGTTGGATTCGCATACTAGTTATTCTGCCCCAGGCATCAACCTTTGGGTTTGCGCTCCTTCTGGCGATGATATTTCTGCTGGGGCATCGCCCGGTCTAGGAAGCCCCTTAGGAGAATGGCAGAGAGGCTTGGCCACTACAGATTTAACTGGTCGGGCAGGTTATAACCAGGGTCTTGCGCCGCCCCCGCTTGCTTCTTCTTTCGATCTCACATTATGGGGACAATTTGATTTTGGCAGTGATGCCTTCTATTACAGAGAAGCGGATTATAGGTCGGACTATGTATCCTATGATGGCAATTTGATCGCTGGCTCGCAGCCTGGGACAGCTGCCTATACTAGATTTTTTGATGGGACTTCGGCAGCAGCTCCGGTGGTAGGAGGAGTCATAGCCTTGATTCGTTCTGCCTATCCGGCTTTAAGTTGGCGAGATACGAAGCTAATACTAGCGGAATCAGCCGAGCAGCTGGATGCTTCTGCCACCTCCTGGCAGACAAGTGGCACTGCCTATCATGACACTGGCTCACACTATACCCATAGCATAGACTATGGCTTTGGCTTGGTAGATGCTGCCGCATCATTGGATCTGGCGGCACGATGGCAAGCCTTACCGCCCGAGCTTCATAATGAAACTATTGAGAAGACTACTTCATTTGGTTCTGTCAATATTGAGGATACTATTAGTATTGGAGCTATTGGTTTGGACTTTATTGAGCACGTCCAGCTGGAGATAAATAGCTCCTATGCTGATTTTGGTGATCTGGATATTGAGTTGATTTCCCCTAGCGGAACTAGGAGTTTAGTTGCCCGTCGTCATCTATGTGCTCGCAGGATAGGAGAGCAGGATTGCGCTGATCTTGAAGGCGGATTTACCTTTGCCAGTGCTGCCCATTTGGGTGAGGATCCACAAGGAGTTTGGACTCTAAGAATCCGCGGCGCGACCAGTCCCACCCAGTTTGATTGGAAGCTAAGGTTCTATGGTCATAAGAGGCGGAGCTGAAAAACCTGAAGAATCTGAAATAGGCGCCTCTTTTTGAGTTAGTAATCTAGCCATGAGCTCTTTCCTTCTAGTTAGGGTATAACATTTTTTCTATCCTATTTCTTTCTTTGAAAGGTGGGTATAATGCTTTTTACACATTGATAATCTTGGATGGGGTTATATAGTCGCATTCAAGAAGGTTGCACTTATGATGGGAATTCATGTAAATATAATCTGATAATGAATACACAATTTTTTGGGACGATTAGTATTTTTCGTTTTGCCAATATTGCTTCCCTTGTCTCCCTATGTTCTCCGATTTTGCTGATGCGAGGACTTCTTTCCTTTTTAATTGGGGCTGGCTTCTTAGTTCTTACTGCTTGTAGCGGTGGCAGTGGAAGCAGTGGAGGAGCTGTTACTTCCGATTGTAGCAACTCTATTGCTGGGGTTGATTGTAATATCAATCTTGGTGGGAATGCTGAAGAATTCCTTGGGACTGGGGATAGAGACATTTTCGTTGTTGACATAGAAGAAACAGGGACCCTAAGCCTTTGGATACTGGGTTCTCTGGATATAGAGTCCCATTTGCTTAATGAAGAAGATGCTTCTTACTTAAGAAATGAAGGGGGTATTAGGACTTCGCGTCCCTACTATACGAACAATGCCAGTGATCAATATTTCTATGAGCTGGCTGCTGGGAGACATTATTTGTTGATAGATAATCTAGGCGATCCAATATCTCTTACCCTAAGGACCTCTTTTCAACCAGACCTGATAGATTCTTGCGGCTCCACTTTGAACACAGCTTGTAGATTGGAGAATTTAATTAATCTGGCTAGTAGGACTATCTATTCTATCCATGGCAGCATCTATCCTATCAATGACAGTGATATGTTCGTAATTGATATTACCGAAGCTGGGATATTAAATGTTTGGTTGGAGAGTCAGTTGGATAGTGAAGGATTTTTGCTGGATGAGGATGGAAACCTGTTATCCTATGACTATGGCGGCTATGGCTATGATTTCAGAATATCACAAATTTTTTATTCTGACGATTACTCTGACGACCTTGGGCTTTATTATCTCAATATTACCAGTATTTTTTCCTCGTTGGACTATCCTCGCTTTGGTCCCTATGAATTGTTCGTCCAATTTATTCCGGCGGGGGAAGAACAAAGGTGCGAATTGGAAGAAGGACGCCGCCCCAACCGAGGCGCTGATCCTCTCTTAGCTTATCAATGGTATCTAGATAGAATAGGAGTGAAAGAAGTCTGGGCTCAGGGCTATGAGGGGCAGGGGGTTCATATATCCATAGTAGATGATGGTTTGGATATGATGCATGAGGATCTAAGACAGAACATTATAGTTGGTGCAAGCCGCAATTATCTAGTGGAAGTAAATCATACATCAAGACATAACCCCTTGCCAATTGACTGCCGGTTTGATGGTCACGGCACAGCAGTAGCCGGCATTGCGGCTGCTCGTGGCGATAATGGCTTGGGTATTAAAGGGGTGGCGCCTAAGGCAGGCATCTATATGGCAAACTTTCTTCAAGTGGGAGAAGTTGAATTCTTATTGGATGCTTTCAGTCGCAAAACCAATGGGACTCTGGTTTCTGTCAATAGCTGGGGGACAACAAGCTATACAAGGTTGACTAAGGAAAACCAACTAGTGTTAGAAACCATTGAAGAGCATCTCGACCACTCTAGTAATCCTAGTATTAACTATGTATTTGCTGCTGGGAATAGTCGTATAGTAGAGATTTTTAATCATACAAGCGATACTGATTTTTATGAGATTATTGATTTTTCTGAGCAGATGGCAAGCTATGAAGAACTACTCAATCATCGCGGTGCTATTCCGGTCTGTGCCACCAATGCGCTGGATTCCTATACTAGCTATTCTGCCCCAGGGATTAACCTTTGGGTCTGTGCCCCTTCTGGTGATAATATTTCTGTTGGGGCACAGTCCAGTCTAGAAAGCCCCTTAGGAGAATGGCGAAGAGGCATGACTACTACAGATTTAACTGGGCGGGCTGGTTATAACCAGGGTCTTGCGCCGCCCCCGGTTGGTTCCCCTTTCGATGACCTATTTCCTTTCGGTAGCATATTATGGTCGCATCTCGATTTTGGCAGTGACGCCTTCTATTATCGAGAAGCGGATTATAGGTCGGACTATGTATCCTATGATGGCAATCTGATTGCTGGCTCGCCTGGGACAGATGCCTATACCAAATCTTTTGGTGGGACCTCGGCAGCAGCTCCGGTAGTGGGAGGAGTCATAGCCTTGATTCGTTCTGCCTATCCGGCTTTGAGTTGGCGAGATGTGAAGCTCATACTAGCGGAATCGGCCGAGCAGCTGGATGCCTCTGCCTCCTCTTGGCAGAGAGGAGGCACCGCCTATCATGATACTGGCTCACACTATACCCATAGCATAGACTATGGCTTTGGCTTGGTAGATGCTGCCGCTGCATTGGATTTGGCAGCAGAATGGCAGGCCTTACCGCCGGAGCGTAATTATGAAACCATTGAAAACACTGCTCTTTTTGATTCTGTCAATACTGAAGATACTATTAGTATTGGAGCTATTGGTTTGGACTTTATTGAACACGTTCAGCTGGAAATAGATAGCTCCTATCCCGATTTTGGTGATCTGGATATTGAGTTGATTTCCCCTAGTGGAACTGAGAGTCTAGTTGCTCGTCGTCATATATGCATTCTCGATACATATCTATCTGAACAAAATTGCGCTGATCTTGAAGGCGGATTTACCTTTGCTAGTGCTGCCCATTTGGGTGAGAATCCACAAGGAGACTGGACTCTAAGAATCAGCGGCGCAACCAGCCCCACCCAGTTTGATTGGAAGCTAAGGTTCTATGGTCATAAGAGACGAAGCTGAAAGATCTGGATTAGTTCCATCTTTTTGAGCTAGCGATTTAGTCACGGCCTCTTTGTCCTTATATGTTCCTTAAGGAGGGCTCATCTCTTCTAGGTGGAGCATCCTATATAAGTGTATATTTAAGGTATAAAAGGTATGTAAGGAAGCTTGAAGAGAGGCGCTTAGGTGAGATGCTCATAAGAGACGAAGCTGAAGAATCTGAATTAGAGCCCTCTTCTTGAGCTAGTAATCTAGCCATTAGCTCCTTACCTTTATTTGTTTCTTAAGAATCACTCTTTCCTTCTAGTTAGCCTATATATAAGGTATAAGGGTATATTAAGGAAGCCTTAAGAGGGGCGCTTAGGTGAAATGCCCATAAGAGGCGAAGCTGAAAAACCTGAAGAATCTGAAATAGGTGACTCTTTTCGAATTAGCAATCTAGTCATAAGCTCTTTGTCCTTATATGTTCCTTAAGGAGGGCTCATCTTTTCTAGGTAGAGCATCTTATATAAGTGTATATTAAGGTATATAAAGGCATATTAAGGAAGCCTTAAGAGGGGTGCTTATATGAAAGCTAAGATTTTGTGATCATAAGAGACGAAGCTGAAAAATCTGAATTAGAGCCCTCTTTTTGAGCTAGCAATCCAGCCAGGAGTTCTTTGCCTTTAGAGGTCTTTCCTTCTAGTTGGAGTGTCCTATATATAGGATATATAGGAGGCGTTGAATTATATAAGGGAGGGTTAAGAGGAGCATCATATAAGGAAGCATTAAGGGGAGTATTAAGAGAGGAGCCTGTGCGGAAGTCTATATGGAGGTATATATATAGATCCATCTGCAAATCTAGCTTTTCTACCCATTCAATTAAGACCAGGGCTTCTTCTGCTAAGAAGGACTCAAGCCCTAGTTCTCTTTCCTCTCCGCTCTTTAGCCTATAGGCATCAATATGATGAACCAGCAGCCGATTGATTTGGTAGCTTTCTATCAGGCTATAGCTAGGACTCTTCACCTTGCCCCTATAGCCTAGTTGGTGTAATAGTTCGCGACATAGGGTTGTTTTTCCCGCTCCTAAGGGTCCCTGCAATCCTAAATGTAGAGGAAGCAGCTTATCTTCTATCACCCTACTAAGCTGGCGAGTAAATTTTTGGGTGTCTTCAACTGAATGGAGAACTAGCTTGGGTGCCTTCATTATCCAATTCCCATTATCCAATTCCCATTATCCAATTCCCATCATCCAATTTCCATTGTCTAATTCTCATCTAATCCTGCTATTGCGGCTAAAGGAGGGCAGGCTAGACCAGCTTTCCCAATGCATCCATATGTAGAATGCCTTGCCTACTACCTGATTGTGAGGCACAAAGCCCCAATAGCGGCTGTCATTGCTATTGTCGCGATTATCGCCCAGGACGAAGTAGTGGTTTGCTGGCACGACCCACTCGGCCGAGATGGAACTTGCTAGGTGATAGGTGCGAATAGTATGGGTTTCTCCACTTCTTAAGCTCTCGTAGAACTCAGCATATTCGAAGTTGTTGAGATAGGCTTGGCGGCTAATCTCTTCGCCATTTACATAGAGGGTCTGGTTGATATAGGCTATCCTATCGCCTGGAAGACCCGCCACCCGCTTTATATAACGCAGTTGCGGGTTGTGGGGGAAGCGAAAGACAAGAATATCGCCCCTTCTTAGAGGATGCACCTGGACGATTTCCTCATTGGTTAAGGGTAGTCTGATGCCATAGTGAAACTTATTGACCAGAATGAAGTCCCCTTTTAGTAGGGTAGGCGCCATGGAGCTGCTGGGAATCTGATAGGGTTCGGCAATGAAAGAGCGGATTACTACTACTATGGCAAGCACTGGTAGAAATGAGCGGGAATAATCCAACCACCAAGGAACCTTGGTGCGATCTGCTATTAATTCAGGGAAAAACCTTGCAATAATAGCTTCCACCAGCCACACGACTGCCATTAATGCCAATAAGGGCAATAGGATGAGGTTAATATCAAAGTTGAAGTTCATTTATGGATTCGTTTTCTTTGTCCTTTGTCTTTTGTTTTCTTAATTTCTATTTATTAATGGTCAGAATGATAGAGTAGCATATAATAAACTCATTATAAGAAATGAACTAATCAAATGACTATAAACATAGAAGCTGTAATAGCAAAATATCGTAAGGGTGAAAAGGATACGGGATCTTCTGAGATACAGATTACCCAGCTAACTCGCGATATTCAAAATCTTCAACACCACCTAGGCACATTCAAAAAGGACTTGCATTCGCGGCGTGGTTTGATGGAGAAAATTAATAAGAGACGGAAGCTTATGCGCTATTTGAAGGAGAAGGATCTAGCGAATTATAAGCAACTCATAACAGACTTAGGTATCAGAGGATGAAAACAAAGACTTTTACCTATGGAGAGCAAGAGTTTACCATAGAGACAGGTAGAATTGCTCGCCAGGCAACCTCGGCTGTGCTGGTGAGGACAGATAGCACGATGGTTTTGGTAACTCTGGTAGCAGATAAGAAGGCTGGGGTCAATCCATTCTTTCCTCTTTCGGTTAACTATATTGAGAAGACCTATGCTACTGGTCGTATTCCCGGTGGCTTTTTCAAGCGCGAAGCAAGGCCGAGCGAGAAGGAAGTGCTCACCTCTCGTCTTATTGATAGGTCGTTGCGCCCTCTCTTTCCTAAGGAGTTTCGTAATGAGGTGCAAGTGATATGCACGGTTATATCGAGCAGCAAGGACTATGATCCAGACATAGCTGCTATGCTGGGAGCCTCTGCTACACTTGCTCTATCTGGCTTACCGGTTCCAGCGATTTTAGGCGCAGCCCGTATTGGCTATCGGGATGGCAAAGGCTATATTCTTAACCCCTCTTATGAGTCATTAAAGCAATCGCGATTGGATATGGTGGTGGCAGGGACTGAAAATGCGGTCTTGATGGTTGAATCAGAAGCAGACCAGCTCTCTGAAGACATCATGCTAGGGGCTTTGGATTTTGCTCATCGCGAGATGTCGGCCGCTATTCGGGCGATTGATGAGTTGACATCTGAAACCGGCTTGACAAAATGGGAATGGATTCCTCCTTATGACAAGGAAGACAGGCTCTATCAAGAGGTCAAACAAGAGATAGAGCCTCAGTTGCAACAGGGCTTTGCTATTGAGGATAAGCAAGAGAGGCAGGATGCTCTGGCAGATGCTAAGGAACAGATGTTGGAAAAGCATGCTGCTGAAGAGGATGCGGATAAAGAGCAAGAACTTGAGTTTATTTTCAACAGTCTGGCGGCGGACTTGGTTCGCACCCAGGTGCTTACCACAGGGAGGCGTATAGATGGGCGAGATACCAAGAGAGTTCGTCCTATTGCAATTGAGGCGGGGATTCTTCCTCACTCTCATGGTTCGGTTCTCTTTACTCGTGGAGAGACTCAGGCTATAGTCACAGCTACCCTAGGAAGCAAGCGTAATGCCCAGATAATAGATGCGCTGGAAGGTGAATATAAGCAGTCTTTTATGCTCCACTATAATTTCCCTCCCTTTTCCGTTGGCGAGATATCTTTTATCGGCTCGCCAAAGCGCCGAGAGATAGGTCATGGCGCTCTTGCTCGGCGGGCATTACAATCGGTCTTGCCAGTTGAGGACGACTTTCCCTATAGTTTGAGAGTCGTCTCTGAGATCACCGAATCCAATGGCTCAAGCTCCATGGCAACAGTTTGTGGCGCCAGCTTAGCGCTGATGGATGCAGGTGTTCCGCTTAAGAGTGCGGTGGCAGGTATCGCCATGGGTTTGGTCAAAGAGGGAGACAACTATGTTATTCTTACTGACATAATGGGAGATGAAGACCATTTGGGCGACATGGATTTCAAAGTAGCCGGAACTGAGAACGGAGTCACCGCCTTGCAAATGGATATCAAGATAGAAGGCATTACCACTCAAATAATGAGAGAAGCGCTGAACCAAGCTCATGAAGCAAGAATCCATGTTCTTGACGAGATGAAGAAGGTGCTGGCTAGGTCTCGTCCCGAGATATCGCCTCTGGCTCCCTATATGATTACTATGACGATTAATCAGGACAAGGTGCGCGATGTCATCGGCAAAGGAGGTAATGTTATCCGCGCTATTATTGAGGAGACCAGAGCCGAGGTAGATGTTGAGGATAACAGGGTCAGTATTTATGGTGAGGATCGCGACTCAGCCATGGCAGCTCGTAAGAAGATAGAAGACATAGTGGCAGAGCCAGAGATAGGCAAGGTCTATGATGGCAAGGTGGCGCGCATCGCCGAGTTTGGTGCCTTTGTGGATCTGCTCAGTAATTCAACTGGTCTGTTGCATATTTCTCAAATAGCCAATGAGCGAGTGAATAAGGTAGAGGACTATCTCAAAGTAGGTCAGCATGTGAGAGTCAAGGTGTTGGAGCCGCGTGAGCCAGGTAAGATCAGACTGAGCATGAAAGATATAGTGCCAGTTTGATGGTGGTGATAGTGCCAACTTAGCCTTCCCTGAAAATTTCTTTGCTTAAGATACGGCGAGCCCTTGTCAGCTTGGCTGATAAGGGGAAGGTGGATCTGCTTGTTGATATTCTTAAGCGGTTTGATATTGAGACTATAGCGACCAACCAAACGGCGAAGCTATTGAAAGAGAAAGGGGTAAGTCTAGAAGAGGTCTCAAACGTGACCAATTTCCCTGAGATACTAGGAGGAAGAGTAAAGACCCTTCATCCTTCGATTCACGGCGCCATCTTGGCGCGCTCAAACAATCAGCAAGATCAAGCAGACCTAAAGACCCATGGGCTCAGCCCTATAGATCTGGTAGTGGTAAATCTTTATGATTTTGCCACCGGGCTTAACAATGGGCTTTTAGATGCAATTGAACATATAGACATAGGGGGTTCAACTCTACTAAGAGCTGCAGCTAAGAACTATCACTATGTTGCCCTTGTTAGCTCACCAGATGACTATGAATCCTTAGCCATGGAACTTGAACAAAATGATGGGGCCATTGGAGAGTCTTTTCGGGCGGAGCGGGCTATAAGGGCCTATAGGCTGAGCAGCGCCTATGATAGTCAGATAAGTGCCTATTTGGGTCAACAGCTGGAAAGATCGCATGAACCACAAAAGTTAGATCATGAGGAAGAGACTATTACCACTAGGAAAATTTTAGACCTCCGTTATGGCGAAAATCCTCATCAAAGAGCAGGTCTTTATGCTACTAGCAATCCACCTCAAGGGTTGGCCGCCGCTCCTTTATTACAAGGCAAGTCCTTGTCCTACAACAATCTCATAGATGCAGATGCGGCAAGCAAGCTGGTCGGTCAGTTTAGCAAGCCAGCATGTGTCATAGTGAAGCATACCAATCCTTGTGGAGTAGCTGAACGAGATAGATTGGTAGATGCCTATATAGGTGCTTTTAATGCCGATAGAGAATCTGCTTTTGGCGGCGTCATTGCTTGTAATTGCGAGCTGGATGAGGAGACGGCAAGAACTATTGTCAACAGTCAGTTTGCCGAATTGATAATAGCCCCAGAGATTACAACCAAAGCAAGAGAGCAGTTGGCAGTTAAGAAGAATCTCAGAGTCCTAGCCTTTGCCAATGAGGATACAGGCGATTACCATATCCGCTTTATTAGTGGCGGATTGCTAAAACAACAAGCCAATCCTACGCCTTCTCTTAAACTAGAATGGGTAACCAAACGGAAAGCCACCAAATCGCAGGAGGCGGATTTACTCTTTGCTTGGCAGGTTGTTAGGCTATGTCATTCAAATGCTATAGTCATTGCCAAGAGGCGAACTAGTTGCGGAATTGGAGTGGGGCAGACTAGCCGAGTATTCAGTGTGCGCTGCGCCCTCATGAGGGCGGCGAATAATAATGTGAGTTTAGCTGGAGCAGTCCTGGCCTCAGATGCCTTTTTCCCTTTTGCCGACTCAGTTGAACTTCTGGCCGAAGCAAATATTTCAGCTGTTATTCAGCCAGGCGGCTCTAAGAGAGACCAAGAGGTAATAGAAGCCGCCAACAAACGAGATATAGCCATGGCTTTCACTCATCAAAGAGCCTTCTCTCACGGTTAGCTACTGAGATTCTGTCTAATAATAACTAGCAGTATGCGATAGGGGGGCTTTGCGGCAGTTATGCGGCCGGCCTGGTTTTTCTTGTAGTCATAGTGGATCTGCCAGAGATCCTGAGTTAGAGAAACTATTCTGCCTTGGGCATCTCGCTTTGCCGCGAACGGCTGATGAGGATTGGGTTCTTGTTTTAACCAGTATTGTAGATTATCGGCAGGGAAAGGGATTCCCGTTTTCTCAGCTAAGAGCCTATTGATTTCGATTAGGTTTCTATATTCTTGTCCTTCCACTCTCAGATTAAACTGCCCCGAAGTCTTGCTTAGTCTGGCAAATTCGCCAGTGATAATACCAGAGAGTTGGACTTCATAGTCTTCTCCTTGTTGTTCCCACCTTAATAAGCCATTTCTAATTTGTTGATCATCTCGGTAGTTTACTTTCGCTTCAAGAATCCAACTGTCAGTCGGCTCTTCTTCAACAGGTTGAAAAGAGGCGCAGGCAGCTAGAACTAGATAAAGGCTCAGCCATAGCCTCATGATAGTTTTGCTTGTTCTTGTTGTGTGCCAAGATAAGAAGCCATAAAGTCATCAAAACTCCCCTTACTGGCTCTTTCTAGTTCGAGCTGCTTGAGGTGAGATTCTTGAGCGATTTGAGCTAGGGCTTCTTCTTGGTTATTATCAAGTCGATAGTGTTTTTTATGCTGGGCTGCCAGCTGACACATAGCACTAATGAAGTCTTGCCCATTGGCTTTTGCCCGGTCTATTAGCCGTTTGGCTGGTAACAAATTGGTATTGGTCAATTTTTCTATTTGCTTGTTAAGGACAAGGCTATATTGCAAGCTCTGGTTGCTGGAGAGTCTCTCAAGAGTTTCAGCAAGTGGCATCATAGAATTGAGTAGATCTAATCCGACCTGAGCCAACTGCTCATTAGACCTCTCATCTTTCAGAGATCCTGTTGCTATGTTCATATTATTCATTAGTATCTTTTCATCTAAGCAGCGAATATGATGACATTCTGAGACATCTACTTTGGGACTAGGTGTGAGAGAACAATAACAAAATAGCAACTGGAGAAATAATAGCTGTTCCTCGGCTATGCCAAAAGGGAGAAAGGGGTCTAGGTCAAGATTGCGTATTTCAAGATATTCCACTCCATGAGAAGCCAACATATCAATCGTTTTTTCGGTGAAGTCTCTATTTGCCTTGGGTCTTATAGAAGCATAGTATTCATTCTCTACTTGAAGTTCATTGGCATTTAGCTGCTGATACTCGCCATTGATTTTAATTCCTGCCTTCACATAGTTTGGGTTGCTAGTAGATAGCATTTTGCGCATGGTGGCAAGATAGTCTCCTAGGGTATTAAAACATAAGGGTAGTTCATCTTGGTAAAGATTGGTATAGCCTAACCGACTCATTCTCAGGCAAGTAGAGAAAGGGTGAATATAGCTGGACTTGCCGAAGGGTTTTAGGAAGCTAGGGATAGACCTTTGATTAAGAAAGCTCTTGTCTATCAAAGGGGAAGCGCCAAACAGATAGTTCACTAACCAAGAGAGCCTTATATAGTTGCGCATGATGTGAAAATAGAGTTCGTCCTTTGATAGATCTTCCCCTAATAGCTCTCTTCTCATCTCAACAAAATCGGCAGAAAGGGAGAAGTTAAAGTGAATTCCGGCGATGGTTTGCATCATCTTGCCATATCTTAATGCTAGTCCTCTGCGGTAGATATGGCGGATACGGCCAGGATGGGAACTGCCATACTCTGCTATTTTTATAGCTGTGCTGTTTGTTATCATTGGTGGCATGCTGGCAGGCCAGATGATTTCCTCTCCTATGTGATGGTTGATATAGCCATGGATCCGAGCCATAAAGTCCATCAGTTGGTCGATTTGGCTAAAAGGGGGCGACACTATTTCCAATAGGGATTCGGTAAAGTCGGTTGTGATATAAGGGTGGGTGAGGGCAGAACCAAGAGAGTGAGGGTGGGGGCTGATAGCTATCTTGCCATCTTGAGAGGCGCGCATGGATTCTTTCTCTAAGCCACAAAGGAACATCTTCTCTGGTGACAGTTCTATATTTTGAACTAATTTTGAGATGAATCTTTTGTGGTTCATAGTCCTAGCAAGATATAGCCCAGGCTTGCCAGTAGAATAATTCCTCCGCCCCATAAGAACCTATTTCTTTTTTGGATAGCCTTATGCAACTTAGCATTTTCCTCTTTTAGCTGCTGTCGTTTGAGAAAGCGGTTTGTATCTTCCAACAGCATTAAAGCATCGGCGGCCAGATCCGGCCCTCTAATCAGCAGCTCGGGATAGCTTCGCTTAGCATTTTTTACTAGATGGCGAACACTTGTCTCATTTTTATACCAGCCGACCAGATGAGGCTTAGCCGTTTCCCATACATTGAGCTGGGGATAAAGCTGTCTTCCAAGTCCTTCAACATTAATGAGAGTCTTCTGTAATAGTAAGAGTTGTGGTTGAACTTCCATATTAAATGTGCGGGCGGTGTGGAGCAGTTGACTAAGAACCTTACCGAAAGAGATTTCGCTTAAGGACTTAGCAAATATGGGTTCGCATACTCCTCTGATGGCTGCTTCTAATCTCTCCACTCTTGTTTCGCGCTGGACCCAGCCACAGCGAATATGTAGTTCGGCGACCCGCCTATAGTCGCGGTTGAAGAAAGACAGGAAATTCAAAGCAAGATATTTTTTATCTGTTTCAGAGAGAGAGCCCATGATACCAAAATCAACTCCTTTGTAAATTGGATTCTCAGGGTCTTTGACATCTATGAATATATTGCCGGGATGCATATCCGCGTGAAAGAAAGAGTCGCGAAAAACCTGAGTAAAGAAGATTTCCACGCCTTTTTCTGCCAACCTGCGCATATTTACCTTTGCTTTTTTGAGTTCATCTATTTTATTGATATTGATTCCGCTGATTCTCTCCATAGTTAACACATCCTTAGAGGTATATTCCCAGTAGATCTTAGGGACCACGAGAAAGTCTGAATTAGGAAAATTGCGCTTAAGATGGCAAGCATTGGCTCCTTCTTGTTGCATATTTAGCTCCTGGGCCAAAGTATATTCAAACTCCCCAATGACCTCTTCTAGTCTTAACCTATGGGCATCACTAAAAAGCGAATTAATAAGGGAGGCAAGCAGATAGAGAAGCGAGATATCCTTTTTTATGATAGGCTGAATATTTGGCTTGATGACCTTTACCGCCACTTCCTCTCTTTCTTTTTTCAAGATGGCGAAGTGAACCTGAGCTACAGATGCAGATGCAGCTGGGACGTCATCGAATTGAGAAAAGAATATACTGAGGTCGCCGCCAAGTGATCTAGTGATGGTTTGCTTTATCTGATTGGTGTCAGAAGGAGGGACTCTATCTTGAAGATAGGAGAGTTCAGCTACCATTTCTTTTGATAGTAGGTCTACTCTGGTGGAAAGAATCTGACCAAATTTAATGAAGATAGGTCCCAATTCCTCAAGAGATTTTCGCAAGGCTCTTTCTTTGGGTATTTTCTTCCCCAAAGCCCAACCTAAGCCAATAAGAACAAAGACGAGAAGATAGGGGAATATCCAAATAGGATTTTTGGGGAAAGAAGTCCTAGTAAGAAACCTACCCAGATCATATTTAATGCAGATGAATAGAATCTTGAATAGGCGAAAGGTTCTCAAGGCTTTACTCCGTTATGAACCGCTACTATACCCATGCTGAGATTGTGATAGTGGCAGTTAATGAAACCAGCTTCTTCCATCATTTGCTTTAAAGAATCCTGAGAGGGATGCATCCTTATAGACTCAACCAAATATCTATAACTGGATTCATCTTTTGCTATCAGCTTTCCCAAGGCTGGGATAACGGTAAAGGAGTAGGTGTTATAGAGGGATGACCAATGGACAGGACGAGAGAACTCTAGGATGAGTAGCTGTCCGCCAGACACCAGCTTGTCATAAATGGATTTCAGTGCTTTAGCCTTATTTGTCATATTACGCAAACCAAAGCTTAGGCAGGCTATGTTAATAGTCTTGTCGGCTAGATTCGGCTCTTCGGTATTTTCTTGGACAAAGCGGACTCTGTCAATAATGCCAGCATTGAGGAATCTCTTTTTTGCTAATCTTAACATAGCAGGGTTGGAGTCGCTCACTATTAGTTCGCCATAATGAGGGAAGGTCTGAGCAATGAGCAGGGCAATGTCACCACTGCCACTGGCAAAATCCGCCAGCCTATCGCCAGGCCTAGTCTGTATCAGAGTAATTAGAGTTTTTTTCCATAGGCGATGAATACCCAATGACATCAGATCATTCATCAAGTCATAATTAGCTGCCACTGAAGAAAAAACCTGCTGGACCCTTACCGACTTTTCTTGTGGGCTTATCCAGCTGAATCCAAAGTGTGTTTTTTGTTTCATAAAAATAGAGACTATAAAACAAATTATACTAAAACTCGCCACTGCTAGTTGGAACTTGCTCTTTGGTTTAATAGAGGGAGAGGTTATTTTTTTATTTAGTAGCCCTATATTCTGAACTTATGGAGAAGGGAGCTTACGGTTTATTTTAACAACTGGAAGTGTCTATGAAATTTTTACTTAAAAAAATCTACTTTTTGTTCATCTTCTTCTGTCTATTGAATGGATGTACTGATGGACAAAGGGATGAATATTCTTATTCTTTTACCTCCTCATCTTCTCAACCAACTATGGTTTCTCCAACAAAGTTCAACACCCCTTCTTATGTTGCCAACTTTACTACTGAGGAATTGGATCTATTAAGCCTTTCTTGTAAATTCGCTAATACTTCTGATTTTCTTATGGGAGACTATCAAGATGGATTTGCAAGCTGTGAGCTGCCAACGGGAAATTTAACCGATGGAGCCATTCGACTAATAACTCAGTTTTGTAGTCGCGATGGCACATGTGATGAATATGACTTTGTTGTCATAAAGGACACCGAAGGCCCTGGCATTCGGCTATTGTCAAATCAGACGGAGATTGAATCCAAAATGCTTTTTGCAATCTATGATGCCTACTCGGAGATCACCGAGGTTTTCTATATTATGGATAACAGCAAAAAGCAAATGGATAAGGATGGTGATACTTATGTTCTTACCATGCCAACTGATACTCCTACTGGAATGCATAGGTTGATTGTAACTGCAATGGATGAACTTAATAATATGGCGGAATATAAGCACAGCCTTCTTATGCTAAAAGACGAGCCTTCTCTTAGTCTTACTTCTTCGCTTCAAACGAGTGAACCCTTCTATAGGGTTGAGGCAAGCTTAGATTCTGGCAGCTATCTCGGAGACTATAGCGGGTCTTGTTCCATTGATGGCATGTCCCAACCTATTGAGATTCACGACAGTTCGTTGTCTTGTAATGGGATTCCTTTAAGTCTAGGACCTCATAAACTGGTTATTTCTCTTAGCACAGATTATGAGATGGAATATAGGTTTGAATTTGATATTTCTCGTACTGAGCTATTGAACCAAGATCCATATCTATATCTCACCAGCGCAAATAGAACTGAAGGAAATTTTTATAACCTAACAGCTCGTATAGAAAGGGGAGCGGGTTTTTATGAAGGCTGGTGTATTCTAGAGAGCCAGAATGTTGAGGCAAATCTAATCGACAAGAGCCTTAATTGCTTATTGAACTTCACTGGTTTCGAAGCGGGCGAATGGAATGTGGGTGTTTATTTACAAGGGAATAATTTGTATCAGCAGGATTTTGTGATAACAAAATCTCATGGCGAAGCTGGCGAAAACACAATAGACCCGAATGAACCGGGAGAGAATACCAACAATTCGGCCAATGAAGCAGTCTTTGGTGCTTCTTTCGGTCCTTCTTTGACATTGACTAGCGCGAATCGAACTAATGAGAATTTTTACAATCTAACCATGGAGCTAAATGAGGGCAGTTATGAGGTATGGTGCAGCATAGGGGACACAAGATTGTCTGCTCAACTGATAGATGACCAGCTTAGTTGTGTTCTTGATCTGGGTTCATTTTCTGATGGGGAGTTGCTTGTAAATGTTTCTTTACAAACAGAGGCAAGACATACCTATAGACAAACTATCTTTCTGATTAAAGACACTAGGCCTCCATTTGTAGCAGAGTATGAACACCAGAGTTTTTATAACCAAACTGATTTCTTCCTTGACTTTTTTGTAGTGGATCAGTATGGTTCGGTTAGTGGCTTAGTTGGGTTTTATGGTGATAATCAAACTGTTGAAGGCTTTGAGGTGAGCGAGTCCATCTGGCGTATTTATATTGATGGCGATTACTTGGTTCATGGGAGTAATCAGATTAGACTTAAGGTGCAAGATGACTTGGGGAATGAATATACTGGCTATCATAAGGTGGCGTTTCTTAGGGAACAGTTTGAATTAAGATTTACCTATTCTCACTTGGTAAGAGGCAATCCAGTTGGGACTATCACAGGAAATACCAATTTTGTAACTCCTTTGAAAACTGTCCATTGTTGGACAGAGATAAATCGCTATTATGGTAATCCTCCCCAGGTTGGCAGAGTGATAGATAATAGTTTTAGTTGTGAGAATCTAGTCTTTATCCCAAATAGAGCCAATCAAATTGTTGAGATTAGGGTCTGTGATATCTATGATACTTGTATCACTCATATCACGGTTATAAATCATGACTCGCGCAAACCCATAGCCCATTCGTTTCATCAGCCTCCTACCACTTCCTATTATAAGAATTGCTTAATTGAGGAGGCGGCTAAGGCTTCATCTCAATGTATTCTTGCGACACGAGGTGATTCTGATTCAAACTCAACTATGCTTTACCGTCTGGCTGAGCGGGCAATTTTCCCTGAGCCTAGGCATATTCTCTTGAATCAAAGTACTGTTGAGTTAGATAACCTTAATGTTTCTGACCTTCGTAGGCTGAACGATTACAGGATTGATTATGTGAGTGTGGATTTAAGCGATGATGAAGATTTTGTTTTTCCAAATTACCATGCTACTTCTGCTGCTGAGCTTAATATTACCTATAGCTATACTCAGCTTGATTGCAAGCGAGATAATGAAAATTGCGATGGAAGCAAGAAGAATAACTACTTCACTAATCGTCCTATCCCCCATAAAGAAGTGATTGAAGGGGGAAACAAAATCAGAGTAGTCATTCCCTTTATCAATGAGTATCTCAATTCTCCCAATAAGCCACCTTGGTTTCTTGCCTCAGCAAATACCATTCATCGCATAGATCTACTAGCCTGTGATAAGGCAGGGAATTGTCGTGAGTTGGTTGTTCATTTTCGGATACTGGTGTCTTTCGATGCGCCAGTCATAATGGAAGAAGAATTGCCTGTCAGCACCTATAGGATACTCAACAATAGAATGATTAGAGATACAGTCTTGGTAACTAAAAAATGGACCATCATTAACCCCACCTCCGCAGATATCTGGTATAGGTTTGTTGATGAAATGCCAACAGAGGTTCAAGTCGATTATGCCAGCTATAGAAAAGTGAATGCCTGGCAACCAAGATACTATGGCGAAAGAGTATCTGATTGTAGAGTATCCTATCTACCTTTTAATCAGGTTAGATATAGCTGGACAGTGAATTACGAATTGGAAGAATTTTTTGGCGAGATAACGAGGTTCTATGGACCCGAGTCAGCTATACCTGCCAATAGCCTATTGCCATCTCCATTTTTACGCCAACAAGACTATTCAATCTATTTGTCTTTTTCTTCTTGTGCCGATCTACATGAATATAGAGATGTGCATCGCGCCGGGACCATTAATCATCAGGCGACAGGTTATCCGCGTAATGAAATAGTCAATGAACGGCATCGCAGCCAGACAAGAACTATGAATTTTCATGATTTGCGCGGGTTGGATGGGTTTAGCTATGACTTTGAATCCTATCGCCTATTGGCTGCTGGACATAATCACACTGTTGAATATCGTGAGACCTTTCCTTTGGATCTTGCCTATATAGATATTAGTGAGGATAGTCTTCCTCTACCACCAAATTATATTGGCCGACTAGAATACCCAAGAACCATCTTCAGCCATCTGACCAATAGTATTCGCCTTGGCTATACTTTGGATAGCCAAGATGAACATTTGTTGGATTATGTTGGTGGCAGACGTGATTCCGTCATGACCATGCCATATAGAGTTCAGTGAGAACAAACTAATCAGCTATTCAATGCCCTAGGCGTTGAGAGCGGGGCCAAAATTGAACGAGAGCCTTGATAAAAGTGGCTATGGGTATAGCAAGCAGCACTCCCCAGATTCCCCACAGACTGCCGAAGATGAGAATGGCAAGAATAGTAGATACCGGATGTATATTAACTATTTCCGAAAAAAGTATGGGGACGAGAATATAGCCATCAAAAAATTGGAGAATGCCATAGGCAATGAGAATATAGAAGAACATATTCTCAGTGCCGAATTGAGCAAAGGCAATGATTCCAACCGGTATGGTGGCTAAGAGAGCACCTATGTAGGGAATGATTACTGAGAGCCCTACTATGAGGGCAAGAATGAAGTTGAAGTCTAATCCTAGGCTGGCGAAGAGAATCCAAGAAACCCCGGCGACTATTAGTATTTCAATGAATTTACCTCTCACATAGTTAATAAACTCCTGTTTCATTTTTATTCCCAGTTGATTCATTAGCTCCCGTTGTTTTGGTAAAAAACGGCTGAGATATCTTCCTAAAGAACCATAGTCTTTAAGAATGAAAAATACCATCACCATAATAAGCATGGTGTAGATGACAAAGCTAACTAGGTTATTAAGTGATGAAATAGAAGAAAGAAGAATAGATTGGCCATAGTTGATAACCTGTCCCCTTAATGCTTCAACAAAAGAACGAACATCCTGTTCATCTATAAATTCGGGATAGTTCTGTGGTAGAAGATATAACCAGATGGTTGTCTGTTCCAACATACTGGGGATGGCTTGGAGAAATTGGCTTAGTCTTTCCCACAGGAAAGGGAGGAAAAAAACCAAGGCTAGGATGGTGATTCCTAAGAACAACAGAAAGACTCCTGTGACAGCTAAAAGATGAGGGATGCCCTTTTCTTTCAGCCATAGAACCGCTTCATTAAGCAAAAAAGCAATAAAAACACTGATGAAAAAGGGTAACAGGTATTGGCCAATGAAATTAAAAAGGATTGCTATACCTAAAAAGAGCAGAATAAAGAAGCCGGATTCTTGCTCCGAGAAGTAGGTGCGATATAGTCTTGTTAAGAATTTCCACATAATTTGTCAAGTATTATATTCAGTTAGGTTTTAGGGTTATATTTTAGTATAATAGTTCAAATGAAAGCTCTTATATTAAATGAAGAGGCGAAAGTAAGCATCAAGCAAATAGAACCTGAAGAGCTACCAAATGAAGAGATTAGCTTGAAGGTTGAGTATTCTGCGCTTAATTATAAAGACGCCTTAGCCATAACTGGCAAATCCAAGATAGTTCGCTCCTTTCCTTTTATTCCGGGCATAGACTTGTGCGGTTCAATAGTTTCTCCATCCGAAGACGAGGGCAAGGCCATGATTGCTACTGGCTGGGGAATAGGAGAGAAATATTGGGGAGGATTGGCCGAGATGGCACGCCTTAAAAGAAAATGGCTGACCCCACTGCCCACTGGGATGACTAGTGAGCATGCCATGGTAGTTGGCACGGCTGGTCTAACGGCTATGCTATGTGTTTCGGCTTTGAGAGATAGAGGAATTGAGGCAGGTCCTATAGTGGTAAGCGGTGCTAGTGGTGGAGTAGGTAGCTTTGCGGTCAAGATACTAGCTAGCTTAGGTTATGAGGTGACCGCCATTACCTCTCCTGCTGGTAGAGAATTTGTCACTTCCCTAGGGGCTCATCAGTCTATTATGAGAGATGAGTTTAGCAGGGACTGTCGTCCTTTGGAGACCCAGAAGTGGGCTGGTGCCATAGATACAACCGGAGGCAATATACTGGCGCGTATGCTTGCTGAGCTTAATTATGGCGGCTTAGTAGCAGCCTGTGGCTTGGCAGCCGATTATAGGCTGACTACTAGTGTGATGCCTTTCATATTGAGGGGTGTTCAGCTGGTAGGTATAGATAGTGTCTATGTGCCTGCTGATAGAAGGCAAGTTCTATGGCAAGAGATATCACAAACTCTATCTGCTGATTTCCTTGATAGTATCAAGACCTGTATTTCATTAGAACAGGTGGTTGAATTTAGCGAGAGATTATTGCGTGGTGAGACATCAGGGCGGATTGTTGTCAGATTGGCGGATTAGAGGATTAAATGAATTCACTTTATCAAGCATTGGAAGAAGAAACCCCACTCCAACTAGTTGGAGCGGTCAATGCCTATAGCGCTCTGTTGGCTCAGCAGGCAGGATTTCGCGCTCTGTATCTATCTGGTGCTGGCGTAGCCAATGCGTCTCTTGGGTTGCCTGATTTGGGTATTACTAATTTAGCGGATGTGGTTGAAGATGTCCGCCGCATTACTGGAAGAGTGGATTTGCCTTTGTTGGTGGATGCAGATGTAGGCTGGGGAGGCGCTTTTAATATAGCCAGAACTGTTAAGGAGCTGGATAGAGCGGGAGCAGCTGGTATGCATATTGAAGACCAGGTAGGACAAAAACGCTGTGGCCATAGGCCGGGCAAAGCGCTAGTAAACCAAGAGGAAATGGTGGATAGAATTAAGGCAGCAGTAGATGCACGTCATAGGGATGACTTTGTTGTCATGGCGCGAACCGATGCCCTAGCCAATGAGGCAATGGAAGGGGCTTTGACAAGAACCAGGGCCTATGTGGAAGCTGGGGCGGATATGATCTTTACTGAAGCAGTTGAACAGTTGGACCAATATAAGAGGTTCGCTTCAGAATTAAGAGTGCCGATTCTCGCTAATATCACCGAGTTTGGCAAGACCCCTTTGTTTACTCTGGCTGAATTGAAGACAGCGGGAGTATCTCTCGCTCTTTATCCATTGTCTGCTTTTCGTGCTATGAGTAAGGCGGCACTTCAAGTTTATAATCAATTAAGACAAGAAGGAACCCAAGCCGCGAGCTTAGATACTATGCAAACACGCGAGGAACTTTATCAAATCTTAGACTACTATAGCTATGAAGAGAAATTGGATGGGCTCTTCGGCAAGGAGAGGGATTAATGAATTATCAAATAGAGATAAATTAGAGATAAACAATGACTAAGAAAGACAGTCGTGGATTGCGCGATGTGGTTGCTGGTGACACAGCCATATGTACTTGTGGCATTGAGGGCAAAGGACTTACCTATTATGGCTATACCATTGAAGACCTTGCCGCCCATTCTACTTTTGAAGAAACCGCCTATTTGCTCCTGAATGGTGAGCTACCGAATGAGGCGGAACTAGCTACTTTTAAGGAGCGGTTGAAAGAGAAGAGAGAATTACCTGATGCTCTGAAAAAGGTGCTGGAACTCATTCCGGCTGATGCTCATCCTATGGATGTTATGCGTATAGGCTGTTCTGTGCTGGGAACCCTAGAGCCAGAAAGCTCAACTAGAGGGCAGCTAGACATAATGGAACGATTACTAGCAGTATTCCCCGCTATTATGATCTATTGGTTTCGTTTTTGTCAAGAGGGCATTCGGATAGAGACCCAAACCGAACAAGAGAGCCTAGCTGGTCATCTATTGGCTATGCTTCATAATGGCCCTCCCACCCAGCTTCATAGACAAGCGATGGATGTTTCTTTTATTCTTTATGCTGAGCATGAATTTAATGCATCTACTTTCACTGCCAGAGTAATAAGTGCGACACTTTCAGATATATATTCTGCCGTTAGCGGCGCCATAGGGGCGCTACGCGGTCCTCTGCATGGCGGTGCTAATGAAGAAGCCTATTATCTGATTAGCAGCTATGAGACACCGGAAGCTGCTGCCGATGGAATTCAGCAAAAGCTAGTTAAGAAGGAAAAGATTATGGGTTTCGGTCACGCGGTTTATACTATTGCCGACCCACGTAATGCTATCATCAAAGACTGGTCGCATAAACTAAGTGAGGATGCAGGGGATATGAGTCTCTATGATATTTCACAAGCAGTAGAGCAGGTGATGTGGGATGAGAAGAAACTCTTTCCCAATTTGGATTTTTACAGCGCATCTGCCTATCATCAGATGAATATAGCAACAACTCTTTTCACCCCTCTATTTGTTTGCAGTCGCATGGCCGGCTGGGCAGCTCATATAATGGAACAACGAAGGGACAATAAGCTTATAAGACCTAAGGCGCAATATATAGGTCCTACACAGAGGGAATATAGACCTGCTATCAAAAAATAAGGCAGCGATTAAAATGCTATCATCTATCTTTATCTATTTTACTTTCTCGTTATGCTTATGATAAAAAACAGCTTCTATCTTATTTTGTTCTTGGCTGTTCTATTTTCTTCAATGGCTCAAGCAGAAGATAGGGTCACGCGCAAAATGGAAGAACCAGTTACTGCCTGGCTATTTGATGGTGATTGGGACCTGTTCTGTCAGAACATGGGTCATTTGGTTGGCATAGTAGATTTGGTAGAACACATAAAAGGAAAGGACAGAGTAGTCGCTTGGGCTATATGCTCAAGAACTTCCAATGACGATAATATAAGAATTGGAATTGATATATCAAAAAAAGAGCTTCAGTTTGTGAAGGATACAGACTTTATAAAGGGGGAGCATATAGTCTACTCTAGCCCCCCAGGAGGAACCAACCTCCATGAAGCAAGATTGGCTCAATATCCCCGTCCTTTTAGCACCTATGAATATACTTGTCCTGAAGGCTCTCTTATCACTGGAATTGAGACCTTTGGCAAGAAGCGAAAAGTTTTCGGCAACTTCCCAGTAGTTGTCAGAAAGGGAATAAGGTTTCTATGTAGTAAATTTGAAAATGGCGATTTGGTTGGAACATCAAAAATTACAGTAACAGACCGAGATGCTAGCTGGGGAGGGAGTAACTTTGGCAAGCTAGAATGTCCAGCAGGGCAAGCGGCTATGGGTATAGGACAGATCTGGGAGGGCAATGCAATAAACAGCCGAAGAGCCATGACCCTACATTGCCTTTCGGTGCCAAAATAGGCGATTGCTATTTCAAGGAAGCAGAGCAACAAAGCAATAAAGCAATAGAACCCGATTTCAGTCTTCTAAGAAATTACTAAAAAGCCTTCTTCAAATAAATAAAAATAAGTGAGAGGATTTTGATTTTTGCTTTATAATAATGCAATGGTTTTAGCGAGAGATATTAATAAAGAGCTATTGATATGATAAATATGTCTATTTTTTTACTATTTTAATTTCTTTAGCTAATTAAAATTTTCGCTATGATTTTGATTTTTGTGTTATAATAATGTAATGGCTTTAATAAGAGATATTAAGGAGATATTGATATGACAAATTCTTATTCTTTTCGCCAGCTACTATTTTTTGGCGTTTTCATAGTTGGGGTCCTATCCTTGACTTCTTGTGCAGGTGGTGATGACAGTAGTTCTAGAACTATTAGAACTCCTGGCCTTCCCAATTTTGTATTAGAATTCAGTCCTTATGATGGAGGAACCTATGTTTATTGGAGTAATCGGAACACCTCCGCTACTCTTGAGTCATTAAACATAACCTCTATCAATATTACCGCAATCGGTTACGATAGCGATGGCGACGAACAAGTTAGGGAAACAGTAATCTTGGACAGTGTTGCAGAAATACAACAGCTGACTAGGGTCGACGCAGATGGGAACCGCGGCTATGATTTTACTGGTCTTAGATCCGGACTTCAGTATGAATTTAAACTTGAAATAACCATAGAGGATGGTTCACCTAGATCAATTGGCATAACCCCGGCTGAGGCGAACAAGGCAGATTATGCCGAGGATGAAAGAATCGGTATAGGTGAAGACACCGATGGTGATAAGATAGCAGATTTTGTTGATGGAGACGATGATAACGATGGACTCAATGATGACAAGGATAGTTGTCTTAATAGCGCAAATTCTACTTTCGTCTCTACCTCTGCCAACGACAGAGATAGCGATGGCTGTGAGGATGAGGTGGAGGACATAGATGATGATGGCGATGGGTTGATAGAAATTTTGAGACCCAGTGGCACTCATTTAGTAAGAGGAGCCAGTTTAGAACACATTGATAATCAACTTGATGGAACTGCCTTAACAAACTCTACTCACACTGAATCAGCTAGTTGTGGTAATGGGCGGGATGTCCAAGAATGTTCCGGTTACGAGCTAATCAATGATATCACCGTCACCGCCTCTAACTGGCCTCCTTTAGGAAACGATATGGATTCAGCCGATGGATTATGTTTAGGAGATGGTGCCTTCACAACTACATTTGAAGGAAATGGATATACTATCACTCTACAAGATATAACCTCAACAGATGATTGTGTCGGCTTTTTTGCTCAGCTAAAAGACGCTCAGATACGCAATCTCACTATCACCGCCCAAAACATTAGGGGAACCAAGAATGTGGGTGTTCTGGCCGGCTGGGGACAAACTAGCACTATTACAAATGTTCATACCAGATCTATGTCTCTAAAAGGCGTTCAAGCAGTGGGCGGTTTAATAGGAAGAATCCAGGCGGATAATGGCACGGATGCGATAGAACAAGTAGAGGCTTCAGGAGCCATTCCCGCCATAGCTTCAGAAGCCCTTCCCGTCATAGTAGCTGAACTAGCCACCAGTCCATCCATTAAGGATTCTTCTGCCAAGTCTAATGAGATTCTCGCCTGTGCCTCCGCCGGTGGCCTAGTAGGGGAATCCGATAGGATAATGATAGAGGATTCCTATGCTATCAATCGAAGAATTGAACTGCCTTTAGACGAATCTTCCGAACAAGCACTCCTTGGCTTCAGTTGTGACATGATCCGATCTGATGGCATCACTCACCATGTCTATAAGAGCATCGGGGGCTTGGTAGGAGATGGCGACTCTTCCCTATGGCAAGGAAACCAGTGGGGTGCAGCTCCTAATTTGGAAGAGCATATAGTAATCAATATTGGCGATTACATTGCCTTCCCTAACACTGACACCGTGTATCCTAATGATGGCACCTCAACCACTACCTATGGCGATCTCAATCTAACAAAAATAATAGAGGGAGGCACTAGAATTGTTTCTTCCTATGCAATAAGTGGCAGTCTCACTGGCAACTGGAAGATAGCTGGTCTAGTGGGAGATTTACAACATGGCGAAGCGACCAATAGCTTTGCCGTTACTAAAAATATCCAAGCCAGAATAAGAACTGCTGGCGGATTAATAGGACAAGCAGATGATACCGACATTGTTGCTTCCTATGCCATAGCCGGTCTCATCGATGCAAACGGTAGCATGACAGGAACATCCAATGGGGATAGGGCAAATGGCGAGGCCGGCGGACTAGTAGGCAGGGCAGTAGTGGTGGTAGTTAATGCTTCCTATGCCATCTCAGAATCTATTCTCGGTGGTGAAGATCCTAACCGAGGACATCTAGGGTCTGCTGCCGGCCTATTGGGAAGTCGGGTTCTTCAAAAGCGCGACTCAGACGCTGAAATAAACATTAAGCTAGAGAATTCTTATGCCTCTTTTGATAGCATTGTCGGAGCAAGAATTAACCCTTTGGTCGGGCGAGATACTTTGAACAATGTATCAATTAGAAATTCCTATTGGAGTGTTAATGCTACTTCTGTTGATCTAGGCGAAACTTCTAGTGAAACAGAGCGCTTTTATTATATAGTGGGAGGTGAGAACCCTAATACTGGGACTTATGAATCTTTAATAGGCAGTAATTCCGGTGATCCCAATATCTTCTCCGACTGGAGAACGCCTGACCATTGTTGGGACTTTGGCACTGATACACAATACCCAGCCATCCGCTGCACCCCAGATCAACCAGCTGACCAAAGACAATGGTATAGTCTTATGAAAATTCGGGAGGCTGGAGGCTTTATTGAAGTGAATACAACCTCTATTGATGAGAGAATAGACAGCGAACTCAACTAATAAAGAAGAAACCTAGATAGAGGCAATCTATCCTAGCTCATCAAAATACCCAAGCTTTATTAAGCAGGATATGGCTGGATATGGTAGGATACGGCAGAGTGTGACAGGATATGTCAGAATTTGCAAGCTATGGCAGAATATGAGGGCGCTTAAGCACTATATAGGCCGATAATCAACACAGCTCATCAGACTTTCCCTGGCCTTCTTGTCAAGCAAAATATAATCGCCAGGTCTTAGACTAGGCGGCAGGAGGAGATTGGCATAGCGGACGCGCATAAGTCGGCTGACCTGTAGGCCCTGTGCTTGCCACAATCGTCTCACCATCCTATAACGACCAGACTGGACTACCACATAGAACCACTGATTGGCGCTTCCCCTTTTGGGATTGTGAATCACAATATCATTAAAACGCGCTGTCCCATCCTCAAGCTTCACTCCTTTTTTGAGCCTTGATATCATAGTGGCAGTCACCTTTCCATTTACTCTGACCGCATATTCTCTATCTAAGCTATATTTTGGATGCATGAGCCTATTTGCTAACTCGCCATGAGTAGTAAAGAGTATAAGACCGGAGCTGTTAATATCTAACCGTCCCACCATAATCCAGCGGGATAAATTGGTTTCTGGTTGAGGCAAGCTGGCAAAAATGCTCGGCTGAGCAGGTCCATGAGCACATATTTCGCCAACCCTCTTATGATAGAGTAGCACCTGGCAGGGATGTTTCTGTAATAGGGCATTGTGAGACCTGCCAGAGATCTTGAGCTGGGAGCTAGGATCAACCAGCTGTTGTGGCTGCCGAATGAGTTTGCCATCAACCATGACTCCTTCACTTTGAATAAGCTTTTCTGCTGCCCGCCGAGATAGTCTCAGTTTGTAGGCAACTATCTTTTCTAGCTTTGCCTCTGTGGGTTTGGTCAATTCCTTTCGTCAGTTGAGTTGAAATCTTGCTTCTGTCTCTTCTCTTCTTTCCGTTCCTTCTGTTCCTTCTCCTCCCTCTCCCCCTTCCTTTCTTCCTTTTCTTCCCTTTCCTTCTTTCTTTCCTCTTCTTCTTCCTCTGTTTGCTTAATTTTTGGCAGCTGAGCCAAGCTTTCTAACTTGAGGCTATCCAATAGGTGCTTGGTAGTCACCCAAAGGGTAGGGCGACCAGGCACATTTTTACGGCCAGCTGAACGGATCCACTCATGTTCTAGTAGAGTTCTCATGATATTTGGGCTCAGAGTCACTCCGCGCAATTCTTCTATTTCCGGTCTGGTGATGGGCTGTTTATAAGCAATCACAGCTAGGGTTTCCATAAGAGCGCGGCTATAGCCTTGCGGCTTCTCTTCTGTTAGCTGCTGCATAAGGTCGGCATATTCGGAACGAATATGAAACACATATCCAGTTGCCACTTTTACTAGCTCAATAGAGCTATCTTCATATTTGGCTATGAGGGCTGCTAGGGCTTCTTTTAGTTGTGATTGGGAATAGTGATTGTCTATGAGACTTTGATTTAACCGTTTGAGTGATAAGGGTCGGCCGGCGGCAAAAAGCAAGGCTTCTAGCTTCCTTTGTAATGCTTCATCAGCTATTTGGTTCTTATTTGGCTTCATCTAGCTGGTCTTGGCTTAGTCGGATGAAGATGCGTTGATAGCTGCCTTTTTGCATCACTTCTATGAGTTTGTCTCTAATCAGTTGGAGCAATGAGATGAAGGTTACCGCCACTCCATTTCTTCCTTCGGCAAAAGCAAGGAAGCTTTCAAAAGAGATAAAACCCTGATTCCGTTTTAGTTCTTTCGCATTCTTTAATCTCTTCAGCATGGATATCATCCTATCTTCAGTTGATAGTTCCTCCTCTTGTATCTCATAGGTCTTGTATATTTTTTGACGGGCCAAGACAGAGGTCATGGCTTGATGGAGCTGATTGGGCTGAATTTCTTTCCGTCTTTGAACCCCAGACCTGCGATAATTTATTTGAAATGGCCAAAAATCTCTATTTATACGAGGCAGTTCTGCCATCTTAATGGCAAGATTTTGGAAGACCTCATATTCTTTAAGTCGCTTCACTAGGGCAAGGCGCATGTCTTCATGCCCCTCTTCTCCTTCTTCTTCTATCTCAGGTAATAGAGAAATGGACTTAATCTCAGTCAAAATGGCAGCTATGACAAGATAGTCAGCTGCCAGCTGAAGGTTAAATTGCTTCATCAGCTTTAAGTATTCTTCATATTGAAGCGCTATTTTAGTTATGTCTATATTCTCTATGGCTATTTTGTTCTTGCGAATTAAGTAGAGCAAAATATCCAAAGGACCGCTGAAATCCGCTAATGAGATTTGCAGTGGATTGGCGGGGATGAATAGACCGGCTGGGGCTTCAAACTCCAGTTGTCCTTGCTGATAAGAGAGCTCCTGTTCCATCGCTAAGTTTACTTGTTCCTTATTCTACTACAATGAACTATTGTGCTTTTCGCTTGATGATTACGCCAAATTAGGACAATTTATGACTATATTAATTATATTTAACAAAGCTATGCTAAATCAAGAGGACTCGAGTTGAACAAATTTAGACCCTGGCAAGCCTTTTTGCTTATTAGCTGGATGCTTATTATTCCGCTTGAAGCAAAGAGCGTGACGGATGAGCCCCTGCCAGCTGAGCAAGTATTTTCGTTAAGTGTTCGTCAAGAGGGGGCTCTGACCTATAGTGTCAGTTGGGATATAGCGGATAACTATTATCTTTATAAGGATAAGCTAGTCTTTTATACTGGAAGAGGCGAGCCGCTTGTGGCAAGCCTGAGTTCTAACCATCAGTCTCAGACAGATCAGTTCTTTGGCACCCAGGAAGTTTATTACCATTATGCTTATGCTCAGGTGCAAGTCAATGGTGATGAAGAACAGCTAAGCTTTTCTTATCAGGGTTGCTGGCAAGGAGGGCTTTGCTATCCAGTTCAGCAAAGGCAAGTGCTTCTTGGAGCTTCTCCTCAGCTGATCACTACAACCGCTGCTCCACCGGCAAGCAATTATGGCTTTTATTTAGGAACTCTTAACCAAGCGGGCATCTCCCTTATTCTGGTCCTTTTCTTCTTGGCTGGGTTGGGTCTTACCTTTACCCCCTGTGTTCTACCTATGTTACCTATTATTAGTGGCACGCTCACTATGGGGCAGAAGAACCTAAGACAGAAAACTTCGCTTGCTCTGACCTATGTTCTGGTCATGGCTCTTACCTATAGTCTTATTGGTTCGTTGAGCGGGTGGTTAGGCTATAGGCTCCATAGCCTCTTAGGTTCGCCACTCTTATTAATCATCCTTGCCACTCTTGTCAGCCTGCTTGCTCTAGCTATGTTCGGTTTGGTGAAAATAGGTTCTGGGCTAAGACAACTGGTTAACAGGCAGCTCAATCTAACCCCTGGCAACTATAAAGGGGCAATCCTATGGGGTATTTTGTCTCCTCTGATAGTTGGCACCTGTCTTTCTGCACCCTTAGCGGCGGCTCTGCTCTATTTGGCTGAACGGGGGAATCCTCTATTGGGGGCGGCTGCTCTATTTGTCTTAGCCATAGGGATGGGAGTTCCCTTGCTATTGTTTGTAGTAGGCTTAGGGAAGATTCTGCCGCCCAGTGGCCCTTGGTTAGAGAGGATGCGTAATTTCTTTGGCTATAGTCTCATTCTCTTGGCTCTGTTTATTGTTTCTCCTTTATTGCCTAACAGGGTCCTTCTCGTGCTTGGTGTGATGATTCTGGTGTTGCTGCTGCTTGACCTCTTCAGCCGATTGAGGTTCCGATGGATGCTTGCTTCCTCCTTCCTTGTGGCAATCGCTGCTTATGGAATGAGTCATTGGATAGATCTTGGGACGACAGAATTTAATCGGGTTACTAGTGTGAGATCGCTTCAAGATCAACAACAAAAGGCATTAGAGCAGGAAAGACCGGTTATGATTTATTATTATGCCGATTGGTGCATATCTTGTCGCGAAATAGAATGGCTGGTATTTAAGGACGAGGCCATAGTGGAACAACTAGAAGAAGTGCATTTGATAAAGGCAGATATTACTCAACATAATGATGAGACCTTAGGGCTACTGGACCATTATGATGTCTTGGGCCCGCCTTCTTTTATCTTTATTGACTCTAATGGATTGGTCAGGAGGGAGTTTGACCTGGTGGGCTATCTTACTAAAAAGGAATTGCAGACCTATTTGGCTTCCCTGCTAGATTCCTGATGAACTCTGCTCAGCTTGCTTATCAAATAGCAAACCAAACTTGCAAGGAACCTATCCTTGTCATTACTGCCAACTCTCATCAGGCATTTGATTTGCTTCATCAGTTGCGCTTTTTCCTTGGCGCAACCGAGCGAGAAGTGTTGCTATTTCCCGATAAGGAAGTGCTTCCCTATGATAGTTTCTCTCCCCATAGTCGTATTAATTCGCGCCGCATAAGGGCCTTTTATCGTCTATTGAATGGGGATTACAGGCTAGTCATAACCTCTGTAGACAATTTAATGCACAGAGTGCCACCGCCTAGCTACTTTGTCAATAGGGGTATTATGCTAAAGATAGGGCAGCAGTTGGAGAGGGAGGTGTTTATTTACCAGTTGGAACAGGCAGGCTATGAGAGAGTGGAGCAAGTGCGCGAACCAGGAGAGCTGGCGGTCAGAGGTTCGTTGATGGATATTTATCCTACCGGTGGATTGTTACCTTATAGGCTTGATTGGCTAGATGATGAGATTGATACTATTCGCACCTTTTCACCTCAGGATCAGCGTAGTCTAGAACAGGTGGAGTCGGTAGAGTTTTTCCCCGCCCATGAGTTTCCTCTCACCGCGGCTGCGAAGAAGAATTTCTGTATAGCCTGGCAAAGGACATTTGATGCTGAGCACCGTCGCCATCGCATCTATCTGGATTTAAGGCAGGGCTTTACTCCTCAAGGGTTGGAGAATTATCTTCCGTTCTTCTTTAGTAGTTTGGATAGTGTCTTCGGTTACTTAACCAAGCCTCATAGGGTCTTTACCACTGAAGATTGTTTTGCAGCTGCCCGCGACTTTGCCCTCAGTGTGAAAGAGCGTTATAAACAAGCAAGCCCTAACCCAGTCCTCCCACCCACTGAGTTGTTCTTTACTGAGCAAGAACTAAATCAATCCTTGGAGGGTCATATGCTACAAGTGGTCAAGGATGACTATGGTATTCTCCCTTCAGTTGAGGTGAACTTTCGCGCTCATAATAGGATCTCGCGCTTGAAAGAATTCATTGCCCAAAGCAATAGCCGTGTTCTTTTATGCCTCAATTCGGTTAGTCGCGCCGAGCTGGTAGCAGAATGGTTGCAAAAAGAGGAGATCCCTTACAGTCATATTAATAGCTGGGAGGAATTCATCAATGGTTCGGCTTCTCTTGCCATGATTCAAGCTGAATATATCGGCGGCCTACTGAATCTCAAAGAGAACTGGGCAATTATCACTGAAACCGAATTGTTTAGTCAGTCTACTATAGTATCTTCTCATAAGGCTAAGGGACCGCCACCCGAATTGCTGTTTAAGAATCTGGCTCAATTACAAAAGGGCGAGCTGGTAGTTCATGTTGATTATGGAGTTGGTTGTTTTCAAGGATTGAAGCAGATTAGTCATTCAGGCTATGGTCAAGAATACTTGGCGGTGGAATATGATGAGAAGGCTGTTCTTTATGTGCCGGTTAACAATCTCCATCTCATCTCTCGTTATATAGGGGATAAGGAAAGAGGATTGGATAGTCTAACCAGTAATAGATGGAGCGTTCATAAGGCAAAAGCAATGAGACGTATTCAAGATACAGCGGCGCAATTATTGGCTATTTATGCTCGGCGCGCCAAGGAAAAGGGTCTAGTATGCCTGCCGCCGAGGGCTGATTATGAAGAATTTGTCAGCCGCTTCCCTTTTCAAGAAACAGCTGATCAGCAGAAGGCGGTTCATCAGGTGATAAAGGATATGCTTTCCGATAAGGTGATGGATAGATTAGTATGTGGCGATGTTGGTTTTGGTAAGACCGAAGTGGCTATGAGGGCTGCTTATTTGGCGGTTATGTCTGACTATCAGGTAGCAGTATTGGTTCCCACTAGGCTATTGGCAAACCAGCATCTTGAGACCTTCAAGGAAAGATTTGCCGCCACGCCCTTAAGAATAGAAAGCCTTCTAGCAGCTTCTAGGATAAAAGGAGATATCAATGAGGGGAAGATAGATATAGTCATAGGGACCCATAGTTTACTTCATAAGAGCGTTCAATTTAAGAAGCTGGGACTTGTTATCATTGATGAGGAGCATCGTTTTGGGGTCAGACAAAAAGAAAGACTAAAGGCTTTACGCAGTAATATTGAGGTGCTGTCGCTGACTGCAACTCCCATTCCGCGCACCTTGAATCTTGCCCTTTCTGGCCTGCGCGACATTTCCTTGATAGCATCTCCCCCTAAGGAGAGGCTGGCTGTAAAGACCTTTGTTCGCCGCTATGATAGGGAACTTATCAAAGAAGCCATTTCCAGAGAGCTGCTGCGCGGCGGACAGGTCTATTATGTGTTTAACAATATAGCTCAGATAGATCAATGTGCTAGCTATTTGGAAAAGCTCTTCCCCAATATAAGACTTGCGGTGATACATGGCAAGATGGCAAAACACCAGATGGAAGAGACCATGCATGATTTTTATCACAATAGATTTGATTTGCTGGTATGCACCACCATTGTGGAAAACGGGCTGGATGTTCCTAATGCCAATACTCTTATTATTGAGAGAGCAGACAAGTTTGGTATGGCGCAGCTTCATCAGTTGCGCGGACGGGTAGGGCGAAGGTCTCATCAAGCCTATGCCTATTTTCTTACTGAGAGCCATGTTGGTGAGGATGCGCGTAAGCGACTAGATGCTGTCAGTGAGGCGCAAGAGTTGGGCCTAGGATTTACCCTAGCCACCTATGATTTAGAAATTCGCGGCGCGGGTGAGATATTGGGCGATGAACAAAGCGGCACGGTTGAGAGAATAGGATTGGAGCTTTATACCTATTTGTTGGAAAGGACGGTTCATGCTCTTCGCAAACACCAGGAACTTGATATCAGTGAGATGCTAACTGAGATAGATTTGAGCATAAGCGCCTATCTGCCGGATGAATATATCACCGATGTTTATGAACGGCTAATTCTCTATAAGCGTATTTCTAGCACCAATGAAGAAAGTCTAAAAGATCTACGAACAGAGCTAATAGACAGATTCGGTGAAATTCCCCCACCAGCCGCCCAGCTGCTCGAACTACAACTGATGAGATTAAAAGCCCAAGAACTAGGGATTCGCGCTATTAAAGCAAATAGCCAAGGAGTAGGGATGATGATGCTTAATAGCAAAGATCATGGACTGATTAAAAAGGTGTGCGAACTGGTGAGCAATCAGCCAGATAGATTCTCACTGACTTCGGACGCCAAGCTCCGTTTTCGGTTTAATACCAATACCATGCTAGTATCTGAGCTTCATCGTCTATTGGGATTGCTGGGGGTTGGCGAGAGAACAAAAATTAGCAAGAACCAAGTCAAAGAGGTCACTCTTTCAAAGAAACACGACTGAGGTCTCCTAGTTGTAGGAACAGGCGGTAGATATTATTCAACAATGAAAGGCGATTGGCGCGGATCTGAGGGTCTTCAGCCATCACCATTACCTTATCAAAGAACATGGCTAGGGGTTCGGCTAGATCTATTAGAAGGTGAGAATAGGCAACATAATCTAACTGGTCGGTTTTCTCATTCACCTTCCTTGCTAGGTTTTGATAGCTTCTATAGAGAGCAGCCTCTTCTTTCTCTCTAATCTTCTTCTGATTAAATTCCTTTAAGGCTGGCGGGGTTGTTCCTAGTATATTCTTTATTCTTTTATTCAGCCCGACTAGCCGACTGAGGTTGGCGGCGGTCATTTGGTTGAGAGCCTGAGCTCTCAGCCATTGGCGATAGATTCGGCCAGGCCGTTCATCGGCGGCGAAGGCGGCTGTGAGAGTTTCAGTATTCAATCCCTGCTCGCTACTATAGTTAAATATCCTTTCTTTTATAAAAGCAATGATTTCGGTTATCATCTCATCTTGGTGCTTCTTGTTGCTGGCATTAAGAAGCCCTTGGTCAATATAGTTCTGTCCGCCAGCTCGGAGCAATTCGCCTATATCCAGATCGAGCTTCCTTTCTATCAAAATACGGCCAATGGCAAGAGCATTGCGGCGAAGACCATAGGGGTCTCCCGTTCCGCTGGGTTTATGGTTAGTGGCGAAGAGGCCAATGAGGTTGTCTAGCTTATCAACCAGCGAAAGGATGCAGGTTTCAAGCAGTTCTGGCAGACTATCGGTTGCTCGTTGGGGGAGGTAGTGTTGTCTTAATATGGCGGCGCAAAGCTTATCTTCAGCTGTTGGCTGGTCCTTAGCTGCCAGCAGATAATAGCTTCCCATAATTCCCTGTAGATGAGGAAATTCTTGCACCATCAGGCTTACCAGATCACACTTGCATAAACGAGCTGCCGATTCAAGAGGCTTATTGTTTAAGTTTAATTTTTTGTTCATTAGGCTGTTCATTAGGCCTGCCAGATTAAGACAGCGGAAACTCTTTTGTTGCATGTTTCCTAGACCAGTGAAAAAGGCAACCTGCTTGAGAGAGTCAAACCTTAAGCCCGCCTTGAGGTCTTGTTCGTAAAAGAAGACCGCATCTTCTAGGCGAGGAGTTATCACAGCTTCATTGCCGCTGATAAGTTGCTTGGGTCTTTTGCTTGTTATGTTGGCAATAAAAACGAAGGATGCCAGAGGGAGATTCTTCTTATTGGTTAACATCAGGTATTTCTGAGTTCCACAGATAACCGAGTCTAGAATTTCATTGGGAAGTCGGAGGAACTTCTTATCAAATTGTCCTACATAGGCGGTAGGATATTCTACTAGCCCAGCTATCTCTTGAGCTAATTGGGGGGATATCTCTAGCTGAGCGTTAAGTTTGGTAGCCATTCTTGTTGCCTCGGCCTTGATCATGTCAATTCTTTTATGTTGGTTAAGAATTACCTTAGCTTTACGCAGGATCTTTTCATAGTTGGCAGCATTGTCAATTTTGATGGGCTTGGGTGAAAGAAATCTATGGCCATAGGTTAGGTTGCTACTTTGTAAATCAAAGGCTTGCCAGTTTAGTTTCTTGTTATCCACTATCAGCACTAGCCACCTCACCGGACGAATGAAAGGGACAGAGCTTTGCGGCCATCTCATACCTTTATATATGCCTTTATATAAAGGCTGTAAGGATTCATTTAGTAGCCCAGCTAATATTTCGACTGTCTTCTTACCTACTATTTGCTTCTCATAGCAGAGCCTTTCTCCCTTAGGGGTTGCTCTTATAACCAATTCAGATGATTTCACTCCGCAGCTGCGAGCAAAACCTATGCAAGCAGGGGTAGGAGCGCCATTCTTGTCATAGGCAATATTTTTGGCAGGGCCTTCTTTGACAATCTTTTCTCCTTCACTCTGGACTGCCAGATTTTTAATAAGAAGAGATAGTCGTCTTGGCCCACACCAACCCTCTATGCTGTCGTAAGACAGCTTGTGATCTCTTAGCTGAATGATCAATGCTTCTTGCCAGGTCTGAATGAGAGAATACTGTAAGAATGCGGGCAATTCCTCACAGCCCAACTCCACTAGGGTATGCTTATGCTGTTTCATAGGTCGGCGTAGTCTTCTAGAGCTTCGGCCCTAGCTTCGGCCGAAGCAAGAGGGAAGCCGGCTGCTCGCCGATTCTTTAGATAGGCTCTAGCCACAGAGGCTGTGTGCTTGCGAATTTTAAGTAGATACTGTTGCCTCTCGCTGACAGATATGGCTTGCCGCGCATCTAGCAAATTGAAGCTATGGGAAGCCTCTAAACCATACTCATAAGCGGGCAGGGGCAGCTGCTTCTTACATAATCTGGCGCACTCAACACAGCAATGATTAAAGTAGTCAAACAAGAAAGCAGTATTGGCTTGTTCGAAGTTATAGACGGATTGCTCATATTCGTTTTGTTTGTGCATATCGCCATAGCTCAGTTGAGATTCGTGAGACCATAAGAGTTGATGGACATTCTTTTTTTGTTGTAGTTGCATGGCAATTCTCTCCAGTCCATAGGTCAGCTCACCGCTGACTGGCTTACAATCAAACCCACCTAGCTGTTGGAAGTAAGTAAACTGGGCAACTTCCATTCCATTTAACCAGACCTCCCAACCCAAGCCCCAGGCTCCTAAGGTGGGAGACTCCCAGTTGTCTTCTACTAATCGTAAGTCATTTATCTGGGGGTCTATTCCTAAGCTAGTAAGGGAAGCAAAGAAGAGTTCTACTATATCGACCGGAGAGGGTTTAAGTAGCACTTGATATTGATAATAGTGTTGTAATCTATTAGGGTTGTCACCGTATCTGCCGTCTGTCGGCCGCCGCGATGGTTGAATATAGGCTACTCTTTGGCGCTCAGGTCCTAGGGCAGCTAAAAAGGTGGCTGGATGAAAAGTCCCCGCGCCAACCCGCATATCCAAAGGCTGTATCAGAGTGCATCCCTGTTTTGCCCAGTAATTTTGTAAATGGAATATAAGTTGTTGATAATCAATCACGAATTAATAGCCTTAGAATAAAATCATAGTATAATTGCCTAAGCAACAACTATTATATGAATGAAGATCTGATAATCACTCCAGACCAATTTATTAAACTTAGGGACAAGAAAAAAACACTCTTGGTAGATCTGTCCCAGGCGGAAGCTTTTGCCGAAGGAACCATAGATAATGCGGCACATATGCCTTATGAAGGCCTAGTGAATGGGGAACTACCTCATCCCAGTATGTTGCCTTCTGCTGACAAATTTGCTAGGTCGCTTGCCGCCATTGGTTATGACGGCAGTCAGCACATAGTCGCTTTTGATGATGAATTTGGCTTAAAAGCAGCTAGGCTTTATTGGACCTTAAGAATGGCCAATATAGATGGTTTTAGCTACCTTAATGGCGGTCTAGCTGCCTGGATGGCGGCTGGGCAGACTATGAATACTACTAGGCCCCAATCAATAGAATCGGCGGAGCCTTTACCATTGGAATTTTCTGCCCCCTATAGAGTTAAACGGGAAGAGATTTTGGCTTCTTTAGCAGAAGAAGAACTATTCTTATGGGATACCCGTTCTATTGCGGAGTTTACTGGTGAGGACAAACGTGCACAACAGGGAGGGCATATCCCTAAGGCGAGACATTTAGAATGGCTGGCTTTTTTAGATGAAAAAGGCTATGTTCGCTCGGCTGAAGAGGTCGCTGAGCTATTACAGGGTTTTACTAGTGCCGCCAAAGGGCGTCCTATAGTTGCCTATTGTCAAGCACATCGCCGTTCGGCGATGGCATTTATGCTTGCTGATTATGCTGGAGTTTCTATTCGGGCTTATGATGGCTCCTGGCAAGAATGGGGCAACAAGGATGACTCCCCAGTATCTAAGGCGTAAATCAGAGCCTCCCACTAGAAAGAACTATTTGATAGGGGAGGTCAGCGGGCATAGGGCTGGCTATGGATTTGTTGTTGTCAGCAATAAGGAGAGGCTATTTCTGGCAGAGGAAGAGATGGAGCGTGTTTTGGATAAGGATCTGGTTAAGGTTGTTAAGGTCTATGATTCAGCTACAGATAAGGACCAGGCTAGGGTGGTGGAAATCTTGGCTCGTAAAAGGAAAACAGTGCTCGGCTATTATCATGAAGACGAAGGAGAATCCTATCTCATTCCCTGTAACCTATCTATTCCGCGAGCTATCTATATTGACAAACCAGCTCAGCCAATTGATAGAGGTTATGTGGTGGAGGCGAAGCTCCTTGCTAGCAAAGGCTTGGAATTGCCTAAAAAACTAAGGGGGAAGCTGATTGGCTTGGTCAGACCAAAAGAAGACGCTCGCTTAGAGACGGATATTGCTATTGATACCTATAGCTTGGAAACCACTTTTCCTCCCGAAGTATTAAAAGAAGCAGATTCAATTTCTGATAGGGTTAAGCTGGAGGATCATCCAGATCGGTCTGATCTAACTGCTATTGCCTTTGTTACTATAGATGGTGAGGACGCGCGTGATTATGATGATGCGGTGTTTTGCCAAAAGAAGGGGGATCTTTTTCGTTTAATGGTAGCCATAGCGGATGTCTCTCATTATGTTCGTCCTAATAGTCTGGTGGATAAGAGCGCTCGATTTCGGACCTCGTCAGTTTATTTCCCCGACCGAGTCTTGCCTATGTTACCGGAAAGACTCAGTAATGATTTGTGTTCCCTTAATCCAAACTCTAATCGATTGGCAATGGTTTGTGAGCTATTGATTGATAAGAAGGGCAAGAGGCAGAAGGTCAATTTCTATAAGGCTATTATTCGTTCTCAGGCGCGGCTAATCTATGAAGATGTGGCAGAGCTTATCAAACCCAATAAGGACTCAAAATCCCGGCCTTCTTCGCTAGCTAAGCTACCCAAAGAAGTTCATAGCTCCTTAGGCATGCTTGGGGAGATGACTCAAGTTCTATTGGCAGCCAGAAGCAAGAGAGCGGCACTGGATTTCAATCACTTAGAAGAAGTGAAGATAGAAATTTCCGCTCAGGGTCAGATTGAAAAGGTTTATGCCTGTCCTCGTAATTTTGCTCAGCGAATGATTGAAGAGGCTATGTTAGCAGCAAATGACGCTACCGCCTGGTTCCTTAGTAAGAAAGGTGTCCCCATTCTCTATAGAATTCATAAGGCGCCTAAACAAGAGGATTTTACCGAATTGAAACAATTCCTAAGCAATTATGGGATTAAGGTTGCAGAGGTCCACCATAAGATAACCAGCCAGGTCTATGATTATTTACTTAAAGCCGTAAGCAAGTATCCTGAGGCGGCGGTTCTAGAGGCAAAAATTTTGCGTTCTTTACAACGAGCAGAATATGCTCGCAAAAACTATGGTCACTTTGGCTTGAACTATAAAAGCTATACCCACTTCACTTCTCCTATTCGGCGCTATGCGGATCTTATGGTGCATCGGGCAATTAAGAAGGTTACTGTCCAGGAAGGTTCTGGTAGGGGCAAATATCCTTATACGGCTAGTGAAGTAACTAAGATAGGGGTGGCTTGTACTCAGCAAGAACGAATCATTGAACAGTCTGTTTGGCAGGCTTTAGATGGGCTTAAGTGTCGCTATTTGGCAGAGCATGGCAAAGCCAGTTATACAGGCACGATTACCAATATCCTTGAGTTTGGTTTCCATGTGAGATTTGATGAATTACCTATAGAGGGTTTTGTTCATGTAAGAAGTTTTCAGAATGACTATTACAGATTTGATGAAGTCAATCAAAGGCTAATTGGTAAGAGATATAGAAAAGAGTATGGACTGGGGGATCCTGTTCAAGTTCGTATTAAGCGTATTAGGATAGATGAACGTAAGATAGATTTAATGCTTGTCTAGTTATGTTAGAGCTCATCTATGGCTTTCATCCAGTTCTTAATGCATTGAAAAATAAGAGAGTCACTAGACTGATTCTGGCTAAGGCGACTAGGCTAGACCCAAAGATTGAACCCTATATTGAGGGGATGACCATAGAATACTGGGATAAAAAGACTTTTAAGGAAAGGTTTCCCTATCAAGTCCATCAGCAGCTAGCTGCCATCTGTGAGCCTTTGAGGCTTTATGACGAAAACTCTCTAAAACAACCAGCTGAACAGGGCCTCTATCTTTTACTTGATTCAATTCAAGATCCGCAAAATTTTGGCGCCTGTATTCGTAATGCGGTTGCCTATGATTGCGATGGGATAATTTTTGCCAAACGCAATCTAGCACCTATGAGTGCGGTTTGCTGTAAGGCGGCTGCTGGAATGATGGAATGGATAAGATTCTTTCGCGTAGCCAATGCTGGCAGGGCGATTGATCTATTGAAGAAGCAAGGCTATTGGGTGATGGCAACCGACAGTTCAGCATCTATGACAGTCTCAGCCAGTGGTTGTGTGCCTCCTTTGTTAGTGATCATGGGAAGTGAAGGGCGGGGAGTGCGCCGCCTCTTAGCTGAAAAGAGCGATTACCATTGTTGCATTAAGACAACTAGGGAAGATTCTAGCCTCAATGTTGCCACTGCAACCGCTCTGTGCCTTGATGCGATTCGACGCCAACAGGAATAGGGCCAACAGGAATAAGGGCCGCAGAAATTTAACTTTGATATTCGTTCTTACTTAGAACACTGATAGTTGGTGAAGCCAGTTTATTAGGATAGTCAAGGTTGAAGTGTAAACCACGACTTTCCTCTCGTCTTAATGCCGAACGGATGATGAGTTCGGCGCACATTGCAAGATTGCGCAATTCCAGCAGGTCACTGGTAATACTATAGTTGTTGTAGTATTCTCTTATCTCTTGTTGGAGCAGGTTTATTCTATTTGCTGCTCTTTCTAGTCTTTTGTTGGTTCGGACTATGCCTACATAATTCCACATGAGTAAACGGAGTTCATCCCAATTATGGCTGATGACAACTTCTTCGTCTGAGTCCTTAACCTGGCTTTCGTCCCAAGGAGCTAGATCTGGTGGAGCCTGTTTATGCTGGCTTAGATTCTTATGGATACTATTACTGGTAGCTGCTGCCATAACCAGGCATTCCAACAAGGAATTACTTGCTAGTCGGTTGGCTCCATGTAATCCAGTGTAGGCGGTTTCTCCTACTGCATAAAGAGACTGAATATCCGTTTGTCCTTCTAAATCTGTCATGATGCCACCACAGATATAGTGAGCAGCTGGCACTACGGGTATGGGTTGTTTGGTAATATCTATACCAAGTTCATAACATCTTTTGTAAATGGTAGGGAAAAGTTTCTTTATCAAGTCAGCCGATCTGTGTGAGATATCAAGATAGACATGATCTAGGCCATTCTTTTTCATCTCGTGATCAATGGCGCGAGCAACTATGTCGCGAGGGGCTAGTTCAGCGCGGTCGTCAAACCTATGCATAAACTCAGTGCCATCCGGAAGTACTAGGCGTGCCCCTTCACCCCTTAAGGCTTCACTGATGAGGAAGGACTTCACCTGAGGATGATAAAGACAGGTAGGGTGAAACTGGTTGAATTCCATATTGGCAATACGACAACCGGCTCTATATGCCATGGCAATTCCATCTCCAGTGGCGCCATCTGGATTGGTAGAGTAAAGATAGACACGACTAGCGCCGCCAGATGCTAGGACAGTGCATCTAGAACTGAGAGGGAAGACTCTGCCATTATGATTGTCTAACACATAAGCGCCTAAGCATTCAGATTGGGGCGATTTGGGAGGCCTGGTGCAGATTAAGTTAACTGCTTGGTGATGATCCAATAGCCGAATTCTCTTGTGGTCGGTGATTTTCTTGCTAAGGGTCTCTGTCAGAGCCTTACCGGTTTTGTCGGCTGAGTGGACTATACGGCGGTGAGAATGACCTCCTTCTTTATGAAGATGCAGTTTAGCACTATTGTCTAGTCGCGATACGGGAAAACCGCGAGCTATAATTTGTTCTAAGGCCTGTTGGCTATTTTCAATAATGAATCTTGCTACCTGTTCATTGCATAGCCCAGCGCCAGCTACAAGGGTATCCTTTAGGTGCCTTTCAATACTGTCTTTTTTATCCAATGGTGCTGCTATACCGCCTTGTGCCCAGTAAGTAGCACTGGCTTGTAAAGAGGACTTACATAGAAGCGTGATTTCATAATTATGTTGGGCTAGATGTAGTGCCAGTTGGAGTCCAGCAGCCCCAGCCCCTATGATGAGAATATCACTCTTATCCATTGGTTTGTTGAGAAGAATACAAAGGCGGGATAGGGCATCTAGCATGGGCGCGGATGGCTAGGCTATCTTTCTGTCCGCTAGCAATACGCATGGCGGCAGTATAGGCTATCATAGCCGCATTATCAGTACAAAATTCCAAAGGAGGATAGAACATCTTAATGTCATATTCATTGGCATATTTGGCGGCTTGATGACGAAGGTATTGATTGGCGCTGACGCCTCCTACTATGGCTATTTGCTTTGACTCTAGTTGTTTGGTTAGGGCAAAGGTCTTGCCTAAGAGACTCTTCACCAAAGTCTGTTGAATGGCAGCGGCCAGATCAGCATATCTTTGTTTGGGCTGCTTCTCGATTAGATAGCGTGCTTGGGTTTTAAGTCCGCTGAAGCTAAAGTTGTAATCACCACTGTGCTTCATAGGAATAGTGAAGGAATAGGATTCCTCATCGCCTTCTTGCGCGAGCCTCTCTAGCTGACTGCCGCCTGGATAGGCTAGACCTAACAAGGAGGCTATTTTGTCAAAGGCTTCACCAGCCGCATCATCAAGACTCTCACCATAGAGCTTGTAGCTGCCATAGCTTTCGACCTCATAGAGCTGGGTGTGACCGCCGGAAACCAACAAGGCAATATAGGGAAAAGCAGGCTTTACTTGGGTTAATAGAGGAGATAGTAGGTGCGCTTCTAAGTGATGAATGCCAATAGCCGGTATTCCCAATCCATAAGCAAGGCAACGGGCGAAGGTGGCCCCAGTCATCAAGGCGGGTATGAGACCAGGCCCCATAGTATAGGCAAGATAGTCAAGTTCGGTTTTCTTAATATGAGAGGCAGCTAAGCAGTCTTCTACTAAGGGATTGAGCTTCTGTAAGTGATTGCGAGCAGCTATCTCCGGCACTACTCCTTTATAGAGGCGATGGATATCAACTTGTGAGAACAGGCGATGGGCTAATAACTTGTTCTTATATATAGCTACTGCTGTCTCATCACAAGAGGTTTCTATTGCCAAAATGGAAGGGGATTTCATTGATTCTAATTCTAGAACCTATTATAAAAAACCCTATTAGAGAATCGATTGGCTTGTTTTTACCCTTTTCTTCATTATTGTCTTATCAATGACTATTCATTGCACAATATCCGTTATATGTTGGGGTCTGAGTCTGGGAGTTTGGGAGTTTGGGAGTCTAGAAGCCTAGGAGCCGGGCATTCTTTGTCGTTTATTGTCTATAATAAGGCAATGAAAAAAGTCCCCACTGCAGCCATGCTAGTGATAGGTAATGAGATACTAAATGGCGCTACCCAAGATCTTAATATAAATCATTTGGCGACCCGTTTAGATCAGTGGGGTATTATGCTTCGTGAGGCGCGGATTGTTCGCGACGAACAACAAGCCATCATTGAAGCAGTTCGCCCTTTTAGCGCGCATTATGACTATGTTTTTACTAGTGGCGGCATAGGGCCTACTCATGATGACATTACCGCGTCATCTATTGCAGCCGCCTTCAACCTTCCTCTTCATTGTGACCCATCTTCGCTAAGGGCAATGGAGGAGCGTTATATATCTCGTGGCGGTCTTAGCGAGGCAAGTAAGAAGATGGCATATATGCCTAAGGGCGCTGTTCCAATTTCAAATAAAGTGAGTGCAGCACCTGGCTTTCAGTTGCATAACATCTATGTCTTAGCGGGAGTGCCAGTCATTTTTCAGAGCATGTTGGAAGCTCTATTAGCAAAGATAGCTAAGGCACCGCCCTTGTATAGCAAAAAGCTATTCTTTGATACTGGTGAGAGTCTCATAGCTAAGAAACTTGGCGAGCTTCAGAGTCAGTATGATGAGATTGAAATAGGCAGCTATCCACAGATGGATGAGAAGGGTAGATATAGGGTGAAATTGATTTTGCGCGGTTATGACGAGGCCGAGCTGGACAGGTGTGTGGCTGAATTTAATCGCTGGTTTGAAGCAGAGAGAGATGATTATTCATAAAATACTACTATGACGAAAGAAGATACTGAACTACTAGAATGGCTTGAAGCATTTGATGATGTTTGCCGCGAACGAGGGCGAGAGCGCGGCGCGCAACTGCTAAGGGCATTGGCACAAAAGGCGAGTGTGGAGGGGATGGAACTGCCTTTCTCCATCAACACTCCCTATGTCAATACTATTCCTCGCGATGAGGAACCTGTTTATCCGGGCGATTTGATCTTAGAGGAACGAATTCGCTCTTATATAAGGTGGAATGCCATGATTATGGTGATGAGGGCTAATATAAAGGATTCAAGCATAGGAGGACACATATCTACTTTTTCTTCTATCGCCAGTCTTTATGAGGTAGGTTTTAATCACTTCTTTCGCGCTCATAGCAATAAGGCTTGTGGCGATCTGATATTTTTTCAAGGACATTCCTCACCCGGTATCTATGCCCGTTCCTTCTTAGAGGGAAGGCTGACAGAAAAGCACCTAGACAATTTTCGTAATGAGTCTCTCTATCCTAAGCCATTGGAAAAGAAGAAGAGCCTATCGTCCTATCCTCATCCTTGGTTAATGCCAGACTATTGGGAATTTCCAACCGTCTCTATGGGTTTAGGTCCTATGCAGGCAATACATCAAGCCCATATGAGAAAGTATCTAGCGAATCGGAACCTGCTGGAGTCTGACAGTCTTAAGGTCTGGTGTTTCATTGGTGATGGCGAGATGGATGAACCAGAGAGCACTGGTAGCCTTGCTCTAGCCGGTCGCGAAAGACTAGACAATTTGATATTTGTCATTAACTGTAATCTACAAAGACTGGATGGGCCAGTGAGAGGGAATGGTAAGATTATTCAGGAATTAGAAGGGGTATTTCGTGGTGCTGGTTGGAATGTCATTAAGGTCTTATGGGGAAGAAGGTGGGACCCTTTATTAGAAAAAGATCACAAAGGGCTATTGGTGAGGCGAATGGAGGAGGCGGTAGATGGGGAATATCAGAATTATAAGAACAAAGGGGGACAGTATACCCGTGAGCACTTTTTCGGTAAATATGATGAACTGCTCAAATTGGTAGAGAATATGAGCGATGAAGAGGTATATCGCCTCAATCGCGGTGGCCATGATATTCATAAGATCTATGCTGCCTATAGTAGCGCGGTTGCTCATAAGGGGCAACCCACAGTGATACTTGCCAAGAGCATAAAGGGCTATGGCACGCCGGGAGAGGCGGAGAATATTGCCCATTCTATTAAAAAACTGGATATGGAAGGCTTAATAAAATTTCGCGACAGATTTCGTATTCCAGTTCAGGACAATGAATTGGAAAAGATGCCCTATTGTCGTCCCAGTGAGAATAGTCCAGAGATTAAGTATCTTAAAGAAAGGAGGGCTCAGCTAAATGGCTTTGTTCCCAGCCGCCGCACCAAGATAGAGAAGTTGAAAGTTCCTTCTCTTGATATTTTTGCCTCTCAATTAGAGGGGAGCGGCAATAGAGAAGTCTCTACTACCATGGCTTTTGTCCGCATCCTAGCTTCTCTTTGCCGTGATAAGTCTATTGGTGCTCGCGTGGTTCCAATAGTTCCAGACGAGGCGCGCACCTTTGGTATGGAAGGTCTCTTTCGTCAGTTGGCTATCTATTCTTCGGTCGGACAAAAATATGTGCCACAGGATGCCGACCAGGTGATGTATTATAGGGAAGATAAGAAAGGGCAGATATTACAGGAAGGCATTAATGAGGCGGGCTCTATTTCGGCATGGATAGCGGCGGCGACTTCGGCACATAACAATAATTTGACTCTAATTCCCTTTTATAGTTTTTATTCAATGTTCGGTTTTCAACGGGTTGGTGATTTTATCTGGGCTGCTGGCGATATGCAAGCAAGAGGTTTTCTTATGGGCGCAACTTCCGGCCGCACTACCTTGGCTGGTGAGGGGCTGCAGCATTTGGATGGGCATAGTCATGTTGCTGCTGCGACAGTTCCTAATTGTATTTCTTATGACCCAGCCTTTGCCTATGAGCTGGCAATTATCATTCATAATGGCTTGGTAAGAATGTATGAGAAGGGGGAAGGAGTCTTTTACTATCTCACCTGTATGAATGAGAACTATAGCCAACCTGCCTTATCAAATAAAGACCATAAGCGAGTTGCGGAAGGAATCTTAAAGGGACTATATAAGTTCCTCCATCTCAAAGGAGGCAAACAAAAAGTGCGGTTGCTCAGTAGCGGCAGTATTATGCAAGAGGCTATTCTGGCCGCTAGATTACTTAACAAGGAATACAACCTAGAGGTGGAGCTATGGAGTGCACCAAGTTTCAATGAACTGGCTCGTGAGGCGCAGGAAATAACCAGATACAATCGTCTCAATCCAACTGACAAGCCAAAGAAATCCTATATTGCCCATTGTCTCAATAATGACGACAGCCCAGTTATAGCTGCCACAGACTATATAAGACAATATACTCAACAGGTAGCTCCTTATATTAAAGCCCCCTATTATTGTTTGGGCACTGATGGTTTTGGTCGCAGCGATAGTCGCGCCAATTTGCGTGATTTCTTTGAAGTCAGCAGCGACTACATTGCCTATCATGCTTTGCTAGGGCTCTATGAACAGGGTAGGTTTCCTTTGGCTCAGCTAAAGAAGGCCATTGCCAAGCTTAATATCCAATCCAGTCGTCCCTATCCTCTTTATATTTAACCAGCTATGATTCAACAGCTAGAGACGGTTCGTGTTCCCAATATAGGCACTGATGATCAGGTTGAGGTCATTGAGATTTTGGTCGCCAAGAAGGATAGGGTAGAAAAAGGACAGTCTCTCATAGTCTTGGAAAATGATAAGGCATCAATGGAAATCCCGTCTCCTCTGGCTGGTGAAGTGGTAGATATTAAGGTGAAATCCGGTGATAAGGTTACTGAAGGAAGTGAGATTATAGCTATAGCAGTGTCTGCAACATCTGAGGCGCAGACTGAATCACAAACAAAGAAGAACTCAGAATTGACGAAGACAAAGACAGAGACGAAGACAAGAGCACTCAAAGAACAGGAGGACATGCAAGAGCAACAAAAGAGAGCACAAGAGAAAACACAAGAGGAAGAACAAGGGAGGCAACAGGTAGAACAAGAGAGGCAGAAGACGGAACAACAAAAGCAGATAGAAATAAGAGTTCCAAATCTTGGCGTAGATGAGGCGGTAGAGATTATTGAGGTCCATATTGAGAAAGGAAAACAAATAGAGAAAGACGATACTGTCATAGTCCTAGAAAGCGATAAGGCATCGATGGAGATACCTGCCAGCTCAGCTGGTAAGGTGGCAGCTGTGAAAGTCCAGAAGGGAGATAAGGTTAGGAGCGGAGATCCTATTGCCCTGCTGGTCGTAGCTAGTGAAAACCTGCCAGTTGATTCTCCGCCAGCTAGCGAAAGTCTGCCGGTTGATTCTCCTCCCCCACCAGCAAAGGAGGGCGACCAACAGGCTGACAGTCAAGCTGCTCCTGTGGCTGCGCCTTCAGGTCTTTCAGGGAGCAATGGGAACTTTTATGCTGGCCCCGCCGTGCGCAAGATGGCGCGCGAATTGGGAGTGGAACTTGCAAACCTGAGTGGTTCGGGTCATAAGGGACGTATTCTCAAAGAGGATATCCAAAGCTATGTGAAGAGGCATCTCCAACAGGGAGCGGCTATGCCTGAGCCACCACAGATAGATTTTGCTGCCTATGGCAAGACAATGGAAAAGGATCTCAATAAGATTCAACGGCTCACCGCAGAGAATATGCATAGGGCTTGGATCACTGCACCTCATGTCACCCAATTTGAAGAAGTGGATATTACAGATCTTGAAAACTTTCGTAAAGGACAAAAAGCCATTGCTGAGAAAAAAGGAGTGAAGCTCACTCCCGTTCCCTTTCTTATTAAGGCACTGGCATTAGCACTCAAAGAGTTACCACAGTTTAATGTTTCAGTGGTCGGTAATCGGTTGGTGCAAAAGCTTTACTATCATATAGGCATGGCAGTAGCTACCCCTCATGGCTTGGTTGTTCCAGTGATTAGGGATGTGGATAAGAAGTCTATTTGGGAATTGGCACAAGAGGCAAGTGAGCTGGCAGAGAAGGCTCGCCATCGCCAACTTTCAGTTGAAGCCATGCAGGGAGGCTGTATTACCCTATCCAGCTTGGGCGCACAAGGGGGCACTCAGTTTACTCCTATCATCAATGTCCCGGAAGTAGCTATACTTGGCGTATCCAAGAGTAGCTATCAGCCAGTCTATCAAGATGGAACATTTGTTCCTCGTCTTATATTGCCCATAGCACTCTCTTATGACCATCGCGCAATCAATGGAGTAGATGGGGCAAAGTTCACCTCTTATCTTAAACTTCTATTGAGCGATATAAGAAATCTAGCCTTATAACCCCCGTCTTTTGATCTTGTATAATATTTCCACATATAAAGAATTTGTTAATGACTAGTTTCTCCAAATAGATGCAGCAAAGGAAAAATGGCAGACATTATATAGATACGATATTTCGTATGAGTGATGATTACCTATCATCTACACTGACAGACTTCAATTATAAAAAATTAAAAAATAGTTCCGAGAGACTCCGCAATCTATCTACCGAAGAAACAATAAGAGAATTTTCGAAACTATATAGGCATATTATTAAGCAAGCATATCAGTCTCAATACAACAAGGCAAATACTAAACTAAATAGATCCATCCATAATAGAGACAATGATAAAGTGAAAATAATATGGGACGATTGCTTAGAGGTTATGCAAGCTATGGATAGTGAGAGTATTCACTTAATGGTAACTTCCCCCCCTTATTACAATGCACGAGAATACTCTCAATGGGCTAATATAGATGACTATTTAGCAGATATGAAAGCAGTTGTAAGAGAGGCTTATCGGGTATTGGATAATCATAGAGCTTTTGTGTTTAATATAGGGGACATAACGGGAAATGATAACCGTCATACTCGTTCAAGCTGGGGGGATAGACGAATACCATTAGGCGCATATTTCATAAACATATTTGAGGAAGTTGGATTTACTTTTATAGATGATTTTATTTGGGACAAAGGAGAAGTTCAATCTCAAAGGCACAAAAATGGAGACACACCTTTCCCACTATATCAATATCCCCTTAATTGTTATGAACACATTATGATTTTCAGAAAGCATAGGCTGGACGAAACTCGCTATCCTTGTCCTATATGTGGGTGCTTAAAAGTAAATGGTAATGCCTATTCTGGTGTCGGCATTAAATCCTGGGAATGTAAAAATATAGGGTGCTTTGAAAGGTCATTAGCAAACAGGGGGAAGAGATTCTCGCTGCGGAGTATCATCATGGATGAATTAAAAAATAACATCATTGATGCTAATTTTATAAAGACCTGGCGAAGAGATATTATTAAGTTTGACCCAGTAATAAAGATAAACAATAAGAAGGAGAATAGGTTAGGTCATACTGCCCCATTCCCCACTAAGATACCAGAATTTGCGGTAAAGACCCTATCGGGAAGAGGAGAGGTAGTGTTTGACCCGTTTGCCGGTAGTTTTACTACCCCTATAGAAGCAGTGAGACAAGGGCGAATTGGCATAGGCGCTGAATTGAATAAAAAGAGTTTTGGTGATTCAATTCTCAATAATATACAAAGGCACGGATTAAAAAATGTAGAGATTAAATGTCCAACAACCAGGATGACAAGAGAATCATTGGCTTGTTAGGTGAAATGCACCTAGCTATTCGATTGCATACAAGAGGCTGGCAGGTATATAGAGCATATATTGATGAGCAGATTGATTTTATATTAGCAAAGTACTACTGTAATAATTGTAAGGAGTTTTCAGGGTTGAAGATGAGAAAGAAGCCTGCCCCAAGCACAGGAGAGTTTCCTACGAATCTATGTAAAAAATGTGGCAAAGAAGGATTGGAGTTTATTACAAGATTCATACAGGCAAAGGCGTCTGCTGGTATAGAAATCAATTCAGCTATACGAGCCTATAGCTTTCATGCGAAATTGAGAAGCAATGTAGATGATAGGTCTTTTTATGTATGGATGGCTTTCAGGGATATGATACTCCCCCCATTTTTCTATATCTTTTCACATAAGAGCATAAACAGATTTGATAACTTAGCATTGGATTCATATCAAAAGACGGATAATCAGAAGACCACGCTGAGAATTGATAGGGAGGGAAGGGTATTGAACGAAGGGAGGAAACATAATTATGATTGTTTTAATGATATGTTTAGAGATAACTTTGGCATATTGGATGAACTTGTAAGTGATACATTGAAATGAGAAGCTTGGAAGGCAAATGACTACCTATAAAATGCTGGTTAGCTAGGTTTCTGCTTTGGATAACTAGTCTGCCTCTGCTATATAGCCCTAAGTCCGATCAATAAATTCTCTTGTGGGGGAGGTATTGATGATACAAATTGATGCTGCAGATTGATGTTGTATAATTCCACCTCAATTATGTATTGCGAATAGGGACTTGTATATCTAAGCACACCAATCGTCCATTTCTTATTTGCCTCTATTTTTTTGTGGGCTGCTGGGAGTAGGCTTATTAGCGCATAAGAAATCCACAATAGCAAAAAACTCCTCGCGAGTGATTGGACGCAAATTAGGATTAAGACTCGCAGGGTGGTCGTATTTACTCGCTGGCTTCTTTACGCGTCTAATAGTTGGCATCTCATTCATTCATCATTCATTAACTAGGCAACAAAATGAGTCCCCCAATTCCTTCGAATACCCTAACTGCTCTCAATAGAGAACACTCTTTTTATCGATTACATCTTGTTCACAAGCCATAGGATGCCTTTCCAATCAACTGCTTATGAGTCAACCGCTTACCGATTGCTCCTTCACAAATAGCCTTAATCCTATCCATTGTATCCATCTCGTAGCTGCCTTAGCAAAAAACTCCTTGCGAGTGATTGGACGCAAATTAAGATTAAGACTCGCAGGGCGATCGTATTTACTCGCTGGCTTCTTTACTCGTCTAATAGTTGGCATCTCATTCATTCATCATTCATTAAGTAAGCAGCAAGATGAGTATCCCAATTCCTTCGAATACCCTAACTGCTCTAAATAAAGAACAATCTTTTTATCGATTACATCTTGTTCACAAGCCATAGGATGCTTTCCCAATCAACTGCTTATAAGTCAAACGCTTCCCGATTGCTCCTTCACAAATAGCCTTAATCCTATCCATGGTATCTATCTCGCAGCTGCCTTGATTAAGACGAAAGACAAACTCATCAACATAACGGTCGATGTGTTTCTTAGAGAAGTGATGGAAGGTCCCGTGATAACCACGCTTCAATAACGCCCAAACACTCTCTATGCCGTTCGTGTGCGCCATTCCATTTATAAACTCGCCTACTGAGTGATTGACTAATAGCTTCGCCCCTCACCGGCTTGTAAAACCCCGCTTCATCCGTAGAGATAATACTGAACTACATTCTTATCTATGAACGCTTGGACTGTCTTGCTATTGAGTTTATCTACCGACCGCGCCCGCACTCGACCCCCTCTTTCACGGATACCTATGACCGCCTCCTTCGTCTTGGTGCTACGCCCCTGAGCTCCCTTTACCTGCTTATGCTTGTGCTTGTTGCTCTCCCGCCCGCCTATGTAGGTCTCATCTATCTCTATTATGCCTTGGAGAAGATCAGTAGAACCCGACCGCATCGCTTCACGGATGCGATGAAACAAAAACCAAGCCGTCTTATAAGTAACCCCTACCTCCTTAGATATACAAGTCCCTATATTAATGGACTCATCCGCCAGTATCTGCCGAAAGGCATATCCTTGCGAAATCTACCCAAAGAAACGATAGCAAAAATCATCAACCGATTGAACAACCGACCACGAAAGTGCCTCGGCTTCAAAACCCCCGCCGAAGTGTTCCAACAACTTAGCGGGATAAACTATAATTTAGAAACAAGTGTTGCATTCTAGATGGGAATTTGCCTAGTTTTCTTTAATATTGCTAATTGATAAAGTTTTCATGTGGTATAATACTTTCTTATTAAAAATAATAAATAGCAATTATGAAAAAAATAATAATCGTTACTATCCTAGCAGTTGTTAGTGTGACTTCGTTAATGGCTGCAGATCAAAAGAACATTAGACTTGGTTCAGGCAATTCCCTAGCTGCCTATCATCAGCTAGCTGATTTGATTTGCCAAGCAGTGAACCAGAAAACAGCCGAACACAGCATTAGTTGTGAGATTAATAGCATGGCAGAGACGGCCGCTAATGTTAAAAGCCTTAAGACAGGTGAATTAGACCTAGCTCTAATTCGTTCTGACTGGCACTCTCATGCTTATGAAGGTTCTCATCTCTTTGCTGATGATGGCGCTTTCCACGACCTAAGAACTCTTGCTTCCTTCCATCCTTATAGTTTCACGGTTTTGGCCCGTGCTGATGTGGATGTAGATACTTTTTATGATCTAAGAGGCAAGCGGATGAATCTAGGTCCGGTAGGGTCGGAGATGCGTGCCATTATGGAGAAACTAATGATAGGTTATAGGTGGATGCCAACCTCTTTTGGCGCAGTGTCTGAACTAGAACAACAACAACAAACACAGGCACTTTGCGACAATGAAATAGATGCGGGTATCTATCTGGTTCATCATCCTGCTTCCGCGCTTAGGGCTGCGATGGATCTATGCCCGCTTAGGTTAGTGCGGATAGACGGCAATCCGGTTAGGAGATTAGTTGGTGGCAATCCAGATTACAGATGGGTTAGTATTCCAGCTGGTTCCTATAAGGGTCAAGACCATTCGGTTAGGACTTTTGGGGTTGCGGTCAAGCTGGTAGGCTCCAGTCGTCTTGCAGAGGCTACGGCCTATGCATTGACTGAAGCTATCTTCTCAGCCGAGTCTGACTTGGTTGAGTTTTTACCAGCGGCATTAACTGACATGGCAGATGAGAAATCAGCCGTTCCTTTCCACGCGGGGGCTGTTAAATATCATCAGGATATGAAGATGTAAGATCTTCTTATTTGATGAACCTTGGATACCCTGGGTCTAATAGACTCGGGGTATCCTTTTTTAAGACTCTTAGGCTCGCTTAATCTACTATAATGCTCATAGGTGCTTAGATACTCACAGAGGAGCCTTTCCTAACTTCATTTAGATGGCGATTAGACAGGACATTCTTGCTTGGGATGGCAAATCGTTATTATGATTGTTTTAATGATATGTTTAGAGATAACTTTGGCATATTGGATGAACTTGTAAGTGATACATTGAAATGAAAGGCTTGGAAGGCAAATGATTGCTTATAAAATGCTGATTAGCTAGGTTTCTGCTTTGGATAACTAGTCTGCCGCTGCTATATAGCCCTAAGTCCGACCGATAAATTCTCTTATGGGGAGGGATTGATGATACAAATTGATGGTGCAAATTGATGTTGTATAATTCCCTCTCATTTATATATTTCTACTAATGACTATGCGTAAATATAATTTTTCGGCAGGTCCAGCTGCTTTACCTGATTGGGTCCTAGAGCATATTAAGGAAGAGCTAATGGACTGGGGAGGAAGGGGGAGTTCGGTAATGGAAGTCAGTCATCGCGGCAAGGATTTTCTTGCTTTGCATAGTGAGACCCTTAGCAAGCTGCGGTCCTTACTAGGAGTGCCAGACAGCCATCAAATCCTCATTATGCCGGGCGGAGCTACCGCTCAATTTTCTGCTGTGCCTCTTAACTTGGCTTCCGAGCCACGTGCTCTTTATTTTATTAGCGGCCATTGGGCGCGCAAAGCGGCCCAGCTAGCGGGCAAGTTGATAGATGTGGAGCTGGCATATGATTGTGGTCGCCAACCGCTCCATATTCCACCCCAAGAGGAATGGAATCTTACTGGCGATCATGCCTATTTTCACTATTGTCATAATGAGACAGTAGATGGAATTTCTTTTGCCAGGGTGCCGGACCTAAGCGAGCAGGCTATTCCAGTGGTGGCGGATATTTCTTCTTGTGTTGCTGCCCAGCCTTTAGATCTTAGTAAGATTGATCTTGCCTATGCTTGTGCTCAGAAAAATCTTGGCATAGCTGGCATTACCCTGGTGATTATTAACGAGGAACTTTTGACAAGGAGTGGAGATAGGGTTTTGCCTGTTCTCAATTACCGCCGCCAAGCTGAGGCGGGATCCTTGCTGAATACTCCAGTGACCTTTGCAATCTATGTGTGTGGGCTGGTATGTGATTGGTTAATAGCACAGGGTGGGGTAGAAGCAATGGCAAGTATTAATCGTAGCAAAGCGCAATCTCTCTATGACTTGATAGATTCTAGCGATGGTTTCTATCAAGCCAATGCTGTGCCAGAGAATCGTTCAATTACCAATATAGTCTTTCATCTCAAAGAAGAAGGACTCAACGATAAATTTCTTGCCGAGTCTAGTCAAGCGGGGTTGCTCTATTTGAAAGGACATAGAGCGCGTGGAGGTATGAGAGCAAGTATTTACAATGCGGTGAGTGAAGAGGCGGTTGAGTCTTTGAGAGCCTTTATGACCGACTTCGCCAACCGATATGGTTAATTTTGGCGGCTAAATAGAATTGGTTCTAGCTGAATTTTCTACTTGATAAATTTCTATTAGAGTTTTCTAAAATCCATAATATAATAAACCCGCATGGATAGGAAGCAATTAACTTATGAGAAGCTAGTTAAATGAGTAGTGCTTGGGATGGGCTACAAAATACTATTTGCATTACTCAGTTGCCTCATTATGCTATTAACAAAAGCTTACCTGAGGATAGTTTTTTTACTGATAGAGATGTAGCCAAGAGTTGTATGAGCACATTTCTTCGTGTTTGCGATAAGAACAATATAGACCTAAAAGGTTATACCTATATAGAGCCTTCGGCGGGGGAGGGTTGCTTTTACGATATAATCCCGCTGGGATATAGAAAAATAGGGTTGGACATCTTGCCAAGAAGTCCCAAGATAGAACAAGCGGATTATCTGAGATGGAGTCCAAAAATCAAGTCTAAGTATATTGTAATTGGCAATCCCCCTTTTGGAGTAAGAGGTGCTTTGGCATTAGCATTTATTAATCGTTCTTTTTTGTTTGCTGATATGGTTGCGTTCATTTTACCTATGTCTTTTTATAGTAATGGTAAGGGGAGCAATATGTCTCGTGTAAAGGGCGCATCACTTATTCATAATGAAAAGTTAAAAAGCGATGCCTTCTACTTACCAAACAACAATAAGAGAATGTCGGTTAATACTGTTTTTCAAATATGGAGGAAGGGAAAGAATAAGCAAGTCTTTGTTAATTATGATGTGAGCGAGTATGTGGATATCTATACCTGTTGTTCCGCCCCCAATCGTTTTTGTGGCTTGGGGAGAGGTCGTGTTTATGATTGCTTTGTAGATTCTACATTTTATGGGAAGAATACAAAGATAGTTCATTCTTTTGATGAGGTAAAGTATGGGTCTGGCTATGGAATGATCATTAAGAAGGATAAGCAAAAGATATTATCCTTATTAAAGCGGGCGGATTGGGGGGACTATTCCTCAAAAGCAACCAATCATTGTAGGCATATTCGTATGCACCATATTCGTCAATACCTTGGTAATAACAAAATAGGGGCATTGAATTGATAACTGAAGAGATAGCGAAAGACTGTCTAAAAGAAAAGACAGAGGAGGCGAATTTCAGTCATTCAAAGTGGTTGGATAGTGAATTTGCTTCATTAAAATTTGCATCTTCTATAGCAAGGGGCTATATAGGAGAAAATTTTTTTGCTGGACTGTTGAAACTAATGGGATATAAGGATGTTAGGCTTGTCATGGGTTGGCGAGGGCATGATGATATAGCTATCAAATGGAAAGAGAAAGAATGTCTTATCGGAGTAAGGGTGGCAACAAAAGATGTGCATTCCAATTTTCAATTTATTGGTATAGGGCATGATACAGGGTACGCACATCTTTTCTGTTTGGGCATATCGCCCAACTCGATAGGTTATTTGATCATACCAGAGAATGAGCTAGATGATCATAGCCTTGCTTCTATAGCAAGAGGAAGTAACGATCAATTCAAAATCACAAAGAAAGACACTCTAATGAGGTCTTTTGATTTGTTTGAAAGTGATGTAAAGGCAATGATGAATAGCCTATAGTTCTCTTATTTGCCTATTTGGGCTTTGATTTTTCTATTTTTTTTCTATTAAGGTGCCCTTTGATGCCTGTTTCTTCATTCCATCCGCCCAAAAAGAGCCAAGAATTGACTATATTACAGAAAAGGTCGGCAGTTTTTTGGGCATCATAGATGGCTGAATGAGCTTCATCGGCATTAAAACCTAATCTTGCCTTTTCACAGGCAAGAGAGAGAATGGTCTGACCATAGGCTAGGGCTGCTAGGGATACAGTATCTATAACGGAAAAGGAATGAAAGGGGTTCTTTTTTTCTAGGCCACATCTTTTGACAGCCCTATTGAGGAAAGCCAAGTCAAAGTGGGCGTTATGACCTACTAGTATGGCTCTTCTAGAGTTTTCTCTCTTCATTCGCTTTTGGACCTGATTAAAAATATAGGTTAGAACCTCCTTTTCTTCTTTGGGAAACCGCAAAGGATAGTCTGGGTCTATCTGGTTAATTTCTAAGGCTTCTTTGTCAATGACGGAACCGGCGAAGGGGATGATGTGTTCGCATATGCTATCCTTGGCAACCAATAGACCGTTTTTTTCTAACTGAAAGAATACCACCGCTATTTCCAATAGGGGATTTTGATGCACATCCACGCCGCCTGTTTCTAAATCCACTGCAACTGGAAAGAAACCGCGAAAGCGATTGTAAAGGCTATTGGTTCTAGGCATTAAGGCTCCAGTTTAACACCTCGCCTGCAGCTAAGGGAATCAATTCTATGCCGTTTTGGTTAATCTTAGCAGGAACCTGACAGGGTTCGCGCACCAGCTCAATTTCTTCGCTTGTCAGTGGGAAGTTATAAAAATTAGCTCCATTACGGGCGGCAAAATCTGCTAAGAGATGGGCTATTCCCAGTTCAGCAAAAATATCGGCATAGATTTCCAATAGGAAGGGCGCGCTAAAGACACCAGCGCAGCCATGCGCCGTTTCCTTGTCCTGGCGGGCATGAGGAGCAGAGTCGCTACCTAAGAAGACACGCTTGAAACCATTGGCCAGCAGCTCGCAAAGTGCCAAACGGTCTGGTTCTTTTTTCAGTAGTGGTTTGCAGTAAAGGTGGGGCTTTATATAGGTGGCAAGCATATGGTTGCGGTTGTATCTAAGATGTTGAGGGGTGATAGTTGCGGCAGTTTTGGTTGAGGACTCTTTTAAGTATGCCACCGCTTCCTTCGTGCTGATATGCTCCAAAGTAATTCTTAATTGAGGGAATCTAGCGCGCAGCCCAGGCAACTCATCATCAATGAATATTCGTTCGCGCGCAAAAACATCGCCGCTCATGCTTTCACCATGAACCAAGAGAGGAACATCCCACTCCTCCATAGCCTCAAGCAATTCATAGCACTTCGCTATATTTTTCACTCCCTCATCCGAGTGGGTAGTGGTGCCAGCTGGATACCACTTTACCGCGAAGAAATCGCTGATTTCTAGTGCTAGCTTTAGTTCTTCCTTGCTGAGGTTTTCAGTTAGATAAAGAGTAAAGAGCGGTTGGAGGCTGGTATTACTAGGCAGATTTTGTTTAATGAGCCTTCCATAATCTCTTATTTGGTCTGCACTTGTGATAGGATTGATAAGGTTCGGCATGGCAACACATCTTTTGAAACAGCGAGCGGAAGCCGCCAGCGTAATCGGCAGCAAAGCACCTTCGCGCAAATGGACATGCCAATCATCTGGTTTGGGTAAGCGAATTTTTTCTATCTTTTGCATCTTTTCCATCTTTCCCCATCAAAGAAAGCCTATAAAACGAGTCATATGGATGATTATTGGCTCTCAGATGGCTTTTAATTTTACTCAACCTATCATAGCCTATACTCTCTGATGATGAAAAAAAATCATTAGATTGAAGCCAAGCTAACTCGCTATAATTGAAATAGAATCACCCTATCAATGATTTTATTCCTATGCAAGAGCTAACCAATTTTCATCTCATTAAGCCTCTGGAGCTGGTATCAAGAGTCCAAGAGGTCATTGCCCTCAATAAGAAGACTATTGGTGAGATGATTACTCATTATCAGGATGATTCCGTTCCGCTTGATTGGAATGGCACCATGCAGCTGCTTGATGATAGGGATGAGGCCCTATGGGAGCATCTCTTTGATCCAGTTGCTCATCTTAAATCTGTTGTCGAGACAGATGAGATAAGGAAAGCCTATAATCAAGCGGAGCCTCTGATAACCGCCTACCAAACCGAGCTAGATCAAAACCGCCAGTTGTTTGATCTTCTGACAAGATTGCGCCATCAAGAACCGGCTCGGCTGAGCGAAGCCCAGATGCAACAGCTGGATAACTATTTGCATGATTGTCGTTTGGCAGGGGTAGATCTGCCAGAGGGTAAAAGAAAGGAGTATAGAGAGATAGATCAGCGCCTGGCAAAATTATGCACCAAATTTAGTGAGAACCTGTTAGACGCCACTCAGGCTTGGAGCAAATTTATAAAGGATGAAAAGGCTTTGGCTGGTGTGCCTCAGGGAGACAAGGAACAGCTATATTATCACAGCGAAGAAAAGACAGGATACATGCTAAGCTTACAACTGCCCTGCTATCTTGCCATTATTCGTTATGCGGATAGAGAGTCCTTGAGAAAGGAAATTTACACCGCCTATATCACCCGTGCTTCTGGCTTGGGTCCTCAAGCAGGGCAATATGACAATAGCGCTCTTATGGCAGAAATACTAGCTAAGCGTTATCGTCTTGCTGAGCTCTTAGGTTATAAAAATAGCGCAGCCATGTTGATGACACGCAATATGGTGCGCGACCCACTTGAGATAAAGGAATTTTTATTGGACTTGGCTGCTCGGACTAAAACCCGAGCTCAACAAGAAGCCGAAGAATTGACCAGCTTTGTTCATAGACATAAGAAAGAATTTCATCCTTGGGACATTAATTACTATAGTGAGAAGCTAAGAAAGCAAAAGCATGATCTTTCTGCCGAAGAACTCAGAAGTTATTTTGTAGTTCAACCAGTGTTTGAAAATATGTTTCGACTTGCCGAAAAATTGTTTGGCGTTCGTTTTGTTAGGATAAGGGATTTTGACACCTGGCATGAGGATGTTCAGCTCTTTGCTATGAAGCGGGATGACAGCATATTGGGTTATCTTTATTGTGATCTCTATGCGCGCAACCATAAGCGGGGAGGCGCCTGGATGGATGAGAACCGTCAGCGCCGCCGCCTTAGTGATGGGTCCTTACAGCTGCCGGTTGCTTATTTGGTTTGTAATTTTCGCCGCCCCCTAGATGGAGAGGCAGCCCTTTTGCTTCATGAGGAGGTTGTTACCTTGTTTCATGAATTCGGCCATTGTCTTCATCACCTACTCACTCAGGTGGAATGTCGCGGCGTTGCTGGTATTAATGGTGTGGCTCACGATATGATAGAGCTACCAAGTCAGCTGATGGAGAATTGGTGTTGGGAGGAGGATTTTTTGCTAGAGATTACCTGTCATCATAAGACCAAGAAGCCTTTGCCCAAGTCTTTGCTAAGCAATCTCTTGGCGGCGAGGAATTTTCAAAGCGGATTGATGACTGCGCGTCAGCTAGAGTTTGCCCTTTTTGATATCCGCCTTCACAGCGAATTTGCCAAGACAAAGATAACTCCTCAATTGGTCCAGCAGACCTATGATGAGGTGAGAGGGGAGTTGAATCTCTTGCCTTCGGCAGCTTTTAATAGGTTTCCAAATGGTTTCAGTCATATTTTTGCCGGTGGATATGCAGCTGGCTATTATGCTTACAAATGGGCGGAGATAATGGCGGATGATATCTATGCTGCTTTTGTCCAACAAGGCATCTATGATAGTGAATTGGCTCAAAGAGTTAAGCGGCATATCTTTGAAAGGGGAGGGGTCGGCAAGGCAATGGCTAATTTTGTTGAGGTATTGGGAAGAGAGCCGGATATGGCCGCTTTTCTACGCCATAAAGGCTTAATATAGTGAAGCCTCTATTGGTTCTTCTATCTATCTCAGCCTGGCGATTGTTTATATATGGGCAGTGGTTCAGCAAGCAGAACTCTGAGGTGCTAGAATAGATTCTTATTAATCAAATGGAACAGACATGAAATACTTACATACTATGATTCGGGTCACAGATTTAGACCAATCTGTTGATTTTTTCTGTAATAAGTTGGGGATGAAGGAAGTGCGCCGCCGTGAAGATGAGAGGGGCAAATTCACTTTGGTATTCTTGGTTGCTAAGGAAGATGAGGGCAAGGAAAATCCTCCTCTCATTGAATTGACCTATAACTGGGATAGTGATGAGGAATATACTGGCGGTCGCAATTTCGGTCATCTGGCTTATAGAGTTAAGAACATCTATGAACTATGCCAACAGCTGATGGATGAGGGCATTGTCATTAATCGACCTCCTCGCGACGGCAGGATGGCTTTTATTCGCACCCCAGACAACATATCCATAGAGTTGTTGCAAGAAGGAGATGCTTTACTACCAGCTGAACCCTGGCAGTCCATGCCCAATAGCGGCAGCTGGTAATTGCCGCGATGGATGAGGTTTTAATAATTGGCTCTGGGCCAGCTGGCTATACAGCTGCCATCTATGCGCTGCGCGCTGGCTTAAAGACCTCGCTGATTGCTGGCCTCCAGCCGGGCGGCCAACTGACTGATACTACCGATGTAGATAATTGGCCAGGCCATGCAAATGGAGTGCAGGGACCCGAACTAATGGAGGCTATGAAGAAGCAGGTTGAAAACCTCGGCTGTTCAATCCATGCCGACAGGATTAAGGCAGTTGATTTGTCTCAGCCTTCTTTTGTTGCCCAAGGAGAAAGGAAGTCTTATCAGGCCCATTGCCTCATTATTGCAAGCGGTGCTTCGCCTCGGCTGCTTGGATTAGCCAGTGAGCAAAACTATTTTGGCAAGGGAGTTAGCACCTGCGCTACCTGCGATGGTTTTTTCTATCGTAATAAGAAGGTTGCAGTCATTGGAGGAGGCAATACCGCACTTGAAGAGTCCCTATATCTAGCCAATATTGCCGCTCAGGTTATTCTGGTTCATCGGAGAGACCAGTTGCGCGGCGACAAGATTCTCCAACAAAGGCTGTTTCAACGGGCGGATGAGGGGAAGGTTCAGTTTCATTGGAATCGGATAGTGACTGAGATCCTGGGCGAGAAGACAGGTGTTAATGGCATAAGAGTAAAGGACACCGAAAGCGACAAGGAGGAAGACCTAGCAGTAGATGGAGTCTTTATCGCCATAGGCCATATTCCCAATAGTGATTTCCTTCCGCCTCAGCTGGCGATGGAAAATGGTTATGTGAAGCTAAAAGGTCTCTTAGGTGCAGGTTTTACTCAAACTTCCGTGAAAGGAATATTTGCTGCTGGCGATGTGGCGGATTATCATTATCGGCAAGCGGTCACGGCAGCGGCTATGGGTTGTATGGCGGCTTTAGATGCTAAGGACTATTTGATCTCTAAGGGACTAGCCTGATGACGACCATTAACCAACTGGTTAGCTATATTGATGAGCTCTTGGATACAGACTGTCAAGACTATTGTCCCAATGGCTTACAGGTAGAAGGGCAATATGAAGTGAAGCACATTGTATGTGGGGTGACTGCCAGTGAGGAATTGATAAGAGCCGCTGTCGATAAAGGAGCGGATACCCTGCTGGTTCATCATGGCTATTTCTGGCGTAATGAGGATATGAGAGTGGTTGGAATGAAGAAGAGAAGACTTCATTTGTTGTTTCAACACAAGCTGAATCTGCTGGCTTATCACCTGCCCTTGGATCTCCATCCCACCATAGGCAATAATGCCCAGATTGGTAGCAAACTGGGTGTAAAAATAGAAGGCAATTTACCACCCCCTGCCATAGGCCAGTTTGGCACCTTGCCCTCAGCCGTATCGCCGCAAGATTTCCTTCAACAATTAGAGACAATTTTTGCTCGCCAGCCCCTCCATCTTAGTGGCGGTAATAAGAAAATTAGTAGGCTAGCCTGGTGTTCTGGCGCGGGACAGAGTTTTATTGTTCAAGCACATCAATTAGGGGTGGATGCTTATATTAGTGGAGAGGTTTCTGAACAGACCTATCACTTTGCCCGTGAAAATAGGATAGATTACTATGCTATAGGACATCACGCTAGCGAACGCTATGGAGTTCAGAAATTAGCGGAGCTCTTGGCAGCTGAGTTTGGTCTCAAGCAAGAATATGTCGAGCTGCTAAATCCAGTATGATGTCAGTGTGATGCCAACATGACGCTAATATGACACCAATATGATGAAAGACAAATCCACTATTCAAATCAATAAGCAGCATACGAATCCAGCACATGCTAGTATGATGAAGGACAAACCCGCTATTCAAATAGTCATGACCTGTTGCGAAGGGAAAGACCAAGCCCAGCATATTGCGAAGTTGTTGGTAGAGGAGAAACTGGCTGCTTGTGTTAATCTGATGCCAGTCACCAGTGTCTATAGCTGGAAGGGCAAGCTGGTGGAAGAAGGCGAACAGTTGCTATTGATAAAAACAGCCGCCTCTCTCGCCCCTAGGTTGCAACAACGAATTAAGGAGCTGCACTCCTATGAGGTGCCAGAGATAGTCCATCTCAATGCTGCGGAAGTGGAAGAGACCTATCTTAATTGGTTGCTGGGAGAGGTTTCTATTTAACTTTTTTTGGACAAAAAAATATCCAGATATAATAGAAGAAGAACATAAAAAGGAGTATAATGAATTGTTATATGTGTTCTTTAATTGAGCTTTTCTCTAGGCGCTTGCTTATATTAAGTGGTTTTCTATTTGCTGAGTTCTATTTTTTAACACGCCTCATGATGACCCCCTGCTTACTTTATCTGGCAAGGGGGCGTTCAGTTCTTTTCTTATTAGCAGGAATTAGCTTCTTAGTTCTTATTGCTTGTAGCGGAGGTGGGGGAGGCAGTGATTCGATGGACGGTGATCCGGGTGGCAATAGATCGATAGACGGTAGTTTAGGAGGGGGTTCTCCCAGAGCTTTTGAAGTGGATATCACTTTTGCTCCTATAAGCGGCGGTTTTCGCATAGGTAACCAATCGGACTTTGGCGATTTCGTTTCTTTGAACATTACGGCAACCAGTGGAAACGGGTCGGTAATAGAAGAAAGAAATATCAACATAGCCGAATTTATTGATGACAACTATGAATTTACTGGGTTGAATGATCAATTCGATTGGACTTTTGCGATTAGAGGCACTCTTCGTGATGGCAGTCAGCAAGAGGTAATGATAGCTTTTGTTTGGGAAGAGAATGAGGAAGACCACGCAAGCGGTGGTATTCGGTCGGGAATCAATAAAGATGGAGATGGGCGAGTGGATAGTGTGGATGAGGATGATGATGGAGATGGGCTAGATGATAGTTCAGACCAATGCCGTGTTGGTGAGACAGATTGGATGAGCAATCGTTCTACTGACCATGATGGGGATGGTTGCCGAGATGCAAGTAGTGAGGATAATGATGATGATAATGATGAGGTAGATGATATTTCAGATGGATGTTCTCGTGGTGAGACAGATTGGATGAGCGATCGTTCTACTGACCATGATGGGGATGGTTGCCGAGATGATGGTGAGGATACAGATGATGATAATGATGAGGTAGATGATATTTCAGATGGATGTTCTCGTGGTGAGACAGATTGGATGAGCAATCGTTCTACTGACCATGATGGGGATGGTTGCCGAGATGCAAGTAGTGAGGATACAGATGATGATAATGATGAGGTAGATGATATTTCAGATGGATGTTCTCGTGGTGAGACAGATTGGATGAGCAATCGTTCTACTGACCATGATGGGGATGGTTGCCGAGATGCAAGTAGTGAGGATAATGATGATGATAATGATGAGGTAGATGATATTTCAGATGGATGTTCTCGTGGTGAGACAGATTGGATGAGCAATCGTTCTACTGACCGTGATGGGGATGGTTGCCGAGATGATGGTGAGGATACAGATGATGATAATGATCTATTGCCAGATTTGATGGATACAGGCATGGTTGATGGAAGGGAGTGTCGTTTGCATGAGGATTGTGATAATGATGAGATAGGCGATAGTCCAGACCAATGCCGTGTTGGTGAGACGGATTGGAGGAGTAATCGTTCTACTGACCATGATGGGGATGGTTGCCGAGATGATGGTGAGGATACAGATGATGATAATGATCTATTGCCAGATTTGATGGATACAGGCATGGTTGATGGAAGGGAGTGTCGTTTGCATGAGGATTGTGATAATGATGAGATAGGCGATAGTTCAGACCAATGCCGTGTTGGTGAGACGGATTGGAGGAGTAATCGTTCTACTGACCATGATGGGGATGGTTGCCGAGATGATGGTGAGGATACAGATGATGATAATGATGAGGTAGATGATATTTCAGATGGATGTTCTCGTGGTGAGACAGATTGGATGAGTAATCGTTCTACCGATCATGATGGGGATGGTTGCCGAGATGATGGTGAGGATACAGATGATGATAATGATGGGTTGGATGATGGTTTGGACCTATGTCCTACCGGTGTGACGGACTGGACGAGGAATGGTTCTAGCGATCATGATGGGGATGGTTGCCGTGATGCAGATGAGGATACAGATTGTAGCGACTCTATTGCTGGGGTTGAGTGCAGTATCGATCTTGGCGGCACTACTGATGAATTCCTTAGGGCTAGCGATAGAGACTATTTCGTTGTTGACTTAGAAGAAGCGGGGATCTTAAGCCTTTGGATACTAGGTTCTCTGAATATAGAGGTCTCTTTGCTTAATGAAGAAGAGGCTTCTCGCTTAAGGGATGAGGGGAATAGTAGTACTTCGCGTCCCTATGATCAAAATTATGCCGGCGATCAATATTTCTATGAGCTAGCTGCCGGGAGACACTATTTGGAGATAGTCAATAAAGGTCCTCCGATATCTCTTACCTTAGTCACCTCTTTTCAACCAGCCCTGATAGATTCTTGCGGCTCTACTCAGAACACAGCTTGTCCATTGGACAATTTGATTAATTTGGCTAGTGGGAGTATCTATTCTACCAATGGGAGCATCTATCCCATCAATGACAGTGATATGTTTAAATTTTATATTACAAGGCCTGGGCGATTAACTTTTTGGTTGGAGAGCCAATTGGATAGTGAAGCATCTTTGCGGGATGAGGATGGAAACCGGTTAGTCTATGACGACGATGGCGGCTATGGCTATGATTTCAAAATATCACAAAATGTTCACTCTCTTGGGCGTGGGCTCTATTATCTCGATATTACCAGTGGTTTTTCCTCGTTGGACTATCCCCGCTTTGGTCCTTATGAATTGTTCGTCCAATTTATTCCGATGGGGGAGGAGCGAAGGTGCGAATTGGCGGATACAGTGGGAGGAAGCCAGCCCAATCGAACAGCTGATCCTCTATTAGCTTATCAATGGTATCTGGATAGAATAGGGGTGAAAGAAGTTTGGGCTGAGGGCCATGAGGGGCAAGGGGTTCATATATCCGTAGTGGACAATGGTTTGGATATGATGCATGAGGATCTAATACAGAATATTATAGCTAATGCAAGCCGCAATTATCTGGTGAAGGAAGATCATCCATCAAGACATAGCCCTTTACCAACTGATTGCTGGGAAGATGGTCATGGCACAGCAGTAGCTGGCATTGCAGCTGCTCGTGGCGATAATGGCTTGGGTATTAAGGGAGTGGCGCCTGAGGCAGGCATCTATATGGCAAACTATCTTCAACAACAAAGTCTTACGTCCTTATTGGATGCTTTCAGTCGCAAAACTGATGAGACTCTTGTTTCTGTCAATAGCTGGGGGTCATTATCCTATACAAGGTTGACTAAAAGAAACAAACTAGTATTAGAAACGATTGAAGCCCATCTCGACCACCCCCTTAATTCTAGTATTAGCTATGTATTTTCTGCTGGGAATAATCGTGGAGTGCAGATGGCAACCTATCAAGGAATGCGCAATCATCGCGGCGCTATTACGGTCTGTGCTACCAATGCGCTGGATTCCTATGCTAGTTATTCTAACCCAGGGATTAACCTTTGGGTTTGCGCTCCTTCTGGCGATGATATTTCTGCTGATGCACCGGCCGGTCTAGGAAGCCCCTTAGGAGAATGGCAGCTAGGCTTGGCTACTACAGACTTAACTGGTCGGGCTGGTTATAACCAGGGTCTTGCGCCGCCCCCGGTTGGTTCCCCTTTCGGTAACATATTAGAGTCGCATCTTGACTTTGGCGGCGATGCCTTCTATTATCGGGAAATGGATTATAGGTCGGACTATATATCCTATGATGGCAATCTGATTGCTGGGTTGCCTGGGACAGATGCCTATACTAGATTTTTTTTTGGGACCTCGGCAGCAGCTCCGGTGGTAGGGGGAGTCATAGCCTTGATTCGTTCTGCCTATCCGGCTTTAAGTTGGCGAGATACGAAGCTAATATTAGCGGAATCAGCCGAGCAGGTGGATGCCTCTGCCGCTTCCTGGCAAATAGGTGGCACCGCCTATCATGACACTGGCTCACACTATACCCATAGCATAGACTATGGCTTTGGATTGGTAGATGCTGCCGCAGCATTGGATTTGGCTGCGGAATGGCAGGTTTTGCCGCTGGAGCGTCGTAATGAAACTATTGAAAAGACTACCCTTTTTGGTCCTGTCAATATTGAGGATACTATTCGTATTGGAGATATTGGTTTCGACTTTATTGAATATGTTCAGCTGGAGATAGATAGTTCCTATGCTGATTTTGGTCATCTGGATATTGAGTTAATTTCCCCTAGGGGAATTAGGAGTCTAGTTGCTCGTCGTCATATATGCGCTCGCGGGATAAGAGAACGAGATTGCGCTGATCTTGAAGGCGGGTTTACCTTTGCCAGTGCTGCCCATTTGGGTGAGGATCCACGAGGAGACTGGACTCTAATAATCGGCGGTGCGGCCAGCCCTACCCAGTTTGATTGGCAGCTAAGGTTCTATGGTCATCAGAGAGGAGCCGGCTCAGCGCTGGATTCAGATGACGATAATGATGGGGTGAATGATTATTTTGACCGATGTCCTACTGGTACGACTGGCTGGGCAAGCAATGGTTCTATCGATCATGATGGGGATGGTTGCCGTGATGCGGATGAGGATAATGATGACGATAATGATGGTAGAAATGATGTTTCAGACCGATGTTCTACTGGTGCGGTAGGTTGGACGAGCAATCCTTATACCGATCATGATAGGGATGGTTGCCGTGATAGAGATGAGGATGAAGATGACGATAATGATGGGGTCGATGATGATTTAGACCTATGTCGTACTGGTACGACGGGCTGGACAAGCAATCCTTCTAGCGATTATGATGGGGATGGTTGCCGTGATAGAGATGAGGATGAAGATGACGATAATGATGGGGTGGATGATGATTTGGACCTATGTCGTACTGATGTGGCGGGCTGGACAAGCAATGGTTCTAGCGATAATGATGGGGATGGTTGCCGTGATGTGGATGAGGATAGGGATGGGGGTCAGGGTACAGATGACGATAATGATGGGGTGGATGATGATTTGGACCTATGTCGTACTGGTGTGACGGACTGGGAAAGCAATGGTTCTAGCGATTATGATGGAGATGGTTGCCGTGATGCGGATGAGGATCCAGATGACGATAATGATGAGGTGGATGATGATTTGGACCTATGTCGTACTGGTGTGACGGACTGGATGAGCAATGGTTCTAGCGATAATGATGGGGATGGTTGCCGTGATGTGGATGAGGATAGGGATGGGGGTCAGGGTACAGATGACGATAATGATGGGGTGGATGATGATTTGGACCTATGTCGTACTGGTGTGACGGACTGGGCAAGCAATGGTTCTAGCGATAATGATGGGGATGGTTGCCGTGATAGAGATGAGGATAATGATGACGATAATGATGGGTTGGATGATGATTTGGACCGATGTTTTGCTGGTGTGACGGGCTGGACGAGGAATGGTTCTAGCGATCATGATGGGGATGGTTGCCGTGATGCGGATGAGGATGATGATGATGATAATGATGGGGTGGATGATGATTTGGACCTATGTCGTACTGGTGTGACGAACTGGACGAGCAATCCTTCTAGCGATCATGATGGGGATGGTTGCCGTGATGCGGATGAGGATGATGATGATGATAATGATGGGTTGGATGATGATTTGGACCGATGTTTTGCTGGTGTGACGGATTGGATGAGGAATGGTTCTAGCGATAATGATGGGGATGGATGCCGTGATGTGGATGAGGATAGGGATGGGGGTCAGGGTACAGATGATGATAATGATGGGTTGGATGATGATTTGGACCGGTGTCCTACTGGTGCGACGGGTTGGACAAGCAATGGTTCTAGCGATTATGATGGAGATGGTTGCCGTGATATGGATGAGGATCCAGATGATGATAATGATGGGTTGGATGATGATTTGGACCGGTGTCCTACTGGTGTGACGGACTGGACGAGGAATGGTTCTAGCGATAATGATGGGGATGGATGCCGTGATGTGGATGAGGATAGGGATGGAGGTCAGGGTACAGATGACGATAATGATGGCCTTTCAAACGAGTTGGATCTGGATCTGGATGGGGATGGGTTAATAGAGATAGCTACGGCGGCGGAATTAGATGCAGTGCGCTATTCTCTAAATGGTAATGGGCGTAGGTTATCAGAAGATGCGGTGCTCAACACCACTGGCTGTGGTGGAGCTAGAGGCGTTACTTCTTGTTTCGGTTATGAGCTGGTTGCGAATATAAGTCTTGTGGATTATAGAGATGACAAAGGCTGGCAACCATTGGGTCATGATACGGATAGTTCTACATATGGATGTCAAGGAGCTGCTTTTAATGGGGCTTTTGATGGCAATAGTTTTAGGATTAGCAATTTAACCATTAATCGTCCGAGTGAAGATTGTGTGGGTTTGTTTAGTCATATAACCGAAGGTTCAGAGATTCGCAATCTTATTCTTAGTGCCGAGGCAGTGATAGGTAAGGATTTTGTAGGCGGTCTGATGGGGTGGGGTAGATCGGCTTCGATTTATTCTTCATCGGTTGTGGCAGATGAGGTGAGCGGGAGTATAGAAGTAGGCGGTCTGGTGGGGGCTGGTGAATCGGTTTTGATTCATTCTTCTTCGGTTGTAGTGAATGAGGTGAAAGGGTTTTTGTCGGTAGGCGGTCTGGTGGGGTGGGGTAGATCGGCTTCGATTTATTCTTCATCGGTTGTGGCAGGTGTGGTGAACGGGAATACAGAAGTAGGCGGTCTGGTGGGGGGTGGTGGATCGGCTCGGATTGATTCTTCATCGGTTGTGGCAGGTGTGGTGAACGGGAGTATAGAAGTAGGCGGTCTGGTGGGGTGGGGTAGATCGGCTTCGATTTATTCTTCATCGGTTGTGGCAGGTGTGGTGAACGGGAATACAGAAGTAGGCGGTCTGGTGGGGTGGGGTAGATCGGCTTCGATTTATTCTTCATCGGTTGTGGCAGGTGTGGTGAACGGGAGTATAGAAGTAGGCGGTCTGGTGGGGAATGGTCACTCGGCTTGGATTGTTTCTTCTTCGGTTGTGGCAGGTGAGGTGAGCGGGATTGGTGATAGAAGTCGTGCTGTAGGCGGTCTGGTGGGGTGGGGTAGATCGGCTTCGATTTATTCTTCATCGGTTGTGGCAGGTGAGGTGAGCGGGATTGGTGATAGAAGTGGTGCTGTAGGCGGTCTGGTGGGATATTTTGAGGATGGTAGGGTTGCTTATTCTTATGTAGTCTTAGACAGTGATACTGCTATGCTGGTTGGGAGGGGAGACGGGACTGGAGTTGCTTCTTATTGGGACAGTGAGACTAGTGATATCAATATTGGCAATCATGGTGAAGCTAAGACCAGCAATGATCTTCGCATGCCAACTGGCTATACAGATATTTATGCCACTTGGAACGATGAGACAAATATATTTGGCGATGGGGAAGACGAGTCACTGGCGGTCTGGTGTGATAAGGATAATAGTAGGACCATTGAGGCGGATGAAAAAATTGATGACAATCGCATCTGGAATTTCGGCACTTCAAGTGAGTATCCCGCCATTCGCTGTACTCCCACCACTCCTACTGAATGGCGTAGCTGGTGGTTTTTGAATGCAACTGGCAAACCCCAATTAAACCAGACCCGTTTAGACAACCTACTCCCCTCCTTAAACTAACGACTGGCTTTGACTAGTCCCCTACACCATTTCAACTAGATGACTGGTGGTCTTTGGGCGGGATGAGGCGCCACTGCCTCATCTTACTGAGGCCTGGTTATTTTTCTATTAAGCATTTATTATGGATATGAATAGAACCATAAATAGAACTATAAATAAGAGTATAATAAGCAGATGATATTCATAAGAGAGATAAGAGGGTTAAAAGAGATAAGGGAGAGTATGAATCAAGCTTCTCTAAAAGGGCTGGAAGATGAATGAGAACCTATTGGCTGAGATACAGTGGAACGAGGAGGGGTTAATTCCCACTATTATTCAGTGCTACAAAACGAAGAGGGTTTTAATGCTTGCATGGATGAATGCCGAGTCGCTGAGCCTGAGTATTAAAGAAAAACGCACTGTTTTTTGGTCAAGGTCGCGCCAGAAATTGTGGTATAAAGGAGAGACCTCTGGTTCGATTCAACTGGTGAAAGACCTATTGTTGGATTGCGATGGGGATTGTTTGCTTATTAAGGTGGAGCAAAAGGGAACGGGGGCTTGTCATACCGGGAAGCCCAGTTGTTTTTTTCGTCAATATGATATTAACAAAGGGTGGATTGAATATGAGACTTGATGATCTCAACAGAGGCTGGATTGAATATGGCACTTGACGATCTCAACAAACTAATCGGAAATACAATGGTAGTTTTATGGATTGAATATGAGACTTGCTGATCTTAACAGAGGCTGGATTGGATATGGCACTTGACGATTTCAACAAACTAATCGGAAATACAATGCTAAGTTTATGGATTGAATATGAAACTTGAAATCTTGCATCTGCTGGAAGAGATTTTGTTGGAGCGGCGGAGGTTGCTGCCGTCTGACTCCTATTCTTCCTATCTTTTTGAATCTGGTTTGCCAAAGATACTTGACAAATTAGGGGAAGAGGTTGTGGAGTTGTTGGTGGCGAGTCGTCATCGGTCTAAACAGGAGGTGGTTAATGAAGCGGCCGATGCCATTTTTCATCTGTTGGTCTTTATGGTGTTTATGAAGATCAGACTTGATGATATGTTGCCGGATCAAGAGGGCTTTTCAGATGATCAGCTTGAGAAGGCGATGAGTCATAAGGGAAAGGGGTTCTTTTATAAGGCGGCGATGGATTCGATAACCAGCTTGATTATTTTGTCAGGCGATGATGATGGGTCTCATGAAAGATATGAGGAGATCAACAACACATGTCGCCAGCTGCTTTATTGTGTGTTGTTGTTATGCAACTCTCGTCAATTAAAGGTGCTGAGAGTATGGGAAGAGCTAAAAGATAGACTAAGAGACTCTCCTCAGAGGGACAAGAATGTGGCTGTTACTCATTGATTTAATGGTTCAAAATAATGTCTAACATCAGTATTTGGCAGATACTCATTATCCTACTTGTCATTGCCCTATTGTTTGGTATGGGTAGATTACCTCAATTAGGCAAGGACTTGGGCAAGGCTATTCGCAGCTTTCGGCGGTCTGTAGAGGGGGACGACTCATCAACGGCTGGCAAGCGGGACTCATCGACGACTGACAAACAGAAGAAATCGCCAAAGAAGCGAGACTAGTATGTGGGGAGTGGGATTTTTTGAATTAGTCCTTCTATTTGTTTTGATATTGCTGGTCTTGGGGCCTCAAAGGATGTTGCTGCTGGCTCGTTATTGTGGGTTGTTTGTTCGCAAGGCTCGGGTAGTTTATACTCAAGTGATTGATGAAATAGACCAGCAGCTCAGACTAGATGAGACGATCCGTTCGGCCAAAACCAAGAAAGCAAGACCAGACCAAGAAAACCAAGAGAAAACCGAATAACTTGGCAACCAGTCTGCCTTTAATTCGCCATCTTAGCGAACTTCGTTCTCGTTTGCTAATAGTTTTTGCCGTCTGGCTGGTGTTGTTTGTAGTCTGTGTTATCTATTCAAGACAGCTATATGGTTTAGTCGCCGAGCCACTGATTAGGTTGTTGCCGAGTGATGGCTCGTTGATAGCAATAGAAGTGGCTTCCCCAGTCCTAGTGCCATTGAGATTGGCGGCTTTTGCTTCTTTTGTTCTTGCCCTACCTGTTGTCCTTCATCAGCTGTGGTCTTTCATCTCGCCGGGGCTCTATAGGAAGGAGAAGCTTATCGCGCTGCCATTACTTTTTTCTTCTATTTTGCTTTTTTACTTGGGGATGGCTTTTGTCTATTATCTAGTTCTTCCCTTAGCACTTCAATTTTTTCATCGCATAACCCCTGAGGATGTGCAGCTCATGACAGATATGAGGAAGTATCTCAACTTTGTCCTTAGATTTTTGATTGTCTTTGCTGTGATATTTGAGTTGCCTATTGCTTTGTTCTTGTTTGCCCGAAGTGGTGTTATTAGTTTGGCACGGCTGAAACAGCTGCGCCGCTATGTGATAGTTGGTTGCTTTGTTATAGCCATGTTATTGACGCCACCAGACATTTTTTCTCAGCTACTCTTAGCTGTTCCTATGATAGTGCTTTATGAGATGGGTCTGCTGTTGATATTTGTGGATCAAAAGTTTTGGCGAAGGAGATAGGGATATTATTTGAACAGATAGATCAGCAGGGCTTTTTGGCTGTGCAAACGGTTCTCGGCTTGTTGCCACACGGCTGAGCGGGGGTCATCCAATAGTCCATCGGCTACTTCCTTGCCCTCTTGTGCTGGGAGGCAATGCATAAAGAGCACCTCGTCCTTTGCTCTATCAAGGAGCTTTTGGGTTACCTGATATGCTTTTAGAGCGCGCCTCTTCTTCACAGCATTCTTATCTCCCATCGAGACCCATACATCAGTGCATACCAGATCGGCATCCTTGATTGCTTTCTCAGGTTCTGTCTCAATTACTAGGTTTGCGCGATATAGATTCAGAAATTCTTTGGGTGGCAAATACTCAGCGGGGATAGCAAGATGAAGCTTAAAACCATAGAGCTTGGCGGATTGGATATAGCTACGGCAGACATTATTGCCATCGCCGCACCATACAACCTTCTTGCCTTTGATACTACCGCGTAGTTCATAGAAGGTCATGATATCCGCTAATAGCTGACAGGGATGAAAATCCGATGACAGAGCATTGATGATGGGGACAGATGAATAGAAGGCGAACTCTTCGATTGTCTTATGGTCTTTAGAGCGGATGACAATGGCTTGAACCATAGAAGAAATAACCCGGGCCGTGTCGCGAACCTGCTCGCCACGAACCAGCTGGCTGCTATCTTCGGTCATGAATATGCAGTTGCCTCCTAGCTGCCTTATGCCGGTTTCAAAGGCTAAGCGGGTGCGTGTTGATGGTTTTTGGAATAGGAGAACAAGAGTCTTTCTCTTTAAAGCCTGAGGGGAGCTGCCATTTTCGTTAAGAGATCTCTTCAGCTTTAAGGCTAAGGAGGTAAGGCGATGATGAGCAGAAAGAGGCAGGTCCTCTGTCGTCCGAAAATGCTGCATTATGAGAAGAGGCTATAGTCTTATTTGAAAGAAGATGCCGATACTTTCAATGGCATTTAGAGTGCTAATATTTATATCCTCGCTACTGTCGGGGACTCTTAGAAACTCTGGGTTTGTTAATACATCGATGTTGTCGTAATCATTAAGTGTCAGACTTATAAAACGTAGGGATGCACTAAACGCTCTATAGTTGTAGTTAAGACTTAGTATTAAGCCGGGCAGACCTGCGCCAAAACTATCAGCGCCATCACCCACTTCTAGAGTGACCTCTTCTTCAAACATAAAGGCTTCACCGACATTGCCTTTATGTTTGTATTCCCCATTGAAATGCAAAACACCTCCTATACTGGTGCTGAAATGACTACTCAAATAGAGATTAAGCCCAAATTCTAAGGGCAGGGCGGTGTAGGATGCTGATGAGTCTGGTTCAGAGCTGCTGTAGGAAGACTCTTGATAACCAATAGTAGCAAAATAACCTAAGCCTCGTCTCCACACATTAGGGCGGTAGAATAACTCAAAACCAGTGTTAAATTCAGTGGTTTGTTCTGGCTCGATTGCTGTTTGTTCTTCTACATTGAAGAAACTGGGCGCACCATTGTATGCCCCGGCATTAAAGATGAATTTAGCTTGAAGTCCTCTCTTTTCAGCTGGCGCCTCTGCCTCAATCGAGGGGATGCTCTCAACTCTTGGTTCGGGTGTGGGCTGAGGTTCAGGTGGTGGAGGTTCAGGTTGTGGCGGTGCAGGTTGTGGAGGTGCAGGTTGGGGTGCCGGCGCGACTGGCGGCTGAACAGATTGAACCTGTATTAGGTGAACTAGTGGCCTCCCATAATAGGGCGGGTATTCTAGATAGTATAAAGGAGCCGCTGTCCGAGGTGTGAAGGCAGTTATGGGCGGGAGAGGTGAGTTATCAAGATTCCAAACGAAGGGAGGTTTTAGAATCTCATTGCCCTCTTGGTTTATGTTATGGACCGAATCAACTAGTAGATCTATGATCAACTGGCGTTGCGTGGGAATAATGAGGGCGGTGTAGCTGGCCTCTCTACCAGCTAGAGCAAGGAGTATTCCATTGGTTAAGATATCTTCTTTTTCGAAGCCAAAAACTGGTTCAGAAAAAACAATAGAAAATCTTATGGGCGTGCTATTTAGCACAATTGGCTGACCAATTAAAGGAGTTATTTGCACTATGCGAGGCTTTGCATAGCTAAAACTAGCAACCAATAGAAAACTTGCTATGGCTATTCTAATAATGGTGGAATTCATAAATCTAAGTATAATATTTTGAAATAGCATTATACTTCTAAATAATCTTTTTTTAAATTTATTATGTATTCACTAGCAATATGCGGGTCCAGTGGCAGAATTGGCCGTCTTTTACTTGATTCCATACATAATTCAACGGATCTTTCTTTGTATTCGGCAATTGTAGCGGCTGATGAGGGTTTAGAGGGGAAGGATGCAAGTGAAATAATAGGCGGTGAGGCGACAGGAGTCCGATGTAGCAGCAGAGTAGCTTTCAGTCATGGCCCTTGTGATCTACTGATAGACTTTTCTCACCCAACTGCAACTCAAATGTGTTTGGCTGCCTGTTTGGCAGCTCAGGTGCCCTTAGTCATAGGGACCACTGGTCATACTGCTGAGCAGCAGGATGCCATCAAAGAGGCTGCCAATTCGCTTCCTATCCTTCAAGCAGCCAATATGAGTTTAGGAGTTAATTTGTGTTTGAGTTTGGTCCGACAGGCGGTTGCCGCTTTGACCGATGATTATGATATTGAGATTAGTGAAGCGCATCATAAGCATAAGATTGATGCGCCCTCAGGGACTGCTCTTGCTTTGGCAGAGGTGGCAGCAGCAGCCAGGGGGAAGGCTTTGGCTGATATTGCCATCTATGATAGAACTCAAGATTCCACTGAGCGGCGGCAAGGAACTATTGGCTTTCAAGTTGTTCGCGGTGGCGATATTGTTGGGGAACATAGAGTGCAGCTTATTACCGAGGGCGAGACAGTTGAGATTTGTCATAAGGCAAGATCGCGTAGTATATTTGTCAATGGCGCCATTGAGGCCGGCCTATGGCTTATTAAGCAAGAAAGACCGGGTCTTTATGCCATGGCTGATCTATTGAAGCTGTGACCTTCCCTGCCGCGTCCTTGAAGCTGGATATCCAAGCCTTTCAAGGAAGGCTAAATCAGATATTGATTTCCTCTCAGGCTGAATCCCATCAGCTGCTAGAGTATATTTTGACCGCTCAAGGCAAGTGGATTCGTCCTTCGCTAGTTCTTTCCTTTGCGCGGTTATTCAAATCCGATGAAGAAAAGAGTTACCAATTAGCTGTAGCGGTGGAATATATTCATAGTGCTTCTTTAGTTCATGATGATATTGTTGATGAGGCAGAGTTTCGGCGCGGGCTAAAATCAGTTCATCGGGTGTGGGATGAGAAGCGGGCGGTGTTGATAGGTGACTTCCTTTATTCACGTGCTTTTGAGCTGATAGGGAGCTTTGACATTCCAGAGCTAATACGGATTTTTGCCTCAGTAGCAAATAGACTGAGCCAAGGCGAGCTGAAGCAGCTCAAGATGAAAGGACGTCATGGACTGACTAAGAAGGACGATTGGTGTTATGAAGTGATTAAGGAGAAGACCGCCGTCTTTTTTGGTGCTTGTTGTGAGGGAGGGGTCTTAATTAGTGGGACTGATGAAAAAAGGGCTATGGCGCGTCAATTTGGCTGTGTTCTGGGAATGATTTTTCAGATGCGCGATGACCTGTTGGATTATGGTAAGGTGCCTGATGATGGCGGCAAAGACCTGTTGCAAGATCTTTCTAAGGGTAAGGTAACCCTGCCATTGCTTTATGCTTATCAAGGGGGGACAGAAGAGGAAAGAGAATTGATTCATCAGATTATTGAACAGCCTTCTAGTGAGGGGGTAAGTAAGATTTATAAGATAGTCAATGGATCACAAGCCTATGGACTTATAAGAAAGCGCGCTATTGACTATGCTGGTGAGGCAAGGGAGATTCTGACGGGATTACCAGCTGGGGATATTCGTGATTCTTTGTTCCATTTGGTAGATAGGATACTAGCTGACATCTAGCAGCTGGGATGCATCTTGCTTGTCTTGTTCTATTTGTTTTGCTAGAACTTCTAAGGAGCTAAATTTTTTCTCTTCCCTTATATATTCAATAAACTGAAGTCTTAGTTCTTCGCCTAGGATATTTTGATTAAAGTTCAGTAGGTGGGTTTCTAAGACAGGCTGAGAGGAACCATTGACGGTTGGCCTCACTCCTAGATTGGTTACAGCTGGATAGGCTCTATTGTGTAAGAAGGCGCGGCATGCAAAAACTCCTCTAATACAAGGGACGAAGTTCTTAAGGTTCAGGTTAGCGGTTGGTGTTTTGAGTCTGGTTGCTCCTATACCCTGACCCTTGCTAATACGAGCATAGAGAGTATAGGGCTCGCCCAGGTAATTGGCGGCCTGATTAAGTTGGCGCTGACTGAGTAGTTGCCGAATAAGGCTGCTGCTGATTCGTTGTTTTTGGTAGGTCTGGTCTGGCATAATCTCATGGTCAAAATATCCTCTTTGTTTTGCTAGTTGGAGGTCATCAACTGTTCCCTGGCGATCACAGCCAAATTGAAAGTCTTTGCCGGTAATAAGATAGGCTGCCCTTAGCTGTTTGACGAGAAAACCATGGATGAATTCTTTTGCCGACATGCTGCTGAAGCTATGGTGAAAGTGAATGACTATAAGTTTTTCTACCAGATGGCATGCTAGTAGCCTTATTTTGGTTCTCAGGTTAATCAGTTGGATGATTGGGCGGGCAAAGAATTGTTCGGGGAGAGGTGCAAAGGTGCAGACAATGGGTTCTAGTCCCCGTGCCGAACTTCTTTCTTTGAGTAACCTTAAGAGTGCTTGATGCCCTAGATGGACCCCATCAAACTTTCCTATGGCTACCGCGCTGGGTTGCCCTAGTTGTAATCTTGAGCTATAGCGAATTAGTTCCAACGAGGGTTTATGCTGTGCCACTTTAAGCCAGTGGCAAATAGACATAGAAAATATACTAGAGCAGCTGGGATAATGGTGATGGCGAGCCAGAATACCTGATCTGTCGTTGGCATATTAGCCCAGCTGGAGGCTTCTGGCGCAATATAACTAACTAATAGCCCGAGCATTATCAAAGCAATTCCTATCTGACCAAGGAGGCGAAAGGTCTCTTGTCTTAAGATTAATAGCTTGTTGCGATAGAGAATAAATGCTAAGAGGCCGGCATTTAATATGGCTCCTATTGAGGTAGCAAGTGCTAATCCCACATGGGCTAGAAACCAGATGAGTATCAGGCTGGCAGCAGTGCTAGTGAGAGTCGAGATGGCAGCTATTTTTAACGGTGTCTTGGCGTTTTGGCGAGCAAAGAAAGCAGAGGATAGTATCTTAATAAGAATGAATGCTGGTAATCCTAGGGCATAGGCTTGAATAGCGGCGGAGGTTTGAGTGGCGGATTCTATACTAAAGGCGCCATGCTGATATATAGTCATGGTAATTGGTTTAGCCAGCAAGATGAGTCCTAGGGCTGCTGGCAAAGAAAGTATGAGTGAGAGGTGGATTCCCCAGGAAAGAATAGATCTGTATCTATCGCTGATTTTCTTTTGATAGGAACGAGAGAGATAGGGCAATACGACTACGGTGATGGCAAGACCAAAAAGACTAACCGGCAAGTAGATGATGCGGTCGGCAAAGTAGAGCCATGAGATGCTTCCAACTACTAGGAAGGATGCAATGACCAGGTCAATTAGTATGTTGATTTGAACTACTGAACTGCTGATTATTGCCGGAAGTATGAGCCGAATGAAGCGATGGATGCTAGGGTGGATTCTTAGGCGAAATTTGGGACGGGTCAGTGAGCAGAAGGGTAGTTGCACCAAAAATTGTAGAATACCCGCTACGAGAGCTCCCCAAGCCAAAGCCATAATAGGTGGTTGGGTGTGTAGATAGAGAGCGCAGCTGATAATAACCAGATTGAGAATAACAGGGGTAAATGCAGGCACAGCGAATCTATTATGACTATGCTGTATAGCAATGTAATAAGAGGTCAAAGTAATAAAGAATAGGTAGGGGAAGGTGATTCTCAGCATAGATGCAGCTAGGGCTAATTGTTCGGTATTACGGGAGATACCGCCGGCAAACAGTAGGACAAAAGGTGTGGGGAAGAGGATGCCTAATAGGGTAACCATACCCACCACTGAGATGAGTAGGCCAAGGACATTTGATAAGAAGACTTTAAGCTGTTGTTTGTCTTCTTTAGTTTGAAACTCTATTAGGACTGGCAGGAAGGATTGAGTAAAAGCCCCTTCAGCAAACATACGGCGAAAGAAATTGGGAATCTTGAAGGCTATGAGAAATGCATCCATAGCACTGCTGCTACCAAATGTATAGGCAAAGATGACATCGCGCAGCATACCAAAGATACGCGATACTAGGGTTCCAAAAGAGGTAATGAAACCTGAGCTCAGAGGAGAATTTGCCACGCTATACTTTTTTGCGATTACGACGATAGATGATAAAGCTAAGTAGGCTCAGAATCGAGCTAAGAAGGATCATAGGGACATCGCCGCTCAGCTGATAGGGGGTAAATCCTTGGCGCGGAACTATTTGGGTGGCGAGGACTCTTCGTTGAAATTGAGGTATCCTAGCTACTAGCTTACCATTGGGGGCAATTACCCCAGTGATGCCATTATTGGTGCTGCGAATAAGGTAAAGTTGATTTTCCAGCGCCCGCATTCTGGCCAGGTGGCTATGCTGATGAGGACCAATAGTATCACTAAACCAGCTATCATTGCTTAGAGTGACAAGAAAGTTGGCGCCGCGCGCTTGCTCTGCTATGTATTGACCCTGAGTGATCTCATAACAGATAGAAGAGGCTATCTTCCACTCACTAGTTTGAAAAGGGGCGGATTTGGTGCCGGGACTAATGGAATAGACCGAAAGATCAAGTAGGCTGAGCCATCGGCTCAAGTAAGCCTCTAGGGGTATGTATTCACCAAAGGGCACCAGAGTCCTCTTATCATAGACAGGCTGTATATTGGCTAGGCGCGCCCCTGCCATTAGAATGCTGTTATAGGTCTGCTGGTTTGAATCAATACGGAGAGAACCAATAATCAAAGTGGTGTTAGTTTGGCGGGCAAGAAAATCAATGGGATTGTAGAAATTATCTTTGTCTTTATATACATATGGGATGGCAGCCTCAGGCCAGACAATTAGATCCTGATGGATTTGCTCTCTTGTCATTTTGTAATAGACATCTCTGATTGCGCCTAGTTGGCTTTCATTCCATTTAAGTTCTTGAGGCGTGTTTGCTTGAATAATGGCGACATCTATGGGTTTTGCAATAGGCTGAGTCCATTCAAAGAACTGTAATCTAAAACCAATGGCCCAGGGGGCTAGGATAATGAGCAGCAGGATAAAGGCTTTGGATTGATTGCGAAAAACATAGATGGTGGGAATTAATAGCGACAGATGAAAAAGGGAAGCCATAGTGATAAGGGCAAGGAAACCTATGAGGAATACTCCTCCTATGGGCGCCCAGTGGGATAGGGGGCTATCAACCAGCGCGTTGCCAAGTAATAACCATGGGAAACCAACATAAATATGGCTTCTAAGTAGTTCAAACAGAATCCACAATGAGGCAAAGCTGAGGATTTGCATGGTCTTTGGCACAACGAAGTTGCTGAAAATACTATGGCGGTGATAATTGAATAGGCAGTAAAACAAGCCGAAGAGGCCATAGAACAGTGCCATAGAGATGCAAAAAAGCCCTGTTATTAAGGTAGCAATTTCTGAGTCTATTCCACCATAGATATACAGGCTGTTATATATCCAACTAGCCCCGCTGCCAAACAGACCTATGCCAAACAGCCAAGATATGAAAAAACCCCGCCGATAACCCTGCTTATAAAGCAGAAGAAGTAGGGTAAAAACAGCCAAAAGAGAGAGAAACCAGTAATTGAAAGGGGCATAGCCTAAGATATAAACGCTGCCCAGACCTAAGGCAAGGATAAGACGAAACAGCATCATTTATTCAGGCTTACTTTGAGTTCTTGTATTCGTCTTTCATCTCTTTTGGTTATTACAAAAATCATATTTTCCAACTCGATGGTTTCTCCTTTTGCGGGTAATTTCTGCAGCTTACGGACTAGTAACCCGCTTATGGTTTCCGTCTCTTGGTGAGATAGATTTGATGAGAAGAAACTATTAAAATCGACCAAGGAGGTATCTCCTTTGACCCTATAGGTGTTTGTATTAAAAGGTATCTTAGCAATGGAAGGGTTTTTACGGACATCATGTTCGTCTTCTATTTCTCCTACTATTTCTTCAATGACATCCTCAATAGTGACCAGTCCAGCAGTTAAACCATGTTCATCAATTACTATAGCCATATGTATTCGTTTATTACGAAACTCATCCAATAGCACATTAACTCTCTTGCTTTCAGGTATGAGAATAGCTGGGCGCTTTAATTCATCAAGGTTAATATTCTTCTTCTTTTTAATATGGGGGATCAGATCTTTGGCTAGAAGGATGCCTATGACCTTGTCTTCTTTATTGAGTATTGGGAAGCGAGAATGGGAGGATTTAATGAGTTGGGGCAAGAAGGTTGCCAAATCGTCCTCTTCTTGAACCGCGGTTATTTGGGCGCGCGGAATCATTATCTCCCTCACCTGCATAGTAGATATTTTCAAAGTTCCTTCAATAATGCCTAATTCTTTGCGTCCTATGACTCTGTTAGAGGCAAGTTGCTGAAGAAAACGAATAAGATCCTGCCTTTCTTGGAGAAGGAAGGCTAAACGATAGACTAAAGGGGTTAGAAGAGTAAGCGGATTGACAATACGCTTAAGAATCTTGATCACGGTTTTATTTTAATCTGGATGAAATAACGAGAAGTTGTTGCTAAGCATCATTGCGTTTTCTATTTTTTCCATTTCTTTGCCATGATTGAACCCGAGGAGATGAAGGGTCGCATGGATAAATGAAAAAGCCCAGTATTCTTTGAAATCGAGATGGTGGCTACGAGCGTCATTTAGTATGATTTCACCGCACATTACTATATCGCCTAATAGGGGTAGTTGTAAAGGAATGCTATCATCACAAGGGAAGCTCAGCACAGTATTATTATCACTATTATGACGGAACTGGGCAGCCAGATGGAGCATTTCTTCTTTTTCTACTAAGCGAACGCAAAGTTCTAATTCAGTTCGGCCGTGTATCTTATGATTATCTAGCTTGGCTACATGGTCTACGGTCTGGCTAAACCACCGCTTAAACTGACTCTTATGGGGGCGATGATATTTATCGGCCGCCTTGATAAGTTCCAGCTTTGTCTTAATCTTTTTCATAAGCCTTAATAATTTTTACTACCAGAGGATGACGGACTACATCCTCAGTAGTTAGTTTGGTTATTCCTATATCTTTGATAGACCTGAGCAAATCTATGGCATGGATTAAGCCAGAGGAGGTGTTCAGGTCTATCTGAGTCGGGTCTCCGGTAACCACTGCTTTGGAATTAAAGCCAATACGGGTAAGGAACATCTTCATTTGTTCACGCGAAGCATTTTGACCCTCATCAAGGATAGCAAAGCAGTTGTTAAGAGTGCGACCGCGCATATAGGCGAGGGCGCTTACCTCTATGATATTCTTAGAGATTAGTTTTGTGGTCTCTTCAAAGCCTAACATGCTATTGAGAGCGTCAAAGAGAGGTTGCAAGTAGGGATTTATTTTTTCCATAAGAGTGCCTGGCAGGAATCCAAGGGTCTCACCAGCCTCTACAGCTGGGCGCACCAAACATATGTGAGACATCCTCTTTTGTTTTAGCGCTTCGATGGCGGCTGCCACAGCAAGAAAGGTCTTGCCTGTGCCAGCCGGTCCTATGACAAACTGGAGGTCATACTTTGTTAGACTATGCATATAGGCCTGTTGATTTTTGCTACGCGGCACTACTGTCATCTTGGGCGTTTGAATCGAGATCGGGTCTGATATGTTTGTCGAATTGGCGGCGCTTTCTTTCATATTGATATGAACATACTCAGGAGAAATGGTGGTATGAGACTGGGTATCGGCATAGAGTTTCTTCAACACTCTTACGCTGGCTTTCACTGCTTCAGGCTGCCCAATTAAATTGAAGAGGTGGCCGCGCTGATGAATCTTAATACCAAACCGAGTCTCAATTTGATGTAGATTTTCATTGCAATGGCCGCACAGAAGGGCAAGCCTTGTGGTATTTACCGGTTGGAGTGATAGTTTGAAAGCCTCTACTGTTTGAATCTTACTCAAAATAGTCTTAATGGCATGAGAGCCTCATCATGTTAAGTTTGAAGGCTTCTATTGTTTGAATCTTACTCAAAATAGTCTTAATGGCATGAGAATCCTATTATACAAAGTTAAGTTTGAATAGTTATTTTCTTTGCCCATAAGCTATGAAATTTTAGTTTAAGAAGAGACTCCTTTATGCTCGGCATCTTGATTAAGAAGACTGACGAGACCTCTTAGTGAATAGACAATGGCCTGTAAGCGAATGGCTTCTCTGTCGCCATTGAAATAGCAAATAGCAGTTCTATTTCCCTCCACTCCATGCCATCCAAAACAAACTGTGCCTATGGGTTTGGTGGGGCTCCCTCCTTCTGGCCCTGCTATGCCTGTGATGGTTGAAACATAGTGATGCTTGTTGTGTCTTGTAGCTGCAGCTATTGCCATGGCCTTGGCACATTCAAGACTCACTGCCCCATGTTCTTCAATGGTAGAGGATGGCACCCCTAGACTAATCTTGTCTTCATTATGATAAGTGATATAGCCACACTGATACCATAGAGATGCACCTGGTTCAGCGGTGCAATAATAGCCGAGACCGCCACCAGTGCAGGATTCAACAGTGACAAGATAGGCATTCTTGGAACCTAGCGCTTTTGCCACCTGTCTGACTAATGGTTTAATTTGGGGTGCCAGTCTAGTCCTCATCCTCTAATATGGCGACCATGTTGAAGTCTTTTTTTGTCGCGCCGCAATCAGGGCAGACCCAACTAGCTGGGACATCTTGCCATGCAGTGCCTGGCGCTATGCCGTCTTCAGGCCATCCCTCTTCTTCGTCATAGATAAAACCACATACTAGGCATTGCCATTTGCGGAAATTTTTAATCTCATTCATATAGGTTTTCAATTATATTTAAGAATTATATGGGTGAGATTGATTTTATTCCTAATAAAGTCTATACTAAGGGCAACTAAATAAAATGTAATTTTCGCTAAAATTTCTACTATGGTAGCTATGAAAAGATTGGCTAAGACCTTTGCTAGGGTTGCTAAGGAAGATAGAGCAGCCTTAGCTTGTTTTTTAACTGGCGGTTATCCTGACTTGGATATAGGCACTGAGCTACTCTGTGCTTTGCCGAGCTATGGAGCCGACCTGGTGGAACTGGGCATCCCTTTTAGTGATGCTTCAGCAGATGGGGAAACTATTCGCCAGGCTAGTTATGAGTCCTTGCAAAAAGGCATCAATATGGAACAGATCCTGGCAATAGCAAGGACTTTCAGAAAAAAGAATCCTACTACTCCCCTAGTATTAATGGGCTATTACAATCCAGTCTTCTATTATGGAACAAAAGACTTTATTGCTGAGCTAGATGCTATTGGCGTAGATGGTATTATCTTGGTAGATTTGCCGCCAGAAGAAGAGCAAGAGGTGACCCAGCATTTGCTAGGAACAGATGTGGCTCTCATTCATCTCATAACCCCCACCACAGATCAACAAAGGTTGAAGACCATAAGCCAATCAGCTCAAGGGTTTCTTTACTATGTTTCTATTACTGGGGTTACTGGTAGCCATTCTCCTCAGCTAGAACAGGTAAAAGGGCATCTGCAAGAGTTAGAGCCAAGCCTGCCAGTTGCCATAGGGTTTGGTATTAAAGAACCTGAACAGGCAAAGGCATTTGGTAGGCTTGCTCAAGCTGTGGTGGTAGGCTCTTCTTTAATTCAGACCATTCAAAATAGCAAAGATAGCAAAGATAAAAAGACCATCAAGTTTCAATTAAGGAAACAGGTAAATAGTTATGCTAAGGCATTAAAGAGGTGAAAACTTCAACTAAGAGCCCTAAGCGGTTTCCCAAGGCCATTAGCCGTGATCTGAGAGCCTATGTTGAGCAAGCCTATCTCAACTACTCTATGGCGGTGATATTAGAGAGAGCCTTGCCTCAACTGAGCGATGGATTAAAACCAGTCCAACGACGGATTATTTACGCTATGTCCGAACTAGGTCTTGCTAGTTCGGCAAAGCCTAAGAAATCGGCGCGCACCATAGGAGATGTGCTGGGCAAGTTCCATCCTCACGGTGATATGGCATGTTATGAGGCTATGGTGCTAATGGCTCAGTCGTTTTCCACTCGTTATCCACTGATAGATGGGCAGGGCAACTGGGGCTCCATAGACGACCCTAAATCCTTTGCTGCTATGCGTTATACCGAAGCAAGACTGACTTCTTATGCGCAATTGCTGCTTGGCGAATTGGCTCAAGCTACTACCAGCTGGCAGCCAAATTTTGATGGCACATTGGTAGAGCCAAAACTATTACCTGCTCGGGTGCCCAATCTACTTCTTAACGGCTCTACTGGTATAGCAGTGGGTATGGCAACCGACATTCCTTCTCATAATTTGGCTGAGGTGATGGATGCCTGTTGCCTATTACTTAGGTCTCCTAAGGCTGGTATTGCCGAGCTGATGAAACTGGTTCCTGGCCCAGATTTTCCGGCTGGGGGCGTGATAGTGGCGTCAGCGGATGAATTAAAGCGGATCTATGAATCTGGTCAAGGCAGTTTGAGAGTCAGGGCTTCTTATAAGATGGAGGGAAAAGAAATCTGTATCACTTCCTTACCGCCCCAAGTATCTACCACTCGGGTTATGGAGCAGTTGCAGCAGCAACTAGACAATCGTCGGCTTCCTATGGTTGCGGATTTGCGTGACCAATCAGATCATGCTTCCCCAGTATCCTTGATTGTGGTTACTCGTAAGGGCTGTGATCGCCAGCAGCTAATGGGGCATCTTTTTGCTACTACAGATCTAGAGAGGATGGTGAGAGTTAACTTCAATGTGATCACCATGGGAGGGAAACCCGGTCTTCAATCTTTGGCAGGTTTTTTACAGAGCTGGCTGGAATTTCGCCGCGCCTCAGTGAAGAGGCGCCTGAAGATGGAACTAGACAAGGTGCTTTCTCGCTTGCATATTCTGCAAGGATTATTAGAAGCCTATCTCAATTTGGATGAGGTTATCAGGATTATTCGTAAGAGGGACAAGCCCAAGCCCATTCTGATGAAGAAATTCAAACTAAGCGACCGGCAAGCGGAATTTATCTTGGATACTCGGTTACGCCATTTGGCTAGGCTTGAAGAGGAAAAGATTAAGGGTGAAGAGGAAGACCTCACCGATAGGCGTTATATGTTGGAGCAGCAGCTGGGCTCCGATAAGAAGATTACTGAGTTGCTTAAAAGAGAATTGCTTCAGATTAAGAAAGAGTTTGGCGATAAGAGAAGGACTCTTATTCAAGAGAGGGTGTTGGAGGCACAGAGTTTTCGTCCCGAACAGCTCATAAGCCGCGAGGCGGCCACTTTGGTGGTATCAAGACAAGGTTGGGTGCGCCTAGCCAAAGGACATAATATCTTACCGAGCGAACTTTCTTATCGTAAAGAAGACTCCTATTTGTGTAGTTGGAAAGGGGATAATGATATGATTGCCCTTTTTATTGATAATCACGGTCGTTGCTATTCCTTGCCGGCACTTGAGCTACCTTCTGCTCGTGGGCTGGGCGAGCCTTTGAGTAGTAGATTAGATATGGCAGATGGCGCTTCTATTCAGGCAGGGCTATTACTCAGTCCAAATAGCAAGAAAGAATTTTTGCTTATGACGAAAGAAGGCTATGGTTTTATTGCCAGCGGGAAAAGTCTTATCACAGTCTATCGCAGGAAGGGGAAGCAGGTTGTCAGGGCAAAGGAAGGCATGGTTCAGCCAGTTGAAATAAAGCCACAAGCAGAGAAGGTGGCATTATTAACCGAGCAAAATCGCCTATTGATATTGCCACTAAAAGATTTGCCCCATATGCAAAAAGGCAGAGGTGTCAAGCTGATAAATTCTAAAGGGAATAATTGGCTAAAACAGGCAGTGGCATTACAATCAGCTACGCTCTTATTGTTAGAGGACCAGGATGCAGACCCTCTTCCATTTGAACCCAAGGAATGGAAAAACTTTTGTGCCAGTCGTGGCAAGAAGGGCAAGCTATTAAAGAAATTCTCGTCTTCCGTTCGGCTAGCAACGAAAGAAGCTTAGCTAGGGGGTTTTAATGGGTGTTTTAATGGGTGTTTCAATGAGGGAGCAAGAACCTCGATTGATTGGGGATTGAGGCGAAACTCAAAATAATTGTTGATGGCAATCAGTTGCCCTTCCACACTAATGGTATCCAATATATAAGGAAGGAAAGGTTCGGGCTGGGCTTCCCCTTGTGGATTTGTTGCCAGGAATATCTTACTGATACTCTGGCAGTGGGGAATAAAAAAAGGAGGAATGCCGCTGCGGATGCAAAGAGAGGCGCATGCTTTATGGGTTATTCCATCGGCTGGGCGCATGACACCATAATGGCATTTACTATCGACAATATGGCCAACTAACCTATGCTTGCCAAAATCTCTTCGATTATCGCCCTGGATTGATATATCCCTTCTCAATGGCACAACTGAAATCGTTTCCAGTAGATAGTTGGAAGGAGAATCATGACGGGTGATGAGCTTCCCCTTGGCTTCAACATATCTCTCTTCTACCTCATCAACTAGACTCTGGGCGCCCAGCTTGCCTTCTTGCACTAGGAAGACAGTGTCATAGCCGCGCGGCGTGTAGTTGTTAGCCACTAGGATATGAGGATAGGGCTGTTTTATTAATCTGCCTCGTAGGCTGAGGTCATTTTTCCCCCATTTGGCGGCGGCTGGCTTTTGCTGAGAGAGGGCAAAAAGATTTGCAAAACCGGCTGCGCCTAAGACCAATAAAGGAACAGCAGTCAGCAGAAAGCGCTTGTCTCTGTCTGGGGTTTTACCATAACCAATGAAGAAGGAATCCTTGCTCTTTTGCTTCATATATAACTCCTATGACTCCTATAGCACCTATATAACACCTATATAACACCTACTTAGCTTTGGCACGAATAATTGCTGGTCTAGTAGGAGTGCCTGGTGGATTAGGCTGTTGATTGATAAGTACATCTCCTTTGTTAATCTTAACATCATAGGTAGGAATCCTCTCAGTAAAAGGAGGAGGGGACTGCCCTGAGGCAGGAAAATATTCATAACCATGCCATGGACAAACTATGCGGCCATTAATGACCCTACCCTCACACAAAGGACCATTTTGATGGGCGCAGGCATTGGCAACCGCTGCTATTCTATTAGTATCATAGCGAAAGACCGCTATCTTGTCTCCTTGGGCCAAGGTAAAGCCGCGTCCTCTATTGTTCTCTAACTCAGTAGCCGGGCAAAGACGAACCCATTGTTCTTTGGTTTTTATTCTTCTATCAGCTCTTAGCTCTTTGAGGGCTGCTATCAGGTGGAGAAATGCGACGCCAAGACCTGCCCCAATAAGAACATAGAGGTAACTAGGGTTTTTCTCAGCTTGAACAAAACCAAAGAGCACATGAGCCATAAGAAGCCCATAGGCAATATATACACCCATATGTAGAAATTTCCAAACCGACGGGGAGAATAGCTTCAGCCAAAAATCATGGCTGGTAAGTGCCATTACCATAATAATCAGATAAGCAATGAAGCCATAGACCTCAAAAGGGAAGCGAGCAAAATCGGTGAGATTGGGATTGCTAATGAAGAGGGAAATCAGGGGGACAAGAATGCCATAAGAGTGATACCACAATATAGCAAAGAATACATGTAAGGTGGCTATTATGAACATAGAAACACCCAGATGGCGACGGTTATAAAGAAGGGGCTTGAATAGAGGAGATAGTCTGGCAAGGGGACCTATTATGAGAATGAAATGCAGCAGTAAAAAGGCACAGCTGCCTAGGGCTCTTATGACAAGTATCATCGGACTAATGTCCTGTGGAGCTGGATGATTCCAAAAGCTGACCAATAAGAAGGTGCCTATATATCCTAAAACAGCAAGGATAATTATCAGATCATAATAGGACTTGAACCTATTCCATTGGATTGCTTGATAATCGGCGCTCATGGAGATTCTGGTTCAGAGTTAAGGTCTTCTTCTAGCTTCTCTAAGAGCTCTTGCTGCTGCTGGTTTGGTTGCTTCTCGCCTTGCTGGAGCAAATAGGCTGAAAGTGAGAAAGATAGAACAAGAAGAGGGGTAATTGTTAACCACAGAATTAAATGAAGTTTCCTATGTGAGTGTTTCATTTGTCTGAGCGATTCTTTTTAGCCTGAACCTTCTTGCCGACCTTCTTTTTGGCAGCCTTAGCCGGCTCGGTCTCTTTCGTGTCAGCTGGTTTTCTCCTCACTTCTGTTGCTGATTGGTTTGCTTCCGATGCTGGTGCCTGTTCCATCCTTCCTTTTCTTGTGATACCTTTTGTTGCCGATTGGTTTGCTTCCGATGCTGGTGCCTGTTCCATCCTTCCTTTTCTTGTGATACCTTTTGTTGCCGATTGGTTTGCTTCCGATGCTGGTGTGTGTTCCATCCTTCCTTTTCTTGTGATACCTTTTGTTGCTGATTGTTTTGCTTCCAATGCTGGTGTGTGTTCCATCCTTCCTTTTCTTGTGATACCTTTTGTTGCCGATTGGTTTGCTTCCAATGCTGGCGGGGTTTTGGTTGAGATACGAGTGATGAATAGGACTAGTATCAAGGGCCAGAGGATAATACTAGTAGGCAATATCATAAGTCTGAAACCGAGACTGCCGCCCTGGGCGTGAATGTCAATTAAATTCACCAACCAGAAAACAAAGAGAAGACCAAAGAGAATGCCGCATGCCAAATAGGCAAGATGCCAGTTGATCAGCAGGCTATCTACTTGTGCTCCTATATCCACTTCTTATACCTGTTTTTCTGTTTATGCTCATCCATTTATGCTCCTATATATATGTCTCTATTCATCTCTTTATGCTTCCTATATACTTGTCTATACTCATCTCTTTATGCTTCCTATATACTTGTCTATATTCATCTCTTTATGCTTCCTATATATACTTGGCTATATTCATTTCTTTATGCTTCCTATATATATGTCTATATTCATCTTTTTATGCTTCCTATATATATGTCCATATTCATTTCTTTATGCTTCCTATATATACTTGGTTATATTCATCTCTTTATGCTCCTATATATACTTGGCTATACTCATCTCTTTATGCTTCCTATATATATGTCCATATTCATTTCTTTATGCTTCTTATATATATGTCCATATTCATTTCTTTATGCTTCCTATATATACTCGTCTATATTCATCTAGGTCTAATAGACTCCCCTTATTTTTTAGCCTATTATATGGCGAAATGATCTAATTGGTTCCTTTTTGTAATAGACATATGGCATGGGCTGCTATGGCTTCGCCTCTTCCTACTGCATCTAGTCCTTCGCCGCGAGTTGCCTTGACATTAATGGCTTCTAGTTGCAACATACTAATTAGCTTATCAACTATGCTGGCTTTGTATTTTCCTAGCTGAGGTTCTTGAAGCAGGATAGTCGTATCCACATTGATAATTTGATAGCCACTTTTATGGATTAGATGCAGACTATGATCAATGAATAGGCTGCTGGCTTTATCCCGCCATCTTTCATCTGAATCAGGGAAGTGTTCTCCTATGTCTCCCAAGGCGGCTGCCCCAAGGAGGGCGTCGCATATTGAGTGTAGTAGAACATCCCCATCTGAATGAGCCTCAACCTTTTTATGATAGGGAATATGAACTCCCCCCAACCAAAGCCCTTCCTTAGCTGGAATCAATGGATGCATGTCATAACCATAGCCTATACGAATATTATCCATCTTGTTCTTTTGTCGCTATTGTGTTTTCTATGATATATTGGGTTGCTGTCTGGAGATCTGCCAAGATAGGTACTTGCCAACCAAGCTCGCGCAGCTGTCGCTCTGTCTGTATTCCATAACCGGTTCTGACTAGGATAGTATCACATCCATAGCTTCTTCCTGCCTCTATGTCTTTGAGTGAATCACCAATGAAGATGGTTTCGCTTGGTGGCACATTGAGCTTCTTGCCAATAGTAGCCAGCATAGTTGGTTTGGGCTTACGGCAAACGCAATCTTCCTCTGGTGCATGAGGACAGAATTCAATATGGTCAATAGAACCATTGTGTTTTGCTAGGGAAGTTGTTAGCTTCTGATGTATCTGGTATAGGTCCTCTTTAGTATAATAGCCTCTTCCTATGCCGCTTTGATTAGTTGCAATGGCAACCAGAAATCCCGCTTCCTTGAGCTGCGCAACTGCTTCTAGGCTGCCGGCTATGGGATGCCATTCAGCTGCTGATTTGACATAGGCTTGAGAGTTGATATTAATCACTCCATCTCTATCTAATATTACGAGGCGGATACTTTCACCTCGGTAGTGACTCATAGAATTTCTTTGAAACCTTTGATTAGTTAGTTTATTCTAACTAATAAGAGCCTTTTTGAAGATTGAAATTGGATTGGTTAGGGGCTATTGAAGGGCAAGGTGCATCTTGTCTTCCTTCCTCTTTTGTTGCCTTCTTTCCTATCTTCTAGTTGAATAGAATTTGTTTGAGTTGTTCTTCTTTATGTTCTGATAGCTATCTGGCGGATTGAGCCAAATTCTTCCACCCCCTAATGATTTCCCCTTTGATGAAATTTGATGAAAAAAGCTTATAAAAATTAATTTTTTCGGTTAAATGCAATTTTTTCTCCTATTTTTTGTATCTTTCTTTGTATAATTTGTTGATATTATTGAATAAATGCTAGACATTATTATGATTAATACTTCAATAAATGTATTTAGGCTGCTATTGGATAGCTTATTAGGCCGCTTAGGTCACCTCTTTCTTATGCCTTCCTTTGTGTCTGCTTCCCAGCTTTTGCTTAATAGGCTGGGACGGTTCCTCTTCTTCTTAGCTGCGGCTGGTTTCTTATCAGTTGTTCTTATTGCTTGTGCTGGCGGTGGAGGTTCAGGCGGCAGTTCGAGTGGTTCAGCAAACAATGGTTCGATGAATGGTGATCCGGGAGACAATGGTCCAGGAAACGGCGGTGGCGATGGTCAAGGAGTTTCTAATGTGAGTCTCACTTTTGCTCCCATCAGGGGTGGGTTTCAAATAGGCAACCAGTCGGACTTTGGTGATTTTACTTCTTTGAAGATCACGGCAACCAGTGGAGGTCAGTCTGAGGAGAGAACTATCAACATAGACGAATTTGCTGATGACAGCTATGATTTTACCGGGCTAGCTGACCTGGATTGGAAGTTTCAGATTAGCGGAATTCTTAGCGATAGCAGGGAGCAGGAGGTGGATATAGTTTTTGTTTGGCAAGAGAATCGTGATGATCATGCCGGGGACGGTATTCGCTCGGGGGTGGATACGGATGGAGATAGGCGAGCAGATAGTGTGGATGAGGATGACGATAATGATGGGGTGGGAGACGGTATTGAGGCAAGGGGATGTGCCAAACTAGAAGATTGCGATAGTGATAGTTCAGAGGATGGAATGGACATAGATGATGATGGGGATGGATTGATAGAGATAACCACAGCGGCGCATTTGGATGAAGTGAGGTATGCTCTAGATGGCAGTGGGCGTAGGTCAACGGACGGTGGGGCACTCGACTCCACTGGCTGTGGTGGTACCGGCGGCATCACTTCTTGTAATGGCTATGAGTTGGTTGCGAACATAAGTCTTGCAGCCTATGCGGATGCGAATGGCGGCAAAGGTTGGCAGCCATTGGCGCATGATATAGATAATGCTACTGATGGTTGTCAAGGGACTGCTTTTAATGGGACCTTTGATGGCAATGGTTTTAGGATTAGTGATTTAACCATTAATCGTCCGAATGAGGATTGTGTGGGTTTGTTTGGGCATACAATTGAGCATTTGTCGTTGGAGCTTTTTCGTAATCTTAGTCTTCACACTGAGACAATAGTGGGCGATGATAGGGTAGGGAGTTTGGTAGGTTACATGGTAAATGCTACGATTACTTCTTCTTCTATAAGCATTGGTAATATCAGTGGGAGATCTGATGTAGGCGGTCTGGTGGGTAATGGTCTGCGCGCTGAGATTATTTCATCTTCGGTTGAGGTGGGTAAGGTGAGCGGGACTGGTGATAATGTAGGCGGTCTGGTAGGGGATGGTACCTTGGCTCGGATTTATTTTTCTTCGGTTGAGGTGGGTAAGGTGAGCGGGACTGGTGATAATGTAGGCGGTCTGGTGGGGGATGGTGTCGAAGCTGGGATTTATTCATCTTCAGTAGTGACAGGTGAGGTGAGCGGGAGAAATGATGTAGGCGGCCTGGTGGGGGAGGGTGAAACGGTTCGGATTATTTCTTCTTCGGTTGTGGCAGCTGAGGTGAGCGGGAGTGATGATGTAGGCGGTCTGGTGGGGTATGGTGTCGAAGCTGGGATTTATTCTTCTTCGGTTGTGGCAGCCGAGGTGAACGGGAGTGATGATGTAGGTGGTCTGATGGGGAATGGTGAATTCGCTAGTATTCATTCTTCTTCGGTTGTGGTGGGTAATTTGAGTGGGAATAATAATGTAGGCGGTCTGGCGGGAGTCTTTGACAGTGGTAAGGTTGCTTATTCTTACGTAGTTTCAGGCAGTAATACTTCTATGCTGGGAGGGCAAGGAAGCGGAAGTGGGACTGGAGTTGCTTCCTATTGGGACAGTGAGACTAGCGGCAGAGATACTGGCAACTATGGTGAAGCCAAGGACAGCAATGAGCTTCGGATGCCGATTGACTATGGGGGGATTTATGCCGATTGGGACGAGCATATAGATATATTTGACAAGCAGGACGTGTCATTTGCTGTTTGGTGTGATGAGAATGGTAATAGGAGGATTGAAGCGGATGAAAGAAACAGTGCCAATCTCATCTGGGATTTCGGTGAGTCGGATGAATATCCCGCCATTCGCTGCACTCCGCTAAGGCCTGATGACTGGCGCAACTGGTGGTCTTTGGAGGGGACGCCTGCCAAACCTCAACTAGACCGGGCTCGTTTAGACCAACTGCTCCCTTAAACTAGCGATTTGCTTTGGCTTAGACCCTTCTTCAACCCAAACAACTAGGGCAGAAGAACTCCAACTAGACCCGTTTGGCTAGGCTATTTCCTTTCTTATTTTGATTAGCCTCTCAGGCATTCGTTCAATTTTGATCTCAGGCTTTCATTGGTTAATCAAAGGTTTCTCTTTAAGATTTAAGATATGCTAGTTTGAAATTAAAATACGTTTGTAAGCTTGTTATTCTGTCCTATTCAGCAATTCAACAAATAATAACTATAAAAACCATTTATCTTAATGTATAAATAAAGAGGGAATAAGGAAATAAAAGGAAGGAAATAAGGAACAAAGGAAATAAGGAACAAAGGAAATAAGGAACAAAGGAAATAAGGAACAAAGGAAATAAGGAACAAAGGAAATAAGGAACAAAGGAAATAAGGAACAAAGGAAATAAGGAAATAAAGGGACAATATAAAATTTCTACTATTGTAGATCTATGGATAAGGTAATTAAGATTAAAAGAGGGGTTGATTTGCCTATAGCTGGTAGCCCAGTTGAGACTGATGCCAAGCTGGAGGCAAAGTATACTCATCAATGCGCGCTATTAGGTAATGACTATCATGGGCTAAGACCCGCCATCAAGGTGAAGCCAGGCGATAGGGTTCATCGAGGTAGTCCAATCCTTATTGATAAGCAGAACCCGCTTATTCAATATACATCTCCTATTGCTGGCCAGATTGCAGCTATAGAGAGAGGCGACAGACGGGCTTTAATTGCGGTTATTATTGAAAGGGCGGACAAGCAGACACAAGCAAAATTTTCATCCTATCGTCAGGCAAGCTTAGACCAGCTCACTGAGGGGGATGTAGAGAGGCTTCTATTGGAGACTGGTCTGTGGGTTGCATTAAGGACGCGTCCCTTTAGTAAGGCGCCTATGCCATCAACTCGGCCGATTGCTATTTTTATTAACCTTATGGATACTAATCCCCTAGCCCTGTCTCCAGCCTATGCTCTTGCTGAAGAGGATTTTGCTTTTGGGGTTCAGGTTCTGGCTAAGTTGGCGAGGCTCTTCATATGTAAGCCAGCTGATATGGATCTTTCTCACTTGAATATCAATAGCGACAATGTGGAGGTGAGATCTTTTAGTGGCAAGCACCCAGCGGGATTGAGCGGCACTCACATGCATTTTCTTTCGCCAGCCGGTAGAGGCAGAATCAACTGGACTATAGGCTATCAGGATGTTGCTGCGATTGGCAGGCTCTTTACCACTGGCGAGCTGATGACTGAGCGAGTTATATCCCTAGCTGGCTCTCAGGTAGCCAAGCCTCGTCCTATTAAGACCTCCTCAGGCGCCGACCTAATTGAGCTGACCCAAGGAGAACTCTTGGAAGGGAAAAATAGAGTTATTTCCGGCTCCGTTTTTGCTGGTCATATTGCCGCGAGCAAGCAGGCGTTTTTAGGCAGATATGATCTTCAGATTAGCGTGTTGGCTGCTGGCGACGAGAGAGAGTTTATGCACTATCTATCGCCTGGACTAAAGAAATTCTCAACCCTTAATATATATATTTCCAAGTGGTTCCCCAAACGGCTTCTTAATTTTACTACCAGCACCAATGGTAGCCCGCGGGCTATGATGCCAATAGGTAGCTATGAGGCTGTGATGCCGCTGGACATATTGCCTACCCAACTATTGCGCTATTTGATAGTGGGGGATATAGAGATGGCGGAGGCTCTGGGCTGTTTGGAGTTAGATGAAGAGGATCTGGCTTTGTGCACTTTTGTTTGTCCAGGCAAGTATGAGTATGGCCCTATATTAAGGCACAATTTGGCTCGGATAGAAAAGGAAAACTGGGATTAGATTAATTGGTTCTATTGATATGTTAAGAAAATGGATGGATAAGTTGTCCCCTCACTTTAATAAGGGGGGCAAATATGAAAAGTGGTACCCACTCTTTGAGGCAGTAGATACTTTCTTTTATAGCCCTGGCAAGATAACTCATCAGCCTTCTTTTGTTCGCGATGGTGTTGATATGAAGAGAATCATGATCACTGTTTGGCTGACTACTTTTCCAGCTATGTTTTGGGGGATGTGGAATGTCGGCTATCAGGCAACCACTGCTATGGCGGATTTCAATCTGGCGGCTCCCGATGGCTGGCGTGGAGTCATCTTGGCTGCAACGACTTCCTTTAATTCAGCCAGCATTTGGGATTGTTTTATTTTTGGTCTGACCTATTATGTGCCGATCTATTTCGTCGTCTTTGTTGTGGGCGGCTTCTGGGAAGTCCTTTTTGCTATCATTCGCAAACACGAGGTGAATGAAGGTTTTTTTGTTACTTCCGTTCTCTTTTCTTTGACTGTCCCTCCCAGTCTTCCCTTATGGCAAGCAGCCTTAGGGATTACTTTTGGTGTAGTCATGGGGAAGGAAATCTTTGGCGGCACAGGTAAGAATTTTCTTAACCCTGCGTTAACTGGAAGAGCCTTCTTGTTCTTTGCTTATCCCGCTCAGATTTCGGGGGACGCGGTTTGGACTGCTGTAGATGGTTTTAGTGGCGCCACTGCTTTGGGATTGGCAGCCCAAGGAGGTATAGATGCAGTTCTGGCCCAGAATATCACTTGGCTGGATGCCTTTCTTGGCCGTATTCAAGGTTCTATAGGAGAGGTCTCAACTCTGATGATACTGATTGCCGCTGTTGCGCTTATCTATACCCGTATCGCCTCTTGGCGTATTATGCTAGGCCTAGTCATAGGCATGATGGTTACCTCTTGGTTATTGAATCTGGTGGGCTCTTCTACTAATCCTATGTTTGCCGTTCCTTTTTATTGGCATTTGGTGTTGGGTGGTTTTGCTTTTGCCACTGTTTTTATGGCAACAGATCCGGTTTCGGCTGCTATGACCGATGTTGGTAAGTGGATATTTGGTTTTTTGATAGGTTTTATGACTATTTTAATTCGCGTGATTAATCCAGCCTATCCAGAGGGTATAATGTTGGCGATTCTATTTGTTAATTTACTTGCACCCTTAATAGACTATTTTGTGATGCAGCTAAATATTAGACGACGAAGAAGAAGACTAATGGCTTTTTCCAATCAATAGGGTTTTAATTTGTATGTTTGTGCATATTTGAGTATATTAATGAATATATTAATTGGTGAAATTATTGAAATTGATATAAAATCACCTCGACGAATTTAAGAACATAGCCTCCGCTGGGAGAATCTTAGGGTCTTAGGATCCTAGGGTTCTCCCTTTTTTATGTCCTTCTTATATATAGGTCCTATATATAGGTCTTATATATAGGACCTATATATAAATTGCCTTTATAGAACCACAAGGCCAGTGGAATCTGATTGAGCCCTTTCTCTTTGGTTTGGGGAGAGGGGGTATAATAAAATCCTATGAAACAGCTTCTATCCTTAAGCAGTTGCCGGCTTTTCGTTCCTTTGTGGTAGGCTTCGGCTTCCTAGTCCTCATTGCTTGTAGTGGCGGGAAAGATTCTCCTAGTGCTTTTGAGGTGGAACTCACTTTTGCTCCCTTAAGCGGCGGCTTTCAAATAGGCAACCAATCGGACTTTGGCGACTTCGTTTCTTTGAAGATCACAGCAACCAGTGAGGGCAGGTCTATAGTGGAGAGAAGTATCAGCACAGCCGAATTTGTTGACGGCAGCTATGAATTTACTGGACTAGATGATCAATCTAGTTGGACCTTTAGGATCCTAGGCACTCTTGGTGATGGCAGGCAGCAGGAGGTGGCGATAGTTTTTGTTTGGGCTGAGAATGAGGAAGACCACAAGAGCGGCGGTATTCGGGCGGGAATCAATACAGATGGAGATGGTCGGGCGGATAGTATAGATACAGATGACGATAATGATGGCATAGATGACCTTTCAGATAAATGTCCTACTGACGAGACAGGATGGGTAAGTAACTCTTCTACTGATAGGGATGGGGATGGTTGCCGTGATGAGGATAGAGAAGAGGATAGAGAAGAGAATAGAGAAGAGGATAGAGAAGAGAATAGAGAAGAGGATAGAGAAGAGAATAGAGAAGAGGATAGAGAAGAGAATAGAGAAGAGAATAGAGAAGAGGATAGAGAAGAGGATAGAGAAGAGAATAGAGAAGAGGATAGAGATGAGGATAAGGATGGCTATATAAATGGTGTTGATCTAGACGATGACGGCGATGGTTTGATAGAGATAGGGACGGCAGCCGAACTGGATGCAGTGAGATATGCTCTGGATGGCAGTGGGCAAAAGTTGTCAGCAGATGGGATGTTTAACTCCACTGGCTGCGATGGTGACACTACTTCTTGTGCTGGCTATGAGCTGATTGCTAATATTAGTCTTGCCTCTTATAGAGATGGCGAAGGCTGGCAACCTCTGGGGCATGACACAGATAATTCTACAACTGGATGCCAAGGAGCTGCTTTCAATGGAACTTTTGAGGGCAATGGCTTTAGGATTAGCAATTTAATCATTAATCGTCCGAATGAAGATTGTGTGGGTTTGTTTGGCCAAATGGCGGTAGATTCAGCAATTCGCAATCTGAATCTTCATGCTGAGACAGTAATAGGTAGGGACAGAGTGGGAGGTTTGATGGGGGCAATGGTAAATGCTACGATTACTTCTTCTTCTATAAGCATTGGTAATATCAGCGGAGAGGTTCGGGTAGGAGGTTTGGTAGGGAGTGGGGTGGGTGCTAAGATTATTTCTTCTTCGGTTGTGGCTGGTGGGGTGAGAGGGGCTGGGCAGCTAGGTGGTCTGCTAGGGCATGGTCAAAATGCTACGGTTATTTCTTCTTCGGTTGTGGCAGCTAAGGTGAGAGGCGGTGATAGTGTGGCAGCTTTGGTAGGCTGGGGTATAGGTGCTAAGATTATTTCTTCATCGGTTGTGGCGGGTGAAGTGAGTGGAGGTGGGTCTGTTGTAGGCGGTCTGGTTGGGTGGGGTAATTCGGCTCGGATTATTTCCTCTTCGGTGGTGGTAGCTGAGATGAGCGGGTTCGATAATGTAGGTAGTCTGGCAGGGTATTTTGATGGACAGCTTGCTTATTCTTATGTAATCTCAGGTAGGACGAATGCTGATATGCTAGTGGGAGGTGGAAATGGGATTGGAGTTGCTTCTTATTGGGATAGCAATACCAGTGGCATAGCCAAGGGCAATCATGGTCATGCCAAGACAAGTGATGAACTTCGGCGACCCACTGACTATAGCGGGATCTATGCCACTTGGAACAATCACACAAATATATTTGGCGATGGGGATGAACCATTGGCTGTCTGGTGTGATGAGGATCTTAGTGGGAGCATAGAGCCAGATGAAAGAAGCCATGGCAATCGCGTTTGGGATTTCGGTACGGATGGGGAGTATCCCGCCATTGGCTGCGGTCCTATCTCTCCTGCCGAGTGGCGTAGCTGGTGGTTTTTGAATAGAATGACTAATAGCATCCAGCTCAATCAGACCCGTCTGAATAATCGGCTGCCCTCATTAAACTGAGCTATTATTGAATTTTATTTAAGTTAAGCTATAATATTTTTTTTAATTTTGATAACAAAGGTATAATAAAGAACTATGAAATCGGTTTCATTGTTAATTAGGTGTTTATGTTGTCAGCTCTTCAATAGAACTGGCGATATGATTTTTTTTGGTTTGAAAAAGAAAGCTATGAAAAAATTCTACTTTCTAAGTAAAATAGTGCACAACTTTCTTATTACTTTTAATGGTAAATTATTAAATAACGGTAAAAAAATATGAAAAAATCATTTTTTGTTTTTAGCGCGGCTAGGTTCTGCTTTTTCGGTAGTATGCCACGCTTTTATTTGCCCTCATTCATTTCGTCTAGTTTGAGACCGGGCCTCTTTTCTCTTTTAGTTAGTCTACTAGTTCTTACTGCTTGTGCTGGCGGAGGAGGAGACACCACAGACAGTGGCGCCGGAAACGGGAACGGAAACGGGAACGGAAACGGGAACGGAAATGGCGGCGGCAGCACTAGTCTGAATTTTGATTGGAACATAAGACCCTTCGCTGACGGAATACAAATTGACTGGCATAATATAGAACGTTTCAGAAGGACAATCCGTAATGTAGAACTTTCTCGAAGGACAGTCCATTCTTTAAGATTTCAAATCATTGAATTAGGGCAGCGATTTCCCAGTTCTGAATTTAATACTGTTAGTCTTGGGAGTTTTGTTGATGGTGCTTACAATCTAACTGGGCTGATGGAAGGCTCTCGCTATAGGATTAGGGTAAGAGAGGTGCTAGCAAATAGATCGCTTGGCGAGATTCCAAATATCAATTTATTAGGAGAAAGAGAAGAGCAGCCGGATGACGGCAGCATTATCATCACTATTGGGTCCAACTGGGATTATGACCAGCTAGCGGATAGTTTAGATCCGGATGATGATAATGATCGCATTTTGGATGTGGATGACCTCTTCTGTCCGCGGGGAGATGTGGGGTGGGACGGTACTAACCAAGCAAATGATAGAGATGGGGATGGTTGCCGCGATGCAGGTGAGGATAAAGATGACGACAATGATGGGGCATTAGACGTAAATGAAGAACCTGGTTGTCAGTTCGAGCGCGACTGTGACGATGACGATCTGATAGATGGGGATGAAGAACCTGGTTGTGCTAGGTTACCGGATTGTGATGGTGATACTATACGAGATATAGCTGACGCCTGTCCGCGCGGGATAATGAATTTGATCAGTAATCCTTCGACAGATCTTGATGGCGATGGTTGTCTTGATGACGAGGATCCGGATATTGATGGGGATAATTTGCCGGATGAATTAGAACCGACTGGTTGTGAGAGAAACTCTGATTGCGACAATGATACGGTTCTGGATGGAGATGAGGTTGCTACTTGTATAGAGCAAGCGGATTGTGATAGTGATGGGTCCCGCGATGATGTAGATATAGATGATGATGGGGATGGACTAATAGAAGTGGCAGAAGCAGCAGGACTAGCCTCAATTCGCTATCAGTTGGATGCTAGTGGAGTCAGGCGAACTGCAGATGGGGAATTAAACACCACTGGCTGTGGTGGTGCTGGCGGCATTAGATCCTGTAATGGTTACGAACTAGTGAGGGATATTGACTTGACCGCTTATATCAATACTAATTATCGAGATGAGGATAATGTTAATATAAATGAGGGTTGGCAGCCTATTGGATATGATACCAACCTGACGAGAGAAGGCTGTCAGGGAGATGGCTTCACCGGGATTTTTGAAGGCAATGCCAAGACGATTAGTGGTTTGAGTATAGACCGCCCCCAAGAAGACTGCATTGGCCTCTTCGGTAATGTGAGGTCGCGTGGATGGATTCGTAATCTTGTCCTAGTAACAGGTGATGTATCCGGACGTGATAGGGTCGGGGGACTGATAGGCCAGGCTTTCGGATCTTTTGTCGAATTGACTTCCATAACAGTTAGAACAGATGAGGTATCTGGTCGAGATCAGGTTGGGGGTATGATAGGCTATGCTCTCATAGGAAGCAGGGTATTTCCAATCCCAGCGCCTCCGCCGCCACTGGTGCCAGGTGGTCCGGTAGCCGTTCCTTCAGACCGGAACAACATATTCGCCTCCCTTATAGTGGACTCTCATAGTATTAGAGGCCGAAATGATGTGGGTGGTTTAATAGGCTATGCTTTTGATTTTACTCTTGGCTCTTCTAGGGCTGGTTCTGTTTTGTTGCATGGTAATGACAATATAGGCGGGCTCGTCGGGGCAGGTCTTTATGGCGTGATTGGAGGTTCCAGTGCCAATGCTACTGTATTGAGAGGCAATGACAATATAGGTGGCTTGTTGGGACGTGGGGAAGGCAGTGCTATTGTCTCCTCCCATGCGACTAGTCGTTCTTTGGAAGGTCACGATAGAGTAGGTGGCTTGGTGGGCAATGGTTATCGTCGGACCCGTCCTATAAGTAGAACTCCTCCTTTGTGCGAGTTCTCCATTTTTGGTATTGGTCCTATAGTAGAGGCTATATTTTGCTCCGAACATCTTACCATTCTTTATTCCTATGCAATTAGCGATTCGTTTAGGGCCAATGATAGTGTGGGTGGTTTAGTGGGGAATGGTTTTGCCAGCGAGATTACTGGTTCCTACGCGATTTTTCGTTCGTTAGAGGGAGGAATTCATGTAGGTGGGCTGATGGGAAGAGGGGTTACGGCCAAGGTGGTGTCTTCTTATGCATTCTTTGATTCACTAAATGCTACCAGATTTCTGGGTGGCTTGGTGGGAACGGCCTTAGCTACTGATGATCCTACCGCTATTGTTGCTTCCTATGCTAGATCAAGAACCCTTGTGGGGACGGGCTTTGTGGGTGGTCTAATAGGAGCGGGTGGTAGTTTAGTGGGAGATGCTTCTACCACTATTATTTATTCTTATGCATTATCAGGCTTTGTGGAAGGGACTGAGGGTGAAGAAGACGCTCTGATGGGATGGACTTTTTATCCTCACCGTATAACGAATTCCTATTGGGATAGTAACACTCCAAATATAATAGCTGAGCATGGCGGCGGCAGGCAAAGGGGAAATCGGTTAATATCGCCAACTGGTTATACTGGGATTTTTGCTAATTGGAATAATGGCTATGACCTAGATAGGGAAGCAGGTGTGGAGGAGATCACTAAATGGTGTGATACTGATGCTAGTGGCGAGGTAGATGCAAGTGAAAAAGAGGATGCGAATCGAATATGGGATTTTGGCACCGATACTCAGTATCCCGCCATTCGCTGCACTCCAGATAGCGTAGAAAATCAGCGTGCCTGGTGGTATGTTCAGGACAGCATAGGCCAGCTAGTGTTTAATGAGAAGCCCCTAGACAATGCTATTTCAGGGATTGTTATTGCAGCTGGACAGGATGATGATTTTGATGGCTATGTCAATTCAGAGGATAATTGTCCCTCAGCAGTGAATGATCAAACCGATACAAATGGTGATGGTGATGGCGATGTGTGTGATGAGGATGACGATGGTGATACTATCACAGATGCGGATGAAGCAGCCCCCCGTTGTCAGCTATTGACCGATTGTGATGGCGACGGGCATGATGATAATACGGACAACTGTCCTTTGATGGCAAATAGTGCTCAATTGGATAATGACACAGATAACCAGGGGGATCTGTGTGATAACGATGACGATGGTGATAATGTCGCGGATGTGGATGAAGCAGCCCCCCATTGCCGGTTGTTAGCAGACTGTGATGGCGACGGGCATAATGATAATATGGACAACTGTCCTTTAGTGCCAAATGATCAAGCCGATGGAGATGGTGATGGCAAAGGCGATGCCTGTGAAGATTCTGATAAGGACGGCTTAGATGACGATGATGATAATTGTCCTTTTGTGGCAAGTCAAGACCAAACGGATAGTGATTCAGATGGCCATGGGGATGTTTGTGATCTGGATGATGATGGCAATGGCTTAATAGAGATTCACAATGCTTCTCATTTGGATTGGGTGAGATATCAGCTGGATGGCACTGGCATGAGTCTGTCGCCCGCTGGAGTAAAAGACACTACTGGTTGTGGTAGGAGTAGAAGGGACAGCTGTTCTGGCTATGAGCTGGCAGATAACATTGACCTTACTAGCTATATTGATACCAACTATGGGGCTGCCGGTTGGCAACCCATAGGCAGTGGCAGCTTTCCACTCACCCTTTCAGCAAGCCTTGGCTGTGTCAGACCTGAAACTCTAGACAACCCCATGCCCGGAGATGCTTTCAGCGGAACCTTTGAAGGCAATGGATTTAATATTACTGGTTTATGGATTGATCGTCCCGATCAAGACTGTATTGGTCTATTTGGCCATGTGGCCCCAGATTCGGAGATTCGCAACCTTGGCGTCTTAGCCACTGAGATAAGAGGTAATATAGGCGTGGGCGTTCTAGTGGGAGAAGGAACCGGTAGCAGGATTGTTTCCTCCTATGCAATCTCAGATGAGGTTCATGGCAACAATTATGTGGGCGGTTTGTTAGGATTGGCATATGTTCATTCTCGACACGGAGATATCAGCACTAGAATTACTTCTTCTTATGCAGTCAGTGGTTTGATAAGAGGGGATTGGGTTGTGGGCGGTTTGGTGGGAGAATATAGGAATCATGATAGTGAGAGAGTTGCAATGAAATATTCTTATGCGATTGTTGATATGATGAAAGGTACCAGGTCTGATGGAAGCGACGCTATGGGAGGCTTGGTAGGTTTTCTAGACGACGCTACTATTATTGGTTCTTATGCAATTACGAATTTAATAGATGGGAATGGTGGTGATGAAGTAGCTGGTCTCATAGGCGAAAGTTTCGCCAGTAATAAGCTTATTTCTTCCTATTCAATTAGTGGTTCAATCAGTGGGAATGTAGAAGTAGGTGGTCTAGTAGGGTATTTTACTGGTAATCAAGCTTCTATTTCATATTCCTATGCAATCAGTGGTTCAATAAGTGGGAGGGAAACAGGTGGTTTAGGAGGGGAAATAAGGTCCACTGTAACTGTCACTGACTCCTATTGGAATAGTGAGGCTGGCACCTTTAATAATCCCTTACCAGGCGGTGAAGCAAAGACTAATGTTGAACTGAGAGAGCCGACTGACTATACAGGTATCTATGATAGCTGGGATGACGGCTTGGATATAGATGGAGATCGTAACGCTAGAGTTGATGATATTAGTATCTACTGTGACGAGGATAATAGTGGGAGGATTGAAAGTGATGAAAGAAACAATGACAATCGCCTATGGGATTTTGGCACTAACAACGACTTTCCTGCCCTTCGCTGTTCCCCATTGACACCGACTGAGCAGCGAAGCTGGTGGTCTTTGGATAGGAGTGGCGACCCCCAAATAGACCAAAACCGTTTAGACCAGCTGCTTCCTTCAAACTGACGACTGACTTTAATTGGTCCCTTAACTAGTCTTTTAACTAGTCCCTCAGCTGCTTAAACCGAAACAGCATAGAAACAGCATAAAAGCAGCATAGGTTTTTGGATGTTTTGAATGGGGTGGAATTAGCCCCTCAGCTGCTTATAAACCGAAACAGCATAGAAACAGCATAGAAACAGCATAAAAGCAGCATAGGTTTTTGGATGTTTTGAATGGGGTGGAGTTAGCCCCTCAGCTGCTTATAAACCGGAACAGCATAGAAACAGCATAGCTGTTTGGATGTTTTGGATGGGTTCAATCAGATGAATGAATGGGATCTATTTAAGAGCTGCCCTTATTATACATACCAAAGCATAAAACTTCTTCTCACATTCAGGTCAGCAGCGAAAGGGAGTTTAGCAAGAACCCTAGAAGAGCTCTTTGGTGGCTTCTCTCTTTTTCTGAATGCTGGTGGTGTTGAGAGAGAAGTCGAGAGAATCCCCATTCTTATCTAGTGCTGTGCTATAGGTATAATCCACTAGAGCTGTGTTGCGACTGGCGCGAGCCAAGAAATCTTTCAGGTGTTCTTGTGGAATAAATTCACTAAACTGGTTGTCATAGTCAGTGGTTATATTTATGGTAATTAGTTCGTCAGGCTGCCCAAAATCCACTTCGGGAACGCCTTTCAGCGCCTTGGCCATGAAAGATATCCAGATGGGTAGCGCAGCTACGCCACCATATTCACGAGGCCCTAAGGAAGAGGGCTTGTCAAATCCTACCCAGCTGACTGCTGTGATGTATGGATTATAGCCAGCAAACCAGGCATCAGCAAATTGCTGGGTTGTGCCGGTCTTCCCTCCTAAATCCGACCGCCCGAGAGCCTTGGCGCGCACAGCCGTTCCTCTTTGGACTACATCCTTCAATATAGAATGGACCTGATAATGAAGCGCCTCATCAAGTATGCGCGGGGGCTTCTCCTGGCTTGTTGTGGCTAGAACTTCTGCTTTATTCAGGCAACAGCTATAGTTTGCTTCAGTCAGCTGAGGCAGGCTTTGATAGATTGGATTACCATTGGCATCTAAGATTGAGTCAATATAGTAGGGCTTGATTAAGAAACCTCCATTGGCGAAAACACTATAGGCACGCGCCATTTCAAGTGGAGATGCACTACCGCTACCAAGGGCAAGAGAGAGGTCCTTTGGAATACTGTCTTTGCGAATACCAAATTTGCTGATATAGTCGCGGGTGTCTTCTATACCTATTTGACGCAACAAGCGGACGCTGACTAGGTTGCGCGATCTATAAAGGCCAACCCGAAGAGGAATATAGCCAAGGAAGCGGTTGCCAACATTGGTCGGTCGCCAGATGAAATTACTTTGAGTTGATGTGACCAAGGGGGCGTCCTTAAGGATATCCGCCCCAGTGAGATTTTGATGAAATGCATGAGTATATATAAAAGGTTTGATGGCTGAGCCGATTTGTCTTTGTGCTTGGATGGCGCGATTGAACTTTGTCTTTTGAAAGTGATATCCTCCTACTAGCGCGAGGGTCTTGCCGCTGCGCGGGTCAAGCGCGACAAAGGCCCCCTCGGCCTTAGGCACCTGGGCTATGAGGAAGGATTTGCCATTGGGCGTGATTCTCACCATGTCGCCAACATCCGCTATTTCATTTGCGGCCCTTGGCGTCTCTCCTACTTCTTCGTCAGATATGTAAGCTGCCGCCCATTCCAAACCTTCCCAACTGATGTTTATGTTTTCTCCCTTAGAGGTTACTACAATCATATTCTTCTCTTCTAGCTGACGGACGATAGCAGGTTCAAGAGAGCTATCATAGCTAGATATCTTTGCTAGCTCACTCAATGCATCCTTGTAAAGAGGATTGGTTTCATCAAAGTCGGCTGCTGAGCTAAGGGAATCAAATTTTCTTTCAGCGCCTCGCCAGCCATGGCGGCGGTCATATTCGAGTAAGCCAAGACGAACCGCTTCATTGGCATATTGCTGCATATCCTTATTAATCGTAGTAAAAACCTGATAACCTTTGGTGTAGAGTTCTTCTTTGGTGATATTGTATCTTTCTGGTTCCTCTATCAGGTTAAGACGAACCGTTTCTGCTAGATAGTTTGCTTCCACCTCAGTCCTATAGTCATAAGGGGCAGCGCTGAGTGCTTCTTTGGTAGCACTTAAGTATTGGCCGCGTGAAATATAACCTAGGTCTGTCATCCGTGCTAGTATCCAGTTGCGTCTTTCCTTAGCCAAGTCAGGGTTAGATATGGGATTGAGCTTAGAAGGAGCCTTTGGCAAAGCAGCCAACATAGCATACTGAGCAAGGCTTAGATCTCTAAGGGGCTTGTTATAATAGGTTTCAGCGGCAGCCGCCATACCATAGGATTGAAAACCAAGAAAGATCTTGTTAACATATAGAGCCATGATCTCTTCTTTAGTTAACATCTGTTCTATCTTAAGAGCCAGTAAGATTTCGTTCATCTTCCGCAAAATTGTCCGTTCGCGGGTGAGGTAATAGTTGCGCGCAACCTGCATGGTGATAGTGCTACCGCCGGTTTGGACATCACTACGAGTGATAAACTGTAAAGTAGCCCTTGCTAGGCCGCGGTAATCCAACCCTATGTGTTGGAAAAAGCGGGCATCCTCAGCGGATATTAAGGCATAGATTAGTGGTTGAGGAATATCTTCAAAGGCGATTGGATCTCTTTTGATACTACCAATGCGCGCAATGAGGTTGCCCTCACTGGTCAGTATTTGTAAAGGTTGGCGATAGCTGACATCGCGTAGTTCTTCAATCTCCGGCAGCCGAACAAAGAGGACCAATGTGAAGAAGAGAATGGTCAGTCCTATCCACAGGCCCAAATAGAAAAAATAGCGAAAGATTTTCATTCTATGATTATAGTTTAACTTATAAATGATTGTAAAAAATTAGAGAAGTGTTTAGTGTAATTGCGACTTCGGGGAAGGCTCGCGCTGGAATATTGCGCTTAGCTCACGGGGATGTGGAAACACCCGTATTTATGCCTACTGCAACTAGAGGTGCATTACGTGGCGTTTTGCCACGCGATGCAAAAGAGAGTGGCACTCAGATGCTATTGGCTAATGCCTTTCATTTAATGCTAGGGCCGGGAATAGAGGAGCTTAGATATTATGGAGGAGTCCATAGTTTTATGGGCTGGCACCAACCTATTGTGACGGATTCTGGCGGCTATCAAGTATTTAGCCTAGCCAAATTAAATAAGGTTAGTCCAGCTGGTGTTGCCTTTCGCTCGCCCATAGACGGCGCTTCTGTTTTTGTCTCGCCTGAGAGCTCTATTGCCATGCAACAGGACATAGGCGCGGATATTATTATGTGCTTTGACGAATGCACTCCCTACCCAGTTTCACAACAAAAGGCATATGAGTCCATGGTCTTGTCAGTAGGATGGGCAAAAAGGTGCAAAGAGGCAAAAACCACCAATCAACTTCTTTTTGGGGTGGTTCAAGGCAGTGTTTATCCTCAACTGAGGTTACAATGCTTGAGTGAATTGGAAAAATTGTCTTTTGATGGCTATGCTTTGGGAGGATTGTCCGTAGGTGAGCCGCGCAACCAGATGTTAGAAATAGTTGAATATATGGCACCACGCCTAGCTTCTTCATCGCCCAGATATCTGATGGGAGTAGGTGCGCCGGCCGATCTAGTTGAGGCAATAGCTCGAGGGATGGACATGTTCGATTGTGTTTTACCAACTCGCAATGGCCGTAATGGGCAGTTATTTACTCGTTTTGGCCCTATTAATATACGCAATGCTAAGTATAAGATGATAAACTTACCTCCTGATGAGAATTGTTCATGTTATTGTTGTCGTAACTTTACCCTTGGTTATCTGCACCATCTCTTCCGAATGAAAGAAATGGGAGCAGCCCAGTTGGCAAGCACGCACAATATTTTTTATTATCATCAGTTGCTTTCAGAAATGAGAAAGGCTATAAAAGCTGATAAATTAAGCGAGTATATTAACAATTTTTATCAACATTATCAAATAAATTAAATTACAATAGCAAAATATGATAGATCTTTTCATTGTTCCCGCTTATGCGGCAAATGGCGCAGCCAGTCCTTTCACTGCCTTCGAACCATTTTTTCTCCTTGCCGTATTTGCGGCTGTATTCTATTTCTTCTTATGGCGTCCCCAATCCAAGCGAACCAAAGCACATAAGGAACTTGTTGCAAGTGTCAAGAAGGGAGATGAGGTGGTTATAGCAGGTGGTGTGATAGGGGTTGTGCGTAAAGTGGATGATAATTTTGTCGTCTTAGAGATTGATAAAGGAGTAGTATTAAAAGCGCAAAAAAACTCTGTGACTGTTTCGCTACCTAAGGGAACCATCAAGAGCATATAGTCTAGTTTCTACCTTATGATACTAAGATATATATTTGGGGACTCTCTTGGTCCGCGTCGCCATCAGACAGTATCAAGATCGCCGAGGCAAAAGACCTTTTTGACCCTTTTCATTTTAATATTGATTGGGGCTAGTGTCTATTTTTCTCTGCCTAATCTATACTTTAAGAACTACTATGTCATTCAGGTTATACCGAAGGATTTGTCACGCACTGAAGTATCTATAGGCGCCTTTCGCGATTTTAGGGCAAAGATGAGGGAAGGGAATCTTAGTTTTGTCTCAATTAATCGTCTTATAACTGATGAGTATGAAATGACTGAGGTGGTTTTGGATAATCAAGAGGATATGTTAAATTTTCGCCCAGTAACGGAGGAATTTTTCAAAGATGAGTATGAGTTCTCTTATGGAAGAAAGAGAGTGCTCCCTGGTTGGTTGAGTGGGCTAGGGAATAGGCCGGTGAGTCTGGGCTTGGATCTCAATGGGGGAGTTCATTTTCTTATGGAAGTGGATATCCTGGCGGCGATTCGTCAGCGAATTGATCTCTATGCCAGCCAGATGCGTAATCTATTGAGAAGAGAGAGATTGCGGATGGTATCCTTGACAACCGATAAACAACATATTATTGAGAATCAAGCCTATCCAATGATTGAGGTGGGATTCGCTATTGAAGGACAAGCCGATGAGGCGAAAGAATTATTGACGGAGACCTTTGAAGGCATGGAAATAGAGGAGCGGCAAGAGGGTGGGGTGTTCTATTTGAATCTCTTCTTTAGTGAAGACTTTATCAGTCAGATTGAGGATTTTGCCATAGATCAGAACATGGCTACATTGCGCGAACGAATTAATGAGTTGGGAGTTTCAGAACCTATAGTTCAAAGGCAAGGAGGCAAGCGAATAGTCGTGCAGATTCCCGGCATTCAGGACCCGGTCGCGGCAAAACGCATAATAGGCTCTACTGCTAATCTTGAATTTCGCTTGGAGAGCCTGGCACAGGCGAATGCTCAACCCTTTCGTTTTCGCGCCAATAGTCAAGAATCCGCCTATTTAGAAAGAAATGTGATAGTTACAGGTTCCCATGTTATTAATGCTCAGGTTCAATATGATCAGGATAACTTGCCTCAGGTTGCAATTACCTTAGATGGGGAAGGTGGGAGATTGATGAACCGGGCAACGAGAACAAATATAGGTAGGAGCATGGCGGTGTTACTAGTAGAGAGCATCGCTCGTAATGTTACTGTCTCTGGAAGGGGTGAAACTTCGTTTAGCACTAGAACCACCAAAGAGATCATTAGCCTTGCAACTATCCGTGATGCATTGGGTTCAAGGTTTGTTATCACTGGGCTGGGTGGGCGTCAAGAAGCATCTAGCCTGGCGCTTCTATTAAGGGCGGGTGCCCTTGCCGCCCCAATATACTTTGTTGAAGAGAGGACTATAGGGCCAAGTCTTGGGCAAGACAATATTCGGCGCGGCTTGATATCGCTTATTGCTGGGCTATTAATCGTTATGCTATTCATCCTTTTTTACTATAAGCTGGCGGGAGTCTTTGCCAACATTGCCTTAATAATGAATCTCACTCTTATATTGATGATAATGTCTCAGTTGTCCGCGGTGCTAACCTTGCCAGGCATAGCTGGTATGGTCTTAACAGTGGGCATGGCAATAGATGCAAATATACTAATATTCTCCCGTATTAAGGAGGAGATGAAACAGGGATTACAATTTATGGCTGCTATTAATGCTGGCTATGACCGCGCCTTTATCACTATTTTGGATGCGAATATCACGACTCTCTTAGTAGCCATAATACTATTTGCTTTAGGAACCGGACCTATTAAGGGCTTTGCTATTACTCTATCCATAGGTATTCTTTGTTCTCTTTTTACTAGCATAGTTGTCACTCGCCGAATGATGGAGTGGGTCTATGAGTCAAGACGATTAAGTAAGATTTCTATTTGATTATGATTAATTTCAACTTTATGAAGTATCGCAATCGCTGTTTTGCGATATCCTCTATATGTATCCTCTTGTCGGTCGTCTTCCTTATGTGGCGAGGACTGAATTGGGGGTTGGATTTCACCGGCGGGACAGTGGTAGAGGTAGAGTATCCTAAGGGTGTAGTGCTAAATGAGGTTCGCTCAGCTCTAGCTGATGGTGGCTTTGAAGATACAGTAGTTCAGTATTTTGGTAATCCGAACACTGTGCTGGTTCGTTTAGGAGAGAAATTTACTGCTGGGCGAGGCGATGATGTTTTTGCTGTTCTTCAACAGGCTGGCGGTGAGGTAAATTTACGGCGAATTGAGTTTATTGGTGCTCAGGTGGGGGAAGAATTACAGGAAAAAGGGGGTATAGGCATGCTGCTCGCCTTGTGTATCATGCTGATCTATATTGCTTTTCGCTTTCAACTAAAATTTGCCGCTGGCGCTCTATTGGCTCTTTTCCATGATGTTCTGGTGACCCTAGGGATCTTTTCATTGTTCCAGTTGGAATTTAACCTTAGTGTCCTAGCCGCCATCTTAGCGGTTATAGGTTACTCCCTCAATGATACTCTGGTTATTTCGGATCGCATTCGCGAGAACTTTGTTAACCTTCGTATTGATGATGTGACTGAGATAATTAATACCTCATTAAGGCAGGTTTTTGGCCGCACCTTAATAACTTCTCTCACAACTCTTTTTGTCTTGTTATGCCTGTGGGTTTTCGGTGGTGAGGGACTCAAGAATTTTTCTATTGCTTTAACTATTGGTGTTGTGGTTGGAACCTATTCTTCCATTTACATTTCTTCTTCACTATTGTTGTATCTCAATATCAAACGTGAAGATATGGTCTTGGATAAGAGTGAAAAACCCCTTTCCTAGTTTCTGATGAGAAGAGCGCTTTTCTTTGGCATGGTCTTTTTTGGTTTGTATTCTTCTGCTTGGGCAGGAAAGTTCTATTTCACCTTAGGAAATAACTTGGAAACCGATCAGTTTGATTCTGTTGAACTAAGCGTCTCTTCTGGCGGCAACTATGCAAATTCCCTTGATCTAGGAGGAACCTATTATTTTAATCAGAAGGCAGACCAGGATGCCTTTAACCTACTAAGCCTGGATGTGTTCTCGTCACTTGAAGCAGTTCAGGAATATAACTTTCTCTTTGCTGCTGGTATTAGACCTTTTGCTATGGTAGCAGACCTAAAGCCAGCCAATGAAGGCGATAATGATTTTAGCTATGGCATCTTGCCAGGTTTTGATCTGGGCTATAGATTTCCCACTACCATACCCACTGTTCTGCTGTTGTCGGTTGATTATGTGCCGAATATTATCGCGGGAGGAAACCTAGACAATATGTTGATAGCTAATTTACTGTACGAGATTATGTTTACTCCTATAGTTATCACCCATGTTTCTTATCGTTATGGTAAGGCGTCTTTTAATGTTGAAGATGTCCCAGAAACGACAGAGGATTTTGAGAATAGCATAGGTATTGGGATTAAGATTCGTTTTTAATATTTACCGGTTTGCCGATTCCTATAAAATGGCCTTAGGGCCGGTATAGCTCAGCTGGTAGAGCAACTGACTTGTAATCAGTAGGTCCCGAGTTCAAATCTTGGTGCCGGCACATATGGAGAGGTTGGGGAGCGGTCAAACCCAGCAGACTGTAAATCTGCCGCCTCGTGCTTCGTAGGTTCGAATCCTGCCCTCTCCATTGTTTTTTATTGAAGAAAGCTGAAGAATGCCATATGATGAAGAATTTTTATAAATTTGTTCTTTATTTGAGTATGCGGGTATGGTATAATGGTAGCACATCAGCCTTCCAAGCTGAAAATGCGGGTTCGATTCCCGCTACCCGCTTATGCAGACTATGAATTGTAGAATTATGGAAGCAACTATTGAAATATGGAAACATGGAACTATAAAGACAAGGTCTGTTTTATCGGTTTTATAGGCTCATATAGCTCAGTCGGTAGAGCACTTCCTTGGTAAGGAAGAGGTCACCGGTTCAAATCCGGTTATGAGCTTGCAAGTTATTAAATAAACAAATATTTAGAAGTTATGGCTAAAGAGAAATATGAAAGGACCAAGCCCCATATAAATGTGGGGACCATAGGTCATGTAGATCATGGCAAAACCACCTTAACGGCGGCGCTTACTAGGATATGCGCGCAAAAATGGGGTGGAGATGAGGTTGCATTTGAAGGAATAGACAATGCGCCTGAAGAGAAGGAGCGTGGTATCACCATTGCCACATCTCATGTTGAGTATCAAAGCGATAAGCGACACTATGCTCATGTAGATTGTCCTGGGCATGCAGACTATATTAAAAACATGGTAACTGGGGCTGCTCAAATGGATGGCGCTATATTGGTAGTATCTGCTGCCGATGGTCCTATGCCGCAGACGCGCGAACATATTCTTCTTGCTCGTCAGGTAGGTGTTCCTAATATAGTTGTCTACTTAAATAAAGCAGATATGGTAGATGACAGTGAGCTACAAGAATTAGTGGAGATGGAAATACGCGAACTGCTTAGCAAGTATGAATTTCCTGGCGATGACATCCCTATTGTTGTAGGATCTGCTTTGAAGGCTCTGGAGGGAGATGAGAGTGAGGTCGGCACCCAATCTATCTTAAAGCTAGTTGAAACCCTCGATAGCTACTTCCCCGAACCTGTGCGCGCTATTGATAAACCTTTCTTGATGCCTATTGAGGATGTCTTTAGTATTTCCGGGCGAGGCACAGTAGTAACCGGTCGTATTGAGAGAGGCGTGGTGAAGCTAGGTAATGAAATTGAGATAGTCGGCATTAAGGACACTACCAAAACCACCTGTACTGGCGTTGAGATGTTCAGAAAACTCCTTGACGAAGGTCGTGCTGGAGAAAATGTAGGGGTGTTATTAAGAGGGACTAAACGAGAGGAGGTAGAACGCGGTCAGGTGCTTGCCAATCCCGGTTCTATCACACCTCATACTCAGTTTGAAGCCGAGGTATATGTCTTAAATAAAGATGAGGGAGGCAGACATACCCCGTTCTTAAAAGGCTATAAACCCCAATTTTATTTCCGCACCACAGATGTAACCGGTGAGATAGAATTACCTGAGAATGTTGAGATGGTTATGCCAGGCGACAATGTTCATATTAAGGTGGATTTGATAGTGCCGATTGCAATGGAAGAAGGCTTACGCTTTGCGATAAGAGAAGGAGGCCGAACCGTAGGTGCTGGGGTAGTGACCAAGATCCTCAAGTAATTTATTAATCTTATTGAGGTCAGTAGCTCAAATGGTAGAGCAGCGGTCTCCAAAACCGCAGGTTGGGGGTTCAAGTCCCTCCTGACCTGTTTATTCTATTGAGATTGCTATGAATGTGAAGAAGAACAATTTCTCGTTAATCTTGGCTATTAAATGGCTTGTTATAATTGCTATAGGGGTTATAATAGTTGTTGGTAACTACTATTATTCCTCTTATTTGCTTATTTATCGCACTCTAGTGATTCTTGGGTTGCTTGGATTGGCTGCTGTTATCTTTTACACTACCGAACAGGGGAAGGCTATTTTTCAGTTGATTATGCAAGCGCGCATTGAGATAGGTCGGGTTGTCTGGCCTACCCGCCCTGAAATGCTTCAAACCTTCATTTCAGTAGTTGTTATGGTTGGTTTGGCTATGTTAGTTCTCTGGGGTCTTGACTCTCTCTTTTCGTGGCTTGCCTCATTAATAATTGCTTAATTGCTTAATTGCTTAATTTAAAGATGGATTGGTACGTAGTGCATACATACTCTGGTTATGAGAACCGAGTCAAACGTTTTTTAGAAGAGAGGATCAACAATAGTGATATGCGGCAGTATTTTGGTGATGAGGTTGAGATTTTGGTACCATCAGAGGAAGTTCCCATGCTTCATGGCGAAAGGAGACGGCAGGTAGAAAGAAAATTTTTTCCTGGCTGTATCTTCGTTAAAATGGATATGAATAAGGAAACCTGGCATCTGGTTCGCTCTACTCCTTGGGTCATGGGATTTATTGGAGGGACTCCTAAAGAACCTATTCCAGTAAAGAAAGAGGAAATAGCCGCTATTAAAAGACGGCTGGAAGGAGTTGCTGAACATCATCTTTTTGAAACAGGTGAAATGGTGCGTATAATGGAAGGCCCCTTTTCCGGGTTTAGCGGTATAGTAGAGGAAGTGGATAATGATAAGCAGAAGTTGCAGGTTTCGGTTTCTATTTTCGGCCGTTCTACTCCGATGGACATAGAATTTAATAAGGTAGAGAAAGGATAATGGCAAGACCAAAAAAGGAAGTAATGGTGCAGATCAAGCTACAGGCACCGGCAAAGCAGGCAACTCCTGGCTCTTCACTAGGCCCAGCCCTAGGTCAGCATGGAGTTAACATCCAAGAATTCTGTAAGGCTTTTAATGAGAAGACCTCAAAACAAGAAGAGGGCATGCCTATACCAGTCATCATTAATATATATAAGGATAGAAGTTTTTCTTTTATTACCAAAACACCCCCGGCTGCCTATTTATTGTGTAAGGCTGCCAATATAGCGAAGGGAAGTGGTGAGCCAAATAAGAACAAGGTGGGGAAGGTAACCAAACAACAGATAAGAGATATAGCCGCAATTAAAATGGTGGATCTTAATGCTATAGATATAGAAAAAGCCATGCATATTATTGAAGGTAGTGCCCGTAGTATGGGGGTAGAGGTGGTAGAATCTTAACCCATGGCAAGGCTCACTAAAAAACGCAAGCTTATTCAATCCAAGATAGATTTCTCAAATCACTATAATGCTATAGATGCTATTGAGTTATTACAGGAGGCGGCCAATTCTAAATTTGATGAGACCTTGGAGATGGCGGCTCGCCTCGGTATAGATCCTCGTAAAGGAGACCAGATGGTCAGAGGCGTTGTGATTCTGCCTAAGGGGTCGGGTAAAAAGGTGAAGATTGCTGTATTTGCTGAGGGGGAGCAAGCCCAAGAGGCAGAACAAGCCGATCATGTGGGAATGGAGGATTTAGCTGAGGCTTTTGAAAAAGGAAATCTAGTGGTTGATCTGGTTATTTCTACTCCGGCTGCGATGAAGCTAGTGGGGAAACTAGGAAAGACCTTGGGTCCTAAGGGTCTTATGCCTAATCCTAAGGACGGAACAGTGACCAATGAGATAGCGAAAACAGTTGAGGCTGCTAGGTCGGGGCGGGTGAGATTTCGTAATGATAAACAGGGGATAGTCCATTGTGCTTTGGGCAAACTAAGCGCTGATAAGAATGACCTACTGGAGAACTTTCAGACTGTCATAAGGGAAATTAAGAGGCTTAAACCCAGTTCAAGTAAAGGAGTCTATTTGAAAAGCTTAGCTCTAAGCTCTACTATGGGGCCGGGAATTCATATAAGTACCAACCAACTGTGAGATTTTATTCGTTGATTACCGCCTATTGGCGCGGTTTATTGTCGAAGACCCTAGAGCGTCTTTCAATAGTCTTTAATCTGATCTTGATGATTTTTGATGTTGGTATTGAAGGACGCTTAGTATTCGTAGACGGCAAATTTGTATTGCCGTTCTATCAATCATTGAAATGTTAAATAAACTTGAAAAGCGGAAAGTCGTCGCTCAGATTAAAAAAGAGGCAAAGGGAGCCCTTGATGGGGCCATTGCCGATTACCGCGGCACAAATGTCGTGGCAATCTCTGAATTGAGGAATCAAGCAAGACAAAAGCAGGTATATATCAAAGTGGCGCGCAATACTCTTATTAGACGTGCTTTGGTGGATACTGATTTTGGTTGTTTTGAGGACCGACTTAAGGGGCCTATCATATTGGGCTTCTCCCAACAGGAATTAGGCTCGGTAGCTCGTTTATTCAGGGACTTTGCTAAGGAACATTCTAATTTTCAGGTAAGGGGACTGGCTATAAAAGGGGAGTTTCTCGAACCTGATAAGATTGACTTTCTGGCTAATCTTCCTACTCGCGAAGAGGCTTTGACTCAGCTTGCTGGTGTGCTGCAGGCTCCAGTCCAAAAGCTTGCAATCTTACTGAAAGAGTTGCCAACCGGTTTGGCGCGTGTTCTAGATGCAGTTCGGCGGGAGAAGAAGTAATTTTCAAGTTTTTAAGATAAGAGTATATCATGGCAAAAATATCTAAAGAAGATATGCTGAACGCTATTGCCGAAATGAGTGTTATGGACCTTGTTGCACTTGTTGAAGCAATCGAAGAGAAGTTTGGTGTATCGGCGGCGGCCGTAGCTGCTGCACCCCTAGCGGCCACAGCTGAAGATCAGCCTCAGCAAGAGGAGCAAACTGAGTTTGAGGTTATTCTTCAAGAATGTGGTAGCAACAAGATCGCCGTCATTAAGGCGGTTCGCACTATTACTGAACTCGGCTTAAAAGAAGCCAAGGATCTAGTGGATGGAGCTCCCAAGAGTCTTAAGACCAATGTGGCTAAAGAAGATGCCGAAAAGTATAAGAAGGATCTAGAAGAAGCAGGAGCAAAAGTTGAGCTTAAATAGAAATTTCTCTTTTGGAGTCGGAGTCTATGTATAGCTTAATGGAACGCAAGCGATTGCGTCTTAAATACAATAAGGTAAAAGAGGTAGTAGGTGTCCCAAACCTATTGCAAAGTCAGATAAGATCCTACCAGGGATTTCTCCAACCATCTGATAATCAACTATCTGGTATAGATAGAGCCTTTCGCTCGGTCTTTCCCATCGAAGGCCATACAAAACGCGCGTCGATTGAATATGATGGCTATTCTCTTGACATTAACAACCCGCCTTATACGACTGATGAATGTCGTAAGTATGGTTCCAGCTATGTTGCTCCTCTTTATGCTCGGTTGAGGTTGGTCCTTAAGAATAAGGAAGATGGCTTTGCGACTATTAAGGAGCAAAAAGAACAAGAAGTATATATAGGAGACATTCACTTGATGACGCCAGTTGGGTCATTTATTGTTAATGGCACCGAACGCGTGGTGGTATCCCAACTTCATCGCTCGCCCGGTGTCTTCTTTAACTATACTAAGGGCAATGCGAGTAATGCTGATAAGGTTTTCTATTCGGCGAGAATTATCCCTTATAACGGTAGCTGGTTGGATATTGAGTTCAATAACAAGGATCAGGTATATGCCTGCATAGACAGACGCCATAAGGTGCCAATTAATTATCTCTTTTGTGCCCTAGGCATAAGTAATGAAGAGATATTGGATCATTTTTTTGAAAAGGATTTGATTCACCTAAGGGATGACAGACTGTTTCTTAATTTAATCCCTGATCATATTAAGGATCAGGTTGCTAGCTTTGATATTAAAGATAATAAAGGGAAGGTCGTTGTAGAGGAGGGGCATCGTATTACAGCGCTGCATGCTCAAGAGTTAGAAAACTCTGGTGTAGTGGAGCTTGAGATTCCACCCAAGTATATTTATGATAAGGTCTTAGCTGAGGATCTAAGAGAAGGTAATGAAGTAGTGATTGCTTGTAATACTAGAATTGATGAAGAGGTTCTAGCTAAGATTAAAGAGATGGGGGTGGTCAGTTTCAAAACTATCTATACCAATGATGTAAATAAGGGCTCCTATATTTCTGATACCATGCGCGATTTTCCGATTTCCAACGAACTAGACGCTATTAAGGATATATACAGTCGGATGAGACCGGCTGAGCAGATAAGTGAGGAAATAGCAAGAACTTTTTTTGATAACCTCTTCTTTACTCAGGAGCGATACAATCTTTCGCCCGTAGGGAGGATGAAATTCAATAAGAGGCTGAAAAGAGATAAGCTAGAGGGGAGTATAACCCTTACGAAAGAGGACATAGTAGATACAGTGAAAATTCTTATGGATATTCGTAATGGTCTTAGTGATGTAGATGACATTGATAGCCTGGGCAATAGAAGAATAAAGCAGGTGGGGGAGATGGTAGAGAACCACTTGAAGATAGGACTATTGCGTATTGAAAGGGCGGTGAGAGAGAGGCTGAGTTTAGCGGAAGTTGAAAAACAAACTCCTAAGGAACTAATAAGTGCAAAGGCGGTTTCAGCAGCGGTGAGAGAGTTTTTTACCGGTAGTCAGTTATCTCAGCTAGTAGATCAAGTCAATCCTTTGGCGGAAATTACTCATAAGAGAAGGGTTTCTGCTTTAGGGCCTGGCGGGTTATCACGCGAACGGGCAGGATTTGAAGTTAGGGATGTCCATCCTACCCATTATGGCAGGCTATGTCCAATTGAGACCCCTGAAGGGCCAAACATAGGCTTGATAAGCTCCATGGCAATTTATGCTCGCATAGATTCTTATGGTTTCCTTGAAACTCCTTATCGTCGGGTGACTAAGAAGAAGGTGACTGATGAGGTGACCTATCTTTCGGCAATGGATGAATGGGATCAAGTGATTGCGAATCGAATGGAGCGCAAAAATGGTCTTGGTCAGGATATGGTTCCTGTCCGAAACAAGAATGAGGTGACCCTTAAGCCAGCCGAAGAAATTACTTTAATGGATGTGTCTCCACAACAGCTAATTTCTGTGGCGGCATCCTTAATTCCGTTTCTTGAACACGATGATGCTAATCGGGCTCTAATGGGTTCTAATATGCAACGGCAAGCAGTCCCTTTAATGAAGAAACAAAAGCCTTTGGTAGGAACAGGGATGGAGAAATATGTTGCACGCGATTCGGGCAGTTCCATTGTAGCTAAGAGAGCTGGAGTAGTAGAGAAAGTGGATTCCAATAAGATAGTAGTTCGAGTTACTGAGGCAACCGAAGACCTGCCAGTGGATATTTACCCATTGGTCAAGTTTCGCCGTTCAAACCAAAATACCTGTATAAACCAGGCGCCATCAGTCAAAGTAGGCGATAGAGTTGAACGCCAGGACATCCTAGCCGATGGCGCAGCTACTGATACTGGTGAGCTAGCGCTTGGCACTAATCTTAGGGTAGGACTTATGTGTTGGAAGGGGTACAACTTTGAAGATTCTATTCTTCTGTCTGAACGGTTGGTTACTAACCAGAAGCTTACCAGTGTTCATATTATGGAATTTAGCTGCACCGCGCGAGTTACCAAATTAGGCGAAGAAGAGATTACTCAGGATATTCCCAATGTGAGTGAAACGGCTTTATCTTCCTTGGATGAAGTGGGTATTGTTCATATAGGGGCTAGGGTTCAGACGGGCGATATATTGGTTGGTATGGTGACGCCCAAAGGGGAAGACCAATTTACCCCTGAGGAAAAACTTTTACGGGCTATATTTGGTGAGAAGGCTTCTAATGTTAAGGATAGTTCGCTCAGGGTTCCACCTGGAGTCAAAGGGACAGTTGTAGATGTTCAAGTTTTTACCCGTGAAGGACTAGAAAAAGATAGCCGAGCCAAGGCCATAGATAAAGAGGAACTTGAAGGGGTGCAAAAAGACTTAGACACTCAGTATCAAATATTTAGCAGTGTTACAACAACTCAGCTGAGAGAAAGGCTTGTCGGCAAGCCAATCGCAAAAAGAGGAAAAGCAGAGCAAAAATTGACAAGAGAGGATCTTGATGAATGTTCATTAGAAGAGCTGTTTGCTCTGAATATGAAGGATGTCCGACTAAATGATATGCTGGATAGAGCAAGAGAGACCTTAGCTAGGGTAAAGGGGGATCTGGATAGAGAATATGAGCGGCAAGAAAAGAAGATTCAGTCGGGAGAAGGGGGCTTGCCGCCTGGGGTGCTAAAGATGGTTAAGGTATTTATCGCAGTTAAGCGACATATTCAACCGGGCGACAAGATGGCAGGGCGTCATGGTAACAAAGGGGTGGTTTCTGCCATCATGCCGGTGGAGGATATGCCCCATGATGAGAGTGGCGAACCTATAGATGTTGTGCTGAGTCCACTCGGCTTACCGTCACGGATGAATATAGGACAGCTTTTGGAAGCCCATTTGGGATTTGCTGCCAAGAAGTTGGGTGATAAGATTACTCGCTTGATCGAGCAAGAAAAGAATCTCGCTGCGGTTGTAGATCTATTAAAGAAAGTCTATGTCAATATGGACGATGGCAAGGCGATAAAATACATCGAATCTTTGAGTAAAAAGCAACTGGAATATTTTGCGCTATCTTTGAAAGAGGGGATTCCTATTACTACCCCAGTATTTGAGGGAGTTAAAGAAGAAGACATAGATCGGCTATTGGATCTGGCAGATGTTGCTAAGACAGAGAAAAAGATTCTTTACGATGGTAGAACAGGAGAAAGTTTTGAACAGGGGGTCACAGTTGGTCATATGTATTTGCTAAAGCTAAATCACCTGGTTGATGACAAGATGCACGCTCGTTCGATAGGTTCTTATGGTCTGGTAACCCAACAGCCGCTAGGCGGTAAAGCACAGATGGGAGGGCAGAGATTTGGCGAAATGGAGGTATGGGCTCTGGAGGCCTATGGCGCAGCCTATACTCTAAGGGAAATGTTAACTGTCAAATCCGATGATATCGAGGGGAGGAAGCAGGTATATAAAAATATTATTGATGGTAAATCACTATTACAAACCCATGTGCCAGAGTCCTTCAATGTCTTGGTTAAAGAGATTCGCTCCTTGGCTTTGAATATGGATTATAGCCGCTAGCAGATTCTCGTTTTTTATTAAATCACAAATACTCATATGAAAGAAATATTTGGCGGCTTTGGCCGAGAAAAGGACTTAAAGTCTATTAGTATTAAGTTAGCTTCCCCTGAAGTTATTCGTTCATGGTCTTTTGGCGAGGTTCGCAAACCTGAGACGATTAATTACCGCACCCTTAAACCAGAGGAGTATGGTTTGTTTTGTGCGCGGATTTTTGGTCCGGTTAGAGATTATGAATGTAGCTGTGGTAAATACAAACGACCTCGCCATCATGGTGTGGTATGTGAAAAATGCGGCGTAGAGGTCACCCTCTCTAAGGTTCGGCGAAGTCGTATGGGGCATATTGATTTAGCGAGTCCAGTGGCACATATATGGTTTCTTAAATCCCTTCCTTCGCGGATTAGTTTGTTTTTGGGTATGAATCTGCGCGATGTTGAAAGGGTGGTCTATTTTGAATCCTATGTGGTGACTAAATCGGCTAAGCCAGAGCAAACTGGCTTGGAAGTTGGCCAAATATTAAGACATGAACAGCTTGCTGAATGTAAAGCCGAATTTTCGGGCCAGTTTGAAGCGGACATAGGAGCCGAGGCATTGGTAAAGATGATCAAGAATATTGACATAAGCGAAACTATTGTTGAGATTAGAGACAGGCTAACGAAGACCAAGTCCGAAGCAACCACTAAGAAATTGTCAAAACGCCTTAAGCTTTTTGAGTCTTTTCATAAGAGCAAGAATAAGCCTGAATGGATGGTGCTACAGACCCTGCCAGTCTTGCCGCCAGAGTTACGGCCCCTAGTTCCTTTGGAAGGAGGAAGATTTGCTGCCTCAGATCTGAATGACTGTTATCGCCGGGTTATTAATCGCAATAATCGCCTTAAACGACTGCTGGACTTACATGCCCCAGAAATTATTGTTCATAATGAGAAGAGGATGCTGCAAGAAGCAGTGGATAGTCTATTGGATAACACCCGCGGCACCAAGTTGATGGCGGATAGGAACAAGAGGCCTTTGAAATCACTGGTGGATATGATAAAGGGTAAGCAGGGTCGTTTTAGACAGAATTTACTTGGGAAGCGGGTGGATTATTCTGGTCGGTCGGTGATTGTAGTAGGTCCTGAGCTTAAATTACACGAATGCGGCTTGCCTAAGAAGATGGCGCTTGAGCTTTTTAAGCCCTTTGTTTTTAATAAGCTAATAGAGAGAGAACATGCAACCAGTATAAGAACGGCCAAGAAAGCAGTCGAAGTTGAAGTGCCTGGTCTATGGGACATAGTTGCCGAAGTAATTAGGCAGCACCCAATCTTGTTAAACCGGGCGCCAACCCTTCACCGCTTGGGCATTCAAGCGTTTGAGCCTGTCCTCATTGAAGGCAAGGCTATTCAGTTGCATCCTCTCGTTTGTGCTGCCTATAATGCTGATTTTGATGGTGACCAGATGGGAGTCTATGTGCCATTAAGCTATGAGGCACAGTTGGAGGCGCGTATCCTTATGATGTCTACCAACAACATCCTGTCCCCAGCGAATGGCGCTCCTATCATTGTTCCTTCTCAAGACGTTGTCTTAGGGCTCTATTATTTGACCCGCGAATCTATAAATGCAAAAGGCGAGGGAATGATTTTTGCTAATCCAGCCGAAGTAGAGCGTGCTTATGCTAATAAGCGGTTATCCTTACATGCTCGTATCCGGGTTCGGATGACTTCTTACAAGGTTGAAGAGGATGGCAGTAAGTATCCGCAGACTCAGATCTACACCACAACCCCTGGGCGAGTTCTATTATTCAATGTAGTCCCCAAAGGCATTGAATTTTCGGTGATAAACCGCACCATGCAGAAGAAGTCTATTTCCAGCCTCATTGATCTTAGCTATCGAAAGTTGGGATTAAAGGAAACTGTCATCTTGGCAGATCAATTAATGTATCTTGGTTTTGAATATGCTACTAAATCTGGTATATCCATTGCGGTAGAGGACCTGCGTATTCCAGCTAAGAAGAAGGATATCTTAGCGGAAGCGGAGAGTCAGGTAAGAGATATTGAAAGCCAGTTTAACAATGGGCTTATTACTCAAGGGGAAAAATACAATAACATTGTTGATATATGGTCATATGCTAATGAAGATGTGTCTCATGCCATGATGGATGAGATGAGTAAAGAAGAAGTAGACCTAGCGGATGGTAAGAAGGGAGAACAGGAAAGCTTCAATCCAGTTTATATGATGGCGGATTCTGGTGCTAGGGGTTCAGAGACTCAAATCAGACAGCTGGCGGGGATGAGAGGACTCATGGCAAGACCAGATGGTTCTATCATTGAGACTGCCATCACCGCTAACTTTCGTGAAGGCCTATCGGTTTTACAATACTTCATCTCTACTCATGGTGCCCGTAAGGGACTAGCCGATACGGCGTTAAAGACCGCAAATTCAGGTTATCTTACTAGGCGGTTGGTGGATGTCTCTCATGATGTGGTCATAACTGATGAGGACTGTGGCACCAGTGATGGCATCAGCATGACTGCCGTGGTTGAAGGGGGTAATACGGTTGTCTCTCTTGCCGAGCGTATTTTTGGTCGGGTAGTAGCGGAAGATGTCTATGGCCAACAGAGTGACACTGTGGTTATTCCAGCTGGGACCTATATAGATAAGGATTGGTTAAATAAGATAGAACAGCATAACATCAATGAGGTTAGCGTGAGGTCTCCTATTACCTGTGAGCTACATCAGGGTATTTGTAGTAAGTGTTATGGTATAGATCTAGCTCGTGGATCTCTCGTGAATGTAGGAGAGGCTGTAGGAATCATAGCTGCTCAATCTATTGGCGAGCCTGGCACTCAGTTGACCATGAGAACCTTTCATATAGGAGGGGCGGCTAGTAGAAACATCAGAGAAAGCGGCGTGGTTGTTAAAATAGGTGGAACCATCCGCCTTAATAATATTAACTATGTTAAGCGTAGTGAGGATAACTATGTTGTCATCTCCCGTTCTGGCACCATATCTATCTTCAATAAGCAGAATCGCGAATGTGAAAATTATAAGGTTCCCTATGGCGCCAACCTGAGAGTCAAGGACGGGCAAGAAGTAGAGATAGGGGATACCATAGCTACTTGGGAACTGCATAATTTACCCATCATATCTGAGGTAGAGGGTTTTCTTGCTTTTTCAGATTTTGAAAATAACATCACTGTGAGGCAACATATAGATGAGACAACCGGGGTGTATATTAAGGAAGTGATCAGCCCAACGGAACGACCGGTTGCTGGCAAGGATCTGAGACCTGCCATATATATTGTTGATGCCGAAGAAAAACAGGTAGTCAATCCAGATACTGGTAGGCCGGTGGTTCATGTCTTACCGCCGCGCGCCGTTGTGAATATGGAGGAGGGAGCCAAGATTAAGAAGGGAGATCCCATTGCTCGTATCGCGGTTGAAGAGCAGAAATCCCACGATATTACCGGGGGCCTACCGAGGGTAGCAGATATGTTTGAGGCTCGGGTGCCGAAGGATGCAGCCATACTAGCCCCAGCTTCAGGTATAGTTAAGTTCGGTAAAGAGGTAAGGGATAAGATCCGAATTCAAATATGGTCTGATAAAGATGAGAAGCTGGCGGAATTAGCCATTCATAAACGCCGCCACCTTAATGTTTTTGATGGTGAGAGAATAGTTAAGGCGGATGTTATTTGTGAAGGCCCTTTGAATCCCCATGACATCTTAAAACTCAAAGGGGTAGAGGCGCTTACTAACTATGTGGTTCATGAGGTGCAGAATATCTATCGCTTACAGGGAGTCCAAATTGACGATAAGCATATAGAGATGATTGTTTCTCAAATGCTGCGCAAGGTTGAAATTGTCGATGCGGGGGATTCTCGTTTTGTTCCGGGCGAGCAGGTTGAATATCGCGACGTTCTTGCGGTGAATGAGGAGCTGGCGCTCCAGAAAGGGAAACAGGTTCAATATGATCGTATTCTCTTAGGTATTACGCGCGCCTCTCTTGCAACCGAGTCCTTCATTTCGGCTGCCTCTTTTCAGGAAACCACCAGAGTGCTCACCGAAGCTTCTATTAACTCTAAGCTAGATAAACTAAGGGGGTTAAAAGAGAATGTAGTAGTAGGGAGGCTAATACCTGCTGGAACAGGATATGTTCATTATGAAAACCTCCAAGAAACAGAACAAAAACAAAGACAGGCTATGGAAGCGGATGATGATATAGATCAGGAAAAGATATTCTTGCAGCTAGAGGAAAGTAAAGAAAAGGGAGAGATTACTAGAGAAGCCACTGAGGATATAGATGCCTCGCAATAATTAACCAATAATTAAGCAATAAAACTCTTACCACAACCACACTCCCCTTTGGAGTTGGGGTTGATAAATTTGAAGCCTTCGTTTACTCCCTCCTTAACATAGTCCATAGTAGTGCCCTTAACATAAGGAAAACTCTTAGGATCCACATAAAGTCTTATCCCTTGACTTTCAAATACCCGGTCGTCCTTTTGTTGCTCATCAACAAATTCAAGCGCATAAGCAAGCCCTGAGCAGCCAGTAGTCTTGACGCTTATTCTTATGCCTATACCCTTGCCCCTTTGCCTTAGTTTTTCTCTCACATGCACGGCTGCATGAGTAGAAAGGTTAAATTTCACCATAGCTTTGAGTTGCCTTATTTGGTTTCAAAAACTTAAAAACTAAGCGCTTTCTGCCTTTGTTGATGTTGATTGACTCACTCTCTTTTTCTTGTAGTCTTCAATAGCTGCTTTAATAGCGTCTTCGGCTAGAACTGAGCAATGAATCTTGACTGGTGGTAAAGCAAGTTCTTCTACTATCTCAGTATTTTTTATCTTCCCTGCTTCTTCCAGTGTTTTCCCTTTCATCCACTCAGTGGCTAAAGAACTAGAGGCAATAGCAGAACCGCATCCATAGGTCTTGAACTTAGCATCTTCAATGACGCCATCTTCATTGACTTGGATCTGCAACCTCATAACATCGCCGCAAGCCGGCGCGCCAACCATGCCAGTCCCTACATTTGGTGACTTGCTGTCTAGCTTTCCGACATTGCGAGGATTTTCATAGTGGTCAATGACCTTATTGCTATATGCCATTTTTATCTCCTTTTTGTGATAAGTTTATATTTTAACTTGATAATTCAATTATAGTTCAATTATTAATGAGCTGCCCATTTTATCGAGTCTAGATCTACTCCTTCCTGATACAGGTCCCACAAGGGCGACAGCTCGCGCAATTTTCCGACCGCACTTTTCATATCCCTAGCCGCCTTATCTACCTGCTGCTCAGTGGTGAATCTACCAAATGAAAAGCGAATGGAACTGTGTGCCAGTTCGTCATTACGGCCTAAGGCACGTAAAACATAGGAGGGTTCTAAGCTAGCAGAAGTGCATGCCGAACCTGAAGAGACTGCAATGTCTTTCAATGCCATCATTAGAGATTCCCCTTCAACATAGTTAAAACTGACATTGAGATTATGGGGGACTCTTTGACTTAAGGACCCATTCAAATAGACCTCTTCTACGTCCTTAACCTGCTGCCAAAACCGCTGTTGTAATTTAGCGATTCGCTTGTTTTCTTCTTCCATAGCTTCTTTGGCAATGGCAAAGGCTTCTCCCATGCCTACTATCTGATGGGTTGCTAGGGTGCCAGACCTCATTCCTCTTTCGTGTCCTCCCCCATGTATCTGAGCCTCAATTCTCACGCGGGGTTTGCGCCGAATGAAGGCTGCGCCTATGCCCTTAGGACCATAAACCTTATGAGCAGAAAAGCTCATTAGATCTACTTTCATATCTTGTAGATCTATTCTTACCTTGCCTGGACTTTGGGCTGCATCTACATGAAAGATAACCTTCTTTGCGCGGGTAATTTCACCAATAGCCTTGATGTCATTAATAACCCCTATCTCGTTATTCACATGCATCAGGCTTACCAAGATAGTATCTGGGCGAATGGCAGCTGCTAGTTTTTGGGGTTCGATGATGCCTTCGCTATTGGGGTCTAGATAGCTTACTTCAAATCCTTCCCTTTCAAGCTGACGACAAGTATCCAACACTGCCTTATGCTCTATCTTAGAGGTAATAATGTGCTTACCTTTCTTACTATAGAAGTGGGCGGCTCCTTTGATACATAGGTTGTCGCTTTCAGTCGCCCCTGAGGTCCAAACAATTTCACGCGGGTCGCAATTAACCAGCTCGGCAATCTGCTTACGAGCATTTTCCACTGCTTGTTCGGCTGCCCAACCATAGGAATGAGAGCGAGAAGCAGGATTACCGTAAATCCCATCAGTGGTTAGATAAGCCATCATCTTTTTTGCTACTCTTGGATCCACCGGCGTAGTAGCGGAATAATCAAGGTATATAGATTTGTTGTCCTTTATAGTATTTTCCATAGTATCTTCCATAATATTCTCCATAATATTCTCCATAGTATTTTCCATAACATTTCCTATATAAAACTATTATAAGCCATTAATCATTATAGTCTTAATATCATTTATATCAAGTTATTTTAGCATGATTACTAGCCAATGCTTTATAATTGCCCCTCATCTTTGAGCAATCTACTATGAATTTTACCGCTTTTCTTTTTGATCTAGATGGTACCCTGATAGATTCTGCCCCAGATCTAGTAGGAGTAACCAATGGTTTAAGGGTGAAAGAGCAGCTTTCGCCACTTCCCTACTCATTATTGCGTTCCTATGCCTCAGAAGGAGCAAGGGGTTTGATTAAGAAATCTTTCGGTGAGGCGCAGGCTGCTGAGCTGCTTACTAAACGGGAAGAGGCTTTTCTTATTGACTATGGCGCAGATCCACTAAGACATGGCACCAAACTGTTTGTTGATATGGAACAGTTGCCTGAAATATTGCAAACCGTTAAATGGGGAATAGTAACCAATAAGAAGCGCTCGCTTTCAGAGACGCTTAGCGAACATATCCCATTATTACAGCAAGCGCAAATAATGGTATGTGGTGATGACACGGAGGAAGCCAAGCCTCATCCTCTCCCAGTTCTCCATGCTTGTGAAAAATTAGGAGTAGAGGCATCTAGCACCCTATTTATTGGCGACAATATTAAAGACATTCAAGCCGGCCGTAGAGCAGGCACAGCTACCATGGCCGCCCTCTATGGCTATTATCGCCCTGATGAAGACCCACAGAAGTGGCAAGCAAATTATTATGTTTCCTCCCCTCAAGATCTCCTAATAGAGCTGAAAAAACTAGTATCGGTTCTTGTATAATTATCTACTTTATTAATAACATAAAAAAATGCAAATGATTTGGCTCTGGCTATTTGTTGCGCTCTATGGGATATTCTGTATCTATTGGGGCTATCGTGGCATGCGTCTTGCCACTAGCGCGAGCGAATATATGATAGCGGCAAGACAACTGCCGACATGGGCTTTCGTTTTGGCTGCAACTGCAACTTCTTTTTCCGGTTTTACTTTTGTTGGTCATCCAGGTTTAATATATCTAGACGGCCTCCAGTATGCTCATACTTCCTTTTATGCTATAGCTATTCCTTTTGCCGGCCTCCTCTTTCTCAAACGCCAATGGCTGATAGGTAAGGCTGGTGGCTTTATCACGCCTGGCGAGATGCTTGGCAGCTACTATCGTTCGGATACTATTCGCCTTCTCGTTATTTTGATAACCCTTATCTTTTCGGTTCCCTATCTGGGCGTGCAATTAAGGGCTTCTGGATTCCTGTTTCACATTTTGACCCATGGCTTCTTAAGCATAAATGCTGGTATGTTGTTATTATCGGCAATAGTGGTTTTCTATGTTGTATCAGGTGGGCTACGGGCGGTTGCTTATATAGGTAGTCTTCAAGCTGTTCTTCTTGCGATGGGAATATTGTTGCTTGGTGCTTTTACTCTCTATTTCATTGGTGGGATTGACTCCTTAAGCCAAGGGGTCTTTCTTCTCAGTCAATTAGACGAGAACCGAACTCCAGCTGGCTATAGTCACTATATTGCCATTCCAGGTATCATTCAGTGGGTAGCCAGTGGTGCTGAGGCTCAGGGTGGGGCCTGGACTGCGGCTATGAATCTGACTTTTATGTTTGCTGTCATGGGCATTCAGTCCTCGCCTGCTTTTACCGTCTGGGCTTTTGCCAGTCGGAGTCCAAAGGCATTCGCTCCTCAACAGGTATGGGCGTCCTCTTTGGTGATAGGTTCTATACTTGTGCTTTTTTCGGCGGTTCAGGGTATGGGAAGTCATCTATTGGGTGCCGACCTGAAATTCTTAGCTGCTCATCCAGAAGCTGTCAATAATGTCTTCGGCAGTGTGCTTGCTAATCAGGATCTTATGGAATCCACTGGTCGTCAGAATGCTCTGGTTGGTCGCTTGATTCAGGTGATAGGTCAAACAGCTCCCTGGTTAGTTGGGCTGCTTGCTATATGTGCTTTGGCAGCTATGCAATCTACCGGCGCTGCCTATATGTCTACGGCTGGCACCATACTGACGCGGGATCTAATAGTCCATTTCATTCGCCGCGATATGAACGATTCGATGCAAAAAAACTGGGCAAGGGCTTGTGTTTTGGTTGTTGTCCTCCTTGCTCTCTTAGTAGCCATCACCTCAACCGATGCTCTGGTTCTATTAGGTGATCTTGCCTTGTCATTTGGCTTTCAGATGTGGCCAGCATTAATCGGCATATGCTATTGGCCCTGGTTAACCAGATGGGGAATTGCCATAGGGCTGGCAACTGGCATTATTGTGGTAATGCTGACCGGCAACATAGGTGTCAGTTGGTTCGGTATTGAAGCCTGGGGTCGCTGGCCCCTAACCCTTCATTCTGCCTTTTGGGGTATGTTGTTTAATTTGCCGATTGCTATAGTCATTTCTTATTTCACTCAAGCTGAGAAGGACATAAATCACAAGCAAAAGTTCCACGACTTTTTAGTTGCCTATACGCGATTGCCAGATGAACATAGGAAGCTCATTCCCTTGGCTTGGCTAATAGCCATAGGCTGGTTCTTCTTTGCTGTAGGTCCAGGAATGGTTATTGGCAATAGTATTTTTGGCGACCCTAATGATATGAACACCTGGCTTTTTGGCATCCCTTCATTGAGGTTATGGCAAATAGTCTGGTGGCTCTTAGGTGTAGCTATGATGTGGTTGCTTGCCTATAAGATGAACTTTTCAACCTTTCATGGTGATGAAGCAAGTCTTAAGCGGATAAATCTCTCCTCGTAAAGGGGAAATTTTTCTCATAAAAAAATCTTAAAATTTGCTATTCAAAGCAACAAATACTTAACTTTTGCCTATAATAAGGCAATTATTTTTATTAACTTGTTAATGAGAATACTTTTTTATTAGTTTATAAACAAAAAAGGAGAAATAATATGGAAGCATCAGTAGTTTGGTTGGGTATATTTGTTATCCTGTATTGGATATACTGCATCTATTGGGGGTATCGTGGGATGCGTATGGCTACTACAGCTAGCGAATATATGATAGCTGGAAGGCACTTGCCTATATGGGTCTTTGTCTTGGCAGCGACAGCAACCTCTTTTTCTGGATGGACCTTTGTAGGTCATCCTGGCTTGATATATAGAGATGGTCTCCAATATGCTTATGCATCTTTTTATGCCATCACTATTCCATTTACAGGTCTTCTCTTCTTGAAGCGTCAGTGGATATTGGGGAAAGCCTATGGCTTTATCACACCTGGTGAAATGTTTGGTGATTATTATCGTTCTGATATCATTCGTTTGCTAGTTGTAGTAGTGGCTATCATATTTTCTGTCCCTTACCTAGGTATTCAGTTACGCGCATCGGGATTCTTGTTCCATGTTCTGACCAATGAAGCAGTAGGGATTAATGCAGGTATGGTATTGTTATCGGTGATTGTTATCCTCTATGTCGCTTCTGGTGGATTACGGGCAGTTGCATATGTAGATACACTGCAAGCAGTCCTTCTTGCTTTAGGAATTGTTCTCATAGGAATTGTTACTCTCAATGCAGTGGGCGGATTTGCTAAGCTGAATGAAGGTATATTCCTTCTAAGTCAATTAGACGAGAAACGAACGCCAGCCGGATTTAGCCATTATATTGCTGTTCCGGGAGTGATTCAATTCGTGTCAGCCGGTGCCAAGGCCCAAGGAGGTGCTTGGACGGGTGCCATGAATCTCACCTATATGTTTGCTCTGATGGGCATTCAATCATCGCCAGCATTCTCAATGTGGGCTTTTTCTAATCAGTCACCTCGCTCGTTTGCACCTCAACAAGTATGGGCATCCTCTTTTGGCATAGGCCTCATACTCATGGTATTTACTGCTATTCAGGGCATGGGAGGCCACCTTATAGGAGCCGACCTCAGCATGGTGACTCAGCATCCAGATGCTGTGAACAATATTCTTGGTAGCGCTCTTGGCAATAAAGATATCATGGAAGTATCTGCCGCTCAAGGACAATTAGTGCCGCGGCTGATTCAATCTGTAGGTGATACTGCCCCCTGGTTAGTTGGTCTCTTAGCTGTATGTGCTTTGGCAGCCATGCAATCCACCGGTGCTGCTTATATGTCTACTGCTGGGACCATGTTAACCCGTGATCTACTGGTTCACTTTATCAATAAGGATATGTCTGATACAGCTCAAAAACTCTGGGCGCGTATTGGTGTATTGATCATTGTAGGCTTGGCATTGATAGTAGCGATCACTTCTACTGACGCACTAGTTTTGCTAGGCGGTCTTGCAGTTGCATTTGGTTTTCAAATGTGGACTTCATTGCTCGGCATATGTTATTGGCCCTGGCTGACTAGAGCAGGCGTAGTGACAGGACTTATTCTGGGTCTTATTGCCGTGATGATGACAGAAAGCATAGGTGTTGCATGGTTCGGTATCGAGGCTTGGGGTCGTTGGCCCTTAACGCTTCATTCTGCTTTCTGGGGCATCTTGTTTAACTTACCAGTTGCCATTATCATTTCCCGCTTTACTCAGAGTGAGGAGGATACCAAGCATAGGCAGAGGTATCATGATTATGTTAGAACGCATACAGAACTTCCAGCCGAGAAGAAGTCTCTAGTTCCACTGGCTTGGATTATAGCCATAGTATGGTTTATCTTCGCGGTAGGACCTGGCGCTGTTATTGGTAATACTATCTTCGGCAATCCTAATGATATAAATACTTGGGTTTTTGGCATGCCATCAATATGGGTGTGGCAAATACTCTGGTGGGCACTAGGTGTCGGTATGATGTGGTTTCTTGCTTATAAGATGCATTTTTCTACATTTACTGCTGAGTTAGAAGCATCAGTCAAAGAAGCGTCGGTAGACCCAACGAAATAGCTTCAACCTTACACAAAGAAGGGCGGCCTTAGCCGCTCTTCTTTATTTATAATAGCTTGATGCTCTTTAGTCTTCCTGTTTCTATTATTGTTTTAGTTGCGGTTTTGTATTATCCGGTCTATCGGCTGATACTTACGGTGAGCGTGGGCAGACTACAGAAGAAGAAAAACGCTATATTGAATGAAGAGGAAATAAAGGGACAATCTCGTCGTGCTCACTTCATTACCATTATCCTGCTTCCTTTATTCTCTTATATATACAATACACATCTAATGGGAGGAGGCTAATGTATGAGAATCTGAAGTGGGCGGCCATTATCTTAGGGGTTTCATGGGTGCTATGGACTTTTTATGATGGCGTAGTTAGGCCTAATCTGGATCCTGCTACTGCAGCCTATGGTCGCGCGGTGAGGGATTTTAAGGACGGTAAATATAATATTGCCCTTGAGGGTTATGAGAAGACCCTAGTAAATGACCCACAACATCTAGGAGCATTAAGAGGCAAGGCGGATAGTTTGTTGCTCTTAGGCGACTATCGCTCTGCCATTGCTATTTATGATGAATTGATTGAGCTATCTCCTGAACTTGGAGTGCATTATGCTAATCGTGGTATAGCCTATGATCGGCTTGCTGATTATCAGAAGGCTATTGAGGATTATGAACTTGCCCATTCGTTGAATGAGGACCTAAATAAAGGGCCTGGATGGCTGACTCGCTTCCTTCGTAACCAAGAAGCCAAGCCAGCTACTATTAAAGACCGAGCGGATTATTTGAAAGCACAATTACAACTGCCTCCAGCTGAAAGAGTGCTTCACAAGCCAGAAGAGGACGATAGACAAAGACCCTATACAAGAAGATGATTTAGAATGAAAAAATGACAGATAAAACATATGAGGTAGATCCTCAGCTTGCCAAGAAGGCTTGGGTAGATGAAGCATCTTACTTTGCTAAGTATCAAGAATCTATTACAGACCCTGAGAGTTTTTGGCGCCAAGAGGGCAAGCGGATTGATTGGTTTAAGGATTACACCAAGGTAAAGAACACTTCTTTCGCGCCGGGCAAGGTTGGTATCAAATGGTATGAGGATGGTGTTCTTAATGCGTCTTATAATTGCCTAGATCGTCACCTTGCTGAACGAGGGGATCAAGCGGCGATTATTTGGGAGGGGGATACAGGGGAGGAGGACAGAACATTGACCTATACTGAGTTGCACAAGGAAGTATGTCGTTGTGCCAATGGACTTAAGGAGTTGGGGGTCAAGCGAGGGGATGTGGTTACTGTTTATATGCCTATGGTTGCTGAGGCTGCGGTTGTGATGCTTGCTTGTGCTCGGATAGGGGCGATTCACTCGGTTGTATTTGCTGGTTTTTCACCTGATGCTTTGGCTAATCGAATTAATGATGCGCAAAGTGAAGTAGTGATAACTGCTGATGAGGGGTTTAGGGGAGGCAAGTCGGTTCCGTTGAAGGAGAATGTTGATAAGGCGTTGGTTCAGACGCCTCAGGTTCGGCATGTTGTTGTTCTCAAATCTATTCAAAACCAAGCTAAAGAAGGCGCTTCTGGGCAAGGGGAACAAGGGAAACAAAAGGAACAAGGGGAACAAGGCTGGCAGGGGGAACAAGAGGAACAAGGCTGGCAGGGGGAACAAGGAGGACAAAAGGAACAAGGGGGACAAGGGGAACAAGGGATACAAAAGGAACAAGGGGAACAAGGCTGGCAAGGGAAACAAAAGGAACAAGGGGAACAAGGCTGGCAGGGGGAACAAGGGTGGCATAAGAGCCGTGATCTATGGTATGAAGATCTCTTAGCTCGGCAGAGTGATGAGTGTCCTGCCGAGCCTATGAATGCTGAAGACCCATTATTCATTCTATACACTTCTGGTTCTACTGGCAAGCCAAAAGGCATAGTTCATATCACTGGCGGCTATATGGTATGGGTCGATATAACCTTTCACTATGTATTTGACTATCGTCCTGGTGAGATCTATTGGTGTGGTGGTGATATTGGCTGGATTACCGGTCATAGTTTTACTATCTATGGCCCCCTATCAAATGGGGCAACTACTCTTATGTTTGAAGGGCTACCTAATTATCCTACCAGTGCCAGATGGGGAGAGATCATAGACAAGCATAAGGTCAATATATTCTTTACTGCTCCGACCGCTATTAGAGCCCTAATGCGCGAAGGGGATCAGATCTATGCCAACTGCAACTTGTCAAGTCTCAAGCTGCTTAGCACCGCGGGCGAGCCGATTAACCCTCCAGCATGGGAATGGTTTTATCAGGTATTGGGTAAGAGGAAAGCTCCCATAATGGATAACTGGTGGCAAACTGAAACCGGCGGCCCCATGATTACACCTTTGCCTGGGGCCACCCCATTAAAGCCCGGTTCGGCAACAAGACCTTTTTTTGGTATTCAACCAGCTGTGATGGATGAGAAGGGCAAGGAGCTAGAAGGGGAGGCTACTGGTTCTTTAGCCATTAAGGATTCTTGGCCAGGTCAAAGTCGCACCATCTATGGTAGTCATGAGCGATTTGTTGAAACCTATTTCACTCGTTTTCCTAACTACTACTTCACTGGTGATGGGGCAAGAAGAGACAAAGATGGCTATTACTGGATTACCGGGCGGATGGATGATGTCATCAATGTATCTGGTCATAGGCTCGGCACTGCTGAGATAGAAAGCGCCCTAGTTGCCCATCCTAAGGTTGCTGAGGCAGCCGTAGTTGGGTTTCCACATAAGATAAAAGGACAGGCTATCTATGCTTATGTTACCCTGATCTTGGGAGTAGAAGGAGATAAGGACCTGCATGATGAATTAATTACTTGGGTAAGAGAGAGAATCAGCCCCATAGCCACCCCCGAGATACTCTTATGGGCACCTGGTCTTCCCAAGACCAGGTCAGGTAAGATAATGAGACGGATTTTGCGCAAGATAGCAGTAGATGAGTTTGAAGACCTGGGCGATGTCTCTACTCTGGCAGACCCATCGGTAGTTGAGGATCTAGTGGCAAGACATAAGAGACATAAGGGAAACAAGGCACACGAGGGAGAACAAGAAAAATAGATGCTTCATATAGCTTCATATAGCTTCATATAGCATATAGGGGATGACTAGAATATGGTTTTATTAATAATTATCGGACTTAAAAAATGACAGACAAAACATATGAGGTAGATCCTCAGCTTGCCAAGGATGCTTGGATAGATGAAGGGTCTTACTTTGCTAAGTATCAAGAATCGATTAAGGATCCTGAGAGTTTTTGGCGCCAAGAGGGCAAGCGCCTTGATTGGTTTAAGGATTACACCAAGGTAAAGGACACTTCTTTCGCGCTGGATAAGGTTAGTATCAAATGGTATGAGGATGGTGTTCTTAATGCGTCTTATAATTGCCTAGATCGTCATCTCGCTGAGCGAGGAGATCAGGCGGCGATTATTTGGGAGGGGGATACCGGGGAGGAGGACCGAATATTGACCTATACTGAGTTGCATAGGGAGGTATGTCGCTGTGCCAATGGGCTAAAGGAGTTAGGTGTAAAGCGAGGGGATGTGGTTACTGTCTATATGCCTATGGTTGCTGAGGCTGCGGTAGTCATGCTTGCTTGTGCTCGGATAGGGGCGATTCACTCGGTTGTATTTGGTGGTTTTTCTCCTGATGCTTTGGCTAATCGGATTAATGATGCGCAAAGTGAGCTGGTGATAACTGCTGATGAGGGGTTTAGGGGAGGCAAGTCCATTCCGTTGAAGGAGAATGTTGATAAGGCATTGGTTCAGACGCCTCAGGTTCGGCATGTTGTTGTTCTCAAATCTATTCAAAATCAAAACGGGGAAGGGGCTTCTGGGCAAGGCTGGCAGGCCTGGCATAAGGGCCGTGATATATGGTATGAAGACCTCTTAGCTCGTCAGAGTGATGAGTGTCCTGCCGAGCCTATGAATGCCGAAGACCCATTATTCATTCTATATACTTCTGGTTCTACTGGCAAACCAAAAGGCTTGCTGCATACTACTGGCGGCTATATGGTATGGGTTGGCATGACCTTCCACTATGTATTTGACTATCATCCTGGCGAGATCTATTGGTGTGGTGCTGATGTTGGCTGGATTACTGGTCACAGCTATATTGTCTATGGTCCTCTATCAAATGGGGCAACCACTCTTATGTTTGAAGGGCTGCCTAATTATCCTACCAGTGCCAGATGGGGAGAGGTCATAGACAAGCACAGGGTCAATATTTTCTATACTGCCCCGACCGCTATCAGGGCATTAATGCGCGAAGGGGATCAGATCTATGCCAACTGCAGCCTGTCGAGTCTCAGATTGCTTGGCACAGTGGGTGAGCCGATTAACCCTCAAGCATGGGAATGGTATTATCAGGTATTGGGCCGGAAGAAAACCCCCATAGTAGATACCTGGTGGCAAACGGAAACCGGCGGACACATGATTACCCCTTTGCCTGGGGCTACGCCATTAAAACCCGGTTCGGCAACCAGACCTTTTTTTGGGGTTCAGCCAGCTCTGGTGGATGAGAAGGGCAAGGAGCTAGAAGGGGAGGCTGCTGGTTCTTTGGTCATTAAGGATTCTTGGCCGGGACAAAGTCGCACCATCTATGGTAGCCATGAGCGATTTGTTGAAACCTACTTCACCACCTATCCTAACTACTATTTCACTGGTGATGGGGCAAGACGGGATAAGGACGGTTATTACTGGATTACTGGGCGGATGGATGATGTCATCAATGTGGCTGGTCACAGACTCGGCACTGCTGAGATAGAAAGTGCCCTAGTTGCTCATCCTAAGGTTGCTGAGGCAGCCGTAGTTGGTTTTCCACATAAGATAAAAGGGCAGGCTATCTATGCTTATGTCACCCTGATCTTAGGAACCAAAGGCAGCGAGGAGCTGCGTGATGAATTACTTAGCTGGGTAAGAGAACGAATCAGCCCAATAGCCAAACCCGAGATACTCTTATGGGCACCGAATCTTCCCAAGACCAGGTCAGGCAAGATAATGAGACGAATCTTGCGCAAGATAGCAGCAAATGAGCTTGAAGATTTTGGCGATGTTTCCACTCTGGCAGACCCATCGGTAGTTGAAGACCTAGTGGAGAGGCATAAGGGACACAAGAGGGAACAGACAACCTAGCCCAAACAAGGCTCGAGTTATGTAGTATGGCTAGTATATATGACTAATATGGCTAGTATGTATGACTAATATGGCTAGTATATATGACTAATATGGCTAGTATGTATGACTAATATGGCTAGTATATATGACTAATATGGCTAGTATATATGACTAATATGGCTAGTATGGGCTAGTATATATGACTAATATGGCTAGTATATATGACTAATATGGCTAAGTATATATGACCAATATGGCTAGTATATATGACTAATATGGCTAGTATATATGACTAATATGGGCTAGTATGTATGACTAATATGGCTAGTATGTATGACTAATATGGGCTAGTATGTATGACTAATATGGCTAGTATATATGAGACTAATATGGCTAGTATGTATGACTAATATGGACTAATATGTATGACTAATATGGCTAGTATATATGACTAATATGGGCTAGTATGTATGACTAATATGGCTAGTATGTATGACTAATATGGCTAGTATATATGACTAATATGGCTAGTATGGGCTAGTATGTATGACTAATATGGCTAAGTATATATGACCAATATGGCTAGTATATATGGCTAGTATATATGACTAATATGGGCTTAATATGGGCTTAATATAAGAGATTAAAAAGACGATGTTTGAATTGCATATATTCGTCTAATCCTTGCCTACCTCCTTCTCTGCCAAAACCAGATTCTTTCACCCCGCCGAAAGGCGCTACTTCGGTTGAGATGATACCACAATTTATTCCTACTATTCCTGCTTGTAGCTGTTCCGCCACTCTATAGGCGCGGGCCATGTCCTTGGTACAAAAATAAGCGGACAAACCATAGGGGGTAGCATTGGCTAGACTCATAGCCTCTTGTTCTGAACGGAATGGATAAACTGGCACAACCGGACCGAAGATTTCCACACAGGGCATATCAGGCGGGATATCCGAAATAATAGTAGGTTCAAAGAAGTTTCCACCTAGCTTATGGCGCTTGCCGCCGCATATGAGTTTCGCCCCTTTTGCCAAGACTTCCTCAATATATTTTTCTACCTTAATAACCGCCTCCTCATTAATGAGCGGCCCTTGCACCACTCCTTCTTCAAATCCGTTTCCTACCTTAAACTTCTCTAGCCTTGCTTTTAGCTGTTCAATGAAGCTCTTATGAACAGATTCTTGGACTAGCACACGATTGGCACAGACACATGTTTGACCTGTATTGCGAAATTTGCTGGCGATGAGTTCGTCGATTGCCTTCTCAATAGGGAAGTCCTCAAAGAGGATAAAAGGGGCGTCCCCCCCTAATTCAAGGGAGAGTTTCTTTAGTTGGTCGGCTGCCTGCTTCATTAGTAATTTCCCCACTGCTACCGAACCAGTAAAGCTAATCTTAGCTACGGAAGGGTTAGAAGTTATCTCTTTGCCAATAGGAATTGCATCACCAGTAACCATATTAACTACTCCTTTCGGTATGCCTGCTTTCTCCGCTAGTTTCATAAGTGCCAGCCCAGTATAGGGAGTAAGATCTGAGGGCTTTATGACACAGGTGCAACCAGCGGCTAGGGCAGCAGCTACCTTACGAGTAATCAGGGCGGCTGGAAAATTCCACGGTGTTATCATAGCCGCCACTCCAATAGGTTCTTTAGTTACCTGGGATTGGGTATGAGGACGAAAAGAGGGGATAATCTCACCATAGGCTCGTTTGCCTTCTTCGGCATAGAAGCTGACAAAAGAAGCGCTATATAGTATCTCGTTTAATGCTTCTTGCATTGGCTTGCCTTCTTCCAAAACTATGATATTAGCAAGTTCTTGCTGGTGAGCCATTATTAGCTGATACCATTGCCTCAACAAGACATCTCTTTCTTTGGCTAATAAAGATTTCCAATGGGGAAAGGCCTCTCTTGCTGCCTCAATCGCGGCCATAGTTTCTTGCCTTGCCATATTGGGGACTGTTCCTATGACCGACCCATCTACTGGATTAGTAACCTCAAGGGTTTCGCCGCTGGCAGCCTCCAACCAGTCGCCGTTTATGAAGGCTTTATTGCTATAGAGCTCGAAAGTAGAAATATCCATATTGATTTGCTATTTTAACATAACTAGCATTACTTATAAGCGAGATTTGCCAATCTAGCATCAATCAAACTTACATCTTAAAAAACACGAGGAAACCTATTTTTACCAATTATCAATATAATAATTTCTTAATAACAAATTGTGAATTCGCATCATAAATGCATCACCTCTTTGCTTGGATGGGATTATATAATCCCGTTAGAGAGATGATGCACTTATGATGCAAATTCGCAACAAATAAATGAAGGGCAAAAAATAATAAATGGAGATTCATTAAAAGAGGTAAAGAAACTAGAGACCAAACTTGATTATTGTATCACTTCACCACCTTATCATAATATTTTGAAAAATAATGGCAATGGTTTAAGAGCAAAAAGAGATGGAAAGAGAAATGGGTCAAGGACAGGGGTTGAGTATTATTCAGACAATGAAAATGATTTAGGCAATCAAGTGAGATATGATGATTTTTTACTTCTCTTAAAAAATATAATGGCTGAAGTATATAAAAAATTAAAAACCAAAAAATATACAACCATTATTATCAGTGATTTTACAATAGACAAAAAAGAGGTTTGTGTTCAGGCAGATATAGTAAGAATAATGGAAGAAATCGGGTTTGAGCTTTCTGGGACAACAATACTTTTACAAAACAACAAACCCCTTTTCCCTTTTGGTTATCCTTTTGCCTATAAGATAAATCACCAACATCAAAACATAATCACCTTTAGAAAACCCTGATTGGTAAAAATCGCGAAGCCCAACCACTCCAAGACACTCCGTGTCTTACCTTTGCTGATGTGGTATATTTGTGTCGCTCCAAACTTTTCTTTTTCAGTTTCTATCGCCCCCATCCCTCGCGGAACGGAAGTGCTTAATCAGTTCAAGTGTAATCAACACCGCCATGTTCAAGGAACTAATAAAGGACTAATAAAAAATTAACGAAAGGTAGATTCCCATTTAAACTTCAACACCTGTCATTATAATTGATTCCGCTGAGTTGTTGGAACACCTCAGCGGGTGTTTTGAATCCGTTGTTCAATCGGGTCATGATTTTTGTTATCATTTCCTCAGGTAGAAGGACAAGGATCTAAGCGCCGAGCTATGAAGCGTATGTTCTTTCCATCTCTCTTCATTTTTTCTATCATTGCTCGTTCTTTCTTTGAAATGTAATGTTTTTTACACGAAACCTCTTGTTTGTTTTGCTTGGATGGGATCATATGATCCTATCCAAACAAAGAGGTGATGCACTGATAGGAGGAGTTCACATCCTATTATTAATGGCTATTGATATTAAAATAGGAGTATCAATAGCTATTAATGAGGATATTGAATTATGAACAAATCTACAACTCAACTACAGGAACTAGATAAGAAGCATCACATTCACCCATTCACTGATACCCAATCCTTAGCCCAAGAGGGCACCATTGTGATGGTTAAGGGAGAGGGCATCTATGTATGGGACAGTGAGGGCAAGAAATATCTAGATGCCATGTCTGGTCTTTGGTGTGTTGCCTTGGGCTATGGTCGTTCTGAATTAGTGGAAGCAGCTAGCAACCAGATGAAAGAACTGGCTTACTACAATAGCTTCTTCAAATCAAGCGTCCAGGCTGCTATTTCTCTGGCGGATAGGCTTGCTCAGTTGGCTCCTCCTCAGATCAACCATAGTTTCTTCACCATATCTGGTTCAGAAGCCAATGACACAGTCATTCGTATGGTCAGACGCTACTGGGACCTGTGTGCTAAGCCAGAGAAGAAAGTTCTTATCTCTCGCTCTAATGCCTATCATGGTAGCACCATAGGAGGGGCAAGTCTTGGCGGCATGAGCTTCATGCATAAACAGGGTGATTTGCCTATTCCCAATGTAGTCCATATTGAGCAACCCTATGGGTTTGAATTACAGCAGGATCTTAGCGAAGCAGACTTTGCTCTGATGAGCGCAAATAAGCTAGAGGAGAAGATTAAAGAGCTAGGTAGCAATAGGGTTGCAGCCTTTGTTGCTGAGCCAGTGCAAGGGGCGGGGGGTGTTATCATACCGCCAAATGGCTATTGGTCGGCGGTTCAGAAGATCTGCAAGAAGCATGATATTCTTTTGGTAGCAGATGAAGTCATCTGTGGTTTTGGCAGACTAGGGACCTGGTTTGGTAGTGATTTTTATCGGATTGAACCAGACCTAATGCCTGTAGCAAAGGGCATCACCAGCGGCTATCTTCCGCTCGGGGCTGTGCTTATAGGCGATAGAGTTGCCGACAAGCTCATCAAAAAAGGCAAGGAATTTGCCCATGGCTTCACCTATTCAGGTCATCCAGTCTGTTGTGCCGTTGCTCTTAAGAACATCGAGATATTAGAAAAGGAAAATCTAGTTACTAGAATGGCCAAGGAAATCGCTCCCCTATTGAAACAAAAGTGGGATAGCCTTGCCGACCATCCTCTGGTCGGAGAGACACGCTCAGTAGGCGGACTGGCAGCATTGGAATTGGTTGTCAATAAGGAGACCCTTAGCCGTTATGATGACAAATACACAGCTGGTTATAGCTGTCGTGATATTTGCCTAGAAGAAGGGCTGATTATGAGAGCAGTCCGTGATACTATGGTGGTATGCCCGCCGTTAATTATTACTGAGCCTCAGCTAGATGAGATGATTGCTAAGGTAAGAGTCTGTCTCGATAAGACAGCTGCTGTGCTTGGTGTTTCTTCATAAACAATGAGCGCGACTCAGCCCATGCAGCCCATGTTCAGCGGCCAGCTGAGCTATCTGCGGCTGCCATCAAGTGCTGATTATGCCAATGCAGACCTTGCCGTGGTTGGAGTGCCAGTTGATACCTTTGTCTCTAATAGAGCTGGCGCCAGATTTGGTCCTCGCGCAATAAGACAGGCATCCACTATGATATCCTGGGATGACCCTTTCGGATGGGGTAAGAATCCTTTGGCGCAGTTGAGACTAATAGATGCCGGCGATTGCCCTTTTGATTATGGCAAACCCCATGAGATAGGTGATAGGATACAAGAGCATTTTGGTGAAATCCTTAATCATCAGACTGCTACCCTAGCCTTAGGAGGAGACCACTATATTTCCTATCCTATCCTTAAGGCCTATGCCAAGAATTTAGGCCAGCCTCTCTCGCTGGTTCAATTTGATTCTCATTCAGATACCTGGCAAGATGAGAATAAAGAAACTAGGATGGATCATGGCACAATGTTCGCTCGCGCTATTAAGGAGGGAATTATTGAGCCCACCAGCTCGGTTCAGCTGGGCATTCGCACCAACATAGCAGACCCTCTTGATATGCATATTATCAATGCAGCCGAAGTGCATACTAAGGGAATAGACTGGGCAATAGCAAAAACGCGTGAGATAATTGGCGATAATCCAACCTATATCACTTTTGATATGGATTTTCTCGACCCAGCCTATGCACCAGCAACTGGCACTCCCTGTTGCGGCGGTTTCAGTAGCTCTACTGCGCTTACTGCCATCCGCCAACTTGATTCAATTAACCTAGTAGCTATGGACCTAGTTGAACTATGTCCCCCTTATGATCATGGTGAGATCACTGCCCTAGCTGCTGCCACTATTGCTTCTCATCTGCTTTGCCTTTTTGCTAACAGCAAGAAGAGTCGCAGCTAGAGTCCATAGGTCCTGCTGGATATGACTAGGGGCACAGCATTGGTTACTGGCGGGGCTAAGAGAATAGGAAAGGCATTTGTTCTTTTTCTAGCCCGTCAGGGTTATGACATAGCCCTACACTATAACTCCGCCAGTCAAGAACAGAAGGAAACCACTAGGCTAATCGAAAAGGAAGGAGTTGCCTGTTTGCCTATTCAAGCAGATTTAACTAATCAGCAGAGTTTGCTGTTCCCTCTCATCAATAAGAACTTAGGTCCCTGCACCCTATTAATAAATAGTGTTTCGGTCTTCCGACCTGGTTCTTTTATGAATACTTCTAAAGCCCAATTTGATTCTGATATGGCAGTTAATTTAAGAGCCCCTTTTTTTCTCAGTCAAGATTTTGCTAAGCAAGCACCCAAGGGGAGTCAGATAATCAATATGTTGGACTGTCGTATTTCCCGTGTCACCACTTCTCATTTTGTCTATAGCCTGAGCAAGGTTGCTCTTTATCAATTTACTCTGATGGCGGCGAAAGAGCTTGCCCCTCATATTCGCGTCAATGGCATAGCTCCTGGTCCCGCTTTGCCGCCACCAGATAAGGACGAAGAGCATCTCGCCAAGGTCGTTGATATGGCCCCACTTGGCATAGCCAGCCCACCAGCTACGCTGGTGCAAGGATTGGCATATCTATTGGAAGCTCAAACGGTTACCGGTCAGGTGCTCTTTATTGATTCAGGTCTTCATCTAAAATAGTCTTAGCTAGCGAGAGATAGCGAGCATCACAAACCTACCAATCACTACTATAATCTACCAAAGCGGCTAATTCTATGCATATATATATTAACAACCTTCGTCTTAGAACCTACATAGGCATTAATGAGTGGGAGCAAAAAGAGAAGCAAGACCTAGTTATCAACCTATCCATTGAATGTCATGATCATGCATTGAAGTCTTGCCTCACCGACCAGATTACCGACACAGTCAACTATAAGGATATCACCAAAGAGATTATCCAATATGTCGAAGCTAATCGTTTCTTACTATTGGAAAGATTGGTTAAAGAGGTGTTGGATATTGTCTTGTCCTACTCATTGGTGGCGGCAGCGAAAGTTAAAGCGGAAAAACCAGCTGCCTTGCGTTTTAGTGATTCGGTCGCAGTAGAGCTAAGCGGACATAATCAGGCATAATGAGGCATAATGAGGCATAATGAGGACTAATGAATAGAGTAATAATAGGCTTAGGTTCTAATATTGCTCCATTGAAAAATATTCGCCAAGCTCTATCCTTGCTTCAACGGAGATACACCATCTTAGCAAGATCCACTTGGCTATGGACTCAACCTACCGATGTGCGCCGGCCTCAGCCGGTCTTCATTAACACCGGTTGTATGCTTGTCACTCAACAAAGCCTCACTCGATTAACTCAAGGACTAAAGAGAATAGAATCTGCTTTGAAGCGCGCCAGGCACAGCCGCCATCTACCGCGCCCCATAGACATAGATATTTTGGTTTGGAATAATCATATAGTGGATAAGGATGTCCCAAAACGTGATTTCTTGGTAGCCATAATAACTGAGCTTAGCCCGCAACTGAGGCTGCCATATCCTCATTATGTTATGCAGACAAGAGGAGTTCGGTCAAAATGAGCCGTCTCACCGGCTCAAGCGATCACAGTCATGGTCAAACAGAAAGACTAGGTGTTCTCCTAGTCAACCTCGGCACTCCCGCCGCTCCCACTGCCCCAGCTTTGAGAGTCTATTTACGCCAGTTCTTAAGCGACCCCCGTGTCATTGAGGCGCCCCGCTTACTCTGGTGGTTTATCCTTAATCTATTCATCTTGCCTCGCCGCTCTCCCCGTTCGGCAGCTCTCTATAAGAAGATCTGGTCGCCATCCGGCTCTCCTTTATTGAGATTCAGTCGAGCTCAGCAACGGAAGCTGCAGCGCCAATTTCGCTCCCAGCCTATTCCTATTAATGTTGAGTTGGCTATGAGCTATGGTAGTCCTTCCATTCCCCAAACCCTTAATGAACTAAGGAAAAAAGGGATGACCCATCTTCTTGTTTTGCCCCTTTATCCTCAATATGCTAGCAGCACAACTGGGTCGGTCTTTGAAGCTCTCACCAAAGTCTTAAGTAAATGGCGGTGGATTCCACATTTGAGAACCATCCATTCTTATCACGATGAACCCCTATTTATTAAGGAGCTGGTCAATTCCATTCGGCTTTTCCAACAAAAGCATGGCAAGCCACAGCTTCTTCTCTTTTCTTTCCATGGTATTCCCTTAGCTGGATTCCTAGCTGGGGATCCCTATCACTGCCAGTGCCATAAGACAGCTCGCCTAGTTGCGGAAAAGTTAAGACTTCAAGAGAACGAATACAAGGTTTGCTTTCAGTCGCGTTTCGGTCGCCAAGAATGGCTCCAACCCTATACAGCTAAGACGCTCGAATCATTACCAGCAGCCGGCATCAAAGATATTCAAGTGGTATGCCCTGGGTTCTCATCCGACTGCTTGGAAACCCTAGAAGAAATTGAGCAAGAAAATCGGCAATTATTTATACAAGCAGGTGGCAAGAGGTTTAACTACATCCCCTGCTTGAACGACTCGACCGGCCATATTTCCTTTCTTACCCATCTCATTGGGCGAAACATCTCCGACTGGTTAGCTAGCCGTCAGGTTCATTCTGGGCAAGGTCAGAAAACTCGCCAATTAGCAAGGAAACTAAACGAACGGGAATTAAGAAGTGCTCGCTCATATCAGTATTCGTAATTTTGTTCTGGTAGACCAGCTCTCATTGGATTTTACTCATGGGATGAATGTGATAACCGGTGAGACTGGCACTGGCAAATCTATCTTGCTAAATGCCCTTGCCTTGACCCTAGGTGAGCGCGGCAGTCCCTCATTAGTGAGGAAAGGCTCTAAGCAAGCGGATATCAGCACGATTTTTAATATTAGCAAATTGCCCCAGGCCACCGAATGGCTAGACAACAAGGAATTGTCATCCGGCGAGGAATGTATTCTCCGCCGCACCCTGGCTCAAGAAGGCGCATCACGTGCTTTCATCAATGGGACTCCAGTTACCCTAGAAGCAATCAGGGAACTCAGTCATCTACTAGTCAGCGTGCAGGGACAGCATGCCCATCAAACTCTATTACAGCCCAACTCCCATCTGAAACTCTTGGACGATTTTGGCAGCCTGAGCGAACAGACCCGAGCCTATAGCCATTCCTATGAGGAGCTATTGGCAGTTCGGCAAGAACTACAAGACTGCTACCAAAAGGAGGCTTTGGATGAACACACTCTTACCCTGCTTAAGCACGAGCTAGCAGAACTAGAAGAACTGGCGCTAACTGAGAAGGAATATCAACAACTAGAAGAAGAACATAGCCGCTTGAACAATGTCGAATCCCTCTTAGAGACAACGCAGAATGCTTTGCAGCTATTAAACAGTGATGTTGACCAGCCTGCCATTTCGTCTCAGACCGGTCAGCTGCTCAGTCTTCTTCAACAAAGTGGTGATAAACGACTAGAAGAGATGGCTCAATCGCTTATGGATGCCGATGCAATCTTGCATGAGGTTCAATCACAACTACGCAGCTATATGGATGGATTGGTAGCTGACCCAGAGAGATTTAATTTGCTAAATGACAGGCTGGCAGCCCTCCACAACCTGGCGCGCAAGCATAGAGTTGAGCCCCAGGCTCTTAAGTCTCTTGCCACTAAGCGAAAGAAGGACCTAGAGGAAAGAACCCATATTGAAGAGCGACTAAGCCTTTTGACCCAGAAAGAAAAAGAACTGCTAAAGCAGTGTGTTGCCAAAGCAGCCATTCTCACCACTAAGCGAAAGAAAGTGGCTCAGACTTTTGATAAAGAAGTGATGGACCAGCTAGCTAGACTCCAAATGCCTTGCCGTTTTGCCACTCAATTTACTAAAAAGAAGGACATTAATATGCAAGGAGATAGTCAGGTGGAATTTATGCTGGCAACTTCTAGTGAAACATCGCTATTGCCTTTAAGACGAATTGCCTCTGGTGGCGAGCTCTCTCGTGCTGCTTTAGGCATTCATCTAGTTGGTGCCAAGCATTCGGCTGTCCCCTGCCTTGTTTTTGACGAAGTAGATAGCGGGATAGGTGGAAGAATAGCTGCCAAAGTTGGCAAGGCGCTAGCCACTCTCGGCAAAGATGCCCAGCTAATATGCATTACCCATCAACCTCAGGTTGCGGTCTTTGGTGATAGCCACTATTTGGTCACCAAAGCAGAACAAGGCAGTAGCATCAAGAGGCTGGACAAGGATGAAAAGCAGCAAGAAATTGGTAGGATGGTGGGTGGCGAGAAACTAAGCGATGAAGCCCTAAGCTATGCCTCTGCCTTAATTAAAGAGGCAAATATGAAGGAGACAGCTATGAAAGAGGCGGGTATTAAGGAAGCAAGCATGAAAGAGACAAATCAGACTATTGAGACTAAGAAAGATGAAAAGGACTCTAGCTGAACTAGTCTGCTGGTGCTTTTTGATTGGACTAGCAAAAATAGCAAAAAAAAATGGCAAAAAATATGAGTGTTTTAGTGTGACAATATAACAATAGGACTATAATTATCGCATGACTAAAATATGACTATAATTACCATATGACTAAAATATGACTATAATTATCACATGACTAAATTACTCGATTCTTTAGGGTTGGTTTTTGCTAATAATATTACCTCCCTTATTATGCCTCCCCAGCGCATTCTGTCTAGTCTGATGGGTCTGATGTGGAGGCTGTGGAGGCTTCTTTCCTTTTTGATAGTAGCTGGCTTCTTAGTTCTTACTGCCTGTGCTGGTGGGGGAGGCGCCGGTTCAAGTGGAGGTCCTCCCAGTGCTTTTAAGGTGAAACTCACTTTTGCTCCTATACCGGGCGGTTTTCGCATAAGCAACCAATCGGACTTTGGTAATTTCGTTTCTTTGAACATCACAGCAACCAATGGAGGCAGGTCAATATCGAGGGCTGTTTCGATTACCGAATTGAGTGATGACAGCTATGATTTTACTGGGCTACTTGACCTTGATTGGAAGTTTGAGGTTGTAGGGATTCTTAGTGATGGCGGGGAGCGGGAAATAGTGATAGATTTTGTTTGGGCTGACAATAAGGCAGACCACAACAACGGTGGCATTCGGCCGGGGGCTAATTATGATGGAGATGGGCGAGCGAATAGTGAGGATCCAGATGACGATAATGATGGGTTGGAGGATGGTTCGGACCGATGTAGGACTGGTGAGAGAGGTTGGATGAGTAACTCATCGACCGACCATGATAATGATGGATGCCGTGATGCAGGTGAGGATGACGATGATGATAATGATGGGTTGAAGGATACTGATCCGAAAGAGGATCAGTCTAATTCAGATGGAGTGAGTTGCCGGTTGTTAGCGGATTGTGATAATGATACTATCAGAGATATAGATGAGGTAGCAGTAAATTGTGTGACAAGAGCCGATTGTGATAATGATGATGTTGGGGATGCTGAGGGGGATGCCTGTCCTGTTGGGGAGTCAGGTTGGCAAAGCAATGAACAGACCGATAATGATGGGGATGGTTGCCAAGATGCAAGTGAGGACATAGATGATGATGGCGATGGATTGATAGAGATAGCCACAGCAGCGGGATTGAATTCAGTTCGCTATGCTCTAAATGGCAATGGCAGCCGGTCAGCGGAGAATGAGGCGCTTGATACCATTGGCTGTGGCGGTGATGGTAACATCACTTCTTGTTCTGGCTATGAGCTGGTTATGAATATAAGTCTTGCCAATTATAGAGCTGACAAAGGCTGGCAACCCTTGGGTCATGATACAGATAGTGGTAACATTGGATGTGATGGAGATGCTTTTGATGGGACTTTTGACGGCAATGGTTGGACGATTAGTGATTTGAACATCAGTCGTTCAGCTGAGGATTGTGTGGGTTTGTTTGGTCATATGGCTAGGGGTTCAGAGATTCGCAATCTGACGCTTAGTGGCGAAGCAGTCACAGCTAGGAATAGGGTAGGAGCTCTGGTGGGGGAGGGTAATTCTGCTCGGATTGTTGCTGCTGAGGTTGTGATGGATAAGATGAGAGGTGTTACTGCTGTAGGAGGTCTGATGGGACTAGGTAATGATGTTCGCGTTCATTCTTCTTCGGTTGAGGTGGCTAAGGTGGAAGGGGTTGGTCTTGGTGCTAGGATAGGAGGTCTGATAGGGAGTGGTGAAATCTCTCGGATTCATTCTTCTTCAGTTGTGGTAGCTGAGGTGAGTGGAAGTAGTAGTGTAGGCGGTTTGGTAGGATTTGGTAACTTGGCTCGGGTTCATTCTTCTTCGGTTGTGGCAGCTAAGGTGAGTGGGTTTAGTGAAGTGGGCGGTTTGATAGGAGACGGTGAAAATGCTCGAGTAGTTTCTTCTTCGGTTGTGGTGAATAGGGTGAGCGGGACTAGTGACAATGTAGGCGGTCTGCTGGGGAGTGCTACTTCGATTCGGGATCCTTCTTCTCCGGTTTGGATCGTTTCTTCTTCGGCTGTGGTGAATGAGGTGAGCGGGAATCAAAGAGTAAGCGGTCTGGTGGGGCAAGGTGGAACTGCTCGGATTGTTTCTTCTTCGGTTGTAGTGGGTAAGATGAACGGGAATAATCAAATGGGTGGTCTAGCGGGGAATTTTGACGATGCTAAGGCTGCCTATTCTTATGTAGTCTCAGGCACTAATACTCCTATGCTGGTTGGAAAAGAGAGCGGGGCCAATGGAGTTGCTTCCTATTGGGACAGTGATACCAGTGATGCCACTAGTGTAAACATTGGTGCCCCTCAGACCACTAATGCTCTTCGCGGTCCAACTGGCTATGAGATGATTTATGCCACTTGGGATGATAACACAGATCTATTTGGTGAGGGGAACGTGCCATTGGCGGTCTGGTGTGATGAGGATAATAGCGGGAGCATAGAGTCAGATGAAGAAACCAATGCCAATCTCATCTGGGATTTTGGTGACTCGGATGAATATCCCGCCATTAATTGCACTCCCACTAGTCCTGCCGAATGGCGCAACTGGTGGTCTTTGAATTCAACTGGCAAGCCCCAAATAGACCAAAGCCTTTTAGACGAGCGGCTTCCCTAGCTTCAATCTAAGGGCTAGATCCACTCCAACCAAATCCATTCCCCTCCTTAAACTGACGATTGGCTTTGATTAGTTCCTCAACTTCAACCGCAGCAGCCTAGATATTTGAACGGGATAAGCTAACCCCAACCAGACTCATTTAGCCAATCTGCTTCCCTCCTTAAACTCATAACTGACTTTCAATTAGTTCCTCATCACTTCCCAACTAGACCAAACCCATTTAGCCAATCTGCTTCCCTCCTTAAACTCATAACTGACTTTAACCAGTCGCTCATCATTTCCCAACTAGACCAAACCCATTTAGCCAATCTGCTTCCCTCCTTAAACTCATAACTGACTTTCAATTAGTTCCTCATCACTTCCCAACTAGACCAAACCCATTTAGCCAATCTGCCTCCTTCCTTAAACTCATAATTGACTTTAATTAGTCGCTCATCATTTCAACCGAATGGTTAGTGGTTTTTGAATGCGACTGGCAAACCCCAACTAGACCAAACCCATTTAGCCAATCTGCCTGCCTCCTTAAACTGATGACTGGTCAGCCTCTTAGCTTTAAAAAAGGCAAGTATGAAGGAGACAAATCAGACCATTGAGACTGAAAAAGATGAAAAGGACTCTAGCTGAACTAGTCTGCTGGTGCTTTTTGATTAGACTAGCAAAAAAATAGCAAAAAAATGGCAAAAAATATGAGTGTTTTAGTGTGACAATATAACAATAGAACTATAATTATCGCATGACTAAATTACTCGATTCTTTAGGGTTGGTTTTTGCTAATAATATTACCTCCCTTATTATTATGCCTCCCCAGCGCATTTTGTCTGGTCTGATGGGTCTGATGAGGGGACTTCTATCCTTTTTGATAATAGCTGGCTTATTAGTTCTTACTGCTTGTGCTGGTGGTTCAGGCGGCGGTTCGGGAGGAAATGGCGATTCTCATACGGGCTTTGAGGTGAAACTCACCTTCGCTCCCATAGACAACGGTTTTCGCATAAGCAACCAATCGCACTTTGGTGATTTTGTTGTTTTGAGGATCACGGCAACCAGTGGAGAGAATGTTGAACCGGAAGAAGTCAGCATAGGCGAATTTGTTGATGATGGCCGCTATGATTTTACTGGGCTACTTGACCTTGATTGGAAGTTTGAGGTTGTAGGGATTCTTAGTGATGGCGGGGAGCGGGAAATAGTGATAGATTTTGTTTGGGCTGACAATAAGGCAGACCACAACAACGGTGGCATTCGCCCAGGTGCCAATTATGATGGGGATGGGCGAGCGAATAGTGTGGATCCAGATGACGATAATGATGGGGTGGATGATACTGAACCAGACCGATGTCGTACTGGTGCTATTAACTGGACAAGTAATAGTTCTAACGACAATGATGGGGATGGTTGCCGTGATAGAGATGAGGATGACGATGATGATAATGATAATGTCTTAGATTCGATGGATACAGGGACGGTTGATGGAAGGGAGTGTCGTTTGCATGAGGATTGTGATGATGATGGGGTAAATGATGATTCGGACCAATGTCGTACTAGTGTGATAAGTTGGACAAGCGATGAACAGACAGATAATGATAATGATGGTTGCCGTGATGCAGGTGAGGATACGGATGACGATAATGATGGATTGGATGATGATGATCCGAAAGAGGATCAGTCTAATTCAGATGGAGTGAGTTGTCGGTTGTTAGCGGATTGTGATAATGATACTATCAGAGATATAGATGAGGTAGCAGTAAATTGTGTGACAAGAGCCGATTGTGATAATGATGATGTTGGGGATGCTGAGGGGGATGCCTGTCCTGTTGGGGAGTCAGGTTGGAAAAGCAATGAACAGACCGATAATGATGGGGATGGTTGCCAAGATGCAAGTGAGGACATAGATGATGATGGCGATGGTTTGATAGAGCTAGCCACACACGAGGAGTTGAATGCAGTTCGCTATGCTCTAAATGGCAATGGCAGCAAGTCAGCGGCGAATGCGGCGCTTGATACCACTGGCTGTGGTGGTGATGGCGGCATTACTTCTTGTTCTGGCTATGAGCTGGTTGCGGATATCAGTCTTGCAACCTATGCCGATGATGAAGGAGGCAAAGGCTGGCAGCCCTTGGGTCATGATATCGATGATGCTACAACTGGATGTCAAGGAACTGCTTTTAATGGGACTTTTGATGGCAATGGCTGGACGATTAGCAATTTAAGCATTAGTCGTTCGGGTGAGGATTGTGTGGGTTTGTTTGGTCATATGGCTAGGGGTTCAGAGATTCGTAATTTGACTCTCAGTGGCGAAGCAGTGATAGGTAGGTTTAGTGTAGGAGGTCTGGTGGGGGAGGGGAATTCTGCTCGGATTGTTGCTGCTGAGGTTGTGATGGATAAGATTGGAGGTGAGGCTAGTATAGGTGGTCTGATAGGGGATGGTGATTCTGCTCAGATTCATTCTTCTTCGGTTGAGGTAGCTGAGGTGGAAGGGGTTGGTCTTGGTATTAGGATAGGAGGTCTGGTGGGGAGTGGTAAAAATGTTCGGATTCATTCTTGTTCAGTTGTGATGGGTGAGATAAAAGGGAATAGTCCTATAGGAGGTCTGGTGGGGTTTGGTCTAAATGCCGTGATTATTTATTCTTCGGTTGTGGCAGCTGAGGTGAGTGGGAGTACTGTAATAGGCGGTCTGGTAGGGGATGGTAGAGAAACTGAGATTATTTCTTCTTCGGTTGTGGTGAATGAGGTCAGCGGGACTAATAATAATATAGGCGGTCTGGTAGGGGATGGTAGAGATACTGAGATTATTTCTTCTTCGGTTGTGGTAGGTAAGGTGAGCGGGAATAATCAAATGGGCGGTCTGGTGGGGGATAGTGGAGATGCTCGGATTGTTTCTTCTTCGGTCGTAGTAGGTAAGGTGAGCGGGAATAATCAAGTGGGCGGTCTGACAGGAGATTTTAGCAATGGCAAGGTTGCTTATTCTTATGTGGTCTTAGGCAGTAATACTCCTATGCTGGTTGGAGAAGAGAGCGGGGCCAATGGAGTTGCTTCCTATTGGGACAGTGATACTAGCAGTGCTACTAGTGTAAACATTGGTGCCCCTCAGACCACTAGTGCTCTTCGCGGTCCAACTGGCTATGAGATGATTTATGCCACTTGGGACGATAACACAGATCTATTTGGTGATGGGAATGTGCCATTGGCGGTCTGGTGTGATGAGGATAACAGTGGGAGCATAGAGTCAGCTGAACAAACCCCTGGCAATCTCATCTGGGATTTCGGTGAGTCGGATGAATATCCTGCCATTAAGTGCACTCCCACTAGTCCTGCCGAATGGCGCAACTGGTGGTTCTTGAATACGTCTGGCAAGCCCCAGATTCGCCAAAGCCTTTTAGACAATATGCTTCCCTAGTTTCAGCCGAAACGGCTAGGACAAGACGTACTCCAACCAGACTCATTTAGCCAATCTGCCTCCCTTCTTAAACTCACACTGACTTTAACTAGTCGCTCATCATTTCAACCGAATGGTTAGTGGTTTTTGAATGCGACTGGCAAACCCCAACTAGACCAAACCCATTTAGCCAATCTGCCTCCCTCCTTAAACTCATAACTGACTTTCAATTAGTTCCTCATCACTTCCCAACTAGACCAAACCCATTTAGCCAATCTGCCTCCTTCCTTAAACTCACAACTGACTTTAACTAGTCGCTCATCATTTCAACCGAATGGTTAGTGGTTTTTGAATCGACTGGCAAACCCCAACTAGACCAAACCCATTTAGCCAATCTGCTTCCCTCCTTAACTGATGACTGGCTTTGCCTAGTCCCTTAGCCTTAGCTGAAAGGGTTTATTACTCATTGGCGAGCTGTATCAATAATCTGCTTCATCTGGGTTCTAGTTCATAGATGCATAAGGGTGTATATATGTATATAGATGCATAGGGATGTATAAGAGCACACAAAAATTTAACAATTCTACTTTTGTCTGGCATTCTCAGCTGGTTCTTTGCTATAATTAATCTCAATATAAAAATAATAATAACAATGATAACAACACGATCTTTATACTCTTGTTGGTTCTTCGACCATGCCAGCTAAGCTAATAAGCAAGCAGGGAGGACCGAGAGAGAAGCTCATTGAACAAGGAGCCCGTCATCTATCTGATGCCGAACTATTGGCAATATTTCTCCGCGTTGGTTATTCTGGCAAGAATGTTATGACTCTTGCCAATGAACTGGTTGATGAATATGGTCTTGGTTGGTTGCTTTCCAGCCCGATGAGAGAATTCTGCCAGGTAAAAGGGCTTGGCAAGTCTCACTATGTTCAGTTTCAAGCAGTGATGGAATTGGCACAGAGATATCTCCAAGATGTGATGAAACGGGAGACAGATGTGATTGAATCATCGGAAGCCATGAAATCCTATCTGGTTCATTTACTCGGCGGTCAAACCAATGAGGTATTCGCTTGTATATTCCTTGATAATCGTCATAGGGTTATTAAGTTTGAGAAGCTCTTCTATGGGACAATAGACTTTACGCCGATTTTTCCGCGTGAGATCATCCGAAAGGCATTGGAGCTAAACTCGGCCGCTCTTGTCATAGCACATAACCATCCTTCTGGGTTAGTGGATCCCAGCAAGGCAGACAAGGATATGACTATCACCATCAAGAAGGCCTGTAGTCTGGTGGATATTTGCCTGCTAGATCACATTATTGTCAGTGGTGTCCATAGCCTGTCTTTTGCCGAAGAGGGCTTGATATAGCCTCAGCCGCAAGAAACAAGGAGAAGAAACAAAAGAAGGACAGGCCTAGCTCTGCTATGGCTGCCTGCTTTCGCTTATTAATCTTCTCAAGAGGAAATTCTGGCTAAAGGTTCATTGAGGAAATAGCGCGCAATCTATAACCGGCACAAGACTGGTTGGCTGTCAATTCGCCAGCTCTGTTCCCAGTGCCTACAATAAGAGACGAAACTGCAGGGGTTTGGCAGAGGTTTAAATGTATAATCCTTCAATACCTAATAGAATTTAGAGGAGACCTCTTCTATATGATCATAAGCATAGGTTTTGATATAACTCAGATTCCGCGAGTAAAAGCAGTGTATGAGAAATACACCGACAGGTTTGTCCATAGGATTCTTGCGCCAGAGGAGCAGGAATCCTATCATCGCCGCGCTCATAAGATTGCCTATTTGGCAAAGAGGTTTGCGGTGAAAGAGGCAACTGCCAAGGCCCTAGGGACTGGTATGAAGGCAGGAGTATCATGGCGCCAGATAGCCGCCATCAACAAGCCCAGTGGCGAGCCCTATTTGTTGTTGCGCGGCGCTGCCTTAGAAAGAATGAAATCTCTCGGCGCCAAGCGTGCTCTTGTCACCATCAGCGATGATGGCCCCTATGCTATGGCATTTGTGATATTCACTGATGAAGACAAGCCTTAAGAGCTATAGAGGCAATGACATAAGAACTAGCAAAAGCTGACAATGAATGAAGAGAGAGGAGTTTAATCGACTTAAGGAACAGGGTTATAATCGCATCCCTTTGGTTCGTTTTCGTTTGGCGGATATGGATACGCCGGTTAGCACCTATCTTAAACTGGCGAATAGTCCCTATAGCTACCTTCTCGAGTCGGTGCAGGGGGGCGAACGCTGGGGACGGTATTCGTTCATAGGCCTATCGGCGCGCAAGATTATTAAGGTAAATGGCGCTGAGGTCTCTTTATGCATAGGGGATAGAGAAGAGCATCATAGGGTAGAAGACCCTCTAGCTTTCATTGCCTCTTTTCATCAAGATGTTTCAGTGCCAGACTTGTCTTATCTGCCACGTTTTTGTGGTGGTCTGGTTGGCTACTTCTCTTATGAGACCATTGGCTATGTGGAACCCCGCTTGAAGCGAGTGTTTGCCAAGCCCAATCCACTGGATTGTCCTCATATACTCTTGATGGAGAGTGATGAGCTGGTGGTCTTTGATAATCAGAGCAATCAGCTGATACTAGTATGCTATGCTCGCACCGATGAGGAAGATAGTTGGGATAGGGCACAAGAGAGGCTAGATGAGTTGGAGCGCCAACTGAGCCTTCCTTTGAAAGAGTCTCACCATCTAGACATTCAAAAGAAGGAATTTGCTCTTGACTATGAGAACAGCTTTACCCGTGAGGACTATGAGGCGGCGGTTCGCAAGATTAAGGACTACATTCATGCTGGCGATGTGATGCAGGTTGTGCCTTCCCAAAGGATGCATACTAAATTTACCCATGAGCCTTTTGATTTCTATCGGGCGTTGAGAGTAGTCAATCCTGCTCCCTATATGTTCCATCTTAATTTAGGCGACTTCTATGTGATAGGCGCCTCGCCTGAGATCCTGGCAAGACTAGAAGGCAAGCAGGTTACCCTTCGTCCTATAGCTGGCACCCGCCCGCGCGGTTCTACCCAAGAGGAAGACAACAAGCTAGAACAGGAATTGTTGAGTGATGAAAAGGAGCTGGCCGAACATGTCATGCTGATAGATCTGGGCCGCAATGATGTAGGGAGGATTGCCAAGATAGGTTCGGTTCAGCTAACTGATAAGTTTGTGGTTGAACGCTACTCTCATGTCATGCACATAGTTTCCAATGTGATAGGCGAAATAAAGGATGGCTTAAGTGCTATGGATCTGCTTAAGGCAAGTCTGCCAGCTGGCACCCTGAGCGGCGCACCTAAGATAAGAGCGATGGAGATTATTGCCGAGCTGGAACCTATCCAGCGAGGTATCTATGGCGGCGCACTGGGTTATTTGAGTTGGCAAGGTAATATGGATATGTGTATTGCCATTCGCACTGTGGTTATTAAGAACAAGAGCTTATATATTCAAGCAGGTGGTGGTATAGTGGCGGATTCAGAGCCAGCCCGCGAATGGGAGGAAACCATCAATAAACGCAAAGCAATATTCCGCGCCCTCAGTATGCTTCATCAGGGGTGAGGGCTCGTTTGATTATTTAGGTGCCTATTATCAGCGGTATCCGAGCCGCCCTTCCTATAGTGCTTGGTTATATTGGAATTGGATTGGCGGCTGGGTTAATAGCCAGTCAAGCGGGTCTTTCGGTTATCGAGATTGGACTGGTCTCTTTGCTTGTTTTCGCTGGCTCAGCTCAGTTTGTCTTTGCTCAGCTCTACTTGACTGGTGCCACTACACTGGTGCCGACTGTCTTCTTGCTGAATTTTCGCCATTTTCTCTACTCTGCTTCTTTTGCTCCCCTAGTTCGTCATCTTCCTTTGTGGCAGCGAATTGCCATAGGGGCACAGCTGACTGACGAGACCTTTGCCATAGGAAGCGCCTTGCTTAAGGGTCATCCTCTGGCTCATGGTAGCTGGATGATTGCGCTGAATTTCGCTTCCTATACAGCTTGGTTCTTGGGTAATCTATCTGGTGCTTTGATAGGCTCCCGCCTTAATAACCTTGATGAGCTTGGCTTGGATTTTGCTCTGCCAGCTATGTTTGCCGCCATATTAATGTTGCTGGTGATAGGAAGCGACCGTCTCATGGTTGCACTATTAGCGGTATTTGTGGCTGCTAGTCTGACGCTGTTCATAGACCTATGGTTTCCAAGCTCCTTCACCACACTTTTGGTTGCTATGGGCACAGCAACTCTAGCGACTCTACTGTTTGGCATTACGGAAATCGATAGGAAACTGGCGGCTGCCAAGCCGATAGGTATGATAGACCCAAAGACCTAGTGGCAAGATGCGACAAGGGCTTATAGGCTTATAGATGCTTCGGCTGGAAATTCTCACCCTGATAGGATTATGCGCTTTGGTGACTGTCATCCCGCGTGTCTTGCCGCTTATGCTAATAGGAAGGCTGTCCTTGCCTCCCCTAGTCATAGCCTGGCTTCGCCATATTCCCATTGGTGTTATTACGTCCTTACTATGTCAAGAGCTCCTATTAGAAGGATTGCATTGGCAAAATGACCGCCTTGTTGCTGGGCTACTCACCCTAGCCATAGCCTTCATTACTCGCAGCCTCTTGGCAACAGTCATCTTGGGAGTAGCTATATATATGCTATTATTATGACCGTGAAAATAGATACACGAGAATACCATAGGATATTTGAGCGGCTCCGTCAGGACAAGCAGGTCCTATTAGTATCTGGCAGCGCTGGCACCGGCAAGACCACTCTTATCGAATATTTGGCAACGGAAGAAGCAAGGAGGCAGCTTCCTTTTGCTCGCTATATGGCGGTTCTGGCCCCTACTGGCACGGCGGCGCTGCGTGTCGGTGGGACTACCATCCACTCCTTCTTTCAGTTTCCGCCTCAATCCTTTGACTATGTGAAACAGAGATTTGCCGGCAATGAAAGAATTAACCCAATTGAGACCAAGAAGAATCTGTTTGACGAGTTGCAATTACTCGTCATTGACGAAATTTCCATGGTAAGAGCCGACCTAATGGATGCGATGGATGCTGCTATGAAGGCAAATAAAGGAGAGTTCAATCAGCCTTTTGGTGGCGTTAAGCTGTTGCTAGTTGGAGACCTGTTTCAACTCCAACCAGTAATCACTAAACGGGATGATGAGTTCTTGCGCGATCGTTATCCAGATGCCAGGGCAATGTTCTTTTTTGATTCCAATGTGGTTAAAGAAATGCTGGCGCGCCAGCGATTTGATTTTGTTGAACTCACTGTGCCCCATAGGTTCCATTCCGCTGAGATGCCCCATAGCCCTTTTGCTGAAATCCTCAACCGCATTCGCGCCGGTAGCATTACTGACCTTAATAAACTCAATAACTATCTATGCAATTCATCTCATTGTGATAGGTTGGTAGAAGAGGGTGCAGTAATCCTAGCCAGTCGGCGCACCACTGTGGATAGGCATAATCAGCAGAAGCTGGCTGAGTTGAAGAAGAAGGAATATATTCTTCAAGGCATAGCTGAGGGCAAGTGTGCCGACTATAAAGATGACCGCTTGCCAGCCCCAAAGAACCTAGTCATCAAAGAGGGAGCTCAGGTCATATTCATTCGTAATGATATGCATGGCTCGCGTTGGCATAATGGCAGCCTGGCAAAGGTAAGCAAAATTTCAACAGACCCTGACAAGATAGAAGTCAAGCTACTCAGTGATGATAAGAAAGTGGAGGTGGAACGAGAAGAGTGGGAGATGATAGATTATGTCTATGATAAGAATCGTAAGGAGATAGTCGCTGAGGTGGTAGGCTCCTATAAGCAGTTTCCTTTAATATTGGCTTGGGCGCTTACCATTCATAAGGCACAAGGACAAACCCTTGATCGCGTAGTCTTGAATATGGAAGGAGGCGCTTTTAGTGCTGGTCAAGCCTATGTGGCGCTCAGCCGTTGCCGTCAAGGCAAGCATCTTGGTTTAAAGCGTCCTCTCTTCCCGCGAGACATCATCTGTCATGATTGTGTCCGCGATTTCTATGAGCAGCTGGGAGGCTTAGAGAAACAGAAACCGCAAAAATTACGGAAACAAGAAGAGCAGCAAGAATCAAACAAACAAGAACAACAAGAGAACTAAAGAGTTCTTCTTGCAAATCCTATCAAACCCTGCTGTAGATATCCTTGTTTTGAAACCACCTCCTGATGAGCTGATTCTGCTTGTCAGCTGGCATGGTCAGTAGCTGGGTGATGAGTGGCTGGATATGTTTAATGACTTGGCCATGTCTAGCAATATCGGCAAATCTCCATTGCAATCCGCCGCTTTGACGAATGCCTAAGAGCTCGCCACCGCCTCGCAGCTCCAAGTCTTTGTCTGCTATCTCAAAACCGTTTGGACAGTCGCGCATGAAGCTGAGTCGCTGCTCCGCTATTTCTGATATGGGGGGATTGAATAGCAAAAAGCAATAGCTCTCTTTTCCCCCTCGTCCCACTCGCCCGCGTAGCTGGTGCAGCTGTGCCAGCCCTAATCTCTCAGCATTCTCTATCACCATAAAATTTGCTTGAGGCACATCTATGCCCACCTCTATCACAGTGGTGGCTACTAGCAGCTGAATCTTGCCATCCTTAAATTCTCTCATCCTCAGCTGCTTTTCTTCTGTTTTCAAGCGACCGTGAATCAAGCCAATCTCTGCTTGCGGCAGCATCTTTTGTAACTCCTCTGCTATATTCTCGGCGGCAGCTGCCGCTAGATGTTCCGACTCTTCAATTAAGACACAGACCCAATAGACCTGAGCTCCCTGTTGTATCTGACGATCAATTCTCTCGACCAGCTCCTTTCTTCTCCTATTATTAAGAAGCAGGGTCTGACAAGGGATTCTGCCTGGTGGCATTTGGCGAATGGAGGAGATATCCATATTAGCGAAAATGGTTTGCATGAGGGTGCGCGGTATGGGAGTTGCGGTCATCATTAGCTGATGAGGGGCTAGATGGCTAGACTTGTCTTGGAGCCGTTTTCTCTGTTTGACCCCAAAGCGATGTTGTTCATCTATGATAATAAGAGCCAAGCGTTGAAACTGAACCTTCTCTTGAAAAAGGGCGTGGGTTCCTATGGCGAGGTCTGTCTGTCCGCTGGCGATGAGCTGGCTGTTTTTTCTTTTCTCTGGCGCCGACATCTTGCCAAGCAGTGGAGTGACCTCATAACCTAAGGGCAGTAACCATTGGGTAAATTGAGTCAGATGTTGTTCGGCAAGGATCTCAGTGGGTGCCATAAGGGCTACCTGATAGTCGGCCGCCATGGCTTGAAGGGCGGCGAAGGCCGCCACTAGAGTCTTGCCACAGCCGACATCCCCCTGTAATAACCTCACCATTTGGTGATTGTTGTTTAGGTCGGCAGCTATTTCATTAATGCAATCCTTTTGAGCCTGAGTTGGGGTGAAGGGAAGCTGTTGGCGTAAAGCCTTCCATTCATTAGGACAAGAGGCCAGCCGATATGCCAGTTGCTTATTGCTGTGCTGTTTCTCTCTCACTAATGCTAAGCTATAGGCGCAAAGCTCTTCCAGTGCCAATCTTGCTTGGGCTGGATGAGTGCCTTCAATTAGTCCTTGAGTTCCAACCGGTGGGTTGTGAATTAATTCCAGCGCCTCTAACAAGGAGATACTAAGCAGTTGGTCTAGCTCAGTGCTCTTCACTGAGCTTGGCAATAGGTTTTCCACTCCCTCGACCCTTGCCTTTTCTAATGCCAGCTCAATTATCTTCCTCATCCTTAGTTGACTGATGCCTTCGGTTAAAGGATAGACTGGGGTGAGATAGTCCACTAAGGGAGGGGGATTGGCAGGATTGATGAAAGAACATTCAGGGTGAAAGAATTCCATCCCTTGAGTTCCTAACCGAGGGGTGCCATAACAGCGTAACGATTGACCAGGGCGAAAGGCCTGCTTCATTGGCGCGGTGAAATAGAAAAAGCGAACATAGGCGCCGCCACTCTTGTCCTTAATATAGAGTTGTAGGCTGCGTTTACGTCTGTATAAGACGGAACTATCCATGATAGTTCCTTCTATTAGCACATCCTTATCGGGCAATAGATCTCTGATAGGAGTCAGTCTAGTTCGATCTTGATACTTATAGGGAAAGTGAAACAGCAGATCGGCTATGCGGTAGATGCCTAATTGAGCCAGACGATTAGCAGTTGCCTGTTTAATTCCTTTGAGATGGCTAACGGCTGGGTTGTCCATAATCAGACCCTTAGGCGGGTTTCAATAGGCTAAGGGAGAAGAGGCGATAGATGGGTAATACAAACAAGACAGTAACCAGCTTGACCATTAGGTCACCAAGGGCAAGAGTCATCCAAGGTAGACCGGTCATCACAAAGGCAAGACTAAAGAACATAAAGGAATCCACTATAGAGGCAAGAGAGGATGAGATGGCTGGCGCCTGCCACCATTTTCTTTCCCTGAGGCGGTCAAAAATATAGACATTGAGTAGCTGAATAACTAAAAAAGTGATGACCGAAGCGGTTGCTATACGCGGGGTGCTAAATAGGTAAGAGAGAATCATCCCAAAGACAAATCCTATTAAGACTATCCTATAGGCAAAGGCGGCTCCTTTGATGCGATTACAAATATCTACTACTAGGAGAGTAAATGGATAGGAAAAGGCGCCATAGGTAACCCACTGGTTTATTGGATACTGCACCAGCACATTGGATATGGCAAGCACTATTGCCAAGGCAGTGGAGCCAAGAACCAGCTCCCTCATTGTCAGGCGAAGAGCCGTTGAAGTCGATTGGCGGCTTCTTTGAGATTTTCCTCACTGGTGGCATAGGACAGACGGATGTAGCCAGGGGCGCCAAATGCTGTGCCAGCTACCATTGCAACCTCGGCTTTTTCCAAAATATAGGAGGCAAGTTCTAGGTCGTCCTTGACTTCCGCTACTCTGCTGATTAACCCAGTTACCTCAGGGAAAAGGTAGAAGGTGCCATCGGCAGGCAAGCAGTCTATCCCATCAATAGCCGAAAGGGCTTCAAACATCAGGTCGTGGCGGCGATGAAATGCCTCTATCATAACCCCTAGCTGAGTCTGGTCGCCCCTCAAGGCTGCCTCAGCAGCATACTGGGAGGTAGAGGTTGGATTGGAGGTGCTTTGCGATTGTAGCTTCTTCATTTCCTTGATAATGCTTACTGGTCCAGCAGCATAGCCTATCCTTAGTCCAGTCATCGCATAGCATTTGGATACCCCATTGATGACAATGGTGCGATCATATAGTTCGGGGCACACATTGAGCAGATTATAAAAAGTCTTTTCCCAGAGGGTGTGCTCATAGATATCATCACTGGCAATGAGAACCTGGGGATGTTTCTTTAGCACCTCAGCAAGCTCTTCCAGTTCGGTCTTGTCATAGCACTTACCCGTGGGATTAGAAGGACTATTAAAGAACAGAAGACGGGTATTGGGGTTGATGGCTTCTTCCAACTGAGCTGGGGTGATCTTGAAGTTATGCTCCCGAGTCGCCAGCACATAGCTGGGCGTAGCTTGGGCTACTTTTACTATATCTGGATAGGATACCCAATAGGGAGCGGGAATGATGGCTTCATCTCCTTCTTCCAGCACAGCCAGTGCCAGGTTGAAAAGGGATTGCTTGGCTCCAACACTAACCAGAATTTGTTCTGGCTTATAGTCCAGCTGATTGTCTTGCTTGAACTTCTCAATCACTGCTTCCTTAAGAGATGGAATACCATCTACCTGAGTATAGTGAGTCTGATTGTCCTTGACCGAATCAATGAGCGCCTTCTTAGCCGCTTCAGGCGCGGGGAAATCTGGTTCGCCCGCGCTGAGGCTGATGACATTTCTGCCAGCTGCTCTCATGGCGGCTGCCTGAGCCGATACCGCAAGGGTAGGAGAGGCTTTAATGCTTTGCGCTCGCTTAGTAATTTTTATATTCATAATTCCTATATTATCAGAGATAAGATTGTTTTTTTGATTATAAGAATGATTTATCTCTTTGGTAGTCATTTTTATTATAATGACCAAAAATAATAAAGTCGAATGCATAGCTTTCATGTTGGTTCTAATCTATTTGGACCAAAACTTCTATTTAGTAGTTTATTTTCGCTTCTCTATTTGGCAAGACCTTTATAATAGGAAGACTTTTGCTTTATAATGATTTAGCTATCCAAATGAATAAGTATATTACTGCCGCAGAAAAGGCATTGTTTCGTAACCAACTGAAGAACCTCAGGCTGCCGGTTTCTTCAACCAGCTCGGCTTCCCTAGAAGGACTGGAAAGAGCGGAAAGACTAGAGGGACCAGGAATACCAGGAAGACTAGGAAGACTAGAAGCCCCTTCATTAGCAATAACGGGAGTCATTCCCCTAGTGGAGCCGGAGGAGGAAATCTTTTATAAAGCCAGTGGGGTGAAGGACAAGGAGCTCAAAAGGCTGGGGAGGACTAGATTAGCAATAGAAGAGTCATTGGATCTCCATGGCTGCACCTTAATAGAGGCAAGGAAAGAGCTGGTTGATTTTTTGCTAGGCGCATTTGATAAGAGAATTCAGTTGGTTCATATCATTCATGGTAAGAACAAGAAAGGGGGCAGTGCAATCTTAAAGAGCAGGGTAATTAGCTGGATGAAACAGCTGTCCTGGGTCTTGGCTTTCCGTTCTGCTCGCCAAGAAGACGGCGGCACAGGGGCTCTCTATGTTCTATTGAAGAAGGCAGACTATTGATTTATTAATCCAATTATTCTATGGAGAAAAAAATGGAAGAAGCAAAAGAAAAAGCCTTGCAGGCTGCTATGGCACAAATAGAGAAGCAATTTGGCAAGGGTTCGGTGATGAGGATGGGTCAGCAAGAGGAAACAGCCCAGCTACCGGTCATCTCTACTGGTTCGCTTGGTTTGGATATAGCCTTAGGCATAGGCGGGCTACCTCGCGGTCGTATAGTAGAGATATATGGCCCCGAGTCTTCTGGCAAGACCACCCTGGCATTACAGGTGGCAGCCGAATGCCATAAGAATGGCGGTAGTGCTGCCTTTATTGATGCTGAGCATGCTCTGGATACTGGCTATGCAGAAAAGCTGGGGGTGAAGGTAGATGAACTCATTGTCTCTCAGCCGGATACTGGCGAGCAGGCATTGGAGATTTGCGATATGCTGGTCCGCTCTGGTGGGGTGGATCTGGTAGTGGTTGATTCGGTTGCTGCCCTTACCCCGCGCGCCGAGATTGAAGGAGACATGGGAGATGCGCATATGGGCTTACAGGCTCGCCTGATGAGTCAGGCCCTGCGTAAGATTACTGGCAATATCAAGCGCTCCAATACTCTGGTTATTTTCATCAATCAGATAAGAATGAAAATCGGGGTCATGTTTGGCAACCCTGAGACCACTAGTGGCGGAAACGCCTTGAAGTTTTACGCTTCAGTCAGGTTGGATATCCGCCGCACTGGCGCTATCAAGGAAGGCGATGTCATAAAGGGCAACTCTACTCGGGTCAAGGTAGTTAAAAATAAAGTAGCGCCTCCTTTTCGGCAAGCAGAGTTTGATATCATCTATGGTCGGGGAATAAATAGACTGGGCGAGATCATAGACATAGGAGTTCAGCAGGGCATAGTGGATAAGGCAGGGGCTTGGTATAGCTATAAGGGAACTAAGATAGGACAAGGAAAGATAAGCGCCTGTGCCTATTTAACCGACAATCAAAACATAGCCCAAGAAATAGAAGGGGCAGTTCGCTCCTCACTCAAACCCCAACCAGTTGAGGCGGCTGATTAGGGTTGATTAGGGCTGATTGGTTGAGGCGGCTGATTAAGGTTGATTAGGGCTGACTAGAGCTGATTGGTTGAGGCGGCTGATTAGGGCTGATTAGGGCTGATTGGTTGAGGCAGCTGATTAATGCTGACTAGGGCTGATTGGTTGAGGCGGCTGATTAGGGCTGATTAGGGCTGATTGGTTGAGGCAGCTGATTAATGCTGACTAGGGCTGATTGGTTGAGGCGGCTGATTAGGGTTGATTAGGGTTGATTAGGGCTGATTAGGGCTGATTGATTGAATGCTGACTAGGGCTGATTGGTTGAGGCAGCTGATTAAGGTTGATTAGGGCTGATTGATTGAATGCTGATTAGGCTGATTGGTTGAGGCAGCTGATTGGGGCTGACTAGGGCTGATTGGTTGAGGCAACTGATTAGGGCTGATTGGTTGAGGCAGCTGATTAGGGCTGATTGGTTGAGGCAGCTGATTAAGGCTGACTAGGGCTGATTGGTTGAGGCAGCTGATTAGGGCTGATTGGTTGAGGCAGCTGATTAAGGCTGACTAGGGCTGATTGGTTGAGGCGGCTGATTAAGGCTGATTAGGGCTGATTAGGGCTGATTGGTTGAGGCAGCTGATTAAGGCTGACTAGGGCTGATTGGTTGAGGCGGCTGATTAATGCTGATTAAGGCTGATTGGTTGGGGCAGTTGATTAGGGCTGATTGGTTGAGGCGGCTGATTAATGCTGATTAAGGCTGATTGGTTGAGGCAGCTGATTAGGGCTGATTGGTTGAGGCAGCTGACTAGGGCTGATTGGTTGAGGCGGCTGATTAGGGCTGATTGATTGAATGCTGATTAGGCTGATTGGTTGAGGCAGCTGATTGGGGCTGACTAGGGCTGATTGGTTGAGGCGGTTGAATAAGGTTGATTAGGGCTGGTTGGTTGAAGCGGCTGATTAAGGCTGATTAGGACTTTCGTTATTAGGATGGTGAAATGATATTGAATGAAGAGCAACAGCTTTTTAACTATGCATTAAGATTACTGGGTCGGCGCGAATATTCGCGCGCCGAACTAAAGACCAGATTAACTCAGCGGCTCAGGCGGCAAAAGCTTCCTTCATCCCAAGCAGAACAAAGCATTGAGTCTGTCTTAGAACAGCTCACAACTGATGGAATACAGGATGATGATAGGTTTGCCGCTTCCTATGTGAGAATCTGTATTATGAAAGGGTGGGGACCCATTAAGATATCCTATCATCTTAAGGGAAGGGGCATCAGTGAGGAGAAGATAGCCGAACATTGTGATTATGAAGAGACCTTCTGGGTCGAGCAAATTTGTCAGTTGGTGAAGAATAGGTATGGGACTATTAATGAGACCAACCGCGAAAAAATCTATCGATTTCTCTTAGGGCGGGGCTTTCGTTCCGACCAAATAAGACAAGCCTTTCTTGACCTAAGCGATTCTGTTTAGTCCTGCTTGGTGAATTTAGTTAGGGCTTCTAATCTTGGCAACTAAAACTGCTATAATCAATCCAAATGCATCGAGGAATAGTTCATCAGTATAAAGATTACCTTCCCTTTCTCCACCGAGCAGCCATATCTTTAAGCGAAGGCAACACACCGCTCTTACGCCTAGACAATCTGGCTGCCTATATTGAGGACAGCTATGGGGTAGGGCTCAGTCTTTACGCCAAGATAGAGGGTATGAACCCCACAGGTTCCTTTAAGGATCGCGGCATGACAACTGCTATTTCCAAAGCAGTAGAAGAAGGGGCTAGGGCGGTAATCTGCGCCTCTACTGGCAATACTTCGGCATCGGCTGCTGCCTATGCGGCCAGGGCTAGACTAGCTGCCTATGTTTTAATTCCGACCGGCAAGATAGCAGCCGGTAAGCTTGCCCAAGCAGTAGTCTATGGGGCTAAGATAGTTCAAATAGATGGCAATTTTGATGATGCTATGCAGCTGGTCAAGGAGGTGGTTCGCTCTGCCCCGCTGACTCTGGTTAATTCGGTTAATCCTTATCGACTAGAAGGGCAGAAGACGGCTGCATTTGAAGTGGTTGACTTCCTAGGGGATGCACCAGATTTTCATTGTTTGCCAGTGGGCAATGCTGGCAATATAAGTGCCTATTGGATGGGCTATAAAGAATACTATCAGGCAGGAAAAGCGAAGCGGCTCCCTAGAATGTGTGGCTATCAGGCAACTGGCGCCGCTCCTTTTATTGAGGGTAAGGTGGTTAGGTCTCCTCAAACCATAGCAACTGCCATCCGCATAGGGGCTCCTCAATCTTGGCGACTTGCCTTGACCGCTCAAAAAGAATCCGATGGGCATTTTCTTGCTTGCACCGATGAGGAGATTGTCTTAGCCCAACAGACCATCGCTTCTTTGGAAGGTGTGTTTTGCGAACCCGCCTCGGCCGCCGCGGTTGCCGGGCTATTTAAGGATGTCCGAAGCGGCTTTGTTCCGTCAAACAGCCGCGTGGTCTGCACTCTTACTGGGAATGGGCTAAAAGACACGGCTCTTAATCATCTAAGCCCTCAAGCTGAACAGATAAAACCTCGCTTGAGCGATCTGATGAGACTACTAGACAAACATTGATAGCTAAGAGGACCTGATGAAAGAGAGCAGCTATCTAGCCGAGCGGAGAGTGCTCTCTGGCATGCGCGCCAGTGGTAGTCTCCATCTGGGTCATTACTTTGGTGCATTGAAGAGTTGGGTAGAGATGCAAGACAACTATGAGTGCTTCTATTTTGTCGCCGACTGGCATGGGCTCACTACCCACTATGAGAATCCCGAACTGGTAAGAGCCAGTAGCCTGGATATGGTGATAGATTGGCTGGCGGCTGGCATCTCGCCAGAGAAATCAGTGATTTTTCTTCAATCTCAAGTTCCTCAGCATGCTGAGCTACATCTGCTCCTTTCGATGATAACTCCCTTGTCTTGGCTTGAACGGGTTCCTAGCTATAAGGAGCAGAAGACTCTGCTTAAGGACAAGGACCTATCTACCTATGGTTTTTTGGGCTATCCATTATTACAAAGTGCCGATATTCTTATCTATCGCGCTGGCTGGGTGCCAGTGGGTAAGGACCAGGAATCTCATATAGAAATCACCCGCGAGATTGCGCGGCGATTCAATCGCATCTATGGAAATAGTCAGCAGATAGGCACAAAACGAGACCAGCTCTTAGCCGAGATGCCGCCAGCAAAGCGCAAGCTGTTCAATCAAAGACGCAAAAGCTATTTAGAAAAGGGCGCCAAGGAAGCCTTCGCTCAGGCGCGCGCCGAGCTGCTGGCAGCGGAATATTGTGAAGAGGACTTGCTGATTCTCTTAGGCTATTTGGAAGACACAGGTAAGATGATCCTGCCCATGCCTCAGGCTTTGTTAAGCAATAATGCTAAGATGCCGGGCCTGGATGGTCGCAAGATGTCTAAATCCTACAACAATGCCATTCTCTTGCGTGATAACCCAGCTACTATTCTCGCTAAGCTATTAAAGATGCCAACGGATCCTGCCAGAGTTAAGCGCACCGACCCAGGCGATCCAGAAAAATGTCCGGTATGGGAATGGCATAAGGTCTATTCAGACAAGCAGACTCTATCCTGGGTTGATGAGGGATGCCGTTCAGCTGGCATAGGTTGTATTGATTGTAAGAAGCGATTGGCTGATAGGGTGATTGAAACCCAAGAGCCTTTTGCCGCCCGTGCGAATGAATATCTCAATGACAAGGCGCAGGTCATTAAAATTTTGGCTGACGGAAAAATTAAGGCGCAAGATGAAGCCGAAAAGACTCTAAAGCCCATTCGTTCCTTGATGGGTCTAACTGACGGGGCTGACTAATGAAAGAGCAAGAATAGTTTTTAGAATGATTCCCCATCCCCAATGATCTCTTACGAGGGCTTTGAACCCTAGCAGCCTTCTCTTCTTTGCCTTTTTCTCCTCTTTATAATGAGATTAATGCAGCCCTACCTATCTATCTATCTTGGCAAGCGGAAGCCTATTCATCTAATGGCATCCGTCGAGAAGTCTTATGTGGCAAATGCTACCCTTCTTGCCAATATGTCGGCATTGTTTGTCATACCTCTTGGCTGGTTGTTTTTTGGTAGGCAAGTCAAATTGCTCTTCATCATTTATGCGCTCTGTTCTTTCAGCGGGGTTGCCCTACTACTTAGCGTCAGCATGGCAGACCTCTCTCTCCTACTTATCTTGGCAAGCGGAAGCCTATTCATCTAATGGCATCCGTCGAGAAGTCTTATGTGGCAAATGCTACCCTTCTTGCCAATATGTCGGCATTGTTTGTCATACCTCTTGGCTGGTTGTTTTTTGGTAGGCAAGTCAAATTGCTCTTCATTGTTTATGCGCTCTGTTCTTTCAGCGGGGTTGCCCTACTACTTAGCGTCAGCATGGCAGACCTCTCTCTCCTACTTAGCTTGGCAAGCGGAAGCCTATTCATCTAATGGCATCCGTCGAGAAGTCTTATGTGGCAAATGCTACCCTTCTTGCCAATATGTCGGCATTGTTTGTCATACCTCTTGGCTGGTTGTTTTTTGGTAGGCAAGTCAAATTGCTCTTCATTGTTTATGCGCTCTGTTCTTTCAGCGGGGTTGCCCTACTACTTAGCGTCAGCATGGCAGACCTCTCTCTCCTACTTATCTTGGCAAGCGGAAGCCTATTCATCTAATGGCATCCGTCGAGAAGTCTTATGTGGCAAATGCTACCCTTCTTGCCAATATGTCGGCATTGTTTGTCATACCTCTTGGCTGGTTGTTTTTTGGTAGGCAAGTCAAATTGCTCTTCATTGTTTATGCGCTCTGTTCTTTCAGCGGGGTTGCCCTACTACTTAGCGTCAGCATGGCAGACCTCTCTCTCCTACTTATCTTGGCAAGCGGAAGCCTATTCATCTAATGGCATCCGTCGACAAGTCTAGCGCCATTCATGCCTCATCTATTTTAAGAAAGGGCAGATTAGCCTACTTGGGCGCCATAGGAGGCGCTATGTTCATTGGCTTTTCTCCAATCTTGGTAAGGTTGAGTGAATTGGGTCCTATAGCCACTGGTTTTTATCGCGTTTCATTTGCCATTCCCTTTTTTGCCCTCCTTCTTCTATGGGATGAAAAAGAGGGAAACAAACGAAAAGAGAGGACCTTCAGGCAGCTACTGATTAAGACTCGTCAAGACCATCTTGTTTTGATGCTGATAGGATTTATATTTGCTCTCAATCAGATCTTCTGGCATCTGTCTTTGCAATATACCTATGTGGCAAATGCTACCCTTCTTGCCAATATGTCGGCATTGTTTGTCATACCTCTTGGCTGGTTGTTTTTTGGTAGGCAAGTCAAATTGCTCTTCATCATTTATGCGCTCTGTTCTTTCAGCGGGGTTGCCCTACTACTTAGCGTCAGCATGGCAGACCTCTCTCTCCTCCAAGGAGACTTGATGGCTATAGGGGCAGCTGTTTGCTATGCCTTCTACCAGCTGGCGATTGGCAGTATTCGGCGGTACTATTCTGTGGGAGAACAGATGCTATGGACTGCGGTCTGGAGTTCCATCTTTTTATTGCCATGTGTTTGGTTATTTGGTGAGCAGCTGCTCATCACGACCCTTTATGCTTTTATCATCCTCTTTTGTCTCAGCTTTTTCTGTCATTTTATTGGCCAGGGTGCCATTTCTTTTGCCTTGGGCTTCGTCAGCCCTAATGTGGTTTCTCTTACTCTGCTTATCCAACCGGTCACAGCTGCTATCTTAGGCTGGATTGTATTTTCAGAGGCGCTTGGCGATTTACAATTAGTTGGGATGCTGATAGTCCTTTTGTTTATCTATCTTGCGCGAAGGGCCTCTTCTTAATTGCATTTTTTTATGTTTCGGCTGAAGGAGAGAAAAAAATCATTAAACCTTAACTTAAATCCTTCCATTTGACTTAAATCTACTAAAGATGAGTAAAATGGTTCTATGAAGAGGGAAAAAGACAGAGCTGAGACGGAAGAAGCGAATATAGCTCAGCTTCCTAATGCCGTGATGGCGGAACAGATCTTCTTAGGGATGTTGATGCTAGAGAGCGAACACTGGGACGATGTTAATCATACCCTCAAACCAACTGATTTTTACGATACTCGTCATCGCATCCTATACAAGGTTATCTTTGATCTTGTTGATAAGGGCACTATCATAGATGCCATTACTGTCATAGAAAGACTAGGTCTTATAGGTCAGCTGGAAGAGGCAGGAGGTCAGGAATACATTTCTGAACTGGCTGAGACAGCGGTTACCGGCACTGATATTAATACCTATGGCGAGCTGATTCGCGATAGATCACTTAGACGTGAGCTACTGAGCACAGCCCAGAAGATTGTTAAGACAGTCCATGATAAGCAGGGATTGGATGCCAGTGATCTCTTGGATAAAGCAGAGAGCTATATATTTCATCTTACCGATGATCAAAATATTATTCACGATATTCGTCCAGTGGGCTCTCTCGTTGGTTTGGTATTGGAAAAGATTGACTATTACTATCGTCATAGTGATGAGCTTATTGGTCAAACTTCTGGCTTTGATGAGTTGGATGAGAAAACAGCTGGCTTACAATCGGCAAATCTTATTGTTGTGGCTGGCAGACCTTCGATGGGGAAAACCAGTTTTGCCTTGAACCTTACCGCCGCCGCTTCGGTGATAGACAAGAACAAGGCAACGGTATTCTTTAGTATGGAGATGGAAGCGGAGCAAATTCTTATGCGTCTTGTTGCTATGCTGGGCAAAGCGCATTTTGGTAAGGTTCGCACTGGCAAACTGACTGAGAGAGATTGGCTTAAGATTCGTCAAGGCACTGCTATGCTGCGCGATGCCCCTATCTATTTAGATGACTCAAGTAGCTTAACTCCTATGGAAATAAGGGCTAGGTTAAGACGGGTGAAGAGACGCCTGCCCCAAGGGATGGAATTAGGTTTGGTGGTGGTGGATTATATTCAGTTGATGCATCTGGTGCAGACCAATGAGAATCGGGTAACCGAGATATCGGAGATATCCCGCTCCCTTAAAGCAATCGCTAAGGAGTTCAATGTTCCTTTGGTTGCGCTCTCTCAGCTTAATCGCGCCTTGGAATCTCGCCCCAACAAGCGACCTCTGATGGCGGATCTGCGCGAATCCGGTGCTATTGAACAGGATGCAGACCTGCTCCTTTTGATTTATCGCGATGAGGTTTATGATCCGGAGTCTCCTGATAGGGGGATAGCTGAGATTATTATTGCCAAACAGCGAAATGGCCCCACTGGCACCATAAGGCTTGCTTTTGATGCTACCCGCACCTGCTTTGCTAGTTTGGAACGGACTAGCTATGACGATATCTCTGCTAATTTGTGATATGGGCTAATCGCCCGACCGAGGCGCAGATCAATCTAAGTAGCTTGAGGCATAACTTAGAGCTTGCTCGTTCGCTAAGTTCTGGCAAGCTGATTGCGGTTATAAAGGCAAACGCCTATGGTCACGGGATAAAAGAAGTAGCCCAGGCCCTTGGCGATGCAGATGCCTTGGCGGTAGCGACCCTAGAAGAGGCTATCTTGCTTCGCTCGGTGATTAGAGCAAAAGATATTCTTGTCCTACAGGGTTTCTATCATTCATCCGAGCTGAGCGAACTTGTTGCCCATAGACTTATAGCAGTTGTTCATAGCCCCGAACAATTGGCTATGCTGGGGGCAAGCCAGTTGCCGCTTAGATTAATATTGGAATACAACAGCGGAATGAATCGCTTAGGCCTAACCAAAGCACAATTACATAGCGCCATTGATGACTTCAAGAATCGCCCCTGGCAGCTGGTCTTTGTGATGACTCATTTTCATAGTGCCAATCAACCGGATACCACCCCCAGCTTGAAACAGCTTGACGATTTTAATTCTGCCTTAAGAGGATTTGAGCTGCCCCGTTCTCTTTGTAATTCGGCAGCGCTCATTAATTTACCTTCGGCGCTTAGCGACTATGACAGACCTGGCTTGATGCTCTATGGTGCATCACCTCTTGATGAGAGGTCGGCTAGGACTATTGGATTGAAACCAGTGATGACTCTAAAATCTCGTTTAATTGCCATTCATCAGCTTAAGGCTGGCGACAGGGTTGGCTATGAGGGAACCTGGTCGGCTTCAAGTGATTGTCGGGTGGGGACTGTTCCCCTAGGCTATGGGGATGGCTATCCGCGCTTAGGCCTCGTCGGTGATGGAGTCCCTGTATTGGTTAATGGGTATAGGTGTTCTCTAAGCGGAAGGGTTTCAATGGATCTGCTTTCAGTTGATCTTAGCCATTGCCCCAGTGCTCAGGTAGGTGATGAGGTGATCTTATGGGGGGAGGGGATGAGAGCCTTGCCAGTCGAGGAGGTAGCAGCTGCAACCAATCGCATAGCCTATGATTTACTGGCAGGTCTCACCGCCCGACTGAGGAGATCTTATATCGAGTGAATCTTGAAATATGAGCCCCAATGCGAAAACTGGCTAGGGCTTCATAGACTGTTTTAAAAATAGCTGACGACTATTCTAATTTGTTAGCACTTTAAGAGCGGCTCTGTAGTCTGGCTCATGGGTGATTTCTGGCACCAACTGAGTATAGAGGATTCGGCGTTCCTTATCAGCGATAATAATTGCCCGCGCACACAGCTTCTCTAGTGGGCCTTCTATCATCTCCACCCCATAGTCTTTAGGGAAGGAGGATCTAAAGGCAGACAGGGTCACCACGCGCGCCAGTCCCTCAGCGGCACAAAAGCGTGATTGGGCGAAGGGTAGGTCAGCGGATATGCAAAGGACAGTTACATCCTTGAGCCGGCTGAGTTCCTCATTGAAAGCGCGCACCGAGGCTGCGCAAGTATTGGTATCTATGCTGGGAAAGATATTTAATAGCAGAAAAGGAGTAGTGAAATTTGCTAAGGACACTTCCTGTAGATGCCCAGTCAGGAGCTTAAAGTCAGGTAAGATGTCATAACTACCCGGCAAAGGACCGCAGGTGTTAACTGATTGTCCCTTAAGAGTTACTTTCATAATGTTCTTCCTTGTTAATATATAAATCAATAAAGTTCTTGAGGAGCTGTTTTCCTTCGGCAGTTAGAATGGATTCTGGGTGAAACTGGACTCCTTCGATAGGTAAATCTTTGTGCTTTATTGCCATGATTTCTGATTCTTCCTTAGTGTCATCTTCTACCCAAGCGGTGACTGTGAAACACTCTGGTAGGCTGGTGGCTTCCGCTACTAAGGAGTGGTAGCGAGCAGCAAGAAAAGGATTGGGAATATTGGTGAAGAGATGGCTAAGATCATGATAGACCTCTGCTGTTTTGCCATGCATAACCTCTTTGGCGCGAACTATCCGACCCCCATAGGCCTGAGCAATAGATTGCATTCCTAAGCAAACACCTAAGATAGGAATCGGCGTATCCTGGTCAGCAAGGGTCTTAGCGACTTCCATTGAGATGCCTGCTTCATTTGGAGTGCAGGGGCCGGGTGAAAGAATAACTGCTTGAGGTTTGAGCTTATAAATGTCGCTAGCGGATAGTTCATCATTACGATAAACCTGCGATTCCATCCCCAGCTCGCCCAGGTATTGAACCAAATTATAAGTAAATGAATCATAGTTATCTATTACTACTAACATAGGCGCTATTATATCCTTAATTCTAAGCTTAGGGAGAAAAAGGGAGCAGCCAGATTGGGGTTTTCCATCTCTTGCCCTAGTTCTTAATTGGCGTAAAAAGTAGCAATCAACCGTTTGTTGTTATAAAATAGACCCTATTGCTTGAATAATCAAGCTGATAAATAGAAAGAGATAGAAAGAGATAAAAGGAGATAAACGGAAACAATGAAAAGATCGATCATTAATACTACTATCAAGGATGCAATGGAGTTTCTTGCTCAACATAGTTTTTTATTGCCCCGCTGGGCATTTTGGTCGCCACAAGACTGGGCAGCCAATTCGTCAGCTGCCAGCTGGATGAGAAAGCATCAGATGGGTTGGGATGTCACTGACTTTGGCTGTGACCGCTTCGCTGAAAGAGGGGTAGTTGTCTTTTGCATCCGTAATGGTTTGAAGGAGGAAGCAGTTCCCTATGCTGAAAAGGTTCTGATTCTAAATGATAACCAAGAGATCCCCCTACATAAGCACTGGGTTAAGAAGGAGGATATCATCAATCGGGGTGGCGCAAGCCTGTTCATTGAATTGTTCCATTCTGACGACATGCACGAAAAACGGGACACCGAGGTATATTATCGCATTGATGGGATACTTCATAAGGGTTCTGCGGGCGAGCCCATAAGGCTTGAACCTGGCGATAGTATTCGGTTGGAAACCGGTATCTATCATCGTTTCTATGCTAAGGGCGGCAGAGTTCTAGTCGGCGAGGTTTCTATGCTGAATGATGATATGGGCGACAACTACTTCTATGATAAGGAGGTCGGACGTTTTAGTGAGATACAGGAGGATGAACCGGCTGCCTATTCCTTATGGAATGAGCTTTGACCTTACAATAAAGCCCGAGGGCTATGTAGCTCAGTCGGTTAGAGCGCAGGATTCATAAACCTGAGGTCGGTGGTTCAATCCCACCCATAGCCATTTTGTTTCTTATCTTCCTAGTATAAGAACAAAAAAGAGCAGAAAAAATAAGGATAATTAAGGATAATTCAAAAAATAGAGGAACACCTATGACACCAGAAAACCAAGAAGCCCAAGAAGAGCAGCTGTTTAATAAGATTATTAATCGCCAGCTACCTGCAGATATAGTCTATGAAGACGATAAGGTAGTTGCGTTTAAAGACATTAATCCGGCAGCGCCCGTCCATCTTTTAATCGTGCCGCGCAAGCATATTAAAACCATGGATGATATGGAAGAAGGAGACAAGGAACTAATAGGTCATATCCTGTTTGTTGCCACCCGTCTGGCGCGTGAGAATGGCGTAGCAGAAGGTGGCTATAGACTGATATTTAATTGTCGCGCCGATGCTGGTCAAATTGTCTATCATATTCATCTCCATCTCCTTGGTGGCAAAAAAATGCCCCACTTTTAATTTTCTAGGAGGCTATGTCAATGGCTATGTCGGAAGCTGTGTATAGGGGCTATATCACAAACCATATCAGGGCCTTTCTAAACCAAATCACTTGCTCAGTCATTTGCTCAGAATCTATGCGCCGCTTTTAATTTTCTAGGAGGCTATGTTCTGGTTCTTTTGGCGACAGAAGGCTAGTCGCTGTGTCTTTTGCTTGGCAACTAAGGCGGACTATGGTTGTTGTGCTGATTGCCGTGATGATCTAGCGGTGATTGGGCGAGCCTGTCGTTTGTGTGCCACTCAGCTCAAGGGGGATAAGGAATGGTTGGATCTCTGCGCCTCTTGCTTACAATCGAAGAGAGCCCCTTTGATAGACTATGCTATCAGCATCTATCATTATGTTCCCCCTTTGCGTAAGGCGTTACACTATTTGAAATTCAGCCATCAACTCTATTATGCGCCGGTGATGGGAAGATTATGGCTAGAGGCCATGCAACGCAAGACCTTGCCCTTTATGCCAGATCTATTGATACCGGTTCCACTCCATACTAAGCGATTACGCCAACGAGGCTTTAACCAGACTACCGAACTAGCCAAGCCCCTAGCAACTGGCTTAAGCATACCCCTAGTTGAGAACCTCTGTCGGAGGCAGAGGAATACCCAACCACAGCTGAGCTGTGTTCCAGCTGCTCGCCCTGCCAATGTTAAGAATGCCTTTGTTTTTGATGAGAGACATATTGGCTCTCGCTCGGTTGCCATCTTAGACGATGTTTTAACTACTGGTGCCACTGTCAATGAGCTGGCAAGGGTTTTGAAAAAGGCTGGTGCTAGTAAGATAGCTGTCTGGACTCTGCTTCGTTCTTAAATCAGCGCGCCAATTAAAAATCAGCCGGATAATTAAAGATTCGCTCTCAATAGCTGCTGAGGTGGTATTATGACCGCGCTGCGGCTCCAGAAGAAGCCACAAATAGAGGTGAGAGCTGCCCCGCAGACAGGAGCTAGGATCCACAGATAGGCATGAAAGGAAGGGTCTTGTTCTAGCAGGTATATATAAGTAAAGAAGACGACAGTTTCAGTTCCTACCGCAGCTAGGATGCCTGCCATGAGACCAAGAAAGCCAAACTCCAACAGATTATGGATTATTGCCTGCTGATTGGTTTCACCTATGAGGCGCAAAGTGGCGGTGGTGATGGCACGCGATCTGATGCTTACTTGAACCGTTGCTAAGAATACGGCCAGAGCCGCTACTAGACTGAGTAGGAGGATGAGTTGCATTGCATTGGTTACCAGATTGAATATGGCAGTCACCCTCTTGAGTATGATATCTACTGAGATGAGAGATTGAGTAGGAAATCTACGCACCAGTTCGGTCGCAAAATAGTTCTTTGTTTCAGGTAGATAGAAGCTTGTCATATAGGTGCGAGGGAAGTCTTGGAGGGCATTGGGAGGGAAGAGGACATAGAAATTAGGCTTAAAATCAGCCCAGTTTAATGTTCGCAGATTCACTACTTTACCATAAAGGGTGCGGCCACCTATAAGAAACTCCAGTTGGTGACCGAGTCTTATATCAAATTCTTCTGCCAGCTCGTCTTCAACTGATATGGGTTGAACAGAATCATCTTTTAATGAGCTCTCGTCCCACCAGCTGCCAGCTGCCAGCTGATTATGACTGGGAAGAGACCTGCTCCATCCTAAATTAAATTCTCTTTCTGCTTCCGAACTATAGGTGCCAAGCCGTTTGGTTCTTGCTACTAGGGACTCACCATCTACTTTCATCAGCTTGCCCCTCACCATACCGGCGAAAGGAACCGCCTCAACTTGATGGCTATGAAAGAAATCTTGCAAAGGAGCAACTTCGCTTGGCGCGATATTAATGAGAAAATTGTTAGGCGTCCCAGGTGCTACCTGTTGTTGCAAATCCGTGATGAACGAGATGCGCAAGACCAGCAGTATGCCAAGGAGCATTAATGCCATAGTAAATGCAAGTATTTGTAAGCTATTGAGACGCCAGTTGCGATAAAGAGAAGCCATTGCTATCTTCCAGCTCATTCCCAAGCGAGCAGCATTAAGATAGAGTAGCTTCAATAGACTGTAGCTAAACAAGCTGATAACTAATAGGATGCCTAATAGCCCCAAGGTCAGACTAAGGGCTACTATCCAGTTGCGACTATAGAGCAGCACTAGTCCTAATAAGCCAATAAAAACAATTGCCCCTAACAGCCATTCGCGCTGAGTTTGACGGGTCTGAGGCCGAAGCACAGCAATAGGAGCTATTCGTGCCATCTGAATTATGGAGGGAAGGGCAAAGGCTATCAGACACAATAGCACGCTGAGGCCGCTGAGAAGATAGGCAAACCAATAGGAAGCATTTTCGGCGGCTGGCAGATAGTCTTCTAGGAGGCTGCCTATGAGTTGATAGACCAGCCAGCCAATAGCACAGCCGCTAAGATAGGCAACAAGAGCAAGAATACCTAGGCGGCGGCAAAGATAACCCAGCGCTTGCATGGGGGTATAGCCAAGGGTTTTTAGTAGGGCTATGTAGCGGCTATTAACAGTTAGATAAAAGCGAATGGTAAGCACTAGGGCAAAAGCGGCAAGAATCACACTAAGGGAGCCGCTTAGCATTAAGAAGGACTTTAGCCGACTGAGCATATCAGTAAAGTTCTCATTATCATCGCCTGAGCTGATCAGCTGTTGATTGGCTTCTAACTGAGGTCCTATTTGGTTGGCGAATTGGTTGACTTCACTTTGTTCGCCTCGCCATAGATAGCTATAGCTGAGCCTACTGCCGGGCAATACTAACCTGGTAGCAGCCAGATCCGCCATATTAATCATCGCCCGAGGAGCAAAGGAGAAGAAAGAAGCACTGGGCTCATCAATGAGATAGGCAGAAAAGCGGAAGCTTGTCTCTCCTGCTACAACCTCCTCACCTAAGGAAACATCGAGCAGATCTGCCAATAGCTCATCCAACCAGATCTCACCCCTTTTCAGTTGCCCGTCGGTCCTTTCATCCGTTCCTTGTTTGGTGATGATTGCGCCGCGCAAAGGATAGTTAGAAGATATGGCTTTTAGCCTTGCCAGCTGAAAGCGGTCGTTCTTAGCAGCATAGATCATAGAGCTGGTTGATAAGGTGCGGGCCTGTTCCAGCTGAGAGCTGAATAGGTCTTCAGCCAATGGGGTAGGGCTTCTAAGCCTTAGATCACCACCGAGGATATCAGCTGAGTAAGAACGAACTCCGCCTGACAACCTTTCTCCTAATAGGGCTGGAGCAGTGATGGCTGCTGTGCTTATGACAAGAGATAGAAGAAAGACTTGCATCTCACGGGCTCTTAGCTCGCGTCTCAACAATGAGAGCATCTTCATTGGCGGCTTAGTCTTTTGTTGTGTAGCTCATAGACTTGAGAACACCTTTTCGCCAGCTGGATATTATGGGTAACCAAGATAAGAGTGGTTTTGTATTCTTCATTCATTTGGAAGAGTAGCTGAGCGATCATATCACCAGTTGTATTATCTAGATTACCACTTGGCTCATCGGCAAAGAGAATCTGAGGGTGGGTTGCAAAGGCGCGCACCAAGCCGACCCGTTGCTGCTCCCCGCCAGAGAGTTGCGAAGGATAGTGGTTGGCTCGCTCGCCCAAACCGGCTTTTTGCAATTCGGTCATCGCCTTGAGATGGGCTTGTTTATCCCCGCGCATCTCTAACGGGAGCATGGTATTTTCAAGCGCAGTTAGATGGGGAAGCAGTAGAAAGTCTTGAAAGACAAATGCCAGCTTGGTGGCGCGTAAGATGCTGCGTTCTTTTTCGCTCAGCCGGGTGATATCTTCACCGTCAATTAAGACATGGCCCCGGTCGGGCAGATCTAGACTGGCAAGAATAGAAAGAAGCGTAGTCTTGCCGCTACCAGATGCTCCTACTATGGCGACTGTGGCGCCTCTTTCTACTTGAAGACTGAGCTCTTGTAAGATCTGAAGCTCTTCGTCTGTGCCGGGAAGAGAAAACTTCTTGCTTATATTATTTGCTAGTAAAAGAATAGATTGATCCATTTATTTGATGCTATTACTTGTATTTAATGTAAAGGGAAAGAATAGATTGGTTCATTTATTTGATTGGGGCATTATAATCTGTTAATATTTATGAGACCATGAAGCCAGTTCGTTTGAAAACTATTTTACTATCGGCTCTTGCTGGAGTGCTCCTGCTAGCCCAACTGGCTATGGCAGCGGAGAAGACCCTAGTGGTTTTGGGAGATAGTTTAAGCGCTGCCTATGGTATTGCCAGAGATAAAGGCTGGGTAGCCCTTTTAGTAAAGAAGCTAGAAGAGGAAAATTATAACTACAAGGTCATTAATGAGAGTATCTCAGGGGATACCACCGCGGGCGGCTTATCTCGGCTGCCAGCTATCATCGCCCGCCAAAATTTGGATCTATTAATAGTGGAGCTGGGTGCCAATGATGGTTTGCGTGGTTATCCTCTTGGTCAGATGAAGCAGAATCTCAAGGCTATAGTGAGCCTAGGACGCCAAGCCAATGCTAAGGTGTTGCTGGTAGGGGTTGAGATTCCTGCCAACTATGGCAGAAGATATACAGATGGATTTCGCCAGGTCTATTTAGAAGTGGCGGCTGAGGAGTCGGTATCCTTACTGCCATCTATATTAGAAGGCGTGCCTTTGAAGGAAGAGTTCTTTCTTGGTGATCGTCTCCATCCAGATGTAACAGCCCAGCCGCTCATCCTGGCGAATATATGGCAGGAGCTAAGTAAGCTGATAGCTCGCAGTTGAAAGCTTCAACCAAAGTAAAATTCCATTCTCTATGACCCATAAGAAGAAGACCCAAGCAATTCGTGCTCAGCTTGAACGGAGCAAAGAACACGAGCATTCAGTGCCTGTTTATTTGACTTCCAGCTATGTGTTCGACAGTGCTGAGCATGCCGAAGCGCTTTTTGCCGGCGAGGTGCAAGGGAACAATTATGGCAGATATCACAATCCTAATGCAGCCGAATTTGCCAATAAGATGGCGATCTTAGAGGGGGCTGAGATGGGACTTGCATTCACAACCGGTATGGCGGCACTATTTACGGCTATCATGGCTCATAGCCGTCAAGGGGACAAGATAGTGGCATCTCGTTGCCTGTTTGGTTCAACGGTTCAGATACTCACCCGCCTACTGCCTAGATGGGGAATGAAGGCGGAGTTTGTCGCGAATACTGCTCCTTTGTCTGAATGGGAAAATGCCCTGAGTGAAGATGTCAGTCTTTGTCTCATAGAGACGCCCGCAAACCCAACCTTAGATCTCATTGACATTGCCTCATTGGCAGAGTTATGCAATCGCAAGAGCGCAGCCCACAAGAGGAAGATAGTTTTTTTGGTGGATAATGCCTATGCTACGCCATTTTTGCAGACCCCCATCCATTTAGGAGCAGATCTAGTGATGCACTCTGCCACTAAGTATATAGATGGGCAGGGACGGGTCTTAGGTGGAGTCGTAGTTGGTAGCAGCCAGCTGATAGAGCCCTTAGTATTTATGTTGCGTCATACTGGCCCTACCTTGTCTGCTTTTAATGCTTGGTTGTTGAGTAAGAGTCTTGAACACCTGGGATTAAGGATGGAACATCATTCTAGTAATGCATTAGCATTGGCAGAATATCTTCAATCCCACTCGGCAGTTGCCAAGGTGAACTATCCTTTTTTACCCTCTCATCCGCAGCACAGGTTGGCAGTCAAGCAAATGGAACAAGGTGGCGGCACCATGAGCTTCTATCTCAAGCCGACAGCCAGCGCCGACCAAGACAAGAAAAAGGCTATGAAGCTGTTAAATCATCTTAAGCTCTGTTCCTTATCAGCAAATCTTGGCGACACCCGCACCATAGTGACTCATCCGACCACTACTACTCATAGCTCTCTTACTGAAGAGGAACGGGTTGCTATGGGTATTTACAGTGGCTTGATTAGGGTTTCGGTTGGACTGGAAGACATAGCTGATCTAATCGCCGATTTTTCCCAAGCCCTCTCTCAAGTTCAATAATGAAGACAGAGGTTATCTTACTGGCGGCTGGGAAGGGCAAGCGGATGAGAGCCAGCCTGCCTAAGGTCTTGCTACCGCTTGGAGGAAGCCCTATGCTTTTTTATAGTCTAACTACCCTAACTAGTCTCAAGCCTCATAGGATTCATCTGGTAGTGGGTCATGGTGAGGCACAGTTGAAAGAGGCTCTGGGTGGATGGGCTATGGGTGAATGGGAGCAGCTAAATCTGGTAAGACAGACAGAGCAACTAGGGACCGGCCATGCAGCCATACTGGCTCTTAGGAAGGTTGCTAAGGATAGCCTGGTCTTGATTATGTTTGCCGATGTGCCTTTGGTTAGAAAGCAGACCCTGAGAAGGCTTCTGACCCGAGCTAGATCGGCTAAGGCGGTTTGGTCGGTTGCTGAATTACAAGTTTCTTATGGCTATGGGCGTATTCGACGCGATGAGCATGGTCGTCCTTGTCGTATAGTGGAAGAGAAGGATTGTACCCCAAAGGAGCGTTCTATTAAGGAGGCAAATATGGGAATACTGGCGGCGCCAGCTAGGGTTCTGCTGAAATGGCTGGAGGAGATTCTCGCTTGCCCGCCTGCCAATGCCCAACAGGAATATCTTTTAACCGATCTGATGGAATATGCCTATAAGGATTCCTATCCGATTGAGCTGGTTAAAACCGATGACACTAGCGAGTTCCTCGGCGCCAATGATATGATCCAGTTGGCTCAATTAGAGAGGATAGTGCAAAAGAGAAGAAGAGAGGGTCTTATGAACCAGGGTGTCTGCTTTTTAGATCCCCAAAGGGTAGATATATTGGGACAGGTGAGAGCAGGGCAGGATGTTATCATAGGACCTAATGTGATATTCAAAGGGGAGGTGGTCTTAGGTAAATCAGTGAGCATAGCCAGCCATTGTGTGATTGACAGCTGTTCCATTGGTGAGGGAACTCAGGTGCGCGATTTTTGTCATTTAGAAGGAAGTAAGATAGGGAAAAATTGTGTCCTTGGCCCTTACAGCAGAGTCCGTCCTCAATGCTTCTTTGAGGATGAGGTGCATTTAGGTAACTTCGTCGAGGCAAAGAAAGCACATATAGGTAAAGGGAGTAAAGCAAGCCACCTGACCTATCTGGGTGATAGCAAAATAGGCAAGCAAGTTAATTTAGGAGCTGGAACCATCACCTGTAATTACGATGGAATGAAGAAGCATTTAACTGTGATTAAGGAGGGGGCTTTTATAGGGTCTAATACTTCATTGGTGGCACCAGTCACCATAGGTAAGGGGGCAACCATAGGGGCAGGCTCGGTTATTAGTAAGGATGTCAGTGCCTATAGTCTGGCAGTTGGCCGCAGCAAGCAACAAGAGATTAAGGATTTCTCCAGCTCTATAAAGAAAAGAGGCTGAAAGGCTCCAGTCCCCATCCATCATACCCCATACAGGCGTGTCCTTATCTGCTCGGTGAAAAATTAGTCTTTAATTAGTCTTTAATTAGTTTTCGATGAGGCTTCTATTGGGACTTCTTCTAATAAATAATGAGGTTTTTCTAATGAGGCTCCAGTCTCCATCCACCATACAGGCGTGTCTTTATCTGCTCGGTGAAAAATTAGTCTTTAATTAGTCTTTAATTAGTCTTTAATTAGTCTTTAATTAGTTTTCGATGAGGCTTCTATTGGGACTTCTTCTAATAAATAATGAGGTTTTTCTAATGGGGTTCCAGTCTCCATCCGTCATACTCCATACAGGCGTGTCTTTATCTGATCGGTGAAAAATTAGTCTTTAATGAGACTTCAATGAAGTCTTTATTGGGACTTATTCTAATAAATGAGGTTTTTCTAATGAGGCTCCAGTCTCCATCCACCATACAGGCGTCTCTTTATCTGCTCGGTGAAAAATTAGTCTTTAATTTGTCTTTAATTAGTTTTCGATGAGGCTTCTATTGGGACTTCTTCTAATAAATAATGAGGTTTTTCTAATGGGGGTCTTCTAATAAATGAGGTTTTTCTAATGGGGGTCTTCTAATAGATGAAGCTTCTAATTAAGCTCTTCTAATAAATGAAGCTTCTAATGAAGCTATTCTAATAAATGAGGTTTTTCTAATGAGGCGCTTCTGATAAATCAAGCCTCTAATATTCAATGTCCTAATGTGTCCTAATGTCTTAATGTGAAAGTATCTGTTTGAGAAAGGCTTTGGTTCGGTCATTCTCTGGCTTATCAAAGAAGAGATCTGGGGGATTCTGTTCAACTATCTCGCCATTATCCATAAAAATAACACAGGAAGCCACTCGGCGAGCAAAGCCCATCTCATGGGTGACCACTACCATAGTCATGCCCTCGTCTGCCAGTTGTATCATTACATCTAGGACTTCGGCTATCATTTCTGGGTCTAGCGCCGAGGTGGGTTCATCAAATAGCATCACCTTAGGGTTCATACAGAGGCTGCGAGCAATGGCGACTCGCTGTTGCTGCCCGCCAGAGAGCTGGCCGGGATATTTATTTGCCTGTTCGGCTATCTTTACTCGCGTCAGGTATTTCATTGCAGTTTGTTCCGCCTCTTTTTGAGATTGATTCCTCACCCAAATAGGAGCCAGTGCTAGATTTTGCAATATGGTGAGATGAGGGAAGAGATTAAAATGCTGAAATACCATTCCTACTTCACGCCTCACTGCACCAATTTTCTTTATATCCTGGGTGAGCTCAACTCCATCAACAACTATCTTTCCTTGTTGATGTTCCTCTAGCTTGTTAATACAACGAATTAAAGTGGATTTGCCTGAGCCGGAAGGACCGCATATCACAATCTTTTCGCCCCGACCCACAGTCATATTGATATTGCGCAGCACATGAAAATCGCCGAACCATTTGTTCAGATTTTCAATGTGAATTATGGGATCTTGTGTTGTTGCCATAGTCTATTTGTGTCCAGTTGCAAGTTTCTTCTCAATTGCTTGGCTGTAACGCGACATACCAAAACAAAAAATCCAATAGATGAGAGCGGCAAAGACGAAACCTTCAATAGAGTATTTCAACCATTCTGGGTTGCGCGAGGCGCCATAGGCGGTATGAAGTAAATCCCACATCCCAATAATATATACCAAAGAGGTATCCTTAAACAGGGCTATGAAGGTATTGACTATGCCGGGGATAACTAGCTTGAGCGCTTGAGGCAGGATAATAAAGCACATTTTCTTCCAGTAGCTTAGACCCAGAGCATCGGCCGCCTCATACTGTCCTTGTGGGATGGCTTGAAGCCCGCCACGGATAACTTCTGCCATATAGGCAGATTGAAAAAGGGTAATTCCTATGAGGGCGCGCGCCAATTTATCAAAATTCGTTCCTTCGGGGAAAAAAAGCGGTAGCATCACCGAAGCCATAAATAGGACAGTAATAAGAGGGACACCTCGCCAGAATTCAATAAAAGTGATACAGGTCATTTTTATAGTAGGCATATTGTTGGCTCGGCGGCCAAGAGCCAAAAGAACACCAATAGGAAAAGAGGCAACCATCCCCACCGAAGCAATAATGATGGTAAGCATAAAACCGCCCCATTTGCTAGTATCAACTATTGGGTCAATAAACTGAATATTAAAGAGAGAACCTTTTATCAATGCATAGGTGATGAAAGGAAAGACAAAGATAAGAAATATTCCTATATAGAGCTTATTTCTAAGACCAAGATAGGGAATGAAAAGAAGCAGGACCGCTAAGACTCCAATTAGACCGGCTAGATTGGGACGCCAGAGTTGGTCTTGGGGATAGAAACCATAAATAATAAAGAGTAGATTCTCACGGATGAATATCCAACAGGCCCCGCCGCTAGTGCATTCTTCCCCGCTAGTACCCAACCAATCGGCAGAAATGATTGTCCAAGAGAGAATTGCTGATAGGCTAGACCAAATTATCCAGGTCGCAATCACTGTCAGAAAAATATTCAGCGGACTGGATAACAGATTGCGATAGATCCATCTTATAGGACCTATTTGAAGGGAAGCGGTAGCTATGTTTGTAAACTGGTTCATTAGTGAACAAACGCCATTTTCTTGTTATACCAATTCATTAAAGCCGAGGTGCTAAGGCTGAGAATGAGATAGATTAACATGGTCATAGCAATGATTTCCACTGCTTTGCCGGTCTGATTGAGGGCAGTGCCGGCAAATACTGCGACCAAATCTGGATAGCCTATGGCAGCAGCCAGGGAAGAGTTCTTAATGAGGTTAAGGTATTGACTGGTTTGTGGTGGAATCATTACTCTCAGAGCCTGAGGAATAATTACCAGTCGGAGAGTATGCCAGCGGGATAGACCAAGTGAGTAGGAAGCTTCGGTTTGACCATGGGATACGGCTAGCACCCCACCGCGCACATTTTCGGCGATAAAAGCGCCAGTATAGATTGATAATGCAAATACTAGCGCAAGTAGTTCGGGAATAAGAGCAACACCACCCTCATAGCCGAATCGCTCAAGCCTAGGCACCTCATACTGAAGAGGGGAGGCAAAGAGCCAATAGGTGATAAGAGGGAGCAAAATCAATAGAGCAAGAATGGGTAAGAAGACTGGCAGCTGCTTACCGCTTCTGGCTTGAACTTTTATGGCATGAAGACGATAGAAATAAGAAAAGAAACAAGCAAGAATGAATGCTATCACAACATAAAGAAAATCCGCTTGAAAAAGAGGTTGAGGAAAGAGCATACCCTTCTTGTTGATGGCAAAAGTGTCACCAAAGAACAATAGGCTGTTTTCGGCTGGTGGCAGCAATGGCACCAGAATGGCAAAATACCAGAACATTATCTGCAATAACAAAGGGATATTGCGAAATATCTCAATATATATAGCGGCTAGACGAGCAACTAGCCAGTTGGTGGATAGGCGCGCCAAGCCTATGATGAAGCCAATGATGGTGGCAAAGAAGATACCTATGAGGCTCACCAGAGCTGTATTTAATAGGCCAATATAGAAAGTTTTGAGATAAGAATCTACTGAGGGGTTATAGCTAAGAAAGGGGCTATAGAGAATAGGAAATCCCGCCTCTGAGGTGAGAAAACCAAAACCGGTTCTTATGCCGCGACTCTCCATATTCTGGAGGGTATTGGTGAATATAAACCAACCAAACAAGATAAGAGCGATGATAAGCACAAGTTGATAGACCAACGCTCTTATACGCGGGTTCCGATAAAAAGTAATCCTCATAGAAAATAAGATATCGGGAAACCTCAGATTCCCCGATATCTTTATTTAATTAGCTTAGCGAATGGGTGGGGCGTACATAATGCCGCCTTGTGTCCAAAGGGCATTTACTCCGCGAGGCAGTGCCAAGGGAGTATTTGGGCCTACATTGCGTTCAAAAAGTTCGCCATAGTTGCCAACCTGCTTGATAATCTGATAACCCCAGTCTGGGCTAAGATTCAAGTTCTGGCCGCTTTCTCCTTCGGTGCCAAGAAGCCGGCGCACATTTGGATTATCGGTATCTGTTCTCATCTGGTCTACATTGCGAGAAGTAACACCATATTCTTCTGCATTGATGAGGGCATTCATAGACCACTTGACTATGTTGAACCATTCATCATCTCCTTGGCGGGCTACTGGCCCAAGAGGTTCCTTAGAGATGACTTCGGGTAGAATCATGGCACCATCAGGATCACCCAGCTGAATGCGTATGGCCGCCAGCTGAGACTGATCACTAGTTAAGACATCGCAACGACCCTGATCAAAGCCTTCCTTGGTTTGCACCGAGGTATCATAGGTGATAGCATTGTATCTCATGCCATTTATCCGAAAGTAATCCCCTAGGTTAAGTTCGGTAGTAGTTCCAGCTTGAATGCATACACTAGCACCGTTTAATTGTCGGGCGCTATTGACGCCAAGACTTCTTTTTACTAGGAAACCTTGGCCGTCATAGTAGTTAACACCGGCAAAGTTAATACCAAGAGAAGAATCGCGTGTAAGCGTCCAGGTGGTATTACGCACTAGAACATCTATCTCTCCAGCTGCCAAAGCGGTAAATCTCTCTTTAGCTGTTAAAGGGACAAAGCGCACTTTTTCAGCGTCGCCAAGAACGGCGGCTGCTATAGCGCGGCAGGTATCTGCATCTAGTCCAGCCATTCTACCATTTGAATCTGGTGCCGAAAAACCGGGCAACCCACCATCTATTCCGCAGATGAGAGTGCCCCTTTCCTTGACAATATCTAAGGTAGACTTGGCTTCTACTTGTTCTTGTTGCTGGGGCTGGGTGCAAGCAAGAACAAGAATACTTGTCAAACCAATCCACAGCATGTTTTTTATGAGTTTCATATGTTACTCCGTATATTTTGAAAGTTAAAAGTTAACTATTTTATGTCAAATAGATAAAACAAACCAGCTATAAAGTATAAATAGGCAATGATTTTTGGATTATGCTTGATAAATATAAATGTGGGCGAGAAAATTTTGATATAATCCTAAAAAAATGTAAAAAAATACTGAAATTGGCAGCTAATCTCATATACTTATATACTAATTGTATTAATTGTATTAATTGTATTAATTGTATTAATTTTAGGCTTTCTGCTATTGTTGCTGATTTAAGGCAATAGCTGCTTATTAATTTTTTAGGCAACCAAAGAAATATGACAAGAAAACATTATGAAATTTTGTTCATCCTGAAGCCGCTTCAGGAAGAGCAATTAGACAAGGTTATAGAAAACTATCGCACTATGGTGGATGGAGATATTCATCGTTTTGAAAATTGCGGTTTGAGACCTTTCGCTTATATGATTAAGAACATTCGGCGCGGCTATTACATTTTGATGAATATAGAATGTTCAGTTGAAACCGTGCAGAAAATTGAGAAGGCTTTGCGCACTGATGAAAATGTGCTGAGATTTCTTCTAATGGTAACCAAGAAGAGGGTATCTAGCCCTTCGCCATTGAATAAGAGCGCGCAGGCATTTGCTTTACGGGGCGAAAGGGAGAAGAAGCCAGCCGAATTAAAGACTGACAAGCTAGCAGCCAGTGAAGCCAATAAAGCGAATGAAGTGAGTAAAGAAGAGACAGAAAAGACAGAAAAAACAGAGGAGATAAAAGAGACAGAAAAGACAAAAGAGATAGAGGATACAGAAAAAATAGAAGAAATAGGGGCAACAGGGGCACCAACAAATATGGCGCCAGCCGCTAGTGAAATAGATCAAGTCAATGAGGAAGAGAAGACGAAAGAGGAAACGGATTCGCCTGATATCTCAGCTGAAGCTCAATCCACCAATCTTGAGAATCTAGCAGAGCACCCAGAGGAGACAGAAAAGACAGAAAGGACGGAACAGACAGAGGAGATGAAAGAAACAGAAAAAACAGAAGAGATACAAAAGGCAGAAGAAATAGAGGGAATGGAGGAAATGGGAGAGATAGGGGCACCAACAAGTATGGCGCCAGCCGCTAGTGAAATAGAGCAAGCGAGTGAGGAAGACAAGACAAAAGAGGAAACGGATTCGCCTGATACCTCAGCTGAAGCCAAACCCACCAATCTAGCAGAGCACCCGGAAAAGACAGAAGAGGCAGGGAAGATAGAAGAGACAAAAGAGAAAGAAGAGATAGAAAAAACAGAAGAGATACAAAAGGCAGAAGAAATAGAGGAAATAGAGGAAATGGGAGAGATAGGAGCACCAACAAATATGGCGCCAGCCGCTAGTGAAATAGATCAAGCGAATGAAGAAGAGAATACAAAAGAGGAAACGGCTTCGCTTGATACCCCAGCTGAAACCAAATCCACCAATCCGGCGGATGCAGCAGAGAATTCAGAAGAGACAGGAGACAAGAGATAGACCATGAGAACCAAAAGATTCCAACCACCAGCTCCCCGCAGTTGCCGCTTTACCCGCGAAAAGTTTGTTGATATAGACTATAAGGATATTAATCTACTAAGGGAATATATTGATAAGAGTGGCAAGATAGTGCCTTCTCTTTTTACCGGCACGCGTAATTATTATCAACGAAAGCTGACAAAGGCTATTAAGCGAGCCAGATATATGGCGCTATTGCCTTATACAGATATTCACAAGCAATAAAGATGGAAGTCATTTTATTAGACAAGATAGACAAACTTGGCGATCTAGGCGATGTCTGCTCGGTGAAGCCAGGTTATGCCCGTAATTATTTGCTACCTCAAGGGAAAGCATTGCTTGCCAATGAAGAAAGCAAGCAGATCTACGAAGAAAGGAAGGCTGAGTTAGAACAGCAGCTATTACAAAGGCGAGAAGCACTTGGCTTTAAAGCCGATAAGGCTAGGGATCTGAGATTGATTTTTACCCGCCGTGCCAGTGAGGAAGGAAAGCTCTATGGTTCGGTGAGTATCCTAGACATAGAACAGGAGCTAATTCGCCAAGGGGTAGAGGTGGAAAAGAGACAGATAAATATGCCGCAGGGTATTATTCGTCATACCGGCGAGTTCATGATAGAACTGCGTTTTGATGCGGATAATGTTGTTGAAATTGCAGTAGAAGTAGTCCCAACAACCGACAACTAATTAGAATTATGCCAAACATAGTTTCAGCAAAGAAGAGGGCGCGTCAGAATATAAAGAGACGGGCTTATAAAGGAGCACAAAGAAGTGAAGTGCGCACTTCCATAAAACGAGTCATCAAGCTAACTGATGAAAACCAAAAGGAAAAAGCCTTAGAGGCCTATCAACAGGCTCAATCTATGATGGATAGAGCAGCAAGGAAAAGATTATTTCCGCGCAACAAAATATCCCGCCTTAAATCTCGTCTTATAGCCCGCGTAACCAAAGTAGAAGCCAAAACCTAGCCATCACTCTTAGCGGAAAAAGATAAGAGCAGCTCAACGAATCAGCGGAGTCGTTGATACAGCAAGATTAGCCACCTTCCAGTTATAGCCAGTCGTAGCTTTCAAAAACAGCCTAGCTTCATAGCCGCCTAAGCAAACAGAAGCCAAAACCTAGCCATCACTCTTAGCGGAAAATCTAAGAGCATCTCAGTGAAGACTAACTAACTTCCAGTTATAGCCAGTTGTAGCTTTCAAAAATAGCCTAGCTTCATCATACCCGCCTAAGCAAACAGAAGCCAAAACCTAGCCATCACTCTTAGTAGAAAAAGATAAGAGCAGCTCGGTGAAGACGAACCAACTTCCAGTTATAGCCAGTTGTAGCTTTCAAAAATAGCCTAGCTTCATCATACCCGCCTAAGCAAAGTAGAAGCCAAAACCTAACCATCACTCTTAGTGGAAAAAGATAAGAGCAGCTCAATGAAGACTAACTAACTCCTAGTTCTAGCCAGTTATAGCCAGTCGTAGCTTTCAAACACAGCCTAGCCTCATACCCGCCTAAGCAAATAAGAAGCCAAACCCTAGCCATCACTCTTATTAGAAAAAGATAAGAGCAGTTCAATGAAGACTAACTAACTCCTAGTTCTAACCAGTCGTAGCTTTCAAAAACAGCCTAGCTTCATAGCCGCCTAAGCAAACAGAAGCCAAACCCCAGCCATCACTCCTAGCAGAAAAAGATAAGAGCAGCTCAGCGAGGACTAACCAACTTCCTTATCATAGCTTTCAGAACCAGCCTAGCTTCATACCCGCCTAAGCAAACAGAAGCCAAACCCCAGCCATCACTCTTAGTAGAAAAAGATAAGAGCAGCTCAGTGAAGACTAACCAACTCCTAGTTCTAGCCAGTTCTAGCCAGTCGTAGCTTTCAAAAATAGCCTAGCTTCATACTAGCCTAAGCAAATAGAAGCCAAAACCTAGCCATCACTCTTATTAGAAAAAGATAAGAGCAGCTCAGTGAATCAGCGAAATAGAAGCCAAACCCTAGCCATCACTCTTAGTGGAAAAAGATAAGAGCAGCTCAATGAAGACTAACTAACTCCTAGTTCTAGCCAGTTCTAGCCAGTTGTAGCTTTCAAAAACAGCCTAGCCTCATACCCGCCTAAGCAAACAGAAGCCGACTAACTATCTCTACTCCTTAAAATGGAATGTCGTCATCAAGATCTTGATAGTTGTTGTTCTTGTCTTGTTGTTGTCCCTGTCCTTGCTGTTGCTGTGATTCTTGATTTGGCGGCGGCTCTTGATGAGTTGAGTTATCATAGGAAGTGTCGTCCGACCCAGAGGCTCGCGAACCCAGCATTTGCATATTTTCAGCAATGATTTCAGTGGTATATCTTTGCACTCCATCTTTTTCCCACTTGTTGGTTCTAAGATAGCCTTCCACATAGATCAGCATACCCTTTTTGAGGTATTGGGAAGCTATTTCCGCTAATCGACGAAAGAAAATGACTCTGTGCCATTCAGTTCGCTGTTGTTTTTCTCCACTGCTGCTTGTCCATACCCTATTAGTGGCAAGACTGCATTTGGTGATAGAAATGCCGTCCATTGTTTGACGGTAGTCAGGGTCATTGCCAAGATGCCCTAGTAAGATTACTTTATTAATTCCACGTGACATTATGTATCTCCTTTGTTATTTATTCTTATTGTTATTGAAAACAATATTATAGGCATTTTCTAGTTAAGATTGTTTTTTTATCGGCAAATTTAAGTTGAATACGGAATGTTTCTTTAGCTTTTTTCATTTATTTTTTCAAATTTTGTGAATTTACATCATAAATGTATCGCCATAGCCAGGCACTTAGATCCTTCTGATAGCACCCGCGCCACACAAAGAAAAAGGCTTAGTGGTAAAAGCTATCCTTTGCGAAACCTACTTCGCCACTCCTTAGGCAGCTGAGCAAGAGGTGCCAATGAAAATGCCAATGGACTCATTCGCAAGTATCTGCCGAAATCTATCCAAGCTAATAATAACAAAAATCACCAACCGATTGAACAACCGACCACGAAAGTGCCTCGGCTTCGAAACACCCGCTGAGGTGTTCCAACAACTCAGCGGAATCAATTATAATGACAGGTGGTGCACTTTAAATGTGAATCTGCTGATGAAAATAGCTTATAAAAAAGCAATTTTTTTTCAATGAATCAAGATTTTCAGGTTAGAATATACTCTTTTTTAGTTTGGCAAAAAAAAAAGATGAAATATAGACTGAATATAGAGCAAAGATATATAATGAGCCTTATGAGATTATTTTCATTGTTAATGTCGTTAATGAAGTATTTGTGTTGCCAGTTCTTCAATGGAGTTGATCAAAGGGACTGCCAATATGACTACAGCATATTCTCTTTTGGTTTTGAGAAAAAAAGCTATATTGGTATATATAGGTATATTTTGGTATATATAGGTCTATTGTATATAAGTCTATTAAGGTATAATAAATCCTATGAAATCATTCACACTAGCTGATAAATGGCTAAACAATATTCTTATGAATTTTAATTATTAACCAATTACGAATCATGGTAAAATATCTTTTCTTATTAGTTGTAATCATTAACCAATTACGAATTATGCTAACACAAATGTCTTTTCTTGTTGAGGCTAAGCCTCGCTTCTTCGTTGGTGCGGCTAGGTTCCGCTTCCTCAATACTATGCCCCCCCACATACTGTCTAGTTCGATGCGGGGACTTCTTTTCTTCTTTGTGCTCCTCCGCCAGATTTTATTTGGCAAGGTTGGGCGGTTTCTTTTCCTTTTAGTTGGGGCTAGTTTCTTATTAGTTGCTCTTACCGCTTGTGCTGGCGGTGGCGGAAGCGGAAGTGGTTCAAGTCCGGGAAGCGATCCAGATGCGGATATTATTCCTGAGGAGGACAGGGCGGGTTTCACTTTTGCTCCTATACCTGGCGGTTTTGAAATAGGTGGTCAATCATTGGACCTTGGCGATTTTGTTTTTTTGAACTTTACGGCAACCAGTAGTGACGGAATGATAACACATCGGAATGTTAGCATAGCCGAGTTTATTGCTGGTGGCTATAATTTTACTGGTTTGGATGAGCAATCCAATTATACCTTTGTGATTGAAGGCATTTTGAGTGATAACAGCACGCGGGCTCTAGAGATAGATTTTGTTTGGGATGAGAATAAGCAAGACCACGAGAGTGGAGGTCTTCGGCCGGGGCTGGATACGGATGGGGATAGGCGAGCGAATAGTGTGGATCCAGATGACGATAATGATGGCGTCTTAGATACTGCTGAGGCAGCTGGCTGTCGTTTGATAACGGATTGCGATGATGATGGTTTGGGGGATAATGATCCGAGAGAGCGGCAGGATAATTCAGCTGGGGAGAGTTGTTCGGTGTTAGAGGATTGCGATGATGATGAGATATGGGATATAGATGAGTTTGCGCTTCAATGTGTTATTAGGCCCGATTGCGATAGGGATGGGATAAGAGATATTTATGAAGAGGCTGCATGTGTAATAAACCCTGATTGCGATGGCGATAATGTAACGGATGGAATAGATATAGACAGGGACGGGGATGGATTGATAGAGATAGGGACGGCGGAGGAATTGAATGGAATTCGCTATGCTTTAAATGGCAATGGTCGGCAGCTATTGGATACAGGGATGCTTAATACTTCTGGCTGTGTTGGTGATGACGACAATAATACCTGTTCTGGTTATGAGTTGATTGCGGATATAGAACTTGCGGCCTATATTAAGGATACTTATGGGACGGATGGCTGGCAGCCGCTGGGTCATGATACGAGGTCTTCACCCGGAAACCAATGTGAAGGGGATAAGTTTGATGGAACCTTTGAAGGCAATGGTCGGACGATTAGTGGTTTAAACATCAGTCGTTCAAATAAGAATTGTGTGGGTTTGTTTGGGCAGCTTGCCTCTGGTGCGACCATTCGCAATCTGACACTTATAGCGGAAGAAGTTAAGGGTAAGGATAGAGTGGGTGTTCTGGTGGGGAATGGCGAAGAGGCTCGGATTATCTCTTCTTCGGTGGAAGCAGCTAAGGTAAGCGGGCGTGATGATGTGGGCGGTCTGGTGGGGAAGGGTAATTCGGCTCAGATTAATTCTTCTTCGGTTGTGGCGAATGAGGTGAGTGGGAGTCGTAATAATATAGGCGGTCTGGTGGGGACTGGTCAAGATGCTCGGATTCATTCTTCTTCGGTTGTGGCGGGTGAGATGAGTGGAGATGGTAATGTAGGCGGTCTGGTGGGGAGTGGTTCATCGGCTGAGATTCGTTCTTCTTCGGTGGAAGCAGCTGAGGTGAGCGGAGGTGATAATGTGGGCGGTCTAGTGGGGGTTGGTCAAGCTGCTCAGGTTCATTTTTCTTCGGTAGAGCTGGGTAATCTGAGTGGGGACAGTCAAGTGGGTGGTATGCTAGGGGTTGGTCAAGCTGCTGAGATTCATTCTTCTTCGGTGGAAGCAGCTGAGGTGAGCGGAGGTGATAATGTGGGCGGTCTAGTGGGGTTTGGTCAATCAGCTCGGATTCATTCTTCTTCGGTTGTGGCAGCTAAGGTGAGTGGGCTAGCGACTTCTAATTTTATAGGCGGTTTGGTAGGAATAGGTAATAGTGTCGGGATTATTAATTCCTCGGTTCTGGTAGGTGAAGTGAAAGGGATTAATACTGTAGGTGGTTTGGTGGGGAGTGCTTCTAGGGCTCTGGTGTATTCTTCTTCGGTTCTGGTGGGTAATCTGAGCGGGAATGACGATGTAGGTGGTCTGATGGGGACGGGGAAGGGTGGCGCCACTCGGATTGTTGGTTCTTTTGCTCTGGCGGGTGGTGTGAATGGTTCGGGTATGAATGTAGGCGGTTTGATAGGGAATGCTGCTGATGCTCGGATTATTGCTTCTTTTGTTGTAGCAGGTGATATAAGAGGGAACAATCAAGTGGGTGGTATGCTAGGGACAGCTGGCAATAGTCGGATTGTTGCTTCTTTTGCTGTGGCAAGGGGGATCGAGGGGTCGCTGCCAGGTGGTCTGGCGTCAATATTTTTCGATGGTATAGTTTCCTATTCCTATCTGGTCCCAGGTAGGTCTGATGCTAAGATGTTGGTGAATGATGGGAGGGCAGCCATGGGTTTTGCCTCCTATTGGGACAGGAATACCAGGATGAATAGCGCGACCAGGGGAACTATTGGTAGTGGTAAGAGCACTAGTGAGCTGCAAATGCCGACCGACTATGATGATATCTATGCTACTTGGGACGGTGGAACAGGAGTGGAAGTGGGTTTTGATGATAGAGTAGACAACATTACTATCTGGTGTGATGGGGACAATAGTGGGGCTATAGAGGCGGCTGAGAGGCGGGATGACAATCGCATCTGGGATTTTGGCACAGAGAATGAGTATCCTGTTGTTCGCTGCTCTTCCCTTAGTCCGGCTGAGGTGAGGTCCTGGTGGTTCTTGGATGAGAATGACAAGCCCCAACTAAACCAGACCCGCTTAGATGAAAAGCTCGATGATTTAAACGAAGCGCTTGAGCTGAACCAAATCCGTTTAGATGAAGCACTTCAAGTGCTTCCCTCCTTAGACTGACAACTGGCTTTGACTAGTCCCTCGGCTTCAACAGCTTTAATTAAAAACCTTTGATTATTCTAACTAAGGGAATTATATAGTATCTTCCACAAATCCATAAATTCCCTTATTTTTGTCTTCCTTTTGATGAGCGTCTGTAAAAGAAAATCTGTGAAGCGGTTAAACTTGGCTTCCTCTATTGACGGAAGGCCTGACCGTAAATGGTCCTGCTTTTTATAACTTCTTCGCTTCGGGGCTTTCTTTTTCATAATATTCTTTTTTGTGGAAGATTGGATATACTTCCCCTAACTAATGAAACTATTGTGGTGGGATTGAATAGAATTTGTTTGATTAGAGATTAGAAGGTTTAGATGTCCGCCCCTTTCCCCAGATGATGATTAGCCGAGTGATTGGAAGCTGACTGGCAGCTGATTGGAAGCGGATGTAGGAACTGATTAGTATAATTTGTTTGATTAGAGATTAGAAGGTTTAGATGTCTGCCCCTTTCCCCAGATGATGATTAGCCGAGTGATTGGAAGCTGACAGGCAGCTGATTGGAAGCGGATTAGGAACTGACTGGCAGCTGATTGGGGAATTGATTAGGAACTGATTGGGAGCTGATTAGTAGAATTTGTTTGATTAGAGATTAGAAGGTTTAGATGTCTGCCCCTTTCCCCAGATGATGATTAACCGAGTGATTGGAGGCTGACTGGCAGCTGACTGGCAGCTGATTGGAAGCGGATGTAGGAACTGATTAGTAGAATTTGTTTGATTAGAGATTAGAAGGTTTAGATGTCCGCCCCTTTCCCCAGATGATGATTAGGCGAGTGATTGGAGGCTGACTGGCAGCTGATTGGAAGCGGATTGGGAGCTGATTAGTAGAATTTGTTTGATTAGAGATTAGAAGGTTTAGATGTCTGCCCCTTTCCCCAGATGATGATTAGCCGAGTGATTGGAAGCTGACAGGCAGCTGATTGGAAGCGGATTGGGAGCTGATTAGTAGAATTTGTTTGATTAGAGCTTAGAAGGCTTAGATGTCCGCCCCTTTCCCCAGATGATGATTAGCCGAGTGATTGGAAGCTGACTGGCAGCTGATTGGAAGCGGATTAGGAACTGACTGGCAGCTGATTGGGGAATTGATTGGGAGCTGATAGGGGAATTGATTAGGAGCTGATGAGGGAATTGATTGGGAACTGATAGGGGAATTGGTTGGGAGCTAATTGGGAATTGATTAGGAGCTGATGAGGGAATTGATTGGGAACTGATTGGGAGCTGATTAGTAGAATTTGTTTGATTAGAGATTAGAAGGCTTAGATGTCTGCCCCTTTCCCCAGATGATGATTAGCCGAGTGATTGGAGGCTGACTGGCAGCTGATTGGAAGCGGATTAGGAACTGATTGGGAGCTGATTGGGGAATTGATTGGGAGCTGATAGGGGAATTGATTAGGAGCTGATGAGGGAATTGATTGGGAACTGATAGGGGAATTGGTTGGGAGCTAATTGGGAATTGATTAGGAGCTGATGAGGGAATTGATTGGGAACTGATTGGGAGCTGATTAGTAGAATTTGTTTGATTAGAGATTAGAAGGTTTAGATGTCCGCCCCTTTCCCCAGATGATGATTAGGCGAGTGATTGGAGGCTGACTGGCAGCTGATTGGAAGCGGATTAGGAACTGATTAGGAGCTGATAGGGGAATTGATTGGAAATCTGAATTCGCTGGCTATTCCTTCTCTTCTTTGGGGAATTGATTAGGAACTGATTGGGAGCTGATTAGTAGAATTTGTTTGATTAGAGCTTAGAAGGCTTAGATGTCCGCCCCTTTCCCCAGATGATGATTAGCCGAGTGATTGGAGGCTGACTGGCAGCTGATTGGAAGCGGATTAGGAACTGATTAGGAGCTGATTGGGGAATTGATTAGGAGCTGATGAGGGAATTGATTGGAATCTGATGGGGGAATTGATTGGGAACTGATGGGGGGAATTGATTAGGAACTGATTGGGAGCTGATTAGTAGAATTTGTTTGATTAGAGATTAGAAGGCTTAGATGTCTGCCCCTTTCCCCAGATGATGATTAGACGAGTGATTGGAAGCTGACTGGCAGCTGATTGGGGAATTGATTAGGAACTGATTGGGAGCTGATTAGTAGAATTTGTTTGATTAGAGCTTAGAAGGCTTAGATGTCTGCCCCTTTCCCCAGATGATGATTAGACGAGTGATTGGAAGCTGACTGGCAGCTGATTGGAAGCGGATGTAGGAACTGATTAGTAGAACTTGTTTGATTAGAGATTAGAAGGCTTAGATGTCCGCCCCTTTCCCCAGATGATGATTAGGCGAGTGATTGGAAGCTGACTGGCAGCTGATTGGGGAATTGATTAGGAACTGATTGGGAGCTGATTAGTAGAATTTGTTCGATTAGAGATTAGAAGGTTTAGATGTCTGCCCCTTTCCCCAGATGATGATTAGCCGAGTGATTGGAAGCTGACAGGCAGCTGATTGGAAGCGGATTAGGAACTGACTGGCAGCTGATTGGGGAATTGATTAGGAACTGATTGGGAGCTGATTAGTAGAATTTGTTTGATTAGAGATTAGAAGGTTTAGATGTCCGCCCCTTTCCCCAGATGATGATTAGCCGAGTGATTGGAAGCTGACAGGCAGCTGATTGGAAGCGGATTAGGAACTGACTGGCAGCTGATTGGGGAATTGATTAGGAACTGATTGGGAGCTGATTAGTAGAATTTGTTTGATTAGAGATTAGAAGGTTTAGATGTCCGCCCCTTTTCCCAGATGATGATTAGCCGAGTGATTGGCTACTTCTTTTCTTCTTTGAGGATTTGAGCCAGAGGAGATTGGCTATCTCTTCCGCTCTTCTGCTAGGCTGAGCTCGGGGAAATCGGCTACTTCTTTTCTTCCTTGGGGAAGCTGAGCTCTGGGAGCTTGGCTGTTCCTTTTATTCTTTGGGGGATCTGAGCCAGAGGAGCTTGGCTATCTCTTCTTCTATCCTTTTAGGCTGAGCTCGGTGGCTATTCCTTTTATTCTTTTGGGAATTTGAGCTAGAAGATATTGGCTATCTCTTCTGCTAGGCTGAGCTCGGGGAAATCGGCTACTCCTTCTCTTCCTTGGGGAAGCTGAGGTCGGGGAGGTTGGCTACTTCTTTTAGGGTGGTGAGGCTTAGTTGGACTAGCTTGCCGATTAGGTCGATGATGTAGCGAGGATTATCAGACCATTCATTTGGGTCCTGCTTGATGCCACTATCCTTATCAATCTTTACCTGATAGCATTCCATCAGCCATTCTAGTGCCGACTTACCATTTACTATGTAGTCATAGGCTGCCAGTGGAATCCCCTCAATGAAGATATGGTTGTTGTATTTAATACAGCTCCTATCTGGGTCACGCGCCGTGCCAGCAAAGCGCATCTTGGTGACGCGATAGTGGTCTCTTTCATCTCTTCTATCTCTTTTGTCTCTCCTGCCTCTCTCGCCTCCTTTGTCAGTTTCGTGAATCTGTAAATCATAGGGAGTCAATTCTTCATAGCCAATATGGAGCTGTCCTAACCGCCTGCCCGCCTCACTGAAAGCCCAGAAGTCTTCACGGCTGTTAGCAAAGGGGATGTGAGGCAGCAGCTTACGAAGGTCGGCTCTGAACTTGATTCTATAGCTGGGATGCTGGAGCAGCCCATAGACATAGTAGAAGATGGCATCCCCATCAATTCGCTCGTCATTGTAGTGAGCGCGAAAAGTTTCAAGAGCATAAGAGGAAATATTGTCCTGTCTGCCATTGTCATCGCTGCTGGCAAGATCCTCTTGTTCTTTGCTATAGACATAGCGGGGGAAACACTGGCCAGTATCATGGAAATGGAAATCAGGCAGCCTAGCTACCATCAGAGCAGAAAAATCAACCAAGCTGCCTATGCCAGTCACACAGATGGCTTGATTGACTGAATCCGGCTGAGGAAAGAAGCTGGGTTGGCGACAAACCGCACTATTAAACTGCTTGTCAAAATAAAGATATTTCGACACAAAGGGACGATAGAGAGTGGGACGAATATGGTTAAGATCTACCCTACCCTTCTTACCTCTGGCTAGATGACCTTGGAGGGTGCTATCCCATTTGATCTTGGCTTTGTCCATACTAATGACCCGATTAGGAGATAGGCTGCTGTCCTCTCTTTTCTTCCGCTGATACCTTTGAAGCTGTTGGTTGTAAAAATCAATCATCCCTGCCATATTCTCTTTTAAGGAGGAAAGAGAGAAGTTATAGACCCAACTGTCTCTACATGTCCCAACGCCGCGACTATATTGGTTAAACATAGCTGGCACAGAGCCTGGCCTGGTCTTATTTGCCTTGACCCCCAGAGGAATAAACTCAGCAAAGCGGGGATCTCGTTGGTTTATCCAGTCGTGATAGGAATTTGGCTTGACGCTCAGCCATGACATTCTTGTCGTTGAAGCCAGCCGTCTCAATTTACCCAGCTTCTCTTGGCGGCTGAGATAGTCACCTATATCACGATAGTAGAGCTTGTGGCTCGCTTTGGTGGGATTACGAACCAGAAAAGTTATGGCTATGGTAGCGCGAGAGCCTGCACCAAAAATCTGTCCACCTTCTCGCCTTGCTTTTTCACCAGAGGTTCGCGTATTCCCCCTCAGATTGAAGCAATAGACACTGGTGAAATCTTTTAGTAGATGGGAGCGGAGACCATCGGCCGCATTGCCATCTATATAGCCGCCATTGGTGACAAAGCCAATGATCCCCTCATCACCCAATCTATCGGTTGCCCAGCGAATGGCGCGAATATAGGAATCATAGAGACTATTCTTAAGAGTTGCGGACGAATCAGCGGCATAGGTAGTGCGAATCCTCTCGTCCAATTTAGGAAAGGACAGGTTGGGTCTGTTGTCATGGGGACTTTCTTGCCCAGCCGAATAGGGAGGATTGCCTAGGATCACCTGAATGGCTTTTTCCTTTTGATTGAGGGCACGGCGCGAGTTAATCGGCAGGACTTGAGATAACACATCCTCATCCTCATATAGTTGGAAAGTATCGGTCAGAACCATACCTTTAAAGGAGCTATAGTCACTCTCTTGCTGCTGGCGTCTATAATGAAATGCTTGCTCTATATTAATGGCAGCTATATAGTATGCCAGCAGGACTATCTCATTGGCATGAAGCTCCTTAGTGTATTTATGCCTTAGATCCTTGTCCTTAATAAGATCAGATTGGAGCAATCGGCTGATGAAGGTGCCAGTGCCGGTAAATGGATCCAACACATTGACATCCTCACTGCTGAGACTGCGACCGAACTCCTCTTGGAGTAGATTATCGACACTATGGAGGATGAAATCGACCACCTCAGGCGGAGTATAGACTATGCCAAGCTGCTCTGCCATCTTGGGAAAGGCAGTGCGGAAAAATTCTTCATAGAGTTCGTTGATGACCTTCTGCTTGCCGGCGATATTATCAATCCCCTTGGCTCTCTCTGCCACGCTCTCATAGAAGCCCTCCAGCCTCTTGGTCTCGACCTGAACCTTCTTATCCTTTAATAGATCCAACATATTCTGCATGGCAATAGAAACTGGATTGCGCTCGGCAAAGTCATAGCCCTCAAACAGAGCATTGAAGACCGGCTGAGTCACCATATGTTGACTCAGCATATCTATGGCATCTGCTTGACTAACGGCTGGATTGAGGTTGCGTCTTAACCCAGTAAGAAAAGTTTCAAAGGTCTTGTCCCCTTTCTTTTCCATCTTCTTCACCTGCGCCTCAATCCGATGGTTGCTGTGCTGGGCTATCTCGCCTACATCCTTCGCCCACTTCTCCCAGTAGCGCCTGTCACCGCATTTGAGCACCACCCTCGCCAAGATTGCCGAACGCCAGGCTTCTATATCTAGCGATAGCTGGACGCCTTCAACCTTTTCTTTAACTCCATCAGCAGGCAGCTCCTTCCCAATCACATCCACAACTATACGCTCGCTGTCCTGTTCATTCAGCTCTATCCTATTGACCTCCGCATTAAACCTATTGTCATGAGAGCGCAATGCTTGAAGCACATCCCACACCACCCGATAGTTCTTGTTGCTATCCAGTGCCTTTTCCGCATCCTCATCCAGCGAAACCGGCACCGGCAGAATGATATAACCATACTTCTTGCCAGGCGACTTTCTCATCACCCGACCAACCGATTGAACTATATCCACCAGCGAGTTGCGCGGCGACAGAAATATCACCGCATCCAAAGCCGGCACATCTACCCCCTCAGACAAACAGCGAACATTACTCAATATATGACAGCCATAGCCAGTCGGACCCTCCCTCAACCACCTGAGCGCCTCATTGCGTTCAAGCACATTCTGCGTGCCATCTACATGCTTCATCACGCATTCAAGCACCTTCTCCTCCTCCTCTGGCGACTCTTGGGAACGAGCCTTTTGATGATAGGCATCTATTATCCCAGTGAACTGCTCGGTAATCTGAACCGATGACTTAATCTTGGAGCAAAAGGCAACCGCTCGCTTCATCGGCTCCGTGTCCCGCTCCATTCCAGCCGCCGCTATATTCGCAATCCGCTTAGCCAAACCATTCCAACAGCCAATCAACTTGGCCGTGTCATTCAACTCTAAACTGGTCTCCAAATTCGCATAGTCCTTAGAGGAGACCCCCAGAATCAGCACCTTATAGTCGGCTAGCAGATCCTGACTAACCGCAGTGGAAAAATCAAGCCAGTGGAGCTCCTTGCCATAGCTGGCTTCATCATCCATTGAGAAGACCTCCACATCCCGCTCCTTTGCCTTTTGCTTGTCCGACTCCCTATAGATGCGCGGCGTCGCCGTCATATACAGCCGCTTATTCGCCCTAATATAGTCATTCTTATGAACCAGCACAAAAGGAGAGGTCTTCTTGGCTTCGGTCTCTATGCCAGTCGTCCGATGGGCTTCATCGCAGATAATCAAATCAAAGTCCTCATCAAATTGCTGCTGAGCCTTGGCAACCACCTCAATCGACTGATAGGTAGCAAAAACAACCGTCATCCCCTTCCTGTCTCGCCCAGCCAATCCATCCGCTAGCCTCTCGCTGTTGGTGGTGGGTGCCATACCCAGCTCGCTAATTGGAGTATCCTCCTCGTCCTTGCCCGCCTTGGCGTCCGAACAGACCGCAAAAATCTGAGTTAGGTTATTCGCTTGTGCCGTCCATTCCCTTAGCACCTGAGATAGTAATGCCAAAGAGGGAACCAGCAGAAGTATCAGACCTTCTCGCTTCGGCTTCTTCTTCACCAGCCGCTCGGCAATCTTCAATGAGACCAGCGTCTTGCCAGTGCCACACGCCATTATCAACTTGCCTCTGTCGGCAGTTTTAAGTCCCTTAAGGACATCGGCTACTGCCTCTTTTTGATGAGCCCATAGCTTCTTCTTGTCGCGCTTCGGAGGGGCAAGATAGGCCTGTTTGCCTTCCGCCATCATGGCGAGAATCCCCTTTGGCGCTATCTCATAAAAATCCACCAGCGAACAAGGAAGACGAAATTTATCCATGACCTCTCGCGCCCTATCGGTTATCTTGCTGGTGGTGCTGATGACAAAACACTCGCTGAACTCTGCATCATCAAAAGACATGCCACAGGCGGCAAGAAAAGCAGCTATGCCCGCCTTATCAAGAGTGGTTTGGGGGTTATAGTATTTACATTGAATGGGACACAGAGTGCCATCCTTCTTTTGCGCAATTAAATCTATGCCAATGTCTTGCTTGGACACTCCTTCTTTGTTCTTAGCCCATTCACCCCATAGCCACACATCACTAAACTGTTGATGGTAAAGAGGATAGGCGCGCAGATAATTTCTCACCCAGCGTTCAAAAAGCAACCCCCTAGCCGCTTCGCTCATACCGGCTATGTTTGTTTGGCTTGTCATAATGCCCCAATCTCAATCATAAGTATATCTTCTATTTGAATAGCATTTGAAGTAGCGTCTATTATAGCATTTATTCAAGCGCCTCATCTATTCCGCCATTTGAATAGCACTTGAACTAGCGTCTATTATACCTTTAGAAAGGTTTGCATAATTCGTTTATCCTAACTAATTAAGGCGCTTTGGGGGGAGAGATTGAAATTGGGTGTTGATTAGGGGTACCTAATGGGTATTTTTGTTGTTTTTGTCCCCGTTTTCTAGTTGGGAGGCACTTGTTTTTGTTGTTTTTGTCTCCGTTTTCTAGTCGGGGGGCGCTTGTTTTTGTTGTTTTTCTTTGATTAAATGGTGTGGGCGGATCTAGGCCGTGAGTTCGCTCTTAAGGGCGGCCCGTTTGAGATTGTAAGCAATAGCCGCGAGAAGCGCGAAAGCGTAGTTTCGTGCTTTGCCGAGATAGCGGGCTTTTGCTAGGTTGAAATAGAGTTTGAGGTGGGCGAAGGTGCGTTCGACGACATTGCGCGTTTTTCGTCGCCGCCTATTTTCGTGGCGTTGTTGTTTGGTGAGCGGCCTATTGCGATAAGCGCGATGAAGGACCCGGTTCTTGTTGCCGAGCATTGAGTCGGTTTTCTTGCTGGCGTAGGCGCTGTCGGCATAGACTTCCTGTTCATCGCCCGTAAGCAGTTCCGCGAGCATTTGGGAGTCGTGGACATTGCCCGGCGTATAGGCAAGCTTCTGAACCATTCCATCGGCATCCGTCATGGCATGAAGTTTATAACTATAAGTCGTCGTCTTCTTCCCATCGCTGCCGGTCTTGACATTATAAGCCGCTTCGGGGTCTTGGGTGTTCTTGCCCTGGCGGTTCTTCTTCGGCCGCGAACGGGCCGCCTTAATGACGGTGGAGTCTACCGCTACCTTCTCACCTTTGAGAATGTAATTTTGTCGTTCTAATTGACGATTGACCTCTTCCAACACTTTCTCCAACAGGCCGGTCTTCTGCATCTGTTCGCGGAACCGCCAAATGGTCGAATGGTCAGGTATTCTCGCTTCTGAGTCGAAACCAGTGAAGCGGCGAAACAATGAATTTACCACCAGTTGGTCCTCCATCTCGGCATCACCGATTCCATGCCGTACCTGTAACAGTAAGACTTTGAACATTCTTAGCGGTGGATAGGCTGGGCAGCCCCGCCGTTTATTGTGAATACCTTTCAGTTGTTTCTCAATAGCCCCCCAATCTATTAGGTTATCGATAGAGTCGAATTTCTTCATCGCCCTATGTTCTAACAACATCGGATCTGCTAGACCCAATGTGCGTTGTTCTGAATTCCTCCAGCTCATAATGATCCCTCCTTTATATAAGAGTTACTATAAAAACGCTTATTCTATTAAATTTCTCAGCTAAATATAGACTTCTGCTTTTTTTTGCTTTTTTTCTGTAATTTTTAATTTTTTTTTGCAGATTTTTGATTTTTTTTGTAATTTTTTATTTTTTCCTGTATAATACTGCAATGTATACAATTATGCAAACCTTTCCTTTATATACTCTTATATACTCTCTATATCCTTCTCTACTCTTATACTTTCTCCATACCTCTCTATATCCTCTCTCTATCCTTATACTTTCTCCATACCTCTCCCTATACCCTCTCTCTCAATTCCAACACCAAGCCCTCAAGTATATTCAGTCGGGAGGCATCTGTGCTTGTTGTTCTTCTCTGAATGCAAATTTTTCCTGTCTGTTGTTTAATTGCTTTGATATTGTCAATCAATCGCTTATAATCCACCCTATGAAAAAAATCTTCAAAGGCTTGTCAATCTAAGCAGCTATAATAAGACACCATGCTAGATGATAAGTTTAATCTAGGTTTAATTTTTCGGTCGTTTAATAGCTTTTTGCTATTGAATTTGTTATTAAGTCAGTATAATAAAACACTATGGCAATTAAATTTAATTTTTTCCAGCAGCTTTTTGCTATGACTCCTCTCTTGCTTAGGCATTCATATTCTCTGGCAAGGGGATGTCTTTTCTTCTTAGCTGGAATTAGCCTCTTGGTTCTTACTGCTTGTGCCGGCGGAAGTAGCGGTGGCAGTTCAGGTGGGGGTTCTACTAGTGCTTTTAAGGTAGAACTTACCTTTAGTCCAACAGCCAATGGCTTTGTCATAGGCAATCAATCGGACTTTGGCAATTTCGTTTCTTTGAACATCACGGCTACCACAACCAGTCGGGGCGGAGAGGTAGAGGAAGACCCCAATATCAGCATAGCCGAATTCAGTGATGACAGCTATCCTTTTACTGTGCCTTTTGAAGCCAACTGGACTTTTGCGATCATAGGCACTCTTAGTGATGGCAGGCAGGAGCCGATAGAGATAGATTTTATTTGGCCAGAAAATGAGGCAGACCACAGAAGCGGCGGTATTCGCTCGGGGCTGGATACAGATGGAGACAGGCGAGCGAATAGTGTGGATGATGACGACGATAATGATGGTATTAAGGATACTGATGAGGGCGCCTGTCCTGCTGGCGAGGCAAATTGGACGAGCAATTCATCGACCGATAATGATATGGATGGTTGCCGTGATGATAGTGATGAAGATCTAGATGACGATAATGATGGGTTGAATGATGATAATCCGAAAGAGGTTCAGAGTAATTCAGATGGGGTGAGTTGCTCGCTATTAGAGGATTGCGATGGGGATACTATCAGCGATATAGATGAAGTAGCAGCAGAGTGTGTAATAGAAGCCGACTGCGATAGCGATACTATTGGGGATGAGGGGGACGCCTGTCCTGCTGGGGTGGAAGATTGGAGCCCCAGTGCTTCTAACGATGGAGATGGGGATGGTTGCCGTGATGCAGATGAGGATATAGATGATGATGGCGATGGGTTGATAGAGATAGCCACAGACGAGGAATTGAACGAGGTTCGCTATGCTCTAAATGGCAATGGCAGCAGGTCATCAGAGAATGCGGATCTCAACACCACTGGCTGTGGTGGTGATGACGGCATCACTTCTTGTTCTGGCTATGAGCTGGTTGCGGATATAAGTCTTGCGGCTTATAAAGCTAACAAAGGCTGGCAACCCTTGGGTCGTGATACAGATGGCGCTACAGGTGGATGTCAAGGAGCTGCTTTTAATGGGACTTTTGAAGGCAATGGCTGGACGATCAGTGATTTGAAAATTAGTAGTTCAGGTGAGGACTGTGTGGGTTTGTTTGGCCATATAGCCGAAGGTTCAGAGATTCGCAATTTGACCCTTCGTGCCGAGGCAGTGATAGGTAAGGCTTATGTAGGCGGTCTAGTGGGATGGGGTCAATCGGCTCGGATTATCTCTTCTTCGGTTGTAGTAGGTGAGGTGAGAGGCTCAGAAGTGATGGGCGGTCTGGTGGGGTATGGTTTTCGATCTCAGATTCGTTCTTCTTCGGTGGTGGCAGATGGGGTTAACGGAACTGGTAATTGGGTAGGCGGTCTGACGGGACTTGGTTCAGCTGCTCAGATTGTTTCTTCATCGGTTGTGGTGGATAGGGTGAGCGGAAATAATTTTGTAGGAGGTTTAGTGGGGCTTGGTTCATCGGCGCCTCAGGTTCATTCTTCATCGGTTGTGGTGGATAGGGTGAGCGGAAATAGTAATGTAGGTGGTCTGGTGGGAGGGGGATCGGCTTGGATTTTTTCTTCATCGGTTGTGGCGGCTGAGGTAAGCGGGAGTAGTAGTGTAGGCGGGCTGGTGGGGGATGCTAACTCGGCTCGGATTTTTTCTTCATCGGTTGTGGTGGGTGAAGTGAGAGGAGGAATAAGTACTCTTATAGGCGGTCTGGCGGGGAGTAGTTCCTCGGCTCGGATTTTTTCTTCTTCGGTTGTGGCAATTGTAGTGAGTGGGAGTAGTAATACGGCTGGTCTGACGGGAAGATTTAACTCTGATAGTCGGGTTGCTTATTCTTATGTGGTCTCAGGTAGTGATACTGCTATGTTGGTTGGGAGGGGAAGCGGAAATGGAGTTGCTTCCTATTGGGACAGTGATACTAGTGGTGTCGTCGGTAGTGGAAACCATGGTGCCCCCCAGACCACTAGTGCTCTTCAAACGCCAATGGACTATACAGGGATTTACGATGATTGGGACGATGACACAGATATATTTGGCGATGAGATGAGTGATGAGCCCTTGGCGGTCTGGTGTGATAGGGATCATAGTGGGAACATAACAGCGGATGAACGAAACGATGACAATCGCATTTGGAACTTCGGCAGTTCAAGTCAATATCCCGCCATTCGCTGCACTCCGATAGAACCTATTGAGTGGCGTAAGTGGTGGTCTTTGGATGGGATACCTGCCAAGCCCCAACTAAACCAGATGCTTCTAAACCAAGAGCTGAACAAATAGAAGCTAGTTTAGAATTTCTATACAGATATATTAAATCTCAATCTAAAGGCTAGAGACCAGAAGCCGCAGGGGTTTAATTCTGAACTTCTTTAGCTTCCTTCTTCAAAGGTTTCCTACTTATATATAGGAAGCAGATATAGAAGCATATATAACAAAGGGCTTAATTCTGAACTTCGTTAGTTTCCTTCTTCAAAGGTTTCATACTTATATATAGGAAGCAGATATAGAAGCATATATAACAAAGGGCTTAGTTCCGAACTTCTTTAGCTTCCTTCTTCAAAGGTTTCATACCTATATATAGGAGCATATATAAGAAGCATATATAGGAGGCATATATAGGAAGCATATATAGAAGCATAAATTAATAAAGAGGGGAGCTTCTTTTATAATCTCATACTATGACTTCATCAACGCCTTCTTTTTCGTTTGTCAATAAGAACATTCTGCTTGGGATAAGCGGCAGTATTGCCGCCTATAAATCCTGTGAGTTGCTACGGATGTTTCAAACTAGTGGCGCCAACACAAGGGTGATAATGACCAAACAGGCGATGGAGTTTATTACTCCCTTGACTCTTCAAGCGCTCTCTGGTAATGAAGTCCATATAGGATTAGTAGACTATGAGGAAGAAAAGGCTATGGGACATATTAATTTAGCCAGATGGGCTGACCTCTTCTTGGTTGCTCCCGCTAGTGCCTCATTATTGGCGCGTCTGGCGGGAGGCGATGCATCAGACCTATTGGCTGCCGTATTCTTAGCGACTAGCGCGCCACGCTTGATTGCCCCAGCTATGAACAAGGAGATGTGGCTAAAACAAGAAACTCAAGCTAATCTAGCTAGATTAAGCAGGTCTCCCCAGACCCATCTAGTCCAACCAGCTGAAGGCTGGCAGGCATGTGGTGAGGTTGGGCCGGGCCGATTGGCAGACCCATCTGCTATAGTGGCGAAAGCCGCTTCCCTTTTTGAATCTGGCTTGCTTAGAGACCAGCGACTATTGATTACCGCAGGTCCTACTCGTGAGCCCTTAGATGATATGAGATTTTTGAGTAATTATAGCAGCGGCAAGATGTCCTATGCTCTCGCCTCGGCCGCGGTCGAGGCAGGAGCCCAAACCACTCTCGTCAGCGGCCCCGTTCATCTTTTGCCTCCCGACCACTGCCAGTTGATTCAGATAGAAACGGCAGAACAGATGTTGGCAGCCTGTCTAGCCAGAGCAGCAAAGACCGATATATTTATTGCAGCTGCCGCGGTGGCAGACTTTTCCCCAGCTCAGAGAGCCAAAGGCAAGCCAGCTAAGGAAAGCATCTCTACCAGCTTGGAACTAAAGGTGAATGACGACATATTGGCTGCGATGAAAAAAGGGTCAAAGGCTAAGACCATAGGTTTTGCCGCCGAAGTAGATGACCTTGCTAAGAAAGGGGCGAAGAAACTCAATGAAAAGAAGCTGGATATGCTTTGTGTCAATAATCTTGTTCAGGCCTATGGGGCGGATGATAATGAGGTGCTCTTGCTGTTTGGCGATGGCAGTCCTCAACGAAACCTAGCCCGAGCCTCTAAGACGACCATCGCCCGTCAAATTATTGAGGAGATAGCTAGACTATGAAAGTCCAACTGAAGGCCCAAGCCGAAAATGCTCATACAACTGGTTTATAGAACTATGAAAGCCATGAGAGAGCTATGAGAGTCCAACTGAAAATACTAGACGAAAGAGTAGAGCGCCTGCCTCACTATGCCACCAATGGTTCGGCGGCGCTAGATTTGCGCGTGCTGTTGGATGAGCCGCTGAATCTTGAACCCACTCAAAGCATTCTATTGAGAACAGGGATTGCCGTCTATATAGCCGACTCTAACTATGCTGGTTTGGTGGTGCCAAGATCCGGTCTCGGTCATAGGCATGGTCTGGTATTGGGTAATCTGGTAGGCTTAATAGACTCTGACTATCAAGGGGAATTACAGCTATCCTGTTGGAATCGGGGGAATGAGTCTTATGAGATTCAGCCAGGCGAGCGAATGGCACAGCTGATTATTTTTCCGGTTCAACAGATAGAATTTGAGCTGGTCAAGGATTTTCCTACCAGCAAGAGAGGCGCTAGGGGCTATGGTTCTACTGGTCAGGTCTAGGTCTTGCTCTAAGGCTATGTCGGCTATATCGGCTATATAGACTATACGGACTATATATAGGTATAAGAGGCTGGGAACGAGAAGATGGAAGATGGAAGATGAGAATCCTCATCATTAAAACCTCATCACTGGGAGATATTATTCATGCCTTCCCAGCCCTGACAGATCTTCAACGCTCATTGCCTCAAGCGGAAGCGGAAACGGAAACGGAAACGGACACGGAAGTGGAATGGGTTGCCGAAGAAGCCTTCGCCGAACTACCCAGTTGGCATGGGGTGGTTAAGAAGACCCATCAGGTAGCCTGGCGAAGATGGCGGAAGCACCCCCTAGGAGTCCAAACCTTCTGGCGTGAATGGCGCGCCCTGCGGCAAGAGCTATTCAGTCGCCACTATGATTGTGTCATAGATGCTCAGTATCTTTTGAAAAGCGCCATTATTGGTAGAGGGCTGTCAAGTTCTTTTCATGGTCTTGCTAAAGGAAGAGATCCTCTTGCCTCTTATTTTTACACCCATCATCACTCTATAGCAAAAGGGATTCACGCGGTAGAAAAGATTCGCCGCCTCTTCTCATTAAGTCTTGGATACCCGACAGATAAGTTGGAATGTGATTTCGGCTTGAGCAAATTTCAACGAGCAATTACAAAGGACATATTCTTGTTGCCTAATACTAGCAAGGCACGTAAGACCCTAGCTATTGAATTATGGCAAGAGCTAGCGTGCCTATTGGTGAAGGATGGTTATCGTTGTATCTTGCCAGGCCATACGGCTGAGGAAGCCAAGGTTGCCAATGAGATTGCCTCAGTGGCGCCAGATGATTGTTCGGTCTTGCCGCGCTGTTCGCTCACTAGCATCGCAAGTAGGATAGCTAAGGCAGCAGGCGTAGTTTCAGTGGATACAGGTCTTGCCCATCTTGCTACTGCATTGGGAGTGCCCACTGTGTGTCTTTTCACGGTTAGCAATCCTTATCTTTTTGGTTGTTATGGCAAGAATGCGGTTAACCTTTTTGCCGAGCAGGGCAAGCAGGAGAGCCCGCACCCCTATCTAGCTATTCGGCATACTGAGTTGGAGGCGAAGCGAATCTATGCTACTCTGGATGAGAAGATCAGCAGCTCAGGTCCTTAGATCAATCCAGCTGGTTCGGGCACTCCAGCTGGAGGAGGAAAAGTCGCTCTTTTTAGATGGGCTTTCTTTATGTGACGAACCTGTTTAGCATGGTTACCAAAACCTGAGTATTGACCAGGGGGGATGAGGATGCTATATCCTTTACACAGGCTCTTGTCTAAATGTTTTAGATGGTCTAGCACCGGCAAGAAATCCGTATCGCCACTGATTAAGATGGCTTTATCATAGAACTTCTCATAGGCTCCTTGAAGCATCAAGACAGCTATATTAATGTCGGTTTTCTTTTCTTGTTGGCTGTGGAAGGGATGGTCAAATTCATGCCCACAATCAGGGCACTTCACCTTCTTGTCCTGTATTTTCCGTTTGAACTGCCCCCAAACAGGTGTAAATACTCGGTCAGTGTATTGTTCCTTATGATAATTCATAAAAGCCTGTTGCACCTTGCGCTGAGGGTCATCTTGGTGATACATAGAGCTACAATAATAGACCTTGGTTATTTCCTCAATCTCTTCATCAATAAATTGAAGGACTAGCTGGTAAAGATCACACCAGACCCACTCCTTCTTGTCTCTTTCCTCAGCAAAATTGAAGAGGGAATAGTAGAGGTTATAACCATCAACGAAGCAATAAACTCTTTGCTTATTTGGAATAATAGTTGCCATTTCTTCTTATATTAAAAGACCAAATATCTATTTGGGAAGATTATATCAAACCTTTAATCTACTATTCTAACTAATAAGAGCCTCTTGGTGGAGCTAATCTTACCTATGTTCTAATAACCTCCCATTCGCCAATGAGAGTTGCGCCGAATTCTTCCAACTCATAAGGATTTCTCTTTTAGTAAAAATAGTTCATAAAAATTAATTTTTTCAGCTAGATGCCGACTTTCTTTTGTATAACCACTTTAGTGTCGTTAGCAATGTCGTTAGCTAACCAAAACTTTCGTTATACTGTTTTTGGTTTGGAATAAAAGTGTATAATACATACTATGAAAAAATTCTTACCTTTTGAGTAATTGGATAGTTTTTCTTATTAGCTGCTTATAATAAATAATCATGCTAAGAATCATGACAAACACGGCAATGAAAATGACAAGAAAATCTTTTCTGGCGGAACTAGGTTCTGCTTTTTCGAGTCTCGTCTCTAGGCCCTCTTCATGCCTCCTTTTATACCCCCTCACATTTGCAAGATAAGACGGTTTCTCTTCTTCTTAGTTGCGACTGGTTTCTTATCAGTTGTTCTTGTTGCTTGTGCTGGTGGTGGAGGCAGCTCTTCTAGCAGCGGAGGCAGCTCTTCTAGCAGCTCTCCTCGGATCTTTGAGGTGAATCTCACCTTTACTCCTATGAGTGGCGGTTTTCGTATAGCCAACCAATCGGACTTTGGCAATTTCATTTCTTTGAATATCACGGCAACCAGTGAAAACGGGTCGGTAGTAGAAGAAAGGAATATAAACATAACCGAATTTGTTGATGACAGCTATTATGACTTTACCGGGCTAAACGACCAATCCGATTGGATGTTTATAATTAGAGGCATGCTTAGTGATGGCAGCCAACAAGATGTGCGGATAGATTTTACTTGGCAAGAGAATCGTGAAGACCACACCAGCGGTGGCATTCGGGCAGGGCTGAATACAGATGGAGATGCGCGAGCGGATAGTGTGGATGAGGATGCTGACGGTGATGGAAGGGATGATATTGATGATAATTGCCCGCTAGTTGCAAATCCAGCTCAGACTAATACAGATCTTGCTGATGATGGAGGAGATGCTTGTGATGGGGATGATGATAATGATGGATTGGATGATGTCGATGAGCCATCCGGGTGTGAATTAGATAGCGATTGCGATGATGATGGATTGGATGACGGGGATGAGCCAGCTGGATGTGTCCTAGATAGCGATTGTGATGATGATGGAGCAAGGGATGGTGATGAAGAGGCTGGGTGTGTCCAAAATACCGATTGCGATACTGATGGGGTGGGAGATGGTATTGAGGCAAGGGGATGTGCCAGACTAAAAGATTGCGATAGTGATGGGGCAATGGATAGGACGGACATAGATGACGATGGCGATGGTTTGATAGAGATAGCCAATGAGACCGAGTTGGATGCGGTGCGTCATCAACTGGATGGCACAGGAAGAAGGCTATTAGCGGGAGCGACGCTTAACCAAACTGGTTGCGGTGATGGCACTGATATCACTTCTTGTTCTGGCTATGAGCTGGTTGCGGATATAAGTCTTCTAAGCTATGCAAGTGCTGATGGCGGCAAAGGCTGGCTACCACTGGCTCATGATACGTCTCTTATTGGTCTATGTCAAGGGACTGCTTTCAGTGGGACTTTTGAAGGCAATGGCTGGACGATTAGTGATTTAAACATTAATCGCTCACGTGAGGATTGTGTGGGCTTGTTTGGTAATATAGCCGTAGATGCGACGATTCGTAATCTTACTATTCATGCCGAGACAGTGATAGGTATTCATACTGTAGGCGGTCTGGTGGCGTGGGGTCAGAATGCTACAATTATTTCTTCTTCGGTTGTGGCAGCTGAGGTGAGCGGGCGTGATTTTGTAGGCGGTCTGGTTGGGGATGGCTTAGGTGCTAAGATTATTTCTTCTTCGGTTGTGGCAGCTGAGGTGAGCGGAAGTAATAATGTAGGCGGTTTGGTTGGGGATGGCACATCAGCTCAGATTCATTCTTCTTCGGTTGTGGCAGCTGATGTGAGTGGGGGTCAATCTGTAGGCGGTCTGGTGGGACTGGGTAGGGGTGTTCGGATTTTTTCTTCTTCGGTTGTGTTGAATGAGGCGCAAGGGAATGGTAATAATGTAGGCGGTCTGGTGGGGCTGGGTAGTGGTGCTCGGATTTTTTCTTCTTCGGTTGTGGTAGGTGAGATGGATGGGCGTATTTCGGTAGGCGGTCTGGTGGGGAGTGGTCCATCTATTCGGATTTTTTCTTCTTCGGTTGTGGTGGATGAGATAAGCGGGGTTGGTGATCCAGCCGGTCTGGCAGGAGATTTTCGCAGCGGCAGGGTTGCTTATTCTTATGTGGTCTCAGGCAGTCGTACTAATATGCTAGTTGCGAGTGGAAGCGGGAATGGCAATGCTTCCTATTGGGACAGTGGGACTAGTGGTGTCACTAGTGGCAACCATGGTCAACCTAAGACCAGCAATGAACTTCGCATGCCGACTGACTATGCAGCTATTTATGCCAATTGGACCAAGGATATGGATATATTTGGTGATGAGGACGAGCCATTGGCGGTCTGGTGTGATAAGGATAATAGCGGGAACATAACAGCAGGTGAAAGAACCGATGAAAATCGCATCTGGGACTTCGGCACTTCAAGTCAGTATCCCGCCATTCGCTGCACTCCGATAGGTCCTGATGAATGGCGTGACTGGTGGTCTTTGGATGGGAGTGGCGACCCTGCAATAAACCAGGCGCGTTTAGACGCGCTACTTCCCTAGCTTCAACCGAACAGAACAACTCAACTAACTCGGCTTAGATGAGGCGTTGAAGAATTCAGTTATCAAATTTCATATCCTTTCATATCCTATCCAACTACTAGCCTTTCTGCATTACAATAGCCTCATTTGATAGGAATCCCAATGGGGCAAAATTTGCCTTCCACATATTCCACATATACATATATAAGAGTTCTCTTTTAAGATTTGATAAGAATGTTAATAGTGCAGAAATATGGCGGCACTTCGATAGGCTCGGTAGAGAGGTTGAATGCGGTCGCCAACAATATCAAGCGATTCACCGAAGAAGGTCATAGCCTTCTGGTAGTGGTATCTGCCATGGGTAAGCAGACAGATGAGCTGGTCGAGCTTGCTTATCAACTCAGCCCAAGCCCAAGTCGGCGAGAGATGGATGTGCTGCTCTCTTGTGGCGAGCAAACCAGTATGGCACTACTCAGTATGGCGCTCCATCATCGCCATATTGCCGCTCATTCTTATTCTGGTTGGCAAGTGCCTATTCACACCGATGACTTTCATACCAAGGCGCGCATCACTCAGATAGAGACTCGGCGAATAAAGAAAGATATAGCGAATCGCTATGTAGTAGTAGTAGCGGGTTTTCAGGGGGTCAATGACAAGCAAGAGGTCACCACCCTAGGAAGAGGTGGCTCTGATACTACGGCGGTAGCCTTAGCGGTTAGGTTTGGTGCTGATGAATGTCAGATTTATACCGATGTGGATGGCATCTATACTACCGACCCGCGCATTGAACCCAAAGCGAGGATGTTGAGTAAAATTACTTTGGAGGAAATGGTTGAATTGGCAGGCTTAGGCTCACAGGTGCTGCAAACCCGCGCCGTTCGGTTGGCAGGCAAGCACAATGTTCCGCTGCGAGTTCTGTCTAGTTTTAAGAATAATGGGTCCAATGATGGAACCCTAGTTGTAAAGAAAGGAGACGAGAAAATGGAAGAAACAGTTGTATCTGGCATAGCCCACAATCGCGATGAGGCAAAGATTACCATCACGGATGTGCCGGATAGACCAGGAATCGCCGCTCAGATACTAGAAAAGATAGGCGAGGACAAGATAGAGGTAGATATGATAGTTCAAAATGTGAGCACCAACAATACTGCCGATTTCACTTTCACTGTCCATCGCCGTGATTATAAAAGAGCAAAGCAGCTGATTCAAGAGTTGATCTCTGAATTAGGAACTGCAAAGGTGAATGGCGATAATACCATAGTTAAGGTGTCTGTGGTTGGCTTGGGAATGAGATCCCATTCTGGAGTGGCGGCCAAGATGTTCCAGGCTCTCGCCAGGGAAAATATCAATATTCAGATCATCTCCACTTCTGAGATACGCATATCCATTATCATAGAAGAGCGCTATTTGGAGTTGGCGGTTCGTTGTCTGCATAAGGAGTTCGGTCTTGATAAGCGGCCGAGTCAGAAGCGTAAAAGCAGAGCCAAGGCCAAATGAAATTTATCACTGATGTGGACATGGCTGCCAAGCGAGTGCTGATGCGGCTTGACTTAAATGTTCCTCTTAAGGATGGCAAGATTGAGGATGATACCCGTATTCGCGCTAGTCTGCCTAGTTGTAGAGCCGTGCTGGCAAGAGGAGCCAGCCAGCTGATACTGATGTCTCATCTTGGTCGCCCTAAGAGCTCGGCTGATAGCCAGTTTTCGTTGGCTCCAGTCGCTGCTCATATGGAAAGTCTGCTCGGCTCAGCCGTTTCTTTTGTTCCAAATTTGCCGCATACAAAGGAGGAGCTTCCTGATAACAAGATTGTCCTATTGGAGAACACCCGTTTTTGGCCGGGCGAGACACAGAATGACGACCAGCTGGCAAGGCAACTTGCTTCTTTGGCCGATGTGTTTGTTATGGATGCTTTTGCCAGTTCTCATCGCGCTCATGCTTCTACCTATGGGGTGGCACGACAGCTTCCTATTCGTTGTTGCGGCTTACTTGTTCAACGGGAATTAGAGGCGCTCAATCGAGCCCTGGCGGATCCAGTCAGACCTGTGTTGGTAATCCTAGGCGGCGCCAAGGTGAGTGATAAATTGCCCCTCCTAGAGACCCTGATTAACTTGACCGATAGTATCATCTTAGGCGGGGGCATTGTCAATACCTTCTTAGCTGCCAGCGGGGTGCAGGTAGGCAAGTCTCTCTATGAACCAGCCCTTATTGAGACAGCAAGAAGGCTGATGTCCGAAATATATATATCATTACCTCAGGATGTGGCTGTAGCTCCTAGTTTGGCTGCTGAGACAAGAACAGAGAAAAGAATTGAACATGTAAATGAAGAGGATATGATACTGGATATAGGGGGGATTACTGTCGGAGACTATGGTCGCTTGATTGAAAAAGCAAAGACTATTATTTGGAATGGTCCCTTGGGCGTCTTTGAGAAGGCTCCTTTTGCCGCTGGCACTGAGGCGCTTGCCAAGGCTATTGCGAGTTCCCCCGCCTTTACTTTGGCTGGGGGCGGAGATACCATAGCGGCGATTAACCGCTTCATAGATCCAAACCGGATAGGCTATATATCCACCGCGGGCGGCGCCTTTTTGGAATATGTTGAAAAGGGGCGGTTGCCTGCACTGGCTGTTTTGGAAGACACTGAACCGAATTTGCCCCGGTAGCTCAGCAGGATAGAGCGACTCCCTCCTAAGGAGTAGGTCGGGTGTTCGAATCATCCCCGGGGCGTTTGACTTGGTTAAAATAGACCTATGCGACTTTTGCCGTTAATTGCTTTTCTACCCCTTCTGGCATATGGGTTTGACCTCTCGCCATCATTGAAAGTGAGACCAGATGTCAGCTCATTTGCCTATATGTCGGTGGATCCACATACCGGAAGTGAGATAATATCCTCCCAAGCGGATATTCCTCTGCCGCCAGCTAGTTTGACCAAGGTGATGACTGCTTATGTGGTGGCAGAGAAGCTAAGGGCAAAGGAGCTAGACCTCTTAGATGAGGTGGAGGTTTCAGCTGCTATCTTGGCAACCGAAGGCTCTAAGATGTTTCTCCAGCCAAACCGTTTGGTTACCTTAGATCAGCTGCTTTTCGGTCTTATTGTGCTTTCCGCCAATGATGCTGCCATTACCATCGCTCAGCATATAGCTGGCAGTGAAGAAAAGTTTGTTGAGCTAATGAATTATCACGCTCAGTCTCTGGGCATGCATGATTGCTATTTTGCCAATAGCAGCGGTCTGCCTCACCCAGAAATGAAGTGCAGTCTTCGTAGCCTCATGCTATTGAGTTCAACATTAATTACCCAGCATCCCGCCTTCTATCGGCGCTACTTTGCCACCAAAGAATATAGCTACAATAATATCTCTCAGCCCAGTAGCAATCGGCTGCTGTTCCACTTGCCAGAGGTTGATGGCATAAAGACCGGCTATACCACTGAATCCGACTACAATCTTTTGGCTTCAGCAGTGAGAGAAAAGCATCGTTTTGTCGTCGGTGTTTTAGGAGCAAAAACAGAAGAGCTGAGAAACTATGATGCGCAGAAACTACTGAACTATTCCTTTCTCTACTATAAGAGATATGTTCTATATCGCGCTGAGGAATCTATTAGTCGGGTCAAGCTATGGAAAGGCAAGCAGGCTACTGTTGGAATAGGGCTGGCAGAGGATCTGTATCTTACCTTACCCTATGTGGCGCGCCAAGGCTATAATACCGAGCTGAATGTGCCAGCTGTTCTACGTGCGCCGATTACTAAGGGAGAAACCTTAGGAGAGATGCTATTGATCTATGATGGCAAAGAGCTGCTCCGCCGTCCCTTGATTGCACTTGAAGACGTAGAAGAAGCGGGTTTTATCACCAGTTTTGTTGATGAGCTACTTATTTTCTTAAGTCAGTGAAGGCATATTGTTTATAGACCCATAACCGTGATACAAATCATGACAAGCCATGCAGCAGCAGATTAACAAGGAAAAGATCCATAGGATACAGGCTACTGACCTGAGAATCTGCGATAAGGGGATTACCGAATATGTTGAACTATGGCAACAGATGCGCCAATGGGCGAGGACTCCTTCCCTTGGGGATATTGGCGATCAATGCTGGCTTACCAGCCATTATCCGGTCTTTACTATGGGACAACAAGCCAATGAGGGACATTTGCTTGCCAATCCCCATTCAATTCCTTTGGTGCATAGTGATAGAGGCGGTCAGATTACCTATCATGGTCCTGGCCAGCTGATGTTCTATTTCCTTCTTGATTTGGCGCGCCGCCAACTGAGAGTCAAGGATCTCGTCTGGGTCATGGAAGAAGCGGTGATCTACTTTCTTGCCGGGCTAAACATTAAGGCTCACCGCCGCCAGAAGATGCCTGGTGTCTATATTAACCAAGAGAAGATAGCCTCCCTTGGCTTACGGATTACTAAAGGCAGATGCTATCATGGTATGAGCTTCAATCATCAACCAGATCTTGGCTATTTTGATTGCTTGCAAACTTGCGGTTATGAAGATCTAAGAGTTACTAGTTTGAGCCATCAAGGGTTTGAAATTAGTGAGGCTAGGATACAACAAGAGATACTGAATGGATTTTGTCGTCTGCTGTGCTACAATATTGTCTCTGATAGGTCTCTATGAAATCACCGGATAAATACTATGGCGTGCCACGCACGGCAGGGGTTAAGATGAGTGTCGCCGAGAAGGTGGCGCGCATTCCTATTAAGGTCATCCCTACTGAGAACCCTCTTCCTAAGCCAGATTGGATAAGAGTGAGGTTAGAGGCCAATCCTCGGGTGGCAAGGATAAAGCATATGCTACGCGAATTGAAACTGCATACAGTCTGTGAGGAGGCTTCCTGTCCCAATCTCAATGAATGCTTTGGCGGCGGCACGGCTACTTTTATGATTATGGGAGATATTTGCACTCGGCGCTGTCCTTTCTGTGATGTCGGCTATGGGCGGCCATCTCCCTTGGATAATAAGGAGCCCGAACATCTGGCTGAGGCGATTGCTCAGCTGGGGTTGAGCTATGTGGTTATTACCTCAGTAGACAGAGACGATCTGAAGGATGGAGGGGCAGGGCACTTTGCCGCTTGTATTCGAGCCGTGCAACAGAAAACACCCCAGACTGAGATAGAGATACTAGTGCCGGATTTTCGTGGGCGAATGGATGTTGCCATCTCTTTGTTGGAAAGACAACCGCCCAGTGTATTCAATCACAATTTAGAGACCATTCCCCGTCTTTACCGTCAGGTTCGACCTGGTTCTAATTATGCGGGTTCCTTGAAATTGCTAAAACTCTTTAAGCAAAGCAGACCAGATGTTCCAACCAAATCGGGGATTATGCTTGGCTTAGGTGAGAAGATGACAGAGGTGGAACAGGTCCTCTTTGACCTAAAGGAACATCAAGTAAATATGGTTACTCTCGGTCAGTATCTTCAACCAACCAGAAGTCATCTGCCAGTTAGCCGCTATGTCCCGCCAGCCGAATTTGACTACTATGCTAGCTTAGGAGAGGCAATGGGTTTTGCCAATGTGGCGAGCGGTCCCCTAGTGCGTTCTTCCTATCATGCCGATAAGCAACATAGGAAAGAGGCGGTAGCCTAGTGCCTAGCCATATCTTTCTTCCTGCTACCATATACCACCATAAAGGTCAATGTCCTCTCAACTAGCTGCGCTTCTCTTCTCCTCTCTTTTTTCTCATCTTTTTCTTTTCCCCTTCTTTTTCTTGTTCTACTATTTCTAGCATAGATGACATCTTCAATAGATTGGCAGGGAGTTCCTGCCGCCCTATGGAGAGCAAATAGCTGCTCCTTTCATCCTATCAAACGGCTAGACGAGGTTTCCCTTGATGATCTGATTGCCATTGATGAGCAGAAGCGCCAGCTATTGGAGAATACCAATTTACTATTACAGGGCAAGGAGGCAGAACATAGTTTGCTATGGGGAGCAAGAGGCACAGGCAAGTCCAGCTTAGTAAAGGCTGTCTTTTGCCATTTCAAAGCCAATGGGCTTCGTATCATTGAGCTAAGGCGCGAGGATATGGTCTTCTTGCCAGAGATAGTGGCAAGGATAGAAGACCAACCATTTAAGTTCATTGTCTTTTGTGATGATCTGGTCTTTAATAAGGATACTAAGGAATATCGTTCTCTTAGAGTCTTCCTTCAAGGCTCTGTCGGCTTGCCACCGCCAAACATGCTCATCTATGCCACCACTAACCTGCGCTATATCCTTCCCCAAGATATGAGGGAAAATCAACAGGTCAGGATTCACAATCTGGATCCTCAATATAGCCAAAAGACCGAAGATAGCCTTGCTCTGGCTGATAGGTTTGGTCTATGGCTTAGCTTCTATCCCCCCAGCAAAGAGAACTATCTAAAAAAGATAGAGAATGAACTTATGAAAGAAGTGGCCAAGAAGGACCTCCCCGCTTTAAGAGAACAAGCCCTAGCTTTCGCCCGCCTGCGCGCCACTCGCAACTATCGCACCGCCGAGCAGTTTATCCGTAAGGTCAGGGCGAGCGCTCTCACCTCATCTTTCAACAAATAATATTAGCTGGCTGCTTTTCAGCAAAGCCACTGATTGCTTTGCAGTGGAATATGCTTTCGGCATAGGGCACTTTGCTTCGTTCGGTCCGGTTGAGAACTGGCCGCTTGAACACATTGACAATTCGTATGCCAGAGTTTGCTGCGATTGTCGGATACAAATTATGCTTGTCATTGGCAACCAGAAATATATCAAAGTTATCGGCGAGATATTTTCTGCAGTTAAGCAAAACTTTTGAAATACCATCAATATAGGACTGGCGTGCTTGTCTCCCTTGCCCTTTGTATAGAGGTCCTATTTCTAAGTCGTCTTTCCTCTCAAAGCCAAACAGATCATATGCATAGGCATGTTGTTCATGGTAATCAATCTGTCCGATGTATGGAGGCGACGAGAATATTCCTTTGATTTTTTGTTTGCGCGCTACTTCATATAGCTTCCTATTTCGCTTCTCCAGCTCAGCAAACAGATCAACCGATTGTGAATCTGCTGATATAGCAGCAGAGAGGGCAGTAGTTCTTAGGCAATCAAACTCCTTGAGCCGCTTCAGCGTGTCTTGTGCATATCTATTAAACCAATATTTGATGGAGTATAAAGGCTTGCATATTTTCTTATGCTTCCAGCAGTAGTAGGTTGTAAATTGAGGTTCCTTGAGCGTGGCAAGATCAGCATGTCTAGTTGCTCGGCATGAGCGGATTGTTCGGCTGAGTATGACGGCGGCAAGCTGCTTATTCTTCGCATCCTTGATATTCTTGATGAGATTAAAGACCAGATCAATTTCTTTTCTGATGTTCTCACAATACCATATATCAAGGAAGCTAGCTGAATTACGCTGCTTCAGCTTGATGCCATATTTTTTCAAAAGACCATTGTATTCTTGTAGAAATTCTCTTTCTCTTTCTTTGCTATATATGTCCTCATCAATCTCTTTTTGAAAGACCCTGTGCTTGAAATCTGGGCTCGGAAAATATTCAGCATTGAACCTAGCTAATCTTTGTGCTAACTCCTTGTCAAACCCTTCAATATTATTGTTGTGCTCATATTCAATAAGTCTATTTTGAATATGTCTAATAACCCGACAAAGAGAGTCAAAGTCATATTGATATAGCTTAGCCTGAGATATCATACAGTTAAATCTTGAGATATCAATTCCTATCCCATGGATGGACATTTCATTTGCTTGGACTAGGGTCGTGCCAGAGCCAGCAAATGGATCCAGCAGGATGTCACCTGCTTTGAAGTAGGTCTCTCTTTTATAGTTATCAGTATGAGAGTCAATGAAATATTCAACCAGTTGGGGAATGAACTTGCCCTTATAGGGATGGAGGCGATGAACGTGCTTTGTTGTATCTCGTTCGCGAAGATTATCAAATGAGAGAGCCCAGTTCAAGCCATTTTCCAATTTCTGTTGCCATATCCTCTCTCTTTTTCTATTCCCCAGTTGATAGTATTCTTTTAGATCATTCAGATCAATGAGGGTCGAGCCGTTTTTCGCGTATTTTTTTACCCTAGCATACTGGACGAGGTAGGAAATATTAGTGGGCGATATGTCTTTCTTAAGATGCTTAGTCGCCCATTCTGATGCTTCTTGTATAGTTATTAAAGTCATATTTGGATAGGAAACTCTGAATGACTGAGAAATATTTTATTGAAAGGCAAGGTCTGAATAGGATACATTATCATTAATAAAGAATCTAAGCCAGCGGAACTCGTCTATATAGCCCGTTTTGGCGCTCTACCAGTCCGGTCAATTCTAGTTCGCTTAGGGCGCCGCTGATACTGGCAACTGTCATCTGGGTCTCTTCTACTAGCTGGTCGGGGTGGATGGGATGATAGCCGATGGACGAAAGAAGCTGTTGAGCTGTGCTGCCCAGTTGAGGCTCTTCCACAGCTATGGCCGGTTCTACCTTTAGTGAGCTCTTATGGCTTTTGAAGAGCGGTTCTATTTCCACCAAAATATCCTCATGCTTCTCAACCAGCTTTGCTCCATCGCGGATGAGTCTATTAGATCCCCTAGAGCCGAGTGAATGGATAGAGCCGGGCAGGGCAAAGACCTCCCGTCCTTGTTCGGCGGCAGTTCGCGCCGTAATAAGAGCGCCACTTCGTTCTCCTGCTTCGACTACCAGAGTTCCTAGACTGATACCGCTGATAATGGCATTGCGCTGAGGGAAATGAGGGCGTAGGGGCTTAGCCCCGCGCGGAAAGATGGAGACTATCAACCCGCTCTCACTGATTTCTCTAGCCAGCCTAGTATGGGCGGTCGGATAGACCAGATCTATTCCCGTGCCTATGACCGCAATGGTTGGCAGTTTTCGCTTTAGGGCAGCCTGGTGAGCAGCTGCGTCTATCCCATAGGCAAGACCACTGGTAATAACCAGGCCGCACTCGGCTAGGGCAGTGGCAAAATTACGGGCATTGTAGATGCCTTCGCGACTTGCTTTGCGCGCTCCTACTATGGCAAAGGAAGGAATTTTCGCTACTTCCCCTTTGCCCACAGCAAACAATAGGCAGGGAGAGTCCCTTAGCTCTTTTAGTAAGGGAGGGTAGTTGTCATCATTGAAGCAGATGATATGATGGTCAGAACTCTTAGCTAGCCATGCTAGATCCTCCTCTATGATAGGGTGTAGGGGACTCTGAGTAGGGGATGAGAAATACTTATCCAGCGCGGCTGGCAGCTGGTGCTCAAGACGAGCCAGCTGCCGCTCGCTGAGATGAGTGTGAAAACAAGCCAACCGCTTTCTGAGATCCATCGGTTTATTTCATCCGACTGCTGACATAATCCCAATTAACTATATTCCAAATGTTGCTGAGGTATTCGGGCCGCCGGTTGCGATAATCAACATAATAGGCATGCTCCCAAACATCCACACCGAACAAGGCATTCTTGCCATGTCTTAGAGGATTGTTGGCATTGGAACAGCTCATCAGTTCCAGCTCGCCACTGTCGTCCTGCGCCAGCCAGCCCCAGCCAGAACCAAAGGTATTGGCAGCGCAAGCCTCAAATTCGCTTTTGAAATTGGCAAAAGAGTCGAACCTCCTATTGATAGCATCCATCAATGCCCCTTGGGGTTCGCCGCCGCCGTTTGGCGCCAGCATTTGCCAGAACTGATTGTGATTCCAGTGCTGCCCGCCATTATTGAAAATAGGGCCCTCTGGCGCCTTCACTACTATCTCGTCTAGGGACGCATTCTCTAGTTCTGTGCCCTTAATCAAACCGTTCAATTTATCCACATAGGTCTGATGATGCTTGCTGTGATGCAGGCTCATGGTTTCCTCAGAGATGTGAGGTGCCAAAGCCCCATAGTCATAATCAAGTTTGGGTAATTTATGTTCCATTGTTTTCTCCTTTGTAGTTGTTAGATGGGCTCTATTATACTTTAATAGGCAGCAATAAGCAGCCTAAACTAAGCAGCCTAAGCTTGCGTTTATAGTTCTTATGGCTCTTATAAAGAAGAAACTATACAGAAGACTATTTGGCAGAACTGATTGCTAGGCTTAATTAAAATAATCTTGTAGGCTATAGACATCATATATCTTGCCTTGTTCTAATGCCCATATCAGCGCTTCCGCCCCACTGAGAGTGGTGGTATAGCAAAGATTGTGGATTAGGGCTTCGGTGCGGATACTGGCGGAATCGGTTACCGAGCGAAGTCCTTCGGTGGTATTGATAATCAGGGCGATCTCCTTGTTCTTTATCTTATCTACTATATGGGGGCTACCTTCATAGACCTTATTGACTACTTGATGGGCTACCTCATTTTCGGTTAGACAGGCGGCGGTGCCGCTGGTGGCAAAGACCTTAAATCCAAGCCCGATTAATCGCTTGGCAAGAGGCACTGCCATTTGCTTGTCCTTATCTCTGACGCTGATGAATACCAACGACCCATTGCCATTTTGCAGCTCATACATATTAATGCCGCTTGCAAGCGAAGCCTTATAGAAGGCTTCGGCAAAGTCCTTTCCTATTCCCATCACTTCGCCGGTTGACTTCATCTCGGGGCCGAGGATGGGGTCTGTGCCAGGGAACTTATGAAAAGGGAAGACAGATTCCTTTACTGTATAGTAGGAATGTTTGGGTCCTATTTGCGAGATCCGTTTGCCAAGCAGCTGGGTCAAACTTTTACCCAATGCTACCTGGGCTGCCAAACGAGGAAGAGAAAGGCCAATGGTCTTAGAGATAAAAGGAGTAGTGCGAGAGGCGCGTGGATTGATTTCTAAAACATAGATGCTATCCTTTTGGATAGCAAATTGGATGTTGAGCAGACCCTGGACGCCAAGATCTGTGGCTAGTAAGCGAGTCTGACGGCTGAGCTCACTAATTAAATCACCACTTAGCGAATGAGGAGGCACCGAACAGGAGGAATCCCCTGAATGAATGCCAGCCTGTTCGATATGTTGCATGATGCCGCCTATAAAAGTCTCTTTGCCATCACTAACCGCATCCACATCTATTTCAATAGCGCTATCAAGGAAGCTATCCAATAGCACTGGATTCTTCCCTGAGACCGAGATAGCAGAATCAAGATAGAGCCTCAGTTCGTCCTCATTAAAGACAGTTCTCATGGCTTGACCACCTAAGACATAGGAAGGTCGCACCACCAAAGGATAGCCGATTTTCTTGGCCCCAGCTAGGGCTGCTGCTAGGCTATTGACGGTGATATTCTTTGGTTGGCGCAAATCGAGCTTGTGGATAATAGAACGAAATTCCTCGCGGTCTTCTACTCGGTGGATGGTCTCAGCTGGAGTGCCCAATAGCCCTATCCCAGCTTCGCTTAGGGGACTAGCCAGTTTGAGCGGTGTTTGACCGCCATATTGCACCAAGACCCCAACTGGCTTTTCTAGTTGGATAACCTCTAAGGTATGTTCTAGTGTGAGAGGCTCAAAGTAGAGCTTGTCGGAGATATCATAATCGGTGGAGACTGTTTCGGGGTTGCAATTAATCATAATCGACTGGTAGCCCAGTTGCTTTGCCGCTTGAGTAGTATGGACACAGCAATAGTCAAACTCAATTCCTTGTCCGATGCGATTGGGACCACTGCCAAGAATGACGACCTTATCTCGCTCTTCTGAATTGGCTTCGCATTCATCATCATAGGTAGAGTAGAGATAAGCGGTCGGGGTATCAAATTCAGCGGCACAAGAATCCACTCTCTTATAGACTGGTCTCACTCCTAGCCTATGGCGGCGGCTACGCACCTTCTTCTCACTCGTATTCAACAGCTGACTCAAACGGATATCACTAAACCCTTGTTGTTTGTAATAGTGAAGGTCTTCTTTGTCTATTTCATTGAGTTGTTGGTTGGCTATTTCGCTTTCCAACTGGATAATCTTTTCTATATAGGAGAGAAACCATGGGTCTACTGAGGTCAGCTGATGAATATCCTCCAGGCTCCATCCTTGTCTCAGCGCATCTGCTATATATAAGAGACGATAGGGACCAGCCGATTTGAGTTCCTTAGTAAGCAGTTCGCTTGAATCTTGGTCTTGGCTAAGACGGGGGTTAAGACCGCTCAAGCCTACTTCAAGGCTACTTAAAGCCTTTTGGAGTGATTCGTTGAAGTTTCGTCCTATAGCCATTACTTCGCCGACTGATTTCATTTGAGTAGTCAGGCGGTCCTGATTTTCAGAGAACTTCTCAAAGTCAAAACGCGGTATCTTGGTAACCACATAGTCCAGAGTTGGTTCAAAAGAAGAGGGGATAGCGCCACCAGTGATCTCATTTCTTAGTTCATCTAGTCGGTAGCCCAGTGCCAATTTAGCGGCTACCCGGGCAATGGGGAAGCCAGTGGCTTTGGATGCAAGAGCCGATGAGCGAGAAACCCGTGGATTCATTTCCACTACCACCTGCTCGCCAGTCTTAGGGTCTACGGCAAACTGGACATTGGCGCCGCCAGTTTCTACTCCCACTACCCTCAGCACCTCTATGGCGGCATTCCGCATCAGTTGGTATTCTTTATCTGTCAGGGTTTGGCAAGGAGCAACAGTGATGGAGTCGCCAGTGTGAATCCCCATAGGATCTATATTCTCGATTGAACAGACGATGATGCAGTTATCCACCGCATCACGCACCACCTCTAATTCATATTCTTTCCAGCCAAGCAGAGACCTGTCTATTTGTAGTTGATGGATAGGAGAGAGTTGAAAGCCACGATGACAGATACTAAGGAATTCTTCACTGTTATAGGCTATGCCACCGCCGCTTCCGCCAAGAGTGAAGGATGGACGGACTATAGAAGGAAATCCCATTTCGGCATTAATGACCAAGGCCTCGGAGATGCTGTTGGCTACTGCTGCTGGTGGCGTCTTTAGTCCTATCTGCTTCATCGCAAGGGCGAACATCTCACGGTCTTCGGCTTTTTTTATCGTCTCTAATCTTGCCCCTATGATCTCGACACCATATTTTTCTAACAGCCTGTGTTGTTGCACTACCAGATTGAGAGCCGTCTGTCCTCCCATAGTAGCAAGCACAGCATCTGGTTTCTCTTTCTTGATGATCATCTCCAGCACCTCGCCAGTTAGAGGTTCCAGATAGGTAGCATCGGCAACCTCTGGGTCGGTCATTATGGTAGCTGGGTTCGGGTTTATGAGGATGACACGACAACCTTCCTCTCTAAGTGCTTGACAGGCTTGAACGCCAGAATAGTCAAACTCGCATGCCTGACCTATGACTATAGGACCAGACCCTATCAACAGGATGTTATTAATGTCCGTTCGCTTAGGCATTTTTTATCATCGAGACAAACTTTTTGAATAGGTAGCTAAGGTCGTGGGGGCCGGGGCTCGCCTCTGGATGCCCTTGAAAGCTAAAGGCTGGGCGGTCAAGTAGCTCTATGCCTTGAATGGTATTGTCAAAAAGAGACCTATGGGTGATACGAATATTGTCATTGAGTGATTCTTCGCTTAAGGCAAAATTGTGGTTCTGGCTGGTGATGAGAACCTGACCACTGGTTAGATCCTTTACTGGATGATTGGCGCCATGATGACCATGCTTCATTTTGAATACCCTTAGTCCATATGCTAACCCAAGTAGCTGATGGCCCAAGCAGATACCGAAAAGGGGAATCTTGCGAGCAAGAAAATAGCGGATATTTGCTATCATATTTTGACACACATCGGGATCGCCTGGCCCATTGGAGATGAGGATGCCATCTGGTTTGTAGTTCTTAAGAACCGCGGCTGGCTTAGACCCTAGTGGCACATAGGTAACCTGACAGCTCTGTTCTTTGAGAAGCCTTAAGATATTCTGCTTAACCCCACAGTCATAGACCACTATATGGGGGGCTGTTTTGTCTTCTTTGTCTTCTTTTTCTCCTTTTCCCCCTTTTTCTTCCACCCCGCTCGCCCCTATTAAGATGGTGCTTTTTGGGACTGGGTGGGGGTCTGTTTTGCCTCCTTTGTCTTCTTTGTCTCCTTTCTTTCCTTTCTCTCCTTTTCCTTCCACCCCACTCGCCCCTATTAAGATGGTGCTTTTTGGGACTGGGTGGGGGCCTTTTTTGTCTTCTTTTTCTTCCTTAATATAGGCATGAGAGATAGGGGACTGAGCAATAGACTCCTGAGCTTGACGCCAGGCCCTATGCTGCCATTTTTTTGCTTTATTAATACTGACCTGAGCCGCCCAGTCGTGATTGCTTATAGGAGGCAGCTTGCTTGCCTTTGCGACCGCCTGCTTAGCAATCTTGTCTCTATCTTCCTTAGGAGGGCAGCTCATAATACAAGCATTCTGACAACCCTTGTCCCTTAGTAGTCTGGTGAGGCGGCGAGTATCCACATAGGCTATGGCGGGACATTTTTGCTGATATAGATAGTTGGCTAAGGAGTCCTCGGCCCGATAATTAGAGACCAATAGGCTGGGTTCGCGCAAGACCATGGCCGCGCCATGTATCTTTTGCGATTCAATGTCTTGTAGGTTAATACCAGTATTGCCTATATGGGGATAGGTGAAAGTGATAATCTGGCCCGCATAAGAAGGATCCGTAAGGATTTCTTGATAGCCAGTCATGGAAGTATTAAACACCAATTCCCCTTTGGCTTCGGCAGGATAGCCATAGCTTTTTCCCCACAGACAGGTGCCATCCGCTAGGGCAAGAACCGCGCTAGTTGCCCTAGTCATAAATGCGGATTATTTAAAAAAAAAGGAGTCTGTTGAGATCTAGTCTGTATCCCCTCAGAGCGCAAGAAAAGAGAATTCCTTGCTATTTTAGTTTTGCTTCCTTATAAAGCACATGTTTGCGAATGACCGGATCGTATTTTTTTATCTCAAGCTTGGTTTCTCCTCCCACCTTTTTACGATTCTTGCTCGCAATATAAAAGTGTCCTGTTTTAGCGCTTGATACTAGTTTTATCTTGTCCCTCATTATGCTTTCTCCATTATGCTTTCTCCATTATGCCTTCTCCTGTTTCATCGCTTTAGGCTTGCGAATTTTACGGTTGTTCTTGACTGCATCTAAGACCGCCTCAATCCCGTATTTATCAATGATCCTTATGCCCTTAGCAGATAAGCGTAGCCTGATATATTGCTTAAGCCCAGGATGCCAGAGCCTATGTTTGTGTAGGTTAGGATTAAATTTCTTACGGTTCTTGTTGTGGGCATGAGATATGCTGTTCCCTGCTAGGGGCGTCTTACCTGTGATAATGCATTTTTGTGTCATAGTATCGTCGTCTGTCTTATGGATTGAATCAAATAATAAGGATTATACTCAAATCTTTGACAAATTGAAAGATTTTTTATAGCTTTTACCGAAAAATGTTTATAATTCAGCTAGTCTAACAACTTTTGCTACTTTAATCTAAAGCAATCTAAAGCAAGCGAAGCATAGGCTATAATAAATTCCTTTATATTAATATTAATTTATCATTTTATGTTAGTTATTCGTTTAGCAAGAGCGGGCGCTAAGAAACGCCCCTTCTTTCATATTAATTTAGCCGACTCTCGGCGCGCCGTCAAAGGTCGTTTCATTGAGAAATTAGGCTATTTTGACCCTTTGGCTAAGGGGGAAGAAGTGCGCCTGAAACTGGATATGTCTCGCGTGGACTATTGGATAAAACAAGGGGCAAAGCCATCGGATTCGGTTGGAAATCTCATCAAGCAGTTCAAACGAGTTGAAGGGGCAGAAAAACTGAAAGGCAGTGATAAGCCGTTGAGGCGAAAGAATAGACTAGCTGCCAAAGAACCACAAGTGGAAGCTATCACCCAAAAGACGGAAGGGGTGGCAGAAGCAACTGGAACAGCTGAACCAAGGGAATCAAGAGAAGCCAAATCAGAACCAGTAGAAGCAGCCGAACCAAGGGAATCAAGAGAAACCAAATCAGAACCAGTAGAAGCAGCTGAACCAATGTTTAAAGAAGAAGCAGAAGCAGAAACAACTGGAACAGCTGAACCAGAGGAATCAAAAGAAGCCAAATCAGAAGAAACCGAGTCAGAACCAATAGAAGCAGCTGAACCAATGTTTAAAGAAGTAGCAGGTGAAGAATCTATTGAGGATGAGGAATTAGAGAAGGATCAAGAGGCAAAGCTAGCGAAAGAAGAAGCAGACAGAGAATCTTTTGAGGCTGATGAATCAGAGGAGGATCAAGAAGCAAGTCTAGGAGAAGAAGAGGCGGCTGAAGACTGGGTTGAAGAAGCGAAAGAAGAAGCAGCCCAAATGGAGGTGGCCAAGTCAGAAGCAAGCAAGGAATCAGCAGAGCAGTCTCCCAGAGGAGAAGCAGCAGTGGAAGTAGAAGAAGCTGAAGAAGAATCTGAGCCAAAGAAGCCAGAGGAAGCGAGGGAATCAGAGCGGCTAGAGGAGACAGAAAGGATGGAGGATACAGTGGAAGACCCAATAGAGGACACAAGGGAAACGAAAGAAGAAGCCGAGAAACAAGAGGAGACAGAAAGGATGGAGGACATAGTGGAAGCCACAACAGAGGACACAAGGGAAACGAAAGAAGAAGCCGAGAAACAAGAGGAGACAGAAGGGATGGAGGACACAGTGGAAGACACAATAGAGGACACAAGGGAAACGAAAGAAGAAGCCGAGAAACAAGAGGAGAACAAGACGGACACGGAGATAGCGGAAACGGAGATAGAAGAGGAAAAACCTTCTTCTTAATCTTTTGCGGCGGTGGTTTTAGGCAAGCAACAGAGCTAATCAAGAACAAATGGTGGTTTTAGGCAAGCTGGGCAAGTCCTATGGTTTGAAAGGCTGGCAGCTATTCCATCCTTATCTTGATGAACCCTCGAGCCTGACGGAATATAGCCAGCTCAAAATGCGTCCTCCCAATTCGGATGAACAGGCTTGGCAGTCTGTCTCATTGGAGGGTCTTGAGAACAGAGGCAGAAGATGTCTTATTCATCTGAAAGGAATTGATGATCCAGAAGAGGCGACAGCCTGTTGCCATTATGAATTGGGGGTTCTGCGCTCTCAACTTCCGCCGCCACCAGAGGGCAGCTATTATTGGCATGATCTTATAGGGGCACAGGTCATCAATATGGCTGGCGACAGGGAGATCCTATTGGGAACTATTGACTCTCTACACAGGGCGGGCGGTAAGGATCTTATGCTAATCAAATCGGACGGCAAGACAAGCTATATTCCCTTTGTCCAGCCAGATTATGTTCATTCCGTTCAGCTGGACGAGAAGATTGTCCGCGTCCTATGGGAAGAAGACCTTTGATATGTGGTTGGGCATAGTCAGTCTCTTTCCCCAGCAGTTTAATGACTTTATGGAGTTTGGTGTAGTAGGGAGGGCTCTAAAAGCCAAGAACAATCAAGTAGAGTTTTTCAATCCACGTGACCATACAAGCGGCAACTACAAGCAGGTGGATGATAAACCCTATGGTGGTGGCTGTGGTATGCTATTACAATGTGCTCCTATGCAAGGAGCAATTGAAGCGGCAAAGCAGAAGGCAGAGTCCTTGGGGCATGAAAAGGTGCCAGTTGTTTTCTTTTCTCCTCAAGGTAGAGTTTTTAATCATCCATTGGCGGTGGAATATGCTGGTTATGAAGCCCTCATCCTAGTAAGCGGTTGCTATGAGGGCATAGATGAAAGAGTGATAGAAAATTATGCCGATGATGAAATATCTATAGGTAATTATGTGCTAAGTAGCGGAGAATTGCCTATAATGGTATTTGTGAATGCTATAGGGCGGCTATGGGATGAGACGCTGGGTAATAGTTCCAGCGCGGTTTGCGACTCTTTCAATATAGGCTTATTGAAAGGGCCTCAATATACCCGCCCAGCCGAATTCCAAAATAGCAAGGTGCCTGAAGAGCTGCTAAGCGGTAATCATAAGGAGATTGCCTGCTGGGAGCGGCGCCAAGCCATAGGACGCACTTGGGTGCGTTTGCCATTGCTTTTGATGGCAAAGCCCTTAAGCATAGAAGATAATGAATTACTAATGGAGTTTATTGATAAGCAGCTAGGAGATATTTGATATGCCAAATCACCCATTGATAAGAGAGTTGGAGACCAAACAGCTCAATGAATCCTTGCCTCAGTTCAGCGTTGGGGATACATTGAGGGTTCAGGTAAGAGTAACCGAAGGCCAGCGCACCCGCATTCAGCCTTTTGAAGGGCTAGTGATAGCAAAAAGAAGTCGTGGCTTAAATTCTTCTTTTATCCTTCGTAAGATATCCCATGGCGTTGGGGTAGAAAGGACCTTTCAGCTTCATAGCAGGCTGATTAACAACATAGAAGTTCGCCGTCGTGGCAAGGTGCGCCAAGCCAAGCTCTACTATATGCGTGGTCTATCTGGTAAGGCGGGGCGTATCAAGGAGAAACTGAAAAAATGATGATGCTTAGTTTGACGCGGTTGCTATGCTTGTTTTTAGGGCTTGTCCTCTCCTTTGCTTTAATAGGGGAGGAAAGAGGGGCAGATCCCCAAAAATCCCAACCAAAAGATTCCCAAACAGATTCCCAAACGCCCCAAAAGGAGCAGCATTCCAAGTCGCTTGTTTCTATGGCGGAGCTGAGAGCGAAACTGCAGCCTATCTTTAAAAATACTAGGATTCAGCAAATTACTAGGGACGAGGATCTGGGTATGTTCCGTCTTGTGATGGACAATTTAGATGAATACTTTGTAACTTTTGATGGCAAGTATCTTATTACCGGCGACCGCTACTTGATTGAACAGGGAAAGAACACCGAAACAAGGGTTACCAATCTCAGCTCCTTAGAGAAACAAAAGAGGCAGCTAGGGGTTATCAAGCAGATGGATACTAAGCAGCTGGTTGTTTTTCCCGCTCAGGGGAAAACAAAAGGCTGGGTGTTAGTATTTACTGATATAGATTGCGGCTATTGTCGCACCTTTCATCGTCAGATAGGGGATGTGACCAAGCTAGGCATAGAAGTGCGCTATGCTGCTTTCCCGCGCAGCGGCATAGGAACCGATTCTTATCGTAAAGCGGTAGAGGTATGGTGTGCCCCAGATCAACTTCAGGCTATGACCGATGCCAAGAATGGCAAGAGAGTCAAGGCAGAACAATGTCCCAATCCAGTAGAGGATCACTATGCCATCGGCTTAAGGGCAGGAGTGCGTGGCACCCCGACTATTTTTACTAGCAATGATAAGGTGATTCCCGGTTATGTGCCTGCTGCCCGCCTTGCTGAGACTCTTAGGATCTAGCCTCTTCTCTCTTAATGAAAAAGATACCACTGGTTCTCTGTGGTCTTGGCACCGTAGGCAGTGGTGTTGTCCGCGTGCTTCAGTCTCACCAGGATCTAATCGCGCAAAGATTAGGCGCTGAACTACAACTGGTGCAGGTGGGGGCAAGGCGCTCCAATCCCTCTTGTAATCTTGGTGAGATTGAGAGGGTAGAAGACGTTCTATTGCCTGCCGAACATAAAGAGGCGAAGATACTGATTGAACTGCTCGGGGGAATAGACACTGCCTATGAATTGACCTGCCGTGCTTTCAGAGCTGGCAAGAGTGTCATCACGGCGAATAAGGCGCTGATAGCAGAGAAGGGCGACCAGTTGATGAGGCTGGCACAAGAGTGCGGCGTTGGCTATGCCTATGAGGCGGCAGTGGGAGGGGGCATACCCATTATTAAGGCTCTGCGAGAGGGCTTGGCAGCAAACCATATTCATCGTTTGAGCGGCATCATCAATGGGACAGCCAATTTCATCTTATCTCATATGACCGATGAGAGACTCTCTTTTCCAGTTGCCCTAGAAATGGCGCAACAAAATGGCTATGCTGAGGCAGACCCATCCTTCGACATAAATGGTATAGATAGCGCTCACAAGCTTCAAATTCTTTCTTCTCTTGCTTTTGCCGCCCCACTCGCCAATATGGAGGTTTACCACGAAGGGATAGCTAGCCTATCCCCTGAAGAGCTGCAATATGCTTATGAGCTGGGCTATGTTGTCAAGCATCTTGCCATTGCCGAACGCCTTGAGGATAATCGCCTTAGTCTGCGTGTTCATCCCGCGCTGCTTCATAAGGACAGGATCCTAGCACAGATAGGTGGTGTGACCAATGGCATCATGGTAGAGAGCTTCCCCTTAGGAACCAGCTTCTACATAGGACCAGGAGCGGGAGGGGACGCAACCGCTTCCGCCGTAGTTGCGGATTTGATGGATATGGTCAGGTGCCCCTCAGTCTTTGCCTCTTCTCAGCTGCCAAAAGAAGCCAACTATCTTCCCATTGATTTGATTGCCAGCGAGTTCTATGTCCGCATCAATGCTAAGGACGAAACTGGTGTGATGGCAAGGCTCACCCAAATACTCAGTGATGAGAAGATCGGCATAGAAGCCCTGCATCAGCAGGAACCAAAGGACTCGCCAATTGTGCCAATCATCATCATTACCCACAAGACTACCGAAGGGGCACTCAAGCGCGCAATTCAACAGATGGAACGGCTGGATGAGGTCACAGATTCTATCGTCCGTTTAAGAATAGCAGACTTGCCGCTGTGATTGCCAGCTGCCAATCCTATAGCTAGAAACCTTTGCTTCCCAACTAATGAAAGCCTCTTGATGAGGGTGATCCTGAAATTGATTGATGATTTGCGCGGCGCTAGGTGATTGAGTATTAGCGGCTATTAAGAATAACTGCAAGGCAATTTTAATTGATGAAAATCCAGTCATCAAAGGGAGAATTAAAGCTACTGTTTAATTGTCTAAAGAGGAACTATAAGAGTTATAATAAGAGCCGTTACAATTTTTATTTAAATGGATTCAATTCATCATTTACACCCTAGCTCATCTAGTAATCAATTACATAAGGTGGAGCCGAAGAACTATGGCTGGCAATATCTCAATTTCACCATGATGAAATTGGTGGCTGGTGCCAGTTATCAAGAGGATACTAAAGGAAGAGAGATGGCATTGGTGCCGCTCAGCGGGCAGTTTAAGGTGGAGATAGCTGCCGAGACCTTTTCACTTATTCGTGAAAATGTTTTTGACGAAATGCCTGATGTATTGTATATTCCACCTAACCATAAGATTACTATCAGAGCAACGACTGATTGCGAGCTGACCTTAGGAGGGGCCCCGGCCGAGGGCAAGTATCCGCTCAGACTATTTAGGCCAAAAGAAATGAAACGAGAGGTGAGGGGTGGAGGGCCTGCTTGTCGGCAGGTCAACCACATACTAGCTCATCCTATGCCGGCTGAACGGCTCATTCTTTTTGAGGTTTATGTGCCGGGTGGTGCCTGGTCTGGCTGGCCACCTCATTGTCATGATGGCTTTGATGGCTCTCCTTATTTAGAGGAAACCTACTTTTATCGTTTCCGGCCAGAGGCGGCTGGCTTTGCTTTTCATCGCAACTATCGCGTGGATGAGGACTTTAATGAAGTTTTTAGTGTTAAGCACGATGATTTGGTTTTGGTTACCCGTGGTTTTCATCCGACAGTCACATCGCCTGGTAGTGCGATGTTCTTTCTTAATTATCTTGCTGGTGACCTCTTAGATGATGAAAGGGCAACACCGCCACTTGAAGACAAGGATTGGAGCTATATGCGGAAAGATCATAAATGGTATGCTAATAGATTTTCCCTACCTCGTTTCTAGCTTGATGAATATGGTGCCCCCGACTATTGACGACTATTGACGACTATTGACCAAGCTTGATAGTCTGACCGTGGAGGCTGGATCTCTTTTGCACTAATAGGTTTGGATATAGACGAGCGATCTGTTGAGAGCCCTGCTTGGTTATTGGCGTATTGGGTTGAACGGCAAATATTGTTAAATGGCTGAGGCTAAATTCTTGGGCGTAGGTTTTCATCAGACTTTCTAGTCCGTTTTGAGCCACTATATAGGGACTATGAGCTTTCAATTCAGTGTTATCATAGATGTTAAATAGCAGCTTTGGTTTTTGTGCTTTTAATAGTAGCGGCATTAATGTTTGGCTGAGCATAAAGTTGCTAGTTAAATTTACCTGAATAACTTGTTGCCACAGGGAGAAGGGGTAGGAAATCAAATTGACCTCATAGCCATGCCAATGATTGGTTAGGATAACCGCATCCAGGTGAGACACCTTTTCGCTTATCTTATTTGCTAATCTGCTATAGGCTCTTGGGTCAGAGCGACTGAGTTCAAATGAGAAGCCATGGACTTCACCTTTGAAATTGGCTTGGATGTCCTTGGCAGTTCTTTGTAGTGCTTTGGTATTTCTATCCAACAATACCAGCTGAGCGCCGCTTCTGGCTAATTCAGTGGCAATGCTATTTCCCAATAGGCTGCTACCATTGATTAGAACAATATGGTTATACAATATTCTATTTTCTGATTTCTGTGGTTGATCTTTCATAGTTGGAGTTGATTGATTAGATGGTTGATCTCTCGCCACTTGATCTTCATTGCATTCTTATTGATAATCAGTCTAGTTGAGACATCGGCAATCTTATCTACAGGTTCAAGGTTGTTGTCTGCTAAGGTTTTCCCGCTATCCACTATATCTACTATCTGGTCGGCAAATCCTATGACAACGGCAAGTTCAACCGAGCCGCGCACCTTAATAATGTCTGCTTGCAGACCCTGAGCTGCATAGTGATTACGTGCGATATTTTCATACTTGGTGGCTACTCTAAGATGGCGTTTTTTGATGGGCAAGGCATTTTTCCGTCTGGCAGTCATTAACCGACATACTCTTGTCTTAACATTGGCATAATCATAAAAATTACTATGACCTTTTTCCATAATGATATCAGAACCCAAAAAGGCAAGGTCGGCAAGGCTATTATTGATATAGGAAAGGATATCACTGTTTCTTACCACCAATAGGCGATGCTTATATTCTTGGTGGTAGAAAGAGAAGACGAGCAGACGGGTTTGTTCAATAGGCGAAGGCTTAATGGTAAAACCTCCCTTTTGTAAAATTTCAAGACAGAGCTCAAACATCCGCCCCTTTGAGATGGCTAGGGTTAACATCAATTAGTGAGAGATTCTTTTAATATCTGCACCTAGTTTTTGTAATTTCTCTTCAATACATTCGTAGCCGCGATCTATGTGGTAGATTCGGTTTATTGTGCTTTGTCCTTCGGCAACTAGAGCCGAGAGAATGAGACTGGCGGATGCTCTAAGATCCGATGCCATGACCTCAGAGCCAACTAGTTTAGCTGTGCCCTCAATCATAGCGGTATTTCGCTGGATTGCGATATGGGCGCCCATTCGTTGAAGCTCGCTCACATGCATAAATCTGTTTTCAAACACATTTTCAACCACGCGGCTCTTGCCCTTGGCTATGCTGTTGAGCGCAATGAATTGTGCTTGCATATCAGTAGGGAAACTCGGATAGGGCGCGGTTTGTATGTTGGTTGCATGAGGCTTTTGTTTTTCCATATTAAGTTCAATCCAGTCATCGCCACAACCTATTTTTGCGCCAGCCTGCTTCAATTTCTCCATGATTGCACTGAGGTGTTTGCTATTGGTATTGGTGAGACGGATCTTACCGCCAGTGATGGCAGCTGCCACCAGGTAGGTCCCAGTTTCAATCCTATCTGGTAGGATAGTATGTTCAGCCCCCCTGAGTTCTTTGACCCCCTCAATGATCATAGTCTTAGTGCCATGCCCTTTAATCTTGGCGCCCATTGAGATGAGACAATTTGCCAAATCCACTATCTCTGGTTCGCGGGCTGCATTTTTTAATATGGTGGTTCCCTTCGCTAAGGTGGCTGCCATCAAGATGTTCTCAGTTCCAGTAACGGTTACCTTATCAAATTTATAGTCAATCCCTTTAAGTCCTTTGGGAGCTCGGCAGTCTATATAGCCATGGTTAATTGTGCACTTGGCTCCCATTTTGATTAAGGCGTCAAGGTGCATATCTATGGGTCGGCTGCCGATTGCGCAGCCGCCGGGTAGCGAAACCTTAGCTCGGCGAAACCTTGCCAATAGAGGTCCCAGCACCAGGATGGAGGCGCGCATGGTGCGCACTAGATCATAGGGAGCGGTAAAGTTTTGGACATTGTCTGCTTGGGCAATAACCACCATACCATCGCGCATTTTGATCTTGACCTTGAGAATTCTGAGCAGGGTTATCATGGTGGTTACATCTTGAAGATGGGGTAGGTTGTGAAGAACCAATTTGTCCGAGGTGAGAAGGCAGCTGAGGAGTATAGGCAGGGATGAATTTTTGGCGCCAGATATGGCGATTTCCCCTTCCAACTTTGCCCCGCCATTAACTATGAGTCTTTCCATTCTTCCTCTGTTTTGACAGTAATATGAACGGCATGAAGTTTCCCTTCGGTAATATAGTGGCTGAGGGGAGCATAGACGGTCTTTTGCCTTTCAACTAATGATTGATTAGCGAACTGATTACCAATAATGGTAATATAGTAGTGACCTTCTTCTTCTTTTATTTCAATCCTACAATCGCTAAAGGCCTGTCGAAGGGTCTGCTCAATTTCGCCGAGAATCATAAGAGAATCATAGGATGCCTTTAAGGTTGTAGAGACTAGCTAGATTCGCTAAGGAAGAGGGCAGATTAATAATCTCAATAGTCTTGTTTTGCTTAGTGGCATAGCGAATCCAGCACAAAAGGAGAGACAAACTGAAACTACTAGCGCTTTTCATTTCAGCTAGATCTAGCTTAATAGTCTGAGCCTCAATCTGATTGATTATTTCTTCTCCTTGAGAACGGAGCTGGATTAAATTATTGAGACTGACCATCCCCACTAGTTTCATAGTTTTTGCCGCGCTTAGGACAGTTGTCTCTTCCATTAGGTTTTAGGTGTAACCCAGAGCTGAGTTACCTTATCTATATCACCGTTATTTTCTGAGGCAAGGCGTTGATATTGATTGCGAAAGGTGATTAGCAGGTTAATGCCTTCAATCACTATATTCTCTGCCAACCAAGCATTCCTTGATTTGTTGAAATAGAAGTAGTAGATCACATCATATTGCTGATTATTGCCTACTTTTAGCCAGGTATAGACCACGGCTCTTGGTGTCTTTCCCTCTATATTTTGCACCTCGCGGATCTCAACCCTGACTTTTTCTGCTAAGAGGCGCGAGTCGGTTTCAACTAGAGGACCAGCATAGGTGTTTATTAAGCTCTGTTTGACTGCTTGAGTAAATGCCAGAAATTGTTTGGTGCTTGCCTGTTTATAGTATTTTGCCATGGTGCGATAGGCAAGGCGACGAAAATCAATTACCGGCGACAAGACATCATCAATGATATGGCTAAGCTGTTCTTTTGCTGTTTCTTCTTCTATTTTTTCAGTTCGGAGGATTTCAAGTAGGTTATCAGCGGTTTGACGCACTACCTGGCTGGGATCTGCCGGTTCAGCAGCATAAGTGAATTGAGCCAGTAAGACTAAAGGGATAGCAAGGAGTTTTAATTTCATCATCCTATTCTTGCCCGCTCTCAAACAAGAAGCGGCCGATTAAATTCTCTAGGATAAGAGCAGACTGGGTAAATTCAATGTGGCTGCCATCTTCCAACAGCTCCTCATCAGCACCCGAAGTCAGTTCAATATATTTTTCACCCAGAAGCCCGGAAGTTTGGATGGCGGCTGAGCTATCGGTAGTGAGAAAATTCACATCCCCATCAATCCTCATAGCAACAAGAGCCCGCTGTTGGTTAGGGTCTAGCTGAATAGCCTCGACCCGACCAATGTTAACACCCGCCATGGTGACCTTAGCTCTTGGCGTCAGCCCAGCAATATTGTCAAAACGAGCATAGAGTCTATAGCTGTCTTGAGCATAAGAGGAAAGGGTAAAGCCACTGACCTCCAAAGCGAGACGAGCAAAGGCAAATAATCCCAATAGAATAAATATGCCAACAATGAGTTCTAGTTTTAAGTTTCTGTCCATAAGTAAAGTATTTTATCAAATATAAAGTAAATTTCTAAAAATCGCCGAACATTAGAGCAGTAAAGAGAAAGTCTAGCCCAAGGACAGCGAGCGACGAATAGACAACTGTGCGCGTAGTTGCTATTCCTATGCCTTCGGCGGTAGGGGTGGCATTGTGTCCTTGAAACACCGCTATCCATATCACCGCGAAGGCAAAGCCAACGGATTTGATCATGCCATTGATAATGTCCTCTTGTAGCTGGACAGCCTGCTGCATATTGCCCCAATAGGAGCCGCCATCCACCCCTAGCCATTCCACTGCCACATAACCCCCAGCCCAGATGCCTACCAGGTTAAAAAGGAGCGCTAAGATTGGCATAGAGATAAGCCCTGCCCATAGTCTTGGCGCCACTACATGCTTATAAGGATCTACCCCCATCATCTCCATACTGGATAGCTGTTCGGTAGTCTTCATTAAGGCGATTTCAGCGCTTACAGCCGAGCCAGCCCGACCAGCAAAGAGAAGCGCGGTAACCACTGGCCCTAGTTCGCGCAGAAGTGAAAGGGCAATTAATTGACCCACCGCGGATTCGCTGCCAAAATCCTTGAGAATGGTATAACCCTGTAGCGCTAAGACCATGCCAATGAAGGCGCTGGATACCAAGATGATGGAAAGAGATAGCACACCCAGCTTGTATATTTCTTTGATGAGCAGATGAATTGCGGCTCGATGACGGGGCACAGTGAAGAGGGCATAAAAGAGCAACAGGCCCGCTCTGCCATAGGCGGTAGTATAGCCTATTCCCCACCTCCCTAGGCGCTGTAGCCAGCCTATCATAATTCCAATGAGGTTCTCAATGGAGGCGCTGGATAGTGAAAGGATACCGGCCCCTCTTTCTGCCCATGAATGAACTGTTTCACAAAAGGAGAATCGCTTGCCCTCAGGCTCTGAGGGTCTCCACTGCCTATGACCTTCCCATCTGCTATCACATAGACATAATCCACTATATTGAGGGTTTCAGTTAGATCATGAGAGACCACTATGCTAGTCAATGACAGACTATCATTCAGCATTTTTATTAGACTCATAAGCACCCCGATTCCGATGGGGTCTTGACCAGCAAAGGGTTCATCATACATAATAAGGTCTGGGTCGAGGGCAATTGCGCGCGCTAGGGCTACCCGTCTGGTCATCCCACCAGATAGCTCGCTTGGCATTAGCCTATCCGTTCCTCTAAGACCAACACACTCTAACTTCATCATCACCACATCGCGGATCATATCAGCTGGCAGCTGGGTGTGAATCTTAAGTGGAAAGGCAACATTCTGAAACACATTAAGGTCGGTAAACAGGGCGCCGCTTTGAAATAGCAATCCCAGCCGGCGGCGAAATTGAAACAATTCCTTACGGTTGAAATGATGAATATTCTTACCTTCCAAGAGGATTTCACCTGCCTGTGGTTGTAATTGACCGCCAATAAGACGAAGTAGAGTTGTCTTACCTGTGCCACTAGGTCCCATGATACCTACTATCTTGCCACGCGGGATTTCTAATTCAGCATCATTAAAGATAAGCTTATCTCCACGCAGAAATCTTAGCTTCCGAACACTAATAAAAGACATTCTTAATATATGTATATGTGTATATATAGTTGTATAGTTATAGCCTTCCCTTAGTAGAAGGGATACCTGCTTGGGGTCTGATGGCCATTCTAAGGGCAAGGGCAAAAGCCTTGAATAGACTCTCTATTTGGTGGTGGCAATTGATGCCATTCAAGCAATCTAAGTGCAGGGTAGTTTCGCTATGATTGACGAAACCACGAAAAAACTCTCGGACCAATTGGGTATCAAAATCCCCAACCCTATCGGAAGTCCATTCAGCACGCAGACAAAGCAATGGCCGATTGGAAATATCCACCACCGCGCGCGACAAGGCTTCATCTAGGGGCGCATAGGCAAAGCCATAGCGAACAATAGAAGTTTTGTCACCTAAGGCCTTACCAATAGCTATCCCCAGTCCTATGCCAGTGTCTTCAACTAGATGGTGGTCATCTACTTCCTTGTCGCCTTGACAGCTTATCTGAGCGTCAATAAGACTATGATGGCTAAGCTGTTGCAACATATGATCAAGGAAAGGCACCTGAGTGCTTATGGTGTTTTTGCCACTTCCATCTAAATTGAGCCCGACCTCTATGTTCGTCTCTTTAGTTTCGCGTTCTACTAAAATAGTTCGTTCTTGTTTTGCCATTGAATATGTCTAGTTATGGAGTTATTATACCAAAGGTTTGATTAATTAGTTTATTCTAACTAATAAAAAGCGTTGGAATAAGATTGAAATTGACCGTTGATTTGAGTAGTGGATGATGGTTAGTGAGGCGATTGTCAGCATCCTGTTAGTCGCAATTCATCCATTCTTATTAATTTTTTTCAGTTAAATGCATATTTTTTTATGCAGATTTCCTCTTTTTGGTGTTTTTTTGGTATAATAACTCACTTTTATTAACAAATGAGGATTTTTATATGAATACTTCTAATAAAACTAGAACATCTTCTCTTGTGAGGAATATTGTTTGTTTCACTGCCTCCCTATGTTGTGGGGACTTTTGGGGATCTTGGAGTTCTTGGATCTCTCAGAGTTTTCGAATTTTGCTTAGTAAGATGAGGCGGTTTCTCTTCTTAGTTGCGGCTGGTTTCTTATCAGTTGTTCTTACTGCTTGTGCTGGGGGGGGGGGGGGGCAGTAGTTCAGGCACGACTCCTTCTGATGAGGATGGGGTGCGACTCACCTTTACTCCCATGGCCGGCGGTTTTCGCATAAGCAACCTATCGGCATTTGGCGATTTCGTTTCTTTGAATATTACGGCAACCAGTGGAACCACGGTAGTAGTTGCTGAAAATGGAAATGTCAATATTGCCGAATTTGTTGATAATGGCTATTATGATTTTACTGGGCTGACTGACCTCGAATGGAAGTTTGGGATTAGCGGCATTCTTAGCGATGGAGGGGAGGAAGAGGTGAAGATAGTTTTTGCTTGGCCTGAGAATAAGGCAGACCACAACAACGGGGGCATTCGCCCGGGCGCCAATCATGATGGAGATGGGCGAGCGGATAGTGTGGATCCTGATGATGATAATGATGGGGTGAATGATAATCATCCAGACGAATGTTCTACTGGGGAGATGGGTTGGACGAGCAATGGTGATACCGATCATGATGGGGATGGTTGCCAAGATTCGAGTGAAGATACAGATGATGATAATGATGGGGTAAGGGATGATCATCCAGACAAATGTTCTAAAGGGGTGACGGGTTGGACAAGCAATGCTGGTAATGATAATGATGGGGATGGTTGTCGTGATTCGGATGAGGATGAGGATGGAGGTCAAGGTTCTGATAGCGATAATGATGAGGTGAATGATCGTTTCGACCTATGTCCTACCAGCCAAAATTCAAATTTTGTCTCTACCTCTGCCAACGACAAAGATGGCGATGGTTGTGAGGATGGGGTCGAGGATATAGATGATGATGGTGATGGGTTGATAGAGATAGCCACGGCGACGGAATTGAATGCGGTTCGCTATGCTCTGGATGGCAGCGGCTATCGCTCCGAAGCGGGTGGCAACCTTGACCAAAATGGCTGTGGTGGTACCGACGACATTACTGAATGTTCTGGCTATGAGCTGGTTGATAATATAAGTCTTGCGGACTATGCGGATAATGATAACGGCAAAGGCTGGCAACCCTTGGGTCATGATACAAATAGTTCTACAGCTGATTGTCAAGGAGCTGTTTTTAATGGGACTTTTGAGGGCAATGGCTGGACGATTAGTGATTTAAACATTAATCGTTCGGATGAGGATTGTGTGGGTTTGTTTGGGCAGATAACTGAGTATTCAGAGGTTCTTAATTTAACTATTCGTGCCGAAGCAGTGATAGGTAGGAATGATGTAGGTGGTCTGGTGGGGAAAGGTGGCTCGGCTTGGATTTTTTCTTCTTCGGTAGTGGCGGGTGAGGTGAGTGGGCGTGCTAGAGTAGGTGGTCTGGTGGGGAAAGGTGGCTCGGCTCGGATTTTTTCTTCTTCGGCAGTGGCGGGTGAGGTGAGCGGGAGTACTAGAGTAGGCGGTTTGATGGGGTCTGCTCCACGGGCTCGTATTTTTTCTTCTTCAGTAGTGGCGGGTGAGGTGAGTGGGACTGATGATGAAGTAGGTGGTCTGGTGGGGTATGGTGTAGGTGACTTGGCTCGGATTGTTTCTTCTTCGGTAGTAGTGGGTGAAGTGAGTGGGCGTAATACTGTAGGTGGTCTGGTGGGGTGGGGTCAGTTCGCTCGGATTGTTTCTTCATCGGTTGTGGCAGCTGAGGTGAGAGGGGGTAGTGGTTTACGTGCTGTAGGTGGTTTGGTGGGAGCATTTGCATCTGGCCAGGTTGCTTATTCTTATGTAGTATCAGGCAGTAATACTGCTATGCTGGTTGGGATTGGAAGCGGGAGCGGAGCTGCTTCTTATTGGGACAGGAATACTAGTGGTAGAAACAATGGCAATTATGGCGAAAGCAAGACCAGTGATGATCTTCAAAATCCAACTGACTACACAAGGATTTATGACACTTGGAACGATAATCCAATTACATTTAGCGATGGGATGATTGACGAACCATTAGCTGTCTGGTGTGATAGGGATAATAGTGGGAGCATAGAGATAGAAGAACAAATCCCTGGCAATCTTATTTGGGACTTCGGCACTTCAAGTCAATATCCCGCTATTGAATGCACTCCGTTAGATCCTGACGACTGGCGTAGCTGGTGGTCTCTGGATGGGGATGGCAAACCCCAACTAGACCGGGCTCGTTTAGACGCGCTGCTTCCTTAAACTAACGATTTGCTTTGGCTTAGACCCTCAGCTTCAACCGAAGCGGCTAGGACGGAGGCACTCCAATTAGATCAGTTTAACCAATCTGCTTCCCTCCTTAAATTGACAACTTGCTTTGACTTAGTCCCTCAGCTTCAACCGAAGCGGCTAGGACAGAGGCACTTCAACTAGACCTGTTTGGCTAATCTGCTTCCCTCCTTAAACTGACAACTTGCTTTGGCTTAGACCCTCAGCTCCAACCAAAACCGCTAGGACCGACCCACTTCAACTAGACCTGTTTAGCTAATCTGCTTCCTTGCTTAAACTGACAACTTGCTTTGACTTTGTCCCTCCCTAGCTATTTGGAAGGGGAATGGCGTGGCTGTTTGAATAGGACTGGCGAACCCCAACTAAACCAAATTCGTTTAGACGAGCTGTTTCCCTAGTCTCAACCGAAGTGGCTGGGACAGAAGCACTTCAACTAGACCTGTTTGGCTAATCTGTTTTCTTGCTTAAACTGACAACTTGCTTTGACTTAGATCCGCGGCTTCAGCTGAAACTGCCTAGCTATTTGAATGGGGAATGGCAGTGTTGGTGGTTTTTGAATAGGACTGGCAAACCTCAATTAAACCAGATCTGTTTGGGCATGCTACTTTCTTCCTTTAATCTGACAACTCCTCAGGCCCGCAAAAAACTGGCATAGGTTCTTCTTATCTGCCTCCAAGCTAAAACCAGCTGCTCCTAAGATTAAATAGCAACCATTCCCAATCACTTCCCCAATCATTCTCAATCGGCCCTAATCAATCCCCACCAATTCGCCTCTCAATTTCAATATCACGCTTTCATTGGGATAATCAAAGGTTTCTATCCAATCAACCCTATTTGACCTATGGCGGCTTTCATTGGGTAGGATAACCAAAGGCTTCTATAGCTAATAGCGGCTGGTTTGGTTCATATAAAATAGGAAGGTGTATCTAATAAAAAGACATTGAAGGAGGTTCTCTTGTTTGATTGTTGTGTCAATTTAACTCATCCATCTTTTGCTAAGGACAGGATAGCTGTTTTGGAGAGGGCGATGGATTTTGGCTTGAAGGGCGCTTTGCTGTGTAGTTCGGATTTGGAATCTAGTCTTCAGACGGTTGCTCTAGCAGAGGACCTCAATAGGCAGTTGCCTCTTGAGGTCTATGTTACTGTTGGTGTTCATCCTCATCAAGCATCTGGCTGGCAGGCGAAGCTAAAGGAAAACTTTACCTTACTAGTAAAGCAACGGCAAAGTAGGATAAGGGCTATAGGCGAGACGGGACTGGATTATGACCGTAACTATTCCCCTCCCCAAGCACAGAGGCAAGCTTTTACTGCCCAGTTGGAGTTGGCGGCTGACCTGCAGCTGCCGGTGTTCCTTCATCAACGAGCAAGTCATCGCGACTTTATTGATATCCTATCTTCTTTTTGTAATAGTCTGCCGGCTATGTTGGTTCATTGCTTTACTGGTTCGGCAGCCGAACTTCATAGCTACTTGGATCTAGGTTGTTATATAGGCATCACTGGGTGGCTCTGTGATGATAGGCGAGGAAAGCATCTACGCCCGCTGATAAAATCCATCCCCCTAAATCGTCTCTTAGTAGAGACAGATTCTCCCTATCTGATTCCCCGCAGCCTGCCTGAACGGAAGAATAACCGTAATGAGCCAGCCTACCTATGCCATATCATTGAACAGATAGCACTCTATCATTCATTGAACTCTAAAGAGCTTAGTCTTTTGACCTATAACAATGCTAAGAAGTTCTTAAATGTCTCTTCCGAATCCTTAGAGAATGAGAGCTATTCTCATTAATCTGATAACAATGCTAACGAATTATTAGATGTCTCTTCTGCATAATATCGACGAAACGGTTGCCAATGCACTAAAAGAAGATTTAGGGCAGGTTGATGCTGCAGGAGATATTACTGCGTCCTTGATAACCGAGGCAAAGCAAGGGACTGCCGAACTCAGCTCAAGGGAGAATGCCGTTCTTTGTGGCACTGCATGGTTTGAAAGAAGCTTCTTACTTTTGGACCAGGAGATTGATATTAGCTGGCAGAGTCAAGATGGCGATAAGATTAAGGCAGGCCAGGTCTTGTGTCGGCTAACTGGTAAGGTGCGTTCTATTCTTGCTGGCGAGAGGACAGGATTGAATTTTTTACAGACTCTATCGGCAACCGCTACTGAATCGGCTCGACTTGCCAAGAAGGTTGAGGGACAACAAATAGTGATACTGGATACGCGTAAGACACTGCCTGGCTTGAGGTCGGCACAGAAGTATGCAGTCCAGCTAGGCGGTTGCCATAATCACCGCCAAGGCGCCTACGATGCTTTTCTTATTAAGGAAAACCATTTGATGTTTGCTGATTCCATTAAGCAACTGGTTGAATTGGCTAAGAATGCTTCTAGGGATAGGCAGCTCATAGTAGAGGTAGAAAATTTTGCTCAGCTACAGGAGGTGATGGAATTACCGGTAGATGTGGTTCTGTTAGATAATTTTGATTTTGAGTCTATTGTGAAGGCATGTGAGCTGGTTCGTCAGCATAAGAGACGAATTCAGTTGGAAGTATCCGGCGGGGCTGATAGGTTGGATCTAGCTCAGCTTGCCTCTATTGGCATAGATCGCGTTTCACTTGGCAGTCTTACCAAACATTGCCATGCGATAGATTTCTCATTGAGATTCCAATCCCCTTAATCCTTATGTTGGATAAAGATAATATTCTCGGCTGTTTTGTTGACCTTCCCGAAGGCTATCAATGCTATATTCCCTATGACATTAACCAAATAGACTTTGATTTTTCTGCTGATGTCCTCATTAGAACAACCGAAGTTACCAGCATATTGGGGCAATTAGAAGGACAGGCAACTCAGCTAGCAGGGCTATATGCTGGGATGTTTATTTGGACCGAAAGCTACTATTCTCACTTACTAACCGGCGGAAAAGTTGATTATCTAGGCAGCCTGAGCCATCTTTTAAGACGGAGAGGAGAGAGCAAGAAAGGAAAGGATGGAAAAGGGGGAAGGGAAGCAAGAAAAGAAGCAAAAGAAGAGGCAAAAGAAGCCAGGCAGATTGCGCGCGGCAAAAGGGCTTTTGAAACTGGCTGGCAGAGATTAAGGGAGGTGCCGGTCTCTACTGACTTCCTCATTCAACTACACCGGCTACTATTGGAGGATGGCTCAGCATCCTTAAGAAGAGAACCGAACTGGTTAGGTGGTGGGGATCTATCAAGCGCGACTTTTATCTCGCCACCTCCCTATGAGGTGGCTAATGCAATGGCTGAACTGGAGCAATTTATTAATCGTCAAGACAAGATCTTGCCACTATTGAAGATAGGGCTGGTTTATGCTCAGCTTGAAACTATTCGCCCCTTTGAGAGCTCTAATGGGAGAAGTGCGCGCTTGCTATTACATCTTCTTATCATCTTACAAGGATTACTGAGCGTCCCACTATTATGCCTTTCGCGCCAATTCTATCTGAAACAGCAATCCTACTATGAAGCTATGGACGCTTATAGGCAGGGTGATTATGAGCACTGGCTAGGTTTCTTTCTAGCCTCAGTAGAGGCAACTGGACGCCATAGTCTTAAGCTGATGAAGGAGATCATAGTCATTCGGTCTGAAGACCTAGCCAGTTTGGCGCAGCTTAGTAAGACTGCTAAGGAGAATGGGCGTAGTCTTCTTGACCATCTGTTTAGCCTGCCGCTGGTAGATGTTACCCAGGCAATCCAGTGGTTAGCTATGTCTCGCCCGGCTGCCCAGACTACTATCAATCGATTAGTAGGCTTAAACATTCTCTCTCCACTCAATGAGGGAAAGAAGTATAGCAGGGCATATGTGTATAAACGCTATTTTGATATCTTGACTAGTTGAGCTGGGCGGCGAACTTCAATGTGTCCTGCCACATAACCTCTAATTCTCTGCTGGTCTGCCAGTTGAGGAATTCCTTAGCGAATTTAGTTGAGGTATAGTTGGCGGCTATATCGCCTGGTCGTCTAGGCACTATCTGGTAGGGAAGCTCCCTATCACAAACCTTTTCAAAAGCCTTTATGACCTCTAGGACTGTCCATCCTTGACCACTGCCAAGGTTTACTATCTTATAGCCCTGGACCTCCTCAAGCTTTGCTAGAGCCTTAGTATGGGCCTCTGCCAGGTCCATTATGTGTAGATAGTCACGGATGCAGGTGCCATCTCTGGTATCATAGTCATTGCCAAAAACCTTGAAGACATTCTGAGGATTGTGGTAGGAGTGCATGATGGCGGGGAACAGATTGCTGGGTTCTTGCTGTGAAGGCACTTCGCCTAGTAGGCCGCTAGTATGGGCGCCAGCTGGATTAAAATAGCGAAGACTGATTATCTGCCAGTTCTTGTCAGAATTGGCTAGATCGCTCAGCAAGTGTTCACAGACTATCTTACTACTGCCATAGGGGTTGGTGGATTGTAAAGGGGCATCTTCTTCTATGGGCAGCTTGGCTGGAATGCCGAAGACAGTGGCAGAAGAACTGAATACCAGTCTATAGCAATTATGAGCCCTCATAACCTTGACCAGATTAATAAGCCCAACAACATTGTTTTCATAGTAGAGGATTGGTTCTTTCACTGATTCCTCCACTGATTTAAGAGCGGCAAGATGGACAACACCATTAATCTTATAGTGTGAGAATATCTTCTCCAAATCAGCTTCTTGTTTAATATCTGCCTCGATACAGTCGACATCTACTCCACTGATTGCTTTGATTTTGTCGATTATTTCTTTGGTGCTATTGTGGAAATTATCGGCAATGATGGGGACATAACCTGATGAGAGCAATTCAATGACGACATGGGAACCAATGAAACCGGTTCCACCTGTGACGAGAATATTCATCTATCAGATTTATGAAGATGAGGAATATGACTTAATGTGGTTGATTCGTTGGTTGCCTTATGAATACAGCTGATACCTTTTTTGTTCACCTCATCGATACGAATAATATTGAAATGTGGAATATAGCTTCGCTCTACTCCTTTGAACTCTGAGCGCAACTTCTCATCCGCTGGATCTACCAATTTGGTGCGCTCACCATAGACAAAATTCTCAATCTCAATGAAGCCATGCATATTCCCTTGATAAACATTGTTAACATAGACTTCATAGATTTCTTTGTTCTGGTGGAAAAGAACCCGATAGATTTTTTCTTTCTTAGCCATTTCGTTTCTTCTTAATAAAAGATATTATAGGTTTGTTATCAAGATTATCAAAGTATTTTAACCAGTTTGCTGATAGACATTCTTACCTTCTAGTTGGGTTTTGAATTTCTTATGCAGCCAGAGGTATTGAGTTGGCGCCGTCTGAATCGCCTGGGTGAGAACCTGATTTTGATAGCCAATGGCGTCTTCCATTTTCATCTCAGCAAAATTTGGCAGATGGGTGAGAGTCATCTTATAGGAGCTGTTCTTCTCTCTGACTATGTGGAGTAGCAGGACCTCGGCTTTCATTATCTTGCTCCATCGCCAAGCGATATTATGGGATGCGGCCTGAGTGGCAAAAAAATCTGTCCAAAGGGAATGTTTCTTTCCTATATCCTGGTCAATGGATAGCCAAAAGATAGCTTGATGCTTAAGGATCTTCCTTATTGCCATGGTATCCTTGCTCGAAATCAGCCCAGCCAGATGCTTGCTTCGTTGGCGGTAGGCAAATCTATTAAATAGGGGATTGGCGTGAACCTTATAGCTGGCAACCAGAGGGAAGTGACGAGAGAAAAGTATGAGCCCTGAATCAAGGCAAGAGAAATGACCGCTAATTAATAGGACCTTTCTTTTCTGCCTTAAAAACTCGACTAGCCTATCCTTTCCTTGCCAGTGGATTTTGATCTTGCTCTTTTCAATATTGCCACACCATGCATAGGCTGTTTCGCAAATACCTAGGCTCAGCTGTTGGAAATTCTTATATATGAAAAGTTCTTTTTCCCTTTGCTTCATTTCAGGGAAGCATAGGGATAGATTAGTCCTTGCTATATGACGATGCCGCCTAGACAGAAGATAGCTAAGGATACCAAGGCAATGGCTAAGAAAGATTCGCAACCAACTGGGCGATTTCCCTATTAACCAGATACAAGCTATACTAACTCGGGCTAAGAGCCTGCTTGGCTTTTTCTTCATTCAGCCTAGCCGACTGAGATGATAGCTAATCTTTTCCTGCTCGCTTTCAGTTAGAAAGGCATGGATTGGAATGCTGAATATCCGCCTGCTCGCCTCTTCGCTATTTGGCAAAGGGGTATAGTAATCTGAGTAGGCCCTATGCAAATGTAAGGGCTTGGGATAATAGATGGCAGTGGGAATGCCCTCTGCTTTAAGTTGATTCACAATTTGATCTCGCATCCCGGCTGGGGCATAGATGCTATATTGGGCATAGATAGATTGATTTTCATTCCGAATCGATAAAGGTTCTAATGAGGTGTCTGCTAGGACTTTGTCATAATGAGCTGCCAATTCGCATCTTCTCTTTATCTCTTCTTCGTAGTGTCTAAGCTTCACTCTCAACAGGGCTGCTTGAATAGTATCCATCCGAGCATTAATGCCGATATATTGGTATTCGTATTGTTTAGCCTGACCATGATTGATGAGCTGTCTTATTCTAGTAGCGGCTTGATTGTCATTGGTAAAGACAGCACCACCATCGCCATAACAGCCCAAAGGCTTGGCGGGATAGAAGCTAGTGCAGCCATAGGGACTCAGATTACAAGAATAGCTATCTTTATATTTGGCACCAAAACTTTGCGCAGCATCCTCTATTAGGGTCAGATGATGATGGCGAGCAATAGATTGGATTTCATTCATAGCTGGGGTCTGGCCAAAAAGAGATACGGGTATGATTGCGCGCGTCTTGTCATTGATGGCAGCCTCAATCAGATTGGGGTCTAATAGACCAGTTTCTAGTTCAATATCAACAAAGACTGGCTTGGCGCCTAATAGAACCGGAATCTCAGCGGTTGCAACAAAGGTAAAGGCTGGTAGGATGATTTCATCGCCGGCTTTGATATCTGCATCCAAGAGCGAAAGCAGTAGTGCATCTGTCCCGCTTGAACAACAGATGGCATTCTTAGCACCACAGAAAGAAGCCAACTCCGCTTCAAGCTGCGCTATTTCTTGCCCACCAATAAACTGGCCGCTAGTTAAGACTCGCTGCACTGCTTTATCTAGTTCTTGTTTATAGGATTTATATTGAGCCCTTAGGTTAATCAATTGCATTTTGGCTTTAATGGATTGATAGATTGCTGATAGCTTGGGCGGCTTGGGCGGCCGCATTTTTGCGTAGCTTCAGATGAATTTTGTTATATTCTTGTTTCAGGTGAGAGGGGAGCCCAGCCAATATTTTTAATAGGGCAGGTGCTAGTAGATTGGGATTGGCGTCTTGTTGAATATACTCTTCAACAAGAGAGCCCCCAAATAGCCAGTTGGGTTGGGATATGTAATCTAGTTTAATCATCCGCGCCAAAATCCAATAGCTCAGAGCGGACGTTTTATAGGCTACTACCATAGGGCGTTTTAGTAGCAGGCATTCTAAACTGGCGGTTCCGGATGCCAAGAGGACTGCATCAGCGGCTGCCATGACTCTATGACTGTCATTGACTATAAGATGAAAGTTGTCTGAAATTGGTAGCCGACTCTCGATATAGTTGCGGTGGCTATTATTGGTGACCGCGACTAGAAATTGGAGGTTGGGCTTTTGCCTTAGGCATTGTTGCGCGGTCTGAATGAAGATCTCGGCTAGGTAGTTCAGCTCACTAGTTCGGCTTCCCGGCAAAAGAGCGGCATATTCTCCTTCGAGCCCTATTGAGCTATGTCTCTTGCCGAGTTGTCGCCGCGCTTCTTGTTTGTCATTGTCAAGCTTAATGCTATCTGCCAATGGATGACCTATATAAACAGCGGCTATATCTTCTTGGTGATAATATTTGGTTTCAAAAGGATATAGGCATAAGACCAAATCGGCGGCTCGCTTTATCTTTTTGATGCGATTGGGGCGCCAAGCCCATATGGTAGGGCTTACATAGTGAACAGTTCTAATTGAATGACGTCTTAATTCTTCCTCCAGGCCTAGATTGAAGTCAGGGGCGTCTATACCTATGAAGATGTCTGCCTTGGCGCGTAATATCAAGGATTTAAGCTGGCGGCGGGCATGCCATAGTTGGGGTAATTTAATGAGGGTTTCAGTGATTCCCAAAGTGGTTAGCTTTTCTAGTGGGAAATAGGAATTTAAACCTTGCTCTTGCATTCTTTGGCCGCCGACGCCACAAAAGTTGGCTTGGGGGAGGGTCTTTTTTAATTCTTTGATTAGCTCGCCACCCAAATAGTCACCGGATTCTTCACATGCTACCAGGGCAATTGTTAATTGCTCAGCCATCTAGCGGACTATGCCTCGGCGAGAAGATTGAATGAATTGAGTAAAGAGGTTAACTTCGGCGCTATTATGTTGTAAGGAAAATGCTTCAAGTCTTTTTAAGGCTTCATGGGGACTTAGCCGATTGCGGTAATAGAGGCTATAGGCTCTTTTCAATAGCTTGATGGTTTCAGGAGAAAATCCCTGTCTGGTTAAGCCGACTATATTTAACCCATAGACTCTGTGGTTATTGCCGGCGCTTAGAGTGAAAGGGGGAGTGTCTTTTACTACCATAGCACAGCGGCCGATGAAAGCATGGTCGCCAATACGGCAATATTGATGTATCCCAGTATGACCGCCAAGGGTGATATTGTTCCCTAGTTCAACATGACCTCCTAAGGAGCTATTGTTGGCTATCACATTATTATTCCCCACTATACAGTCATGGGCAATATGGACATTAACAAGAAAGAAGTTGCTGTTTCCTATTCTGGTGATTCCGTTTCCTTGTCTTGTGCCGCGATGAGCCGTGCAGCTTTCGCGAAATACATTATTGTCTCCTATGACAAGTTCGGTTCTTTCGTTGCGATAACCAAGATGTTGGCAGTCCTCACCTATACTACAAAATTGAAATATCCTATTATTCTTGCCTATGCGAGTTGGCCCTTTAATGACTGAGAGGGGGCCTATTTCGCAATTATCACCTATTTCAACCTCTTCGCCTATGTAGCTATAGGGCTTTATGGTTGTGTTGGGATGGATTTTTGCCGATGAGGCAATGATCGCAGTAGGGTGAATGGAGCCACTCATTGGGATACTTAACTATTGGCGAATATCTGGTCTTTGTTTCCTCCTTTGCAAAATATGATGGCTTCACAAGCAACCTGGTCCTTAACTATTGCCAAGGCTTCATATTTCCAAATACCTCTCTTTTCTTTAAGGACTTTGACTTTGAAACAGATGGAATCGCCCGGGAAGATGGGCTTTTTATAGCGAACTCGCTCGGCCGCGACTAAAAGATAGACAATATTTTCAATCGAATCCAATCCTATACTCTTAGAGCTAAGTATGCCAGCAGCCTGAGCCATTCCCTCTAGGGTAATCACGCCGGGCATGATGGACATACTTGGAAAGTGACCTAAGAAATAGTGCTCATTATAGGTTACATTCTTATGAGCAATAATGTGAGAATAGGCTTCAAGTTCTTCAACCCAATCAATTAATAAAAAAGGGTAACGATGGGGGAGATATTTTTTTATCTCTTCAATAGACATTTTCATAGCTATTATTTCCTTTTGTTTAAGAAGTTAATGACATCGGGTGTAATATCAACAACTGCTTTGCCATAAACTACTGATTCTTTATTTAGGACTACTTCTAATCCTTTCTCTTTACTAATAGCTTCAATTGCTTCGCGTAAATTTACTCGTTGGGAAGCAAGAAACTCTTGCTCCTTTTGTTGAATGCTTTGCTGCAGCCCTTGTCCTAGCTGTTGATAATCGAGAATATCTTTTTGTAATTCACCTAGTAACTTTTCTTTGTCTTGGGTACTCATTATGGCACTGTTCTTATCTAGTTTTTGTTGATTAGTTCTTATTCTGCTTTCTAGTGCCTTGAGCCTTTCAGCATCTTTTTCATAGGCTTTTCGAATCTTGTCATTTTCTTCTCTTGCTTTCTCACTTGAAAAGACGGCAGCTCGCCAATCTATGACACCTATGGTAGCCTTGACTTCTTGAGCAAATGCTTTGAAAGTGAAGCATAGACAAAAACAAAGAATTAAAAAGGGAAAACGAGTTCTCATTGAGCTTAATCTATTAAATAAAGAATTTAAGTATAGCATTAATCTCACCTAAAAGATAGTTCCAATAGTGAATTGAAAGCGATTTATTTGGTCATCTTCTGCTGGATTTAACGGATAGGACCAGACGAAGCTAAGCGGAAAGAACTGAATATACCATCTGAGCGTGATGCCCACTGATTGCCTTAGTTGGTCATAGGCAATTGGAATTTCACAATGAGGCTCTTTTATGATACAGTTGGTATTAAAGACATTGCCCATATCCCAAAAGAAGCTAGTTCTTAGGCCGCTGACATCGTTCGATAGTCCAGGGACGGGGAAAATGAATTCAGATCTTATGCTAGTAAGGAGATTACCGCCAAGGCTGGCGCCGCTACTAACTGGCATGCCATCTTGTCTTATTGAAGAAGTAGGCCCAAGAGAACCACCGCCATAACCGCGCACTGTGGTAACCCCGCCAGCAAAGTAGTGGCGATAGAAAGGGATAAAGCCAGCTCTATCCCAGATATCAAGGAAAATAGTTCGGAAGCCAAACATCAGCGCCAGCTCATCAATATTTTCACTTAGATCCACATAGGTCTTATGATTTAATCCCAGTTCATAATAATCAGGGCGGATCTCGGTGGGGAAATTCAGAGACCCTGACAATCTCATATCATTCCCTGAGGTCGGCTTAAAGCCACGGTTAAGGTTATTGTAGCTATAGGAATTTATGAGGCTAAAGTCAGTATAGGCCTTGCCATACCTAGTAGAGTAATCAACTATTTCTAATGAAGGATTCTGTCCTGTGACCAGACCTATATTGGCCAGTTGGAAGCCATAGTTTATTCTGCCATTTAATGAAACCGGATAACCAAATGAGAGACCAGCAGTGGAACTTTCAAGGGCATAGTTACCTATATCTGCTTCATCAAAATCCTGAATTCTAAATCTGAGGAAGTAGCTGGCACTAAGACCATCAAGGGTTAGGAAAGGTTGAGTATATCTGAAATTTAATGCCTGCTGAGTCTCACTATAAATGAAGGAAGAGCTAAAGCTATTCCCAGTGCCATAGAAATTTCTATCGGCATAATCTAAATTCAAAGCCAAGCCAGTAACATCGTTATAAACCAGTCCGCCTCCTATGTTACCCGAAGGGGCTTCTTTGATAGTGATGAGCAGATCCACCTGATCTGGCTGACCGGGGACATTGAGCTTATCCAGTTGGACACTCTCTACATAGGTGATTCTTCTTAACCTAGCCAATGTGATTCTGATATTGTTTGCCGAATAAGGAGCCCCTTCCATCTGAATAATATGGCGGCGTAAGGCGCTATGAAGCGATTTCTCATTACCTACAAATTGGATGCGGCGGACATAGGTCTTTTGTCCTGGCCGAATATAAAAAGTAATATCTAATTGGTTCTGTCCATAGCTATATAGGCTGTTGATTTCAACTAGACCATAGCCTTCTTCACCAAGCCGCTCTATCATGGCGTTATTGGATGCCTCTATTTCTGCTTGGTTGAACACATCACCAGATTGAATGGTGAGCTGTTCTTTCAGTTCCTCTTCATCAACTATGGTATCGCCAGCTAAGCGGATATTATTGACAGTGAATTGGTTTCCTTCGTCAATATCAATATTGATGGCTATGAGGTCCTTGGCGCTGTTAATGGTCACTATATTGTTTCTAATCTCTATTCTGGCGAAGCCAGCGTTTAAGTAATGCTGCCGTAAGATATCTAGGTCGGCGGCTAGTTTCTGGCGCGAATACTGGTTCCTAGCTGAGGATCTATTCCATTTGTTCCTCTTTTTAAGAGTCATCAGTTTTTCCAGCTGCTGATTGCTAAAGTGTTTATTGCCTACTATGTTGATCTGAACTATCTGTGCGGGGCGGCTTTCCTCAACAACTATGGTGAGCACTACTCTATTGCCTTTTAAGGTTTCAGTATTAGTGGATATCTTGGTGCCATAACGACCCTGCTCAGCATAGAGCGCGGTTAGTTCGTTGAGAATAAGGTTGAATCTGCTTAGCTGGAGGATTGCTCCTTTCTTAATGCCGTTCAGATTTAATGCATCTAAGAATTGCTCTGTTTTTATTAGTCTATTTCCTTCAATAATAATGTCTTCAACTGAGGGTCTTTCATCCACTGAGATGATCAGAGTGGTATCCTGTCGTTGAACCGAGACATTGTTAAAGAAGCCAGTGGCAAAGATATCTTTAATTGCTTGGGCAATGTCCTGTTCAGTCACTAGCTGGTTGGCTTCTAATTGAGTCACACTGAGCAGTCTGCCATAGGTTACTCTTTGAAGTCCTTTGGCTTCAATCTTATCAACAAAGAATTCAGCCGCATGAAGATTTTGACAGAGTAGAAACAGTAATAGGCTATAGCATTTAAGATGGCGACAGAAATTCATCTTGAACCCTATAGCAGACGAAGAATGTCGTTGAAGGTGACGAAAATAAAAAGGGAGAGGAGGAAAATAGTTCCTATAGCCAGATAGTATTTCTGAAATCTGGTCGAAATCGGGCTACCTTTTATTGCTTCAATGAGATAGAGGAGCAGATGGCCACCATCTAATATTGGCACTGGAAGTAAATTAAAGAAGAATAGGCTGATGCTGATAAAGGATAGGAGAAAGACAAAGTCTTGAATACCGCTTCGGGCAGAGTCACTAGTATATTTGACTATGCTGACCGGACCAGAAAGGCTCTCAATACTGAGGTCGCCACTCAATAAAGAGACGAAGCTATTAAAGACTAGAGTCAGACTCTGGAAGGTCTTTTGTCCTGCTATTTGCCAGACATTAGTAATGGAATAGCGATGAACACGAATGTGCTCATCTCCTAAATCTACCTGAGCTGCGCCTATACCGGCGAATCCCTGTTGGGGGCTTCTCTCTTGGGGAATAAGAACAATAGCCACTTCTCTATCACCTCGCTTGATAACTAGATCCAAGGGTCTATTTGGCGATTGAACAATTTGCTCGGTGAGCTGAGACCAGTTTTCAATAGGTTGATTATTGACTGAAAGAACCTGATCGCCTTCTTGTAGTCCGCTGATTGCAGCCGGCGAATCTGGCAGAACTGTTCCTATTATGGCGGGAACCTCAGGGAGGAGAGGAGTAAAGCCGACCATGTCAAAGAGGGATTGTTGCTCTAATCCACCGAGACTAAGATCCCCTAGGTCTATATAGCTTGGGCGTAAAGCACCTCTTTCACCTCTTAGTTCTATGGGGAGCTGTGAGCGACCTAGGTTTGCTACTAGATTGAGAGTCGCCTCTTGCCAGGTATATATCTCAGTGTTATCAATGGCAGTGATTTCATCTCCGGTTCGGACGCCAGCTGAGGCAGCGGGCGAGGGAGTTCTTACCTCACCTATGATGGGTTTTAGTCCCTGGACACCATAGAGGTTAAGAAAGACGAACAAGAGATAGGTTAGCAGGAGATTAGCTAGAGGGCCGGCGGCAACTACTGCTGTTCTCACTCTTAGGGGTTTGGTAGTAAAGCAGTTATCTTGCTGGTCGGGGCTGACTTGAGAAGGCTCGGCAAACTTGACATAGCCGCCAAGGAGAATAGGGCAGAGAATAAATTCAGTGCCCTGTCTATCTTGCCATCCTATTAGCTTGGGGCCAAATCCAATTGAAAAGCGGTGAACCGCGATATTAAAGTAGCGGGCCGTGATGAAATGACCAAATTCGTGAACCAAAATAAGAAGGCTGATTCCAATAAGGGCGATAATAATGTTTGCTATCATAGACCGGTCAGTTGGGTTGCATAGTTGGTGCTTTGTTTATCTAGGTGGATAATATCTTCAATAGTCTTAGGGGCATCATAATCAGCAAACTGCTGCATGGTTTTTTGGACTATTATAGCTATATCTTGAAAGGATATCTGCCCTGCCAAGAAACTCTCAACCGCCACATTGTCAGCTGCATTGAGAACTATCAGGGGGGCTCCTTTTTGCTTGGCGGCCTCTCTTGCCAGTCTAAGGCAGGGGAACTTCTCCTCATCTGGTGATTGGAAACTAAGGTCTTGCATGTTCAATGGAGAGATTCTTTCAATATCATAAGGCTTATAGTGAGGATAGTGTAAGGCTTGATGGATGGCTAATTTCATATCTGGCCGACTGAGTTGGGCAATGAAGGACCCGTCGCAGTATTCCACCATACAGTGAATCATACTCTGGGGGTGAATTACCACCTTTATATTGTTGCTATCTATGCCAAATAGAAAATGAGCCTCAATGAGCTCCAATCCCTTGTTCATCAAAGTGGCGGAATCTACCGATATTTTCGCTCCCATTGACCAGATTGGATGGCTACAGGCTTCGGCTGGTTGAACCTGCTTCAGCTGGTCGGCTGAATAATCGAGGAAAGGACCGCCGGATGCAGTCAGCCAGATGGTCTGAACCCCATAGTTGGATACATCTTCGCCAATCACATAGTCTTGCGGCAGGCAGCGCAATATGGCATTGTGTTCGCTGTCAATAGGGACGATACTAGTGGAATTTTGGCGAGCTGTTTCCATTAGAAGAGCGCCACCGCTTACGAGGGACTCCTTATTTGCCAATAGGACTTTCTTGCCGCTTTGTAAGGCCCAAAAGGTAGGAAGAAGCCCACTGGGACCGGCGATGGCGTTTATTAGACAATCTGTATCCTCATTGGTCGCTGCTATTTTCAGCCCTTCTTGACCATAAAGAACCTCTGAGCACTCAGTTTTTTGCTTTACCTGATTGGCATCCTCTCGATTGGCAAGGATGAGGCGATTTGGCTTATAGATCTCTGCTTGGTTGCATAATTCGGTCAGTTGGCTATGGCTGCTGAGAGCCTGAATCTTGAATTGCTGTTGTAAGACTGAAAGGGCGCTTGTTCCTATTGAACCAGTGGAACCAAAAAGAGCTATTCGCATAGTAATAATAGATAGTAGAAGCTTGGCGTGCCAAACAATAGGCCATCGGTCCTATCAAACAAGCCGCCATGGCCCGGAATCCATTGACCGCTGTCTTTCCTATTTGCCTGTCGTTTTAGCATACTCTGATAGAGGTCGCCGCTTTGGGTAATAAGACCGAAAGGCAACAACAAAGCAATGAAGAGCGCTGAATCAGGCAGTTCGGTGAAGAAGGTCGCCATAGCAAAGTAGCAAATATAACAAAGAATGATACCACCACCGAGACCTGCCATAGTCTTGTTAGGGCTTAACCGAGGAGATAGCTTCATTCCGCCAATAAGCTTACCACCGGCATAGCCTCCTATATCTATGCAACAGATGGTCGCAAAGCAGAGTAAGGCAAGCAAAGGGGATAGCTGTTGAATCTGGAGCGCAAAATAGCAAAAAAGGGAAAGACAAAGAAGCACTTCACCATTTTTTTCTATAGCTGAGCTGTCTATTTGTTTGCCGATTCCATATTGGAGAGTTTTTACCAAGGCATAAGGATACCAGAGGCTGAGAACAAAAACTAGCGGATGGACTGGACTAAAGGAGGCAAAACCGGCTATGAATATGCCCAAGCATAATAGCAGCCAGCGGAGATGTGGCAAGTTCAAACCAGATGGTTGAATCAAATGAAACCATTCCCTTCCAACTAGCAATAGAACTAGAGCAAGGAAGAACCAGAAGAGCTGGGTGGTTGCATAAAGGATAACTAGCGTGGTTAAGAAGAAGAAGACTGTTCCACTGGCTAGCCTTAATGAGAGATTAGCGATTGCTGGAGTCACCGAAGCGGCGAGAGCGTTTTTGATAGGCTTGTAGCGCGTTGCGGAAATTGCGCTCCTTAAAATCTGGCCAGGCAACTGGTGAGAAATAGAGTTCGGTATAGGCGAGCTGCCAGAGAAAGAAATTGCTGATACGCTTTTCATTACCAGTTCGGATACAAAGGTCAATGGGCGGCTGGTCTGCCAAGCACAGATGCTTTGCCAAGTTCGGCACACTAATGGCTTGGGGTTCTAGCTCCCCCTGGCGCACTTTCATAGCTAGCTGCCGGCATGCATTGACTATATCCCATTGGCCGCCATAATTTACTGCTATGTTGATGCGAATGGCATTGTTGTGACGCGTAAGTTCTTCGGTCTTTTTTATCTTGGCTTTTAGTTCAGCCGACAGGATGGATTTATCACCCACAAAGGAAAGGCGGGCATTGTTCTTATGAAGTTCTGGCACCTCATCATCAAGTGCTTGCTTAAAGAGACTCATCAGCTGGTTGATCTCTTTTTGTGGGCGGCGCCAGTTTTCACTACTGAGGGCGAAAAGAGAAAGAGACTCAATCGCATTACGGCGCGCCTCTTGGATGATATTTTTGACGGTTCTTAATCCAGTTCTATGCCCATAGGCGCTAGGCATCATACGACTTTTTGCCCATCTAGTATTGCCATCCATAATAATAGCAACATGGCGTATCTTGGCAGGGTTCATTGATTAAGAAACGGCTAGAATTCAAGCAGTTCCTTTTCCTTCAGTTTTAGCTGTTCGTCTACTCTCTTGATATAGTCTTCGGTGAGATGATCTATTTCCTTGTGGGCTATCTTCTCTTCATCTTCGCTTGGTGTGCTTTCTTTGAGCTTGTGGAGCCCATCGCGGCGCACATTGCGAATTGCGATACGCGCGCTTTCTGCTTCGGCTCTGGCATGCTTTTGATAATCCTTGCGGGTTTCTTCGGTGAGAGGAGGTAATTGGATAATAATCTCATCACCGCTGTTATTGGGATTTAACCCGAGATCAGATTTCAAAATGGCATTGCTAACCACATCCAGTTGGTTCTTGTCCCATGGTAGGATGCTAAGAGTGCGGGCGTCCAATACCTTAACAGTTGCCATTTGATTGATGGGAGTGGGATTGCCATAATAGTCTACCTTTATGTCTTCTATTAATGAAGTATGGGCCCGACCAGTTCTTATTTTATGAAAATGATTGTTAAGAACGGTTAAGGCGCTATCCATCCGCTTAGTTATGTCTTTGTGTAGAATAGTATCCATAATTTTCTAATTGCTAATAAGAGTTCCAAGTTTTTCGTCTTGCATCATATCCATCAGCCCAGTGTTAAGCATATCAAATACTCTGATGGGCATTTTATGGTCGCGTGCAAGCGTAATTGCAGTTAAATCCATTACTTCTAGGTTTAATCCTATTGCTTGGTCATAGCTCAGCTTATCATACTTAAGAGCCTCTTCATTCTTCATCGGATCCTTGTCGTAAATACCATCTACTTTGGTTGCCTTAAACATAATATCGGCATTTATCTCTATGGCGCGAAGACAGGCGGCTGTATCGGTGGTGAAGAAGGGATTACCTGTGCCGCCGCATATGATTACTATGTCTCCTTCTTTTAGATAACGATTGACATCACGCGGGTTGTGCCTTTCTAACATACCACTAATAAGAAGAGCCGAGACTAGTCTGGTGGGGATGTTCTTTTGTTCAAGGGCGTCTCTTAGTGCCAAGCCATTAATGGCAGTAGCCAACATTCCCATCTGGTCGGCAATCACTCGATTTAGTTGGTTTTCAGCCAGCTGGTGTCCTCTAACTAGATTTCCCCCGCCTATTACTATGCCAACTTGAACCTGATGAGAGACTAGTTGGTCTAGCTGCTGGGCAATAGCCTGTAACCGAGTTGCGTTTAATCCCAGTTGGTTGGAGTTACCAAAGAATTCGCCGCTAAGTTTGAGAAGAATGCGTTTATAAAGCACTTAGGGAGAATCCTGCTGGCCAAGTTCTCGTCTCACAAAGCTAAGCTTTTTTACCTCCGCCTTAGTGAGCAAACTGCTTATTTTTGTTTGGGTATCTTTAATAAAAGCCTGTTCGCTTAATGTATTCATAGCAATGAATTTAGCTAGCATTCCTTTGACCATCTTGTCTTGGATTTCTGGTGGCTTGCCTGAATCCTTGACCTGTTCGCGATAGATTGCTTCTTCTTTTGCTAGGATTGCTGGTGGCATCTCATCAGGGGTGGTCGCCAGTGGTTCCATTGCCGCCACCTGTAAGGCTAGATTATGGCAGAGATCCTGGTCCTGCTTGTCTATGGCTACTAGGGCTGCTATCCGATTATTGCTATGAACATAGGCAGCAACAGTCCCTCCTTCAGGGGCATCCAGATGATAGAAACCTGCCACCTGAATGTTTTCGCTTAATTGTTGGACCAGCTGTTGAAATTCTTCTTCAAGAGGGCTGCCTTCAACCAGAATGTCGGCAGGGTTTTTCGTCCTGTTCTTGTGTCCTTCGGTTATGAGCTTTTGGGCGACAGCGCCTAGTTTCTCATTACGAGCGACAAAATCGGTTTCGCAATTTATTTCCATTAGACTGGCAAAGGAATTGTCTTCGCTCACTTTGGCGACAAATAGTCCTTCTTTTGCTTCTCTGCCAGTTTTCTTTAGCGCCTTTATGCGACCTGCCTTTCTTAGCAGATCCGCCGCTGCTTCTATATCGCCATTGGCTTGTTGCAGCATTTCCTTGCACTCCATAATGCCAGCACCAGTTTTTTGCCTAAGCTCTTTCACCTTGTTAACATTGATCTGAGAGCCAGCTTTGTCCTGCTTTGGTGAGCCTGCTTCTTGTTGGGTTTGGTCTGACTTGAGTTTTGCGTCTATCTCTTTTGGCTGGGCTTTTTGCGAGCTTGCTTCTTGTTGGGCTTGGTCTGGTTTGACTTTTGCGCCTACCTCTTTTGTCTGGGCTTTTTGCGAGCCTGCTTCTTGTTGGGTTTGGTCTGGTTTGACTTTTGCGCCTACCTCTTTTGGCTGGGCTTTTTGCGAGTCTGCTTCTTGTTGGGTTTGGTCTGGCTTGACTTTTGCGCCTACCTCTTTTGCCTTGGCTTTTTGCTTTGTTCGCTTTAGGGTGCCCTCTATTCTGGTTGGGGCTTCTTCTTTTTTGAGAGCTTTTTCCCTTTGGCTCTTTCGTTTCATTGAAAGTTCGTCCGCCAACTTCATTCCATTGCTGAAAGCCGTTACTATAGTGGAAACATAGAGCTCAATCGCTCGGGTAGAGTCATCATTACCTGGAATAATGAAATTGGCATCCTTAGGATTGCTATTGGTATCTACTATGGCAATAACAGGAATACCCAATTTCTTGGCCTCTAAGACTGCTATGCGTTCGAAGCGAATATCAATAACAAAGAGGGCATCTGGCAGGCCGTCCATATCTTTAATACCGCCGATGGATTTTTCCAACTTGATCATCAAATTCTTGCGTGCTAGACCCTCTTTTTTAGTTAATTTGTTCCACGAGCCGTCCTGGCTTTCTTTGTTGAGTTCTTTAAGCTTGTCAATAGAAGAACAAACTGTCTTATAGTTGGTTAGCATTCCTCCCATCCATCTATGATTGACATAGAACTGATTGATGGATATGGCTTGCTGTTTGACAATATCACTGGCAGCTCTTTTGGTGCCAACTAGCAGCAGCTTGTTGCGATTCTTAGCAAGGTTATGAACAAACTCACAGGATCTCCTCAACCCTATAAGGGTATGTTCTAAATTGATGATATGAATATGATTATAGGTAGCAGAAATATGCTTCTTCATATTCGGATTCCAATATTTTGACTGGTGACCAAAATGGGCGCCAGTGCTTATCAGGTCTTGCATATTTACTTCCATATGCTTCTAAAAGTTTGTATAGTCATGTTTGATAAAGAAGAGATTATAACCTATTTTGCCAAATGAAAGGAATATTTTTTGCTTTATTCTGCTAGTCTAGCTGCTTCTTTAAGAGCTATTCAAGAAGAAAGTCGCTGTTTGAGATGGGAAAGAGCAGCACATCGCGGATGGAAGGTTGATTCGTCATCAACATCACTAGTCTGTCTATGCCTATGCCTTCCCCAGCTGTAGGAGGCATGCCATACTCTAGTGCGGTTATATAGTCGCTGTCATAGAATTGGTCATCTTCTCTCTCTAGTTGCTGATAAAAAACCCGTGCCTGTTCATCATAATCGTTTAGTTCGGAAAAGCCATTGGCAATTTCATTTCCCGCTATGAAGAGTTGAAAGCGGTCGGCAACCTTATTATCCTGGTCATTACGGCGGGCAAGAGGGGAGACAGCAGCTGGATACTCAGTAATAAAGGTGGGTTGGATGAGGTGATGCTCAACGGTTTGCTTAAATAGATGATTTTGCAGCTTCCCCTCATCCCATGGCGGGTCTGCTTCAATGCCATGCTCCTTAAGATAGCTGGCTACTTGTTCTCTCGAGACGGTTCCTTTACCGAATTTCCCATAGATGTGCCTATGGAGGGTCTCAAGATGCCAGATTAGGCGTTCTCTTGAGGCAAGGTCCTCTTCTTTAATGGCAGGATTGTATAAAAGGAGTGCTTCTTTATGAGTAAGACGAGCAAAAGGGGTATGCATACTTAGTTCTTTATGTTTTTGATAGGGAATAACTTCTTCACCTTGATGAAGCTCTTGGGTTAGCGAATTCAGCAGCTGTTCGGTGAGTTTCATCATGTCCTCATGGTTTGCATAGGTTTGGTAAAACTCTAGCATGGTGAATTCTGGGTTGTGAAAATGAGATATTCCTTCATTACGAAAGCTACGGTTGATTTCAAATACCCGCTCAAACCCGCCTATGACCAGTTGTTTAAGAAATAGTTCGGGCGCTACACGAAGAAACATTGGTGATCTTAACTCTTCGTAGTAGGTCTCGAAAGGCCTGGCAAGGGCGCCGCCTGGCAGGTGTTGCATCATAGGAGTCTCTACTTCTAAGAAGCCTTTATCGATGAGAAATTGCCGAATAAACTGAATGGTTTTGGTCCGTTGGCGGAAGACAGTGCGCACCCTATTACTGGTTATTAGGTCAAGATACCTTTGTCTATAACGTTTTTCTACATCTTTTAGTTCTTTGCGCTTCTCTGGTAGAGGACGCGCTGCTTTTACCAATAGATTAATCGACTGAGCTGCTATACCGAGTTCGCCGGTTCTGGTTTTCGTCAACTTGCCTTTGACTGAAATGATATCGCCAAGATCCCAGCTGATAAACTCATCGTAATTTGCTATATCATTTTCTCTTATATATAGCTGAATGCGGCCGCTAGCGTCTTGGAGATTGACAAGAGCATCTTTCTCCATGATTCGTTTTCGCATAATGCGTCCAGCCAGCTGATAGGCCTCTTCTTCTTTCTCTAACTCCTTTTTGCTGAGACCGTCATACTTCTCATGCAGTTTGGCTGCCTCGCTATTTGGCTTAAAGTCATTAGGGAAAGGATTGCCCCTCTCTCTTAACGCGGCGAGCTTTTCTCGCCGCTGTTCAACTGTATCAATAGTCATAGAAAAGTTTGATTATAAAGAGGACTAACTAAGCCGATGACTGATGACCAAAATGGGCGTCAGTGCTTAGCAGATCCTGCCTATTTACTTCCATATGCTTCTAAAAGTTTGTGTGGTCATGTTTGATAAAGAAGCGATTATAACCTATTTGGCCAAATGGAAGAAGGATTTTTTGCTTTATTCTGCTAGTCTAGCTGCTTCTTTAAGACCTATTCAAGAAGAAGGGAGCTGTTTGAGATGGGGGAAGAGCAGCACATCGCGGATGGAAGCTTGATTCGTCATCAACATCACTAGTCTGTCTATGCCTATACCTTCCCCAGCTGTAGGAGGCATAGCATGCTCCAATGCGGTTATATAGTTATCGTCAAAGAATTGGTCTTCTTCTCCCTCTTGCTGTTGCTGAAAAACCCGTGCCTGTTCATCATAATCGTTTAGTTCGGAAAAGCCATTGGCAATTTCATTTCCCGCTATGAAGAGTTCAAAGCGGTCGGCAATCTCATTATCCTCGTCATTACGGCGAGCAAGAGGGGAGACAGCAGCTGGATACTCAGTAATAAAGGTAGGTTGGATGAGTTGGTGTTCAACAGTCAGCTCAAATATTTCATTTTGCAGCTTCCCTTTGTCCCAGCTTTCTGGTCCAATGCCCTTTATGTTAAAAAATATGTCTATTTGTTCTTCTGAGGCGACACCTTTATAGACTTTATTGGCGTCTTTATAGACTTCCTTAAGATAGTCGATTAGGCGTTCTTTTGAGGCAAGGTCCTCTTCACTGAGGGAAGGGTTGTATTTAAGCAGCGCTTCTTTATGGGTAAGACGAACAAAAGGGATGTGCATACTTAGTTCTTCATGTTCTTGATAGGGAATAGTTTCCTTGCTTTGATGAAGCCTTTGGGTTAGTGAATTCAGCATCTGTTCGGTGAGTTTCATCATGTCCTCATAGTTTGCATAGGTTTGGTAAAACTCTAACATGGTGAATTCTGGGTTGTGGAAACGAGATACTCCTTCATTACGAAAGTTGCGGTTGATTTCAAATACCCGCTCAAGCCCGCCTATGACCAGCTGTTTAAGAAATAGTTCTGGCGCTATACGAAGATACATCTCTGAATCTAACTCTTCATAGTAGGTCTTGAAAGGCTTGGCAAGGGCGCCGCCGGGCAGGTGTTGCATCATAGGAGTCTCCACTTCTAAGAAGCCTTTGTTGATGAGAAATTGCCGAATAAACTGAGTAATCTTAGCCCGTTGATAGAAGACAGCGCGCACCCTATCACTGGTTATTAGGTCAAGATACCTTTGTCTATAACGTTTTTCTACATCTTTTAGTCCTTTGCGCTTATCTGGTAGAGGACGAACCGCTTTCACCAATAGATTAATCGACTGAACTGCTATACTGAGTTGGCCGGTCTTGGTTTTCATCAACTTCCCTGCGACTGAAATGATATCGCCAAGATCCCAGCTGATAAAGTCATCGTAATTTGCTATATCATTTGCTCTTATATATAGCTGAATGCGGCCGCTGGCATCTTGAAGATCAACAAAAGCAGCTCTCCCCATGATTCGTTTTTGCATGATGCGTCCAGCCAGCTGATAGGCCTCCTCTTCTTTTTCTAACTCCTCTTTGCTAAGGTCGGCATAGATATGATGTAATTTAGCTGCATAGCTATTTGGCTTAAAGTCATTAGGGAAGGGATTGCCCCTGTCTCTTAGCTGCTTGAGTTTTGCTCGCCGCTGTTCAACTGTATCGACAGTCATAGAGAAGGTTGGTTATAAAGAATAAAGAGGACGCAACTAAGCCAGTGTTTTAAGACTGGCAATGTCAAGCGCAGCTTTCACTCCATAGGATAGGGGGGCTGAGGCGTCAGTTGGGTTGGTTAGTCGCCTCACAACCAAACGGCAAGGCTTAGCTATTAAAGAGGCAAGGGTCTTCTTGTTAGGACGTGAATAAGCAACTTGACAGCAGAGATAGGAATCATCGTTCAGTTTTATTAACCCAATGGTTCTCAGGCGGCTTACTTGGTCTAGGGTATCAATAGTCTCACCGCTTGAAGAAATAGCTGCAATGGTTCCTTGACGAGGCAAAGGATGGCGGCCAATATCTGTGCCTTGGCAAGAAGGACAATAGCGGCGCCGGACGAGAGAAAACCTCTGGCATTGATTACATCGCCAGCCCTCTCGTTGTAATAATAGCCGGCGCGCTCGCCAGCTCCTCACCACATTGGGAGATTCCATCAACTATCCTCCTTATCTACTGGTTGGCCGTATTTTACGAGGGCTTCGGCAAGGTCTTGGATGCTATCAATGGTTTCGAGATGATCGGCGCTCAAAGCAACTCCTAGACGCGCTTGAATTAGTATATCTAAGCGGACAATGGTTAGGCTGTCAATGTCTAGCTCCTCGGTCAGTGAGGAGGTTGCTTCTATTTGGTCTGCTGGTATCTTGAGAATTTCGCTTAGCATAGCAATAATTTGAGGCACGAGTTCTTTTGCGTTCTTTTTCATAGCTTGAGTTCAATTATTAAGGAATTTTACCATTTTTTTCATAGACAAAGCTATAAGTTTGATAGCCAAGACCAGACAAGCAGAGGCTGAGTATCTTGGCATCTGGTGGAAGGCTTAATTGATAGTCGCTTGCCTTGCCATTGAGCTGTTCAAAAGCGACCAGACCATGCTCAAGGGCAGTAATACCGAAGAGATTGCCTAATCCTTGCTGGCCGCCACGGCTATTGATAATTGGGCTCTTATCAGCTAGACTATCAGCTAGACTATCAGCCAGACCACCGCCATTGGTATAAAACTCTGTTGCCGAGCCGGGCCTTGCCAAGCCTAAGGACTCCATAGCTATGACTTCCAGGATTGATGTGGCATTGTCTATTTCAAAGAGGGGGAAATCGGACAGATCAAGCTTCTGACAGGCTTGTTTAACTGAACTAAAGGAAAGCATATCCTTTCTATCTGCCATAGCCACTATATCATTACCATAGCCAATAGAAGTAAGGGCGACTGCTTCCTTGCTTCTCGTGTTTGAGGTGATGATGAGTGCGGCCGCGCCATCTAACAAAGGGGCTATGTCATTGCGGCCTAGAGGAGGGGCGGCCTGTAGGTCGCGGGCAAGTTCTTCGGCTAGGGCTGGATAGGATAGGTAGCTTGCCGAGCCGCGACAAGCATTGCTATGATTTTTTGCAACCAAATGATGAAAGACAGCTGGTGAGAGTTGATAGTGATTAAGGTAATGGTTTGCTAGTAAGCCATTAAGACTCAGATAATCCAATCCCAGTTGATATTCAATGTCGGTGTCGAGATGTTGATTTGCCAGTGAGTATCTCTTGTTGTCCTCCCAATCGGATACCTTTGCAACTCCTAAGACCAATGCATTGTTAATCCATCCCGCTTGAATGAAGGCACAGGCAGTGCTAAGTGCGCTTGCTCCTGCTAGATCGCCGTTATTAAATTGATAGACCAAGCAGTCTTTTGTCAAGCCGAGTCTATCGGCAAAAATAGCAGCATAGTTGGCTTGATTATCTAACAGAGCAGAGGAAGGGGAGGCAACGAACAGTCCTTGTGGCGAATGAGATAAGAGAGGCTCGCATACTGCTAGGGCTAGAGAGCAGCTATCTTCTCGCCAAAGGTTGCCGCGCCTGTGTTCTGAGACCGCAGTTATATAGACTTCCTTCATTCTCTTAATTTGCTCTGGTTATAGGCATATTGCCCATAGGTAAGTTGCTGGCAATGTTCATTTGCCATTTGAACTGCAATGGACTCATAGCTTGCTTGTATCTTCTGGCGAAATTCCTTGATAGGGTCTTCTACCTGTAGAAGAAACCCATCTGAACCTGCACCAGAACCAAAGGATGCCAAGAGAATCTTGTCGCCCACTTCGGCTTTTTCCAGCGCCGCACACAAGGACAAGAGGCAAGCGCTCGAATAGGTATTGCCTATGCGGGCGGCGGTAATGCCAGTTTGCACCTGATTTCTCTTGAACCCCATCTTTTTCGCTGTGGCTAGAGGTAGAGACTGGTAGGGTTGATGAAGGCATAGATAGGCGCAGTCTTCAGCTTTCAATCCGCTCTTGCTAAGCAGTTCGTCAATCACCATCATAGTATGCTCAACATAACCTTCTTGAGCACTAAACTTGCCTACGACTGAAGGGAACTGGCTGCCATCGCGCCGCCAGAAATCAGACAGATCCGAAGTAGCAGAAGCAGTCTGTTTGATACTGGCTATGACGCGACTGCCACTACCGACCAAGAAGGCTGCTGCCCCACAACCTACTGAGGCTTCTAAGATGCTACCTGGCGCGCTTTGAGGGCAATCGGCACCTATAGCTAGACCCTCTTTTATCTGCTGGCTGCCAACCAATCCTAAGGTAAGAAAAAGGGCTGCGGTGCCTCCCTTACAGGCAAATTCAAGGTCTACGGTGAAACTAGCAGGATTAAGACCCAAGGCTTCAGCCACTACAGCGCCACTTGCTTTAACTGCATAAGGATGGCTTTCCGAACCAATGAGTAGGCTGGTGGGTTTGGCAGCTGGGGCAGCCAGCAGGGCGCGTTCGCTGGCTTCAATGGCAAGGGTTATGGTATCTTCATCTATATCATTTACGGCCAGCACCTGCCTGCCGTTTAATCTATAGGCATTTTCTAGTTCTGGACTCAGCTGCCATTGTTCGGCAAGGGTGCCAATAGCTAACCTTATCCTTGGCACATAGGCGCCATAGCTGACAATCCCTACTGGTTGTAAGCTCTTTGTTGTTGCCATAATCTATAAGAATTATGATTTTTATTTAGGTCGGGGATGGAAGTATAGAGACTTTCTATCTGTTTGTTTAATGAGGTTGCCACTTGAGACAGATTAGACATATCCGATTTGATTTTTGGCGGATAGATAGGGGGCAGGATTTGTATTCCCACTTTGTTGGCATAAACTGGTAAGGTGCGCACCTTATGAACCTGTGATACTCCTTGCATGAGGATAGGAACAATCGGCATATCCATTAGAACAGCAAGATAGAAAGCGCCTTTTTTGAATTCATTGATTTCCCCTTCCTTGCTCCTATCTCCTTCTGGGCATATTGCTACTCTCACCTTGTTCCTTTTTTCTTTTAGCTTAACAACCTTATCAACACATAGCTTAAAGCTGAGGCTACTATCGGGATTAATCCCCAGCCAACCGAATGAATTAAATATACGCGCGATGAATCTTCCCACTACTGGCATACCAAGGACAGTCTTACTACTATAAATGTAGCTGATATCATAGCAATTTAAGGCGACCATGTGAATAGGAACATCCAAAGTGGTTACATGGTTGCTGATTATGATATAGGATTTGTCCTTAATAGGTAGTAGGTTTTTCTTACCCTCCACTATCAGTTTCACCCCAGCGGCTCTTACTAACAAAGGGCATATGAATGCGCCAAAGCGCACCATCAAGGGACTATGAGGTTTCATTCTTAAAACAAATACCATTGTCAGCGCCGATAAAAACCCCAAACCATACAAGCAAATATGGTAGTAGATACCGCGACCTATGGCTGCTATCATTTTGCCTTCTGTTCGCTGCGTATGCGGCAGCTGTGAGCCAGTTGGGCGCCTAGATAGGTAAGATATTCTTCTTGCTTCATCTTGTGACTCTGGCGGATAGAACCCATGCCTAATTTTAATATCCTATCATCATAACTTAGTATTTGTTCTAATAGCTGTTGGCTTCTGTCTTTGAGCTGGTCTTGAGCGACTACCTGAGTAATCAGTCCAAGGGCGTGTAGTTTCTTGGCATTGTAGTTTTGTCCGCTTAGCAGCCAGAAGAGGAATGGATTTTTGTTCATGATGGGGATGAGCATGGCAGAGGTGGTGAAAGGGAACACCTGTTTGCGTAGCTGAGCAATAGAAAAAACAGAGGAATCGCTCGCAATTACCAGATCGCAACCGCCGAGAATATCCACCCCGCCACCAACTGCTAGCCCATCTACTTCCGCCACTAGCAAGCAAGGTAGGTTAATCAGCTCCTTAAGGAATAGGGTATAGTCGTTCATTTTCTCTATGAGTTTCAACTGAGAAGCGCTCGCCATCTCCTTGTCAAGGAAGGCTAGATCCATTCCTAAACAAAAATAGCCCTCCACACTACTATTAAGGAAGATAGCCTGTTTATCTTGAGCCTGATGGCAGGCATCTCTCAACCGGCTGATGGACTCGCTGGTGAGGGCATTATGATTCTGTGGCGATGCCAGGGTTATAGTAAGAACTCGGTTGTTGTGGGTTTGTGTTATCTTAATCATTGGCAGTCTTAAAACAAAAATAGCCCTCCACACCCTCCACACCCTCCACATCCTCCACATCCTCCACACCCTCCACATCCTCCACATCCTCCACATCCTCCACACTACTATTAAGGAAGATAGCCTGTTTAGCTTGAGCCTGATGGCAGGCATCTCTCAACCGGCTGATGGACTCGCTGGTGAGGGCATTATGATTCTGTGGCGATGCCATGGTTATGGTAAGAACTCGGTTGTTGTGGGTTTGTGCTATCTTAATCATTGGCAGTCTTAAAACAAAAATAGCCCTCTACACCTTCCACACCTTCCACATCCTCCACACCTTCCACATCCTCCACACCTTCCACATCCTCCACATCCTCTACACCCGCCACATCCGCCACACTACTATTAAGGAAGATAGCCTGGTTAGCTTGAGCCTGATGGCAGGCACTTCTCAACCGGCTGATGGACTCGCTGGTGAGGGCATTATGATTCTGTGGCGATGCCAGGGTTATGGTAAGAACTCGGTTGTTGTGGGTTTGTGCTATCTTAATCATTCGATCCTTAATAAGAGGACTTAGTTTTATCATCCCTTTGTACGGTCAGCAGAGCAGTTCCCCAGGTGAGACCAGCGCCAAAGGCAACTAACATTAGCCTATTGTCCTTTGCTAGCTTACCATCATTGTGTAGTTCAGACAATAGCAAAGGAATGCTGGCGGCCGTAGTATTGCCTACCCTGTCTATGTTGTGAGGCATCTTTTCCTCTGGCAACCCAAGAACCGCAGCAACCGTATTGTTGATATTTAAGTTTGCCTGATGAGCAATAACCAGGTGGATATCTGCTAAGCCAAGTCCTTGCTGTTTTAAGCTTTGCTTCACTGATTTACTCATCTCTTTGACCGCACGGCGAAAGATATACTGCCCATCCATTTCAGCATACCACATCTGCTCGGCACTCTCTCCTAGTTGTTGATGATCCATAAAGGGATCAAGCGAGATATCCCAGACCCTCTGGCGTAGTTTGTCAGCCCCGCTCCCATCAGAGCGCAGCTCTATAGCTTCAATACGAGCGCTGAAATCGGTTGCTCTTTCTTCATTGCTCACTATAACCGCGCCAGCCCCATCGCCAAATAGAGGTGTGATATGACTATGCATTTCAGTTTTGCCTAGGGCATGGGAATGAACCTCAGCGCCGACAACTAGGATATTCTTATAAAAGGAAGTTTGGGCAAATGCCCTCGCTACATTAAGAGCATAGAGGAACCCAGTGCATTGATTGCGAACATCATAGGCAGGAATAGGACCGCAACCTAGTTTGTGCTGAAGATAGACTCCTATGCCAGGGAAGCAATGGTCGGGCGAGAGAGTGGCAGTGATAATACAATCTAGTTCTGAGCTGTCTAATTGAGCGCTTTCTAAGGCAGCTTCGGCCGCCTGCTTCGCCAGATCGGAAGTATAGACCCTCCCTTCAACATAATGACGACTGCGAATGCCCGTCCTCTTTTCAATGCCTTGACTATCAATAGGATAATCAACCGGCAGGTCTTTGTTAGCTACTTTTAGTGGCGGCAAATAATGACCTATTGCAGTGATGAAGGCTTGTGGCATTGGCAAATTATATTATGAGTGCTTTAATATAATCATGAGAAAAGTGACCGACCGATTGAACCACTGACCACGCGATTGTCTCGGGTTCAAAACAACCGCTGATATGTTTCAACAACTCAAGCCTATAATTTAGCAGTTGCGCTTATAGTGAGAATTCACCAATACAAAAAAATCAAAAAAAATCAAAAAAAGCAAAAAAAAACTAAAAAAACACAAAAAACTTAAAAAAAACTAAAAAAACACAAAAAAAATCAAAAAAAAACAAAAAAATCAAAAAAAACTTAAAAAAAACTAAAAAAAATTAATAAATTCGGTTTTCTTTCATATAATAGGTTCATAACAAAAATAATAAATCTATGAGACAATGTTTCAATCTCAATGAAGAGAAAGATGAAGAAAGAGGCTTATTGAAGGCTTTATTTCTATTTTTATTAAGGTTAAGGCTATTAAGGCTAAAGCTCTTTAACTCTTTCATTATTAATTCCATTATTAATGCTTTTATTAATATCTCTATTAATATTAAAGCATTCATTATTCCTTTCAAAAATAATAAGAAAGGGAAGAGCACGGGACTATCAATCCAAACCTCTTTACTAGAACTATTAGAACCACCTGCTTTAAGCAATAGAAGGGGGAGGGTAACAAGAGGGTGGAATCAAACAAAAGGGCGGGGAACAATAGGCTTAAGAACTGCTAACAAGCAATTTTCTTTTTTACTAGAACTATTAGAACCACCTGCTTTAAGTAATAGAAAGGGGAGGACAACAAGAGGGCGGAATAAAACAAAAGGGCGGGGGACAACAGGCTTAAGAACTTCTAACAAGCAATTTTCTTTTAATTTCTCTGAGCTGCCTCTCAATCTAGCTATTCTTGGCACTATTTCATTTCTCTTTTTTAGCTGGGTTCTATCTTATTGGCGGCTTACTGTTAATAGAAGTGCCAAAGAAAGATTGAATTTGGCTCGGGTGGTTCTATCCTATTGGCAACGGCTTGCTGGCTCAAAGTCGTCAAGTCAATGTTGGTTTTTTAATTGGGTTCTATCTTATTGGTGGCTTACTGTTAATAGAAGTGCCAAAGAAAGATTGAATTTGGTTCGGGTGGTTCTATCCTATTGGCAACGGCTTGCTGGCTCAAAGTCATCAAGTCAGTGTTGGCTTTTTAATTGGGTTCTATCTTATTGGCGGCTTACTGTTAATAGAAGTGCCAAAGAACGATTGAATTTGGTTCGGGTGGTTCTATCCTATTGGCAACGGCTTGCTGGCGTAAGGTCGTCAGCTCCATGTTGGCTTTTCAACTGGGTTCTATCTTATTGGCGGCTTGCTGTTAATAGAAGTGCCAAAGCACGATTGAATTTGGCTCGGGTGGTTCTATCCTATTGGCAACGGCTTGTCCTTAATAGAAGTAGCTATGCTCCCAGCAATAGCTTTAACTTAGCATTTCCGATTTCTTATGGGCGCTTATAACTCGCGGTTGATGCCGCGGCTGATTTTTGGTTTGCCACTCAATGCGGTCGTTTTTTCGGCTATTGCATTTGTGCTATTGGTGGTTGCTTTGTTGCCCTCACCCAATCTGCACCCGCTTCGCCCATTTTTGATTTTTGCTTTTGGTTTGTTGGCGATGAGAACCTATTACATTATGAAAACCGCAACCGAATTTGCCATTGTTTCGGCTATGGATAGAAATAAGAGAATAACCCGAGCCAGACGGCCGACCGATTAATTATGTAGTATTATTAAGGAGCAAACAAATGATAAAAAATAATAACAAACTTGACAAGAAGGTGATCTTGCTAATAGTGATGATCATCTTGGCAGAACCCACTCTAGCAGATGGTCTGCCGAACTATTTACAAAGCAATACAGATGCTATGGGAACTCTCGGACGCTTTATGAATGGTGCGCTGAGATTCTTATCATCTTTGCTGTGGGGAATATGGGCTATCTTTGCGGTTCTTTTCGCCAAGGACCTGATGGTGGGCACAGATGCCGAAGAGCTCAAAGGTCGTGTCCTTAAGCTTGGTGGCGCAGCTCTAGTCCTCTTAATGATTACCGCATTGCCAGCGCTATTTGCTGGGTTTGCTAACTAGTCAGATGTCCTTACTTATAATTGCTTGGTTCTCTCCCTCAGAGATTGATAGGGGCATACCAAGAATAACGCGGTATGTTGCTAAAGGGAAATTCCAGATTGGCTTGAGACTCACCAATAGAAGAGGAAACCTCTTTTTAATTTTTGTTTTGACTAGTTGGCGAGCTGATCAATTCTCTTTCAAGTCTTTTCCCGTGCATATAGGCATTACAAAGCTTAATCCTTCCTCTGAGTATAAGTTCCCCTCTTCACCTACTCAACGACTGAGTGTTTTCTATATTTTGCCGCAACCTCTAAATAGCAGTGGTCTAGGTGATGAGGAGGGGAGTCTATTAGAGACCAAATTGCTATGATTGATTTTTATTTCATAATGAAATCTCCCTCCTCGGGTTCTAGGCGAATGCTTGTCTCCTATATCCAATCCCAATCTCATACAGGCAATCGTTTAAAAGTCTGGGGAGGGAGTTTATTAAGGAACAAATGGCTATGATTGATTTTTCATCTCAACGCAGCTCTCCCTCCTCGGGTTCTAGACGAATGCTTGTCTCTTATATCCAATCCCAATCTCATACAGGCAGTCATCTAAGGATCTGGGGAGGGAGTTTATTAAGGATGATTGGTTTTTTTGACATATTCTCCCTCCTCGGGTGCTAGGCGAATGCTTGTTTTCTATATTGAGTCCCAATCTCATCCAAGCAGTTGTCCAGGTGTCTGGGGAGGGAGTTTATTAAGGAACAAATGGCTATGATTGATTTTTCACATGAGTGCAGCTCTCCCTCCTTGGGCGTTAGACGAACGCTTGTTTTCTATATTGGGTCCCAATCTCATACAAGCAGTTGTCCAGGTGTCTGGGGAGGGAGTTTATTAGGAATGATTGATTTCTTATTAGTTGTTAATAACTCTCCCCCCTCGGGTTCTAGACGAATGCTTGTCTTCTATATTGGGTCCCAATCTCATACAAGCAGTTGTCCAGGTGTCTGGGGAGGGAGTTTATTGATTGATTTTTCACATGAGTGCAGCTCTCCCTCCTTGGGTTCTAGACGAATGCTTGTCTTCTATATTGGGTCCCAATCTCATACAGGCAGTTGTCCAGGTATCTGGGGAGGGAGTTTATTAAGGATGGTTGATTTTTCATATCAGCGCAGCTCTCCCTCCTTGGGTTCTAGACGAATGCTTGTTTTCTATATTGGGTCCCAATCTCATCCAAGCAGTTGTCCAGGTGTCTGGGGAGGGAGTTTATTAAGAATGATTGATTTTTCATGTCGGCGCAGCTCTCCCTCCTTGGGCGCTAGACGAATGCTTGTTTTCTATATTGGGTCCCAATCTTACACAAGCAGTTGTCCAGGTGTCTGGGGAGGGAGTTTATTGATTGATTTTTCACATGAGTGCAGCTCTCCCTCCTTGGGTTCTAGACGAATGCTTGTCTTCTATATTGGGTCCCAATCTCATACAGGCAGTTGTTCAAGTGTCTGGGGAGGGAGTTTATTGATCGATTTCTTATTAGTTGTTAATAACTCTCCCTCCTCGGGTGCTAGGCGAATGCTTGTTTTCTATATTGAGTTCCAATCTCATCCAAGCAGTTGTCCAGGTGTCTGGGGAGGGAGTTTATTGATTGATTTTTTATTAGTTGTTAATGGTTCTCTCTCCTTGGACACTAGACGAATGCTTGTTTTCTATATTGGGTCCCAATCTTACACAAGCAGTTGTCCAGGTGTCTGGGGAGGGAGTTTATTGATTGATTTTTCATCTCAACGCAGCTCTCCCTCCTTGGGTGCTAGACGAACGCTTGTCTTCTATATTGGGTCCCAATCTCATCCAAGCAGTTGTCCAGGTGTCTGGGGAGGGAGTTTATTGATTGATTTCTTATTAGTTGTTAATAGCTCTCCCTCCTTGGGTTCTAGACGAATGCTTGTTTTCTATATTGGGTCCCAATCTCATCCAAGCAGTTGTCCAGGTGTCTGGGGAGGGGGTTTATTAAGGAACAGATTACTATGATTGATTTTTCATATCGACGCAGTTCTCCCTCCTTGGGCGTTAGACGAACGCTTGTTTTCTATATTGGGTCCCAATCTCATACAAGCAGCCGTCCAGGTGTCTGGGGAGGGAGTTTATTAAGGAACAAATGGCTATGATTGATTTTTCACATGAGCGCAGCTCTCCCTCCTTGGACGCTAGACGAATGCTTGTTTTCTATATTGGGCCCCAATCTTATCCAAGCAGTTGTCTAGGTGTCTGGGGAGGGAGTTTATTGATTGATTTTTCATCTCAACGCAGCTCTCCCTCCTTGGGTGCTAGACGAACGCTTGTCTTCTATATTGGGTCCCAATTTCATACAGGCAGTCATCTAAGGATCTGGGGAGGGAGTTTATTGATTGATTTTTGTCTTGTTATAAGTTCTTCCTCCTCGGGTTATAGACGAATGCTTGTCTTCTATATTGGGTCCCAATCTCATACAAGCAGTTGTCCAGGTGTCTGGGGAGGGAGTTTATTGATTGATTTTTGTCTTGTTATAAGTTCTTCCTCCTCGGGTTATAGACGAATGCTTGTCTTCTATATTCTATCCCAATCTCATACAGGCAGTCGTTTCAAAATCTGGGGAGGGAGTTTATTAAGAATGATTGATTTTTCATGTCGGCGCAGCTCTCCCTCCTTGGGTTCTGGACGAACGCTTGTCTTCTATATTCTATCCCAATCTCATACAGGCAGTCGTTTCAGAGTCTGGGGAGGGAGTTTATTAAGGAACAAATGGCTATGACTGATTTTTCACATGAGCGCAGCTCTCCCTCTTTGGACACTAGACGAACGCTTGTCTTCTATATTGGGTCCCAATCTCATACAAGCAGTTGTCCAGGTGTCTGGGGAGGGAGTTTATTAAGGAACAAATGGCTATGATTGATTTTTCATATCAGCGCAGCTCTCCCTCCTTGGGTTCTAGACGAATGCTTGTCTTCTATATTGGGTCCCAATCTCATACAAGCAGCCGTCCAGGTGTCTGGGGAGGGAGTTTATTGATTGATTTTTCACATGAGCGTAGCTCTCCCTCCTTGGGTTCTAGACGAACGCTTGTCTTCTATATTCTATCCCAATCTCATACAGGCAGTCGTTTCAAAGTCTGGGGAGGGAGTTTATTAAGGATGATTGATTTTTTCTCTCAGCGGAGTTCTCCCTCCTTGGATGCTGTCTTCTATATTCTATCCTGCTCTCTAAGTAGCAAGCGTTTCAGAGTCTGGGGAGGGAGTTTATTAGAAAATGTAGGTTGGATTGTCGCGCACAAAAGTTGTATCAAGGTTTTTGGTGGGGGCCTATTAGGGACTATAGGCTGGAGCGCCGCGCGCAAGAGGTGTATCAGAGTCTGGGGAGGGAGTTTATTAGGGGGCAACTGGCTATGAGACTGAATCGTTTTATCAGTCATTGGACTACTGCTGGTGACCACTATATAGTCCATTGCGATGGTTCGGTCAGTGCCATAGCCGAGCTAGATGGCTATGACATCTATATGAGCGATGATGATGCCGCCACCAAGAGTCTGGAAGCCTTGCGCCACTTTATTGACTGCCTGCCTTTGGAGGTTTCGGTTGAGTTCCACCTACAGCGCCGCCGTGATACCCATGCGGTTGATAGTTTCAAAGCTTGTCCTGTCAAGCGTATGGCTAGGGTTTTGACTCCCTTAAGACAAAAGTATATCGAGCATATAAGGGACTATTTGTTTGTCAATCGTATCTATCTGGTTTTGCAGTGGCATGGTAGCAAGAGGTTTCACAATCCAGTGGCAGCCTTTTCATTTGCCAGATTAGAAAGGGAATTGAGACGGATTCCTCATGCCTGCATCCAGTTGCAGCAATTCATTGAAAAGTCATGTTCTAGTCTGGCAGGTTTCTCATTGTTGGATGTCAATCAAGCGCTCAGGTTCTTATATAGGTCGGCTCACTATCGTTCTTGCGAGCTCCTACCAGACAGCAGCTATCTATTGAGGGATATTCTCGCTCCCAGTGGCGAGGCGCGCAACGGCTTCTATGTGATGAATGGCGTTCAGCTCAAACCTTTTTTAATCTATCTCTATCCCGAACCAGACTTAAGGATAGTGACTGACTTTATGGCCTCTTTGCCCATAGAGTTGGATATATCACTCTATTTGCGCCGCCGAGACTATAGTCGTTTTCTGCGCAAGAGCGGTGGCGAAGAAGTGAGGCAAGAGCGCCAGCTTAGTAGTGAGGATGTTGAAAGCGAAAAACGGCTTGCCGACATAGCCGCTTGGCGACGGCATGTAGTGAACAATGGCTTACAGATTTTCAATAATGTCTTCTATTTGAAACTATTTGGCAAACAGGAGGAGATAGAGGAGCAAGCCAATGATCTGCTTGAGCAGTTGGCTGCTCTAGGGGCAGTGGTTGAAAGTGAGCGGCTGGTTGATTATGCGATGATATATACTCTGCCCGCAAATATGTACCAATCGGCGTTCAAGCGTCAGGATCATACCGAGATGCTGCTGAGCCTCTTGCCAGTAGTGAAGTTTCATCAAGGCAATGGCTATCAGGAGGCGATTGCCGCCACCAATTTTACCTTTACAGGTTTTGATTATACCAACCAAACGGGAGGGGAGTTCTACCATTCGCTGACCATTGCCAAGACAGGCAGTGGTAAAGGGGTTCTTAACTGCGCCCGTATCATTCAGCTCTATGGTCTTGGCTATGACTTTTATGCTATTGAGATTGGCAATACTTATGAATTTCTCTTTCGGCTGTTGGGTGGCAATTATGTTACGATTGATCCAGATTCTAGCGTCATAAATCCCTTCCCTCTTTGTGCTGAGGTAGGAAGCAGACCAAGTTCCACCCTGGTTGCTCCCACCATCAAATCACTGGCGCGCATTCTTACTGATGGGAGAATGGAGATGTCCGTTCATGAGACTTCGGTTTGCGAGATGACATTTAAGTCCATCTATCAGCCAGCCTATCTTGAGCGCCACAAGATAAAGGAGGCGCCTCATCTTGGCCATTTCTATACTGCTATGGCTTTGCTTGATGAGAAGAACCTGAACGACAAACAAAAATATGCTCGGGATACTATCCTAAAAAATGTCCAGAGCTTTCTGGCGACCATCATAGGAGAGAGGTTTAAGGCGGAAGACAATCTCAATCTGAGCGGCAGTCTCTTTGCCGCCGACTTTAAGAGGCTAAAGGACGAGCCTCAGCTATTGGTTATCTACCTCACTTTCCTCAGTCTTAGATATGGACAAAAGGCGCTCTTTCGCCGAACGCCAACTTTTATAGTGATTGATGAATTGCATGAATTTATGAGGGCTGACAGGGATACCATTCGCACCCTATGTGTTCAGATAGCGCGCATGGGGCGAAAAGAGCGAGGCTATATAAACCTCATCACCCAAGAGATAGACGACATAGCCCAGTTGGATTCCTCCTTGGTTAATCAGATGTTCATCACCAACCTCCTTTACACCGAGACCAGACATCAGAAGGCGAGCGAACACTTTGCCTCGCTCAATGAGAGAGCTCTTACTACCTGGTCAAATTATCAACAATACTATTCTGGCTATAGGGCGGGGCTGATAGGTTTTGGCGGTCATTATACCGATGCCTTTTTAACCTATCCGAAGGAGATTCTTGCTCTGGCGGATACGCGCGGTGAGATGCTGGAACGCAAGAAGGAGCTGATGAATAGATGCGAGACCATTGAGGCTGCCTATGAAGAACTATTGAGGGGATATGCTTAGTCCTATACGTTTTCTCATCATAGCCTGGCTGGGTGGCTGCTTTTCCTTTTCGGTTCAAGCGGATGCACTTGGGGTTACAGATGCAACTGAAATAGCCAAGCTAACCGAGATCATCACTCAGATGACAGAACTATTAGAGAAGACGCAAGAATATTTGGATGTCCAAAAAAGACTAACCGAGATGCAGGAGCGCAGTTTCTTTCGTAAGGCGCGTGCCTATGGCAGAGACATTCGCCAGCTGGTTCATGAACAAGAACGGCTTGAACAGGTAGCAAGCGAACTAAAAGAAGACCCCTTTCATACCCAGGACATGAGAAGAGATGCCGACCTGTTGCGCCAGCAGGCTGAAGGAATAGACGATGGCAATACCAAACAGAACCTGTTGCAACTGGCGGATACATTACAGCTGATGGGAAATACCAGATGGTTAGCTGGCACTGCCCAAACTGCCTTAGCCGAGATAGATTCACCCACGACCAATAGTGAGGATCAGCTGCTGGCGGGGATCTTCTATACTCTTGTTGAGATGAATGAAGCAATAAGCAAAGAGCAGATAGAGGAGGATATGAAAGAGATCAATGCACGTTGGATTATGCAAGGAAGCTATAGGGTTTTTCGTCCGGAATATGAGAACTAGTCTGTTGCTCCTCCTCTTTGCTACACCTCTCTGGGCGGATGTCTATCAGCAGGAGGAAGAAATAGCAACAGAAAAAGAGAAAATCAAAGAAGGATTCTTTGCTGCTTTCAATGTCTATCGTCTTGGGACTATGATGCGCGCTTTTTATTTCACTCTTAAGGACAATGAGGTATTCTTTCATTATCTTATTGACATAGGCGATATGTTGCTAGTTCCCCTATTGCTGCCTCTTATGGTTATCTGCACTGGCGCCAGGGTGATGGAGGAGTTGCATAGCTCGGATGGCAGTCAAGATATGGTTACTGTTTTTTATACGGTGGGCGCGGTAGTGCTTATTCTTTCTCTCTATCGTTATTTAATGCAGGAGTTGGTTGTTCTTACCAATGCTTTGGCTGCTGCCACTGCCCCTCGGGGCTTTAGCTTTGAAACCATCATGGCGGAAATAGAGGGAACAGTCGAGGAATTTGATAAAAGAGAAAAGAACAGCAATATGGTTGCCAGCTTCATTAATCAGACCATTTCCCTATACACCCACTATGTTCTGGCATGGACTAGTAAGTGGGGGGTGATGATCTTCTATTCGCTGCTTAGCTATCTGCGCAAATTCTTGTTTGCCATCAACTATCTTCTTGGCATTTTCCTCTTGCCATTCTTAATAGTCCGTAGAAGCTCACTGGCAAAGAATTGGTTTCTCATTACTGCCTTGCTGTGTCTTTGGGTGGTGGTTGAGGCGGTGATGATTGCAGCCGTAGGCTCCTTAGGGATTGCGGCTCTCCACGCCGCTATCAATATAGATGGAGTTCTACCGGTGATTAGCGAATCCCTCTTCTATATTATGATAGCCACGGTTAATATTCTTGTTGGTGTGAGTATCCTAACCAGTATCTGGATAGTGAAGAGCTACTTCTTATCCCCCTCTGCCATCTCAACTGCGATGACTCTATTTAGCTTGCCAGGTGTGGCTATGGCGACCATGATGAATCGGATGGTGGTCAGCGCAACTCAGCGAACCCTGTCCTCTGTGGTGGCCGGCGCACCAGTGAGGCGCATGCCCCGTTCGCCTGGTAGATTTCCTCCGCTTCCGCCTAGTTCTCCCAAGACACCCACGCGCCGCCCGCCTGCCAAGCCGAAAGAAAAGCCCGCTATGGCGAGGCCGCAAAAAGGACCCAAAAGAAGAGCGGTCATTGAATATCAAGGGGCATTACCGGGCAAATCTCTTCCTAGTAATGTCCTCAATATAGCAAGAATAGGAAAGAAAAGAAAAGTGTAAGGAGTTTGGCGGCTATGTTTATTAAGAAATCTGTCAATCAGAATGTCTCTCTGAGAGGAGGGGATATATATAGGACTATATTGCTGCAGAATCGCCTTGTCTTCATGCTGGCTATCATAGTTCTACTAAGCGGAAGCCTAGTTTGTGCTGCCTTAATTGCCCGCCCCACCCCAGTTTTGCTGGTTGATGAGCAGGGTAGGTATCTAGCCAAAGTAGATTATCTAAGCGAGTTGCCATTGAGTCCCGTGCAGTTGGAGGCTATGGTTAAACGCTTTGTTCAACACTATCTTAGTCAAAACTCGGCAACTCTCTATGAGGATGCGGCCATTGCTTTGGCTGCCATGTGCCCATCATTAAGGAGGCAGACCCAAAATGAGTGGCTGGAAGGAGGGAGGCTGGCGCGTATAGTTCAACGGCTTCAGCTATCAAGGGTGCTCTTTTCTGATTTCAATATTGACAAGTATCTCAACTCCAAGGATATTCAGGTCACTATAGGAGGCAGGCTGCTGATAAGTGAGGCACAAGGGGAGATAACGGAAAGTCCATTCCTCTTGAATCTAAGCTTTTCTCTTGTCCCTTTGACCAGTCGTAACTATTTAGGTATCGAAGTATGTGGCATAGATTTCTCTTAGCGGGATTGCTGAGTGTCTCTAGTTGCTTAGCAGCATTTGATGGCAAGGTAGAAGAAGTAGAGCTAAGGGAGCATACCCAATTTACCCTAAGGCTGGTGCCGCGCTTAGGAACTAGATTGGTATTTCCCTTTCTGTTGGATGACGCTAATCTCAAACCCCCTCTTAACTATAAGCTTACCAATGCCATTGACTTCTCCGTGACTCGCGATCTTGGGCTGCTGGCAGGGCAGAATGTCTTTCTTATCACCTGTTCTGAGAGAGACAAGAGCATAGGAAAACTCTATATGAGCATAGGGGGCTATAACCTAGCTATTAACCTTGTTATTAGCCATGAGGTTAAGGATCATATCAGCGATATCTTTCTGATGTTAGGAGAAGACGACCGGAATTTTCTCATCAATCAGGAGATCGAAAAGATTAAGCAGCAGCTCCAGAATCTCTATCACGCCAAATATGAGAACAGGCAGGGGGCAGACTATGAACAGCTGGCTCTGCTACTCTTGAAGCGAGCAAGACGAAAGAATATCAAGCAACTATATTATGGCAGCAAGGAGAGCTTTCAGACAGCCGATATCTTCCTTGACAAGTTCATCTATCAGGCTCCGCTACTCTATGGGCTGCACTTCTGGCTTGAACACTATCAAGCCAAGTTTAATCTCAGCTCAATGGTGGTGAGGTTTCAGCAGGATAGAGGAATAGATGCGCTGATTGAAGGGCATTTTTTCTGTTTTGAAGAGGATAAGAGATTGGATCAATGTATCTTCATTAGCGAAGATGAGCTCTTAATAGCCAATCAAGGAAGGCTGCTCATCACCTTAATCAATGATAAGGATGAGATATTTAATTTTGCTTATTAGTCTCACCAGCAGCTTTGGTGTTTTGGCATTGACGAAAGAGGAGCTGCGTTCTCAAACTGAAAGCTTCATTCGCGCTGAACAGGAAAGAAAACAGCGACTACAAAGGAATGAGCTCTTGGATGATTCCGCCTTTATCTATTTTGATGGCAACAGAACCTATCCAGGTCTGGTTATTAATGGTGTTATCTATCCCGCGATTCGGCGCGCCGGCTATAGATATCCTGCTTGTTTGATAGAAGGGCAGCTGGTTGAAGGGGAATATGATAGTTCGAGCCAACAGGTACACTGTGAAATTAACTCTATTGTCTCGCCTAAGAATCAAGCTCAATCACAGAAGCAAGAGGAACAAGAGGAGGAGAAGCAAGAGAATAAAGAGAAGGAGGAAAGGGAGAACACGGGGAATACGGCAAAGAAGACCGAGAAGGCAGAAAAGAAGACGGAAAAGAGCCCGACCAAGAAGGTCAAGGAAGTCAAGGAGGTCAAGGAAATCAAGGAGGTCAAGGAAGTCAAGGGGGTTAAGGAGAGCAGGGAAAGCAAGGAAAAAAAGAAGGTAGAGGGAGTCAAGGAAGCCGTTTCTCAAGCAGCTATTGCTGGGGCTAAGGAACCGATTATAGAGATCAATAGTTTTCGACCCAGTCATAAATTTGGCATCAGGGCTGGCAGCTGGGCGAGGGTCTATTTACCACGCGCGGTTTCTTCAAGCGAACCTGCGGATATTGAAATGGAACTATTGGAAGATGTGGTTGGGTTGCATCGAACCCTCCCGTCTGGCACTATATTCTTTACCCGTCATAGTGTCAATCCAATCAGCCAACGGCTTGATATGGAAGTGGTCTTTATGGTTCTGCCTGATGGGCAAGAGATGCAGCTGAGCGCAACTATTCATAGTAGTGGCGGTGGAGCTGGCCTCGCGGGTGCTATCATCACCCATTCAGATACGGTTGCCAAGTCGTCAGCTGGCAAGAATATATTATCCGGCGCTCAGGACGCTATAGGGGAGGCAGAGATTAGCAACCCACTAGCTGGCATAGCTGGCAGCGTAACCACTGATGTGATTGAATCCAAGAAGCAACTGCTACCTCAACCGACTGGTTTTTCTATTCAGTTAGCGCCTCAACGGGCTTTGATAAGATTTAGGAGGTCTTTCTAATGAAATATGCTCTGATGTCGTTTTGCACCCTATGGCTATTATGTCTGCCAACTCATATTTATGGGATAGGATTTTCACTTGTCTTATCCAATCCTCATTACAGCCAGTTTGACTTGGTTTCCTCTTCTTATTCCACTTTGTTTCAACAGGGGCGCGATGGCTTCCACTGGCTGGATCTCAGCTATTCTGATTATGACTATGTGACGCCAACTGAAAGAGGGGCAACCAAGTCAGTAGGGACCTCCTATCGCTTTTCGCAACGGCTCAGATGGGCGCGCCACTTCAAGCCCTTTCTCTTTGCTGGTGGCAGCATTAACCAGCTAACCAAGACCAATCGTATAAGAGTGGGGGAAGACCATAGTTTCATTGGTCATCTAGATAGGAGGAAGGATACCCATTATGTGGCCTTCTTAGGCGCTGGTTATTTATGGCAAAAGGGCGACCTAGTCATAGGCTTTTCATTGGACTATGCATATGACAATGGCTATCTGGATAGTTTTTGGGCGCCAGTATTTTTAATCTCACTATTGAGATGATAGCCACCACTGTATTCTTAGTTCAGCTTTGGCTGATAAAGATAGGCGAGGTTTTTATGCCTCATCAATTAACTAACAACAAAACATATCATTATGATAAAAATAATAACAAAACTTCCGAACGGCATTCAATATGCCGTTCTATTGATCTCTCTTCTGGCTGGCTGCTCTGTTGATAAGGCACCGCCCCTTAAGGAAGAGAAGGTCATTCGCAATTCGGTCGCCTCTATAGCTGCCATAGGTGAGGTTCGCTCAGCAAGGCTTAGCGCCTATGAAGTGACTGGTGATGGCGATTGTGAGGGGCTGAGATTAATGGACAGTCAGTCATTGAGATCTGACGGTCGTTTTAATCTGACCCTAGATATAGACAAGGGAATGGTGCTTTACAAGCTAAGGGATGCTACCTATATAGAGGAGGCATCTCAGCAGGAGGTAGCTATGACTGATGACCAGTGGTTAGGAGCGGTCTTCTTTTATGACAGAAATCAGCCTCAGCAAGAAGTCGTCCTGTCTCCTTGGTCTCATCTTCAAACCGGGCTATTTTGTCAGGAAGTAAAAGAGAGCAGTCCTATTGAGGCCTTAGAAGAGGCAGATGAGTTCATCTTTGCTATGCTTGGCTTTGACCCACTCTATAGTGGGGTGAGACTAGCCACTCAGGCGGCAAACAATAGACTAAGTGTCCCTTTTGATGAAGGGATGAAGCTAGGTTTTATGAATGCAGCCCTGAGCCAGTTCAGCGCCAAGCTTTCCCGTCAGTTAGAAGCAAATGAACATCTCTTTATCAATTCGGTTTATATCGCTCAGCTCTTCTATCAAGATATTTACACCGATGGGGTTTTAGATGGGCGTGGAGACAGAGGGCGCTTACACATTACCGGTGACGATGAGCTCTATCCAATTACACTGGCTACCTATAAAACCCAACTGCCACTAGCCTTGCTAGAATTCTATGATGACAATGACCTCAACCAAATAACCAGAGGCAGAGGCATCCTCTACTCTATGGCGGCTGGGATGAATGGCAATCAGCATCCAGCCTTGTTTGAAGAAGGGATGCACCATATTCCCCTAGATGGAGACCCGCCTGAGGCAAGCTGGCTGTCTGAAAGGCAGCTGACTGGCTGGGTGAATATCAGCCTCAGGCTTGAGGACTTGACTTCCATTGACAAAGAAACCATTCGTTTTTATAGTCTTGCTAATGAGGGTTCGATAGAATCAAGGACTGACGGGCTTTTTGTTGTCCTCATTAATACTAAGACAGATGGTAGCGGATTAACCAATTACCAGCTCTTTGTTAAAGATACGCTGGGGAATAGCAAAACCTATGAGTTTCCAGTTGAACTAATTAATGATCCCCCTAGTATCCGGGTTCGTTCTTCCGACCATAGCAAAGAAGGGGAATATGATTTGGTTGCCTCTTATGCTCTGGCTAGTCCAAATCAGCAAATAGAAGAAGGCGAATGCATTTTCAATCAAGAGGTCTTTCCCCTAGTAATCGACTCTAGTATAGGCGAGGTTCGCTGTTCCGTCTCATTTTCTGCCAATGGGGATAACTTTGTTGAGGTTCGGCTTTGTGATAGCTACGGCCACTGCTCGGCTATAACACACCAGGTGGTTTATGACGATCAGCCACCAGAGATTGAGGCGGTTTATGAACAGGATCTATACCAGCAAAATATCAGCCTCGTCTTTTCAGTTGTAGATAGGACTACTGGATTGGATGGACAGGTTAGCTGGAAGCTGTCTGCCAATGGACAGAGCCTCTCTGGCAACGCCAGATTCATTGACGGCAACTATAGTATTCGCGTTGATGGGGCGCGCTTTGGCAATAATCTCGTCCAACTGACTCTTAATGCCACTGACCGTTTGGGCAATTTTGCCGTTTTTTCTGAATCCTATAGGGTTGCCAATAAACCTGCAACTATCGGCATTAGCTCTTCTCCTTGGATCAAAGACAATTTTCATCGCTTAGTATTTACTGTTGATGAAAACTCTTTCACCAAGGTTAAGGCTGACTGTCTGATTGATAACAGGACTGGCTTTGTTTCCAGCATCAGCTATAAGGCAGGTGTGGGTGAGTGTTTTTTTGTTTTGCCTCAACTGGAAGATGGGATCTATCAGGCGACCATAAGAGTATGTGGCGATTATGGTCTGTGTGAGGTTCATTCTACCCGCCTTATTAAGGATACTAAGGCACCCAGTATCTCAGTCAGCGGCCTAGAGGAGACCTCTATGGACGGTCACTTTCAGACCAATATTTCCGCTAGTGATGACTATGGCAGAATAGTTTGGCTGAGCTATCAGCTGGATGAAGGGGCCGAGACCCAACTAACCGAGAGACTCTTGACTTTTGATGGCTTGGCTACTGGCAGGCATGGTCTAACTATTCGGGCCAGGGATGAAGTAGGCAACCTAGCTCAGCAGACCTATGAGTTCTTAGTGCTGAAAGATGAGCCTCAACTTAGTCTAATGAGCAATGGGACTACAAGAGCTAATGTCTATAGTTTCAGGGCGGCAATAGATGCTGCCAGCTATGAAGGGAGCTATAGTAGTTGGTGTGGCTTGGGAACCAAGAGGGTGCCAGCTCATATCAGTAATGATCTATTAACATGTGATTTGGACTTGACCAATTTGAGAGATGGCGAACATAGTATTTCGATTGAGCTAGTAGCTGACCATGCCAGCTATGAGAGGGAAGTCCTTCTAGTGAAGGATACCAGCCCTCCGACCATAGATATGAGCTCAATAGACGAATACTATCATTCGGGGGCTATTCCATTGTTGATAGGAATAGAGGACCGCCATTCGTCTGTGACAGACGCGACCTATAGATTGGATGATGGTCAAGCCATCCCATTGACTGCTCAGGCACCAGGCTGGGGCTTTATCTTAGCGGTGGATGAATTGGCAACTGGACGGCATAGGCTTAGGATAGTAGCAAGAGACGAGCTAGGTAATCAAGCCATCAAGACCAAGGAGTTTCTCGTCCTAAAAGACGAGCCATCTTTGGTGAGAACCAGCGCGTTTTGGAGCAAGGATCAATCCTATGTTTTGAGGGCGGCATTGAATAGCCATAGTTATGAAGGGAATTATGAAGCCAGCTGCCAGCTGGATTTGCAATCAGTGGTAGCATCAATCGAAAATGGTGTGCTCAGTTGCCCGCTTGAGCTGACCGATTTGGCTGATGGCAACTGGACGATTAACATAGACCTTATGACAGACTATGGGCGCTCCTATCCGAGAAAGTTGAAAATAGTAAAGGACACCAGTCCCCCTGAGATAGAGCTGATCAATCTGGCTGCTCGCTATGAGAATGGCACGCTTCCCTTGAATATAGGAATAGTAGATCTTCATACTGGAGTAAAGAAGGCTTCCTATCGGCTGGATAATTCGATTGAGAAGCCATTGACAAAGCGAGGCGGAAATGAATGGGGCTTTATTTTGGCAGTGGCTGAACTAGCGACAGGTCGGCATAGCATCTCAATTCGGGCAACAGATGGAGCGGGTAATGAGCGACTCATAGCAGAGCCATTTTTGGTTTTGAAGGACGAGCCTCAACTGAATCTATTGAGTGATAGGAGCATAAGAGAGAATGGCTATAGCCTAAAGGCGGAGATAGACTCGGCTAGCTATGAAGGAGACTATAGTGGCTTCTGTAGGCTGGGAGCTGTGAGGGTGCCAGCTCAGATCAGTTCCGCGACGCGCCTACTTAGCTGTGTTCTAGATCTAACCAATTTGCAAGACGGTGACCATAGGGTCAGGATTGAGTTGCTAGCGAACTATGGCATTCAGTATGAGCGCGAAGTAGTTCTGGTGAAGGATACCAGTCCTCCGACCATAGATATGAGCTCAATAGCTGAAGTCTATAATTCGGGGGCTATTCCGTTGTTGATAGGGATAGAGGACAGCCATTCGTCTGTGGCAAGTGCAACCTATAGTTTGGATGGAGGTCAAGCCATTCCATTGACTGCTCAGGCACAAGGCTGGGGCTTTATTTTGGCGGTGGATAGTTTGGCGACTGGACGGCATAGTCTTAGCATATTAGCAAGAGACGAGCTGGGTAATCAAGCCACCAAGACCCAAAATTTTCTCATCCTAAAAGACGAGCCATCTTTGACGAGGACGAGTCCATCTCACACCAAGGATCAAGCCTATAGTCTGACAGCAGAGCTGGATAGCCATAGCTACGAAGGAAACTATCAAGGACATTGCCAGTTGGGTTCAGCAAGAGTGCCAGCTCTGATAGGGAATGGTATTCTTGCTTGCACCCTTAGCCTAACCAACTTGGCAGATGGCAACTGGACGATTAGGATAGACCTCATGGCGGACTATGGGCGCTCCTATCTGAGAGAGTTGAACCTAGTCAAGGATAGTGTTCCTCCCGAGATAGAGTTTGTCAATCTGGCTGCCAGCTATGATAATGGCACGTTTCCGATGAATATAAGAATAACAGATGTTCATTCTGGTGTGAAGCAAGCTCTTTATCGGCTGAATAATAATATTGAGAAGCCACTGACAAAGCAGGGCGGAGATGAATGGAGTTTTATTTTGGCGGTGGATGAGTTGGCGACAGGTAGACATAGCATTTCGGTTCGGGCAACAGACGGAACGGGAAATGTGAGGCTTAAAGCAGCGCCGTTTTTGGTTTTGAAGGATGAACCTCAACTCAGGCTATTGAGTGATAGCAACCTAAGGGAGGATGGTTATAGCCTAGAGGCGGAAATAGATGCTGCTAGCTATGAAGGAGGCTATAGTGGTTGGTGTAGGCTGGGAACAAAGAAGGTGCCAGCTCATATCAGTAATGGTCTATTAACCTGTGATTTGGACCTGACTAATTTGCGCGATGGCGAACATAGGGTTGGGATTGAGTTAATAGCCGAGTATGACCCTCCCCGCTATGAAAGGGAAGTCCTTCTGTTGAAGGATACCAGCCCTCCTACCATAGATATGAGGTTGATAGCTGATGAGTATTATTCAGGGGCTGTTCCATTGTTGATAGGGATAGTGGATAGCCATTTGTCTGTGGCAAGCGCGACCTATAGTTTGGATGGTGGTCAAGCCATCCCATTGACTCCTCAGGCACAGGGCTGGGGCTTTATTTTGGCGGTGGATAGCCTGGCGACTGGACAGCATAGCCTTAGCATAGTAGCAGAGGATGAGCTGGGTAATCAAGCCACTAAGACGCGGGAGTTTCTCATCTTAAAAGACGAGCCAGCTTTGACGAGGACAAGTCCATTACGCACCAAGCACCAGGCCTATAGTCTGACAGCAGAGCTGAATAGCCGCAGCTACCAAGGGAGCTATCAAGGACATTGCCAGCTGGGTTCGCGCCGAGTGCTGGCGTTAATAGAAGACAGCACGCTTAGTTGTCCGCTTGACTTGACCAATTTAGTCGATGGTAACTGGACGATTGGGATAGACCTTATGGCAGACTATGGCAAATCCTATTCAAGAGAGCTGAGTCTAGTGATAGACCGGACTCCTCCTCAGATTAGCGCCTATAACCCTAGCAATCTTTATACTTCTAGTCCAGTGAGACTTGAATTTGAGGTCATTGATGCTCTCAGTCCAGTTGAAAACCTCTTCTACTCTTATGGCGACTCTATCAGCTACCAGGCGGCAAGATACTTAGGCAACAACTATTGGACGCTTGATATGCAGCTTGCCACCAATGGCGAACATAGCCTAAGCTTAATAGCGCGCGATGTCCTAGGGCATGAACAACAACAAGACTTACAGGTGCTATTGGTTAAGGATGCCCCGCAACTTCACTTTACCCATCCTTCGCTTAGCCGTGAGACGACTATGGATATCAGTGGCAATATCACTCTTGCTACCCCTCTAGCCCCAGTTGCTCATATAGACTGTCTGGTGCCAAATGACTCGGCTGTTCGGGCAATCATAACAGCAGATAAATTTGTCTGTCGCAGCTATGACATTGAGGATTATGACGAAAACCCCATTGATGTGAGAGTATGCGATATCCATCAAATTTGTGCTGTTTTTCAGACCTATGTCAGCCAAGACAGCCGCTCGCCCTTGGTTTCGGAAGTTTTTCCAGACCAGCTGCTGAGCTATGATTTCGCTTGCCTTGGATATAGCAACTATGACAATATCCCCGCTGATTGTCCGATTGAGATGCAGTCTGGGATTCTTCAGTCGGCTGGGACATTAAATCCACGCCCTTTTATTCTCTATCAAAATGCTACCCAACTGGATGAGAGGGAACTAGCTGAACAAGAAAGTATGGATGCAGCTGGTATTGCTTATGTTCTCATCACTGCTGCCGATAGGAGTGATCCGCGGTTTTACTTTAGTCGCCCACAAGACCTTAATATCAGCTATTCTTATACTCAGCTGAATTGTTTGGTTGATGATAGGCTTCGCTGTCCGACTAGTCGGCGGACTCTCTATTTTGCTGACAGACCCTTAGAACCCTGGTCCTATGAAGATGGGGAGGCTAAGGCAACCATTGCCTTTACTAATGAGTTCTTAAACCAAGCAGGCAAACCCCTGTGGTATTTAGCTCCGACCAGCTATATTCACCGCCTTGATATATCAATCTGTGATGAAGCAAGAAATTGCATAACCAGGATTGTCCGTTTTCGAATCAAGCTATTTGCCAGCGAGCCTATTGTCACGGCTCAGGTCAATGATAATTTCATCAGACTATTAAGGCAATCTTCTGATTATGCCCAAACTCTCGGTTCATCAACTAATGTGGCTCGTCAGTGGGAGATACTCAACCCGTCAAGCTATCCCATTTGGGTGAGGCTAGCTAACCCAGAGGATATCACTATTGACTATGACAAGATAAGTATTAGGAAGCGGACCGCATATATCAAACACGAGGTGCGCGAGTTTGTTCATAGCAGCTATCTTCCTGGCGATGCATCCTGCGGCCGCACTCCTTGGTATGCTGGCAACAAGAGAAGAGCAAAGTATCGTATCTATCATCAATATTTAAGTGGAGTCTGGACCCATACCTATCATGAGCCACCTGGTGGAGGCAGAGGAGGCCCCTATGGCACTCATAGGCACCAATTTAAGGATAGGGAATCCTGTTCTAGGGTCACTGACCGGATAATTCGAACTCGCTACCAAGTTTATTCTACCGCTCCGCGAGTTATAACTAGTGATAGTCCCCCTGACGAAAGCTATTCTTTTATTCATTCGCTCAATTACTATTCTGTCAATGACAGAGGAGAGTTAATTTCCGCCTACCCTGAGAATGGCTTTTATCGGATAAGGGCGCGGGATAGGCTAATAGTCCAAACAAATGAAAGGTTGAGAGGGACTCCGCCCCATTGGACTGATAGGGAAGCAATCTATGAGAGGTGGAAGACTTTGGATAATGAAAGAACTATCAATATTCCTTTTGCGCTTGACCTATCCTATCTGCCGAGTAGTTTTACTGATGAGAATAGACCCCAGCCAGCTACCAATTCATTGCGTTATGCAGAGCAAGCAGCCGAACTAGCCGAGCAAACTTTTCGCCGCCGCCTGCCACTATATTGTGCTGGAACCTGCTTTCAGCAGCGAACCAATGACAGCTGGGAGCAAATAAACAACTAAGCAAAGATTCTTTGTCTTCCTAGCGCCTCCAAATGAGAAGGTGACCGATAGCTCAGTCTATCGGTCACTTTTCTTAATCCTTCGGCTGTATATTTTCTGCTCGGTTAGATTTCACAAAGGCAGTCCTCGAAATCTTGCCCTTGGAAATTCATCCTTAATAGAAATAGAAGCTAATTAATAAAAGCTAATGAAGAGCAAAACTAAGAATCTCAAAACTAAGAATCTCAAAACTAAGAATCTCAAAACTAAGAATCTCAAAACTAAGAATCTCAAAACTAAGAATCTCAAAACTAAGAATCTCAAAACTAAGAATCTCAAAACTAAGAATCTCAAAACTAAGAATCTCAAAACTAAGAATCTCAAAACTAAGAATCTCAAAACTAAGAATCTCAAAACTAAGAATCTCAAAAAAAGATAGTGTTTTTGAGGAATAGAGGAGGGTATAATATATGGCAATAATGTAAGAGAAGAGCAATTATGACGACCCCCGATGATACCCATCTAAACCATATAGACGCAGCCGCCAAGAACGAAGCAGACAGGGGGTTGCGTTTTGAACGCCATGTCCGAGATTGTCTAAGCGTCTATCCTCTTTTCCAGCACCAGTTTAGCAAAGTATGGCTATGGGGTGAATGGGCGGGGGACAAGGGGATGTCCGAACAAGACATAGGCATAGACCTGGTTGCCCAAAATCAAAGTGGTGAGCTCTGCGCCATTCAGTGTAAGTATTATGATAGAGAGAAAGTTATCGGTAAGGAGGACATAAATAGCTTTCTTGTTGCTGCGGGCATGTCCTTTAATGGTGAGAAGTTTAGCGAGTGTTACCTAATCAGCACCACCGACAAGATAGGTAAGAATGCCAGCAATGCCATAGCGAACTTTCGTATTCCCTGCCAGCTGGTAGATTATTATGAAATCAGCCCTGAGAAGATGGCGGCAAAGATGGGGGAACTGCCAGAAAAATATCATACTCCCAAACCGCCTAAGAAGAAGCGGCTTCGCTCCGACCAAGAGCAAGCAGTAGCCGATGTCCTCAAAGGGCTTCAAACTGCCGACCGAGGCAAGTTGATAATGGCGTGTGGAACTGGCAAGACGCTGGTCTCACTGAAGATAGCCGAACGGCTGCTAAGCACAAAGCCGAAGCAACAGGGGCTGATACTCCTGCTGGTGCCCTCCTTGGCACTGTTGTCCCAGACCCTGAGGGAATGGGCGGCACAAGCGGATAGCTTGGCGCGGATTTTTGCGGTTTGTTCGGACGCCAAGGCTGGCAAGGACGATGAGGATACTCCAATCAACGAGCTGGGTATGGCACCTACCACAGATAGTGAGAAATTAGCAGCTCAACTGAGGGAGTCCTTAGGGTCGGGAAGGTCGGGGATGACGGTCGTTTTTGCTACCTACCAGTCGATTGAAGTGGTTGCAGCCGCTCAACAGGCGGTCCAACAGAAATCCCAACAGAAGTCCCAGCAAAAGAATAGGACGATCTTTGATCTGATTATCTGTGATGAAGCCCATCGGACGACTGGGGTAGAGGCTGAAGCCAAGAAGACCTCTCCCTTTGTGCAGGTGCATGATAAGAACTATATTAAGGCGGCCAAGCGGCTGTATATGACGGCTACGCCGCGCATCTATAAGGAATCGGCAAAGCAGAGGGCAAAAGAGCAGGATGTCATTGTCTATTCAATGGATGATGAAGCTAACTATGGTGAGGAGTTGCATAGGCTTAACTTTTCTGCTGCGGTTGGTCAGGGTCTCTTAGCCGACTATAAGGTGCTGATTCTGGGGGTATCCTCTAAGGACTATGCGAGTTTAGAGACCAGTTTAGGGTTGAATGACACAGCCAAGTTGATTGGCTGTTGGAATGGCTTGGCAAAGCGAATCGCCAATCTAAAGGAAGCAGGGATTGGAGAGAATGAAAAGCCTATGAAGCGCGCCGTAGCCTTCTGCTCCAATATTAAAACATCTAAGCAGATTACCGAACAGTTTACCAAGATAATAGGAGCTTATCATCAAGAAGCTCTTCACCCCCCCCCCCCCCCCCCAATTCCTCCTCCACCTCCCCAAGATCCCCAAGAGGTTCCAGGGAAGATGTGCTTGAATGTGAGATAAGACATGTAGATGGCACTCAGAATGTGCTTGAACGCAACCAGAAGCTAAATTGGCTGAGAGAAGAGCCTGGCGACTATAGGTGTCGTGTTCTTAGCAATGTTCGTTGCCTGTCTGAGGGGGTCGATGTGCCAGCTCTGGATGCGGTAATCTTTCTTCAGCCGAGGAAATCTCAGGTAGATATAGTCCAATCGGTTGGCAGGGTGATGAGAAAGCCGCCTGGCAAGAAGTATGGCTATATCATTCTTCCTATTCCGGTTCCGCTGGATGAGGATGCCGAGAAGGCATTGGACCGCCACGAGCACTATCGCGTGGTGTGGGATGTGCTACAGGCATTGCGTTCCCATGACGACAGATTTAACCTTGAGATTAACCAGCTAGAGCTGAATGATGAGCCTAGCGATCGCATCCTCGTAGATGTGGTTGGGCAGGATGAAGAGGTAAGTGCCAAGCTGAGTGAGAAGATAGAAGCCCAGCAACAATCCCTTGATATAGGAGCCTGGCGTGATGCTATCCTGGCAAGGATAGTTCTCAAATGTGGTGATAGGCGCTATTGGGAGAAGTGGGCAAAGGATGTAAGCGAAATAGCCCAGTTTAGTAAAAAACGCATAGAGGCCCAGGTAAAGAAGATGGAGGAGAAAAAGGACGAAACCTTCAACAACTTTCTTGCTAGCCTAAGGCACAACCTCAACCCAGCCGTCAGCCAAGCAGATGCCATAGATATGCTGAGTCAACATATAGTGACTCGGCCAGTCTTCAATGCTCTGTTTGAGAACTATGACTTTGCCGAGCGTAATCCGGTCTCGGTTTCCATGCAGAATATGTTGGATCTATTGGCAGAGAAGAATGTTCAAGTGGAAACCGAGAAACTGGAGGGCTTCTATAGGAGCGTGGCAGAGAGAGCTAGGGGGATTGACAATATATCAGGCAAGCAGAAGGTCATCAACGAGCTCTATGAGGAATTCTTCCGCACTGCCTTTCCTCAGATGGCAGAGCAGCTCGGCATAGTCTATACTCCGCCTGAGGTGGTAGATTTCATTCTCCACAGTGCCAATAGCCTGCTGCAAAAGGAATTTGGTCTGAGTATCAGCAGTGAGAATGTCAATGTGCTGGATCCATTTACCGGCACTGGCACCTTCATCAGCCGGCTGCTCCAATCCAAGCTTATTAAGGACGAGGATTTAGGGCGTAAATATGCCAAGGAACTCCACGCCAATGAGATAGTCCTGCTGGCATACTACATAGCCGCCATCAATATAGAGCAGGCATTTCACTATAGGCGCCAGCAGGAAATCAGTGACTATGGCTATAGCTCCTTTGAGGGTATGGTGCTAACCGATAGCTTCCAACTATATGAGAGTGGGGATATGATATCTCAGATTCTGCCGATTAACTCGCGTCGCGCCCTCAAGCAGAAGGAAAAAACCATTCAGGTAATCGTCGGCAATCCTCCCTATTCGGCTAGGCAGAAAGATGTCCATGAGGACAGTCCCAACCTGGCCTATCCTAAGTTGGACAAGAATATCCGCTCTACCTATGCTGCTGATTCGTCAGCAACTTACAAAGCAACTCTTTATGATTCCTATATTCGCGCCATTCGCTGGGCGACCGATAGATTGGGGGATGAGGGTATCATTGGCTTTGTCACTAATGGCGGCTATATAGATGGCAAGGCGATGGATGGTCTCCGTGCCCATCTGCTCAAAGACTTCACCAGTGTCTATTGCTTCAATCTGAGGGGTAATGCGTTGGTCTTTGGTGAGAAGCAAAAGCAAGAAGGGGGAGGAATTTTTGGTCAAAGCTCTCGCGCCACCATTGCCATTACTTTTCTGGTTCGCAATCCCGCCAAGGTCAGCCACAAGCTCTACTATTATGATGTGGGCGACTATCTTAGCCGCAAACAGAAGCTGGATAAATTAAGCCAGCTGGGTTCAGAAGCAAGAATGTCATGGCAGAGGATTAAGCCAAATTCTTATCACGACTGGATAAACCAACGAGATTCCCAATTTGTCAAGTTTATTCCTCTGGGAGCCAAGGCAAATAAGCCCAAACCCAACTCTGTGCCAGCTATCTTTAACCAGTATAGCCTTGGAATTGCGACAAATAGAGACAGTTGGGTCTATAACTTTTCCCTTTCGTCCTTGAAAGAGAATATGACAGGGATGATAGATTTTTACAACCAACAGTTGAAAGAATATCAGCTGAAGAAAGAGGAGGATAGCAACCTGTCTCTTAATCAGGTCATTAGTATGGACAGGACCAAGATAAAATGGGATACTGAACTCCAAGCTGATCTAGCTAAAGGTAAGAAGGGCAAGATCAATTTTAACCATATTCGTCCCGCTCTCTATCGTCCCTTTGTGCCCAAGCACCTCTACTTTGATAGGCAGTTTAATGTTAGAGTTTACCGCCAACCAAGTCTCTTCCCTCAGCCGGATTCAATCAATCAAGTCATCTGTGTGACTGGCATAAGCAGCTCGGTTGATTTTTCTACTCTGATGGTAGATAAAGTGCCTGATTTGCAGTTCCATTATAACGGTCAGTGTTTTGCTCGCTATGTCTATAACGAAAAGCAAGGGGATCTCACCGGTAATGGTGGTGATGGCAGACAGGACAATATTTCTTCTTATGCTCTTGAATCTTTTCGCTCTCACTATAAGGACGAGCAGATTGATAGCGACGCTATCTTCTACTATGTCTATGGGCTGGTCCAGCATCCCAGCTATAAATCTAAATTCAGTGCCGACCTTCGTAAGACGCTGCCTCACATCCCCTTTGTCAGCAGCCTTAGGGATTTCTGGGCTTTCAGTGAGGCGGGCAAGCGGTTGGGACAGCTCCACACTGGCTATGAAGAACTGACTCCCTATAAATTACATATCCACGAAACTGGCAAAGGAGGCGAGAGAGGCAAAGGAAATAAAAGGGATGAAAGAGACCATTATCGCGTCACCAAGATGCGCTTTGCTGGCAGGCTGGGCCATCCAGATAAGAGCTGTATTCAATACAACGACCATATCTTCATTGAGGGGATTCCACTGGCAGCCTATGACTACAGAGTGAATGGCAATTCGGCACTAGAATGGCTGATGCAATGCTATCAGGTAAAGATTGATAAGGATAGTGGCATCAAGCAGGACCCAAATCAATGGTCTGATAATCTTCGCTACATCATTGAGCTAATTGGCAAAATCGTCCAACTAAGCCTCACCACCCTAAAGGAAGTAGCCAATCTCCCCGAACTCAAATTCCCTAAGGAAGAAAAGAAATAGCCACTGAACTCAAATTCTCAAAGAATAAAAGAAGTAGCCAATCTCCCCGAACTCAAATTCCTAACAGAAGAAAAGGAGTAGCCAGTCTGCCCGAGTTCAGCGTAGAAAAAGGAGTAGCTAGCCTCCCCGATTTCAAATTCCCAAAGCAAGAGAAGAAATAGCCACTGAGCTCAAATTCTCAAAGAAGAAAAGAAGTAGCTAAGCTCCCTGAGCCCAAATTCCCTAAGGAAGAAAAGAAATAGCCACTGAGCTCAAATTCTCAAAGAATAAAAGAAGTAGCTAAGCTCCCCGAACTCAGATTTCCAAAGCAAGAAAAGTAATAGCCCCCGAGCTCAGATCCCCAAAGAAGATTAAAGTATTAAGAGCTTAATAGCCCTATGGTTTGAATATGAACCCAATGGCAATCAATGAATTTACAAGTGTAACCAATTTAGTTGGGATTGCTAACTAGATTTCTTGTGAGTTATGCTATACTTGGCTTATTCAATTTCTTTAATATTGTTAATAAAAACTAAAACTTCCAATTATGAAAACACAATTTATTTTTTACGGCTGGTTGAGATTCCTTTTAGCTAGCTTAGGGCGGGGGTTTCTTCTATTGGTGCTATTATCCTTTAGCTCTCTTACCTATGCTGTAGAGCGAGGAGAATATCGGCATTATCTAGGCTTCGCTATATCTGGTGATCAGGAAATAGATGTTGCATCCGATGATACAGATAATACAGATAATACAGACGGGCCATTCGTCATAGATTCAGATATCGAAGAAGGAGGAAGCCTTTTTGTCTGGGATAGGTTTGACTTGGATAATCATGGTGCCTTCTCTCTAATGCTTCTTTCTGTGTGGGAGGACGGGAGCGGAACTTACTCCGATGGATCTGAATTTGAAGGAGATATCAGCTTTGGGGGACTTCTAGCAGCAGGAAAATATTTTATATCAAACGGTTTCTATGTCGGCGGAGGTATTGCGCTTTCAGCACTGAGTGGTGATGTAATCTTACAAAATGTACCAGTTACTGTAAGAGGGCGTACATTTTTGGTAGACGCGAATGTAGATATAATCTCTGATTCTTTCTTTGCGCCAACCCTAGTTCTTGGATATAGAGGATTAGTGAGCAAAGGTGAAAAATCCCACTTTTATATAGGCGCGGATTGGATAAGAACCTTGCCAGTAGATGTTGATGTTGATTATGAATATGAAACTTTCGTTTCTGGCGTTGGCCCCTTTGATTTTACTGTTTCGAACACTTATGAAGAACTGAGCATTTCTATGCTAGCAGTATCTGTTGGCTGGGCTTGGTAGCCTTATCACTAAACAGCAAGGTTGCCAAGTAGCTACAACTCAAATTAGAACAGCCATAGCGCGGCCTATAAGACGAAAAAACAAACAAGCTGCTTTAATCTTTTCATTGGTTAAGTGGTTATAATACCCAGCTATAATTATTAGCAGATGACTTCATTCATTTTTTATTGATAACTAACAAAGGAGTATTCGGATGATAAAGAAAACTATTCTACCTTGGAAGGATGTCCCATCTAAGAAGGATCTGTATCCTTACCTATTACTGGTGTTGCATCAGTTGGGTGGGGAGGCTAGAAAGAGGGATGTGGTGGCTAGACTTATTGAAAGGCTTCAACTAAATAAGAAGCAATTAGAGAAAAAAACGGAAGGAGGGATGCTTCACTTTTACTTTAATATATCTGCGTCAAGACAAGACCTCAGATATGCAAGATATCTGGTATCTGACTCGCCATATGGTACCTGGGAGTTATCGCGCAAAGGCAAAAAGAATATCCCCTCTCTGATTGAATGGGATACTAACAAGGATAAGGAGTGGTTAGCTACTTTTAGAGAGGAGGTAAGGGTAGCAGTTAAGCAGAAGGGTGTTATTGGAGAACTTGACGAGGAGGAGACACGAATAAAAAAAGAACCCATTCCACCTTGGAAGGATGTCCCATCTAAGAAGGATCTGTATCCTTATCTATTACTGGTGTTGCATCAGTTGGGTGGGGAGGCTAGAAAAAGGGATGCCATAGCTAAGCTTGCTGAAAGGCTTCAACTAAGTAAGGAACTATCAGAGAAAAAAACGGAAGGAGGGAGGTTTTACTTTCACATTAATACAGCTGAGGCAAGACAAGACCTCAATGCTGCAGGATATTTGGTATCTGGCAAATCATATGGTGCCTGGGTTTTATCGCGCGAAGGCAGAAAAAAGATCCTTGAGCTGACTGAGTGGAGTGCTAACCATGATAGGAAGCTGTTAGATGGTTTTAGGGAGGAGGTGAGGCGTGCAGCTGCTAAGAAAAAAAAGGAGCTGAAAGAACAAAATAAGTTGTTGAAGAACGCGACAAGTGGATGACAAAAGAACCCGCCCCATCTTTGACGAAGCTCCCATCTTGTAAGCATATATCTATTGTTATATCAGTTGGGCGGGGAGGCTAAAAAAAGGAGGCGGTGGCTAGGTTTACTGAAAGATTTCAACAAGAAAATAGGAGGCGACGAAAAACTCGCAATGTCGCTGAACGCACCTTCGCCCACCTCAAACTCCATTCCGACCTAGCAAAAGCCCGCTATTTTGGCAAAGCACGAAACTACGCATTCGCTATTCTCACTGCTATTGCTCACAATCTCAGGAGCCGCCCTTAAGAGCGAACTCACAGCTTAGATCCGCCCAAACTATTTAATCAAAGAAAAACAACAAAAACAAACGCCCCCCGACAAGAAAACAGTGACCAAAACAACAAAAACACCCATTAGATATCCCTAATCAACGCTTAATTTCAACCTCATCCCCAAGGCGCCTTTATTAGTTAGAATAAACTAATTATGCAAACTTTTCAGCTAGATGTAGATTGTTGTTTTTTGCAGATTTTTGATTTTTTTTGTAATTTTTGATTTTTTGCTGTATAATGCTTCAATGTTTATAATTATGCAAACCTTTCTTACCATAATATAATTTGCTCAAAAGCCTGGTGCTAAACAAAAAAAGTTTTAATACTTGTAGATTTTTTTTCAAATTAGGTATAATTATCTTCTGTTATGGCAATTAATCCAACCAACATAATCGGTAGTTCTAATAATGAACTGGAATTTCTTAAGCGCAAAGTTGCTTCCATTAGAAATGATATTGCCAAAGAATATACCCGTAAGCACCCTCACCCATGGATAATTGCTTTCTCGGCGGGGAAAGACTCTACTCTACTAGCTCAATTTGTTTTTGAAGTGATACTGGATATAGAGAAGAAAGAGAGGAAACGTCCTATTTTTCTTATCTCCAATGATACGCTAGTAGAGTCCCCCTTAGTCATTCGTCATCTTTACAAACAAACCAATGCAATAAAAAAGATGATGCAAGAAAATGGTATTGCTGGTGAGGTTGCCGTGACTAAACCAAAAAAAGATGATACTTTCTGGGTTAACCTTATTGGCAGGGGTTACCCGCCCCCAACTCGCTTCTTCCGATGGTGTACTACGCGAATGAAAATTGATCCGACCAGCAGTTATGTAGCAAAAAAGCTAAACTTTTATAAAAAGATTTATATGTTACTGGGAGTGCGAATCGCCGAATCTGCTCAGCGCAAAAAGAGCATTCAAAAACACACTATGCGAGGCTCTAAGTTTTCCCCTCATAGTTCTATGCCAAATTGTTCTATTTATAAGCCCATTAAAAATCTATCAGATGATGAAGTATGGCTTACTTTATTCCAACGCAAACCCCCTTGGGGTAATAGTCATAGAGACCTAATCACTCTTTACCGCAATGCCAAAGGTGGCGAATGTCCCTTGGTGATCAGCGAGGAGGATACTCCTTCTTGCGGAACCGCCTCACCTCGCTTCGGCTGCTGGATGTGCACTGTTGTGGATAAAGACAAAAGCCTTGGCGGCTTGGTAGATTCTGGTTTTGAAGAATTTAGTCCTTTGATGGATTTTCGCGACGAGATAAAGGAATTGCGACAAGACAGAAGCAAGCGAATGGATATCAGGCGTGATGGTAAAGTAAAAAAAGCAAAAGATGGTTCCATCATACCTGGTCCATTTACTTTAGAGGTGCGGGCGGCATTATTAGAGAAGCTTCTAGAGCTGCAAAAGGAAACTCAAATGTCCTTAATAGATGACTACGAAATAGGTTATATTAAACGGTTATGGGAAAAGGACAAGAAGATCTTATCTTGGGTAACTCACCAATATAAACCTAAAAGAAAATTAGTATGATGATCGAAAATTATATTATCCCGACGAGTAGAAGATTAGCTGACTTCTTCTATTCAAGGGAATTTTGTATTCCTTCATATCAACGAAGCTATGACTGGCCTGAGGAGTTAGTTGAAGAATTATTAATGGATTTCCACTATGCCATTGATCAAGAGGAATCTTGCTATTTTCTTGGCATCATCATTTTATCTAGTGGAGATGAAGGAAAATTAGAAGTAATAGATGGCCAACAACGAATAGTAACTCTCTCTTTACTGATGCTAGGTTTCAGGGATTTCATCAAAAAAGAAAAGCTTTTTTCCGACGATGATAAGGTTATGTTTGAGCTTAGCAAAATGTTATGGACTTCACCTATATCAAGTAATACAAACAAAACCCCCAGGCTAATGCTAAATAATGAAGTAAGCAACTCTTTCTATCATAATATGCTCTCAGAAAAGAAACAACTCCAGCCACAAGACCATGTTAGCAAAAGGTTGAAGAAGGCATATGATAGGATAATGGCTTTTTTGACAAAAGAATATGGTAGTAATGGTGTCAATAAAGAACAATTTGGTGGTTTTATTGAATTTATATTAAACAAAGTTATGATAGTAGCCATTAACACCGATAAAGAGAAGATAGATGCCTATGAAGTATTTGAAGTGTTAAATGATAGGAGATTAGAACTGGCTCAGGTAGATCTACTTAAAAATTATCTCTTTAGAAAAATGGAAGGTCATCATAATAAAAATGCTGTTATAGAGCAGTGGGAGAACCTAGAAGAAAGATTTAGGCGAAACAAAGAAACAGACCTTAAACACTGCATAGAATCATATTTCTTGGCAAAGGTTGGCTACTTCCAACCTAAAAAACTATATAGCGTAGTAAGAAACCATACCGAAGGCAAGACATCTGGTAAGAGTTCTAACAAAGATAGCAAAGAAATAACAAAAAAGATTGTTAGCTATATGGACGACCTGGATCAAAACAATGCTGCAACCTACTATCTTCAAATTAGAAATAATAATCAAGCCCTATGGAAGGAGTTCCCGCCTACAACAGCAAAATATGTTAATTTTCTAAGAGAATTTAACATCCTATACTCCACCTTATTAGTGCCACTACTAAAAGACTGGGACTATGAAAGTATAGATAGATACTATCAAATAATATATTATTTGATGTTACGCATATATTCAACTACTGGTTCATTACCAATAAATAGATTACAGCCTTTGTTTACTGACTTGGCCCATCAGATTTATACTGATAAGCTGGATAACTTAAAGGAGATTAACCAGAGATACTTAAACAACTTTCAAGATTCTTATCGTCAAGTTACTGATGACGACACCTTTATGAGCCTTTTCTCTTCTCTTTCATTTAGAGTAAAAAAGGCGAAAAAGATACTACTAGCTTTAGTAAAGGATAGCCAACAGATAGAAATTGACGACTTAGATTGTGTTCCTGTGCTTCCTTATAAAGGAGACCCAAGACAATGGAATAATTTTGATAAAGAAAGTCGCGAACATTATTGCCAAAGGTTAGGAAACTATATCCTATTAGAAGCAGATCTTATTGAAGACTCTATGGATAAGTTACCCTATGAACAAAAAACGACTTCCTATTTTCGGTCAAGAATGTCGATGACTAGATCTCTTATGAAAGAATTCCCTCAATGGAGTCCAGCTAGCATTAGAAAACGCCAAGAAAACATGTCCAAGGAGGCCTGCAAACTATGGTCTATTAATAGAATTGAAGTCTAATTAGTTGTTCTAAATATGAATCGCAGAAAATAATAAGAGATGAAGACAGAAGATTATATAAAGCCTAAATCTGTAAACCTGGAAAGTCTTTTTGGAGAGGGGTATTCTGAGCTTATCATCCCTGAATATCAACGCACCTATGATTGGAAAAAGAATTTAGTTGAGGACTTTTTACAAGACTTATGGGATGCTTTTAATAAAAAAAGACCCGCATATTTTATTGGAGCAGTGATTCTTTCTGAAGAAGAGAGGTCTGATAAGAAATTTGACGTAGTTGATGGACAACAAAGAATAGTTACTATATCGCTATTAATAGCACATATAGCAGCTAAAATGGAAGAATTAAAGGAAGACTCAAGCTTGGCAAAAGAAGAGCGCGCAAAGCTAGGCGACTGGAAAGTTCGTTTATATGACCATATTATTAAAAAAGAAAACGGTGAAACTCGAGTGAAGTTCCATCACCCTGATCATCAAAGGGTATATGAAGGTCTTCTTCAGCACGAGATCCCCAGTAAAAAGGGAGATCACGCAATAAAGAACTTGAAGGATAATTACAAACGAATAAAAGACTACCTTGAGAAAAGGTTTTTTAACAAAAAAAGTGCTCCCTCCGAAATATCCTCGAGATTACAGGAATTTAGGAAATTCCTGTTTGAACAGGTTCTCCTGACAATATTAAGTTCAGAGGAAAATAAACTAGATGCTTATGAAATATTTGAAGTGTTGAATGATAGAAGACAAGAATTAACTCAGATTGACCTACTAAAGAACTATTTCTTTCGCACAGGTAAGGATTCCAATTATTCTAATAATATTGAACATAATTGGAAAGGATTAACAGAGCGTTTCGCAAAAAATGGAAAAAGTCAACGGAATATGCAAGAATGCATAGAGGCGTATTTTATGTATCAATTTGGTGTCTTTCCAACAAGAAGACTTTACCGAGAAGTAAAAGACAAGATTGAGGGGCGAGACAGTATTCGAAGGAAGGCACCAAACCCTATTGGTGCTGCAAATCAGATTAAAAGATATACTGAAGAACTAAAAGATAAAGCGGTCGAAATCTATTGGGATATCAAAGAAAATAGAGAGAAATCAAACTACATTCGAGCAAAAAGGAAAAAAAATCTAGATACTAGACAATATATTGGTTTCTTAAGAAATTTTAGTGTTCTATATCCTAGCCTATTAGCACCGCCATTAAAAGATCATTGGGATAAGGAAGATGTTGCGAAATACTATAAGTTACTATACTATTTTATCCTTCGTATATATTCAACCCAGTACACTTTTCCTGCTAACAGACTACAACCTTTCTTTGCCAACCTAGCCCAAAAGATTAGAACAGAAAAAGATGGGAATAGGGATTTTAAGAATTTTCAAGCAGTTAAAAAGTACATGATAAATGAATTGAAAAACAACTATAACCAAAGCTTTAAAAAAGGATCTTTTATTACAAATTTTTCTTCCTTAAAAAAGAACACCAATAAGGATGCGAGAATAATTTTACTAGAAATAAATTATCTTTATTCAACTAAAGAGAAGAGGATAGACCCAAATGAGGTAGATTTGGAACATATTCTTCCTAAAAAATGGAAAAATAAACAAAAGAAGTGGGAATACTTCACAGCAGAAAAGGATGAGAAGTATCTAACTTGGTTAGGTAACCTCACCTTATGGAGTAAAGACGATAATAGGGAGTCACAAGATAGCTCATATGATGAGAAAAAAGACAAGTATAAAAAATCAACAATAGAAATCACAAGGGAAATATCAAAGGACTATGAAGAATGGAGTCCAGAAGCCATTGAAAAGAGGCAAGAAGCTTGGGCAAAGAAGGCAGAAAAATCCTGGCGGCTTGAAAAAGTCTAGTCTCAAAAGGCTATAATATGAATTTTCACTTAGTTAAACTGGTAAGAGGATCATTATGTTATTAGAACAGCATATGAAAGAGCTTGTTGAGGGGGATGGGTATATTACTCTGCCTCAGTTGTTTAGTTCTGAGGCTATTAAGCAGGCAAGGGATATCATTTTGGAGCATTCCAATAAGGAGGATACTAAGGTAACCCACTTCCACGGCGCTCATAAGGACCAAATATCGCTCCAAAGGCGGGTCTGGAATCTGTTGAATAAAGGGGATGTCTTTGTGGATATGGTGCAGCATCCAAAGGTTGTAGAGGTTGTTGGCAAATTTCTTGGCTCGGAGTTTTGCTTGGGTTCGATTGCTGCCAATCGTATTCTACCCGGCGGACCAGGTCAAGAGCCTCATATAGACTATCCCTATTGGGACATGTATAAAAGAGAAAGTTTTCCTTATGGCATCAACCCAAGCTTCCCCCTTAATTGTCAGGTAACCGTGATGTTGGATGACTTTGTTGCTGAAAACGGTGCCACAGCTGTCTTACCCGGCTCACAGGTTTGGGGCAGATATCCAAAGAAAGAAGAAGAGAAGATGTTCTATGATAAGGCAAAGCGGATGACTGGCAAAGCAGGAGACGTCGCCATTTTCTATGGTATGGTCTGGCATTGTGCCATGCCGAATCACAGTGATTCGGACCGAACTGCTATTTTGATTCAGTATTTGCCAAAATTTATCAAGCCAATGGAAGATCAACAGCATGGGGTTCGGCAAGAGGTTATTGCCAATGCAACTCCCATTCTCAAGCAGTTATTAGGCTTTGACTATCCCTATCCTCAGCTATTGGATGAAGCGGATGAAGGGAATACTGAAGGACGGGAACAGGCTAAATAGAATCTGCCTTATATACTCATCAGCTATTAGACGAGGCGGACGAACCGGATGAAGGGAACGGAACGAAGCGGGTGAGGACAACAAGACGAGTGAGGACAACGGGACGAAGCGGGTGAAGGTAACAGGACGAAGCGGGTGAGGACAGCGGGACGAAGCGGGTAAAGGCAACAGGACGGCAACAGGCTAACTAAAATCTGTCTTATTATATACTCATCAACCATTAAACGAAATAGATTCGGACAACGGGACGAGGCAGGTGAAGGGAACGGGACGAGACGGGTGAAGGGAACAGGACGAAGCGGATGAAGGGAACGGGACGGGAACAGGCTAAATAAAATCCGAAACTATTTTCACCCTATTTCATTCCAGCACCTGACAGCTAAAATCTATCTTATCTATATCGGTTAAATTCCGTGCTGCCCCAATATTAGAGCTGGCTGTTATCATAACTCGCTTTTCATCCCCCAAAGGAGCGCAAGCGCCCCAGCTGAGAGAAAACTCTGTTCCCTCTTGAGCGCAGCCCAGTCTCACAAAGTCTTGCGATGGGATTATTTCAGACGACCTATGGTAGACAGTAGAATCTGTCTTAGAAAGACAAAACCACATGAGCGCAACTGGATTGGCGCAACGATTATGAACCAGATCTTTGGTCCGCGCCTCACTAATATCAACACACTCTTCACCAAGTTCGGTTCGCGAATGAGAACCATCATGGGCATTCCCCTCTTGGTTTAGAAGCAAGAGATAACAAACCATCAAAGCAGTCCAATAGTTCCTCATTATCCAATTAGGGAATTGTATACTATCTTTCGCAAATCTATAAATAACGAGGTGGCTTAACATTTAATAAAGTGTAACACCTGTTGCTAAATTATGATCTACTTGGCCGTGCTTTCAAAGGCAGACGCCTTGCTTCCTGCTATTAATTGAGTTTCTTGGCTAATAGTAGAAAGACAAGGATATAAGCGCCGAGCTATAAAGCGCATGCTCTTTGCTTCTCTTCTCATTTTTTCTTTCTCTGAAAGCTGGGTATAATGCTTTTTAGACATATTGAAAAGCTATCTATTGTTATGTTTAGATAGAATTGTCCAATCCCATCCAAGAAGATTGCACCTATGATGTAAATTCATGAATCTAAATAGGACTATTTTGCTATATTAGAGGGAGATACCATTATAATGACTGCTATTAACTAACTAGATCTATGGATAAATATGATGTTATAGTCATAGGGGCGGGTCCAGCCGGCTATGTCTGTGCTATTAAGTGTGCCCAGCTGGGCTTTAGAACCCTATGTGTGGAAAAATGGCAAGATGCCAACAAGAAGCAGCTCTTGGGTGGCACCTGTCTCAATGTCGGCTGTATTCCATCTAAGGCATTGCTGGAAACCTCTCATAAGTATTTTATGGCGCAAGAAGAATTTAGCGCTGAGGGTATCAAGATTAACCAGCTAAGCATGGACCTAGCCGCCATGCAGGCGCGCAAGAATGCCATCATTAACAAGCTATGTTCGGGAGTGGCTTCGTTGTTTAAGGCAAATGGTGTTGAGAGTGCTTTTGGCAGTGGCAGGCTATTGAAGTCTCGCCAAGTAGAGGTCACGGATAATAAGGGAAAGAATACCCTCTATCAAGCAGACAATGTGGTTCTTGCCAGTGGGTCGGTTCCCATTGAACTTCCCTTTGCCCCTTTTGATGGCAAGAACATAGTAGATTCTACTGGCGCCCTGGCATTCACTGAGGTGCCTAAGCGACTTGGTGTGATAGGGGCAGGTATCATAGGATTGGAGCTGGGCAGCGTATGGCGGCGATTGGGTGCTGAGGTGGTGGTCTTAGAAGCCTTAGAGGACCTATTGCCGATGGTGGATTCCCAAATCAGCAAGGATGCAGCCAGGCACTTCAAAAAACAGGGACTGGATATTCGGTTAGGTGCTGTGGTTGCCAAAGCGAAGAAGGGGAAAGACCTAAGTATTGGCTATAAGGATTCTGGCGGTGAGCAACAGCTCAGGGTAGATAAGCTAGTAGTCGCAGTGGGGCGAAAGCCGTTTAGTGAGGGGCTCTTGGGCGATGACTGCGGCGTCAAGCAGGATGAGAAGGGTTTTGTGATTGTTGATGATCAGTGTCGAACAGATGCTGAAAATGTCTATGCCATAGGCGATCTGGTGAGAGGTCCTATGCTGGCTCATAAGGGTTCGGAGGAGGGCGTGATGGTAGCAGAGCTGATAAGTAATAAGAAGGCCGAGATGAACTATGGCGCCATTCCAAGTGTCATCTATACTGCACCAGAAATTGCTTGGGTTGGCATCAATGAAGAAGAGGCGCGCCAACAGGGTATTGATTATAAGAGCGGGACCTTTCCTTTTGCCGCCAGTGGGCGCGCTATGGCTAATAACGATGTGCGCGGCCTGGTGAAGATCATAGCGGACAAGAAGACAGATGCGGTTCTTGGCGTCCATATCATAGGCCCTCAAGCCGGCGAACTCATTGCTCAGGCGGTTCTGGCAATGGAGTTTATGGCAAGCTCTGAGGATATCCAGCTCAGCATCTTTGCCCATCCTACCCTAGGGGAAGCCATTCATGAGGCGGCTCTAGCAGTTGATGGGCGGGCTATTCATGCGATTGCGCCGCGAAGATGAACCTGCATGAATATCAAGCCAAGCAGCTATTTGCTTCCTATGGCATGCCAGTGCCAGCCAATATAGTGGCTGAGACGGCTGATGAGGCAGTTGCTGCCTCAGTCAAGCTAGGCGGGAACAAATGGGTTCTTAAGGCTCAGGTTCATGCCGGTGGGCGGGGTAAAGCAGGGGGCGTCCAGCTAGTTGAGAATGAAGAAGCCATTAGTTCCTTTGCCACCAGGATGCTTGGCAGTCATTTGGTTACCAAGCAGACTGATGCCAAGGGTCAGCCGGTTAATATTCTACTGGTGGAAGCCTGCACTGAGATAGCAAGAGAACTCTACTTGGGAGCCTTGGTAGATAGAACCGCTGGGCAAATAGCGGTTCTTGCTTCATCGGCGGGAGGGATGGATATTGAGGAAGTGGCTAGCCAGACACCAGAGAAAATAGCCAAGGTCCTCATAGATCCTCTAGTCGGCGCTCAGCCCTATCAGGCTCGTTATTTAGCCTTCCAGCTGGGTTTGACCCAAGAGCAACTAAAGCATTTTGTCAAGCTGTTTCTTCAGCTGGTTCAGCTGTTTAATGATAAGGATCTGTCATTGGTGGAGATTAATCCTCTTGTTATCACTCAGGAGGGAAAACTGGTCTGCTTAGATGGCAAGGTGAATATAGACAACAATGCCCTTTTTCGCCAAAAAGAACTGAGCGAGCAACGAGACATTAGCCAAGAAGATCAACGAGAGAATGAGGCGGCCGCTCATGGGTTGAGCTATGTGGCTTTAGATGGGGATATAGGTTGTATGGTCAATGGTGCCGGTCTCGCTATGGCGACTATGGATATCATTAAGACCTGTGGTGGCAATCCGGCCAATTTCCTTGATGTTGGCGGTTCGGTCACTCGCGCGAGGGTTACTGAGGCTTTTAAGATTATTCTTTCCGATAGCAAGGTCAAAGTAGTCTTGGTAAATATTTTTGGTGGTATAGTTCGCTGCGATATCATCGCGCGCGGCCTAATTGAGGCGGTCAAGGAGATAAAAATTGATAGGCTAGTGGTTAGATTAGCGGGTAATAATGCTGATCTGGCGACTGAACTATTGGCGAAGAGTGGTCTAGCTATCACCACTGCTGCCAGCTTACAGGAGGCTGCTGAGAAAGCCGTTAAGATTGCTTTAGAATGAACATAGAGACTTAGCTGCGCTTTTTTTTGGAATGAATCGAACTGCTTTGAGATGAAAACAATATGGCGACCGAGAGCCTTAATTTGTTGGCTGGGGCTTATTTTCCTTCTCACTGGGTGTGGGGAGGATAGCCCCGTCAGTAGATATGTTGATATTGAATATTGCGATCAGCTGATAGCGGCTAGTTCTAGCACGGCGAGAGGTGCAGATCCATTGGAAAATTATCAATGGTATCTGGATAGGGTTGGCATAAAAGAACTATGGAGGCGAGGATATACAGGACGAGAGGTGCATATAGCCATTGTAGATGATGCACTTGAAATAGCCCATGAGGACTTAGTAAATAAGGTTGTTCCTGGCGAGAGTCGTAACTACTTAGAACCTCCTTTTAGTGATATGCGCTTTAATCCCATGCCAGTGGATTGTAGACTGGACGGTCATGGCACAGCGGTTGCCGGGATTATCGCGGCCGAAGGAGGCAATGGAATAGGGATTAAGGGAGTTGCTTATGGGGCTGAGATCTATCTAAGCAATTATTTGGTGTCTCAATTTGTTACTAGTCTTAGAGAAGCAATGGGGAGGCACACACCAGCGACCGCAGTTTCTAGTAATAGCTGGGGTAGTGGCGCCACTTCTAGGTTGAATAGACAAGACAGCATCACTCGTAATATTATCGCTTCTCAACTAGATGAGGGATTTGATGGCAAAGGAGTCAACTATGTTTTTGCGGCCGGCAATTCTCGTCAAATTAGCATGGATAGGGAATCAGTAAATGTAAATTCTATCGATATGGCCAGCTATAGTGAGATGTTGAATAATCCGGGCATCATTGTTGTTTGCGCGGTGAATGTAGAAAACAATGTTACTTCCTATTCTAATCCAGGGGCAAACCTTTGGCTATGTGGCCCGTCTGGTGATACTGTTGATATTGATTTCGGTAGCTTGGCTAATGATCCCGATTTCTTAAATTACTATCATGGTGGTTTGCCTAGTGTAGATTTGTCTAGTGGAGCCGGTTATAATCGGGCAGCAGCAAAACCAGCTATAGGTTCTGAGGTTACTGTGAGCGAAGAACTAAGAGACCATTTGGATTTCGGCAGGGGAGGATTTCAGCTAGAATTCACTGTGAATGGTCGTGATCTTGCGGAGGAGTTGCGGGTAATATCTCACCGGGAACCAGCTAATGAGTCACCGCCATTAGAACACGGTGATCGTCTGTCGATCTATCGGCAGCCAGGGGATGGTAATTACACTCGTTTCTTTTCAGGCACCTCGGCTGCGACTCCAGTTGTGAGTGGAGTCATAGCCCTGCTACGTGCCGAGCATAGAGAACTCACCTGGCGCGACATCATGCTGATATTGGCTGAGAGCGCCGAGCAAGTGAATCCAACTAGTGATTCTTGGCAGCTAGGAGCAGCTGCTTATCACGATTCGAACAAGAACTATATGCATAGTATTGACTATGGCTTCGGCTTGATTGATGCGACTGCTGCAATGGGGCTTGCTAAGAATTGGCGCCCTTTACCAAATTCCACCAAGCGCCCTTATATAACAGATAGGAAGGAGGAGACGCTTGATGCTAGGCGAAAGGAGTTTCAGATAGAGGCGCTATCAAATATCGAAATAGATTTTCTTGAGTATGTTCAGCTTGATATTGATTCTAATTATCCCAATTTTGGTCATCTAGCTATCACGCTCATATCTCCCCAGGGCCAAGAGAGTGTTCTAACTCGTCCACATTGGTGTTTGGATTGGGACGCTAACTTTGCCTCGGCAACAGCAACGAACGACTGTCCCGACCTAGCAGGTGGTTTTACTTTTGCTAGCACAGCCTATTTAGGGGCAGATCCAGAGGGGCCTTGGACCCTGGTAGTTGAGGGTAGTAGATTTGTGACTGATCTATCTTGGCGACTGACTTTTCATGGCTTTGACCATCCAAGCAGATGATATTCTTAGCCACCCAAGAAGTATAAAATAACTTATGAGCATTTTGATTGATAGGAATACCCGGGTTCTCACTCAGGGTTTTACTGGCTCTCAAGGAACCTTCCACTCAGAACAGGCGCTGAAATATGGCACTAGATTGGTAGGGGGAGTAACTCCCGGTAAGGGAGGAACAATGCATTTGGACTTGCCGGTATTCAACACGATGAAGGAGGCGGTAGCCAAGACCCAAGCAGATGCTTCGGTCATCTATGTTCCGGCACCTTTTTGTTTGGATTCCATTATTGAGGCGGCCGATGCGGAGATTGGCTTAATAGTTTGCATCACCGAAGGCATAGCTGTGCTAGATATGCTAAAGGCAAAGGTCTACTGTAAGCAAAGGTCAGTGCGCTTAATAGGTCCTAATTGTCCTGGCTTGATAACACCAGGACAAAGCAAAATAGGTATCATGCCGGGAGCTATTCATCGCCCTGGTCGGGTTGGCATAGTGTCGCGTTCTGGCACCTTGACCTATGAAGCGGTTAAGCAGGTATCGGATATTGGTGAAGGGCAGAGCAGCTGTGTTGGCATAGGAGGAGATCCGATTCCCGGCAGCAGTTTCATTGATATCTTAAATCTCTTCAATCGTGACCAACAAACTGAGCTGGTTGTTTTGGTGGGAGAGATAGGCGGGACGGCGGAAGAAGAGGCAGCGGTTTTTATTAAGGAGCATGTTGCCAAACCAGTAGTTGCTTATATAGCTGGGGTTACTGCCCCGCCTGGCAAACGGATGGGTCATGCTGGGGCTATCATAGCTGGGGGCAAAGGAACGGCTAAGGAGAAGATTGCCGCCCTTGAAGCAGCTGGGGTTACTGTGGTTACCAGCGCCGCTCAGATAGGAAGGGCAGTGGCGGAAAGGTTGGCATGATGGATTGCCGCTTTGTTGTCATTAGCGGAAGAGTGCAGGGGGTTGGTTATAGACACTGGATGAGGGCACAAGCAACTGAATTGAAAGTCTGTGGGTGGGTACGTAATAACTCCAATGGGCAGGTAGAGGCATATCTATGTGGGAAGGAAGAAGTCCTGGCACAGCTGATCGCAAGATGTGAGAAGGGGCCTATGGCTGCTATGGTTGAAGAGGTGAGGGTCGAACAACCGAATCCCTTGTCAGAACCCTGTCCCGACTCATTTGAGATTCTAACCTAATGCCGATTAAAGAAGATAGAATCATAGGCGCAGCTCCTAGCGGTGATGATAGGGTATTGGATAATGCACTTCGCCCGCGCACCCTAGCTGAATATATAGGCCAAGAGAATATTCGCCAGCAGTTGCGGATATATATTCAGGCGGCGCTTCAACGAGTTGAGCCTTTGGATCATATCCTCTTCTTTGGCCCACCAGGATTGGGCAAGACCACTCTGGCGCGCCTAATAGCCTATGAGGTCAAAGCCAATATAGTAAGCACTTCTGGGCCAGTTTTGGATAAGGGGCGCGACATAGCTGCCTTCTTGTCTAGCCTGGAGCGGCGCGACATACTATTCATAGACGAAGTCCATCGCTTGCCAGTGGCTGTAGAGGAGATTCTCTATCCAGCTATGGAGGACTATCAGATCGACATTACCCTAGGGGAAGGGGCAGCGGCTCGCCCGCTTAGTCTTGCGGTTGCTCCTTTCACTCTTGTGGGTGCTACAACTCGTAGCGGTCTATTGACTTCCCCCTTACGAGCCAGATTTGGTATAGTCTTGCGGCTCGACTTCTATAATTCAGAGGAACTGGCTCAAATAGTTCAGCGCTCTGCTAGGATTCTGAATATTGAGATAGCCGAAGATGGCGCATTTGAGTTAGCAAAACGCGCAAGGGGGACGCCACGGCTGGCTAACCGACTCTTAAGGCGGGTGCGTGATTATGCTCAAGTAGAAAGACCCAAGCAGAAGCTCATTGACCAGCAGACAGTTGATGAGGCCCTAGCTATGTTGGGGGTTGATAATGAGGGTCTAGATGAGATAGACCGACTCTTCTTAAGGTTAATCATTGATAAATTTACTGGTGGTCCAGTTGGCATAGAAAGTCTGGCTGCTGCCATGCATGAGGTGCGCGATACCTTAGAAGATGTGGTAGAGCCTTTTCTGATTCAACAGGGCTTTATCAAACGAACCCAACGAGGCAGGGTAGCAACTGAGCGCGCCTATAAGCACCTGTCATTAAAGATGCCACCGAAAACTGAACAAACCAGCCTGTTTAATAATTGATGAAAACTCAGCCCTATTTAAAATTAGCCGGCATGACGAGAGGGATGACTATGCTGACCTTTATTAATGCGTAATAATTGATGAAAGCTCAGTTCTATTTAAAATTAGTCGACATGACGAGAGGGATGACTATGCTGACCTTCATTAATGCGTAATAATTGATGAAAGCTCAGTTCTATTTAAAATTAGTCGACATGACGAGAGGGATGACTATGCTGACCTTTATTTATTCATTAATGCGTAGTAATTGATGAAAGCTCAGCTCTATTTAAAATTAGTCGACATGACGAGAGGGATGACTATGCTGACCTTCATTAATGCGTAATAATTGATGAAAGCTCAGCTCTATTTAAAATTAGTCGACATGACGAGAGGGATGACCATGCTGACCTTCATTAATGCGTAATAATTGATGAAAGCTCAGTTCTATTTAAAATTAGTCGACATGACGAGAGGGATGACCATGATGACCTTCATTAATGCGTAATAATTGATGAAGATTAAAGTCTATTTAGAAGATACGGATGCAGGTGGAATAGTTTATCACGCCAGCTATCTTAGATTTATGGAAAGAGCGCGCACTGAATTCATCCATCAGCTAGGCTTAAATGCGGTTGATCTGCCCAGCCGGCTCTTTGTTGTTCGCCGTATATTGATTGAGTATTTTGTTCCCGCTCAGCTAGGAGATGAGCTAGATGTTCAGGTAGAATTAAATAGCAAGAGAAGGTGCGCAGTTAATTTTGCCCAAAAAATAGTTAGAATAAAGGATAAGATGCTTGTTTGTTATGCTGATGTCCAGATAGTATGTATTGACGCGATTTCTAGGAGACCCTGTCCTTTACCGCCTCAGATTGCTACAATAGGTTAGATTATGGAAATTTTTCAAAACACAGTTCTCTGGGAGATGATAGAGCAGGCATCACCAGTCGTTCAAGGAGTGATGATAGCTTTATTATTGGCTTCATTCTTTTCATGGATCATCATTTTTCAACGCTACTTTACCATCAGCCGTAGCCGTTCCGTTCTCAGTGTATTTGAAGAGAGGTTTTGGTCGGGCACCGACTTGAATTCTCTCTTCTATGATATTCGCGAGGACAAGCAGGGATTGACTGGCATTAACAATGTCTTTGTTGATGGCTTTGAAGAATTCAGCCGTTTGGTAAAGAAGCGAGCCTCGCCAGATGCGATTATGGAGGGAGTGCAAAGACTGATGAGAGTAGCAATTAATCGCGAAGAAGAAGTCCTGTCCTCAGGTCTTGCTTTTCTTGCTTCAGTAGGCTCAGTGAGTCCTTATGTAGGACTATTCGGCACAGTCTGGGGTATTATGAATGCATTTCTTGGTCTTGCTTCAAGCACAGATGCAGTAACCATAAATGTGGTAGCGCCGGGCATTGCCGAAGCCCTAGTGGCAACCGCCATGGGTTTACTGGCTGCCATACCTGCGGTGCTTTCCTATAATTACTATAGCAGTAAGGTGGATCTGCTCTTATCTCGTTATGAGCTATTTAGTGATGAGTTCACCAGCATACTCCATCGCCGCCTTCATTCATCTCAATAATGGCAAGACGCAAAAGAAAACTGACTGCTGAAATTAATGTAGTGCCCTATATAGATGTGATGCTGGTGCTTCTGGTTGTCTTCATGGTAACCGCTCCTTTATTCTCACAAGGCTATCATGTAGATCTGCCAGCCGCATCCGCCCGTCCCTTAAATATCCAACAGCAGACTCAAGTGGTGATTAGCATAACCAATCAAGGAGAATATCATTACAGCCAGGGGAGTATTAATAAGAAGGTGAATTTGGCTGAGCTGCGAGCTACCATGACAGAGCTGCTCAAAGAGGAAGGCGAACCAGAGATCTATATCAAAGGAGATAAGCTGGTCGCCTATGGTGAGGTGGTGAATCTCATGGCAAGCCTACAAAGACTAGGAGTAGAAAATGTTGGTCTGTTAACTCAACCTGAATCCTTGTGAATCAATCCGAACCCTTTTTTCTCCCGCTCTTTTTTACTCTCTGTATTCATATGTCCTTCTTTGTTTTACTAAGCTATTGGGGAACTTCGGAGTTCCCCAAGCGAGATACATTGGGGCCTTCTATTTCAGTGGCGCTTAAAAATCTACCGCCTTCACCCCCGAAACCGATTCCCAAGCCAGCTCCTTCCCGCCCAGCCCCCCCAAAAGAAGTGAAAGAGGTGAAAGAGGTAAAAGAGATAAAAGAGGTAGAAGAGAAAAAAGAAGAGAAAAAGGCGCCAGAAGCGGAGATCCCCGTTCAAACAGATGAAAAGAAGCTGGACAAACTAATTGAGAACCTAAGGGAGACCCAACCAAAGAAGGAAGCGCCAGCACCTAAACAAGAGGAAATAAAGGAGGAACTCTTAGTTAGAGAACAGACAACTAGCAATCCCAATAGAGAGGAGACTAGCCTCCAGCAACAGGAGTTGAGAAATGAGGCCCTGGCCTATTATGAGCGCAATAAGGAGCTGGTGGAGCGCAACTTCAACCCTGGCACAGCTGCCCAACGAAGTCAATTTCAAGGACTGGTTACGCGGATCAAAATTTTTTTGGATGAGAAGGGCAAGCTGGTGGATGTTCAGATCCTGGTAAGTAGCGGCAACCCACTCTTTGATGTTGAAGCCGAGCGGGCGGTCAGAAGGGTAGATGGCTTCATTATTCCATCAGATAGAAGGCTACAAGAGAGCTATTTTCGCGAAATTATAATGGAGTTTAGCCTTTCAAGAGGTCGCTAGTGGGCATTAGCAAATTATAATAGTGCTATGTTGAGACTCTTAGTTATTGTATTAGTTGGTTTCGCTTGTCTCCCCTTTGGCTTGGCAGCCCAGGATGCCCAGGAGACCCAGGAGACCCAGGAGACCCAGGAAACCCAGGAGGATGAGGAGCTTATCATTAAGATAGATCGCGGTATCACAAGGTCAACTACTATTGCCCTAGTTCCCCTCCGTTCCAGTGACGATAGGCGGGTAGGCTTTGCCATTGATGCCGTTCTGTCTAATAATTTTTATCTCAGCGGTCATTTTGAACAGCTGGATAGACTGAGCTTCCCTAGCCGCCCTTTTCGCCCAGACCAGATTATCTATAAGAATTGGCGCGAACAAAAAGTAGAGTATCTTGTCTTAGGTGAGCTTAGCCGGCTGGACGAGAATAGCTATCAGCTTAATCTATCCATAGCCGATGTGCTGAGCGAACGGCTAGTCGCGCACAATGCCTTTACCTTTGATACCAAATACCAGCGCGACTTTGCTCATTATGTGAGTGACTATATATATAAGAAGATAACTGGTATTGATGGTTCTTTCTCGACCAAAATGCTGTTTGTTCGCCGGGTCAGGAATGAGCAAGGCTATTCATATGGTCTCCATCTGGTAGATGCGGATGGGAAAAGGGAAAAGACTCTTATCCAATCGGATGAGCCGATCATTTCTCCTGCCTGGTCTCCCGATGCTAAAAAGGTTGCTTATGTTTCTTTTGAGAATGGCAGGTCGAACATCTATGTTCAGCAGATTTCCGATGGTTTTAGGTGGTTGATTACCAACTTTAAAGGAATTAACAGCGCTCCTGCTTGGTCGCCAGACGGCAAGAATCTTGCCGTTGTCTTGTCGCGTGAGTCAAATGTGGATATCTACATAGTAGATCTGCTTACTCGCACTGGTCGGCGGCTAACGAGAAATCCAGGCATAGATACCGAACCCAGTTGGTCATCCGATGGTAGTAGGATAGTCTTTACTTCGGATAGAAGTGGCAGACCGCAGATTTACGAATATGAGCTTTCTACCAATAGGATTAATCGGTTAACTACCGCCTATAGCACCAGCGCCCGCTATACTCATGACGGTGATGCGCTGGTTATGGTTGGCCGCAATAGAGGTGGTAATTACAACATAGTGCTCCACACTCTAGAGGATAAACAGACCAAGTCTATTAGCAAAGGTTTTTTGGATGATAGTCCTAGCCTATCACCAGACGGTAATCGGGTTGTCTATACTACCCGAGTGGGCAAGTACTATCGCCTAGCCATTGCTTCAGTTGATTTGGGCAACAGGGCCTATCTGTCCTTATCTGGTGGCGATATTAGATCTCCTGCTTGGTCTCCTTTTATTTATCGCTATAAGTTCTAATTGCTTTTATGGCTGCCAGTCTAAGCCAACGGGCATGGCAAAAATTCCGTCGTCGCCGCCGGAGCTATTATTCTTTATGGCTATTTGCGACAATCACCCTTTTTTCTTTGGGCGCGGAGTTTTGGGCAAACGACAAACCTCATCTCATTATTTATGAAGAGCGAATATTCGTTCCGCTTTTTATTGATTATAGTGAGCAGGATCTAGGCGGCGAGTTTCCCACTACGCCCGACTATCGCGAGGCCTATATGAGAGACCTCATAGCGGCGAAGAGCAGATTCACCCTATGGCCGCTAATTCCCTTTGGGCCTAAGACGATTAACTATGATCTTGATCAAGCAGTTCCCAGTCCGCCAAGCAGGGAGAACTGGCTAGGCACGGATGACCAGGGGCGCGATCTATTGGCACGCGTAATATATGGTTATCGTATTTCAGTGATATTTGCTTTCTTGCTTACAGTCCTCAGCATCCCCTTGGGAATCCTTCTCGGCGCGGTTCAAGGCTATTATGGTGGCATAACCGATCTGGCAGGTCAGAGGTTCACCGAGATATGGTCGGGGATGCCAGTTCTCTTCATCCTTATTATCTTAACCAGCCTGGTGCAACCCAATCTATGGTGGCTATTGCTTCTGACTCTCATATTCAGTTGGATGGGCTTGGCAGATCTGGTGCGCGCCGAGTTCTTGCGCGGTCGTAATATGACCTATGTATTAGCAGCCCGCTCCATGGGGCTCTCTAACGGTCTCATCATGTTTCGCCACATTCTGCCTAATGCGGCTGTTTCTGCCTTCACTTTTTTTCCTTTCATTTTTACTTCTGCTATCACTGTGCTCACATCATTAGATTTTTTAGGTTATGGGTTGCCGCCGGGCTCTGCCTCTCTTGGCGAGCTCATCTCTCAGGCAAAGAACAACCTATCGGCTCCTTGGCTAGGTGCAACCGCTTTTGTTACTATCACTCTTATGCTGTCATTATTGCTGTTTATCGGTGAGGGGCTGCGCGATGCCTATGACCCACGAGCGGTCTAGTCATGATCGATTTATGACGGATTGATGTCAGCCTTATTAAAGATAGACAGACTCAGTTTAGCCATAGGCACACAGAGGATTCTCACTGGGGTCTCACTCAATGTCAATGAAGGAGAAGCGGTTGGGCTGGTAGGCGAAAGCGGCTCGGGTAAGAGCATGACCGCTCTGACAGTCATGGGCTTGGCGCCCTTAGGGGCGACTGTTAAAGGGCGAATCCTATTCAAAGGAACCGATCTGCTGCTCTTAAAGGAAGATGCCAGAGATAACTTGCGCGGCAAAGCCATGACAATGATCTTTCAAGACCCCCTTGCTGCTTTGAATCCCCTTCATACTATTGCCAAGCAGCTGGGTGAGATCCTGGCTATTCATAAGGATACTGCCCCTAAGCGACAACGGATTGCTGAACTAATGGAACAGGTGGAGCTTGTCCCTCGTCTAGCATCTCAATATCCTCATCAGCTGTCTGGTGGGCAGCGGCAAAGGGTTCTCATTGCAATGATGATGGCTCATAAACCAGCGCTTCTCTTAGCCGATGAGCCGACCACTGCTCTAGATGCCTCTTTGCGGGTAAAAACCTTAAAACTTCTAACCAGCCTGTGTTCCACTCAGGGCATAGGGCTGCTGTTAATAACTCACGACATTCGTATGATCAGTGCTTTTACCGACCGCCTCTATGTGATGAAGAGTGGACAACTGGTAGAAGATGGTCGCACCAAAGCCTTGCTACAGCGCCCCAAGCATCCTTATACTAAGACTCTGTTAAGGGCGCATAAGTTGGGCGAGCCGACCCCTCTATCAAGCAAGCAAAAGCTGATGAGGGTTTCCTCATTGAAGGTCCATTATCCAATAAGGAAGGGGGTTTTGAAACTTATTCAGGGCTGGGTGAATGCTCTCGCCCATGCCAATTTTGATATTCGTTCTGGTGAAACAGTTGCATTCTTGGGCGAGAGTGGCTCAGGCAAGACTTCGCTTGCCTTAGCTCTGATGAGAATATTAAAAACGGAAGAATGGGATGGGAAGATTGAGTTTGATGGGGTTGAATTGAGCTCTCTGACCGGGCGCTCCCTTCGTCTTGTCAGACCACAGTTCCAAATGATCTTTCAAGATCCCTATTCCAGTCTCAATCCTCGCTTCACTATTAGAAACATAATAGAGGAGAACCTCCAATCCCATTTAACCAAACAAGAGAAACTAGAACTGGTTGAGAGGTCTCTTGTTGAGGTTCAGCTGAGTAAGGAATACCTGGCTGCTTATCCAAATGAACTATCTGGCGGTCAGCGACAAAGGGTGGCAATAGCGCGCGCCATCATTACTCAACCAAAGCTTTTGGTCTTAGATGAACCAACCTCCTCTTTGGATGTCACAGTCCAAGCGGAAATCATTGCCTTGTTTAAGAAGCTACAGTCCGAGCGCCAGCTGAGCTATGTTTTCATCACTCATGATATTCATCTTGCTCAATCGCTCAGCCATCGCCTCTTGGTGCTACATAAGGGCAAGGTAGTAGAAAAAGGAGATACCCGCAAGGTGCTCAGCCAACCAAAGTCTTCCTATACGCGCGAACTGGTACTCAGTAGCCTGATGGCATGATTGCCCCATCAAGCTGCCTTCTGTAAGAGGCAATAGTAAAAACCACCATGGTCAGCGCTTGGCCGGCTAGCTGAGGCACTCCCCAGAAGCTACAGTCTGAGCGCCAGCTGAGCTATGTTTTCATCACTCATGATATTCATCTTGCTCAATCGCTCAGCCATCGCCTCTTGGTGCTACATAAGGGCAAGGTGGTAGAGAAGGGAAACACCCAAAAGGTGCTCAGCAAACCAAAGTCTTCCTATACGCGCGAACTGGTGCACAGTAGTCTAATGGCTAATCCATCAAGCCGCCTTCTGTAAGAGGCAATAGTAAAAACCGCCATGACCAGCACTTGGTAGCAGCTGTTGACCGGCTATCTGAGGCACTCCCCAGAAGCTACAGTCCGAGCGCCAGCTGAGCTATGTTTTCATCACTCATGATATTCATCTTGCTCAATCGCTCAGCCATCGCCTCTTGGTACTGCATAAGGGCAAGGTGGTAGAAAAAGGAGATACCCGCAAGGTGCTCAGCAAACCAAAGTCTTCCTATACGCGCGAACTGGTGCACAGTAGTCTAATGGCTAATCCATCAAGCCGCCTTCTGTAAGAGGCAATAGTAAAAACCGCCATGGTCAGCACTTGGCAGCAGCTGTTGGCCGGCTAGCTGAGGCACTCCCCAGTAGGCATTGATCTTCTTTATCTTTATGGCGCTCTCTTGTTGGGCTATGATTGCATCATTTTCTTGCTCTAATAAAGAACAAGAGACATAGAGTAATATTCCGTTCGGCTTCAATGATTCAAGGCAATTCTTTAGCATCAGAACTTGCTCCTGCTGACGATACTTCTTAAGCTTTATTTCTGGGTAGCGACTTATCATGCCAGATGCCGAACAGGGAATGTCTAATAGCACCTTGTCGTAAATCTCCTTAGCTCCGCTCATTCTCAGGTCCCGCTCAAGGATTCTTACCCTATTGCTTAGCAGCTGCATTCTGGTTAGATTTTGCTTTAGACTTTTAAGCCGTTGTTGGTTGCTATCAACACAATCCAGTCTTATCTTAGCTTGATGAACAAGAAGATGAGAGGACTTGTTGCCGGGTGCGGCACAAGCGTCAAGCACTCTTTCATCTGCTTGAGGGTTCAACAGCTGGGCTGCTAGCTGAGCGCCGAGGTCTTGGACACAGAATAGGCCTTCTTCATAACCTGGCAACTTGTTTATCCTCACTGGCAGGAAAATCCTTATGCCTAAGGGAGACAGAGACGAGAAGTGGAACCCAATGCCGGCTTGGCGCAGCAGCCTAGCATAGGCCGCCCGACTGATTAGGTGAGAATTGATGCGAATGCTAAGGGGAGGTTTCAAGTTGCTTGAGATGAGGATAGATTGCCAATGACAAGGATACTGCTTCTTCATCTCATTGATGAACCAGAGCGAATGGTCGTAATAGGCTTGTTGTTGGTCATGGGGTATTTTTATTGGTTGGTAAGACCTCAGGCAAGCATTAATCAGAGGCGCTGCCCAGCTCTTGTTTAGCTTCCTTGCCAAGGAGACCATCTCATTAACAGTTGCATAGGAAGGTATTCTGGTGTATTCCAATTCATAGATTCCCATCATCAAAATCAGCAAGAGATCGCGATGCTTAGAGGGAAGCTCCTTTGCCACTAGCTGACGGCATTTATAGTCAAGTGAATAATAGTGACGACAAACACCATAGCAAAGTTCAGTCATCAGGCTATGGTCCTGTGCCTTGAGGATGCTTCTTTTGGCTTCCAACAATGAGCGAATATTCTGCTTGGGAATCCTTGTCAGCAGCTCCAAAGCAGCAAGGCGTGGGTTCATATCCTCTGGTGCTATAGCTGTGGGGGCAGTTTAAGATTGAGACTATGGGCGGGGCTAATCTTTTTGCCGGGCAGCTGAAGCTCTTTAATAATGAGCACTCCTTCGCCACACTGAATTTTGAATTCATCAGGGGGCGCTGAAAGAATAGAACCAGGCGGCGCCTTGGTGTTTTCCGCCAGGGATACTGCCCGCCAGATCTTCACTCGCGTGCCGCCTATTGTGTCGCCTATTGTGCCATCTGTTGTTCTACCTGTTGTGCCGCCTATTGTCTTATCTATTGTTTCGCCTATTGTTCCCCTTGTTGTTCCATCTGTTGTTCCGCCTATTGTTCCCCCTGTTGTTCCATCTGTTGTTCCATCTGTTGTTCCGCCTATTGCCTTATCTATTGTGCCACCTATTCCCTTACCTACTGTGCCGCCTATTGTTCCATCTGTTGTTCTACCTGTTGTGCCATCTGTTGTTCCGCCTATTGTTCCATCTGTTGTGCCGCCTATTGCCTTATCTATTGTGCCGCCTATTGTTCCGCCTATTGTTCCCCCTGTTGTTCCATCTATTGTTCCGCCTATTGTTCCGCCTATGGTGTTGCCTATTAGAGTCCAGCAACCTGGTTTAGGATTGAAAGCGCGGATTCGTCTTTCCAATAGGGAAGCGGGAAGTTCCCAGTTTAGTTGGCATTCAGCAGTGGTAATCTTATTTGCATAGGAGCTGAGGCTCTCATCCTGGGGAGAGGGACGCCAGGCTTGCGGCCGAGCAAAGAAGTCTATCAGCATAGCGACTGCCAATGGAGTAAGCCTAGCCAGCAGACTCCCGCTGGTGTCGTCCTTGGCTATGGGACATTCTCGTTGATTGAGAATAGGACCGCTGTCTAATTTGGGCGCTATTTTCATCAGAGTGACCCCGCTTTTGCTATCTCCATTTTCGATAGCTCTGGCTACAGGAGCTGCCCCTCGCCAAAGGGGTAACAGGGAAGTATGGATATTAAGGCAGCCCTGGCTTGGGATGGCTAGGAAAGCCGGCGGCAATATCATACCGAAAGCGACTACTAGTATCCACGCGGGTTTGTATGAGGAGATCTCTGCTATTAATGCTTCATCAATTCTCTCTGGTTGCAGACAGGGTATCTGATGGGCCAGGGCCAGGTTCTTCACTGGTGGTCTGGTGAGCCTCTTGCCTCTTCCAGCCCTTCGGTCTGGTTGTGTAATGATGAACTGGGGCGGATAGCCGGCTGCTATTAGGGCATCAAGAACATCGGCGGCAAATTGGGGCGTGCCGGCGAATCCATAGGACATTAAGACGCGTCTTGACTTTGGTGGAGGGCTATGAGCTTGCTAAGTTGCGAATTTAGCTGACCCTTTTTCAACGGCGAAAGCTTATCAATGAAGAGAATTCCATCCATATGATCTATTTCATGCTGAATGCAAACGGCTAAGAGCCCCTCCGCGTTAAGTTCAAAAGGCTTGCCATCTCGGTTGAGCGCCTTAAGTTGGATAAAAGAAGGGCGAGTTATCTCAGTGCGGATGCCAGGCAGGGATAGACAGCCCTCATCATAGGCGCTAAGGGCTTTGTCAAGTATTTTAATGGTTGGATTGATAATCACCAAAGGCTCTTCTACCTTAATAACAGCTAACCTAAGCGGGACTCCTACCTGAATGGCTGCCAGACCAATCCCTTCAACTAGGCTCATGGTGGCAAACATATCGTCTATCAAGGTTTGCACCTCAGGACCAAAGTCGGTGACAGCTTGTGACTTCTCCCTCAGTTGCCTGTCAGGGTAGATTAATATTTCTCTTGGCGGCATTAGTTTATTATATCGATGAATCCAATCATTTTAACTCATTGTATAATTTAATCAGTGCGCCTGTAGCTCAATAGGATAGAGCAACGGCCTTCTAAGCCGTAGGTTGCAGGTTCGATTCCTGCCAGGCGTGCGGAAATGGTGGGCGTAGCTCAGTTGGTAGAGCACAGGATTGTGGCTCCTGAGGTCGTGGGTTCGAGACCCATCGTCCACCCATTTTTTTTAGAACTTTGGCTATAATCTTATCTTAAGGCGAAAGTGGCGGAATTGGTAGACGCGCAGGACTTAGAATCCTGTATCGCAAGATGTGAGAGTTCGAGTCTCTCCTTTCGCATTATTCATCTGGGGTCCGTAGGCCTATAGATTTATGGATTTATATGTAGGACATATTTATGCAAGCGGAAATTATTAAGGAAGAAGGGTTGGTTCGCATCATGAGCCTAACCCTACCAGCTGAAAAGTTAGAACAGGGCATTCAACAGAAGATCTCTCAACTAAAGCAGAAGGTCTCCCTGGCTGGTTTTCGCCCAGGCAAGGTGCCCGAAAATGTCATCAGGCAACACTATGCCACCAGTCTATTAAATGAAGTGGGCGGTGATCTGATGAAAGAGACTTTCTTCAATCTTGCTGTAGCTAGGGATATCAATCTTGCCGGTATTCACGCGATAGAACCCAAACAACTGGCTTTCGGTAAGGACTTGATATTTGAGGTTAGCTATGAGCTTTTCCCAGAGATCAAGATTAATTTATCACCAAATACTAAGCTGGAGAGAGTAAGAGCTGAGGTGACGGAAGGTGATGTCCAAGTAATGGTTGAAGCCATGAGGGAAAGCAAGGCTAGTTTGGCCGATACCGTAATCGGCGTTCCTGCCACAAGGGACCATGTGGTCGTCATCGACTATCATATGGGTGACGGGCGAAGACAGGAGAATCTAGCTCTGGATCTAGCAAGGGATTTACCAAGCCCTCGTTTTGTTGCTGCTCTTGTTGGTATGAGGGAGGGAGACATCAAGCCTATCCAGGATAGGGTCAGGAATGACAAGCATGAGGAGCGAGAGGTCACCTTTCATGTAAAAATAAGGAAGGTGCAACGGAAAATTCTGCCAGAGCTGGATAAGGACTTCTATAGTCAATATGGAATAGACAACGCGAAGGATTTTTACGCTCAAGTAAAGAAAGGCATGCAACTTCAGTTGAATCATACCATTAAGCGACTAGTCCGAAGAAGCGTCTTTGAGCTGCTGCTTGCCGAACATAAAGAACTTGAGGCACCAAGCACTCAGGTTGAACGCGAAGCCCATAGGCTACGCGACCAATGGATAGATATGCATCAGAAACATACTCAGCTAAATAGTCCCCTAGACAAGGAGCAAGTGCCTCTTAGAACCTTCATCGCGGAAGCCAAGGAGAAGGTTAAAGTAGGAATGCTATTGATTGAATTGGCTCAGCAGAATAAGATTAGCATCACTGATGACCAGCTAAACAATAGAATAACCGAGCTAGCATCCAGCTATCAGGAGCCAGCCAGGGCGGAAGAATACTATCAAAAGAATGAACAGGCGCGCGAAGATCTAAGGGCCGGTATGTTGGAGGAAAAGGTCATAGCACACTTCTTGACTCAAATTAGGGTGGAGGATACACTGCTTTCATATAGTGAGGCTATGGAGATGGCAAAGGAACCTTTCTCTTTTCACGGGCCGATAACAATTGAACCGAAAGATGTCTAAATCCCATCAAGATTCGACCGCGGCCCTGGTCCCCATAGTCATTGAGCATTCTCCGCGTGGGGAGCGCGCCTATGATATCTACTCTCGCTTACTAAAAGATAGGATCATCTTTTTGATAGGCCAGGTAGAAGACCATCTAGCCAACCTAATTATCGCTCAGATGCTGTTTCTCGAATCCGAGAACCCCCAGAAAGACATTCACCTTTATATCAACTCGCCTGGCGGCTCAGTGACTGCTGGCCTATCCATCTATGATACCATGCAGTTTATCAGCCCAGCCGTTAGCACCATGTGTGTGGGGCAAGCATCCAGTATGGGCGCCTTGCTGCTGGCTGGTGGGGCGGCTGGCAAACGCTTCTGCTTACCCAATGCGCGCGTGATGATACATCAACCAATGGGCGCCTTTCATGGTCAGGCAAGCGATATAGCAATCCATGCGCGCGAAATCCAGCAGACCAAACAGAAGCTGAATCAGATTCTTGCCAAGCACACGGGGAAGAAACCCTCCAGCATTAATAAGGATACTGAAAGAGACAACTTTATGAGCGCTGAGGAGGCAAAGGCCTATGGCGTAGTGGATAAGATTCTCGCCCAGCGCCAAGTCAAGTGATCCTTTTAACGGGTAAGACTAAGAGGGGGATATTCAGTGGAATTGAAAGCATCTGATTGAAAAGAGGGTAGAAAGCGGATTTCAGCTTTTTCTAGCCAAGCGACTAAAATACGCTTATTAATTCAACCAACCGAGATAATGCCGCTATAATATAGCTATGGCTAAAGATATTAACGGCAAAGGAAGATACTGTTCCTTTTGTCATAGAACCTCGGATGAGGTGGTTCTCATCACATCGGAGGATTGCTGTATTTGTGAGGAGTGTGTTCATACTTCGGTCAAGGTTCTCACCGAGGACAAGACCAAGAAGACGGTAGAGAATATTCGTCAGCTCCCCCGCCCGCAGCAGATTAAGAAGTTCCTCGACCTCTATGTTATTGGGCAAGAGAATGCCAAGAGGATACTATCGGTCGCGGTCTATAATCACTATAAGAAGCTCTATGCCGATAAGACCAATGATGGTGTCGAAATCGGCAAGTCAAATGTCCTCCTCATAGGTCCAACTGGTAGCGGTAAGACCCTCTTGGCAGAGACACTGGCGCGGATGTTGGAGATTCCCTTTGCGATTGCCGATGCCACCACATTGACCGAGGCTGGCTATGTTGGCGAGGATGTGGAGAACATCATCCAGCGATTATTGCAGAAGTGCAACTATGATGTGGATAAAGCACAAAAAGGCATCATCTATATAGACGAGATAGACAAGATAGCGCGCAAATCGGAGAACCTGTCGATTACCCGCGATGTCTCAGGCGAAGGGGTGCAACAGGCGCTGCTGAAGCTAATTGAAGGAACTACGGCAGCCATTCCCCCTCAAGGAGGGCGCAAGCATCCTAATCAAGAGTTCCTCCATATAGATACCAGTGATATTCTATTCATCTGTGGCGGGGCGTTCAATGGTCTTGAGAAGATCATTGAACAACGGACTGAAAGGCATAGTATCGGCTTTGCCGCCAAACCTCATACGCGCTATTCTCAACAGGATAGATACACCCTGCTACAAGAAGCCGAGCCGGATGACTTAATTAAATATGGTCTCATACCAGAATTCGTTGGGCGATTGCCTCTAATGGTTGCATTGAAGGAACTAGATGAGGAGGCTCTGGTGCAGATTTTGGTGGAGCCAAAAAATTCCTTAGTCAAGCAATATAAGAAGCTCTTTTCTTGGGATGGGGTGGAGCTGATTTTCCATGATGAAGCATTGCGCCTGCTAGCCAAAAGAGCAAGCGAACGCAAGACGGGGGCGCGGGGGTTGCGTTCAGTGCTTGATTTGGCTATGTTTGACCTTATGTATCACATACCATCAGACCCGACCATTCGCAAGGTGTTTGTGACTCGGGATATGATAGAAAATGGCACTGAATCCATAATGGTTCGGGCACAAAAAGTAAGAAAGATGCAAGGCGAGGCAAAGTGATAAGAAGATGAAAGCTGGTTATTTTTTGAAAGCCTGTTGATTTATTGGCTTATTGACCTATTAACTTATTTACTCTATTAATTCATTTATTATTATTACTATATAAGAGGCAATTATGATAGAAAGAACCGACAAGCAGCTGTTATCTCTCATCCCATTGAGAGGCATGATTATCTACCCTCATCTCGCGTCTTCTCTATATGTTGGACGAGATATTTCATTGAAGTCTTTGGACTATGCCAATAGACACCAGAACCAAATTATTCTCTCGGCTCAAAGGGATCCTGACGCGGATGCGCCGAAGCTAAGGGATATATATAGGGTAGGGACCCGCTGCACCCTAGTGAATACCAAGCGATTACCGGATGGCACGGTTAAGACTCTCATTGAAGGGGTGGAGAGAGTAGAGATACATTCAATAAACAGGACAAGGAATGGCTATATATGCAGCTATAGCCCGGTCCAAACCTCGACAGTATCGTCTCGCCAAGCCCATGCCATGCGTAATATCCTGCTCAATAACGCTCGCCGCCTGTTCAAAGGACATGAGAAGGGAGACGAGATGCTCAATATCTTACAGAGTATGAATGATCTGGAGCGGTTCATTGATATGCTGGCATCCTGCTGTCAGATGGGCATGGAAGAGAAGCAGACCATCCTTGAGATGCCAAGCCTGACTAAGCGATTTGACTTCCTTGCTCGCTATATTAAATCCGAGTTGGAAATAGCCGATCTGGATAAGCGTATTCATCAGCAGGTCCGTGAGCAGATAGATAGAGGACAGAAGGAATATTATCTGAATGAGCAGGTGAAGGCCATAAGAAGAGAACTAGGAGGTGATGGCGAGAGCAAAAGCGAGATAGAAGAGCTAGAAGAGCAGATAGCAAGAGTAGGCCTGCCCAAAGAAGCCAGAGAAAAAGCAGATTCCGAATTACGCAAATTAAAGACCATGGCGCCCATGTCGGCAGAAGCGACAGTGGTTCGTAGCTATCTGGATTGGCTGTTGGAGCTGCCATGGCAGAGGCAGACTATAGCCCATATGAATATCAAGCAAGCCGAAAAGATCTTAAACAAGAAGCACTATGGCTTAAAGGAAGTCAAAGAGAGGATATTGGAATATCTGGCTATCTATCAGCGGGTGGAAAAGAACCGGACGCCGTTGCTCCTTCTTGTTGGCCCGCCAGGTGTCGGCAAGACCTCATTGGGCGAGGCAATAGCCGAAGCCACTGGCCGCAAGCTGGTGAGATTTTCACTTGGTGGAGTGCGCGATGAGGCGGAAATTCGCGGCCATCGCCGCACCTATATAGGCTCTATGCCAGGGAAGATATTGCAGAAACTTGCCAAGGCCAAGGTAAACAATCCACTCTTTCTGCTCGATGAGGTGGATAAGATGGCGATGGACTTTCGCGGTGATCCAGCGGCTGCTTTGTTGGAGGCTCTAGACCCTGAACAGAATACCAATTTCAATGATCACTATCTGGAGATAGACTATGACTTGTCAAATGTGCTCTTCCTATGCACCGCTAATTCACTGAATGTCTCTCCCGCGCTCTTGGATAGAATGGAAGTGATTCGGTTACCAGGCTATACAGACGATGAGAAGATCTCCATTGCCAAGAAGCATCTGGTGCCCAAACAACTAGCTCTTTGTGGCTTAACAGACCAGCAGGTTTCATTTACCCGCGCGGCTTTGCAGAAGATTATTGACAGCTATACGCGCGAGGCGGGAGTGAGGGAGCTGGAAAGGCAGATATCCAAGTCATTGCGTAAGCTGGCATTGGATTTTAGTCGCTCAAGGAAAGAAGAGAAGAAGACGATTAGCTCGCGTAATCTGGAAATCTATCTAGGGGTAGAAAGATACAGCCATACCAAGTTGCCTCACCGCGAACATCTGGTAGGACAGGCATCTGGCTTGGCATGGACTAGTGCTGGCGGTGAGATACTCACCATAGAGGCGGCCGTGCTACCTGGTTCTGGCAAGCTGATAAAGACAGGTCATCTAGGCGAGGTGATGCAAGAATCAATCCAGGCGGCTATTAGTGTGGTGCGTAGTCGTAGTCAGGCACTTAACATAGAGAAGGACTTTTACCAAAAGTGCGATTACCATATCCATGTGCCAGAAGGGGCTACCCCTAAGGATGGTCCTAGTGCTGGACTTGCCATCTGTCTTGCACTGATATCCTGCTTCATTGGCGTGGGGTTGAGGCGGGATGTTGCTATGACAGGCGAGATTACCCTAAGAGGCGAGGTCTTGCGGATTGGCGGCTTGAAGGAGAAGTTGTTGGCAGCCCAGCGAAGTCAGATCAAGAGGGTGATCATTCCAGAGGATAATCGGCGCGATCTAAAAGAGATAAGTAGTAAGATTTTGGCAGGTTTAGATGTTAAACCAGTGCGTAGCATTGACGAGGCATTGGTGTTGGCTTTTGCCCAGCTACCCAAAGGATTTGATATTAAGAAGTTTGCCATTATTCCGACCTTCCATCAGAAGACCAATCCTAATCCTATTTCTGCTCATTAGACCCTAGAAGGTGGAACGGACTATTCAGTACCAACGGGTTCTTGCCCTAGCGGGTGTTTTCCAAGCGGCTGATCTAGCCCACAATATAGCATCTCAAGGTAGAGTAGAGCAGGCCTTTTTTACCACTTCCATTGCCTCATTGCTTAAGACGAGCTCTGATGACCTGATAGATATCTATGGTTCGGAGTTGAACCTAAAGCCTGGCATAGACAACCTTGCTCAGTTCCTCAAAGTAGATTCCGCTCTGCCTCATGGGGTCTATATAACCAAATATGCTTCCCAAATCTTAAGGCTAGGCAGTCTTCTCAATAAGGACGAGTCCATGGCGACTAAGATTACTCAAGCCATAGGGAAGTTCGGCAGCAAGAGGCAGGTCTCTTCTTCTCTGGTAGAGGCTATGGCGGGGATCTACTATGATAACTTCAGCCAGCTGTCTTCTTTTCAGAGGATTCGGATTATGGGAAAGAAGGAATATCTTAGTAATGCCAAAAATGTCATTCGTATTCGCGCCCTTTTGTTAGCTGGTGTCCGAGCGGCTATTCTGTGGCGTGGTCTTGGCGGCAATCAATGGACTCTTCACTTTAATCGCAAAGCACTAGCAGACGAGCTGATAAAGATTAGAGAGGCAATGAGGCGGCTGTGAGACGCGATAGCCTACTCAACCTCTCTCCTCTAGATGGTCGTTATAGTCATAAGCTTGAACCCCTTAGTCGGCTATTCAGTGAATATGGGTTGTTGCGGGCAAGATGCCTGGTAGAAATAAGATGGTTGGAATATCTTGCCGCCCATCCCCAAATTGACGCTGTTCCTCGTCTGTCTCCATCTCAGCAGAAAATGCTTGCTAAGTGGATAGAGGACTTTTCTCCCGCCCATGCCAATGAGATTAAACGAATAGAGAGAAAGACGATTCATGATGTTAAAGCGGTTGAACTATGGTTGGCAGGTCGGTTGCGAAAAAATGGTTTGGGCAACTATAGTGCTTTTGTCCATTTTGGCTGCACCTCAGAAGACATTAACAATTTGGCTTATGGCTTGATGATGGTTGAGGCTAGGGATATCTTACTTCGCCAAATTGCTCAAATTATTGAGCGACTGAAATCCCGCGCCATAGACCATAGCCAGATTGCTATGCTGGCGCGAACCCATGGTCAGCCTGCTTCCCCCACCAGTCTGGGTAAGGAATGGGCGGTTTTTGCCTATAGGCTGATAAGACAAAAACACCAGCTGGCACAAGCCGAAATCCTTGCCAAGCTAAATGGCGCAACTGGTAATTACAGTGCCTTACAATTTGCCTATCCTAAGCTAGACTGGCAAAGCCAGTCGCGCAACTTTGTTGAGAGTCTTGGGCTTGGCTGGAATCCCTATACCACCCAAATAGAATCCCATGACTATATTGCTGAGCTGCTTCACAGTCTGGTGAGGATTAACACCATCTTGGTAGATTTGTGTCGCGATCTCTGGGGCTATATCTCCTTAGGCTATTTTCATCAAAGAATAGCAAAGGATCAGGTGGGCTCTTCCACCATGCCCCATAAGGTTAATCCGATTGATTTTGAGAATGGCGAGGGAAACCTTTCTTTTGCCATAGCTCAGGCTAGCTATCTGGCTTCTCGCTTGCCCCTATCGCGCTGGCAAAGGGACCTTTCCGATTCTACCCTCATGAGAAATCTCGGCTTGGTATTGGGACATAGTCTCTTGGGTTATAATAGCTGTTTACAAGGACTAGACAAGCTTGAGGTAGCCAAGGAGATGATAGCAAAAGATTTGGATAATAGCTGGGAACTATTGACTGAGCCCTTACAAACCCTATTACGCCAGTTGGGAGATGAGAAGGCTTACCAGAAGATAAGAAAGCATAGCCAAGGCAAGAAAATGGACTATGAAGACTATCGCCAGATGATTAAGCAGACCAACCTAAAGGAGGCAGAAAAGAAACGCCTGCTCTCTCTTAAGCCACAAGACTATATAGGTCTGGCAGCCAAATTAGCAATCAGCCTTAATGAACACAAATGAACACAAATTTTAAGAAACACAAATTATGACTATTGAAATTACCCCAAACACCTACATCATAGATGCTTTTTATGCCTATCCATACCGAGGCGCGGTCTTTCTAGTGAGGGACCATGACGAAGTTGCCTTGATAGATACTGGCACTGCCAGGTCGCCTATCTATATAATGGCAGCCCTTAAACAGCTGAATATAGCAGCCACTCAAGTTCGCTATTTGCTTGTTACTCATGTTCATCTAGACCACGCTGGCGGGGCAGGCCCTCTTGCCAAGCAGCTGCCCAATGCGCAAGTTTACGTTCATCCACGTGGCTTACGCCACCTGATTGATCCGACCAAACTCATAGCTGGCGGCACCGGCATCTATGGCAAGGAGATGATGGCAACTGCCATAGGCGATGTTGTCCCTATTCCTGCTGAAAGAGGCATAGCTGCTGAAGATGGGAAAGAGCTTCCTCTGGGCTCTAAGCGCTTAAGGATTATGTTCTCTCCCGGCCATGCTTCTCATCATTACAGCATTTGGGATGAGAATAGTGGTTGCTATTTTGCTGGTGATGTGGCGGGCAATAGCTATCCTATGATGAATAATAACGGCGAGCACCTAATGTTCCTTTGCTCGGCACCAGTCCAATATGACCCGCCAGCCTGGCATGAGAGCCTAACTACTATGGCATCATTGAAGCCAAAGAAGATCTGCCTATGCCATTATGGCGTGTTGGACAATGTCCCTCAAGCCATAGCTGATATGCATAGATTGATTGATGAGGTAAATGAAGAGGTCTTGGGGTTCAAATCCGAAGAGGACAAGTATCCCTTAGTCGAAAAGGTGGTATGGAAGTATTTTTGGCGGGAGTTTGACCGCTTGGCTTCGCCAATGGAACGGCTTCACGCTGAGCTATGGATGAAGCAGGATGTCCATATAGCTACGGCTGGGCTAGTCCATTGGTTGTCTCAACCATAGAATCTTAACAGCACCCTTAGCCGCCGAAAATCAGCTGAGCTCAGATCACCTGGCAACAAGGGCAGATAGAACCGTCTATATTTCAGCTGGAGCACCAATAGGATATAAAAGTTGAAGCATAGGCTCTTAGCCGAGAGCTCAGCTGTTTGCCAATCCCCATCGGCTATTTTGATAAACCATTGATCCTTGTCCTTATAGATTAGCTTGGTTGGCTTCGGCTGACAATAATAGCAGTGGCCGGCTAAGGCTAGGATGATGATAAGCTGGCTAGGCCAATTCAGGCTACTGAGGAGAAGAGCACCAGCCGCCAATAGATGAACCAATACCAGAATAACAAACAGCCGCCGTGAAGGCTCAATATTCAGTTGGATTAGCATGATCTGAGTATATCGGTTACTATCCGTTGAAAAGGAGGATCTGGCGGTTGCTTTTCAATTAGCCACTGGCGTAATTTTATATCGTCTAGTTCAAGTAGCCTCTGATAGTCATCACATAAATTGGCTGGCAAAGAGGCATAATAGTTCTTAATATAGCGGCTAAGGATAATGTCCAGCTCTAATGAACTTCGCCGACTATGCCATAAGAAGCGATGGTATCTTTTTTTTAACATTTTCCTTATTATTCTAATATAATTCCAAAAAATAATTTCTTTGCTCTATAATAGTTCTATTTTATTAACTATGTATTTTATATTTGAAAGCGGCGGTAAGCAGTATAAGGCAAGTCCTGGACAGAGGGTTCGGGTTGAAAAATTGCCAATCGAAGAGGGTAAGCAGTTCTCTTTTGATAGACTGGTTATGAAAGCCGATGACGACAAGGTGGATTTCGGTTCTCCCTACCTTAAGGGAGAAGTGCTAGAGGCTCGTGTCGTTCAACATGGCAGGGGCGATAAGATTCCGGTAATCAAGTTCAAGAGACGAAAGCACTACTTGAAGCGGCTCAATCACCGCCAAGCCTATACTGAGGTAGAGATTCTGAGATTGGCGACGGCGAAGCCAGAAAAAGAACCTCAAGAGAATACCAAGCCCCAGACCCAAAAAGCAAAAGAAACCAAAGAGATGAAGGAAACAAAAGCAGAAAGCCCGGCAACAAACGAGGCGGAAGCAACAAAGGAGGCAAAGGCAGAAAGCCCAGCAACAAAAGAGACAAAGGAAACAAAGGCAGAAAGCCCAGCAACAAGAGAGACAAAGACAGCAAAAGAGACGAACGAGATGAAAGCAACAGAGGAAGCAAAAGCAGAAAGCTCAGCAACGAACGAGGCGGAAGCAACAAAGGAGGCAAAGGAAACGAAAGCAACAGAGGAAGCAAAAGCAGAAGGTCCGGCAACGAACGAGGCAGAGGCAACAAAGGAAGCAAAAGAGACGAAAGAGACAAAAGAAACAGGGGCAACCACATAGAAGAATTCATAAAACTTAATTAGACTTATGGCACATAAAAAAGCAGCGGGAAGTACCAGAAATGGTAGAGATTCCCATTCAAAAAGACTAGGCGTTAAGAAATTTGGTGGTGAGCAGGTGTTGGCAGGCGGGATATTGGTTCGCCAAAGGGGAACGAAATTCCATCCAGGTCGGAATGTGGGTTGTGGCAAAGACCATACTCTGTTCGCCCTTACTGCTGGCAAGGTTTCTTTTACCATCAAAGGAAAGAACGCGTGTAAATATATCGAAGTCCTACCATAGCTACTTGCTGGACAATCCCTAATGGAGTTTGTTGATAAGGCAACAATCACTGTGAGGGCAGGTGATGGGGGCGATGGTGTTGTTAGTTTTCGCCGTGAGAAATACATTGCTCAGGGCGGGCCGGATGGTGGCGATGGAGGGGATGGAGGCAGTGTGTTTTTTAAGCCTGCCACCGAACTCAATAGCCTATTGGACTATAAGTATCGGAGTGTTTATCGCGCCGGTAAAGGACAAAAGGGAAGCGGAAGTAGAAAACACGGCCAAAGTGGCGGTGATCTGAGACTGCCTTTGCCGATAGGAACTCTTGTCTATAACCTTAATACAGCTGAGCTCATAGGAGAAATCTTACCTTCCCAGGAGCTGTTGGTGGCCCAGGGAGGCAAAGGGGGCTTGGGCAATTATCGCTTTAAGTCTTCAACAAATCGCACCCCCCGCCATAGCACTGTGGGTCAGCTGGGTGAAGAAAGGCTGCTCAAGCTTGAGCTAAGACTCTTTGCCGATGTGGTCTTCATAGGTCTGCCAAATAGCGGCAAGTCGGCTCTCTTGGCCGCCTTAACTGACTCAGCGGTAAAGGTCGCTTCCTATCCTTTTTCTACTCTATCTCCTCAGCCAGGCATAGTCCAGCAGGACATAGACACTCCTCAGCTGGTGCTACTGGATTTGCCAGCTATTGCGGCCGAATCCTCTCAGGGGAAATGGCTGGGCGCTGATTTTCTCAGACACGCCCTGAGAGCCTCGTTGCTATTCTATGTTCTCAATGGGACAGATGAGGATCTGTGCCATAGCCTTCAAATCATCAAGCAAGAGCTAGCTCAGGTTGCCACCATATCGGATAAATTAAAGCAAAAACCCTATTGGATAATAATCACCGCCCAAGACCTTCTCAATGAGAGACAAGAAGAAGCGGCAGCCAGGTTTATGGCAGAGTCTGAGGTGCCAGTATTCTTGCTTTCTAATCTTAACCGACAAGGGATGGATTCGTTGATGGAAGAACTTAATGGCTTCTTCAGTAATATGGAACAGACCAAATGAGTCACATTTGGATAATAAAAATAGGCAGCTCGCTTCTTATCAATGAGAACCGCCAGCTCAATGAAGCCTTAATAGCTGGCTATGCTCGCCAACTGGCGAACCTAGCCGCCAAGCATATTCAGACCGTGCTGGTATCTTCTGGCGCGGTGGCAATGGGCAGCTCCAAGCTTAGTCTGAGCGTCCCGGCTAAGAAGCAGCCAATCCAAAAGACGACCCGACCCCAAGGGGGAGCTGGCAGCTCCAAGCCCAATCTGAACGCTCGCAGCCTGCAGGATTTACAGGTGGCAGCCGCCGTTGGTCAGATTGGCTTGATGAGTGCCTATGAGAGAATCTTTAGTAAGAACTCTCTCACTACCGCCCAGGTGCTGCTCACCCACAATGATATGAGGCAAAGGACCAGCTATCTTAATGCCCGCGCCACTCTTAATAATCTGCTCAATCTAGGAATAGTTCCCATAGTCAATGAAAATGACACAGTGATGGTAGAAGAGCTGTGCTTTGGCGACAATGATCAGCTGGCCGCTATGGTAGCCAATCTATTGAGTGCCGTCAAACTCATCATCTTGACCGATAGACAAGGACTCTATGATGAAGACCCACAAGTCAATCCCCATGCCAATCTCATTGAGGAGATCTATGCCGAAGACGAGAGACTAAACCAAATAGCCAGCTCCAAGAGCGGTGAGATGGGACGAGGCGGTATGTCTAGCAAGATAAAAGCAGCAAAGCTGGCTGCCCATGCTGGCACCCATACTATTCTGGCAGCTGGAAGCAATCCAGCCGTTTTAACACAAATTGAAGGCGGCGCCAACCCTGGCACAGTCATCCGTTCTCGCCGCGAGACATCGGCAGCACGCAAAAGGTGGCTGGCAGGTCAGCTGGGGGTGCATGGCAAACTTCATCTGGATAAGGGCGCTGTCAATGCCTTACGTCAGCGAGGAGTGAGCCTGCTACCAGTTGGCATTCTTAAGGCAGAAGGGAACTTTGAACGGGGCGATCTAGTCAGCTGCCTCAGCCCAATGGGTAAGGAGGTAGCACGCGGTTTAGTTAACTATGGCGCCGCCGAATGTAATAAGATCTGTGGCAAACCAACCAGCGCCATAGCCACAATTCTTGGCTATAAGTATGAAGAAGAACTGGTTCATCGCGATAATCTGGTTCTAACCGATTAGTTTTTCTAACAGCTGATGCCTATAAGCGACAGCTAGGGGCGCAAGCTTCCAGCTAGCCTTGGCATTTGCTCTTCTTATCAATCTAAAACCAGCTGCTCCTAAGATCAAATAGCAATCACCCCCAATCCCCTCCCCAATCATCCTTCCCAATCCCCAATCATTTTTCCCAATCATTCTTCCCAATCATTCTTCCCAATCATTCTTCCCAATCATTCTTCCCAATCATTCTTCCCAATCATTCTTCCCAATCCTTCTTTCCAATCATTCTTCCCAATCATTCTTCCCAATCATTCTTCCCAATCATTCTTCCCAATCATTCTTCCCAATCATTCTTCCCAATCCCCAATCATTCTTTCCAATCCCCAATCATTCTTCCCAATCATTCTTCCCAATCATTCTTCCCAATCATTCTTCCCAATCACCAATCGGCTCTAATCACTTCACCGCTCAATGTCAATCTCAGGCTTTCATTGGTTAGGATAATCAAAGGTTTTGATTCATAAATAGTGATGCCGATTGCTTTGGATTTCAGCGCAGTTTCTTTTACGAGTCGGTATGAGTTTTAATTTGAGCTCTCGGCTTTTGGACGGCTAGTCAGAAGCAGAACCGCCAATAGTATATATAGGATAAAAGTCCAGTCCGCAATACTCAGACTGAGGAACTGCCATGGAATCTGGGAACAATCGGCGGTGCCTACAAAGGCGTTGGTTAGCCAATTAATCAGACCACTAGCCTGAGCTGGGAAACAGTTGATGGCATCTCCTGTTGGTGGAAATCTTTCCAGCCATATATGCCTGCCGCCAACAACAAAACCAGCAAGGAGGAAGAGCCATTGCCATAGCTGGATGGCAAGATATGGGATGAGTTTGAAGGTTTGGAGGAAGAACCCCAGGGCAAGAGCCGCGAGGATCCACCTATCCAGAATACACAGGGGGCAAGGAAATAGTCCTAGCCATAGCTGAAAGTAGAAATAGGCGACCAGCAGAGCGCCAATACAAAGCAAAAAGGCAAGGGCACTAGTGGATTTCAATATATTCAACATCTTTTAGTTTCTTCATTTTGGCAGGGAGATTGAAAACAATATTCTCTTCTGTTCCGCTGGTGGTGGTGATTTGGTTTCCGCCCCATTTTTTCAGCATTGAGAGGACTTCTTGGACTAGCTTCTCGGGGGCTGAGGCGCCAGCGGTTAAGCCCACTGTTTTAACCTTGTCAAACCACTGCTGATTTAAGTCCTTTATGCCATCTATCAGATAGGAGGCTATGCCGCGGCGGCGCGCCAGCTCACATAGACGGTTGGAGTTGGAACTATTGCTTGAGCCTATCACTAGGATAAGGTCGCATTGTTCAGCTAGTTCCTTGACCGCATTTTGGCGATTTTGGGTTGCATAGCAGATATCGTCTTTGGGCGGTCCCTTTATCTTAGGAAAGCGCTTCTTTAAGACGGCGATTATCTCCTGGGTATCATCAACCGACAGGGTGGTCTGAGTGACATAGGCAAGATAGTCTGGGTTGCGAACCTTGATGGATTTGGCTTGGGCTAGGTCTTCCACCAGATAGATAGTGCCACCATTGGAGCTGTTGAATTGACCCAGGGTTCCTTCCACTTCGGGATGATTATTGTGACCAATGAGAATACATTCTCTTCCTTCACTACTGAACTTATGAACCTCAAGGTGCACTTTGGTCACTAGGGGACAGGTGGCATCAAAAATCCTTAGCTGTCTTGCCTTTGCTTCCTGTTGGACCTGATGGGATACCCCATGGGCGCTGAAAATGACAATGCTCTTGGGTGGAATTTCGTTTATCTGGTCTACAAATATGGCGCCTAGGCGCTGCAGCTCTTCTATGACAAATTTATTATGGACAATCTCATGTCTTATGTAGATTGGTTTGCCGAATAGCTTAAGGGCTCTCTCTACCATCAGAACCGCTCTCTCTACCCCAGCGCAAAACCCACGCGGTTGTGCCAAAATGATCTTCATAGGATTATTCTAAGGGATTATATGCTTGATTGCCCATTCATAATTTTTGTTCATTTAAGTAAGCTACTATAAGTTTTTTTACTTTTTTAGAAGCTCTTTTAATTGGTGCTACGCTAGCCACCGTTGTCACTCTGCCTTTATTATCAAAAACAAAATCGTTTTGATATGCTTGATTGCAGAATTGGCATTGTGGAATTATGTTGCCCATTCCTACAGGTTTGGCAGGGTCTTGGTGTGCTTCATGTAATTTGATTTTATCTTCTCCATACCTCCAACTTTTCTTCCCTTCTTTTGCCCCGCAAGTAGCACAACGATTTCTAAACTGCTCTTTAATTTCGTTGAAATTTATAGGCAGTCGCGCTCTTCTAACATTGCTAAAAGAAAATTCAGGGGATACTTTGTAGGGATCTAATATGTGACCTCCTTTGCCATCACTTTCAAGTTTCCAACCATCTCTTTTGAGATGTCTAACCTGCTGGTCTGTAGCCGTGTTGGGCAAAATACGGTTGACCACTTTTGCGATAGAACTTTTGCTTACCATCTCGTTTGGATTGGACTTATAGCGAATATATAATATGGCAAGCCAAATATATTTAGTAGTGAATTTCTTGGGGAGTTTTACTCCATACTCCTCCAAGTGTTCTTTATAGATAGGGAATAACTCTTCCCAAGCTTGTTCTATATCTTTTTTAGCTATTGAGCTGTATTCCATCTAGTCTAATCGATATTGTGGGTAGCATATTTTTATCAATTTCATATCCTATGCATTGCCGATTTTCCTGTAAAGCACCTACCGCAGTTGTTCCAGTCCCAATGAACGGGTCTAATACTAGGTCTCCTTCCTTACTAAATATCCTTATTAGGTGTCTAATAATATCCAGTGGCTTAACCGCCATATGATTGTATTTCTCCCTTGTCTTCGGACAAGGAATAATCGTGCTGGGAAACTTGTTGGGTTCTATCAGTGGATCAGCTACATTTACCAATCCAGTGCCATACTCTAACCAATTATTTACAAAGGTCCCTTCTTTCGGCTTTTGAGCTAGGACAATTAGTTCCATTCGGGGTTTTAGTTGGGGGGTTTTCCTGTTGCCTAGTTCTTTTAGGATACTTGCCTTTTCTGCTTCCGATATATTCATTTTTTTGACAAAATGGGTCTGGCTAAAAGCCTTTGGTTGCCCTTCATACTGCCAGGCAATAATGTCCCTGACTTCAAATGATACATTCTCTAATGCCATCGCGGTATGGTGTATTAAGCGTGGCTGGCCGAAGCAGAGCATAAACCCTCCTGGTTTTAGCACCCTCATACATTCCTCCCCTACCTTTGAAAGAAATTTTTGTAGTCTTATTCCCTGGCTAGCATCAAATTTTTGCCCCATCGGTAGCCCACCAATTACTCCTTTTTTTACCCTCTTGTGTAATTTTTCGTTATCCCAACCGTCATCCATCCCATCAATAAAATAGGGAGGGTCTGTTAGGACAAGTGATACCGACCTGTCTTCTAATTGTGGCATTCTGATACAGGATTGGTTATATATGGTGTAGCCATCACCTTCTATAACCCTTTCGTTCTCGGTCCTTTTCGCCACTGCTTGACCCATAGCAAAATCGCTCATCTTATTAGCTCCCTGTAATCTCTTGGCTGTCATTCCTTATTCTGAGGGGGTTCATTATTAAATAGTTCATCAATTTACATCATATGATGCAAATTCGCACTTAAATTCAATTTTTTTCATTTAAATCCATTTTTTTCGCAGATTTTGTTTTTTTCGGTAATTTTTGCTTTTTTTGTAATTTTTGCTTTCCCCCTGTATAACGCTTCAATGTATATAATTATGCAAACCTTTCTATTAGTCAATGAACTAGTAGAATTAGCTATTCATCTTCTTTCGATGTTGTTAGAACAAAAGTCTTTACCTCCCTGTATTCCAATAACCTCTCATCCAAGAAAATAGGTGACGCACTTATGATGCAAATTCGCATTTTTCCTGTATAACGCTTCAATGGTTATAATTATGCAAACCTTTCTTTACATATTGATAAACCCCTTTGTTGATTAGAGGTGTTGCCCTTATAATGGAAATCATGTTTAGTTAATATATGGGAATTATACGGTATTTTCCACAAATTTATAAATAATGAGATAAAATATTTGAATTTTATGAAAACCTATACTGTACTATGAAGATGAAAGCTAAAGAAGTTAGGAAAGTAGCAAAGACGATAAGTGTCTTTAAGTTTATGGAGGATTTTCCGACTGAGGAGAAGGCAAGAGCCCATTTTGAGAATAGGCGCTGGGGTGGTGAAGTGTCCTGCGTTCATTGTAATAGCCACCGAGTTAGCAAGATTCATACTGTTAAGAAGCCGGGTTATTATCTATGTAAGGACTGTCGCAAGCAATTTAGTGTTAGGACGAAGTCGTTAATGGAGAACAGCAATCTGGGCTTCAGGACGTGGTTATTTGCTATCTATGTGATGATGACGGCGAGAAAAGGCATCTCGTCCTTACAGCTGAGCAAGGAGTTGGGGATTACTCAGGCGTCGGCTTGGTTTTTACAAGCGAGGATAAGAGAGGGTTGTAAGACCGATGGTGATATGTTGGAAGGTCTTATCGAGGTAGATGAGACCTATATTGGTGGCAAGGAAGGTAATAAGCATAAGAACAAACAGACGGCGGGGACTCAAGGTCGGTCTGAGAAGACGAAGACGGCCGTAGTGGGAATGCGGAGTCGTTCAGGTAAAGTGAAGGCACAGTCAATGGAAGGGGTGAATAGTACCAAGCTACAGAAGTTCATCGATAAGCATGTCGTTCGGGGTGGCAGTGTTCTTTCGACTGATGAGGCGAAGTTTTATAAGCCGGTTCGTGGCTACGATAAACTCCTAGTTAATCATAGTGTGGGGAAGTGGGTAGATGGAGTGGCTCATACGAACGGGATTGAGTCGGTATGGGCCCTATTGAAGCGGGGTTATCACGGGACGTTCCACCATTTTTCGAAGAAGCATCTTGATCGCTATCTTAGCGAGTTTAGTTTTCGTCTGAATCAAGGGAATTGTGAAAGGGATACGATTGACCGCATCAACTCCTTATGCGATAATCTGAGCGGGAGGAGGTTAAGGTATCAGGATCTAATCGCCAACGCATAGACTTCGGGGGGTGTAAAGAGGGAGCAGATGATTAAGAGCCGCAGAGGATCCTATTTATTTGGGTGCGTCCTTTAGTTGTCCTTATACTTTACAAGAAACTGACATGGGAGGATTCACAAGAGAGAATATTATGAAAAAGAAAGCCCCAGAAGAAGCGAAGTTTAACCACTTCACAGCTTTTCTTTTACAGACGCTTGTCAAAAAGAAGGCAAGAAATAAGGGAATTTATAAATTTGTGGAAAATACCGTATAATTCCCTAATATATTCATGAAGGTCAAATTCTTTTCTGCTAATCATAAGGGCGGGGCTTTCACTATATTTCTTAGCCGTTTTTTACGTCTTGGGTTTTTCCTTGGTGCGTTTCTATTGGTGCTGCTTCTACTTGCTTGTGCTGGTGATGGGACGGATGATTCTGTTGTTGATGAGACTGAGAGTCTGGATAGTGATGGGGATGGAGTAGGTGATAATGTGGATAACTGCGATTTTGTTGGTAATCCGCTTCAGGCGAATAGGGATGGGGATTCTGCTGGTGATGCCTGCGATGATGAGGATACTAATGTAGGGAATGTGTCTTTTGATGGGGATGATAGGACCTATGCGGATGGGATGGTTTTTTCTTCTGAGGTTCTTTTGACCTGGACGAATCCGGTTGAGATCTATTTACCGTTTGCGGCGGCTCAGCCGTTGGTGAATCAGGCTCTCACTGGGGTGAGAGTAGAGGTGACCTTGGCGAATGGGACGGTTGTTACTGTGGCGAATCATCCTCGTTTGAATATTACGACGGGATTTGTTGATGGATCTGGGGAATTGGTTGAGGCTAATCTTGCTCTTTTTCCAGGTGCGCTGAATAGCTATCGGGTTCGTGGTTTGCGCAATGGTACCTTTTATAGTTTTGAGGTGAGGGGAAGTTATGAGTATGAGCTAGCGGAGTATTTGGATGGGCGCCTGCCGGCGGCTGAGGTTGTTTTAGGGGTTGTCGAGCTTATCACTCTTTCCCAGTTGAGTGAGCTGATTGTTGCGCCGGTTGCGGCTCTTGAGGCCCAAAGTGGAGAGGATGCAATTGGCCTTTCGTGGAGCAATCCTGATGTTCCAGCTGGTTTGGCGATTATTGGTTTTACTGTGACTGCCTGTAAGTATTATACCTTTGCGGATTCACAGGTGGACAATTGCACTTCTGATTCTGTCCCACTCATAAATCTTCCTGTTTTGTCGACTAGTGCGAGTGATAAGATAGACATATTGTTGGATGATCGCCATGGGCTGGATAGAGCCTATCTATATGATTTTACTGTGGTAGTGAATTACAACCATACCCAAGGCACTGGGGAAATGCTAACTTCTATTGGTCTGACGACTCCGATGGCGGCGGCTATCTATCCGGCTCTTATTCCTGCGCCGCGTAATCTAGTCAGTAGGGATGGATCTATGACTTTTGAACTGAGCTGGGTTGATGTAGATAGGAGTGCTCCTGCCTATGGGTTCTTTACTCGGATAGGAGAAGAACTGGTTGGTTATAATATTACGGTTCATCGAGGAAAGGATGCTACTGGTGAAGTGGTTTTTAGCCAAGTCTATTCAAGCTTGGTGTTGGAGGGTTTAGGGGGGATGCTAAGTTCAGCTAGACTTGCTCTAGCTGGCGCGGATGTTGAGGCGGGCGGTTTTTTCTATTATGTTCTCATGCATGCAATTTATTCCACTGGTCAAGAATCGCCTCCGGTGGATGTGACGGCGACGCTTTGGCCGGAACCGGCGTCTGTAGCTAATATACAAATAGTAGCGGATGACGCTCGGGGGTTGTTTGGTCTTACTTGGGATACTCCTTCTAATTTAGGCAATTATGTTAGGATTGACGAGGGGATAGCGCGTTTTATTTTTGAGGCTTGTAGCGGCCAGGATGATTCTGATTCTTGTGTTCAGGAGGATGAGCTTTTGTTTATGCCTGGTCAGCATGCGGCGGCTGCCGATTATCCGACCAGGTATGAATTTGTTCGGCGAAGTTCGGCATTGGCATATGGGACGGATTATTTTATTAAGATCACAGTGGTCTATACTACTGGGCAGAGGAGTTCGGCTTTTTCCTCGGCTGCTCAGCTGGATAAGCCGGCTGCTCCCCCGATTGCGGATCTTGAGGCCCAAGGTGGAGAAGATAGGATTAGACTTGCTTGGCAGAATCCTGATGTTCCAGCTGATTTGGCGATTATTGGTTTTAATGTGACTGCCTGTAAGTATGCTACATATGAGGATTCACAGCCGTCCGATTCTCATATAGACAATTGTGCAGCGGATTCTGGCCCGCTTACCAATCTTCCTGCCCTTGATACTAGTTCGAATGCTTTGGTAAGTATAGAGCTTGGTGAACCCAATGGGTTGGTTCGCTCTCATCTATATGATTTTAAGGTGGTGGTGAATTACAACAATATCACAAGCACTGGGGAAATGCCCAGTTCTACTGCTTTAACGACTCCGAATGCGGTGGCTATCTATCCGGCTACTACTCCCTCACCAGTGCAATCCATAGCTGGCATAAACGGCTTTGGGAGTTTTGAGTTGTCCGTGACTCCTCCATCTAGCACCGCGACTGCAGATTTTGATAGGATTGGCAAGGGGATTAGCGACTATCGGATTACTATTAGGAACATTACAACTGGCGACAGTGATGGGGCAACCTATGAGAGAGAATTTACGGTTGAACAGATGGGTGATCTGATTGGAGGCAACTATACATTGTCGGTTTCTGATTTGAGCGGTTTGGGGCTTCCTGCCAAGTATTCTGAGGGAAGTCTTTTTGAAGTGAATGTAAGCCTGCTCTATGGCACGGGTGAGGAATCGGTTGCGGTAGGTGGTGACCATAATAAGCTAACGGTTGGACCAAAGATTATTGCCCCTGAGGTAGAAGCGCCTTTTGGTCGTGATAGCATACTAGTGAGCTGGACTCATCCTTCTTTGCCGGTTCCATTCGAAACACTATATGATATTGATTATGCGGTTGGATTGGACTTGGCTGCTACCGGCTGTGAAGGTTTTGTGCCTAGTTCGGATGACCCTTTATCTAATTGCGACCGACAGGTCGACAATTTGCTTGGGATGAGTGATAGGGGGCCAATCACTTTTTCTCTTAGTTTAGGCCAACCGGGTAGTGACCTAGTGCGTGGCGAATTATATACGGTTGATCTAGTAGCCATATACACAGCGAAGACTGTGGCGGGCAATTTTTATCACACTGCCAGAGATAGGAGTGAGAGGAGTGGCATCTATCCTGAACCTGTGGTGCCAACGAATATTGAGATTGAAAGTGGGGCTGATGGGACGAATGAGGTTGTATTGAGTTGGGATATTGCTGCTTTACCGCGGGTAAGCACTGATTTTAACAATGTGCTCATGGACTTAGGGGAGGCTCCTTATGGCAGAAGTTTTCGTTTAGCTATAGATGGGAACGGATATACTATAGTGGAAGAAGATAGGGGTGGTGGGAACCATAGTCACCTCTTTGATTTTACTACTATTGGGGCTGGATCTTTTAGTCCGCAACGAGGTCGTGTTTATACTTTTGATGTTAAGGCTAATTATACTGGTGGTGGCATAGGAGAGGGTGGTCCTATAGAGTGGGGTTTTTATCCGACCACTGGCAAGGGAGTGTCCGCTGCCTCAGCAGTTCTTAATAGCGCAGCGGATGGTTTTGATATAAGTTGGTCTCGGCCTATTAATATAGCCCATAGTAATGAGGAGCACAACCATAATTTTACTTCTAGACTTGGGTATCAGATAGCTAGGACGAATAGCTATACTATTGAGGTGTGTGAGGCTGGCACAACTAATTGTGAGCCGGCGCTGAATGTAGCTGACCCTAATCCTGCCAGCAATAGTGCGGATGAGGTCACGACCAGTCTCAGCGGCCTTTCTCTTGGCGACTATGACATCACAGTGCAGGTGAACTATGAAGGGAAGAACAGCCCTTCGGCATCTCGAACGCCTAAGGCTTCTTCTGTTACAACTGAGATCACTGGCGGTCCTTTTACTATTACTCTTGATGGCGATAGAGATGGCGAACTAAATCATGTGGATATAGATGATGATGGCGATGGGTTGATAGAGATAGCTACAGCGGAGGAATTAAATGCAGTTCGCTATGCTCTAAATGGCAATGGGAGTAGGTTATCGCAAGATGAGGAGCTCAACACCACTGGTTGTGGTGATGGCAATTCCATCATATCTTGTTCTGGCTATGAGCTGGTTGCGAATATAAGTCTTGCGGCCTATGCGAATGCGAACAATGGCACAGGTTGGCAACCCTTGGGTCATGATACAGATAATAATCGAAATGAATGTCAGGGTCCTGAGTTTGATGGGATTTTTGAAGGCAATGGCTGGACGATTAGTGATTTAATCATTAATCGTTCGGATGAAGATTGCATAGGTTTATTTGGCAGCATATCTCCAAATTCAGTGATTCGCAATCTGACTCTTCATGCCGAGACAGTGATAGGTGATGATAATGTAGGCGGTCTGGTGGGGAACGTAAGAGGAGGAGCTCAGATTGCTTCTGCTTCGGTTGTGGTAGCTACTGTGAGTGGGGATAATCGGATAGGCGGTCTGGTGGGGCACGCGGGAGGAGCTCGGATTGTTTCTTCTTCAGTTGTGGTAGCTAATGTGAGCGGGAACAATCGGATAGGCGGTCTGGTGGGGCGTAGTACTTCGAATTTGATTCATTCTTGTTTGGTAGTGGCAGGTGCGGTGCGGGGGACTATTGATCTCGTAGGCGGTATAGTAGGCCAGGGGCTAGGAGTTGGGATCTATTCTTCTTTGGTTGTGATAGCTGAGGTGAGTGGGGGTAGTAAAATAGGCGGTCTGACAGGAGGAAGTGGTACATTGATTCAGGCTGTTACTTCTTCGGTTGTGGTGGGTAAGGTGAGCGGGACTGGTGGTTTAGTAGGCGGTCTGATAGGGACTGGTTTCCGGATGTCTATTCATTCTTCTTCGGTTGTGACGAGTGAGGTGAGCGGTACTGGTGTTACAGTGGGTGGTCTGACGGGAGTTTTTCGGCAGAGTGGGGTTAGCTATTCTTATGTAGTCTCAGGCAGTAATACTACTATGCTGGCTGGGGATCCACATATGGGTGGAGGTGGACCTTATTCCTATTGGGACAGTGATACTAGCGGCACAACAAGTGGCAACAATGGTGGTCCTAAGACCAGCGATCAACTTCGGGAGCCGACTGGTTATACAGGGATTTATAACAAATGGGATGAAAGGGACACGAAGTGGAGGGACAAAGGTCACCAGTTGCTACCGCTCTGGTGTGATGAGGATAAGAATAGAGAAATAACAACAGATGAACAAACCGATGACAATCGTGTTTGGGACTTCGGCACTCCAAGAGATTATCCTGCCATTCGCTGCCTGCCTATCTCTCCTTCTGAGTGGCGTAGTTGGTGGTATTTGAATACAACAACTAATAATCCTCAACTAAATCGAACTCGTTTAGATGCGCTGCTTCCTTGACAAACTGACGACTGGCTTTAATTAGCCCCTCAGCTCCAACCGAAATAGCGTAAATATTGGTAGTCTTTGAATGAAACCAGCCAGCCCCAACTAAACCCAACCCGTTTAGCCAATCTGTTTCCCTTCTCAAACTGACGACTGGCTTGAACCAGCCCCTCAGATTCTAACCAATGAAAGCGTTTTTGTGGGGTGTGTTGATTAGGGGGATCTAATATGTGACCTCCTTTGCCATCACTTTTAAGTTTCCAACCATCTCTTTTGAGATGTCTAACCTGCTGGTCTGTAGCCGTGTTGGGCAAAATACGGTTGACTACTTTTGCGATAGAACTTTTACTCTCGTTTGGATTGGACTTATAGCGAATATATAATATGCCAAGCCAAATACATTTAGTAGTGAACTTCTTAGGGAGTTTTACCCATACTCCTCCAAGTGTTCTTTATAGATAGGAAATAGCTCTTCCCAAACATGTTCTATATCTTTGGGACTTATATAGTATCTTCCACAAATCGATAAATTCCCTTATTTTTTACCTTTCTTTTGACAAGCGTCTGTAAAAGAAAATCGGTGAAGCGATTAAACTTCGTTTCCTCTATTGGCGGAAGGTCTGACCGTAAATGGTCTCGCTTTTTATGATTTCTTCGCTTCGGGGCTTTCTTTTTCATAATATTCTCTTTTGTGGAAGATTGGATATAATTCCCATATCTTTTTTAGCTATTGAGCTGTCCTTCATTTATTCTGGCGGCTATTGTGGCTAGCATACTCTTATCAATTTCATATCCTATGGATTGCCGCTTTTCTTGTAAAGCAGCTACCGCAGTTGTTCCAGTGCCAATGAACGGGTCTAATACTAGGTCTCCTTCCTTACTAAATATCCTTATTAGGTGTCTAATAATATCCAGTGGCTTAACCGCCATATGATTGTATTTCTCCCTTGTTTTCGGACAAGGAATAATCGTGCTAGGGAACCTGTCTGGTTCTATGAGGGGATTATCTACATTTACCAATCCAGTGCCATACTCTAGCCAATTATTTACAAAGGTCCCTTCTCTCGGCTTTTGAGCTAGGACAATTAGTTCCATTCGAGGTTTGAGTTGAGGGGTTTTCCTATTACCCAGTTCTTTTAGGATACTTGTCTTTTCTTCTTCCGAGATATTCATTCTTTTGACAAAATGGGTTTGGCTAAAAGCCTTTGGTTGCCCTTCATACTGCCAGGCAATAATGTCCCTGACTTCAAATGACACATTCTCTAATGCCATCGCGGTATGGTGTATTAGGCGTGGTTGGCCGAAGCAGAGCATAAACCCTCCTGGTTTTAGCACCCTCATACATTCCTCCCCTACCTTTGAAAGAAATCTTTGTAGTCTTATTCCCTGGCTAGCATCAAATTTTTGTCCTACTGGTAGCCCACCAATCACTCCCTTTTTTACCCTCTTGTGTAATTTTTCGTTATCCCAACCGTCGTCCATCCCATCAATAAAATAGGGAGGGTCTGTTAGGACAAGTGATACAGACCTGTCTTCTAATTGTGGCATTCTGATACAGGATTGGTTATATGTAGCCATCACCTTCTATAACCCCTTTGCTCTCGGTCCTTTTCGCCACTGCTTGACCCATAGCAATATCGCTCATGTTCTCACGCTATCAGCTCCCGGTAATCTCTTGGCTGTTATTCTTTATTCTGAGGGCTTCCGTTATTAATAGTTTATCAATTTACATCGAAACCTTTGATTCCCAACTAATGAAAGCCTTTTGGTGAGATGGGATTTGAAATTGATTGGTGATTGAGTATAATGCTTTTTACACATATTGAAAACCTCTCTATTGTTAAAGGCTGCACTTATGATGCAAATTCGCAAACCAAAAAAAATTGAAAAAAACCAAAAAAAATTATGAAAATAAAAAATTTCCAGTATAATAGGTTCCTTTAATAACCAAAAATTTTAATAACTAATATAACCATTAATATTATTATGAACAGATTCTCTTATTTTTTGAGTCATGCCTTTCGTTTGGCTGGCTCCTTTTTTATACTTTCCTTATTTAGGATCCTATTATTAGGCCGCTTCTCTGGCTTCCTTAATATGCCTTCAGGCCGCTTCTTTGGTTCCCTTATTATGCCCCCCCCCCCCCCCCCCCCCCCCAATTTTTCTTGACATGGTGGGGCGGTTTCTTTTCCTTTTAGTTGGGTCTAGCTTCTTAGTTCTTACTGCTTGTGCCGGCGGTGGCGGTTCCTCTGATGGGATTATTAGGTCCGTGGTTGAACCAAAAACCCCATCAGTAGGATCATTAAGTTTTATCCCCCAAGAAAGTGAGGTAAATGTTAGTTGGCAAGCTGGCATAGCTTCATTGCGCGAACAATTAGAAGATAATGAAGAAATTGAGCAAGTAATAATAAACTGGCGAACTTCTTTTGATAGTGATTTACTGGCTCAGTTTAATCAGGAATCTCGTAATAGCTTATTGACTCGCCTCTTGCAAATTGGCGGCATTGGAGGAGATCAAGTTGAGCAAGAGGGGGATGAGGAACTGCTTCGTAAACGTCATCAAGTAGTGGATTTAGATAGGGATGGGATTCCTTTTACCGGCGATCCAGGTGGCGACAATTGTCCGGGCGATTACAATCCCAATCAAGCAGACGATGATGATGATGGTTATGGTGATGTTTGTGATCCTGCTCCTAACAATCCCTTGCTATTAATCCCAGCGAATAGGAGCGTTGTTATTAAATGGCAAGATAGCCAAGCAGCTCGGGTAGAAAGCTGGACTATCCGTTTTATGGATATAAATCGACAAAGTGTGGCAATTAGTCCAGCTTATATTTTTTCTCATGATGGCGGCTCTCAACTGAGCGCCAGGCTCAGCCATGATGATACCATAGGGGGTCAAGCAGTAGTTCTTGCCAATGATAAGCCCTATCGTTTTAGTGTTTCAGTAGTTTTTACTGGCGGCGAAACGGGATCACTGTATGATTTTACCGACCCAGAAGTCACACTAGGTTCTAATCATGATGGTGACCTGATTCGCGATCTAGAGGATGAGGATGATGATAATGATGGGATACTGGATGTGGAAGAAACCGAGCCGGAACATATCCTTCGGTCTGCAATAGGGGATAGCCTAGTAGTGGGAGGGGATTTGACTGAGAATATTCTAACCGGGCTTGTTAATAATAGTGAATATATTTTTAGTTTAGAAGCTTTGATAGAAAGCGGGGGCTCTAGAGGACGCAGAGAGCTAGCGAACGGCACTATTTTGCTGGGTCCCAATCCAGATAATGATGGCCTTGCGAATGAAGATGATGAGGATGATGATGGCGATAAGATTGAAGATTTGGACGAGCCGCCTGGCTGCGCGTTGAAAACTGATTGCGATAAGGATGGACTAACCGACTTTGAAGAGTTAAATAAGACGGAAGAAAGATGTATAACGACTCCCGATTGCGATGGCGATAATGCGATAGATTCGTTGGATGCGTTTGTATTGGATGCAACCGAGAGTGAGGATACCGATGGGGATGGGATAGGCAATAATAGGGACGATGATATTGATGGCGATGGCACTGCTAATGAGGAAGAGGAAGATAAAGACAATGATGGTCTGCTGGATAGCTTAGAAGTGGTTGGGTGTGATAGGCTGGTGGATTGCGATAGCGATGGTTTGAGAGATGCCGATGAGCCGCTGGCTTGTATGACTATGGCAGATTGTGACAATGATGGCATATTAGATGGAGCGGAGGTGCCAGGTTGTGTGCAGAGTGCCGATTGTGATGGGGATACTATCGAGGATGGTTTAGAAGTAGCCCAAGAGTGTATTATCTCAGCGGATTGTGATAAGGATGGTGTTGAGGATTGGGCAGAGCATACGCAATGTGTCCGTATGGCAGATTGTGACAATGATGGATTGGGAGATAGTGAAGAGATTGGCCTATTTTATGAAGGCCTCTGGTGTGGTTTGGCGCGCGATTGTGATAAGGATTCTTTGCGCGACTTTGATGAGGCGTCCTATGATAAGAGCTGTATTAATAGTCGCGATTGCGATGGCGATAATGTCTCTGATTCGACTGAAATAGTCCGCTGTATTTTTACTGCGGATTGCGACCAAGATGGGGTTTCAGATAATGATGAGGTAGAAAGGAGGTGTATTCTAGATTCGGATTGCGATGGGGATGGGATAGCAGATGGTGACGAACCAAGTGCATTTTGTCGTATTAGTCGCGATTGCGATAATGACTTTCTGCCGGATAGCGAGGAGAGGTGGTTGTTTAATTCAGATGGAGTTTCTTGTATCCTTTTATCGGATTGCGATGGTGATAACATGTTCGATTTTGATGAGATATTGAATTGTGTGACAACGGCGGATTGCGATGGGGATGGAGTGTCGGATAATGATGAACCAAGGCGGGATTGTATTCTTAAGGAAGACTGCGACCAAGACGGTTTAGATGATGGATTAGATTCTTGTCCTCTTATGCCTAGAGGACAAGATAGTGATCAAGATGGCTGCCCCGACGATATAGATAGGCCGGATCCACCAGATCCTGTTGTTGACCCTTCTGAGATAGTCTTACAATTTAGACCAGAGCCGACGAGGGTGAATCTTGACTGGGTTAATCCTCACCCTTCTCAGAGAATAAGAAAGATAGATATTTCTTATGGTGAAGTTGGTGAAGTAGGACGGCAGCAACTTTCTTTGGTAGGTGTAACGGGGATAGCCAATCAATATTTCTCTATTGCTGTTTCAGGTCTTGAGGATAATACCCAATATGAATTTACTATTGAGATTAACTATGCAGATAGCTCCTCCTTATCAACAAACGGACAGATTTGGACCGGTCTCAATAGCGATGGCGATGGGATAAGAGATGCAGAAGATGAGGACGATAATAATAATGGTGTCTTAGATGAAGAAGAAGACGCGGCTTCTTGTATAAGAGATAATGATTGTGATGACGATGGGGTTCTTGATACAGTAGAGAACAGTCTATTTAATGCATCAAGCGGTGTCTCTTGCAGTATGTTGCCAGATTGTGATGAAGATTCAGTAGTGGACGGGGACGAGGCAGCCTCACAATGCTTGGTCACACCAGATTGTGATGGTGATGGGGTGTTGGATCCGGTGGATCTTTTCCCATTAGATGGAACCGAATGGGAGGATACAGATATTGATGGAATTGGCAACAATGGAGATAACTGTCCGATGAATGCTAATCCAAGCCAAATTAATACTGATGGAGCTGCCGATGGCGGTGATGCTTGTGATTCAGATGATGATAATGACGGATTTGTCGATACTAGTGATGCCTTCCCTTTGAACCCTGCTGAATGGCTGGATGATGACAATGATGGAATTGGCAATAATAGAGATAACTGTGTGTCGGTTGCTAATCCAGACCAAAGGAATACCGACAATGATCTCAATGGTGGTGATGCTTGTGATGAGGACGATGATAATGACAGATTTGTCGATACTAACGATGCTTTCCCTCTAGATAGAACCGAATGGGAAGATACAGATAATGATAGGACAGGAAATAATGCCGACCGAGATGATGATAATGATGGTTTATTGGATACAGATATAAAGGAACAACTGACGAATGTGGCTGGTATCAGTTGTTCGTTGTTAGCCGATTGCGATGGAGATGGGGTAGCCGATGGGGAAGATGCTTTTCCTATTGATCCACAAGAGACGGCGGATAGTGATGGGGACTCATGGGGAGATAATTCGGATAATTGTCCACAGGCTCCTAATCCAGACCAAATTAACACCGATGGAGATGACGATGGCGGCGATGCTTGTGATGAGGATGATGACAATGATGGACATTTAGATGGCAGCGACAATTGCCCGCTTCAATCTAATCCAGACCAAGCAAATGTATGTGCAGAAGATAGCGATGGCGATGGTGTTCTTAACGATCAAGATAACTGTCCGATGCATACCAATCCAGACCAAAATAATACCGATGGAGCTGCCGATGGCGGTGATGCCTGTGATGAGGATGATGACAATGATAACTATGTGGATAGACGGGATAATTGTCCACTTGTTGCCAATCCCGACCAAATTAACACCGATGGAGCTGCCGATGGGGGTGATGCCTGTGATTCGGATGATGACAATGATGAGGTTTTAGATGGCAGCGACAACTGCCCTCTTACTTTTAATCCTCGCACTAATTCAACTCATCAAGTTGATACAGATGGCGATGGCGATGGCGATGCTTGTGATGAGGATGATGATAATGATCAGGTTCTAGATAGAAGAGACAATTGTCCTCTTATCTCTAATCAAGATCAACTTGATACAGACGAAGATAGAGAAGGGAATGCCTGTGATGGCGATGATGACAATGATGGAGTTTCTGATAGCGGTGATAATTGCCCGCTTGTTGCCAATCACAACCAAATTAACACCGATAGAGCTGCCGATGGCGGTGATGCCTGTGATGGGGATGATGACAATGATGGAGTAGGTGATAGTTCAGACCAATGTCCTGTTGGGGAGACGGACTGGACAAGCGATCCTTCTACCGACAATGATGGCGATGGTTGCCAAGATGCAAGTGAGGATTCAGATGATGATGGAGACGGGTTAGTTGATAATGCAGACCAATGCCCTGCTGGGGTGACGGGCTGGACAAGCAATCCTTTTACCGACAATGATAGGGATGGTTGCCGTGATGCGGATGAGGATGAAGATGGAGGTCAAAGTGGTTCAAGTGGGAGTCCTCCCAGTGCTCTTGAGGTGGAACTCACCTTTGCTCCTATACCGGGCGGTTTTCGCATAAGCAACCAATCGGACTTTGGCGACTTCGTTGTTTTGAGGATCACGGCAACCAGTGGAGAGAATGTTGAAGTGGAAGAAGTCAAGACAGGCGAATTTGTTGATGACAGCTATGATTTTACTGGGATAGCTGACCTCGAATGGCAGTTTCAGATTACTGGGATTCTTAGCGATAGCAGGGAGCAGGAGGTGAGTATAAGTTTTGTTTGGGATGAGAATGGGGAAGACCACGGAAGCGGTGGTATTCGGTCGGGTGCCAATCATGATGGAGACGGGCGAGCGGATAGTGTGGATGAGGATGATGATAATGATGGGGTGAATGATGCTTCAGACCAATGTCGTGTTGGGGTAATAAATTGGATAAGCAATCCTTCTACCGACAATGATGGCGATGGTTGCCGTGATGTCGATGAGGATGAGGATGGCGGTCAAGATGGTTTTGGAGTATCTCTTCGTCCCCTTGAGGTAGAACTCACTTTTGCTCCCATAGCGGGCGGTTTTGTAATAAGTAACCAATCGGACTTTGGCGATTTAGTCTCTTTGAATATCACAGCAGTCAGTCGAAGTGAGTTTGTATTGAGAATTATCAACATAGCCGAATTTGCAGATGACAGCTATGATTTTACTGGGCTGGCTGACTTAGGTTGGCACTTTCAGATTAGAGGGACTCTTAGTGATGGAAGGCAGCAAGAGGTGAAGATAGTTTTTATTTGGGAAGAGAATGAGGCAGACCACAGCAGCGGTGGTATTCGGTCGGGTGTCAATCATGATGGGGATGGGCGAGCGGATAGTGTGGATGAGGATGATGATAATGATGGGGTGAATGATGATTCAGACCAATGTCCTGTTGGGGTGACGGGCTGGACAAGCAATCCTTCTACCGATACTGATGGTGATGGTTGCCGTGATAGAGATGAGGATGAGGATGGAGGTCAGGATCTTGAGCTTTCTGTTAGAGGGTTATATTGCTCGGCTGGGACAAATGGAGATTGCGATGGCGATGGTCATGGAGACCATGTGGACATAGATGATGATGGCGATGGGTTGATAGAGATAGCCACAGCGGCGGAATTGAATGCGGTGCGGTATGCTTTAGATGGAAGTGGGAGTAGGTCAGCGGAGAATGCGGGGATCGACACCACTGGCTGTGGTGGTGTCGGCGGCATTACTTCTTGTTCTGGTTATGAGCTGGTTGCGAATATTAGTCTTGCCGCTTATAGAGATGGCAAAGGCTGGCAACCCTTGGGGCATGATATAGATAATGCTACATATGGATGTCAAGGAGCTGCTTTTGATGGGACTTTTGAGGGCAATGGCTGGACGATTAGTGATTTAAGCATCAATCGTTCAGATGAGGATTGTGTGGGTTTGTTTGGTCATATAGCTGCGGATTCAGAGATTCGCTATCTGACTCTTCGTGCCGAAGCAGTGACAGGTGGAAATAATGTAGGCGGTCTGATGGGGTATGGTGAATCGGCTCAGATTCATTCTTCTTCGGTTGTGGTGGGTGGGGTGCGCGGGACTAATCAAGTAGGTGGTCTGATGGGGAATAGTCAATCAGTTCGGATTTTTTCTTCTTCGATTGTGGCAGCTGTGGTAAGAGGGGATGATAATGTAGGCGGTCTGGTGGGGTCTAGTGACTTGGCTCAGATTTTTTCTTCTTCGGTTGTGGCAGGTCAAGTGAGTGGGCGTAATGAAATAGGCGGTCTGGTGGGGTATGGTGAATCGGCTCAGATTTTTTCTTCTTCGGTTGTGGCAAGTCAAGTGAGTGGGCGTAATGAAATAGGCGGTCTAGTGGGGTATGGTGACTCGACTCGGATTTATTCTTCTTCGGTTGTGGTGGGTGAGGTGAGCGGGACTGATGATGTAGGTGGTTTGGTGGGAGATTTTGGCTTTGGCCAGGTTGCTTATTCTTATGTAGTCTCAGGCAGTAATACTACTATGCTAGTTGGGGATGTTCAGACTGGAAACGGGGCTGGAGTTGCTTCCTATTGGGACAGTGAGACGAGCGGTATCAATACTGGTAACCTTGGTGCTCCTAAGCCCAGCGATGAACTTCGCATGCCAACTGACTATGCAGGGATTTATGAAGATTGGGACGATAACATAGATATATTTGGTGATGGAATGATTGACGAGCCATTGGCTGTTTGGTGTGATGAGGATAATAGTGGGAGTATAGAATCAAATGAACGAACCAATGGCAATCGCATCTGGGACTTCGGCACGAATACGGAGTATCCCGCCATTCGCTGTCCTCCGCTAGATCCTGATGAATGGCGTAACTGGTGGTTTTTGAATGAGACTGGCAAACCCCAACTAAACCAAACCCGTTTAGACGAGTTGCTTCCCTAGCTTCAACCGAAACGGCTAAGGCAGATGTGCTCCAACCAGACTCGTTTCACTCCTTGAACTAACGACTCCTCGGACAAGTACGAGACTGGCATTTGCTCTTCTTGCCAACCTCAAAAGAGCTGCTCCCAATGCCGAATATCCAACCACCCCCTAATCACCTCCCCTATCATCACCTAAGGGGGTCCCCGCCCAAGCCTTCTAATCTCTAGTCAAGGAAAAACAACTCAAACAAACTTTATTCAACCACAAAACAGGGGAAAACAACATGCCTCATAGGTGTCCTTAATAATAATCCCCAATCACCTCTAATCAATAATCATCAATCATCCCCAATCCACCGCTCAATTTCAATCTTACCCTACCAACATGCTTTCATTAAAATAGTTATTGTATCGCTCTACTAGCTCTCTATGTTATAGTCTCTTGGCTATCATTCTTTATTCTAAGGGGGTTCATTATCAATAGTTTGCTTTTTGGCTTGCCGCTTCTTATAGAGAAATGCCAATAGAATCAGGGCAACCCCTAGGGTGATGGCAGAGTCGGCAATATTAAAGCTGGGATAATACCAGTCCTTATAGTGAACTGAGATGAAATCCACTACATAGCCGAATTGTAAGCGGTCGGCTGTATTACCGCCTGCGCCGCCTAGGATGAAGGCTATTGCCAGTCTATCAAGCCAGATCTCCCTATGCCCCGAGCGGAATAACCAGAAGGAGAGAAATATTATCGCCAGGATACCGACGGTTAACAGGAAGACATTAGACCATTCAGCCGAGGCGAAGAGACTAAAAGCGGCGCCGCGATTGTAGATATGGACTAGATCCAGCCAAAAGAATATCTCTACAGCTTCTCTATAGGGGATGGTCACCAGGATGATCTTCTTGGTTAGCTGGTCTAGGACTAGGATGACTAAAGCAATGATGAAATAGCGGGTCATTCTTTCTTTAATAGTGGATAGTCTAAGAGATGTGTTCTGAAATAGCGGGTCATTCTTTCTTTAATAGTAGATAGTCTATGAGATCTGCTCTGAAATAGCGGGTCATTCTTTCTTTAATAGTGGATAGTCTATGAGATCTGCTCTGAAATAGCGGGTCATTCTTTCTTTAATAGTGGATAGTCTATGAGATCTGCTCTGAAATAGTGAGTCATTCTTTCTTTAATAGTGGATAGTCTATGAGATCTGCTCTGAAATAACGGGTCATTCTTTCTGGGTTGATAGTGGATAGTCTATGAGATCTGCTCTGAAATAGCGGGTCATTCTTTCTTTAATAGTAGATAGCCTATGAGGTGTGCTCTGAAATAGCGGGTCATTCTTTCTTTAATAGTAGGTGGTCTATGAGATCTGCTCTGAAATAGTGAGTCATTCTTTCTTTAATAGTAGATAGTCTATGAGATCTGCTCTGAAATAACGGGTCATTCTTTCTGGGTTGATAGTGGATAGTCTATGAGATCTGCTCTGAAATAACGGGTCATTTTTTCTTTAATAGTAGGTAGTCTATGAGATATGCTCTGAAATAGCGGGTCATTCTTTCTGAGCTAGTAGTAGATAGTTAATGGCGACAGAGTTGCCGAGGAGGAATTTGTTGCTTAGGGGATCATAGTTGATACCGCGGATGAATTTGGTTGTCATGCCTTCTTGGTCGAGCCACTCGCTCAACTCTGCTGGTTGGATGAAGCTATCATAGGAATGGGTTCCCTTCGGCAGCCAGCCCAATAGGTATTCAGCCGCAAGAATAGCGAGAAAATAGGCTTTCATTGTTCTATTGATAGTGGAGAAGTAGCCCCAGCCGCCTCTTTTCAGTAGGGCAGCACACTGACCTATCAGCTGAGCAGGACTGCTAGTATGCTCAAGCACTTCTAGGCAGCTGACCAGGTCATAGCTTTGCTTATGGCGTTCTAGTAGTTCTTCGGCTGTGCCGACCTGGTAATCTATTTTTAGTTTCTTTTCTTTTGAGTGTTGGCGTGCTACTTCTATGAGTTCGGCGCTTGGGTCTATGGCAGTGACCTTCGCGCCTCGCTCGGCCATGGCTTCGGCAAAGATGCCACCGCCACAGCCTATATCGGCTAATTTCTTACCCGCCAGCGAACAGTGGGTATCAATGAAGAGTGAGCGGGGGAAGTTGATCTTATGAAGCGGCTTCATTGCCCCTTGTTCGCGCCACCAGTCTTCGGCCAAGCGAGAGAATTTCTTTACCTCATCGAAATTATAAAAACGCACTGGTGTTGAAGCCTAGCTGGGTATAATAGTGAATAATAATAATATGAACAATTCTTCCATTATAAGGCTTACAGCTGAAAGATTAGCAGCCCAACAAGACAAGATAGCGTTTTGGGCTGACAAATATGATATCTCTCATGAGATTCAACTCCTAGCCGTTTCCAAGACCATATCAGTTGAAGCCATCAGAGCGGCTCATCAAGCGGGGCAAAAGCAATTTGGCGAAAACTATCTCCAAGAGGCCCAAGCAAAGATGGAGCTACTAAAAGATTTGCCCTTAGTATGGCATTTTATTGGTAGGGTGCAGTCCAATAAGACTCGCCCTCTGGCCGAGGCTTTTGATTGGGTGCAAACGGTTTCCTCAGTGAAGATAGCCAGAAGGCTGAACGAACAGCGCCCACCGAACAAAGTCCCTCTTAATATATGTGTTCAGGTCAATATCTCTTATGAGGAGGGCAAGGCGGGTTGTCCGCCCGCTGAGCTGTTATCTCTTTGTGAGGCAATCAAGGATTTTCCTTGTCTTCGCTTGCGCGGGCTGATGGCTATCCCAGCCTATAGTCAAGCCAAGGAGCAACAGCGAAAGCCTTTGGCTGAGTTGGCTAAATTATTCCATCAGGTCAAACAGCGACTCAATCTCACTCATTGGGATACTCTATCTATGGGGATGAGTGGGGATCTGGAGGCGGCTATCCAAGAAGGAACTACTATGGTTAGATTAGGAACTAGTATTTTCGGGCCGAGAGAGAACTAGGGCGGCTTGAGGCTATGTTATTCGCTACTATTTCATCAAATCAAACAGCAGCTCAATCTCGCTCATTGGGATACTCTATCTATGGGGATGAGTGGGGATCTGGAGGCGGCTATCCAAGAAGGAACTACTATGGTTAGATTAGGAACTAGTATTTTCGGACCGAGAGAGAACTAGGGCGGGCCTAGGCTATGTTATTCGCTACTATTTCATCAGGTCAAACAGCAGCTCAATCTCACTCATTGGGATACTCTATCTATGGGGATGAGTGGGGATCTGGAGGCGGCTATCCAAGAAGGAACTACTATGGTTAGATTAGGAACTAGTATTTTCGGACCGAGAGAGAACTAGGGCGGTTCACGGTGGCTATGTTATTTGCTTGTCTGGCTTTTAGTCTGACAGTCTTGGCTGTTGGTTTAATGTCCCAGCTTTCTTCGTTTGGTCTGGTCATGGCTCTGGTGCTTTTTGTTATCAGCTGGTCTTGGCAGCTATGGGGCTCTAGGCTATTCTTTTTCATTTGGCTGGGCTTGGCTTGTGGTTGGAGTTAGGCGGTAGGCTATGTTATTCGCTTGTCTGGCTTTTAGTCTGACAGTATTGGCTGTTGGTTTAATGCCCCAGCTTCCTTCGGTTAGTCTGGTCACAGCTCTGGTTCTTTTTGTTATCAGCTGGGCTTGGCAGCAATGGGGCTTCAAGTTATTCTTCTGCATCTGGCTGGGCTTGGCTTGTGGTTGGCGGTAGGCTATGTTATTTGCTTGTCTGGCTTTTAGTCTGACAGTATTGGCTGTTGGTTTAATGCCCCAGCTTCCTTCGGTTAGTCTGGTTATGGCTCTGGTTCTTTTTGTTATCAGCTGGTCTTGGTGGCAATGGGGCTCTGGGCTATTCTTTTTCATTTGGCTGGGTTTGGCTTGTGGTTGGCGGTAGGCTATGTTATTCGCTTGTCTGGCTTTTAGTCTGACGGTCTTGGCTGTTGGTTTAATGCCCCAGCTTCCTTCGGTTAGTCTGGTCATGGCTCTGGTGCTTTTTGTTATCAGCTGGTCTTGGCAGCTATGGGGCTCTAGGCTATTCTTTTTCATTTGGCTGGGCTTGGCTTGTGGTTGGAGTTAGGCGGTAGGCTATGTTATTTGCTTGTCTGGCTTTTAGTCTGACGGTCTTGGCTGTTGGTTTAATGCCCCAGCTTCCTTCGTTTAGTCTGGTCGTGGCTCTGGTGCTTTTTGTTATCAGCTGGTCTTGGCAGCTATGGGGCTTCAAGCTATTCTTCTGCATCTGGCTGGGTTTGGCTTGTGGTTGGAGTTAGGCTATGTTATTTGCTTGTCTGGCTTTTAGTCTGACGGTCTTGGCTGTTGGTTTAATGCCCCAGCTTCCTTCGTTTGGCTGGTATTTGGTCACAGCTCTGGTGCTTTTTGTTATCAGCTGGTCTTGGTGGCGATGGGGCACTAGGCTATTCTTCTGCATCTGGCTGGGCTTGGCTTGTGGTTGGAGCTGGGCGGTGGGTTGGGGACTATGGCATACTCAGGATAGGCTTGTCAATGCCGAGATGGAGGTTGTGGGTCAAATCACTGATTTGCCTGAGCTCAGCGCCAAGCGGGTTAGATTTAATCTGGCGGTTGATAGGGTCATCTCCTCTTCCCCAGCTCAAGCTGGGCGGATAAGGAAGCTGCGTATCTCTTGGTATGATGTGCCTGCTGGGACAGAGATTAAGCCAGGGCAAACCTGGCGTCTCAAGATTAAGGCATTCCGTCCGCATTCTTTTCTTAATCCGAACGGATTTGATTATGAGGGCTGGATGATGCAGGAGGGTATTCAGGGCAATGCCTATGTGCGCGCCGCGACCCTGCTAGAACCAGCCATGGGTCATTTTTTCTCTCGGTTGAGATTGGCAATCCGTGACAAGATAATGGCTTTGGAGTTGTCACAAGAGAGCAGGTCTCTCATTGCCGCCCTGATGATAGGAGACCGTAGTCATCTCAGCGATGAGACCTGGCAGCTATTGTTTCGCACTGGGATAAGCCATTTGATTGCTATTTCTGGTCTTCATCTTACTCTGGTGGCTGGGACTATCTACCTGCTTGCCTTCTTTGTCTTTAGCCGCTTCTCTTTGTTCCCGCCGCGACAGGCGGCCGCTTGGCTGACCCTTCTCTTTGCTTGGCTTTATGCGCTTAGTGTGGGTTTTTCGCTTCCTACCCAGCGGGCTGCTCTGATGCTCAGCTGCTTTCTCATCGCGGTGATTTTTGTTCGCCGTCCCAACCTACTGCTGAGCTATATGATTGCCTTGGCGCTGGTATTGGCAGTTCAGCCTTTGGCTGGCTTTAGTGGGGGGTTCTATCTTTCCTTTGCTGCTGTGGCAATAGTTCTCTTGGCTGGTAGGAGGCTCTTTAGTCGTCCCGAAGGAGGAGCCTCTGTCTTCCATTATGTCAAGCAGCTGTTTCGCTTACAGATTCTGCTGATTCTTTGTCTCACTCCTTTTAGTGCCTACTTCTTTAATGCCGTCTCAATTCTTGGCTTGGTGGTTAACCTGATTGCCATTCCTATTACTAGTTTTATTTTGATGCCGTGGATTCTCATTACCTTGCTGCTTCTCTTTGTCTTTCCATCTCTTGGTTCTTGGTCATTGTTGCTTCTTGGCCAACTGATGGAGCAGTTCTATTTCTTCTTAGCCTATTTGGCTAGCTATGAGTGGGCTATTGTCTATCTTGCTCGGCCTAAGTTACTATTTATTCCTCTTGCCCTAGTTGGCGCGGTTCTGTGGTTATTACAGCCTCGCCTTAGCTTTTATTTGGTGGGGGCAGTTTTTTTCGCCCCTATTTTCTTCTTTCCAACCCAGAAGCTAGAGGAGGGAAACCTCAGAGTCCTTTTCCTTGATGTAGGGCAGGGGCTTGCGGTCCATTTACAGACGGCCCGTCATAATATGCTATTTGATGCCGGCCCTCGTTATTCGGTTAGCTTTGATGCCGGCAGTGATATTATTGCTCCTTATTTTCATAGTCGTGGTTTGACCGGCTTAGACCGAATTATAATTAGTCATAATGATAGGGATCACGGCGGCGGACTGGAAGGATTGTTAGAACATATTAAGGTCAATCAGCTGATGCTAAACTTTAAGCCATCAGCCAAGTCAGCCAAGGAACAAGAGCTCATTTCTTGTCTGGCAGGTCAGAGCTGGCAATGGGATGGAGTCACTTTTGAAGTGCTTCATCCAGCGGTTGATTATGCTAGTCGCAAAAAGAACAACAGATCCTGTGTCATTTTGGTGACAACTGGTGATAATAGGTTATTGTTAACTGGCGATATAGAAAAAGAGGTGGAAAAAATCCTGGTTAGCCTATATGATATGAAGGTGAATATACTACAAGTGCCTCATCATGGCAGTTCCTCCTCATCTCACTTAAAGTGGGTGGAAGAGGTGGATCCTGACTATGCGATTTTTGCTGCTGGTTATAGGAATCCCTTTTCTCATCCAAAAATGGAGGTAGTCCAACGCTATGAGGAGGGCGGCAGCCTCTCGTTAATATCCTGGCAACAGGGTGCTATTGAGTTTGAAATGAATGACGACGAAGTGGTTTATCGCGGCAATGAACGAACAAGACGAAAAAGATATTGGCATGATAATTACTAGATATGCTTGAACTATTTTTTGCTGGCGGGATATTAATGTATCCTCTTGCGCTGTGTTCTATCATCGCCCTAGCCATCATTTTAGAAAGACTATGGGTGCTAAGAGAGGAGAATATCGCTCCTCCTCATTTTGTCAATGAGATATGGCATATGGTTGAGACCAATCAGCTGTCGGGAGAGCAGATCAATCGCCTCCAGAAGCGGAGTCCCTTAGCCCGTATTCTTATGGCGGGGCTCAATAGTTCCAAGCATGGACGGTTGGTTATGCGCGAGCAGATGGAAGAGGAAGCAGGACATTCAGTCCATCAATTAAAGAGATTCTTAAATATGCTCGGCACCATTGCCGTCATCTCGCCGCTCTTGGGCTTGTTGGGAACTGTGGTGGGCATGATAGAGGTCTTCATATCCTTTCAAGCTGCCTCGTCCCCCAGTTTTATGGCTCGTGGCATCTCCCAGGCGCTACTGACTACTGCCTTTGGCATTAGTATTGCGATACCTGTGGTGATCTGTCATAGATTCTTTATTCGTAAGGTAGAAGACCTGACCCTAGCTATGGAGCATCAGGCATCGATACTAGTGAACCTAATGTTCAGATCCTCACAAGGATGAACTTTCGCCGCCGGGTTGCTGAGGATGATGTGCAGATTAATCTCACGCCTCTTATTGATGTCATATTTATGCTGTTGGTATTTTTTATTCTCACCACCAGCTTCATTGAAGAAAACTATATCCCAATTATTCTGCCTCAGTCGGAGTCAACTTATCAGGATGAAGAACCCATACTTGAAGTTATAATAGACCTAGACGGTAATTACATCATTGATAACAAGAAGCTAACCAATAATAGACGCGAGACTCTTCATACTGCATTGCAACGAGCAGGTCAAGCTAGTAAAGCAGGTCATCTAAAGATAACCGCAGATGAACGAGTAGCCCATGGTAAGGTGGTAGCCCTGATGGATATCGCCGGACTCTTGGGCTTTAACAATATACAGATTACGACAAGAAAGATAGAAGACTTCTAAATGCCCCCTCCCGATGGTCCAGCCGAGACCTCTAATCCCTATTTTGGTTTATTTGCGGTAACCAAATTAGTTACAAAATATCTCTGGTTTTTCCTCTTCGTTTTCGTTACTTTTGGCATTACCGCGCTATCTAATGTGGGCTTCGCCGAAATAGTGCAAAGGCTGGAGGAGGCTTTTCACGATGAGAATTCCATCTGGCGGTGGTATGCTCCTTTGGCAATGGTAGGGTTAACCCTAGTTCGCGGGCTGAGCTATGCCCTAGGAACCTATGTTTCTCAATATATTTCTGGTAGTATTGCCTATCGCTTGACCCTGAAGATGTATCAACACCTTATCAAATTGCCGCAAACTTTTTTTGATAGATCCTCAGTGGGGGAGCTGATGTCTAAGATAACTTACAATGTCGGCAATATAGTCTCAGCCATTGATCAAGGCATTGTGATAATCCTGCGGGAAGGCTTGTCCTTTCTCATTCTTATTATCTATCTCTTCTATCTCAATTGGTCGCTCACTCTCATCATTGGCTTGGTGCTACCCATCCTGTTGCTCTTATTGAGGCTTGCTCGCAATCGCCTTCAGCTACTGAGCCTTCGCTTACAACAAAATGCCGCCAGAATCTCACGCTTGATGGTAGAAGCCCTAAGCTCCTTGAAACTAGTCAGGGCATCGGCGATGGAGTCAAAGGAAGTAGACAGGTTCAAAGCGCGGGTCTCTTATAGTCGCAAGCAGAAGCTCAAGGTCGCATTTGTCAATGCGATAACTGTGCCGTCTTTACAATTCTTCATTGCCATTGCTTTTGCCATTATCATTTTTGTTGCTCTCAATAGGGAGGCAAGTGGATTTGATTCGGTTGGCAAGTTCTTGGCTTATCTGACCGCTGCTGGCTTCCTTGCTAATCCTCTCCGCAATCTTGGCAATGTGCAAAGGGCAATACAGGCGGGCGAGATAGCCGCCCGCGACTATATTCATCATCTGAGCCTAGAGTATGAAGAGGATAAGGGAACTAAGGTATTAAAGAAGGAAGAGATGAAGGGTGCGATTGATTTTGCTCGGGTGTCTTTTCGCTATGAAGAGAATCGCCCAGTATTCGATGACTTGACTCTCAAGATCAATTCACATGAGAAAGTGGCTCTGGTCGGCAGATCTGGGGCGGGTAAGAGCACTTTGGTTAATCTTCTGTTGCGTTTTTATTTGCCAGATGAGGGCGTTATCTTCCTTGATGGTGTCAATTTAAGAGACATAAAGCTTAATTCTTTGAGGTCTAGTATCGCTTATGTCAGTCAGGAAATCTTCTTGTTCAATGAATCTCTTCGTTATAATCTCACCTATGGGCTTGAAGGAAAGAGGTCAGATAAGCAAATCCGTGAGATTCTCTCTCATGCCCATGCTGAAGACTTTGTTGATGAGATGCCTAATGGTCTTGACACTAGCTTAGGGGATAGGGGACTCATTCTTTCTGGCGGTCAGAAACAACGCATCTCTTTGGCACGCGCATTGCTTAAAAAGACGCCATTGCTTATTTTGGATGAGGCAACCTCTTCTCTTGACACCGAATCTGAGTATAGGATTCAGCGGATGTTGGAGAGTGTTATTAAGGAAAAGACAGTGCTGGTAATCGCTCATAGGTTATCAACCATTAAGAAGATGGATAGAATCATTGTGTTGGATAAGGGGAAGGTAATAGAACAGGGAAGCCATGAGACCCTACTGGCTAAGCAGGGCGCCTATACCGCCCTCTACGAACATCAATTTCGTGATTAATGAGACAGCTACTATTAAAGGTTTGGTATCAGGGGGCTTGGTGGCTATTCCTCTTCTGGCCGCTTGAACAGCTCTACAAGCTGATATTTGGAATCCGCAAATCTCTTTACGACCTATTTAAGCTTCCCAATATCCATGTTCCCATAGTGGTGGTAGGTAATATCACTGTGGGTGGAAACGGCAAGACCCCAGCGGTTATTGCCCTGGCATCGGATTTGATGGCGCGTGGCTTGAAGGTGGGTATCATCAGCCGCGGCTATAGGGGACTGGAAACCAATAGGGTAGTGGCAGTGTCGTCTCGGACCAATTTTTTGGCTTGTGGCGATGAGTGTGTTCTCTTGGCACGCCATCTTGACTGCCCTATCTATGCTTGTGCTAAACGCATTAAGGCGGTTCGTCAGCTGATTGCCGACCATAATGTCGATGTCATCATTAGTGATGATGGCTTACAACATCCTATGCCGCGTGCCGTTGAGATAGCGGTGGTAGATGCTAAAACTGGTTTTGGCAATGGTCATTGCCTGCCAATTGGTCCGCTGAGAGAACCTCTTACCAGACTGAGCAGGGTTGGCATGCTATTGCTAAATGAGATTAACCTCAGAGGCGACGAGAAGCCCCTCCAACTGCCTCGGCTTGCCTATAAGATGAAACTGAAGGCGACAAAATTGGTTAGGCTCAGCGACCATCAAGAGACCAGTCTGACCAGATGGCAACCTAAGCACAATAGAGTTCATGCGGCGACCGGCATAGCTCAGCCAGATAACTTTTTTACTCTATTGAAAAAAATGGGGTTTGACATCATCCCTCATAGATTCAGAGACCACCATCCGTTTACCCGTGATGAACTTGATTTTGGCGATGGGCTGCCGATTCTTATGACTGAAAAGGATGCGGTCAGATGCAAAGACTATGAGGATATGAATATCTGGTTTATTAGATTGGAAGTGAAACTAGAAAAGAAGCTGGTTACCCAGGTGCTCAATCGACTCAATGGTGGCTGAGACCTCCTTTGTAGTCATCATTCCCGCTAGGTATGCTTCCAACCGCTTTCCGGGCAAGGTATTAACAAAGATTGCTGGCAAGCCTATGCTCCAATATGTTTATGAATTGGCTTGCCTTAGCAAAGCCAGCTCAGTCTATATAGCCACTGATGATCATCGAGTTGAGAGGCTGGCGAAAGAACTGGGCGCGCCCGTCATTATGACCGATGCCAATCTAGCCTCTGGCACCGAGCGTGTTTATGAGGCTGCCAAGATACTTGGTCTCTCTGCCGATAGCCTAATTGTTAATGTTCAAGGGGATGAGCCTTTGTTACCAGCGGAGAATATCAATCAGGTTGCTTCCTTGCTGACAGGAGAAGTGGATATGGCAAGCCTGACTGCACCAATTACAGCTAGAGCGGAACTTGAAAACAGAAACTGCGTTAAGCTAGTCATGGATAAGAATAAGAGGGCATTGTTCTTTAGTCGCGCCGTGATTCCCTATGACAGCGGCAAAGGCAATCTGTCTCATTGGCATCGCCACTTAGGAATCTATGCCTACAGGTTGGCGTTCTTGGCTCAGTATGTAAGCTGGCAACCCAGCCCTTACGAAGAGCTAGAACAACTGGAACAACTCAGGGCTCTTTACTATGGTGCAACTATTCAGCTGGCATCAGCTAGGGTGGTGCCACCAGCTGGGGTAGATGATCCCACCGATATTGAAAGAATAGAGGCGCTGCTCAAGTCTAAAGGATGAAGACGGGCTTGTCCTTTATTAGGATTAGGAATTTGGTCTATATCAAAGCCCTGTTGCTAATTGGCTGTGCTAATATCCCTAACCTATGTGATGGATTTACTTCGGTGGTGGAGCCAGCCCGAGCCGCTTATTTTGCTACCAATAGGATCTATCCCTTGCCAGCCGAGATCTATGCTTTGGCAGCAAAATACAAGCCTCGTCTTGTTATTCACCCAGATGGCCAAAAGCCAATCGACTTTGCCGATTATCTTGCCAATGCAAATCTCTTAGGTCCAGCCAAGAAGACTAATCGCCCAGTTGCTGATCTAGCCCAGCTGAGCTATGATGAACAATGCCACAGCTATATAAAACCCAGTAAGGACCCAGTGATTTCTCAGCCACCCTATCCATGGTATTTGCAGGCTTTTCGCGATCAAGCGCCAGGAGATCCATCAAGGCAATGGACCTACTTGAAATTTAACCTTGTTTTTGATTGGAGTGGCTTGGGTGTAGATCTTGGCGGTCTGGCTCAGGTAGGAGTGACTCTTCTTGGCGGCAGTGCAGCAAGATGGCATAGATTAGATATTCACACTGCGGTTGTTATTGCGATAGATGAGAGGGGATACCAACGAGCCATTGCCATCAATCAACATAATTATGTTCGCACCTACCTAGGCGGCAAAGACTTTGTCATGACCGAACCTGCCACTGTGGTTGCCGCCTTTCGCACCAATGAGCTGTATCTTGATAGTCAAAAGGATACCGCGGAGCAATTTCCAGTTGTGCGTTTCTATGACGACCTACTCTATCTAATAGCTGGTGAGGGCAAGCCCTTTCTACTCGCTCAGGATCTAGTTGTTGGGGCTCAAGCAGGCGGCATAGAACTACCAACTAGACTGGCTGTCATAGAACCCCAAGCCCCCTTAGCCGCTTTTGCTGGGCTCCTAGCCCCTCCCAAGCGCCTGTTGGGAATGATATATACTGGCCGTGATGGTCCCATGGGTTATGACTATTATTCTCTACCAGCAACAGTCCCCTTAAATAGATTGACCGCCTTAGGCTATTGGCAAGAAGGCGATCTGGCATTAGCAGATCAATTAAGGCCCCTGCTGGAAGGACTGCAGAATTTTGGCGATGAAGAAGAATGGCAGCCGCTGGTTCAATTTATGGAAAAGCGCATCCATCTAGCTCTAGAAGAACAAGAACAGCTGCTAATCAAGTAGTTGCTATCAGGCGGTCGTTATATTTTTTAACTCCATCGGAGGAATGAAGGAATAGAGGAACAAGAACAGCTACTAGTCAAGTAGTTGCTATCAGGCGGTCGTTGTATTTCTTAACTCCATTGGCGAAATGGAGGAATGGAGGAATGGAGGAACAAGAACAGCTGCTAGTCAAGTAGTTGCTATCAGGCGGGCGTTGTATTTCTTAACTCCATTGGCGGAATGGAGGAACAAGAACAGCTGCTAGTCAAGTAGTTGCTATCAGGCGGGCGTTGTATTTCTTAACTCCATTGGCGGAATGGAGGAACAAGAACAGCTGCTAGTCAAGTAGTTGCTATCAGGCGGGCGTTATATTTTTTAACTCCATTGGCGGAATAGAAGAACAAGAACAGCTACTAGTCAAGTAGTTGCTATCAGACGGTCGTTATATTTCTTAACTCCATCAGGAGAATAGAACCTCACTCCTCTTTTAATGCGTTCCCTCCCATTTTGTTTTCGCCAGCGGTTAGTATCCCTCAGGCTATAGACACAACCGCAGTATTCTTGTTGATAGAACCTTTCTCTTTTGGCAATGGCTATCATTCGGTTTGCGCCTCCTTGCTTCCGCCAGTTGTGAGTCCAGTAGACTAGGGAAGGATAGGAGGCGGCCGCCCGCTCGCCACAGGCATTAATCTGAGCCATATTCTTCCAGCGCGAGATGCCTAGGGAGCTGGTAATCACGGGGAAGTCATTCTCAGCAGCATAAAGAGCGGTTCGCTCAAAGCGCATATCAAAACACAGGGTGCATCTCGCCCCTCGTTCCGGCTCATTCTCATAGCCCTTAGTCCGCGCAAACCAGTTGTCGCTATCATAATCAGCATCAACAAAGGGGATATTCATCTTGGCACAAAAGCGAATGTTCTCCTTCTTCCTTATCTCATACTCATCGCGCGGATGGATGTTGGGGTTGTAGAAAAAGACAGTGAGACTCATGCCAGAACTTGTGATGGCTTCCATCAGCTCGGCTGCACAAGGGGCACAGCAAGAGTGCATCAAGACCTTCTTATGTCCTTCTGGGGCAGTTAGCTCTTGGCGTGATAGCTGATTCTCCATAGGTCTATTGTAATTTACTTATCAGCTCTTTTAACACAGCTTCTTGTCGTTCTTGTCTTAGCCTCTGGGCGATGATGATGCTATGGAGCTCTTCACATGCCCTATCAAAATCCTTATTTAGCACTAGATAATCAAAACCATTTCGCTTATCTATCTCCTCTTTGAATATCTTGGCGCGCGCCTCTATGGTCTCTGGCGAGTCTGTGCCTCTTCTTCTCAGTCTTTCTTCCAGCTGTTCAAGACTAGGGGGTAGGATGAAAATGGTAATTGCCTGAGGGTATTCTCTTTTTATTGCTCTGGCCCCTTGCCAATCCACTTCAATCAGTATGTCCTTATTTTGTCCTATCAGTTTGGTCAGCTGGCGGCGCGATACGCCATAACGATTGCCATAGACTATAGCCTGCTCAACGAATCCGCCAGCCACTTTTTCTATCCGTTCAAACTCTTCCTCAGAGACAAAAAAGTAGTCTCTCTCATCTTCTTCTCCTTTCCTTTTGGCGCGAGTGGTGTGGGAGACACACACATCCAAATTGGCTACCTTCTCTTTTAGATAGTTGATGAGGCGGGTTTTGCCAGCCCCAGAAGGAGCGGTTATGACAAAGATGTCCTTAATCATCAGGCAATCATTAGGCAATCATCAATCATCAGGCAATCATCAAGCGGCTGTGGCGGTAGCGAGTTCTCCTCTCAGCGAATTAGGCAGGGCAGCGACAATGTGAATAGTAGTAAGAATCATCAGGCGGCTGTGGCGCTAGCGAGTTCTCCTCTCAACGAACTAGGCAGGGCAGCCACAATGTGAATAGTAGTAAGAATCATCAGGCGGCTGTGGCGGCAGCGAGTTCTCCTCTCAACGAACTAGGCAGGGCAGCGACAATGTGAATAGTAGTAAGAATCATCAGGTGGCTGTGGCGGCAGCGAGTTCCCCTCTCAACGAACTGGGCAGGGCAGCGACAATGTGAATAGTAGTAAGAATCATCAGGCGGCTGTGGCGGCAGCGAGTTCTCCTCTCAACGAACTAGGCAGGGCAGCGACAATGTGGATAGTAGTAGGAATCATCAGGCGGCTGTGGCGGCAGCGAGTTCTCCTCTCAACGAATTAGGCAGGGCAGCGACAATACGGGTAGTAGCAAAGTTGCCTATGAGAGAGGCTTCCATTGAAGGAAAATGGACGACCCGATTGTTCTCGGTTCGCCCCTGCAGCATACCTGGGTCCTTCTTTGCATAGTCGTTAACTAGGATACGATAGTCCTTGCCTACCATAGACTGATGGATGCTGGCTGCCTGAGTATCAAGCAGCTGTTGTAGTCGATGGAGGCGGCTGAGCTTCTCTTGGTAGGGAGTTTTGTCATCAAGATAGGCAGCTGGTGTCCCTGGACGCTTGCTAAAGATAAAACTAAAGGAGCGGTCAAATCTTAGTTCCTCAACCAAATCTAGGGTGGCAAGGAAATCCTCTTCACTCTCGCCGGGAAAGCCGACAATGAAGTCGGAGGATAGACTGATATTGGGTCGGACCTCTCTGAGCCGGTGAATCTTCTCTTTGTATTCTAGGACTGTATGACCTCGCTTCATCAAGGAGAGAATGCGGTCTGAGCCACTTTGAACTGGCAGGTGAAAGTGATCCGCCAGTTGAGGCAGAGCAGCATAGGCATCAATGAGGCCATTGGTGGTATTAATCGGATGAGAAGTGGTGAAGCGAATCCGTTCTATATTGGGCAGCTCTGCCACTAGGAAGAGGAGCTGGGCAAAATCGGTCTTGCCATATTTATAGGCATTAACATTCTGTCCCAGCAGGGTGACCTCTTTTACTCCATGGTCTGCTAGCTGTTCTATCTCGGTTAATATCTGGTGAGGAGGGCGATTTACCTCTTCGCCGCGGGTATAGGGCACCACACAGAAGGAACAGTATTTGCTACAGCCCTCCATAATTGAAACCAGGGCTTCTGCGCCGCTCACCCTCGGTGGTGGCAGGCTATCAAACTTCTCTATTTCAGGGAAGCTGATATCTAATATTTTTTGTCTTTTGTCCCGAACCCTAGCTATCATGGTTGGTAGGCGATGGAGGGTTTGAGGTCCAAAGACAATATCAACACAAGGAGCACGGCGTTGAAGGGCAGCTCCCTCTTGGGAAGCAACACAACCACCTACTGCAATAATAATCTGCGGGTTCTGTTTCTTCAACTGGTTCCATCTGCCGAGCTGGGAGAATACCTTCTCCTGGGCCTTTTCTCTTATTGAACAGGTATTTAGCAATAATAGCTCTGCCTCCTCGGCATCACTGGTGGCTTCTATCACACATTGGCTGGCGAGAATGTCCGCTATCTTTTGAGAGTCATAGACATTCATCTGACAACCATGGGTTTCAATAAAGAACTTCATCTAAGTTATTATAGGAAATTTATGATGAGATTGGTCAGACTTAGGAAGATTTCTTGCTTGGCTTGTCCATAGTGACTACCAGCACCAACCAAACGAAGTAGCCTGCCATAAAGGCTCGTTGGGCTAATCCTTTGTAGTTAGCAAGCCTAGGCGTGCCATAGAGGAAGAGATACATAAAAATATAAAGAGCAACCGAAACAAGACCGACTAATAGGCAATAGCCATAGAAACGATTATCCCGATTTTCTAGATAGAGACTGCCAAGAAAGAGCTGGGCACAGATGCCAGCCAAGAAAGCAGAGAATGCACTGAAATGGTGAATCTTGGCATTGAGGGAGATATTGTCTTTAATAGGACAACCAAGATCACAAGGAAAGAAGGCAAGAGAGACAAAGAATAGGGCAGACACAAGGAGGAAGCCATAGGGCAATCTGGCGCGCCTAGTGGCATTCTTAAGGACCGCAAGGCTGCCAACAACCAATAGCAGTCCATGAGGAAGCAGTCCCAGATAACTCATCCATTGACTATAAGGAGCATAGGTGGCGGCTAGTTCGCTCATATGTTGGCTGAAATGGGAATAGCCTTGATACTTGAAACCTAGTATGAGGCTGATAATGAAAGCCCACCAGGGAGCAACCAATAGGCACCATCTCAATGAATAAGACATTCTGTTTGTTGTTCTTTGCGGATAGTATTTTAACTCATCGGGGAGCGCCCGCAAATCACAACTTATGAGACTGATAATCAAAGCCCACCAGGGAGCAATCAATAGGCACCATCTCAATGAATAGGACATTTTATTCGCCTGTTTGCCTGTTTGCTGTTCGGATAGTATTTTAACTCATCGGGGAGCGCGCGCAAATCACAACAAATCAAGCCGATTTGAAAAAGCTATATGAAATATGACAACCGAATGCTGCCTTGGCTGGCAACTATCTCTTATTTTGCCATTATGTATGATGGCTTTTGGTCTTTAGCCTTTAGATCGAATGGCTTAGAAAACTCCCTTCTCATCCGCATCCTCATTATGACGGGGTCTTTAGCCTTTAGCTTGAATGGCTTAGCAATTCTAAACTAGTGTCTATTGATTTAACGCTTCGTCTAAACGGTCCCTGTCTAGTTCGGGTTTGTCAGTTGCATTCAAGGACCACCAATCACGCCAGTCGTCAGGTTTTAGCGGGGTGCAGCGAATGGCGGGATATTCATCCGACTCACCAAAATCCCAAATAAGATTGGCATCGACTTTTTCATCCCCTGTTATGTTCCCACTATTATCCCTATCACACCAGACTGCCAATGGTTCATCCCCGCCAAATATATTTGTCTTATTCCAATCATCATAAATCCCCTCATAATCAGTTGGACTGCGAAGTGCATCGCTGGTCTTAGGAGTGCCAAGGTTTCCACCACTAGTGAAACCACTAGTATCACTGTCCCAATAGGAAGCAACTCTAGTCCCGCTTGAAATCCCGGCCAGCATATTAACATTACTGCCTGATACTACATAAGAATAAGCAAGCTGGCCAGTGAAAGCTCCTACCAGACCACCTACAAACGACGCTGTCTCGCTCACTTTGCCCACCACAACCGAAGAAGAACGAATCTGAGCCGAGCGACCATCCCCCACCAGACCGCCTACAGTATTACGCCCGCTCACTTCACCTGCCACAACCGAAGAAGAAATAATTCCAGCCGACTCACCCACCCCTACCAGACCCCCTACAAAATTATTCCCGCTCACCACACCTACCACAACCGAAGAAGAATGAATCCGTACCGGTTCACCACTTCCCAGCAGACCGCCTACACTATTACTAACCCCACTCACCTCAGCTGCCACAACCGAAGAAGAATGAACCCGAGCAAATGGACCAAACCCTACCAGACCGCCTACAGTAGTACTCCCACTCACCTTAGCTGCCACAACCGAAGAAGAAATAATTCGATATCTATCACCAGACCCCACCAGGCCGCCTACTATATTCCTACCTACTACGGCCTCGGCACGAACCGTAAGATTGCGAATCTCTGAATTCACGGCCATCTGGCCAAACAAACCCACACAATCCTCAGTTGGACGATTAATGCTTAAATCTGTAATCGTCCAGCCGTTGCCTTCAAAGATTCCATTAAAAGCAGCTCCTTGACATCTATCAATAACACTATTTGTATCATGCCCCAAGGGTTGCCAGCCTTTGCCTCCCTCATTATTCGCATAAGCAGCAAGGCTTATATCCGTTACCAGCTCATAGCCAGAACAAGAAGCGGTAGTGCCATTGCCACAGCCATCGGTGTTGAGCACCCCATTCCTTAATGACCTACGCCCACTGCCATTTAGAGCATAGCGAACTGCATCTAACTCTGCCGCCGTGCCTATCTCTATCAACCCATCGCCATCATCATCTACATCCGCCCCATCTCTTGCCCCATCATTATCACAATCAGCTGCTAGGGCACACCCAGCCGCCTCAACTCCATCTCGGACTCCATCACCATCGTCATCCTCATCACAAGCATCCCCAACTTTGTCATCATCTGTGTCCAACTGATCGGTATTTGCATCCATAGGACAATTATCCAGATCATTCTCAATGCCATCATTATCATCATCCTGAATAGCCTTAGGAGAGTCCCCGGCTGAACTGTCTCCCGACCCACCAGCACAAGCAGTAAGGGCAATTAATAAGAAACCAGCTGCAGCTAAGAAGAAGAGAAAGCGCCCCAGCTTGCCAAGCAAAATCGGAAGGGGCACAAGGGATGCAGCTAAATGAGAGCCCTCAGCTAAATGAGAATCCTTAGCCAAATCAGCCAAATGGGAGTCTTTGTCAAAAAAACGAAGTAGAGTATTTCTAATCATAATAGTAATTATAGTTGAAAGTTTTGCAGAATTAGCTATTTTTCTCATAGCTAAATTATAACCTTAGATTCTTCAGATTATTCATTCTGTTCATCCTTTTGGATTGAGAGAGTCTTTGTCAAAAAAACAAAGTATGTTAATCCGCCGTAAGGTATTTTTAATCATAGAGTAATTATAGTTGAAATCTTTGAAGAATTAGCTATTTTTCTCATAGCTAAATTATAACCTTAGATTCTTCAGATTCTCCATTTCGGTTGTCTTTTTTGCCAGTATATCATCCAACTTTCTTATAAATGTCTAACTAATAAAAACTTCAAACATTTTTCAAAGGTGTTGTTCTATATCTTTTAAGTTTTTGCAGTGGAATAGGGGTGGAATAGAAGTGAGATAAGAGAGGAATAGAAGAGGAATAGAAGTGGAATAAAAGAGAAATAGAAGTAAAATAGAGACTGTTAGTCTATCCAATTGGATAGGTGATTGTTTTTAGCAAACTATAAACTATAACTATAGAGGTGATTATTATGAGAAGACTTCGTATATTCGGACTCGGACTGGTGTTGCTACTAGGCGCTCCTTTTCTTTATGGACAGGGCAAGCTTAATATTTACAACTGGTCGGACTATATTGCCGAGGATACCATTGCTAATTTTGAAAAGCGCACAGGTGTTCAGGTAATTTATGATACCTATGACAGCAATGAAGTGTTGGAAGCCAAGTTGCTGACTGGTGGCACTGGTTATGATCTGGTATTTCCAAGTGCCGATTTTATGGCTAAGCAGATACAAGCGGGGGTTTATCAGCCTATTGATAGGTCTAAGTTGTCTAACTATGGGAATTTAGATTCGGCCTTGCTAAATCTCATTTCTGCTAGTTATGACAAGGATAACAAGTATGGCGTTCCCTATATGTGGGGGACAAGTGCCATAGGCTATAACGCAGCTAAGGTTAAAGCAGTTCTAGGTGAAGATGCCCCACTTGATAGTTGGGACCTGTTGTTTAAGCCCGCCCTAATTAGCAAGCTGCAGTCCTGTGGTGTTAGCCTATTGGATGCTCCTACTGAGGTAGTTGGGGCAGCCTTACACTATATGGGCTTGGATCCCAATAGTCGCCAAAGGGCGGACTATATGAGAGCGGAAGATCTGCTCAGGTCCATTGCGCCTTATGTTACCTACTTTCATTCATCCCGTTATATTTCCGATTTGGCTAATGGTGATATTTGTATTGCTATGGGATTTTCTGGTGACATCTTCATTGCGGCCGATAGGGCTGTTGAAGCGGGAAATAATATTGAGATTAGCTATGTCATACCTAAGGAGGGTGCATTGCTTTGGTTTGATATGATGGGAATACCTGCCGACGCTAAGAATGTTGATAATGCCTATAAGTTTATCAACTATATCTTGGAGCCCGTGGTTGTTGCTGCCATTACCAACTATGTTTCCTATGCCAACCCCAATCCTTCATCTGAACAGTATGTAGACCCAGAGATTCTTGCCGACACAGGTATATATCCCGACCCAGCTACAAGGGCTAAGCTATGGACGGCTGAGGTGCTGCCACCTAGCATAAATAGAATCATTACTCGCACTTGGACTTCGGTTAAATCCCAATAACAAGACCTTAATATAGCAATATAGCGCGAATGTGTCTCGTCCTCTTTTAGAGCTTAAGAAGGTTAATAAGACATATGATGATCTTGTTGCGGTAGATGAGGTAAGTTTCACCGTCAAAAAGGGAGACATATTTGGTCTCTTAGGCGGTTCTGGTTGCGGTAAGACGACTCTGCTGCGTATCATCGCTGGTTTCACCAGGCCAGACAGCGGGCAGGTGAGACTGGATGGCGAAGACCTGGTGGCAATTCCTCCTTATAGGCGCAAGGTGAATATGATGTTCCAATCCTATGCACTCTTTCCTCATCTTAGTGTGGCAAACAACATCGCCTTTGGCTTGAAGCAGGACAGGCTGCCTCGCCCCGAGATAAAGCAGCGGGTGGATGAAATGCTGGAATTGGTGGAGATGGAATCCTATGCCAATCGCAAGCCCTATCAGCTGTCGGGCGGACAGAGACAGAGAGTGGCGCTGGCGCGTAGCCTCGCCAAGAAACCTATGCTGCTATTGTTGGATGAACCAATGGCGGCTCTGGATAAGAAGCTGCGCACTCAGATGCAGCTTGAGATAGTCAACATAATTGAAGAGGTAGGAGTAACCTGCATCCTGGTGACTCACGACCAGGAGGAGGCAATGACCATGTGTTCGCGTATTGCGGTCATGGCCGATGGTGAGATTCTCCAGCTGGATAAACCATCCTTGCTCTATGAGTATCCGACCAGTCGCCCAGTGGCAGAATTTTTCGGTATGGTCAATATCTTCACCACCACCCTAAAGGTGGATGAAAGCGACCATAGCATTTTTTCGTCAGAACAGCTGGCTAACGAAATCCATCTCCCCTATGGTGTGGGTGGTAGCGAAGGGATGGAAATGGAAATTGCTTTAAGACCAGAGAAGCTGGCGGTCAGTAAGAAGAAACCACGCCAAAAGTTTAATTGGCAAGAGGGTAGGGTAGCGGAGATTGCCTATCTAGGTAGTAATTCTATCTATCATATTCGCCTAGCCAGTGGATTTACCCTGCTTGCTTCGGTTGCCAATACTTCTAAACAGGAGCAACAAGACATAGCCTATAAGGACAGGGTATATGTCCATTGGAAAGGAGAAAATTGTGTGGTCCTAGGAAGGGAATAGGATGCCCTACATAAACTCCGCCATCCAATTCGTTTGGCAATTTGTTCGGTCTGGCGCGATTATCATTCCCTTTAGTTGGCTGATAGTCTTTCTCATTCTTCCCCTTGCCATAGTCATTAAGATTAGCTTGGCGGAGCTACAGATTTCCATTCCGCCCTATAGTTCGCTCTGGACTATAGCAGATGAGAGCCTTCAGATTCTTCTGAATTTTGGCAACTATCTATTAATCTTTTCCGATTCTCTCTATTATCAATCCTATCTTCAATCCTTACAAATTGCTGCTACTGCTACTATCTTGGCTTTACTATTAGGCTATCCTATGGCTTATGCCATAGCCCATGCTAATCCTAGGATGCAAGGGGTATTGCTATTGCTCATCCTGTTGCCTTCATGGACTTCCTTCTTGATTCGGATCTATGCTTGGATGAGCATTCTCAAAAATAACGGCTTGATTAATAGTCTGTTTCTCTGGCTGGGAGTCATTGACGAGCCTATGAGAATCTTAAATACGCCAATAGCAGTATATATAGGTATAGTCTATGGCTATCTTCCCTTTATGATCCTACCCATCTATGCTAATCTGGTGAAGATGGACCGCTCTTTAATTGAGGCGGCTACGGATTTGGGTTGTCGCTCATGGGAGACCTTTATCAGGGTGACCCTGCCGCTCTCTATGGGAGGGATTATCGCTGGCTGTTTGCTGATGTTAATTCCGGCCGTGGGCGAGTTTGTCATACCAGAGCTGCTCGGCGGCCCTGGCACTCAGATGATAGGGAAGATCCTCTGGCAAGAGTTCTTTAACAATCGTGACTGGCCGGTTGCGGCCGCCTTGACTGTCTTAATGTTGCTGTTACTGGTGATTCCCATAATGATTTACCATAGATTTCAGAGTAGGGCATTGGAGTTAGGATGACAACAAGCCACCATATGAATAGGTATGAATAAGCATGAATAAGCTGCGGTTTAGTTCTTCGGTTCTGATAATGGGAATGGTGTTTCTCTATGCTCCTTTGCTGATTCTGGTCATCTTTTCCTTTAATGAATCCCGCTTGGTGACAGTCTGGGGTGGGTTTTCTTTCAAATGGTATAGGGAACTCTTCCTTGATACCCAGATACTCAATGCTGCCTGGCGAAGCCTAGTCATTGCCTTCTCATCCTTCCCTTTATGATCCTACCCATCTATGCTAATCTGGTGAAGATGGATCGCTCTTTGATTGAGGCGGCTACGGATTTGGGTTGTCGCTCGTGGGGGACCTTTATCAGGGTGACCCTGCCGCTCTCTATGGGAGGGATTATCGCTGGCTGCTTGCTGGTGTTAATTCCGGCCGTGGGCGAGTTTGTCATACCAGAGCTGCTCGGCGGCCCTGGCACTCAGATGATAGGGAAGATCCTCTGGCAAGAGTTCTTTAACAATCGTGACTGGCCGGTTGCGGCCGCCTTGACTGTCTTAATGTTGCTGTTACTGGTGATTCCCATAATGATTTACCATAGATTTCAGAGTAGGGCATTGGAGTTAGGATGACAACAAGCCACCATATGAATAGGTATGAATAAGCATGAATAAGCTGCGGTTTAGTTCTTCGGTTCTGATAATGGGAATGGTGTTTCTCTATGCTCCTTTGCTGATTCTGGTCATCTTTTCCTTTAATGAATCCCGCTTGGTGACAGTCTGGGGTGGGTTTTCTTTCAAATGGTATAGGGAACTGTTCCTTGATACCCAGATACTCAATGCTGCCTGGCGAAGCCTAGTCATTGCCTTCTCATCGGCAAGTGCAGCCCTAGTATTGGGGACGCTGGCGGCCTATAGCTTGATAAAGTTTCCGCTTCTTCGCGGTCGCCGCCTATTTGAGCTGTCCATCACAGCTCCTTTGGTCGTCCCCGACATCATCTTGGGGATATCCTTCTTGCTAACCTTTGTGGCTATGGGAAATCTGTTGGGTTTTCCTGCCACTCGTGGCTTGATGACCATATTCATCGCTCATACTACGCTTACTATGGCCTATGTGACTATCATAGTGGCTACTCGGTTGAGGGAAATGGATGCTTCTTTAGAAGAGGCGGCTATGGACCTGGGCGCCCATCCTTTTATGGTATTCTTTTTGGTCATATTGCCTTCAATCGCGCCGGCATTGGTGGCTGGTTGGCTGTTGGCCTTCACCCTGTCATTAGATGACTTGGTTATTGCCAGCTTTGTTTCAGGTCCTGCTTCTACTACTCTACCCATTCAGGTATTCTCAAGCGTTCGTCTAGGCATCACACCAAAGATTAATGCGCTGGCTGCCATCCTCATAGGAGTGGTCTTCACTGTCAGTATCCTGGTCTGGTGGGTTGCCATTCGCTATGAAAAGAGACAGCGGATAGTTTTCAAATAGAAAGGTTTGATTATTTCGTTCATTCCAACTAATAAAAGCATTTTTTTGGGTGAGATTGAACCTTGCGAATCTGGTCAGCGGAATAGATTATGATTTCTAAATGTTAATTCACCCCTCATTGTTAATTAGAGGTGATACAAAATTTCTACTATTGTAGATTAGATAAATAGAAATCATAAATTCCTTGAAATTAAGTTGATAGGTATTATGTAATCAACATAATTAATATAAGCCATCAATAGAGGAATAGAAGATATGGCAAAGGTAATAGGAATTGATTTGGGAACCACCAACTCCTGCGTGGCGGTTGTAGAAGGTGGTAAGCCCAAAGTAATTGAAAATGCAGAAGGCAATCGCACCACACCTTCTATAGTTGCTTGGACCGACGAGGTGTTGGTGGGTCAATCGGCAAAAAGGCAAAGTGTAACCAATCCAGACAATACTGTTTTTGCCGTTAAGCGTTTAATAGGGAGAAAGTATTCAGATGATGTGGTTCAAAAAGACATTAAGAGATCTCCCTTCAAAATAGTCAAAGCAAAGAATGGCGATGCCTGGGTGGCAGCTAAGGATAAGGAGATGGCGCCGCCTCAGGTATCGGCAGAAGTGCTAAAAAAGATGAAGAAGACAGCCGAAGACTATCTGGGCGAGAAGATTAAGGATGCAGTCATCACTGTTCCCGCCTATTTCAACGACTCACAGCGGCAGGCTACCAAAGATGCTGGCCGCATTGCCGGGCTTAATGTGTTACGCATCATCAACGAACCTACCGCGGCCGCTCTTGCCTATGGTATGGATAAGGATCATAATGATGTGAAGATAGCTGTCTATGATCTGGGTGGCGGCACTTTTGATGTCTCCGTCATAGAGATGGCAAAGGTTGATGGCGAACAGCAGTTTCAGGTTTTGGCTACCCATGGGGACACCTTCTTAGGCGGTGAAGATTTTGATAACCTTGTCATAGATTTTTTGGTAGAGGAATTTAAGAAGGAGACCAGCATAGATCTTACCAAGGATCCCCTGGCGATGCAAAGGCTTAAGGATGCGGCCGAGAAAGCCAAAGTAGAACTATCCTCCAGTCAACAGACTGACATCAATCTTCCTTATATTACCGCAGATAGCGGAGGACCCAAGCATATGAATATCAAGATGACTAGAGCAAAACTGGAATCCCTAGTTGAAAGTCTGGTGCTAAAAACCCTAGAACCCTGTAAAGAAGCGGTTAAGGATGCGAATCTGTCGATGGATGATATTCATGAGGTGCTATTAGTAGGCGGGCAGACTCGTATGCCATTGGTGCAGAAGAAGGTCCAAGAGCTGTTTAATTGCGAACCACGGCGCGATGTCAATCCTGATGAGGCGGTGGCCCTAGGGGCAGCAATTCAAGGGGCGGTTCTTGCTGGTGATATTAAGGATGTGCTACTACTAGATGTTACGCCATTATCCTTAGGGATAGAAACCCTCGGCGGCGTAATGACTGTATTGATTGAAAAGAATACCACCATACCTACCAAAAAGGCTCAGATCTTTTCAACAGCCGAGGACAATCAGAGCGCGGTTACCATTCATGTTCTCCAAGGAGAACGGAAGAAGGCAGGGGACAATAAGTCCTTAGGAAGGTTTGACCTTACTGACATACCCTCAGCGCCACGAGGCATGCCACAAATAGAGGTGAGTTTTGATTTGGATGCCAATGGTATTCTTCATGTGTCGGCTAAGGATAAGAATACCGGCAAGGAGCAATCTATCCAAATAAAGGCATCAAGCGGCTTGAGTGAGGAAGAGATTGAAAAGATGGTGAAGGATGCTGAATCTCATGCAGCTGAAGATGAGAAGTTTGAAAAATTAGTCGCAGCGCGTAATCAAGGAGATAACCTAGTTCATGGAGTTAAGAAGATGCTAGATGAGAATAAGGATGCTGTTAAAGAAGAGGAAAAACAAGAAATAGAAAAGGCCTTAGAGAAGCTAGAGACCGCGCTCAAAGAAGACGATCGAGAGGCCATTGAGAAAGATATCCAAGAACTGACCCAAAAATCCATGCCTTTAACTCAAGCTGCGGTGAAGAGAGAGCAAGAAAAGCAGAAAGCGGAATCAGAATCTGCCGACCAAGCAAAAGATTCGACGGTTGAGGATGCCGATTTTGAAGAGGTCAAAGAATCAACCGAATCAACCGAATCAAAAGAATCAGCAGAATCAACCGAATCAGCGGAACCCACGGAATCAGCAGAGTCCACGGAAGCCACCGAATCAGCCGAATCAACGGAAGAAGAACCGCCTAAGAAGGCGAAAAAGAAATAGCCATTGTTTGACTTTGTTTGCGGCCGTCTCATTAAGAAGACGGTTCCCCATCTTGTCGTTGAGGTCGGTGGTATAGGCTATCGTCTTGAAGCGCCTCTTTCCGTGTGTGAGAGATTAACCGAAGGAGAAGAGGTGCAGCTCTTTACTCATCTATTAATAAGAAATGATTCAATGGTTATTTTTGCCTTTTCTTCCCCTGAGGAAAGAGAGGTGTTTGACCGTCTGACCAGTGTCAGTGGCATAGGACCCAAGTTGGGTCTTAGTATCCTGAGCACCTTTAATATTGATGAGGTTGCTACTCTATTGAAGCAACAGGATCTTGATAGGCTTAAACTAGTCCCAGGTCTAGGTCCTAAAACTGCCCGCCGCCTACTGGCAGAGTTGGGTGAGGAGGATCTGATAGACCGCCCCTCAGCCGAGAAAGACGACCGCTCCTTTCGGGCAGTGGATGCGCTCATCTTCCTTGGCTATAAAAAAGTGGAAGCAACTAATATTATCCAACAGATTAATGACCCCTCTCTTAGCACCGAGCAACTGGTGCGCGCCGCCCTACAACAACTACAACAAAAAATAACCAAAGGCTGATTGCCAGCAGTTTGCCCTAACAATAGCGAAGACCATCCAAAGAAGGATCAGCTGTTTTTTCGTAAGGCGGATTATGCGGATTATGCGGATTATATAATCCCGTAGGTTCATAGTTCTTTTCCTTGACCATATATGACTCACTTGTATCCACCCCGTTTTAATATTTCTGCTCTTTAGATTGCAGAAAAATCCTCCATAATTTATATGATAGTATAATAGCAGCTAGCAAACAACACCAAGAAATTGAGAACACAAAAGACCTGTCCCCTCACCGCCATACAAGCCGCTCAGCTGTTGGATTTGTTCTATTGAGCCCATGCCAAAAACAGCCACCAAAAAGGATGCACCAAATATATTTCAAGCAGGATAATATCCTCATCTATAGAGATGATATTCTGACAATAACCGCTATTCCAGAATCCTCTATTGACCTCATCATCACCTCACCTCCCTACAACATAGATATTCACTATAACTCTCACAAAGATGATTTGTCCTATAAAGACTATCTAGCATTTACCGAAAAGTGGCTAGAAAAATGTTATCTTCTTGCCAAAGACGATGGGCGCTTTTGCTTGAATATCCCGCTTGATAAAAACAAAGGAGGGCAACAGGCGGTCTGCGCCGATATTACAACCATTGCCCGTAAGCTTGGTTGGCATTATCACTCAACTATCATTTGGAATGAGGGCAACATCTCTCGCCGAACCGCTTGGGGCTCATGGATGTCCGCTTCCGCTCCTTATGTCATTGCTCCAGTTGAAGTAATCTTGGTTCTGTATAAGAAGAACTGGAAAAAGAGCAATGGGAAGAAAGAGAACGATATCACCAAACAAGAATTTATGGCTTGGACAAATGGAGTATGGACATTCGGCGGTCAGAGTAAAAAGGGGGCAGGCGGCCATCCAGCCGCATTTCCACTTGAGCTGCCACGGCGCTGCATAAAGCTGTTTAGTTTTGTTGGCGATACTGTTCTTGACCCATTTCTTGGCAGTGGCTCGACGCTTATCGCCGCAAGTCAGCACAAGCGAAAGGGAATCGGAGTTGATATTGACAAGAAATACTGTGATATAGCAATTAGCCGCTTACAGAAAGAAGCAAAAATTCACCAACCTGATTTGCTCTGAGATGAAGAAGCAAAACAACAAAGAATCAATCACTCAACTTGAATTGCTGATGGAATATTTCAAGGAAAATCCCAATCGAGATATTCCCCACCCCGAAATCGTTGATTGGGCAACAAATGAATGGACAAAGCGAACAGGAGAAGTCTTTAGAGACCCTGACCGTGGAATACGCCGACTTCACCAAGATGGTTATTTGATAAAAGTGAGAAAGGGCATTTATCATTATGATCCCGTCAAAGCGAAAAAGAAAATTCTTGAGGCTTTTTCTACAACACAAAAAGCAGAAATATTAAAGCGAGATGGATACAGGTGCGTCATATGTGGTCGTGGTGAAAAAGAGGGTATGGATCTTCATATTGACCATATCAAACCCAAAGATCTAGGTGGCAAAGCAATAATAGCTAATGGTCAAACCCTCTGTTCCCAACACAACTTTATCAAAAAAAATCTGAACCAAACAGAGACCGGTAAGAAGATGTTTATCCGTCTATACAATCTTGCCAAAAAGGAAAACAACAAGGTGCTTGAAGATTTTTGCGCCGATGTTTTACAAATTTACAAAGACCATAACATAAATAGTCATATCAAGTGGGAAAAATAGTGAAGCTAAAGAAGTTCAGAATCTGGTCTCTATGCTAGCCATTTTACGCCAAAGATCTGAGCTAAATTTGTAGCGGCTTCTGTTCTGGTCGCTAGCCTTTAGATTGAATGGCTAATATAGCTGTATGGGAATATAGAAATTCTAAACTAAGGCTATGGGTTTAAGGTGTTATCTAGAAGCATCTGGTTTAGTTGGGGTTTGCCATTCCCATCCAAAGACCACCAATCACGCCATTCGTCTGGAGCTAGCGGAGTGCAGCGAATGGCAGGATATTCATCCGAGTCACCAAAATCCCAGATGAGATTACTAGGATCTCGTTCAGCCGACTCAATGGCCCCACTATTATCCCTATCACACCAGACCGCCAATGGCTCGTCGGTTGGCCCATCGCTAAACATAACTGTCTCATCGTCCCAACTATCATAGATATCTGCATAGCCAGTTGGATTGCGAAGCTCACTAGTGGTCTTCGGGTCACCAGTGTTTCCACTAGTGACACCACTAGTATTACTGTCCCAATAGGAAGCAACTTCAGGAACAGTCCCGATTGTACCCACCAGCATATTAGTATCACTACCTGAGACTACATAAGAATAAGCAACCTTGCCATTGATAGAGTTTCCCGACAGACCGCTCACTTGTCCACTATCCGTCCCGCTCAGTTCATCCACCACAACCGATGAAGAATAAATCTGACCCAATTGAGCATCCCCCACCAGACCGCCCACAGGACGCAAAGGACCAGTGCCGTCCGCGCTCACTACACCCACCACAACCGATGAAGAATAAATCTGACCCCGTTGACTAACCCCCGCCAGACCGCCTACAAAACTATCCCCGCTCACCTCAGCCGCCACAACCGATGAAGAAACAATCCGAGCCGATCTACTATCCCCCACCAGACCGCCTATAACATTACCAGTCCCACTCACCTCACCCACCACAACCGATGAAGAATAAATATCAGCCTCCGTACCCATTACTCCTACCAGACCGCCTACCAGCCTCCTGCCTATCACTGTTTTGGCATGAAGAATAAGATTGCGAATCGTCGCGTCCGCAGCTATATGACCAAACAAACCCACACAATCCTCGCCTGAGCGACTAATGTTTAAACCACTAATTGTCCAGCCGTTGCCTTCAAAAATGCCAGCAAAAGCAGCTCCTTGACAATCATCTGTATTAGTATTTGTATCATGACCCAAGGGTTGCCAGCCTTTGCCTCCTTCATCATCGGCATAGGTTGCAAGACTTATATCCGCAACCAGCTCATAGCCAGAACAAGAAGTGATATCCACGCCATTAGCATCTTGGCCACCACCACAGCCAGTTTGGTTAAGTGTTGCATCCGCTGATAGCTTCCTTCCGGTACCATCCAGCTGATGACGCACCGCATCGAATTCCGCCGCCATAGCTATCTCTATCAACCCATCACCATCATCATCTATGTCCGTCCCATCCATTTCTCCATCCATATCGCAATCTTCTAGTTTGGCACATCCCCTTGCCTCAGCAGCATCTCCCACCCCATCAGTATCGCAATCAGTATTTTCAACACACCCAGCCTCTTCATCACCATCTCTTACTCCATCATAATCGCAATCCGCTTCTATTACACAATTTACCGCTACTTCATCTTTATCTGTGACAGTGTCTCCATCGCAATCCGCTAACAACTGGCAACTCACTCCACCTACACTCAGTTGCTCTCTCTCATTACCATCATTCAAATCATCATTATCATCATCTGTATCTTCACTACTATCATCAAGGCAACCATCCCCATCATTATCGGTAGTAGGATTGCTTTCCCAACCTGTCTCTCCACTAGAACAGTCGTCTGAACCATCCTCCACCCCATCATTATCGTCATCTGTATCCTCAATACTCTCATCACGGCAACCATCATTATCATTATCGGTCGATGAATTGCTCGTCCAATCTATATCCCCAACAGGACAGTCGTCGTCCCCATCCGTCACATTGTCATTATCATCATCATCATCTACACTGTTCGCTCGCCTATCTCCATCCGTATCCAGCCCCGAATGAATACCACCGCTTTTGTGGTCTTCCTCATTTTCTGGCCAAACAAAAACTATCTCTATCGGCTCCTGCCTGCCATCACTCAGAGTGCCTATAATCTCAAAAGTCCAGTTGGCTTCAAACGGCACAACAAAAGAATAACTGCTATCAATAAATTCACTAGCTATGTTAATAGGCGCGTCTTCTATTACCCTGCCGCCGCGACTGGTTGTGGTTGCTGTGATGTTCAAAGAAACGAAATTGCCGAAGTCTGATTGGTTGCCTATGACAAAGCCATTTGCTGTTGGGCTAAAGGTAAGTTCTACCTTAAAAGCACTGGCAGAACCCCCAGCTGAACTGCTGCCTCCACCCCCGCCAGCACAAGCAGTAAGAACCAAGAGGCTAATTCCAGCTAATAAGAAGAGAAATCCCCTTGCTAGACAATGTGAATGTGGGGTATGGAGGAGCATAAGGGAGCTAGAAGAAAACATAGAAGAGGGCCGAGAGAATATGGCGGAAAGGAAGCGAGAGAGACGAACCTCAAAGAACGCCATAATGGAAAACTGGCGAAAGACAGAAAAATTAAACTTTGCTAGCATAGTGCTTATTATACTCATTTATATTGACAAAATCTTTTTAATAACAAAAAAATCGCTGAAAGATAAAAAAATTAGGCCCATTATCATACATACTTATATTGAAGAATTAGCCATTTTCTCATAGGATGGCTGCTTCATTTTATTCGTTTTTTTGGGGTTCAGATATGATTACTAAGAAGCGAAGCCAGCTTTTCACAATAAACATTTTGCAATGGTCTGTCTTCATATATAATTTACCAATGAATTATCCTTATGTAGCTCAGTGCCCATCCTGTTATGCGGATGCGGATCTAACCCAAGCGGATATCGAAAAGAAGGAAGGGGATATTGTTTGTAAGAATTGTAATAATCAATTCTATGCTCCCAATCATCTGCTGAAAGGGTTTTATGCTCCTCGTGCTAAGGCGGATTCAGGGAAGGCTATAAAGGATGAAAAATCAGCTTCAAAGGATAAAATGGAACCTATGGATGCAGATGACATAATGTTGCCCCCATCAACGAAATATTCGGAATACAAAAGAAGGCAATTCTTAAAAAGAAGTGGATTGATATTTGGCAATCTGTGTCTGGTTGTTTTCCTGTTGTTTCAGTTGTTATGGTTGAACTTTGACAAATGGGCAACGAGAGAAAGTCTTCGTCCCATCTATTCTTTTCTCTGTTCCATTGAGAGTCTGAGCTGCCAGTTACCAGCCTGGGTAGAACCAGATAGACTCTCCTTACAGGATTTTCAAGTGGATCTGAGGGAGGATTCAACCTATGTGATTCAAGCTAGATTGGTGAATAGAGACAATAGGGCTCAGGCGTTTCCATGGGTGAATATTATTTTTTCTGATATCAACGGTATAGTCATTGCATCTGGTCGTTTTTCCCCTTATCAATACCTTGCTCCAGATGTGACGGATAGTTTGATGGGCGCAGCTAACAGCTATGATATCTTACTTGAAATCCAAAAGCCAAGTCATCCAGTAGTTAGCTATGAGATGCGTCTGGTGGCGGCCGCTCCCTAGTTTTTCTTGGTGGAGAAAAAAATTGAAGCGGCGCTTGCCTTAGTAGTTCGCCAACTGAAACGAGAAGGGCAGCTGGAATCAGATTCTGTTCCCATTGTTGTCCAACGGACACCACCGAAGGTTAGTGGTGACTATGCTAGTAATCTTGCTCTGGTGTTGGCAAAGTCAGCCAATCATAAGCCACTGGAGCTGGCTGAGAAGCTAGCAACTAAGATTACTCAATCGAATTATGACTGGCTGGCAAAGGTCGAGGTTGCCCCGCCCGGTTTTATTAATTTCCATTGCCAAGAAGAATCCATCCTAAACACTATTGCAGAAGTTCTACAACAGGGAGAGAAGTTTGGCGCGAACTCCTTACCAGCTGAAGAGCAGGGCAAGAGGATACTGGTTGAATATGTCTCGGCAAATCCAACCGGCCCATTACACATAGGGCATGGGCGGGCTGCTGCCATAGGATCGTCGCTAGTTAATCTGATGAATTTCGTTGGCTATGAAGCGGATGGGGAATTCTATGTCAATGATAGCGGTCGGCAGATGAATATCCTAACCGCCAGTTTCTTTATCCGTCTGATGTGGCTGTTCGATCCTCCCTTACTAGGAGGTTTTATTTATCCGTCCGACACAAGGTGGCATCTGTCCAAAAACGCCCCTTTACCAGAAGGCTTCTATCAGGGTATGTATCTTATGGATTGGGCGCGCCAATGGCAAGAACAAGAACCGGATTTGCTATCATGGACCAAATTGAAGCCGGTGATAGAGGAATTACTACCTCTGTTGAAATCTCCCGATTTAGATAGGGAAGAGCGATTAGATAGGATAATTGAATTCCTTGAAAACTCTTTGAAAGACGAATTTCAACAGGGGAAGCAATTTGTCTTAGAACATATGATAGGGATAATTAAGCAAGACCTTAAGAATTTTCGCGTTCAACATACCAGCTGGTATTATGAGTCCGAAACCGAACAAGAGATAGATGCTCTGACCAAAGACTTGACTGAGCGTGGGCTGCTCTATGACAAGCAGGGGGCGATTTGGTTTCTCAGCAGCCAATTTGGCGATGATAAGGACCGGGTCTTTCAACGGAGCAATGGCCAGCTAACCTACTTTGCCTATGATATAGGCTATCACCATGACAAGTATTCGCGCAGCTATGACAGATTGGTAGATATTCTAGGGGCAGATCATCATGGCTATATGAACCGAATTCGCTCTTCGATGGAGGCTTTGGGACATAAACCCTTTGATATACTATTGATGCAGCTGGTGTTTTTAATTGAGAAAGGGGAGCGTCTTTCGATGTCTACCCGCGCCGACAAGTTCGTCTCTCTGACAGAATTAGTTAAGGAGTTTGGGGTGGATCTGGTTCGTTTCTTCTTTCTAATGCGTAATGCAGACCAGCCGCTAAACTTTGATGTGGCTCTTGCCATGTCTCATACCAAAGACAATCCTGTTTATTATGTTCAATATGCTTGTGCTCGTATTGCTAGCCTATTTAGAGAGAAGGGAATGAGAATCAGCAACCTTAGCCAAGAGGAAGAATGGCAAAGACAGCAGCGACAGGCACTGGCACAACTGAATCTACTGACCGATAAGCAAGAGTTGGATTTGGCAACCAGACTTAGCCAATTCCCCCAGCTACTTGTGGCTATAGCTGCTAGCTATGATATCCATCGCTTACCCACCTATCTCTACGAATTGGCAGGGGAGTTTCATAGCTATTACAACAGGGTGCGTATCCTAGGGGAAGAGGCAGAAGCGCCTCGTCTTTGTCTTTGTGCCGCCATCCGTCAAACCCTTGCCAATGGCTTGGGTATTTTAGGGGTGGAAGCGCCAGAGAAGATGTAATATGAAGATGCCGTCCGACTTTGGCAGCCAGGAGCTAGATGAAGAATCTAACAAGAAGCGCTCGTCTTTGTTATTGCCCCTCTTGTTACTGGCTGTTGGCTTATTAGTTCTTGCCTTTTATATTTTCATGCCCTCATTAGAAGGTCTCACCAAAAAGGTAGCCACTCAGAATCAAGCAGGGCCAGAGGAGGAAGTATTGCCAGCGCCACCGCGCGAAGAATTTGATTTTTACAATGTCCTTACTGACGAACAGCCGCAGCTATTTGACCGTAAGCAGCCGATTGCAGTTGAGGAGCAGCAGCTGAGCTATTCCCTAGTCGTCGAGTATTTTCTTTCCTATCACCAAGCATTGTCCCGTAGTCAAGATCTAGCTCGGCTTAGGCTTGAGCCGATAAAAATAGAACCCTATGTCAGAGAAGGAGAGATAAGGTTCCGCCTTCGCTTAGGCCCCTATAGCTCCCGCTCACAGACCAATGCTATGCGCGATATTCTTTATGATAATGATGTTCCTCATCGCCTCATCGCCAAGCACCAGAACTAGTCCTTGTTTTGCTTGAAAAAATACCATCAATCCTTATATCAGAATAATTATGACAAATCCTCTTTCTGTTCACGCAACTACCATTCTTTCTATTCGGCGGGGTAATAGTGTGGTGATGGCTGGTGATGGACAGGTATCACTGGGCGATACCATAATGAAACCCAATGCTCATAAGGTGAGAAAGCTATATGAGAATAGGGTCTTGGCTGGGTTTGCCGGTGGCACTGCCGATGCCTTTACTCTTTTTGAACGCTTTGAGGCAAAGCTGGACAAGCATCAGGGTATTTTGTTGCGCGCCGCCGTAGAACTGGCAAAGGATTGGCGAACCGATAAGTACTTGCGTCGCTTGGAGGCCCTATTGGCGGTGGCGGATAAGGAACATTCGCTGATTATCACTGGTAGCGGTGATGTTGTTGAACCCCCTGAATCATTGCTCGCCATAGGATCTGGTGGGAATTTTGCGCGGGCGGCTGCCCTTGCCCTATTAAATGAGACCAAGTTATCGGCACAAGAAGTGGCGCAAAAGGCAATGGAGATAGCTGCTGGGATATGTATTTATACCAATGACAATATAAATATAGAGGTGTTGCAATATGACTGACGAGAAGAACCTATTACCCAAAGACATCATACAGGAGCTGGACAAATTTATTGTTGGCCAAAGGGACGCCAAGCGTGCGGTTGCGATTGCGCTGCGCAATCGTTGGCGTCGCATGCAGCTGCCATTGGAGCTGAGAAAAGAGATTGCGCCTAAGAACATTCTGATGATAGGTCCTACTGGGGTGGGGAAGACTGAGATTGCTCGCCGCCTAGCTCATCTGGTGGAGGCGCCCTTTATTAAGGTAGAGGCAACCAAATTTACTGAGGTAGGCTATGTGGGACGAGATGTGGAATCCATAGTGAGAGATCTGGTTGAGGTTGCGGTAAAGATGGTGCGCGAACAAGCCCGCGTCAAGATGAAGACTAGGGTTGATAGGATTGTTGAGGAGAGGCTGCTGGATCTTTTGCTTACCAAGGGCAGAAGAAATTCAGATGAAGGGGACGGAGAGACCCCAGCCCGTAAGGCATTTAGGGAGAAGCTGCATAAAGGAGAACTGGATGATAGAGAAATAGAGGTCCCAATTAGAAGAAATCCTATGGGAGTTGAGATAATGGGACCGCCAGGGATGGAAGAGGTTTCTAGCCAGATTCAGTCTATGTTTAAGAAGGCAATGGGTAGTGGGAAGACAAGAAAGCGGATGAAGCTAGCCGATGCCCGCCGTATTCTCACCGATGAGGTGGCTGATGAGGAGCTCAATGAGGAAGAGATTAATACTAAGGCGGTTGAACTGGTGGAACAGCATAGTATCGTCTTCCTTGATGAGATGGATAAGATTACGCGCGGGAGCGATGAGCGCGGCTATAGGGGAGTGGATGCATCGCGCGAAGGAGTCCAGCGGGACCTGCTTCCTATCATTGAGGGTTCGACTGTGAGGACTCGCTATGGCACAGTCAAGACCGACCATATCCTCTTTATTGGTTCTGGTGCCTTCCATCTGGCTACCCCGTCAGATATGATCCCAGAACTACAGGGTAGGTTGCCAATCCGAGTAAATCTCAGCTCACTCTCTCCCGAGGATATGGAGCGGATTCTCACTGAGCCAGATAATTCGCTTACCCTTCAGTATGGCGAACTACTGAGAACCGAAGGGCTGCACATTGAGTTTAGTAAGGAGGCAGTCAAACGCCTCGCCTATATTGCTTGGCAGGTGAATGAGAATGTTGAGAATATAGGCGCTCGCCGGCTTCATACCATAATGGAAAAGCTGCTTGAAGATATTTCTTTCACTGCCAAGGAACTTGCTAGCAAATATACTAAGGATAAGCCCTTGGTCGTGGATGAGGCAAAAGTAAATGAAAGCCTTGCTGAGTTGCTAGAAAATAAAGACCTTACAAGATACGTTCTTTGATAATTCTTTCTATTTTTTTCAAGTAAATAGCTTGTAAAAAATAGAAAGAATACCCAATATAAGAACATGATAGTTGAGGCATATGTATTGGACCCAGGGTTATGAGCTTAATGGGCTCCGTCTTTCAGAGGGGCTTCTCTGCTCGTCCTTTCCTTATGCCCTTTCCGGCTTTGACTTAGTATGATAAGGGGGGTTCTTTTTTTGGTTGGCTTCATTGCTTGCTCTTCCTTTATAGCCTTTCCCAATTTGACTTAGTATGATGAGGGGGGTTCTTTTCTTTTTGGCTAGCTTCTTGGTTCTTACTGCTAGTGGTGAGAGGGGCTTCTTTGCTCGCTCTTTCCGGGGTTGACTTAGTATGATAAGGGGGGTTCTTTTCTTTTTGGCTAGCTTCTTGGTTCTTACTGCTAGTGGTGAGAGGGGCTTCTTTGCTCGCTCTTTCCGGGGTTGACTTAGTATGATAGGGGGGGTTCTTTTCTTGATTGACTTCATTGCTTGCTCTTCTTTTATGCCCTTTCCGGCTTTGACTTAGTATGATAAGGGGGGTTCTTTTCTTGATTGACTTCATTGCTTGCTCTTCTTTTATGCTCTTTCGGGATTTGATGTGATGAGGGGGGTTCTTTTTTTGGTTGGCTTCATTGCTTGCTCTTCTCTTATGCTCTTTCGGGATTTGATGTGATGAGGGGGGTTCTTTTTTTTGGCTAGCTTCTTGGTTCTTACCGCTTGTGGTGGGAGGGGCTTCATTGCTTGCTCTTCTTTTATGTTCTTTCCGGAGTTGACTTAGTATGATAAGGGGGGTTCTTTTTTTGGTTGGCTTCTTGGTTTTTACCGCTTGTGGTGGGAGGGGCTTCATTGCTTGCTCTTCTCTTATGCTCTTTCGGGATTTGATGTGATGAGGGGGGTTCTTTTTTTGGTTGGCTGCTTGGTTCTTACTGCTTGTGGTGGTGGTGGCGGGGGGAGTTCTCTTAGTCTTCTTTGGAACATTGAGGTAGATCTCACTTTTGCTCCCATAAGCGGCGGTTTTCAAATAAGCAACCAGTCAAACTTTGGTGATCTAGTTCTTTTGAATATCACGGCAACCAGTGACAACGGGTCGACAGTGGAAGAGGGAAATATTAGCATAACTGAATTTTTTGATAGTAGCTATGATTTTACTGGGCTAAATGACCAATCCAACTATACCTTTATGATTACCGGGACTTATGGTGATGGCAGGCAGCAAGAGGTGGGGATAATTTTTGTTTGGAAGGAAAATGGGATAGACCACAGCAATGGAGGTATTCAGCCGGGAGTCAATATGGATGGAGATGGTCGGACGGATGCTATGGATGATGACATAGATGGTGATGGTGTTAGTGATGGTATTGGGAATGGGGTTGGGGATAAGGGACGAGACCAATGTCCTACTGGTGCTACTGGTTGGCAGAGCAATCCTTCTACCGATCATGATGGGGATGGTTGTCGCGATGCCGATGAGGATATCGATGACGACAATGATGGGGTAGATGATAATTCAGACCAGTGTCCTACTGGTGTCACTGGTTGGCAGAGTAATAGTTCTGTCGATGATGATGGGGATGGTTGTCGTGATGCCGATGAGGATATCGATGACGACAATGATGGGATAAGTGATAATTCAGATCAATGTTCTACTGGTGCTAGTGGTTGGACGAGCAATGCTTCTACCGATAATGATGGGGATGGTTGCCGTGATGCCGATGAGGATATCGATGATGATAATGATGGCTTGGATGATAATGATACAAAAGAGAGGCAGAGTAATTCAGACGGCAAGAGCTGTTCGCTGCTAGCAGATTGTGATGGGGATGGGATTGGGGATATAGATGAAGTGGCAGTGAATTGTGTCCTAGCGGCCGATTGTGATGATGATGGTGTCCGGGATCCTGATGAAGCGGCTGGGTGTATCCTAGACAGCGATTGCGATGATGATGGTGTCCGAGATAGCGGTGAAGCGGCTGGCTGTGTCCTAAAAGCCGATTGCGATGATGATGGTGTTCGCGATGGCGATGAAGAGGTTGGCTGTGTCCTAAAAGCCGATTGCGATGATGATGGTGTCCGCGATTCTGATGAAGAGACTGGCTGTGTCCTAGATAGTGATTGCGATGATGATGGCGTCCGCGATTCTGATGAAGAGGCTAGCTGTGTTCTAGATGCCGATTGCGATGATGATGACGTAGGAGATTCTGATGAAGAGACTGGCTGTGCCCGAGATGCCGATTGCGATGATGATGGTGTCCGCGATGGTGATGAAGAGGCTGGCTGTGTCCTAGATAGCGATTGCGATGATGATGGTGTCCGCGATTCTGATGAAGAGACTGGCTGTGTCTTAGATGCTGATTGCGATAATGATGGCGTCCGCGATTCTGATGAAGAGGCTGGCTGTGTCTTGGATAGTGATTGCGATGATGATGGCGTCCGCGATTCTGATGAAGAGGCTGGTTGTGTCTTAGATGCTGATTGCGATGATGATGGTGTCCGCGATTCTGATGAAGAGACTGGCTGTGCCCGAGATGCTGATTGCGATGATGATGGTGTCCGCGATGGCGATGAAGAGGCTGGCTGTGTCCTAAAAGCCGATTGCGATGATGATGGTGTCCGCGATTCTGATGAAGAGACTGGCTGTGTCTTAGATGCTGATTGCGATGATGATGGCGTTCGCGATGTTGATGAAGAGGCTGGTTGTGTCCTAGATAGTGATTGCGATGATGATGGTGTCCGCGATGTTGATGAAGAGACTGGCTGTGCCCGAGATGCCGATTGCGATGATGATGGCGTCCAAGATCCTGATGAAGAGACTGGTTGTGCCCGAGATAGTGATTGCGATGATGATGGTATCCAAGATGCTGATGAAGAGACTGGCTGTGCCCGAGATGCTGATTGCGATGATGATGGCGTCCGCGATGTTGATGAGGAGACCGGCTGTGCCCGAGATGCTGATTGCGATGATGATGGCGTCCGCGATGTTGATGAGGAGACCGGCTGTGTTCTAGATGCCGATTGCGATGATGATGGCGTAGGAGATGCTGATGAAGAGACTGGCTGTGCCCGAGATGCCGATTGCGATGATGATGGCGTCCAAGATCCTGATGAAGAGACTGGTTGTGTCCTAAAAGCCGATTGCGATGATGATGGTGTCCAAGATGGCGATGAAGAGGCTGGCTGTGTCTTAGATGCCGATTGCGATGATGATGGCGTCCGCGATTCTGATGAAGAGGCTGGTTGTGTCTTAGCTACTGATTGCGATGATGATGGCGTCCAAGATGGCGATGAAGAGGCTGGTTGTGTCCTAAAAGCCGATTGCGATGATGATGGCGTCCAAGACGCTGATGAAGAGACTGGTTGTGCCCGCGATGCTGATTGCGATGATGATGGCGTCCAGGATCCTGATGAAATGGCTGGCTGTATCCTAGATGCCGATTGCGATGGGGATAGTGTCCTAGATGGAGAGGACATAGATAGAGATGGAGATGGGTTGATAGAGCTAGCCACAGAGACCGAATTAGATGCGGTTCGCTATGCTCTAGATGGCAGAGGCAGTAGGCTATCGGAGAATGCCGAACTCAACACTGCTGGCTGTGGTGATGGCGTTGCTATCACTTCTTGTGCTGGTTATGAGTTAGTTGCGGATATAAGTCTTGCCGCTTATAGTGATGGCGAAGGCTGGCGACCACTGGGGGATGATACAGATAGTTTTACAAATGGATGTGATGGAGCTGCTTTCAATGGGACTTTTGAGGGCAATGGTTTTGTGATTAGTGACCTAAGCATTGATCGTCCCGATGAGAATTGCGTGGGCCTGTTTGGCTATGTGGCTGCCGGCGCGACCATTCAAAATCTTACTCTTCATGCCGAATCAGTAATAGGCAGAACCAGGGTAGGTGCTTTGGTGGGGGATGGTGACGGTGCTCGGATTGTCTCTTCTTCGGTTGTGGTGGGTGAAGTGAGAGGGCATAGTGATAATATAGGTGGAATGGTAGGGTGGGGTCAAGGTGTTCGGATAGTTTCTTCTTTGGTAGAAGTAGCTAAGGTGAGCGGGAATGATAATATAGGCGGTATGGTGGGGTTTGGCACTTCGGGTCAGATTGTTTCTTCTTTTGTAGTGGTAGATGAGGTGAGTGGGGATGGTATTAGTCTAGGTGGTCTGATGGGATCTGGTCAATTGGCTCAGATTGTTTCTTCTTTTGTAGTGGCAGCTGAGGTGAGTGGGTATGATACTGTAGGTGCTCTGGTAGGTTGGGGTGATTGGGCTCGGATTGTTTCTTCTTCGGCGGTGGCAGCTAAGGTGAGAGGGTCTGGTCATACCTTAGGCGGTTTGGTAGGAAGTGGCCAATATGCTAAGATTGTTTCTTCTTTTGTAGTAGCAGGTGATATCAGAGGGGGTAGATTTGTGGGTGGTTTGGTAGGAAGTGGCCAATATGCTAAGATTGTTTCTTCTTCGGTCGTGGCAGGTGATATCAGAGGAAGTAGCTTTGTAGGTGGGCTGGCAGGTTATTTTCGATCTGGGGAATTTGCTTATTCCTATGTGGTCTCAGGTCGGACCCATGCTAGGATGTTAGTTGGGGAATATCTAGATGTGGATGGAGTTGCTTCTTATTGGGATAGTGACACTAGCGGCATCAATAGTGGCAACCTTGGTGAAGCCAAAGCCAGCGATGAACTTCGGACACCAACAGGCTATGAGGGGATCTATACCAGTTGGGATCATGGGGTGAATATTGATGAAGAGCCTGGGATAGAGGATATTACTAGATGGTGTGATGAGGATGATAGCCAGAAGATTGAGGCGGCTGAACAAACCAACGACAATCGTGTTTGGGATTTTGGCAGGGTGAATGACTATCCCGCTATTCGCTGCACCCCCATCACTCCTACTGAATGGCGTAGTTGGTGGTTCTTGAATGGCACTGGCGAACCTCAACTAAACCAGACCCGGTTAGATAAGCTGCTTCCCTTCTCAAACTGATGGACTCTCAGCGCTTCTATCTAATTGACATTGGGGATCTTGCCTGCAAAACTAGCGGCATCTCATTGCTAAGCAAATTTATTTATAGCCCTTGTCTATTTAAATATGGTCCCTTAAATTCAACCTATAACAGCATGAGATCATTTTCACTATTGATGGGACATTTATTTAATCAGTGCTTTAATATGTCCTTTTTGCGGCTAGTCAATGAAGCACAGGGCGGTGCTTTAATATGCCTTTTATGGCATCCTTCGATTTGATGTGCTAAGGGGGGTTCTTTTCTTTCTGGCTGGCTGTTTGGTTCTTACTGCTTGTGGTGGCGGGAGCGGAGGCAGTTCGGGCTTTCCTAGTTCTTCTGACAACTTTGGAGTAGGTCTCACTTTTACTCCCATAGGCGGTGGTTTTCAAATAGGCAACCAGTCAGACTTTGGCGATTTGGTTTCTTTGAACATCACAGCAACCAGTGAGAACGGATTGGTAGTAGAGGAAGGGAACATTAACATAACCGAATTTATTGATGGCAGCTATGATTTTATTGGGCTAAATGATCAGTCCAATTATACCTTTATGATTACAGGCACTTATAGTGATGGCAGCGAGCAGGAGGTGGTGATAATTTTTGTTTGGGAGGAAAATAGGATAGATTACAACAATGGAGGTATTCAGACGGGAGCCAATATGGATGGAGATGGTCGGGCGGATACTATGGATGATGACATGGATGGTGATGGTGTTGGGAATGGGAATAAGGGACAAGACCAGTGTTCTGCTGGTGCGACAGGTTGGCAGAGCAATTCTTCTACCGATAAGGATGGCGATGGTTGCCGTGATGCCGATGAGGATACAGATGACGACAATGATGGAGTAGATGATAATTCAGACCAGTGTCCTACTGGCGTCACTGGTTGGCAGAGCAATAGTTCTGTCGATGATGATGGGGATGGTTGCCGTGACGCCGATGAGGATACAGATGACGACAATGATAGGATAGGTGATAATTCAGATCAATGTTCTACTGGTGCTATAGGTTGGACGAGCAATGCTTCTACCGATAGTGATGGTGATGGTTGCCGTGATGCCGATGAGGATACAGATGATGACAATGATGGATTGGATGATGATGATACAAAAGAGAGGCAGAGTAATTCAGACGGCAAGAGCTGTTCGCTGCTAGCAGATTGCGATGGGGATGGTATCAGAGATATAGATGAAATGGCAGTGAATTGCGTCCCAGCTGCCGATTGCGATGATGATGGCATCCGGGATCCTGATGAAGAGGTTGGGTGTGTCCTAGACAGCGATTGCGATGATGATGGCATCCGCGATAGCGGTGAAGAGGTTGGCTGTATCCTAGATGCTGATTGTGATGATGATGGCATCCGCGATGCTGATGAAGAAACTGGCTGTGTCCTAGACGCCGATTGCGATGACGATGGTGTCCGCGATGCTGATGAAGAGGCTGGTTGTGTCTTAGACAGTGACTGCGATGATGATGGTGTCCGCGATCCTGATGAAGAAACTGGCTGTGTCCTAAAAGCCGATTGCGATGACGATGGGGTTCTAGATGCTGATGAAGAGGCTGGCTGTGTCTTAGACAGTGATTGCGATGATGACGGTGTCCGCGATCCTGATGAAGAAACTGGCTGTGTCCTAAAAGCCGATTGTGATGACGATGGCGTCCGCGATGCTGACGAAGAGACTGGTTGTGTCCTAGATAATGATTGTGATGACGACGGCGTCCGCGATTCTGATGAAGAGGCTGGTTGTGTCTTAGACAGTGATTGCGATGATGATGGTGTTCAAGATGCTGATGAAGAGGCTGGTTGTGGCCGAGATGCTGATTGCGATAATGATGGCATAGGAGATGCTGATGAAGAGACTGGTTGTGCCCGAGATGCTGATTGCGATGATGATGGCGTCCGCGATCCTGATGAAGAAACTGGCTGTGTCCTAGACACCGATTGCGATGACGATGGCGTCCGCGATGCTGATGAAGAAACTGGTTGTGTCCTAAACGTCGATTGCGATGATGATGGCGTCCGTGATGTTGATGAAGAGGTTGGCTGTGTCTTAGACAGTGATTGCGATGATGATGGTGTTCAAGATGCTGATGAAGAGACTGGTTGTGCCCGAGATGCCGATTGCGATGACGATGGCGTCCGCGATTCTGATGAAGAGGCTGGTTGTGCCCGAGATGCTGATTGCGATGATGATGGCGTCCACGATCCTGATGAAGAGGCTGGTTGTGTCTTAGACAGTGATTGCGATGACGATGGCGTCCGCGATGCTGATGAAGAGACCGGTTGTGCCCGAGATAATGATTGCGATGATGATGGTGTTCTAGATGCTGATGAAGAGGCTGGTTGTGCCCGAGATGCTGATTGCGATAATGATGGCATAGGAGATGCTGATGAAGAGGCTGGCTGTGTCTTAGATACCGATTGCGATGATGATGGCGTCCGCGATTCTGATGAAGAAGCTGGCTGTGTCTTAGATAATGATTGCGATGATGATGGCGTCCGCGATGCTGATGAAGAAACTGGTTGTGTCCTAGCTAATGATTGCGATGATGATGGCGTCCGCGATTCTGATGAAGAGGCTGGCTGTGTCTTAGATAATGATTGTGATGATGATGGTGTCCGCGATTCTGATGAAGAGGCTGGCTGTGTCTTAGATACCGATTGCGATGATGATGGCGTCCGAGATTCTGATGAAGAGGCTGGCTGTGTCTTAGATAATGATTGTGATGATGATGGTGTCCGCGATGCTGATGAAGAGACCGGTTGTGCCCGAGATGCCGATTGTGATGATGATGGCATTCGGGACCCTGATGAAGAGGCTGGCTGTGCCCGAGATGCCGATTGTGATGATGATGGCATTCGGGACCCTGATGAAGAAGCTGGCTGTGTCCTAAAAGCCGATTGTGATGATGATGGCATCCAAGATCCTGATGAAGAGACTGGCTGTGTCTTAGATAGTGATTGCGATGATGATGGCGTCCGAGATCCTGATGAAGAGACTGGCTGTGTCTTAGATAGTGATTGCGATGATGATGGCGTCCGCGATGGCAATGAGGCAATGGGATGTGCCAAATTAGCCGATTGCGATAATGATGGAGCAGTGGATGGGGCGGACATAGATGATGATGGAGATGGGTTGATAGAGTTAGCCACCGAGACCCAATTAAATGCAGTTCGCTATGCTCTAGATGGTAGCGGGCGTAGGCTCTCGGGAAGTGCCGAGCTCAACACTGCTGGCTGTGGTGATGGCGCTGCTATCACTTCTTGTGCTGGTTATGAGTTGGTTGCGGATATCAGTCTTGCCGCTTATAGTGATGGCGAAGGCTGGCGACCACTGGGGGATGATGTAAATAGTTTTACAAATAGATGTGATGGAGTTGCTTTCGACGGGACTTTTGAGGGCAATGGTTTTATGATTAGCAATCTAAGCATTAATCGTCCAGCTGACAATTGCGTGGGCCTGTTTGGCCATATAACCTCAGACACGACGATTCGCAATCTTACTCTTCACGCCGAATCAGTGATAGGCAGAACCAGGGTAGGTGCTTTGGTGGGGGATGGTGACGGTGCTCGGATTGTCTCTTCTTCAGTTGTGGTGGGTGAAGTGAGAGGGATTAGTGATAATATAGGCGGTCTGATGGGGTCTGGTAGATTTGGTCAGCTTATTTCTTCTTCGGTAGTGGTAGATGAGGTGAGAGGGGATGATAATCTAGGCGGTTTGGTAGGGTCTGGTCAATCGGCTCAGGTTGTTTCTTCTTCGGTGGTGGCAGCTGAGGTGAGTGGGGGTTATAATGTAGGTGCTCTGGTGGGGTATGGGGGTTCGGCTCAGGTTGTTTCTTCTTCGGCAGTGGTAGCTAGGGTAAGCGGGAATTTTGATATTATAGGCGGTTTGATGGGATGGGGCCAATATGCTAAGATTGTTTCTTCTTCGATTGTGGTAGGTAATGTCAGTGGGAATAGAAATGTAGGTGGCTTGTTGGGGGTAGGTGAATATACTAGGATTGTTTCTTCTTCAGTTGTAGCAAATGATATCAGAGGGAATCAAGATGTGGGTGGACTGGCAGGTTATTTTCAATTTGGGGAGTTTGCTTATTCCTATGTGGTCTCAGGTGAGACCCGTGCTAGGATGTTAGTTGGGGAATATTTAAATGTGGATAGAGTTGCTTCTTATTGGGACAGTGAGACTAGCGGCATCAATGGTGGTAACCTTGGCCGTGCCAAAGCCAGCGATGAACTTCGGACCCCAATGGACTATGAGAGCATCTATGATAGTTGGGACAATCATACAAATATATTTGGCAATGGGGAAGACGAGCCATTGGCTGTCTGGTGTGATGAGGATAATAGTGGGAGCATTGAGGCAAGTGAACAAACCCATGACAATCTTATCTGGGACTTCGGCACTTCAAATGACTATCCCGCGATTCGCTGCACCCCCGTCACTCCTGCCGAATGGCGTAGCTGGTGGTTCTTGGACAGCACTGGCGAACCCCAAGTAAACCAGACCCGGTTAGATAGTCTGCTTCCTTTCTCAAACTGATGTTCTCTCAGCGCTTCTATCTAATTGAGATTGGGGATCTTGCTTGTAAAACTAGCGGCATCTCATTGCTAAGAAAATTCATCTATAGCCCTTGTTTATTTAACTATTACTCCTTAAATTTAACCTATAACAGAATGAGAACATTTCCATTATTAATGGGACATTTGTTTAATCAGTGCTTTAATATGTCCTTTTTGAATAGGCCCCTTTTGTGGCTAGCCAATGACTTTCGTTTGATGGCTTCTTCTCTATATGCTTTCCTTATGGCATCTTTCGGTTTGATTTAGCATGCTAAGGGGGGTTCTTTTCTTTTTAGCTGGCTGCTTGGTTCTTACTGCTTGTGGTGGCGGTGGAAGTGGAAGCGGTTCGGACGAGGGTGCTCCTAGTTCTTCTGACGATGTTGGGGTGAAGCTGACTTTTACCCCTATGAACGGTGGCTTTCAAATAAGCAACCAGTCCGATTTTGGCGATCTGGTTTCTTTGAGGATCATAGCTATCAGTGAAAGCGGAATAGAAGAGGGGAATATTGACATAGCTGAATTTATTGATGGCATCTATAATCTTCTAGGGCTAGATGACCAATCCAACTGGATCTTTAGGATTATAGGGATTCTTAGCGATGGCAGCGAACAAGAGGTGGCGATAACTTTTGTTTGGGAGGAGAATAGGATAGATCACAACAATGGGGGTATTCAGACGGGAGCCAATATGGATGGAGATGGTCGGGCAGATGCTATGGACGATGATATGGATGGGGATGGTGTTGAGAATGGTGGTGGGAATGGGAATAAGGGACGAGACCTATGTCCCGCTGGCGCTACTGGTTGGCAGAGCAATGCTTCTACCGATAATGACGGGGATGGTTGCCGTGATGCCGATGAGGATACGGATGACGATAATGATGGGATAGGTGATAATCCAGACCTATGTCCTGCTGGTGCTACTGGTTGGCAGAGCAATGCTTCTACCGATAATGACGGGGATGGTTGCCGTGATGCCGATGAGGATACCGATGACGACAATGATGGGTTGGATGATGGTGATACGAGAGAGCAACAGAGTAATCTGGGCGGGAAGAGTTGCTCCTTGCTAGCAGATTGCGATGGGGATGGTATCAGAGATATAGATGAAGTGGCAGCAAATTGTATCCTAAAAATCGATTGCGATGATGATGGTGTCCGCGATATTGATGAGGCGATTGGCTGTGTCTTAGATGCCGATTGCGATGATGATGGTGTCCGCGATGCTGATGAGGCGATTGGCTGTGTCTTAGATGCCGATTGCGATGATGATGGTGTCCGCGATGCTGATGAGATGATTGGCTGTGTCCTAGAAGCTGATTGCGATGGGGATAGTGTAATGGATGGAGAGGATGTAGATGATGATGGCGATGGGTTGGTAGAGGTCGCCAGTGCAGCGGATTTGAATTCAGTTCGCTATGCTCTAAATGGCGAAGGGAGTAGACTAGCAGAGAATGCCGAGCTCAAGACTGATGGCTGTGGGAATGGCGCTGCTATCACCTCTTGTGCTGGCTATGAGCTGGTTGCGGATATCAGTCTTGCCACTTATAGTGATGGCGAAGGCTGGCAACCCTTGGGTCATGATACCAATAGTCGTTCAAATGGATGTGATGGAAATGCTTTCAATGGAACTTTTGATGGCAATGGTTTTATGATTAGTGAGCTAAGCATTAATCGTTTAGGTGAGGATTGTGTGGGTTTGTTTGGCCATACAGCTGCAGGTTCAACGATTCGCAATCTTACTCTTCATATCGACTCAGTGATAGGCAGGAGCAGGGTAGGTGGAATGGTGGGAAATGGTGAAGCTGTTAGAATTCATTCTTCATTTGTAGTGGCAGCTGAGGTGAGCGGGAGTAGTCATAAGATAGGTGGAATGGTGGGATATGCTCCCTCGGCTCAGGTGGTTTCTTCTTCGGTTGTGGCAACTGAGGTGAGAGGGGATGGTAATAATGTAGGTGGAATGGTGGGGTTTGGTCGGTCGGCTCAGGTGGTTTCTTCTTCGGTTGTGGCAGCTGAGGTAAGGGGAGGTGAAAGTGTAGGTGGAATGGTAGGCTATGGTCCCTCGGTTTTGGTTGTTTCTTCTTTTGTAGTGGCACGAGAGGTGAGCGGGAGTAATTATGGTGTAGGTGGTCTGGTTGGATGGGGTAATTTGGCTCGGATTGTTTCTTCATCAGTAGTAGCAGGTGAGGTGAGAGGGAGTAGCCATAGTGTAGGTGGTCTGGTGGGGTGGGCTCTCTCGGCTCGGATTGCTTCTTCATCGGTTGTGACAGGTGATGTCGGCGGAACTGACTATGTGGGTGGCATGGCAGGTTATTTTTCATCTGGGCGGCTTGCTTATTCTTATATGATTTCAGGCGGGGCGAATGCCACTATGCTGGTGGGGAGACCTTACCGAGCAGCTGAAATTGCTTCTTATTGGGACAGTGAGACTAGCGGCATCGAGGATGGCAACCTTGGGGTTGCTAAGACCAGCGATGAACTTCAGACACCTATGGACTATGAGGGGATCTATGATACTTGGGACAATCATACAAATATATTCGGCAATGGGGAAGATGAGCCATTGGCGGTCTGGTGTGATGAGGACAATAGTGGGAGCATTGAGTCAGACGAACAAACCCCTGATAATCTCATCTGGGATTTTGGTGAGTCGGACGAATATCCCGCCATTCGCTGCACCCCGCTAGGACCTGATGAGTGGCGTGATTGGTGGTTCTTGAATGAGACTGGCCAGCCTGAGCTAAACCAAGACCGCTTAGACCAGCTACTTCCCTAACTCCAACCGAAACATCGCTCCCATCTCTCTTGCCTACAGGCATAGCTAGTGATTTTTGGATACAACTAACCAACCCGAAATAAACCAGACCCGTTTAGACAATCTACTTCCTTAGCTTCAACCGAAGCGGCGCTCCCATCACTCCTGCCGACTGGCGTGATTGGTGGTTCCTAAATGCGACTGGCCAGCCCGAGCTAAACCAAAACCGCTTAGACCAGCTGCTCCCCTAGCTTCAACCGAAACATCGCTCCCATCTCTCTTGCCAACAGGCATAGCTAGTGATTTTTGGATACAACTAACCAACCTGAAATAAACCAGACCCGTTTGGACAGTCTACTTCCTTAGCTTCAACCGAAACATCGCTCCCATCTCTCTTGCCAACAGGCATAGCTAGTGATTTTTGGATACAACTAACCAACCCGAAATAAACCAGACCCGTTTAGACAATCTACTTCCTTAGCTTCAACCGAAGCGGCGCTCCCATCTTTCCTGCCGACTGGCGTGATTGGTGGTTTTTGAATAGGACTGACCAGCCTAACTAGACCCATTTAGCCAAACTGCTTTTCTTCTTATATATAGATAGCTGGCTTTGACTGGTTTCTCAGTTTCAACCGAAACATCATTCCCCTCTCTCCTGCCGACTGGCGTAGCTGATAGTTTTTGAATAGAACTGGAAAACCTCAACTAGACCCATTTAGCCAATCTGCTTTTCTTCCTATATATAGATGGCTGGCTTTGGCTTGGGCTCTTAGGCTTCCATTCTTTCAACCGAAATGGCTAAGACAGAAGAACTTTAATTAGACCTGTTTAGCCAAACTGCTTCCCTCCTTTAATAAACTGACAACTGGCTTTGACTAGTCTTCTATCGCTTCTGTTCCTTCTATAATTATCGGACTGGTAGAATTAACTATTCACCCCTTATTAGTTGAGTGGTAGTTGAGGAAAAAATAACTAGAAAAGATATGCTAGTTGGGAAAAAATAACTAGAAAAAATATAAGTTGATATAGCCATAAAAAGATATAAAGTAATACAAAAAGATATTAAAGTAGTATCAAAAAAATATTAAAGTAGTATCAAAAAAAATATTGAAAGCTTTGATTAATTATAAGCATTGAAGCATTATATAAGAAAAAATCAAAAATTATTAAAAAAAAGCAAAAAAAAAGCATTTAATTGAAAAAAAACGGATTTAATTGAAAAAAACGGATTTAATTGAAAAAAAAACGGATTTAATTGAAAAAAAAACGGATTTAATTGAAAAAAAACGGATTTAATTGAAAAAAAACGGATTTAATTGAAAAAAAACGGATTTAATTGAAAAATTTAATAAGATATGCTTTTTTATCAATCATTTTCAATAAAGGAGATATTATCATGTCTTGGAAAAATTCAAGCCAGAAGGCATTGGGGCTAGTGGATCCGATGTTGTTAGAACAAAAGTCGGTGAAGAAATTCGATCCTATCGATGAGCTGATCGATTGGGCGGTTATTGAGGAACAGTTGGAAGGCATTCACAATAAACGGCGGGGCAGCCCGGCCTATCCACCGATCAAAATGCTGAAAGTCTTACTGTTGCAGGTATGGCATCAATCCAGCGACACCCAGATGGAAGAACAGTTGGAGCGGGATCTATTGTTTCGCCACTTCAGCGGTTTCGACTTAGAACCGAAAACACCCGACCATTCGACCATTTGGCGGTTCCGCGAACAGTTACAGCAGGCCGGCTTGTTGGAGAAAGTGTTGGAAGAGGTCAATCGTCAATTAGAACGCCAAGGGTACATACTGAAAGATGGGAAGATAGCGGTGGTGGACGCTACCGTCATTAAGGCGGCCCGTTCGCGGCCGAAGAAGAACCGCCAAGGCAAGAACACCCAAGACCCCGAAGCGGCTTATAGTGTCAAGACCGGCAGCGATGGGAAGAAGAAGGCGACTTACGGTTATAAATTTCATGCCTCAACGGATGCCGACGGAATGGTTACCAAGCTCGCCTGTACGCCTGGCAACGTCCACGACTCTCAAATGCTCGCGGAACTGCTTACGGGCGATGAACAGGAAGTCTATGCCGACAGCGCCTACGCCAGCAAGAAAACCGACTCAATGCTCGGCAACAAGAACCGGGTCCTTCATCGCGCTCATCGCAATAGGCCGCTCACCAAACAACAACGCCAAGAAAATAGGAGGCGACGAAAAACGCGCAATGTCGTCGAACGCACCTTCGCCCACCTCAAACTCCATTTCAAGCTAACCAAAGCCCGCTATCTCGGCAAAGCACGAAACTACGCCTTCGCTCTTCTCACGGCTATTGCTTACAACCTTAAACGAGCCGCCCTTAAGAGCGAAATCACGGCCTAGGTCCGCCCAAACCATTTAATCAAAGAAAAACAACAAAAACAAGCGCCTCCCGACTAGAAAACGGGGACAAAAACAACAAAAATACCCACTAGATCCCCCTAAATCAGTGCTCAATTTCAACATCGCCCCCCAAAAACGTCTTAATTAGTTAGAATAAACTAATTAATCAAACCTTTCATATTAAAGTAGTATCAAAAAGATATTAAAGTAGTATAATGAAATCTTATTGAACCGAAAGATGAAACCAATTTATAAATTTTTAACTATGCTAAAGCCTCTCTATTTTTTGTTATTGGCTAGGCGCCGCCTTGCCAATATTACGCTGCCATATTCATATGGTCACTCCTCTATGCTGCCTTTGTGTGCCTCTTCCTTATTTCTTTACGGGCAAGTAAAAGACTTCTTGTTCTCTAAGCTTCCCCATACCCCCCCCCCGCATTCATATTGTCTGGCGCGGGGCTCTCTTTTCTTATTAGCTGGAATTAGCTTCTTAGTTCTTACTGCTTGTGGTGGTGGAACCAGCGGTGGCAGTGGAAGCGGGACAGACGATCCTCCGGGCACTGAGCCGTCTATTAGAGGGTTAGATTGCTTAGCTGATGCAAGTTCAGATTGCGATGGGGATAATGTAATGGATGAAGCGGATGTAGATGATGATGGCGATGGGTTGATAGAGATAAGAACAGCGGCACAATTAGATGCGGTGAGGTATGCATTAGATGGCAGTGGGCGTAGGTTATTAGCAAGTGCGGAGTTCGACGACACTGGCTGTGGTGGTGATAGTGGCATTACTTCTTGTTCTGGCTATGAGCTGGTTGCGGATATAAGTCTTACTGCTTATGATGATGGCAAAGGTTGGCAACCATTAGGGAATGATACAGATAGTGTTAATGCTGGATGTCAAGGAGTTGCTTTCAATGGAACTTTTGAAGGCAATGGTTGGATGATTAGTGATCTAAACATTAATCGTCCAAATGAGGATTGTGTAGGTTTGTTTGGCTATATAGCCGCGGATTCAGAGATTCGCAATCTTATACTTCATGCCGAGGCAGTGATAGGTAATAACAGCGTAGGTGCTCTGGTGGGTCGGGGTTCCAGTGCTACGATTGTTTATTCATCGGTTGTGGTGGGTGAAGTGAGCGGGACTAGTGACAATGTAGGCGGTCTGATGGGCAATGGTGCATCGGTTCGGATTTATTCTTCTTCGGTTGTGGCAAGTCAGGTGAGCGGGAGTAGTGCTGTAGGCGGTCTGATGGGCAATGGTGCATCGGTTCGGATTTATTCTTCTTCGGTTGTGGCAGGTCAGGTGAGCGGTACTGGTAATTCTATAGGCGGTTTGGTGGGGCGGGATAATAATGGTCAGATTTATTCTTCTTCGGTTGTGATAAATGAAGTGAGTGGGAGTAATACTGTAGGCGGTCTGGTGGGATGGAATGAAATAACTCGAATTTTTTCTTCTTCGGTTGTGGTAGGTAAGGTGATAGGGAATACTCAGGTAGGTGGTCTGGTAGGACTTTTCATCATTGGCCAGCTTGCTTATTCTTATCTAGTCTCAGGCAGTAATACTAATATGCTAGCTGAACTTTCAAACGGGAAGGGGGTCGCTTCTTATTGGGACAGTGAGACCAGTGGTGTCACTAGTGGAAACCTTGGTGCCCCGAAGACCACTAGTGAACTTCGCGGCCCAACTGACTATACAGATATTTATGCCAATTGGACCAAGGACGTAGATATATTTGGCGATGGAATGATTGACGAGCCATTGGCGGTCTGGTGTGATAAGGACAATAGTGGGAGCATTGAAATAGGTGAAAAAACCCCTGACAATCTCATCTGGGATTTTGGTGAGTCGGATGAATATCCCGCCATTCGCTGCACTCCACTAGCTCCTGCCGACTGGCGTGATTGGTGGTTCTTAAATGAGACTGACCAACCCCAACTAGACCAAAGCCGCTTAGACCAGCTACTTCCCTAGCTCCAACCCATCTCTTCTGCCTACAGGCATAGCTAGTGATTTTTGGATACAACTAACCAACCCGAAATAAACCAGACCCGTTTAGACAATCTGTTTCCCTAGCTTCGACCCATCACTCTTGCCGACTGGCGTGATTGGTGGTTTTTAAATAGGACTGACCAATCTGAACTAGACCCATTTAGCCAAACTGCTTTCCTTCTTATATATAGATGGCTGGCTTTGACTGGGCTCTTAGGCTTCCATTCTTTCAACCCAAATGGCTAAGACAGAATAACTCCAACCAAACCCGTTTAGACAATCTGTTTCCCTAGCTTCGACCCATCACTCTTGCCGACTGGCGTAGCTGGTGGTCTTTGAATGGGACGACTGGCAAAACCAGACTAGACCAGACCCATTTAGACAATCTACTTCCTTAGCTTCAACCCATCTTTCTGCCGACTGGCGTGATTGGTAGTTTTTGAATAGGACTGACTAACCCCAACTAGACCCATTTAGCCAAACTGCTTCCCTCCTTAATAAACTGACGACTAGCTTTGGCTTGGATCCTCAATTTCAACAGCTCCAACCGAAATGGTGGGTGTTCTTAATCCACAATCAATCCTATAAAAGAGTATCTCCCAAAGATGAATCTATTTATAAGGTAAAATCACCTGAGATAAAATTTCTACTATCGTAGATTGGATATATGATTAGATTTAATATTACTGCTAAGCCATCCTCTGCTACCGAGTCTCTGGTCTATTTGACAACGAGAGGCTGCATTCAGCCATTGAGTCATCAGTTGGATAAACAAACAGGTGGCTTATTAAGCCAACTAGGCAAAGGAAGACTTGAGTCCTTAGGAGGCTTGTGGAGTATTCTGACGACTAAGAAGCCACTTCATATCTGTGCCTTGGGGAAGTCTGAAAAACTTAGTTCGCTTCAGTTTGCCCGCTTGCTAAGCAAGCAAGGACAAGCTTGTCAGAAATTTTCTAGCTCAAAGATACAGCTTTTCATTGATGAGTTATCTTTGGCGGCCGGCGATTATGAACAGCTGGTTCGCCAGCTGGGGCTTGCCATAGCAGAGGGCTTGTATAAATTTGATTCTTATAAATCCAAAGCCTCAAAGAGAGCTTCTAGCTATGAGCTTAGCTTTGTTACCAATAAGAAACTTGCTAACCCGACTCAACTATGTCGTGAGCTTGAGGCGGTGGTGAGTGGCGTCTATTGGGCGCGTGATTTGGCGAATATGCCACCTAATGAATGCAATCCGCCTTATTTGGCTAGGCAGGTAAGAAAATTAGCCGCTTCTTCTTCTGCCCTTAGCTGTTCGGTGTTGGGCGAGAAGCAGTTGCGTTCATTGGGAATGAATGCCTATCTTGCCGTAGCCCAAGGCAGCAAACAGCCGCCACAATTCATTCTATTGAACTATAAGGGAGGCAAAGCCAATCAGGCCCCTGTGGCTCTTCTTGGTAAGGGGATGACTTTTGATACCGGAGGTATCAGCATCAAGCCATCGGCGGCTATGGATGAAATGAAATATGATATGTGCGGGGCAGCAAGTGTGCTGGGAACTATGAAAGCCATCAGTCTGCTAAGGCCTAAGGTCAATCTGATAGGGGCAGTGGCGGCCGCCGAAAATATGCCGGATGCGGCAGCCTATAGGCCCGGCGATATAGTGAAGACCATGGCAGGGACGACTGTTGAGGTGCTAAATACCGATGCCGAAGGGCGTATGGTCTTGTGCGATGCTCTTACCTATTTGAAGAGATACAAGCCTCGCTATGTGTTGGATATTGCCACCTTAACTGGTGCCTGTGTCATTGCTTTGGGTCATCTCCGTAGCGGGTTCTTTGCCAATGACGAGGTTCTTGCTGCCCAAGTGGAGAAGGCGGCGACTATGTATAAGGATTTGGTTTGGCGACTGCCGTTGGATGAAGAGTATATGGAGGCTATGAGGTCTAACTTTGCCGATATTGCTCATATAGGCAATCGGAGTGCTGGCACGATTACGGCCGCTTGTTTTCTCGGTAAGTTTGCCAATGACTATGCTTGGGGGCATCTAGATATTGCAGGGACTGCTTGGCGAAGCGGCGCCCAGAAGGGAGCAACTGGTCGTCCTGTGCCTCTATTGACCCAATTTGTTCTCAATAGCTGATGGACCATAAGACTCTTGCCAATGCGCTAAGGGCCTTGGCAATGGATGCAGTGCAAAAGGCTAATTCCGGCCATCCAGGTATGCCTATGGGCATGGCGGATATAGCAACTGTTCTATGGCGTGAATTTCTGAACCATAATCCCCAGAACCCGAACTGGCACAATCGCGATAGATTTGTTCTCTCTAATGGACATGGTTCAATGCTGCTATATGGCTTGCTCTATCTAAGCGGCTATGGTATGACTATTGAGGATATTAAGAATTTTCGCCGACTCGGCTCTCACACTCCAGGCCATCCAGAAGTAGAGGTCAATGGAGTGGAAACAACCACTGGTCCCCTAGGACAGGGACTAGCGAATGCCATAGGCATGGCTTTGGCAGAGCGTAATCTGGCGGCTGAGTTCAATCGCTCAGATCTTGCCATTGTGTCCCATCACACCTATGTGTTTGTCGGTGATGGCTGTTTGATGGAGGGCATCTCTCATGAGGCATGCTCTTTTGCTGGGGCGCAAAAACTAGGCAAGCTAATATGCTTTTTTGATAACAATAAGGTTTCTATTGATGGCGAGGTTAAGGATTGGTGTGTTGATGATACGGCGCAAAGGTTCGCTTCTTATAAATGGCATGTCATTGATAATATTGATGGGCATAATCCAGTTGAGCTGCGCGCTGCGATTGAGCAGGCGCAAGCAGAAGACCGTCCCTCAATGCTCATCTGCTCAACCTCCATTGGCTATGGCTCTCCTAATAAGGCGGGTAAGGCTTCCGCTCATGGCTCGCCGCTTGGTGAGAAAGAAGTAGAGTTGGCAAGAGCCGAGCTAGGCTGGCATCATCCTCCTTTCGTTGTGCCGCCCGAATTGCTCGAGGAATGGGATATGAGAGAGCGGGGTGCTCGGTTGGAACAAGACTGGCAGAAGATCTGTGCCGACTATAAGAAGCGCCATCCAGCTGAGTGGAACCAACTAGAGCGCCGACTGGCTGGGGACTTGCCAGCTGAGTTGATAACCAGCGGCAAGGAGTTTATTGCTAGGCAACAGAGCGAGCAACAGGCTCAGGCTACGCGCGCCTCATCTCGTCAAGCCTTAGAAGCCTATGCGCCTCATCTGCCCGAGCTCATTGGCGGCTCGGCCGACCTGACCGACTCTAATCTCACTTTTCATAAAGGCTCGTCCGCTATTAGTTCTGCCAAACCTCATGGCAACTATATCTATTATGGCGTCAGGGAATTGGCAATGAGTTCTATGATGAATGGTATTGCCCTACATGGAGGCTATATCCCCTATGGCGGTACCTTCTTGGTATTCTTAGATTATGCGCGTAGCTCAGTGAGACTTGCTGCTTTGATGGGGCAAAGAGTCATCTATGTTTATACCCATGACTCTATCGGCATTGGTGAGGATGGTCCCACTCACCAGCCTATTGAACACCTTACCATTTTGAGAGCGACACCAAACATTAACCTCTGGCGTCCAGCCGATGCGGTTGAAACAGCGGTAGCCTGGCTAGAAGCCCTTAAAACAAATGACAAGCCTTCCGCATTGGCGTTATCTCGCCAGAAGACCAAACCCATTGGGCGCGAACCAAGCCAGCTTGACCATATCCATAAGGGCGGCTATAGCCTCATAGATAAGGGAGATGAGGCAGATAGGTTGGTTATAGCTACAGGTTCGGAAGTGGGAGAGGCATTTGAGGCGGTTGGCAAATACAATCGAGAGGGTGGTTCTGCTAGTTTGGTTTCTATGCCCTGCTGTGAGCTATTCGCTGCTCAGCCGCTTGATTATCGCAATAGGGTTCTTCCTCCTAAGGTGACCAAGCGACTAGCAGTTGAAGCTGGTGCATCCGCTTGGTGGCGCAGCTTCGTAGGGCTGGAAGGCGATATTATGGGAATAGATAGATTTGGTTTCTCTGCCCCAGCGGATAGCCTATTTGAGCATTTTGGTTTCAGTGCCACCCATATCTATGAGCGGATGAAGCAACTAGGCTGATTTTTGCTGATTGAAAAAATAGAGGATAGATTGCGCAATTAAGTCTGGCTGAATCTTCTCTGCCATACTCTGTCGTGCCTGTTCGCCTCTTTCCTTACCAACTGAACGCAGCCGCCTCTCAAGGAGGGCAAGGAAGTATTCTTTGCTAAATTCTGGGTGCCCTTGGAAGCTGATAAAGTTCTTCTTGGTTGATATCAAGCCAGCAATGGGGCAAAAATCACTTGTAGCCAAAACCTCGGTATCCTTAGGCGGTTTGATAACCTGATCCTGATGGGTGGCTATGATTGAGAATTGGGAATCTTTTGCCAAGCCATCTAGCTTCTTTTGGAGCTGATACCTATGAACTCCCACTCCCCAACCGGCTGGCGACTTTATGACTTGGCCACCGAAAGCCGCTGCCAAAGCCTGATGGCCAAAGCAAATGCCGGCTAAAGGAATACCCTGTTCGGCAATCTCACGAATTAATTTCTTCAGCGATGCTATCCAAGGGAAGTCATCATAGACACCAGCTTTACTGCCAGTGATAATATAGGCATCGCAAGTATCTAAGGGCTGGGGATGTTCTTCACTGGTAACATCATAGGTCTTAAATTCAAGTTTAGGATTTGCCTTGCTGAACAGCTCAATAAACATACAAGGATAGTTGCCAAATTCCTTTTGCCATTCCTCCTTCACATCATCGGTTTTCAAAATACCTAGGGTTTTGATAGTCATAATTTCTATATTGTATGAGTTCTATTTAAGCCATTATATGAGACTATGCTTTTATTAATGCTTATTAAAACTTGTTAATTACTTGTTTTAATGCTTATTAGTGCCTATTAATATTTGTTAATTGCTTGTTCTAACACTTATTAATGCTTATTAATAACTTTTTAACACTTGTTAACACTTATTAACATCCACTAAGATTTACTAATATATGGCTTTTAGGTCAATTTGGCATATTTTTGCCATTGTTTTATAGCTTATCCATCCTTATATTAGTAATAAAATTCACCTAACCAAATAATAACTTTTATGAAATCAAATCAAGATTCTATATATGCCGACCAATCAGACTTAAAGGCATTCTTAAAAAAATATCCAAATACTCAGAACCTAGAACTGATTATTCCTGACGAACATGGCTATTTAAGAGGTAAGCAGATTCCTCGTCCTTCAATGGCGAAGGTCTTCAATAAAGGAGTGAGACTTCCTGGGTCAACTTTTTCTCTTAACATTCGTGGCGATGTAATAGAAGCGGGGGGTCTTGGGCTAAAAACCGGAGAGAGAGACTATGACTGTTTGCCCTTGAAGGGAACCCTCGTCGAGGTGCCATGGAAAGAAGGAACTGCTCAAGTGCTAATTAGTATGCGCGCTGATGACGGTAGTATCTTCTTTGCCGAGCCGCGCGGATTGGTAGAGAGAGTATATCAGCGGTTGCAGCAACGTTCTATTCAGATAAGCATGGCGCTTGAAATGGAGTTCTACCTTCTTCACGAGGACAGCATTAAGCATAAGGAGCCGCGCCTCTTAGATGCACATCAGTATAAGTGCGAGAAGGATATTGATTATCAGGTCTATTCATTACAGGAACTTGATAACTATTCATCTTTTCTTAATGATGTCTATTATGCCGCCGAGCGCCAAGCCATTGAGGTTAATAGTATTATAGCCGAATCATCGCCCGGTCAATTTGAGGTCAATCTTAAGCACCGTCTCTCGCCATTGCATGCTTGTGATGATGCCCTAATGCTCAAGCGAATTATCAAAGCAATAGCGCGCAAACATAATTTCTTCGCTACCTTTATGGCTAAACCTTTTACCTATTTTGATGGTAGCGGCACTCATATTCACATAGGTCTTAATGACGACAAGGGGAATAATCTCTTCGCTGCTAAGGGCTTGAAAACTCCCCTGCTACAAAATGTGGTTGGCGGAATGCTCAATACCATGAATGCCTGTTTCCTAATGCAGTGTCCTCATATTAATTCTTATAAGCGCTTCTGTAATGACTGCTATGTAGGTTTTTGCGAACATTGGGGTGTTAATAATCGCACTGTGCCAGTGAGAGTGGTGGAAGAGCAGTCGCCCAACATCCATTTGGAACAGCGGGTGGCTGGCGCTGATGTGAATCCTTATCTGCTGGCGGCAGCCTGCCTTGCCGCTATCGACTATGGGATTGAAACCAAGCAACAACCCAAGGCTCCTCCTATTAGTGGCAATGGGCGGGAAGGAGGGATGGAGCCAGTCTTCATGCATAAGGCTATCGAGGACTTCAGCAAGTCTGAATGGGTGAAGAACTATTTTGGTGAGAAGTGGCAGCAGTTATGGACGACTTGTCGTAAAGCAGAACTAAGCGCTTATGAGGAGATTATCAGTCCAACCGAATACAGCTGGTATCTTACCAAGGTCTGAGCAGCTCTCTTACTATAGGGCAAGTCTGGGCTCTTTAGCGGAATTTCCTCTTCTTAAGGGAAGCCGCTCGGCAGATGTTGCCATAGTCGGTGGGGGGCTGACTGGCATCTCGGCTGCGCTCGAACTGGCAAAGAGGGGTTATAAGACCTGTCTGTTGGAATCTCATTATCCGGGTTGGGGCGCATCTGGGCGTAATGGCGGGCAGCTGCTGGTCGGCTTCGCTTGTCCGCAACAAGCGCTTGAAAAGCAACTGGGTAGAGAAGATGCGCGTCGCCTCTTTGCTATTTCTTGTTCGGCAGTTCAACTGGTTAAGGATCGCATAAGAGAGTATGAAATTCATTGCGACTATGCCGATGGCCATATTCATACTGCTATTTGGCCCTATCAGGTAAAGCAACTGAAATCTTGGCAAGCTAAGCTACAATTTCACTATGACTATCCTACCCAGTTTTGGAATGAGGAACAACTAAGAGAACAGATTAATAGTGAGCGCTACCAGGCTGGGATGTTTGACCCATTCTGCGGGCATCTTCACCCGCTCAAATATGCCAATCAGCTGGCTTTGACGGCTCAGTCTCAAGGAGCGGAACTCTTTCAGCAAGCCAATGTTCTGAAATTTGAAAAAGAGGGCGCAAAGATTCGACTTCACTCTAATCAAGGAGAAGTGCTGTGCAATAATCTCCTCTTGGCTACCAATGCCTATCTGGGTGGGCTTGAGTCTCGTCTTGCCAACTACATAATGCCAGTTGGCACCTATATTATGGCGACCGAGCCTCTTGGACAGGAACGAGCAACTGAACTGATTCGCCATAACCATGCGGTTGCGGATATCAATTTTGTCTTGGACTATTTTCGCTTGTCTGCCGACCATAGACTACTCTTTGGCGGTGAGGTGAGCTATTCTACCCTATCGCCTCTTAGTATTCAGCGTAGTCTGCGCCGCCGAATGCTGCGAGTCTTTCCTCGCTTGGAGAATGTGAGACTGGACTATGCTTGGGGCGGAATGGTAGGCATTACACTCAATCGCGCCCCTCAACTAGGCAAGCTGGCTAACAACATCTACTATGCCCATGGCTTTTCTGGTCATGGTTTAGCAATGAGCGGAATGGCGGGACTAATCATGGCAGAGGCCATAGCTGGCGAGCAAGAGAAGCTGGCATTGTTTGAACGCATTCGTCATAGTCCTTTCCCTGGCGGTCAGACTCTCCGCATGCCTCTATTGGTCTTGGCTGGACTTTATGGCAGATTACAAGACCTGTTCGGCTCCTTAAGATAGATTTGCTGAGGTATATCTAAATACTATCTAATACTTCTTTGAGCTCATAGATAGCACACGCTCTTACAGATTTAGTGCATTTATTCTTTAGGTTTTGCATTTTACTGACTCCCGTCTTGCCATTTTTTTTCTTATAATAATCCCCATCTGCAATAGCGATGAATACTGTATTGCTACTACTGCTATCCCTACATTCGTTTATAAATTCTTGTAAATCCTTATATTGATTGTCTTGTGCTCCTCCCTCTTCTGTAGTATGCTTATGAGATACATATACCTGATATTGTTTATGAAAGCTTCGATTAATTAAGAGAGCTTATTAATTTGCGGAAAATTGTGTGTAATTAATTCCATGACATTAATTAATCAAAGCTCTCTATGCAAACCTTTCATCTTAATTAAGTACCTAAGTTACTTTTATATACCTTTAGGAAAAAGAGCCCTTGTATGACGCGGGTTTGCAGGGCGATCTGCCCACAAAAAAAAGTATCTGCCCACAAAAAAAAGCAACTGCCCACAAATTTCGGTAACTGCCCACAAATAAATTAAAACTTGAAGCGCATGAGCCCTTATAAAACGGCTTTTTGAAGTAAACTGGAGAGGAATTTTGGTAACTGGGGTGAGTTTGCGGGGCGATCTGGGGAGAAAAATCAGTAACTGGGGAGAAAAATCGGAATCTGGGCAGGTTTGCGAGGCAATCTGCTTTCAGATTAAACTTTAGTTTAGTTTTTACTCAACTGCTTCTTTTGTCTTGCTGCCCTTATCTTTTTACTGTAAATGTCATATGCCATGATGAACTATATCTCTTGCTAGCTTATATTCCATCCTCCGCCTATATTTCCCATCTTTTCTTAAGCCTTTGAAGGCGGTTAAGAAAATGTCATTTGTCTTTTCTCTCAGTTCCTTTATATAGCTGTTCAATCGCTTTATTAGTGCAGGGGTTGTTGCCACCCCTCCTATTCGTGTAATAGACCTTGATGAATGTCCTATTGGGTATTTTTCTAATTCCCTTCCATCGCAAAATTTAATCGATGGCTCGGTGTTGTTGTCTATTGCGACAAATCCCAAGGCACCATTCGGGTCATTAAATATGCTCTCTTTCTGTTCGCTCTTTGGCGGCAGGTATTGCTTAAATTCTGCATAGCTGCCTATAAATACATCATCATCATATATTTCTATATCTGGTGTGGGCCTGTTGCTAAATAGCGCAAGGCATACGGGGTTTTCTGTGTCAGCAAATAAGGGTCTATTTAAGAGCACAACCCTCTCCAACCTCTCTTGAAACAACTCGGTCCTCACAAAAGAGGCGGGCACTAGCACCCCGGCATATTCGTTGTTTGCTAGTATTATTGATAAACAGAGTTTATACAGATCATCATAGAGTGTATCAGGGAAAGATAGCCCTCTTCTATGAGCGGACGACTTATATAGCCATGGAGGATTAGTTATGCATACTCTATAGCCTGTGGGATATTGAGCGATTGTGTCTCTCTTGCCTACCTTAGGGGATTGGGGGTATATATCATAAGACTGATAGTTATTCGCTAGACCTAGATCCTGTAACATATCAACTATTGAGTTTTTGCCGGTAAAGGGTTCTAAGAGGGGCTCTTCTTTTAGGTTATGAGCATCTATCCAACTTAGAAAGGGGCGATACTTGAAGGGATTAAATAAACTAGTATAGTAAATACCGTTTTGTCTTTTATTCATTAATACCTTTATTGATAATTCATTAACTCATGGAAACTTTCTATGATTATACCTATCTAGGTCTATTTTTTTCAGCGGGCGGATTAACATTTAGAGTGCAACTGCTAAATTATAATCTATTCCGCTGAGTTGCTGAACCATCATGCAAAAGTTAAAACAGCCTTTCTCTCGTATGATATACTGCCTGACTATGCCACGGATAGTCATAAGGTTGGGCGGCTTAGTATTTAAGGATAGAGCTATTTCTATTATGTATCTTGTATTTTGTATTTTGTATATTAAGGTATATTAAGGCATATTAAGGAAGAATTTTTCATAGCTAGGATTTTGCTCTAAACAAGCGGAGGACTCACTTGTTTGTTTTATGACAAAATTATTCATAGGTCTTGATATAGGAGGGACGAAATTCACCGTAGCAGTGGCAAATGCTGAGGGTGAAATCATTAATAGGTTGAGGGAGAAAACCCCACTCAATTTAGCGGCAGGCCTAGACTTGCTTAACCAAATGATAGCAAAACTGCTTGGTTCGGCGAGTCCCCAGGCTATAGGCGCTGCTATAGGGGGACCTCTTGAATGGCCTGAGGGCATAGTATCTCCTCTTCATCAGCCCGAGTGGCGCCAGTTGCCTTTAAAAAGACTGATGGAAGAGAAGTGGCAATGCCCTTTCGAAATAGATGTGGATACGAATGTGGCAGCTCTTGCCGAATACGAAGAGGATAAAACACACCCAGCAAGATTGCTTTATATAACTATCAGCACTGGTATGGGGCAAGGCCTATGTCTTGATGGCGAGCTCTATCGCGGCGGACTAGCTAACTCTCACCCAGAAATAGGTCATCAAAAGATCATGGTAAGAACTGAACCAGTCCCTTGTGATTGTGGTGCTTTCAACTGCTTGAGCGCTTTTGTTTGTGGCAGTGGGATAGAGAAGCTGTATGGCAAAAAGGCGGAACAGCTGAATGATAGGCAATGGGAGGAGGTGACCAATCGGTTGGGACTGGGATTGGCAAATGCGACTCTCTTTTATGCGCCAGATATTATTGCCTTAGGGGGAGGAGTAGTCATGGGGAGAGGCGAAGAGATGCTGGTGAGGTTAAACCAAATAGTGAAGGAGGAAGTTAAGATTATTCGTCCGCCACCAATTCGCTTTAGCATCTGTGGTCAAGACGCTCCTCTATTAGGCGCTATCTGTCTAGCTCGCCGAGCTGGTGGATTAAAACCAAGCTAGTGAATTACAAGAGGCAAGGCTCAATTTAGTCACAGTCATCATGCAAGACCAAAATTATATTCTGTTTCATAATAAGGAAGAGCTCAGAGGCTGGTTGGAAGCAAATTGCGATACCAAGGATTCTATTTGGGTGGTTTATTATAAGAAGGCGGCTAATAAGGGCACATTGACTATCAGTGAGATAGCTGAGACGGCAATATGCTATGGTTGGATAGATAGCCAAGTTAAGACTCTGGATGAGGAAAAGGCAAGAATCCGAATTTCGCCCCGCAATCCCAAGAGCAACTGGAGTCGGGTCAATAAGGAAAGAGTTGCCCAACTCATTGCCACTAAGCAGATGACGCCGCAAGGAATGGCATTGGTGGAGGAGGCAAGGAGGAACGGTAGGTGGGATGCGCTGAACGATGTTGAGAATCTCGTCTTGCCAGCAGATATGGAAGAGCTACTCAAAAAAGAGATGCTGTTGGTGGATTGGGAAGCGCTCAGTCGTTCAGTTAAACGGGCTTTTTTGGAACAGCTGCTAAATACTAAGAGACCAGCCACTCGCCAACGGAAGTTACTAGACCTGGTTGTTAAGCTGAAAGCCGACTTTGCCGTTCTATGCAACTACAAGATAACAAGAAAGGGGCGTTAAGGCAAACCGAATTTTATGCCACAAAGGGGAGAAGGGCACTTCGACCTTGCTAGTGTGTCGCTTGTGATGTGAATTCACGCTGTCTAAAAATCTAGTCCAAAAAATAGTAGCATACTCTCTCTTGGTGATAAAGATTACCAATAAAATATAGTATATGGATTCGTTCGAGCGGATTCCATTTAATTACAGTGAGGAAATTAGTATGAAAAAACTTTTATCTATATTGGCATTAAGTCTTGCTATGGTATCAGGGGCTGCTTTTGCCGCGGCTAATATCATAGTGGTCAGCCATGGCCAAGCAAATGATCCTTTTTGGAGCAAAGTTAAGGCTGATATAGACCGAATGGCAAGAGATATCGAGGCAAAAGTCAGCTATAGGGCGCCAGCTACCTTTGATATGGTAGAAATGGCAAGGTTGATTGATGAGGCAGTTGCTCAAAACCCAGATGGCATAGTTGTCTTCATTCCAGATGCAGATGCTTTAGGCCCCTCAATTAGACGGGCTGTGGCAGCTGGGATCCCTGTCATTTCAATGAACTCAGGCAGTGATGTCTATAAGTCTTTAGGTGTTGAAGCCCATGTAGGTCAGACTGAATATGAAGCTGGTCTAGGTGCTGGCGAAAGAATGAAGGCAGGAGGGGTTACTAATGCTCTATGTGTCAATCATGAGGTTGGTAATGTAGCATTGGATCTCCGCTGTGAAGGTTTTGCTAAGGGCTTAGGTGGAAATGTGAGGGTGCTTGCTACCAGCAATGATCCTACCTCGGTTAAGAATGCTGTGCTGGGCGCTTTGAGCGCGGATCCTGGTATTGATGGTATTTTGACATCAGGACATCTCTCTGCTCTTCCTACTTTGGAAGCATTAAAGCAGTCTGGTAAACTAACATCAATAAAGCTGATTTCCCTATGACTTGAACGCCACAGCTGAGGGCAAAAGGAATTTTCTTATTACCAACAGCCAGTTATTCAAGATTATTTGCTTATAGTGGTGTTAGCAAAGGCGACTGTCGCCCTAGTAGTTACTCGTTATGTTTGTTTGCCAGAATCGTCCAGCTGATCATTTAAGAAGAGTTCATCCTCTATCACAAAGATAAACCCTGAGAGGTAGATACTTTTAACCACCGCCTGGCTCTATTGGCATAATTGGAAATAACCCCCATTAAAATTGAAATCCCTCCTAATGAAAATTAGAGAATAGTTTCACCAAAAAGACCCGAGCCCGATTTAGGGTGGGATTATATAGTCTCGTCAGGTTGCACTTATGATGTGAATTCACGCTGTCTAAAAATCTAGTCGAAAAATAGTAGCATATTCTCTCTTGGTGATAAAAATCACCGGTAAAATATAGTATATAGGTTCGCGCGGGCGGATTCTATTTAGTTAATTACAAGAGGAAACCTAGTATGAAAAGGCTTTTAGCTATATTGGTATTAAGTCTTGCTATGGTAGCTGAGACTGCTTTTGCCGCGGCTAGTATCATAGTGGTCAGCCATGGCCATGCATATGATCCTTTTTGGAGCAAAGTTAAGGCTGGTATAGATCAAGCGGCAAGAGATGGCAAGGTAAAAGTTAACTATAGGACGCCAGCTGATATGGTAGAAATGGCAAGGTTGATTGATGTGGCAGTTGCTCAAAAGCCAGCTGGCATAGTTGTCTCCATTCCAGATGCAGATGCTCTAGGCCCCTCAATTAGACTGGCTATGGCAGCTGGTATCCCTGTCATTTCAGTCAACTCAGGCGGCGATGATAGATATTTAGGTATTGAAGCCTATGTAGGTCCGGCTGACTATGAATCTGGTCTAATTCTTGGCAGAAGAATGAAAGCCGAAGGGATTACTAATGCTCTATGTGTCAACCATGAGAAGCTAGCATCGGATCTCCGCTGTGAAGGTTTCGCTAGAGGATTAGGTGGAAATGTAAAGGTGCTTGTTACCAGCAATGATCCTACCTCGGTTAAGAATGAGGTGCTTGGTGCTTTAAGTGCGGATTCTGCTATTGATAGTATTTTGACGTTCGGAATCCTCTCTGCTCTTGCTGCTTCGGAAGCATTAGAGCAATCTGGCAAGCTAAGATCAGTAAAGCTGCTTCTCCTTTGACTTAGCCGTTGAAACCTTGACCGCTGCTGGCAAGATAATTTGACCGCTGCCAGCAAGATAATTTTTTCTTCTATTTGCTTATAAAGATTACTTTCACCAAAAGACCCGAGTTCAATTTAGGGAGTCAGGTTGCACCTATGATAGGAATTCATTATTTATTATCATGCGCGCTAAGGGTTGAGCTTTTATATTAGGATCTGCATAAAAATATTAGGATTTGTATAAAAATCTAGTCATTTGGTAAAAATTTAGCTATTTGGTAAAAATTTAATCAAAAAACAGTAAAATAAATTCTCTCGGTGATAAAATCACCGACAAAATATAGTATATGAATTCGCTCGAGCGGATTTCATTTCATTAATTACAATAATGAGGAAATTAGTATGAAAAAACTTTTATCTATATTGGCATTAAGTCTTGCTATGGTATCAGGGACTGCTTTTGCAGCCGCTAATATCATAGTGGTCAGCCATGGCCAAGCGAATGACCCTTTTTGGAGCATAGTTAAGGCTGGTGTAGACCAAGGGGCAAGAGATGCCAAGGCAAAAGTTCGCTATACCGCGCCATCTACCTTTGATATGGTGGAAATGGCAAGGTTGATTGATGTGGCAGTTGCTCAAAACCCAGATGGCATAGTTGTCTCCATTCCAGATGGAGATGCTCTAGGCCCTTCAATTAGGCGGGCTGTAGCAGCTGGAATCCCTGTCATTTCAATGAACTCAGGCAGTGATGTCTATAAGTCTTTAGGTGTTCAAGCCCATGTAGGTCAGACTGAATATGAAGCTGGTCTAGGTGGTGGCGAAAGAATGAAAGCAGAAGGGGTTACTAATGCTCTATGTGTCAACCATGAGGTTGGTAATGTAGCATTGGATCTCCGCTGTGAAGGTTTCGCTAAGGGCTTAGGTGGAAATGTGAGGGTGCTTGCTACCAGCAATGATCCTACCTCGGTTAAGAATGCTGTGCTTGGAGCTTTGAGCGCCGATTCTGGTGTTGATGGTATTTTGACACTAGGACCCCTCTCTGCTCTTCCTACTTTGGAAGCATTAGAGCAGTCTGGCAGGCTAGCATCAATAAAGCTGGGTTCTTTTGACCTAGCCGCTGAAACCTTGGCTGCTACGGCTGAGGGCAAGATGACTTTTCTTATTGACCAACAACCAGTTATTCAAGGCTATTTGCCTGTAGTGATGTTGGCAAAGAATGAGGCATGGAAGACTATTCCAAGTGGTCTAGTGCTGACGGGTCCTGGATTCGTTACCCAAGACAATGCCGCTCAGGTTATTGCCCTTTCTAAGAGAGGTTTAAGGTAATCTTTTTACTATTAAGAGGAGAGTTAATACTCTCCTCTTTTTTTATTTAATTTAGGAGAGAAAAATGAATGAAGAGAATCGTCAAGCTGCCGAGTCACAGGATGAACGCGTTCGCGAAGTAGCCTGGTATAAAGGACTTTTAAACCGACCGGAACTAGGTGCTCTTGGTGGGGCTATCTTAGTTTTTCTATTTTTTGGCACACTGGATCTGGTTGGGGCTGCCAATGGGATGTTTACTGCTTTAGGAGCGATTAGTTTTCTTGAGTGGTCAGCAGAGCTGGGTATCATCGCGGTTGCTGCCTCTTTGCTGATGATTGGCGGTGAATTTGATCTTTCGGTAGGTTCAATGATTGGCTTTGCTGGTGTGTGTATTGCTATACCCACAGTCATGTGGGGTTGGCCTCTCACGGTTTCCATCCTCTTTACTTTTGTTGTTGCTGTTTGTGTCGGCTATGTGAATGGTATGTTGGTTATTAAAACCAAGTTGCCTTCTTTCATAGTAACTCTTGCTATGCTATATATATTACGAGGGCTGACCATTGCTTTAACCAGACTATTTACCGGCCGCACTCAAATTGGGGGTTTGCGCGAACATATTGAGGGAGATATCTTGGCAGAGTTCTTTTCAGCAAAGCTTTTTCAATGGTTCTTTAACCTCTTAGCTGAATGGGATCTGATAACAACCATAACAAACGTTGATGGAGTTCAGCAGCCTATAGTAACCGGCATTCCCATCTCAGTATTTTTATGGATTGGCATTACCATCTTGGCGACCTGGGTGCTATTACGCACCAAGTTCGGCAACTGGATATTTGCCTCTGGTGGCGATGCCAATGCGGCTCGCAATGTTGGTGTTCCGGTGGATAGGGTGAAGATTACCCTTTTCATTGTTACGGCTTGTGCGGCAACGATTTTTGCTTGTGTTCAAGTCATGGGTTCAGGCTCAGCCGATACCCAAAGAGGAGTGCTTAAAGAGTTTGAAGCCATCATAGCGACGGTCATAGGCGGAACTCTATTGACTGGCGGTTATGGTAGCGCGGTAGGAGCTGCCCTTGGCGCTTTGATCTTCGGCACAGTTCAAGCGGGAATTTTCTATACTGGTATAGATACCGATTGGTTCAAGGTCTTTCTTGGTTTGATGATGCTGATTGCAGTGATTTTTAATAACTTTATTCGTAAAAGAGTAACTGAAGCGAGGTAAATATTATGGCAAAACTACTTGTTGAGTTTAAGAATGTAAGCAAATTCTTTGGCTCGGTTATTGCATTGAAGAATGTCTCTTTCAAGGTTTATGAAGGAGGCGTTGTCTGTTGTTTGTTAGGGGATAATGGGGCAGGAAAATCTACCCTAATAAAGATTCTTTCAGGAGTGCATAAACCGGACGAAGGTGAGATGTCCGTTTTGGGAAAAAAGGTAGAGTTTGATTCACCGCGCGAAGCCCTGGATATGGGCATAGGTGTGGTTTATCAGGATCTGGCTCTGATTCCCTTGATGAGCGTTACCCGCAACTTTTTTATGGGACGAGAGCCTACCAAGAGCTTTGGTCCTTTTAAGGTTCTTGATATGGAAAAGGCGGACACTATTGCGCGCGAACGGATGGCGGATATAGGCATCAGGATTCGCGATCCAAGCCAAGCGGTCGGCACCATGTCAGGTGGTGAGCGGCAGTGTTTGGCAATTGCCCGCGCCATCTATTTTGGTGCTAAGGTGCTTATTTTGGATGAGCCAACCGCGGCCCTTGGGGTCAAGCAGTCCAGTCTTGTTCTTAAATTTGTTGCCAGGGCGCGCCAACGGGGCATAGGAGTTATTTTGATAACCCACAATGTTCATCATGCCTTTCCGATTGCTGATAGCTTTACTATTCTCAATCGTGGCCAGAGCCTAGGTTTCTATGAGAAGAAATCTGTTTCACGGGAGAAGATCCTTGAGATGATGGCAGGCGGCGCTGAATTAAAAGAGCTTGAGGAGGAATTACAGGAAATTAATCGAACTACTAAAAAGGCTGCTAAGTAGTTGAGTTGTCTTCTTGTTAGTTTGGGCGATTAGTGGCTAAACCGGTTATTAATCTTGGCATTCTGGGCGCTGGTTATATAGCTAGAGCCCATGCCATTGCTTTTCGTTCGGCAGCCGAGGTAATGGATCTGCCGCTAGAGGTTCGGTTGCATTCTGTCTGTTCTAATATTAAGGAGGAGGTGGAAATTTTTGCTGCTCGTTTTAACTGCGTGCGCTCCTATATTGATTGGCAAGATCTAGTAAAGGATGAGCAGGTGGATGCAATAGTGATAGGAACGCCACCTCATCTTCACTTTCCTCAAGCATTGGCAGCCCTAGAACATCATAAACATATCTTGTGTGAAAAGCCGGTTGCAATGAATAGAGCTGAATGCCAGCAGCTCTATGAAAAAGCGAAACAGAACAGTTTATGTCATGCAGTAGGACTAACCTATCTCGCCAATCCCGGTATGTTCTTGGTGAAAGAGCTAATCGAAGAGAAGGTCTTGGGGGATATCTATTCTTTTGCTGGTTATTTTAATGAAGACCATCTATCAGATCCTGCCACAGCTTTCCATTGGCATTGTGATAAGGAGGTAGCCGGTCATGGCACATTAAATGACCTGGGCTATCACATCTTGGGCTATCTTGTCTATCTATTTGGTATGCCTCAACAAGTGCTTGCCTATCGTCAGACCAAGGTGAATAGAAGGCGGACCGCCGATGGCGCTATGCGTCAGGTAACCAGTGATGATATGACGAGCGGGCTGATTAAGTATCCAAATTTTAGCGGTATGATCCAAGTCAGTCGGGTAGCAACTGGTAGAGATCAATTTCTTCAACTTGAGATTAACGGCAGCAAAGGGGGATTGGTAATAGATATGGAGAAGATGAATGAGGTCAGCCTTTACTTGTTGCAGCAAGATAAATCTTTAGAGGGTTATAAACGGATACCAGTTGGTTATGACCATAAATACTATAAGTATTTTTGCCCAGCAGCAGGTCATGGCATGAGCTTTAATGACTTTGTAACTGTTCAAGCCGGTTGCTTTTTGGCTTCTATTTGTGATAAGAAGAGACAACCAGTTGCCGACCTTGAGTTAGGGCTGAAGGTTCAAACCCTTGTTGATGCCCTCGGGCATTCATCGGATAATCACTGTTGGGTTGATCTTGCTGACTTCTGATGTCCCGTCCAATTATTAAGCTCGGCATATTGGGAACTGGCTTTATTGCTCGTTCTTTCGCCATGTCATTTGTGGCTGCCCCTAAGACATTGGATCTGGCTGTAGATGTATCATTGGAAGCGGTTGCCTCTCATAGTGATGAGCGGGCGAGCGCCTTCGCCAAGCGATTTAATGTTCGCAAAACCTATACCGACTGGAAGGAATTAATAGCCGATGAGGAAGTGGATCTAGTGATAGTGGCGACTAAGGATTATGAGCATTATGTTCAGGCTATGGCAGTTCTGGCGGCTAAGAAGCACTTGTTGTGTGAGAAACCCATTGCTATGACACTCAGCGAGTGTGAAACCATGGTTGATGTGGCTGACAAGAGTGGCGTCAAGCATGCAGTAGGCTTTACTTATCTGGCTAATCCGCTTATGCCTTTTACGCGAGACCTGATTGAACAGGGTTCGTTAGGCGAGATCTATTCTTTTAGTGGGTTTGCCAATGAGGATGCGCTATGCGACCCACAGACTCCCTATACTTGGCGATGTGATAACAAGCTTGCTTGCTATGGCACTAGCGCAGATCTTGGTTATCACTTTCTTGCCCAGATGATCTATCTGCTGGGAGACCCAATTGAAGTAGCTGCTTGTCGCGAGATAGGAGTCCCTGAGCGGCCGAATGAAAAGGGGGAGCTGTTGCCCGTCACAACGGATGGGATGATAAACGGGGTGATTCGCTATGCCAATGGAGTGAGCGGTAGCTTTCAAGCAAGTAAGCTATGCACTGGTCGTAAGCTCTATCATCGTATTGAGATTCATGGTTCTAAAGGAGCGGTGCTAATGGATTTGGAGGATATCAATACAGTTAATGTTTATCTAAGAGAGAATAGTCGGCGACTGGCCGGTTATAAAAGAATTATGGCAGGTAGCGCCCATCCTCCTTATGGGTATTTTTGCCCTGCTGATGGCCATGGGTTGGGATTTAATGATTTCATTACTATTCAAGCAGCCGCTCTATTGGACGCAATTCATAAGGACGACTCTGAGGTTATCGCCGACCTGACCATGGGGCTAAGAGTCCATCGGGTCTTGGATTCATTGATAAGAGCTGCCGATAGTCTCAAATGGATTAAGGTTTCGGCATAGGATGGAAAAGACTTATGATTTGCTCAGCATAGGTCGTTGTGGGGTAGACCTCTATGGTGACCAATGGGGTAGCCGCTTGGAAGAGGTTTCGTCTTTCAGTAAATCGGTTGGGGGATGTCCGGCCAACATAGCCATAGGAACTGCGCGTCTTGGCTTAAGGGTGGCTATGATTACGCGAGTGGGTGATGAACAGATGGGGCGCTATGTATGTGAGACCATGGCAGCCGAAGGCATTGATACCTCTTATATCATCAGCGATAGCAAAAGGCTAACTACGGTGGTCTTTCTTAGCATTCGCGATGAGCAGACATTTCCACTGCTTTTCTACCGCCAAAATTGTGCCGACATGGCCTTATGTGAAGAGGATATAAAAGAAGAAGCCATCGCGCGAAGTCGCGCCATCTTATTGAGCGGAGTTCATCTATCAACACCGTCCACGGCCAAGGCATGCTTTGCTGCTATTCGGTTGGCGAAGAAGCACAAGAGTCGGATTATTTTTGATATAGATTATCGACCTACCTTATGGGGTCTTACCGGCTTGGGAGAGGGGGAAAGCCGTTATGTTGAGTCAGCAGAGGTTACCCAAAATATTCAAACTCTATTACCAGAATGTGATCTGATTGTTGGGACCGAAGAAGAGTTCAATATAGCCGGCGGTAGTCAAACTATTCACAAGTCATTAGAAGCAGTCCGTTCTATCAGTTCGGCAGTTTTCGTTTATAAGATGGGAGCGCAGGGTTGCTGCGTGGTGCCAGACCAGGTGCCGAAGGAATTTCGCCCGACTGGCAGACCTTTTGCTGTCAAAATACTAAATACCATAGGGGCTGGCGATGGATTTATGAGCGGCTTTTTGCGCGGTTATCTTACCGACCAAAGTTGGGAAACCTGTGCTACCTGGGGCAATGCGGCTGGCGCCCTAGTGGTGACTCGTCATGCCTGTTCGCCAGAATCGCCCAGCTGGGAAGAGTTACAATTCTTCCTTGACCAGCACTCTAAACTGCCCTCCCGTCCTGATGAAGATTCTTGGTTTCGTCATCTCCACCATGCGACCAATAGACATGGCCAGTGGCATAATTTGCGTATCTTGGCATTTGATCATCGTATACAACTGGAGGCTATGGCACGAGCGGCGAAAAAACCTATGGAGGCTATTTGCCATGCCAAAGGGCTAATATTTCAAGCCTTTCGCCAGCTGGTAGAAGAACAAGATGGACAGGATAGGGGGCAGAATGGGCCGAATGGGCGGAATGGGGGACAGGATGGGCAGGATAGGGGGCAGAATGGACAGGATAGGGGGCAGAATGGGCAGAATGGGCCGAATAAGGGAGGAGAGTTCGGTTTGCTCTGTGATCACCTCTATGGTGAAGACATATTAAGAGAGGCACCTAAGGACTGGTGGGTAGCTAGACCAGTAGAGAAGCCTCAATCGCGCCCGATTGATTTTGATTTCACTACTGATCTAAGTGAAGCGGTTCGCCATTTTCCTACTAGGCATATAGTCAAATGCTTGTTCTTTCATCATAGTCGCGATCATGAGGAATTGAGAAGGCTTCAGCTAAGACGGATTCGCCGTCTCTATGATATATGTATGGCTACCCGTCATGAACTACTTCTTGAACTGATTCCGCCGCCTACAATGGATGCAGATGAACTAGAAGTCAGTCGCGGAATGGAGCAAGTATATAAAGAAGGTATTTTTCCTGCCTGGTGGAAGCTGGCTGCCTTTCCTTCTCAAGTAGGGTGGGATGCAGTGGCAAGGATACTAGCCACCTATGACGAGCATTGTCGTGGCGTTCTCTTGTTAGGTTTGGCTAAGGATATCCAAATCCTCCAGCAAGAGTTCGCTTTGGCGGCAAAACAGCAGTGTTGTAAAGGCTTTGCAATAGGAAGAAGTATTTTTGCTAAGCCCTGTGAGTCTTGGTTTAATGGTAATCAGGATGATGACACCACTATAGAAGAGATAAAACAGAATTTCACTAAAATTATTAATTATTGGGAGTCATGTAGAAGTGAAAACTATTAGATTAACTATGGCGCAAGCATTGGTTCGCTATATCGTCAATCAGAAGATTATCATAGCTGGTAAGACGGAGCCATTGTTTGCTGGCGCTTTTGCTATTTTCGGTCATGGCAATGTGGCTGGATTGGGGGAAGCGCTTTTTCAGGCAAGGCGCTCCTTGCCTACCTATCGTGGTCATAACGAACAGACCATGGCGCACAGCGCAATCGCCTATGCCAAAGCAATGAGGCGGCGCCAGATGATGCTATGCACCAGTTCCATAGGGCCGGGTGCAACCAATATGGTAACGGCGGCTGCCCTTGCTTATGTAAATAGATTGCCAATCCTCTTTTTGCCCGGCGATATATTTGCCACTCGCCAACCAGACCCTGTCTTACAACAATCTGAAAGTGAAATAGACCCGACCATTTCGGTGAATGATTGCTTTCGGCCAGTGTCTCGCTATTGGGACCGAATTACCCGTCCAGAGCAGCTATTGCAAAGCTTACCTCAAGCGATTGCTACTTTGCTAGACCCAGCCAAATGCGGTCCTGTCACTCTTTCTTTACCTCAGGATGTGCAAGGCTATGCCTATGATTATCCGGCCAGCTTTTTCACTTCACGAACCCATGCTGTTCGCCGCCCACCACCAGAAGACCGAGAGCTTATGGAAGTGGTTGATACCATTAAGAAGGCGAAGAAACCTTTTTTGATTGCTGGTGGAGGTGTGCTCTATTCACAAGCGGAAAGAGAATTGACCAGCTTTGTTACCAAGCACAAGATTCCAGCTGGCGAGACTCAAGCGGGCAGAGGGAGTCTATTGTGGGCCAATCCATTCAATTTGGGCGCGGTTGGAGTGACTGGCACTAGCGCGACTAATACCTTGGCTAAGCAAGCGGATGTTATTATTGCGGTTGGGACTAGATTACAGGACTTTACCACTGGTTCTTGGTCCTTGTTTCAAGGGCGAAACTTAAAGCTGATACAGCTTAATGTGAACCTAATGGATTTGACTAAGCATCATTCATTACCACTTCTTGCTGATGCTCAGACTGGTCTTAAGCTGATCTCACAAAAGATTGGTTCATGGACTTCGCCATCTAGCTGGCAGAGGCTTGCTCAAAGAGAGAAGGAAAAGTGGGCGAAGACATCGGCACGTATTTGTGCTCCTAAGAAGACTGGTCGCCCCAGTGATGCTCAGGTAGTAGAAGTAGTGCAGCAGTTTGCTAATGACAAGACAACAGTGGTTTGCGCTGCCGGTAGTTTGCCGGCTGAGCTTCATAAGCATTGGCGTTCTAAGACTCACAGTAGTTATCATGTTGAATATGGTTATTCCTGTATGGGATATGAGATTGCTGGCGGTATGGGCGTGAAGATGGCGCAGCCAGAGCGAGAAATAGTGGTGGTGGTGGGCGATGGCAGCTATCTGATGCACAATTCGGAACTTGCAACTTCCATTATGTTGGGATATAAGATTATTCTTGTTGTTTTAGATAATCGCGGCTTTGGCTGTATTAATCGTTTACAACAGGCTTGCGGCGGCGAGCCGTTTAATAATCTGTTAGAGCATAAGAATACTATTCACAAGCTGAATAACCCGATTGATTTTGTTCAACATGCCGACTCCTTGGGAGCGGACACGGAGAAGGTTTCCCATCTTAGCGAATTGCCCAATGCCCTAAAACAAGCGCGGATGAGCAAACTCAGCTATGTTATAGTCATAGATACTGACCCAAATATTACTACCAGTGAAGGTAGTAGTTGGTGGGAGGTGGGGATGCCACAGGTATCAATGCGCGCTCAGGTGAAGAAGGCATATCGAACACAGCAGCAAGGCAAACAAGAGCAAAGGTACTAATTATGAAATATGAATTGGCAGCCAGCCCGATTAACTGGCGCAATGACGATATGCCAGCAATAGGAGGTCATATCACAGTTGATGACTGCATGGCGGAAGCCGCTTCGGTTGGTTTTAGTGGGATTGAGATGGGGGCTAGTTTCCCTAAGGATCCTCAAGCGTTAAAAGAGAAGCTTAACCAATATGGGTTGCGCTTAGCTACTGGCTGGTATGATATGGGACTGCTACAGAGGTCTTATAAAGAAGAGATTGTTGCTATGCAATCTCATTATGAATTGCTAAGCGCTCTGGGGGCAAATCTAATGGTGGTAGCGGAAACTGTTGGAACTACTGTCCATAACTCTAAGGATAAGACGCTTTCCCAAAGGTACCGAATGTCTGATGATGAATGGAACAAATTCATTGACCGTCTCGAAGACCTAGCAAAGCACATGCAAGATAGGGATATGTTGCTTAGCTATCATCCTCACATAGGCACAGTGATAGAGAAGGAAGAGGAGATAGCTAGACTGATGAACGAGTCTCAAGAGGTGGGACTACTTTACGATACTGGTCATATCTATTATGCGGGGGGCGAGCCACAGAGAGTGCTAAAGAACTACCTTACTAGAATTAATCATATCCATACTAAGGATGTGAGAGGCGCGATAATTAAAGAGATATATGAAAGGGATGAAAGTTTTCTCCATGGCGTTTTAACTGGGACTTTCACCGTGCCAGGCGATGGCGATATTGACTTTGCTCCTCTGATGGAAACTGTGCGCGCAAGCGATTATGAAGGCTGGTTAGTGCTTGAAGCAGAACAGGATCCAACTAAAGCGCCGCCTTTGGCGTATGCTACTAAGGGATATCATCATATTAAGACATTACTAGATGGCTAAACGGCTCAGGGTTGGCATTTTGGGTGCCGGTAGGATAGGGGCAGTTCATGCCTTAGCTCTTGCTCATAATGCCGATGTTGAACTTGGTTGGATTTACGACCCGCTCATTAAGGCAGCCAGGTCAGTCCAAGAGGAAACCGGCGTTGCCATTGCTTCAAGTCTTGAGCAAGTAATAGAAGACGAGACTATTGACCTGCTAATAGTCTGCACTCCAACCCCAACCCATACTCAGATTATCAAGCGAGCCGTTATCAGAGGGAAAGCGGTTTATTGTGAAAAGCCTCTTGCCTTAACTCTTAAGGAGAGCCTTGAATGCGTTCGCTTTGTTGATAAAAGAAAAGGCAGACTGATGGTGGGACTTAATCGCCGCTTTGATCCCGACTTTTCATTGTTGAAACAGCAGATTGATTCGGGTCTCATAGGTAAGACAGAATATGTTCAGATTACCAGTCGCGACCCAGGCCTGCCACCACTGGACTATTTGCGCCAGTCAGGGGGGCTTTTTATGGATATGACCATTCACGATTTTGATATGGCCCTATACCTCTTACCAGAGCCGCCGGTTGCCATATCCGCATTTGCATCTGTTCAAGTGGATCCAAAAATAGCTGAGCTAGATAATGACAGTGCAACTGTCACCTTAGTGACTGAGCATGGCTGTATCTGCCACATCCACAATAGCCGCAGAGCAGTCTATGGTTATGACCAGCGTATTGAGGTTTTTGGCAGTAAAGGAATGGTGCAAAATCGCAATCACAATGAGAATGCTTTAATAAGGTCAGATACCAAAGGTATCCACCAAGCAGTGCTTAAGAATTTCTTTCTTGAAAGATATATGATGTCTTATCAGCTGGCAGTTAAATTCTTTATTGCTGCTTTACAAGGGGATAAAAAGAAACAGGCTCAGGCGAAAAAAGTGAATGGGATTAATGCAATTTATCTTGCTACTGCCGCCGCCAAGTCTTATAGGAGTCGTAAATTTGAACCTCTAAAACTGCCTTATTCGTAAAATTGTGGCAAGCTATCAGCTAGGCGATTGCACCATCTATAAGGGGGATAATCTTGTTCTATTGGAGCAATTGGGGGAAACTGCCAAAAACTCTATATCCCTAGTATATATTGACCCCCCGTTTAATACTGGCAAGCAAATGAGATATCTGGCTAAGGAAATGGTAACATCACCAGAGGGTAATATAGTGGGATATGGGGGCAAGAAGTATCAAGCAAAGACAAAAACGAGACATTCCTATAATGACAATTTTGGCGAGAGCTATGTTGATTTCATCCGAGCAAGAATAGAGAGGATCTATCCATTGCTGAAATCAAATGGCTCGTTGTTTCTTCATGTCGATTATAGGGAAGTTCATTATCTGAAATCTATGATGGATGAGATATTTGGTCGGGCTAATTTTATTAATGAGATTATTTGGGCCTATGATTATGGCACTCGCTCTAATAAAAAGTGGAGCCCCAAGCACGACAATATTCTATGGTATGTAAAGGACAAGGATAATTATATATTTAACTATCATGCCATAAGCAAAATACCCTATATGGCTCCTTCTCTAGTTGGGGAGGAAAAAGCGAAGCAAGGGAAAACACCAACTGATGTTTGGTGGTGTTCAATTGTAGGCACCAATAGCAAGGAGAGAGCTTCAGCAAGAGGTTATCCTACCCAAAAGCCATTGAAAATTCTAGAACGAATAGTTCAAGTCCATTCCAATGAGGGCGATATTGTTCTTGATTGTTTTGCTGGCAGTGGCACAGCTGGAGTAGCAGCTATTAAGAATAACCGCAAGGCAATTTTAATGGATGAGAATCCAGTGGCGGTGGCTATCATCAAAGGAAGAATTAAAGCTACTGTATGAATTTGCATCATAAATCCCTTATGCCACTCTCTTATATACACCTAATATATACCTCAGAATTAATACTATGAGAGGTTTGATTAATCAGTCTATTCTAACCAACAAAAGAACGAGTTGATTAGCTAAGGCTCACTTTTGTTGTTCTTGTCCCCATCTTCTAGTCGGGAGGTGCTTGTTGTTCTTCTTTGAAGGCAGATTTTTCCTGTCCGTTGTATAACTGCTTTCATATTGTTAATCAATCGGTTATAATCTACCTTATGAAAAAAATGGCTAATGCTTCTGCTTCAAAGGCTTATCAATATAGTCAATCTAAGCGGCTATAATAAGGCACTATATAAGTAGCTATGATAAAACACTATGGCAAGTAAATTTAATTTTTTTAAACGGCTTTTTGTTATTGAATTTTTTGTTAATCAACTATAATAAAACTTTATGTTACAAAACAAGATATTAAATAAGGGTGAATTTTCAGCCCTCCAACAGCTTTTTGCTATGACTCCTCTCTTGCTCAGGCATTCATATTTTCTGGCGAGGGGACTTCCTTTATTCTTAGCTGGAATTAGCCTCTTAGTTCTTACTGCTTGTGCAGGGGGGGGGGGGGGGGGCAGTTCAGGTGGGGGTTCTTCTTCCCCCAGTGCCTTTGAGGTGAAACTCACTTTTGCTCCGATACCGGGCGGTTTTCGCATAAGCAACCAATCGGACTTTGGTGATTTTACTTCTTTGAATATTACAGCAACCAGTGGAAACGAGTTAATATGGGAGGTTGTTCCTATTGCCGAATTTGTTGATAATAGCTATTATAATTTTACCGGGCTGGCTGACCTCGAATGGAAGTTTGAGATTAGCGGCATTCTTAGCGATGGAGGGGAGCAAGAGGTGAAGATAGTTTTTGCTTGGCAAGAGAATCGTGATGATCACGCTGGGGACGGTATTCGCTCGGGGCGGGATACGGATGGAGATAGGCGAGCGAATAGTGTGGATGATGACGATGACAATGATGGTATTAATGATACTGATGGGGACGACTGTCCTGTTGGGGATATAGATTGGACGAGCAATTCATCGACCGATAATGATAATGATGGTTGTCAAGATGCAGATGAGGATACGGATGACGATAATGATGGGTTGGCTGATATTGATGCGAGAGAGGCTCAGAGCAATTTAGATGGGGATAACTGTTCGCTGTTAGTGGATTGCGACGGGGATACTATTAATGATATAGATGAAGTAGCAACAAAGTGTGTAATAATAGCAGCCGATTGTGATAGAGATGGTATTGGGGATGAGGTGGACGCCTGTCCTATTGGGGCAACAAATTGGAGAAGCAATCCTTCTAACGATGAGGATGGGGATGGTTGCCGTAATGATGAGGACATAGATGATGATGGCGATGGGTTGATAGAGATAGGCACACACCAGGAGTTGAATTCGGTGAGGTATGCTCTAAATGGCAATGGCAGCCGGTCAGCGGCGAATGCGGTGCTCGACACCACTGGCTGTGGTGGTGCTGGTGGCATTACTGAATGTTCTGGCTATGAGCTGGTTGCGAATATCAGTCTTGCGGCTTATAGTAGTGGTGACGGCTGGCAACCCTTGGGTCATGATACGGATGGTTCTAGAGATGAATGTCAAGGAGCTGCTTTTAATGGCACTTTTGAAGGTAATGGCTGGACGATTAGTGATTTAAGTATTAGTCGTTCAGGTGAGGATTGTGTAGGTCTGTTTGGCCATATAGCTGCAGGTTCAGAGATTCGCAATCTGACTATTCGTGGCGAGACAGTAATAGGTGAGAATGCCGTAGGCGGTCTAGTTGGGAGTGGTCAATCGGCTCGAATAGTTTCTTCTTCGGTTGTGGTGGCTGAGGTGAAAGGGGTTGGTGACGGCTTCAGCTTTGGTTCTAATCAGCAGTTAGGCGGTTTAGTGGGGTGGGGCAGTTCGGCGCAGATTCATTCTTCTTCAGTTGTGGTAGGTAGGGTGAGCGGGGCTTTTAATGTAGCTGGTCTGGTGGGGACTGGTAATTCGATTCAGGTTTATTCTTCATCGGTCGTGGTGGGTGAACTGAGCGCGACTACTGATACTGGAAGTGGTCTGATAGGGAGTGGTAATTCGGCTCGGACTTATTCTTCATCGGTCGTGGTGGGTGAACTGAGCGGGGCTAATGCTGTAGGCGGTCTGGCGGGAAGTTTCATAGCTGGGAAGGTTGCTTATTCTTATGTGGTCTCAGGCAGTGATACTCCTATGCTGGTTGGGGACGGAAGCGGGCAGGGAGCTGCTTCCTATTGGGACAGTGATACTAGTGGTAGAAATAACGGCAATCATGGTACCCCCCAGACTACTAGTGCTCTTCGAACGCCAATGGACTATGATGGGATCTATGCCGATTGGGACGATGACACAGATATATTTGGCGATGGGATGAGTGACGAGCCATTGGCAGTCTGGTGTGATAAGGATAAGAGTGGGAGCATAGAAGAAGCAGAAAAAATTGATGACAATCGCATCTGGGATTTCGGTGATTCGGATGAATATCCCGCCATTCGCTGCACTCCGATAAAACCTGATGAATGGCGCATGTGGTGGTCTTTGGTTAGTGACAAACCCCAGTTAGACCAGGACCTTCTAAACCAAGAGTTGAACCAATAGCGCTTAGTTTAGAATTGCTATGCTCCCATACGGCTATATTTAATCTCAATCTAACGGCTAGAGACCAGAAGCCACAAGCGGCTTAATTCTGAATTTCTTTAGCTTCATTCTTCAAAAGTTTCATTATAATGTTTAACTATGACCTATGTTGTAACCGCTGCCTGCATTAACTGTAAGTATACCGACTGTGTTGAGGTATGCCCAGTAGATGCGTTTGTTGAGGGGCAGAACTTTCTTGCGATTGACCCAGAGCTCTGTGTTGATTGCCATCTATGTGTTCCTGAATGCCCAGTGGATGCTATCTACCCCGAAGAAGAAGTGCCAGCAGACCAGCAGCACTATACTCTTTTGAATGAGGAACTAGCTAAGGAATGGGAACCCATCACCGAAGTGAAGGACCCACCAGCGGATGCGGATGAGTGGGCGAAGATTCCTCCTGCCGATAAGGAGAAAGATTTAATAAGATAGATGTATCAATACGACAACTATGATAAGCAGCTGGTGCAAGAGCGAGTTACCCAGTTTCGCCTTCAAACCAAGCGCTATTTGGCGGGCAAATTGACCGATGAGCAATTTCGTCCTTTGCGCTTGATGAATGGCCTTTATCTTCAGCGCCATGCGCCTATGCTGCGCATTGCCGTTCCCTATGGTTTATTATCGTCCACTCAGTTGCGCAAACTTGCCTATATAACCCGTAAGTATGATAAGGGTTCGGCTCACTTCACCACGCGGCAAAACCTTCAACTGAACTGGCCGAAACTAGAAGAGGTGCCAGCTATTCTAGCCCATTTGGCTGAGGTGGAGATGCATGCTATTCAAACCAGTGGCAACTGCATTCGCAATATCACTGCTGACCATCTGGCTGGCGTATCCCCCGATGAGCTGGTAGATCCACGCATCTATACAGAGGTCATTCGCCAGTGGTCTACTTTTCATCCAGAGTTTTCCTTCTTGCCACGTAAATTTAAGATAGCGGTTAGTGGTGCTGAATATGATAGGGCGGCAACTCAAGTGCATGATATAGGTATCTACTTGCATCTCAATGACAAAGGGGAGCTGGGCTATCAAGTTTTGGTAGGTGGTGGGCTCGGCCGCACCCCGGTTATTGGCAAGGTGATCTATGACTTTCTTCCTCGCCAATATCTGTTGTCCTACTTGGAGGCGATTATGCGTGTTTATAATGAAGAAGGGCGGCGGGATAATATCTATAAGGCGCGTATTAAGATCCTTGTCAATGCCTTAGGCATAGACGAGTTTCGCCAGCGAGTTAATAAGGAATGGCTCAAGTTGAAGGACCTCCCCGAACTAGAACTTAAAGAGGAAACCATAAACAAGCTAAGGCATTTCTTCGCCCCGCCTGCTTATGATGCCAAGGCGGGAGTTCAGGATGAGATTCCTCAACAGAAGCATAGGGATGATGTTGAATTTATGAAATGGTTCAACCAGAACACCACAGCTCATAAGGTTTCTGGCTATAGGGTGGTCTATCTATCTCTCAAGCATCCGTCTCAGCCGCCAGGTGACCTGACTGCCGACCAGATGGAGCAGGTGGCTGGACTTGCGGACGACTATTCCTTTGGTGAGATGAGAGTGGTTCATACTCAAAATCTTGTCTTCACCGATGTGCGCCAAAGGGATGTCTATAGTCTGTGGCGGGAACTTGACAAGATTAACCTGGCAACTCCTAATATAGGAATGCTTACCGATGTTATCTGTTGTCCCGGTTTGGACTATTGCAATCTGGCAAATGCTGGCACCATCGAAATAGCCGACCAGATAAATGGGGTGTTTGAGGATTTGGACTATCTCTATGATCTGGGCGAGCTACGCATCAATATATCTGGTTGTATGAATGCTTGCGGTCATCATCATGTAGGTCATATAGGCTTGCTTGGGGTAGAAAAGCATGGCGAGGAATGGTATCAGATTCAACTGGGCGGCAATTCTGGGACGGATGCTAGTCTTGGCAAGGTCCTAGGGGCAGCTGTGCCGAAGGCAGAGGTCGCCACTTCCATAAGAAAGCTACTGAGTGTCTATAAAGAGGAGCGGGAAGAAGAAGAGACCTTTCTGCAGACCTATAGAAGAATAGGTATAGGGCCGTTTAAGAAGCGGTTGTATGGCGCTCCTCATTGATCTGGCGACTCGCGGAAAGGTTAATGGAGCCCTTTAAGAAGCGATTGTATGACGCTCCTCATTGATCTGGTGGGCTCGCGGAAAGGTTAGTGAAGCCATTTAAGAAGCGATTGTATGACGCTCCTCATTGATGCGGAAGGGTCTTTAATTAAAGAAGATCCATGGCATAGGTCGGAAGGGGAGGCAAAGCAAGACTATAGTCTGCTCACCAGCGATTATTGGAGTGGATTGTCCAAAGAACAAAAGGCTCGCCAACTGGCGATTTCACCTCATCTGGGGTTGGAGCTTAAGGCAGAAGAGCCTCTATCTCAACTGGGATCTCAACTGGAGGATGAAGTGGATTGCTTAGGACAGATTGGACTTCTAGTGGTTGTCTTTCCCTTTTTCCGCGATGGGCGGGGTTATAGTCTCATCAGGCGATGCCGTCAAGAGCTGGGGTTTCGCGGTGATATACGAGCTGCTGGCGATATTTTGGCAGACCAGCTCTATTTTCTGAAAAGATGCGGTGCTACTAGCTTTGTGATTGCAGATGACGATCTTGATGAGATCAAACAGCTTATCTTTCCTTTCAGCTATGCCTATCAAGGAGCGGCAGATAAGCAAGAAACCATAACCAAACAGAGAAGCAAGAGCTAAGTAATGGAATACTATCCGCTCTTCCTTAATATACGGAAGAAAAGGATATTGGTGGTAGGCGGAGGAATGGTGGCACTTCGCAAGATTCGCTTAATTGTGGCTGCTGGCGCCAAACCCTGTGTAGTAGCACCCCAGATTCATACTGAGGTAATAGAACTGGTCGAACGCCATCGGGGAGAAATCCATCGGCGCACTTTTACCGCTGAGGATCTTGACAATGCCCTGCTGGTATTTAGCGCGACAGCTAATGATGAGCTGAGCCAAGAAATCTTTCAACTGGCTTGTGACCGAGCTATTCCTATCAATACGGTCGACAATCATGATCTATGCACCTTCATCACCCCAGCTTTGATAGACAGAGAGCCACTGCTAATTGCCTTTTCTACTGGCGGAATGGCGCCAGTCATGGCGCGGCGCTTAAGGGCCAATATGGAGGCGCAGCTGCCACAAAGATATGGTGAGCTGGTTCGTTTTATGGGGTCATTACGCCCCCAAGTGAAGCAGGAATTAGGCGAGGACCAGAGAAGACTATTCTATGAAAAGCTATTGGATAGCCAACTGCCTCGTCTTGTTTATGAAGGCTTAGAGGATGACGCCAAAGACCTAGCCCAGCGGATGATGAAAGAGGAGGACAAAGGATATGGTGAGGTATGGTTGGCAGGGGCGGGGCCGGGCGCTGCCGAGCTACTGACTTTGCAGACTCTTCGCCTGATGCATCAAGCGGATGTGATTTTTTACGATAGGCTGGTCAGTGATGAGATCATGGCAATGGCACGCCGCGATGCAGATAGAGTAGCAGTAGGTAAGCCAGGCACTTCACAACAAGAGATAAACCGCTTGATGATTGAACAAGCTAAACAGGGTAAGCAGGTTCTCAGACTAAAAGGCGGCGACCCAGCAATTTATGGCAGATTGTCTGAAGAGATGGCTGCCCTTAAGAGAGCCGGCATTTCATTTCATATAGCATCTGGTGTGACCGCTGCCCTTGCCTGTGCCGCCTATAGCGGCATTCCTCTGACTGATAGGGAACTAGCCCACGGGGTCAGTTTTCTCCACTTTAATAACGCATCGCTTGAGGTCTTTAGGGGCTTGGTTCAGTCCAATCATACTCTGGTCGTCTATATGGGAATGGAGAAGATAGCAAAAGGAGTTAATGCCCTATTAGACGCTGGTCTGCCAGCGAATACTCCCGCCTTGATAGTTCAGGAGGTGGGTTTTCACAACCAACGCCGTCTCAAAGCTGGCTTGGCCGAATTGCCTCAACTGGCTAGGCAGGCTAGGCTGAGCTCACCAGCAGTGATTATCATTGGCAAGGTAGTGACAAAAAGCAGCGACTGAGCGCTGAACTTCTTAAGCTTCTTATTAACCAGCAGTTAATAAAAGTTGGGAATTATATCCAAAAGGAGTTAGCGTCCTATTAGACGCTGGTCTGCCAGCGAATACTCCCGCCTTGATAGTTCAGGAGGTGGGTTTTCACAACCAGCGCCGTCTCAAAGCTGGCTTGGCCGAATTGCCTCAACTGGCTAAGCAGGCTAGGCTGAGCTCACCAGCAGTGATTATCATTGGCAAGGTAGTGACAAAAAGCAGCGACTGAGCGCTGAACTTCTAAGATTTTATTAACCAGCAGCTAATAAAAATTTGTTATTCAACCTAGATTATGCTATGATTGGACTATAATGGCTTCTTTATTAATTAAATAACTTATTTCTATGGTGTATAACCTAACCCTATTTGTCGGTAGGCTATTATTAGCCCATATATTCTTGCTTTCTGGTATAAGTAAGATATTTAACTATCCGGGAGTGGCCGGTTATATGGAAAGCAACGGCGTCTCCTCTCTTCTATTGCCAGTGGTGATAGGTGCTGAAATACTTGGCGGTCTTGCCCTTATTTTGGGTTTTGCCACCAAATTGGGCGCGGGCGGACTTGCTCTCTTCTGTATTCTTGCTGCCCTCATCTTTCATAGTGATTTCAGCCAACTGGCAGAGATGATTGCTTTTCAAAAGAACCTTGCAATAGCTGGCGGGCTGTTGGTGCTTATGATAAGCGGGCCAGGCGATTGGGCCTTACAAGGCAAAAAAAGAGAGATCTTCTCATAAGCGGGGTATGGCGCAGTCTGGTAGCGCGCCTGCTTCGGGAGCAGGAGGTCGTGAGTTCAAATCTCGCTACCCCGAAACCTTGATAAGAATTAATGAGCTAGGCATTGAACTATAACGGAATTAATGATATAACTCATATGAGCGAATATGGAAGGAGATAGACAAGTAATTGAGCTGCTAAACCAGTCGTTGAGCGGAGAATTGCGTGCCATTAATCAATATATGGTTCACGCAAGTATTCTCTCTCATATGGGACATAAGAAGCTAGGCGAGCTGATAAAGAAGCAGTCAATTGATGAGATGCATCATGCGGAAAGTCTCATTAAGAGAATTTTGCTTCTTGATGGCAAACCTCTATTGAGCTCACCTGATACGACCAGTCTCGAAGAGGAACCCGAGTCTATTCTTAAGCAATCACTTGAGATGGAAAGACAAGGAATAGAACTCTATCGCAACCTTATCCAATCGGCTATGCAGGCACGCGATTTTGTCACCGCCCGTTTAGTTGAGGGGATATTGGCAGAAGAAGAGGAACACCAAGACTGGCTGGAGACTCAACTGGGGCTGATAGACCGACTTGGTTTTGCTAACTACGAAGCAAATCTCACCACTAGCTTAGAAGAGTGAGATTGACTCCCGATATCTTGCAGGCGCTGGAACTAGCGGGGTTGGGTATGTCCTATGTTTTTATCTTTTTGGGCGCTTTAATCCTTCTTCTCTATTTGAATGCTTGGCTGGTTCAGTTTTTGGTTCGCCCTGAGTCGGATGAGGATGATGAGCGCCGGGCAGCAACTAGTGCGGCCGTCATCCATCATCGCCGCCGTCAATCTTAATCATGGCAAAGATAACCATAACCGAACTAGTATTGCGCGACGGCCACCAGTCGCTTCTCGCTACCCGAATGAGATTAAAGGATATGAATGCTTGGCTGGTTCAGTTTCTTATTCGCCCTGAGTCGGATGAGGATGATGAGCGCCAGGCAGCAACCAGTGCAGCCGTCATTCATCATCGCCGCTGTCAATCTTAATCATGGCAAAGATAACTATAACCGAACTGGTATTACGCGACGGCCACCAGTCGCTTCTTGCTACCCGAATGAGATTAAAGGACATGCTTCCCATAGCGGAGAAGCTGGATAGGGTCGGCTATTGGTCGCTTGAATCCTGGGGCGGTGCTACTTTTGACGCCTGTATTCGTTTTCTGGGTGAGGACCCATGGGATAGGATTCGCCAACTCAGCCAGGCAATGCCAAACACCCCCCAGCAGATGCTGTTGCGCGGTCAGAATATTCTTGGCTATCGCCACTATGCCAATGATGTGGTCCATAGGTTTGTTGAACATGCAGTAAAAAATGGCGTCAAGGTGTTTCGGATTTTTGACGCTCTAAATGACCCCCGTAATTTGGAGACAGCGGTCAAAGCGGTTCTCAAGGCTGGCGGCCATGCCCAAGGCACCATCTCCTATACAGTCAGCCCAGTTCATACTATGGCAAATTGGCTGACCCTAGCCAAGCAATTGCACTCGATGGGAGTTGATTCCATTGCTATTAAGGATATGTCTGGTCTGCTTACTCCCTACTTCGCCTATGAATTGGTCAAGCAACTTAAGGCTAGCACCGAACTCAGAATTCACATTCACTCTCATGCCACTACTGGTATGTCTACCTCTACTGCGGTCAAAGCCATAGAAGCAGGCGCTGATACCATTGACACTTCTATCTCCTCTATGAGTATGACCTATGGCCATTCGGCAACCGAATCACTGGTCTCCATTCTTAAGGATACCCCCTATGATACTGGCCTCAACCTTGATCTGCTCCAAGAAATAGCCGATTACTTTCGCTCCGTGAGGAAGAAATACGCCAAATTTGAGGGGACTCTCTTGGGGGTAGATCCCCGCATCTTCAAAGCACAGGTGCCAGGCGGTATGCTTACCAATATGGAGAGCCAGCTCAGAGAACAGAAGGCGGCCGATAAGATGGCAGAAGTTTTGGAGGAGATTCCACGGGTTCGCAAGGAATTAGGCTATGTCCCATTGGTAACTCCATCCTCCCAAATAGTAGGTAGCCAAGCAGTCATCAATGTGCTGAGCGGCGAACGCTATAAGAATATCACCAAGGAAACCGAGGGACTGCTAAAAGGGGAATATGGCAAGACACCTGCACCTGTGGATAAGGAATTACAACAAAAGGTCTTGGCGGGCGAGGAACTGAAAGACTATGACCCAGCATCTCGCCCTGACGAGATGGAACAGCTTACCAAAGAGCTTAGCCAAAAGGCAAAAGAAGAGAAGATCGAACTGGTGGGCGATATGACCGAGAATGTCCTAACCTATGCGCTCTTTCCCCAGATTGGACTGAAATTTCTTGCCAATCGCAATAATCCAGCTGCCTTTGAACCAGAACCGCAAGAAGAAGCGCCAGCCCAAGAGGGAGCGGCGGGAACGGCGGGGGCTGCGGGCACGGCTGGTGCTGCGGGGACTGTGGGGACGGCTGGAGCGGCTGGCACGGTCGGAGCCGCTCCATCAGGAGACAAGGCAGGCATTGGACTAGCCAAATATAAGGTCAAGGTTGGCAACAAAGAATATGAAGTAGAGGTGAGCGATCAGGGTCAAGTGACCTCAGTGCCAGCCCCAGTCGTCGAGAACCAGCCGGGCGCGCCACCAACTGCCGATGGTAAGGCGGTAGTCGCTCCTTTAGCAGGCAACATCTTTAAGGTACTAGTTGATGTCGGCGATCAAGTCAATGAGGGCGACCCTCTTATCATCATGGAGGCAATGAAGATGGAGACCGAAATTAAGGCAAGCCAAGCTGGCAAGGTGACAGCAGTTCAAGTTCGGCAGGGAGATAGCGTCCCAGTAGGCGCACCTCTAGTTATTCTAGGATGAGCTGCTGGATTAGGGCTGGGGCTATATTATTTACCTATATTAAGGATAAAACCCGGCGCAGCCCCTATCTATCTGATTGGCAAACTGAGAGACTGTTATTTGAAACCATTTTTAACCACCAAAACAAAGTGGCCTCTGATTGGCAATTATTTGAAACCTGAGCTATCTTCTTTCTAAATGGAAAACTTCCTCCTCTTATGGCAACGAACTGGACTCTATGGCATCACTCTATTAAGGACAAAACCCGGCACAATCCTGTCCTTAGCGATAGGGCTCGTCATCTATTATTTGCCTATATTAAGGACAAAACCCGGCGCAATCCCTATCTATCTGATCTACTTGATCGGCAAGCCGAGAGGTTATTATCTGAAACCTAAGCTATCTTTTTTCTAATGGAAAACTTCCTTCTTTTATGGCAACGAACTGGACTCTATAGCATCACTCTATTAAGGATAGAATCCGGCGTAATCCCGCCCCTAGCGTTAGGGCTCGTCATCTGTTATTTAGCTATATTAAGGACAAAATCCGGCGCAATCCCTGTCTATCTGATCTCTCTGATTGGCTATTATTTGAAACCTAAGCTAGCTTCTTTCTAAATGGAAAACTTCCTCCTCTTATGGCAACGAACTGGACTCTATGGCATCACTCTGGGTCAGGGCATCATGCTGGCGCTTTGTTTGCTTCTTATCTATCTTGCCATAGTCCGCAAATTTGAACCACTATTACTATTACCCATAGGCTTCGGTGGCTTCCTTGCCAATGCCCCAGTTGCCGATATGGCAGGCCCAGGCGGCATACTCTATTTCTTCTATCAGTTTGGCATAGAGACCAGCGCCTTCCCATTGATTATCTTTATGGGAGTAGGGGCGCTTACAGATTTTTCTCCTATGTTGGCAAATCCACGCACCCTCCTATTAGGTGCGGCCGCTCAGTTTGGCATATTCGCCACTCTCTTAGGCGCGGTGGGGCTTAGTAGTCTAGGCATATTTGATTTCACTCTGAAAGAAGCAGCTGCCATTGGCATCATAGGGGGCGCAGATGGTCCTACCGCCATCTATCTGGCAAATAGACTGGCGCCAGATCTCTTGGGTGCGATTGCGGTTGCCGCCTATTCCTATATGGCGCTGGTGCCACTCATTCAACCTCCTATCATGCGCTTGCTCACTACCAAGAAGGAGAGGGCGATAATAATGCCTCAGCTAAGACAAGTCTCAAAAGCCGAAAGAATTATCTTTCCTATCCTTCTTTCTAGTCTGGTGATGCTCTTTTTACCAGACGCTATTCCTTTGCTGGGGATGTTCTGCCTTGGCAATCTCATTCGCGAAAGTGGCGTGGTGGATAGGCTGAGTGATACTCTCCAAAACGCCTTGATAAATACAGTCACCATCTTTCTCGGTCTCTCAGTCGGTTCTAAGCTCAGCGCCGCTGAATTCCTTGCTTCCAAGACCCTTGGCATCTTGCTGTTGGGTATGTTTGCTTTTGCCCTCGGCACCGCCACTGGCGTGATTATGGGCAAGATAATGAATAGGCTCAGCCGCAACCCAATTAATCCGCTTATAGGGGCGGCTGGGGTCTCAGCCGTTCCTATGGCAGCAAGGGTAGCAAACAGGGTTGGCAATGAAGAAAACCCACAAAACTTTCTCCTAATGCATGCCATGGGACCCAATGTCGCTGGCGTCATAGGCTCCGCCATAGCAGCTGGCATTATGATTAGTATGCTGGGATAGTTTTTGTCTTATATGGAACAAGAACAAAAATCAAAAGCAAAAAAGAAGTCAAAGAGATCTCAATATTTCGAACTGCCAAAGACCTTTAGTAATTTTGATAAGTTAAATTTGAAAAGCTTTGCTGAAGAACTTCTCAATGATATAGATCAAGGTATTAAGGATAACCAAGAAGTTAAAGAAGAGGACAATGAGGGGAATTATATTGTGAAACAAAGGGGAGAAGCCTATACTATCAGTTTGGATGCTGGATTTGGTAGAGGGAAGACTAGCTTTCTTGAGATGTTTGAGAATATGATAAAAGAGGGGGGAGTTAGAGAAAAAAGAGAAGGGAAAGAAAAAGAAGGGGGAGTTAAAGAAGGAAAAGGGGAAGGGGTTAAACAAGAAAACTATAGCATATTTAAACTGAATGTTTGGACAACTGAACTCCATGATAATCCTACTTTTGTCATACTGGCCGAATTTGTTAATTTTCTGAAAAATAAAAAAATTGACTTGGGGACAAAGGAAATAGATTATAAAAAATTAATAGCTAGTGCTATGGATACTATTGAGGGTGCCGTTTCGTTGGTTAGTGAACCAGCTGGTAAGATTATACAAGATGGTAGAAGCCTTTACAAAGAAGTTAATAAAAGTGGAAAAACACCATTGGGGGAACAAGAGCTAGAAATATATGAACAACAACAAGAGTTAGTTAAGAAAATAAAGGAAGTGATTTCAGCTTATGAAGAACGAACTAATAAAAAGCTAATCATTCTGATTGATGAATTAGATAGGGTAAAACCGGACTATGCAGTGCGCTTTTTAGAAACAGTAAAGCATTTTTTTGATATCTCAGGTATTTGCTTTCTTTTTGCAGTTAATCGCCAACAGGTTGAAGCCACAGTGAAGAACCTGTTTGGCGGGGAATTAGATTTTGTTGGTTATTATGACAGGTTTTTTAAGCAGGAGTTTTCTTTTACCAATGCTTACAGTGAAGGAGTAAGAGGTTTTATTGAAAAGGAAATAAAAAGTTTTATTCAAAAGGAAAGAGTAAATTCTATAGGGGAAAAACAAGAAGAAGATCTCAGATCTTATTTTGGAAATGATACTCATCTGAATAGATGGGTTGTTTTATATCAGCTATCTGGCCTTAGTTTGCGTCAAGTTAAGGGATGGGTAAGTAAAAGCTATTCAAGTTATATGAAATTTTTGGATACCCGCAGCGTCAATGAATCAAAAAATATGGAGAAGTTTTTTAAGTATTTAGGAAATTTCGACTTGACCTCTTCAGAATTACAATCATTACGGCGCCAGATAAACAGTTACAATCAACATATTTTAAATGAAATTGATAGAAAAAAGATGTATGATCTTTATCTGATACTTTTCTATACTGCCTTTTATATTATTAGATTTGAAAAAATATATGGGACATCAAGACTATTTAGAACAGAAGATATAGATAAAAGAATATATCCCCTTATTATAGAATTTTGTAGAAGAGGTGCTTTTTTTTCTGATGATTGGCACACAATGATACCGTATCTCTATTTTTCATTTCATAGTGAAGGGATGCTTCATGAAAAATTATTTCAATTAGCTGGATACAGTGATATTAATTTCGAGCGAATCATTCCAAATCCAGATCCATTGGAAGAAATGAGAATAGAAAGGTCAAAGAAAGATCCAGCAATAGAAAAAACTTTTGGAACAGAAAAACCAAGGACTTCTAAAATAGCTTGTTCAGTTTTATATAACCATGTTGAAAAAGGCATAAACTCTTCAACTCTTCATAAGATTATCAGCACTCCATCTGTCTCTTCAGAAGAACCTTAGTCCGCCCTAATGGATTAATAGGCTGTCATATATCCCTCTTTATGCTAGCTTTTGACGGATTGCTTTGGGAGAGGATAAGAGTAGTCAGTGAGCCTCATTACTTTTGTTTGCTTGGCGCTTTTAATAGACGCCAACCTCAGTTAATACTTCCAATAGCCGGGTAGAATTCAGTTGCGGTTTGCCAGCTGTCCTATTTAGAAACCACCAATGACGCTGGTCAGCAAGGCTATCTGGTGTGCAGCGAATGGCGGGATAATCCTGTGGGCTACCAAAATCCCAAATCTTATTTTCTTGACTCTTCTCAGTTGCCCTTATCTCCCCACTTAGGTCTTTATCTCATCAGATAAAAGTCGTTGCCTTTCTTCGCTTATTTGTTGGGCTTGCTGATGAGCCTCGCAAGCCTTGATTACGGCTGATAGTGGAAACGGAACGACGCAGCCGATGAGCAATCTTTCGCAAAGATATTTCATCTTTTCTCGTTCCTTCTATCATATATTTTTCTTCTTCTGAAAGATGGGTATAATGCTTTTTACACATTGGAAGACCCCTCTATTGATAATCTTGGATGGGATTATATAGTCTCGTCAGATAGGTGTTGCATTTACGATGTAAATTCATTATTAATTAAAACTCTCAATATGAATATAATTAACACAGGATCATGAATATACAATTTTCTTTTTCGGGACTGGTTAGCATTTTTCGTTTTGACAATATTGTCTCTCCTATTATGCCCTCCTTATGTTCTCCGATTTTGCTTAGCATGATGCGGGGTATTCTTTTCTTTTTAGTTGGAATTAGCTTCTTAATTTTTACTGCTTGGGGAGGAGGCGCGCGGGCAGATAATTCTGCGGGCATTGATACTCCTGGTGGTGATGTTAGGGGGTTAAATTGCTTGGCTGAGGCAAATCAAGATTGCGATGGCGATGGTTATAAAAACAATGTAGATGTAGATGATGATGGCGATGGGTTGATAGAGATAGCCACGGCGGCGGAATTAGATGCAGTAAGATATGCTTTGAGGGGCGATGGGCGTAGATTATCGGAGGGTGGGAAGCTCGACACCGCTGGTTGTGGTGGTGACGGAGGCATTACTTTTTGTTCTGGCTATGAGCTGATTACGGATATAAGTCTTGTTGATTATACTAATTGGCAACCGCTGGGTCACGATACAAACGGCCTTAAAACCGGGTGCCAAGGAGCTAGTTTTAGTGGGACTTTTGAAGGCAATGGTTTTGGGATTAGCGATTTAATCATTAATCGTCCGAATGAAGACTGTGTAGGTTTGTTTGGTTCTATAGCTAAATATTCGGAGATTCGCAATCTTAGACTTAGTACCGAGGCAGTCATAGGTAAGAATTTCGTAGGTGGTCTGATGGGGGGTGGTGATGAATTGGCTCGAATTCATTCTTTTTCAGTTGTGGCAGGTGAGGTGAGCGCGATGGGTGATGCTGTTGGCGGTCTGGTGGGTTGGGGTGAATCGATTCAGATTCATTCTTCTTCGGTTGTGGTAGGTGAGGTGAGCGGGGCGGGTGATGCTGTAGGCGGTCTGGTGGGATATGGCAAATTGGCTCAGATCGTTTCTTCTTCGGTTGTGGCAGGTGAGGTGAGTGGGACGGGTGATTCTGTAGGCGGTCTGGTGGGGTGGGGTGGATTGACTCAGATTGTTTCTTCTTCGGTTGTGGTAGGAGAGCTGAGAGGGACTGGCAAATCGGTAGGCGGTCTGGCGGGACAGGGTAAAGAAGCTCGGATTTATTCTTCTTCGGCTGTGGCAGATGAGGTGAGCGGGAATAGTAGAGTAGGCGGTCTGGTAGGACAGGGTGAAGAGGCTTGGGTTTATTCTTCTTCGGCTGTGGCAGATGAGGTGAGCGGGACTGATGATGTAGGCGGCCTGGTGGGGGACGGTCCCAAATCTCGGATTCATTCTTCTTCGGTTGTAGTAGGTGAGGTGAGAGGAAGTAGTAGAGTAGGCGGTCTGGTAGGACATTTTAGCTTTGGCCGGGTTGCTTATTCTTATGTAATCTCAGGTAGTAATACTGCTATGCTGGTTGGGTATAGCCGCATGACTGGAATTGCTTTTTATTGGGATAGTGAGACTAGCGGCAAAAGTAGTGACAAACTTGGTGAAGCCAAAGCCAGCGATGCACTTCGCAGCCCGACTGACTATGAGGGGATTTATACCAGTTGGAGCGATTGGACAGATATATTTAACGGTGGGGATGACGAGCCATTGGCGGTCTGGTGTGATAAGAACAATAGCAAGAGAATAGAGCCAGACGAACGAACCGATAGCAATTTCGTTTGGGACTTCGGCACCTCAAGTGAGTACCCCGCTATTCGTTGCAGTCCGCTAAATCCTGCCGAATGGCGTAGCTGGTGGTCTTTGGATAAGGGTGGCAAACCCCGACTAAACCAAGCCCGTTTAAACAAGCTGCTTCCTGCTTCAAATTAACAAGTGACTTTTATCCAGCCCTTATGATTTCAACCCGCTTCAAATGGATGATTAGCTGCTCTGCTTCAATAATTGGACCGTTCCTTATTTTCGCTTATGCGAGCTTTTGGCAGTGAGAAAATGCCGCCATTGCTATGAAGAGGACATAGGCAGTCAGTGAGCCTCATTACTTTTATTTGCTTGGTGCTTTTAGTAGACGCCCACTTCAGTTAATACTTCCAATAGCCGGGTAGAATTCAGTTGCGGTTTGCCAGTTGTCCTATTTAGAAACCACCAACGACGCTGGTCAGCAAGGCTATCTGGTGTGCAGCGAATGGCGGGATAATCCTGTGGGCTGCCAAAATCCCAAATCTTATTTTCTTGGTTCTTCTCAGTCGCCCTTATCTCCCCATCTAGATTCTTATCACACCAGATAGAAAGAGCATCTATACCTGTAGTAATATTGTCGTCGCCATCATTATTATCAATATCAAATCCATGGTCCCAATCTACATAGATGTCCGTGTAGTTGGTGGGTGCCATTAAAGCTGCTGAGGTCTGTGGGCTATCGCCAAGACCCTTACTGGTTTCTATTCCACTGATATTGCTATCCCAATAAGATTGATTGATAAGTTGTCTGGGAGTTGACATGCGTCCTACCAGGCCGCCAATTGCCCCACGGTTATAGGGATCTGGTTGAGGATAGCTAAATTCCCCTGTTAGTGCATAAGAAGAAGCAATGAATTTAGCTCTATTAGCTATTCCACCTATTAGTCCCCCAATGGACAATTGTGACTTGATGAAATTTGTTATTGAAAGGTTTGCATAATTGTAAACATTGAAGTATTATACGAGAAAAAAGCAAAAATTACAGAAAAAAAACAAAAATCTGCGAAAAAAAATGGATTTAAATGAAAAAAATTGGATTTAAATGAAAAAAATTGGATTTAAATGAAAAAAATTGGATTTAAATGAAAAAAATTGAATTTAAGTAAAAAAAATTGCATTCGACTGAAAAATTTAATAAGATATCCTTTTTTTATCAATTATTTTCATTTAAGGAGAAGTCATCATTATGGCGTGGAAAAATTCAGACCAGATGGCATTGGGTCTAGGGAATCCGATGTTGTTAGAACATAGGGCAATGAAGAAATTCGATCGTATCAATCAACTGATCGATTGGGGGGCTATTGAGAAACAGTTGAAAGGTATTCACAATAAACGGCGGGGCTGCCCGGCCTATCCACCGCTAAAAATGCTGAAAGTCTTACTGTTGCAGGTATTGCATCGAATCGGCGATACCGAGATGGAGGACCATCTGGTGGTAAATTCATTGTTTCGCCACTTCACTGGTTTCGACACAGAAGCGAAAATACCAGACCATTCAACCATTTGGCGGTTCCGCGAACAGATGCAGAAGACCGGCTTGTTGGAGAAAGTGCTGAACGAGATCAATCGTCAATTAGAACGACAAAATTACATTCTCAAAGGTAAGAAGGTAGCGGTGGACTCCACCGTCATTAAGGCGGCCCGTTCGCGGCCGAAGAAGAACCGCCAGGGCAAGAACACCCAAGACCCCGAAGCGGCTTATAATGTCAAGACCGGCAGCGATGGGAAGAAGACGATGACTTATGGTTATAAACTTCATGCCATGACGGATGCCGATGGAATGGTTCAGAAGCTTGCCTATACGCCTGGCAATGTCCACGACTCCCAAATGCTCGCGGAACTGCTCACGGGCGATGAACAGGAAGTCTATGCCGACAGCGCCTACGCCAGCAAGAAAACCGACTCAATGCTCGGCAACAAGAACCGGGTCCTTCATCGCGCTTATCGCAATAGGCCGCTCACCAAACAACAACGCCACGAAAATAGGCGGCGACGAAAAACGCGCAATGTCGTCGAACGCACCTTCGCCCACCTCAAACTCTATTTCAACCTAGCAAAAGCCCGCTATCTCGGCAAAGCACGAAACTACGCTTTCGCTCTTCTCGCGGCTATTGCTTACAATCTCAAACGGGCCGCCCTTAAGAGCGAACTCACGGCCTAGATCCGTCCAAACCATTTAATCAAAGAAAAACAACAAAAACAAGCGCCCCCCGACTAGAAAACGGGGACAAAAACAACAAAAACAAGTGCCTCCCAACTAGAAAACGGGAACAAAAACAACAAAAATACCCATTAGGTACCCCTAATCAACACCCAATTTCAATCTCTCCCCCGTAAAGCGCTTTTATTAATTAGAATAAACTAATTATGCAAACCTTTCGTTATTGAGTAGGAAGAAAGAAGATTACTATTGGCAGAAAGCGCTCCCATCAACCCGCCCACTTGCCACCGCCCTACTATTGAATCAGCAATGGCATAAGAAGACATGGTGCTGGACTCTTGAGAGAGTCCGACTAAACCGCCAATCCAAACAGAGTCACTAAGCGATTTGTCTGAGCTCATCTCATTGGTTATGGCATAAGAAGAGACAATCTTTGTCTTATAGCCATAACCTACTAAACCACCGATTCGGTCTTCCTGAGCTTTTATAGTAAAAGTAAGAGCGGAAGAATTAACAATCAAAGCGGTATTACCACTATATCCTAATAAACCGCCTATTAATCGGATGCCTTCTAGAGAACCGGTGAAAGCAGTAGAAGATCTAATGGTTATAGTTGAAGAGCTTCCAACTAAGCCGCCCATACCATTTAATGCTCTAATAGACCTAGACACGGCTGAAGAAGCTATAATGGTTGCTCCAGAGGCACTACCTATTAATCCACCAAATTGGTCCCCCACAGGGTCCTTGGCAGTGGTATGAATGCCATAAGAAATAGCAGAGGATCTGATAATCCTGCCATTACTAGCTCTCCCTATTAGACCACCACCAGATCTAGCCGCTGAGATATTATGAGAGATGGCATGAGAGTCAGCAACTCTGGCGAATCTTCCCCTCCCCACGAGTCCTCCAATGTCATCCCCTCCATTAATATGGGTAGACATAGCGGAGGAACGATTTATTGTGGCTTGATAGCCAAGACCTATTAGCCCGCCTATAACATCTACCCCTCTTACTGAATCGACTCTGGCTCTTGCATTAACAACAGTAGAGTCAACAGCATCTCCTATTAATCCACCAACACGGTCTCCGCTCCCGTTGACCAGATCTGCTACTGCTACAACATTGCTAAGCCGAATAGCACGCCCCCATCCAATCATAGCCCCTACTACCTGCCTTCCTTCAATGACACTTGCCTCTACAATGAGATTGCGGATCTCACTGCCCGGCGCCACAAAACCGAACAACCCTATACAGTCTTCACCACCCAAGCGGATAGCTAGGCTGCTAATCTTGTGACCATTGCCTTCAAAGCGGCCAGAGAAGGGTGTTCCTTCACAAGTTCTGCTGGTGCTATTATACTCTCCTTGTCCCAATGGCTGCCAACTCCTCACTGGCAGACGAATGTCCTTCACCAATTCATAACCATCACAAGCATTATTATCACAGCCTGTGTGGTCTATTGGCGAAATACTATTCCGTCTTCTCCCCGTGCCGTTAAGAACATAGCGGACTGTGTCTAATTCTGCTGCTGATCTAATCTCTATTAGACCATCACCATCGTCATCAATATCACAGTCATCTGGAACCAAATCTCCATCAGAATCTCTCGGATCCTCATTAGCTATCAGAGGACAGTCGTCATTCGTATCCAATTTTTCATCGTTATCATCGTCCTCATCCACACTATCTGCCCGACCATCCCCATCTGTATTCAGCCCAGGTTGAATACCCTCATTGTTATGATCTATCCTATTCTCCTCCCAAACAAAAACTATTCTCAGTTCCTGTTCGTTTCCATCACTAAAAGAGCCTCTTATGGTAAAAGTATAACTGGATTGGTCATTCAGTCCAGTAAAATCATAGCTGCCATCAATAAATTCGGTTATGCTTATATCCCTCTCTACTGACCCGCTTTCACTGGTTGCTATGATGTTCAAGGTGACTAGGTCGTCGAAGTTCGATTGGCTGCCTATTTGAAATCCGCCCTCTATTGGACTAAAGGTAAGTCGCGCCTCAGGTTTAGAAGAGCCGCCCCCACCCCCACCACCGGCACAGGCAATAATTAATAAGAACCCTGCCCCAACCAGAAAAGAAAGAAAACCCCGGCACCATGTTAGGAAAAAGCGGGGGGGGGGGGGGGGGGGGGGGGGCATAGGGAGAGGTATGAACAGATATATTAAAAATATTTGGCAGCAGTATCGGAGAAGCAAATCTCATCATGCCCCAAGAAAGAAAATTATTTAACCAAGGTTTGCTAAACCATAATCGAAAGATTAAAAAGTTATAAGAACAATGCTTGGTTATTAAGGATAAAAATGATTTCATAATGCTCTAGTATATTTCATTTAGCTATTTTTTGTTGTTTCTATTATAGTCTATATGACATAATTTTTGCCTCTAACTTGTCATTTTGTCTAAACTCAAAGTCTAGTATGCATCTGAGGTTATGGACTTACATTGTTGATGATCCATAAAGAGATTGAGTGAGAAATCCTAGATCCTTCGCCGCAGTTTATTTCGCCACTACCATCGGAGTATAGCTCTATATCTTCAATACTAGCGATGAAATCGGTTGCTCTTTCTTTATTGCTTACTATAACCGCGCCAGCCCCATCGCCAAATAGAGGTATGATATGACTATGCATTTCAGTTTTGCCTAGGGCATGGGAATGAACTTCTGCGCCGACAACTAGGATGTTCTTATAGAAAGAAGTTTGGGCGAATGCCCTTGCTATATTAAGAACATGGAGGAACCCAGTGCATTGATTGCGAACATCATAGGCAGGAATAGGACCGCAACCTAGTTTGTTCTGAAGATAGACTCCTATGCCAGGGAAGCAATGATTTGGTGAGAGAGTGGCAGTGATAATACAATCTAGTTCTGAGCTGTCTAGCTGAGCGCTTTCTAGGGCAGCTTCGGCCGCCTGTTTTGCCAGATCGGAAGTATAGACCCTCCCTTCAACATAATGACGACTGCGAATGGCCGTCCTTTTTCAATGCCTTGACTATCAATGGGGTAATCAACCGGCAGGTCTTTGTTAGCTACCCTTAGCGGTGGTAAATAATGGCCTATTGCAGTGATGAAAGCTTGTGACATTGACAAATTATGAGTGCTTTAATATGATCGTGATTTGAGAAAAGTGAATAACCGATTGAACCACCAACCACGCAAGTGCCTCGGATTCAAAACACCTGCCATGAAGTTTCAACAACTCAGCGAGACAATTATAATTTAGCAACAGGAATTGTACTTTAAATGTTAATATACCGTTAGTTAATCAAGCCTTCCGATATAATGAAGCTTTACAAAAGTATTTTCGTTGTTAATGAAGTATTCGTATTATTGGTTCTTCAATAGGGCTGCCAAGCTGTTTTGTCTCTATGCTTTCTTTTATGTCTGAATTCGTATTTCGCGGCTACCTGTTTCTGATTAGTAAGGTGAAGGGACATCCTTTGTTAACTGTATTTGTGAGTATTTTATTCTTACTTGCTGTTTTTGCTATTATATATATAGCTGGTTACCTAGAAGGGAAAGGCTACGAGGATGGCAGAGAAGCTGCCTTTAGTAAGCAGGATTTGGATGGCGATGGGGTACTTAATAAACAAGACAAATGTCCTCAGAGTAAGAAAAATTCGAAAGGCCATCTTCCTGACGACTATGATAAGGATGGTTGTCATGATGAAGAAGATGACGATGACGATGGTGATGGGGTAAAGGATAATAAGTTCGATAGAGCTCTAGACCTATGTTCTCGTGGTAAGACAGGTTGGGAGAGCGAACGTTCTATCGATAAGGATGGGGATGGTTGCCATGATGCAGATGAGGACATAGATGATGATGGAGATGGGTTGATAGAGATAGCTACGGCGAGGGAATTAGATGCAGTGCGCTATCAATTAGATGGCAAAGGACGTAAGTTTTCATGGGAAGAGGCGTTAAACACCACTGGGTGTGTAGGTGATGACGACATTATGTTCTGTAAAGGTTATGAACTGATTGCTAATATAAGTCTTGATAAGCCTGAGTATGATAATTGGCAACCATTGGGTGAGGATATAAGGCGTCGCCCTGGATGTCAAGGATATAGTTTTGATGCTATTTTTGAAGGCAATGATTTTATGATTAGTAATTTAAACATTAATCGTCCCAAGCAGGATTGTGTGGGTTTGTTTGGCTATATAGCTCCAAGGTCAGAGATTCGCAATCTTAGGCTTAGCGCCAAGACAGTGATAGGTCGGAGTAGGGTAGGAGCTCTGGTGGGGAGCGGTGTCTCGGCTCGGATTGTTTCTTCTTCGGTTATGGTGGATGAGGTTCGTGGGGACAGTAGAGTAGGCGGTCTGGTGGGAAATGGTGAATCGGCTCAGATTTATTCTTCTTCGGTTGTGGCGGATGTTGTGGAGGATCGAGGGAACGAGAATGATCCTTATTCTAAAGTATCTGAAGTAGGCGGTCTGGTGGGGTGGGGTAATAGGATCAAAATTTATTCTTCTTGGGTTGTAGCGGATCGAGTGACCGGAACTGGTAAACATGTAGGAGGTCTAATGGGACATGGTAAATGGGCTCATATTTATTCTTCTTCGGTCGTGGTGAAGGAGGTCAAAGGGGAGAGAGGTAGAGTAGGTGGTCTGGTGGGATATTTTCAGCATGGTAGGGTTGCTTATTCTTATGTAGTTTCACCTAGTAATGCTCATATGTTGGTGGATAATGATAAAAAGGCTGATGGGGAACATGCTGATTCTTATTGGGACAGTAGTATTAGCGGAAGAAGTAAAGATTTTCGTAGAAGAGGTAGAAAGGATAAAGGTTATGATGGTGAACCTATGACTAGTGAAAAACTTCACAATCCAGTAGGCTATACAACGCCTTATAAGAATTGGAAAGATGATACAGTTAGATTTACTGGTAAAGTTCCTAATGCAGAGGATGTTGACGGGCTACTGGCTGTTTGGTGTGATGAGAATGGTAATGGGAAGATTGACCAAAAGGAAAGCGATGAAAAAGAAGGCATTCGCGTTTGGAATTTCGGGAATTCAAGTGAGTATCCCGCCATTAACTGCACTCCCATCAAGCCAGACGAATGGCGTAGCTTGTGGTCTGTGGAGAATGGCAAATTTAAACTACACAAGGACCGTTGGAAAAAATTGTTTCCCTAAACTGCCGACTGGCCTCAACTATACTTTCATTACTTAGCCGACTGGCTTTGACTAGCTTCTTAACTTCAACCGAAATGGCGGCGCTGATGGTTCTTGAATAGGAATGGCGGACTCCAATTAGGCCAACCCAATTAAGCGAGCTGCTTCTCGCTTCAAATGGATGACTAGCCGCTCTGCTTCAATAATTGTAGTGCTCCTTGTATTCGCTTGTGTTAGCTCTTTCTTGCTGAACATAACAATGGCTCTTTGAATGAGGATAGCGAGCCTAAGCGAGTTCATCTAAATCATCTGTCTTCCTCCTCAAACGGATGGGAGTTTGCTACATATCTCATATCTCTTAGAAAATTGAGTCTCAAGATGAAGGCATAACAACAAGATAAGACCACAACAAATCGACTACTGAAGTTCAAGCTAGAATAAAATTTCCAAGCTAGCATAAAATTCCCAAGCTAGAATAAAGTTGTGGGGATTAGATACAAGCTAAGATGAGATTATAGGGATTACATACAAGAGTAAAAATAATAAAAAAAAGTTGTTTATTTTGCTATAATTAAAAAAGTTTAGTTACTAAACTAAACTTACTTAAATATGCTATAAGAGAAAATTTAAGGAGATTCAGTATGAAAATATTAAAAACTATCTTAATAGCAATGGTGATGACCTTTGCTATTTCGAATGTCGCTCGCGCTGCGGATGAGATTACTCTTTGCTGGGCGGCATGGGATCCGGCAAATGCTCTGAGAGAACTTTCTAAAGACTTCACCACTAAGACTGGTATTGAAATGAAGTTTGAATTTGTTCCCTGGACCAACTTTGCCGATCGCTTCTTGAATGAGCTTAATTCGCGTGGCAAGCTCTGCGACCTGATGATTGGTGATAGCCAATGGATAGGTGGCGGCGCTACCTATGGACACTATGTGAAACTCAATGACTTCTTTAATAAAGAAGGCATTTCCATGGACGATTTCCTGCCCGCAACTGTATATGCTTATTCTACCTGGCCAAAAGGAAGCCCGAACTACTATGCTTTGCCTGCTATGGGTGATGCACTGGGTTGGGTTTATCGTAAGGACTGGTTTTCTCGTCCTGAGATTCGCGCCGCATTTAGGAGTAGATATGGACGCGACCTAGCTGTTCCTGAAACCTGGGATGAACTCAAGCAGGTTGCTGAGTTCTTTCAAGGACGGGAGATTGATGGTAAGAAGGTCTATGGTGCTGCTATCTATACCGAACGTGGTTCAGAAGGTATCACTATGGGCGTTACCGCTGCTCTTTATTCATGGGGTTTTCAGTATCAAAATCCCAATAAGCCCTATGATATGAGAGGCTATGTCAACTCTAAGAATGCAGTTGAAGGACTGGAGTTCTACAAGTCTCTTTATGAGTGTTGCACTCCGCCAGGTCATGCCGATGCCTATATGGTAGCTAATCTGGATGCTTACAAGTCTGGTCAGGTTGCAATGCAGATGAACTGGTTCGCTTTTTTCCCTGGTATAGACAAGGATGAAGTGGTTGGTGGTGGAAAGTCTGGTTTCTTTGTTAACCCGCGCCAGAAAGTAGCTGCCTCTACCTTAGGAGGTCAGGGAATTTCAGTAGTCAGCTATTCTGACAAGAAAGACCAAGCGCTTGAATATATCAAGTGGTTTGCAACCCCAGATGTTCAAGCAAAATGGTGGGCTCTTGGCGGTTATTCTTGTCATAATTCGGTTCTACAGGATCCGGGTTTTGCCGCTACGCAACCCTTTGCTGCCGACTTTCTGAAAGCCATGGGTGGAGTTCAGGATTTTTGGCAAGAACCTACCTATGCTGAACTATTACAGTCTATGCAGAAGCGAGTCCATGACTATGTTGTTGCCGATACAGGCACAGCACAACAAGCCTTGGACAAACTGATAGAAGATTGGATAGTTGTATTTGAGGATGACGGTAAACTCTAATCTCTAAACCTATTTGCTACCGGTCTGGCTCAGACCGGTAGCATTTTTTTATTATGAGAAAGATCGGCTTCTTTTCTTCCGCTGGTGGGATTTCAGACCGCCTATTGGCTTGGGTTCTTATTTTTCCGACAGTTGCTTTGTTATTGGCTATTAATATCTTTCCTTTGTTATGGACTATCTACCTATCATTCACCAACTATCGTGCCAATCAACCTGGTCGTCCTATTCGTTGGATTGGAACGCGCAATTATGAGCGCCTACTGGGTAGCGAAGACATATGGGGCTATTTACAAGCAACCGCGCACTTTGTTATTTGGACTATGGTGTTGCAAGTGCTAATTGGATTTTCTTTGGCGCTGCTAATCAATCGTCATTTTCGCGGCGCTGGTTTTTGGACTACGATAATTCTTATTCCTATGATGCTTTCCCCTGCGGTAGTGGGGACTTTTTGGACCTATCTTTATCAACCGCAGACTGGTATATTCAGCTATATCATTAACCTCTTTGCCGATCTAGGTCCTTTAGATATGATAGGCTCGGTTGCATTGGCTCCTTGGGCTATCATCATAGTAGATACCTGGATGTGGACTCCTTATATCATGCTGCTTTGTTTGGCGGGGTTGCGTTCTATTCCAGCCTATCTTTATGAGGCGGCCGAAATTGATAGGGCAAATGCATTGCAGAAATTTTGGTATATTACCCTACCGCGCGTACTTCCTTTTTTGATGTTAGCCGTTCTTTTTCGTGGTATTGAAAATTTTAAGATGTTTGATATGGTGGTTGAGGTCACTTCTGGAGGACCTGGGTCAACTACTGAGCTGGCATCTATTAATCTCAAACGCGAGGCATTTGAGAAATGGCGGACCGGCTATTCATCGGCATTTGCCGTCATTCTTTTCGTAACCGTTTTCGGTCTTAGTAATATTTATGTGAGGGCTCTCAATCGAGTAAAACAATGAAACAATATCGCACTAGTTCTTTTTCTGTAACCAGCTCTACCAGGTCTATGAAGGCAGTAGCCATGATTCTCGTGATTACCTATGCTTTTATTGCCATGATACCTCTTAGCTGGATATTTCTTACTGGCTTTAAGTCGCCACCTGACTCCATTGCCTATCCACCTAAGGTTGTCTTTGAGCCTACCTTAGAAGGCTATGTGAATCTCTTTACCAGCCGTTCGCGCCAAACATCCGAATACATCGAAAGCCTTGGTCCTCCTAAGACCTGGTATGAAAAATTGGTGAGGAAACGCAATATGGTTATCACTGGCCGTTCTCGCTTTGCCGGCCGCTATATGAATTCAGTGATCATTGGATTTGGCTCCACTTTTCTTTCGGTTTTTCTTGGCACTTTGGCAGCCTATGGCTTTTCCCGTTTTCGGGTGCCGCTAAAAGACGATCTGTTGTTCTTTATTCTATCAACACGTATGATGCCGCCAGTGGCGGTTGCGATTCCCATTTATCTAATGTATCGCGAACTGGGCCTCTCTGATACCGCCTTGGGAATGATATTACTCTATACGGCAGTGAATGTCTCTCTTGCCGTTTGGCTGCTTAAGGGTTTTATTGATGAAATTCCACGCGAATATGAAGAGAGCGCGGTAGTGGATGGATATACCCGAATGCAGGCTTTCCTCAAAGTGGTGCTGCCTCAGATGCGCGCTGGCATTGCGGCGACGGCTATATTTTGTTTGATTTTCTCATGGAACGAATATGCATTCGCTCTTCTACTTACCAGTGGGAACGCTCAGACCGCGCCACCTTTTATTCCCATCATCATTGGCGAAGGGGGATTGGACTGGCCAGCAGTAGGGGCAGGAACCACTCTATTTCTCTTGCCTATAGTAGTTTTTACTGTGCTGCTCCGCAATCAGCTATTACGCGGGATTACCTTTGGGGCGGTGAGGCGATGAATAGAAACCAGCTGAGGCGTTTTTTTAAGCGAGTCTATTGGGAGAACGCTGCCACTCTATTGATTACCCTTGGCATTTTTATGTTGATGCAACCATTTTCTCTTTTTCTCTTCGGCCAGTCATTTAGTGTCATTCTAGTTGGCACCCTAGGCTATGTAGTGGTGAGTCATTTCCCCCAATAGCAGATGGCAGAGATAGATATTAAAGGACTGGAAAAATCATTTGGTGATTTTCAAGCCGTGAAAGATTTTACGCTTAAGGTTCATAATGGCGAGTTCTTTGTCATCTTAGGTCCTTCTGGCTGTGGTAAGACGACTGCATTAAGGATGATAGCTGGCTTAGAGGCGCCGACTGAGGGACAGATACTACTTGATGGCAAAGAGATTACCTATCTGCGCGGTTCGCAGCGCGATATAGCCTTTGTTTTCCAATTCTTTGCTCTTTATCCTCATATGAATGTATGGCAGAATATTTCCTTTCCCCTCAGGGTGCAGAGACTGGCGCGTAAGGAAGTGAGAAGCCGCACTCTAGAGGTAGCAAAATTGCTTCAGCTGGAACACCTATTAAAAAGAAGGGTAGGGGGATTGTCAAGTGGTGATAAGCAGCGAGTGGCCTTGGGACGAGCTATAGTGAGGCGAGCCAAAGCCTTTTTGATGGATGAGCCTTTGGGTGCCTTAGATGCTGAGTTTCGTGAGGTGATGTGTAATGAGCTAAGGCTCTTGCATAATCGCATTAATGCTACCACAATCTATGTTACTCATGACCAGATGGAGGCCATGGCCATGGGCGATAGGATATGTGTTATGGAGGAGGGGAATGTGGTTCAAGTGGGGAAACCGCTTGAGATCTATGCTCGCCCTAAAACTAAGTTTGTTGCCGGGTTTGTTGGCAGTCCAGCGATGAATTTTTTGCCAGCTGAACCAGCCCTTAAGACTGGCAGCACCAAAATTAAGGTAGGTGAGATATGGATTGATATACCACGCACCCAGGTATCACTGAATGCGTCTTCTTCCTTCTTGGGGGTTCGCCCGGAGGATCTGAGTCTTACCCATGCCGACAGCGGCCAGCTTAGAGGGGAAGTTTTTAGCACTGAATATGTAGGCGCCAAACAGCTTGTCAGTGTGGATACTTCCGTAGGGAGGTTAAATGTCTGGTCGTCTAATCGCGGTAATTTTAACTATAAGCAGAATGTTGGCATCAGGTTTAATTCAACCCGTCTTATTGTATTTAATGGCGATAACGGGCAGGCAGTGGCGAGTGATTTTATGGCTGGTTCCTAATGGCTGAGGTCCGCTTAGAGAAGGTTAGCAAGTCTTTTGGCGATCTATGCGCGGTTGATCAGCTATCATTAACCATTCATAATAAAGAGTGTATTGTGCTGCTGGGTCCTACTGGGGCTGGCAAAACGACCACATTAAGGCTCATTGCTGGCTTGGAGCAGCCACAGCAAGGGAAGGTCTTTATTGATGGTGAGGATGTCACCAGCCAGGCACCTGCCCAGCGTGATGTGGCTTTTGTGTTTCAGCAGTATTCGCTTTATCCTCACTATTCGGTTTATGATAATTTGGCATTTCCCTTAAGAGCGCCGGGACGAAGAGAGAAAGAGAGTGTCATTAAGGACAAGATAGAAGAGGTGACCCGGCTGCTTAATATTCAACATAAGCTAAAGAACAAGGTGACCGAATTATCAGGTGGCGAGATGCAGCGAGTATCTATAGGCAGGTCGTTAGTGAGATCGCCACGCATCTTCTTGATGGATGAACCTCTGTCGTCTCTTGATGCCAAGTTGCGCGAAGGTATGAGAACCGAGCTCAAGCGGATTCAACAGGATTTGGCAGCAACCATTCTCTATGTTACTCATGACCAGTTTGAAGCCATGACTCTTGCCGATAAGATAGGGGTGCTCAATCAGGGCAAGCTGGTGCAGCTAGGCACACCACAGGAGATCTATAGCAAACCCAATAGCATCTATGTGGCGCAGCGTCTTGGCAGTCCAAAGATTAATCTGCTCAATCAAGAACGGCTGAAATTCAATTCGGCGCCAGAAGGCACCCACACTCTCGGTGTTCGGCCAGAGGATGTTCTCCTCAATCAAGAGGATGGTATTGAGATGAAGGTGATGATAGTGGAACATCGAGGAATGGATATGGTGGTGGTTCTTCAACTGGGAGATGAAACCATCATGTCATTGACTCATAGCAGCGGTGATATTAAACCAGAACAAGAAATGAGAGTTGCCTTTCGTCAAACGCTCTTCTTTAATGACCAGGGTGACTTGCTTAGCTAAATGATGAAAGATATGAAGGAATTTTTATCGCGACTAGTTGATCTTATGGCAGCTACTATTGAGAAGCATAAGGACGAGCTCACTGAATTAGACCAGGCTATAGGAGATGGTGACCATGGCATTAATATGCAACGGGGCTTTAATGCTATCTTGGTGGAGAAAGATACTTTGGCAGAGAAGACCTTGGCTGGGGCATTGGAACAAGCAGGTAGGATTTTGGTGATGAAGGTTGGTGGGGCTTCTGGCCCCCTCTATGGGTCACTCTTTATGGCTATGGGGAAGAATGCTCCAGCAGATGAAGATATTAATGCTGAGACAATTGCCCAGATGGTCGGCGCTGGGGTGGAAGCAGTAAAGATGCGCGGCCGCTCCGATGAGAAACAAAAGACTATGTTGGATGTCTTAATACCTGCCTGGCGCCAGCTGACAAAAGAAGCGGACACTGATAAGATAAGGCAGTGTGCTGAATTAAGCCTGGCAAATACTCGCGCTATGAAAGCACTTAAGGGGAGGGCAGCCTTTTTAGGAGATAGATCTATCGGTCACTTGGATCCTGGGGCCAGATCTGCCAGCCTACTCATCCATGCTGTTTGTGATCTGGTTGATGATTATGGTAGCTAGGGTTTCATTAGTAATAGTTTCTCATTCGCTTGATGTGGCAAAGGGAACCTATGACATGGCAAAACAGATGGTTGGTGAGGAGGTTCAGATAGCCTATTGTGGTGGTGATACCCAAGGCGGTTTAGGGACCAGCTGCGAAGAGATTATGGCAAGGATAAAGTCTGTCTTCACTTCTCATGGAGTAGCTGTGCTAGTAGATCTTGGCGGCGCCGAGACCAATAGTGAGATGGCGATTGAAATGCTGCCAACAGAAATGAAGGACAAGGTGGTTATATGCAATGCCCCATTGGTAGAGGGCGCGATCATGGCTGCCACTGAGGCCTCATCTGGGGCAGAGCTGGAAGTGGTTCGCAAGACGGCGGAGGAATACTAGTGAATTCAGTTGATGCTGAAAAGTCGGCTGCTATCATGGACCCTGTGGGTCTCCATGCCCGTCCAGCCGTGAGGTTAACTCAGTTGGCGAAGAAATTTTCTGCCGAGATAGAGATTCGCCCAGAGAGTTCTGATAAATGGGTAAATGCTAAATCGGTCAGTAGGCTTATGCGCCTCAAGGCACGCCATAGGGAAAAACTCTATTTGCGTGCCAATGGCGAAGACGCTAAGGTTGCCGTGAATTCCCTGGCTGGCTTTATTGCAAGCGGGTTCGAATGAATTCTGCTGAACAGATCTATCGTGGCACACCAGCTGCCAAGGGCCTGGCTATAGGGTCTTTGTATATCTATACTCCTAGGCGCAAAGCTCTAGTCTCTTCAAGCAAAGGCAATCCAGCTAGCGAAAAGAAGAAACTAGAACAGGCTATTGACAAAGCAAAAGAAGGGCTAAGCAGTATGATGGCGAAGCTTGAGGATGAGGCGGGGGAGATTGTGGCCTTTCAGGTTGAGATGCTAGCAGACGAGGAGTTTCTTGCTCCTATATTTGCTGCTATTGCCGAGGGGAAAAGCGCAGCGAGTAGCTGGCAAAAATTTCTTAATGAGGAAATAAAACACTATCAACAGGCGGAGGATTCTTATCTGAGAGAAAGATATGCGGATATTAAGGATATCTATTGGCGGGTGCACAATCACTTAGTGGCAAAGGATGGCGATGACTTAAGTCTGAATAATTCTATCTTGGTTACCAATGAACTTATGCCCAGTGAGTTTTTGTCCCTAGATCTTAGTCAGTTGAAAGGCTTGGCCATGGTGAAAGGCAATCCAAATAACCATGTTGCTATCTTGGCTCGGGCTCACCGAGTGCCGCTGGTGGTGAATATGCGAATTAATGCTACTCAGTTGCCTCAGGCAAAAGAAGCAATCTTAGATGGCGAGAAGGGGGAACTAATTTGTAGCCCGGCTGCCATAACCATTGCTAGGGTTAAGAAACAAGTGAGCCAACAGGCGCGCGAAGAGGAATTGGATAAGGCTTTTCTGCCGCGGCCGGCTCTTATGGCTAATGGTGAGCCAGTCAGAGTGCTAATCAATGTAAATAGCCCAGCCGATCTCAAGGGCATATTGCCCGCTCATTGTGATGGGATAGGACTGGCACGGACTGAATTCTTCTTTAGTGGTGAAAAAGTAGCAGACGAAGAGGAGCAGCTGGCAGCCTATAACCAGCTGACTGATTGGGCAGGAGATAAACCGGTCACCATTCGCACTATGGATATAGGGGGTGATAAACCAGTGGCTGGCATTTCGGCTGCTGTCGAAGCCAATCCATTTCTTGGGCTAAGGGGAGTCCGCTTTTCTTTATATCATCAGCAGTTGTTTAGAACTCAGCTACGCGCTCTTTGCCGAGTGGCTGCTGTTGGTAGGCTGAGGGTCATGATCCCAATGGTGACCTTGCCAGCAGAACTGGAGCAGGTGCGTAAATTGCTAAAAGAGGTGATTGCCGAATTGAAAAAGGAGAAGCTGAAATGTTGTTTGCCGCTTTTAGGAATAATGGTAGAGGTGCCAGCTACTGCTCTGTGTGCGGCTGATTTTGCCGCTGATTTTTATTCTATTGGTACTAATGATCTGATACAATACACTATGGCAGCGGCTCGTGATAGTAATTATTCCCAGGTGAATCAACTTGCTGATCCTGCTCATCCAGCTCTATTAAGGTTGATAAGGGAAGTAGTCCTAGCAGGCGATAAAAGAGGAGATAAAAAGGGCGCTAAAAGAGAAGTAAGCCTATGTGGCGATATGGCGGCCGATGAGCGTTTTATTCCCCATTTGGTTCGTCAAGGAGTTCGTAATCTATCGGTTGTGCCGACTGCAATTGGTAAGGTAAAAAGATGTCTTAGTAATATCAAATGAGAACCATTCCACTAACAAACAACAATCGTATTCTTGGTTATAAGACCTTCTTGGCTGATATTATTGCCAAGCGGCCTTCGGGAATAAAGCGGCGGCTTGCCAATGAGCTTAATACCAACCCGAGTTTTATTTCTCAAATAACCAGTCCCAATTACCGTATACCTATTCCTTATCAGCATTTGGCAATCATCATTAAGGTTCTTCATCTATCGGCTGAAGAAAAGACCGAATTCCTAAACCTCTATCACGCGGCTCATCCCCATGGGTTGTCCGAACCACCAAATAGCGATGATAAGGATAGGGATAAACTCATCATTTATCTTCCGCGCTTCAAGGATGAGAAGAAGGCGCGTGAAGTAAAATTACTTATTGAGCAGTTTGCCAATCGGTTAATTGCTCTTATCAACAAATAGTAGCAATGAAAAAATTTGTCAATAAGATTGATAATATGCTGGTAGAGAGTCTACAAGGCTTTCAAGCTGCTCATCAAGCTATTATCAAGCTCTCGTTAGAGCCTACTTATCTCAGTAGAGTAGGGGCGCCAATTCAAGGCAAGGTCGCGCTGGTTTCCGGCGGGGGTTCTGGTCATGAGCCTTTGCATGGTGGTTATGTCGGCAAGGGAATGCTAGATGCTGCCTGTCCAGGCGAGATATTCACTTCTCCTACCCCAGATCAAATTCTAGCCGCGGCTGAGGCAGTGGATGGGGGCAAGGGGGTGTTGTTTATTGTTAAAAACTACTCTGGCGATCTAATGAACTTCGAAATGGCAGCCGATATGTTTGGTGGTGAATCCGCTAGTGTAATTACCAATGACGATGTGGCAGTAGAGAACTCACTTCATTCACAAGGACGGCGAGGTGTTGCGGCCACATTAATAGTGGAGAAGCTAGTGGGCGCAGCTGCCGAACAAGGAGCTTCACTGAAAGAATGTCATGCCTTAGCAGCAAGAGTAAATGAGTCAAGTGGCTCGATTGGCGTGGCTCTCACTAGTTGCACTGTGCCAGCTGCTGGCAAACCTACTTTTGATATCAGCGCTAAGGACATTGAATTCGGCATAGGTATTCATGGCGAACCTGGGCGGGCGCGGTCGGCACTTAAAGATGCCAAGTCGCTGGTGGAGGATATGGTAGCAGCCATAGTGGATTCTCTCTCTCCTAAGGGGGAGATTATTCTATTGGTTAATGGCATGGGAGGAACGCCACTGCTCGAACTTTATTTGGTTTTTGATGCTGCCGTCAAGGCTTGCACTCAGCACAACTTGATAATTGCCCGGTCCCTAGTGGGTAATTATTGCACCTCTTTGGAGATGCAGGGCTGTTCTATTACTATAACAGCCGTTGATAAGGAGCTCTTGTCTCTTTGGGATCAGCCAGTTCATACAGCTGCTCTGAAATGGTGAAAAAAAGATATAATTAAGTTAGAAAAATGGCTAAGAAAAGAGAAATAGCATATAATATTTGCTTTGTATCAGGCAATTCATTGAACCCTGACCTATAATAATGAAATATAATTGATTTATCAGATGAAATATGCGCAATAAATTTGTTCTTACTATGAGCACGGTTAACGGAACTCGTGTTATTCATGCTCATAGAATCCTGTTAACCTTAGGCCTTTTGTTGGTCTTTCTTTTTGTTAGCGGATTTATGGGCGGCTGGCATTATTTCCATTATTTGAATACTAAGCAAATTGAAATCCGCAATAGCTATGCTGAAATGATTCACAAATATGATAATGTCGTTTCCTATAACATTGGTCTATCAGAAGAACTAAGTAGCCTATCCCAAGAGCTAATTGATCAGGCAAAGTTGGTGGGAAAGATTGATGCTATAGAAGAGGTGCTCGGCAAGAAGAAAGCCAATGATGTTTTTGCCTCGCCAGCATTGGTTTCTTTTGATGTTTATCGTGCCAATAGGAATGTGCTTGATAGCATTGATAATGAATTAGGTAGAAAGCTTAAGATTCTTTATGCATTGCCGAGTGGTTCTCCTTTGGTAGAAGATACTTATATAAGTAGTGGCTTTGGGCGACGCAAACACCCAATTCATAAGAGAGTGCACCTCCATGTTGGTATAGACCTTCCACTTAGAGTAGGAGATGGAGTGGTTTCTACTGCAGATGGGACAGTGATTTTTGTTGGTAGAAAAGGGGGTTATGGTAAAACAGTGATAGTCTCTCACGCCTATGGATTTAGAACCAGCTACAGTCACCTCAGTAAGATATTGGTTAGCACCGGCGAAGTGGTTGCTAAGGGCGATGTCATTGCTGAAGGAGGAAATACCGGTGTTTCTACTGGTCCTCATTTGCATTATGAAATAAGATATCTAGGCAGGGCTATTAATCCTTATAGGTTCTATAATTGGAATCTAGTAAATTTTGATAATATTTTTAAATCAGGAATAAAAGTTAATTGGCAGACAATACTAACGGCAATAGACCGAAATCCTCAAATTCAGGAACCACTATTATCACTAAGGGAACAGAACTGAAAGGCGATATCTCTCTAGTAGGCACTCTACATTTGGATGGCTATTTAGAGGGAAATCTGCTGAGCACCAGTTTTGTTCTCATAGGGAAGGATGGTCGTATTCGTGGTAATGTAGACGCGCAAGAAGTCTATGTTAGTGGTCTAGTTGAGGGTGGCATACGCAGCGAGAAAGTGGAAATCCTTTCCGGTGGTAAGGTCAAAGGTGAAGTCCAAAGCAAGAATGTTCGAGTTGAATGTTCTGCTAGTATTGATGGCAAGGTATCAATTTAATAGTTGAAGGGAAGATGTTTGGAAATACTCAAAAAGCTGCTGAACATAAAAAGGCAGAAAATTATATAGGAACTAAGGTTCAAAGCAAAGGGGATATTTTTTTTGCTGACAGTTTGTTTTTTGATGGTATCCATCGTGGCAATTTGGCAAATAGTGATGGCAAAAAGGGGATTCTCATAGTCGGTAAGAATGCTAGGGTAAAGGGTAATATTAATGTTACCAAGGTCGTTGTTCTAGGGCAGGTGGAAGGAAATATCTATTCCGATGGCTTGGTAACTCTGATGCCTGGTTCTAAGGTGCAGGGGGATATCTATTATAAAGATGTGGATATGCGTCACGGGGCCTCGGTGAGTGGTAGCTTCTGCCACACTGGTGGGAAACCACTTGAAAAAGAACCTCAACCAAATGGCTAGGAGGCAGCCAGCTCTGATGAATAATTTAATATGGGTGGCTAACCTCTTCTTTCTTGTCGCTTGTTTGGCTGCTTTAACTCAATTCTTGGCTATTACTTTTGCTCCTGGCCTCATCATTGGCTTGGCAGTCGCCAGTTTCCTCTACTATAAGAACAGAACACAAGGAGATGCTTTAGGGGCTTCTTTGGTTGTTAACTTTGTCGTCCTCTATGCTACTGTTATCATTGTTAGCTACTTCTTATGGAATAATCTGCTGAGAGAAGGGGAATTGGTCATCACCAAATATATCGTGGTGCTATTTTTCTTGTTGGGCTTAGGTGCTATAGGGCTATTACTAAGGCTTCTTTGGATTGATAATAAAGCTAGTAGTGCCAAATCTCATGTTAAGGATATTATGGCTGGTCCTTCTCTTCTTATTAGTTTTTGCGTCGCAGCCGTTCTGACTGATCTAAACTTAATAATCTTTTCAATTATTGATGAGAATACCCAACTGGCTTTTTTACGCGAAAAATTTCTTGAAAGAGGACTAATACCTCCACTATGCTTGATTCTGTTTTATTGGGAAGCCATCTTGCTATTGGGCAAGTACTATATAAGTAGAAAGAGTCTGGTTGCTATTAATGACAATCAGTTGGTAGTGCTGTGGAAGGAATATAAAAAAGCACAAAAAGCAAAGCAGAGCCAGGAAACTTTGGCGCGTAAATTTGTTGATATGGCTTGGCAAGCGAATGAATCATTCTATTTTTTCCCCCGCTATATAAACTGGGCGATTCCTATTCTAGGATTCATTGGAACTGTTCTAGGTATTTCTCTAGCTGCTGGCGAGATAGGGAATTTGGTTGGTTCTAATAGCGTTAATATAGGCGATAGTATTAATGCGGCTATGAAGCCCTTAGGCATAGCATTTGATACTACTCTGATTGCACTATCCTTAAGTATCTTTCTTGCTTTTATGTATACTCTCTTACAACGCTGGGAAGAGCAACGATTTTTATTTTTAGAAGACTATATCGCTGCTATTAAATAAGAGTGCGGCGGCTCAAACGAACTCAGTTAATTAGAAGCAATACGCCAATGGTAGAGATTTTTGGCGCTGCATTTGCTTTACTCCTTATTCTTTTTCTGTTCATTAACCTTTTTGTCGAGGCTCAACTGCGCGCTTTGACCGAGAATAGTGTTGAGGAAAGTGTTTATAAGATTGATTGGGAAAGGGGGGCAGCTGGTTATATAGTCTTGGCTTTTCCGGATAGATTACAGATTATTGAAAATAAAGAGATTAGCCTTACCTCAGCTATTAAGCAATCCTGTGCCCAAACAAATTTTTTCAAATATGCCCAACAGGTATATGATAAGGAAGATACCCAGCTAATCTTTGCCATTGTCGATGGAGGGGTAAGCACTATGAAGGAATCAAGAGATTGCCTTATGAGGATGTGGCCGCGCCGGCGAATATCTATTGGTTGGATAGTTGCAAATGAAGACTTTCTTAAAGCGGTTCGCCTCGAAGACATCCCTCACCGTATCCGCCGTTCTCTTGATGAGAAGATCTGATGGTAAAGTTTGGTTCTAAAAACCGGTTTATTCAAGATTTTGGCGGGGTTGCCTTGGCTGATGTGTTGGCAAATGGGGTGGTGGTGTTGCTGATAGTCATCATAATGACGATTAGCTTTAAGAAACAGCAGACCGAAAAACAAATTGAACAGAATGCTGAAATCAGTGCCATACTGGCGCGCGATATTGCCAGCAGCCTGGTTTTTAATGACTTGCCCAGTAGTCCGCCAGCCATCCTCCATAACTATCACTGCCGCCAACCTAGGGGGCCCTGGCGTAATTATTATGAACAGCATGATTGTATGCCTTGGCTATACCCGATCTTTGAGCTTCATAAGGATAGGCTGCGCGAGTTTAATAGTAATAGGATATTCACGCGCGAACAGTTGTTAGAGGAAGACAATGAGCTAGATGCCTATTTAAGGTTATTAACACCGGCTCAGAAGCAAAGGGCACGCATAGATATATATGATGTGGGGATCTATTATCTTGCCTTATCGATTTTGAGAGAGAATGGCATCCAACCTGGTCATTGGCACTTTCTTGGCGAGAAGCATCGCCCTCCGACCGGCGGCAATTTGGCTGATTTCCTTGGTGGTGGAACAGACAATCGTTCATTAGGGGATGGGTTAGGAGAGGGCGAAGAAGAGAGCGAGGGGGAAGAGGGGCAGAGCGGGGATCAACAAGAGGGAGAGAGGCAAGAGGTTCCAACTGATGTTTCGCTAAGATCGCCAGAGCTTAGCGAGGACATACTACCTCCGAGTCTGTCACGAGGTGGCGAGACCTATGCTGAAAGACTTGACTTAGAATCCGAGTTTGGGGGTAATCAGGAGGATTCTTATAGTGATGCATTTACCGAGGCCCTAGCAAATGCTATTTTGGATGAAGAGCAGGGCTCTTCAGTCTTTGGCGCGCCATCGTCATTGCGTATTCGGATTCCAACTGATGGGGGTGAGGAGCAGAATATTGCCTTGCCAGGGTTGTTTAATTCCATTAATTCAGCTGAAGGCAAGCCGATTGATTATCACATATTTATGATACTTTACCTGTTGGAATATATTCGCTTGGTTGATGAGCTAGGTTTTGACCGAGTCAATGCCAATCAGTTGATAATGCGTTTGCTAGGCGGTGAGATTGACCTTGACAACCATCCACACCGCCCCTTTGCTGAAAGACTGAGACAACAAATGAAGCAGGCTTTTGAAGCGGGTGAAGGTCTTATTGATGTTGATTACCAACAGTGTGATTATTGTGAGACTAGCTTGTTCACCTCATCGAATCAACCCCTAAATGAGGTGCAGCTTCATAGTTTGAGTGATTCCTTTAGCAACGAGATTCCCTTTGTTAACATTGAAATGAGGCTATATCCTTATCCTGGCGATGGCCAGCTCACCGAGTTGTTTAAGGGAGACACCCTATTGATTCATCCTCTCGTCTCAAAAGGGAAAAAATGGTATGTGACAGCAATATTGGACCCGAACATTGAGGATGTAGTCATAGGTTATGTATATGGCGATGAGATGGAGGATGCCCTAAGAGTTTATGCCGATGTTAATAGTTTAAGACTGGCAGGAGAGAGGCTGGCAACTTCACTACCCAACTTCCCCCTAAGAAATGAAACAATCCTAACTATAGTCTATGCCAGCTTAGCAATCTTTATTCTGTTGGTATTCTTCTTCTTTCTCCGCCTCTTCATCCGCCGTCCCACCAATGCTTAAATCCAGCTATTTTCTCCTTCTCTTTCCATTGTTGGCAATAGCTGCCTATTTAATTGAGCTAAGATTTGAAGCCAGCTTGATAGCCCGAGTGCCAGTCTCACTTGATCTGTCTGAGCGTCAACTCAGTGGTCTTGATAAGGCAATAGCAGCCCATACCCATTATCTATGGCGAAATAATGAGATGTTGGCTCAGCTGATCAGACCACCGCAAACTAAACGGATAGCAAATTTTTATATGGATAAATATGAGGTCAATCAAAAGCAATATCGCCAGTTTCTCAGCTGGTATAAGATTCATAAGCCGGAGGCGATTCGCTATCTTCATAATAGTCAACCGGTCGACTACGAATTTGCCAATCCCTATGCTAGTCATAAGATACTAGGACGGCTTGATGTGCCAGCCGCTGGTATCAGCTTTTTTGAAGCCCATCTATACTGCCGCACCAGTGGGGGAAACTTACCCAGTTCGGCTCAGTGGAGTGCAGCTGCTGGTGGCAAGGAAGGCAGATCCTATCCCTGGGGGGAAGAGTTTAATAATCTTCCTTGGCGCTATTCAGATCCTCTCCTTAACATTGCAACACCGCCAGAAAAGCGTGCTTCTCATAGCACCCCTGAGAATATTTTTGACCTGGGCAATGGATTATCTGAATGGACTGCTTCCTTTGCTGCTGATGGTAGGGTCTTGATGCGTGGCGGTAATAACTATAATCAACCTTTTGAGTTGCACTCGCTCACTTTTATCGAGCGACCAGCGCCACCGTCTTTTCGCTCGCGTTATAGTGGTTTTCGTTGTGTCTATCCTTGGCATAGAACTATGGGAAAAAGAAAAGAATTCAATAAGAAGCTTCCTTGGGGCGGTACTAGTCAGACCGTTCTTGTTGCTAGTGGTGAATATCCAGTTGGCGTATCTAATCGCCATTATGCGCCACGGCTATTGTCTTTCCTTGATGATATGGAGCCAAATTCATTAACCACTCTGCTGAGCATTCAACCACTCGATTACCAGGAACAGATTAGATTTAGCAAGTATGAAATCAGCCGCCATCAATATCGTAGCTTTTTACGCGACCCTTTTGTTCGTTTAGGATTTTATGCCAATACGAATGAGCCGCGCGTTCACTCTTATAAACCGGCTAATTGGGATGAACAATTAAAGCAGCTGGATCTGCCAGTAACCGGTGTAGATTGGTGGAGCGCTTATGCTTTTGCGGCCTGGGCCGGGGGAAGATTGCCGAGTGAAGAGGAATGGCTTTATGCTTATGTGGGTAAGGATTATACTCCCTATCCATGGGGAGAATCCTATTTGAATGGCTATGGGCATTTACGGGACAGTCAGCTAGACTATTTCCCTGAGGAGCCATTGGCAGTTAAAGCAAGCGCTAATGATAATAACACTAATGGTATAGTAGCCATGGCAGGTAATGTCTCTGAGTGGACCCTGTCAGTAGAACCCTATCGCGGCGGTATAAATATGATAGTAAAAGGAGGGAACTATCGCTTGCCGGGCAAAACCTCAACCTATTATGCTTATAATGCTAAGGTGCCTCTTAATCATCGTTCAGAAGCCATAGGTATTCGAGTTGTTTATGACCAATAGTAATTGCTATGACAGAGCAGTCTAAACGAAGAATTATCGGGGGGGTGGTTCTTTTGCTAGTTGCAGTTGCTCTACTGCCTTTCTTGTTACGCGGTGGAGGGAGTTTCGACCTGAGCGAAGAAGGCAGTCTAGACGAGTTCCATACTATACCGCCAGCGCCGGAATTTAATCGCCTTGAGGTGCAGCAATTGGCGCAGCCGGCTGAGGTAGAAGAAATAGAACAGAAATTAGCCGAGGTAAAAGAGAACCGTCTCAGAAAGGAAGAAAGGCAAGAGAGAAGAGAAGAAGCTGAAGAGGCAGCAGCAATCAAGAAGGCACAGCTAGAGGCAAATGGAGGAAATGGGGCAAATGGGGGTCCCGGTAATGAAGCAGTCGAGGAAGAGAGAAAACAGATAAGAGATAGTCTCGATGAGATAGTCTTTAATGAACAAGGAGTCCCGCTTCGTTGGGTGGTTCAAGTGGTTTCTTATGTGGATGATGATAGCAGGGCAAAAGAATTTAGCCAAAGATTAAGAAAGGAAGAATTTCCCACTATGACGAGAGAGGTCATTAATAGTAAGCAGCAGCTTGTCCAGGTGGTTTATGTGGGTCCATTGCTCAGCCGCTCTAAGGCGGTGGAATATAAGACCAGGCTAGATAAAACCTATAAAATTGAAAGTATAATAAGGCCATGGAATTAGACTTTTTCCTTTTTAATCAGTTGGATTGGATAATTATTGCTATTTTTCTGGTACTCCTTACTTGGCATATGACACGGGGGGTCATTAAGACTCTTATCTCCTTAGTGGTATGGTTACTTGCATTTATTATTGCCAAGTTAGCTGCTTATGGTCTGCAGGATTTTCTCGCGCCATATATAACCGATAGCGAACTTCTTATTCTGTTTCCTTTCTTCTTTGTTTTTGTTTTTGTTCTTCTTTTTCTCAATTTAATCACCTCTTTTTTTCGTTTGGATATTGACCTAGTGAAGGGAGCCGTTGGCCGATTGTTAGCTTTCTGTTGTTCCTTGCCTTTAATAATTATCCAAATTCTAGTCTTAACTCAGTTGGCTTATCTGCTGGCATTTAATAGCACTGAGTATTGGTATTTTTCTCAGCTTACTACCTATGTGCTAGATTTAGAAAGCTTTTGGAATACTTGGATTCTTGAACCTCTTTGTTCTAGCCTTTTACGGAGCTCATGTGTGGGATTATAGGGGGCTTTACTTATGAGTCTATTAACCAGGTTCTATTTAATGGTTTAACTATGCTACAGCATCGCGGCCAGGACGGCGCTGGTATAGCAACTATTGATGGCGATGCAATTCACTTAAGGCGATCTGCTGGGTTAGTCAGTGAGGTATTTAAAGAGGATCGCGATCTATTTCGTTTGACTGGGAATCTTGGCTTGGGACATGTTCGTTATCCCACAGCCGGTAGCTCATCGCCGACCGAATGCCAACCCTTTTATGTCAACAGTCCTTTTGGCTTAGCCTTAGCTCATAATGGCACCATAAATAATGCTAAGGAGCTTAGAGAAGAAGTTAGGGCTAAGGGGCGACGACATATTAATACTGATTCGGATTCGGAGATACTTCTTAATTATTTGGCTTATTGTTTTGAATCCATTCTTTCTCCTAGTCCGGAGGATCTATTTGCCGTTTTGAAAAAGGTTTATGATTCCTGTAGCGGTGGTTATGCGGTTGGCTGTCTGATAATGGGCTTGGGCTTTCTTGCTTTCCGTGACCCCAATGGTATTCGTCCTTTAATCTTTGGGGAAAGGTCTTCGCGTCAGGGGAAGGAATATTTGGTAGCTTCTGAGTCCATTGCCCTCCAAACCAATGGTTTTGTTCCGCAGCGGGATTTGGAAGCAGGCGAGGCAGTATTTATTAGTTGCGATGGTGAGATATTCTTTCATAAATTTAAAGGAGAAAAGTGCCCTTGTATTTTTGAACATGTCTATTTTGCTCGCCCAGATTCAGTCATAGACAATATTTCGGTTCATCGGGCGCGCCAGCGAATGGGAGTTGCTCTTAGTGAAGAAGTAAAGAAGGCATTGCCGGCTGGCGATATAGATGTGGTGATTCCGGTGCCAGATAGTAGTAGAGTGGCAGCGGTCGAACTGGCATTGAAGCTAAACATTCATTATCGTGAAGGCTTGGTTAAAAATCGCTATATTGGCCGCACTTTCATTATGCCACGACAGAATATTCGCGATATCTCGGTTCGGCGCAAACTCAGCACCATAGATTTGGAATTTCGTGGTAAGAATGTTTTGCTAGTGGATGATTCGATTGTGCGCGGCACAACCTGCCGCCAGATTATATCTATGGCACGTCACTCAGGCGCTGCTAAGGTCTATTTTGCTTCGGCAGCGCCACCGGTCCTATGGCCGAATGTTTATGGCATTGATATGCCGTCGCGGCGGGAACTCATAGCGGCTGATAGGACTGAGGATGAGATTTGTGATTTAATCGGCGCCGATGGGTTGGTTTATCAAAAGTTACCTGCATTAATAGAGAGTGTGCAGGCCGACAATAGGGAAATTAAAAACTTTGATTGCTCGGTTTTTGATGGTAAGTATATTACTGGCGATATCAGTGAAGAATATCTTACCCAGTTGGATATGACTCGCCGCGACGAGTCGAAAACACAGTTAGAAATTTTTGACGAAATGGCTTCTGCCTATTATTAATATGAAAAATACTTATGATGCTCTGAGCGAGCTTAAGCTCAAAGGAAACACCTATCAGTTCTATGATATAAAAAAGGTTCCTCATTCGGATAGGTTGCCCTATTCATTGAAAATCTTGCTTGAGAACCTCTTGCGTAATGAGGAGACGGTCGGTTCAGAAGATATTCGTTTCTTGGGGGAATGGACGCCTCATCAACAGCAGGCTAAGGAGATTTCTTATCGCCCGGCCCGGGTATTGTTACAAGACTTTACTGGGGTGCCAGCCATTGTTGATCTGGCGGCTATGAGGGATGCTATTTTGGCAATGAAGGGTAATCCAAATGCGATTAATCCTCAGCAACCAGTTGAACTGGTGGTAGATCATTCGGTTCAAGTGGATAAGTATGCAACCCCAGATGCGCTGAGGCTCAATACGAAACTTGAATATATGAGAAATAGAGAGAGGTATCAATTTCTCAAATGGGGACAGAAGGTTTTCAATAACTTCAAAGTGGTGCCGCCTGGTTCCGGTATAGTTCATCAAGTTAACCTTGAGTATCTGGCGCGGGTGGCATTTGTTGATCCTAATAGCAATCCACCATTGATCTACCCAGATACTTTAGTGGGCACTGATTCTCATACTCCTATGGTGAATGGTTTAGGGGTTTTGGCTTGGGGCGTGGGTGGAATAGAAGCAGAGGCAGCTATGTTGGGACAACCTATTTCTATGCTATTGCCTGAGGTAGTGGGTTTTCATCTTGAGGGGAGATTACCTGAAGGAGCAACTGCAACAGATCTTGTTTTAACCGTTGCTGAGATATTGAGAAAACATGGGGTGGTAGGAAAATTTGTTGAGTTCTACGGGGAAGGCTTAAAGGATCTGCCAGTTGCAGATAGAGCGACTATTGGCAATATGTCGCCAGAGTATGGCGCAACCTGTGCTATCTTCCCGGTTGATGAGCTGACCCTAAAATATATGGCTTTAAGCAATCGCTCAGAGGAGTCAATTGCTTTAACCGAAGCCTATTTCAAAGAGCAGGGTATGTTTGGCAGTCCAGAGCAGATTGAGTATAACAGTGTGGTATCCTTGAATCTAGCTGAGGTGCAACCAAGCATAGCGGGACCCAAAAGGCCGCAGGACCGAGTGCCACTTAGAAAATCAAAGGAGATGTTTGCTACAGCCCTTGCTAAAGAAGAGCAGGATATTCGAACTGCTGAGGTCAAGAGTGAAAAAGGGGATTTTACTCTGAGGGAAGGTGCAGTAGTCATAGCGGCTATTACATCTTGTACCAACACTTCTAACCCTTCGGTAATGCTGGGCGCCGGCCTCATAGCAAAGAATGCCGTAGCAAAGGGTTTGATGCCTCAGCCCTGGGTGAAGACTTCCTTAGCGCCTGGTTCTAGAGTGGTGACCGAATATCTAAAAGAATCTGGCCTAGATAAGTATCTCGATGCTCTGGGCTTTAATCTGGTTGGCTATGGTTGCACTACCTGCATTGGCAATTCCGGTCCCCTATTGCCTCCTATATCCGCTGCTATCCGTGAGAATGACTTGTCTGTCTGTGCGGTTTTGTCTGGCAATCGTAATTTTGAAGGGAGGGTTCATCCAGAAGTTAAGATGAACTATCTTGCTTCTCCCTTATTGGTAGTTGCCTATGCTTTGGCAGGACGAATGGATATAGATCTCTATAATCAGCCCTTAGGGAAAGATAAGGAAGGTAAGGATGTTTATATGATTGATATCTGGCCGAGCAATCAAGAAATAGCTAATGCGGTCCAGAAGTATGTTTCCCGCGACGAATTTTCACGCACCTATGAGACAATTTTTGATGGTGAGGAAAACTGGGAACAACTTGAGGTCAAAGATAATAAACAATATGACTGGGTGGAAGATTCTACCTATGTGCGTCCGCCACCTTTTTTTACTGATTTAGCTGAGGGAGAGGATCAAATAGAAGAAATAACAAAAGGGCGTGTCTTGGTGTTATTGGGCGATTCAGTGACGACAGATCATATTTCTCCGGCTGGGGCCATTAAAGAAGACAGCCCTGCTGGTGCCTATCTTAAATCACAGGGAGTACCGGTTGAGGAGTTTAATTCTTATGGTTCTCGTCGCGGTAATCACGAAGTGATGATGAGAGGAACCTTTGCCAATATAAGACTCCGTAATTTGCTTGTGCCAGAAACTGAAGGGGGTATCACCCTTTATAAGGGTGAGCAGATGAGTATCTATGATGCAGCAATGAAGTATTTGCAAGATGAAACTCCTTGCCTAGTAATAGCAGGCAAGGAATATGGTTCAGGATCATCGCGTGATTGGGCAGCTAAGGGGCCGCTATTGCTGGGTATCAAAGCAGTCATAGCGGAGAGCTTTGAGCGCATTCATCGCACTAATCTAGTGGGTATGGGTATTCTGCCTTTACAGTTCAAATCGGGTAAAAATGCTAAGCTTCTTGGCTTGACTGGTATGGAGACCTATGATATTAAAGGAATCAATGGCGGTTCGGCGCGCGAGGTGCAAGTCCTTGCTTATGACGAAGATGGCAGAAAGACAGCTTTTGCTGCTGAGGTGCGTATTGATACTCCCCAAGAAATAGAATATTATAGATCTGGTGGTATACTTCAATATGTTCTTAAAAAACTGGCAGCCTAGATGAAATCAGCTAAACCGACTGAGAAGACGAAATCAACTAAACCTACTAAGGGCCAGGACCAGGGTAAGGGCTTATTTCGTCTCAAATCTCAAGCACCAGAGAATCTATGGCAGGTTATTGAGAATAGTCTCAGTGCATCGGTTAAAGAAAACGCACGCGCGCGGCGCTGGCGGATATTCTTCCGATTGGCCTATCTAGCCATCTTTGTATGGATATTAGTTCTTATTACTATAGGAAGGTTTGGAAGTCAGTTGGATGATTTCAGTGGTGGCGATCATATTGCCTTAATAAGAATGACTGGATTGGTAGTGGATAAGTCTATCAGTGTGACAGGTATCAATGCGGAAGATATGAATGAGAGCCTCCGTCAAGCATTTAAGAATAACAATGCCAAGGCGATTATTCTATCTATTAATAGTCCTGGCGGCAGTCCAGTTCAAGCCGGACAGATATTTGATGAGATTACTCGGCTAAAACTTGCTCATCCAGATAAGAAGGTATATGCAGTTATCAAAGAATTAGGGGCTTCGGCAGCCTATTACATAGCAGCTGCAAGTGACGAGATCTATTGTGATAAGAGCAGCCTGGTTGGTGCAATTGGTGTTATTGGGTCTGGGTTTGGTTTTGAAGAAGCGATTGATAAACTAGGAATAGAAAGAAGACTATATACTTCAGGCGAACATAAGGGATTCTTAGATCCTTTTTTGCCTATAGATCCAGCTGAGGAGGTTTTTTGGGAAGGGGTGCTAAGCCGAATACATGAGCATTTTATTGATTCGGTAAAGAAAGGAAGAGGATGGCGACTTGCAAATGATAATGAAATTTTTTCTGGCTATATCTATGATGGTGATATGGCAGTTGCCTTGGGCCTGGTGGATGGCTTTGGCACCATTCGTTCGGTTGCTCAATCTAAGGAGGGTATTGTAAAATTCATTGACTATACTCCAAGAGTCAATCCAGTTGACCGCTGGTTTAGTGCAGCTGCTCAGCAGCTTGCGATTGCATTTGAGAATAATTTATTAACTAAGAGGATACAATGACAAAAACGAGAGCAGAGGTAGCCATGCCGAATTCAGATTATAAAGTAGCGGATCTGAGTTTGGCAGATTGGGGGAGAAAAGAGATTCTATTAGCCGAGCATGAGATGCCCGGATTAATGGCATTAAGAGAAGAGTATGCTGGTAGGGGCGCACTGAAAGGTGCTCGTATAGCCGGTTGTCTTCATGCCACTGTCCAGACTGCAGTTCTGATTGAAACCTTACAGTCCCTGGGCGCACAGGTGCGCTGGTCTTCCTGTAATATCTTTTCTACTCAAGATCATGCGGCGGCTGCGCTTGCAGCTGCTGGCACGCCGATTTTTGCTTGGAAAGGAGAGACAGAAGAGGAATACGATTGGTGTATTAAACAGACCCTAGCAGGACCGGATGGCTGGCAACCGAATATGCTATTAGATGACGGTGGTGATCTAACCAAGCTAGTTCATGAGGAACATCCTCATTTACTGGATTCTATTCGCGGTCTTTCTGAGGAGACAACTACTGGAGTGCGAATCCTCAATGAGATGGCTTCTCAGGGCACATTAGGTGTTCCCGCTATTAATGTCAATGATTCGGTTACCAAGTCCAAGTTTGATAATCTTTATGGCTGTCGCGAATCCTTATTAGATGGTATTAAGCGAGCAACCGATCTGATGATTGCAGGCAAGAAGGCGGTCATCATAGGATATGGGGATGTGGGTAAAGGCTGTGCTCAATCCTTGCGTAGCCTAGGTGCGGTAGTCTATATTGCGGAAATAGATCCTATATGCGCACTTCAAGCTGCTATGGAGGGTTATCAGGTAGTCCGTCTTGAGTCTATAGTTGCTGATGCAGATATATTTATATCAGCAAGTGGAAATATTAATGTCATCAACTATGAGAATATGCTGAAAATGAAGGATTGCGCTGTAGTCGGCAATATAGGACATTTTGATTCGGAAGTCGAAATTGCTAAGCTCCGTCATCATAAATGGGAAAATGTTAAGCCCCAGGTAGATAGAGTTCACTTACCTAATGGGCGTTCAATTCTCTTACTAGCGGAAGGGAGACTTGTTAATCTTGCTTGTGCAACCGGGCATTCCAGTTTTGTTATGTCTACTTCCTTTACTAATCAGGTAATCGCCCAAATAGAGCTATGGAATAATAGTGCCAAGTATGATAAGAAGGTCTATCTATTGCCACGTAAGCTAGATGAAAAAGTAGCGCGCTTGCATTTAGCGAAGCTGGGCGTCCAATTAACCTCTCTTAGTCAACAGCAAGCAGATTATATAGGGGTGCCAATCGATGGCCCCTATAAGCCAGCTAGCTATAAGTATTAATACTAGCTAGTCTCCTTAGGCAGGGATGTCTCTTCTTTGTTTCGGCAGTGCCCTTGTCGATCATGAGTTTTCTCTTAGTGATGATCAGCTAAAAAGACTTGGGGCGGCTAAGGGATTAATGACCCTGATTGACCAGAAAGAATTCTTTCATTATAGTGAGCTGCTTAGTTCTTTCGCTAAGCCTTTACGTTTTGGCGGAGGCTCAGCTGTTAATAGTCTCGTCGCCTATAGCCATTTCGGTGGCAGCGGCTCTTTTTATGGCATGGTCGGGGAGGATGATAGTGGCAGTTTCTTTATCAGCGAATTAGAGACCATAGGTATAAATGTTCGGTGCAGTGTCTCACCTGCCACACCTACCGGACACTGTTTGGTTGTCATTACACCAGATGGCGAACGGACCATGCTTACCTATCTGGGTGCAAATAACCAAATAGCTCCTGAGACTCCTATTGCCAAGCTAATTGACCAACACCAATTCTTCTATGCCGAAAGCTATCTGCTTGCAATTGAAGGATTTTATCAAACTCTTATGGACTATTTTGCTCTGGCAAGAGAACGAGGTGTGAAGCTATCATTGAGTCTGTCGGATGTTTCTATTACGCGTAGTTGCGCTGCCCGGATTGAGGCTGTCCTAGCCAATGGGGTGGATGTCCTATTTGGTAATCACGCTGAGTTCTATAGCTATACTGGTAAAAGCGAACTGGACGATATCTTTGCCGTTCTTAAAGAACAGGTGAAGACCCTAGTGATCACAAAGGGAAGAGAGGGGTCGTGGATCTACCACCAGGATTCAATGCTGAGAATTCAATCTCTACCCATAGTTACTAAGGATACCTTAGGGGCTGGTGATGCCTATGCGGGCGCTTTTCTTTATGCCTTACAGCAAGAAGGGGATTATGAAAAAATAGGCAATTTTGCTTCCTATGCTGCCGGTCAGGTAGTTACTCGCTTGGGACCGAGGCTTAAAGTCGATGAATGCCGCTCTATTAAGGCAAATTTTTTCCCCGATTCCTAATTAAAACTTTTGATTGTCCTAACTAATGAAAGCCTTTTGATGTTGATTATCTAATACACATTCTTGTTGTTTTTGTCCCAATTTTCTAGTCAGGAAGCACCTGTTGTTCTTCTTTGAATGTGAATTTTTCTGGTATAATCAATATTATTATGAACCAAAAATATGGTTAAATTAAGCAAAATTTTCTTACTATTTGTTCTATCGGTACCTCAATTTAATTATAATTTGAGTATAATCTAGTTATAAATATGTTATCAATATGGATATAGTATTTTTTTCGTTTGGAAAAAACGATATAATAAATTCTGCCTTTTAGGCAATTAAATATTCTTTAGTAATTTTTTTAATGGATTGATAATTATGAAAACATTAAGACCCTGTTTCTTCAGAGCGGCTAGGTTCCGCTTCTTCAACGAATGCCACTTTCACTTTTCTCATCTAGTCTTGCGCTTTAATTATGCCCCCCTGACTCTGCTTAGTAGTCTAGGACGGTTCCCATTATTCTTAGTTGCGGCTGGATTCTTATTAGTTGTTCTTATTGCTTGTGCTGGCGGCGGGGGCGGTGGCAGTTCAGGAGGGGGCAATGGTCCAGGAAACGGTGGTCAGGGAGCTTTTGAGGTAAAACTCACCTTTGCTCCCATAAGCGGCGGCTTTCGCATAGCCAACCGGTCGGGCTTTGGCAATTTTGTTTCTTTGAATATCACAGCAACTGCCAGTGGAAGCAGGTCGGTGTCTGAACCAAATATTGACATAGCCGAGTTTGTTGATAACAGCTATTACGATTTTACCGTGCCAGCTGACCTAGATTGGAAGTTTCAGATTATCGGGATTCTTAGTGGTGGAGGAGAGCGAGAAGTGGATATAGATTTTGTTTGGGATGAGAATGAGGCAGATCATAACGACAATGGCGGTATTCGGTCGGGTGCCAATCATGATGGAGATGCACGAGCGGATAGTGAGGATACAGATGATGATAATGATGGGGTAAATGATGATCATCCAGACGAATGTCCTAAAGGGGTGACTAACTGGGAAAGCAATGCTGGTAATGATAATGATGGCGATGGTTGTCGTGATAGCGATGAAGATGAGGATGACGATAATGATAATGTCTTAGATTCGATGGATACAGGGACGGTTGGTGGAAGGGAGTGTCGTTTACATGAGGATTGTGATGATGATGGGGTAAATGATGGTTCAGACCAATGTCGTACTAGTGTGCTAAGTTGGACGAGCACTAGTTCTAGCGACAATGATGGGGATGGTTGCCGTGATTCCGATGAGGATGACGATGACGATAATGATGGGTTGGATGATGTGGATGAGCCAGCAGGATGTGAATTAAACAGCGATTGTGATAATGATGGATTGGATGATGGGGATGAGGTAGCTGGATGTGTCCAAGAACCCGATTGCGATAGGGATGGGTTGGGGGATAATGATCCGATAGAGCAGATGATTAATTCTAATAATGTGACATGTTCGCTGTTAGCAGATTGCGATAGTGATGGGTTGGAGGATGGGGATGAAATAGCTGGATGTGTCCTAGAAGCTGATTGCGATAGTGATGGGACAATGGATGGAGAGGACATAGATGCTGATGGCGATGGGTTGATAGAGATAGCCAATGCGGCGGAGTTGAATGCAGTTCGCTATGCTCTAAATGGCAGAGGGCGTAAGCTATCGGCGGATGGGTCGCTCGACTCCACTGGCTGTGGTGGTGCTGGTGGCAGTACTTCTTGTGCTGGCTATGAGCTGGTTGCGAATATCAGTCTTGCATCCTATGCGAATGCTGATAACGGCAAAGGCTGGCAGCCCTTGGGTCATGATACAGGTTCTGCAGCTGGATGTCAAGGAACTGCTTTTAGTGGAACTTTTGAAGGTAATGGCTGGACAATTAGCAATTTAAGCATTAGTCGTTCGGGGCAGGATTGTGTGGGTCTGTTTGGCAATGTAGCCGCAAATTCAGAGGTTCGCAATCTGACTCTTAATGCCGAGACAGTGATAGGTCACCATAATACAGGCGGTCTGGTGGGGGTTGGTGAATCAGTTCGGTTTCATTCTTGTTCAGTTGTGGTGGTTGAGGTGAGAGGGGGACAGAGAACAGGCGGTCTAGTAGGGGCTGGTACAAGGGCTGAGGTTTATTCTTCTTCGGTTGTGGCGGGTGAGGTGAGCGGAAATACTTTTGTAGGCGGTCTAGTAGGGGCTGGTGCATCGGCTCGGATTGTTTCTTCTTCGGTTATGGCGGGTGAGGTGAGTGGGAGATTTCAGGTTGTAGGTGGTCTGGTGGGGGAAGGTTCTAGTGTTCAGATTTATTCTTCTTCGGTAGTGGTCGGTGAGGTGAGTGACTCTGTTGGTAGTGTAGGCGGCCTGGTCGGGTCTGGTTCTTTGGCTCAGATTTATTCTTCTTCGGTAGTGGTCGGTGAGGTGAATGGGAATAGTGGCGTAGGCGGTCTGATATCGGATGGTTTCTCGGCTCAGATCTATTCTTCTTCGGTTGTGGTGGGTAATCTGAGCGGAACTAGTAATGTAGCCGCTTTGGCGGGAACACTTAACTCTGATAGTCGGGTTGCTTATTCTTATGTAGTCTCACCCAGACGGAATAAGGCGCTGGTTGACGCTGGAGAAGGGAAGGGAGCCGCTTCTTATTGGTACAATGCTACTATTGACGGTGGTCATGACGTCCATGGCGTCTCCAAGACTAGCAGTGAGCTTACCAGTCCACCTGCTTATATGGGGATTTATGCCACTTGGGATGATAACCCAATTATGTTTGACGATGGTAGTACGAGTGATGAGCCATTGGCGGTCTGGTGTGATAGGGATAATAGTGGGAGCATTGAAACTGGTGAAGACATCAATGCCAATCTCATCTGGGACTTTGGCACTTCAAGTCAATATCCCGCCATTCGCTGCACTCCGCTAGATCCTGACGACTGGCGTGACTGGTGGTCTTTGGAAGTGATGGCTGACAACCCCGAATTCAACCAGGACCGTTTGAACCAGCTGCTTCCCTAGCTTCAACCCAAACAACTAGTGGTCTTTGAATAGAATTGGCGAACTCAACTAGACCAGACCGGTTTCTCTCCTTAAGCTGATAACCCCTTGGCTAAACCCGAAATTGGCATTGGCTCTTCTTATCCATCTTCAAGAGCGCTTTTGTTAATTAGAATAATAAATCAAAGGTTCCTAATTAAAATTTCACTATGGATCTGAGGGAAAACAAGGGCATTTTGTTTGGCTTTTTTGCTGCGACAGTGTTTGCTTTCACCTTGCCTACCACTCGTTTTGCCGTTGATTATTTTCATCCAATTTTTTTAGGCGCGGGGCGGTCGGCATTAGCGGGTTTTGTTGCCATGGCTCTTTTAGCAATTACAAGACAGCCGTTACCCAAAGCTAATCAACTCAAGGAATTAATAGAGCAAGGAGAGGATTATGAAAAAGTAGGCAATTTTGCTTCCTATGCTGCCGGACAGGTAGTTACTCGCTTGGGACCGAGACTTAAACTTGATGAATGTCGGTCTATTAAGGCAAACTTTTTCCCCGATTCCTAATTAAAACTTTTGATTGTCCTAACTAATGAAAGCCTTTTGATGTTGATTATCTAATACACATTCTTGTTGTTTTTGTTCCTGTTTTCTAGTCAGGAAGCACCTGTTGTTCTTCTTTGAATGTGAATTTTTCTGGTATAATCAATATTATTATGAACTGCGAATTTGCATCATAAGTGCATCACCTCTTTGCTTGGATGGGATTATATAATCCCATCCAAGCAAAACAAACAAGAGGTATCAAAATGTCTAAAAGATATTATACACACCTTTCAAAGAAAGAACGAGCACTGATAGAAAAAATGAAAAGAGATGGAAAGAGCATGCGCTTTATAGCTCGGCGCTTAGATCGTTGTCCTTCTACGATTAGCCGAGAGATCCAGCGCAATCGCGGGAAGCGCGGCTATCGTCATCAGCAAGCTCATCAACTAAGTAACGAAAGACAACAACAGCGTCCTCGCTATTGTGTGCTGACCGATGAGGTGAAAGCGCAAACACAGGCGTTGTTGAAAAAAGACGTGAGTCCCGAGCAGATAGCCGGGCGGTGGGGTCGTGATGGAATCCGCCACATCTCATTTGTCACGCTTTATCGTTGGATTCGCAAGGATCAAAAAGCGGGCGGTAACCTGCATCTTTTTCTCCGCAATCAAAACCGCCATTACGATCATGGCTATAGACGCAAAGCCTATAAACAGTGCATTCCAGGACGGGTCGGCCTCGAAAAGCGTCCCGCCATAGTCGAACAACGCATCCGACTGGGCGACTGGGAAGCCGATACCATGCATGGTGCCAACCATAAAGGATTCTTAGTGACCCTGGCCGAACGAACTTCCCGCACCATCCTGGTCGCCCCGGTGCCACGCAAAGAAAAAGCCTTAGTGACAAAGGCTATCCTTACTCTGCTCCAACCCATCGCCGACTGGGTCCATACCATCACGTTCGATAATGGGCGGGAGTTCAGCGACCATCAGATAATCGCTGACATACTGGGCTGCGACACCTACTTCGCTACGCCTTATCGCAGCTGGGAAAGAGGTACCAATGAAAACCTCAATGGCCTCATTCGCAAGTATCTGCCAAAAGGAATGTCCTTCCAAAATCTACCCGAGGAAATGATAACCAAAATTATGGCCCGATTGAACAACCGACCACGAAAGTGCCTCGGCTTCGATACACCCGCTGAAGTGTTCCAACAACTCAGCGGAATCAATTATAATTTAGTAACAGGTGTTGCACTTTAAATGTGAATCCGCCAACCAAAAATATGGTTAAATTAAGCAAAATTTTCTTACTATTTGTTCTATCGGTACCTCAATTTAATTATAATTTGAGTATAATCTAGTTATAAATATGTTATCAATATGGACATAGTATTCTTTTTCGTTTGGAAAAAACGATATAATAAATTCTGCCTTTTAGGCAATTAAATATTCTTTAGTAATTTTTTTAATGGATTGATAATTATGAAAACATTAAGACCCTGTTTCTTCAGAGCGGCTAGGTTCCGCTTCTTCAACGAATGCCACTTTCACTTTTCTCATCTAGTCTTGCGCTTTAATTATGCCCCCCTGACTCTGCTTAGTAGTCTAGGACGGTTCCCATTATTCTTAGTTGCGGCTGGGTTCTTATTAGTTGTTCTTATTGCTTGTGCTGGCGGCGGGGGCGGTGGCAGTTCAGGAGGGGGCAATGGTCCAGGAAACGGTGGTCAGGGAGCTTTTGAGGTAAACCTCACCTTTGCTCCCATAAGCGGCGGCTTTCGCATAGCCAACCGGTCGGGCTTTGGCAATTTTGTTTCTTTGAATATCACAGCAACTGCCAGTGGAAGCAGGTCGGTGTCTGAACCAAATATTGACATAGCCGAGTTTGTTGATAACAGCTATTACGATTTTACCGTGCCAGCTGACCTAGATTGGAAGTTTCAGATTGTCGGGATTCTTAGTGGTGGAGGAGAGCGAGAAGTGGATATAGATTTTGTTTGGGATGAGAATGAGGCAGATCATAACGACAATGGCGGTATTCGGTCGGGTGCCAATCATGATGGAGATGCACGAGCGGATAGTGAGGATACAGATGATGATAATGATGGGGTAAATGATGATCATCCAGACGAATGTCCTAAAGGGGTGACTAACTGGGAAAGCAATGCTGGTAATGATAATGATGGCGATGGTTGCCGTGATAGAGATGAGGATAATGATGATGATAATGATAATGTCTTAGATTCGATGGATACAGGGACGGTTGGTGGAAGGGAGTGTCGTTTACATGAGGATTGTGATGATGATGGGGTAAATGATGGTTCAGACCAATGTCGTACTAGTGTGCTAAGTTGGACGAGCACTAGTTCTAGCGACAATGATGGGGATGGTTGCCGTGATTCCGATGAGGATGACGATGACGATAATGATGGGTTGGAGGATAATGATCCGGTAGAGCAGCTGATTAATTCTAATAATGTGAGATGTTCGCTGTTAGCAGATTGCGATGATGATGGAACGGAGGATGGGGATGAAATAGCTGGGTGTGTCCTAGAAGCTGATTGTGATAGTGATGGGACAATGGATGGAGCGGACATAGATGCTGATGGCGATGGGTTGATAGAGATAGCCAATGCGGCGCAGTTGGCTGCAGTTCGCTATGCTCTAAATGGCAGAGGGCGTAAGCTATCGGCGGATGGGTCGCTCGACTCCACTGGCTGTGGTGGTGCTGGTGGCATCACTTCTTGTGCTGGCTATGAACTGGTTGCGAATATCAGTCTTGCAGCCTATGCGGATGCTGATAACGGCAAAGGTTGGCAACCCTTGGGTCATGATACAGGTTCTGCAACTGGATGTCAAGGAACTGCTTTTAGTGGAACCTTTGAAGGCAATGGCTGGACGATTAGTGGTTTAAACATTAATCGTCCAGGTCAGGATTGTGTGGGTTTGTTTGGCCGTATAGCCGCGAATTCAGAGATTCGCAATCTGACTCTTCATACTGAGACAGTGATAGGCAGGGAGTTTGTAAGCGGTTTGGTAGGGGCTGGTGCATCGGCTCGGATTGATTCTTGTTCGGTGGTGGCAGATGAGGTGAGCGGGAATGTTAGAGTAGGCGGTCTGGTAGGGTGGGGTGCATCGGCTCGGATTGTTTCTTCTTCGGTTGTAGCAGCTAAGGTAAGAGGGAATGGTGAAACTATAGGTGGTCTGGTAGGGTGGGGTGTAATGGCTCAGATTCATTCTTCTTCGGTTGTGGTTGGTGAGGTGAGTGGGGGGACTCAATTTGTGGGCGGTCTGGTGGGGCAAGCTCAATTGGCTCAGATTCATTCTTCTTCAGCTGTGGTTGGTGAGGTGAGAGGAAGAGGTAGTATTGTAGGCGGCCTGGCGGGGGAGAGTGTATCGGGTCGGATTGTTTCTTCTTCGGTTGTGGTGGGTGAAGTGATCGGGAGTGGTGCTAGTATAGGCGGCCTGATAGGGGTTGGTTTATCGACTTCGATTTATTCTTCTTCGGTTGTGGTGGGTAATCTGAGCGGAACTAGTAATGTAGCCGCTTTGGCGGGAACATTTAACTCTGATAGTCGGGTTGCTTATTCTTATGTAGTCTCACCCAGACGGAATAAGGCGCTGGTTGACGCTGGAGAAGGGAAGGGAGCCGCTTCTTATTGGTACAATGCTACTATTGACGGTGGTCATGACGTCCATGGCGTCTCCAAGACTAGCAGTGAGCTTACCAGTCCACCTGCTTATATGGGGATTTATGCCACTTGGGATGATAACCCAATTATGTTTGACGATGGTAGTACGAGTGATGAGCCATTGGCGGTCTGGTGTGACAGGGATAATAGCGGGAGCATAGAAACTGGTGAAGACATTGATGCCAATCTCATCTGGGATTTTGGTGAGTCGGATGAATATCCCGCCATTGGCTGCACTCCGCTAGACCCTGATGGCTGGCGTGACTGGTGGTCTTTGGATGGGGATAACAACCCCCAATTAAACCGGGACCGTTTAGACATGCTGCTTCCCTAGCTTCAACCCAAACAACTAGTGGTCTTTGAATAGAATTGGCGAACTCAACTAGACCAGACCTGTTTCTTTCCTTAAGCTGACAATTCTTCGGCTAAACCCGAAACTGGCATGGGCTCTTCTTATCCATCTTCAAGAGCGCTTTTGTTAATTAGAATAATAAATCAAAGGTTCCTAATTAAAATTTCACTATGGATCTGAGAGAAAACAAGGGCATCTTGTTTGGCTTTTTTGCTGCGACAGTGTTTGCTTTCACCTTGCCTACCACTCGTTTTGCCGTTGATTATTTTCATCCAATTTTTTTAGGCGCGGGGCGGTCGGCATTAGCGGGTTTTGTTGCCATGGCTCTTTTAGCAATTACAAGACAGCCGTTACCTAAGGCTACTCAAATTAAGGAACTAATCTGGATAGCAGGTGGAATTGTCATAGGATTTCCTAATCTAGTGAGTTTGGCGATGAAGACTGTTCCAGCAGGGCAAGGCGGAGTGATTCTTGCTTTGCTGCCGCTTGGCACCGCCCTGGTGGGCGCCCTTATCACTACTGAGCGGCCATCCATTGCCTTTTGGCTCTCTGGTCTATTAGGATGTGGGGTTGTGGTTACTTTTTCACTCCTTCGGACAACTGGTTATTTTCAATTAGGAGATCTGTTGTTGCTAGGTGCGGTGATTGTAACTGCGGTTGGCTATGCAATGGGAGCTAAACTTAGTCGCACTATGGGTGGGTGGCAAGTGACCTGTTGGGCGGCAGTCATTTGTTTACCAATCACCTTTCCGGTAGGACTATGGAGTATGCAGGGTGCTTTTGCGGTCGATTCTACCATTGCTTGGATATGCTTTTTCTATACTGCATTTTTTAGCCAACTCATCGGCTTCTTTCTGTGGTATTATGCTCTTGCCTTAGGAGGCATTGCCCGGGTTAGCCAAATTATAATTTTGATGCCATTTATGACTATTTTTATTTCAATGATCTTTCTTAATGAACCTTTTGATATGCTAACTATTGTCTTTGCTTGCTTAGTGGTTGCAACTGTCATATTGAATAGGATGACAAGGATAGCAGTTTAGCGAGCGTTTGTCACAGCTCTAATAAAGGCGCTAATTTTTTTCATATCTTTCTTGCCTGGCGCTGACTCTACTCCACTGCTTACATCTACGCCATAGGGCTCTAAGGTTTGCACCAGAAGGGCCACATTTTGTGCATTCAATCCACCAGCAATGATGAGTCGCTGAGCTAGTTGGGGCGGAATCATACTATAGTCAAAATTGGCGCCGGTCCCACCGAAGTTATTTCCTTTATAGCTATCTATTAATAGTCCGCTCGCTGAGAAGTAGTCGGCTGCTTGATCTTCGATGTAGGAACGAGACTTGGCTTTAACTGCCTTAATATAGGGCCTGGTAAATGAAGAACAAAAGCTCTCCGCTTCATCACCATGAAATTGGAGGATATCAGGCTGGGCTGCTGATAATAGCTCTTCTACCTGATGGCGAGATGGATTGACCATCACCGCAACTAGACTAACGAAGACTGGTAAGGCTTTTCTGATAGCTGCTGCTTGTTCTTTGCTTATGTGACGCTGGCTGGAAGGATGGTAGATAAACCCAATGGCGTCTGCGCCGGCAAGGGCAGCTTGATGGGCCTGATGAGGATCTCTTAGCCCACATATCTTAATACGCGTTTTGCTTATCAGGTGCGAATGCCTATGCCTTTTATCAGTAGCCACCAGCAGATAGCACAAAATGCGCAAGTAAAGATAATGATGATGGCGAAAGCTATATTGAGAGGGATATCAGTAATGCCGAGGATACCATAACGAAAGGCATTGACCATATAGAGAATAGGATTTAATAGGGATACTTTCTGCCAAAATTCGGGTAATAGGTTGATGGAGTAGAATATGCCGCCTAAATAGGTTAGGGGAGTGAGAACAAAATTGGGGATGATAGTGATATCATCAAAATTACGGGCAAAAATAGCATTCATAAGTCCCATACAAGAAAAGAGAATAGAGGTTAGGACGACGACAACAACCACAGTAGTCAGGCTGTGGATAGTGAGATCGGTGAAAAACAGCGAAAGTAATAACACAATGATACCTACCAATATGCCTCTCACGCTACTACTGAGAACGAATCCAAGCATAATAATGATACTGGGGGTGGGGGATACTAACATCTCTTCAAGGCTGCGTTGAAATTTATTACCAAAAAAAGAGGAAACTACATTGCTATAAGAACCGGTTATGACTGAAAGCATGACTAGTCCAGGGACAATAAACTTCATATAGTCAAACCCCTCCATCTCGCCTATTCGCGGTCCTATGAGGCTGCCGAAAATAGCATAATAGAGCACCATGGTTATTGCAGGTGGTAATAGAGTTTGTTGCCACAACCTCATAAAACGGCGCACCTCTTTTATGTAGATAGTCATAAAGGCGCGATAGATTTCGTAGGCGCTCATTATCTCGTCATCTCCATAAATATCTTTTCAAGGCGGGTGTCTTTGAGTTCAATGCTATTAATAGCTACCCCTTTGTTGTGGAGATCTTGGAACAACTCATTTAGCCCATAGCCTTTGTCAATATGCACCTCTAGGGTGTTTTCATCTAGGAGGGTGGAGTTGTAAAAATTACTGCGAATGGTGCTGGATAGCTCATTTTTGGTTTCAATCAGATAGGTCCGTTCATTGAGCTGGCGCAAAAGGGAGCGCATAGGACTATTGACAATGATTTCTCCTTTGTGGATAATAGCGACCTGGCGGCATAATTGCTCTGCCTCTTCAAGATAGTGGGTGGTCAATATGATGGTTCGGCCAGCTTGATTGAGTTCTCTTAAGAATTGCCACATTGAATGGCGAATCTCTATATCAACTCCAGCGGTGGGTTCATCAAGGATGAAGAGCTTGGGTTCATGAATTAGGGCGCGCGCAATGAGGAGTCTTCTCTTTAAACCACCAGATAAATTCTTTGCTTGTTCTTTTCGTTTATCCCATAGGTCTAATTTGCGGAGATATTTTTCGCTGCGCTCCTTAATGTCCTTAGGGTGCAAGCCATAATAACCACCCTGTTGGCAGACTATGTCGTGGACTCTTTCAAAAATATTGAAATTGAACTCTTGCGGCACTATACCTATTTGCCGCTTGGCGAGGGATGATTGAGTAATAAGGTCGTAACCAAATATTTTGACCTGGCCAGCTGTCTTGTTAATGAGAGAAGAAACTATGCCTAAGATGGTAGTCTTACCAGCACCATTTTCACCAAGAAGGGCAAAGAAGTCTCCTTCCATTACTTCAAGGTCAACCCCTTTAACTGCTTCTACCTCTTTATCACCACCTCGGTAAGTTTTACGCAGCTGATGGACACTGAGTGCTGTTCTCCTCATTAACCGCTTGTTAGCGAAACAAAATGATTCTGTCGCGGTGAAGATAAAAGACTATGAGACCTGAAAGCCATACGCTACAAGCCATATAGAAGAGCAAGCCACCATCTCCTGTGCCATCTTCCAGTTGGACATTAATTCCTAGGGGAGTGAATAGATGAAAGAAAATTGCGCCAGTCATCAAAATAGTTGCCAATAATCCACCTAGTGGACGAGAGACAGTGGGGAAGATAAGCATGATGGAAGCTAGGAGTTCAAAGGTCCCAATGACATAACCGCCATAGTTCGCAAAAGGCTGGGCAATAAAATTCAGAAAATTACCTTCCATCCACTCGCCTATGGTAGTGAATATATGCTCAGTTTCGGGGCTACCACTAAATTTGAAAAATAACGACTGAATAAAAACAAATGCTATCCATAAGGATAGTATCCAACTGGCTATTCTCTTTAACATCTTAGGTTTTAATTAATTGTAAAATGAAACTTATTATAGTGCCTTTCGGCGATTTTACAAGAAAAAAATGAGAAAAGAAAGTATAATTTGCTCTAGCACATAAACATAATGATTAAATTTAACCGAGAGAAATAATGGCAAGTGTTGTATTACAAAATGTGGCAAAGAACTATGACGGTCTTGTCATCCTTGAACAAATAGATTTGGATATTAAGGATGGCGATTTTGTTGTCTTTGTAGGCCCTTCTGGTTGTGGCAAATCCACTTTGTTGCGTATGATAGCTGGGTTAACCGATATCAGTGAAGGAGATATCTTTATTGGTCGTGAAAAGGTAAATAATGTTCCACCGGCTGAGCGACGTATAGCTATGGTTTTTCAATCCTATGCGCTCTATCCTCATATGACGGTCTTTGAGAATATGAGTTTCAGTCTTCGCATGGCGAAGGAAGAAAGAAAAATCATTGAAGAGAAGGTGAGAAAGGCTGCCCAGATTTTACAACTGGAACAGCTACTTGATAGAAAGCCTAAGAATCTTTCTGGCGGTCAACGGCAAAGGGTTGCCATTGGACGGGCTATTGTTCGGCAACCCGAAGTCTTCCTCTTTGATGAGCCCCTTTCAAATCTTGATGCCGAGCTGAGGGTAGATATGAGGGTGCAATTAACTCGTCTGCATAACCAGTTAACCGCTACGATGATCTATGTGACCCACGATCAGGTTGAGGCCATGACCATGGCCGACAGGATAGTGGTTTTGAATGACGGTAATCTTCAGCAGGTGGGAACCCCTATGGAGCTTTACCATTATCCGCGTAACCGTTTTGTTGCCGGCTTTATTGGCTCACCTAAGATGAACTTTCTAAAGGTCAAAGCAGAGGAAGGGAAGCAGGATTCGGTGACCATTAGCTTGAATGGCGCTAAGACCAGTTTGCCGGTAGAAGGCAAGAGAATTCGCTCAGGGGATGAATTAACTTTGGGAATTCGCCCCAAGCATATTAATCCAACCAAGAGGGGAGACCTGGTTCTTAAGGCCAAGGGAGATGTTCTAGAAAAGTTGGGAGGACTTTCCTATGCCTATCTCAATCTAATCAGTAGCGGTGAGAACCTAACGGTTGAGATAGACGAAAATGCTTCGCTAGATATTAATAAAGAAATCAATTTGGGGGTGGATGCTAGGGACTGTCACCTCTTCAATCGCGATGGCCAGGCCTGTCGAAGACTGACAAAGTTTACTGTATAGAACCTATTAGTAAATATTAGTAAACTATGAGGCTGTGCTTTATAGGGGCGGGAAGTTCTATATTCGCTAAGAACCTACTGACCGATATATTTCAAATTGAGGGGCTTGGTTCAATTAACCTGAGGTTGCATGATATAGATGGGGAGAGACTTAAGACTACGGAAAGGATTGCATCTCATTTGGCAACTAAGCTAAGGGTGAATCTTCACTTGGAGGCGAGTGAAGATAGGAGGGCCATGCTAAAGGATGCGGACTTTGTTATTACTATGATGCAAGTAGGGGGTTATAAGCCTTGCACATTAAGAGATTTTGAAATTCCTAAGAAGTTTGGTTTGCGTCAAACTATTGCCGATACCCTAGGTATAGGCGGGATTATGCGAGGCCTTCGCACTATTCCAGTTGTCTTGGATATCTGTCAGGATATCATCGACCTTTGCCCCCAGGCCTATCTGTTAAATTATGTTAATCCTATGCCCATGCTATGTGAGGCCATTGGCATGCGCTTTCCTTCCATAAAGACAGTGGGGTTGTGCCATAGTATCCAATACACTTTGCGTGAATTGGCTGAAGACTTGGGGATACCACATAATCAGATTCACTATCAATGCGCCGGGATTAATCATATGGCTTTTTTTCTTAAGCTAGAACATAAGGGGCAGACTCTCTATCCACGACTCCACCAGCTGGCAAGGGAAGGGAAGTTTCCACCCACCAATCGGGTGAGGTATGATATTTTGCAAAGGTTGGGCTATTTTGTTACTGAATCAAGCGAACACTTTAGTGAGTATGTTCCTTGGTTCATTAAGGCTAGCCATCCTGAATTGATAGAAGAATATAAGATTCCCTTAGATGAATATATCAGGCGCTGTGAGAAGCAGTCGGCAGATTGGAAGCAGATGAAGGAAGAACTGGAGGCGGGTCGGGGGGATTATGATACCCAAGCAAGCGTAGAATATGCCGACCAAATCATTGCCGCCATAGTGCATAATAAGCCTGCCCTCATCTATGGCAATGTCCCTAATAAAGAAAGACTGATTAGTAATTTACCAGATTATTGCTGTGTTGAGGTTCCCTGTTTAGTTGATTCTAATGGGGTTCAACCTGTATCCATAGGTGCATTGCCTAGTCATCTCGCCGCTCTTATGCAGACCAATATTAATGTTCATCACCTTACTGTTGAAGCATCCCTGACTTCTAAGAGGGAACGGATATATCAGGCTGCTATGTTGGATCCTCATACGGCGGCCGAACTTAGCTTAGATCAGATATGGCAGCTGGTCAATGAACTTCTTGTAGCTCATAAGGATTGGTTGCCAAGATTTCACTGAAGTCTTAATCCATAAAAATCTCAAAGCCTAGCTGAGCCCTGACTGTCTGATTGGGCGCCAATATCAGACTACCATGATCTGATTGCCCTTTTGCCATGAGGTTAAAAGCATCTGGCACATTAGATACAGGTTCAACGCCGAAAGAACCATCTCCTGGCGAGTAGATACAGAGGTAGTCCAAGGGGCTTGTTGCGCTTAGTTTCATTCGTCTTGCTTCCTCTGGCCAGAAAATCCATGCCTCGCGTTCCCAGCCAGTGAAACTATTATCCAATTTGGTTTGGGCTGGTTTTAATCCATCTCTTAGGTGTTTAACCATTGAATTCTGCACCAACCTGGTAGGCATTAACGACCTATCCGTTAGCCAGATCTTGTCAGTCTTTGCTTGAACTATAGTAGTCTTAGCGCAGCTGAAATAGGGATGAAAACCTAATCCGAAAGGCAGAGTTTCTTCACCTATATTGGTTAGTTTTAATTGAATGGAGAATGAGCTTTTGGCAAGAATAAAGGTCTGCTCAATCTTATATGAGAAAGGCGATAGCTCCATTTCTTGATAGTAGATGGTGCAAGAATTGGCTGTTTTCTTGTTGAGTTGCCAGCTGGCTTGCCAGGCTGAACCGTGAAGACTATGAGGCGGGGCATTTAGTTTTAAGGCAAATTGCTTATTGGCGAAACTGAATTTACCAGCGCGAATTCGATTGCAAAATGGAGCTAGAGGAAAGCTGAGAAGCCTATTATTAAACCAATGGATCCTCTTGTCATCTAGATCAGTGTAATAGCAGAGGATAGAGCCACCGGATCTAGGTCCTATTACTAGATGACTATTGGACTGAGAAAGAGTAATGGTCATAGGCTTAAAAAAAATAACCGGCCGAAGCCGGTTATCTAATATGAGTTGAGTTAACTTTGGGTTATTTGTCGAAGATTCTCTTTCTTGTCCTTTCCAGTTGTGTTAAAATGCCATCTAACCTATCTGGATTAACCATAAACTCCTGAAATCCTTTCATACCTTCCTTAGCCATGTCTGGATCCGTATCCCGATCATAGAATTGGGCAGTTTGTGAACTAGCAAGCATTGGTAGTGCCTTGTTTAGGAAAGGATCATCCTTAGGTCTGGCATCCTTGTTAGTTGGTAGTTGAACCAATATCTCATTGAGTTGGGTTTGAACATCAGCGCGCGAAGCAAAGAGCAGGAGTTTTCTTGCATCTTCCTTATTCTTCGCTTTAGCTGGAATATGTAGGGTATCAGTTGGAGCATCTTCGCCTGGAACAGATGCATGTTCAGGTTTGATAACCGGAAACTGGAAGAAACTCATATTTGGCTTCACTTCGGGTGGAATAGAGCCTACAATGAAATTACCAATTAAATACATGGCTGCTTCGCCACGATACATAAAAGGTTGTGCTTCTTGCCATGAATAGGAGGCATGATCTTCAATGAAGCAGTCTGCATCTATTAATTGTTTCCAATAGTCAAAGACCTCACGAACGCGATCATCTGTATAGGGAATCTTGCCATCCATAAGATCAATATGAAAGTCATACCCATTGACTCTCATATTCAGATAGTCGAACCAACCGGCTGCCGTCCATAGGTATTTTGTTCCTATGGTGACTGGAATGATGCCATTGGATCTCAGGGTTCGACAGACATTGAGTAGTTCGTCCCAGGTCTTAGGTTCTGATAGACCGAATCTTTCAAAGATATCGGTGCGATAGTATATTCCCCAGTTATAGTAGGTATAGGGAATGCCCCAATATTTGTTATTTAAGCTCATAGAAGCAGCCGCGCCTGGCATAGCAGCGGCAAGACCATTCTGTTCCCACATAGGGGTAAGGTCTTCAAAAAGCCCACGGTCAACAAATTGCTTCATCCTATTGCCAGCGAACCAAAAGACAACATCTGGTGGAGAAGTTACCAACCAGTTTCTTAAGGCTGTCTTATATGCTTCATGGTCATAGACATTTACCTTGATATCTACTTCAGGATGAGCTTGACCGAATAGATCAACCAGCTTTTGGACCATAGCTCGTGGAGCTGGGTCAGCTTGGTTTGAGTTTACCACTAGTTCACCGGCAAGAAGACTTGTGGTAAACAACAGCGAAAAACTGAGTACTAGAATTTTCTTCATATACTTTTCCTCAAAAAAAATAAAAAACTCATTTTATAGCATTAAAGCAAAAATAATCCTAATTTAAGTTGCCTTTTATTTTTTCTTTATAACGGCAAATTGACCTTGATTAAGACTCTCTGACCCTAATAGCACCTCCTGTTGGTCTAGCTTATGAGCTTGTGGACCAAAATTAAAGATAAAATCCAATTCACCACAGCTACGACGACGAACATCCGGGTTTAGTTCTTCTTTTTGTATGCTGCTTAGCTTAAACAGATAGCTGAGCAGTTGGCGGAGGCTAGCTGGTTTGAGAAGACCTGCTAGATAGTGATGATTGTTATGACTATAGAAAGCGCCATTGCCATCGCTAAATTTGGCTTGAGGATTTAGCTTTGTGAGAACTATTTCCTTCCACCTATAGGCGCTAAATTGACCGAATGACCCTTGACCAGTTATTTCTATTTCATCTCTTAGGGACCCAACTTCAGTAATTCTAATTGGTATTAAGCTATTAAGAGGACCTGGTGGTAGCTGAGCAGGGATCTGAAAGTCTTCGGTTTTGCTGCCGCTTCTTGGTCCCCATAAGAAATGGGCTGTTGCCTGGCTAATATTTGTTAAGGTAGCTTCTCTAATAATAGGCAAGGTAGGAATAATAATGAGCTGGTAGTCTTTGAATGATGACGAAGTAGAAACAAAATCTATATTAACGCCAAGGCGGCGAAGTGCTTGATAGCAATCAAATACCCAGCTATAGTAATTGAAATTCGCCCCCTGTGGTTGAGTTCTTAACAACCATAGGGTTTCATAATCAAAAAGAATGGCTACCTCAGCCTGGTCTATATGCAATTGAGGGATGGTCTTTCTATCTTCATTCAGCTGGGCTATTTGCCCATAGGCAGGGGCTTCCTCATTGTTCGGCATTAAGAGACCAGCGTGCATCTGTTCTTGGGCATAAGGAGCTTGGCGCCAGCGAAAATAGCTGACCAGGTCAGCGCCATGAGCGAAGGCTTGCCAGCCCCACAAGCGAACCATACCACTTAGAGGTATGGGGTTATGAGATGCCCAATTTACCGGACCTGGTTGTTGCTCCATAATCCAGAGGTTGTCTTTGCCACAGGCGCGATAAAGGTCGTGAAAAAATGCCGAGATATCTGGATGTCCTACATTGTGATAGCGGGTTTGGTCTGAGCTATCAGAATGGTGGGAATCTAAGAAACCAAGGGGATAGTTGTCCCATGATGCCACATCTAGGCTATCACACAAAGCAAAATGGTCAAAATCACCGAAATATGCCATGAAGTTATGAGTAAGAGGAGTATCAGGGCAATAGGAACGCAATATCTCAATTTGAGCCTGGTTGAACCTTATTACCATCTCGGATGAAAAGCGGGCAAAATCGAGACTGTGAATGGGATTGGCTTGGGTAACAGTGGAGTGAGGCAAAGGTATCTGGTCGAAAGAAGTATAGTCCATACTCCAAAAGGCATTTCCCCAACGGCGATTGAGTTCTTCAATATTGGTATATTTTTGCTCTAGCCATTGACGAAAGGCTTTCAGGTCGATTGGGCCATAGCTATAGACTGAATTATGATTGCCATATTCATTATCGGTTTGCCATGCGACCACAGCTGGATGTTTGCCATATCTCTTGGCTATTTTTTCAGTGATGGCAGAACTGAGTTCAGTATAACGACTACTACTGAAAGTATAGTGACAGCGAGAACCAAAATTACGCGGATTGCCGTTTTTGTCATAGGGTAGCACCTCAGGGTATTTCTCTATCAGCCAGCTGGGAGGAGTGGCAGTGGGAGTGCACATGACAATTTTTAATCCCTCGTTCGCTAGGATATCTATAGCCTTATCTAGCCAGGCAAAGTCATCATTGCCTTGGGTAGGTTCATAGCGACTCCAAGCAAATTCGGCTAAGCGGACATAGTTTAGACCTATGGCTGCCATTCGCTTGGCATCTTGCTGCCATAAGGATTGATCCCAGTGTTCGGGGTAATAGCAAACCCCGAGTTTGAGTTGGTTAACCCTTTGTCGCACCGAGAGTCAGTCCAGCAATGAATTGTTTTTGCATGAAGAAGAAGAGCATCACCGGCGGAATAGCGGCAATGATGGCACCAGCGGATAAGAGTTGCCAAGAGGCTAGCCATTGTCCTTTTAGTGCATTCAGAGCCGCGGTAACCGGTCTCACTTCGTCGCTTTGGACTAGTATTAAAGCCCAAAAGAAGTCATTCCAGATAAAGGTGAAGATGAGAACCGAAAGAGCGGCCAATGCAGGTCTCACCAGGGGGACGCCAATATACCAAAATATTCGCCATTCAGAGACTCCTTCAGAACGAGCCGATTCGAACAGTTCTTCTGGTAGGGTCTTGATGAAATTCCGCATAAAGAGGGTGCAGAAGCCTGATTGGAATGCAGTATGAAAGAGAATTAACCCCCAGTAGGTATCATACATACCCATTTGAATGGTGAGATCGCGAACCGGTATCATTAGTATTTGAAAGGGAACAAAATTGCCGCCAACAAAAATGGCAAAGAGGGTAATATTAAGACGAAATTCATATCTTGCCAAAGCGAAACCAGCCATAGTAGATAGAGCAACAGCGGCAAATGTGGCCGTAATAGAGATGAAGAGGCTGTTGAACATATAACGAGCCATAGGGGTTTGAGTAAAGATATCAAGGTAGTTTTCCCAATACCATCTTTCTGGCCATCCCCAATAGTTGCCACTATTAATATCAACTATGGATCTTAACGACGTGAGTATGATGCCAGCTAAAGGAAGCAGCCACAGGATCACGGCTGCAATCACTAATAACCGATAGGCTATTTGATTGAATCTTGAGGACTGTTCAATAGGTTGGGGAAACATATCAACTTCTTTCTTGGCGTATCATATTCCAAAGGAAATAGGCAATATAGGCTAGAGTAATTAAGAACAAAACAGTGGCTATGGCAGCACCATAACCGACGCGATAGGAAAAAATGGTTTGCTCATACATGAACCAAGCAAGGACACTTGAACTATTATAGGGTCCGCCTGCGGTCATAATAGCAACCAGGTCAAAACTGCGAAGGGCTCCTATGATGGTAACCACTATAGCAATAAAGGTGGCAGGACGGAGCTGAGGTAAGATGATGTGCCAGAGCATCTTAAACCCTTTGGCTCCATCTATTCTCGCAGCCTCCACTTGTTCGCTATTTACATTGGTCAGACCAGTAAGATAGAGAATCATACAATAGGCAGTTTGCGGCCATAGGGCAGCAAATATGATACCAAAGGTAACCAAATTTTCATCAGTGAGTATAGTCAATCTCACCTCATCACCAAATAATGAAGCTAAGAGGGTGTTCAGTAATCCTTGGTGAGGGTCATAGAACCAGCTGTAAATAACACCCACTATGACTAGAGAGATGACAAAGGGGAAGAAGAAGAGAGACTTGGCTAGCTTAATGCCGCGTATCTGTTGATTTAAGAAAAGAGCAAGGCCTAGCCCTAATACGGGGGATAACATAAGAAATATCAGCCAAAGAACATTATTCTTAATCGAAACAAGAAATTGAGGGGTCTGAAACAGCTCAACATAGTTACCCATACCGATGAATTCTTTGTCACCTAGGCCATCCCAATCATAGAAACTAAGCAAGATACTCTGAATAATCGGCCAGATAACATATACACCAAAGAATATTGCTGCTGGAAGAAGGAACAACCAGGGAGCTAATTTGGTTTGATGAAAAAAATTATTACTCATTAGTGGGGGAAATTATAACCTATTATTAAGATAAATTCTTTGCAATTAGTATTTTTTTTGCCTAACTGAAAAAAAATTATATGATTTTATTTATCGGAGGAGAGAAGCCGAGAAGGTCATCTGGTTTGGTGGATAGAATTGTAGCTATAATTAGAACTATGCGAAATCGGTTCTCTGACAAAAATTTCCCCATTGTTTTCTTGGTAACAAAATCATGGTAATTGTTTTTATAACTGGTGGCATGGGTAATCAGCTGTTCCAATATGCGTTTGCTAAGGTAGTAGAGCAAAGGCTAGGTGTAGCTGTCCGTCTTGTTGATAAAACCAGGTCACCCGTACATTCAAGACAATGGGAACTTCATAATTTCAATATTAGTCTATCTTCTACATCATTGCCTGAGAGGAAGAAATTGGCACTTCTTAATCGATTTCTACACCGGATAACTGGTAAACTTGCTTGGAAATCCTTCATAGCTATAAAGGGAAACACATCGCTTGCTAGAGATTGTGTGGTCGTTGATCGATCAAAGCCTGACGATTTTTTCTCACCTAGCTATCAGAATAAAGCGACCCACCTATTTGATTTTATTGATAGACTAGATCCATCACGAGATTACATCTTACAAGGTTATTGGCAGTATGCTGCTTTGGCAAATAGCATTGAATCATTATTGAGAGAGGACTTGAGCTTTGCCAATACTCCAACTAGCAGCACCAATAGGATATTAGAACAAATAAGAATGGCTGATAATCCAGTGGCTATTCATATGAGGACAAGCTGGTATTCTGATACCATAGCCCAGCCAGCAGTTCATTCACAGCGCACTCTAGATATTCCATACTATCAAAAGGCGATTGAAATTATGAAGGGTCGGCTGAGTTCGCCGCAATTTTTTGTTTTTGCCGATAATATTCAACGGGCTTCAGCTTTATTAACTGGACTTCACTCGAGCAATGAAGCATTCTATTATGTAGATTCTTCGGGCAGATTGGCTTGGGAAGATATGTTCTTGATTCATCAGTGTAAACACTTTGTCCTATCCAATTCTTCTTTTAGTTGGTGGGGTTGTTGGCTGGCGGGTAATAAGACGGGAATAACTATCATGCCAACTAATTGGCAAGGCTATAATCTTGGTTGTCTTATAAGTGATGGATTGGAGATAGCCAAGGGGACTATTCGGTTATGATAGGTCTGCCAATAGGCTTATATTTAGTTATATTTAGCTAGATTTCCCTTAATTTCGCCGCCGCCTCCTCGGCGGTCATATCTCTTTGCAGCTCGGCACACAATTCAAAAGCGGCAGTATATTTACGCACTTGGGCTGAGCGTAATAGGGGAGGGTAGAAGTGGCAATGAAGTAAGCGGCGGGTCTTTTCGGGACGAGCATAGGGTTCACTGTGCCAACCCATCATATAGGGGAAGGAAGTGGCGAAAAGAGAGTCATATTTACGCACCAATTCCTTTAATAGTTGGGCGAGAGCTTCTTGTTGTTCCTCATTAAGTTGGCTAAGACTAGCTAAGTCTTGATTTGGTAATAGTAGGGTTTCAAAAGGCCAATAGGCCCAATAGGGAACCACAAGAGACCAGTGCTCATTTTGGCTAACTATTCTCGTCTGTAATCTTTGTTCGGTGTCTAGGTAATCTCTCAAAAGTGGCTTTTTATGAGACCAGTTGTCCTGTTGGACTTGTTCTTTCGCCACTTGAGTAGGGACAAAGCTGCTCGCCCATATTTGACCATGAGGGTGATCATTGGAACAGCCAACTATGGCGCCTTTGTTTTCAAAGATTTGAACATAAGAGTAGCTTGTTCCTAATTCTATTAGCTGTTCTCCCCAGACTTGAATTACCTTTTGGATTTCATCTATTTCCATAGAAGCGAAATTGCGGTTATGGTGAGGACTATAACAGATCACCCGACAGACTCCACCTACCTTTTGGTGGCGTAATATTCCTTCGGTGCGATCATCGGCTGCCTCTTCTACTAGGGCGGGAAAGTCATTGGTGAATACATAGACATCCTTATAATTTGGGTTAGGTCTATTGTTTGTTCTCTTGTTGCCTGGACATAGATAGCAGTTCTTATCATAAGAAGAGGCTGTGTGGTTTGGTTGGTCTGCTCGTTCGCCTTGCCATGGCCGAGACATGCGTTGAGGAGATACCAGGACCCATTCACCAGTGAGTAAGTTATAGCGCCGATGAGAGCTAGTGATCATTTGTCATTTCTTCAACCCCATCCGCACTTTTCATAGGAATAATCTGAGCAGTTAAATTACACGCCTCTTTGTATATGGGAAGAATGAACTCACTATAAGCAGCGATGGCATGGTTCTTGATAAGGCTTAGGGTGCAGCCAGAGAATCCAGCCCCAGTCATCCTTGCTCCTAGAACAGAAGGAAATTCTATACTCTTATAGACTAGGGTATCTAGTTCCTTGCTTGTAACCTCGTAGTTGTGATGGAGGGATTCATGGCTTTCATTGAGTAGTTTGCCAAATCCTGTGATATCTTGATTGACAAGGGCAGTCTTGGTCTTATCTACCCTCAGGTTTTCACTAATAATATGAGCTGCTCGTTTGAACAGGAGCTGGTCTTCTTTTAGCAAAGCAAGAGCCTGCTGGCGGTGGGTGCTATCAATAGCGCATAGACTGTCTATCTGTAGTCTTTGTTGAATTAGTTTGAGGGCTGCTTCGGCTTCAGCTTTGCGTTGGTTATACTTAGAATCAGTGAGCTGGCGAGGCTTATTGCTATCAATGATCAGAAGACTATGGTTATTAAGGTGAAGGTCAAGATATTCACAGCTGAGATTGGCGCAATCCAGATACATGACCTTACCTTTTTTCCCCAGCGCGACAGCTGCCTGGTCCATGATACCGCATTGTAATCCATTGAATTCGACCTCAGCTCGGTGACATATTTTGGCTGTTTCTTTGCGATTAAGTATATCGTTTTTGCTATGGCGATAACCTGTGAGGACTTGAATGATGAAAGAGGTTCCAACCAGAACTGAAGCAGAGCTTGATAGAGCAGAGCCGATAGGAAGGTCGCCAGTGCAGAGAATGTCCATTCCCTCTAATGGCAGTCCGCTCTTTTGGTATTCATGGAAAACTCCCTTGGCATAGTTCAACCAGCCGTCTTCTCGTTGGTATTGGATATTAGTCAGAGAGAAACTCTTCATTTGGTTGAAGTGAGTGGAATACACATTGACTTGGTCAGTGCCATTAAAAGAGACGGCGAAATAGGTTCCTAACTGAATAGCAACTGGTAATACTTTACCGCCGCAATAGTCGATATGATCTCCCATCAGGTTAACGCGGCCAGGTGAAAAGAAAAGGCGGGGTTTTGGCAAACTGCCAAACTGAGTGGCAAATTCTTCGTTGAGTTCGTTGTTAGTGATCATAATAGCATTATAGAGAAAGCCTTAATCAAACCAGCCATGACGAGTGAGAGAGGCCATATCCATGGTGACAGCTACCATGCTGTGAACCGTAATGCCTCCCCAGATGCTACGAGTTTTGATAACTAGATAACCTAACACGAGACCTGCTATTATTGAGCCGCTTGCTTCTAAATAGGGTTTGGTGAAATGTAACATGGTATAAGCAAATACCATAGCAATCATGGCAGCTGCATTGCCGAGATAGCGGCTGATTCCTAAGAGAATAAAACCGCGAAAGAAAAACTCCGCCCCAATGAATTGTAGAACATAGAATAGTTCCCATACAACTAGCTGCTGCCAGTTCTCGGGATAATAGAAGGGGTAGGTTTTGAGAAAATCTGGTTGCTTAGAGATAAAGACTATGGCTATAGCAACTGGTACATAAAGGGCAATGTAGATAGGAAGGGTGCGCCAGTAATAATGAAATCCCCACCCATAGTCGCTTAGTCTATGCCTTAGTAGAAATTTAATCGTAATAAGAGGAACGAGAATATAGAGGATTAAACAGCCTATAGCCCAGCCAATCTGTCCTTTGAAGTGGATAGGAGCAGCTTGGATTATTGGGTCGATTAGGGTGACAAATAGGTCGCGAAAATTGCCATAGATAACCCAATAGTGTAGCAGGATGAGACTGATGAGAGAGGTCAGTAGGATATAGCCGGGTTGACGATAGGCAAGCACTTTGTGAGCATCCCTTACCAGCATATTTATGACTTTGTGAGTTAAAGAATGAGTCTGAATCACCTCATTAATAGGAGTTTAAATAGGCAATAGGCCAGTTTGGTCATCTAGACCACGGTCTTGACTCTTGCCTTTAATCGTAATCCTATAGCCAATAAAATCCTTTGCTTTGTCAAACCTCACATTCTCCAGCACCTTTATCAAGACAAGTTGGCGTAGATATTCTCGCTGTTCTTTGAGGCTAGCTTTTTCTTTCAGCCAAGGTAGTTCTTGTTGGATATAATACTTAATCAATCTTGGGTTGGTTGCCAAATCTTCTACTTTAAAGTAGAACATCTCGTTCTGTAGCTTAAGGTGTTTTCTACCAGTGATTGAATAGAAGGGCATTTGGATGATTTTGCCAACTTTTTTACGATCCAAAAGGAGCATCTGATGACCTGAACCAGAGTAATCAATCACAAAAACGGGAATATTGTGCTGGTCATGATCATAGTAGCCGCTAAAGCTGCTGAGATATTCCGCCTCAGTCGTTTTAGCGGCTTGGTTGGGTTGGCTCAAGGTGAAATTTTCTTGCTGTAATAGAAAATTAGCATGAGTCCATCGGGTAGAAATGATAAAGCTTTCTTCTATTGTTGGGATTCGGCTAAGAATCTTAGTAAAATTCTTTTCGCTTGCCCACTGACAGGATTCGGCTAGGGCATCAAATAATAACGAATTTTCTGAATTAGCAAGGCTGCGGCCATGGCGTGTACCTATACCATCAGTTGGATCCCAGCTCTCCAATAAGAGAGACTTATTGACCAATTCTTCTATTCCCCATCCGCGGGGTTTGGAACGAATATTCTTATGAGTTTGATTTTCAAAGCCTTGGAGGTAATTGGTAAATAGTTTTCTTAAAGAACAATGAATGTCCCAACTGGCTAGTATTTGCTTTTTATAGTCATTGTATCTTTTCTGGCTTATTTTAATCCTTTTGTGGCGGTGAAGCAGCTGCTTGGCGACTTCCTTCTTGATGGAATTCAGCAGGGCAGGTATTTTATTAGTTAGGAGGGTCTGTTCCAATGAATAGAGATTGAGCAGCGAACTATCGCTTAATTCATTAGCTATTTGAAGTAGTTCATCAATAGATCTTTCCACTATACTCAGCTGTTCGGAATCAAAAGGGGGTAAAACATAGCTAGCTGAGCCTTCTTGAATATTACGTGCTAAGAGGAGAACATAATATTGACGGAAGTAGCTTTCAATGCTTAGACCTCCTTGGTCAAGACTACTGAGAATTTTGGTGCGGCGAAAATAGTCATCTAGAACCTGCTGGGTACTAGTGGGGACTATAGCAAGATTGGGTTCATTCTTACTGCTTTGTTGCCAGAGGTATTGAATATATCCATGCCTATTGTGTAATAAACAATGAGCTGAGATTGCATAAGCAGCTCTTAGCAAACGCCTTCGCTTAAGATGCTTGATGGCATTACTCTTAATAATTTCATCTAGTCTTTGGGCTTCTCTTTCTTTAGTTTTAGTAAGATGAGGTCGTATGAGCTGGCTGAGGCGGTCAAAGCGATCTAGCCATTGTTGTAATTGTTCTAAGGTATCCAGTTGAGTTTCTTTAATAGCCAGAAGACGCACCTGTCGTTGAATACCTAGCTCTTCGTTCATCTTACGATAATTGTTTAAGTCACTTGCTTTTAATAGATAATGATATCCCCAGACCTTGCCGCGTTGATAATTTGGAATGGCATAGCTGGCTATTAATGAGCGGGCAAAATTGAAAAAGGCATTCTTATAGTCCTCTGCAATCATATGACTCGTGAAACTCATTAAGTAGCGGTTGTAAATGTCTAGATATTCTAAACGGAAAGAAGCTGTGCCTATATGGGGTTCACGGCTAAGGATATCACTATACCAATGTATGCCCTGGTCGTTGGATTCGTCATTATGGCGAAGGGCAGGCTGAAGGCATTCAATAAACTTTTTCAAGAAAAGATCAATTGCAAGACTATTGTTTCTTTGGCTACTTAGATAATATAAGATATTGCTCATTTCCTCCATGACTAAACGTGCTATTTCGCTGTTTTGTTGTTCTAAACTGGTTTTATATATTCGCTTTAGCTGGTTAAATGGGGTAGCTAAACCATCTAGGTATTTATCGGGATTACTAAAACAGAAGCTATGTACTCTACTGCTGTCTTGGTTGTTCTGATTAATAAACTGTTGGAATGTATCGTCATAAGCCAACTGGTTAAAGCTGTTTGGGTCAAGTTCGCGAATTTGATAAAGGTAGTCAATACTCTGGCTGATATTTTTTAGCCCTTCAATTACTAGAGTTTCACTGTGTCTTCCTATTTGATAGCATAATATATCCCCTATGCCTTCGATGGCTTGAATGAAGCCATGACGATCAACCGAAGAGGAGGGCACAGTAATTGACCTTACTGAGCTTGGCGATGAAAAGAGTTCAGTTTCTCTTGTGATTGACCTAATTCTAAGAGATTTCTGTATGTCGTTATAGAGAATTCTAAGAGGCATTGAATCATCGCTAATAAACTTCTCCATTCGTCTTATGAGATAACCTATCAGGACGGTGATGATGATAGACAGAACCAATAAGAACCACATGATAGATTTTCCTAAGAGAGAACTTAGAAACTCGTCTGAGATAAAGAACCTTGTGGTTATCATTGCACCAAGAGTAAATAGGAGTCCGCCAGTAAATATGCGATTAATAAAGCTTCTTTTGTATAAGCGGACAATGATATCGGAATTATATTTCGCTGATACCTTAGAGATAATCTCAACACTGAGGGGAACAAGAAATGCCATGATTACACCAAGAAAGCCGGCAGCTGCCAGTAAGAATAAACCGTCTGGGGTTATACTGTCAAAGATATCTACTATTGTTTGCATTCCTTATAGACCTTAAATATGGATTAATAGAATATAGCGCCTTTTTTGATGCTTGTGTTGATATTTAGGTAGATTAAATCAAACTGACCCTTTTTATTTGACTAGATGGCTTATAATATAAGGTAATGAAGGCTATTCTTATTTACAATTTGACTAAATTGACTAAAACATCATATATTAATGATTATACTAAATGAAGGATAACGAGATAGAAGCAGATCGAGACATTGCAAGTTCTTTCCTCAATGATATCCAAGAGGGTGGGCAAGAAGTTAATATTTATTTGGTAAATGGCATTCGCTTGAAAGGTTTTATTCATAAGTATGATAAAAATTCTGTCCTACTTCGTAATGGGGGCATTCAACTTGTCAGGGTGAATGCGATTTCAACAATCATGCCGGATCAGCCGACAGTTTCTTCACATAATAATAGCTGGGGGTTAGAACGAAGCTGAGAGTCATCTATTATGGCAACTCGTCCAGCTGACTGTTTAGTTCTTATCCTTAGTCATTCAAGACTTTCTGAAGATTATGAATATCTTTCTTTAGTAAGGGCGGCGGGGCTGAGAGAGTTTATGGTCAAGAGGATTAAGGTGAGGCAACCTCATCCTCATAGCTATATTGGTAGTGGTCAGTTGAATCAGCTAAAACAAGAGCTTAAACCTGCTCAAGAGGTCTTGGTAAATATTGATTTGAGCGGAAGTCAACAACGGAACCTTGAAAGGATACTAGGGGTAGTTATCAAGGATCGCACTGCATTAATCTTGACTATATTTGCTCAACGCGCCCGCACCTATCAGGGCAAGCTTCAAGTTGAGCTGGCTCAGCTGGAATATCAAAATACCCGACTGGTGGGTGGTTGGACTCATTTGGAAAGACAAAGGGGAGCTATCGGACAAAGAGGCGGGGCGGGAGAAAAGCAACTGGAAGTTGACCGCCGACTGCTGCAGGCTCGTATGGGGCAGATACGCAAGAAGATGACAAAATTAAAAAAGCAAAGAAAACTTGGTTCTAATGCTCGCACCAAAGCGGGTCTGCCAGTGGTTTCCTTAGTTGGTTATACCAATGCGGGTAAATCTACGCTATTTAATGCACTAACCAAATCTACCGCCTATGCTTCAGCTCAGCTTTTTGCTACTCTAGATCCTACTATTCGTCGGGTAAGATGGGACTGGGGGAATTTTTTGTTAGCCGATACAGTGGGATTTATTGAAAATCTTTCGCCCAAACTATTGGAATCTTTCGCCGCAACCCTCAGTGAAATTAAACAATCTCATCTTATTATTCACTTGATAGATATTACCGACGATGATTGCGAACGCAAGAAGGAAGTGGTGCATGGTATCCTTGAATCGCTTGGTGCAGAAAGAATAGATTGTTTAACTGTCTATAATAAAATAGATAGGTGTTCTATGCAAGACCAGCTGCAATATGATTGGCAAGGGAATCCTCATAGCCTTTGGATATCGGCACAAACGCATAATGGACTTGAATTATTGTGCCAAGTCATTAATAATAAGCTAAGTCAATTTTTTTATGACAACTAAATTTCATCATTAACTTATAGTAAAATAACTTTTATGAAACAAGAAAGAGTAGATGGCTATGACCCTTGGAGTCGACCTACTAAGGATAGGGACAGTATCAAGGAGAATAGAGACGACAAGGACAAAAAGGATATACCATCCGGTGATGGGATAGAGGAAAGTAAAAAGCCTACCAGCCAACTATCCGATTTAATCAGTCTATTTGAGAAACTGGTTTTTGGCGGTAAGGGGGGAAGGAAGCCTGGTGGTCGCGGCCTAGGCTATATTATTAGTTCTATTTGTGCTGTTCTATTAGTCATCTGGGGGTTTATGGGCTTCTACATTGTTGACGAACAAGAACGCGGCGTAGTCCTAAGATTCGGTAAGTATATTGGTGAGCTGACTCCAGGGCTCAGATGGCAGCCTTATTTCATTGATAGGGTTATAGTTATTAATGTTACCCGACTTCGTAATTTCTCCGCTCGTGGCACCATGTTGACCGAAGATGAGAATATAGTAGATATTACTGTTGAAGTTCAGTATGTCATACAGAATGTTAATGACTTTGTTCTCAAGGTGCGCGACCCAGAAATTAGTTTAAGACAGGCAACGGATAGTGCTTTACGCCATGTGGTGGGTAGCACTATAATGGATCAAGTGATTACTGAAGGAAGGGCTCAGGTGGCAGCGGATGTTACTATTAGAATCCAGGACTACCTTGATGTTTATGGCACAGGGATTCGAGTCAGTCGGGTGAATATCCAAAATGCCGACCCGCCCGCTGAGGTAAAACCGGCTTTTGAAGATGTGATCAGTGCCCGTGAAGATGAGGTCCGTTTTCGCAATCAAGCAAGGGCTTACGCGAATGCCATAGTTCCTCAAGCACGTGGTGAAGCAAGACGGATAGAGGAAGAAGGACGCGGCTATAGGGATGCTAAGATATCACGGGCAACAGGAGATGCGGAAAGATTCTTATTGCTCTATAGAGAGTTTCGCAAAGCACCAGAGGTAACCCGTAATCGTCTCTATTTAGAAGCTATGGAAGAGGTTCTGGCTAACTCCAATAAGATTCTTATAGATGTTAGTGAAGGTAATAACAACTTGCTTTACTTACCTTTGGATAAAATTATTGCAAGAGGAGAGTTTGAGTCTCCTCCATCCAGTGTTTCATCAAGTGGGCGAACTACACTGAGCGAAGGACAAGTATCTGGCATAGTTTCGCGTGTTCTGCAGGAATTGAATAAAAGAGCACAACAAGACGGGAGATAAACATGAAGAGAATACAAACGATTCTATTATTAGCGGGTCTGATTCTATTATGGGTATTAAGTGAGACCATCTATATAGTTGATGAACGGGAAAGAGCGGTGCTGCTTAGATTTGGTGAATTGGTTAAGACCGATACAGCCGCTGGCATCCACTTCAAAGTTCCTTTCATATATGTTGTCAAGAAGTTTGATGCTAGGGTGCAAACCTTAGATAGTCCTGAGGCGGAATACCTTACTGCAGAAAAGAAACAGCTGATTGTTGATTCCTATGCCAAGTGGCGTATCAGTGATGTGGGGAAGTATTACACGGCAACCAGTGGTGATGAATTGAAGACATCGCGATTGCTCTTTGCTCGGGTAGATAATGGTTTGCGCAATCAATTTGGTGAAAGAACAGTAAAAGAAGTAGTGTCTGGTCAAAGAGATCAGCTGATGGAGGATATTCGTAATCAGTTGAACGAAGTGGCTCAAGAAGAGCTAGGCATAGAGATCCTGGATGTGAGAGTTATGAAAATCAATCTGCCAGATAATGTTAGTGAAAGCGTCTATGCACGTATGACGACTGAACGCGAACGCTTGGCTCAAGAGCTGCGTTCTCAAGGACGCGAGCTGGCAGAGGGTATTCGAGCCGAAGCGGATAAGGATAGAACCGTTATTATTGCGCGCGCCTATGAAAATGCTGAGATACTAAGGGGCGAGGGGGATGCAGCGGCTGCCCAGATATATGCTACTGCTTATAATCAAGCAAGAGATTTTTACGATTTCTACCGCTCTCTTTTTGCCTATAGGGAAGTTTTTCGCCAGAGCAATAGTTTTCTTATCTTAGAACCGGATAGCGACTTCTTTCAGTATATTGGATCTAGCCAAAACACAAATCAATGAGATTCATCTATTTATTTTGTATTGCTTTCATTTACTGTTTTTCTTTCAATATTCAGGCTGAAGAACCTGTCAGCAAGAGCCGGCTGAACAAAATAGCAATAGGCGGCCATAGCCCTACTTCTTATCATCAATCCCAACAGGCCAATAAAGGCGAAAGGCAGTTCAGCTATGATTGGAAGGATGCAAAGTGGCTGTTTAAGAATGCGCAGGAAAGGGATCTCTTTGTTGTGGACCCAACTCGTTATGCGCCTGCTTATAATGGTTTTTGCGCTAATGCTCTTAGCCTAGGCGAAGGACTGGTTAAAACCAATGGCAAGCACTGGCGTATCATAGAAGATCGTCTTTATCTTTTTTACTCTGCAAAGGGACGAGAAAGGTGGGGCACCAATACAGTTGAATATATTGCCGAAGCCAATGAAGCTTGGCAAGGAGAACTCGATCAAGCTAGATAAACTTTTTGAGTCTAAAGTTCAACCATATATGGAGAAAATATCACAGCTGAAATTCTTACCTATAGAGAAAAACACTCAACCATTAAAAAATAAGGCTCTTACGGCAATGGTTTCCCAGCTTAAGAATTGGGAAGTGGTGGACTATGGTGGTAGTGAAGCACTCTATAAGGCTTATGAACTAAAGAGCTTTCTTGATGCGCAAAAACTTGCAGTTAAATTAGGTGAGCTGGCCGAAAAGTATAATCATCATCCGATTCTTAGCTATACTTGGGGGAAGCTTGAGGTCTATTGGTTCACTCATTCCTTGAAAGGCATTCATACCAACGATATAGTGCTGGCTCAAGAAACTGAGGCCCTAGCCCAAGAATCTGGTCTCCCTATTAACTGAAAATGCCTATTTACGAATACTCCTGTATTAATTGTGGGCATTATCTAACCAAACTACAAAAGATTACTGACCAGCCCATAGTCGCCTGTCCTGATTGTGGAGAATTGCAAATGCGTAAATTGGTTTCGGCAGCCGGATTTCAACTCAAAGGAACTGGCTGGTATGCAACTGATTTTCGTAATTCAACCACAAAACCTAAGTCAGATACAAAAGAAGATTCAGCTGGGAATAAAGAAACAGGCAAGAATAAGAGCGAAGACTCAGCAAGCAAAGAAGGGGACAACAAGAACTCAGCTACCAAACGGAAAGAAGAGTCAAGAACAGAATGAGCCACTATAGAGACTGTCTATGTGGCCAGATTAACGGTGATCAGTTAAATAAACAACTATCTCTTTGTGGTTGGGTTCATAGGAGGAGGGATCACGGTGGGGTTATCTTTATAGATTTGCGCGATCACACTGGAATAGTGCAGATAGTATTTGATCCGAATGAAGATAATGGGCTTTTTAGTCTAGCTGAGCAGCTACGTAGTGAGAATGTGCTTGCTCTAAAAGGGAAGCTGCGGGAGCGACCTGCTGATACTGAGAACCTAGCTATTGTTACGGGCAAATGGGAGGTTCTATGCAATGAATGTACTCTTCTCAATAGAACCGGTTCTTTGCCTTTTACGCCAGAAGAGCATTCCCATGTAGGTGAGGAAATGCGGTTGCGATTTCGGGTTTTGGATTTGCGTCGTTCGGTGATGCAAGAGAATTTGCGTTTTCGCGCCAGGCTTGCCCATTTTTTGCGTGATTTTTTAATAAAGAGAGGTTTTCTCGAAGTAGAAACTCCGTCTCTTACCCGGGCAACGCCAGAGGGGGCACGTGATTACTTAGTGCCAAGCCGATTACAGAAGGGGGATTTCTATGCCTTACCTCAATCACCGCAGCTATTCAAACAGCTCTTAATCATAGGAGGAGTAGATAGATATTATCAGTTTGCCCGTTGCTTTCGTGATGAGGACCTGCGCGCCGACCGCCAACCGGAATTTACCCAACTGGATATTGAAATGGCGTTTGTCACTGAAGAAGAGGTGATCTGTTTGGCTGAGGAGATGATAAGGCAGCTATTTGCGCAGCTCTTAGCTATAGAACTACCCTCATTTTTGCGCCTTAAATATGAAGACTCATTGAGGCTCTATGGCACGGATAGACCAGATTTGCGTTCTTCGCTAAGATTGGTGGATATAGATGATCTAGTCCTTGATATTGACTTCAAAATATTTCAACAAGCGGCCCGTTGTGACCAAAGCAGGGTTGCAGTGCTATGTGTGCCGGGAGGGAAGGACTTTAGCCGTAGAAACATAGACGACTACACCCGTTTTGTCTCTCATTATGGTGCTAAGGGCCTAGCCTTTATCAATGTCCTTGATCCTCATAAAGGAAGACAAGGACTGCAATCTCCTATCATTAAATTTTTTTCGGATGAATCTCTCAACCAGATTCTAACGAGAACCGAAGCCAAGGCGGGTGATCTGCTCTTCTTCGGTGCAGATAAAAAGGAAGTGGTGAACAGTAGCTTGGCAGCCTTAAGAAACCTTGTTTCCAAAGATAAGAAATTGACCAAAGCAGGTTGGCAGCCGGTTTGGATAACGGATTTTCCTTTGTTTGAAAAAGATAAGGATGGCATTGTTAAACCATTACATCATCCTTTTACCGCACCGATTGAGGCTGAGGCTACTTTGGATCCATTACAAATTAAATCGCGCGCCTATGATCTGGTTCTTAATGGAGTCGAATTAGGAGGTGGTTCAATTCGTATCCATCAAAAAGAGACCCAACTTCAAATGCTAAAACTCTTGGGGATTGATGAACAGCAAGCAACTGAGAAGTTCGGTTTTCTACTTAATTCATTAGAGCTAGGCGCTCCACCTCACGGTGGTATAGCTTTTGGTTTTGACCGTTTGGCTATGCTACTAGTTGGCGCAGATAGTATCCGTGATGTCATTGCCTTTCCTAAGACTCAATCGGCCACTTGCTTGTTAACTGAAGCACCTAATGTGGCACCTATGGCTCAGCTCACGGAATTAGGAATTCAGTTGACATCTAAGGAATATGGCAGGGCATAGTAAATGGGCCAATATTAGGTATCGTAAATCAGCGCAAGATGCTAGACGGGGGAAATTATTTACAAAGTTATTACGCGAAATAACAGTAGCAGTTAAGGTTGATGGTGCTGATAGCCCTCGGTTAAGACAAGCAAAGGAAAAGGCCATGGCACTTAATATGCCACGTTCAACTATTGATAGGGCTATCAAACGGGCTGCTGGCGGTGATGAAGATATTGATTACCAAACTATTATCTATGAAGGCTATGGTCCGGCTGGCAGTGCTCTTTATATTGAAGCCCTCACTGATAATAAGAATCGCTGCGTCGCCGAGATCCGTCATAGTCTAAGCCGCTATGGCGGTAGGCTTGGTACCAACGGTTCGGTTGCTTATCTTTTTTACAAGAGCGCTATGATGGAGGTGAAGGATGTAGCAAGTGAGGAGCAACTTTTACAAGATGCGATAGATGGGGGTGCTAAGGATGTGCAAGCTATTGATGAGGGTAATTTTTATGTTCAAACTGATCCTAGCCAGTTGACACAGCTAGAAGAATCTCTTAATGCCAAAGGCTATGAATTAGGTTATAAGGATATAGCTATGATTCCCCACCAACCACTTGTTGTTTCAGATGCTACTGTTATGGAAAAGCTAAGACAGCTTCTGAATGCTCTGGCAGACCTAGATGATGTGGCTAATGTATACAGCAATGTAGAAATGGTAGAGGACTGAATGGATGAGCTAGCTAAGATGCATAGGCTGTCTTAGGGAGAATAATGAGAGAATAATTTTGTCTTTTATCTCAGTAGATTAAATATGCGTATTATTGGTTTTGATCCTGGCATAGACAAGTGTGGTTATGGGATAATCGAGATTCCAACTCAAAAGCCTAAGTATGTAGCTAGCGGTAGAATTACTTCAATTAGAACTCAACCCCTAGAGCAAAAGCTTGTGAACATACAAGAAAGTGTTTATAAACTGGTTGATCAATATTCGGTTGGTAGCTGCGCGATAGAGGATCTCTTTGCTGGTCACAATTTGCGTGGCGCCCTCCATCTAGGTATGGCTCATGGTGCTGTGCTTGCCGCCCTAGGTAGAAGGCAACTTGTTGTATCTTTTTATCCTCCTGCAGTAGTTAAAAAGACCATCGCAGGTAATGGGAGGGCAACTAAGGAAACAATAACAAAAATGGTGCAAAGGCATCTTGCTATGACTGGATCCTTTAGCTTTGATTCATCCGATGCGCTCGCGGTTGCCCTATGCCACTTTTATGTGGAGAGAAAGCAGCTAATATGACTTATTTGATTTGCTGTTCTTGCCCTGAAATATGAAAAATAGCCTTTGAAGTTCCCTTTTACTAAAATGATAGAATGCTTGTCCTAAGATTTTAATAAGCGCTTGCCAGCTAAGTTTTCTATTGGCAAGGCGATGAGTAGCATGGTAGAAATATACTTCTTCGTTTATTAAGTAATAAGGATAGAGTATGATGAGTACTATTTTTTGAACTAATTTATAGTAGTATCTTGTTATATTAGTCTTAGAGGATCTAGTGTAGCCTAAGTAAAGAAACGATGTTTTTCTTTCTATGGCTTTAGTCGCACATTTATTTAGTTGAATAGCAAAAACATAGGACTCTTTCTTGAATAAAGATTTATCAGATAAAGGATAATTTGTCTTTGAATTTATTAGCTCAAACAATTGTGACTTCCCTTTATACAGATGCACAATAATAAAATAGCACCAGGGTGAATCAGTGGTATTAAAACGATCATGAAGACTTATTACAGGTTTATTCTTATAGGTTATGCCTTTTTTGGAATCACTATTAATTCGTAACAGATAGTGAATCAATCTTCTTGATTTATGATCATACCCATCTGCCCAGTATTTTAGCCTTAAATTATAGTTTGGTGGAAAATGGAACAGATCAAAATGCTTGGGAGCATCACCTAAGCACTTTTGTTCCATAAAACGAAAAGACGCTTTTGCAATTTTGCTTCTCCACCAGTGAGGAAATTTCTTGTTATTAACAAAGATCCACCCTGAATTATATTTACCAACTCTATTAGTGTTTACTGGAAACCTTGGTGATAGACCCAGATCCTTACTATCATCAACCAAGCCAAGAGGAGAGGCGATGATGACATCCGCATCCACATAGAGAGTATTGGAATGGTGTTCTAAGGCCTGTTCAATGGTGACAGACTTTTGACTCCCGAATTCTAGTTTTTCTAGGTCATTTAATAGTTTCCAATGGTGGACCCCATATTTTTCTAATCCCAAGGTTATAGTGAGATTTGTTGGTAAGCCGGTTTCTTTTTGTAGTCTTTCCTTCACTATTGGCTGAGCCAGAACAAAGACCGGCATGTCTGGATGAAATAGTGCAATAGAGCGGAGCAACAAGACTAGATCATCATAGACTGCTAAGTTAGCCATGGTGGCGATGGAGCGGATGTTAGTATTTTTTGTCATAAGGCTCTAATCAATGTGGATAATGGGCAAATAATGCTATATTGAAACCCTGGTCAATAGAAAGGCGATTTCTTGCCATCTTCTTTGTTTGATAAGGTTCAATAAGAATTTCCTTCTTACTTTCTTCTTTAGATGGCGGAATTTTGTATTACACAGAAGCATAATTCTGAATAGCTGTTCAATTTCTTTTTTATCTAGTTTCTTCGGCTCTTTCATGTTTTCTATCATATAGGCTGCGGAATGGAAGATTGCTCTTTTGATTTGTTTGGGCAAGGGGTTAACTAGTTGGATAAAGGTGCTTTCTGTGATAGAACTAGTCAGAGGATCATATCCTTTGTATCTTCGATACCATGCACTTGCATAGGCAGAAATATGACAATATAGCCGTCTTATGATGCTTTGACTACTTATCTGAGGATGCTTAAAATAAGCAGGGTGACTATAAAGAAAAAGGAAATCCTGGACGACGCCAGCGGAATATTTTTCTTGAAATCTTAGAGTCAAATCTAGATCCTGTGCCGAAGTAAACACAGGCCGCCAACCTCCTATAGCAAGTAAGCTTTGTTTGTTGAAAAAAGACATAGGTGAAAGAATAAAAGGAGTGGGGATGTGTAAATTATGAGGAGATTCTTTAAGAGGCTGACTATGTTCGGGCCCTCTTGCTATGACCCGATTTTGACCAATATAGTAGTAGCTACACACACATGCCATTTCACTAGGGGAGTTTTCTAAGTAGAGCAGCTGCTTCTCCAGTTTTTTTGGCATAGAGATATCATCGTCATCCATCAAGGCAATATACTTGCCTTTTGCCAGTCGGAGACCATGGTTTCTAGCTGCTGCTAAGCCGCCATTTGGTTGGTAAGTGATAACTATTCTATTGTCTTGCTTTTGATAATCCTTAAGAACGCTTTGCGTCTCATCGGTGGAACCATCATCTACAATGATGAATTCAAAATTGGTGAAAGTTTGATTAAGAATGCTTTCTATAGCTCTGGGTAGTAGGAGAGTAGCGCGATTATGGGTTGCCATGGTCACGCTTATTAGAGGAGACTTATTCTTTTCTTGTTCTCTTCTCCGTTTTTTAGACATGCTGGGTGATGGAATAGATGGCAAGTATTTTTTCATAAAGCTTTAATTAATGTGGATAATGCCGCAAAGAATACTATATTGAAAGCTTAGGCCATAGAGAGGCAATTTCTTGCCATTGTCTTTGTTTAATAAGGTTTAATAATAATCTTGTTCTTACTTTCTGTAGATAATAGAATTTTGTATTACACAGAAGCATAATTCTGAGCAGCTGTTCAATTTCTTTTTTGTCTGGATTCAACCCTTTCCTTTTTGCTAACATATAGGCTGCGGAATGGAAGATTGCTCTTTTGATTTGTTTGGGCAAGGGGTTAACTAGCTGGATGAAGGTGCTTTCTGTGATAGGACTGGTCAGAGGATCATATCCTTTGTATCTTCGATACCATGCACTTGCATAAGCAAGAATATGACAATATAGTCGTTTTATGAGGTTTTGACTACTTATCTGAGGATACTTAAAATAAGCAGGGTGACTATAAAGAAAAAGAAAATCCCGGACGACGCCAGCGGAATATTTTTCTTGAAATCTTAGAGTCAAATCTAGATCCTGTGCCGAAGTGAAAATAGGCCGCCAACCTTCTATAGCAAGTAAGCTTTCTTTATTGAAGAAAGACACAGCTGAAAGAATAAAAGAAGAGGGGATGTGTAAATTATGAGGAGATTCTTTAAGAGGCTGGCTATGTTCGTATCCTCTTGCTATGACCTGATTTTGACCAATATAGTAGTAGCCACACACACATGCCATTTCACTAGGGGAGTTTTCTAAGTAGAGCAACTGCTTCTCCAGTTTTTTTGGCATAGAAATATCATCGTCATCCATCAGAGCAATATACTTGCCTCTCGCCAGCTGGAGGCCATGGTTTCTAGCTGCTGCTAAGCCGCTATTTGGTTGGTAGGCGATAACTATTCTATTGTCTTGCTTTTGATAATCCTTAAGAACGCTTTGGGTCTCATCAGTAGATCCATCATCTATAATGATCAATTCAAAATTGGTGAAGCTTTGATTAAGGATGCTTTCTATGGCTCTGGGTAGTAGGTGAGAGGCACGATTATAGGTTGCGATAGTCACGCTTATTAGCGGCAAGCTCTTTTTTGTTAGATTCATAAAATAAGTTATTGGGACTTATTGATTAAGGAAGATTAGCTGAATCTGAACTTTTTCTTTTGCCAAAAACCGAATCGGTAGAAATATAACAGCCTTCGTGGTTGACAAAATGACAGAGCAAGAATCTTGCTAAGTTTTTGCTTGCTGGGTTTTCTATTGGTGAGGCGATTTATGGCATGGTAGAAATATATCCCTTCGTTTATTAGATAGTACGGATAAAGTATGATGGTCGCGATTTTTCGAACTAGTTTATAGTAGTATCTTTTTGGACTAGTGCGAGGAAGTTTAGTGTAGTCTGAGTAAAAAAACGAGATGTTCCTTATTATGGTTGAAGTTATTATCTTATTTACTTGGAGAGCTAAAACATAGATTTCATTCTTTACTAAGGATTTGCCTGATAAAGGATGATTTGTTCTTGAATTTATTAGCTTAAACAATTCTGGTGATCCTCTATACAGATGCATCATAATAAAATAGTGCCAGTAGGGATAATAGGTCTTATTAAAACGACCATGGAGACTTACAATAGATTTATCCTTAAAGACTATACCTTTGTCAGTATCACTATTAATTCGCAAAAAACGATGAACCCATTTTCTTGACTTGATAACAGAATAAGATAGCTGCCTATGGGGAGAAAAACTATAATTTGGTGGGAAATGGAATAGCTCAAAATATTTGGCAGCATTATTTAAACAAAATTGTTCATTATAACGATAAGAAGATTTTGCCATTTCATTTCTCCACCAATGAGGAAATTTCTTATTATTAACGAAGACCCATCCAGCATTATATTTACCATATTTGGTAATGAGCTCTGGAACAGCTGGTGTCAGTCCCAGATCTTTGCTATCATTAACCAAGCCAAGAGGAGAAGCAATGGTGACATCCGCATCCACATAGAGAGTATTGGAATGGTGTTCTAAGGCCTGTTCAATAGTATTAGTCTTTTTACTCGAAAAATCCATTTTTTCTAGATCATTTAATACATCATAATGATAGATTCCATATTGTTCTAATCCCAAGGTTATAGTGATATTTGTTGGCAAGCCGGTTTCTTTTTGTAGTCTTTCCTTCACTATTGGCTGGGCTAGGATAAAAATCGGCATGTCTGGATGAAATAGCGCAATAGAACGGAGCAACAAAACCAACTCATCATAGACTGCTAAACTAGCCATGGTGGCGATGGAACGGATGTTAGTATTTCTTGTCATAAGGCTTTAATTATACCGATAATGTATAGATCCATCATCTATAATGATCAATTCAAAATTGGTGAAGCTTTGATTACAGAGTGTTTTCTATGGCTCTAGGCAATAGGAGAGAAGCGCGATTATAGGTTGACATAGTCACGCTTATTAGCGGCAATTTTTTCTTCATCATAGATTATGACTTATCATAGTTGGCTGAGCTTTAGGATATCCAACCACCGGCCTTCTTTTGATAACGAGAGTGCTTGTCTAAACTTAAATCTAGATTTAACTAAGGATTGAGAGTTCAGCTGGCTGATAATATCAATCACTCTCTCCATTTCATTTATTGAGAGATCAGGAATATGCTTAAATCTCTTAATAATTGGCGTCATGGTTTTTATAATTCGCTTACGGCTGACGGGAGGTAGCTGATTGGCTAGGTTTATTAAATCTGCTGGTAATTGTCCTTTGTCTAATGGATCTATCCCTTTATTTCTTCTAAACCAAGCGCTTATATAGGCTGCTATGTGGCAATTGAGTGCATTTACGAGGTTATTTGTTGTAATATTGCTACTAAAAGCTACTTCTGGTGCTCTGTATTGATAAAGGAATTGATGAACAACACCCGCCTGGAATCTTTCTTGGAATCTTAGAGTTAAATCTAGATCTTCGGCAGATGTAAACATAAGACGATAGGCTTTAAAATCTATGAATACTTGCTTTGTTATTAGGGCCATGGGTCCTAGGATAAAGGGCAAAGAAAGTTTTGTTTTTAGGGACTCCTTATCGCGTGGCAACCTTGAATGTTTGCGTTTTTTCTTCTTTAACTTCTTACCTTCTTTGTCAAGCATGTTATAGTTATCACAAATACATGCCGACAATTGTGTCTCATTTTTCAAAAAATTAACTTGTTCTTCCAGTCTTTTTGGTAGAGAAATATCATCATCATCCATCAGGGCAATATACTTGCCTCTTGCCAGTTGGAGACCATGGTTCCTGGCAGTTGAGGGGCCGCTATTTGGTTGATAAGCGATAGCTATTCTATTGTCTTGCCTTTGATAATCCTTAAGAACATCTTGCGTCTCATCAGTAGATCCATCATCTACAATGATAAATTCAAAGTTTGTGAAGATTTGATTGAGGATACTTTCTATGGCTCTGGGTAGAATATCAGCGCGATTATAGGTTGGCATGGTTACGCTTATTAGAGGCAATTTTTTCTTCATCATAGATTCTAAGCCGGCAATGATGCGATTATATTTAGAGCCTAGTCCATAGAGCAGCAATGTCTTGCCACCTTCTTTGCTTGATAAGGCGATGCGAGAATTTTCTTCTTATGTTCCATAGATGATAGAATTCTATATCACAAAGTAGCATAATTTTGAATAGCTGTTTAATTTCCCTTTTAGCTAGACTGAACTGCGGTTGTTGTCTCATTTTAATGGTGGAATTGAAAAGGGCTCTCTTTGTTTGTTTTGGCAAGGGGCTAATTAGTTGGATAAAGGTGCTTTCCGTGATATGACTGGTCAGAGGATCATATCCTTTGTATCTTCGATACCATGCGCTTGTATAGGCAAGAATCCAACAATATAGTCGTTTTATGAGGTTATGATTAGACATATGAGGCCGCTTAGAATAAGCAGGGGCATTATAAATATAAAGAAAGTCTTGGACTATGCCGGCAGAAAACTTTTCTTGAAATCTTAGGGTTAAATCTAGATCCTCTGCGAAAGTGAAGCTAGCACGCCAACCTTCCATAGCAAGTAAGGCTTCTTTTTTGAAGAAAGAGCCAGTGAAAAGAATAAAATTAACAGGTATGACTAAATCACGAGAAGATTTTTTAAGAGGCTGGCTATGTTCATATCCTCTAACTTTGACTTGATGTTCACCAATATAATAGTAATAACACACACATGCCATTTCACCAGGAGAATTTTCCAAGTAAAACAATTGCTTCTCTAGTCGTTTTGGCATAGAAATATCATCATCATCCATCAGAGCAATATACTTGCCTTCCGCTAGTTGTAGGCTATGGTTTCTAGCTGTTGCTAAGCCGCTATTTGGTTGGTAGGCGATAACTATTCTATTGTCTTGATTTTGATAATCCCTAAGAACACTTTGCGTCTCATCAGTAGATCCATCATCCACAATAATCAATTCAAAATTGGTAAAGGTTTGATTAAGGATGCTTTCTATGGCTCTGGGTAGAATATCAGCGCGATTATAGGTTGCCATAGTTACACTTATTAAAGGATGCTTTTTTGTTAGATTCATAAAGTTTAGGACTTATTGAATTGAAGAATATCAGCTGAATCTAAATTTTTCTTTCGCCAAAAACCGAACCGGTAGAAATATAACAGCCTTCGTGGTTGACAAAATGACAGAGCAAGAATCTTGCTAAGTTTTTGCTTGCTAAGTTTTCTATTGGTGAGGCGATTTATGGCATGATAGAAATATATCCCTTCGTCTATTAGGTAGTAAGGATAAAGTATGATGGTCGCAATTTCTCGAACTAGTTTATAGTAGTATCTTTTTGGACTAGTGCGTGGGAATTTAGTATAGTCTGAGTAAAGAAACGAGATGTTTCTTATTATGGCTGAAGTTATTATCTTATTTACTTGGAGAGCTAAAACATAGATTTCATTCTTTGTTAAGAATTTGCTTGATAAAGGATGATTTGTTCTTGAATTTATTAGCTTAAATAATTCTGGTGATCCTTTATACAGATGCATCATAATAAAATAGTGCCAGCTGGGGAAATAAGTCCTATTAAAACGATAATGAAAGCTTACAATAGATTTATCCCTATAGGTTATACCTTTGTTAATATCACTATTAATTCGTAAAAAACGGTGAATCCCTTTTCTTGATTTGATAGCAGAATAAGCTAGCTGCTTATCGGGAGAAAAATTATAATTTGGTGAAAAATGGAACAGATCAAAATATTTGGCAACATCATTCAAGGAAATCTGTTCTATAAAAGGGGAAGAGCCTTTTGCCATTGCATTTCTCCACCAGTGAGGAAATTCCTTGTTGTTAACGAAGACCCACCCGGTATTATATTTGCCAAATTTGGTAATGAGTTCTGGAACAGCTGGTGCCAACCCTAGATCTTTGCTATCATCAATCAAGCCAAGAGGAGAAGCAATGACGATATCCGAATCCATCAATAGGTTATTGGGATGGTGTTTCAAAGCTTCCTCAATAATGATAGATTTTTGACTCAGGAACTCTATTGCTTCTGGAACACTTAGTAATTTCCAATTTTTATTGCCATATTTTTCTAATCCCAAGGTTATAGTGATATTTGTTGGCAAGCCGTTTTCTTGTTTTAGTCTTTCCTTCACTATTGGCTGGGCTAGGATAAAGATCGGTATGTCTGGATGAAATAGCGCAATAGAACGGAGCAACAAGACCAACTCATCATAGACTGGTAAACTAGCCATGGTGGAGATAGAGCGGATGTTGGTATAATTTTTATTCATCATATTAATTCTTTTAATCTCTGCATTCAGTGTCTATTTACTTTAATGTCAAGCCTAAGAAGGTTTAATTTGGTTCGTATCAACCTACTATTCATTTTGAGTTGGGGCTGGAGATAGCTAATAATGGTTCTGATGTGATCTATATTAGCTTTGGTCTGCTCATTTTTAGCATGATGGTAGATATTGTATATGCATCTTTTTACATACACAATAAGATGGCTACGAGCTGTTAGCGGCAATTTGGGGATGAGTTTTAGTATATCGGCAATTGCTCCATTTTCATCTAATGGATCCTTCTTCTTGTTATTTCTTCTATACCAAGCGCTTATATGAGCAATTAGGTGCATATTCATAATTCTGATAAAGTCTTTTCTAGTTATGGAATCTCTATTATGATCTCGGTAAGATTGGTGTAGATATTTTGGTATGCATGCTGCTTGATAAGCCTTTTCTTGAAAGCGTAAGGTAAAGTCATAGTCTTGGCTGGTGCTAAAAAAAACTCTATAGCCTTTACAGCTTAGAAAGGAAGAACGAGTTATCATGGTTGTAGGATTCAAGACAAAAGGAGGTAAGGGGACATCTTCTAGCCTGGTCGTTGGAAGGGAGCAAGAGGCTACTTTTTGCTTCTTGTATACCTGACCATTTTCATTTATATAATCTATCAAACAGATGCAAGCATCTAATTGAGGGTTTTCTTGGAGAAATCTAACCTGCTCTTTAATTCTAGCTGGATGAGAAGAATCGTCGTCGTCGATAAAACATATATATTTCCCCTGTGCTTTTTGCAGGCCGCGGTTACGTGCTACTGCTAAGCCCTGATTAGTTTGGTTAATATTGATTATTCTTCTATCTAGTTTTTGGTATTCCCTGATGACAGCTTGGGTGTCATCGGCAGATCCATCATCTACAATGATAAATTCAAAGTCTGTGAAGCTTTGATTATGGATGCTTTCTATGGCTCTGGGTAGAATGTCGGCGCGATTATAGGTTGCCATCACTACACTAACTAGGGGAACCCTTTTTGTTGTCATCTGGATTTACTTTTTCGGTCTATTTCTTGTTGTCATATACTTGCTTCTTCCTTTCCAGCCAGTATTTAAGGCTCTATAATGATAGAAAAAAAAAGGTTGTTTTTGTCTATGAGGCATCTTTCTTAATAATCTCATAAAGAACCTATACACAAGATCCCATCTTTTTTGCGACCCATAGTATAAATGAAAAAAAGAGAAGGTGGATGGGACGATGCGATGAACTAGATTTAATTTAATTTTAGTTGGCTGGTAAATATACTTTTTCCCTGCCCATATTCGAGTCCAATGAGGACGGACTGGATGGTGAAAAAACCTTGTTAACTTGGAAGACTCTTTTTGCTTGGGGATAAGATAGGAATCTAGGTATAAGGCTGGTTGAGAGCGGATTTTCTCCAAATAGTGACAAATGGACTCTTGTATATTGGAATATAGATATTCATCAATATCTAGTTGGATACACCACTGAGTAGAATTGCCAAATAGCAACCGGAAGTGGTTGAAACATCCTATCTGGGCATATTTATGCAAATGGCTAAGAGCAGGCCCATAGGGAAAGTGCCAGTTTATTAGCAGAATCTCGCAATCTAAGTTTAGCCCAGCTAGAATTTTGCTTAGTTGGAAAGAATTGCTGCTATGATTATCATAGATTACAATTCTTTTTACCTTGTGAATTTCATTATGCCAATGACACCAATCCTTTATCCATAAGCTAGGGTTATCTTTTTGGAGGGTGATCAGAGTAAGTTGAGTCTTTTCTAATGTTGGTCTGCTCTGGAGGGGGAAAGGGATTTTCAAGGAAAAATGATGAAAGTTAAAGAGGATAGGGCTCTGTTGATTTAATATCTCTATTTTTATCAAAACTAGAACTCGATTTCTAAACCAATAGCTCCCTTTGCCTAATGAAAATTTAAGGGGTCTATTATCTTGGTATATTTTTTGTGGCGGACCTATATTGAGAAGAGGGGGGCCAAGGCAGATTAGCTTTTGTCTGTCAGTTGAGAGGAAGACATCATAGAAAAGGGTTTTGGTATCGTAAAATGGTTCTTCTTTGTTACTAAGATGTGAACGGGCGCTAAAACCAATTTTAGAACTTCTCGTTATTCCACTTTCAGGAGGGATGAAAAATGATGAGGGGGAATAGCTAAGGAATGATGACATCTTTGTTCCACTAGTGAGTAAATTTTATGAGGCTTTGTATAATGATGGCTAATTATTCATATGACTAAATGCAGAATTAAGCTCCTATTGACTGATTTTGATGGAGTATTAACCGATGGCAGTGTATTTTATACCAGCGAAGGAGAATTTGCTAAGCGATTTCATATTCATGATGGGATGGGCATTCTGTTGGTGCATCAAGCAGGTATTAAGACAGGGATTATAACCTCAGAAGACTCTGAGCTGGTGACAAGGCGAGCTGAAAGATTGAAAATTGATTATGTTTATATGGGAAGAGAAATGGGTAAGAAACTACCTACTATAGAGGCTCATTGTGACCAGACTAATATAGCTATGGAGGAAGTGGCATATATGGGAGATGATATTAATTGTTATGACCTGTTGGAGCAGGTGGGCTATCCAGCCTGTCCGATAGATGCGCAAGAAAGAGTTAAAGCCATTAGCGGAATTCATATTACCCAAAAAAGAGGAGGGAATGGGGCACTACGCGAATGGATTAACTATCTATTCGCGCGTGATTGTTTTGCCATAAATTCTATTCAATAAGGAGTATATCTTTCCAACGAGAGTTGTCTAATGGCTAAGGAACCTGTTCTAGCTATGGCTATGTTGATAAGGGATGAGGTGGATATTGTAGAAGACAATATTCGCTTCCACCATCAGTATGGGGTAGATGCATTTGTGATAGGGGATAATGGTTCTACTGATGGTAGTCGCGAACTAGTAAAAAAGTTAGCTAGGGAGCTCCCTATTTGTCTGATTGATTTTCCTGCCGACCAGTTTAGACAATCGCGGTGGATGACACAAATGGTGCATATTGCCGCCAAGAAATTCAAAGCCCTCTGGGTTATGAATAACGATGCCGATGAGTTCTGGTTGCCAAAGAGTAGTAATTTGAAGAACCACTTGCTAGCGAGCGATAAGATGGTTCAAATAGAACGCGCCAATATGCTAATGGCGCCCATGGGCAAACCCTATTTCTTTAGCCAATGGAGAGTAGCCTCTCCTATTGCCTATCCACTTGATTACCAAGAAAGCTTAGGCTCAATGGCACTCTTGCTAGTCAAAATTAAGCCAAATGTTCTAGTCTCTCCGCGTGGTCTTATAAAGGTAAAAGGGGGTAATCATTCTGCTAGCCATCTTTTGTGGTGGGCGCCGCCGAGGGTTGAGACCGGAATAAGGGTTTATCACTTTCCTGTTCGTGGCTATGATCAGTTCCGCAATTCTGTTAAAAGAATGGCAAGACTATTAGCTAAGGCGCCTTTAACAAGGAGAATAGGACAGCATCGGCGGCGGTGGGGTAAATTGTTAGAAGCTGGTAAGCTAAAAGAGGAGTATGATGGTTTCTTTTTCACCAATGCCGAATTGCATCTGTTAGAAAGAATAGGAGTTATTGTTCGCGATGAAAAGATTGGAACGGCATTAAGAGCCTTGGGAAGTTAAATCTACATTTTTGCCGATTGCTAGTTTCAATGTGTTTTTCAAACCCAGTTCGGTAAAATTATAGCTAAAAAGACGGTAGCTGAAAGAAATATGGTACCATAGCTTTTTAAATGGTTGCCTTGGCTGAAATGTTTTGTCGTAGATAGTGCTGGGGTAGGGCACAGTAGAAAGGACTGGAGGATAGAGAGAAAGAATTCTAAGGTTGTGCATATCCCAAAGATGTTTCATATCTATATCTAGAGGACGGGTGGGAACAAAATCCTTAATGAGACGAGCCGCTGCTCTTTTCGTTACTATTTGTCCGTAGGTTCCGATAGCTGGAGGATGAAATCTTATCAAGTGGAAATTAGCTATTTTTTCCATTATGATAGCACTTTTTCTTCTCAGTTCTTTAACCCTAAATTGTTCATTTGCTCCATCAAAAGACTGGGGACTTGTCTTGAAATATTGGGTTAGTTTAAGAATGTCCCAATTAGTCGTTTCTTCTTGTTCGAGTATTGAGATAAAATTTAGTAGCTTCTTATCTATGATAACATCGTCTTCTAATACCACACCATAGTCTATTCTATCTTGGATAATCTGTTGCCAGCATTTGTAATGGCTAAGAGAACAACCCAGCTCCCCTTTGGTTAGCGGGCGAAAATAGCGTAAGGGGTAGATGCTGATATCTGAAAGTTCTCTGCCATCTACCGCAGCTATACGGGTAAATTCTATACCCAATGACTTAAGATGGGCGGAGATATTGGCTAATCGTTCGCTGGATCTATCCAAATTGATGATATAGAATCTAATTCTTCTTGACATTTATGCCATTTGTTGCTAGGGATATAAGTAGGAATATAAAAATAGTATAAGATATAGCAGGATTATAATCCTCTACTTCTTATCTTTCATATAGTGTGAATTTGCATCATAAGTGCATCACCTCTTATCTTGGATGGGATTATATAATCCCATCCAAGATAAACAAACAAGAGGTTTTACAATGTGTAAAAAGCATTATACCCATATTTCAAAAAAAGAACGAGCCCTGATAGAAAAAATGACGAGAGATGGAAAGAGCACGCGCTTTATAGCTCAGCGTTTAGATCGTTGTCCTTCTACTATTAGCCGCGAGATTCAGCGTAATCGCGGGAAGCGCGGCTATCGTCATCAGCAAGCTCATCAAATAAGTAAAGAACGACAACAACAGCGTTCGCGTTATGGTGTGCTGACCGATGAGGTGAAAGCGCAAACACAAGTGTTGTTGAAAGAAGACTGGAGTCCCGAGCAGATAGCAAGGCGGTGGAGTAGTGATGGAATCCGCCACATCTCATTTGTCACGCTTTATCGTTGGATTCGCAAGGATCAAAAAGCGGGCGGTGACCTGCATCGTTTTCTTCGCAATCAAAACCGCCATTACGGTCATGAAAGGTTTGCATAATTAGTTTATTCTAATTAATAAAAGCGCTTTACGGGGGAGAGATTGAAATTGGGTGTTGATTAGGGGTACCTAATGGGTATTTTTGTTGTTTTTGTTCCCGTTTTCTAGTTGGGAGGCACTTGTTTTTGTTGTTTTTGTCCCCGTTTTCTAGTCGGGGGGCGCTTGTTTTTGTTGTTTTTCTTTGATTAAATGGTTTGGACGGATCTAGGCCGTGAGTTCGCTCTTAAGGGCGGCCCGTTTGAGATTGTAAGCAATAGCCGCGAGAAGAGCGAAAGCGTAGTTTCGTGCTTTGCCGAGATAGCGGGCTTTTGCTAGGTTGAAATAGAGTTTGAGGTGGGCGAAGGTGCGTTCGACGACATTGCGCGTTTTTCGTCGCCGCCTATTTTCGTGGCGTTGTTGTTTGGTGAGCGGCCTATTGCGATAAGCGCGATGAAGGACCCGGTTCTTGTTGCCGAGCATTGAGTCGGTTTTCTTGCTGGCGTAGGCGCTGTCGGCATAGACTTCCTGTTCATCGCCCGTGAGCAGTTCCGCGAGCATTTGGGAGTCGTGGACATTGCCAGGCGTATAGGCAAGCTTCTGAACCATTCCATCGGCATCCGTCATGGCATGAAGTTTATAACCATAAGTCATCGTCTTCTTCCCATCGCTGCCGGTCTTGACATTATAAGCCGCTTCGGGGTCTTGGGTGTTCTTGCCCTGGCGGTTCTTCTTCGGCCGCGAACGGGCCGCCTTAATGACGGTGGAGTCCACCGCTACCTTCTTACCTTTGAGAATGTAATTTTGTCGTTCTAATTGACGATTGATCTCGTTCAGCACTTTCTCCAACAAGCCGGTCTTCTGCATCTGTTCGCGGAACCGCCAAATGGTTGAATGGTCTGGTATTTTCGCTTCTGTGTCGAAACCAGTGAAGTGGCGAAACAATGAATTTACCACCAGATGGTCCTCCATCTCGGTATCGCCGATTCGATGCAATACCTGCAACAGTAAGACTTTCAGCATTTTTAGCGGTGGATAGGCCGGGCAGCCCCGCCGTTTATTGTGAATACCTTTCAACTGTTTCTCAATAGCCCCCCAATCGATCAGTTGATTGATACGATCGAATTTCTTCATTGCCCTATGTTCTAACAACATCGGATTCCCTAGACCCAATGCCATCTGGTCTGAATTTTTCCACGCCATAATGATGACTTCTCCTTAAATGAAAATAATTGATAAAAAAAGGATATCTTATTAAATTTTTCAGTCGAATGCAATTTTTTTTACTTAAATTCAATTTTTTTCATTTAAATCCAATTTTTTTCATTTAAATCCAATTTTTTTCATTTAAATCCATTTTTTTTCGCAGATTTTTGTTTTTTTTCTGTAATTTTTGCTTTTTTCTCGTATAATACTTCAATGTTTACAATTATGCAAACCTTTCGGTCATGGTTATAGGCGAAAAGCCTATAAACAATGCATTCCAGGACGGGTCGGCATCGAAAAGCGCCCCGCCATAGTGGAACAGCGCACCCGACTGGGCGACTGGGAAGCCGATACCATGCATGGTGCCAACCATCAAGGATTCTTAGTGACCCTGGTCGAACGAACTTCCCGCACCGTCCTGATTGCCACGGTGCCACGCAAAGAAAAAGACTTAGTGACAAAGGCTATCCTTGCTCTGCTCCAACCCATCGCCGACCAAGTCCATACCATCACGTTTGATAATGGGCGGGAGTTCAGCGACCATCAGATAATCGCTGACAAACTGGACTGCGATACCTACTTCGCCACTCCTTATCGCAGCTGGGAAAGAGGCACCAATGAAAACATCAATGGACTCATTCGCAAGTATCTGTCAAAAGGAATGTCCTTCCGAAATCTACCCAAAGAAAGGATAACTAAAATCATGGACCGATTGAACAACCGACCACGAAAGTGCCTCGGGTTCGATACACCCGCTGAAGTGTTCCAACAACTCAGCGGAATCAATTATAATTTAGCAACAGGTGTTGCACTTTAAATGTGAATCCGCCTAGTTAAGAATTTCACATATGACAAGAGAAAAATTTCAATGAAAAATATTCTAATTACAGGTGCGGCAGGATTTATTGGTTTTCACCTCAGCCGCTATTTAATGAAAAAAGGGCAAAAACTAGTTGGCATAGATAGCCTCAATCACTATTACTCTCCTCCACTCAAGCAGGCAAGGATACAACTGCTTAAGGAAGAAGGCGACTTTAGTTTTGTTCAGCTGGATATGACAGATAAATCTGCCCTTAACAGCCTTTTATCAGAGCACAAATTCTCCCATATTATTCATTTGGCAGCTCAGGCGGGAGTGCGCTATTCGCTTGATAGGCCAGATTCTTATATCAGTAATAATATCAATGGGTTTATGAATTTGTTGGAAGCCTGTCGTCAGATTAAGCCGATTCATCTTATTTATGCATCTTCTAGCTCCGTTTATGGTCTTAATCAAAAGATTCCGTTTGCTGAAGAGGATAAAACAGATCAACCTGCCTCCCTCTATGCGGCCACTAAAAAATCTAATGAGCTAATGGCACATAGCTATAGCCATTTATTCCGTATTCCTACTACTGGGTTGCGTTTCTTCACGGTTTACGGCAGTTGGGGAAGACCAGACATGTCCTATTATAAGTTTGCTGCCGCCCTCCATAAGGATCAGCCCATTGATTTATATAACAACGGCGATATGCAGAGAGATTTTACCTATATTGATGATGCAGTTGAGGCCATTAATAGATTAATAGAATTGCCGCCTCCTGATGAAGGGAATTCGCCCCCTTGCCGAGTGCTTAATCTAGGAAATAATCACCCAGTGAATCTAGAAGATTTTGTTGATATATTAGTAAGGCTTTTGGGAGTAGACGCGCGTAAGAAGCTGCTGCCTATGCAGGCTGGCGATGTCCAAAGGACCTATGCGCAGATGGACAACTTGTCGAACTTAATTGGCTTCTCCCCAACCACTCGGTTAGATGAAGGCTTAGCTAGATTTGTTCAATGGTTCAAGAAGGTTGGCTATGGATTTGTTTAGTCCTTTGCTATAATCCTAATTTCAATTATGAAATATCGTAAACTCGGCAGAAGTTCTGTTAGTGAGATTTGCTTAGGCACCATGACTTTTGGTGAACAGAACACAGAACAGGAAGCGCATCAGCAATTAGACTTCGCTTTAGCTGAGGGTATCAATTTTATTGATACTGCGGAAGTTTATCCAGTGCCGGTCAGTCGCCACAAAGCAACTAGGACCGAAACCTATATAGGCAACTGGTTAGCGAAAAGAAAGAAGCGAGACGATATCATCCTCGCAACCAAGGTGGCGGGACGAAGCAATATGTCCTATATGCGCTCAGGTATGAAATCGCCTGCTAAGGAAACTAGACTATCTGCCGAGCAAATCTCCTTTGCTTGTGATAATAGCCTAAAGAGGCTTCAGACGGATTATATTGATCTTTATCAGATACACTGGCCTGAACGGAGCAGTAACTTTTTCGGTCGTCTTAACTATGAGCATAAGGAAGATGACGATGCGATTGATTTACAGGAGACCCTTGAAGCCTTAGCCAGGTTGGTTGAGGCGGGTAAGGTTCGTTATCTAGGAGTATCAAATGAGACTCCTTGGGGGGTAATGAGGTTGATTCACTTAGCAAAGACTATGGATCTTCCTCCTATTGTGAGTATTCAAAACCCCTATAATCTCCTTTGCCGTCCTTATGATATAGGCTTAGCTGAGATTTCCATGAGAGAGTCTTGCGGCCTACTCGCCTATTCACCGCTTGCTTTTGGCGCTTTAACCGGTAAGTATCTAAATGGTAATAGACCAGCGGGAGCGCGTATCACCCTTTGGGAAAAGGAATTTCCTCGTTATTTCACTTTACTAGGGCAAAAAGCCACAGCCGAATATGTCCAACTAGCAAAGGATAATGGGTTGGACCCATCTCAAATGGCTATTTCTTATCTATTGACAAAACCTTTTATGACTAGTATTATCATAGGAGCTACCAATTTACACCAGTTGGAAACTGATATTAAGGCGGCAGATGTTTTCTTAAGTGAGGAAGTCTTGAATCAAATAGAGGAGATAGCGGTTCGCTATTCAAATCCCTGTCCTTGATATGAGTCTATTTAAAGATGTTCCTTTAGATGACAGGTTGCGGAACTATCTATTAAGCTATGGGGGGATAGAAACAGAGGAATTAGCTGGCTTACGTCAACTTGCCGAAACTAAGCCGCAAGAGAATATGCAAAGCACCGCTGAACAGGGGCAACTGATATTCTTTCTTTTAAAACTACTAAATGCTCGTAAAGCATTGGAGCTGGGCGTTTTTATGGGTTATGGTAGTCTAATAATGGCATTGGCATTGCCATCGGATGGGAGGGTGATTGCTTGTGAGCTAGATGATGAGAATGTTCAACTGGCTGTTCCTTACTGGAAAAGGGCTGGAGTGGCAGATAAAATTGACTTGCGCTTAGGACCAGCGCTTGACACCTTAGCTCAGCTTAAATCTGAGGGAGTTGATGATATCGACTTTGTCTTTATTGATGCTGACAAAGGCAATTATTACAACTATTATGAGCTGTCATTAGCTTTGGTTAGGAAAGGAGGCTTAATTGCTTTGGACAATACTCTTTGGAAGGGGTTGGTGGTGGATGAATCAGCTAGTGATCAACAGACTGAGAATTTTCGCCGCCTAAATGCTTATATAGCTAAGGATAGCAGGGTAGATATGTGCTTGTTACCATTGGCAGATGGTATGACCTTGGTTCACAAGAAATAGTGGGACGATTCATCCCGTCAGTGGCAGAGGCAAATAGGCTTTTTTTACCGAATTATGGTGAAAGGACTATTTCTTTCAAATTGGGGCAAGGATGCAAACTAAGAGATAGCAATGGCAAGAATTATCTTGATTTTGGTAGCGGCATAACAGTAAATCATCTTGGCCATTGCCATCCTCAACTGGTTGCAGCCTTGCAGGATCAAGCAAATAGGCTTTGGCATACCAGTAACTATTGGTTGAATGATAAGGCTAATTTGATTGCTCAGCTATTGGTGCAGAAAACCTTTGCTGATCAAGTATTCTTATGTAGCTCTGGTCTTGAAGCAAACGAAGCCGCTCTCAAGTTGGCACGTAAATACGGTAAACAAACAGGAGGAGAAAACAAGCACAAGATCTTGTGCTTTAGCGGCGCCTTCCATGGTAGATCTCTATGGACCCTATCCCTCAGCGGCAAAGAAGAGCAAAGATTGCCTTTTGGACCATTACCGGCTGGGATTTTTCGCTGCCCATTCAATGATATGGCTGCCTTAGAGAAGATGATGAATAAAGAATTTTGCGCGGTTATCTTAGAATTGGTACAAGGCGAGAGAGGAGTACATTTGGTGACTCGGGATTTCTTGCAAATGACTCGTGAACTCTGTAATAGATACCAGGCCCTGTTGATCTTTGACGAAATTCAAAGTGGTCTTGGCCGAACAGGTAAGCTCTTTGCCTATATGCATTATGGTATTGAACCAGATCTGATGACTAGCGCCAAGGCGCTAGGTGGTGGCTTTCCAATAGCTGCTTTGCTGGCGCGAAAAGAATATGGTTCCTATTTAACTGCTGGCAGTCATGGCAGCACCTTTGGTAGCAATGCATTAGCAGCAGCTGTGGCATATGAATCGGTTAGACTAACTGATGATATCAGCCTGTTGACCGAGGTGACAAGAAAAGGGGAATGGCTGATGGCAGAATTAAGAAAGCTCAATGAGAAGAAGAAGCTCTTTAGCTCTATCCGCGGTCTTGGCTTGTTGATAGGCGCAAGCTTAACTAAAGGATATTCCGGCGCTGAGATTCGCCGGACTTGTGAAGAAGAGGGACTGCTGATACTCTTGGCGGGAGATGGAGATGTACTCAGGCTGGCACCTCCTTTAATAATTAATGATGATGAGTTGCAGCAAGGAATGACTATTTTAACTAAGGTCATCAATCGGCTTTAATCTTTAATCAATCAACCTATAATCTATGGTTCAACTTGGGTTGTTACTACTATTAGTAGCATGCTTACAGCTACCGCAAATCTATGCTCGCCATATAATGAGTAAACATAATCAAGAGAGGTCAGATTTGCCCGGCACCGCGCGCCAACTACTAATTCATCTAAAGAAGAAATTTAAATTAAAGGAACTACAGATATCATCTACTCCATTAGGGGATCATTTCAATCCAGAAACGAATATGGTTTGTTTAACCTCAGATAAGCTGGATAACAAGTCCTTAACCGCGGTAGCAGTTGCTGCTCACGAGTTCGGTCATGCGCTTCAGTTTGCCGAAGGGTCTAACTTTCTTAAACTTAGAACCCAGTTGGCAAAGCTGGCAGATGGCATAAGGAAGCTATTTAATTTTGTGTTATTGATAGGGCTATTATTTGCTTTTGCTCAACCTAGTATTGTGGCATTATTTATTACTTTATGGGTTTTAGCCATAGCAGTAGGGGTTTTAGTCCACTTGATTACCTTACCAGTAGAGCTGGATGCTAGTTTTGGGAGAGCATTACCGATTTTAGAGGAATATCTTTCTCAGCCAGACCTTGTCGTAATTAGAAGTATTCTGCGCGCTTGTGCTTATACCTATTTAGCTGCCTCTCTTGCTTCCTTTTTCGCTATTTTTTATATTTTGCGGCGACCACGACCTTTGTAACAAGTATAGGCTTATTCACTTTGAAAGTTTCAGATAGAAAAAGGAAACCCAGCTATTTTTTACGAAGGATTCTCGTTATTTTCCTATTTTGGCTAGCTTGTGCTATCTTATATAATCAATCGAGACTTAAATATAAGAAATTAATTCTTTATCTATTACACAATCATCGGTTATCAAGACTTTTGATTGTTATGCTAATAAGAATCCTTCATAGATATCAACAAAAATTTGGTTGCTATCCGAACTTGTGGAAGCCTCAAACATTCAATGAGCAATTGCAGGTTTATAAATTGAATTATCGCCATCTTTTAATACCTCTATTGGCGGATAAATGCAGGGTAGCTGAATATTTGATAGAGAAGGATTATGAAGACCTATTAGTAAAGAGGTATGCAGAGGTCGATTCAGTTGATCAACTTAACTTTGAAGATATGCCAAGGTCTTTTGTTGTAAAGGCCAATCATGGTTGGAATATGAATTTTATAGTTAAGGATAGGTTTTCCTATGATTTTGATAGTATGAATAAAAAGCTTTTGATGTCTATCAAAACTCCCTTTCGGGGAGTCTCATATGGTGAATGGCATTATTTGCTTATCAAGCCGCGCATCATAGTGGAAGAGTACTTGGAGGATCAATCTGGTAGGCTGATGGATTATAAGGTTTATTGTTTTGCTAATAGGGCTAAATACATTCAAGTTCAAGTAGGTAGTGATACTGTTAGAATAGCTAGACAAACTTTTTACGATAGGAATTGGAATAATTGTTATTTTAATTTTAATGTTAATCCTGTGTCAGTGATACAAGAATGGCCAGAACCAAAGATTTTATCTCAGATGCTAAGCATAGCAGAAGAGCTGAGTGGCCCTTTTCCTTTTGTCCGGGTAGATTTTTATATTGTCAATAACAAATTATATTTCGGTGAATTTACCTTTTACCCTCATTGTGGATTTAGCTCATTCTATCCGTTTCACTGGGATTTGGTTTTTGGTCAGCAATTTCCTAAACTCTGATATTGGATTTTAACTATCTTCCCTATTGAAAAAACTGCTTATCATTTTGATTACCTTACCAGTAGAGCTGGATGCCAGTTTCGGTAGAGCATTACCGATTTTAGAGGAATATCTTTCTCAGCCAGACCTTGCTATCATTAGAAATATTCTGCGCGCTTGTGCTTATACCTATTTGGCTGCCTCTCTTGCCTCTTTCTTCGCTATTTTCTATATTTTACGACGGCCACGACCTTTGTAAAGAGTATGAGCTTATTTACTATGAAGGTTTCAGATAGAAAACGGAAACCCAGCTATTTTTTACGAAGGATTCTCATTAGTCTCTTCTATATTGTCTTATTGGCATGGGGTAGCGTAGAGTTATTTGGACTTAATAATTTTTACACTATTTTCCTATTTTTACTAATCGTTGCTGTCTTATATAATCAACTAAGAATTAAATACAAGAAATTAATTTTTTTTAGTCTATTCTTATTGGCATGGGGCATTGTAGAGTTATTTGGGTTTAACAATTTTTACGTTATTTTCCTATTTTTGCTAACTTTTGTCATCTTATATAATCAGTCGGGACTTAAATACAAGAAATTAATTCTTCATCCATTACTCAATTATCGACTATCGCCACTTCGGATTGTTGTGCTAATAAGGATGCTTCTTGAATATCGACGAAGGCTTGGTTGCTATCCGAACCTATTGAAGCCTCAAACATTTGATGAGAAATTGCAAGTTTACAAATTATGCTATCGCCATCCCTTAATGCCTCTATTGGCGGATAAATGTAGGGTAGCTGAGTATCTGATAGAGCAAGGTTATGAAGACCTCTTAGTAAAGAGGTATGCAGAGGCGAATTCAGTTGATCAGCTTCGCTTTGAAGATATGCCCAAGTCTTTTGTTGTAAAAATCAATAATCGCTCGGGCATGAATTTTATAGTTAAGGATAGGTTTTCCTATGATTTTGATAGTATGAAGAAAAAGTTTTTAAAACTTATGGAAAGTCCTTATATAAAGGTCTGGTATGGTGAATGGCATTATTTGCCTATCAAGCCGCGCATCATAGTAGAAGAGTACTTGGAAGATGAATCTGGTAGGCTGATAGATTATAAGGTTCATTGTTTTGCTAATAAGGCTAAATATATTCAAGTTCAAGTAGGTAATGACACTGTTAAAATATTCAAGCAAAATTTTTACGATAGGAATTGGAATAATTGTTGTTTTCATCTCAATACCCACCCTGTGCCAGTGATACAAGAACAGCTCAAACCAAGGATTCTATCTCAGATGCTAAGCATAGCAGAAGAGCTGAGCAGTCCTTTTCCTTATGTCCGGATTGATTTTTATATTGTCAATAGTAAATTATATTTTGGTGAATTTACCTTTTTCCCTGGTGGTGGCTGTGATCTATTCTATCCACCTCACTGGGATTTGGTTTTGGGTCAGCAGTTTCCTAAACTCTGATATTGGATTTTAACTATCTTTCCTATTGAAAAAACTGTTTGTAATTTAATAGATATGTCATAATATGTGCTGTAGGAGAGGTGGCTGAGTGGTTGAAAGCGGCTCCCTGCTAAGGAGTTATAGGGTCTTATAGCTCTATCGAGGGTTCGAATCCCTCCCTCTCCGTTATTAATGTTATCACGAGATATTCGATTGTTGCTGAAAAGAAATGCTGTCATCTCTAAAATGTGGGAGGTTACAACAGCAAGGAACTGATAACAGGGTGAATCTCTTTTTCTGCCATTTTCGTGATCTATATGATGGTTGGCGTAAAGGTGATCATGGAAGGAGTGATAGTTTTGACCGTTTGGCAAAAATACAGCCTTTAAGCTCGGTGAATCCGACATTTCTGGTTGAGGACAAGCGGGTTATTGATAAGGCAATTGAAGCAGGGGTGGCGACTGAACTGGAAGCTTCTCAAGGCCATAGCTGAATAGCATTTGGCATAGTCCAAAGGAAATTCTCTGGAGTATAGGGGTATAAAAAGGTTCTCTGGGGTATAGGACTATAGGAGTATAGAGGATATAGAGATATAGAGATATAGGAGTATAATAAAAATCACTCTAAGCGCCCGTAGCTCAGTTGGATAGAGTACTTGGCTACGAACCAAGGGGTCGGGAGTTCGAATCTCTCCGGGCGCGTTTGGTAGACTATAAGACTATATAGGCTACTTATCTACCTGCAAGAACTGCCGAAGGGTTCGATTTTTAGTAAATATATCGGTTGGGGTGCCATCTGCTTCAATTTTTCCTTGTTGAAGAAAGATGACTCTGGTTGAAACCTTGCGCGCGAACTCCATTTCATGTGTAACTATGATCATGGTGCGCAATTCTTTTGCCAAGGTTGCTATGACCTGTAGAACCTCATTTACTAGAGTTGGGTCTAAGGCTGAAGTAGGCTCATCTAACAAGATGAGCTCTGGTTCCATTGCTAGGGTGCGCGCTATAGCAACCCTTTGTTGTTGCCCGCCGGATAGTTGAATTGGATAAGAGTCTTTGAGGCGAGTATCTAGCCCTACTTTTTGTAATAGATAGAGTGCTTGTTCATGGGCTTCTGCTTTGTTCTTTTTCAGCACACATAAGGGGGCTTCCATAATGTTCTGCAGGACGGTCATATGAGACCAAAGATTAAAGTGTTGAAATACCATACCTATTTTTGATCTTAGTCTATTCAGCTGAGCTGTATTTTTTATGGTGCGGCTGCCTTTTTTCTTAGCTATCAAGAGAATTTCCTCTTGTTGAAAAGAAATAGTTCCTTGCTGAGGTATCTCCAATAGATTAATACAGCGTAACAGCGAGCTTTTGCCGGAACCGCTACTGCCTAAGATGGAGATGACATTTGATTTGTAGGCGTTTAATGAAATCCCCTTGAGAATTTCTTTGGTGCCATAAGCAAGGTGGATATTCTCTAAGGATAGGACTCTGTTATTTTGTTCTTCCATTTGGGATTAATTATAAGCCCTAAATTGAGGCTCTGAAATCTCTTGCCAAGAAGATTATTGTAAAATAGCCAAATGTTGACGAATAGTCTTATCCGTGTCTTTGGTTCTCGCAATAATCGAGTGCTCAGAAGATTAGACCATCAAGTGAAAAAGATCAATAAGCTTGGTGATCAGATGGCAGCAATGACAGATGATCAGCTGCGGGCGCAGCTTAGGCTTTTTCGCACTAGATACCAAAAGGGTGAGGATTTAGCTGGTCTGTTAGTGGAAGCTTTTGCCACAGTGAGAGAGGCAAGCCACCGTTCTTTACATATGAAACATTTTGATGTGCAGCTCATAGGCGGCATGGTCTTACATGAGGGCAATATTGCCGAGATGAGAACTGGGGAGGGTAAGACTCTAGTAGCAACCTTACCTACTTATCTCCATGCCATTGAAGAGAAGGGCACTCACATAGTGACAGTCAATGACTATCTTGCCAAGCGGGATGCGGCTTGGATGGGGACCCTATATGAGGCTTTAGGAATGACAGTTGGGGTGATTTATAGCCAACAGCCGACAGAAGAAAAAAAACAGGCTTACCAAGCGGATGTCACCTATGGCACCAACAATGAATTTGGTTTCGACTATCTTCGTGATAATCTGGTAATGAATAAAGAACAAAAAGTGCAGCGAGAACTACATTATGCCATAGTGGATGAAGTGGATTCTATTCTTATTGATGAGGCGCGAACTCCTCTAATTATATCTGGGGCAAAACAACAGGACATGAATATCTATCGGCAGATCAATCGACTAATACCGGCTCTTAAAGAGCAAAAGATGGCAGAGGGGGATGTTCTGGTGGAAGAAGGGGACTTTATTATGGATGAGAAGAATCGCAATATAGAGCTATCGGAACGAGGCCATGAGAATATTGAAAGAGCTCTTATTTCTCTTGGTCTATTGGCAGAAGGAACTAGTCTCTATGATATTCAAGCGATTCACCTATTGCATCATATTCAAGCAGCACTGAAAGCCCATCATCTGTTTAAGCGAGATGTTCATTATTTGGTAAGAGATCAAGAAATAGTCATTGTAGATGAACATACTGGTCGGGCAATGGTGGGACGTAGATGGTCGGAGGGGATCCATCCAGCAATTGAGGCTAAAGAGAATATAGAAATTAAACAGGAAAGTCAGACTCTTGCCTCCACCACTTTTCAAAATTACTTTCGCTTGTATGACCTATTGGCAGGAATGACGGGGACTGCGGATACCGAAGCCTATGAATTTGACCAAATTTACGATTTGGAGGTGATAGTTGTGCCTACTAATAAAAAGATGATTCGTGATGACAAAAATGACTTGGTGTTCTTGACTCGTAAAGAAAAATACCAGGCAATTATTGAGGATATTGAAAGATGTCAGAAAGAGCAGATACCTGTCTTAGTAGGAACAGCATCGGTTCATGCTTCAGAAGAACTGGCCGGTTATCTAACGAAAAAGAACATTCCTCATAATGTTCTCAATGCAAAGAACCATGCCAATGAGGCTCAGGTCATTGCCGAGGCCGGTGTTCCCGGCAAGGTCACCATAGCAACTAATATGGCTGGACGAGGAACAGACATCGTGCTTGGCGGCAATTTAGAATTGGAGATTAAGGATTTGGGAGATGATCCACCAGCCACTAAGCTTGCCGAGCTCAAAGAGAGCTGGCAGCAACAACATGACTTAGTGCTGAAGAAGGGAGGTCTTTATGTTATAGGGAGCGAGCGACATGAGTCGCGCCGCATAGATAATCAGTTGAGAGGCAGGTGCGGCCGCCAAGGTGATCCAGGGGCTACTAGGTTTTATCTTTCGATGGAGGATGATCTATTAAGACTCTTTGCTTCTGAACGAGTTTCTAATATGATGCAGGCCCTTGGTTTGCCCGAAGGGGAGGCGATAGAACATAAGATGGTTACCAATGCAATTGAAAGGGCTCAGCGCAAGGTGGAAGGGCGTAATTTTGATATCCGCAAACAGCTACTGGAATATGATGATGTGGCCAATAATCAGCGGCAGATTATTTATGAGCAGCGGCGTCATCTATTAGAAGCGGAAAATATGACCGATGTGATTAAACACAATATGCAAGAGCAAGTGCATAATGCGGTTTTTGGTCAGATGGCAGATTATCCCGAAGAGCGAGTAGGGATGTTAATAGACAAGGTTAAGAATAGCTTTAACTATGAAATGACGCTGGATAGTTGGGATCCTAAGGATAGCGAAAAGATTGCATCTGAGTTAGCCGACAAGGTCTATATGGCTTATAAAGATAGACATAGTCATATAGAGGAAGAGGTCATAGCAAATGTGGAAAAGCAGGTAATGCTACAGGTATTGGACATGCTCTGGCGTCAGCATTTACAAATGATGGACTATCTTCGCCAAGGCATTCACTTACGTGGCTATGCCCAGCGCAACCCAAAAGAAGAATACAAAAAAGAATCCTATCTTGCCTTTGAAGAGCTGTTAGAGCGGATAAAGATGGAAACCACGCGACTCTTATGTTATCTACAAATAAAACAGGATGAGGATAAAAAAGTAGCATTAATGTCACAACAAGAAATGACTGCCCGCCATAAGGAGGTGAATTCTTTTGCCCGTAATTCAGCACCAACAGCACCAACAGCACCAACAGGAGCAACAAGAGCAAGAAAGGTAACAACTTTTACACGGGCTGAGAAAAAGATAGGGCGAAATCAACCCTGCCCTTGTGGTTCCGGTAAAAAATACAAACACTGTCATGGCAAGGTCAACAGCTGATCTAGAATTCCTTCTTATCCGTCCTTATCGAGATGAGGAGTGTCAAGCGGTTATAACCAAACTACTGAAAAAAGACCAGCTCTTTAGCAACCTGGCTAGGTTTCGCTTTCCTACTTTAAGTCGGCTGATGCCAAACTTTGCCATGCGTCTTTGCCGTGCTATTATTCGTTATAAGTTGCATCAGGTTAAGGATATCAGAAGTTTTCAAGTGCATATTACTGGTTGGTTCTTTTTTCGTATGCTAGATAAAACCTCAAGCGGTATCAATATCCAACTTGAGTCTCCTTTTGAAAACAGGGGGCACCTTCTCTTTTCTAATCATCGTGACATTTCTCTAGATCCCGCCGTAATCTGCTATAGCCTTTATCGTGAAAATCAGCCCATATGTATGATAGGCATAGGCGATAACCTGTTAACTAATGAGTATGCCAGTGATATTATGAGACTCAATCGTTCGTTTATTGTAAAGCGAGCGCGTAAGGATAGTAATAGGCGAGAAATTTATATTGAGATGAGGCGGCTTTCCTCTTTTATTCATATAGCTATAAGCGAAAAGGAGAATATTTGGTTGGCCCAACGAGAAGGACGGGCTAAGGATAGCCGGGACAAGACCAGCCAAGCTGTCTTGAAGATGCTAAATCTCAATGCTGTCAAGGGAGAGTCGCCAGCTGCTACCCTCAATCGTCTTAATCTACGACCAGTTTCCATTAGCTATGAATATGATCCTTGTGCCATTCATAAAGCCCGTGCTGTGAGTGAAGGAATACAAAAGTCTAGCTCTCCAGAACACAGCGATCTGAATGAGCTGGTGGAGGGAATTACTGGGTTTAAGGGACGTATCAATGTCTTTATAGGCAAGCGTTTTCATTGGGATGAAAACAAAGACCTGACAAAGATTACCACTGAGATAGATCAAGCCATTATTAACAACTATCGGCTCTATCCCTCTCATTTCTATGCGCTGAGGCTATTAGTAGAGAAAGGCAAGGAAGCGCAAGAGCGGTTGGATGCTGCTATTAAAGCCTTTGTTCCTTCACAACCACTGGTCTGTCGTTATTTACAAAAACGACTTGACAAGGTTCCATCTAAATGGCTTGAAGCCTATCTTAGAATTTATGCCAATCCAGTATTGGAGAAGCTTTCTGCGCAAGGACTGTGAAAACTATTAACGAGCAACTAGCTATCATCAAAGAGGGGGTTGAAGAGATTATCAACGAAGAAGAGTTGACGGCCAAGCTTAAGCTGGGTAGACCACTCAAGATAAAGATAGGATTTGATCCAACTGCACCAGACCTACACCTAGGGCATTTAGTGCAACTAAAAAAACTAAGCGAATTTCAACAATTAGGTCATCAGGTCATCTTTTTGGTAGGAGATTTCACTGCCTGCATAGGAGATCCTAGCGGCAAGAGTGAGACTCGTCCGCCATTAAGTCCCACTGAAGTGAAGAAGAATGCTGCTACTTACACCCAACAGGTCTTTAAGATATTGCATAAGGAAAATACCATTATCCGCTATAACTCAGAATGGTGTGACTCTCTTAAGCCACAAGATCTTGTTCGGCTGATGGCGCATTACAATGTTGCACGTTTGTTGGAACGAGAAGATTTTGCTACCCGCCATAGACTAGGGCAAGCTATTGCCTTGCATGAATTTCTCTATCCACTTATTCAAGGATATGATTCAGTTGCTCTTGAGGCGGATATTGAATTGGGGGGAACAGATCAGACTTTTAATCTGTTAGTTGGACGAAAGATCCAACGTGATTATGGTATAGAAAGCCAAGTGGTGATTACTTTACCTCTTTTAGAAGGAACAGACGGGGTAAAGAAGATGTCCAAATCACTCAATAACTACATTGCCTTTGAAGACGAGCCGATTAATATCTATGGCAAGCTAATGTCGCTTTCAGATGATGCCATGTGGCGTTATTGGCAGCTGCTCAGACTCTGTTCGCTTTCTGAATTGGCTGCAATGAAACAGACAGTTGCTTCAGGTACCAATCCTCGCGATATTAAGCGTAGATTAGCTTGGCAGCTTACCAGTCATCTCCATTCCTCAGCACAAGCGGATAGGGCACAACAAGATTTTATTGCTCAATTCAGTAAAGGGGAGTTGCCAAAAGATATCCCTGAGATTGTTATAGGGCCAGTAGCAGAAGAAGGCATGCCTATAGCCAATGTCCTAAAAGAAGCAGGACTTACTCAAAGCACTAGTGAAGCATTAAGATTGTTGGCGGCGGGGGCAGTGCAATTAAATCATAACAAGCTAAGGGATAAGACATTTAAGCTAAAGAAAGGGGACGAGGCTTTGTTACAGATAGGTAAGAGGCGCTTTGTTCAGCTAAAAGTAGAATGATAAATTAGAAGAACCAATGGAACAACTATCCCCTTATCTCCAAAACCCACTAGTGGTTATGTGCCTATACTTTTTGGGCACTGGCTTATTCCTAGTTCTTTTTCATTTCTTTCACAAGTGGATCTGGCATCAAATCAAAAGAACATCTAATATGCTGGATGATATCCTTATTGAGTCCAGCTATCTTCCCCTTATGTTTATGATTCTCGCCTTGGGGATCTCCTCTGCTCTGGCTGTTCTAGGTGCTTCTTTCCCTTTTGTTGGTGCTTTTGTGACGGGTAGTCAAATTCCTTACATGGCAAATTCCCACCATCAGTGCAACACCTCTTTTCTTGGATGGGATTATATAATCCCATCCAAGAAAAATTATTACGAGGTGTCACAATGTATAAAAAGCATTATACCCCCCTTTCAAAGAAAGAAAGATATATGATAGAAAAAATGAGGCGAGAAGGAAAGAGCATACGCTTTATAGCTCGGCGCTTAGATCGTTGTCCTTCTACTATTAGCCGAGAGATCCAGCGCAATCGCGGGAAGCGCGGCTATCGTCATTTACAAGCGCATCAAAAAAGCCAAGCCCGACAGTTAGAACGTTCTTACTACGAGGTTCTAACGGAACGGATGAAGGAAGAAGTGCGCTCTTTATTAGAAATCCAATGGAGTCCAGAGCAGATTGTAGAGCGCTGGCGTCTTATAGGGAAGCCCGCTCCTTCTAAAAATACGCTGTATCGGTGGATCGCAAAGGATCGTAAAGCAGGCGGTGACCTGCATACTTTGCTTCGCAATAAAGGACGCCATCACGGTCATGATCATAGACGAAAAGCCTATAAACAGTGTATTCCAGGACGGGTCGGCATCGAAAAGCGCCCCGCCATAGTGGAACAACGCACGCGATTAGGCGACTGGGAAGCCGATACCATGCATGGTGCCAACCATAAAGGGTTCTTAGTGACCATAGTGGATCGAGCTTCCCGTTTTACCTTGATGGCCCAGGTGCAACACAAAGACAAGGTCTCAATCGAAAAAGCTATCTCCTCCATGCTCCAACCCATCGCCGACTGGGTCCATACCATCACTTTCGATAATGGGCGGGAGTTCAGCGACCACCAGAAAATAGCCGAAAAACTCAACTGCGATACCTACTTCGCCACGCCTTATCGCAGCTGGGAAAGAGGTACCAATGAAAGTATCAATAAACTCATCCGCGAGTATCTGCCGAAAGGAATGTCCTTGCGAAATCTACCCAAAGAAATGATAATAAAAATCATGACCCGATTGAACAACCGACCACGAAAGTGCCTCGGCTTCAAAACCCCCGCCGAAGTGTTCCAACAACTTAGCGGGATAAACTATAATTTAGAAACAAGTGTTGCATTCTAGATGGGAATCTGCCCATTATTACTTTTTCATTTTTCTGGTTTTGCTTTCAATGTATTGGTCGGCTAAGAAATCTCTTGTTCACTGGAAGAGCCGTGTCAAGCGGACTATTAAAAAGAATAGATGCGGCTAGCTTACATTCCATCATCAACCTTATCCGTGCTGGCATTATCATAGCATTTCTTCTTACCCTTCTTAGTTTGACAGGAGTCTCGATTACTGGCATATTAGCATTTGGAGGTATAGGGGGTATTATTGTAGGCTTTGCTATTAAGGATACCCTAGCAAATTTTTTCTCTGGCTTGTTAATAATTTGGGAACGCCCCTTTGTCATTGGCGAATGGGTAAGATGTCCGCCAGCCGGCATCGAAGGAGTGGTAGAGAAAATAGGGTGGCGCATCACCCAAATACGCACCTTTGATAATCGACCTATGTTTATCCCCAATTCAACTTTTATGTCAAACTATATTGAGACACCACAACGAATGACTAGCCGGCGAATTAGAGAGCACATAGGGATAAGATATATTGATATGGCAAAACTGCGCGATATAGTGGCTGATATCAATCAGATGCTATTGAACCATAAGGATATAAAGCAGCCAGGCAAAGAATATAAGGGTCCCCTAGTAGTCTTTGAGTCCTATGGTGAGTATTCATTGATATTTATGGTAGATGCCATGACGAATAATACTACTTGGCATAGCTACAATCAAACCAAGGAGGACATTCTATTTAAGATTGCTGCCATAGTTGAAAAGTATGGGGCTGAGTTTGCTTTCCCCACTCAAAGTCTGCTTGTTGAAAATTATCCCCAAGGAAAAGATTAGGCAAATAATAGACTAATGAATGAGAAATTCTTGATAATTTGCCAATTTCTAGGAATTATTTGTATAATACCCACTTAAACATTCCAAAATATGAACCAAATAAACATTTCAAATTATGAAAAAAATATTAGCTTTTACATTTTTTCTCCTATTTACCCATAATCTAGCTGCCGAAATAAAGATAGGGGTTGCGGCATCTCATACTGGCTCTTATAGCGCTTTTGGTGAGCAGTTGTGGCGAGGAGTTTCATTAGCGATTCAACAGATTAACCAAGATGGTGGTATCAATGGCGAACAACTGGTAGCGGTTAAAGCCGATGACCAGTGTAAAGAGGCTCTAGCAACGAAGGCTGCTGAGACCTTGGTTAATCAAGAACAGGTGGATCTAGTTATAGGCCATGTATGTTCTGCCACCTCTATTGCTGGTTCTGAAATCTATCTTCGAGCGAATCTACTGATGATAACACCTGCATCTACTAATCCACGAGTTACTGATAGGCGGCTACCAAATGTATTACGCGTATCAGGGCGCGATGATGATCAGGGCAAGGTGGCGAGTAGTTATATAATGAATCGTCTCAAGGCTAAGCGGATTGTAATTGTTCATGATAACGACCTCTATGGTAAGGGATTGGCTGATGCTACTCGTGCTGGCCTCAAGAGCGAAGAAGTAGTTCTTTATACTAGCCTGGTAAGGGGGCAAGAAGACTACTCTTTGTTGGTAGATGAGATCCTATTAAAGCAACCGGATCTAGTCTACTTCGGCGGTTTGCATACTGAGGCAGGTATTTTGTTGCGCCAGCTAAGAGAGATGGGTTTTAACGGCTGGTTTGTCTCTGGCGCTGGTATTGCCTCTCATAACTTTGTTGATAAGGTAAGGAAGCCAAGCTATTTGAGTAAGACCCTAATGACTTTTGGTGCTGATCCACGTGATGCGGAAATTAATCCAGCCGGTATAGAAGTGGTGGAAAGTTTTCGCCAGCAAGGCTTTGAACCAGAAGGCTATACTCTTTATGCCTATACGGCTACGCAACTGGCAACCGAAGCAATCAGACGAACTGGGATAACCAATGGAGTTTTCCTTGCTAATTGGTTGAAGAACAAAAAGGTTGCTACTGTAATGGGCGAGAAGGCGTTTGACAATAAAGGAGACCTGACTGATTCAATCTACGTTATGTATTCTTGGCAACCAGATGGCAGCTACAGTCGTTTGCGTGCTTTTCCCTAATCTAATTGAAGGAAAATCTGCACCTAATCAATAAGAATAAATAGATTCCCCCTTTTTCTTTACATTAAAGCTAAACAATTAAGCTAGTTTAATTCTTTATGGTTAAGACTGAAGAGGAACAAAAGGAAAGATGCGAATGGTGTCAGGGCCACCCACTATATATCAATTATCATGATGAAGAGTGGGGGGTGCCGCTTCATAATGATAGGCGACTGTTTGAGATGCTAATTTTAGAAGGTGCTCAAGCTGGCTTGAATTGGTTAACTATTCTAAAGAAACGCAATGCTTATCGTCAAGCCTTTGATGACTTTGACTTTAATAAAATAGCCAACTATGATGATGACAAATACCGTTCCCTACTACAGGATCAAGCTATTGTAAGAAATAGGCTGAAAATTCAATCGGCTATTACGAATGCGCGTTCTTTCATTGCTATTTGTGAAAAGTGGGGGTCCTTCGATGCCTATATTTGGGATTTTGTTGATGGCAAACCCATTATTAATTCTTATAAGAGCTGTGATGAGATTCCCGCCACTAGGCCACTGAGTGATCAGATTAGTAAGGATCTCCGCGCCAAGGGATTTAAGTTTGTTGGTAGCACTATTGTCTATGCCTATATGCAGGCTATAGGAATGGTAGATGACCATAAGGATGATTGCTGGCGGAAAGGCAAGCTATTTTGACCAATATCAAGCAATCCTCCATCGAAACCAGCTTCTACTTTTATAGCATCTTTCTGGTAGGAGTCTCAGTTGGCATGGTGGGGCCTTCTCTTATCGCATTTACTCATCAGACTAATAAGGATTTGGCAGATATGGGAGTCCTGCTGTTGTTGCTTCCGGTCGGATTCTTAGCAGGGGTCTATATCTGCCGCTTTGTCATCACCCATTCAGTAGTTCATTGGTTTGTCTTTGCAGCAACCTTGCTTTATGGCTTTACTCTGATAGGTATTTCGCTTACGACCTCCTTTCTACTCTTACTTGCTATCTTTTTCCTTTTAGCCGTTGCCGAAGGAATGATAGATATAGTGACTAATCTGATGATCATAAGGATCTATAAGAAGAATTCCGCTCCCTATATGAATGGGTTGCACTTTCTCTTCGGGGTAGGAACAATTCTATCTCCTCTATTAGTGGGTCTTAATATCCAATATTTCAATAGTATTAGCTATGCCTATACTTTCTTTGCCCTCTTGGCTCTGCCGGCATTAATTATGCTGTTGTTTGTCAGAGTCCAGCCCACCTCTAATGAGATTGCCAAACCAACGGTTTCTAGTAAAAATTTCCGTATATTGCCCTATATCCATATATTCTTTCTCTTTTACTTGATGTTGGAAGTAGGCTATAGCACCTGGATCTATCCCTACTTAGAGACGGGAGAGCTATTAAATGCAGCTGCAGCTGGCTTTTTCACTTCGTGCTTCTGGTTTTCCTTCACCTTCTTTAGATTGATAGGGATTTTTCTGTCAATGCATTTTCATCCAATGAAAATTATGCTCATTCATGCAATCCTGTGCTTAGTGGCTATAGTCATTATTGTGATTGCTCAGGATCAACTATGGCTATTATGGCTAGGGAACCTTGCCTTAGGCGGTTCGTTGGCAGTATTCTTTCCTTGTATGATGTCTTATGCCGACAGCGGCTTTAATATTCCCCCTAAGGATATAAGCCACTTTTTTACTTCGGCTACAGCTGGCGCCATGATAGGTCCCTGGATCCTCTCTCAGATCTTCATCATTAATATTGACTGGCTCTTTTATCCTTTGGTAGTTACCGCGCTTTTACTATTATTTGTCCTTTTTCATTTGAAAGGCATTAGCACCAAAATCGATCTAGTGAATTCGCGTTGAACTATTCGTATTTGCTGATAAGCCTTTTTACTTCATCAACGAGAAATGCGCCATCCAACCCTTTATTATCCATCTCAATAATCCACTTGTGAATCACACGCGAACTTCTTTCTTGCCAGCGCAATTTCTCGGCGCCATCAATAAAATAAAAATCATTTCCTCTTGCCTTAGCTGCTGCTATTACTGGCTTGTCCGCCAGATCCCATAGTTCGCCCGCCTGCTTAGCCAAGACCAGATGAGAATGATCATCAATAATCTGTCTTAGTTCAGGTTCAAGGCTATCATAGCTTTGTTGGTTCATCACTAGGATAAAGACAGCTGTGTATAGGCCTCGCTCGCCCTTTATTTCGGTATGTGAGTTAGTGAGCTCATGGACTCTAAGAGGTTTCGCAACCTCATAAGGAATTAGAGCGCCATTGACCAGGCCTTTTGCTAGAGCATCTGGAAGAGATGGAACTGGCATAGCGACTGGGGTTGCACCTAATTCTTTTAACATATCATTGGAGATGCGGGTAGGAGCACGGATCTTTAAGCCACGGAGGTCTTCTAGTCTTTGCACCGGTTTGTTATTCATATGCAAAACACCGGGAGCATGAACATGAACTGTAAGCACTTCAACATCGCTGAATTCATTCTTGGCATAGAGGCTATAGTATTCATAGGCAGCCTGGCTAGTCGCAACTGCTGATCCTACCATGAAAGGCAACTCAAAAGCCTCGATGATGGGAAAACGGCCAGGCGTATAGCCAGGTAGGGTCCAAACTATATCTGCTATGCCATGCTTTGCCTGATCATAGAGCTGAGGCGGCGCACCACCCAATTGCATAGCAGGGTAGATGTTCATTTCTATTTGCCCTTGTGATGCCTCTTCTATTGCCTCAGCCCAAGGCACTAGTAGTTGGGCATGGGTAGTGGAACTGGTGCTGAGAAAGTGGTGAACTCTCAGAGTGGTTTTGGCAGCAACCAGCGGCGAAAAGAGTATTAATAAGATAGCAAGCTTTCTCATGGCATGACCCAAAGATCAATAAATTCATCTACCGCCATTTTCTGTAGTCTTGTTGGATTGTCCATCAAAGCTATTAGCGAATCGCACTTCTTAGCTGAGAGTCTAGTGGCAATAGCCTGAGTGAATTTTTCTTTAAGCAAAGGGACGCCTTTTTGACGATTCTTTCTATGACCCATAGGATAGTCTACTTGAATACGAGCTGTTTCGGTTCCATCATTAAAAAAGACTTGCACAGCATTCCCTATGGCTCGCTTTTTGGGATCAAAATAGTCCTTGGTGAACTGCTTGTTCTCAACCACCTCCATAAGACCTCTCAGCTTATCTACCACTGGATTAGCAGCTGCGCTGTCCTCATAGTCGTTTGCGCTTAGGCTACTCTTAAGCAATCCGATTGCTGTAATATATTGAATACAGTGATCCCGGTCGGCAGGATTATGGAGAGGGCCAGTTTTATCTATTATGCGCTTACCAGCTTCTTGAGTTTCAATTCTAATTTGCTTTATATCACCAATTCGTTCATGCACTTCGGGGTGCAACTCAATGGCAGCCATGGCGGCGGTCTGGGCATGAAATTCAGCTGGAAATGAAATCTTAAACAGGATATTTTCCATCACATAGGAGCCGTATTTGCGCTTAATGACAAGGGGATTGCCTCCCATGTGAACGTCATTAAAGCCCCAAACAGGCGCGCTAAGTGCAGTTGGATATCCCATTTCACCTCTTTTAGCCCATAAGGCAAGCTGGAGACCACGAGCAGTAGCATCCCCAGCCGCCCAGCTCTTGCGCGAACCTGTATTAGGTGCATGACGATAGGTGCGTAGTGCGCAACCATCTATCCATGCATTGGAAAGGGCGCTCAGAATTTCTTCTTCTGTTCCTCCTAATAGTAAGCAGGTGGTCGCAGCCGATGCAATTCTTACCAACATCGTATGATCTAGGCCACGCCTATTAAACGAGTTCTCTAATGCTATGACACCTTGAATTTCATGAGCCTTTATTGCCGCGGCTAAGAGTTCCTTCATCTTGATAGGTTCCTTACCAGCGTAGCGATTTGTGCGGCTTAGGTAATCTGCTACTGCTAATAAGCCTCCTAGATTATCGGAAGGATGTCCCCATTCGGCTGCCAACCAGGTGTCATTATAATCAAGCCAACGAATCAATATCCCTAGATTAAATGCAGCCCTTACTGGATCTAGCTGATAAGAAGTGCCAACAACGCGCGCTCCTCTTGTAGTCATATTTGCTCCTTCAACAACTGGCCCCAGTAATTTGGTACAGGCAGGGAAGGCTAGGGCAAACATAGCACAACCAAGACTATCCAATAGACAATAATGGGTTGTTCTCATAGCCTGAGCTTGCGAACTGGCATCATAGTTCATCACATAGTCAGCTATATCCCTTAGGGGCTTATCATATTTAGTTGTTCCTTTCATTTGTTTGTTCTATGTAGCTTAAGTTAAAGAGATTTTTATGATATAAACAGAGTTAAGTTTATTCTCTAAAATTATAAATTGATAGTAGTATTTATTAATCATGAACTATGCCTAGATTAAAAAAACTATTTCTTCTCAGTATTTTTTTGCTTGTTGGATGTAGTGAGAAAGAGGCTGATTTGGTTAGATTGCAAGGGGATGTTTTTGGGACTAGCTATAGTATTAGCTATCCACCACAAGAGAAGCTTGCTGGAAGAGAGGAAATTCAACGAAAAGTAGATAGCCGACTAAAAGAAATAGATAATCTGATGTCTACTTGGAATAAGAATTCACAGCTTAGTCGTTTCAATCGACTTGCCGCTGGCAAGTCAATGAGGGTAGAACCAGACCTCATAGCCATATTGGTCTTGAGTAGGATAATGAATAAGATCAGTGAAGGAGCCTTTGATATCACTGTTGGCCCCATAGTTAACCTTTGGGGCTTCGGCCCTCAGCAACAAGAAAGAGAACCAGTTATTCCAAGTGAAGAAGAATTAAGAGCAGCTCAGGCTCAGATTGGGATGGACAATTTGCAAATAAGCGGTAATAAATTAACAAAGAGGGTTAATCTTTATTTGGATTTATCGGCTATAGCTAAGGGCTATGCGGTTGATGAAATAAGCAAACTACTTCAAAGGCAAGGTGTCGAAAACTACTTGGTAGAGATAGGTGGCGAGCTTTTTGTGCGCGGCCGGAAAGCCAATGGAGACAAATGGCGTGTCGCTATCGAAGAGCCTTCGGGTAGAGGCGGTTCTATTCATAAAACCATTGAACTGGAGAATTTGGGAATGGCTACTTCCGGCGACTACCGCAATTACTATGAAGAAGATGGCGTCCGTTATTCTCATACTATAGACCCACGCACCCTAAGACCTATTTCCCATAATCTTGCCTCTGCTACTGTAGTCCATCAGAATATTGCAGTTGCAGATGCATTGGCTACAGCTCTAATGGTGATGGGAACACAGAAGGCGCTTGACTTTGCCGAAAGGTCGAATCTCGCAGTCTATCTTATCAGTCGTGAAGAGAAAGGCTTCGTCAGTCACGCATCACAAGCCTTTTCAGATTTAGAGAAAGGATTGCAGTGGTAAGCATTTATAATAGTTTTGATTACTGGTTGGGTCTGTAGCTCAGACGGTTAGAACACTGCTGATAAGGGCAAGGTCGGCGGTTCAAGTCCCACCCATTTCGGATTTTTCTGTGATAACCAAGGGTAACCCTGGCGGTTTATTTAAGAAATGAGTTTTCTTTCATATAATAACTCTAATTACTGGTTGGGTCTGTAGCTCAGACGGTTAGAGCACACCCCTGATAAGGGTGAGGTCGATGGTTCAAGTCCATCCAGACCCATTTTGGATTTTTCTGTGATAACTAAAATTGACCCTAGTCCGTTTATTAAAGAAAAGGGTCTGTAGCTCAGCTGGTTAGAACACTGCTGATAACCGGGGTCGGCGGTTCAAGTCCATCCAGACCCATTTTAGATTTTTCTGTGATAACCAAGGCAGCTTATTCAAGAAATAGGTCTGTAGCTCAGACGGTTGGAGCACTGCTGATAAGGGCAAGGTCGATGGTTCAAGTCCATCCAGACCCATTTTGAGTTTTTCTGTGATAACCAAGGCAGCTTATTCAAGAAATAGGTCTGTAGCTCAGACGGTTGGAGCACTGCTGATAACCGAGGTCGATGGTTCAAGTCCATCCAGACCCATTTTGGATTTTTCTGTAAAGGAACGGGTCTGTAGCTCAGACGGTCAGAACACTGCTGATAAGGGCAAGGTCGATGGTTCAAGTCCATCCAGACCCATTTTGGATTTTTCTGTGATAACCAAGGCAGCTTATTCAAGAAATAGGTCTGTAGCTCAGACGGTTGGAGCACTGCTGATAAGGGCAAGGTCGGCGGTTCAAGTCCATCCAGACCCATTTTGAGTTTTTCTGTGATAACTAAAATTGACCCTAGTCCGTTTATTAAAGAAAAGGGTCTGTAGCTCAGCTGGTTAGAACACTGCTGATAACCGGGGTCGGCGGTTCAAGTCCATCCAGACCCATTTTAGATTTTTCTGTGATAACCAAGGCAGCTTATTCAAGAAATAGGTCTGTAGCTCAGACGGTTGGAGCACTGCTGATAAGGGCAAGGTCGATGGTTCAAGTCCATCCAGACCCATTTTGAGTTTTTCTGTGATAACCAAGGCAGCTTATTCAAGAAATAGGTCTGTAGCTCAGACGGTTGGAGCACTGCTGATAAGGGCAAGGTCGGCGGTTCAAGTCCATCCAGACCCATTTTGGATTTTTCTGTAAAGGAACGGGTCTGTAGCTCAGACGGTTAGAACACTGCTGATAAGGGCAAGGTCGATGGTTCAAGTCTATCCAGACCCATTTTATATTTTTCTGTGATAACTGAGCAAGCAACAATGGGTCTGTAGCTCAGCTGGTCAAAGCACTGCTGATAAGGGCAAGGTCGATGGTTCAAGTCCATCCAGACCCATTTTGAGTTTTTCTGTGATAACCAAGGCAGCTTATTCAAGAAATAGGTCTGTAGCTCAGACGGTTGGAGCACTGCTGATAAGGGCAAGGTCGGCGGTTCAAGTCCCACCCATTTTGGATTTTGTTGCCGAATTAATTGGCGCCTTGTTGAGGAGGAAGAGGCATTTTTGATAAATAGTGAAAGAGAATATTTCTATTTGGTTAAAATCAATAGGTTCTATGCATCGATTATTAAGCTACCTGCTTCCTGGACCTAAGAGCTATAACAGAAGTTCCCTATTGGATGGACTTCGTGGCTTTGCCATAGTTCTCATGGTGATTTTTCACTTCTGCTATGACTTGACTCTATTTAATCTAGCGTCCATTCCGATATACACTGATTTAGGTTGGATTGCTTTTCGCTACACTATAGTTTCGCTTTTCCTTGGCACAGTTGGGGTTAGCTTATATCTACACAGCAAGAGAGGCATTAATTGGTTTTCTTATTGGCGGCGACTAGCATTACTAATAATAGCTTCAATAGCCATCACTCTAACAAGTTTCCTTGCTCTTAATGAAGGCTATATTCTGTTTGGTATTTTACATCTTATCACCTTATCAAGCGTCTTAGGGCTAGTGTTTGTTCGTCTTTCTTGGTTGAATCTACTATTGGGTGTCTCAATAATATGGCTTGGATTTAATTACGGCAATTCTTTTTTCAATCAAGATTGGCTTATTTGGGTTGGTCTTCGCACCCTGGCGACTGGGGCTGCCGATTATACTCCCATCTTTCCTTGGTTTGGGGTTGTTTTAATAGGGATGTTTGTAGCTCAGCTATTGGAAAAAAGGTTATACTATAGATTGCCCGATTATCTAGGCTTTTTAGTCTTATGGGGGCGTCATAGCCTTATAATTTACTTGTTACACCAACCTATTTTGTGGGGACTATTAGCTATTTATATAGCAATAATCAGTTGAATGGTTATTTTGTTTGGATAGGATTATATAATCCCATCCAAGAATAGAATGATGTGAATTAACGGAATATAAAATTGCTACTATTGTAGATGCTATAATAACGCGATACTAAGGGGCTATAGCTCAGCTGGGAGAGCACCTGATTTGCACTCAGGAGGTCGTCGGTTCGATCCCGACTAGCTCCACATTTATAAAACTATGTAATAATGAAAAAAGACATTCATCCATCCTATCAGAAGATCACCGCGCTCTGTGCCTGTAATCACAAGTATGAAATTTACTCCACCTTGAAAGAAGACATTACGCTTGAAATATGTGCTCGTTGTCATCCTTTCTATACTGGCGAGCAGAAGATCATTGATAAGACAGGTAGGGTAGAAAAATTTCAAAAGCGATTTGGTAAGGGACTTATAAATCGTTAGTTTTCGCTTAGTTCTTGTTCTTGCCTGTGGCCTGCTTGCTGCCACAACTTGGGCTTGCCCTCTCGCTAATCCTCATAGCCAAGATAGAGTTTCTTCTATTATTGATGGAGATTCGGTCATATTGGTCAAGCATAAGGAGGCTCGTCTAATTGGTATTAATACCCCAGAGTATGATCAAGCCCTAGGCTCAGCTGCCACTGAATCATTAAAAGAATTACTAGAAGGTAAAAGAGTCTCAATCCAGTATGACAAAGAAAGGCAAGACCGTTATGACAGGGCGTTGCTTCACCTTCAAACAAGCGATGGAATCAATCCAGCAAGTGAACAGCTAAGAAGGGGATATGCCTTTCATGTGCTAGTGCCTCCTAATGAATTTAATGCCGAATGCTATGAGGCTGCTGAGAGGGAAGCTCGGCAGCAAAATAGGAATATATGGCGACATCCAGATTATCAACCTAAGCAAGCCGAAAAGCATCACTCACTTAGTGGCTTTCAGCGAATAACAGGACAGATAGAGAATGTAAGGATGAGAAAGAGCGGGATTGAACTGGGAGTAAGAAATAGTCCTCTGACCCTGTTTATCTCAAAGGCAAACATAGCTTCTTTTGGTGATTATCAACCCATAAAAGAATGGACAGGGAAGGACTTTATTGTTCGAGGTTGGGTAAGCCAATGGACTCATAAGGGTAGGAACTATGCTTCTTTACGACTTTCCCACCCAAGTATGATAGAATGTATGGAAGGGGTAAAGGATTGTTTTATAGCAAGAACCAATTAGTAGGTACTTGATCAGCAAATTCAGATGCGAAAGAATAATTTTCATTTCTTAGAAGTAGAACGTAAGGAGCCACGCCTTATCCCTATGGACCGGCGGCGGACAGAGCCGCGTGAAATCTATGAAAACTACTCTCAGGATAAGGCTGCTAGTCAATCACAACGATGTCTTGATTGCGGCAATCCCTACTGCGAATGGGCTTGTCCGGTCCATAACTATATTCCTAACTGGCTGAATCTAGTCGCTAAGGGAAATATATTTGAGGCTGCTGAACTATGTCATCAAACCAATAGTCTCCCTGAAGTCTGTGGTCGTATTTGCCCACAGGATAGACTTTGTGAGGGCGCATGTACTCTTGATGATGGTTTTGGTGCAGTGACCATTGGGGCAGTGGAAAAATATATTACCGATACTGCTTTTGCTCTGGGTTGGCGACCAGACATGACAGAAGTGGTGCCAACTGATAAGAAGGTAGCTATAGTAGGTGCAGGTCCAGCTGGATTGGCTTGTGGGGATGTGCTAATAAGGAACGGCGTAAAGCCAGTCATCTTTGACCGTTATCCAGAAATAGGCGGGCTATTAACTTTTGGCATACCTCCTTTCAAGTTAGACAAAGAAGTCATTCACTTAAGGCGTAAGATCTTTGAAGAAATGGGGATGAAATTTCATATGGGAGTTACTGTGGGCAAGGATATTCAACTGGAAAAATTATTAAGTGAATATGATGCGGTTTTCTTAGGGATGGGAACCTATAGGGCTTTAGATGGAGGACTCATGGGACGGAATAAAGAAGGAGTCTATCGCGCCCTGAGCTTTTTAATTGGCAATATCAATAGAGTAGGTGGTTATGATGAAGGAAGTCCGTATATTGATATGGAAGATAAGAGGGTAATAGTATTAGGTGGCGGAGATACAGCGATGGATTGTAATCGCACCTGTATTCGTCAAGGTGCTCGTTCAGTGGTTTGTGTTTATCGCCGCGATGAAGAGAACATGCCAGGTTCGCGCCGCGAGGTCATGCATGCACGCGAAGAAGGCGTTAGGTTCTATTTCAATCTGCAGCCAGTAGAGATTTTGGGGAATGGACAGGTGGAAGCTGTTAAATTTGTGACCACTCGACTTGGTGAACCAGACGAGAAAGGTCGTCGTCGCGCCATTTTGGTTGAAGGAAGCGAAAAGGTGATTCCGGCAGATAGAGTATTAGTGGCTTTTGGTTTTTTACCAAATCCGCCCAACTGGTTTGATGAAAATGATATTAGCTTACATAAGGATGGTCGGGTTAAGGTATTTAGCGAGTCAAATGGAACAGAAACAGCCTTTAAGCATCAAACTAGCAATCCTAAGATTTTTGCTGCTGGCGATATGGTAAGGGGAGCGGATCTAGTCGTAACTGCTATTGCCGATGCGCGTGAGGCAGCCGAGTCTATTTTAGATTACCTTGGTATATGATGTCCTTATAATAGTCTTATGAAGAAAGATTCTTTTGGCCAGGTTATTTGGGTAATTTTTTCCGTATGCTTGACCTGTTCAATAATAGTATCCACCGCTGCGGTCGCGCTGCGGAGTGATCAAGCCAAGAACGCCGCCCTAGAAAGGCAGATCAATATTCTCTTAGCATCGGGGGTTTTAAGTCCAAGTGAAGTCAGCCCAGCGCGAGTGGAACAACTTTTTAGGCAAGTCAAGGTTCAGCTGGTAGATTTGCCGACTGGTACTATTGCTAAGGATATAGACCCGCTTCAGTATGATCAACGAAAAGCAGCAAGAGACCCTGAGACCTCACGTGCCTTAACTCGTAAAGAGGATATAGCTGGTATAGGCAGGCTAGAAAGATTTGCCAAGGTATATTTTATTGAACAGCAGGATAGGTCAATTTTGGTTTTACCGATTCGCGGCTATGGTCTTTGGTCAACTCTCTATGGCTATCTTGCCTTAGATGGAGAAGACTTAAATACTATTATCGGGTTAAGTTTTGCTGAACACAAGGAGACGCCTGGCTTGGGTGGAGAAGTGGATAATCCTAAATGGAAGCGCCAATGGCCAGGAAAAAAGCTATATGACGACGAAGGCAATATAGCCATAAGTCTGGCAAAAGGTGCTGTAAGAAATGATCAGGTGGAAGGAAGGTCTAGCGCAACTCATAGTGAAAGTTGGGACCCATCCCTCTATGCCGTAGATGCCTTGTCTGGGGCAAGTTTGACTTCACGTGGGATAAACAACCTATTGCAATTTTGGTTTGGTGAGGAAGGCTATAAGAAATTTTTTGTTAACTTAAAGGAGAACAAAGCATAGATATGAAGGAATATTTAACTGATAAGATACTCACCCCGGCGGGAATAAAAATTAATGGCCCTAATCCGTGGGACCCCCAAATTCATAATACTCGTATTTACTCTCGGTTGAGGAAGGGGCGCTCGCTTGCATTGGGTGAGGCATATATGGATAGCTGGTGGGACTGCTCGGCTTTAGAAGAGTTTTTTTATCGTATCATTACTCATACTATCAAGATACAAAAGAAACTTTCTGGCCGGCCCGATGGATTTAAGGAAACTTTCTTTTATCGCTTCTTGCCGCGCTTGTTTAACCAGCAAACTATAGATAGATCAAAAGTAGTGGCTGAGGATCACTATGATGTAGGCAATGATCTTTATGAACTAATGCTAGGCAAGTATATGCAATATACTTGTGCTTATTGGCAGAATGCTAAGACATTGGATGAGGCTCAGCATAACAAATTGGATCTAATCTGCCGCAAGCTAAAGCTAAGACCCGGTATGAAGGTATTGGAACTAGGTGGCGGGTTTGGTGGCTTGGCTCGCTTTATGGCTGAGAAGTATGGTTGTTCGGTAACTCTTTACAATATATCACGCCAGCAAATTAAATATGCACGTCAATTTACCAAGGGATTAAAGGTAAAAATCATTGAGAAAGATTACCGATTGGCAGAAGGTCTTTATGATAGGGTTGCGGCTATTGGCTTATGTGAACATGTAGGTTATAAAAACTATCCTAATCTGATGAAAACAGCATATAGATGCTTAAAAGATAAGGGGCTATTTATCCTTCATACCAATGGCTCAAATAAGACAGTTACCTATTATGAGCCCTGGATGGCAAAATATATTTTCCCCAATAGTATGATGCCTTCAGCCGTTCAGCTTACTAAGGCGTTTGATAATTTGTTTATGTTAGAAGATTGGCATGTGCTAAGTGGCAGTTACCATAAAACTCTGATGGCATGGCATGACAATTTCAAACAGAGCTGGGATCAGATAAAAGACAAGTATGGTGATAGATTTTTTCGTAAATGGTCTTATTATCTATTATTTTCGGCTGCTTCTCATCGCGCCCGTGGTGCTCAACTTTGGCAACTGATTCTTGCTAAGAATGCGATGGGAACAGTTTATAAATCAGAGAGATAAACTATGGCTAAACTAAAAGCGCAAGAAGTTCTTCTTGCTCCCATTTTTAATAACAACCCAATTGCATTACAGGTATTGGGTATATGTTCTGCCTTAGCAGTTACCGCTAGTCTTAGGGTCACCCTAGTCATGTGCCTGGCGGTTATTTTTGTTACCGGGCTGTCTAATTTTTCTGTCTCATTGGTGCGTAATCAGACGCCAGCTAGTATTCGCATCATCATTCAAATGACCATCATTGCTTCTTTGGTAATTGTGGTAGACCAGATACTAAAAGCCTATGCTTATGAAATAAGTAAGCAGCTATCTGTATTTGTCGGCTTGATTATCACCAATTGTATAGTGATGGGAAGAGCAGAAGGCTTTGCCATGCAGAACCCGCCTGGGCTGAGCTTTTTAGATGGCATAGGAAATGGCTTGGGCTATAGCCTCTTATTGTTAGTGGTAGCGGTATTCCGTGAGCTTATAGGTTCTGGTTCTCTCTTTGATTTCCAAGTGCTTCCATTGGTGAGAGAAGGGGGGTGGTATCCATCAAATGGACTTATGTTACTGCCACCAAGTGCTTTCTTTCTCATAGGTTTTTTTATCTGGGCGCTGCGTAGTTGGAAACGAGAACAGGTAGAGCAAACGGATTTTGTCATCATGCCACAGACGATGGAAGGAGAAAGGGCTCACTAATTATGTTTGAAGCCTATCTCAGTTTATTTTTGAAAGCTGTATTTGTTGAAAATATGGCACTTTCTTTCTTTTTAGGGATGTGCACTTTTATTGCCATTTCAAAGAAGATTGAGGCAGCCATAGGTCTTGGCATCGCGGTTATAGTAGTTCAGTCTATTACTGTGCCGGCTAATAACCTCATCTTTAACTTTCTATTACGGGAGGGAGCATTGGATTGGTTAGGCTTCCCTAATATAGATCTAAGCTTTCTGGGTTATCTTAGTTATATAGGAGTCATAGCCGCCATAGTGCAGATGCTGGAAATGTTCTTAGATAAATATGTTCCTGCCCTTTACAATGCCTTAGGAGTATTTCTTCCACTTATCACAGTCAATTGCGCTATTTTGGGCGGCTCCTTGTTCATGGTAGAACGCGACTATGACTTCGGTGAAAGTATTGTCTATGGAGTAGGTTCAGGAGCAGGTTGGGCTCTGGCAATTGTGATCTTAGCCGCAGTGAGAGAAAAACTTAAATATAGCGATATTCCTCAGGGATTGCGTGGATTGGGGATTACCTTTATGATTGTTGGTTTGATGTCATTGGGGTTTATGTCTTTTGCTGGTATTCAGCTTTAATAAAAACTCTTTACTATGATTGAAGTATTCTTAGGGGTTGGTTTCTTTACTTTGATAGTATTGCTACTGGCATTTATCATATTAGGGGCAAGGGCATTTTTAGTCAGCACTGGCGATGTGAGCATCACTATAAATGGTGATGCAAATAACAAACTAGTAACCGCAGCCGGAGGGAAATTACTACAAACTCTTGCAAATCATAACATTTTCCTTTCTTCTGCCTGTGGAGGAGGTGGGACCTGCGCTCAGTGCAAGTGTATTGTTGATGATGGTGGCGGAGCTATCTTACCTGTTGAAGTAGGTCACTTCACCATGGCCGAGAGAAGAAAAGGCTGGCGCTTGTCCTGTCAGACTCCAGTCAAGCAAGACATGCATATTCAGGTGCCGGAAGAGGTTTTTGGGGTTAAACAGTGGGATTGTGAAGTGATCTCTAATCACAATGTCGCTACTTTTATTAAAGAATTGGTATTAAGACTACCACCAGGAGAGGAAGTAGCTTTTAAGGCAGGTGGTTTTATTCAAATGGAAGTTCCTCCCCATGAGGTGCGCTTTAAAGACTTTGATATTGAAGAAGAATTCCGTTCTGATTGGGATAAGTATGATCTTTGGCAGCTGGTGTCTAAGGTAGAGGAACCAGTAATTCGCGCCTATTCTATGGCAAATTATCCAGAAGAAAAGGGGATCCTTAAGTTCAATATTCGTATTGCCACGCCACCTCCAGAGACCAACTACCCTCCCGGTCAAATGTCTTCCTATACATTCAATCTGAAACCAGGTGATAGGCTAAAAATTTTTGGTCCCTTTGGCGAATTCTTCATTAAGCCCACGAATAGTGAGATGATCTATATTGGTGGAGGAGCAGGAATGGCACCCCTAAGGTCTCATATTTTTGATTTGCTTAAGCGAACCCATAGTGAGAGAAAGATAAGCTATTGGTATGGCGCTCGTAGCCTTAGAGAACTATTCTATGGTGATGAATTTGATAAATTAGCACAACAACACAAGAACTTTTCCTGGCATGTTGCAATGTCTGAGCCTTTGCCAGAAGATAACTGGAAAGGCTATATTGGATTTATTCATCAGGTTGTCTATGAACATTACTTAAAAAAACACCCAGCCCCTGAAGATATAGAATACTATTTATGCGGCCCTCCCCTGATGATCTCTGCAGTTCAAGATATGCTCTATAACCTGGGTGTTGAACAAGAGAACATTGCCTTTGACGACTTTGGCGGCTAGGTTATTAGGCTTATTCCTCATCCTGTTAACCTCAGCCTTGCATGGAGTTGAACTACAGCCATTTGAGTGGCATTATGATGTAGTATATCAGCAGAAAAATCGTGCCTACAATGGCCGCGGGGCTTACAAGCTTGAAATGGATGCTAAGGGCGATTGGTATTTTAGCCTTTCAGTCCAAACTCATAATCGTATATTCTCTTCAATAGAGAAGGTCCGTCTTCGGCCAGATGCTGATAATGTAGTAGTTCCTTTAGAGAAGAAGCGGCGAACAGTAGTCCTTGGTATTCCAACCAATAAGAAAATAGAATTGGATCTTGCCAATGAGCATCCCTATGATGCTTTAACTGTCGTATTAAGATTACTATATGATTTACAAATACCACCTGAAGAACACTCAAAATGGAGACTTTGGTTAGCGGAAGAGGGTAGATATCGTAATTTTATCTTGCACAAAGAGGAACGCATTCGGATTGCCAATCGGCTCATTGACTGCTATGTGATTAAAATGCAAGAGGGAAAACAAGATAATTCTCTCGTTATTTGGGTGGCGAAACAAGAGAACTATATTGTGAAAATGACACGCACGCGTTCAAATGTTAAGATTATAATGGAGACAGTCAGTGTATTAAATGGTAATGATGAGGAATCCATATGAAGATGAAGTATCTAATCTATCCTATTTTAGGAGTTTTTATTGTTATAAGTATGAGTGCTCAAGCTGAAACAAGAATAATCAAGTGGCTAGGAAAGCCTTTGACTCAACTGGGTAAAGAATATCCTATCCAACACTCAGAACAAGAATGGCGGCAACAGCTATCCAATTTTGAGTTTAACATTTTGCGTGAGAGCGGAACTGAGTATGCTTTCAGCGGTAAATTAAATAAGGAGAAGCGAGAAGGGATCTACTATTCAAGAGCCACCGGCCAACCTCTTTTTAGTTCGGCCGCCAAATATGATTCAAGAACTGGATGGCCAAGTTTTTGGCAACCTATTAGCGATGATGCTATTGATTATTATGCGGATCGCAGCTTTTTTATGCTAAGAGTAGAAGTTGTCGATAGTTCAAGTGGTTCTCACCTGGGTCATGTTTTCAATGATGGCCCGCCTCCTACTGGACTACGTTATTGCATCAATTCGGCAGCCTTAATTTTTGTCGCGGAAGGTGAAGACCCGCCCCAGGTGGTTAAAACCTATTTAGAAAGATACGGCTCGAAGACTTAATCTCGCACAACGAGAGTGCCAATTTCTTCATTTTTTAGCGAACGATAGACAAAATAGGGTTTGGCCCCATTAACAATCTGGGCATTCTTTACTCCTTTATAAATAGCTGCCATAATTGATTGGGTTTTGGGTATCATGCCTGAACTTATAGTGCCATCGGTTTGCAGCTCTTCTAGTTTAGCCGGCCCGATTGTGACTATCCGATTTCCCTTAGCATCAAGGATACCGTCTTCATCAGTAATATAGATTAGTTTGGCTGCTTTCATAGCTATGGCTACTGAGGCAGCAGCCCAATCGGCATTGATGTTATAACTTTGTTTGTTCTGGCTGCCTATTGGTGGTAAGACGAGAATAGGATGGGCTTTTAGAGCCCTGGTTAATTTCGTCACATCTACTTTGACAACCTTGCCAACTCTGCCTAGTAAAGGGTTGAGAGGTTCAGACTGAAGAATGGCACGACTATCCAAACCTAAAGGGGTTTTGTCGTTCTTGCCATAATGGCTACAGCAGAGATTAAGTTCTTCTACTATCTGAGGATTGACTTGATGGATGAGAACCTGTTCGCTAATTTTCATTGTTGCATCATCGGTAATTCTTAAGCCTTGATGGAACTTGGCTTTTAGGCCAGCCACTCTTAGAGCCTTAGTAATTTGATGACCGCCGCCATGAACTAAAATAAAAGAGACTCCTTGACAGGCAAGAAAGACTAGCTGACAATAGAGTGCATATCTATGTTGCTCGTTTAACATTGCACTACCGCCATATTTAATAATAACTGGTGACGGCAAGGCAATAAGGGGAAGCTTTTCAAGCTTGTCAAAATATTCTTTCATTTTGATGTCAAGCCTGGCTCCTGCTGTTAAGTTCAAAATGGCAACTCTAGCTTAGGTGAGATCCTATGTAGCTGTTTATGGAAGATGGACTTTATATTTTGGAGAGTCTCTTCATCTTCTGCTTCAAAGCGAAGGACCAAGACTGGATTCGTATTAGAGGCGCGCACTAGACCCCAGCCATTATCATATTCTGCTCTTAAACCATCTATAGTTGAAATATTCTTTGTCTTAAAATCTGCCTCTTTGCTCAATCGTTCAATGATGGTGAATTTTTCTTTCTCACTCTTAAGAGGCACATTGATTTCAGGGGTGCTAAAGGTCTGAGGATAACGAGCAAATAGTTCTTCAAGGGTCAAATTTGAGCTATCCAGAATCTGTAACAAGCGAACCGCAGCTAAGAATGCGTCATCACTGCCGCACCAATTTTCGGCAAAGAAGATATGACCGCTCATCTCTCCGCCCAATAGGGCTCGTGTTTCCTTCATCTTTCTCTTTATTAGCGAATGGCCAGTCTTCCACATAAGTGGATGACCCTTGTGCTTATGAATATGGTGAGGAAGTAGAAAAGAGCACTTCACATCGTAGATAATAGTGGCGCCGGTATGACGAGCTAGAAGATCCTCAGCAAATAGCATGAGCAGTCTATCAGGGAAAATAATCTGCCCCTTATTATTGACCAGACCCAGCCGATCGCCATCACCATCAAAAGCATATCCTAGATCCGCTTTATGTTTGTTGATCTCGGCTTGGAGGTCAACTAGATTAGCTGGATTGCCCGGGTCTGGGTGGTGATTGGGGAAGCTACCATCTACGTCACAATAAAGCTCAATAAGGTCAACACCGAGTTTTCTGAATAATGGCGAAGCGCAAATACCAGCAACCCCATTACCACAATCTAGTACCAATTTATAAGAATCCTTAAGTTGAACCGCTTTAGTTAAAGCACTAAGATAGCTAGGAAGAAAATCAAGTTCTTCGCTTTTGCCTTGACCACTTATAAACTGCTCTTCACACATTCGCTGATAGAGCATTTGGATTTCATCTAGTGCTAGGGTCTTATCAGCCATCATCATCTTACAGCCATTGTATTGAGGAGGGTTGTGGCTACCAGTAATCATTATGCCGCCATCCATATTAAGACAAGAAACTGCATAGTAAAGACATGGGGTAGGGACTCTGCCAATACTAGTGATTGTCAATCCCGTTTGTTTTAGTCCAGCTATCAAAGCAGCTGCAAACTCTTCGCTGGTCTGCCGGCCATCATATCCCACTACAATGGTTTGAAGCCCTTGGGCTTTCATCTCACTACCATAGGCTCGACCAAGAAGTTCGAAAAAAGAACAATCCAGCTGTTGATCTACTATGCCACGAATATCATAAGCGCGAAAAACTTCTTGTGAAAGTGCTATCATAATTTCATTATAGGAAGCTTATAGAAAGCCCGACAGTAAATATCAGAGCAAGAGACTTTATTTCAAGGTGCGATAGGCGTTAATACTAGTATGTAGAAAGTCGCGCCAAGACGGCGGCTGGTGGCCGGCAGCTAGATTGGCCGCTGCGATCTTGACTGCCAAGCGAAAATAGCCAAAGAGCATTTTATAACCTTGCCATATTGAGTTGGCTGGGTCATACATATCAATCGGTTCACCAAACAAGCCATTCAATTCTATTATCTTAAAATCCTCACCGCGCTTTAACTTTTCCTTATCCTTACTTATGATGTCATAACGACCAAGATAAAACCCCGAATAGTTCTGGCTGATCCTATCTATCCGACTAGTTAGTTCCTGGCTAATCAAGTGATTGGCGGCGCGAAAGATTGCCCCGCGCGAATGGGTTCCCAATGGATTTAATCTCATAACTTCTCCAGCTGGTAGTATCTTGGCAAGCTGTTCTTTATGCACATTAAAATGAATATGAAATAGCAGACAGGCCCGCTCATGGGAGAGAATTAAATGTTTCAAGTTGTCTTTGCCATTGCCAGTAATATAGATAGGTTCCTTATAACCAACTGAAATTACTTGACCTTGACGAGCATTAGGCAAACGAACATAGAAAACACCATACTCATCACCGGCAATATATTCTTGCGCCATATAGTCGGCGGTTGGAGCTGATATCTTAACAAAGGCTTCTTTGAGTTGTTCAAGATTATGGACTATATGGACATCAGCCCCCCTAAATCCCATTTGCGGTTTAATAACTAAAGGGAACTTAACTCCTTGCTGATTGATGAACTTTTGTGTTATAGATAACCACTGTTGTTTTTGCTGATAGGGAAGGGAACAAAAGCGAGCAACATAGGAAAAGTCATTATTGGCTAGCTTAGTTAGTTCCGCTACCTTAGGTGTTTGATAGGTATCCTCAGCTGGTGTGCCGGGATTGACAATAGACAATAGACCTAGGGATCTATAGGGCAAGCATAGAAAGATATAGTAAATAAAAGCGGGAAAATAGAAAACGGAAGTTGGCCAGAATTCATAACGGGTAAGCCTCATCCAACGAATATATAAGAGTCGCCTTCTTTCATACTTTAATGAGAACCACATCAAAAGATACGCGGCTTGTCGCCTAAGAACATCTTATGATAGGCATCTGATACACAATGAGCGTCATAGATTATTAAAAGTTCTATTGCCAAGAAACGGGTATTTAAGCAGGGTTCGCTACATATCTGGCACTTAAAACGCAAATAACGATTTAATAATGAAGGAATAGTAGTCTTCTTTGCTGGGGAGATATTCTTATCACACTCATAGCGAAATTCAGGCAAGGCTTTGAGTTTAATGCTCTTATGATACACATCCATATCTTTTATTTTTTCAAGAATTGCCCTGGCCTCGGCAGGGTTTTCATAATTAGCGACAAAGCTAGAACCAAAAAAGTAGCGTAACTTATTTTGATAGAGAAGAGATGCCAAACCTTTCCAAAGTAAAAAGAATACCTTGCTATGGCGGTAAGACTTATGAATAGATGCGCGCGCAACTTCAAGACTATGTTTTTGCACCTTCAATGGAAATCCGTTAAAATCAAATCTGCCAGCAGTGGCGAAGCCGTGACCGGCTTTTGCCATCTTATAGTTTTGTACTCTATAGGTAGCTATAATCCTATTGATGTCTTTGTTGATGATGATTAAGTGAGCATTTTGTCTATCATAGTCATCATAGTCAATCTTATCTTTGGCTACTTGTAGATTTGATACCTCACTAAAGACATCAAACCTTAGCTGACAAACTTCTTCTAGTTCTGCTTCGCTATCTAATAGTTTAACGACAAATTTGGCGTCATCTATAATGGGATTAACAGCTTTTAAGCCATGAGCAAATGGATTTTTCTTCATATCAATAAAAGAGATTCTTTCTATCGCCTAAGAACATTTTATAATGTCTTTTTGAAACGGATTTCGCATCATAGATAGTAAGGAAATCAATTGCTTGAATTCCTTGTTCCCTACTAGGAGCGCTGCATACATAGCACTTAAAACGCAAGTAGAGATTGAATAGAGAAGGTAATGTCACCTTAGTAATATCTACCTGTTTATCCTTATAAGTGCATTCAAAACCTGGATTTGCCTTGACATATATTTCATTATGATAAGCATCCATAGTTTGTAATAGCTTTACCAACCCATTGGCATCTTGATTATTAGTGCTGGGTACTGAACTACAGCCAAAGAAATAGCGCAATCGGTTTTCATAAAGAAGTATTGCCAAGCCTCGCCATAGGAAATGGAAGACTTTGGAGTTGCGAAATTCTTTAGCAATACAAGCACGACTCACTTCTAGTCCTTGCTGTTGAATTTCTAAAGGGAACTGAGCAAAATCGAATAGATCAGCACTAAAAAAACCAATTCCTGTTTGTGCCATAGCATAGTTTTGGACTCTATAGGTAGCTATAATTTTGTTTGCTTTTTTACTTATCACTATTAGATGAAGAAATTGTTCATCATATCTGTCCTTATCTTGTTTGTTAAGGCTTGAGGAATCATTTCCTATTCTCATCTCTAAATTAAACACTTCGTGACGGAGCCTATAAACAGTTTCGAGTTCTTCTTTTGTTTCGGCAATCTTAACAACCCAGTTATCATCTTCATCTATTGGCTGAGGAATAAAAATATTGTTTGTTACTGCTATTTGCTCCATTTAACCTAGAAATATTGAATAAATGAACTATAATTTTCTTTATTATATGTAATTTATAATTAAAAATATGAAAACATTTTTTTTATACTTTTATCTGCTTTTTTTGACCTTGGTCGTTGTTAGCTGCGCTGGTCGCACTGATAGAGAAGAAGTTAAGGTTGAGGATATTCAAGACATAGATGAATGCTTCTTCCCTGATAGTCCCGGTGATAAGGCGCCTCTTTGGGTATGTGGAGCGCCGATTGAAGGACTGGCTCTTTACGGAGTGGGAATTGCCGAAAAATCTGATGCGGGCTTTTCCTTTATGCGCCAGCTGGCTGCTACTGATGGGAGAACTCTTCTTGCTCAAGAAATGCAGGTCGAACTTCAAAATATGGTAAGTTCTTATGTTGAAACTACTGGGCAAGGCGATACTGAGACAGTAGATAGAGTCAATACTGTAGTCACTAAACAGATTACATCTGAGACCCTACAGGGCGCACGGGTGATTCGTTATCTTACTAGCCCTAAGGAGACTCTTTATGTGTTAGTGGGTATGGACGAAGGTTCGGTGCGTAGTAACGCTAGAGATGCGGTATCAAGTAGCATACGTGATGACAATGCTGCTTGGCAACAACTAAGAGCGCAACAAGGACATGAAGAATTAGCAAAAGCTATAGCGGATCAGCCTCTTAGATAGAGCTTGTTTAGATAGAGCTTGTTGTTCTTGCCCAGGTAGGTTTTTCTATCTATGTTAATAATAGATAGGATAAGTTTAGCTCAAAACTCACATCCTATTCTCACTGAGTTGAGCTTGGATCTTCCGCAGGGAGAAATTGGGGTGGTAATGGGTAAGAGTGGTGCGGGAAAGAGTACGCTTCTGAATGCTATTGCGGGATTTATTCCCATTACTACTGGCGCTATATGTTTTGGCGATCATATCTTGTCCACTTCAGACTATATTCGACCGCCAGAAAAACGCCAAATAGGTATGGTGTTTCAAGATTATGCGCTCTTTCCCCATCTTAACTCACGCGCCAATGTTCTCTTTGGTGTCCGCCATCTTAATAGATCTATAAAACAAGCGAGATTAGACGAAGTAGTTGAGCTTACTCATATAGAGAAATTTCTCAACAAGTATCCTCATGACCTTTCCGGTGGAGAGCAACAACGAGTTGCTATAGCCCGCACTCTTATCACTCATACAGATATCATGCTGTTTGACGAGCCTTTTTCTAATTTAGATGCTGACCTAAGACGCAGTCTTTCATTTGGGGTGCGCTCATTTTTGAAGGAGCGCAAAATTACTGCACTGGTAGTTAGTCACGACCGGGTAGAGGGACTGAATATTTGTGATAGGGTTGGTAATCTCGATAGGGGTATGATGGAGAAGTGGATGGACAAGCGCGATTTGGAACCAGATCCAGCCCATATTTTTCCAGTTTAGTGGAGTATTTCTTCTGCTCTTGTCTGAGTGATTAACCGATTGAAAAGATATAGAGCTGGTAGTCCCGCTAAGATTAAGAGAATGGCAAAGCCAGTTGCGGTATTCAGTCTTTCATCGGAAGCATATTGATAAACTGAAATAGCAAGAGTATCAAAGTTGAAGGGTCTTAACATAAGTGTCAAAGGCAGTTCTTTTAACAACTCAGTAAAAATAATGATCATGCTGCTTAGTATGCTCCCTTTCAGTAGAGGGAGGTGTATTAGCCTCAGCAGTTCCATTCTCCTTAATCCAAAACCCTGAGCTGCCCTTTCAACCGAAAGGGTGATTTTTTCCAAACTATTATGGACAATACGGTTGGCTGGCGGAGTAAAACGAATCAGATAGCCATAAAGCAAAGCAAACAGACCAGTGCTGAGCAAATAGCCATTAAGCTCACTGAGTAGGGCAATGATGGCAAGGCTCAGTAGGGTGCCAGGAAGAGCATAACAGAGGTTAGTTAATTGACCCAGACCATGTAATTGACGAGGCGCTGAACGGACGGCATAGTTAAGAATCAAGGCTAAAGAAATACAAAAGAAGATAGTTAATCCAGCTAACAAGAAGGTATTCTTCAATGGCTCAAAAAAGTTGCTAATATCCGTCCAACTTGAGTATCGGATAAACTTAGCTATTAGGACACTGAGAGGAAGAATGAATCCAATGATAATAGGGACTAGACACCAGCAGCAAACGGCAAAACCTCGCCAGCTGGTTAATCGTTTTACTCTTAGTGACCTCTGGCGACTGAGATTTTCAAATCGCTTCTGCTGTTTTAACAAAGAAGCCTCGCCAATCATCAAGATAGCTAAGATAACAAGCACCAATAGGCTGAGCTGAACTGCTGAAACAAAGTCTCCTTTGCCAAGCCAGGTGCGGTAGATGCCAAGAGAAAGCGTATTGATAGCATAATAATCGACCAAACCGAAGTCATTGATGATTTCAATAATGGCAAGTAGACAGCCAAAACTGATAAAAGGCAATGCCATAGGAACTGAAATACGATAGAAGTTTTGCCATCTATTAAGCCCGAGACTATGACCGGCAAGTTGGTAGTTTAGCGATTGTTGGAGAAAGCCAGCGCGGGTAAAGATATACACATAGGGGAAAAGGGTGCTGCCAAAAAGAACCATAGCAACCCAAATAGAACGGACCGCGAATATGCCTTCAAACAGGTCACCATAGATAAAGCCGGCAAGATAGGCTGGGCAAGCAAGAGGAAGTAGGGCGAACCAGCCAAGGGTTCGATGGAGAGGAAAAGAATAGTTAACCAATAGCCAAGCAATGGATACTCCCCAGACTAGACAAACCCCGCCGCCGCCGACGACAAGGAGAAAGCTGTTTAGCAAATAGATAGGTAAGGTCGGGCTCCACTTATCAAGGGGAGATACAAAGCCCAAAAAGATAAGGACAATTAAAGGCAAGAATATCAGCAAGCAAAGAAGCACTAGCCCGAATGCTGATAACTGCCTAAAAAGAATCGACCCTAGCCTATAAATAACTTAATCCAATTAAAATCTAATTTCGTTTGGCTTGCTATCAGTGGTCTATACCAACCTGGTCAATCAGTTCTTGAGCCTGAGGGGCAAACTGAGCTAGACTAGTGATGGCAAGTTGTTGACGATCAAAGGTGCCGAAGGTATTCTTAAGAAAAGGAGAAAGGGCAACTGCTTCCCGAGCGGGAAACTCATGGTTAACCCTAGCATAGTATTCTTGTGCTTGTTCGCTAACTAGAAACTCCATCAATGCTTTAGCCGGTTGATAATTAGGGGCATAGCGAGTCATTGCCATCCCAGAAATATTAATGTGAGTTCCTCCTTTTTTAGCAGTTGGCATGATAATCCGAATGTTCTCAGTCCATTGAGGCTCATCATGAGCAAGTAGGCCGAAATAATAGGAATTGCCAATAGCATAATCACAGGTTCCTTGGCCAATTGCCCTAATCTGAGCGCGATCATTCCCCTGTGGTCGGCGAGCAAGGTTATCCTTAGTCCCTTCAAGCCAATCCTTGGCTGCTGCTTGTCCTTGTTGTGCAATAAGAGAAGCTACCAAACCTAAGTTATAGATATGACTAAGTGGGCGAGTGCATATTCTCTTACCCAATCCTTTTTGAGCTAGGTCTGCATAGCTTTGAACTTCATTTGGTTGGGTGCGGGTTTCACTGGCATAGATAACTCTCGCTCTAATAGTAAGAGCAAACCAATGATTTGCTGGGTCGCGCAAAGGCGCCTTAATAGCCTGGTTGATAAGGGTAGATTCGACCGGCTGAGTGAGCCCCTTATCTTTTAGTTCTGCCAGCCTATAGATATCAGTGGTTAACACTAAATCCGCTGGGCTATTTTCCCCCTCAAAATGTAGCTTTTCTGCTATGCCATCTTTAACATAGAGAACATTTGCTTGAATGCCAGTCTGGGCTGACCATTCGTCCACCAATGGTTTTATGAGGTGAGGTTGGCGATAGGAGTAGATATTAACTTCGGCACTATAGACAAACGAAGAAGCCATAATGAGAAGTAAGCAAGTAAGTAGTTTTTTCATAGTTGTAGGTAGTATCTCAAATTAAGTATATCAAATTGCCAATTAAATTTATCTTAAATTCAGATTATAAGAGTCCCAATCCTATAAATCTATATATGACCTAACTAATTAATCTAATAGGCTTATTATTTAGGAAAGCAGCAATATTTTCCATAGTCTGTTGAACTGCATTTTCCATCGCTTGATTGCTTGTCCAAGCAGTATGCGGAGTGATAAGGACATTAGGCTGAGCTGCTAAAGCCAATAATGGATTACTTGCCACTGGCGGTTCAGAAGACAGAACATCAAGCCCAGCCGCCGCGATTTCACCTGTTATCAATGCATCGGCTAGGGCCTTTTCATCTACCAAAGCACCTCTAGCAGTATTAATGAATAGAGAAGTTCTCTTCATCATAGCAAACTCTTGCGCGCCCATTAGTTGATAGGTATCATGGCTAAGAGGACAGTGAAGGCTCAAGACATCACTTTGTGCTAATACTTCCATAAAGGCAATACGACCTGAACGACAACTAGTGGCATTCTTATGTTCGGCAAAGAGCACCTTCATTCCAAACACTTCGGCAATCTTTGCTACCTGGTTTCCAAGCACTCCCTTACCGACTATCCCCAAGCTACTATCATTTAGATCATCAACTGGATCATCAAAAAGAACGAATTGCCTATGTTCTTGCCACTCGCCCGCTGCCACCCGCTGCTTATAAGAGAGTAGGCGGCGCTTTAATGAGAGCATGAGGGCAAAAGTGTGTTCTGCTACACTATGGCTACCATAATTGCGAATATTTGCCACCGCAATACCATGATCACGGCAATAGTTCAAATCGATGTTGTTGCTACCAGTGGCAGCTAAGGCTATTAATTTGAGGGCTGATGCTTGTTTTAGTTGGTCGCTATTTAATGCCACCTTGTTAACTATCACGACATCTGCTTGCTTGATGCGTTCGCCAGTCTGTTCAGAAGTGGTATAGTCATAGGCTTGCCATTTATGAGGATAAGCGGGGCGTGGGAACTGAATATGGCTAGGAAAGGTCTCTCTATCAAGGAGAACAATACTAATAGAGCTCATCTATAGGCTTCTAGCGGCAAACAAGAACAATTCAGATTTCTATCACCATAGACATTGTCAATACGATTAACTGGTGGAAAGTATCTATCCTGTTGAAGATAGGGCAAGGGGAAAAAGGCTTGCTGTTTGGTATAGGGTCTATCCCACTCTTCATAGAGATCTACAAGAGTATGAGGAGCATTACGTAGAACATTGTTTGTCGCTGAATATTTCCCTGATTCAACCTCGGCAATTTCTTTACGAATAGATATCATCGCGTTAATAAACTTGTCTAATTCTTCCTTTCCTTCGCTCTCAGTTGGTTCTATCATCAGAGTGCCAGCAACCGGAAAAGACATAGTAGGGGCATGAAAACCATAGTCTATGAGGCGCTTGGCTATATCCTCATCAGTAACCCCGCTGCTCTTCTTAAGTGGGCGAATATCCACTATACATTCATGGGCATTGCGGCCGCCTTTTCCTTTATAAAGAATAGGATAGTGAGGCATTAGCTGTTGGGCTAGGTAATTGGTATTAAGAATAGCTACTTTGGTGGCTTGAGTCAATCCCTTTGTCCCCATCATTTTCATATAGGCCCAAGAAATAGGGAGTATGCTAGCACTGCCATAAGGAGCCGCCGCCACTGCCCCCTTGGTGCCCAAAGCCCAATGGCCGGGCAGAAAATCAGCTAGTTCTGGGATGACCCCTATGGGACCCATTCCTGGACCGCCACCGCCATGAGGGATGCAGAAGGTCTTATGAAGATTGATATGGCATACATCCATTCCCAGATCAACCGGCCGAATCAAGCCAACCATCGCATTGAGATTAGCACCATCCATATAAACCAATCCCCCTTGTTGATGGATCAGGTCGGCTATATCAGTGATAGAGTCTTCAAAAACTCCATGAGTAGATGGATAGGTGATCATCAAAGCTGCCAGCTGATTGCCAGCTGCTAGTGCCTTCTCCTTAAGATCCTTCATATCTACATTGCCATGCTTATCACAACCCACCACCTGCACCTTGAAACCTGCTAAGACAGCACTGGCTGGATTGGTGCCATGAGAAGAGGAGGGGATAAGACAAATGAGTCGTTGGGATTCGCCCCTACTGTGATGAAAACGGCGAATAGCTAACAAACCAGCATATTCCCCTTGAGCACCAGAATTAGGCTGCAGACTGATAGCGTGAAATCCGGTTATTTCCTTAAGCATCTCACTGAAATCCTGTAGAAATCGAGCATAGCCTTTGGTTTGATGGGCGGGAGCAAAAGGGTGAATACTATTGACTGATGGCCAGCTAACCGGCACCATTTCAGCAGTTGCATTTAGTTTCATAGTGCATGAACCCAAAGGAATCATGGATCTGTCCAGACCTATGTCCTTTAGTTGGAGGCTTCTCATATAGCGGAGCATTTTCGTCTCGGTCTGATATTTATGAAAGACTGGGTGAGTCAAAACATCATCGGTTCGCTGAAAAGGCAATTCAAATTTATCCTCCAGTTGCTGATCCAACAGTTTAATATCCGCTTCTTTGCTGAAAAGCTGGAGTAGGGTCTGAATAGCTTGATAACTTGTGGTTTCATCGCAGCTGATGCTGAGCCTATCTTCTTCTATCAATAGAAGGTTATATCCTTGTTTCTCTGCTTCATTCCTTAATGCCAGAGCCCGCGCCCGCGAAGTTTTAATAACAACTGTATCAAAAAACTGAGTAGAAACTAGCTCTTCCCCAGCACTTGTCAGACCAAGAGCAAGTAGCCGTGCCATTCGATGCACTCTAGTGGCAATAGTTCTCAACCCATCAGGCCCATGATAGACAGCATAGAGAGCTACCATGTTAGCAAGCAACACTTGAGAGGTGCAGATATTACTGGTAGCCTGAGCGCGTCTTATATGTTGCTCGCGTGTTTGGAGCGCCATTCTTAGAGCTGGTCTTCCCTTAGTGTCTTTGGTTCTTCCTATAAGGCGACCTGGCAGATGTCGTTGATAGCCATCACGAACGGCAAAGAAAGCAGCATGGGGTCCGCCATAGCCTAATGGAACCCCAAATCTTTGACTATTGCCTAATACTATATCCGCATCCAGCTCACCAGGAGAGCGTAATAGCATAAGTGCCAATAGGTCGGTTGCCACGGCTATTACTGCTTGATTGTCATGGGCAGCTTTGGCATAGGACGAAATATCGCCAATATGTCCCAGCCTATTGGGATATTGAACTAGAACGGCAAAGAAATCATCACTATGGGGCAGATAGTCCTTGTCAAGATCACCTATCTTTACTTCAATACCCAAGGGAGCAGCTCGAGTTTCAATAAGGTCTAGGGTTTGGGGAAAGCAGTGTTCATCAACAAAGAACTTCATCGATTGGTTCTTAGTTAATTTTTTAGCTAGGGTCATGGCTTCGCCAGCTGCCGTTGCCTCATCAAGTAAAGAAGCATTGGCAAAAGCCATCCCGGTTAGATCCATTATTAGCTGCTGGAAATTAGTGAGGAGTTCCAGTCGCCCTTGAGATATTTCTGCTTGATAAGGAGTATAAGCAGTATACCAACCTGGGTTCTCTAAGAAAGACCGTTGAATAACAGGGGGAACATAACAATCATAATAGCCTAGACCTAGCATATTCACCATCATCTTATTTTGCTTCATCCACTCATCTAGCTGGCATAAGATAGCATGGTCTGGCTGGGGAGAACCTAAATTAAATCTATGGCCCAATAGTAGCGAAGCGGGAATGGTCTGACTAATGAGCTCATCAAGGTCTTTTACTCCTATTGCAGCTAGCATCTGGCTTATTTGGTTCTCATCCGGCCCCAGATGACGGCGAATAAAATCCTCCTCTGCTATTAAATGGCTTGAACTAGGCATGGCTTTGGGCAAGACTTGAGGGTTTGCCATTAAGCCTCTACCAATTTACTATATTCAGCTGGGCTCAATAGTTCCAATGGCTGATCTGTCTTTAGCTCAAAAAGCCAGCCTTTCTCATAAGGGGATTCATTGATAAGAGCAGGATTATCTTGGAGTTCCTGGTTGATGGCAACAATGCTCCCAGTTATTGGCATATAGATGTCTGAGGCAGCCTTTACTGACTCAACTACAGCAACCGCATCTCCTTGGTTGAGAGTTGAGCCAACTTCTGGCAGGCCTACATAGACTATGTCGCCTAATTGCTGTTGGGCATAATCGGTAATGCCTATTGAAAAATAGCCATCTTCCTTGGTCAGAACCCATTCGTGTTCCTTAGTATATTTAAGATTTGCGGGGATTTGAGACATGGTTATAAGTAGTTAATTAAATAATCTATGGGCAAGCTATGCTAAAGGCTTCTTCTTTTTAATAAAAGGGGGTTTGATTATTCTGGCATTTAGTTTCTTTCCTCTAACTTCGACTTGGCATTCTTTCTTGTCTTCGCTTATTGGGATACGGGCTAGGGCAATAGAGCAGTTGAGAGTAGGGGAGAAGGAGCCGCTGGTAACCACTCCCTCACCATGAGAAGATATGACCCTGTTGCCGCGCCGCATAATCGCTTTCTCATTAAGTATTAATCCAACCAGCTTTTCTTTCAGCCCTTCCTCCTTGGCTTTAATCAGCGCCTCTTTACCAATAAAGTTGCGCTTCTCATCCTCCCAGTGGACAATCCATCGGATACCTGAATCTAATGGGGTGTGTTGTTGGTCCATATCATTGCCATAAAGGAGCAAGCCAGCCTCTAAGCGTAGGGTATCGCGACAGCCTAAACCACAAGGGACCATACCGCCATTTTTCACCAACCTCTGCCAATATTCTTGCGCTTTTTCATTGGCAAGTATGAGTTCATAGCCATCCTCACCAGTATAGCCAGTGCAGCTGATGACAATTCCTTCTTCAACAAGGAAAGAAAAAGCCGTTAGGTCACTAGCAGCGCTATATTGAGGAAAAATCTCATGAAAGCGGTCGCGCGCATAGGGACCCTGGAGGGCAAAAATACATTTATCAGTATGTGAAGAAACAACCATTTCCTCACTCTTATGACTGTTAAGCCACTCTAAATCTTGATCTGTAGTCGCAGCATTGACTACCATCAGATAGTCTTCCTTGTCCAATCGATAGACAATTAGGTCATCTATAATGCCCCCGCGTGAATTTAGCATACAGGTATAGAAACCCTTGCCGGGTTTTAACCGGCGCACATCGCTACAGAGTATCAGGCGTAAGAACTTTGTGGTTCCAGTTCCTTGTAGAGCTATGCTATTCATATGAGAAACATCAAAGATACCGGCATCTTTTCTCACCAGCCTATGTTCTTCTAGTTGAGAGCCATAGTGTAAAGGCATTTCCCAACCAGCAAAATCTACCATAGTGGCGTCTTGTTCTATGTGATACTGATAGATAGGAGTTCTTTTCATAATTTCATCCCAATTATATTCATACTATGACTGAACTCTTATAGCTCCGTTCAAGTTTTTAACAAACATACGCCAAACATATTCATATTATGATTGAACCCTTATATCTCCGTTTAAGTTTTTAACAAACATATGTTAATCATATTCATATTATGATTGAACCCTTATATCTCCGTTTAAGTTTTTAACAAACATATGTTAATCATATTCATACTATGACTGCACTAGCTTCTCAACCGCTTCAATATTATTTCGCTCTAAGACAAAGAAGATGAGATGATCCTCTGGCTCAATTATTAGATAGCGATGAGCAATCATAACCTTATCCTGTCTTATCAGAGCGCCTATGGTTACTCCATAGGGTAGAGAAACATCCTCTAGTCTCTTCCCTATGAGCTTAGAGGAGTCTTTGCTGCCATGGGCAATGGCTTCCATAGCTTCGGCAGCGCCATTACGAAGACTATGGACTCTCACCACATCGCCACGCCGAACATAAGAGAGCAGTCGGCTAACGGTTACCTGCTGAGGTGAAATCATCTTGTCTATATTAATCTTCTGCCTCAGTAATAGTTCAAGATAATTGGTATTATTAATCAAGGCGATAGTTTTGCTCGCACCACAGCTCTTTGCTAATAGACTTGACATGATATTAATCTCGTCGCGATTAGTAAGGGCGCAAAAAATATCGCAGTTAGCAATGTTCTCCTCCAACAGAAGATCCTGATTAGTAGATGTGCCATTAAGAACAACTGCGGTGCTGAGCTGAGTTGCCAATTCTTCACAGCGTTTTTTATCCTGTTCAATAATCTTAACCTTATGCTTTTTCGCCAATGCATGGGCCAACTTTTCTCCTATATGGCCGCCGCCTGCAATAATCACTTGGCGATTGTCTTTTTCAAGGCGCTGTAACTCACTCATCACCTGGATAATATCGTTCGACTCGGCAAGAAAAAACACCTCATCCCCTTCGCGAATAATGGTGTCCCCCTCTGGCATCACAGACCCCTTATCGGTATAGATGGCTGCCACTCTTGTATCTATGTCTGGAATATGAGTGCGAATCGAGTTAATTTTCTGGTTGACTAAGGGACCGCCTTTCTGGGCTTTCATGCCTACTAACTTCAGCTTCCCATTGGCAAAATCCATCACTTCAAGCGCACTGGGGAACTGCACCGCTGAATGAATATATTCGGTTACTAAGGATTCAGGGTTAATAAGCACTTTAACTGAAATACGACCATCAATGAATAGTTCCGAATGCTTGGTATAGTCTTCACGCCGAATTCGGGCTATGCGAGTAGGAGTATCAAAAAGATAGTAGGCAAGCTGGCAGGCTACCATATTTACTTCATCCACACTGGTAGCGGCAATAAGCATATCTGCTTCAGCACAGCCAGCCTGTTCTAATATATCGGGAGAAGATGCATGCCCTTGAATAGTGCGCAGGTCATATTTTTCTTGTAATGCTTCTAATTTCTCCTTATCAATATCTATTACAGTGATATCTACTTCTTCCCTCACCAATAACGAAGCAACACTTGACCCTACTTGACCCGCACCTAAGATAACAACCTTCATAGCCTCATTTTTGGATCTGATTAAAAATAGCCGTGGCAAGCCCTTTGCCAAACCCAGGTATCTGGCATATATCATCTATGCCCGCATTCTTCAGTTGTTCCATACCACCAAAATGCTTTATCAAAGCCTTTTGTCTCTCAGGGCCTAAGCCCCGAATAGTAGTTAAGCTAGAAGTCAGCAACAATTTAGTTCTCTTTCGCTTATGACCATGGAGGACAAATCTATGAGTTTCATCTCTTATTTTTAACAATATATTCAACACAACTGGACTATGATGAGAAGAATATTCTATCATTTGTAGTTCTTCACTACCATCAAGCAATTTAGAACTAAGATAGAAAGTTTCGTGACCATAGCTGCGCTTTTTATCCTTAGCAATACCAATGAGATAGATATCGCGAATCTGCATATTTTCCAGCGCATCTAAGGCAGCATTCAGCTGACCGCGACCTCCATCTATTAACAATAATTGGGGTAGGGTGCTTTGGTCCTTATAACGGCGCATAATGGCTTGCTTCATAGCAGCATAGTCATCTCCTTTGGTAATCCCAGTGATATTGTATCTGCGATAGTCTTCTTTTTTCTTTCCCTCTGAGGTAAAGACGACACAGGCTGCTTGAGTTGCATGACCACTGCTATGGCTGATATCAAAACATTCAATCCTGTCAATTTTCAATGGGATATGTAATAACTGACTCAGTTGGTTAAAACGTTCTTCACCATGTGCTTCAAGTGCGGTAGTTAATATGGCTTGACTATTGGTCTTTGCCATATCAAGCCATTTCTTCTTATCACTTCTCACCCGGCTGAGTATCCTTATGCTATGACCTGCCTGTCGCTTTAGAGTTTCAGCAAACAATTCCATTCCCTTCCACGGATAGGGAGTAATGATCTCTCTCGGTCTTTGCAGCTGAGATTGAAGATAGTATTGATTCATAAAATCTGCCAGTAGTTTTTCTTCATTATCAAAAGCAGGGGAGCGGAAGAAATAGTGGCGACTACCAAGTATCTTTCCTTGCCGAACGAAGAGAACATAGACACAAGCCAAATTACCATGGCTGCTTATCCCAACCGCATCTAGATTACCCTGATTGCGAGTAGCATACTGTTGCTCTTGAAGATGACGAAGGGCAGTAATCTTATTGCGTATCTTTGCCGCTTCCTCATATTCCATCTTGTTTGAATGACCCAGCATCTGAGAGGTTAGATTCTTAATCACAGCTGAGCTCCTCCCCTCTAAGAAGAGCTGAACATAGTTAATATTTTGATGGTATTCTTCTTCATTGATTTGTTGAACACAAGGAGCGCTACATCTACCTATTTGATATTGAAGACAAGGACGGCTGCGATTAGCAAAAAAACTATCGCTGCAACTTCGCACCTTAAAGATCTTCTGTAAGACATCTATACTCTGATGAACCGCACTTGCACTGGGAAAGGGGCCATAATACTGACCAGCCCGTTTTTGGGCGCCACGGTGAAAACTCATCAGCGGATAGTCCTTATGAGCGGAAATAAATATATAGGGATAGGATTTATTATCTCTTAATGCAATGTTATAAGGGGGACGATGTGCTTTAATAAGATTTTGTTCTAGTAGCAGCGCCTCGGTATTGTTTCTTGTCAAGGTTATTTGAACATTATCTGCCTTCTCCATCAGACGGCGCGATTTAATGTCTAGGTGAGATAGTTGAAGATAGCTACTCACTCTTTTACGCAAATTACGCGCCTTGCCTATATAAAGAATCTCATTGCCATGCCGAAACATATAGACACCAGGTTGTTCAGCTAGGTGCATGGCTAGTTCTTGCGGTGTTGATGACAGCTTAAGCTCTTGGCATTTCATAATTAATCAGCGCCCTTCATAATTAATTAGCGCCCTCCATAATTAATCAGCTGTTTAAGTAAGGGAAGCCCTTGATAGATTAAAGCCGTATAGACTTGAATTAAGTCCGCACCAGCTGCTATTCGTTTTTCCATATCAACCAACGAAGCTATGCCACCAGTCCCAATAAGGCAGATTCTATCGTTTAGATAGCTGCGCAACTGTGCTAAGACTTCTGCAGCCTTCTCACCTAAAGGCTTACCACTAAGTCCTCCCTGCATAGTTTGACTCCATTGATGTTCTATGGTGGTATTCGTAGCTATTACTCCATCTAGCTCTATTTTATTCGCCACCAGGGCAAAATCCTTAAGTTGCTGGTCGTTGAGATCCGGCGCTATCTTCACCACCAAGGGAGTATATTTGCCAATTTGCCGACTAAGTAAGGCTTGTTCTTCTTTTAGCCTTATCAACAGAGGGGAGAGGCTGTCTTTGCGTTGTAAAGACCTTAAACCGCTTGTATTAGGAGAAGAGATATTGATACAAATATAGTCTGCATACTCATAAAGCAAACGCATGGAGATTAAATAGTCTTCAGCTGCCTGTTTTAAAGGAGTATTGATACCCTTGCCTATGTTGGCGCCAAGAACGCAGCTACGCCTCTTTTTACTGCTTTGGCTGAGCCGCCTAACCAGATAATTTGCTCCCTTATTGTTAAATCCAAGCCGATTGACTACAGCTTCTGCCTCTACTAGCCTCCAGATACGCGGTTTCGGATTTCCTGCCTGGGGCAAGGGCGTAACTGTGCCCAATTCAATGAATCCAACCCCAAGTCCTGCTAAGCCACGAATACAATCGCCATTCTTGTCTAGTCCAGCTGCAATGCCACAGCGATTCGGAAAGGATAGCCCCATTAGCTGGTGAGTTGTGGGCGAACTTGACTTAAGTGCTGGTAGCAAGTAGCTACGAAGCTCTAGTAGCTGTAGGGTGAGAGGGTGAGCGACCTCAACCGGTAGTTTTCTTAATAGTGCTAGGATATAGGATTGTAATGATTCAATCATTAGTAATTAGCTCTCTTATCTGCTCATCCTTAATGCGAACTAATAGGGGGGAGAAGGGCGCTATGGGGCGATCTAGCTGATGGCTTGTGGGCGAACTTGACTTAAGTGCTGGGAGCAAATAGCTACGAAGCTCTAGTAGCTGTAGGGTGAGAGGGTGAGCCACCGGTAGTTTTCTTAATAGTGCTAGGATATGAGACTGTAATGATTCAATCATTAGTAATTAGCTCCCTTATCTGCTCATCCTTAATGCGAACTAATAGGGGGGAGAAGGGCGCTATGGGGCGATCTAGCTGATGGCTTGTGGGCGAACTTGACTTAAGTGCTGGGAGCAAATAGCTACGAAGCTCTAGTAGCTGTAGGGTGAGAGGGTGAGCCACCGGTAGTTTTCTTAATAGTGCTAGGATATGAGACTGTAATGATTCAATCATTAGTGATTAGCTCTCTTATCTGCTCATCCTTAATGCGAACTAATAGGGGCGAAAAGGGCGCTATGGGACGATCCAAGAGTGGAGTAGGGGATTTTTGCCATTTCAACTCGGCCAAACCAAATAGCTGGCATACCCTCTTAATAAGCTCTGGTAGAACCGGTTGGAGATAGGTCGCAAGGAGAAGAAAATAGTTCAATCCCGCAGTGCAAGCCTGCTGAATCAATCTATCCTGAGGATTAGCCGCGCTTAGTTCCCATGGCTTGACCTCTTCAATATACTGATTCACCTCATCGGCCAGCTGCATTATCAGCCTCATAGCCTTAGAGAATTGCCGACTATTGTAAAAATCAGCTATTTCACCACCTGCGTCCTTCAAGCGATTGAAAAGCGCTTCTTCTTGCCCGCTTAATTGAGTGGCAAGGCGATTGTCAAACTGTTTATTGATAAATCTAGCACACCTGCTGGCAATATTGACAAACTTACCTACCAAATCGCTATTTACCCTGGCCTTAAACTCCTCAAAACTCAGGTCAATGTCTTCCACTCTATCAGAAAGACGGGTGGCAAAATAGTATCTAAGGTATTCCCCATCTAGGTGACGGGCAAATTCGGCTGCCAACATGAAGGTGCCACGCGATTTAGACATCTTCTTGCCATTCACCGTAACAAAGCCATGAGCAAAAACACCAGTTGGGCGGGCAAAGTTGCCAGCTTCTAGCAAAGCAGGCCAAAATAAGCAGTGAAAATAGATAATATCCTTGCCGATGAAATGATAAATCTCATAGTCTGGGCTCTGCCAAATATCATTAAATTCCCATCCCCGCTGAGAGCATAGATTAGCCAGACTAGCCATATAACCTATAGGGGCATCCAACCAGACATAAAAGTACTTATCCTTATAACCGGGAATGGTAAAACCAAAATAGGGCGGGTCGCGACTGATATTCCATTCTTTCAGCCCCTTATCAAACCACTCTTTGAGTTTATTGCGCACCTCGGCTTGAGGAATGCCCGCCTTCATCCACTCTCTAAGGTTCTTATCAAAGAGCGGAAGACGGAAGAACAGATGTTCCGATTCCTTAACTATCGGCTCGGCTTTGGATAGCAGCGAATAGGGGTTCTTTAGCTCAATCGCATCATAGGTAGAGCCGCAGTGCTCACAATTATCGCCATATTGGTCTGGCTTCTTGCATTTTGGACAGCTACCCTTGATGAATCTGTCTGCCAAGAACATCTTCTTTGCTGGATCAAATAGCTGTTTCAGGCGGCGGTGACTAATATAGTCTTTTGCCACTAATTGCTGATAGATCTGCTCGCTAAACCGCTTATTTTCGGTTGAATGGGTGGTGTGATAGTTGTCATAGCTCATACCAAAGGAGCGGAGATCCTCTTCATGCTGGGTCTTCATTTCAGCCAACCAATCATCAATACTCATATTGTGGGTTTCAGCGCTCAGCATGGTAGCCGTGCCATGGGCGTCCTCGGCACAAACATAGATACATTCCTTACCAGTCAAGCGTTGAAACCTCACCCATATATCAGTCTGAATATGTTCTAAAAGATGCCCCAGATGAATGGGGCCATTGGCATAGGGTAGGGCAGTGGTGACCACCATCTTGTTTGTCATGCCAGCATTTTACAGGACGAGCCTGTTCTGATGAGGCAAAATCCCATTTGGTTCCCTTAACTATCAGCCAGTGTCAAGTAAGAAGGGCGCTCTTATACTTTCCTTAGCCTCCTTAGGCTCTCATCAAGTGTTCGGTAAGTGTTATAGTTATAATTAAGGTGTTAGCTTATAAGTTAGTAAAGAGAATATGAACGAGACTAAACAGCCTCTATTTCCTATATGTGAAGAAAATAACAAATATGCAATAGCGGGAAGGAATATCTTACCTTTTTTAATCCTTCAAACAAAGATAGAGGAACCTATTACTTATGGTAACTTGAAAAATGAGCTTGATAGGCTTGTTGGGTTTAATTTACCTCCGATATCTCTCGGCTACCCGCTTGGCAATATAGGTTATACCATAAACATTTTAAATTCACATTATTGGAATAAAGAACCTATACCTCCGATAGAAGCTCTAGTTATAACTAAAAAGGAAAGGATACCTGGATGTGGCATCTATGGGCTTATAGAGGACTATGATCAACTAATGATATCAAAGGGATATGATGAGCTGAAGATAGGACATTTGGCTAGTAAAAAAAATCTATCTAAACAAGAGAAAACTGAACGAAAAAAATATTCGATCAAATCCATGAAAGAATTTATAACTTTGATTGGGATGAGGTTTGGAAGCTGCTTATAGAACTTCTCCAACAAAATAGAGAAGATGAAACCCTTATTGATTTAGAAGAGTATAAAAAAATACTTAATTATTTGCCAACACCTTCCTCCGAGCTTGATAAGAAGAAGAACAAAAAGAAGAAGAAAACTAGCAATCGTGCGACAAGAGAAAGTAAGGAACATGAAAAATTAAAAACCTTTATAGCAAACTGCCCAAAACATTTTCCTAAGTCTATCCTTGATAAGTTAAATCTAGAGCCATCATCCCTTCCTCAAACTGGTGCGATAGAGCATCCTTTAAAGTCTGGCGATAGAATAGATGTCCTCTTTGAAAAGCCTTCTCTTACTCTTGCTGTTGAAGTTAAGTCAATTCATTCACTAGAGGATGATATTACTCGTGGGTTATATCAATGTATCAAGTATAGAGCTCTGCTTGAAGCCCAACAGAAAGTTGAAGGCAAATCAACCAAAATTATTGATGCTGTTCTGATTCTAGAAGGAAGATTAACATTAGAAAAACAAAAGAGGATAAGTAAGCTTTTTGATATCTTAGTATGTGAAAGATTTAAATATCCTAAGTAGAATGAGTCTCATTAGTTTTCTTTCTTATATTTCTTTAATCCTAGTCTGATAAGAATCTTTAAGGAATATAACAGAACCCTATATACGATCCAATATCTGAAATTTCTTAGGGTAGGCTCGCTATTCAAACTTGCCATAGGACATTTCAGAGCATAGAAGACCTTCTTTCTATAGATTTATACTTCCATACACAGCAACAATAGTAAAAACATGCCATTGCATTTCCTATTATCTCAATAATAGGAAATGCAATAGAGGACTAAAATGCTGATTTTCTAAATATGTCTTAAATACTGTCAAATTTCATTATCACACTGCCTCAAATGTTAACAAAATTACTAATATCATACTATTAAGTTTAGCTATTAAGTAAGCTTAGCTTTGCTTTTTCTCCTCAACATCAAGGCGAGGTCTGGGGATCGGGTTTAAGACTAGGACTTGAAGTTAGGTTTAAGGCTAGACTTGGGGATTGGATTTAGGACCAGGACTTGAGGATTGAGTTTCTATCTCTACATTTTCTTTTCAACATCAAGGCAAGGTCTGGATATTGGGTTTAAGACTAGGATTTAGGAATTGGGCTTCTATCCCCGTCTTTTCTCTTTAACACAAAACTGGAGACTTGAGGTTGAGTTTAAGACTAGGACTTAGAGATTGAGTTTCTATCCTCACCTTTCCTTTTCAGCATCAAGGCGAGATTTGGATAATGGGTTTAAGGCTAGGACTTGCGGTTGGATTTAAGACTGGGACTTAGAGGTTGGGTCTCTATCCTACCAGATGTTATTAGTTCTTCATTATCAAGTAGAGTCGAGTTTCCGTTCCGCCTGGATGTCATTAGTTCCTTATTATCAGGTAGTGTTAAGTTTCCGTTCCGCCTGGATGTCATTAGTTCTTTATTATCAAGTAGTGATGAGTTTCCGTTCCACCTGGATGTCATTAGTTCCTTATTATCAGGTAGTGTTAAGTTTCCGTTCCGCCTGGATGTCATTAGTTCTTTATTATCAGGTAGAGTTGAGTTTCCGTTCCGCCTGGATGTCATTAGTTCTTTATTATCAGGTAGAGTTGAGTTTCCGTCCGTTTGATGTTATTGGTTCTTCAATATCAAGTAGTTTTGTCGTGGATTTTGTCTCGCCTGCTGGACACCGCCTCAAATGTTAACAAAATTGACAATGGTTTGCTATTAAGTCTAGTTATTTAGCTTGGCTTTTTCTCTTCAGCATCAAAGCTGAACTTGGAGACTGGGCTTAAGACTAGGACTTGGAGACTGGGCTCAAAGCTAGGACTTGAAGATTGGGCTTAAGACTAAGACTTGAGGATTGGGCTCAAAGCTAGGACTTAAAGATTGGGCTTAAGGCTAGGACTTGAGGATTGGGTTCAAGGCTAGGACTTGAAGATTGGGATTAAGGTTAGGACTTGAGGGTTGGGCTCAAAGCTAGGACTTGAGAATTGGGCTTAAGACTAGGACTTGAGGATTGGGCTTAAGGCTAGGACTTGGAGATTGGGCTTAAGACTAGGACTTGGAGATTGGGCTTAAGACTAGGACTTAGAGATTGGGCTTAAGACTAGGACTTAGAGATTGGGCTTAAGACTAGGACTTAGAGATTGGGCTTAAGACTAGGACTTAGAGATTGGGATTAAGGCTAGGACTTGGAGATTGGGCTCAAGGCTAGGACTTGAGGACTGAGTTTCTAGCCTGGCTTCTTCTCTTCAGTATCAAGGCTAGGACTTAGAGGTTGGGTTTCTATTTCTACTGATGGCAGTAGTTCTTCGTCAGCAATTAGTTTTGGCTCAGATTTTGTTTTGCTTGCTGGACTAGATTTTACTCTCGCTCGTGGTTTGGCTGGCTTGTATCTTCTTTTCATATCCATCAATGCCACTCTATTTTCTCTACGGCTATACCAGTCTTGCATCAGTCGCTCTGTAAAGTGAAAGATACTATCTATATCCTCATTTGTTATCTCTTTTGAACTCAATTCTCGTTGGTGGCTAGTAAGGTTTCCTATCATTCTCAGGTTATGTAACAGGGCTGCTTCTTGCTTATTTATCAGGTTATACTTTTCTAGTTTCCTAATCGAATTATAAAAACTACTCTTTTCTTGCTTAAAAGACTCCTGGATCATTACTTCCAAGAAACTCCTAATAAGAAGAATACTCCCTGCCCTACTAACTGGACGTATAGCAATCGCTTCCTTATACCTTGTGTAAAGCTCAGAGCTCATGTTTGTCGGCTTGGCTACCAGCTTTATTGATTTAGGTGGTAAAAGAACGTGCCAGAGCCATTTGCCACCAATAAATACAAACCACAAGAGGACGACAATACCAGTTTGTGCCAATAGCAAAACGGCCCTGCCAATAGCGACTAGATTGCTCGGATCCTGATATATTTGATATGAAAGTGCATTGAGACCTTGTAACAGCCACAAGTAATCAGATAGTAAGTAACCAGCCCAAAGCAAATATAACAAATAGATACTATTGACTATAACTATTAAAGCGAAAAGAAATTTAATGGTTCGCATAACTTCTTAGATTTAGACTTAATTATAACAAAGATTCCATAGAATAACAAAATAAAATTACTGATTGTAGATCTTGTAAAATAGCTATGAGTCATCAGATGTCTGACTATTTAATTGTTCCACTTGGCCGATTGCCACGTTATCTGGATGAAGAAACGGATGGTTCTCAAGGAAAGAATCGCCAGCAAGAAACTGGTCACACCAGCGCGCAGAATGATTATGAGGCAGTGAATGTCTGGCTTAATAGATTTCGCACCTCACCCAACACACATAGAGACTATCGGAGAGAGATAGAAAGGCTCTATCTTTGGTCAATAAATCAGGGGCTCGCCTTGTCTGATTTAAGTTTGGAGGATATGGAAGAATACAAGCATTTTTTGAAAGACCCGCAACCAAGAGAGGAATGGTGTGGCGTGGCTGTAGCCCAGAATGCACCCAACTGGAAGCCATTCGTCGGCCCCTTAAGTGTTGCCAGCCAAAACCAAGCGCTTACTATTCTTAGCACTGGGTTTTCCTTTATGACGAAAATGGGCTATCTGAAGCACAATCCTTTTCAGCTCTTATTCAAACGAGATATACGCCAGCAAATAAACAAGAGCGATAAGATAGACAGGTTTTTGGAGCAGGATGTTTGGCAGTTCTTATGGGAGTTCATTCAGAACCAGCCAGCAGAAAATGCCCGCGCCAAGATGGAACATGAGCGCCGCCTCTTTCTTTTTAGTCTGTTATATCTTTTGGCGCCCCGCTTGAGTGAGGTCGCCAATCACCAGATGAATAGTTTCATCGAGGAGCGGGGCAAATGGTGGTGGCAGGTTACTGGCAAGGGAAACAAAACCGCCAAGATACCAGTTCCACAGGATCTATTAGAGGCATTGAAACGCTACCGCCAGTTTCTTGGCTTAGCCTCCCCGCTTCCCACTCCTAATGACACCTCCCCTCTTATTATGGATCTCAAAGCCAACAAGGCGCTTACACCAAAAATGATCTATCTTATAGTTAAGCAAACAGTTGAACAGGCTGCCGCTAAGTTAGCTGCCCATTCGACCACCAAAGCAGAAAAACTGCGCCAGGCTTCTACTCACTGGTTTCGTCATACTTCTCTTACCCATCAAGCCGATAGTGGCATAGATATTCGTTATCTGAAAGCCACTGCCCGTCATGCTAGCATTACCACCACCCAACGCTATATGCATGAGGAACAGGATAAATGGCATCAAGACATAGACAAGCACAAAAGATAGGCATTAAGACGCCCGCGGTCTCAGCGCCCTTCTTCTGATAAACAGGATAAATGGCATCAAGATATAAACAAGCACAAAAGATAGGACTGGCATTAAGAGGCTTGCGGCCTCAGCGCCCTTCTTCTGATAAACAGGATAAATGGCATCAGGACATAGACAAGCACAAGAGATAGGATTGGCATTAAGAGGCTAGCGGACTCAGGGTTCTTCTTCTGATAAACAGGATAAATGGCATCAGGACATAGACAAGCACAAGAGATAGGATTGGCATTAAGAGGCTCGTGGCCTAAAGGTTCTTATTCTGACCTTTAAGATAGAGAAGTTTATATAGATTAAGACGCTCGCGGCCTCAAGGTTCTTATTCTGACCTTTAAGATAGAGAAGTTTATATAGATTAAGACGCTCGCGGCCTCAGCGCCCTTCCTCTGATAAACAGGATAAATGGCATCAGGACATAGACAAACACAAGAGATAGGATTGGCATTAAGAGGCTAGCGGCCTCAAGGTTCTTCCTCTGATAAACAGGATAAATGGCATCAAGACATAGACAAGCACAAAAGATAGGCTTCAAGATGCCCGCGGCCTCAGCGCCCTTCTTCTGATAAACAGGATGTAGATGCGATAGGCTTCTAAAAGAACCAGCGGAGTGAAATGAACTATTGCAGGCCCCAAGCCATTTCTTGCCAATAGCCAGTGAAGCGCCACGGCGACTGCAGCTATATAGACTAGCCTATGGAGCTTCTGCCATGCTCGTCCCCCTAATCTGCTCACTGAAAAATTGTTGCTAGTCACAGCTAAGGGAATGAAGATAATAAATGCCAGCCAACCAGCCCAAATTCTCACCTCGCTGAAATCATTAATGATAGAGGGGAAACTCTTAAAGAGCAGATAGGACAAAAGGTGAAGCGAAGCAAAAGAAAAGGCTGCCACCCCGAAGGTGCGTCTTTGCCGAGCTAACCACTGGATAAAACGGCTATTAGGGAAAAGCAATTTTAGTGGCGATATCATCAAGGCGATAATCACCAGTCTGGCTGCCATCTCGCCGGTTCCATGCATCATTTCCTTATACACACCCCGTCCGAATGGGTAGCTGGTAATAAGCTCAATAAGATACGAAAATCCTATGATAGTAAAAATCGCCCAGAGGAAGTATCTTGATGAGAAGATAGTTTTTATATTCATTTTGTTCTAATAATTATTTGTTGAGTTGAATTTTAATTCAAGATCAGATTATAGCCCCAACAGTTGTTAATCATATTTATGAAGATGGCTATTGGGGTTTAATTCAAGCTTAGATTATAGCCCCAACAACAACTAACTAAAAAGCCGTCCCAACGAAGAAGCAAAAAGTCTCGCGCACCATACTAGCTAAAAAGAGAAAAGAACCCATTTGGCAAGGGTTTATAAATACCACCAGGCTGATAGCTTCTTTTTCACCATAGAAAAAAAGTCCCATTCATCATACTGACAAAAAGGACAAAGCAATCCATTGGCAAGTGCTCGGTAATTTTATCACCAAGAGAATTAGCTAAAAAAGCAAAGCAATCCATTGGCAAGTGCTTATAAATACCACCAGGCTGATAGCTTCTTTTTCACCATAGAAAAAAAGTCCCATTCACCATACTGACAAAAAGGGCAAAGCAATCCATTGGCAAGGGTTTATAAATACCATCAAGCTGATAGCTTCTTTTTCACCATAGAAAAAAAGTCCCTTTCATCATACTGACAAAAAGGACAAAGCAATCCATTGGCAAGGGTTGGCGGATTCACATTTAAAGTGCAACACCTGTTACTAAATTATAATTGATTCCGCTGAGTTGTTGGAACACTTCAGCGGGTGTATCGAAGCCGAGGCACTTTCGTGGTCGGTTGTTCAATCGGGCCATAATTTTGGTTATCATTTCCTCGGGTAGATTTTGGAAGGACATTCCTTTTGGCAGATACTTGCGAATGAGGCCATTGAGGTTTTCATTGGTACCTCTTTCCCAGCTGCGATAAGGCGTAGCGAAGTAGGTGTCGCAGCCCAGTATGTCAGCGATTATCTGATGGTCGCTGAACTCCCGCCCATTATCGAACGTGATGGTATGGACCCAGTCGGCGATGGGTTGGAGCAGAGTAAGGATAGCCTTTGTCACTAAGGCTTTTTCTTTGCGTGGCACCGGGGCGACCAGGATGGTGCGGGAAGTTCGTTCGGCCAGGGTCACTAAGAATCCTTTATGGTTGGCACCATGCATGGTATCGGCTTCCCAGTCGCCCAGTCGGATGCGTTGTTCGACTATGGCGGGACGCTTTTCGAGGCCGACCCGTCCTGGAATGCACTGTTTATAGGCTTTGCGTCTATAGCCATGATCGTAATGGCGGTTTTGATTGCGGAGAAAAAGATGCAGGTTACCGCCCGCTTTTTGATCCTTGCGAATCCAACGATAAAGCGTGACAAATGAGATGTGGCGGATTCCATCACGACCCCACCGCCCGGCTATCTGCTCGGGACTCACGTCTTTTTTCAACAACGCCTGTGTTTGCGCTTTCACCTCATCGGTCAGCACACAATAGCGAGGACGCTGTTGTTGTCTTTCGTTACTTAGTTGATGAGCTTGCTGATGACGATAGCCGCGCTTCCCGCGATTGCGCTGGATCTCTCGGCTAATCGTAGAAGGACAACGATCTAAGCGCCGAGCTATAAAGCGCATGCTCTTTCCATCTCTTTTCATTTTTTCTATCAGTGCTCGTTCTTTCTTTGAAAGGTGTGTATAATATCTTTTAGACATTTTGATACCTCTTGTTTGTTTTGCTTGGATGGGATTATATAATCCCATCCAAGCAAAGAGGTGTTGCACTTATGATGCAAATTCGCAGTTTATAAATACCACCAGGCTGATAGCTTCTTTTTCACCATAGAAAAAAAGTCCCATTCACCATACTGGCAAAAAGGGCAAAGCAATCCATTGGCAAGTGCTCGGTAATTTTATCACCAAGAGAATTAGCTAAAAAAGCAAAGCAACCCATTGGCAAGTGCTCATAAATGCTGCCAAGCCGACAGCTTCTTTTTCACCATAAAAAAAGTCCCATTCACCATACTGACAAAAAAAGCAAAGCAATCCATTGGCAAGGGTTTATAAATACCACCAGGCTGATAGTTGCTTTTTCACCATAGAAAAAAAGTCCCTTTCACCATACTGACAAAAAGGACAAAGCAATCCATTGGCAAGTGCTTATAAATACCACCAGGCTGATAGCTTCTTTTTCACCATAGAAAAAAAGTCCCCGCACCATACCAGCTAAAAAAGAGAAAAGAACCCATTTGGCAAGGGTTTATAAATACCACCAGGCTGATAGTTGCTTTTTCACCATAGAAAAAAGTCCCTTTCACCATACCAGCTAAAAAAGAGAAAAGAACCCATTTGGCAAGGGTTTATAAATACCACCAGGCTGATAGTTGCTTTTTCACCATAGAAAAAAGTCCCTTTCACCATACTGACAAAAAGGGCAAAGCAATCCATCGGCAAGTGCTTATAAATACCATCAAGCTGATAGCTTCTTTTTCACCATAGAAAAAAAGTCCCATTCACCATACTGGCAAAAAAGGCAAAGAAGTCATTTGGCAAGTGCTTATAAATACCATCAAGCTGATAGTTGCTTTTTCACCATAGAAAAAAAGTCCCCGCACCATACCAGCTAAAAAAGAGAAAAGAACCCATTTGGCAAGGGTTTATAAATACCACCAGGCTGATAGCTTCTTTTTCACCATAGAAAAAAAGTCCCATTCATCATACTGACAAAAAGGACAAAGCAATCCATTGGCAAGTGCTCGGTAATTTTATCACCAAGAGAATTAGCTAAAAAAGCAAAGCAACCCATTGGCAAGTGCTCATAAATGCTGCCAAGCCGACAGCTTCTTTTTCACCATAGAAAAAAAGTCCCATTCACCATACTGACAAAAAGGACAAAGCAATCCATTGGCAAGGGTTTATAAATACCACCAGGCTGATAGCTTCTTTTTCACCATAGAAAAAAGTCCCTTTCACCATACCAGCTAAAAAAGAGAAAAGAACCCATTTGGCAAGGGTTTATAAATACCACCAGGCTGATAGTTGCTTTTTCACCATAGAAAAAAGTCCCTTTCACCATACTGACAAAAAGGGCAAAGCAATCCATCGGCAAGTGCTTATAAATACCATCAAGCTGATAGCTTCTTTTTCACCATAGAAAAAAAGTCCCATTCACCATACTGGCAAAAAAGGCAAAGAAGTCATTTGGCAAGTGCTTATAAATACCATCAAGCTGATAGTTGCTTTTTCACCATAGAAAAAAAGTCCCCGCACCATACCAGCTAAAAAAGAGAAAAGAACCCATTTGGCAAGGGTTTATAAATACCACCAGGCTGATAGCTTCTTTTTCACCATAGAAAAAAAGTCCCATTCATCATACTGACAAAAAGGACAAAGCAATCCATTGGCAAGTGCTCGGTAATTTTATCACCAAGAGAATTAGCTAAAAAAGCAAAGCAACCCATTGGCAAGTGCTCATAAATGCTGCCAAGCCGACAGCTTCTTTTTCACCATAGAAAAAAAGTCCCATTCACCATACTGACAAAAAGGGCAAAGCAATCCATTGGCAAGGGTTTATAAATACCATCAAGCTGATAGTTGCTTTTTCACCATAGAAAAAAAGTCCCTTTCACCATACTGACAAAAAGGACAAAGCAACCCATTGGCAAGGGTTTATAAATACCATCAAGCTGATAGTTGCTTTTTCACCATAGAAAAAAAGTCCCATTCACCATACTGACAAAAAGGACAAAGCAATCCATTGGCAAGGGTTTATAAATACCACCAGGCTGATAGCTTCTTTTTCACCATAGAAAAAAAGTCCCATTCATCATACTGACAAAAAGGATAAAGCAATCCATTGGCAAGTGCTCGGTAATTTTATCACCAAGAGAATTAGCTAAAAAAGCAAAGAAACCCATTGGCAAGTGTTTATAAATACCACCAGGCTGATAGTTGTTTTTTCACCATAGAAAAAAGAAAAAAGTCCCATTCACCATACTGACAAAAAAAGCAAAGCAATCCATTGGCAAGTGCTTATAAATACCATCAAGCTGATAGTTGCTTTTTCACCATAGAAAAAAAAGTTCCATTCACCATACTGACAAAAAAAGCAAAGCAATCCATTGGCAAGTGCTCATAAATGTTGCCAGGCTGATAGCTTCTTTTTCACCATAGGAAAAAGAAAAAAGGTCCATTCATCATACTGGCAAAAAGAGCAAAAAAACCATTGGCAAATGCTCGGCAATTTTATCACCGAGAGAATTAGCTAAAAAGAGCAAAGAACTCATTTGGCAAGTGTTTATAAATACCACCAGGCTGATAGCTTCTTTTTCACCATAGAAAAAAGTCCCATTCACCATACTGGCAAAAAGGACAAAGCAATCCATTGGCAAGTGCTTATAAATGTTGCCAGGCTGATAGTTGCTTTTTCACGATAGAAAAAAAGTTCCATTCACCATACTGACAAAAAGGACAAAGCAATCCATTGGCAAGTGCTTATAAATACCACCAGGCTGATAGCTTCTTTTTCACCATAGAAAAAAAGTCCCATTCACCATACTGACAAAAAGGGCAAAGCAATCCATTGGCAAGGGTTTATAAATACCACCAGGCTGATAGCTTCTTTTTCACCATAGAAAAAAAGTCCCATTCACCATACTGACAAAAAGGACAAAGCAATCCATCGGCAAGTGTTTATAAATACCACCAGGCTGATAGCTTCTTTTTCACCATAGAAAAAAAGTCCCATTCACCATACTGACAAAAAGGACAAAGCATTCCATTGGCAGATACTTATAAATGTCGCCAGGCTGATATTATGAAAAGCGCTACCTTTGGCGAGTTGGCATCGGCAAGGGTTTATAAATGTTGCCAGGCTGATAGTTTCTTTTTCACCATAGGAAAGTTGCTATTAGCAGTCTGTGGTAAGCCGTTCTTGTAAATGGGATAGGATTCGCCTTGAATAAGAGGAAGTATATGCTCGCGGGCAATAGGACTGATGCTATAGCCATTTTTACTGATATAGTTCTGTGGCAAAAACCTTTCGCTATTTGCTACTTTTGCCAAGGGGATGCTTGTTATCTTCCATTTATAAGGCGAGGAAGAGATGCGCTGAATGACTGGCATGACCCCTGTTTTAGCTGCTAAGGCATAGTTGACGGCGGCGGCCCCAACCGCATAGGCATGATCTACATCCACAGCTGAACTCAGATGACGGGCAGACCTTTGTAGATAGTCAGAAATGACACAGTGATACTTATAGCCAAGCAGTTCTTTGATAAGCACAGCCAGAACTGAAGCCGCCCCGCCCAACTCTCTTACACCCGAGCGAGCAATACTAGCGCTTATATAGACGCCATCCTCGCCTCTAGCCCCTTCTGCCACTATAACAAAGCAATAGCCCCTCTTTTTAACGCAGTTTTCTACTCTCTTGAGAAAGTCTCTCTTATTAAGCGGTCTTTCAGGGAAGATGATCAGATGAGGAGGGTCGCCCTCCTTCCGCCTTGCTAATCCGGCCGCTGCTGCTATCCAGCCGGCGTGTCGACCCATCACTTCCATCAACAGCACCTTGGTCGAGCTGGTGTGCATAGAAGCAATATCCAGCCCCGCCTCAAGCGTAGCGGTAGCCGTAAATTTAGCCACCGAGCCATAGCCGGGGCAATTATCCGTGTGGTCTATATCATTGTCAATGGTCTTAGGAATACCTATGCAGCGAAGTGGACACTTATGTTTATGGCAATAGTTGGCTATCTTATTGGCTGCATCCATTGAGCCACCCCCGCCGTTATAGAGAAAATAGCCTATGTTATGAGTTCGGAAAATACTCAATAGGCGGCGATACTCCCTCTCGTCTTGATCTGCTTCTAGCATTCGGTGACGAGAAGAGCCGAAGATACCGCCTGGGGTATAACGGAAAGCAGCTATATTAGCCGGATCCTCATTAGTAAGGTCATAGATATCTTCTTGTAGCAAACCACGAATCCCATAGGCGGCGCAATAGGTAGAAGAAATCTTATCTGGGTGCTTGCGCGCCTCTTCAAGGACACCACATGCAGATACATTGATTACCGAGGATACCCCGCCCGACTGAACATAGAGCAGATTCTTCATTTGAATTTTTGAGTCAATAGAGACATTATAGACCTAGTAACGAGGAGAAACTGGCTTGCCCTGATAAATAATCACCGCTAGCAAGAAGCCAACCAGGGCGCCAACGAAATGATGGATGAAGCTATTCTCTTCAATAATAAAATCCATCATAAATTGAATTGCCAAAATAATTGCCAACTGACGAGCAAAGATAAGAGCCCTGGGATCGCGCAATTCTTGCCATCTTCTCAACATCAGCCAAGCAGTGCCAGCTGCCAAGCCAAGAATAGCGCCTGAGGCTCCAATGGCACAATAGTTTGGCAGAACAAGAAGATAGGCAAGAACTATGGCAACACAGTTGGCAACAAGTCCGCTAAGGGCATAGACAAAAAGGGCTGGTAGCAGGCCTAAGAAGCGCTCGGCATAGGAACCGAAAATCAAAAGAGCGACCATATTAAACACCAGGTGGGTCAGGTCGTAATGAACAAACATAGAAGTTAACAGCCGCCAATACTCCCCATCCACTATCACTCTGGTTGATTGTAAGCCACCAAAACAACCACTTGGTCCTAGTTGATTGATAACCAGATAGCATAAGACATTTAAGCCTATGAGGCTATATATAAGTGGGTTTTTACGAAAACTAACGATTTGAGGGGACACTTCTTAAAATGCTGAAAATGCGAATAGCGGGGATAGTGGGGATACTGAAAATGGGAATAGCGGAGATAGTGGGAATAGTGGAACTAATGGGGATACTGAAAATGCGAATAGTGGAAATAATGGAAATGGGGATAATGGCAATAGCGGGAATGGGAATAGTGGGGATAATGGGGATACTGAAAATGCGAATAGTGGGAATAGCAGGGATAGCGGGAATGAAAATAGTGGGAATAGCGGCAATAGCGAGAATAGTGGAAATAATGGGGATACTGAAAATGCGAATAGCGGGAATAATGAGGATACTGAAAATGCGAATAATGGGAATAGTGGCAATAGCGAAAATAGTGGGAATAGTGGGGATAATGGGGATACTGAAAATACGAATAGTGGGGATACTGAAAATACGAATAGCGGGGATAATGGGAATAGTGGCAATAGCGAGAATAGCGGGAATAATGGGGGTACTGAAAATCCTAATCAAAGTATTAGGTCGCAAGCCCACAGCGAGAATAGTGGGAATAATGGGGATACTGAAAATGCGAATAGTAGAAATAATAGGGATACTGAAAATACGAATAGCGGGGATAATGGGGATACTGAAAATGCGAATAGTGGAAATAATGAGGATACTGAAAATGCGAATAGTGGGAATAGTGGGGATACTGAAAATGCGAATAGCGGAAATATTAAAGCTCAGCCAATTCCTTTTTGGTGTCCGCCCCTAGTTCTTTCATTTTTTCAGCTCGGCTCAGCAGATTGCCCCGCCCTTCCGATAATTTTCGCTTGGCGGTGCCGAGATTGGTAGTCGCTTGTTGTAGAGACTTATCTACATTATTGAGATCGCTGATGAAGCCATAGAGCTTATCATAAAGAGCCCCGCCCTCCTTAGCAATCTGCATGGCATGGCGGTTGCGTTTTTCATTACTCCAAATATTATGGATAACCTTAAGAGTAGCCAGTAAAGTGGCGGGAGTCACTAAGATAATCTGTCGTCTTAGTGCCCGTTCAAACAGCCTGCTATCTTCTTGTTGGGCAACAAAGAAAGCCGCCTCAATGGGAAAGAAGAGAAGCACATAGTTAAGAGAACTTATTCCAGCCAAGTTTTCATAATTTCGTTCGCTTAGCCGGTCTATATGGTTTTGGATGGCAGCAACATGGGTTTTTAGTAGATCCGCCTTTGCTAGCTTATCTTCTTCATTAATGTAATCCACATAGGCATTCAAAGAAACCTTGGCATCTATGACCACATCTTTCTTATCTGGCAAATGAATTATCACATCCGGCCTTAATAATCGCCCTTCCTCATTTCTATAATGGATCTGGGTCTCATACTCCCGCCCTTTTTCTAGCCCCGATTGTTCCAAGATTCTTTCTAGGATGACCTCACCCCAGTCCCCCTGCATCTTCTTATCCCGCCTCAGAGCCTTAGTAAGACCAGTGGTTTCTTCGCTAAGTTGCTGGCTGGTCTCATGTAAGTTCTCTATATGCTTGTTTAATGCCGAGCGTCCTTCAGCCGCCTGCCGATGTAAATCCTCCAGGCGGCTACGGAAATTGTCTAGATTTTGTTGAAATGGCAGCAGGGTCTTCTCCAATCTCGTCCGATTCTCATCACTCTGAGCGCCAAATATCTTTTGAGCCAACTGTTCAAATTTTTCCTCACTGTCTGCCTTTGCTTCATCAGTGGCGGCTAAGCGGATATTCTCTTCCTTCACTTTTTGATAGCGTCTATGATAAAAAGCAAAAGCTATGATAGCCCCGAGCAAGATGCCAATTACAAAAAAAAGAATATAAAAAATAGTCATGATCAAATCATCCTCTTATAAGCTCTTATAAACTCTTATAAACTCCCATAAATCAAATTCAATGCCCCTCCCCCCATAATATAAGAGTATAAGAGTATGGGAGCATAGGAGTATATATTAGGAGTATATAGGAACATAGAAGCGCGGAGCTACATTTTCTTCTTATCAAGCAATTCTAGTTCTCTACTTAGGAAGTAGCTGATGACAGTCCGAATGACAACCAGAGCAGCGAGAAATATCAGATCCTCATTGGTGCGACTTATCACAGTATGAATAACATCGGCCGCAATCAGCAACTCTAGGCCAAAGAGTAGATAGTTTCCTAGGAGGCGGCGAGTTTCAGCAGCTAGTCGTTGGAATTCATCCTCCTTCTTCCTCAGCCTCAGGTATTCAGCCAAACCAAATAACCACAGGGATCTAAGGATCCCCAAAACAAGAATCAGTATGGCAATGAATTCAATGCCGATGGTTAGCCATTCGGCAACAGATTTAAGGTCGGCTATAAATAACATTCTTTCTATAGCCATAATAAATTAAGATAAAGCCTGCTATTATCATAGGCAGGGTCAGTAATTGTCCTTGAGTGACCCAGCCGAAAGCAACATAGCCTATATGCTCATCTGGCAATCGCCAAAATTCCACCAGACTACGAAAGACACCATAGAGTAATAAGAATAGTCCGGTAACCGTCATCCGAGGACGAGGCTTTACCGTCCATAGCCACAGGATGATGAATAGGACTATTCCTTCTAGCAACATCTCATAGAGCTGAGTGGGATGACGCGGCAACAGGCTATCTGATTGAGGAAAGACGACCCCCCAATCTCCCTGCGTCGGCTTGCCCCATAGCTCGCCATTAATGAAATTACCCAACCGCCCGAAAGCCAGCCCCTGCCCTACTACAGGCAAGATAAAATCGCTCAGATCAAATGGATTCAATGACTTTCGTCTAGCATAGAAGATGAAAGCAACCGCCATACCCAAGACTCCCCCATGAAAAGACATCCCCCCTTGCCATATCTTGAATAGGCTAAGAGGATTGGTAACAAGTTCGATTGGCTGATAGAAGACCATATAACCAACCCGACCACCAATGAGAATTGCAATCACCGACCAAAATAAAAAATCGGATACATCTTCTGGTTTCCAACCTAAGCGTTCGCGCCGAGATAGCACCAAAAAATAGCCTATGAGAAAGCTAATCAGATACATCACCCCATACCAGTGAATCTTAAAGAAGCCAAGGTCTAAAGCCACTGGCGATATGCTATGCAAATAGACCATCTAGATTAATAACACAGAATATTAATAGGGGTATTAATAGGGGCCGCGAATATGTGGCAAGACCTTCTCTTGGTAAAAATTAGCTAGGCTCTCCAAGATCTCTGGATTGAGTGATGGCAAATCAGAGACAGCTGCATTATTACGAGCCTGCTCCAGCTTAGTTGCGCCCGGAATAACAGTGCTAACCCCCGGCTGATCTAAACACCACCTAAGCGCAAATTGAGCCATAGACATAGAAGGAGGTATATAGTCATTAATCTCTTCTACCAGCTCCAATCCCTTAGCAAAAACCAGACCACCGAAGGTTTCACCCACATAGAAGAACTCCCCGTCCTTATTAAAGTTGCGGTGGTCCTTAGCATCAAATTGACTGGACTGATTGAACTTGCCGCTAAGCATACCACTATTGAGAGGCAACCGAACTATGATGCCGACCTTTTTCTCGGCCGCAACTGGCAAAACGGCTTCCAGTGCCTTTTGACGAAAGACATTAAAGATAATTTGAAGAGAATAGATATCATCATTATGCAGACAAAGCAGTGCATCGGCCATGGTTTCAACACTGGCGCCAAAACGCTTAATCTTGCCTGCTTGGCGTAGATCGGCTAACCAAGAAAATATCTCTTCCGACCTGAGCAGCTCGCCTGGCACACAATGGGTCTGAACCAGGTCCAAACAATCAACCCCTAAGCGGTCAAGAGACTCCTCTATATGCTTAGTAACCGATTCACGACTATAGCCATTGGGATAAAGATCTGGGGTCCGCCCTACCTTAGTGGCAACAAAGACACTATCCTCATGGCGTTTTAAGAATTCGCCTATCAGCTTCTCACTTCGCCCCATTCCATAGACATCGGCAGTGTCATAGAAGGTAACTCCGTTCTCATAAGAAGTATCCAATATGGCGGCAGCCTCTTTATCACTAAGACTTCCCCATTCAGTTCCACCTAGTTGCCAACAACCAAGACCTATTTCCGAGACAGGAATTGCCTCTTTACCAAAGTTTCTTTTATTCATAGTTTGTCATTATAGAGTAAAAAAATAAAATGAATTTACAATCATAGATTATAACCCCATTAAAGCACAAATAACACAAATAGCCATGCCATTCCCCATCTAAATAGCTAGGGAAGGACTAATCAAAATAAGTTGTCAGTTTAAGGAAGGAAGTAGATTATCTAAATAGGTCTGGTCTAATTGGAACTCATCTGTCCCAACCGTCTGGGTCGAAGCTAGGGAAGCAACCCGTCCAAACGGGTCTTGCCTAAAGAGCAGATTGGCTAAATGAGTCTGGTTGAAGTTTTTCTATCCCAGCCATTTCAGTTCAAGCTAGGGAAGCAGCTGGTCTAAACGGTCCCGGTTTAATGTGGGTTTGGCAGGCGTCCCCTCCAAAGACCACCAATCACGCCAGCCATCAGGATCTAGCGGAGTGCAGCGAATGGCGGGATATTGACTTGAAGTGCCGAAGTCCCAGATAAGATTGGCATCGATTTTTTCATCCATTTCAATGCTCCCACTATTATCCCTATCACACCAGACCGCCAATGGTTCGTCCTCATCGCCAAATATATCCATATCCTCATCCCAATTTTCATAAATCCCCTCATAGTCATCTGGACCGCGAAGGTCATTGCTGGTCTTGGCTTCACCATGATTGCCATTACCCCTACCGCTCGTCTCACTATCCCAATAAGAAGCATTTCCAGTCCCGCTTCCAGCCCCCGCCAGCATATTAGTATTACTGCCTGAGACTACATAAGAATAAGCAACCTTGCCAGAGCCAAGATTCCCCGTCAGACCGCCTACATCACTTTTCCCGCTCAGCTCACCCACTACAATCGAAGAAGAAACAATCCGGCCTGAACCGCTCCATCCTGTCAGACCGCCTACATTTTTACCACCTCTGCCAGTCCCGCTCACCTCACCCACCACCACCGAAGAAGAATGAATTCGAGCCGAATGACCAGCCCCTATCAGACCACCTACAGCATTACCACTCTGTGCCAAATTACCACTTCCTCTCACCTCACCCGCCACCACCGAAGAAGAATGAATCTGAGCCGATTCACCAATTCCCACTAGACCACCTATATGATTATCCCCTCTCACCTCACCCGCCACAACCGAAGAATAATGAATCCGAGCAAAGCTACCCTGTCCCACCAGACCGCCTACCCAATTACCAGCCCCACCACTCACTTCACCCACCACAACCGAAGAAGAATGAATTCGAGCCGAATTACCCCACCCAATCAGACCGCCTGTATTCTGTCCCCCACTCACCTCAACCACCACAACCGAACAAGAATGAAACTGAACTGATAGACCAGACCCCACCAGACCGCCTACCTGATTCTTACCTATCACTGCCTCGGCACGAAGAGTCAGATTGCGAATCTCTGAACTCGCGTCTAGATGCCCAAACAAACCCACACAATCCTGCCCCGAACGATCAATGTTCAAATCACTAATCGTCCAGCCATTGCCTTCAAAAATCCCATCAAAAGGATCTCCTTGACAATCAGTCGTAGAAGGATCTGTATCATTTCCTAAGGGTTGCCAGCCTTTGCCGTTATCAGCATTCGCATAGGATGCAAGACTTATATCCGCAACCAGCTCATAGCCAGAACAAGAAGTGATATCAGTGCCATCACCGCAACCAGTTTGGTTAAGCGTTCCACTTTCTGATAGTTTCCTTCCTGTGCCATCCAAAGCATGCCGAACTGAATTCAATTCCTCATGTGTTCTTATCTCTATCAACCCATCGCCATCATCATCTATGTCCGTTCCATCCTCTGAACTATCACCATCGCAATTGGCTAGTTTGGCACATCCCCTCGCCTCAATACCGTCTCCCACCCCATCATTATCGCAATCAGTATTTTGAACACACCCAACCTCTTCATCACCATCCCTTGCTCCATCATCATCGCAATCGGCTTTTATGACACAAGCTGCCGCTACTTCATCTATATCTCTGACACTATCCCCATCGCAATCCACCAACAGCGAACATCTCACATTAGCTGAATTACTCTGTTGCTCTCTCGTATCAGTATCATCCAACCCATCATTATCGTCATCATCATCACAAGCATCTCCAGCTCGGTCACCATCGGTGTCTAACTGATCGCTATTTGCAACATCCGGACAATTATCATTAGCATTCGCAATGCCATCATTATCATCATCCATACTGGAAGAACCACCGTTTCCCGTACCATCGCCCATCGAACTATTGTTCATAGAACCGTTGTTCATCGAACCACCCGAACTGCCACCTGAACCTCCCCCGCCGCCAGCACAAGCAGTAAGAGCAATTAATAAGAAACCAACCCCAACTAAGAAGAAGAGAAACCGTCCTAGCCTACTAAGCAAAGCCAGGGGGGCATTATCTAGGCACAGAGCTAGATGAGAAAAGTGAAAGCGGGCATTCACAATGTTGAAGAAGCGGAGCCTAGCCGCTCCGAATAAAAATGGCTTTAATGTTTTCATAATTGATACTCCATTAAAAATTAGTAAGAAAGGTTTGCATAATTGTAAACATTGAAGTATTATACGAGAAAAAAGCAAAAATTACAGAAAAAAAACAAAAATCTGCGAAAAAAAATGGATTTAAATGAAAAAAATTGGATTTAAATGAAAAAAATTGGATTTAAATGAAAAAAATTGAATTTAAGTAAAAAAAATTGCATTCGACTGAAAAATTTAATAAGATATCCTTTTTTTATCAATTATTTTCATTTAAGGAGAAGTCATCATTATGGCGTGGAAAAATTCAGACCAGATGGCATTGGGTCTAGGGAATCCGATGTTGTTAGAACATAGGGCAATGAAGAAATTCGATCGTATCAATCAACTGATCGATTGGGGGGCTATTGAGAAACAGTTGAAAGGTATTCACAATAAACGGCGGGGCTGCCCGGCCTATCCACCGCTAAAAATGCTGAAAGTCTTACTGTTGCAGGTATTGCATCGAATCGGCGATACCGAGATGGAGGACCATCTGGTGGTAAATTCATTGTTTCGCCACTTCACTGGTTTCGACACAGAAGCGAAAATACCAGACCATTCAACCATTTGGCGGTTCCGCGAACAGATGCAGAAGACCGGCTTGTTGGAGAAAGTGCTGAACGAGATCAATCGTCAATTAGAACGACAAAATTACATTCTCAAAGGTAAGAAGGTAGCGGTGGACTCCACCGTCATTAAGGCGGCCCGTTCGCGGCCGAAGAAGAACCGCCAGGGCAAGAACACCCAAGACCCCGAAGCGGCTTATAATGTCAAGACCGGCAGCGATGGGAAGAAGACGATGACTTATGGTTATAAACTTCATGCCATGACGGATGCCGATGGAATGGTTCAGAAGCTTGCCTATACGCCTGGCAATGTCCACGACTCCCAAATGCTCGCGGAACTGCTCACGGGCGATGAACAGGAAGTCTATGCCGACAGCGCCTACGCCAGCAAGAAAACCGACTCAATGCTCGGCAACAAGAACCGGGTCCTTCATCGCGCTTATCGCAATAGGCCGCTCACCAAACAACAACGCCACGAAAATAGGCGGCGACGAAAAACGCGCAATGTCGTCGAACGCACCTTCGCCCACCTCAAACTCTATTTCAACCTAGCAAAAGCCCGCTATCTCGGCAAAGCACGAAACTACGCTTTCGCTCTTCTCGCGGCTATTGCTTACAATCTCAAACGGGCCGCCCTTAAGAGCGAACTCACGGCCTAGATCCGTCCAAACCATTTAATCAAAGAAAAACAACAAAAACAAGCGCCCCCCGACTAGAAAACGGGGACAAAAACAACAAAAACAAGTGCCTCCCAACTAGAAAACGGGAACAAAAACAACAAAAATACCCATTAGGTACCCCTAATCAACACCCAATTTCAATCTCTCCCCCGTAAAGCGCTTTTATTAATTAGAATAAACTAATTATGCAAACCTTTCAGTAAGAAATATTCATTATTACCTAAATGGCAGAATTTATTATATCCCTTGTTATCTTTTCTTTCCATCTTTTTGTCCTTTTTCCCAAACGAAAAAAATACTATGTCCATATTCATATTTATCATTATACTCAGCTTTTGGAATGTCACTGCCCTAGCCGTTTGGTTTGAAGCTAAGGGTCTAAGCCAAAGCAAATCGTTGGTTTAGGGAAGCAGCTGGTCTAAACGGTCCCGGTTTAATGTGGGTTTGGCAGGCGTCCCCTCCAAAGACCACCAAACACGCCATTCGTCAGGTTCTAGCGAAGTGCAGCGAATGGCGGGATATTCATCCGAGTCACCAAAATCCCAGATAAGATTGGCATCGATTTTTTCACTCTCTTCTATGCTCCCACTATGATCCCTATCACACCAGACCGCCAATGGCTCGTCCTCATCGCCAAATATATTCATATCCTCGTCCCAATTTTCATAAATCCCCTCATAGTCATCTGGACCGCGAAGTTCATTGCTGGTCTTGGCTTCGCCATGGTTGCCATTACCCCTACCGCTCGTCTCACTGTCCCAATAGGAAGCAACTCCAGTCCCGCTTCCAGTTCCCGCTAGCATATCAGTATCACTGCCTGAAACCACATAAGAATAAGCAACCTTGCCAGAACCAAAGTCTCCTACCAGACCGCCTACACTACTGCTCCCACTCATTTCATTCACTACCACCAAAGATGAATGAATCCGACCGGATAAACCAGACCCAATCAGGCCGCCTATATCATGATTATCCCCTCTTACCATACCTGCCACAACCGAAGAAGAATAAATCTGAGCCAAGGCACCATTCCCCGCCAGACCGCCTGCAGTTCTACCATTCCCTACAATATTCTCACTAGTCACGTTCACCTCACCCACCACCACCGAAGAAGAATAAATCATAGCCGAGAGACCATTCCCTATTAGACCACCTAAATTACGGTTCCCGATCACCTTGCCCGCCACCACCGAAGAAGAATGAATCTGATTCACACCCCACCCCACCAGACCGCCTATACCATTCACTCCTCTTACTACACCCACTACCACTGAAGAAGAATAAATCCGAGTCGATGAATCACCAAACCCTACCAGACCGCCCACATGATCACTAAGCCCACGCACTTCATTCGCCACCACCGAACAAGAATGAATCCGAGTCGATGAATCACCAAGCCCCACCAGACCACCTACATTAATCGAACCTATCACTGTCTCGGCACTAAGCCTAAGATTGCGAATCTCTGAATTCGCGGTATAGCCAAACAGACCCACACAATCTTCCTCTGGGCGATTAATGCTCAAATTACTAATCATAAAACCATTGCCTTCAAAAGTCCCATTAAAAACGGCTCCATCACATCCAGCTTCAGTAGTTGTATCATTCCCCAAGGGTCGCCAGCCTTTGCCGCTATCAGCATTCGCATAGGCTGCAAGACTGATATTCGCAACCAACTCATAGCCAGAACAGCTATCGCCGGCATTACTACCACAGCCAGTTTGGTCAAGCATTCCACTTGCTGATAGCTTCCTTCCTGTGCCATCCAGTTGATGGCGCACCGCATCCAACTCCGTCGCATTGGCTATCTCTATCAACCCATCACCATCATCATCTATGTCCGTTCCATCCGGTGAATTATCATTATCGCAATCGGTATCTTGGACACATTCAGCTGCTGCCTCATTCCCATCTCGGACATTATCATCATCACAGTCGGCTTTTATGACACAAGCTGCCGCCACTTCATCTATATCTCTGACACTATCTCTATCGCAATCCACCAACAGCGAACATCTCACATTATTTGAATTCATCAGCTGCTCTATTGGATCATTATCACCCAACCCATCATTATCGTCATCATCATCACAGGCATCTCCAACTTTGTCACCATCGGTGTCTAACTGATCGTTATTTGGATCATCAGGACAATTATCATCAGCATTCGCAATGCGATCATTATCATCATCAACTATGGGAGGGTCACCGTTTCCCGGACCATCGCCCATCGAACCATTGCCTATAGAACCGTTATTCATCGAACCACCCGAACTGCCACCTGAACCTCCCCCGCCGCCAGCACAAGCTGTAAAAGCAATTAATAAGAAACCAGCCGCAACTAAGAAGAAGAGGAACCGTCCTAGCCTACTAAGCAAAGCTAAGGAGGCACAATCGCGGCACAGGGCTAGATAAGAGAATGAGAACGGGCATTCGTTGAAGAAGCGGAGCCTAGCTGCTCCGAATAAAAAGGGTCTTAATGTTTTCATAATTGATGCTCCATTAAAAAATTAATAAAAAATATCGAACTACCTAAAAGGCAGAATTTATTATATCTCTTTCTGTCTTTTCTTTCTATCTTTTGATCTTTTTTCCAAACCAAAAAAATATTATGTCCATATTCATATTTATCATTATACTCAGATTTTGGAATGTCACTGCCCTAACCGCTTCGGTTGAAGCTAAGGGTCTAAGCCAAAGCAAATCGTTCTTTTAGGGAAGCAGCTGGTCTAAGCGGTCCCGGTTTAATGTGGGTTTGGCAGGCGTCCCCTCCAAAGACCACCAAACACGCCATTCGTCAGGTTCTAGCGAAGTGCAGCGAATGGCGGGATATTCATCCGAGTCACCAAAATCCCAGATAAGATTGGCATCGATTTTTTCATCTGCTTCTATGCTCCCACTATGATCCCTATCACACCAGACCGCCAATGGCTCGTCCTCATCACCAAATATATTCATATCCTCATCCCAATTTTCATAAATCCCCTCATAGTCATCTGGACCGCGGAGTTGATTGCTGGTCTTGGCTTCACCATGATTGCCATTACCCCTACCGCTCGTCTCACTATCCCAATAAGAAGCATTTCCAGTCCCGCTTCCAGTTCCAGCTAGCATATTAGTATTACTGCCTGATACTACATAAGAATAAGCAACCTTGCCAGAGCCAAGATTCCCCGTCAGACCGCCTACATCACTTTTCCCGCTCAGCTCACCCACTACAATCGAAGAAGAAACAATCCGGCCTGAACCGCTCCATCCTGTCAGACCGCCTACATTTGTACCACCTCGACCAGTCATCCCGCTCACCTCACCCACCACCACCGAAGAAGAATGAATCTCAGCCGAATGACCAGTCCCTATCAGACCACCTACAGCATTACCACTCTGTACAGCATTACCACTTCCGCGCACCTCACCCGCCACCACCGAAGAAGAATGAATCTGAGCCGATTCACCCTGCCCCACCAGACCACCTACAGCATTATCCCCACTTATCTCACCCACCACGACCGAGCAAGAAAATATCTGAGTTCTGCCACCAAACCCTATCAGACCGCCTATTTCCGTAGCCCCACTCCCTCCTACCTCACCCACCACGACCGAAGAAGAAACAATCCGAGCCGATAGACCCCGCCCCACCAGACCACCTACATCATGACCCCCGCTCACCTCAGCTGCTACGACCAAAGAATAATGAATCCGAGCTGATTTACTATTCCCTACCAGACTGCCTACCTGATTCTTACCTATCACTGCCTCGGCACGAAGAGTCAGATTGCGAATCTCTGAACCCGCGTCTAGATGCCCAAACAAACCCACGCAATCTTGATTTGAACGATTAATGCTTAAATCACTAATCGTCCAGCCATTGCCGTCAAAGGTTCCAACAAAAGGATCTCCTTGACAATTAGCCTTAGAAGTATTTGTATCATTTCCTAAGGGTTGCCAGCCCTTACCTCCATCAGCATTCGCATAGGATGCAAGACTTATATCCGCAACCAGCTCATAGCCAGAACAGGCATCGCCGGCATTACGACCACAGCCAGTGGAGTCGAGTGCCCCACCGTCCATTGACCTACGCCCACTGCCATCTAGAGCATACCTCACTTCATCCAACTGCGCCGCTGTGGCTATCTCTATCAACCCATCGCCATCATCATCTATGTCCGTTCCATCCGGTGAATTATCATTATCGCAATCTTCTAGTTTGGCACATCCCCTTGCCTCAATGCCGTCTCTCACCCCATCACTATCGCAATCAGTATTTTGGACACACCCAACCTCTTCATCACCATCTCTTGCTCCATCATCATCACAGTCGGCTTTTATGACACAAGCTGCCGCCACTTCATCCCTATCCCTGACACTATCTCCATCGCAATCCACCAACAGCGAACATCTCACATTAGCTGAATTACTCTGTTGCTCTCTCGTATCAGTATCATCCAACCCATCATTATCGTCATCATCATCACAGGCATCTCCAGCTCGGTCACCATCGGTGTCTAACTGATCGCTATTTGCAACATCCGGACAATTATCATTAGCATTCTCAATGCCATCATTATCATCATCCATACTGGAAGAACCACCGTTTCCCGTACCATCGCCCATCGAACTATTGTTCATAGAACCGTTGTTCATCGAACCACCCGAACTGCCACCTGAACCTCCCCCGCCGCCAGCACAAGCAATAAGAACAACTGATAAGAACCCAACCGCAACTAAGAAGAAGAGAAACCGTCCCAGCCTACTAAGTAAAGCCAGGGAAGCATAATCGCGGCACAGGGCTAGATGAGAAAAGTGAAAAGGGCATTCGTTGAAGAAGCGGAGCCTAGCCGCTCCAAATAAAAATGGTCTTGATGTTTTCATAATTGATGCTCCATTAAAAAATTAATAAAAAATATTGAATTACCTCAAAGGCAGAATTCATTATATCGCTTTTTCCAAACGAAAACTATGTCCATATTAATAACATAAAAGCTTTGTTGAATTAATATCATAGAAGTGATTATACAACAAAAGAGTCGAATTTGCCTAAAAAGAGAGAAAAAAATTGTATTTAGCTCAAAAAAAATTAACAAGACCTGTGCTTTGATAAATCATTTTAGAACAGCATGATTTTCAGTTGGGCTTAATAAAAATATGGCGGGGGTGTAATTTCCCTTGGCTAATCTTTGCCAAGCCAAGTAGGGCTGAGCGAGCCTCATCCCCTTGTAGCAAAACACATACTTCCTTGTTCTCCTTATCGCTTTGATACTGGACTGGATCTCCATGACAAAAGCGCTGAGCCTGATGGGGAGAAATATAGACCTCATCTAGGCCAATGAGCAAACCAATGTCCTTAATAAGATACTTAGAGATACTCCCCTCCTTAGCCGCTTCTCTTAGCTGGCTGATGGTCACCATCTCGGTCAGCTCGGCCACCTGAGTGCGGCGAAGCCTATTGACATATGCCCCACAGCCCAGTTCCTTGCCTATATCCTCAGCTAGGCTTCTTATATAGGTCCCTTTCGAGCATCTTATTCTTAGTATCATAGACCCAGCCGAGTAGTCTATCAGCTCCAAAGCATAGATATGGACTTCGCGTAGAGGAAGAGGAACTTCCTTTCCTTCACGCGCATACTTATAAGAGGGTTTGCCCCGATACTTAATCGCGGAAAACTGAGGGGGTTTTTGCTGAATAGTGCCACGAAATTTTGTCAAGCAGTCTTCTATTCTTTCACGAGACAAGGATGGCACTTCATTCTGGTCAATAAAATCCCCTTCCCTATCACCAGTAGTGGTAGTTGCTCCTAAGACAAACTCTCCTTCATAGGTCTTGGATGAAAGAAGAAAATAGCGCGCCAACCGAGTATAGTTGCCAAAGAGTAGGGGCAGTGCCCCTACCGCAATAGGGTCTAGGCTACCGCCGTGACCTGCTTTCTGGGCCCGAAACAGCCTCTTACATTCTTGTAAGGCCGCATTTGAAGTCATATTGGGCGGTTTATCCAATAGTAGAAAACCGTCAATAGGCTGTTTCGGTATCTTAGAGGACAAGCTAAGATACTTCCGCTTTCCCTAGCCTATCATCATGGTGAAAGCGCAATTCTGGTAAGAATTTTAGATAGACACGGGAGGCAAGTCGCCTTCTGATTAAGCCTGCCTGATTTTGTAAAAATAAGGTCGCCTCCTCTAGGGTCACTTCTCTGGCAGAACCGATGGTTATATAGCGAAAATAGATATGGGCAACCCGCAGGTCAGCGCTCATCTTAACTTCGCTGAGAGTAATCATCATGGTCTCAAGCTGGAAGTTCTGTTCATTAAATACTTCCGCTAGAGCCCTTATGATTAGCTTACCGACTCTGGCGCGGCGATGGGAGGCATCCGATTGTGACAGCCTATCACGGGTTCCTCTTGTCATAAACTTCTATCTGATCGCCTGGTTTGACATTCTTATAATCTTTCACCCCTATACCACACTCTACTCCTTGGTGGACTTCGTTAACATCATCCTTAAATCTCCTCAAGGATTCCAACTTGCCCTCATAGATAACTGTATTGTCTCTCAAAACCCTGATTGGCTTATCCTTGTATATAATCCCCTCGATCACTTCGCAGCCGGCTATCTGACCGAAAGTGCGCGCTGAAAATACTTGCTTCACCTGAGCTATGCCAATAATCTTTTCGGTGCCTAGCAGATCGGTTTTGTTTTCGACAACTCTTTCCAGCTCTTTTGCTAGCTCATAGATAACACTGAAATAGTGCACATCCACCTTAGGCTGCTGCTTCATCTGTTTCTTGGCAGCGGAATCGGAGCGAACATTAAAACCCACAATGATAGCATCAGTGGTTTGAGCCAGCTGAACATCGCTCAGATTAATTGCTCCTACCCCTTGAGATACCACCTTAATATTAACCTCTTCCCCTTCTAGCTCGCCTATCAGCTGATTGATGGCAGCTAAGGAACCATCAAAGTCGGCTTTGACAATAAGCTTAATGGTAATCTTTTGTTGCTGGCTGGATTCCATTAGAGCGGCAAAATCAACCTTTTGTTTCTTAGTCCCCTGTTCTGCCTGCATCCTATGCCAATCTACGGCCTGCTTGGCGTCTTTCTCTGAGGCGGCAACCACAAATCTATCCCCTGCTTGAGGAACGCCATTCAATCCCAATACCTCAACTGGATCAGAAGGACTTGCCTGTTGTATCCCTTTGCCGGTATCATCAAAAATCATTTTTAGCTTGCCATAAAAATTCTCACAACAGACTATGTCGCCTTTACTAAGTTCGCCATGCTCAATCAATAGGGTTGCAATGGGTCCCATATTCTTATCAAGACGCGACTCAATGACTCTGCCACGAGCCGGCACATTTGCGGCCGCCTTTAGCTCCAACACATCTGCTACAACCAACAGGGTCTCAAGTAGATGGTCTATGCCCTTGCCGGTAATAGCGGAAATCTCTACATAGGGAGTCTTGCCGCCCCATTCTTCTGGTGCTAGACCTAGGGCAGAGACTTCTTTGCGCACCTTTTCTATATTCACACCCCCTTCTGCTACTTTATCTATTTTATTTATGGCTACCACCGCGGCTGTATTAGCCGCCTGAATATGACGAATAGCTTCCTGTGTTTGCGGCATCACACCATCATCGGCTGCCACAACCAAAACCACTATATCAGTTAGCTGGGCTCCTCTAAGGCGCATCTCGACGAAAGCAGCGTGACCAGGAGTATCCAAAAAAGTAAGATTGCGGTCCTGGACAGCTACCTTATAGGCTCCTAGGTGCTGGGTAATCTGCCCAGCTTCCTTCTCCACTTGCCTACTCTTTCTTATGTAGTCCAACAAGGTGGTCTTGCCATGGTCTACATGCCCCATCACAGTTATGATTGCCGGGCGCGGCTGATAGTCTGCCCCAGCTGGCAGGGCTTGCCCCAATAGCCATTCTTCTGCTTTGGTAACCAATGCCCTATGTCCCAACTCCTCAACAATAAGAATAGCAGTTTCTTTGTCTAAAAGTTTAGAATCGTTTGTCTGAAAGCCGAGTTCATTCATCTTTTGTAATAACTTTCTGCTCTTTACCCCTAGTTGATGAGCCAAATCAGCGACAGCTATATCATCGGTTAGCTGAACTTCTCTTACTAGCTTCTGGGTTGGGCGAATAAACTTATGCACATTCTTGACTCTTATCTTGCCGCGGGCAATGGGGCGCGGCACAACCTTATGAGCATCCTGCACCCGCTGCTTTCGCTTAATCTCCTCCATCTCCAATACATCTTCTTCACTTATGAGAACCCCAAACCGCTTGCGCGCTTTTTCTTCGCGATCTATCAGTTCCTTGATTACCTTCGCCTTTTGGTAAGCCTTTTTCTCTTTGCTCTTAGGGATCTTAGAGGTCTTAGGGGTCTTAGAGGTCTTAGAAGGCGCTGCTCTGAGGACATGAGCTGTGCTAAGTCTTGGTGGTGGAGCAAACTTCTTGTCTCGTTTTCCTGCTCCTTCTTTCTTTGTTTGTTTGGGGCGATAGGATGAGGACTTTTGTTGCTTCTGCTGTTTCCCTTTTGATTCGAATGGTCGCGGTCGTCTTCGTTGTGCGCCCGGATGGGCTTGCTTTGGACCGCTCCTATGTCTATTTTGCCTAGGCTGCTTATTGGGTCTAGCCTGTTTATCCTTTCTTTTCTGACCATCCTTTGTGGCATCAGATCTTGATTGAAAAGGTCTTTTGCGCCTCAAGGTCTTTTTGGGATGCCTCAGGATCTCCTTAATCTTCTGCCTATCCTGTTGGTTAATGATATCTTGAGGACGGGTTTGAGACAATCCAGCCTGTCTAATCTTCCTCAGCAGGAAGTTCATCTCTACATTGGTCTCGTCAGCTAGATGCTGAACTGTGGTTTGTTTTTGCATTTGAAACCTATGAAGAGATGCCGACTGATTTACGGGCTGCAAGTATTACCTCAGCCGCCTGGTCTCGGTCTAGTTCGCCCATAAGATCTTCTAGATCATCAACCGATTGTTCGGCCAATTCCTCATAGGTCAAGATCCCATGCCCGACCAGACTCTGAGCAAAATTTGGTGTCATACCATCTAGCTTCATAAAGTCATTGGCACTATCGGTATTCAAGGCGTTTGATAAGAGATAATCAAGCGCTCGGCTGCGCAATTCCTCAATTAACTCCTCATCAAAGTCTTTAATTCGTAAAAACCTTTCTACTGGCGCATAGGCCACCTGCTGGATACTGCTAAACCCTTCTCTCACCAGATCCTGTGCTATATCTGGTTCTATATCCAATATCTCAATAAAGTATTGGCTGATATTTTCTAGGTCTTGAATGTGTTTCGCTTCGGCTTCATCCTCCTCCATTATGTTAATACGCCAACCTATTAGGTCAGCTGCCAGACGCACATTCTGACCATTACGACCGAGCACCGCTCCTATGTCTTCATTCGGCACTGCCACATCTATAGTGTGAGTGGTCGGATTCACATTAACCGAACTAATGTTCTTATTCATTAGAACATTCTTAACCAGCTGTTCGGGGTCATCATCCCATTCCAGAATATCCACCTTCTCTCCCTTCAGCTCATCCTGGACAGCCTGAACCCTCTTTCCTTGAATACCTATACAAGCGCTCATCGCATCTATTCTCTTATCTTTAGGACGCACTGCTACCTTACAACGAATGCCCGCCATGCGCGAGATGGCTCTAATCTCAACTATCTGCTGAGCTACCTCTGGCACCTCACGGATAAAAAGGGCTCTAATCATATCCTCACTCGTTCTACTTAAGAAAAGCTGAAAGGAACTCTTGCCCGGATCAATATAATCCAGCACGGCACAAACCTCGTCTTCCGATGAGTATTTGTCTTCGGGCAAGGTGTTCTCACGCTTTAATAGGGCCTCTACTCTATCATTCAGGGCGACTATCACATCCCCTAAACGGTTGATATACTTGACCTTTCCCGTCATGAGCTTTCCTACCCTTAGTCTATAGTCCTCGACCAACTGATACCTTTCCGCTTCTCTCACCTTTTGTAAGATCAGCTGTTTTGCCGTTTGAACGGCGATCCTATCAAAAAACACCTCAGGTATCTCTTCATAGATCAGCTGTTCCTGTGTCAAGCTACTAAGATGGGTATCTTCCGTCAATTCCACATCAGGTTTTGCCTTTACTTGCATGATGGTGTATTTACCAGTTTTTCTATCAAGACTGGTCACTATTTCATCTTGTTCCTTATGGAGCTTCTTGCTAGCGGCGCCGCTAATTGCCTCTTCTAAGGCGGCAGCCACCGCTTCCCTACTGATTCCACGATGTTCGGATAGAGCATCCATCATTGATAGTAATTCTTTTGGATCCATATTTCTACTTAAATATTCCGGCATAGTCAGGTTGCAGCTGCCCTCTTTCTATATGGCTATAGGCAATTTCCATAGTCTTATCTTCCATTTGTAATCTCAGCGAATTTTGCTCTACTGATACCAATTTGCCGCTGAAATTCTTCTGCCCATTGATACTAGCATGAACACGAATTCTTATCTCTTCTCCTATATAGTCTCTATATTGATTAAGCTTAAAAAATTTCCGCGCCAAACCAGGCGAAGATACTTCAAATAGATAGTCTTCTTTCTTTAGGCACATATCTAAATGGCGATTGACCAGGCTGCAATCCTCAATGCCTACACCCTTAGGCCCGTCTATATAGACACGCACTAAGTAAGAATAGCGTGTTGGCACCATCTCTATGCCCCACAATGTATAGCCAAGACTATCTACTTCACGAGCAACTATCTGTTGCATTCTTTCATTTAACAACATAAATGCTATTATAATCAATTTAGGCGAATTTAACCTTTTTAAATTCCTAAATAGAAAATATAGTAAAAAAACAAATGGAACCAAAAATCTATAATGTGAATGTAACTTCGGAAGAAGTGCTTACTACCCCAGCAGAACTAAAGAAGCAGCTGCCCATATCAGCTAAGGCAGCTCAAAATGTCTATTCAAGCCGTAAGACTATTGAGAACATATTGGATAGAACCGACCATCGCATCTTAGTGGTAGTCGGCCCCTGTTCTATTCACGATATGAAAGCAGCATATGAATATGCAACTAGGCTATATAGTCTTCAACAAGAACTGAAAGACCAGCTATTTATTTTGATGAGAGTTTATTTTGAAAAACCCCGCACTACTGTCGGCTGGAAAGGTCTTATCAATGATCCAGATATGGATGATAGTTTTAATATTAAGAAAGGACTCTCATTAGGCCGTCGCTTACTCCATGATCTAGCCGAGATGGGCTTGCCGGCAGCTACTGAGGCCCTAAATGCCATAGTCCCTCAATATATTCAGGATCTCATCAGCTGGTCAGCAATAGGGGCGCGAACTACCGAATCCCAAACTCACCGCGAGATGTCAAGCGGCCTATCTACTCCCATTGGCTTCAAGAATGGCACAGATGGTAGCCTAGCTGTTGCCATTAATGCCCTTCAATCGGTCATTTCTGCCCATAGTTTTCTTGGCATTAACCAAGCTGGTCAAGTAGCCGTGCTTAAGACACGCGGTAATTCTTATTCCCATATAGTGCTTAGAGGCGGTGGTGGCAAAACCAATTTTGACTCAGTCAGTGTAGCAGATTGTGAAGCCGTGCTCAAGAAGGCGAAACTCCCTATCAACATTATGATAGATGTCAGCCATGCCAATTCGGGCAAAAATCCAGACTATCAGCCGCTAGTCTTAAAAGATGTCATCCATCAGATAGTAGAAGGCAATCAATCCATCATAGGTGTAATGATAGAAAGTAATCTAAAAAAGGGAAGTCAGCCCATCCAATCAGACAAAGATAAGATGGAATATGGTGTTTCAGTGACCGATGGTTGTATTGACTGGGAAACCACCGCAAAGATACTAACAGAAGCCGCCGCTTCCTTGAAGACTATCTTGCCTCAAAGACAACAATTAATAGCTCAATCGGCTTCATCAGCCCCATCAAAGGCATAGGCCAGGCCGCGACAGGTTAGCAAAGGTTCAAAACGGCTATTGTCTTTGGTTATTTGCTTGGCAGAGAGTAAATCACTATAAAGCGCCTCGCCATCCCCGCCAGTCAATATGAGTTTGGCGGTAGGATGAATCGAGACAAAGTCGTGCCACTGCTGATGGATAAAGTTCTTCGTCATATTCCAGCTACCGTGATTGATACAAGATGAGGTGCTATTACCATATTTGCCATTGACTTCCTCTATATCCAGTTCTCCATCTATTAGGTTCGCGCAAGACTGCCTCATTAGCCCTATTCCCGGCACTATAAACCCGCCTAGATGCCTTCTAGCTACAAGAAAATCAATAGTCAAAGCGGTTCCAGCATCTACCATCATCCAACTGGCTTGAGGGTTCTGCTTATATAAGACAAGTAGTCCAAGCCACCTATCTATTCCCAGCTGTTGGGGCTTCTTATAGGCAAGCTCAATAGGCCCTTCTTTTACTTGGGCAAGCTGAACCTGCAGCTGCCATTTTTCAACTATTAGCCTATGCCATTTTGCTTGCTCCTGCTGGCGAGCACAAGCCATTCTCACAGCTGTTGGTTTGCCCGGCAGTTGAGCTAGCTGGTTTATTAAGGAAGCAAAGTCCTTAGCCTTACCCTGCCATTTAGATCCTAATAGCCAATCCACCTGGCTATTGCCTATATCCAGGTAAAGATAGGTCTCTTTAGTCTTGTAGGCTGCCACTTCTTATCTGTCTCATACCATCGGAGGTTCTCACCAACAGAGCCCCCTGCTCATCTATTCCTTCACACAGGCCCACAACCGTTTCGCCATTTCTTATCCTTACCTCCCTACCCCTAAGGATATCTCTCTCTTGCCAATCTCGCCGAAAAGAAGTAAGCCCATTGACAAGAAACTCCTGTATAGCCGATAATAGTTGATTAATTAAGCTGGCGACCAATAGGTTGCGCGAATAAGGATGAAACTGGAGCAAATAGGCCTGCCCACTGAACTGATTGTGGTTGATCCCCACTCCAATGATCAAATCCTCCTCAGCCAGCTCAATTAAGATTCCCCCCAGCTTCTGTTCGGCTATTATCAAATCATTCGGCCATTTCAATTTGATATCAATTGGGGCTAGGACTCTTGCTATGACCACTCCCACCACCAAACTCAACCCACTCATATCTTGACGGGCTGACCTCAACCTTAATGACAGATAGATACCAGCAGCAAAAGGACTAGTCCAGCTACGACCATAACGCCCTCTACCCTTTTCCTGTTGTTCTGCTACCAGCGCGCAAGGGGCTGGATAGTTCTTTATCTCATCATTGGTAGATGTCACGGTCAGCAGCAGGTTCATAGAAGCAAGCATAGCTTGACTCTGCTTAGTAAGATGGTCATATATCCTCTGTTTATCCAGTAGTATCTCCCGATCTTCCAGCTCAACCCAATTTGATGTTATATTGAGTGGAATTCCAGCCGCCTCAATAGTCTGTAACTCTTTCATCAAAAAAGAATCCGCTTTCTTTTTCCCCATTAGACTAGCTAATTGTGACTTGGAGCATCTTCCTCTTCTCAATTCCGCTATAATTCTTAACTGATGCATATCCAAAACAGCCATAGCACCATTTTATCTAGCTAGCTTGCTTAATTTCAATAGATGGAAAAAGATTTTGTCACCCATTTTTGTGTCATCAGCAATCATAATCGCCTCGACAGGTTGCTTGCTAATTGCTTCCCTCAATTCTCCCGCGTCCTATTACAACAATGGGTTAAGGATGGTAAGGTCAAAATTAACAATCTAGTGGTTAAGCCAGCGACTGAAATCAAGTCAAGAGAAGAGGTCTCTATTCAAGCCTCCTTGCCTATTGCTGCGCCCGACCGGCCAGTGGCAATGGAGCTGGCTATCATTTATGAAGATACCTATATACTGGTTATTAATAAACCAAGCGGATTAACCGTGCATCCAGGAGCTGGTAATCAGAGCAATACCCTAGTCAATGCGCTTCTTGCTGCTCGTCCCGCCCAGAAATATCTGCCGCGCGCGGGTTTAATCCACCGACTAGACAAGGGCACCAGCGGTCTAATCCTCATAGCGAAAGATACTGCCAGCCTGCTCCAGCTGCAAGAAGAGCTCAAGAAGCGCCTCATTGAAAGACATTATCTTGCCTTAGTCCAGGGACTTCCCATTAGCGGCGGGACTATTACCAACCCCATAGGACGAGACCCGCGCAATCGATTGAAATTCAAAGCCTATAGCACTCCAAACTCCTCCACTCGCTCAGCCATCACTCATTATAGAATTAAGCGTAAATTTGCTCATCACTGCTTGCTTAATGTTTATTTGGAAACGGGACGAACTCATCAGATTAGGTGCCATCTGGCGGCTAAGGGCTATCCATTGGTTGGTGACAGGCTCTATGGCGCCAAACAACATCTCCCTCCTGACTGCTCGGTTTCACTGACTCAAGTCTTTCAGCAGCTGGATCATCAGCTGCTCCATGCCAGGAGATTGAGTTTTCATCATCCAGATCGGCAAGAAAAAATGGAGCTAACCGCTCCTCTTCCACCAAATATGGAAAAGCTGCTTAGACTACTAGAAGAATCCCAAACGCCATGACTGATTTTCCTTTTCTTTTTCCCAAATGGCCTAGCCAACTTCGCTACTACAGGGGCTTGGGTAGCTGTATCATTTGTCGGCCAAGCAAAGCCAAGGCCAGTCAGTCTCTCTTTGAACAAATACTAAAAGAGCGCTATGCTATTACTCAGTTTCAGTGGCTAAAACAGGTTCATAGCAATCAGGTCATTGCCGCCCCTCAGCCTGAAATGGCTACTGGAGATGCTTGCTATACTAGCACCAAAGGACTTGCCTGCATAGTCCGCACTGCCGATTGTCTTCCCATTTTTCTAGCTAATCAAACATTCTCTCAGGTAGCCGTGATTCATGCTGGGTGGCGGAGCCTAGCGCTAGGCATCATTGCTAAGACAGTTGCCAAGTTCCCCCCCAATGATAGACTCTATGCCGCCTTTGGTCCCTTCATCAGTGCTTGGCACTATGAGGTGGGTGAGGATGTCTATTCAGCCTTTGAAGATAAGACTGCTTTTATTCCGGTTGGCAAGGACAAGTGGTATCTAGACCTCTATAAGATCGCGGCTAAGCAACTAGAAGCCCATAATGTCATTTGTGGTTTCAAACCCCACTGGTGCACCTATCGCCTATGGCCTCTCTTCTACTCCTATCGGCGCGATGGCTTAAGTTCATCACCCTATGATAGAATTGCCAACTGCATCTGGCTAAAATAGTCTTAGCAATGAGCACTATTATTGATGGCAAATCCCTAGCTGCCAAGCTAAAAGAAGAACTGAGCAAGAAAATTGACTGCTTTAAGAAGTCACCCATAGGTCTTGCTATAGTATTAATCGGTGAAGATATCGCAAGTCAAATCTATGTTAATCACAAACAAAAGGCTGCTAAGCAGGTAGGAATTAAAGCTACCTTATATAAGCTAGCCAAGGACACCAGCCAACCGGAGGTCCTTAGGCTGCTGGAGAGATTGAATCAAGACCCCCAAACTCACGGGATTATAGTTCAGCTCCCTCTTCCGCCTCAGCTAGATTCTATTGTCATCATCAATGCAATCGCACCCCACAAGGATGTAGATGGGCTTCACCCAAGCAACCAAATGGCTCTGTATCTCAACCAAACCGCTGGTTTCGTTCCCTGCACCCCGCTTGCTTGTCTCTATCTGCTAGAAGCTATCCATCCCTCCCTAGTGGGTTTAAGTGTGGCTGTCATTGGGCGTTCCCATCTTGTTGGTAAGCCACTGGCGCTGTTGCTGCTAAACAGAGATTGTTCGGTCAGCATTCTTCACTCTAAGAGCACATGCCCTCAAGAAATCAGCGCCCAAGCAGACATAGTGATAAGCGCTGCTGGAATCCCCCATCTCGTTAAATCAGAATGGATAAAAGAAGGAGCTACTGTAATTGATGTAGGCATCCATAGGCTTGCCGATGGGACTCTAGCTGGTGATGTTGCTTATGGTGAGGTGAGCGCCAAAGCAGGTGCAATAACCCCTGTCCCTGGCGGTGTAGGTCCCATGACCGTTGCCTGCCTACTTGAAAATTGCTATAGGGCAGCCAGCAACCAATGATTCACTGCTACAACTCCCTCACCAAAAAGAAAGAACTTTTCACACCCCAGACCAAAGGAGAGGTGCTCCTTTATGTCTGTGGGGTCACTGTTTATGACAGCTGCCATCTTGGTCATGCCCGAGTCGCCATTAATTTTGATACCATAGTCCGCTACCTAAGGTTTTGCGGCTATGAGGTCCGCTATATGCGTAATATCACTGATATAGACGACAAAATTATTGCCCGCGCCCAACAAGACCGGGTTCCTTTTAGCACAATCAGCGAGAAATTCAGCCTTGAAATGCGCCAAGATTATCAAGCGCTTGGCATAGATATCCCAACTGGCGAGCCCTGTGCCAGTGATTACTTAAAGCAAATCTACCAGCTCATCCAAATTCTTGAAGAGCAAAACTATACCTATAAGACCGCAGCTGGTGATATCTGTTATAGAGTGCGCAATTTTGCTGGCTATGGCAAACTAAGCGGTAAGAAAATAGATGAACTAAGAAGCGGTAGCCGAGTGGAAGCCGATGTTCATAAGGAAGACCCTCTTGACTTTGTGCTTTGGAAAGCAGCCAAGCCAGCTGAACCTAGCTGGGAGTCCCCTTGGGGAGCTGGCCGGCCCGGTTGGCATATAGAATGCTCGGCCATGGCCGCCCATTGTCTAGGAACCAGCCTAGATATCCACGGTGGTGGGTCGGATTTAATATTTCCTCATCATGAGAATGAAATCGCTCAATCCGAAGCAGCCTACGGAGTTCCCTTAGCAAAATACTGGCTTCATTGCGGCCCCCTTACGACCAATGGCAAGAAAATGTCAAAATCACTCAACAATTTCGTTAGCATTCAAGACTTGCTCAATCAATATGATGCCGAGGCGATTAAGTATTTCATCCACACAGGTCATTATCGTAGCCCCTTAGACTTTTCCTTTCCTCTAATGAAGCAAGCAGAACGCTCTCTGGAGCACCTATATAGTGTCCTTGCCCTGTTCCCCTATGAGGAGCTAGCTGAACCTAGTTCTTATCCTGCTGAAGCAGATTTTTTTGGCTCACTGAATGACGACTTTAACACCCCCCAAGCCCTGGCCTCTCTCTTTGGAATTGCCCGTGAGGCACAAAAAGAGAATAACCTTGAAGCGGCTCGTAGTCTGCTCAAATGTGGTCAGCTCTTAGGGATTCTGAACCATCATCCCTCATCCTATCTAGCAGCCCCAAAGGTAGATGATGAGAAGAAGGCAAAAATTGAGGCTCTTATCAAGCAAAGAGAAAAAGCAAGGCAAGCAAAGCAATGGCAACAAGCGGATATAATGAGACAGGAACTATCGGATATGGGAGTCCTCATTCAAGATACCCCAGAAGGCACCCTTTGGCGCCTAAAAAAATGAATTAATCAACTAAATAACAAAATTACTGAAAAGTATTAAGAAAAGTTAACAACCAAGATTTTTTGATTTACTATTTTAATATTATGAAAACAACCCATATAAAATCTATCAGTTCGTTTGAGCGAATGGCAAAATATTTAATAAGTAAATAGCGATGAAATCTACCAGCCAATCCAATGTTAAGTTGCATAAAGCAAAAAAGGAAAAAAACGATGAGTTTTATACTCGGCTTGTGGATATCGAGAATGAATTACGGCACCATGAACAACATTTCAAAGATAAGATAGTTTATTGTAATTGCGACGACCCAACTGTTAGTAAATTCTTTCACTATTTTTCTCATAGGTTTGAGAGCCTAGGATTAAAGAAACTCATTACCACCTGTTATAAAAACCAAGAAAGAGATCTATTTAGTCAGAACAAATCGAATAAAGCCATTTACCTTGAATATACCGGAGATAAAAATGATAACCGGAATCCGGATAAAGAAGAGATTGAAGTAAATCACTTAGACGGTGATGGAGATTTCAGAAGTAAGGAATGTATAGAATTACTTAAACAGGCGGATATTGTAGTAACCAATCCCCCTTTTTCTTTGTTCCGGGAATATGTTGCCCAACTAATGAACTATGATAAGAAATTTTTAATAATAGGTAATATGAACGCTATTACTTATAAGGATATATTTAAGTTTATTAAGGAGAATAGGTTATGGTTAGGGTATCAACCTAGGTACACAATGTTGTTTGATGTTCCTAAAGAATATGCAGCAGAACTAGTTGCAACCAAAAAAGAAGGTAGTGGCTATATAATAATGGATGGTAGTGTCATGGGCAGTTCATCTAGTGTGTGGTTTACTAATTTAGAACATAGTAAACGGCATGAGGATTTAGTTCTTTATCATAAATATGATCCCGAAAAGTATCCTACCTATGACAACTATGACGCGATAAATGTGGATAAAGTTAAAGAAATTCCGAAAGATTATAGCGGAGTGATAGGTGTTCCTATTAGTTTTTTGGATAAATATAATCCAGAGCAGTTTGAGATATTGGGAGTAGATTATAATATAAAAGAGGGATTATTACCTGAATTAGTAAAAGCACATTGGAAAGGAAAATTAGACAGAGGCTATATAAACGGCAAGAGATTATATTCAAGAGTAATAATTAAGAAAAAACAATAATGGATGTAAATAATGGAAATAGAGCTCAAAGAAATCACAGTAAAAGCGTTATTTGATGGTTATGAAGATAATCAAGACGATGGAGTAATAGGTTATGGTGGGAAGTTGGATATTAGACCTCCGTTTCAACGAGAGTTTGTTTATAAAGACAAGCAAAGAGCAGCGGTTATAGATACGGTAACTAAGAATTTTCCGCTTAATGTTATGTATTGGGCGGTCAAAAAAGATGGCAACTTTGAGATAATTGATGGACAACAAAGGACTATCTCTATCTGTCAATATGTAAAAGGCTCTTTTTCATTTAACAATAAGTATTTTCAAAATAATACTGATGATGAACAAGCCAAGATATTGAACTATGAGCTTAAGGTTTATTTTTGTAGTGGAACGGATAGTGAGAAGTTAGCTTGGTTTAGAACAATCAACATAGCAGGTGAGAGGCTAACAGACCAGGAGTTAAGAAATGCAGTTTATTCAGGGTCTTGGGTTACAGATGCTAAAAGATATTTTAGTAAAAATAATTGTGCGGCAGCCGGTAAAGGAAGGGATTATATGAAGGGAGAGTATAGGAGGCAAGACTATTTGGAGACAGTAATTAAATGGGTGATAGATAGTGATAGAGATAATGATATTAGAGATTATATGGGGAGAAATCAGAAGAAGAAGGATGCTAAACATTTGTGGGAGTATTTTGAGAAAGTGATAGATTGGGTAGAGGCAACATTTACAACAAAGAGGCCAGCGATGATGAAAGGGGTGGATTGGGGAAGGCTTTATAACACATATAAAGATAACAAATATGATCCTGATAAATTAGAGAAAGAGATAGAAGGCTTGATATCAGATGATGATGTAACCAATAAGAAGGGAATATATCCTTATCTATTAACGAAAGATGAGAGACATTTAAATATTCGTTCATTTTCAGATTCAATGAAACAGAAGGTATATGAGAAGCAAGGAGGAATTTGTCCTAAGTGCAACAAGGAGTTTGATATAAAGCAAATGGAAGCAGACCACATAACCCCTTGGATCGAAAGTGGAAAGACAGAAGAAAATAATTGTCAGATGCTATGTAGGGATTGCAACAGACGAAAGTCAGCAAAGTAATAATAAAAAAGCAGAGCGGAACAAGCTAGATAAAAATGCTATTTCTGAACACAAGCATAGTTCCACATAAAAAACCCTCCGCACCAACCAAAGAAGAGTTAAAGCAACGGTTTACTCCAACTGTAAATTCAAAAGGTAAATCGTCTATTAAAAACCTATGAATTAAAAAGGAGCTACTGTATCTTGTCAAATTTGTTTAATAATTCTCAAAATTACTGAATTAAATGATAAAATGAGATAAAAAGAGTATAATGACCTTAAAATATGTAATAGATGAAATATCTATCATACACAACAAATTTTAATTTTCAATAGGGCTTAGATCTTATAGTGATGAAACTATCAACCAAAGAAACAGTGGATAAGCTTTCCAATAAAGAAATCTATCCAATGATGAATCTAAGTCAAACTTCAAAGAAGAAAACTAATCTATGGCTAAAAAAATTCTTATCAATGCCGCTTTCCCAGAAGAGACTCGTGTTGCAATTGTTCAAAATGGCAAGCTACTAGATTTTGATATAGAGTCACAAGAATACTTTAGAACAAAATCAAATATATATAAGGGGGTAATCACCCGGCTAGAACCTGGTTTGGAAGCGGTGTTTGTCAATTATGGCGAAGAACGAAATGGTTTTTTGCCAACTAAGGAAATAATTACCTCTTATTTTGACAATCCGAAAAATAGAGATAATACAAGAAACATAAACAACCTCTTTGTCGGGCAAGAACTAATCGTTCAGGTAGACAAGGAAGCGCGCAAGGACAAAGGAGCAGCGCTTACTACCCATATCAGTCTGGCGGGGAGATATATGGTCTTAATGAGAGGCGCTCCCAAAACTCACAGTGTGTCTCGCCGTGGCTATGGTTCTGAGCGCGCCAGAACCGAGCAGATCAGCAAGACGCTAAGAGTGCCAGATGAGTTCGGCATTATTGTTCGCACAGCTGGAATAGGCAAATCAAAAGGGGATCTCATGTGGGATCTCAACTATCTCAAGAGCGTCTGGGCAAAAATTGAGGAAGAAGCAGCTGCTGGTGAGGCGCCCTTTCTCATCTTGCAAGAAGGAGATGTAATAACCCGCACCCTGCGCGATCAATTAGCGGATGACACTCTTCAGATAGTAGCGGACACTCAAGATGCCTATGATATGGCAAAAGCGATCATCTCTCATGCAGTTCCCGCTGCTACCCAGAAGCTAGAACTATATGAGTCCAATATTCCGCTATTTACCCACTATGATATTGAAAGGCAAATCCAAACTGCTTTTCAGCATATAGTGAAGCTGCCTTCTGGAGGTCGATTGGTATTTGACCGCACCGAGGCCATGTTCATCATAGATGTTAATTCCTCTCAATCCACTCAGGGTTCTGATGTTGAGAACACCGCCCTAACCAATAACTTGGAAGCAACCAAAGAAATTGCTCGCCAGATGAAGATTCGCGATATAGGCGGTCTGGTGGTGATAGACTTTATTGATATGGCGGACAGCCGCAATAAGAACAAAATAGAAGACGCGTTTCGGCAGGAGGTGCAAAGTGATAGGGCTAGAGTAAGGCTAGGGAAAATTTCTCGTTTTGGTATGATGGAATTGTCTCGCCAAAGACTACGCTCGTCGCTAGATGAGTTCTACTTAACCAAATGTCCCCATTGTAATGGGGCAGGGACCATTCGAACAAATTCAGCCTTGGCTACCCATTTACGCCGACTATTATGGGACAGCATACAAGACCCTAATACCAAAAAGATTGACGCTGAGGTGCCAGAAAAAGTTTATGACCTCTTACTAAAGCACAATGACGAATATTCATTAGAGAAAACCGTCCAGAAATATAAAGATAAGATAGCCATAAACAGTAATCGTGACTTAAAAGCTCCCCACTTCACCATTACCACAATCTATCAAAGCGGAAAAGAAGCCACAATAAGCAGCTTTGATGAGCTTGAAAGCACCAATTTACACTATGCCCAACCAGAATCCGCAAGAAAAAGAAAACCCTTGCTAACCCCTCAGGATATATCCTCACAGGTAGAACCTAGACGGGTCTCAATAATTGAGAAAATAGGAGACTTCTTTGGTAAACTATTCAAACCTGCCCCGAAAAGAAAATATTCTTCCTCTCCTAGAAGGGGTAGATACAGAAGCTCCTCTCGCTCCTATCAGGGTAGATATCATAGGTCATCCCGTTATAAGAATGACCGCTACAAGAATGACCGTTATAGGAGTGGGCAATATACGAATGGGCGCCATACGAATGGGCGCCATACGAATAGAAGACACTTAAATAGATCAAGAAATCCAAGATAATGTCCAATATACAAGATACCAGCGATGCAAATTTCGCAACTGATATAGAACAAAGCGATCAAGCCACCCTAGTGGATTTTTATGCCGACTGGTGTGGTCCTTGTAAAGTGATTGCTCCTCTCTTAGAGGAAATAGCTACCGACTATGCAGGTAAAATGAAATTTTATCGCCTAGATGTGGATGCAAATCCTCAAACCGCGATAAAATACAATGTGAGAGGCATACCTACCCTTCTCATATTCATAAATGGGGAAACAAGAGACTCCTTAGTAGGTGCAGTAGGGAAAGATGACCTTGTCAAATTCGTTGAAAAGCATCTTTAACTTTTTAACTTTTTCACTCGATAAAATATAAATGAAGACACTTGCTGAACTTAGACGGAAATCAGTAGAAGACCTTCTGGATCTTTCGCGCGCCGCCGGGTTAAATGAGAAAACCGTCCGCACCAGAAAACACGATATTATCTATGCTCTCCTTAAGAACGCGGTAGAAAAAGGAGAAGAAATTCTGGTTGAGGGCACCCTTGAGATAGTTCAGAATAACTATGGCTTTTTGCGCTCACCAGATAGCTCTTATTTTGCCGGCGCCGATGATATCTATATATCTCCTGGCCAAATCAAGAGATTCAAACTACGGACCGGGGATACTATTACAGGTAAGACCGCTGCTCCCAAACCGGGAGAAAAGTATCTTTCAATTGCAAGAATAAACACAGTCAATGGCGGCACCTTAGAAGAGGCCCAGAAGAAGATACTATTTGAAAACCTTACCCCTCTCTTCCCAGATGAAAGGCTTAAATTAGAAAGAGAAAAAGAGTCCAAGGATATTCTGCCGCGCATCATAGATTTGGTAAGTCCTATAGGAAAAGGACAAAGAGGTCTCATTGTTTCACCACCAAAAGCTGGTAAGACTCTAATGCTAAAAAGCATTGCCCACTCTATTGAAGCCAATAATCCCGAATGTGTTCTTATCGTCCTATTGATTGATGAGCGGCCAGAAGAAGTAACCGATATGAGAAGATCGGTAAATGGTGAGGTGGTAGCAAGCACCTTTGATGAGCCGCCAGATCGTCATGTCCAACTTAGCGAGATGATAATTGCCAAAGCAAAAAGGTTAGTGGAACATAAAAAGGATGTTGTAATCCTACTGGATTCCATTACTCGCCTAGCGCGAGCCTATAACGCGGTGGCGCCAACTTCGGGCAAGGTGCTAACTGGCGGGGTGGATGCCCATGCATTAGAAAAGCCCAAACGATTCTTTGGTGCGGCCCGTAATGCCGAGCATGGAGGTAGCCTCACTATTATTGCCACCTCACTGGTGGAGACTGGTTCGCGCATGGACGAAGTAATCTATGAAGAATTTAAGGGAACCGGCAATATGGAGCTTCACCTTGAAAGAAGGATAGCGGAGAAGAGAATCTATCCTGCTATTAATATTCGCCGTTCTGGCACCAGACGAGAGGAACTTCTAGTAGATAAAGAAGAACAACAGATAATGTGGATATTGCGTAAATTCCTTGCCACTATGGATGACCCAGATGCAATAGAATTCCTCATCAACAAGGTTCGCTCCTACCCCACCAACAAGAATTTTCTTTCAGCGGTTAAAAAGAACAGCCTGGATTCTTAAGAATCCAACGGATGACTGGCAGAAGCCACCGAGTAGAATAGCTCTTGGGCTCTCTTCTTGTCGGTCGTGTTATTGCTTTGGTTCAGCAATTCAGCATAACAAAATCTATCGGCTGGCTCGGCTTCATAACTATTAATAAGCTTCTCATAGTAATCCTTTGCTTTGGTAATTAGCTGATTACGAAGAGAAAGAGCCGCTAAGGCAGCCAATAGATTCTTATCTTCATAGCCTCTTTTCACTAGCCCTTCTAAAAAGTGTAGCTGTTTTAGCGGCTTAGCTGAAATTATCTGCTTATAAGTATCCACCAATAAGGGGTCATAGTTTTTCTTTAATGCTTCGGCTAGAACAGTTTCCGCCTCAGCATGCTTGCCTCGTTTGATGAGACTCGATGCATAGGAGTTCAACAAGGACGGACGACGACTAGTTGGAATCTTCCCCCAAAATCTAATCAACTTATCTCCATTGGTTTCATTGGCAAAATAGAGTTCATAGTCAGCTAAACCTCTCTCTTTATTGTCAGAGCTGCTCAATAGAAGCTCGGCAAACCTGTCCCATTGACCTGTCTTAATACATATTTCTCTAAGCGCCTTATCAAATAGTAAGCTAGAGCGGCGCTTCTTCATTAAGGGATTGAGCAGCCTCAAGGCTGTCTCATATTCTTGCCGAGCCAGATGAATTCTCACCTGTAAGAAGCCTATCTCATCCTCTATTTCTTCTCCTATCTTACTGCCTGTTTTTCTTCTTAGCTTTTGTTCCTTCCGTCTTCCCAGCTTTTGTTTTTCTCGGAGGATAGAATTCAAAATCTTCATCGCCTTGTCATAGTGTTTAAGGGACAAAGCAGACTCGGCTGCCATTAGCTTACTCTCGGTTTGTGAGCTCCTATGCAGCCTATCATAACAAAGCTTAGGGTCGCCGCCAACAAAAGCGATTATTCCTTCCTTTAACTCCTTCATATACTTAGTATTGTCTCTTCGTTGCTTCCACCTTCTGAGATTCATTGGCAGACGAATAAAGCCAGCAATTAACGAATAAAGAACTATCAATAAGATAAAGAACAGCAAGGAAACAAAAATTCCAACCCACAAAGAACTCTCAATTACCAGACCACCATAAGAAAGGAGTACAAGACCGGCATCCTGCTTTAACCACTGACCCAATAGCGCGCCAATTAAAGCAGCAAAGAGTAAGACCAGGATGAGATATCTCATTGGCTAACGAACCAACAGAGCCGCGCTATGTAGTGGAGGTAAGGGCTCAGGCTTGATAGTCATCGCGGCTAGTCGAGACAGCCTAGCTATCAACCTGCTCTTAATAGAACTTGACGGATAGTAATCTTGGACCAGCTCATTAGCCGATTCAATGGCATGGTAATAGAAATCCTCTTCTCCTTGTAAGACCGCTGACTGAGCCTGCATAATACGAATCAACAGAGCCAATTCCAGCAGCCTTGCCTCTTCCTCAGTAAGAGAGAATTTAGCAGAGTCCTCTATTCGATAGATACGAATATAATCACCCAGACTGGCAAGGACATCCTTTAGCCCAGCTAGATAATCATTTGGCGACGGCTCTTCCGCCTGATCTGATTCAACTAGACGAGGTAGCTGAGGCGCCAGCTCAAGCAGCCTATCCAATTCAATTAGGGCTCTTGTTTTGTTGATGGTCGAGATGGTCTGATACCTGGCTAGGTCTAGGTTTATTGCTTCTATTAAGGATAGAGATTCGCTGTGAACTAGAGCAATGGAATAGGCCTGCTGGAGCAACTTTATTATGGGATAAGGAGACTCGCCCAGCTGGCGATGTTGCTCAGCCAGATAGACCAATTCCCTCAACCTCTGCTGCTCTAAACTCTCAATATCTATCAGTGGTATCTCTTCTTCTAGGGCGCCGAGTCTAGTATTTAGTAATCTATTAACATTTTCTTGAAGAGTCAGCTGCCGATTTAATGATAGATATTCATCTCTCAAACTACTGAGCTGGCGGCTAGTCTCATTAAGCCGTTCAGCCAGCCTTTGTTGACTGAGCTCGGCAAGTTCATTCTTTTGTCTGACCAGCTCCTCATTGACTAGTTGGACTTCTTGATATAGGCTATAGATTCCATAGCTACCACCAACCACGAAAGCAATAGCCGCTATCCACAAGACAAGAATGATCGCTCCTTTAACCAATCTAGTCAATCTTCTAAGGATCAATAATCTCCTCCTTTGCTTGGCCCTTTGCCTAGTTCTTTGCTTGTTCTTGTTCGCTTCTTCGCTGGTTTTCGGCAAAGCCTGTTTCTTTGAGGCTGCTTGGCTTGTCTTGTTTTTCGTCCAAAAACCTAACTGGAAATTGTACGTGTAATTGTACCGTTCCAAGATTTGTCTTTTCAACCGCAGCTCTGCTCGATCAACCGAAGTATCCAAACGGACAATACCATCTTCATCAAGAAGGTCTGTTATCTCTACACCAGTAAATGTGCGAAGTATAAGGAGGGCATCCTCCTTTGTGTAGCCAAGCGCCATTAATGGTGCAATATGCTCCCCACCAGGCGTTTCTGTGCGGTTTGATTTAGATTGCCTATTAGTAGCATTCTTAGGCACCGCTCCCTTGGCTTGCTGCGTTTTATCAGACTGCTTTATCTTTTTGGTTGCCACAAGTTGTTCGAAAGATAGTTAACTAGGGTCTCGTTATAGGTATTCATCAATCCTATAGGTTGATGAAAAGGCAATGCCTTTGCCATCTCCAGCAGCCGCTCGCTGCCAACCAATAGTTGAATCCGGTAAAGCCAGTTTAACCTATTTGCCAAGATATTTTCTTCCAATGCTTGGAGTATTCGCCCGCTTGTCACCCAGATGGCATCTAAGGGCGCCAGCCGCTGCCAGCTTGCTAATGAATAATGGCATAAGGAACATGCATATACAACCAGCTTGTCAAGCTGAGCACCTAACTCACTCAGTTTTCGTTCCAATAGCTGCCTTCCCTTATCACCAGCTATCAGCAAGATATGCTTGTCATGAACATTGCTCAGCTCAGGAGAGCTTAGCATAGCCTCACTACCCACCCCATTATCCGGACAGACGGAATTAAAGCCATAGGAATTGAGATAGGCTGCTGTCTGTTGACCCGCAACTACAATAGGCAAGCGAGTTTTTATTTCTTGGCGGACTAAGGCTTCCGCTGCCCTAAGACTGACACATATAACCAAGTCATAGTTCTCAAATGATGGAAATCTCACTCTTAAAAAAGAGCATCTAATAAGTGGCAGATAAACCGACTGCCAACCTATAGCCTCTAACTCAGCCATCAACGACTGAGCTCTTTTATGCCGCGGGCGAGTTATTAAAATACGTCTCATCAATGCAACAGCTCTGCTGCCCCCTGAGCCAACATCTTTTCTGCTAATAGGATTCCTAATTCTTCAGCCTCACTAGCTTGATCTAGCTGCTTAGTTTCTGATGCCCTGATAGAGCTTCCCATAGTTCTATCAGACTCTTGCGGGTCCCCCACCATATCCCCTACCATACCCCTTAGACACATCCCGTTGTTAACAAGAGTCGCATGACTGCCAACTGGTGCATAACAATCAGCACCCAGATGGCGACAAAAACTCCTTTCTGCCAACACACAGATGGATGTTGGGCGATGGTTAAGCCTCACCAACCTCTCTCTTAGTCCTTCATCTTTGTTCCTTTGCTGAACCGCCAAGGCGCCTTGGCCAGCAGCTGGCAGCATCTCATCATAGCTAAAAATATGACTGATTCTATCCTCATGACCAAGCCGTTGCAATGCCACCGCGCTTAGAACTATCGCATCCAGCTCATCTAAGGCAGCCAACCTTGTTTCTATATTGCCGCGCAGTTCTACTATGCTAAGATCTGGTCGCAGCGACAACAGCTCGCTTTTGCGTCTTAAGCTGGCGGTCCCCACGCTTGCGCCCGGTCTTAGCTCTTGCCAGCCACAACCAGTGCGAGTTATAAGGGCATCGCGCGCCTCGGACCTATGGCAAAAAGCGCTAAGGATTAGACCTGCGGTAAGATTCATAGGGACATCCTTAGCCGAATGCACGGCCAATTCAGCATGACCATCCAACAGGGCTTCCTCACATGCCTTAACAAAGCTATCCTTGCTTATCCGTCTGCTGTCGCGCACCTTATGGAAACGAATTGCTAATTGGGGGTCTTCACGCAATAATTGCTGCCTGACCCATTCGGCTTGATACAAAGCAAGTGGGCTCGAACGAGTTGCTATGACCAGCTCCATCCAATCAGTCGGTTGGCATATAGAGAGTGAGCTCACGGCACTTGGCAAGTTGGTCGCGCAGGGCAGCTGCCTCTTCAAACCTTAGTTCCTGCGCTGCCAACCTCATCATCTTCTCAAGCCGCTTGATTTCCTTGACAAGTTCTGGAATGGTCATGGAGCTAAAATCTGCCTCATAGTTGCTGCTCAGATCAACCTTAGCCTTCTTTTGGAGATAGACTGCCCCTTCCATAATATCGGTCACTTCTTTGCGAATGGTTTGCGGCTGAAAACCATGGCGTTGATTGAATTTCTGCTGCCGCTCGCGGCGGCGATTGGTTTCATCAATCGCCCTCTTCATTGAACCAGTGATCTCATCTGCATAGAGTATTGCGCGCCCGTGAATATTGCGCGCCGCCCTGCCTATGGTCTGCACCAATGAGGTCTCAGAGCGGAGGAATCCTTCTTTATCCGCATCTAAGATGGCAATCAGACCCACTTCTGGCATATCCAATCCCTCCCTTAATAGATTAATACCCACCAAAACATCAAAGGTGCCAAGTCTAAGGTCGCGGATGATCTCCACCCTTTCAACCGTATCCACATCCGAGTGAAGATAGCGAACCTTCACGCCGTGTTCATAGAGATATTCGGTAAGGCTCTCAGCCAGCCTCTTGGTAAGGACTGTCACTAAAACCCTTTCTTGATTGTCAGCTGACTTTTGAATTTCAGTAAATAGGTCTTCGACCTGATTAGTAGCAGCCCGAACTTCCACCGCCGGATCCACTATGCCAGTGGGACGAACTAATTGTTCAACCACCTGACAAGAATGTTCGTCCTCATACTTGGCAGGTGTGGCTGAAACAAAAATAGTCTGCAGCCCCTGACCTTCCCACTCCTGAAATTTCAATGGGCGATTGTCCAACGCCGAAGGAAGCCGAAAGCCAAACTTCACCAGAGTCTCCTTACGGGATCTGTCGCCACGAAACATAGCGCCTATCTGAGGCACAGTAACATGGGATTCATCTACCACCAAAATAGCCTCCTTGGGAATATAGTCAAACAGGGTTGGCGGTGGTTCTCCTTGCCTACGACCAGCCAAATGGCGCGAGTAGTTTTCAATCCCGGTGCAATAACCTAGTTCCTCAATCATCTCCATATCATAGTTGGTGCGCTGTTCCAACCGCTGAAACTCCACCAACTTATTCTCTTGCTTCAGCTTTGCCAGTTGATGACCCAGCTCAACGCGAATCTTCTTAAGTGCCTCTCTCATAGTCTCTCTTGGCGCCACATAATGAGAGGTGGGATAGACAGTATAGCGCGGAATTTCCCCTTCAATCTCACCAGTGAGAGGGTCAAAAAGGATGAGATTTTCTATCTTGTCATCAAACATCTCTATCCTTAAGGCAACCTTATCCGATTCGGCTGGATAGATATCGACGATATCACCGCGCACGCGAAAAGTGCCACGACTAAAATCTATATCATTGCGACTATACTGCATATCCGCTAATTTAGTAAACATAGTGCGCATATCCAATTCTGTCCCTCGCCTCAGATGTAAGACCATCTTCAAATAAGAATCAGGGGCTCCCAGCCCATAGATGGAGGAGACAGTTGCTACTATGATGAAGTCTTTTCGTTCAAGCAAAGATTTAGTACAAGATAAGCGCATCTGCTCTATATGTTGGTTAATGGAAGAATCCTTTTCTATATAGGTATCCGAAGACGGCACATAGGCCTCTGGCTGATAATAATCATAGTAGGAGACAAAATACTCTACCGCGTTATTAGGAAAGAATTCCTTGAACTCGCCATATAGCTGAGCGGCCAGAGTCTTATTATGAGCCATCACAATCGCTGGTCGCTGGGTATTCTCAATCACCTGAGCCACTGTATAGGTCTTGCCCGACCCAGTAACACCCAAAAGAGTCTGGTGAGACATATTCTCTTTTAATCCCTTAACCAACTTCTTTATCGCAGCCGGCTGGTCGCCAGCTGGCTGAAAGGAAGATTCAACCACAAATTGTCCCATCAGAATCCTATGCCCTAACCGATGAAAGCCTTGGCCCTTGTGTAGAAGTCTTGCATACTATTCATATCACTCTCACTGATATGTTTCTGGTCGTAAAGATCCCTATACCAACTTAGCTCATCTAGTTCCCAAGGACGATGAAGGTTCTTTTCCTTTAAGTCGGCATAAATAGTGCGAACCACCCAAGCCAGTTTCAGCAGTTCCTCTGCCTGTTTATTAGCGTCCCCCTGGCTGTCAAGATCACGAAACCTATCTTCTCTCTCTTGTGATGGCACCATAAGAGCTTCCGCTAAGATAGCATCTTCGGCCGAGGTCCTTCTAGTATAGTTTTTCCCCAATGGAAAGATAGTCCATTTCAACAAGAAGCGAACAACCGGAGGAAGCTCTGCCAATAGATTTATTATCTCCTCTTGAGCCATTGAGATAGAGTCCTTCCACTCTTCCTTTGCCTTTTGATTTATCGCAATAACCGCGTAAATAGCTTGCCAAGCCTTACCAGATAGAGAAGAATAAGCCCTAAAGCCAATTCTATGAATTAAAACCGCATCCATCACCAAACCAAACGCAAGCACTAGATGAATTTGTTTCCTATGAAGATTGGAAGGAGAAATTAATGAGCCTATGCCATATAAGAAACAGCGGAACAGACTACGACAACAATGAGCACCAATCTTCATAAACAATTTGTCTAGCTCTTCTGGTTCTCCAGTTAAATTGTTGCGTATCTCTTGCCAGTATTCATGTAGTTGGACTGCTGAGCCTAATTTCATTGAGGAAGGACGGGCTGGTGCGATAGTTAGGAGTCTGCTGCCTAATCGGGGCTGACTAGAGCTTAGCCCTATGCCAAACATAGAAGCTCTAGCTACAATTTGGTTGATGCTGCCCTGCAAATCCTGTTCAGTGATCCTTTCCCCCTGATGAACCAGCTGTAAGCCCAGCTCCCTAAGCTCAGCCAATGAAGCCAATTCATTACTTAAGCCTGCTAAGGCAGCTAAATCCACCTCTTCTCCTAAGGATCTCAAGCTGGCTGCTCCTGCGCTAGCTTGATAGCTGAGGTTAAGTAAGCCAGCATAGCTCAACACTAATGAATAGACTGATCTCTCGCTCCTTATGAACGGAATCACCGCCTCATTCTTCATTGCTACAATTTGATTGAGAGGGACAAATATTTTTTCTCCACTAGGCTTTCGTGACTTAATCCACTCCCTGAGAAGTTCTGATGGCAACAACAGGCAGATATGGGTTTGGTCATTAGCTTCCAACAAGCCGTTGGTATTATAGAAAGGAATCACCAGCTCTATCACAGAAACGAAGTCGGGTAGATAAAAAAGGTTGTCTTCCCAATGAAGATCAATACCCGGCTGCTCCTTATTACGATAGAGTCCTTCAGCTATCACCCCATAGACGCCACTAACCTCCTGTTCGCTGAGGCTATAAATAAAAGACTGCTTCATCAATGACTTACGCTTCTGAGATCCAGTGCCATATCTTTCCAGTGTTAGCCCGCCATTTAATCTCATAATCAGTTGCGCCAACCGTTCATCGCAACTTGCCAAACGAGTTAATATAGAAGCAACCGCAGCGCGAGAAAAATTTCGCCCACCAGCCGCCTTACTCAACCGCAACCTATTAAACCCCTGAGCTGAGATAAAAGCTAGCAGCTGAGAAGTGATCTCTCCCTTAGGATCCTTAGCCAATATTCTCCGCCACCTTTGACATAGTTGGACAGTTTCCTTAGCCAAGAACTTCTCTTCATCTCCATTAAGAGTAATCGTTCTCTCTATCTCAGGCATGCGTCCCATCATCAGATCTCTCTGCCAGCTGGGAGGCGAGGCTTTTTCCTCTTTCAACTGAGAAAGCGCCCGTTGAATTCTCTCCAGCCAAGGAACCACTAGATACCTTAGCCTTAATGAAGTCATGCCAAATAAAAGCGCCACCAAGAAGAAAGGAAGAAAAATTAGCACAGCCCACCAAATATTCGCCCCAGCTGCCAATAGAGAAAGTCCCAAGCCTAAACCAAGGAGAAGCTGCCAACACCAAACTGGCAATAGATATTTCTCTGCTACCAGGCCTAGCAAAGTAATAAATACAAGAACGGATAATAGAAAGACTAGCATGGCATCAATTATAAGCAGTGGCCAATTTGTCAGGTTTCTTTAACTTCTTTGGCTTCCTTAGCTCCCTAAGCGCGTCTAATGCTTCATCAACTAAATAAAATGAGCCACAAAAAACGAGGCAACTTTGAGTTTTTTTCATCTCTTGTATCCCTTGTCCAGTATAGGAATTCTGGGGGATTTTGATGAGATGAACTGCTCTTTTGATGTTGAAATTAAGCAAATGAAGCAATTTAAGCGAGTTTTGTCGGACTAGTGAGCTAAATAGTGCTGCCTTCTAATGACTTTAATCTAAGTGATGGGTCAAAAGAAAATTCATCAACAAAGACAGCATATGCCTTAAAACCCGGCGTATTCTCATTTTCATTGGCTAGATAATAGAGCAATGCCTTTTCACATTTCTTCCTAAACTTAGGCTGGTTTTCTATGACTTGATATTCCATATCAGGCAGTTCCAAAAAAGAAATTTTGGTTGAGCGTCGCGACTGGAAACTCTCATCCAATTCTTCATTAAAATAGCGAATAAAAACAGGAGTTTCATTTTCTATATCCAACTCAGTATCTGGTCTATTCCAAATGAACGCTTGGCAATGATAGTCATAACACATCGCAGCATAGACATCTTTTGTTTTGGTGGAATAAAAAAGATTTAATATCATAACTACGCTTTCTTCTTTGGTTTATAAACAGGCAACGAATCTAAAATATCTTGTAAATCTATACTTCTTTGGTTAATGAACCTATTACCAGTAAATATTCTTCTACTTTCTCTTCCTCCCCCTTCTTCTTCCAAAGAATATAGTATGATTTGTTTGCAACCTTTCAATATTGCTAAATCTTTTTTGTTATCAACTGACAACCTTCTAAAATCTGAATTAGCAACCTTAGTGATAAAACTACCCAAATAACCATCCATCCTCCTAACTCCTATTTTGTCTTGCTCGTCTATTTTTTTCACATCCTTTTTCGAAGCAATAACATATTTTTCATCTTCACTATCAATGATGAAAACTTGGCGCCAGTCATCCCCAGCTACAAAAGCATATATCCTTTTGTAGTCGTTATGGTCTATATAGGCTGTTAATATCATCTTCTTATTGGTATCATATCACAGAGGTTCAGTTATAAGCAGTGGCTAATTTGTCAGGATGCTTTAGCTTCTTTGGCTTCCTCAGCTCCCTAAGCGCACCTAATGCCTCACCGACCAAATAGAAAGAGCCACAAAAGACGACCAACTTGGCTTCTGATTGGGTTTGTAGCCAAGCCAACAGGGACAAGGCAGAAGAGTGTTGCTGAACCGAGATCCCTCTAGTTGCCAGATTTTCCACTAGGCTATCAACTGTGAAGGCTCGCTCAACCGATAAAGGAAAGGCGTGCCATTTACGACTAATAGCAACTAAGGGGGCGACAAATCCCTCCCAATCCTTGTTCTTCATCAACCCCACTACTATTTCTATAGGCTGCTTCTCATCTTGCAGTCTCTTAGCCAATAGAGAAGCCGCTGCTGGATTGTGAGCTACATCAAATAGGAGACTAGTATTGCCCAGCTCTTCCTTCTGCCATCTACCTACCAGATAGAATTCTTGCCAACGATTCGCTGCTAATCTCGCTATCTTAAGCTGCTGGCGAGAAGACGCCTGCCTGTTCCGATAGCATAGCAATGATTGCCAAGCAGTAGCAAGATTAGTTGCCAGCAAAGGATTCACCAGACGAGTCGGCAAGCACTCGCGGCAGCCATCAAGATCAGCAAAGAAGATCTCTCCTTTTGTTACCAGTTCGTCTCCCTTTAATAGTCTATGGCTACTCCCATAATCGCGGTTGATCTGTTTTAGCTCAGGCTTTTTTGCTTGGATGAGCTGATCAAAGTTTGCAGGTGGATTGGGATCGCCATATACCAAAGGGCAACTGGCTCGGACAATACCCAATTTCTCGTAAAGAATACTAGCTCGGCTATTACCCAATCTATCCATATGATCCAAGTCTATTGAAGTAATCACGGCACAATCACAATCAATAATATTCACCGCATCCAGCCGTCCGCCCAAGCCCACTTCTAGTATCCAAATATCTAGCTGATGAGAAGCAAAAATGTAAAAACAAGCAAGGGTGCAGTATTCAAAATAAGTGAGCGGAATGGACTGCCTAGCCTTCTCCACCTCTTCTAGGGCAGCAGACCATTCCTGCTCGGAAGCCGCCACGCCATTAATACAAACCCGCTCTTCAAAGAGGTCTAAATGAGGAGAGCTATATAGCCCAGTCTTCAATCCCATCGCCTGACTGGCAGAAGCCAAGAGCGCCCCACAGGTTCCCTTGCCATTAGTTCCCCCAATAGTATAGACAAAGGGAATAGTCCCCAAGCCCATATAGCGAAATACCCGAGTGACCCTAGCTAGGTCTAGTTCTATTTCAGCCAGCGAATGCTGACTGACTAGCCTTCTAACTAGACTTTGCGTTGCTGAAATCTGGGTCAAGCAATCTTAAGCAGCCCTCAAGCAGCCCTTAAGCAGCCTTCAGCATACTAAGCAATGAAGCAATCCGCGCCCTTATCTCATGGCGATGAACTATCATATCCAATGCACCATGTTCGAGTAAGAATTCGCTGGTTTGAAACCCCTCAGGCAAATCCTGTTTTACCGTTTGCTTTATCACCCGAGGCCCAGCAAATCCTATATGCGCTTGGGGTTCCGCTATGTTAATATCCCCTAGGAGCGCAAGACTAGCCGAAACACCCCCATAGGTAGGCTGAGTGAGAACAGAAATATAGGGCAATTTTTCTGTTCCCAGCCGAGCAATGGCGGCGCTGGTCTTAGCCATCTGAAAAAGAGAGATAAGCCCCTCTTGCATGCGCGCTCCCCCGCTGGCAGCAAAGCAAACATAGGGAATCTTCTTCTCAATCGCCCGTTCAACACCAAGAACAAATTTCTCACCAACCACCGACCCCATCGACCCTCCCATAAAGGCAAACTCAAATGCCGCAGCTACCAACCCCTCCCCCTCCAAAGTCCCCTCCATCACAATCAGTGCATCCCGCTCCTTGACCTTCTTTTGCGCCTCGCTGAGCCGCTCCTTGTATCTCTTGATATCCTTGAATTTCAATGGGTCCGAGGGCTTAACATCCTTCCCAATCTCAGTAGAAGAATTGGAATCCAAGAATTTTGTTAGCCTTTCACGCGCCACAATTGGCAAATGAAAAGAGCACTTCATACAGACGAAGAGGCTCTTCTGCAGCTCAGGGCGATAAAGCACCGAACCACAAGCAGTGCATCTATCCCACAAGCCCTCTGGCACCTCCTTCTTAGTCGGAGCTGTCCCAGAGATGCCGGAAACTATTCTATTTAACCAACTCATAGCCTAAGTATAGCATAATTCATCACAAATTATATTTCTATAAGGCTCCTATTATAGCAAATTCATCAGCTATCAAATATGTTCGAGGGTCTCGGCCAAAATCCCAATCATATCAGTTCGGTGAGATTGACTCAGCATCCCAAAGATTTTCACCACCTCCATAATGATAGAAGCATTGCTTTGATTGAATCCAAAGTAAGCGCATTCATTAGGTTCTGCTTCTCTTCCGATTAAAGGCTCATTGGTTTCTTTCAATTCAGTAATCGGAAGGCAAAAATACAGCATCGGCTGAATGCCTATTGCTCTTTGTTTTTCTCGAATGGTAATCTCTACGATAATATCATATTGGTTGAATTTGTAAATAAGCTGGGGATACTTGATGGTGAGCTTATGGAAACGCATTTGGTTGATATCTTCTAGCTGCGGATGAGTTCGGCTAATCTGGCAATGTTCGTGTTTGTCTAACAAATCTTGTTCGCTCAAATTCTCAATAAAATTGCGCAGGTTCGATAATTCTAGCTTGCTGAATATATGCCACTTGGAAAAATAATAAAGATACTCTGATAGTTCGTAGAAGCTCTTCTCTTTGCCCTTTGCTCCTTGAAATACAATATGCTGAAGTGTGCTGTGGTCAAAGTCTCGGCTGGCCATAATCAAACATCGAATCCCGCTGCTTCACTCGAACCTTGCTGGTGGGCAGGGTCAGGGGGAGTGAAACATTAATGGTTTTCATCAATGGTTTCGTTAGACTTATCAAAATTTTCAATCAACATAGTGGTCACCAAGTAGTTCTTGCAGATAGAGTTGGATTCTATTTCGGGCAAGACTCACAGCTCTCACAGACAAATCAAAATCGGGATAATATCTTCTCAGAGCTGGATGACGGCTCAATGCTTCGATGATGAAGTGTTGGCGGTGTTGTTTGAAACCCTGGTCATCAATCAAAACATCGCAGTTACCGAAATAGTAAGGGAAACGATGAGAAAACTCTTTGATGACATCAATATAGACATAGTAGTCAAGTTGGCTCTTGTCGATGATGATAGTGTTGGTGCTGGGTTTTGTCACAAAGGTCTGGTTGCGCTTGAGTGCGTTCAGGTCCCTCAGGGTCCAAAATAGCAGGTCATCTGCCTTTGGCTTCCAGCGGTGATTCGGGTATTTGTGAACATACTCAGTGATGGTATCAAAATCAGCAAGGGTGAAAGCATGCCCCCCTTCGACCCAGAAGCGAAAATTTAGCATGTCTTGATAATTCATCCCCCGCCTAGATTTAAGATAGAGCGCTATCACGATTGGAAAGTGGATGGCCCTTGAGGCTTGACTGAAAACTGCACTACTGATAACCTTGGCTTCAATCAGCTGATAGCTGCTGGTGAATCGCTTGAGCCTGCGAAAGTTACTCGGCTTGATTAGATAGGACAAAGGGTGTAAAACGCAAACCAGATCCGCATTCAGCTTCTGGTAGGACAGCAGGAACGACAGCCCCAGATCCCGAGTGGCAAGGTCTTGGTCAATCAACGGCTTGTCGTTTTTGATTTGGCGGCGAATGAGTGAGGTGGTGTCATTGTAAGGCGGATTGCCGATGATACAAAGATGTGCCCTGTTGCTAATTTTGTATTGAGACCGACTAACCTGATAAAGAGCGTTGCGGTTATGGCACTCAATGGCTAGGTCTTTTATGTTTTCAATCGCCTCTTTGTCAATATCATTCCCAATCTGGCGATAGGATTTGTTGGGTCTAAAGAAATTGCCAAAACCGCATGAACTATCAAGAATGACAGTCTGCGGTCTTAGATGGGGTCTTATCAGCTGCCAAACAAGATCAACGAAGGTCTCTTTGGTATAGTAAGCGCCTAGGTTGATGCGAAGAGTGCTGTCAAGATGATGAGCTGTGTCTGCTGTCATTGAAGGGTCTTAGCTATGGTATCAAGTATCAAAGAAAATCCAAGTATAGCATAACTCACCAACTAGTTAGCAATCCCATCTAAACAGCATTACACTCATAGTGGGAATTGATGGTATATAATATCTCGCCTATGATATAAAGAATGCAAACCTAAGCAACAAATGAAAGCATTCGAAATAGAGGGAACTGACGAACTAACGAATCAAAAGTTCAAATGATTAAGGAGCAAGACCATGACTAAGCCAATGACACCAGAAGAAAAGGCGAAGCAAGCCAAAATTGACCATACATCCCAGCTGTACGAGCAGCATGTCAAAATAGCCAAGCTATTCGAGGAGCATGCCAAGATAGCCAAACTACTCGAAGAACATACCAAGATAACCAAGCTGCTCGAAGATCATATCAGGATAACCAAGCTAATCGAAGAACATAGCAAGATAGCCAAGCTGTTCGAAGACCATACCAAGATAACTAATTTGTTCAAGGAGCATGTCAAAATAAGCGAGCTGTTCGAAGAGCATACCAAGCTATTGGATCAGATCGATCAGCATACCAATATGTTTGATCAGCTCGAAGAGCATCCCAAGCTAGTCGAGCCGTTCGAAGAGAATGCCAAGATAGCTAAGTTGTTCGAGGAGCATACCAAAATAGCCAAGCGGTTCGAGGAGAATACCAAGTTAGCCAAACAGTTCAAAAAGCATGCCAAGATACCCAAGCTGCTCAAGGAGCATACCAAGATGGTCAGACAATTCGAAGGGAATACCCAGCTAATCAAGCAGCTAGAGGAGCATAACAAAATGGCTAAGCAGTTCGAGAAGAATACCAAAATGGTCGAGTAGTTCGAGGAAAATATCAAGACAAGCAATTAGTCGCGGAGAATGCCAAGCTAGTCAAGTTAGCCGCCTAGTTGAAACCGAAGGAGTGGAGCTGAAGAGCAAAAATCAAGTATAACCGGCTTTATTTAACTTATCAGAGTTGTTGGCATGATAGCCTTTGGTAGGTTTTTGTCAACACCTAAATCGAGGAACTAATATGTCAAAGAAACCTTTTTTACTATGACTTCTTTAATTAACCAAAACTTTCTCTTTAATCTTGTTCATGAATTAATATTGTTCATGAATCAAGTTTTGCAAGTTAAAATACTACTCCTCAAGGGCAGCTATATAGCAGCTCCATTTTTATGAACGAGCCGTTGGTAGTTATGTTTTTTCCAGCTCAATTCCTCCAGCGGCTCGTTCGCTTTATTACTAACTAAACTTAAATAGAGCTATGAAAATCTTACTTTACTTAACAACAGGGGTGTTTATCGCTATGATGATTAGCGCGTGCACTGTTTTGGATGGAAATTGGGACACAGGCACACCATTAGACGACATTAAATGGGAGTCGGGTGACTGCCGTGATCTTGAACTGGATATGGAAAAGGTTGATTGGGCGTGTGATCCTGAGAGCGTCTCCTATGATTCGGACGAATGCTCTGAAGCCAAACGGGCCCGCGATCAATATGACAAGTATTGCAATTAAGCCCAATCGGTTTGCGACCTAGCCAAGTTATATTCATTGACAAGAGCATCAAAAAATTTACTCATAAGTAGGTTATCTTCCTGTTAGTTTTATCAAAAGGCATTCTTTAATTTGATGGGCTTAATTTGATGAATTTCCTCCCCTCATCAGCATCTTCTTCAAAAATCGCGCCTAATAAAGAGTTCCCCCCCCTTGAACCTGTCTTGCTATCTTGCTATCTTGCTATCTTGCTATCTTGCTGTCTTGCTATCTTTCTATCTTTCCACCCTTCTGTCTCTTTGTCTAAACTGATGCTTCTATCAACATAGTTCCTTTCCCTCAGCAAAGGAAATCCAAATCCAGCAAGATTCACCAAGCAATAGGTGTTTGCGGTCACGGGAAAATGCTGGTGATGAGGGGTGATGAGGTAGAAGCAGAGGCTGCGATTCACCAAGCAATAGGTTCGCGGTCACGGAAAAATGCTGGTGATGAGGGGTGATGAGGGGTGATGAGGGGTGATGAGGGGTGATGAGGGGTGATGAGGTAGAAGCAGAGGCTGCAATTCACCAAGCAATAGGTTTGCGGTCACGGGAAAAATGCTGGTGATGAGGGGTGATGAGGTAGAAGCAGAGGCTGCAATTCACCAAGCAATAGGTTCGCGGTCACGCAAAATGCTGGTGATGAGGTAGGAGCAGAGGCTGCGATTCACCAAGCAATAGGTTCGCGGTCACGGGAAAAATGCTGGTGATGAGGGGCGAAATTCAAATCCAAGACAAGCCGCTGCGGTTTGCAGTCACGGGAAAAATGCTGGTGATGAGGGGTGATGAGGTGAGAGCAGAGGCTGCGATTCACTAAGCAATAGGTTCGCGGTCACGGAAAATGCTGGTGATGAGGGGTGATGAGGTAGGAGCAGAGGCTGCGATTTACCAAGCAATAGGTTTGCGGTCACGGAAAAATGCTGGTGATGAGGGGTGATGAGGTGAGAGCAGAGGCTGTGATTTACCAAGCAATAGGTTTGCGGTCACGGAAAAAGCTGATGATGAGGTAGGAGCAGAGGCTGCGATTCACCAAGCAATAGGTTCGCGGTCACGGGAAAATGCTGGTGATGAGGGGTGATGAGGTAGGAGCAGAGGCTGCGATTTACCAAGCAATAAGTTTGCGGTCACGGGAAAAATGTTGGTGATGAGGGGTGATGAGGTAGGAGCAGAGGCTGCGATTTACCAAGCAATAAGTTTGCGGTCACGGAAAAAGCCGCCACTAGGACCGTCCGATGGCAAGGTCGCCAACCATAGAGCTGTATCCGCTCCTTCTTCTGGCGAGCGAGTAGCACCTGCCCCTCCCATTCGCGTTCTCACCCAACCAGGGCACATACTATTTATCTTAATGTTCGCTGGAAGCTCTCTCGCCACTATCATAGTTAAGGCATTAAGGGCTGCCTTTGACAGAGAATAGCTGATGGGACCGCCTAAGCCCTCAGCAAAAGAGCCCCAGCCAGATGATAGATTGACAATCCTGCCATAGTTCCGCTCTTTCATCAGAGGAAGCCAAAACCTTATCATATCCAAGACTGCTATAGTATTCACTCTTATGCCCTCTTCTATCTTCTCAATCGGCGAGTCCAACAACCCACCCTGATGAAGAACCGCAGCGTTATTTACTAGAATGTCTAGGCCCCCGTGTTCTTCTTGGATAGCACTTAGCTGATCTAGCAGTTGCTCCCTTTCTGCTAAATCAAGTGAGACGGGATAGAGGTTTGCTTTGATATTCGCTGGTATCTTCTCTATGGCTCTTTCTCCTTCTTCTATCACCCTAGTGCCCATCAGCACCTTTATATTGCCCATATTGCCCATATTGCCCATATCACTCATATCGCCGATATCGCCCATATTATGTCCAGCAAGTCCAGTCGCTATGGCTAGACCGATTCCTCTATTAGCGCCAGAGACAAGTGCGGTCTTCATCTTAGGTCTTGATAAAGCTATTAAGGGCTTGGTTCATGCGCCTTTGCAACAGAGCCTCGGCGCTCTGGTTAATTTTCATCATTTGATGGCGGAGTTGTTCTTCATCCTTGTTATCCTTAATTGTAATCAGATTCTTCAGTTTTGCCAGCTCTTTTTCAAGCCTATTGCGCTCATCCGCTGGCACCTTCTCGGTTGTCAGTATCTTTTCCAAGATAATAGCCACTTGGTCTGCTTCGGTCTCCAATTCTCGCCACCGCCTCAACTTCACATCCTCTTCGGCGCTGGCATTTGATTTCTCCAACATAGCCACCACCTCTTCTTCACTCAGCCCATAGCTAGGCTTGACCTCCACCTGCGCCTTTATTCCTTTTGATAATTCTTGCGCGGTCACACTCAATAGCCCATCCGCATCTACCTGAAAAGTTACTCTCACCTTAGCAGCGCCTGCTGGTTGAGGAGGAATGCCCCGTAGGATAAATTGTGCTAGCGACCGACAGTCCTTAACCAGTTCCCTTTCGCCCTGAACTATATGAAAAGACATAGCGGTTTGACCATCCTTATAGGTAGTAAAATCGCGCTGTTTGATAATGGGAATAGAGGAATTTCGTGGAATGAGCCGTTCGTTCAATCCTCCCATTGTCTCCAAGCCTAATGACAATGGTATCACATCCAATAACAGCATATCCTCTTGTTTGTTGCCTACCAGGATATCGGCTTGGATTGCCGCCCCTATTGAGACCACTTTATCTGGATCAAGACTAGACAATGCTTGCTGATCGAAAAGAGCCTCCACCTTTTGGCGAACTAGGGGCACTCGGGTAGAGCCTCCTACCAACACAATAGAATCTACTTCCTCTGCTTTCAATTCTGCATCTCTTAGGGTAGCAGCGGACAGCTCAATGGTCTTATCAACTATGGCTTCTATCTGTTCCTCCAGGTCTTTACGGGTCACCGCCTTCTGTTGCCCTTGCCAACTTATCTCATAAGACTCCTTAGCAGTCAATCCCTCCTTGGCTCGGCGCGCCAAAATCAATAGATCGCTCTTCTGCTGGCGGCTCAAATCATCTATGTCCTTGCCACCAGCTAGTTTTAAGATAAAGAGAGCAAGTAGTCTATCAAAGTCATCCCCTCCCAAGCTGGTATTGCCCCCAGTCGCCAGCACGCGAAAAATACCGCCTTCAAGGGATAAGACCGAAATATCAAAAGTTCCCCCTCCGAGATCATAGATGGCTACCTTGCCGCTGGCTTTCTTATCCAAACCATAGGCTATGGCAGCCGCCGTTGGCTCATTTAATAACCGAAACACCTTTAGTCCCGCCAAGCGAGCCGCATCCTTAGTGGCTTGCCTTTGGGCATCGTTAAAATAAGCGGGCACAGTGATAACTACTCCGCTAAGACTACCCTTTAGCTGCCCCTCAGCATAGGACCTCAGATACTTCAAGATCTCTGCCGACACCTCTATTGGCGTCTTAAGTCCTAGGGGCGTTCTTATCAAGGGAATTCGACCAGAGCCGGGTTCAATATCATAGATACGCACAAACTTATCCTTCTCTAGATCATCACAATTTCTTCCCATTAGCCTTTTGACCGAAGCAATGGCAAACTGAGGCTCCCCTATCATCTTGCCAACTGCATCAGCCCCCACTAGGATATCCTGGCTGCCATAATAGACCACTGATGGAATAATATCATTGCCACTTTGGTCTTTTAGAACCTCAGTCTTGCCTTCTCTTATTGTCGCAATTAAGGAATGGGTTGTTCCCAGATCTATGCCAGCGGCTAACTTCACTTCACACTCAGGCACGACTGGCGTGCCCGGCTCGCCAATATCTAACAGCATGGTCTAAGGGAGCTTAGTCACTATCTCTTGTTGCAAGCGAGTGAAGTATTGCATCTTATGAAAAAGATTCACCAATTCTTGGTGCTCCTGTGATCGACTTGCTGGATTTGCTGAGCTTGATGGGTTTGATGGACTTGATGGACTTGATGGATTTGCTGAGATTGATGGGCTTGCTGGACTTGATGGGTTTGATGGATTTGATAGATTCTTATAGGCATGTGCATAGCTATCATAGAGCTGTTGAAGATGCTCATCTACCTCTTGACGCAACTGAATCAATGCATCCACTGACCCTTCCGCCTCTTCCACCTCTTCGCGCCATCTCATCTGCTCCATCAGAAAGGCATTATCAGCAATGATATTTTCACCATCCGCTTCATAATTGCCATTCAACTCGAGCAGGTATCTTGCCCTAGTTAAAGGGTTCTTGAGGGTATCATAGGCTAGGTTAATTTCCGCGGTTTGGTGATTCGCCAGCTCTCGTTCAACCGCAACCGCAGTAGCAAATCTATCTGGGTGAAATTCCTTCTGTAAGCTAAGATAAGCCTCTTCCAGCTGCGGTAGTGAGAGAACAAAATCCATTGGCAATCCAAACAGAGTAAAATAATTCTTTTTGACCATAGGTTTATTATAGCAATCAATGTCTCAGCAAACTGACGATAGTCAAGCCCGTCAAGATAGTCTAACTATAGATTCTAGCATCATAGTTCAAGCACCAGCTGGCTCGGGCAAAACCGAACTATTGGTGCAAAGATATCTAAAATTATTGGCCTTCGCCTGTGATAATCCCCGCCAGATTATTGCCATTACCTTCACCCGCAAGGCCGCCGCCGAGATGTGTGCCCGTATTCGCACTGAACTACAACGCAGCCAAGAACCAGAAGAAGCACATAAGAAGATAACCTATGGGCTGGCACAACAGGTCTTAATAAGAGCCAAGGAAAAGAATTGGGATCTAGACAGATTGATTAGTCAAGACACAGTTACTACCATAGACGCCTTCTGTCGTTTTCTTGTTGCTTTGGATCCAGTCAAGGGCAACTTTTTCACCATGCCGGATATCCTTGAATCAACTGAAGCCGACAACCTCTATGAGCAAGCAGTCGCTCAAAGCATTCGGATTGCTCAACAAGGTGAGATGAGAGAAGCGCTAAAGGAGCTGATCTATATCCATAGCAATGACCTAAACCAGTTCAAACAAAACTTCGCCCAACTACTAAAACAACGCGCCCCGCTCCTGCTAGCAATAATGAAAAAGGACAATGACTTACAAGTTGGCATAGAGCTCCTCTGCCAAGAATTACTCGCCAAACTAACTGCTTGTGCCCCCTTTGATATTCTGCCCGCAGTTGCCCAGCCCTCCCAACAAGCAGTAGTGGATTGGCAAAAGCAACAGACAGATACTCCCCTTCCTTTCAGCGCCATCCCTTCTGATTATGATTGGCAAAATGCCGATCTTGCCTCATGGCAGAACCTTGCCCGCCTCCTATTAACCGGCAGAGGTAGTTTGCGTAAGCGGCTCAACAAGAGAATGGGTTTCTCACCTAGAACCGACCACAAGGATGAGATGGAAGGCCTGCTGGAAGGATTAGCCCAACAAGCAAGCCCTCCCGCAGATGGTCATCCTACCCCAACTGGAGAATTTCTCTATTATCTTGCCCAAACCAACAGCTGGAGCGATTCCTATCAACCAGAAGAGCTTCAACTTGCCGAGGCCGCCGCCCAGTTCTTCAAGCTCACAGCCTCCCAGCTACAACAGCTATTTAAGACCCAAGGCAAGTGCGACTATGTTGAGATAATGTTGGCTGCCCTTGAAGTGATGGAGCAAGACTATGCTCCTTCCTTGTTGGCTGAAAGATTGGGATATCAACTTCGTCATATACTGGTAGATGAATTCCAAGACACTTCAATCGGTCAGTTGCGCCTATTGGAATCGCTCAGTCGTAGTTGGGACGCTTCGACACCTAACACCCTCTTCTTAGTCGGAGACCCTATGCAGTCCATCTATGCTTTTCGCCAAGCGGATGTGCGCATATTCAATCAATTATGGCAGACCAAACGACTAGGTCAAGTAGAGCTAGTTCCCCTAGTGCTAAAACGGAATTTTCGCTCGCAAGGAAAGCTAGTGGATTGGTGCAACGAGCGATTTGCTACCATTTTTCCACAGGTAGCGGACAACATCATTGATTCAGTGGTTCATACCAGCGCCACTGCTACTCACCCAGCCGAAGCCAAAGCGGTTCATCTTATTGGCTTGAAGCGAAAAAGGGAAGACGCGGATTCTCGGTCTCTCTTTATGCCAGTCATTAGTGAGCTAAAAGAACTGGTCAAACAACCAGCTAGTATTGCTATCCTAGCTCCTAGTCGCAATCATGTCAGTGAGCTCATTCCTCTATTACAAGAGGAGCGACTTGATTTTAATGCTGGTCAGATTATCCCTAGCATTGCCAATCCACATATTATGGATCTGCTGAGTCTCACGCGCGCGCTTTATGACTGGAATGATGAGCTCTCTTGGTATGCCTGCTTAAGAGCCCCCTGGTGCGGCCTTCGGCTAGAAGACCTTCTCTTTATCAGCCAAAACAAGAAAGAAAAGAGCATCTGGCAGTATCTAAGGCAAGACTCGCCCCCACTAAAAGCAACCGAGTCTATCCATCACTTTGTCAATGCAATAGAACCAGCAATCAACCGAATCAGACGCTCCAACTGGAGCGATCTGGTTCTCTCCAGTTGGGATAATCTAGGAGGTCCGTTATTATTAGCAACCGAACAAGACCAATATGATACTGAGCTCTTCTTCTCCCTTTTGCAAGAAAACTCAAAAGGCGCATTGATTGATATTGATAGTCTTACTGAACAGCTGACAAGTCAAGGGGCAATTTTTGAGAACAATAGCCAAATCCAGCTGATGACAATTCACAAGTCCAAAGGACTGGAGTTTGACTATGTTTTCCTCCCTATGATTCATAAGGGCTGGGGCAGCAGCTCATTGGAGGTTCTCCTAACTGCCGACTTCCACAGCAACCAAGCAAAGAGAGATTTTTCCCTATTTGCCATTCACTCCCCCAGCTCAGAAATAGAAAAGGAGCCTGGCTATAGCATGCTAAACCGACTAAAAAAAGAAAAGGAGGTCCAAGAATATCGCCGCCTCTTCTATGTTGCTTGTACCAGAGCAAAGAGGCGGCTCTATCTTCATTATCTTATCCGCTATGACGACAAAGACAGGGCCAAGGCGCCTGGCAGTAATTCCTTTGCCAGTCTTCTATGGCATCAGATTCAAGAAGAGCTCTGCTCTCAACTCGAACCATTGGCTGCCGACCAACTAGCTCAAAGCAAGGAAGACGAATTTCCCCTTCTTAAAAGAATTGCCAAGTTCTCTCCTATCAAGCCCTTAGGAACCAAAGAAGACAGTGGCCCTGCCCCATTATTAAGTTGGAGTTCACCCCAAGAAAGAACCCAAGGAGGACTGGTTCATAGGTTCTTAGATATCATAACCAAAATGAATCCCCAAGCCGAAGAGATTGAAAAAGACCCAAAGAAATTCTTGGCAGCAATCCATCAGCAGAGCTATGAAAGAGAATTAAGCGAAGCCGGCTTTGACGACTCCCAGATTGAAAAACTAATCAATGAAGCGCTTAAAGCGGTTCAGCAAACCCTAGCAGATGAACGAGGTCGCTGGCTTCTTAGTCGTTCTGGCAAGAGCGAATGGCAGCTAAATCGGCAAGGAAAATCCCCTATCAGAATTGACCGCACCTTCATTGAGGACAATACCCGTTGGATAGTGGATTATAAAACCTCTGCCAGCCTCCCCTTCTCTCAACAAGAACTAGACAGGTTTTACCGCCAACTAAGTCTCTATGCCGAAGCCTTGACCGCCATTGAAAAGCATCCTATAATGCTTGCCATCTATTGCCCCCAAGACAAATATTGGCAAGAATGGGAATATCAATCACAGCAACCGCCTAGTGATGAACCGCTAGAATATCAAGAACTAAGCCAAACCAACGAATATGACAATTATGAATAGCTACGAAGAGGTCTTAAGATCCTATAAGGACCCCTATCTTCACAATGACTATCTCTCAATGGAGGCAGTTGAGTCCATAGCTATGAATAATAACCAAGCACATATTACTATCGCCTTGCCCTATCCAGCTAAACTAGTTGGCGCCAGGCTCGGCAAGGAACTAAGTCAGCGCCTAGCCAAACAAGGATTAGCAGCCAAGCTTGAATTCAAACAGAAAATCCCTCAATTCAATCCTCGCCCCCAAACTGCCCAACTGGGTCAGGTGCGTAACCTCATTGCCATAGCTTCTGGCAAAGGCGGGGTTGGCAAATCAACCCTATCCTTGAATATTGCTCGTTCGCTCCTCTCTCATGGGGCGCGGGTTGGCTTACTTGATGCCGATATCTATGGTCCTAGTCAGCCACACCTTCTCAACCAGAGCCCAGATAGAACGAAAATGGCAAGCGGTAATCAGCTCAATCCAGTTATGGCAGCCGGGCTTCAAACTATGTCGCTTAGCTATCTATTGGCAACAAAGCAAACCCCAGCAATATGGCGAGGTGCCATGGCATCTAATGCTATCCAGCAGCTGCTTAACTCTACCAGATGGCAAGATTTGGACTACCTCATCATAGATCTCCCGCCTGGCACCGGGGATATCCAGCTTACTCTCTGTCAAAGAGCCTCCCTAAGCGGAGCAATCATTGTCAGCACTTCTCATCCCTTAGCGCTTCTAGGAGCCGCCAAAGGAGTAGAGATGTTCCAGCGCCTCTATGTCCCTGTCTTAGGGATGATAGAAAATATGAGCTATTATCTCTGTTCTAACTGCCGAACCAAGCATTATCTCTTCGGTGAGAAAGGGACGGCAAAATTAGCCGAGAAGATGAGGACGCCCCTCTTGGCTGAGGTGCCGCTCAGCAGCGATTGCCATATGCCACCTGAAGAACAACAACACAGCAACCTCTGGTCTCAACTGGCGTTGGATATAGCAGTCTCCCTCAGCCAGATGAAGACCGCCCATCCTCCTGAGATTCAAGTAGTGAATGACTAGTTCTGCTTATAGCCTCCTTCGCCATCTTCACTCTTTTCACCTTCAACAAAACTATTCCCACCCCTTGTTCTTATAGATTGTCCCTCTGCTATCTCCTCCACAAAAACCCCGCCCCTTGCTCCTATAGCTAGTTCTTCCGCCGTCTTCTTGCCCCCACAAAACTCCCATCCCTCAACCCAATAGCCAGTTCCCTCGCCATCTTCACCACAAACTCCTGTCTCTTCTTGCTTCTTATAGCCAGTCCTGTCCTTCGCCATTAAGGACATCAAGGAAGCCTTTTCTCTATCGCTCGCTTGCCTCCAACCCCCAATCTGACATCCGCCTCACCATATTGCTACCATTGGCATTTAAGACAGCCCTTCCTTTATCGCTTGCCTCAGCCAGATAGCCAGTCCTGTCTTCTCGCCATTGGGGACATCAAGGAAGTCTTTTCTCTATCGCTTGCCTCCAACCCCCAATCTGACATCCGCCTCACCATATTGCTACCATTGGCATTTAAGACAGCCCTTCCTTTATCGCTTGCCTCAGCCAGATAGCCAGTCCTGTCTTCTCGCCATTGGGGACATCAAGGAAGTCTTTTCTCTATCGCTCGCTTGCCTCCAACCCCCAATCTGACATCCGCCCTACCATATTGCTACCATTGGTATTTAAGACAGCCCTGCCTTTATCGCTTGCCTCAGCCAGATAGCCAATCCTGTCCCCTCGCCATTAGGGACATCAAGGAAGCCTCTTCTCTACCACTTGTCTCCAACCCCCAATCTGACACCCACATTACCGATATTGCTACTATTGGCATTTAAGACAGCCCTTCCTTTATCGTTTGCCTCAATCCGACACCCGCCCCACCAACATCATTGCTATTGGCATTTAAAGCAGTCTTTTCTCTAGGCTCGCCTCAGCCCTCAACGACATATGAAACCAAACTTATCAAATTATGCATTTCCCTAAGATTAAATCTAATCGTTATTCAATAAAACGCCTTTTTGCCTCTCTCCTTCTGTCCTTGGCTATAACAATAAGCGCGCCAGCCACTAGCTATGATAGCTATGGGGATTAGTTAGCCTTCTGACACCGCCCTACCATATTGCTACCATTGGCATTTAAGACAGCACTTCCTTTATCGCTTGCCTCAGTCAGATAGCCAGTCCTGTCTTCTCGCCATTGGGGACATCAAGGAAGTCTTTTCTCTATCGCTTGCTTGCCTCCAACCCCCAATCTGACATCCGCCCTACCATATTGCTACCATTGGCATTTAAGACAGCCCTTCCTTTATCGCTTGCCTCAGCCAGATAGCCAGTCCTGTCCCCTCGCCATTGGGGACATCAAGGAAGTCTTTTCTCTATCGCTTGCTTGCCTCCAACCCCCAATCTGACACCGCCCTACCATATTGCTACCATTGGCATTTAAGACAGCACTTCCTTTATCGCTTGCCTCCAACCCGATAGCCAGTCCTGTTCTCTCGCCATTGGGGACATCAAGGAAGTCTTTTCTCTATCGCTCGCTTGCCTCAGCCAGATAGCCAATCCTGTCCCCTCGCCATTAGGGTGAGTCTCTTCTCTATTGCTTGCCAATGCCTCTTGTCGGGGTTACGATAACTGGCGGGAATACAATAGCGATGATAGACAAAAGATAGGAAAGCCCGCCTTAGCTCTTGATTCGCTTGCCAGTCATCTATCCCATTGATCGTCTCAATCAGTTCCCTCTTATTGTTGCTATGAACCACTAGCCCAGCTAGGTTATAGCAGGCATCCCCCAGAGTAACCACCTTCTTATCCAATAGCAATGCCTCCAAGCCCACAGTGGAGTTGATGGTTATAACCGCCATAGCATTCTCAATAAGCTGCTGGGTGTTATTGAGATTGGCAAACATCAGCCGACCATTCTTAGCTGCCGCCAAATGCAGATCCCTATATTCCATTGGGCAAGATGGATGCTCCTTGATAACCAACATAGTTTGCCTATCCTTCATACCCGCAACTAGTTCCGTCAAAATAGCATAGAACTGGTGCATATTACCTATCCACTGGCTATGGTTAAAAATCTGCGAATCGCCATTCACTTGAAAAGGAACGAAGATATAACGCGGCGGCAAAGACATCTCCTCGCCTATAACCTTCTTGTTCCTGTCAAACTCTCTTCTCACCAAAGTCAATGGCAACTCAGCCGCCACAACCGCCCTATTTTCCCTTGCCCAGTTAAGATAGAAGGACTCGTCGCGTGGCAAGCTATTGGCATCATTGATGCCCTTATCGTCCATAGTGGTGGTATCAGGCAGCAGACCTCCTTCAAAAAACAGCATCCGCCTTCCCGCCGCCCGAGCCGCAATAGTCGCAGCTGCCCCATAGAACTTATTACCATTCCATATTGCTACCAATTCGCTCGGATGAGTGACAAAATAGCAATAATAGCGAACGAATAGCAACCTGGCTTCCAGTAACCTTAACCACCTATATATAGCAGCATAAAAATACGGATAAGAGCGGTTGCGCTTGACCTGACTGACCTCCACCATTCGGCTCACCAGCTGGCGTAAATCCTTTTCGGGCTTTATTTGCCATGCCCGCCAGCTAAATTGCCAGTTGCCACGGCGCCTCATCAGTAAGGTCGGCAGGCCTAGGCTCTGTTTTAGTTGGTAGAAATAGTCTTGATGGGAACTACCAGTAATACATAACAATAAAGGGGCTTTGCTCTTTTCCATTCGGTTATTCTACCTTTATCTTTTTCTGCTTTTATTCTCTTCTCTATTCTTTCTGCTTTCTATTCTTTGTGCTTCTTTCTGCTTTGCTTTCTTTCCGCTTTTATTCTTTCTGCCTTTCTTTCCGCCTTTGTTCTTTCCACTTTTATTCTTTCTCTCTTCTATCTGCTTTCTCTTCCTTTGCTTTCTTTCCGCTTTTATTCTTTCTCTATTCTGTCTGCTTTCCCTCCTTTTGCTCTTTTCTTCCTTTATTCTTACTTTCTTCTTCTCTGCTTTCTATTCTTTGTGCTTCTTTTCTGCTTTGCTTTCTTTCCGCTTCTATTCTTTCTCTCTTCTGTCTGCTTTCCCTCCGTTTGCTCTTTTCTTCCTTTATCCTTTCCTGCTTCTTCTTTATTGCCTTTTTCTGCTTCCTTTTCGCTAGTTAGGATAAACTAATCAAGCAGCTATTTAGCTATTAGAGAATAAAGCAGCTCTTTTTAAGACCGACTGAATAAACTAATTATGACAACAAAAGATTACAATAGCTCAAATTGAGCTAGTTGCCTTATAAATATCCACAACACCTATGCCAATATTAAAGATAGATTTTGAACCCTAAGATATGAAACCAAACTTATCAAATTATGTATTCTATTAATATTAAATCTAACCATTATTCAATAAAACGCCTGTTTGCCTCCTTCTTTCTGCTGTTGGCTATAACAATAGGCGCTCACGCCTCTGCCAAAGAGCTTCGTATTGCCATAGAAGGAGCCTATCCTCCTTTTAGTCAGATCAACCCAGACGGCTCTCTCAGCGGCTTTGATGTTGATATTACCCATGCTCTATGTGATGTAATGGGCTATGACTGTATTCTCATCCAAAAGGACTGGGACGGCATAATCCCCGCTCTACTGGCAAAGAAATATGACGCCATCATAGCTTCTATGGCTATCACTGAGGAACGAAAAGAGAAAGTAGCCTTTACCAACAGATATTACCAGATGATAGTTAAGTTTATCCGCCCTAAGGGTTCCAACCTAGTCCTAAGCGCCCAAGGACTCAGCGACAAGAGAATAGGAGTCCAAATCGGCACTGTTTTTGACGACTATGCAACCAATAACTTCAACCAAGCAGAAGTCATTCGCTATGCCAACCATGAAGAAGTGTTCCTCGACCTTCAAACCGGTAGGATAGATACCACCCTCACCGCCCGACCTGTAGCCGAGCTAGGCTTCCTCAACACCCCAGCTGGCAAGAACTTTGAACTTTTTGGCCCAGATATCATTGAGCCGCGCTGGTTTGGTGAAGGCATAGGGATTGCTCTAAGGAAGCAGGACACCAAACTACTTGAAGAATTCAACCATGCCATCACCACCATTCGTCAAAATGGTGAGTACCAACGAATTAACGACAAATACTTTAGCTATGATATCTATGGGGACTAGTCGTGCTCGTCACATAGAAAAGAATAGCAAGTTGTAAGCTTAGGGAGAAGGAAGCAGATTGTCCAAACGGGTCTGGTTTAGTTGGGGCTGGTTAGTCCTATTCAAAAACCACCAGCTTCGCCATTCGTCTGGAGCTAGCGGAGTGCAGCGAATGGCAGGATAATCATTTGAACTGCCAAAGTCCCAGATGAGATTATTAGGATCCCGTTCATCTGCTTCAATATCCAAACTATTATCCTTATCGCAATAAATGGTGATATTATCTACTCCAGTAGCACCAACTGTCCTTGTTCCATTATCCCAAGTGGCATAGATCCCCTCATAGTCAGTTGGCATCCGAAGCTCAATGCTGGTCTTGGCTTCACCATGATTGCCACTAGTTGTACCACTAGTATCACTATCCCAATAAGAATCAACACCTGTCCCGCTTCCACTCCCAACCAGCATAGGAGTATTACTGCCCGAGACCACATAAGAATAAGCAATCTGACTATTAGAGCTAAAAGTTCCTACCAGGCCGCCCACCCTACTACTCCCCCTTAGCTTACCCACCACAGTCGATGAAGAAAAAATCTCAGTAAATCCAAAAAAAGTATCCCCTCTTCCTACCATGCCGCCCACTCTACTATTCCCACTCAGCTCATCTACCACAGCTGAAGAAGAAAAAATCTGAGCGAATGAACCATCCCCTATCAGACCGCCTAGATTATTACTCCCTCTCACCTCAGCTGCCACAACCGAAGAAGAAAGAATCCTAGCCGATGAAGCGTCCCCTACTAAACCGCCTACACGATTGCCCCCGCTCAGATTCCCCACCACAACCGAAGAAGAAAGAACCCGAGCCCCTATGCCCAACCCCACCAGACCACCAACTCTCTCGCTCCCGCTCAGATTCCCCACCACAACCGAAGAAGAAATAATCGTAGCACCGAAACCATAGCCCACCAGACCACCTACATCATTGTCCCCACTCAGATTCCCCACTACAACCGAAGAAGAGAGAACACGAGCCGAGACACCACTACCCACCAGACTGCCTGTCCTATGCCCGCCTATCATTTGCTCCACTTGAAGAGTAAGATTGCGAATCTCCGTCCTTTCAGCCACATGCCCAAACAAGCCTACACAATCCTGATTGGGACGATTAATGCTTAGATCACTAATCGTCCGACCATTGCCTTCAAAAACCCCGCTAAAAGGAACTCCTCGACATCCATCATCTGTATCACTTCCCAGTGGTTGCCAGCCCTCGCCATCACTATAAGCGGCAAGGCTTATATTCGTAATCAGCTCATAACCATTACAAGACCCAGCACCATCGCCACAGCCAGATGTGTTAAGCTCCCCATCTGCCGACAGCTGCCTCCCGGTGCCATCCAAAACATAGCGCACTCCATTCAATTCCGCCCCTGTGCCTAGCTCTATCAACCTATCCCCATCGTCATCTATATCCTCGCCAGCATCTCGGCAACCATCGCCATCATTATCGGTCATTGAATTACTTACCCAACCCATCTCACCAGCAGAACAACTATCAGCATCATCTCCCACCCCATCACTATCGCAATCGGGTTTTAACACACACCCAACCGCTTCATCACCATCTTGCACCCCATCACCATCGCAATCCGCTAACAGCGAACAGCTCTTCCCAGCTGAATTCCTCTGCTGCTCTATCACATCAGTATCAGCCAAGCCATCATTATCGTCGTCCTCATCGCAAGCATCCCCTCCGTCCTTAGCCTCATCGGTATTATTCTGCTGTGGATTCACAACAAGCGGGCAATTATCCACACCATCCAAAACCCCATCATTATCGTCATCCTCATCGCAAGCATCCCCTCCATCCTTAGCCTCATCGGTATTATTCTGCTGTGGATTGACAACAAGCGGGCAATTATCCATATCATCCAAAATCTCATCATTGTCGTCATCCTCATCGCAAGCATCCCCGCCATCCTCAGCCTCATCGGTATTATTCTGCTGTGGATTGATAATAAGCGGACAATTATCCACATCATCCAAAGCCCCATCATTATCGCAATCCGCTAATAGCGAACAGCTCTTTCCAGCTAGATTATTCTGCTGCTCTATCACATCAGTATCATCCAAACCATCATTGTCATCATCCTCATCGCAAGCATCCCCTCCATCCTCAGCGCCATCGGTATTATTCTGTTGTGGATTCACAACAAGCGGGCAATTATCCACATCATCCAAAGCCCCATCATTATCGCAATCCGCTAACAGCGAACAGCTCTTTCCAGCTAGATTCTTCTGCTGCTCTATCACATCAGTATCATCCAAGCCGTCATTGTCATCATCCTCATCGCAGGCATCCCCTCCATCTTTAGCGCCATCGGTATTATTCTGTTGTGGATTGACAATAAGCGGACAATTATCCTCATCATCCAAAGCCCCATCACCATCACAATCCGCTAACCGCGAACAGCTCTTTCCAGCTGAATTCCTCTGCTGCTCTATCGTATTATTATCATCCAAGCCGTCATTGTCATCATCCTCATCGCAAGCATCCCCTCCATCCTCAGCGCCATCAGTATTATTCTGTTGTGGATTCACAACAAGCGGGCAATTATCCACATCATCTAAAGCCCCATCCTCATCGCAATCCGCTAACCGCGAACAGCTCTTTCCAGCTGAATTTCTCTGCTGCTCTATCACATCAGTATCATCCAAGCCATCATTATCGTCATCCTCATCGCAAGCATCCCCGCCATCCTCAGCCTCATCGGTATTATTCTGCTGTGGATTGACAACAAGCGGGCAATTATCCACATCATCTAAAGCCCCATCATTATCGTCATCCGCATCCGCACTATCCGCCCGACCATCGCCATCTGTATTCAGACCTGGTCGAATACCCCTGTTGTTGTGGTCCTCATCATTCTCATCCCAAATAAAAATTATCCTCACCTCCTCCTTTCTTCCATCATCAAAAGTGCCCCTAATCAAAAAGGTATAATTAGATTGATCATCAAGCCTCGTAAAATTATAGTTGTCTCTACTAAATGCGGCAATGGGAACAACCTGCCATATTAGCTCATTGTCATTAGTTGCTGTGATGTTCAAAGAAACCAAATCGCCAAAATCCGATTGATTGCCTATTTGAAAACCACCGCTTATGGGAGCAAAAGTGAGTTCCACCTCAAAAGCTCTGGGGGAACTAGGAGGGTCAGCATCCGAACTGCTTCCGTCCCCGCCAGCACAGGCAGCAAGAACCAAGAAGCTGACTCCAACTAAGAAGGAAAGAAGTCCCCGCCTCAAGCTAGCTAAAATAAAGCGGCACAAGCACATAAGATAAAAGCGACGCGCAACCAGAGAAACGAAAGCAAGTGAATACCATAGAAGAAACCCGCTAAAAGACAGAAAGATTTAACCTATCCATATTATATCATTTGGATATCACTTCTTAGTCCTATTATTCTATCTCTTTATCGTCTAGCTCATAAAGCAAGACTTGAGCTCAAAAGCCCGAATGACTGAAGCTTGATTCTGAGTCTGGTCTTTCATCTCATTAGCCTCAATGGTCTAATAGAAACCAGCTATTCGTTTGGTAGAGAAGATGCGCGAAGCAGACTTGTCTAAACAAGTCTAGTTGGGATTTACCACCCCCGTTCAAAAATCACCAGCTACGCCATTGGGTTGTGGCTGAGGGGACAAATCAAAGCAAGTAGTCAGTTGTCAGTTTATTAAGGAAGGAAGCTGAGGAGCTAAATCAAAGCAAGTTGTTAGCTGTCAGTTTATTAAGGAGGGAAGCTGAGGGGACAAATCAAAGCAAGTTATCAGTTGTCGGTTTATTAAGGAAGGAAGCTGAGGGACAAATTAAAGCAAGTCGTCAGTAGTCAGTTTATTAAGGAAGGAAGCTGAGGGACAAATTAAAGCAAGTCGTCAGTAGTCAGTGTATTAAAGGAAGGAAGCTGAGGAGCTAAGTCAAAGCAAGTTGTTAGTAGTCAGTTTATTAAGGAAGGAAGCTGAGGGGCTAAATCAAAGCAAGTTGTTAGTTGTCAGTTTATTAAGGAAGGAAACTGAGGGACAAATCAAAGCAAGTTGTCAGTAGTCAGTTTATTAAGGAAGGAAGCTGAGGAGATGAATCAAAGCAAATTGTCAGTTGTCGATTTATTAAGGAAGGAAGCTGAGGAGATGAATCAAAGCAAATTGTCAGTTGTCGATTTATTAAGGAAGGAAGCTGAGGGACTAGGTCAAAGCAAGTTGTTAGCTGTCAGTTTATTGAAGGAGGGAAGCTGAGAGGCTAAATCAAAGCAAGTTGTTAGCTGTCAGTTTATTAAGGAAGGAAGCTGAGGGACTAAGTCAAAGCAAGTTGTTAGCTGTCAGTTTATTAAGGAGGGAAGCTGAGGAGCTAAATCAAAGCAAGTTGTCAGTTGTCAGTTTATCAAGGAAGGAAGCTGAGGGACTAAATCAAAGCAAGTTGTCAATCTAAGGAGGGAAGTAAATCGTCTAAACGGGTCTGGTTTAGTTGGGGTTTGGCAGGCATCCCCTCCAAAGACCACCAATCACGCCATTCATCAGGAGCTAGCGGAGTGCAGCGAATGGCGGGATACTCACTTGAAGTGCCGAAGTCCCAGATGAGATTGTCACTGTTTTGTTCAGCTGTCTCAATGGTCCCACTATTATCCCTATCACACCAGACCGCCAATGGCTCGTTATTCCCATCTACATCTTGATCGTCCCAAGTGTCATAAATCGTCCCGGTATAGTCAGTTGGCGTCTGAAGATCACTAGTCGTCTTGGCTTGACCATAGTTGCCACTAGTGACATCACTAGTCTCACTGTCCCAATAAGAAGATTTTCCAGTTCCGCTTCCATCCCCAACCAGCATAGCAGTATTACTGCCTGAGACCACATAAGAATAAACAATCCGACTATCAGAGCCAAGCCTTCCTGCCAGACCGCCTACATTAGTATTCCCGCTCACCTCACCCACCACAACCGAAGAAGAGAAAATCCGAGCACTAGTTTTACCATCCCCCACCAAACCGCCTACATACTGACCAGTCCCGCTCACCTCACCCACCACAACCGAAGAAGAAACAATCTGAGCCACCCCAACTTCTATACCACCTCCCACTAAACCGCCTACATTATCATTCCCGCTCACCTCACCCACCACAGCCGAAGAAGAAAATATCCGAGTCAATTGACCACCTCCCACTAAACCGCCTACATTATCATTCCCGCTCACCTCACCCACCACAGCCGAAGAAGAAAATATCCGAGTCAATTGACCATCCCCTACCAAACCGCCAACAGCATTATTCCCGCTCACCTCACCCACCACAACCGAAGAATAAATTATCCGAGTAGAGTTGCTCCACCCCGCCAGACCACCTACCTGATCATTTCCGCCCATATTATTTACCACAACGAAAGAAGCAACTATTGAACCATTGAAATTAAACCCCACCAGACCTCCTACCCTGTTTCTGCCTATCACTGACTCAGCATAAAGAGTAAGATTACGAATCGTCGCGTCGGTAGTTATATGGCCAAACAAACCCAGACAATCCTCGGCTGAACGGCTAATGTTTAAATCACTAATCGTCCAGCCATTGCCTTCAAAAGTCGTCTTAAAAGGAGCCCCTTGACATCTATCTTTAGAAGTATCTGTATCATGACCCAAGGGCTGCCAGCCTTCGCCTTGACTATAAGCGGCAAGACTTATATTCGCAACTAGTTCATAACCAGCACAAGAAGTGGTAGTATTACCATCACCACAGCCAGTGGTGTTGAGCTCCCCACCCTCTAATAACCTACGCCCATCGCCCCTCAAAGCATGCCTCACCGCATCTAATTCCGCCGCCGTCCTTATCTCTATTAACCCATCGCCATCATCATCTATGTCCGCTCCATCCGTTGAATTATCATTATCATCATCCATATCCTCACCTGCATCTCGGCAACCATCCATATCATTGTCGGTCGATGGGTTGCTCGTCCAACCTGTCTCCCCAACACGACACTGATCTGAATCATCACCTACCCCATCATTATCGTCATCCCTATCCTCCCCATCATCCCGGCAACCATCTCCATCATTGTCGGTCGATGGGTTGCTCATCCAGCTTGTCTCGCCAGCAGAACAGTCGTCTCCCTCATTATCAATGCCATCTCCATCTATGTCATCATCCACACTATCCGCTCGCCCATCGCCATCCCTATTGGCTCCCGGCCGAATACCACCGCTTCTGTGATCTGCCTTATTTTCTTCCCAAACAAAAACTATCTTCACCTCCTGCTCCCCTCCATCACTAAGAGTCCCTATAATCTGAAACCTCCAATCAGACTGGTCGCCTAGCCCGGTAAAGTTATAATAGCCTTTATCAATAAACTCGTCTATGTTGATATTTTGCTCTTCTACCTCACTTCCACTGGTTGCCGTGATGTTCAAAGAAACCATATCGCCAAAGTCCGATTGGTTGCTTATGACAAAACCATTCGCTATAGGAGCAAAAGTGAGATCCACCTCTAAAGAATTAGGATCTCCGCTCCCGCCATTTCCTCCTGCCGAATCACTGCTTCCTCCGCCAGCACAAGCAGTAAGAATTAGAAAGCCAGCCGCAATCAAAAAGGAAAGAATACCCCGCATCACGCCAGATAAAGTGGGGGGGGGGGGGGGGGCTTATGGGGAGGCTTGGGGGAATTAGAAGCCAAGAAGCCTTTCACTTTCCCATAAAGAAATAAGGATGAGGCACACAAGGGCAGCATAGAGGAGGGATGATTTGAATATGGAGGACTAATATATAAAGGAGTAATATTGGCAAGGCGGAACCTAGCCAATAACAAAAAAGATAGCCGCCTTAGCATAGCTAAAAATTCATAAAGAAATGTTTTACTCATATTCATTAATAATAGAGGTAGAAGCTGTTTCATATTTCATTCCATGTTTCATTAATTAAAGATTTCATTATATCGCCTTAATATCACTTTAATATCTTTGGGACTTATATCGCATCTTCCACAAATCCATAAATCCCCTTATTTCACTCTCTTTTTGATAAGCGTCTGTAAAAAATCTGTGAAGCGGTTAAACTTCGTTTCCTCTATTAGCGGAAGGTCTGACCGTAAATGGTCTCGTTTTTTATGACTTCTTCGCTTCGGGGCTTTCTTTTTCATAATATTCTCTTTCGTGGAAGATTGGATATAATTCCCATATCTTTTTTATATCTTTGTTGGTTATTTCATCTCAACTAGCACAACTAATAAGAGATGAATAGTTAATGCTACCAGAATTATAAAAAGAAGGTAGCTCAATTAGCATCAATCTAACACCAATAGAGTTCCAAACCCAACAATCTGTCTGTTATATGGCAGCTACGCCATTGGATTCTAGCTGAGGGTCTAGTCAAAGCTAGTGGTCAGTTAAGGAAGGAAGTAGACTGTCTAAGCGAGCCCGGTCTAATACGGGTTTGCCCCCAACCAAGGACCACCAATCGCGCCAGTCGCCAGGGGTGATGGGAGTGCAGCGAATGGCAGGATACTCACTTGAAGTGCCAAAATCCCAAATGCGATTGGCATCGTCTTCTTCATCCGCTTCAATACTCCCACTATGATCCTTATCACACCAGACCGCCAATGGCACGTCACCATCGTCAAATATATTCGTCTCATCATCCCAACTGGTATAAATAGCTGCATAGTCAGTTGGGTTGCGAAGATCCCTAGTGGTCTTCGGGGCACCAAAGTTCCCATTAGAAATCCTACTAGTCTCTCTGTCCCAATAGGAAGCAACTCCAGTCCCGTCTCCATCCCCTGCTAGCATATTAGTATTACTGCCTGAGACCACATAAGAATAAGCAACCTTGCCAAAGTTAAAGTTTCCTACCAGACCGCCTACCGAACCACCCCCCCTCACGTCACCCGCCACAACCGAAGAAGAAATAATCTGAGCATTTTGACCGTCCCCCGCCAGACCGCCTATTGTACTACCCCCAATCACTCTACCCGCCACAACCGAAGAAGAAGAAATATTAGCCAAATTACCAGAGCCTAACAGACCACCCACATTATCACGCCCGTGCACCGTATTAACCACAACCAAAGAATTAACAATAGCAGTGTTTTGACTATCTCCCACCAGACCGCCTACATCATCATCCCCGTCCACATCACCTATCATAACCGAAGAAAAACCAATCCAAGCCTGTCGACCAAACCCCACCAGACCGCCTACATTATTACTAGTCCCGCGCACTTCGGCTGCCTTTACCGAAGAATTAACAATCCGAGCATCTTCGCCCCACCCCACCAGACCGGCTACATTAGCAGACCCTCTCACATTCCCCACCACAGCAGAAGAAGAACCAATCGTGGCATCATCCCCATTCCCCACCAGCCCACCTATTTTTTCAACCCCATTCATATTACTCACCACAACCGAAGAATTAACAATAGCAGTGTTTTGACCATCCCCCACCAGACCGCCTACATCATTATTCCCGTTCACATTACCCACCACAACCGAAGAAAAATCAATCTGAGCACCGCCACCAAATCCCACCAGACCGCCTACATTATTACTAGTCCCACTCACCTCGGCTGCCTCTACCGAAGAATTAACAATCTCAGAGTCTCGACCATCCCCCACCAGACCGGCTACATTAGCAGACCCACTCACATTCCCCACCACAGCCGAAGAAGAACTAATCGCGGCATCATCCCCATCCCCCATTAGACCGCCCACATTCTCACCATCCCCGTTCACATTACCCACCATAGCAGAAGAAAAATCAATCTGAGCATATTCACCATACCCCACCAGACCGCCTACATTATTACCAGTCCCGCTCACCTCGGTTGCCTCTACCGAAGAATTAGCAATATCATTGTTTTTACCATCTCCCACCAGACCGCCTACATCATTATCCCCGTTCACATTACCCACCACAACCGAAGAAAAATCAATCTGAGCACCGTCACCAAATCCCACCAGACCGCCTACATTATTACTAGTCCCGCTCACCTCGCCTGCCTCTACCAAAGAATTAACAATCTCAGAGCGTCGACCATCCCCCACCAGACCGGCTACATTAGCATTCCCACTCACATTCTCCACCACAACAGAAGAAGAACTAATCGTGGCATCATCCCCATCCCCCATTAGACCGCCCACATTCTCACCAGCCCCGTTCACTTCATCCGCTACAGCAAAAGCATTAACAATCGCAGCTGAGTGACCCCGCCCCACCAGACTGCCGACGAAATCATTGCCTACCACTCGCTCAGCCCGAAGCCTAAGATTGCGAATTTCTGAATCCGCGGCTATATGACCAAATAATCCCACACAATCCTCAGTCGGACGACTAATGCTTAAACCACTAATCATAAAATCATTGCCCTCAAAAGTCCCGGCAAAAGGACTATCATCACAGCTTCCTAAGGGTTGCCAGCCTTTGCCGCTATCAGCATCCGCATAGGCTGCAAGACTTATATCCCTAACCAGCTCATAGCCATTACAGGAACTACAGCTAGGCCCTCTGCCATCCAATTGATGACGAACTGCATCTAACTGTGCCGCCGTAGCTATCTCTATCAACCCATCACCATCAGCATCTATTTCTTCATCGACATCACGGCAACCATCCCCATCAGCATCATTAAAAGAATCGCTTGTCCAGCCCGTCGCCCCAATAGGACATTGGTCTGAATTATCATTTACCCCATCATTATCGTCATCGGTATCCTCAACAGTATCACGGCAACCATCGCCATCATTATCGGTAAAAGCACCACTTAGCCAGCCTGTCACCCCAGTAGGACATTGGTCTGAATTATCATTTACCCCATCATTATCACTATCTCCGTCCTCAACGAAAGTAAGTAACCTGGCTAAACGGGTTCGGTTTAGAGCGGGACCACCACTTCCATCCAAAGACCACCAGCTACGCCATTCGGCCGGAGCGATGGGAGTGCAGTCAATGGCAGGATACTCACTCGAAGTGCCGAAATCCCAAACGCGATTGTCATCGGTGTCTTCACCTTCTTCAATGATCCCACTATTATCCTTATCACACCAGACCGCCAGTGGCTCGTCAGTCATCCCATCGCCAAATATATCTGTCTCAGTGTCCCAATCAGCATAAATCCCCCCTTCATCATAACTAGTCGGCATCTGAAGAGCACTGGTGCTCCTACCAGAACCAATACCAAGCCGGCTGCTGCCAACACCACTCGTCAAACTGTCCCAATAAGAAGCAGCTGCAGCCGTGTCCATATTACTAACTCCAACCAGCATATCCGTATTACTGCCCGAAACTACATAAGAATAAGCAACCTTTGCACCGGGGTCTTTACCGGCAAATTCTCCTACCAGACCGCCTAGGTTCATACCGCTCCCGCTAAGACTACCCACCACAACCGAAGAAGAATAAAACTTAGCCTTATTAGCATTCCCCACCAGACCGCCTATGTTCCTACCAGTCCCACTCACCTCATCCACCACTACCGATGAAGAATAAATCTCGGCCTCAGGACCACCTCCCATCATACCGCCTAGTTTACTATTGCCATTGCTATCCTGTCCGGCCGCAATCAAACCGACCACAACCGATGAAGAAAAAACCTTAGTACCTGGTCCCCCGCCCACCAGACCGCCTATGAGATCACGAGTCCCGCGCACCTCAGCTGCCACAACCGATGAAGAATGAATCCAAATATTTCTCGTATCTCCCCCTAGGCCGCCTACTAAACTATTCCCATGCACCTCAGCTGCCGCAACCGATGAAGAATAAATCCGAGCCACTATAGCAGGATCAGGCCTAGTACCATGATTAAGATATCCCACCAGACCACCTACCGCAGTATTCCCGCTTACCTCGGCTACCATAACCGATGAAGAATGAATCCGAGAACTTAACCCCGACCCCACCAGACCACCTATATTATTACCAGTCCCGCTCACCTCATCTACCGCAACAAAAGAATTAACAATCGTAGCTGAATGACCCCGCCCCACTAGACCGCCTACATTAGCATTCCCACTCACATTCCCCATCAGAACAGAAGAATAACTAATCGTGGCAGCATCCCCATTCCCCACTAGACTGCCAACAAAATCATCACCTACCACTCGCTCAGCACTAAGCCTAAGATTGCGAATCTCTGAATCCGCGGCTATATGACCAAACAAGCCCACACAATCCTCATTTGGACGACTAATGCTTAAACCACTAATCACAAAATCATTGCCCTCAAAAATCCCGCCAAAAGGACTACCATCACAGCTTCCTAAGGGTTGCCAGCCTTTGCCACTATCAGCATCCGTATAGGCTGCAAGACTTATATTCGCAACCAGCTCATAACCATGACACACCCTAAGGCCGCCAATACGACCACAGCCACCGGTGTTGAGCGGCGCACTTGCCGATAACCTACGCCCATTACCATTTAGAGCATACCTCACCGAATCCAATTCCGCCGCATTGGCTATCTCTATCAATCTATCCCCATCAAGATCTATGTCCTCATCAGCATCACGGCAACCATCCCCATCAACATCATTAAAAGAATCACTCGTCCAGTCAGTCGCCCCAGTAGGACATTGGTCTGAATTATCATTTACCCCATCATTATCGTCATCGGTATCCTCAACAGTATCACGGCAACCATCGCCATCATTATCGGTAAAAGCACCGCTTAGCCAGCCTGTCAACCCAGTAGGACATTGGTCTGAATGATCATTTATCCCATCATTATCACTATCTCCCTCCTCAACGAAAGTAAGTAACCTGGCTAAACGAGTTCGGTTTAGAACGGGGCTACCACTTCCATCCAACGACCACCAGCTACGCCATTCGGCCGGAGCGATAGGAGCGCAGTCAATGGCAGGATACTCACTCGAAGTGCCGAAATCCCAGATGAGATTGTCAATGACTCGCTCACCCGCTGTTATGCTCCCACTATTATCCTTATCACACCAGACCGCCAATGGCTCATCTTCCCCATCACTAAATATATTCGTCTCAGTGTCCCAATCAGCATAAATTCCCCCTTCATCATAACTAATCGGCATCTGAAGAGCACTGGTGCTCCTACCAGAACCAATACTAAGCCTGCTGCTGCCAACACCACTCGTCAAACTGTCCCAATAGGAAGCAACTGCTTCCGTCCTAAAATCCCCATCCCCAACCAGCATATCAGTATCACTGCCTGAAACTACATAAGAATAAGCAACCTTACCCCTTTTAAATTCTCCTACCAGACCGCCTATATCAAGAGTACCAGTCCCGCTCAGACTCAGGTTACCCACCACAACCGAAGAAGAATAAATCTTAGCACCATTAGCATTCCCTACCAGACCGCCTATCCTAGTACCAGCCCCGCTCAGGTTCCCTACCACGACCAATGAAGAAAAGATCACAGCATTTTGACTATCCCCCATCAAACCGCCTATTTTTCTATTCCTATATGCTTGACTTGTCGAAATTAAATCTGCCACCACCGAAGAAGAAAAAATTTCAGCCTCCCCACCATTCCCCACCAGACCGCCTATGAACTCACCAGCCCCATGCACCTCCCCTGCCACAACCGAAGAAAAATGAATCTCAACCTTTTTATCTCTACTCCACCCCACCAGACCGCCTACAGCAGCAGTATCCGCGCTCGAAGTCCCGCTCACCTTGGCTGCCACAACCGAAGAAGCAATAATCCGAGCACCTTGACCATCCCCCACCATACCGCCTATTTTTAGATGATTCCCGCTCACCTCATCTACTACAATCGAAGAAGCAATAATCTGAGCATCGCGACCATCCCCTACCATACCGCCTACATTATCATTCCCGCTCACTTCGGCTGCCACAACCGAAGAATCATTAATTCGAGCATTTTGACCGTCCCCCATCAGCCCGCCTATCCGATTATTTCCGCTCACTTCGGCTGCCTCTATCAAAGAAGCAATAATCCGAGCATCATGACCCCTCCCCACTAGACCGCCTACATTAGCATTCCCACTCACATTCCCCATCAGAACAGAAGAAGAACTAATCGTGGCAGCATCCCCATTCCCCACTAGACTGCCAACAAAATCATTACCTACCACTCGCTCAGCACTAAGCCTAAGATTACGAATCTCTGAATTCGCGGCTATATGACCAAACAACCCCACACAATTCTCATTTGAACGACTAATGCTTAAACCACTAATCATAAAATCATTGCCCTCAAAAATCCCGCCAAAAGGACTACCATCACAGCTTCCTAAGGGTTGCCAGCCTTTGCCCGCATAGGCTGCAAGACTTATATTCGCAACCAGCTCATAACCATGACACACCCTAAGGCCGCCAATACGACCACAGCCACCGGTGTTGAGCGGCGCACTTGCCGATAACCTACGCCCATTACCATTTAGAGCATACCTCACCGAATCCAATTCCGCCGCATTGGCTATCTCTATCAATCTATCCCCATCAAGATCTATGTCCTCATCAGCATCACGGCAACCATCCCCATCAACATCATTAAAAGAATCACTTGTCCAGTCAGTCGCCCCAGTAGGACATTGGTCTGAATTATCATTTACCCCATCATTATCGTCATCAGTATCTTCAACAGTATCACGGCAACCATCGCCATCATTATCGGTAAAAGCACCGCTTAGCCAGCCTGTCAACCCAGTAGGACATTGGTCTGAATGATCATTTATCCCATCATTATCACTATCTCCTTCCTCAACGAAAGTAAGTAACCTAGCTAAACGAGTTCGGTTTAGAACGGGATTACCACTTCCATCCAACGACCACCAGCTACGCCATTCGGCCGGAGCGATAGGAGCGCAGTCAATGGCAGGATACTCACTCGAAGTGCCGAAATCCCAAACGCGATTGTCATCGGTGTCTTCACCTTCTTCAATGATCCCACTATTATCCTTATCACACCAGACCGCCAGTGGCTCGTCAGTCATCCCATCGCTAAAGATATCGGTATGATTGTCCCAATCAGCATAAATCCCCCCTTCATCATAACTAGTCGGCATCTGAAGAGCACTGGTGCTCCTACCAGAACCAATACCAAGCCGGCTGCTGCCAACACCACTCGTCAAACTGTCCCAATAGGAAGCAACCGCAGCCGTGTCCATATTACTAACTCCAACCAGCATATCCGTATTACTGCCCGAAACTACATAAGAATAAGCAACCTTTGCACCGGGGTTGCTACCGGCAAATTCTCCTACCAGACCGCCTAGGTTCATACCGCTCCCGCTAAGATTACCCACCACAACCGATGAAGAATAAAACCTAGCCTTATTAGCATTCCCCACCAAACCGCCTACGTTCCTACCAGTCCCACTCACCTCACCCACCACAACCGATGAAGAAAAAATCTCGGCCTCAGGACCACCCCCCATCATACCGCCTAGTTTACTATTCCCACGGTCATCCTGTCCTGCCGAAATCAAACCGGCCACAACCGATGAAGAAAAAACCTTAGTACCTGGTCCCCCGCCCACCAGACCACCTATGAGGTCACGAGTCCCTCTCACCTCACCTACCACAACCGAAGAAGTATGAATCCAAATATTTCTAGTATCACCCCCCAAGCCACCTACTAAACTACTCCCATGCACCTCAGCTGCCACAACCGATGAAGAATAAATCCGAGCTACTACAGCAGGATCAGGCCTAGCACCATGATTAAGAAATCCCACCAGACCGCCTACCGCAGTATTCCCGCTTACCTCGGCTACCATAACCGATGAAGAATGAATCCGAGAACTTAGCCCAGACCCCACCAAACCACCTATATTATTACCAGTCCCGCTCACCTCATCTACCGCAACAAAAGAATTAACAATCGCAGCTGAATGACCCCGCCCCACCAAACCACCTACATTAGCATTCCCACTCACATTCCCCACCAGAACAAAAGAAGAACTAATCGTGGCAGCATCCCCATTTCCCACTAGACTGCCGACAAAATCATTACCCACCACTCGCTCAGCCCGAAGCTTAAGATTACGAATCTCTGAATTCGCGGCTATATGACCAAACAACCCCACACAATCCTCATTTGAACGACTAATGCTTAAACCACTAATCATAAAATCATTGCCCTCAAAAGTCCCGCCAAAAGGACTACCATCACAGCTTCCTAAGGGTTGCCAGCCTTTGCCACTATCAGCATCCGTATAGGCTGCAAGACTTATATTCGCAACCAGCTCATAACCATGACACACCCTAAGGCCGCCAATACGACCACAGCCACCGGTGTTGAGCGGCGCACTTGCCGATAACCTACGCCCATTACCATTTAGAGCATACCTCACTGAATCCAATTCCGTCGCATTGGCTATTTCTATCAATCCATTCCCATCAATATCTATGTCCGTATCATCTTGGGTCCCATCATTATCGCAATCGGGCTTTATTACACAATTTGCCGTCACTTCATCCTCATCCCTAATAGTATCCCCATCGCAATCTACTAGCAACGAACAGCTCACATTATTTGAATTAGTCTGAACCTCCCTCGCATCATCATCAGCCAATCCATCATTATCGTCATCGGTATCTTCATTACTATCATCTTGGCAACCATCCCCATCATTGTCGCTAGAACTATTGCTCGTCCAACTTGTCTCACCAGTAGGACAATCGTCTAAACTATCACCTACCCCATCATTATCGTCATCTGTATCTTCATTACCATCATCTTGGCAACCATCCCCATCATTGTCGGTCGATGAGTTGCTCATCCAGCTTGTCTCGCCAGTAGGACAGTCGTCTGAACTATCACCTAGCCCATCATTATCGTCATCTGTATCTTCACTACTATCATCTCGGCAACCATCCCCATCATTGTCGGTCGATGAGTTGCTCATCCAGCTTGTCTCGCCAGTAGAACAGTCGTCTGAACTATCACCTAGCCCATCATTATCGTCATCTGTATCTTCACTACTATCATCTCGGCAACCATCCCCATCATTGTCGGTCGATGAGTTGCTCATCCAGCTTGTCTCGCCAGTAGAACAGTCGTCTCCCTCATTATCAATACCATCTCCATCTATGTCCTCATCCACACTATCCGCTCGCCCATCTCCATCCCTATTGGCTCCCGGCCGAATACCACCGCTTCTGTGGTCTGCCTCATTCTCTTCCCAAATAAAAACTATCTTCACCTCTTGCTCCCCTCCATCACTAAGAATCCCGGTAATCTCAAACTTCCAATCGAGGGCATCATCTAGCCCAGTGAAACTATGGTTGCCATCACTAAATGCGGTAATAGGAACAACCTCCCATACTAACTCGTCTCCACTGGTTGCCGTGATGTTCAAAGAAGTGAAATTGCCAAATTCTAAAAAGTCCGATTGGTTGCTTATGACAAAACCATTGGCTATAGGAGCAAAAGTGAGATCTACCTCTAATAAAGAACGAGGAACTCCGCCCCCGCCATTTCCCCCTCCCGAACCACTGCTTCCGCTTTCGCCTTCTCCACCAGCACAAGCAGTAAGAACTAAGAAGCCAGCCCCAATCAAACAGGAAAGAATACCCCGCCTCATGCTCGATAAAGTGGAAGACTTATGAGAAGGATTAGAAGCCAAGAAGCCTCTTGTTTGTCGGTAAAGAAATAAGGATGAGGCACACAAGGGCAGCATAGAGGAGGGACGATTTGAATATGGCGGCGTAATATTGGCAAGGCGGAAGCTAGCCAGCAACGAAAGGGATAGCTGCTTTAGCATAGCTAAAAATTCATAAAGAAATGTTTTACTCATATTCATTAATAGAGGTAGAAGCTGTTTCATATTTCATTCCATTTTTTATTAATTAAGAGGCTTCATTGTATCACTTTTATAGCTCTTTTATGGCTTTTTTATAGCTTTTTTATATCTCTCTTATATCTATATCCTTATATCTATATCACTTTATATCTTTTCTAGTTATTTTTGTCTCAACTAGCACAACTAATAAGAGATGAATAGTTAATGTTGCCAGAATCATAAAAGGGAGATAGTTCAATTAGCATCAATTTAGCACCCATAGAGTTCCAAACCTAACAATGCTCCCGGCCGGTTATATGGCAGCTGCGCCATTGGGTTGTAGCTGAGGGACTAGGTCAAAGCAAGTTGTCAGTTGTCAGTTTATTAAGGAAGGAAGCTGAGGGGCTAAATCAAAGCAAGTCGTCAGTTGTCAGTTTATTAAGGAAGGAAGCTGAGGGGCTAAATCAAAGCAAGTCGTCAGTTGTCAGTTTATTAAGGAAGGAAGCTGAGGGACTAAGTCAAAGCAAGTCGTCAGTTGTCAGTTGTCAGCTTATTAAGGAGGGAAACTGAGGGGCTAGGTCAAAGCAAGTCGTCAGTCGTCAGTTGTCAGTTTATTAAGGAAGGAAGCTGAGGGACTAAGTCAAAGCAAGTCGTCAGTTGCCAGTTTATTAAGGAAGGAAGCTGAGGGACTAGGCCAAAGCAAGTTGTTAGTTGCCAGTTTATTAAGGAAGGAAGCTGAGAGGCTAAATCAAAGCAAGTTGTCAGTTCAAGGAGGAAGCAGACTGTCTAAGCGGGTCTGGTTGAGTTGGGGTTGGTCAGTCGCATTCAAGAACCACCAGCTACGCCATTCGGCAGGGGGTATTGGAGTGCAGCGAATGGCGGGATACTCACTTGAAGTGCCGAAATCCCAGATGAGATTGTCACTGTTTTGTTCAGCTGTCTCAATGGTCTCGCTATTATCCCTATCACACCATTTAGTAATATCCTCTACCCCAGAATTGTCATCAATATTCACCCCATCGTCCCAAGTGACGTAAATCCCATTATAGCCTTCTGGCGTCTGAAGATCACTAGTAGTCTTAGCTTCACCCTTATTGCCAGTAACGACATCACTAGTCTCACTGTCCCAATAAGAAGCAACTGCCTCTCCGTTGTTAGCCCCTATCAGCATACCAGCAGTGGTTCTACCTGAGACCACATAAGAATAAGCAACCTTGCCAGACAAAAAGTCTCCCGTCAGGCCACCTGCATTACTACTCCCGCTCACCTGACCCACCACAACCGAAGAAGAAACAATCTGAGCATCAGAAGCAATCCCTATTAGACCACCCGTAAACAAGTTCCCGCTCACCTGACCCGCCACAACCGAAGAAGAAACAATCTGCATACCACCTCTACCATCCCCCACCAGACCACCTAAAAAAGTGTTCTCACTCACCATCTTACCCACCACAACCAAAGAAGAATGAATCCGAGCCGCTTGACCATCCCCCACCAGACCACCTGTACCACTACCATCACCACTCACTTGACCCACCACAACCGAAGAAGCATGAATCCGAGCCAAGTTACCCCACCCCACCAGACCACCTGTACCACTACCACCACCACTCACTTGACCCACCACAACCGAAGAAGAAACTATCCGAGCACCTTCACTATCCCCTATCAGGCCGCCAACCCTAGAGTTGCCTATCACTGTCTCGGCATGAAGAGTCAAATTGCGAATCTCTGAATTCGCAGCTATATGCCCAAACAAACCCACACAATCCTCACCTGAACGACTAATTTTTAGATCACTAATCATAAAACCATTGCCTTCAAATGTCCCATTAAAAGCAGTTCCTTGACATCCAAGCATAGAACTATCTGTATCATGACCCAAGGGTTGCCAGCCGTCACCACCACTATAGGCCGCAAGACTTATATCCGCAACCAGCTCATAGCCATTACAGGGAACGATGACGTTGCCATTGCTACAGCCAGTGATATCAAGATCCGCACCTTCCGACATCCTAGTTCCATTGCCATTTAGAGCATAGCGAACTGAATTCAACTGCGCTTCTGTGGCTATCTCTATCAACCCATCGCCATCATCATCTATGTCCTCATCTGTATCATGGCAACCATCCCCATCATTGTCGGTAGAACCACTCCTCTGCCAACCTACTACGCCAGTAGGACATAGATCATCTGTATCATCCAACCCATCATTATCGTCATCTGTATCCTCAATATCATCTCGGCAACCATCCATATCATTGTCGTTAGAAGGATTACTTTGCCAGCCGGTCTCATCACCGAGATCATCACATTGGTCTCTCCCATTATCAATACCATCTCCATCTTTGTCCTCATCCACACTATTCGCTCGTCTATCTCCATCTGTATCCAGCCCTGGCCGAATGCCGCCGTTGTTGTAATCTTCTTCATTCTCTTCCCAGACAAAAGCTATCTCCACCTCTTGCTGCCTGCCATCACTAAGAGTCCCCATAATCTGAAAGGTATAATTGGATTGATCATCTAGTCCAGTAAATTCGTAGCTGCCACCAATAAATTCGGTTATGTTGATATTGCTCTCTTCTACTACCGACCCGTTGTCGCTGGTTGCCGTGATCTTCAAAGAAACTATATCGCCAAAGTCCGATTGGTTGTCTATTTGAAAACCGCCTTGTATGGGGGCAAAAGTAAGATTTACCTCCAACGGCCTAAGAGAACTAGCCTCGCTGCTTCCGCTTCCGCCTCCACCGCCAGCACAAGCAGTAAGAATCAGAAAGCCAGTCCCAACCAAGAAAAAGAGAATACCCCGCCCATGCCAGATTAAAGTGAGGAGCTTATGGGGGGGGGGGTTAGAAGCCAAGAAGCCTCTTGCTTGCCCATAAAGAAATAAGGGGAAGGCACACAGGGGCAGCATAGAGGAGGGGTGATTTGAATATAGCGGCCTAATATTGGCAAGGCGGAAGCTAGCCAATAACGAAAAAGGTAGCTGCTTTAGCATAGCTAAAAATTCATAAAGAGTTGTTTCACTCATATTCATTAATAGAAGTTTTTTCATATTTCACTCCATTTTTCATTAATTAATTAATTATTAGAGGCTTGATTATATCACTTTAAATAGCTTTTTAATATTTTTTTTGGTTATTTTTATTCCAACTAGCACTTAACTAATACAACTAACCCAACTAATAAGAGATGGATAGTTAATGCTGCCAGTTTAATAATCATAAAAGACAGCAAAAATAATTAGCTCTTTTGCTATAATCGCCTCTTACTTTACTATAATACTTGTCTTTAATTAATTAACTCAATTCAATCCAATGAAAAATTTACTTAAATTCTTTTTAATCGCCAGCAGCCTAACAATCAGTTCATTCGTTGCTGCTGATAAGATTCGCATAGGAGTAGAAGGAGCCTATCCTCCTTTCAGCCAAACTAATTCTGATGGCTCGCTTAGCGGCTTTGATATTGACATCGCCTTTGCTTTGTGTAATGCTATGGGGCATGAGTGCACCCTGGTCAAACAGGATTGGGATGGTATCATTCCAGCCCTACTGGCAAAGAAATATGATGCAATCATTGCCTCTATGTCCATCACTGAGGAACGAAAGCAGAGGGTTGCATTTACCAATAAGTATTACCAGATGCCAGTGAAATTCGTTCAGCGTAAAGGAGCTGGGCTAGACTTAAGTGCCGAAGGGCTTAAGGGTAAGAGAGTTGGCGTCCAACGCGGCACCACTTTTGACAACTATGTAACCGATAACTATGGCAAGCAAGCTGAAGTCGTCCGTTATACCAGCCAAGAGGAGGTCTTCCTTGACCTGCAAACTCGTAGGTTGGACGCGACCCTAGCTGAGCGAGCCGCCGTGGAAGAAGGTTTTCTCAGCACGGCCGCCGGCAAGGATTTTGAACTCTTCGGTCCTGACATAACTGACCCACGCTGGTTTGGTGAAGGCATAGGAATAGCCTTACGGAAGCAAGATACGAAACTAGTACAAGAGTTCAATGATGCCATAGCCACCATTCGTCAGAATGGCGAATATCGGCGGATTAATGACAAATACTTCAGCTACGATATCTTTGGCGACTGATTTCTATTTGGCATAATTGATGGGAGTTTTGCAAGGCTATGGTTATCAGCTATGGCTAGGTGCTGAGATAACCATAATACTGGCTCTGTCCGCCCTCTTCTTTTCCTTAGTTCTGGGGCTGATAACCGCCCTGGCAAAACTCTCTCAATCTTCCTTCCTCATTGTGGCCGCCAACTGCTATACCACTTTAATTCGCGGCGTGCCCGACCTTGTGCTTATGTTGTTGGTCTTCTATGGCGGGCAGGTGTTGGTAAATCAGCTGATGGATTTTATCGGCTATGAGGACTATGTTGATGTGAGTCCATTCTTGGCTGGTCTGGTAACCCTAAGCTTCATCTTCGGCTCCTATATGGGAGAGACCATTCGTGGCGCTATATTGGCTGTGCCACGCGGCCAACTAGAAGCCGCCTATGCTCAGGGCATGACACAGGCTCAGGTGATAAGCAGGATAATGGTGCCACAGATGCTACGCCATGCCCTGCCGGGCATCAGCAACAACTGGCAGGTGCTGATGAAGACAACCGCCTTTGTTTCGGTGATAGGACTAGAGGATATTGTCCGTAAAGCCTCGCTTGCCTCTAATAGCACTCGCTTGCCCTTTGTTTTCTATAGCTCGGTGGCGCTCTTTTATCTCGCCTTCACCATCATCACAGCCGTCATCTTTCACTATCTTGAGCGCTACTATAGTCAAGGTAGCCGACCCGCATAGATGAACTTCGCTATTATCAGTGAGAACTTCCACCTCTTTCTTGGTGGTCTCTCTATCACGCTTCAAATGCTGGTGCTGTCTATTCCCATCGGCTCACTGCTTGCCATAGGTATCGCCTGGTTGATGTTGCATCCCAATGCCTTGGTGAGACTGCCAACCCAAGGATATGTCTATTTTTTTCGCGGCACTCCTCTACTGATCCAGCTGTTTATGATCTACTATGGCTTGGGGCAGTTTGAATTCATCCGTTCCAGTCCTCTATGGGTGCTATTGAAAGAACCCTACTTTTGTGCCCTCCTGGCGCTGGCGCTCAACAACTCAGCCTATACAGCCGAAATCCTGCGCGGCGCCATTAAGGCTACTTCCCATCACGAAATTGAAGCCGCCTACTCTATGGGTATGTCGCGCCCCATGGCATTTTTCCGTATCATACTCCCGAGCGGGCTGAGGCGAAGCATCCCAGCCTATAGCAATGAGGTCATCTTTATGCTCCATGGCACTGTGGTGGTTAGTCTAGTCACCCTCTATGATATCACCGGTGTTGCCCGTTTTATCAACTCCCGCTATTACAGCCCCTATGAAGCCTTTATCACGGCTGGGCTGATGTATCTGGTGATTACCTTTATTATCATCGGCTGTTTCAAACTAGTAGAAAGGAAGTATCTTGCCTATGCCAAGGTCTAAGAGCAAACAGACAGCTGGGTTTACTCCTCTAGTCATAGGAACCGCATCTAGCGCCCTGTTTGACCTGTCAAGAGACGATGACATCTTTCGCACCAAAGGATTAGCCGCCTATGAAAAGCGCCAAAAGGCAAAAGAAAAGGAAAAGCTCAAACCCGGCTATGGCTTCCCACTAATAGAGAAGCTATTGAAAATCAACGACCAGATCTGTGAAGAACATAAGCGCAAACAACCAGTAATAGAAGTCATCCTCCTGTCTCGTAATACCGCCAATACCGGCCTCAGAGTATTCAACTCCATTGAGAAGCATAGACTAAACATAACCAAAGTGGGTTTTTGCGGCGGCAAAAGCCCCCATCGCTATGCCCGCGATTTTGGCTGCCATCTTTTTCTCTCCCGTAATGCCAAGGATGTTAAGGAGTTCATTGACAATGGCTTAGCCGCCGCTACCTTACAGGACTTATCATCACTAGGGAAACACATTGATAGTCCGAATGTTCATATCGCCTTTGATGGAGATGCAGTCCTGTTTTCCAATGAATCCGAAAGGGTCAATCAAGAAGAAGGGCTGTCAAGATTTACCGAAATGGAAAAAGAAAAAGCCAATGTGCCGCTAAATCCAGGCCCCTTTGCCCCCTTCTTAGAGAGACTGAGCTATATCCAGCGCGAATTCTATACCGAAAGGGATCTCCAAAAGGGCTTGTGCCCCATTCGCACCGCGCTGGTCACCGCTCGGTCAGCACCAGCCCATAAGAGAGTGATACTAACCCTCCGCAAATGGAAAGTCCATCTTGATGAAAGCCTCTTTCTAGGCAGTTTAGAGAAGGGAGAGTTCCTTAAATCCTTCGGCGCCGACATCTTCTTTGATGACCAGTGGAAGCACCTCACCTCTGCGACCAAGCAAGGCGTAGCCAGCGGCCATGTCCCCAACCATCCTGAAAAGAGAAACAAGAGAGACAAGAAATCCCCTTAGTGACTAGCGGAAGGAATATAATCTACTTCATAGCCATATGAAAGCCATATGAATCTTCCTAAAAAACGAGCGCCTCGCAACCGCACAATCCAGCTGACTGATGACGAGCGAAAAAAATATGCTAAGCAGCTGATTCGGCTCGCCGAACCGACCTCATTGGATGCTATCTTAAATAGGACTATTTGGCAGGATATGTTTGAAGCACTAAGCTATCTGCCAGCTGGGTTTGTTGATCTGCTATTTGTTGATCCACCTTACAATCTCACCAAAAACTATAACCTTACTGACTTCAAAAAAATGGAGGTGGAGAAGTATGAGGAGTGGCTTGACTCTTGGCTCGGCAAGATGGTTCGCTTGCTAATGCCAACCGCTTCTATCTATATTTGTGGGGATTGGAGATCCTCTAGCGCTATTTTCAATGTTGCGCGCAAGTATTTTAAGATTCAGAACCGTATCACCTTTGAAAGAGAGAAGGGACGAGGAGCGGAGACCAACTGGAAGAATAACTGCGAAGACATATGGTTTTGCACCATGTCTCAGAATTATTACTTCAATGTTAATGAGGTGAAGATAAAGAAAAAAGTCATCGCACCCTATAGGGACGACAGCGGAAAAGCGAAGGATTGGAGCGAGGAAGAAAATGGCAGATATAGGCTTACCTATCCTTCTAATATCTGGACTGATATCACCATTCCCTTCTGATTCCAGTTGGAACTTTCGCTATTGGTTCTAATATCTGGACTGATATCACCATTCCCTTCTGGGCAATGGAAGAAAATACCGACCACCCCACTCAGAAACCAGAAAAACTAATCGCCAAGATTTTGTTGGCAAGTTCAAAACCTAGTCAAATTGTTCTTGACCCATTCCTCGGTTCAGGCACTAGTTCGGTAGTAGCCAAGAAGCTAGGTAGGAACTTCGTGGGCATTGAGATAGATGAGTTTTACAGCTGTATCGCCGAAAAAAGATTAGAGATGGCTGAGGTGGATAAGAGCATCCAAGGCTATGACGATGGTATCTTTTGGGAGCGTAATGACTCAGCAAGCAGAAAGACAAGAAATCAAATACTAGATCGCAGTCTTAGTCTCTCCTAATTGTCCCTAGTCGCCCCTAGTTGCTCCTCATCTTAACTTTCTTGCATCTAGTGTGAGTCTCTGATTGATTTATCCCAATCGTCCGTTTCGTTGGTTGTTTCTTGCGACCACCCGGTCTATGAGAGTGAGGGCACAAGGGAGGGAGATGAATAGAGTTAAGAGAGCAGCTGCGATGGTAATGGCTGAGAAGAGCCCGAAGCGAATTAAGACTACTAGGTCGGAGAACATAAGGCTAAAAAAGCCAGCTATGAGAAGGAGCGAAGTAAGGAAGATGGGACGCATCAAAGATGCCGAAACCTGAGGGATGAGGAGGGATGGGCGGCTATATTTAGCGCTATTAGCAGAACCCTGTTGGCAAATGGAGTAGTAATGGAGATAGTGGACTGTATTGTCTATGCACAGTCCCAGACTGACACTTGCTACCAATACTGTGGCAAAGTCAAAAGGCAATCTGAATAGCGCGATACTGCCAAGAGAAACACCCAAAGGAAGCAAGTTGGTTATTAAAGCAATCATTCCCAGCAAAGCGCCAAAACGGACAATAAAGAAGAGGCCAATAATCAAGAAGCATAGAAAGAAGGAGTCCAGCTGAGTGCGAAGCACATAGTCGCTTAGGGATTGAAAGTAGTAGTTAACCCCAGTGATAATAGTTGCCGCCAAGCCAACCTCAGCGAGAATCGGCTCTACCCCACCAGTTAGTAGCTCTTTCACTTGATTTGAGCTGAGATTGGGTGTTTGTAAATGGACGCGGCTATTGGCATAATCAAAATCCAAATAGGGAGACAGCACATCCCCTTCGGTATCGGAACGAGAGAACTCGAGAAAGAGCAGCTCTTGGGCTAGCTCCTCTTGGTTGGTTGGATACTTCTCACCCTCCTTATCAAATTCCTTATGGACTAGGGCAACTGGCACCAGATAGCTAGTGGCAAAATTGATTTGAGTCAGCCTCTCCAACCTGCCAACTAGATCCTTGATTAGGTCAAATTGTTCAAGCTCTTCAAACTCGCCTGCTTCTGCCCCTTGAACAATAATATCTATTGCCCCACTGCCGCCCAGTTCCTTATCAATGAAGTCAAAGGCTTGGTAAATTTCGCTCTCAGGCAGAAAGAAGGCATCAAGGAAATTGGTCTCAGTATAGACATAGCGCAGCTGGTAGATAATGGGAGTGGCGATGATCACTGTCAGGGCAACCACTACTAGGGCATATTTCTGCAGCCAATGGGTGCAATGAGATACTAGGGTTTCAACAGCAATGAAAGGATGCTGTTGCTTTTGTGTCCGAGTCGGAAGAAAGGACAAAAAGGCGATGGTAAGAAACAGCATGGTAGGATAAGCAAGCAAAATAGCAATGAAAGAATCCATCCCAAAGTGGCTTAAAGGAATGAGCTGGCTGAAATAGAAGGTGCCAAAACCCACTGCGGTGCTGACACTGGTTATCAGGCATGGCTGCCACATTTCTCTTAGGGTGCGCTTAAGTCTTTGCCAGTTGTCCTTGATATGAGCAAGTCGCTCCCAGCGTGCCACTATATGAATGGAATCTGCTACCGCAATCACAATGATGAGAACTGGCAGGCTCAGACTGACTACACTTAAGGGATGACCGCTATATACAATCACATTAAGAGTCACCAAGAGTGAGAATAAGGCAGCAGTCATAATAATACCAACCTTAACCAGATGGCGCATAAACAACCACAAGATGAAAAAGGTCAGCAAGGCTACGGGCGGCAAAATCCGAAAGAGATTATCCCTAGTGCTCCTATCCAACTGGTGCATGAGCTCGGTTTCACCTCCCATTTGGTAGTTGGTTAGCCAGCGGGAATTGGCTAATATCTCTCTGGCTGCCTGAGTGATTGTCTGGCGGCGGGCGTGATTGACCCCCTCATAATCTATATCCATCTTCACTATTATGGCGAAGCTATTGGCATCGCGAGCTATCAACCTTCCCCAATAGTCGCTGCCAATAAGATGGCGGCGATAGTCTTCAATATCCTCAAGCAAGCCTCTATCAAGAGCGTCGCGATAACTTATTAGATTGAGAGCACCCTGCTGGTCTTCAATCACCAGCTGAGCATGAAGCGGCGAATTGATTGATTTAACATAATCCACCTCATAAAGAGACTCATAAACTCCGTCCAGCTCGGCAAGTAGTTCAGGAGAAAAATAATAATAGCTTGGCGAAATAGCAATGACTAGGTCTTCACCTCGTTGGAACTCTCTATCCAGATATTCCTTAGCCTGACGAATAGGGTTATCCTTGGCTAACCAATTATAGTTATTGAACTCAAGACGAAACAGCGCCAACGACAATAAAGCCAAACCAACCAATAGGAACAGCCAAAAAGAGAATCGCCCCGTCTTGCTAAGCATTAATTAGAAAATTAGAAAATTAGAAAATTAGAAACTATAGGAAAACCCTAGCCTAATACCCACCGAAGTCTCCCCTTCTCTTTCTAAATCCTCACCCTCCTCTTCATCCTCTACCTGTTCCACAAGATTGCCGTCATTTAGATACTCTAATATATCTACTGATACTAAGAAGAACATTGGTTCAACAGCCGTATTTTGATAATAGAGAGTGGTCCCCTGAGCGAAGCCGACGGTTCCCAATGCCCAACCTACCCGATGAGCAAAATTAGCGCCATAGGTGCGAGCTGCGTGGAATGCTGGAAAGAACTGGCTATCAAATTGGGCGTCATCCTCGCCAGCGGCTACGGCAAGATCAATTCCTCGTTGAGCATGAGCGTCAAATTCATAAGCAAAAGAGATCAAATTAAGGTTGACTATCCACCTCTCAGTATAATAATCAAATCCTATCGCATAGAAGTTTTGCATGGTATCAACATATTCCTTGCCATCATTTTCATTCTTTACCCAATCAATATATTCCAAATAGCTAGGACCAAACCGATTAACCTGTAGATCACTCGGTATCTCATTGCGCGACAGCTCTAACTTATAAGCCATTCTGCCAACTGGAATTGCCAACTCAAAACCAAAGGAACGATTGGGCGGCAAACTGGGTTGGGGGCGCGAAATATAGTCATTTTCATGAATAGCACCTGGATCTTCTAGATTTGTGTTCTCTAAACAATCCTCAGCATATCTTGGAGTCTCGGCAGGGTCAATTTGGCGACAAAGATAGCTATTACCCGGACCCCTTACCAGCTGGAAGAAGTCTTGAGGGAAGTAGTTATAGCCATCAAAAAAGGTAAGGCCGACTGTCATCCTCGAACCAGTATAAAGCAGCCTCACAGCCTGCTGGCTGTCATCAGCTGGATCCATATATGGCACATCAACATTCTCATTTTCCTCATCAGTATAAGAAGCCCCTTCAAAAAAATCTTCAGTCAGTGCATCTAAGATCACATTAGGAAAATAGTAGTATTGAATTTCAAAGCCATTAGGAAGAAAGAGCTCGGCGCTAACAACATTTTGGGGTAATCTATTGTCTAGCTTGCTAAAAGTCAGGGTGGTGCCGGCAAAATCTAGTGGTAGCAAAACATCCACTGGTGAGAAAAAATCAAATTGGCCCCATACAATTCTTTTCCGCCCAGCCGATATCAACAGCCGATTGATATCAATATCTACATAGCTTTCTAATAGCTCACTACCATCTACCTGGAAATCTCTGCTAAACTTTTCCCCATCCTCTTCACCCTCATCCACTAGGTTAAACTTGACATAGGATCTGTAAACTCTCCCTTCAAGAGCCAACTTCGTTGCTCCCCGCTCCTCATTATATCTTAGTCTCAACTGGCTATTCCATCTAGTGGTGTCCTCATCCCCTATGCCACTATAGCTTCCGGCTAAGGAACCGCTAAAATGCTCGCTCCAATAGCCAGGACCACTGGATTCTACCCCCTCTTCGATAATTAGGGCATCTTCTTCCTCTTCAATAATTAGCAGCTCCTCATCCAGTTGGTCTTGGGCAGCAAGATAGGAAAAGCTAAGAAGCCCGCCTAAGAGAAGTCCCCATTGAAGTAAAGAAGTCAATAGATAGCTATTTGGCTATTAAAGCCTGAGTCCTTTGGTGGTAAAGCGGCTATCATTTATCTTTTGCCCCACTTTAATATCCGTCACAAACAAGTTAGTCCAGCCGCCCTTGGCATTGGTCATTCTTGCATCCACAACCACATACATCCCCTCTACCTTGCGAACCTTAGTGTTCTTTAATGTCTTTAATAGCTGGCCATCTTTATCATAAAATTTCACTTCAAGTGGAACAAAGATGTCCTTGTGAATACGATACTCCAATTTACTATAAGCATCCTCCGAATCCACTGGCTCGCTTAGGATATGATAGCTCCTGTCGTCTTCCTTTGTCAGCTCGTGCTTGTCATCTGCCAATGAGCGACCAGCCACATCACTATTGGAAAAATCCGACCCCATAAAGCTATTCCGCTTATCATTTGCCGAGAGTTTCTTAGTAGACTTAAATGCTGGTAGGAATATCCATTGATCCGCTCCCACCTGATCATCTGGGCTATGACTTAAAAGGGCGGTATTTTTAATATCAGCGGGTTTGTAGAATCTTATCAAAGAACGCGTCTCGTCTGAATAGATCTTCTTCCAACTAGTAAAGAACCTCTCCCGTTTGCGATTCTGCTCATCAAAGATTTCCATCGAAATATCAAACTGCTGAGTTCGATGCTGACGAGACTGCTCATATACTCTCTGCATTACCTCCTCACCAGTCAAAGCCCAAGCGGGCAATGAAAAAAATAGCAGACCAGCAAGACAAAAATACTTAATCATCAATCCCCATTATAAGAGCAACTCCTCTCTCTAACACCCCTCTCTTGGGTGGGGCTAGATATAACTATGATTAACCTTTCACATATAACCCCACCCAAGTTTGTCCAGAGAGGCTTTCGCATGATAAATATAAAGTCATTATACTCATTTTTCCCTCAAAAAAAAGCTATTTGATAGAAAAAAATAAGAAAAATAAAGAGTCAGATGCCAAATGCGGCCTTAAGGTCTTCAGGTATTGAGGTCTTGTCTCAGAATGAAAAAAATAGCAGACCAGCAAGACAAAAATACCCAATCTCAATCCCCATTATAAGAGCAACTCCCCTCTCTAACACCCCTCTCTTGGGTGGGGGCAAATATAACTATGATCAACCGTTAACATATGACTCCCCACTCAAGTGTTTCCAGAGAGGCTTTACCATGATTAATACAAAGTAGCAAATTCCCACTACTAGTGCAACACCTCTTTTCTTGGATGGGATTATATAATCCCATCCAAGAAAATCAAAAGAGTAGTCTTACAATGTGTAGAAAGCATTATACCCACCTTTTAGAAAAAGAATGATATATGATAGAAGAAATGAGAAAAGACGGAAATCCTTGCGAGCTATTGCTCGTCGGCTGGGTCGTTCCATTTCTACTATCAGCCGAGATATTCGGCGTAATCAAGGCTTGCGAGGCTATCCTCATCAGCAAGTTCAGCAAATAAGTGAATAAAGACAGCAACGGCGTTCTCGTTATTGTCTACTAACTGATGAAGTGAAAGTGCAAGCACAAGCGTCGTTGAAACAAGACTTGAATCCCGAGCAGATAGCAAAGCGGTGGAGTCGTAAAGGGGCTCGCTGCATCTCATTTGTCACGCTTTATTGTTGGATTCGTAAGGATCAAAAAGCAGGCGGTGACCTGCATCGTTTTATCCACAATCAAAAACGCCGTTATGCTCTATAGCGGAAAGCCAATAAACAGTGCATTCCAGGGCGGGTCGGCATAGAAAAGCGTCCAGCCATAGTAGAAGAAAGCAAGCGACTGGGAAGCCGATACCATGCATGGCGCCCGCCATCAAGGGTTATTAGTGACTCTGGTAGAACGAACTTCCCGTCTCACCCTGATGGCCTCCGTGCGATACAAAGAAAAAGGTTTAGTGGCAGAAACGATCCTTTCTATGTTCCACTTCCTCTATGCCCCCTCCACGCAAACTGCACTCATAGATCATTTTTGATAATGGGCGGGAGTTCAGCGACCATCAGAAGATTGCTGAGAAACTCAACTGCAAACCTACTTCGCCACTCCTTATCGCAGCTGGGAAAGAGATTCCAATAAAAATGGCAATGGACTCTTTCGCAATATCTGCGAAAAAAGATGTTCTTCCGAAATCTAACCAAGCAAATAATAACAAAGTCCACCAATCGATTGAACAACCGACTACAAAAGTGCCTCGGATTCAAAACACCCGCTGAGGTGTTCCAATAACTCAGCAGGATAGACTATAATTTAGCAACAAGTTTTGCACTTTAAATGTTAACTTACCTCATTCAATTTAGGAGTAAAGTTATGAAATACTTATTATTTGTATTGGTTTTCTTAGTAGCTGTTCTTACTGCTTGTGGTGGAAGAAGCGTCAGAGAAGAGGGTGGATTGCGAATTTCATTAAGGTGGGATAATACAGCAGACCTTGATTTAGTTGTTAGGGGTCCTTCTGGTTATAGGGGTACCACTGATGACACGAATGGATTTGGTCCCGAGGTTATCTACTGGTCAAGCCCACCGACTGCCAATTACAGGGTTCTAATCGATTATGACCACGGTCCTCTTCCTGTTAATTATCTTATAAGAATTAGTGGTGATGCCGGGACCAAGACCTATCGGGGAACTATTAGTTATCGTTTTGGTATAATTTATGTAGCGACTGTAACACATGAGGGTAGAGAAGTATATAGTAACTCCAATCGTGCCAACCATATTACAGGCAGAGGCGCCCGTGCTGAATATATTGCAAGTAAGAGTGAAGAAGAGGGCTGCATAGTGGATTGCGATGAAGGTAAAGAATTAAATGATATTCATAATATTTCTGCTCTCAAAATAAATACGACTATGTCGGATGGTGCGGTGGTGATATATGGGATATTAATTAATGGATCTCTTATAAATGGCACTATAGAAAGCTTAGATTAAAACAAAAGATAAGGGAATTATATTGTATCTTCCACAAATCCATAAATCCCCTTATTTCACCTTATTCTTAACGGGCGTCTGTAAAAGAAAATCTGTGAAGCGGTTAAACTTCGCTTTCTCTATTGGCGGAAGGTCTGACCGTAAATGGGCCGCTTTTTATAACTTGCGAATTTGCATCATAAGTGCATCACCTCTTATCTTGGATGGGATTATATAATCCCATCCAAGATAAACAAACAAGAGGTTTTACAATGTGTAAAAAGCATTATACCCATATTTCAAAAAAAGAACGAGCCCTGATAGAAAAAATGACGAGAGATGGAAAGAGCACGCGCTTTATAGCTCAGCGCTTAGATCCTTGTCCTTCTACTATTAGCCGCGAGATTCAGCGCAATCGCGGGAAGCGCGGCGCCCGTCTAAGCAAGCTCATCAAATAAGTAACGAAAGACAACAACAGCGTTCGCGTTATGGTGTGCTGACCGATGAGGTGAAAGCGCAAACACAAGTGTTGTTGAAAAAAGACTGGAGTCCCGAGCAGATAGCAAGGCGGTGGCGTCGTGATGGAATCCGCCACATCTCATTTGTCACGCTTTATCGTTGGATTCGCAAAGATCAAAAAGCGGGCGGTGACCTGCATCCTTCGAAGCAATCAAAACCGCCATTACGGTCATGGTTATAGACGAAAAGCCTATAAACAGTGCATTCCAGGACGGGTCGGCATCGAAAAGCGCCCCGCCATAGTGGAACAGCGCACCCAACTGGGCGACTGGGAAGCCGATACCATGCATGGTGCCCACCATCAAGGATTCTTAGTGACCCTGGTCGAACGAACTTCCCGCACCGTCCTGATTGCCCAGGTGCCACGCAAAGAAAAAGACTTAGTGACAAAGGCTATCCTTGCTCTGCTCCAACCCATCGCCGACCAAGTCCATACCATCACGTTTGATAATGGGCGGGAGTTCAGCGACCATCAGATAATCGCTGACAAACTGGGCTGCGATACCTACTTCGCCACTCCTTATCGCAGCTGGGAAAGAGGTACCAATGAAAATATCAATGGACTCATTCGCCAGTATCTGCCAAAAGGAATGTCCTTCCAAAATCTACCCGAGGAAATGATAACCAAAATTATGGCCCGATTGAACAACCGACCACGAAAGTGCCTCGGCTTCGATACACCCGCTGAAGTGTTCCAACAACTCAGCGGAATCAATTATAATTTAGTAACAGGTGTTGCACTTTAAATGTGAATCCGCCATATTCTCTTTTGTGGAAAATTGGATATAATTCCCAAAGATAAAAGAGTGGATTCCCATTAAATTGCAACACCGTTGCTAAATTCATAATTTTAAGTTGTTGAAACCTCTTTATTGTGGGGTGTTGTACTTATGATGTAAATTCAGGAACCTTAGTTTTGTGGTATAACCAGACTTTATTTAACCTGTCGGGGTTGTGTCCTTGACAGGTGGCAGTTCTTGATAGGTTGTTATTAACACCTAAATAAATAGAGGAACTAATATGTCAAAGAAACATTTTTTACTATAACAATTAATTAAAACTTTCGGTATGAATGAATACATTTTTTCTTCTTTGTAGCTGGTGAAAGTCTCTCATTTTGCCTCTATCTTACTGCGCTTATTTCTCCTCTCTAGCCCCCCCTTCTTCTCCCAATTCGTTTTAGTTAAGCGTAGGGCAAGGTTTCTTTTATTAGGGACAGTGCTATCATCCTTTAGCTCTTTTATTTACGCTGCAGAACAGGGAGAATATCAGCATTATCTAGGATTTGGTATATCTGGTGCCTTGCTTTCTGATGACCTTCAAGCAATAACCTTTGCTGACGATGATATATCCGATGATTTAGACTACGATGAACGTGGCGGCTTTTTTGTCTGGGATATAATTGAGTTAGATACTCAAGATGCAATCTCTATAATGATTCTTGCTGGTAATGAAAGCGCTAAGAAGGTTTACTCCGATGGAAGTACATATGATGAACGGATATCTTTTTGGGGTACTCTAGCGGCTGGAAAATATTTCGTATCAAACAATCTCTATGTCGGTGGAGGTCTTGCTCTTTTATCCATATCGGGTTATACAAGTTTGCAAGATACACGTATAACTCTTACCGCGGATACTTTTGTTGCACCCACTTCAATTTTGGGATATAGAAGGCTGGTAAGTGAGTTTAAAGAAAGCCATTTTTATATAGGTGTAGATTGGATAAAAACTCTGCCACTAGATGTTGAGTATGAAGTAAATGTTGATTATGAGTTGGATAGCCCACCTACTCGTTTTAATACTTTCAAAGATCTGAGTATTTCTATGATAGCAGTATCCTTTGGCTGGGCTTGGTAACCCATCACCTGCGCAACAGGATTTATGAGGACTCAAATTAGAACAGTCTTGGAAACCTAAAAGCCCTGTCTAAGGCAGCAACAAAAGACAGCTAAATGAAACAAAAGCCAATACTAAGCTGTGAAAGAACCGTTTCAAATGGGATAAAAAGCAAAGTAGCTAGCTAAAGTAACCTTTTAGTATGGGGAAGATTCTGTTCCCTTATGAGAGGATAAGTCTAATGCCATTTTAAACTCATTAGTGCCTTTAATAAATCCATAATCCCCTTTCCTTTATTGTATCTTCGTCCTCATTTTCGCATATAGGAAATAGACGCTATTTAATCTCGCTCATATTTTTTCTATCAACTTATAAAATAGCAGGTGAATTCCCATCATAAGTGCATCACCGCTAAATAACCAAGAGATATTAGAATGTCTAAAAAGCATTATACCCACCTTTCAAAGAAAGGACGAGCAATGATAGAAAGAATGAGGAGAGAAAGAAAGAACATGCGTTTTTTCCTCTATACCTTCCGAGCAAATTCAGTCCATAGATCACGTTTGATAATGGCCGTGAGCTCAGCGGCACAGAAAGCTGCCGAGAAACTCGATTGCCAAACGCACTTTGCCACTCTTTATCACAGTTGGGAAAAAAGTACTAATGAAACTGCCAATAGACTCATTCGCAAGTATCCGCCAAAAGGAATGTCTTTTCGAAATCTAACCAAGCAAATAATAAAAAAAGAAATTATATAGTATCTTCCACAAATCCATAAATCCCCTTATTTCACCCTCTTCTTGATAAGCGTCTGTAAAAGAAAATCTGTTCAAAACACTCGCTGAAGTGTTCCAAAGACTTAGCGAGATAGATTATAATTTAGCAACAGGTGTTGCACTTTAAATGGGAATCTGCCTTTTTATTTAATTTAGTAAGAATAGACTTAGAAAAATATGTTGGGCTGTCTGCTATAAATTCTTTTAATTCTCTATGAGTGACTATTTATTTCCTATCTCTCCTATACAATAACCACAGCTAGTCATCACTCTATATCCCAATACAATCCCGCCTTGAGACCTTCTGGCGTTATGAATATTTTCACTGGAGAAGATGTGTCTTCATCTACATTAGAATCAAAAAGCCTAGTATAACCCAGTTCTTGGGCTATATACCGTATCAACACAGTAGCAAGCCCAATAACTAGCAAGCCGCTCAGTATATCAATCCCCTTATCGCTTGGTGAAAGGGTTTCATCACTTGGTAAATTGAAATGACAATGCCTTCCTTCAGAAGTGTCATCATTATGACAACCAAAGCTATTCGTGCGCCCGGGGTGTGCATAAATAGATGGATGACTTATAAGTAATAAGGCAGATAATAAAAAAGCAACGATAGTTTTCATTTCATGAATTTACACCATAAGCGCATCAAATTTTTCAGCCAAATGTAAATTTTTCCTTTTTTTTTGCATAATTTCTTTAGTATTGTCAATTAACCAAACCTTTCTTTATAACTAGCTTCTATAAGAGCTTAAAAACGATAGCCAACAGCTATCCCAAACATTGTTAGGGTTAAGTCATTAATATCCATTAACGTGTCCGGCTGTGTAGATTCTTGCCGCTCTTCATCGACTTCATTTTCATCTTCATTTTCATCTCCATCTCCATCTCCATAGTCTTCAGAAGCGCTATGCATCAAGTGAACTGATAAGGTAACACCAAAGGGAAATTTATATAAATAACCAAAGGTAAAAACAATTGGAAAGCTGGAGCCGCCCGCAAGCACAAACCTATCTGTACTAAACCGTGCGTCTGCAAGTCCTATGCTTGCGCCAATATAGAATCCGATCCTATCAGGTCCACTGAAAGGATAATGACGGTAGCCAATTAAAGTCCAAGAAACGTTAATTTCACGGAATTCACGGAACGGGTTATTCGCTTCACTGTAGTTGAATTCATAATGTTCAAATGAAAGCCCAGTGATATTGTAGATCCCGAACACAAGAATGCCATAACCATTACCAGAATCATATACAGGGTCCTCACTAAAAGAAAACGTATCTTCGAATTGTAGTACGTTTTCAAAACCATAGAAGAGTTGCATGTCCAAGCCAGATAAGAATTTCCAGTCCGTCGTGTCTGCAAAAGATGGGCTGGCAAGGCCAATCAGCAAAAGGATACTAACAGAAACAAGAAAAATTCTGAGTTTCTTAACCAATGAAGACAAAAAGCATATTACCACGTCTAACCGATCGCCCTGCCGAACACACTATAAGAAACGTCTAAATGCTCATCGTCTGTTGGCTCTTGAGTGGAACAATCAGAGTTGCTGGTATTGAGTCCCTCTGAACAGGAGTCATCAAATTCGTATTTATCAGCAACTGCATAATTGTAGTGGAATCCAAGGGTAAAACCAGAAGATGGAGGTTGATAAGTATAATTAATGTCGTAAGGAGAAGCCCCCTTTCTCATCATGCTAGCGCAAGCGATACAAGAACTAGCATCGTCAGAGACAAACTCTACTCTTTCTAACTGCTCGCTAACACCAATATTAATCCCCCAATAGAGACTATTGCGGAGGTAATAACGATAGTATAAGAACCAATTCTCTACTTGTGTGCCATGAGATAAACAATTGCCATTAGTAATCCTGATACAGTAATCAGCACTTTCTTTTAAGTTGTAATAATCAAAACGAAGGCTATTGCGAAGGTGACCTTTTTTTGCTGCAAAGGTCCAGTCAAAACTCAAACCAACACTTTCTTTAAGCGGCAAGTTGCTTTGCGGTGCAGGCGCAGTAGTTTCTTCTATATCTATATTTTGAAGATCAATAAGACCTGTTGCATCACTTATGAATAGTTGGGGCCAAACAGAATTGTCAGCCATAAAAATTAGGACAGCTAAAGACATCAGTAACAAGAATGCTCTAACCGATTGTTTGAAAGAAAAATTATTTTTCATTATGACATCTAAATTTTATATCGCGACTTCCTACTATAAGTGCACCGCCTCTTTGCTTGGATGGGATTATATAATCTCATCCAAGTGACTATAAAGAGAAGTTTCAATATGTGTGAAGGCATTATACCCATCTTTCAAAGAAAGAGCGACCGATGATAGAAGAGATGAGGCTACCAAGCCCAGCCACAAGATATTGCTACCATAGAAATAGTTAACTTATAAGTACCCGAATCAGTCATACCAGGGCCGGAAACTTCATAATAAACATCTGTTGGCGAGGTCATCACCCAATCTACGCCCAAGTAAAAATGGGATTTCTCACCTCTGTTTACTAATCCTCTATATCCAAGAACTAAAGTTGGTGTCAAAAAATTATCAGAGGTGAGATCTTTATTCCTATTTAGAATAGGTGACCCAACTGCTATGCGCGTATTACCTCTCAGGGATATAGAAGCCACGCCCCCACCTATATATAGACCGCTTTGGGTAAAATATTTTCCTGCCAGTAATCTCCCACCAACATCTCTTGTTTCATCTATTATAGTCCCATCGGATAAAGTTTCGCTAAGGCTTTCAACAACAGAAAAATACATTAGAGAGAACGCAGCTTGATTATCCAAGTCAAATGCATCCCAGACAAAAAGGCTTCCTCCTTCTTCGAAATCTGAATCTACGACGCTTATGCCTGATTGATCTATATTACTTGATCCATCTGTATTATCGGATGCAAACCCTATCTCCTGAAGATTGTCAGAAAACGAGCCACCAGATATAGCGAAGCCCATATAGTGTCTGTATTCTCCTCGTTCTACAGCATAGCTAAGAGAGCTAAAGGATAATAGCACCAATAAAAGAAGCCCTGGTCTTAAGTTAGCTAAAAAGAACCTCAACCAGCCGTGAAGAATAAATTGTGTTTTCATAATTAAAAGTTTTAGTTAGTTAATTAAAGACATTAGTTATAGCAAGCATTATACCCATCTTTCAAAGAAAGAGCAGCCGATGATAGAAGAGATAAGACTACCAAAGCCCAGCCAAGAGATATTGCTAGCATAGTAATGCTTAGATCCTCATAAGTGTTCGAAACAGTAAAATCAAAGGAGCCAAAGCCGGGAACGAAAGCTTCATATTCATAATCAACATCAACATCTACTGGCAAGGTTCTCACATAGTCTGCGCCTATATAATTTATTATATTATTAGTCTTCATCGGCTACTGGCAAGGTTCTCACATAGTCTGCGCCTATATAAAGATGGGAGTTTTCAAATCTGCTTACTAATCCTCTATATCCAAGAACTAGGGTTGGTGCAAAGAAAGAATCAGAGACTATATCTACATTCGCATCTACCAAAAATGTACGCCCTCTTACAGTAACTGGTACATTTTGTAAGTTCACATCACCACTCAGGGCTGAAAGCGCAATACCTCCGCCGACATAGAAACCGTTTGATATAAAATATTTTCCTGCTGCTAGAAGTCCCCCAAAGCTGATATCTCCATCAAATTCAGATCCATCGGAGTAAGTTCCGCTCCCGTCCTCCCATACAGAAAGAAGCATTAGAGAGAGCGCAGCTCGATTATCCAAGTCAAACCTATCCCAGACAAGAAAGCTTCCTCCTTCTTCGAGATCTGAATCTATGACCCTTATGCTTGGTTCATTTATATTATCGCTTGATTCATCTGTATCATCGGATGCAACATCTATCTCCTGATCGCCAGATATAGCAAAGCCCACATAGTGTCTGTATGCTCCCCGCTCTACAGCATAAGTAAGAGAGCTAAAGGATAATAGCACCAATAAAAGAAGCCCCCGCCTTAAGCTAGTTAACACAAATCTCAGCCAGCCGTGAAGAATAAATTGTGTTTTCATAATTGAAATTTTTAGTTTTTATTAACAATATTAAAGAAATTGAATAAGCCAAGTATAGCACAACTCACAAGAAATCTAGTTAGCAATCCTATCTAAGTTGTTTCCAATAGTATTGGATTCATATTCAATACCAGTAATAGATAAGAATATATGCTTTTTAGATGGGGCATTCATCCAAGGTGGGATAGGTTCTTTTGTCATCCACTTGTCAAGTCTTCAACAACCTATTTTGTTTTTTCCGCTCCTTCTTTTTCTTGGTAGCTGCACGCCTCACCTCTTTCCTAAAACCATCTAACAGCTTCCTATCACGGTTAGCACTCCACCTAGTCAGCTCAGGGACCTTTTCTCTGCCTCTTCGCGATAAAGCCCAGACACCATATGACGAGTTAGATACCAAATATCCCGCAGCTTTGAGTTCTTGTCTTGCCCCAGCTGTATTAAGGTGAAAGTAAAACTTTCCTCCTTCCGTTTTTTTCTTTGATAGTTTCTTACTTAGTCGAAGCCTCTCAGCAAGATTAGCTATGACATCCCTTTTTCTAGCCTCCCCGCCCAACTCATGCAACATCAGTAATAGATAAGGATAGATATGCTTGTGAGATGGAACCTCCTTCCAAGGTGGACCGAGTTCTTTTTTTGCCCGTGCCTCCTCGTCGTCAGATTCTCCAATAACATCCTTCTGCTTAACTGCTACCCTTATCTCCTCCCTAAAATTAGCTAACCACTCCTGATCCTTGTCAGTATCCCATTTAATCAGAGAGGGGATACTCTCTTTGCCTTTGCGCGATAACTCCCAGGTACCATATCGCGAGTCAGATACCAGATATCTTGCATATTTGAGGTCTTGTCTTGACACAGATATATTAAAGTAAAAGTGAAGCATCCCTCCTTCCGTTCTTTTCTCTAATTGTTTCTTACTTAGTTGAAGCTTTTCAATAAGCCTAGGCACCACATCCTTCTTTCTAGCCGCCCCGCCCAACTGATGCAACACTAGTAATAGATAAGGATATAGATCCTTTTTAGACGGGACATCCTTCCAAGGTAGAATAATTTTCTTCTTCATCAGAATACTCCTTAATACTTAATCATCAATCTCCGTTATAAGAGCAACTCCTCTCTCTAACACCCCTCTCTTGGGTGGGGCTAGATATAACTATAATCAACCTTTCACATATAACCCCACCCAAGTGTATATAGAGAGGCTTTCGCATGATAAATACAAAGTCATTATACTCATCTTTCCCCCACAAAAAGATAGTTGATAGAAAAAAATGAGAAAAATAAAGAGTCAGATACTAAATGCGACTTTGGGGTCTTGTCTCAGAATGAAAAAAATAGCAGACCAGCAAGCAAAAATACCCAATCATCAATCCCCATTATAAGAGCAACTCCTCTCTCTAACACCCCTCTCTTGGATGGGGCCAGATATAACTATAATTGACCTTTCACATATAACCCCACCCAAGTTTGTCCAGAGAGGCTTTAATGATATGATATTAAAGTCATTATACTCATTTTTCCCCCCAAAAAAAGCTATTTGATAGAAAAAAATAAGAAAAATAACGAGTCAGATACCAAATACGGCTCTGAGGTCTTAAGGTCTTGTCTCAGAATGAAAAAAATAGCAGACCAGCAGGCAAAAATACCCAATCTCAATCCCCATTATAAGAGCAACTCCCCTCTCTAACACCCCTCTCTTGGATGGGGCCAGATATAACTATAATTGACCTTTCACATATAACCCCACCCAAGTTTGTCCAGAGAGGCTTTCGCATGATAAATACAAAGTCATTATACTCATCTTCCCCCCAAAAAAAGATAGCTGATAGAAAAAAATAAGAAAAATAACGAGTCAGATACCAAATGCGGCTCTGAGGTCTTAAGGTCTTGTCTCAGAATGAAAAAAATAGCAGCCCAGCAGGCAAAAATACTTAATCATCAATCCCCAAACTCCATCTCAACCTAACCAAAACCCGCTATCTTGATAAAGCACGAAACTACGCTTTCGCTCTTCTCACGGCCATTGCTTACAACCTCAGGAGCCACCCTTAAGATTAAACTCATGGCCTAGGTCTGCCCAAACCTCTTAATCAAAGAAAAACAACAAAAATACCCATTAGATACCCCTAATCAACGCTTAATTTCAACCTCATCCCCAAAAACGCCTTTATTAGCTAAAATAAACTAATGAATCAAACCTTTCGTTAAAAAAGTTTCTTAAATAGCTATTTAATAGCTATTAATAAACTATTCTGATATAATAGCCCTTCAATAGACAGATCATTCACACATTGGTGTGATGTTTGTATTTTAAATTCTATTAATAAATTAAAAAGGTATAAATTATGAAGTTTCATAAATTATTCAGCTTCTCAGCGCTTGTTAGCTTACTCGGTATTGCCGGTTATGCTATGGCGGCTGAGATAACTATCGCGACAGTTAATAACGGCGATATGATACGGATGCAAAAACTATCATCCGTCTTTGAACAGGCAAATCCAGATATTACTCTTAATTGGGTAGTGTTGGAAGAGAATGTTCTTCGTCAAAGGGTCACAACTGATATAGCCACTAAGGGCGGTCAGTTTGATGTGATGACAATAGGGACCTATGAGGTACCCATATGGGCAAAACAAGGTTGGCTGGTTGGGCTAAATGACCTAGGCCCAGCTTATGATATCGACGACCTATTGCCTCCTATTCGTAACGGCTTGACCGTTGATGGCACATTATATGCTTCTCCTTTTTATGGTGAAAGTTCAATGGTGATGTATCGGACGGATCTCTTTGCCGCCAAGGGCCTAACCATGCCAGAAGAACCCACTTGGGGTCAGGTCTATGAATTTGCTCGTGCTATTCATGATCCTGCCAATGAGGTCTATGGTGCCTGTTTGCGGGGTAAAGCAGGTTGGGGCGAAAACGCAGCATTCATTACCACTGTAGCTAATTCTTTTGGCGCTCGTTGGTTTGATATGGATTGGCGGCCTCAATTTGATACAGCCGCTTGGCATTATGCCTTGTCATTCTATGTAGACCTGTTATCTACCTATGGCCCGCCCGGCGCCAGCACCAATGGTTTTAATGAAAACCTAGCCTTGTTTAATGCGGGCAAATGTGCTATGTGGATTGATGCCACTGTGGCTGCCAGCTTTGTTACCAACAAAGAGCAGAGCAAAGTATGGGATAAGGTAGGTTTTGCTCTGGCACCTCATGCGGTGACTCGGAGAGGTTCTAACTGGTTGTGGGCTTGGTCATTAGCAGTTCCAGCGGGTACTCAGAAGGAAGCCGATGCTAAGAAGTTCATTGCTTGGGCAACTTCAAAGGAATACTTAGCATTGGTAGCCAGCCGAGAAGGCTGGGCTAATGTTCCCCCTGGCACGCGCATCTCACTCTATACTAATCCCCAATATAGGCGGGAAGCCGCCTTTGCTGCTAGGACCGAAGCAGCTATTAATAGTGCTGATCCAATTACCGGCACCCTGTTACCTAAGCCCTATGTTGGAGTTCAGTTTGTTGCTATACCAGAATTCCAAGAAATCGGCACTAGAGTCGGACAGGAGTTTTCGGCTGCATTGGCAGGTTCTCAAACGGTTGAGAAAGCCTTGAGCGACGCGCAAACATTTACGGAACGCACTATGAGGAGAGCTGGTTATTACAAATAGTTCTTTTTAGTGGTAGCAACTAGTGAATTGTTGCTATTTTGATGAAACCAGATTTGCTTGATATCAAGCAAATCTGGTTTTTTTGCCATTGCTTCTATGCACCTAGTGATTTTTAGACAGGAAAGCGAAGAAATATAGAAGAAATATAAAAGAAATATAAAAGAAGCATAAAAGTATAGTAGAATAGGTGCGAACAGAAAACAAAAGAAACAAAAGAAACAGAAGAATCAAATACTTGAATAGATAGAATTTATGACAACACAGACGCGATTTGCAAGGTTAGAGAGATTGGTAACCTACCCATCCATTCTTGTTCTCTTGGTATGGATGGCGATTCCGCTTACTATGACTCTGTATTTTTCTTTCCTTCGTTACAATCTCTTACAGCCGGGAACAGCGGAATGGGCGGGATTTTTTAACTATAGCTTCTTTGTTACCGACCCGTTGTTTTTTCAAGCTGTTTTGAATACTCTATTGATGGTGGGGGCTATTCTGTTAGTCAATATTATTCTGGGGGTTCTATTAGCGGTTTTGCTTGACCAGCATATTTATGGCAGGGGCATAGTGAGGGTCATGATTATTTCTCCTTTTTTTATTATGCCGACAGTCAGCGCTTTAATCTGGAAGAACCTGCTGATGCACCCAGTCTCTGGTTTGTTTGCTTATATCACTTCGCTATTCGGTTTAGCGCCAATTGACTGGTTTACTGATGTCCCTCTTCTTGCCATTATCATAATAGTTGCATGGCAATGGTTGCCTTTTGCCACCTTAATACTCTTTACTTCTCTTCAGTCATTGGATGAAGAACAAAAGGATGCGGCTCGGATGGATGGGGCAGGACCCTTGGTATATTTCTTCTATATCGTCATTCCTCATTTGTGGCGCGCCATCACTGTGGTGGTTCTGATTGAGACAATCTTTCTTCTTACTGTTTTTGCTGAGATCTATGTGACTACTAGTGGCGGTCCTGGTGGGTCGACAACCAATCTGGCGTTTCTCATTTATTCCAATGCGCTTCTTGGGTTTGATGTGGGCATTGCATCGGCTGGCGGTATCATCGCGGTTATATTGGCTAATATAATAGCGATTTTCTTGATTAGACTTATAGGACGTAGTCTGGAGGCAGATGCTTAATCCTCGCATTTTATTGATGAGTCTATTGGCATGGCTGGTGGCTCTGATTATCTTCTTTCCTATCTACTGGATGATACTCACTTCCTTTAAGACCGAGATAGACGCATTTAGTGATATACCATTGTTCTTCTTCTTTGATGCAACTTTGGAAAACTTTAGCATTGTTCAACAGCGGAGCAATTATCTACACTTCTTTCTTAATTCGGTGATCATTGCTGGGGGTTCTACTTTAATAGGTTTATTAATTGCAGTGCCAGCCGCCTGGTCAATGGCATTCCATCCCACTCGGCGAACTAAGGGTGTTTTAATGTGGATGCTATCTACTAAGATGTTGCCACCAGTGGGAGTATTGGTGCCTATCTACCTATTATTGCTCTATGCAGATATGCTTGATACTCGCACCGGGCTAGTCATCATAATGATGCTTATCAATTTACCCATTCTTATTTGGATGTTGTTTACCTATTTCAAGGAGGTGCCGCCAGATATATTGGAGGCAGCGCGAATGGATGGCGCCAAACTATGGGAAGAGATAGTCTATGTTCTATTGCCTTTGGCTTTGCCAGGGCTGGTCTCTTCCTCGCTGTTGATTATCATATTATCGTGGAATGAGGCATTTTGGACTCTTAATCTTACTGCATCGGATGCGGGTCCCTTGACTGCCTTCATTGCCTCTTATTCTAGTCCCGAGGGACTTTTTTGGGCAAAGCTATCGGCAGCTTCCACTATGGCTATTGCGCCTATTATGGTATTGGGTTGGTTCTGCCAACGCCAATTAGTGAGAGGTTTGACTTTTGGTGCAGTAAAGTAATTATTATTTATTCGTTTATTAAGGAGAAAAAATGGCAGCTATTTCAATCGTAAATCTGACTAAGACCTTTGATAACAATGAGGAGGTTCTAAGTGGACTCAATCTAGCTATTGAGAAAGGGGAATTTTTGGTTCTCTTGGGTCCCTCTGGTTGTGGCAAGACCACTCTATTAAGGATGATTGCCGGCCTCGAGACCATCACTTCGGGGGAAATTCTAATTGGTAATGAAGATGTCTCTAAGGTGTCGGCAGCCAAGCGAGGACTTGCTATGGTATTTCAAAGCTATGCTCTTTACCCTCATATGACCGTCCGTTCTAACATTGCTTTTGGCTTGAAACTGGCAAAGATGAATAAAAGTGAGATAGAGGAGCGGGTGCAATCGGTCGCCAAGACCTTAAAACTGACCCAGTTGTTAGCGAGGAAACCCCGCGCCCTATCAGGTGGACAACGCCAGCGGGTGGCTATAGGCCGTGCCATTGCTCGCCAGCCGGTTGCTTTCTTGTTTGACGAACCTCTATCCAATCTGGATGCAGCCTTAAGAGTGGAGATGAGATTGGAGCTGGCAGACCTTCACCATCGTTTGAAAACCACGATGATCTATGTCACCCATGATCAGATGGAAGCTATGACTCTTGCTGATCGTATAGTTGTAATGAACAATGGGGTGATAGAACAGCTAGGTAAGGCAATAGATCTCTATCGTTGCCCGGCGAATTTGTTTGTGGCAGAATTTATTGGCTCGCCCAAGATGAATATTTTCCCCTGTAAATCCGCTTCGGCTGCTAAGACCGTCTCTATTGGTCGTGGGATTAATGTAAAAACAGCACTTCCCCTATTGAAGGGTTCGCCCGTCACCTTAGGGATAAGACCAGAGCATCTTTCATTAACGGCTAAAGGGGGTAATTGTAGGGGAGAGGTTCATGTGGTTGAGCAGTTGGGTAATAGCAGCTATGTCTATGTTAATGTTGCTAAACTTGGGCTGGTGAATGTGAGGGTGAGTGCCGAAGAAGAATTTACGATAGGAAGTAAAGTAGGAGTGAAATTTAGTCCAGAACACTGCTTGTTATTTGATGCCAAAGGAAAATCGCTTATCAATTACAGTAAATGAAGCGATTGGACGAGAAGGTGGCATTAATCACTGGTGGTAGTCGTGGGATAGGTTTTGCCATTGCCAAGGCTTATGAGGAAGAGGGAGCAAGGGTAATAATAGCGGACATCAGCAAACCAGAAGAGCCATTGGGCACAACTCTGTTTAAGCATTTGGATATAACTCAGCAAGAATCCATTGATGAAGCCGTTGATTTCAGTGTGCAAGAATATGGCAGATTAGATCTATTGGTGAATAATGCTGCTGTCTTTGATTTAGCGCCCATAGTAGCAATTAGTCGCCAGAGTTATGAGGAGGTGTTCTCAGTCAATGTTGGTGGGCTATTGTTTATGTTGCAGGCGGTTGCTAAGCAGATGATCAAACAGGGGGAAGGGGGTAAGATTATTAATATGGCGTCCCAAGCTGGTCGGCGGGGAGAGCCTTTGGTTGCGGTCTATTGTGCCAGCAAGGCTGCCGTAATTAGCATCACTCAGTCGGCGGGACTAGACTTGATAAAGCATAGGATTAATGTCAATGGTATCTCGCCTGGCGTGGTGGATACGACCATGTGGGATGAGGTGGATGCTCTGTTTGCCAAATATGAGAAACGACCCTTGGGTGAGAAGAAGCGGTTGGAAGGGGAGGCAGTGCCTTATGGTCGTATGGGGATTCCTCAAGACCTGACTGGCACGGCGGTTTTTTTGGCGTCTGCTGAGAGCAATTATATTGTTGCTCAAACCTTCAATGTGGATGGCGGTAATTGGATGTCTTAATGAGTGTGAGAGAATATGGCATATCTTAATAAATATAACCTAAAGGGCAAAACCGCGCTGGTGACTGGCGGTAGTCAGAGTATTGGTTTTGCTATATGCGAAGCTCTTGCCGAGGCAGGGGCTCGTATCATAATAGCCGATGTTTTAGCGGATAAAGGAAGGCAGGCGGTGAAGCTCTTGCCTCAAGCGGAATTTATCCAGCTGGATGTAACCGATGAGGCGGCGGTAACCGAGGCTGCAGCTCACTATAACCAACAGGGTCGGCAAGTGGATATTCTGGTATGCAGTGCCGGCATCGCCCGTAGTGATACCCCTGCTGAAGAAGTTACTGAGGAGCATTGGTTGAATGTCATTGATGTTAATCTCAATGGTCTCTTCTGGTGCTGTCGTTCCTTTGGCAAGCATATGCTCCAGCGCAAAAAGGGCGTCATCATTAATATAGGCTCTATGTCAGGTTTCATAGTGAACAAGCCTCAGCCTCAGTCTTTTTACAATGCTTCTAAAGCGGGCGTTCATCACCTTACTCGCTCACTAGCTGCCGAATGGGCTGAGCGGGGCGTTAGGGTGAATGCGGTGGCTCCTACCTATATAGATACGCCGTTAAATGACTTTGCCAAGGGGGACGATAGACTCTATCCAGCTTGGATAGAGAGCACTCCAATGAAGCGGATGGGAACCTGCGAGGAAGTAGCATCGGTTGTTCTCTTCTTAGCCTCTGATGCATCCAGCCTACTGACCGGCACTATTGTGCTGGCGGATGGGGGCTATTGCTGTTGGTAGGAAACTGAAACATGTCAAAAAAGCAACAGACATTGGAGAGTTTATATAAGTATTGCACCCGTCGCAATATAGAAGAGCAATGCTTTGGTAAAACAAATTGCCAAGAAGAGCGGATTTGCTAACTTCTTTGATGCTACATATATAGATAGCAAAAACAAATTACCAGATATACGAGAATGATGTGCAAATTAAACAAAAAAAATCTCAAAAAGATGTGATTCTTTAGTTTTTTCTGTTATAATTCTATTCGCTTGACGACTATAGAGGACGGGAACCACCTGACCCCATACCGAACTCAGCAGTGAAACTGTCCTTCGCCGATGGTAGTATGGCTTTGCCATGCAAGAGTAGGACATCGTCAAGCTTTTTTTTGTCCTAAATTTGGGGCAGCGGATAATTCTCGGTTGTAATCTATGAAATATAGTGATACCTTAAAAGCCTTGGCAGCCTATGGCACGGGACAGAATCGCAAGATCTATGTTCGCCATGGCGCTAATCCTGCCAATGTCTATGGGGTGAGCTTTGCTAATTTGGGCAAACTGGTTAAACAGATTAAGCAAGACCACTCATTAGCCTATAGGCTATGGCAGTCTGGCAATTATGATGCGCGTAATCTTGCTACTAAGCTAGCCAACCCAGCTTCCTTTTCCTTAGCTGAGGCAGAGGATTGGGTCAAAGACATAGATAACTATCTTCATGCCGGTCTGCTAGGCGGAGTTCTGGCTCAGAACCCAAATGCTCTTAAACTAGTGGCTAAATGGACTTCAAGCAAGGTGGAATACATTTGTGAGACTGGCTATTCACTCTTAGGTTCTTTGGTAAAACTCAATTCCGCTTCCCTACCGGTTGAGGCGGCCTTAGAATATCTGGCTAAGATTGAAAGGGATATCCATAAGAGTCCCAACTGGGTTCGCTATGGGATGAATTGGGCGCTCATTTCGCTTGGAACCTATAAGGACGAGCTGATGGAAGCGGCGATTGAGGCGGCTGAGCGTATAGGTCAGGTGGAGGTGGATCATGGCGAAACTAGCTGTAAGACCCCTTTGGCTGCTCCCTATATTCGTAAGGCATTTATGAAGAGGAAGGAGAAGGAAAGAAATCAAGCTATGAAAAGAGAAAAACTAGCAAATAAGAGATGACACAGAAAGACTATATCTTGGCTTTGGACCAAGGAACTACCAGCTCGCGAGCCCTAATCCTTGATTCAAATGGCGAATTATGTGGTAGTGGTATGGAAGAGTTTCGCCAGCACTTTCCTCAGTCTGGTTGGGTAGAGCATGACCCTGAGGAAATATGGCAATCTCAGCTGACTTCTTTAGGCACCGCCTTGACAATGGCGGGACTGAAAATCAGCGAGATAGCAGCGCTTGGCATAACCAATCAGCGAGAGACAGTGCTCATATGGGATCGTGAGACTGGCAAGCCGCTGCATAATGCTCTGGTATGGCAAGATAGGCGAACTACTGAGCGGATGCAGGAATTAGGTCCTAAGGAAGAGATGGTGCGCGCCAAAACAGGCCTATTGTTGGATCCCTATTTTTCTGCTTCTAAGCTTGAATGGTTGTTGGATAATGTGGATGGGGCAAGACAGATGGCAGACAGAGGAGATCTGGCGGCTGGCACCATAGATTCTTTTCTCGTTTATCGTCTTAGTGGCGGTAGAGAACATATAACCGATATGACCAATGCTTGTCGCACTCTACTATTTGACATTCACAACTGCCGTTGGGACTCTGAGCTGCTCGAATTGTTTAACATACCCGAATCCATTCTGCCGCGGGTGGTTGCAAATAGCGGTGAGCTGGCACAAACCAGTGAAGCGGTTGTTGATGCCAAGCTAACGATTAATGGTATGGCGGGAGACCAGCATGCCGCTCTGTGCGGTCAATTATGCACTGATACCGGAATGGTGAAGAACACCTATGGCACTGGTTGCTTTATGCTGATGTTAACGGGCGAGAAACCAGTGGCGAGTAATAACAGACTATTAACCACTCTTGCATGGGCTCTGCCGAATCAACCGGTTCAATATGCCCTTGAGGGAAGTGTCTTTGTTGGGGGTGCAGCTATTCAGTGGTTGCGCGATGGTTTGGAACTGATTGAAAGCGCTGAAAGAATCAATGACCTGGCAGCGCCAGCGAATGGCGGTATCTATCTAGTCCCCGCTTTTACTGGGTTGGGCGCACCTCATTGGGACCCGCGCGCGAGGGGAATTATTATTGGCATCACTCGCGGGACGACAAGTTCTCATATAGCCCGCGCCACTTTGGAGAGCATTGCTTTTCAATCAACCGAGTTGGCCCTTGCTATGCAGGCGGATTGTGGCTTTGAATTTAAGACCATGAGAGCCGATGGAGGTGCTACCGCAAGTTCTGTTTTGATGCAGATACAGGCGGATCTTTTGGATGTGTCCATTGCGGTGCCGAAAATAGCCGAGACAACCGCGCTTGGCGCCGCCTATTTTGCTGGTTTAGGGAAAGGAATTTGGCAATCATTTGACGAGATTGCCACCCATTGGCAACTAGCTAAGGAATATACTCCCAAGATTAGTCAAGCCGAACGAGAACGGCTAATGAGTCAATGGCAAGAGGCAGTCGCCAGATCGCGCAACTGGGCTAAGTAGGCTACTATGGGGCTTTTTGTATGACGTAAATTCATCCTCTATAATAGCCAAATGATTATCCAATTATAATTGGGCGCCAATAGTTGTCAAGATTTTTCACTCTATAATAGCGAAATGACTATCAAATCTGACCTATGGATTAAGCGCATGGCGAAAGACGCCAAGATGATTGATCCTTTTGTTGCCAAACAGGTTCGGGCAGCAAGGGGCAAAAGGATCATCTCTTATGGACTATCTAGCTATGGTTATGATGTTCGTTGCGCTCCCGAATTTAAGGTATTTACCAATATCTATTCAGTGCAGGTAGATCCCAAAAACTTTAGCCCCCGCAGCTTTGTTGATATACAAGGGGACCACTGCATCATCCCTCCCAATTCATTCGCCCTTGCCCGCACCCAAGAATATATGAGAATTCCTAGCAATGTCTTGGTTCTTTGTGTTGGCAAATCTACCTATGCAAGATGTGGCATAGTTGTAAATGTGACCCCACTAGAACCTGAATGGCATGGACGAATCACCTTGGAGTTTTCCAATACCACCAACCTGCCAGCAAAGATCTATGCCAATGAAGGGGTAGCTCAGCTGCTATTCTTTGAGTCGGATGAGCAATGCGCAATCACCTATAAACAGCGTAAGGGAAAGTATCAAGGACAAACAAAAGTAACTCCGCCCCTTTCTTAATTATTTCTTATATAGAGCTATCAAGCGCCGCGTGACTCTGAATCGGATGAGCAATGCGCAATCACCTATAAACAGCGTAAGGGAAAGTATCAAGGGCAAACAAAAGTAACTCCCCCCCTTTCTTAATTATTTCTTATATAGAACTATCAAGCGCCGAGCGACTTTGAATCAGAGGAGCAATGCACAATCACCTATAAACAGCGTAAAGGAAAGTATCAAGGACAAACAAAAGTAACTCCCCCCATTTCTTAATTATTACGCAAAGTTTGAAAAATTAGTCGCAGCGCGTAATCAAGGAGATAATCTAAGCTCAGACCATTCAAAGCCTTTGAAGAATTATCTTTTGTTTCATTAAACCCCTTGTAGCTTTTGATATCTAGCCTTTAGATTGAATGACTTAGAAGTTCTAAACTAGTTTCTATTGGTATAACACTTCATCTAGACGGTTCTGGTCTAGCTGGGGTTTGCCATCCCCATCCAAAGACCACCAGCCACGCCACTCGGTAGGACTGATGGGAATGCAGCGAATGGCGGGATATTGATCCGAGTCACCGAAATCCCAAATAAGATTGTCAATGGTTTGTTCATCCTCCTCAATAGTTCCGCTATTATCTCTATCGCACCACTTAGTAATATCTTCTATCTCAGGATCTTCATCAATATTCAACCCATCGTCCCAAGTGGCATAAATCCCCTTATAGCCAGTCGGCGTCCGAAGGTCATCACTGGTCTTGGCTTCACCATGGTTGTCAGTATTGATACCACTAGCCCCACTGTCCCAATAAGAAGCCACTCCAGTCCCCCCGACTCCAAACCCGACCAGCGGCATAGCAGTATCACTGCCTGAGACTACATAAGAATAAGCAATCTGAACAAAATTTCCCCATCCCGCCAGACCGCCCATCTGACTCGTCCCGCTCACCTCAGCTGCCACAACCGAAGAAGAAATAATCTGAGTCTCTTGGCCAAACCCCACCAGACCGCCAACCCCAATATTGCCTCTAATCTCCTTTATCACAATCGAAGAAGAAATAATCTGAGCACTTGACCCAACTCCCGTCAGACCACCTACAAAAGAAAAAGAAGCATTTCCGCTCACCTCAGCTGCCACAACTGAAGAAGAGACAATCTGAGCCATATTACCCCATCCCACCAGACCGCCTACATTATCATTTCCTCTCACCTTATCCACCACAACCGAAGAAGAAACAATCCGAGCCGAATCACCATCCCCCACCAGACCGCCTACCCTAGCCCGACCTATCACTCTCTCAGCACTAAGCCTAAGATTGCGAATCGTCGCGTCCGCAGCTATATGGCCAAACAAACCCACACAATCCCCACCTGAACGACTAATATTCAAATCACTAATCGTCCAGCCATTGCCTTCAAAAGTCCCATCGAAAGCAGTTCCTTGACATCCATCTCTAGAACCATCTGTATCATGACCCAAGGGTCGCCAGCCTTTGCCTCCTTCATCATCCGCATAGGTTGCAAGACTGATATTCGCAACTAGCTCATAGCCAGCACAAGAAGTAATGCCACCATCACCACCACAGCCAGTGGTATCAATCGCCGCATTCTCCGATGACTTGCTGCCATTGCCATTTAGAGCATATCTCACTGAATCCAATTCTGCCGCTGTCTCTATCTCTATCAACCCATCGCCATCATCATCTATGTCCTCATCTGCATCACGGCAACCATCCCCATCATTGTCGTGAGAAGGATTGCTCATCCAATTTGTCTCCCCAGTAGGACAGGCGTCTTCTCCATCCCCAATAGTATCGCTATCGCAATCGGCATTTTCGACACATCCAGCTGCCTCATCCCCATCATCCAATCCATCATTATCGCAATCGCTATTTAATTCACATCCTTCTGGCTCATCCACATCATCCAACCCATCATTATCATCATCCGCATCACAGGCATCTCCAGCTTGGTCTCCATCTGTGTCCAACTGATCGTCATTTGCATCCACAGGACAATTATCCTCATGGTCAAGCCGACCATCATTATCATCGTTATCATCCACACTATCTGCTCGTCCATCCCCATCCGTATTGATTCCCGTCCTTATGCCACCGTTGTTGTGGTCGTCCTTATTTTCTTCCCAAGTAAAATCTATGGTCACATCCCGCGCACTGCCATCACTCAGAATGCCTACAATCTCAAAAGTCCAGTTGGCTTCAGTCAGCCCATCAAGAGTATAGATGCTATCAATAAATTGGTCTATGTTAATAGGCAGGTATCTCATTATTATTCCGCCGTCACTCTCTGCCGTAATATTCAGAGAAACGAAATCGCCAAAGTCCGATTGGTTGCTTATGCGAAAACCACCGGGCATGGGAGTAAAAGTGAGATTTACCTCAAGTGGTCTGAGAGAGCCTCCATTTCCTCCCGAACCAGCGCTGTCACCGCCACTTCCGCCAGCACAGGCAGTAAGAACCAGGAAGCTAATTCCCGCTAAGAAGAAAAGAAATCCCCTTGCCAGACAATATGAATGCGGGGGGGGGGTATGGAATAGCATAAGGGAGCTAGAAGAAAACTTAGAAGAGGGCCGAGAGAATACAGAGGAAAGGAAGCGAGAGAGACGAACCTCAAAGAACGCCATAATTGAAAGCTGCCAAAAGACAGAGAAATTAAACTTCGCTAGCATAGTGCTTATTATACTCATTTATGTTGATAAAATCTTTCTAATAACAAAAAAAATGGGAATTATATCCAATCTTCCACAAAAGAGAATATTATGAAAAAGAAAGTCCCAAAGCGAAGTTTAACCGCTTCACAAGCTTTCTTTTACGGACGCCCGTCAAAAAGAAGGCAAAAAATAAGGGAATTTATGGATTTGTGGAAAATACCGTATAATTCCCAAAAAAATCAAACCCATTATTATACATACTTATATTGAAGAACTATTCATTTTTTCATAAGGCGGATTCTTCATTTTGTTCTTCTTTTTTTAGATTGAGACATCATTACAGATAAATGCCAACTGATAAAAACTTCAAACATTTTTTCAAAAGTCTCATTTCTTATATAGAGCCATCAAGCGCCACGCGACTCAAAGTCGATGCGAGGATCTACTAGGGTATAGGTGATATCGCTGATAATCTTGATGAGCAGTCCCAAGAGGGTGAATATATATAGGCTGGCGAATATGATGGGGTAGTCGCGCTGCACCACTGCTTCAAAGCCCAATAATCCCAAGCCATTTAGGGAAAAAATGACTTCTATTAGCAGGGCGCCGGTAAAGAGTATTCCCACTAGCACGCCAGGCATCCCAGCAATAATAATTAACATAGCATTACGAAATACATGGCGGTATAGAACCTGTCGCTCACTCAATCCTTTGGCTCGCGCCGTCCATACATATTGCTTGTTAATCTCTTCCAAAAAGGAGTTCTTGGTTAGCATGGTCAGGGTAGCAAAGCCCCCTATTGCCAATGCTAGAGTGGGCAAGCTGATATGCCACAGATAATCGCCTATCTTTGCCAGCCAGCTCAGCTCGGCAAAATTATCCGACACCAGTCCGCTTAATGGAAATAGCTGCCAAAAACTGCCACCAGCAAATAAGACAATCAACAGCACGGCAAAAAGAAAGCCAGGAATTGCATAGCTGATAGTGATAAACATACTAGTCCAAAAATCAAAAGAAGAGCCGTGGCGAACCGCCTTGCCTATTCCCATTGGAATAGAAATGAAGTAGATGAGCAAAGTTGACCAAAGACCCAATGAAATAGAAACCGGCAAAGCCTCCCATACCAGTTGAAGAACGGGGCGTCCTTTATAGAAGCTATTACCGAAATCAAACAACAGGTAACTGCGAATCATATGAAAGAACCGGGTGGCTGGCGGCTTATCAAAACCATAAAGAACCTCCAGCTCTTTTATGTATTCAGCCCTCAGGCCCTGGGCGCCGCGGTAAAAACTATCTCCCGACTGAATCTCACTGGCTGAACCAGAAAAACGGCTGGTTGCATCAAGGGTAATCTGGTCTAGGCTAAGGCGGGCAAGGGTCTGTTCGATGGGGCCGCCAGGGGCTGCCTGCACCAATAGGAAGTTAATGACCATAATACCGAAAAGGGTAGGTATTATGAGGAGAAGGCGGCGAACTATGTAGGCGAACATCGCCTGTTTAGCCTCCTATAGCCCCTATTGCCCCTATAGCCCCTATAGAGACCACCAAGCAGAAAGCTGAGGGCCAGCCTGAGGTGTCTTAGCTGGCACGCCAAACTTGTTCCAATAGGCTAGGCGGTCGTAGCTGATATGCCATTGGGGAATAACATAATAGCCCCATAGTAATACCCTATCTAGAGCGCGACAATGGTCTATCAAGTCTTGCCGACTTTCTGCCCGAATAAGGTCCTCAACGAGCGAATCTACCACTGGGCTCTTAACGCCAATAAAATTACGCCCTCCTGGAACATCCGCATTCTTGCTATTCCAAAAATCCCTTTGTTCATTACCCGGCGATTCGCTCTGTGCGATGGTAGAGACCATCATATCAAACTCATAGTTCTGCACTCTATTGATATACTGAGTAGTATCCACCAAACGAATAGAAGCATCAATACCCAACCTTTGTAAATTATTGATAAACGGATTTACTATCCGCTCGAACGCCTTCTGCACTAGAAGTATCTCAAACTTCATCTGCTTGCCAGTTTCCTTAGATACGAGTTTATTCTGTTTCAATTCCCAACCCGCTTGGTCAAGAAGTGCTATCGCCTGTCGTAGATTTGCGCGCATACCACCTGAGGTATCAGTGCGCGGCGGGGATGGTGGTGGCTGAGTGAAAAGCTCGGCTGGTAGTTGCTCTCTATAAGGCTGAAGAATTGCTAATTCGGCTTTGTTTGGTAGTCCTTGGGCTGCCATCTCGCTATTGGAAAAGAAGCTATAGGATCTCTTATAGCTATTAAAGAAGAGATTCTTATTTGACCACTCAAAATCAAAGGCATAGCCCAATGCCTGCCGCGTTAATGGTGAGGAAAAAATATCCTTACGGGTATTAAAGATAAAAGCCTGCATCCCCTGATTACGATGATGGGGAAATTCTTTCTTAATCACTTGCCCGGCCCTCACCGCCGGAAAGTTATAGCCCTCATGCCATCTTTTCGCTTGATTCTCTGCCCAGACATCTATATCCCCGGCCTTAAAAGCCTCATACAGCACGGTCAGATCGCGATAATAGATATACTTGATCCTATCAAAATTATGTTGTCCCCTATTGACCGCTAAGTTCTTCCCCCAATAGTTCGGATTTCGCTTATAGGTAACCGAACGGCCTGCTTGAAACTCCTCAATGATATAAGGACCCGAACCTATGGGCTTATTCAAATTCACCTCAGTGAAATCCTTACCTTCCCAATAGTGCTTCGGTAAGATAGTCAACTGCCCTAGTATCAAAGGCAGTTCGGCATTGTCATCCGACTTAAAGGTAAATTTCACCCTATGCTTGTCCAAGGCTTCTGCCTTAGCCACATCAGCATAATAGGCGCGCAAAAAAGGTCTGCCTTTGGTAGTTAAGAGGTTAAAGCTAAAGACCACATCTTCTGCTGTCACTGGTTTGTTGTCGCTAAAACGAGCGGTCTTATGCAGATGATAGATGATCCAACCTATCTTACCCTCAGGCACCTCTATCCTCTCAGCCAGCAACCCATATTCACTAAAAGGCTCATCCATTCCCTTGGTCGTCAGAGTATCATATAGCAAGCCTGTGCCATCTGCCACCTCGCCTTGAACGATAAAGCTATTGAAATTATCAAATGAACCAAAACCACCGCGCACCAAGACGCCCCCCTTAGCTGCCATAGGATTGACATAATCAAAATGGGTAAAGCCAGCTGGATGCTTAGGGCTGCCGTGAAGAGCAAGCGCGTGAACTAAGCGACTCTCCTCAGCTAGTATCACAGAGGAGAACAACAAGGCGCAGATTGTCAGTAGAGTCCTCATAGATCGGTCACATCTAAATACAGCTTTATACTTTGACCTGGATATATATATTTGGCTCTGGCACGAGAAGCATTCCATTTTGCCAAATCACTTGGACTAGTATTAAACTTAGCCGCAATACTATGAAGCGAGTCTCCTCGCCTGACCCGGTAATAAACACTTCTCATCACCTTTCTATTATAGTCGGCAGCAAGATAAACGGCTGGCTCGGCAGCAGAAAATCGCTGGGCTACTATTAGGTTTTGGCCTGGGTAGATCAACCGACTAGACTTAAGTCTATTCCATTGCTGGAGCTGCTGAATGGATACTCCATAGGCGCGCGACAAGCCCCAAAGGGTATCGCCACGCCGAACCCTATGATATAAATGAGTATATTGCCGTTCGACATACTGAGGCGGTCCCGCTTCCAACTGGCTAAAATCAATATCCTGGTTATCTCTATCTAAAGGCAGAATAATATACTGGCCAGCAGCTACCTTCTTGATGTCATTTAGTGCTGCTATATCATCTCTGGTAATGCCAAATCTATCAGCAATATCTGTCACCTCTTCTTGATGCTGCACCTGATAGCTTAGCCAACGGGTTTCATCGCCAAGCTCCATATTTGCAATGACCTCTTTCACCTTCTCTTCATCATCAACTGGGATAAGCAAGGACCCCTGGCTGGGAGGACTAAGCCATTGATTATGAGCCGCATTTAGTAAGAAAAACTCCTCCTCATCAAGATCTGCCGTTTCAATTAGTTCGGCAAAGGATAGCTGATGAGGGCTAGCCACCTTAGTCCAATAAGGAATCGCATCTATAGGAGTTATGCCCAGCTGGGCGCGGTGAGGACGGGAAAAGAGACGACTATAAGCAATGAGACGAGGAACATATTTTTGCGTCTCACGCGGCAAGCGAAGATGCCAATAGTCAGTCGGCCTCTTATATTTGCGATTATAGGCTATGGCTCTATTCACCCTACGAGGCCCAGCATTATAGGCTGCCAAAGCAAGCTCCCAGTTATCATAATAATCATAGAGGTCTTCGAGATGATCTAAGGCTGCCTGAGTGGAAGCCTCAAGGTCGCGCCGCTCAGAATACCACCAGCCATCAACTAAACCATAGGCCTTTCCCGTTGAACGAGTGAATTGCCATAAGCCAGATGCACCAGCTGGCGAATAGGCATAAGGGTCATAGGTGCTTTCCACTGCTGGCAAGAGAGCTAGTTCCATCGGCAAGCCTCTCTTGTCTATTTCTTCATAGATATAATAAAGAAAAGGATGGGCTCTATCATTAATACTAAGCAATAGGTCTTTTCTCGCCATCAAGAAGTCTATCTGTGCTTTTACTCGTCTGTTGTTGTAAAGTCGGGGGGCGAATTTATAGTCTGCTTCAATCAGGTCCCAAAGATTAACGGGTGGCAGGCTATTTTCATCTGGTTCTAATGAAGAGGCAAGTTCCCTACCAGCTTCTTCAACAGAGAATGAATCCTTCTGTATTGTCTCAGACATTGTCTCAAGTGCTATCTCAGATAGTGTCTTATATACTAGCTCGGACAGTGGCTCAGCTGCCGCCTCAGATATTGTCTCATTTGTTGTCTCAGCTAGGGTCTCAGGTGTCGCCTCAGACATTGCCTCGGGGGCTATCTCAGTTAAGCTATCAGATGCCGTCTCAGACATTGTTGTTGTCTCAGGCGCTGTCTCAGACCTTGCCGCCGTCTCAGCTAGGGACTGAGGCTTTGCAAAAGTAAAAGCCCACTTCTCTGCTATAGTCGTGCAAGAAGAAGACATTAAAGACAATGCTATTAATAGAAATATGAATCTCATTATTGTTAATGATTTATTAAGCGGATATTATATGCAAATATAATTTTTTTTAGTTTTTTTCTTCCCTTATTATTCCCTTATTAGACTTGCAGCCTATGCGGATAATGAAGGAGGAGCTTTTTTCTTCCCTTATTATTCCCCTATTAGCCCCATTAGACTCCCTAGCTCTATTCCCTATAATAGCCTCATGGAAATTATCAGACCCTATGGCGGCAAATTACTGCCTCTATTGACTAGCGAAGAAGAGGCAAACCACTGGCAAGCCCGCAAAGATCTCAAGAAGATTGTTTTAAGTTCGCGCGAACTTGGCGACCTAATGATGATGGGCATAGGCGGTTTTTCTCCCTTAAGAGGCTATATGTCCCATGATGACTGGAAGTCCGTGTGTGTTGAAATGAAGATGGCTGATGGTCTGTTCTGGCCTATCCCAATCACTCTATCCACTGATGCCGCCGAATCACTAAAAATAGGCGACCAGCTGCTCTTATTAGCAGCCGACCAAACTCCCATGGGACTATTGAACCTAGAAGATAAGTATAAACCAGATAAGCAATTAGAAGTGAAGAATGTCTTTGGCACAGATGATATCAAGCATCCGGGAGTCGCCAGTGTCTTTCAACATAATGAAACCTATCTAGGCGGCGCGGTTAAGGTCTTTAGCCGCGGACCTCTGGCAACTGAATTCCCCCATCTTTACCTCAGCCCTGAAGAGACAAGAAAGACCTTCACCAAATTAGGTTGGCAAACCATTGCCGCTTTCCAAACCCGCAACCCACTTCACCGAGCTCATGAATATCTCACCAAGATGGCGCTAGAGCTCTGTGATGGCGTCCTTATCCACTCTCTATTAGGAAACCTAAAAGCAGGTGACATTCCAGCGAAGGTGAGAGTCCAAGCAATAGAAGCCCTTATTGAACACTATTATGTTCCTGGCAGTGTAGTTAATGCCGGCTATCCTCTGGATATGCGCTATGCGGGGCCTCGCGAAGCCCTTCTCCATGCACTCTTTCGCCAAAACTATGGCTGCACCCACCTCATTGTTGGCAGAGACCATGCTGGGGTTGGTAGCTATTATGCGCCTTTTGCCGCTCATGAGATCTTCTCCCAAACCGACTCACTAGACATTCAACCACTAAAAATGACGACCGCCTTTTGGTGCCGCAAGTGCGATACCATGGCAACAGAACGCAGCTGTCCCCATCCAGCTGAAGACCACCTATACCTATCTGGTACTCGTCTGCGCGAACTACTCGCCTCAAATCAAAAGGTGCCAGATCATTTCAGCCGCCCCCAAGTGATAGAAATATTAAAAGCCTATTATCAGAACCTATAGCTTGCAGCCGCTTTCAGCCGTTTGGTAACCTCTTCCTTACCCATCAGAGCCACCAGACCATCTAGAGCCGGACCAGAAGAAGCACCAGTAAGAGCCAAACGAAGAGGAAGAAATAACTCCTTACCCTTCTTGCCGGTCTGCTCACCAAGCGCTTGAATCCACTTTTGCCATCCATTAGGATCATAGAACCGACAAAATAGGCTCTCGGCAGTGTGGAAAAAATCGCCTTGATCGAACCACTTTTTGTCCTTCTTAGTGATATTAAAATTGGGCGAGGCGAAGACTATATCCGCCCAAGCCATTGCTTCATCAGGCAAGAGGATGTTAGCCGAAACTACCGCAGCAAAAAGTTCTCTATGCTCATCAGGCACCTTATCTCCCACCCTCATTGCCAGCCAAGACCAAAGTTCAGCAGGACTCATCCTCGTCAGTGCTTGCCTTTGCCAATAATTAAGTTGGCTGGACTCATACCTAGCCAAAGCCTGAACTAGCCTTTCTAAGCTAAACTGGCTAACTAGCTCATCAAGGCTTAGCAGCTCATCTACCCCATAGCTACAACCCAACCGAGCGAGATAATTCACTATTGCCAGAGGCAAATAGCCATCATCAATAAGGGAACGGATTGAACGACTACCATTTCGTTTGGATAGCGGGCGACCATCATCGCCAGCCAATATAGAAATATGACCATAGGTAGGAGGCGACAAACCAAGGGCATTCAGAACGACCAGCTGGCGTGGCGTATTGGTAAGATGGTCTTCCCCCCGTAAGACACAATCTATCTTCATCAGGGCATCATCAATCGCATTAGCAAATAGAAAAGCTGGGTTACCATCGGAGCGCCGAATAATGAAATCCCCCAGATGCTTACCATAAAAGACCTGCTTGCCCCTCACCAGATCCTCAAAAGACAAGATAGCATCATCCTCTACTTTCATCCTTAAGGCTGGTTTTTCACCTGCCGCTAATCGGTCCTTTATTTCCTCAGGACTTAAAGAACGGCAGCTGCCGGAATAACGAGGAGGCTCGCCAGCTGCCAGCTGTCTTTTACGCGCCAATTTAAGAATTGCCTGGCTACAAAAACAAGGATAAGCCAGCCCTTGCTTTTCTAATTCAGCATAAAAATTAGCATAGATTTCCTTACGTTCGGCTTGGCTATAGGGGCTATAGTCTCCCCCCTTATCTCCTCCCTTATCCGGCCCTTCATCCCAGCTGATATTGAGACTACTAAGGTCTTCATAGATGGCATCAACATATTCCGACCTAGACCTTTGCTCATCTGTATCCTCCATCCGTAACACAAATGCTCCCCTTTGCTTATGCGCCGCCAGATAATTAAACAGCGCGGTGCGACAATTGCCCGGATGCATGAGTCCAGTCGGACTGGGAGCAAAACGAGTTCTCAACAGAAAAGGGCTTTAATTACTCTGAAATTATTTTGATGAATTACTTTGATGTCAGAATCTGGTTCAACCGATGACCCTGTCAAGAAGATAACTCTATTTATAGTAGGCATTGGTGCGATCACTGTGATCAGTCGCATCCTTGATTCCACGAAGAGTGGGCACTTTTTCAAGTAGGGTTCTTTCAACTCCTTGCTTCAAAGTGACATCTATCATGCCGCAACCCTGACAACCACCACCAAATTGTAAAATTGCGATGGTCTCTTTCTCTTCTAAACCAACCAGACTCACAACCCCGCCATGAGACGCCAGCGCGGGATTAATCTCGTTATAAAGAACATAGTTCACCTGATCACTAATAGGGCTGTCCTTATCTACTCTTAGCATCTTGGCGTGAGGTGCCTTAATAGTGAGCTGCCCGCCAAAATCATCCTTTTGATAATCTATCAATGCCTCTTTGAGATAACGCAAACTCTTCCTTTCAATGAAAAAATTGAATGGCATCTCGGCAACCATAAGGTCATCCTTCTCCTCATCACCAGGCGGGCAATAAGCCAAGCAGGTCTCAGCATTAGGAGTGCCCGGCTGAAGAACAAAAACCCGCACGCCCATATCCTTCTCATCCTTTTCCTCCTTTTCTTTAACCAACTTGGTCAGATAAGCTTGGGCAGCAGAAGTGATATTAATATAGTCTTTCTCTAGAGAATCGTGTCCTTTCATCAGATAAAAATGCTGTGTCTCTTTAATTATATCCTATGAATTTACATTTAAAGAAAGAACTATTGCCTTTGCGAACAACAATCCACTAAGCAACGACCTTTAATGTTTAATTGCTTTTAATAGGATCGAGTTAATGTTTTATTTATTTTTTCCTTTCCAACTATCTTTAAGTGTAGGTACTATTCGAATGATAATTAATACAAGTAAGATACCAATTAATATAAGTAAGACAATAATCACACAAAGAATAATACGCAGAGGGGTTTTTATTGTTTGTATTAAGTTGGTCAATTCATTAATGAATATAGATCCGTCATTAACAAGCGTGCTTGAATCATTAATAAGTGTATTTGAATTATCAATAAGTTCTGGGATTTCATGAGAGATTAGTTCAGTAGTATTTGTTAGTAGAAAGCTTAAATCTCTTATTGTTTCATACCGCAAGGCCATTGAAAGTTTATCAAAGTCTTTTGCTATCTTCGCCGCACTACGAGATATTCCACTCATATCGACTTTCACAATTGCTCCCAAACTACTATTGGGAAAAATTCCTATAAACAAGAATAGCAATAATAGATTACTAGTTTTTCTAATTTTTTTCATATTTGTTCCTCAGTTTTTATCATCGGAGCACTACTATACCATTTAGGTACGGAGGCCTTTGGTTAAATTATTTGTTAGTCCCTTTTCTACTTGTAATTATGTTCTTGGAAATCTTGTTGCGGGCAGGTCTTCTATGGGGAAAACAGCTCTTGATTTTCTCGTTTGAATGCTTCAAAAGCCTTGGTTGTCAAGAAGACTTCTTGCCTAAGTTGAGTGACGTTTAGAGAGGATGAACTTGTTATAGATCCGTCTAAATTTTCTATTTCATAACTCGGTAACGTTTCTGCTATTTCCTTAAGGCTTGTCCCTACTCCGGCAAGTCTTGTTCTAATGGAATCCTCCACTGCTTCTTCTAAAAGGCTATCACCCTTTTCCACCTCTTCCTTTATTTTGTTAATGTTTCTTTCTGCTCCAGCAAGACTTGTTTCAATTGAGTGCTTTACTTTTCCAAAGTCGCTACCGGACTCCCCCACCGTTTTGTTTATGTCATTAAGGCTTATCTCTACTCCGGCAAGTCTTGTTCTAATGGAATCCTGCGCGGCTTTTCCTAAAAGGCTACCAGCCCTTTCCACCGTTTTGTTTATCTCCTCAAGGTTTCTTTGGGCGCCCGCAAGGCTGGTTTTAATGGAATCCTCCGCGACTTTTATTATTTCATCACTTGTTATTCGATTATTCACCAGTGTTTCTGCTAGTAGTATTTCAGGATTCGCCAGCACTTCTTCTATTTTTTTTCCTATATTCTCAAATTTCGCACGTATTCCTTCAATATCTTCTTTTATTGTTGGATCTGGATTTAAATCCAGTATATCAGCTAATACGCCAACCATCTCTTCAGATCCCTCATCCCATCTTCGCATTTCACCATAACTATCAAGAAAAGATTGGAACGTATACGCATTCCTAACTGTATTTTCAATGATTATATCAATTTTGAAATTGAGGTCATTAACATCTTTCACAAGTTCTGTATTGATTCGATCAACAGTTTTTTTTATTTCTCCGATATTTTTTATTTCAAAAGGATAAAGAATAATTCCTATTATTGTTGCGATAAGAGCAACGCCCTCAAGGATAGTTATCACTTTAAGAAAAGTTTCCGATCGACTTTGATAAACTCTTTTCATTTTTTCATAATGGTTTCTCAGTTTTTATCATGTCGCCGGCGGGTGTATTATATCATTTAAGTATGAAAGCTTGTTTCTTTGTAAAACAATACCAACATCTCAGCACCTCCTACCATAAGACTCCCTATCAAAATCTTCTCTATTCCATGTTTCATATTCAAGTAATAATCCCTGCGACGTTATACTCATGGGTTAGCTTATGGCGGAGTGAGGTTCAGTTCCAAAAATCTGGCCGCCTACTCGAACATTGGGTGGCGGCCAACTCTTTGCTTCTTGCAAAGTTACTGCCAAATTCACTTCATTTAAAAATTAATTGCTTCAAACCTAACTAACAATGAGAAATACCCTTTCGGCGCTGTTGGCTTGAAATCGTATTTATTTATGTTGCCTTAAGACTTTGGTATTTATTTGATAAATTAAATACGTTAAATAAATTAAAAGAGACAAGTTAAGGAACATAAAAAACACGAATATTATAGCCACATAACCGAACCTATCGATTAATCTATTTGCATTATTTATGAGACTGTTAGATTGAATTAAAGCAACTTGAGTTTGATCCATTATTATTTCCACATCTTGATCATATTTTCCTAAGAGAGTGCTCGCTCTGGTTGCAGCTTCATTTACAGCTCCCATTGCTCGGTCAACGTCTCTTTCCATATCTTGATGAAAAATCGCTCCTACTTGAGGGGATATACCAGTTATAGTTAAGACGGTGAGCATAGCGAGAAGAATTTGCTTAACTTTTAAAAATTGACTTATTTTTTTCATAATAGTTCCTCAGTTTTTACCAGGTGAGCATTATACCACGTGAATTTGCATTATAAGTGCATCACCTCTTTGCTTGGATGGGATTATACAATCCCATCCAAGCAAATCAACAAAGAGGTTTTACAATGTGTAAAAAGCATTATACCCATCTTTCAGAGAAAGAACGAGCGATAATAGAGAAAGTGAGAAAAGGCGAAGGCAAAACTCAGCCCCTAAAAAACTAAGACAGCCATTGATAATAGTTAATAAGGGGAAAGAATATATCCTTAATATAAGCCTGAACAAGAATGAGAAATAGTCTATTAATCTATGCATCTAATCTCTTATATTTAAATGAACCTTTGATTATTCTAGCTAATAGAAGCCTGAGGTTGAAATTGAGAGGGTAATCAAAATAAGCAAGGAAGCAGCTTAGCTAAACGGGTCTAGTTGGAGTGGGTCTTATCCTAACCGTTTTAGCTGAAGCTAGGGAAGGAGATTAGCCAAACGGGGCTAGTTGGAGTGCCTCTGTCCTAGCCGTCTCGGTTGAAGTTAGGGAAGCAGATTGTTTAAACAGGTCTTAGTTGGAGTGCCTCTGTCCTAGCTGTTTGGGTTGAAGCTAGGGAAGCAGCTGGTCTAAACGAGTCTGGTTTAGTTGGGGTTTGGCGGGCGTCCCCTCCAAAGACCACCAGCTACGCCATTCGTCAGGTTCTAGCGGAATGCAGTTATTGGCGGGATATTCATCCGACTCACCAAAATCCCAGATAAGATTGGCATCGATTTTTTCATCTGCTTCAATGCTCCCACTATTATCCCTATCACACCAAACAGCCAATGGCTCGTCCTCATTACCAAATATATTCATATCCTCGTCCCAATTTTCATAAATCCCCTCATAGTCAGTTGGCTCGCGAAGCTCATTGCTGGTCTTGGCTTCACCATGATTGCCACTACCTCTACCACTAGTATCACTGTCCCAATAGGAAGCGTTTCCAGTCCCGCTTCCACCCCCACCCAACATAGAAATCCTACTGCCTGAGACTACATAAGAATAAGCAACCTTGCCATGGTTAATATTTCCTACCAGACCGCCTACAACACTACTACCACTCACTTCACCGACTACAGCCGAAGAAGAAACAATATAAGCCGTTGTGCCTTCCCCCACCAGACCGCCTACACCACCACTACCACTCACTTCACCTGCCACGACCGAAGAAGAATGAATCCGAACCGATCGACCACTCCCCACCAGACCACCTACACTAGCACTCCCACTCACTTGACCCACCACAATCGAAGAAGAAAAAATCTGAGCCGATACACCATTCCCCACCAGACCACCTACATTATCACGAGTCCTGTGCACTTCACCCACCACAACCGAAGAATAAAAAATCTGAGCCGATGGGCCAAACCCCACCAGACTGCCTACGTTATCCCTCCCTATCACTGTTTCGGCACGAAGCCTAAGATTACGAATTTCTGAATCCGCGGTTATATGGCCAAACAAACCCACACAATCCATACCTGAACGACTAATGCTTAAATTGCTAATCGTTCGACCATTGCCTTCAAAGGTCCCATTAAAAGCATCTCCTTGACATCCATTGGTACCACTATCTGTATCATGACCCAAGGGTTGCCAGCCTTTGCCTCCCTCATTATCCACATAGTCAGCAAGACTGATATCCGCAACCAGCTCATAGCCATTACATTGAGTAATGCCGCCGTCACCACCACAGCCAGTGGTGTCAATCGCCCCATTCGCCGATGACCTACGCCCACTGCCATCCAGAGCATACCTCACTTCATTCAAATGCGCCGCTGTGGCTATCTCTATCAACCCATCGCCATCATCATCTATGTCCGTTCCATCCTCTGAACTATCACCATCGCAATCGGCTAGTTTAGCACATCCCCTTGCCTCAATACCGTCTCCCACCCCATCATTATCGCAATCAGTATTTTGAACACACCCAGCCTCTTCATCACCATCTCTTGCCCCATCATCATCGCAATCGGCTTTTATTACACAAGCTGCCGCTACTTCATCCATATCTGTGACACTATCCCCATCGCAATCGGCTAACAGCGAGCAACTCACTCCGCCTAAACCATTCTGTTGCTCTTTCACATCAGTATCATCCAATCCATCATTATCGTCATCCTCATCTACACTATCCGCTCGCCCATCCCCATCCGTATTCAGCCCCGAGCGAATACCGGCCCCGGCGTGATCATCACGATTCTCTTGCCAAACAAAAACTATATTCACCTCCTGCTCCCTGCTATCGCTAAGAATCCCGACAATCTGAAACTTCCAATCTCGATCAGCTAGCCCAGTAAAATCATAGCTGTCATCAGCAAATTCGTCTATGTTGATAGTTCTCTCCTCAGACTCACTTCCACTGGTTGCTGTGATCTTTAAAGAAGTGAAATCGCCAAAGTCCGATTGGCTGCCTATTTGAAACCCACCCCTGATGGGAGCAAAAGTGAGACTCGCGTTAAAAACTCCCAGAATCGTCTTGCCGTTTCCTTGACCATTGCCTCCCGGATCACCGTCCATCGAACCATTGTTTGCTGAACCACTCGAACTGCCGCCTGAACCCCCGCCACCAGCACAAGCAACAAGAGCAATCGATAAGAAACCAGCTGCAACTAAGAGGAAGAGAAGCCGTCCCAGCTTATTAAGCAAAAGCTGAGAAGCAGACACAAAGGAGGGCATAATAAAGAGATGACCTAAGCGGCCTAATAAGCCGGCCGATAGAAGCCTAAATATATTTATTGGAGTATTCATAGTAATAATGTCCTGTCTATTTAATAACATTAGCAGATTATACACAGAAACATACGAAAAAGGGTAAAAAATTGGATTCAAAGAGAAAAAATTGAATTTAAAGTAAAAAAAATGCACTTAAGTGAAGAAATTTAGGGGAATTATATGCAATCTTCTACAAATTCATAAGCTCCCTTAATTAATCAAAGCTTTCTATAAGCTTTTTTCATCAAATTTCATCAAAAGAGAAATCATTAGGAGTTGGAAGAATTCGGCTCAATCTAGATTGGCAGATAGCTATCAGAACATAAAGAAAAACGGCTCAAATAAACTCCATTCAACTAGAAAACAGGAAGGAAGGCAACAAAAGAGGACGAAGACAAGATGCGCCTTGAGTATCCTTAATAGCCAATAGCCTTTAATCAATTCAATCCACCGCTCAATTTCAATCTTATTCCAACGCCTTTATTAGTTAGAATAAACTAATTAATCAAAGGTTTCTTAAATAACTAGACTCTAATAAGAGGCAGTGATAAAGATAATTCCCATATGAAAGTAATTACTCGTTTTGCTCCAAGTCCAACTGGCTATTTGCATCTGGGCAGTGCTCGCACTGCGCTCTTTTGCTATCTGTTTAGTCGCCATCACAGCGGCAAGTTCTTGCTTCGCTTTGAAGATACGGATAAGCAGAGGTCGCAACCGGCCTATGTTGATGCTATTTTGGCGGCTATGGAGTGGTTAGGGATTCATTGGGATCAAGAGCCCAGCTATCAGAGCCAAAGATTTTCACTTTATGATGAAGCCATTCAGCGTTTGCTGGCGGAAGGGAATGCCTATAGATGCTTGCGCACTCCAGCCCAGTTAGCCAAGCTGCGCAAACGGCAGAAGGCTCAGGGTAAGAAACCAAAATACGATGGCTATTACCGAGACAAGGATATAGGACCAGATGCAAAGGATTTTGTTGTTCGCTTCAAAAATCCTTTGAAGGGGAAGGCTCAGTTCAAGGATCTAATAAGAGGAAACATAGAAATAGAAAACGAGGAGCTAGATGATCTAGTCATTGCGCGCGCCGATGGCAGCCCGACCTATAATCTTTGCGCGGTGGTGGATGATATAGCCATGGGAATTACTCATATATTGCGTGGCGATGATCATCTGGTCAATAGCCTCCGGCAGATCAATATCTATCAGGCTCTTAAAGCCGAGCCACCCAAATTTGCTCATCTGCCTATGATATTAAATAAAGACAATCAGCGCCTCTCTAAGAGAGACAGGGCTCAAGACATTCGCTCCTATGAGCAACAAGGGATCCTACCTGAGGCGCTAAGCAGCTATATTGCTCGGCTTGGTTGGTCTTATGGAGACAAGGAGCTATTCACCCGAGCCGAACTGATTGAGCTATTTGATATCAACAGAATCCAGACCTCGCCCGCTCATTTTGCCGAAGACAAATTGCTATGGGTTAATCAGCAATTCATTCACAATATGCCGCTTGAAGAGCTGACTCCATATATCTTAGCTATCCTAAAACAAAAAGCTATCAAGCCATCGCCTCAGCTTCCTCTTGAGGCGATTGTGGCGCTTCATCGTCCAAGAGCAAATAGCCTATTAGAACTTGCCGATGATATTGTCCTTTATTATGTCGCCCCCAGCAGCTATGAAGCCGCCCAAGATAGCAAGCATATAACAGCCGCAACCGCCTCTCATCTCCTCTCCCTTCAAGAGCAACTCAACAGCTGCCAGCCCTGGTCAGCAGAAACCATAAAGGAGGCGCTGAACAACACAGCTTCTTCTCACCAGCTTCGCTTTCCTCAACTGGCTATGCCCTTAAGGTTGGCTCTATGTGGCAAAGCCTCCTCCCCCGCCATTCACCAGGTAGCAGCCCTATTAGGAGCTGAAGAAACCAAATCGCGGTTAAAATCTTTCATCCTGTCCCTATAACTATACTTATGAAGAAATTAATCTTAGCATCAGCCTCTCCCTATCGCGCCGCTATGTTGCGTGAGCTGGGTTATGACTTCAAAGTTCATTGCGTAGATATTGAAGAGATCTGGCATCGCAATCTCTCCGTGAAACAAGGGGTGGAGGACATAGCAAAACAAAAGGCAGATGCAGCCTATAATCTATTCCCCAATTATCCAATTCTAACTGCTGACACTGTGGTAGTAAGTGAGACGAATCTTGTTTTGTTCAAACCGCGTTCGCTCCATGAGGCGGTTACTTTTATGAAGCAACGAAGCGACTCATCCGAGAGCGTCATCACAGGGTTTTGTTTTAAATACAGAAATAAAACCTATCTTGACAGTGATACTTCTATTATTAGCTACAAGAAGATCCCTATTAAGGTGCAAGAAGATATTCTTGCAAATGACAACTGGCAAGATGTGTGTGGTGGATTAAAGATTGAAGGGCGCATAGCCCCCTATATAAAGAAGATAAAGGGGAGTCGCAATAACATTAGAGGACTACCAACTGAAAAACTGATTCCTTTGCTAGACAAATTCCAGATTATGAGAAGAGACCTATGAAAGCAGAGTGGTAAATTCTAAGAGTTTCGTTCCAACCAAAAAGCTCTTTCATCTCCTATGGTTAAGTCAAGTATTTGTTCCCTTAATAGGTCAGGCGCTTTCTCCCCAACAGGCTCTCAATCAAATAGAGCAGCTGAGTCCCCAGGCCGGCGTCCTGCTTGGTGAGGGTGAAAAGACCCTACTTAGTCAGAATGAAGAGAAGCTCTATGTTAGCGCCTCCACTATTAAAGTGCCTTTGGTTATTAGCGCCTTTAACCTGCTTGGCGATGACTTTCGCTTCACTACTTCCTTCTACACAAACAAAAAGAATGACCTTCTAATACGCGGGGGCGGAGATCCTCTTCTTATCAGTGAGGAGATTGCCCTGATTGCGACTGCACTGAAAGAAAGAGGCTGGTCTCGGTTCAATCGGCTTCATTTAGACGATAGCCTTTATCAGCATCTAAGCCTAGCAGCCATTGGCGACTCAACCAATCCCTATGATGCGCCACTAGCTTCCTTAGGGGTAAACTTCAATACTATGAATTTAATCCGCCAGACGGATGGCAAGATAGTCTCTGCCGAACCGCAAACTCCTACATTGCCTCTTGCCCAGCTAATGAAAGATAAGATCCCTTGCTGCAACCAAGCGACGCGAATCAGCTTAAAAGGGGAGGATACCCGCGCCTATACTGCCCAATTGGTTGAAGCCATTTTTAGCCAAAATGGTATCTCCTTGCTACCGGGATATAGGCTAACTCAATGGAATAAAGAATGGTCTCTTATCTATAACCATAGAAACAGCCGCAGTCTAGCCGACATCAGTCAGGCGCTGCTCCTTTATTCAAATAACCTGATAGCCAATAGTCTATTGCTTCAATTCATGCCAGACTCGGCTAATATTCTTGCCGCCTCTCTCGTTGTCTGGCAAGAGGATCTGAATCATATGGCTATTGAAAACTTCCAGCTGGTTGAAGGCTCTGGCCTTGATAGAAGGAATCAATTCACTCCTTCAAGTATGTTTAGGCTGCTGACTAAATTTACTCCTTATATATATCTGCTGCCCTCAGACCAACAGGGCACATACTACAAAACCGGCAGCCTTAAGGGAATCTCCAATTCGGTAGGCTATATTCAGAAAGATGGTCGGCTGCGTCCTTTTGTTATATTTAATGATCAGGGTTCCTATAAACCTATCCTAGCCATTTTGAAACAGGTAGACTAATCAATATGAATGAATTAAAAGTGATTCAATACAATCGCCATCGTATCGCCCCGTCTCAAATCGCTCCCAGCACCCTATGGGTAGTTAGCACACTAAAAAGTAGAGGGTATGCAACCTATGTGGTAGGAGGTTGTATTCGCGACCTACTATTGAAACAAAAACCAAAAGACTTTGATGTAGTGACCAGCGCCCGCCCACAGGAGATAAAAGAGTTGTTCCGTAATGCCATCATCATCGGACGGCGATTTCAACTAGTGCATATATTAAGTGGTAAGGATGTCATTGAAGTTTCCACCTTTCGCTCTAAACCCCCATCCCAATTAAAGAAGTTCCTCTCCCTGTGGTCGCGCAAGAGAAGAATAGATGAGAACACCTTTGGCACTATTGATGAAGACGCCCTGAGACGAGACCTTACCATTAATGCGCTCTACTATAATCCCCAGGAAAGAGAACTGCTTGATTATGTCGGCGGCTATGAGGATATCAAAACTAGAAGAATCAATGTAATTGGAGTGGCGGAAGAAAGATTTGCTGAAGACCCGATGAGAATGATTCGCGTCATCCGCTTTATGGCTAAATTAAACCTAAGCATAGATTCTAATTTGGCGAAAACCATCTCCAAGCGCTTTCGCCTCATCCTCCGCCTACCCTCGTCCCGACTAAGAGATGAGATATATAAGCTATTTCTTACCGGGCACGGTTGGAAGAGCTTTTGTCTCTTAAACGAAGCCAAACTATTCCACTTCTTGTTCCCAACCACAGTCAGATTTCTCCAACAAGCAACTTCACCGAACAAAGAGATGTGCGAGAAGATGATTAAGAATGCTCTTATGGAAGTAGATAGCCGCTACAAAAAGCTTAAGCCATCAAGTAATCGCCAGGAAGAACAGAAGCTCTTGGGTCTCAGTTTTATCCTCTCGGTGTTTCTATGGTTTCCCTATCTGGCAATATGCCATAGGCCTCTTAACCTCCATAAAGAAACAGAATATCGCAAACACAGAGCCGCTCTACAAACAATAATGAAGCGAAGAACTAATGCCATCAATCTTCCCAGATATCTTTATTATCGGGTTGAACGGATATGGCGACTACAGAATATGCTGTTAAACTACGAAAAGGTGAATATCAAAAAGCTAATGGAAGATAGAAATTTTGTCATTGCCTATGATTTTCTTAAAATCTATAGTAGTGTTGAGCCTAAGGTGGCAGAAGCAGCCAAATGGTGGGAAGAATATCAACTTGTCCATCCTCCGCCTATTCTTAGCCGCAAGAAACGGCGCCCTCGTAAGAAGGCGCGGAACACAAGATGAAGGATTGCTATCTTGGCTTGGGCAGCAATATGCAGTCCCCTTCACAACAAATAAGAAGAGCACTTGATTTGCTTCAACTGGCAACCAATGTGCAGAACTGCTCATCTCTATATAGGTCAAAAGCCATGGCACCGCCAGCAGAAGAGAGCCAGCCAGACTATATAAATGCAGTGGTTCAGCTTAAGACAGAGCTTAGTCCCCACAACCTACTAGCCCTTACCCAAAAGATTGAACGCCAGCTTGGCAGAAGCCGTCCCACTCGCCGTTGGCAACCGCGCATCATAGACATAGATGTGCTCTGGCTGGAGGATAGCACTATCAGCAGCCCTTCACTTACCTTGCCTCATCCTGGCCTGATGGAACGCACCTTTGTCTTAATTCCCTTAGCGGAGATAAGCCCTCAATTTATCTTGCCCAACCAAATTCCCATTAAGGACTATCTAGCCCAATTAAAAGATGAGTGGAATGTTCGCCTTGCGCTTGTTGCTTAAACTACTCGCCCCGGCTGTCTTGGCGTTGTGGTTGGTCTCATGCGCCTATAGGATCGAAATAGTCCAGGGCTCAATCCTGACTGGCGAAGACATTGCTCGGCTAGAATTAGGGATGAACAAAGAACAGGTGGAATATATTTTGGGAACCCCTAATATTATTGACAGCCTTAATCCCAACAGATGGGACTATATTTTTCGCACCAAAAAGGGACGCCAGACTAGCCTCAAAAAAGGCTATGTTATCTTTCTCAATGAGAGGCTAGCAGAAATACATATGGACGAGTTCCTTCCCTAATCAACCGACGGCTCGGTTTCTTTCTTCTTGGCTACTCGCTTAAATCTTGCCTGTTTGGGGTCAATGAGTAAAGGGCGGTATATCTCTATCCTATCCCCTTCGCGCAAATTATAATTGTCAATATCCTTAATTTCTTGACCGAAGATGCCTACCCCATATTCAAGGTTAACAACCTCTGCTGGCACATTGTTAAAGAGAGAGAATATCTTGGATTGCTGAACTGCACTCCTTATTGATGTGCCTAGTTCAACGCGCAGCGCAACCAGCTGTTGTTCATAAGGGAATGCTAAAGCGACCTCTATGTTTATTATGTTTATCTTATCTTTCGCCATAGACACTCCTAGCCCTCAACCGAATATGCTCAAACACCGATTGCCAAATATCATCAACCGATAATAATCTATGCAAGCCTCCTAGCATCTCATAGTCACAACGAAGCTGAATACTAGATCCCCGCTCCTCCTTGTTAAATAACCACTCCCCTCTTAGATAGCGAAAACCCTTTCCTTCAACTAGATTCATATTGATACACCTATGGGGGAAGTGTTGGTTCATAGTGACGAACGCAACTCTCAGTCCCCATTTGGTAAAAACCAAGCGAGCATAACATTGATCCTCCCCTTGATATTCCAATATTTGAGACTCCGAACAGGATGGAACAAAATCTACATAGGAATCAACATCCGCCACCAGAGCAAACATATCTTGGCAGCTATAGGGATAATGGGCAGTCTTAATAATCTCGGGCACTATGGCAAAATTATAAGTTAAACCATAAAATAACCAATATGGCAAAAAAACGCCCTAGTCCCAACCTGATATGTGAAAATCGCCGCGCCCGTTTTGACTATGAGCTATTGGAAAAATACGAGGCGGGGCTGGTATTAGAAGGATGGGAAGTAAAGAGCATAAGAAACAAAAAAGCACAGCTCAATCATGCATACATAAAATCTCTTGGCGGCGAGCTTTTCCTTATCGGCGCGCAAATCCCCCCTTTGCCCGGCACAGATCAACGAGAAAGCAAAGACAGTATGCGCAGCCGCAAACTCCTACTCCACAAAAAAGAGATCAACAAGATCCGCACCTCATTGAACGAAAAAGGCTTGGCTTGTGTGCCATTGAGCTTGAGATGGCATAAACAAAAAGTAAAGTGTGTTCTCGCAACTGGGCGAGGCAAGAAACTATATGACAAGCGACAGACAATAAAAGAAAGAGACCTAGCAAGAACCTATGGCAGAAGGATAAAGCTGTGAGCTGTTTGGCAAAGACCTAGCTATTCAGCCTCGATTAAACATATTTTCCTAAATCTAGTTTAATGACATCCTTAGTTTTTTGCAATATGTCTATATCTAGTTTCTTGTATCTTCTGTGTATGGGATTGCTAATATCTCTTTCCCCTTTAAGCAAAGTTAAGATATTAATCTTGGTATCAAAATATGACATAATAGTATGGCTAGCAGTGCTGCCATAAACCACATCATTTAATTGAGAGTAATCTCCTCCTAATTGACTTTCTAGTTGTAATAGATAACAAGACATATCAGGACACACAGTTCGCAACAAATCAAAATCAACCATTATTCTTTTGAGCATAGCGTTTTCTGTAAATGCCTTGCATTCAATCCCCATGACAAGAGTATCATCAATATATACTTGCTTATCAACTGACAACCTATAGTGATAATTAGCTATGTTTTCCTTTATATGATTTTTCACTCTTTCGTCAGTTATTTTTAATAGGTATTGCTCTCTAATAGGAATTTCTATTTTCTTACTATTTATGTCAATCCTGTCATCCCCTCCTTCTAATTCTTTCCACGCAACTACTATCAAGGAATGGGTAATATATTCTTGTAGCTGTCCTTTTACAGCTCTAACCATACCACCATAGGCTCTATCTGATTGTTCGCTCGCCTCATTGTCTATTACTTTTATTACAGCATCATAGGTTCTAATAATATCTTCCAAATTGGAATCATAATCTCGTTGTTCCATTTCTTCTAAATGTTATCAAAAATAGTTGGCTGCACACTATCTATTCTCTTCACTGCTGTGTCGCAATAATCTTTTGATATGTCTACACTGATATAGTTTCTCTTTAGCTTGCGGCAAACAACCGCGGTGGTGCCGACTCCCCCAAACGGATCAAGCACAGTATCTTTCGGATAGGTATATAGCCTCAATGCTCTCTCCACCAGCTTTTCTGGGAACATAGCATCATGGTTATATTGTTTCATATTTCTTTCTGGGGCAATAGACCATTTCCCTATGACAGATTTCTTAAACTCCTCGTCAGTTATATCAGGTTGGACATTCCGCTTATTCAAATGTTTGATAGTCTCTTTACAATAGACCTCAATATACTCGTGAGTGTATTTGAGATAAGGAGAAGCGGGACTTTTCCAGCTGCCCCAAGAAGTATATCTGGCGCTGTAATTATTTTTCTCCCAGATTATTTCATTCCTCCATATGAAATTGTGTTTCAGAAATAGGTTCGAAAAGATATGATGAGAAGGAATATAGTCAGAGTAAAAGGGCTGAATATTAAATATGACTCTTCCCCCAGTGGTTAACACGCGATACATGGCCGCAATAATGCCTTCCATCCTCTTAAAGTAATCATTCCAAGTGCCTTTATCGCTGTAATAGTCGCCATAATCAATACCAAAGTTATATGGTGGGGAAGTGATAATACAGTCTATGCAATTATTAGGTAAGGATTTCATATATTTCAAACAATCCTTATTAACAACAACATTCAGTGAGCTAGAAGGCAATTCATTGTGTATATATTCAACCGATTTAGTTTCCTTCTTCTTTTTGGTGATCTTCTTAGCTACTTTTAGATTCTCATAGGTTCGGTAGCCATTTTGAGTTTGGTATTCGCCTAGCTTCAACCTATTCAAAAAGGACAATAGTTGTTTGTTCTCATCTAGAACTTCTATTTTGACTTTTCTAATATAGAAGCTTCTATCTACTATCCCGATGTTTTGCTGGTCGATAGAATTAACTAGCTCAATGAAGTTGTCATCCAGTTTATTGTAAACTGCATCATCTAATAGCCTAGTTTTCATATTTGTGCCTTAATTTAATCTCCCAATTCCCATTTCCCATCTCCATTTCCCAATTTGCCGCTTCCTATTTCCATTTCCATTTCCATCTTCATTTCCATTTCCATTTCCATTTCCATCTTCATTTCCATTTCCATTTCCATTCCCGTTTTCCATTTCCCAATCTCTCTTATTTGGGTCTATTATATCATCTAGCCATTTTGTCTGGCAAAAAGATAAACCTGTGAGAGATTGGATTAAAAAGCGCTGATTGATATCTAAAAGGAGTGATCTATCCCTATTAATAGCAAAAGTTCTGGTATAATATTTCAGCAAGAAATCTGGGGGCGTTCTGGATTCGACGCTTTACAGAAATCTTATAGTGCATGCCGAGCTGCAGATGCTCGTGAAACTTCTGCATCGTTGTAACTGGCGACAAAAATAGTTACGCTTTAGCTGCTTAATAACAGCTTTCTCTACTGATTGCTTTGCTTGTGAGGCATTTGTAGGGTCGGTTTCACAAGCTCGCTCTGCATTCTTTCCTTGATGGAATGTTGATGGATATCATATTAGAGCTAAATAACTATCGGGGAATCTGTTGTCAGCTGTGCCATTTCAGTAGGCAGCAGAAATTATTGAATGGCTAAGCATGTAGAGCATAGGGTAGATGTCAAGCGGACGCGGGTTCGACTCCCGCCGCCTCCATTTTTTTATTCGATTGAATTCCCCAAGACCCATGACAAGTCTCTCCTCCCAACTAAATGAACATTGGCGGCAGATGGCTTCTTTTGATATGCGCATCGCCTTTGCTGCTGAGCCAAACCGAGCCAGTCAGTTCAGCCTCACTGCCTGTGGTCTCCTATTGGACTATTCCAAAAATCTCATCAGTGAAGAGACCATAAGGCTGCTTCTTCAGCTGGCAAAAGAACAGAAGCTAATAGAACGACTTAGCAGCCAATTTGATGGAGCTAGGGTTAATCAGAGCGAAGACCGTCCTGCCCTTCACACTGCTCTGAGGGCGCAGCAAGAACGAAGCCCAGTCGCCAACAAAATAATGGAACAGGCCAGGGCGAACCGAAAGAGGATCTATGATTTAAGACAGAACCTAGTGGAAGGAGCACTAACCGGCTTTGGCAATCAACCTATAGATACACTAGTCAATATTGGCATAGGAGGTTCTCATCTGGGTCCTCTTACTCTATGTAGTTCATTACCAGCAGCGCCAGATGCCCCTGAGTGCAGCTTTCTTTCTTCCCTTTCGCCCGATGCTCTGACAAGCATTCGGCAGCGACATAATCTAGCCACAACTATTTTCATTATCTCTTCTAAGTCTTTTACCACTCAAGAGACTCTGATGAATGCCAATCAGCTCTTAGCTGAGTATGAAAGGCAAGTCCCACGCGCTAGAGCGATAAAGCATTTTTATGCTGTAACTGCCGAGCCAGCAAGGGCCAAGGATTTTGGTATCCCCGATGACCAGATTTTTTCCTTTGATAAGTCAGTTGGTGGGCGCTTTTCCCTCTGGTCATCCATAGCCCTACCCATCATCATGCATATAGGAAGAGAGGCTTTTGAACGGCTGCTAAAGGGCGCCTATGATATGGATGAACATAGTTTGACCAGCAAGCCAAGTATGCCGCTTCTGTTGGCGCTACTGGCATATTGGTATGCAAACTATTGGCGGACACAAACTCACTGCATCAATGCATATGAACATTCTCTTAGACGATTACCAGAATATCTCCAACAGCTCTTTATGGAGAGCAATGGTAAAAAAGACGGTGCCAATGAGATCCTCTGGGGTGGAGTAGGAACTGAAATTCAGCACTCTTATATGCAACTTTGCCATCAGGGCAAGCATCTGATTCCAATGGATATCATCGGCGGGGCTCGCCCACCCCAAGCAAAAACGAGAAGTCCGACTGAACAAGAAGCCCATAGGATTCTCATTGCCAATGCCTTAGCTCAAGCACAGGCTCTCCTACAGGGTCGTAATGAGGATGAAGCCCAAGCCGAGCTAAGAAAGAATAATTCATCAAGCACACGGGCAACAGACCTTATGATGCCGGGTAATCGTCCTAGCAATTTCTTGCTTTATGACGAGCTAAATCCTTATAGCCTTGGCGCGCTGCTTAGTCTCTATGAACACCGCACTGCCCTATTAGGTTATCTGACTCAAAGCAATCCTTTTGATCAGTGGGGGGTAGAACTAGGGAAGAAGCTAAGCCAGAGGATTCACGCTGAGATGGCAGCCAGTCAGACCAGCCAAACCAGCCAATTTGACTCCTCTACCAATCGGCTGATTGAATGGATTCGTCAGAAAAGCTAACCGGCGGATTCCATATTGATTCCATACTCAGCAATTTCTGTTTCCACTCTAGCCCCCATCTATAGCCACCCAATCCATTGGCAGCAACAACTCTATGGCAGGGAACAGCCAGAACAACTGGATTGGCCGCACAAGCCATACCAACCGCGCGCGCCTTGTTCTTATTGCCTAGATAGGCTGCCACCTCTTTATAGGTCATAGTAGAACCAGGGGGAATGCTTAGTAGAACACGCCATACTTGGCGAAAGAAATTAGACCCTTTGAGCTCTTCTATTACTAAGGGCAATGAAGAGATGTCTTTCTTCTCACCCCTTAGATAAGCAAGAAGCAGGTCAATAAAGGGCTTCAGCTTCTTGTCATCATATTGAGCTGAGGACTCTTGCTGTTTAGCCAACTGAGCTGGGGACAAGAGATCTATAGCAGTAATGGTGCGATCATTCGCACTCACCCATAGATAGCTATTGGAATCAACTGGGGCATAAGAATAATAGGTCATATCCATCTTCTCATTCTATCATCTATCAGTAAGAGCCCTCCTAGTATTAACAACATCCCTATGTAATCATTGATAGCCAGAACTTCGCCCAAAAATAGCCCCCCTATGAAGATAGTCATAGGCGGAGAAAGAACAGTAACCAGTGAGACATTGGTCGACACCACTCGCGCCAACAGATAATAATAGATAATATAGGCAATGCCAGTGCCAACCACAGCCATAAATAGTATTGCAATCCACACTCCCCAGCTCTGAGGCTGTTGGGGCAGGCCTGTGTGCCAAAGTGTGCTGATTACGAACATCGTCGCAGCAGAACAGACCAACATAGCAGAGCAACTAACATAAGCATTAAAATCACCAGCATATTTCTTTCCTAAGATAAAGCCAATTCCATAAGAAAGAGCCGCTCCTATGACACAGAGCTGTCCTATACTGCCGAGGTCAAAATCGTATAGTGCATCAATACCAAAGATAACCACTACCCCAATAAAACTGGCTATGAGACCCAAGAGGCGGTGCAGATAGAGCGGCTCATGCTTTAGGAACGAGTGAGCAAGTAGAGCGGTAAAAATAGGAGTCATGCCATTCAATATGGAAGCAAGTCCCGCTTGAATATACTGCTGACCTATGGCTATGAGGCTAAAGGGAACCACATTGGCAAAGAAAGCAATGACAATGAAGGTGCGCCAAAAAGAGATGCTAGCAGGAAACCTATGACCCAACAAGAGAGTTACCGAAGTAAAAACCAAGGCAGCCGAGGTGAGCCGCCAGAAGACTAAGGAAAATGGATCTAGCTCGGTCAATCCTATTTCTATTAGTATGAAAGAAGTTGCCCATATAGCAGACAACAGAAAGATTAAAAACCAGTAAAAAAGAGACATTGAAGCCTCATTATATAAAGACCAGATTAATGCCAAGCAGATTATCACTATAATATGGCACTATGGCAAAAAGAAAAAAGAAAGCAACGCTTACCCGAGCTGCCCTGCTAAGACAGCCAAAGAAAAAGTATATGTGCGCAGCACAACTACAATTCTTCCGCAATCTGTTGTTAGAGGAACACAAGAAGATCTCTAGCAATATAGAACAATTACGCAGCAGCACGAAAACTACCGAAGGAGAATATGATGAAGCAGACAGGGCTTCACTTGAGGAAGAGAATCGGTTAGTATTTCGTATGATAGAAAGAGACACTCAGCTATTGAGCAAGATTGATCTGGCATTGGAACGGATTGAAAAAAAGAAGTATGGCTATTGTATTGAAACCGGTCAGCCGATTGGATTAGAAAGACTATTACTCAGACCTACCACACTTTACAGCGTTCAAGCGAAGGTTATACAAGAACAACATAAAAAGGAATCTTCCTAGCCAATGCTAGACCCTCGCCTTTTAAGGAACAATCGTGACCTGATTACCAAGCTATGCAGTGATAGAAGGATGGTTTCTGACCTTTCCACCTATAACGACCTAGAGAAAGAGCGAAAGAAAGTCCAACAACCGCTTCAAGAATTGCAACATCAACGCAACCAGCTTAATAAGGTCTATGAAAAGAAGGCTCTTAATGAGGAAAAAGTAGATGATGAGAGAAAAGAGCTAAAACGCCTTAAGAAGCAAATCAAAGAAGCCGAGCAAGACCTAAAAGCTATTCTTAAGAATTTGGAGGAGTTCTATAACGGGCTACCCAATCTATTGGATACCACTGTGCCCATAGGCACAGATGAGAAAGACAATGCCGAAATACTAGTATGGGGCGAGAAACCCCATTTCCCCTTCAAGCCCAAAGAACACTATGAGCTCTTCCCTAGACTATTGGACTTTGAGCTGGCAGCCCAAATGGCTGGTAGTCGATTTGCACTTCTCAGAGGAGATTTAGCACTGGTTCATCGCGCTCTAGCCCAGCTGATGTTAGATGTGCATATTAACCAACATAATTACGAAGAAATCTATGTCCCCCTTCTAGTCAAAGAGCAAGCCCTTAAGCATAGTGGTCAGTTGCCTAAGTTTAGCGAAGACCTTTTCGTTATAGGTGGGAGGGATTCCTTTTTGATACCTACGGCTGAGGTGCCCCTTGTCAATATCGCCGCCAATAGGATTTTTGCCCCTAGCGAACTACCCCTAAAACTAGTTGCCTATACTCCTTGTTTTCGCAGTGAGGCAGGTAGCTATGGTAAGGATGTCAAAGGAATGCTGCGCCTCCATCAATTTGACAAGGTGGAACTGGTGCAGATTACCAAGCCAGAGGATTCATGGAACACACTAGAAGAGATGAGCCAGCAAGTTCAGAAGATTCTTCAGCTCCTTGAACTGCCCTATAAGGTTGTTAATCTATGTAGTGGCGATATCGGCTTTCACGCCGCCAAAACCTATGACATCGAAGTCTGGTTGCCCGGACAAAATCGCTATCGCGAAGTGTCTTCTTGTAGCAACTGCACCGATTTTCAGGCCCGCCGAATGCAAGCAAGATGGCGAGATGAAAAAGGCAATCGTCATCTAGTTCATACTCTTAATGCCTCTGGCCTAGCGGTCGGCAGAACGCTCATAGCATTGTTAGAAAATTACCAAACCTCAGACGGCAAGGTAATCCTTCCTAAAGCACTCTTGCCCTATCTACCTGAAAGACTAAAACAGCTAGAAGCTAAGTAAGAGGAGGATACTCCTATTCATCTCCCTTCATATTCCTTCATCTCTCTTTATCCCCCTTCATCTCTTTTCATCTCTTTTCATCTCTCTTCATCTCCCTTCATCTCTTTTCATCTCTCTTCATCTCCCTTCATCTCTTTTCATCTCTCTTCATCTCTCTTCATCTCCCTTCATCTCTTTTCATCTCTCTTCATCTCCCTTCATCTCTTTTCATCTCTCTTCATCTCCCTTCATCTCTTTTCATCTCTCTTCATCTCCCTTCATCTCTCTTCATCACCGACCTAGAACCTGCTTAAAAAGAGAGGGATATGGTAAATTCTAGTCTCTTCATCACCGACCTAGAGCTTGCTTAAGAAGAGAGGGAGATGGTAAATTCTAGTCTCTTCATCACCGACCTAGAACCTGCTTAAGAAGAGAGAGATGGTAAATTCTAGTCTCTTCATCTCCCTTCATTGCCGACCTAGAACCTGCTTAAGAAGAGAGAGAGATGGTAAATTCTAGTCTCTTCATCACCGATCTAGAACTTGCTTAAGAAAGAGAGGGAGGGGGTAGATTCTAGTCTCTTCATCTCTCTTCATTGCCGACCTAGAGCCTGCTTAAGAAGAGAGGGAGATGGTAAATTCTAGTCTCTTCATTGCCGGCCTAGAGCTTGCTTAAGAAGAGAGAGGTGGTAGATTCTAGTCTCTTCATCTCTCTTCATCACCGACCTAGAGCCTGCTTAAGAAGAGAGGGAGGTGGTAGATTCTAGTCTCTTCATCACCGACCTAGAGCCTGCTTAAGAAGAGAGGGAGGTGGTAGATTCTAGTCTCTTCATCACCGACCTAGAGCCTGCTTAAGAAAGAGAGGGAGGTGGTAGATTCTAGTCTCTTCATTGCCGACCTAGAGCCTGCTTAAGAAGAGAGGGAGGGGGTAGATTCTAGTCTCTTCATCACCGACCTAGAGCTTGCTTAAGAAGAGAGGGAGGGGGTAGATTCTAGTCTCTTCATCACCGACCTAGAACCTGCTTAAGAAGAGTAGAATTTAGCTGGGGTTTGCCATCCACCAGGCTCCACCTTTGGCGTTGCTCTTCAAGAGTATCAGAGGTGCAGCGAATGGCGGGATACTGCATATTCGTGCCGAAATCCCAGATGCGATTGTCATCGGTGCGTTCATTTCCATCTATCTGACCATTCAAGTTAGTATCACACCAAACATTAATGTCGTCGCTGCTAGCATTCCAAGTCATATATATATCCTCATACATGGTAGGAGAGCGCAGCTCGCTCAGAGAGACATTAGTCCTATAATCGGCGGGAATAAAAGTAGTCCTCATGGGAGCATCATAATTACTACTGATATTATGCCAATAGGTTGCATCTATTCTACCGCTTGTGCTGGATCCCAACAACCCCGCTCCTTGAGCAACCTCGGCTAATACATAAGAAGATTCTATAGTAGTAAAGTCACCTTGCCCTACTAGCCCACCAAAATTACCCATACCCCTTATAGAAGTAGCAATAGCATAGGAAGAAATAATAGCATTATTATTATTGGCACCATGTCCCAGCAAACCGCCAATACGGAACTCTCCTTCCACTTGACCAAATATGCCATAGGAAGAAATCAAACGAGCCAGTTCACTAGTACCAACCAATCCGCCTATATTATTCGTTCCTTTTATTGAAGTGGAAAAAGCATAGGAAGAGACTACTCTCATATTAAAGCCACCATCGCCTACCAGACCGCCAACCTGATGTTGGCCCTCAACCTTCATTGAAATAGCACTGGCGCCTCTAATATCAGCACCGCCGCCAATCCCCAACAAACCACCAACCCTAGCGTCAGTCGCCTCTATACTGACCGTTGAGGCAGAAGCATTGATAATAGTGATTTGACCGCCATCACCAACTAAACCACCAACTATGTTTCCCCCACTAATGTTGGTCGAAATAGCACTGGCTCCTCTAATATCAGCACCAACGCCAGTCCCCAACAGACCACCAACATCAGTATCAATAGTATCAGTCCCCATTATATTGACCGATGAGGCAGAAGAATCTATAATGCTGCTTCCATCGCCATTACCAATTAAGCCGCCAACTTCGCTTCCCCCACTAATGTTGGTCGAAATAGCACTGGCTCCTCTAATATCAGCACCAGTGCCAGTCCCCAACAAACCGCCAACCTCATCACCAGCCCCCACTATACTGACCGATGAGGCAGACGAATTGATAATAGTGCTGCTATCGCCATTGCCAACTAAGCCGCCAACTTCGCTTCCCCCACTAATGTTGGTAGAAATAGCACTGGCTCCTCTAATATCAGCACCAGTGCCAGTCCCCAACAAACCGCCAACCTCATCACCAGCCCCCACTATATTGACCGATGAGGCAGAAGAATTGATAATAGTGCTGCTATCGCCATTGCCAACTAAGCCACCAACTTCGCTTCCCCCACTAATGTTGGTAGCAACAGCAGAGGAATCAATAATCTGCGCGCCAACTCCCCTCCCCATTAGCCCCCCTACCCTATCGCCACTAGCACTAATATTAACGACAACCTGAGAGGAAATGATAGTGACATTATCGCCATCTCCCACCAGACCGCCAACAAAACTAGTCCCATTAAGATCTGACAACACAACCGAAGAATCAACAATCCTAAGATCCTTGCCTTTGCCAGCCAAGCCTCCAACACTGCTATTACCACTAACAATCATAGCCTTGATATGAAGGTTACTAATCTGCCCACTGACACTACTTAGTAGCCCCACACAATCGTCAGCTGCGCGTTCGATATAAACATCACTCAGAACAAAACCATTGCCCTCAAACAATAGGTTCATAGGTTCGCTTCGACAATCTGTCCCATTATTTCCCAATGGCTGCCAATCAGCAGATGCCAGACTGAGGTTGGTCGCCAACTCATAGCCAATACAACCTTGCCCACTGCAGCCCGGCTCAGCAGCAAAGCCTCCTTCGATCTCGTCTATCTCACTCAGCTGGGTGGCATCCGACACCTCTATTAAACCATCCCCATCGTCATCCAAATCACGATTATTGCCTATCCTATCTTGGTCGGTATCAAGATATTCAGCTGGATCAAGAGGGAAGGCGTCATTTGTATCTGGCACATTATCATTGTCATCATCGTCATCACAAGCATTGCCATGATCATCTCGGTCGGTATTATTCTGGTCTCGATTAGGGACATCTGGGCAATTATCTAAGCTATCTGATATAGTATCATTATCTCTGTCTAATATAGTATCATTATCTCTGTCGCCACCAGGAGTTGAAACCTTAATGCTGCCAGGACTTCCTTCACAAGCAACAACGAAAAGCCAAAAGCCCAAAGGGAAAACAACGGAAAAGAAGACGCGTTGACTGAACAATCTAGTTAGTATTCTTTATCAATAAAATATCAATATCAGCCTTAAAGCACAAGCAAAAGACTGATAGTAGCTATTTTACTATAAATCCTTGCTAGTTTTTTAATCCAGTTAACCTAATTAAGATTCCATTATTGACTTTATTTTTACTATCGGTTTCATATTGGTTTCATATTAAGGTTCAAACATAGAAACCAGCTAACTAGAAACTAGGCTTACCAAAACTATAACTAGATTATGGCGGGGATATTGGAGATATTAAGGCTATTAGGAATATGGGAATATTATTGACTTTATTTTTACTATCGGTTTCATATTGGTTTCATATTAAGGTTCAAACATAGAAACCAGCTAACTAGAAACTAGGCTTACCAAAACTATAACTAGCTTATGGTGGGGATATTGGAGATATTAAGGCTATTAGGAATATGGGGATATTAAGGATATCAGAGGTATCGGGGATATTGGGGATATTGGCAAGCGCCCGCGGCACACCGTCTAAGACCCAAACTATAGCTAGATTATGATAGAAATATTAGGGATATTAAGGATATTAGAGGTATTGGGGATATTGGCGATATCAGGGCATTGTAGCTTGTGAGTCAATGGCTGGTCTGCCATCAGAACCTAGATGCCACCCTTGTCTTTGTTGGCTCAAGCTAGCTGAGGTGCAGCGAACAGCAGGATAATCAGTGTTGCTGCCAAAATCCCAGATTCGATTATCGGCAAGCTGCTCATCAGAACTAAGATTGCCATCAAGATTGCTATCACACCAGCCAGTCATATTAATTAAGCCACTGACATCCGCCCAAATGATGTGGGACAAATCCACTGGCTTATCCCAATCGCGATAGATAAGGCTCTCATTATCTTGCAGAACCTCAGTTGTCCTACCATAGCTAGTATCAAAACCCCCAGTGATATTATTATCCCAATAGGATGCAGTGATACCACTGGTAGTAAAGCCAGCAAGTCCCCCTGCCCCAGATTCATCGGCACTATGAGAAATCGCATAAGAATTGAAAATTCTGGCATTCCTATTGCCACCTACCAAGCCGCCAATAACAGCCCCCTCAGCGAAATAGCCAGTCACGCCATAAGAAGAGACAATAGTTGCATATGTCCCATCTCCCACTAGCCCCCCTATATTATCTTGCCTGCCTCCTATAGTGCCAGATAGGGCATAGGAAGAAATAACAACTGCCTGTTGGCCGTCTCCCACCAGACCACCTATACTATAAGAGCCACTGATATTATTAGAGACGGCATAAGAAGCAATGACCCTGCCAAGACGATGAGAGGCAGTTAACCCTCCCGCCGGTCCCTCTGCCTCAATATTGAAACGAGTGATGGCAGAAGAAGCCCTTACAGTCGTCTGGTCGCTTCTACCTATCAATCCACCTACAAGATTCTGCCCTTTGGCAGAATCGGAAACAACCGAACAGGCTGTAATCATCGCCCTAGTCGCAACCCCAGCCAACACACCTACCCCAGTGCTTCCTCGGATACTACTTGCGGCTATATGGAGATTGCGAACCTCCCCTTCAACCTGGCTAAATAAGCCAACACAATTTTGAGTGGGGCGAGCAATTTTCAAACCTTCTACAACATAATCATTGCCCTCAAAGATGGCGGTGAAAGGCTCTCCCGAACAAAGAAAGCTAGGAGGTGGTTTAGAACTATTATCATAACCAATAGGCTGCCAGCCTTTGCCGTCATCCACATCTTGATAGGCGGCAATATTAATGTCATTCACTAGCTCATAGCCAACACAGCGGTGAATAGAATCGCCATTGCCACAGCCGCTGGTATTGAGAAACCCATTGGCTTCTAACCTACGCCCTCTAGCATTGAGCTGATAGCGGACCGCATCCAATTCAGCAGAGTTTCTTATATCAATCAACCCATCGCCATCATCATCCACATCCTCAACATCATAAATCCCATCATCGTCATCATCACTATCGCAGCTATCACCCTGATGGTCATTATCTGTATCTAATTGCGAAGGATTAAACACCATAGGGCAGTTGTCATTTTCATCCTCAATCAGATCCTTATCCTTGTCCTCAATAGTATCCATAGCGTCAGGATCTCCCTCCCCTGTTACTGGATTATCACTTTCCCCTTCGCCATTGCCACTATTGTTTCCGCCTCCGCTGGGATCTTCTCGCTCTGTTGTTGGATTATCATTCTCGTTATCGTCAATAGTTTCATTAACCGAGCTAGGTTCACAATCATCTGATTGAGAATTCTGATCGGCCGGGTCGGCCGAGCAATCGTCTTCAACAATCTCCTCATATGAAGGGTCTGATGGACTAGCGGGAAAGTTCATATTATCCGCGTTTCCAACACAGGCAGTCATAAATAACAGTGCAACCAAGCACAGATGATTCCTAAAGATTAGGCGATTAGTGATTAGGTTCAAAAATTGAACTAGATGAAGTGTCCTCATTTTCTTCCCTCCTTTGATAAGAAGCACAAGATGTTGTTCTACTGAATGTCATAAACCATCTCGGCATAATCTTAAACAATAAGAACTATGCATACTTAAAACAAGGGGTCAGAACAATTTTTTTAGCTAGATTTTCTATCGCCAAGAATAGCAGCAAGAGAAGTCTATCTCAGTCAACAAGTCAGCAAATCAGAACGCCAGATTGATGTAAGGCAAAGATAAATGTCTCCGTAGACTCTCTAGAAAGTGAACAAGCCAAACCGCCAGATTAATGTAAGGCAAAAAGCTTAGAGTTGTAGATTGATTTAGACTGATTTGATCTAGTCTTTTTTATTTATAGCAAAGAAGAATTCCTTAAGTTCAATGAGATGTTAATTAGCCAGCAACTATTATGGATGGCTGATAATATTAAAGAGAGTTTCAGGTGTAATGTCAAAAATAGTGAATCTTAATAAAGCATCGCCGATACCCTCAATCCACTTTTTGTCTTTTGGATCCACTCCTAAGATCCTAAAATCTGGCAGCTCTGGGTCTATTTTTTTAATTTCATAATCAGGATTTTGACTACTTATTATCTTCTCGGCATATTTTTCAAAAATTTTGTCTTTTCTAGCTAAAGAACAATGAAGATAGATTTTTATCCAAAGATAATCCTCATTCACATTCGGATATTGCTCAACAAACTGGTGTATCTTTTTGTGTTGTTCCATTATTGGTTGAGTAGTTTCAACAGTGAACAAATCTCTTCGTTTAATATAAAGAGCGGTATAAAAAAGAACTAAATAAAAATCAATAGAATATACTTCCTCTGCGCGTGCTTCATCCAGTTTTGATAGTTTAGTCGACTCTGCCTTCTTTCCTACTAACATATTAGTAGTCTCATTCTGCCTTTGTATGTCTCTATTTAATTCATTCTCTACATCTTTTAACTCATTCTCACTTAGTTGTTCTTTTTTTAAGATATCAAACAGGTCCTCACGATTCTTAGTAAACTGCCTCTCGTCTGCTAATATCTCCCTTATGTATTTATCAAATGCCTTATGAGAAATGGTTATCCATTCCTGAGTTTGACGAAGGCTTAGATCAAATGTCTCATAAAAATTAAACCACTTGTCTATGTTCTTTTGAGCCTTATCAAAATGAATATCAGGCTGCTGTTCAAATTTTTCAATCTCTGTCTGAATATAATTTTTCACTGCTTGGCTATAGGCATTTGTCAAAGAAAATTCTCGCTGAAAAAACTTATCATAATAGCCAGCAAAATCCAAGTCCTTGCCAAAAAGTTCCCTCACTGTGGTTTCAAGCTGTTGGCGGTTAACAGCAAAGAGGAAGCAGATCTTAGGAATATCAAAAAAGTGTTTTATGGACTCCAAAAAGTCTACTGCATAATCAGGTTTTACCCTATCCAATTCATCTACCACAATGATCAAGTCTCTTTTTGTTATCTCTTTATATTCTGATATGACTTGATTGATTTTGTCAGTGGTTGACTGTGTTGAAGGTAAATCGTCCTCCTTTTTACGAAACATCCCTACTACTTTTATGAAACCAAAAGCAAATGTTAGCGGAATAGAAAGACTGGGGGCCAGACTAATAACAAGATCCTTCGCTAAATGAGCAGCTTCTATTAATGCCTTCTTCTTTTCAGGGGGTATATAAGGTTTTTTATCTGAACGCAAAAAATCAATAAATTCGTTTAGTATCGCAACTGCAGGATTGCCATATTTTTCTGTTTCCCAAGCATTGATGCTGAAAATTGTATATTTAGTATCGTCATCATCACTGTTGCTACTAGTTTTGGCAGCTTCATCAGTATTGGTAGCTTCATCAGTATTGGCTGCATCATTCTTTGTAGTAGTAATAGTGTCCTCATTATTCTTGCTGTTTCCTTCAACAGAGGTTGAAGCATCCTTCTCGTCTCTTATCATATTCTTAAACATCTCAAGAAAAGTAGTCTTCCCTTTGCCAAAGCCGGCATCCAAGCTAATGGTATAGGCTCCCTCTTTGCTATGCTTCATACCGTTTCTAATATCATTAAGAAGCCCCTTAGCAAAGGGCTCCTCTAGGCTAAGCTTGTCAAAACCTTTAAAAGTTTTCTTTGTAGTTCCCTCTGTAGCTTTCTCTGTCATAATCATGAAAATTTTAATTAATTAATTAACAACATTGAAGAAATTATACCCTAAAAAAACAAAAATTTGTATCTAACTGAAAAAATTAATACGACATGCATTTTATAAATCACTTACATTAAGAGGACTTAGGTTGGCGCTTCTATAAAACCCTATAGAACATCAAAATCAATAACCAACAAAAAATCGTTCGCCCCCCTGTTGCCGCCGTGAAATGGCGAAGCCCTAAGCCCCTAGACCAAATACAGAGGAGGAATTAGGTTGGTGCTTCTACTAAAAAGGACCAGCCGAAAGAATCGTCCCCTAGGGGATTCGAACCCCTGTTGCCGCCGTGAAAGGGCGAAGTCCTAGGCCTCTAGACGAAGGGGACTTGGTTTCTTTTCTTCAAAATCAATCAAATCAATTCTACCTTAAAAGCAATCTAAGAAGAAAACAGATTGGCTTTATTATAAAAGCACAAAGGCAAAATTAAGGCAATCAATAGTTTATTTCTTCTATTTAAAAGAAATAAAAGAATAGTTTATCAAGCAAAAGGTAAAATAACAAGATGGCGCAGCAGAAGTATGACCTGATAATAGTAGGTGGCGGTATGATAGGAGGAGCCCTAGCCATCGCCCTAGGCAATAGATTTAACCTAGCACTGATAGAAACTGATTGGCATAAGCCAGAACCAGACGGAAGGGTTATCTCACTCAACAATGCTTCGGCCTCTCTCCTTAAGCGACTAGGCGTCTGGGACGATATGGCGCCAGTTTGTTCCTTTGACCTGGTTGAAGTATGGGAGGAAGGAGCGCCTCTTGTCCGTTTTGCCGCTGGCGATATAGCTGCCGAGCAGCTTGGTTTTATGGCAGAGAACCATCTTATTTTGGCAGCCATAGCAAAAAGGCTAAAGCAGAATAAGAACATTGATCTTATTGCCGACAAGGTTGTTGGTATAGATATGGCTGCCACTGGCGCCAGGGTTCATCTTGCCAAAGGGCGCAGCCTAGCTACATCTCTTGTCATAGGAGCCGATGGCGTCCAGTCGCTCATCCGCCAACAAGCAGGGATAGGCTCAATTAGATTTGAGCACTCCCAAACCGCGCTAGTAGTTCAGGTAAAAACCAACCAGAGCCATTCAACCACCTGGCAAAGATTTACTCCCACTGGGGCACAAGCCTTTCTGCCATTGCCTTCTAATCGAGCATCGTTGATCTGGTATAACTCGGCTGAATATAATCGCCAGTTGATTAGTTTTAGTAGCAAGAAGTTTCTCGCTCATCTACAACAAGCCTTTCCTTCACGGCTCGGCGATGTAAAGCTAGGCAATCGGATGATGTTTCGAGTAGTCGCTCACCATAGCAAAGACTATGTTCGCGGTTGTGTCCTTCTGGTCGGCGATGCCGCCCATTCGTTTCATCCCCTTGCTGGCCAAGGAGCCAACTTCGGCTTAATGGATGTGCAGGTGCTAAGCGAACTGCTTCAGCAAACCAATGACATCTGCCCCGAAAAACTCAATGAATATCAAAAGAGACGCTATGCTCATAACCTCGCTTTTATGCTTGTTCTTGAATCCTTGAACTATGGTTTCAGCAACCTTTCTATGCAGTGGCTGAGGTCCAGCGCTATGAACCTCACTAAACTCGCCATGGTCCGAAGATTACTAATAAAGGAAGCCGAAGGAGATAAGAACAGCCTACTTGCCTCTTTGTATAAATTCATCTAATCCTCCATCCTCCATCATCCTCCATCCGTTCCCCTATCACCCATCATCCATCATCCTCCATCCGTTCTGCCATCTGTATTCCGCCTCGACCGAGTATCCTTCGCGATCTATTCTCAGCCAGAATAAAAACTATCCTCACCTCCCCCGTTCGCCGTGTTAAAAGAAACCAAATTGCCATCAATTCGCCAAGGCTCGTTATGGTCTTGCTTTTAGGCTTAATTTGCTAATTAGAAGCTTAGAAGCTTATGAAAGCCGGCGCTAGTTTATAGGCGCTCGGCTAAACGGGTCTGGTTTAGTTGGGGTTTGCCAGCTCCGTTCAAAAACCACCAGCTACGCCATTCGGTTGGACCAGTGGGATTGCAGCGAATAGCGGGATATTCCATATCCGTGCCAAAATGCCAAATAAGATTGTCATTGATTTTTTCACCCGCTGTTATGTTCCTACTATTATCCTCATCACACCAGACCGCCAAGGGCCCGTCGTCTTTACCAAATGTATTCATCTCCTCGTCCCAACTGTCATAAATTTTTGTATAGCTGATTGGGCTGCGGAGCTCACTAGTGGTTTTCGGGTTACCAGTGTTTCCACTATCGACACCACTAGTATTTCTGTCCCAATAAGAAGCAACTTCTTCAGTATCCGGGTTTCTACTTCCAACCAGCATAGCAGTATTACTAGCTGAGACTACATAGGAATAAGCAACTCTGGCACTGTCAAAAATTCCCGCCAGACCACCTACATCAGCACCAGTCCCGCTCACCTCAGCTGCCACCACCGAAGAAGAATAAACCCGAGCAAATTGACCATTCCCTACCAGACCGCCTACATTATTACCAGTCCCGCTCACCTCAGCTGCCACCACCGAAGAAGAATAAACCCGAGCAGTTTCTCCCCACCCTATCAGACCGCCTACAAAATCACCAAGATTACCAATCCCGCTTACCACACTTGCTACTACCGAAGAGGAATAGACCCGAGCAAATTGACCATACCCCACCAGACCGCCCATACTATTGCTCCCGCTCACCTCACCTGCCACAACCGAAGAAGAAATAATCGCAGCACCGAAACCATATCCCACCAGACCGCCTACATTAGATTCTCCGCTGATATTACCAATGCTTGTAGAAGAAGAAGTAATCGTAGCATTTACCATGTATCCTATCAAACTCCCCACTCTATCCTTACCTATTACTGTCTCAGCATAAAGACTAAGATTACGAATCTCCAACCCCACATCCACAGGTGATCCCCCAACCCTATACTCAGCTAGGTGCCCAAACAAACCCACACAATCTTCATTCGGACGATTAATGATTAAATCACTAATCCTAAAACCATTGCCTTCAAAAATCCCATTAAATCCAGTCCCTTGACATCCATCGGTACCACTATCTGTATCACGACCCAAGGGTCGCCAGCCTTTGCCCCTCTCATCATCCGTATAATCGGCAAGACTTATATCCGCAACCAGCTCATAGCCAGAACAGTTATCTATCCCTCCCATACCACCACAGCCAGTGGTGTTAAGCTCCGCACCCTCCGATGACCTACTCCCATTGCCATTTAGAGCATAGCGAACTGCATTCAATTCTTCCGCTGTAGCTATCTCTATCAACCCATCCCCATCATCATCTATGTCCTCTCCATCCATAAAAGCATCATTATCGCAATTAGGAACTAATACACACCTAGCTATTTCCTCCCCATCCTCCGATCCATCATTATCGTCATCCTCATCCACACTATCCGCCCTGCCATCCCCATCTGTATTGATTCCCGGCCGAATACCACCGCTGCCGTGGTCTTCAGCATTCTCCATCCAAACAAAAACTATCACCACCCTTTGCTGCCTGCCATCACTAAGAGTCCCGGTAATATTAAAGATCCAATCGGATTGATCATCCAACCCAGTAAAATCATGGCTATCATCAAAAAATTCGGCTATGTTTATATTCGGCTTTTCTACTACAGTCCCACTTCCACTGGTTGCCGTGATATTCAAAGAAATGGAATTGCCAAATGCCGACTGGTTAGATATGCGAAAACCGCCAATTATGGGAGCAAAAGTGAGATCCACAGCTAGGGGAGGGATTTCTCCTGGCTCATCCCCATCTCCTGGCTCACCGCCTTCTCCTGGCTCACCGCCTTCTCCACCATTACCTGGGTCCCCCTGCTTTTCCTCAACAAAATCCGCTACCTTATTACCATCCGTGTCCTCACCTATACCGATTCTTCTGTCCTCATAGTCTGCCCTGTTGGCCTCAGCCGGGGTTATGCCGATTGGTCTAGGTGAGCCATCCCCTATGGCGATGCTAAGTCGAAATTCATATTCAAGGCCGGATTGAAGACCAGCAAAATTGTAACCATGGTTCCCATTTTGGCGGACTATAGTCAGCTGTTGTATACTTAGCTGTGCCGATGGGGCACTACTAAGGATTCTTGTTTCTGTATCTTGTTCGATGCCATTGCTATCATAACCGATTACGGTAATATTGATAAAGGTTATGTCTAATGACCTAAGAGCAGCAGAAGTATCCCGATTGCGCCAATAAACATAGGTCCCACCATTATAAGGGCTGAATTCCAATTCAAAATTGGGAAGGACACCATTGCCAGCATCGTCACCATCGCTACTTGCACAAGAAGCCAAGGATAAGACCCCAATTATAAAAGCACCAAAAACTAGCAGCTGACGAAAAGAATAGAAATTTATCATATCAACAACTCTTTATTAATATCTCTTTTTGAAACCACTACATTATTATAAAGTGTGAATTTACATCATAGACCCGTTTATCCTATCTCAATACCCCGCTCACCGAGAAAATGCAGCCCGACAAAAGCGGAATAGGCCTCCACCCATTTCATGCCCATCTAAAACGAGCTGCTCCTAAAGCCAAATCAGCCTTCCTAATCACTGCTCAATTTCAAGGCGACCCCACCAAAAGGCTTTTATTAGTTTTTGCCTTAGTTCTTGCCTTAGTTCTTTCATTAGCTAGAACAACAAATCAGAGGTTTCATATAGAGAATCGGGGTAGAGAGATTCGAACTCCCGACTTCCTGCTCCCAAAGCAGGCGCGCTACCAGACTGCGCCATACCCCGAAAAAAGTTGCTAAAACAAGCAGCTACATATTATTTACCAGCTCGTCGGCAAAAGCAGAACATTTTAGCAATGTGGCATGATCCATCAGGCGATGAAAATCATAGGTAACCTGTTTAGCCGCAATGGTCTTCTCCATTGCTCCTAAAACTAAATCGGCTGCCTCAATCCAACCAAGATGGCGTAGCATCATCTCGCCAGATAGAATCAACGAACTAGGATTTACCTTATCTTGACCAGCATATTTGGGCGCAGTGCCATGAGTCGCTTCAAAAACAGCATAGTGGGTTCCTATGTTTGCCCCTGGTGCTATGCCTATGCCGCCAACCTGAGCTGCCAGTGCATCGGAAATATAGTCGCCATTTAGGTTCATAGTTGCAACTACACTGACATCACGCGGGCGCAATAGTATCTGTTGTAAGAAGGCATCGGCGATGACATCCTTAATGATGAGGTCTTCGCCTGTTTTGGGATTGGCTATCCTGTGCCAGGGGCCTCCGTCTAGGGGCTCGGCGCCATAATCCTCACGCGCCACCTCATAGCCCCATTCCTTGAAGGCGCCTTCAGTAAATTTCATTATGTTGCCCTTATGCACCAGGGTCACTGAGGGGCGACCATTATCAAGGGCATAATCAATTGCCATCCTCACCAATCGCTTGGTGCCGAAAGCGGAGATGGGCTTTATTCCCACGCCAATATGTTCCTTGGGTTTGATCTTAACAACTCCCATCTCATCACGCAAAAAAGCCAATAGCTTGCTCACCTCATCTGTATCTGCTTGCCATTCAACACCAAGATAAATATCCTCTGAATTTTCGCGGAAAATAACTGCATCCACATCATGTGGATTGACTACTGGGCTAGGAACTCCTTTGAACCATCTCACCGGCCTAAGGCAGGTATAGAGGTCTAGCTGTTGCCTTAAGGTCACATTCAATGACCGAATGCCGCCACCTACAGGCGTAGTGAGAGGTCCTTTAATTCCTATTAAGAATTCTGTAAGCACTGCGAGGGTTTCATCTGGCAGCCAAAGCTCTTTGCCATAGACCCGGTTGGCTTTCTCGCCTGCATAGATTTCCATCCATGAGATCTTCTTCTTGCCTTGATAGGCCTTAGCAACCGCGCTATCAATGACCTTATGCATAGCGGGAGTGATATCCACTCCTATACCATCGCCTTCTATATAAGCAATGATTGGATTATCTGGAACGCTCAGCTTGCCATTGGCCGAGCGAATTTTCTCTCCTTGAGAGGGAACCTGTATCTTTTCAAACATTTTTATCGTTGTATTGTTGGGTAATATTGCCAAACATTATAAGGAATTTTACTAAGGAACTCCCCCTATTCTTTCAAACAGAAGTTTAACAAGGCTCTTATTTACTGCCATTTGCTACCATTTACTGCCATTTACTACCGAAGGCGAAGAAAGAGCAGCTGCGCGGGCTTACAGTTTAACAAGGCTCTTATTTACTACCATTTACTATCATTTACTACCGAAGGCGAAGAAGAGCAGCTGCGGGCTTACAGTTTAACAAGGCTCTTATCTTATCTACTATCACCTACTATCTGGCTTATCCGAGATTTTATGGATAAAGAGGTAGAAGAAGTCACCAGATCTCATTAGCAATCCCACCACTAAGGAACAGACTAGGAGACGAGCAAATAGCACTGCTGACAGGTCGGCGCCAATTAGAATCATCAGCAGGGTATCCTCAATAAGAGCATGGCACATGCTAATGAAAATGGTTGCTCCAGCTAGGTCATATACCCTGTGTTTCTTCGCTTCGGCAATAAGCAAGCCACTACCATAGGTCAAACCCAATAGGCATCCCACCGCAACTATATGGGCAAGTTGCCCTGAAATACCTAAGAGCCTCAGCACTGGCTGAAGCAATAGTTCGCAATAATAGACTACTCTTATCTGTTTGAGCACTTCCATCACAATCACCAGCCCTACAACTATCAAGAATAATAATGATAGAGATTGCAGCTCGGTCAAAAGCAGCGAAACTAGGTCTTCTGGTTCAGTGAGAGTTGTCTGCCAAAAGAAGCTAATCGGCTGTTGAAGCACATCAAAGGCTCGATAGACAAGGTTGAGAATAGTTCCTACAACTAGCGCGGTGGCAAGGCGAATAAAGAGAATGAAGCCGAATTTGACCCTTAGAGCCTGCGCAATACGGCATTCCACTGGCAGTGAATGAGCAATGAGCATGATGGTGCATAGGATGCTCAGCTGAGCGACAGTTAGGCTCTCATTAATATAGCTGGCAGCTAGAACGGCAAGACCAGCATAAAGATTTGCCAATATGGCGGTGACCCAAACCAGACTAGTCCATTCTGGCAAGCCCATTAAACCCATCAAAGGCATGAAGAGCTTATTTAAGTAGAGATCCAGCCCCCAAAATTGTAACAGCCGGGCAATGATGACTGCTGGCAACATCCACTTAAGGACTTCATAACCGGCCTTGAGACCGTGAATAGAACTTGCCCGCCAAAAAGACAGGGTGAATAGGGTTCTCATAGCTATAAACCAAATGCCCGGGGCCGGACTCGAACCGGCACACCCAAATTTAGGCGCAAGATTTTAAGTCTTGTGTGTCTACCAATTCCACCACCCGGGCTCTTAACAAGACAAGGCTGAGGTCGGAATCGAACCGGCGTCCACGGATTTGCAGTCCGCTGCATAACCACTCTGCCACTCAGCCATAACAACAATGGAAACCTATATATTAGGGTCGTGTCCTCCTAAAAATAAAATGGAGCGGGAAACGAGATTCGAACTCGCGACCCCAACCTTGGCAAGGTTGTGCTCTACCAGCTGAGCTATTCCCGCTTGTCAATTATTATATCCTAGATGAAGCTATTTGCCCTCGAATCTTCGGCTTTTATACCTTAATATACTCTCTAATATACTCTCTATGTTCTCTATACTCCCACCATGCCCTCATTGTCGGATTTTGTCTCCCATTAGCTCCTATGCTCTCACCATGCCCTCATTGTCGGATTTTGTCTCCCATTAGCTCCTATGCTCTCACCATGCCCTCATCGTCAGATTTTATCTCCCATTAGCTCCTATGCTCTCACCATGCCTTCATCGTCAGGTTTTGTCTCCCATTAGCTCCTATGCTCTCACCATGCCCTCATTGTCGAATTTTATCTCTCACTATCCCCTATGTTTTTATGTCCTTACTCTCAGATTTTATCTCTCACTAGACTCCTATGTTCTCATTATCAGTTTTATCTCTCACTAGACTCCTATGTTCTCATTATCAGGTTTGTCTCTCACTAGTATCCTAATAGAAATAAAAATTCATCCAGGTCTCTATTAATATAGAACAGCCTACCAGTAAGATGAATAGAGCGAAGGATCGCCTGAGTAATTGCCGCGGTATTTTTTGGGCGGTCCGAGCGCCTAGGTTGGCAAAAAGCCCAGCAGTAAGGGCAATGGGAATGAAAGCCGGTAGATAGATATAGTATAGGATGGGCAGGTCGTCAAAATAGGAAAAAACACTAGAACTGATGACCGCACCCAATCCGATGAGAACACTACAAGAAGCCGAAATACCCACCGCCTTCCTTATATCCAATCCCCTTCCCATTAGGACCGGGGTGTTAAATAGACCTCCTCCGACGCCAAGTATTGCTGAGAGATAACCGGTCAAAAAGCCCACCGGCGCTAAGGGAATCTTAACCAAAATGCCTTTGAGAAAGCGAAAATAGCGGTTACTCACCCCCAAGGCATAGGCGATGATTAACAAGAAGCTCCCCAGCAGGAGCTTGATTGTCATTCCATCTAAGCGCATAAGAGTAAAAGAGCCTACTATGCTACCTACCACCACCCCCATAGCCAAGATAGCAAAGGAGCTGGATATAAATCTCTGATAACGCCAATGGGTAGTTGCCGATACGATTGAGGTGCAGACAATTATGGCAAGAGCGGTTATGATGGCAGTCTGGGCTATAGCAGACTCATCCACACCTAAATAACCTAAGGATAGGAGCAACAGGGGTCCTGCAATGATGCCCCCTCCTATACCAAACAGACCTCCCAAAAAACCAATGAGCGCGCCAAAAAAGACAAATAGTAGAATCACCTTAGCTCTATTTTACCCAGACTAGAATACTGAGCCCCTCGACTGCTGAGCTGAGACTGCCAGAGCTGATATTCGGTCACCTCGAGCTCATTAGCCACTAGCGGCGATGGAAGGGGTTCTTTGAGCTTCAGGTTGTTGCCACGCAACAAGGTGATGTGAGGAATAGAAGAAGTCGCGCCTATCATTGGAGCATAGGGTTGTGCGCTCTCTTTTAGCAGCTTCCCGTTCAAACTAAATGTGTCATTCGGGTGAAATCTGAGCCAGACCATTCGTCTGTTCGCAGTTAATCTATCTACTGAGAGCCTGAATGACCTTAATGACTTCAAGGACTTCAAGGACTTCAAGGAAAGGAACATCTCAAGGAGTGGCTGATAGTCATCCACCTCACCGAGAAACAACTGGGTAATATGTAAGTTGGCAGCAGCTACTGGACGAATCTTTGTCCCTTTGACAGCACTTAGGTCCTGCTGAGCTAGGGTGTCAGACCAATTAGGCGGTAAGGGAATGGCAAAGAAAAGACGCATTGATTATAAGAACGTTTGATAAGAAGTTCGCATAGAAACCCACCAAAAAGGAATGGCAGAATACAAAAATGCCCGCTACAAGTTCGCATAGACACTTGCCAAAAAGAAATGCCAGAATACAAAAATGCCCGCTACAAATTCGCATAGAAACCCACCAAAAACCAAAAAGGAACGGCAGAATATAAAAATGCCCGCTACAAGTCCGCATAGAAACCCACCAAAAACCAAAAAGAAATGCCAGAATACAAAAATGCCCGGCAGAGAACCGGGCATTGGAGAGTTATTATGAAAGATGATCTTAGGATTACATCATACCGCCCATATCTGGTGGCATTCCACCTGCAGGTGGTGCAGCTGGCTTGGGTTCTTCTATTTCAGTAACCATAGCCTGAGTGGTTATCATCACCCCAGCAACTGAGGCCGCATGTTGTAGTGCTGACCGGGTTACCTTAGTGGGGTCAATAATACCCAATTCTATCATATCGCCATAATCCCCTTTGGCAGCGTCAAAGCCAAAGTTGCCCTCTTGCCGCTTCACCTTATCACAGACAACTGAAGCCTCATAACCGGCATTTTCCACTATCTGACGTAATGGGGATTCTAGGGCTCTTAGCAGTATATTAATGCCAACATTCTGGTCATCATTGTCACCTTTGACTTTCTTAAGGGCATCAAGGCAGCGGACCAAAGCAACACCACCGCCAGGCACCACGCCTTCTTCAACGGCAGCCCGAGTAGAGTGAAGGGCATCTTCAACCCGAGCCTTCTTCTCTTTCATTTCTATTTCAGAAGCTGCGCCTACTTTTACCACTGCAACCCCGCCGGCTAATTTTGCCATCCGCTCTTGCAGTTTTTCTTTGTCATAATCAGAAGTAGACTGCTCAATCTCGCGACGAATCTGCTCAATCCGTCCTTCAATATCACGCGCCTCGCCAGCTCCATCAACTACGGTTGTCTCTTCCTTTGAGATAGTGACTCTTTTTGCCGACCCCAACACATCTAATTTGATATTCTCTAGATTCATACCCACATCTTCGGATATGACTGTGCCAGAAGTTAGCACTGCAATATCTTGCAGCATCGCCTTACGGCGATCGCCAAATCCCGGCGCCTTTACGGCAGTCACCTTTAGAGTCCCGCGCATATTATTGACTACCAGAGTAGCCAAGGCCTCGCCTTCCACATCCTCAGCTATAACCAATAGGGGCTTACCAGTTTTGGCAACTTCCTCAAGGATAGGCAAGAGTTCGCGAATATTAGAGATCTTCTTATCAACGAGGAGGATATAGGGATTGTCTAGATTGGCAGTCATATTGTCCTGGTTGTTGATGAAATAAGGAGACAAATAACCTCTATCAAACTGCATGCCTTCAACAACATCCAGTTCATTTTCCAGCCCGCTCCCTTCCTCTACTGTAATAACCCCTTCCTTACCCACTTTGTTCATTGCATCAGCAATTACCTGACCTATATCTGGGTCATTATTAGCGGATATAGTGCCTACCTGAGCGATACTCTTGGCATCGGAGCAAGCAGTAGAGAGGGTCTTTAAGTGTTCAACCACATTCCGAACTCCTTTGTCTATTCCTCTTTTAATATCCATAGGATTGCTACCAGCCGATACAGTCCTCAGTCCTTCAGAAAAGATAGAATAAGCAAGAACTGTCGCGGTTGTAGTGCCATCCCCTGTTACATCTGAGGTTTGAGAGGCTACTTCTTTAACCATCTGAGCGCCCATATTCTCAAACTTGTCTTTTAATTCAAGCTCCTTGGCAACGGAAACCCCGTCTTTGGTCACTGTGGGTGAGCCAAAAGACTTATCAAGAACGACATTCCGTCCCTTGGGGCCTAAGGTTGCTTTAACCGCATCAGTAAGAATGATAACACCAGAAAGCATCTTACCTCTGGCGACATCGCCAAATTTTATTTGTTTTGCTGTCATAATTTTGTCTTTAAGTTAGATAGTCTATTTGCTGATGACGCCATAAATATCAGACTCGCTCATAATGAGCAGTTCCTCGCCATCTATTTTTACGGCATTACCCGCATATTGACCGAAAACGACTCTGTCACCCACTTTCACATCTAGTGGTTGGACATCGCCATTATCCAGTTTTTTCCCCTTGCCAACAGCAGTGATTTCACCCTGCTGCGGTTTTTCTGTAGCACTGTCAGGGATTACTATGCCACCTGCGGTCTTTGTTTCCGCTTCAATACGGCGCACAACGACCTTATCATGTAAAGGACGAATTTTCATATTAAGACTCCTTATGTTTCATATATGTGTCTTCTAATAAGACATTAAAAAATTTTCATTTGACTGATATATAGAAAACAAACTAGTTTTTTCAAGCCTTTAATATAAACAAATATGAAAAAATTTCCCCTATTAAATGAAACTATCTGAATAGCTACTTCAAAGAAATCAGCTCTTCGGCAATGGTAGGATGAATGCTGATAGTCCTATCCAGATCCCGCTTAGTCAACCCATTGGCATAGGCAGCTGCAAAGCCCTGCATTATCTCAGCTGCTCCTTCGCCAGCCAGATGGATGCCCAGTAGCTTGCCCCTATCCCTCTCACACAGCAGCTTTATGAAAAAGCGCTTTCGCTCTTTATCCTTAGCAAACATCTGCTTCATAGGGAAGAAGGAACTGCGATAGACTTCTATTTCTCCCGTTCCTTCTATTTCTCCTGTTTGCCTTGCCATTGCTTCGCTCTTGCCTATCATAGCCAACTCGGGACGGCAGAAAATCGCGGTAGGAATCTCATCATAGTTCAATACTGGTATCTTACGAGCACCAAAATCGCTTGCTACCACCATGCTTGCCTCGGCCAGTGCTACTGGTGTAAGCGCTTTCTTGGCTATGAGATCTCCAACAGCAAAAATATGAGGCTGAGAAGAGCCATAGTAGTCATCCACCAGCACCTCACCCCTCTCTCCCACCGCAACTCCCGTTTTGTCCAAGCCCATATTGCTATTAGGGATACGCCCCAGAGCAAAGAGAACTGCATCTACCTGCTGGCTAGTTCCACTATTTAGTCTAAGACTATAGCTCAGGTCACGATTCTTAGCTATGGCAGCCACCTGAGTATTTAGCAACAACCGAATCTCCTTACTCATCTCACTAGTGAAAAACTGCGCCAGTTCTTCATCTATTTGACGTAAAAGGCGGCTTGAGCGATGAATAAGAGTCACCCTAACCCCAAAAGAAGACAGTATGCAAGCAAATTCTAGGGCTATATAGCCGCCACCGAGAATAGCCATGCGTTTGGGTAATCGGGGCATGGAAAAAATATCATCTGATACCCAGCCATGTTCCTTTCCTTCAATAGGAGGAACAAAAGGACGGCTACCAGTTGCCAAGAGGATTCTCTTCGCCTCATAGTGAGAACTTCCCACCTGCACTTGGGTCGGCGACAGAAAGTGCCCCTCCCCTTCAATCAATTCAACCCCCGCTTCTGTCAAGAGCTCCTGATAGATCGATTGTAGCCGCCCAGTTTCACTATGTATCTGAGTGCGGAGTGTTTGCCAATCAAATGAAGGCTGATTGAAGCGCCAACCATAATCTTGGGCGGAATAAAAATCTTTGCGATAATCGGCTGCCAGCACCATATACTTCTTGGGAATACAACCGAGATTCACACAGGTGCCGCCCCAATGCTTCTTCTCTATAATAGCGGTCTTTAATCCCTGCTGAGCTGCCAGTCTAGCCGCTCTTACCCCGCCTGAACCTCCACCTATCACTAAGAAATCAAAAGTCTTCATAAAAGAAAAATAAACAGGCGAGCCACCAATGCCTAAGCCAGCAACCCGCCTGTGCACAATTAAAAATAATAATCAAACTCTATTATGTCTAATTGCTTGTTATTATACCATAGCTAAGAGCATATAGGTTAATGAGATAGCAATATGCTTATATATAACGAAACTTTTGAAAAATTATCCATTTCTGCATAAGATGAATTATATAGTCCCGTCAGCTTGTGCTTAGGATATAGGTTCATAGTGGAAGCTAAATAAGTTCAGAATTAAGACTCTTGCGGCCTCTGATCTCTAGCCTTTATATTGAATGGCTTAAGAAATTCTAAACTAAGGCTATGGGTTCAACGCGGGTTCAAGGTGTTGTCTAGAAGCATCTGATTTAGCTCGGGTTGGTTAGTGCTATTCAAAAACCACCAGCTTACGCCATTCGGCAGGTCCTAGCGGAGTGCAGCGAATGGCGGGATACTCATCCGAGTCACCGAAATCCCAAACACGATTGTCATCTTCTTTTTCATCCTCTTCAATGCTCCCACTATTATCCTCATCACACCAGACCGCCAATGGCTCGTCGATCGCCCCATCGCCAAATATATCTGTATCATTGTCCCAATCGGCATAGATCCCTGTATAGTCCATTGGCATGCGAAGATCTCTAGTGGTCTGAGGGGTACCGTGATTGCCACTATTTCTGCCACTAGTATTACTGTCCCAATAGGAAGCAACTCCCTTACCGCGTCCTTCCCCAACCAACATAGGAGTATTACTGCCTGAGATTACATAAGAATAAGCAACCCGATCATCAGTGCCAAGCTTCCCCACCAGACCACCCATCTCTGTGAACCCGATCACCTTACCCGCCACAACCGAAGAAGAAAATATCTGAGCGCGATTACTAGTTCCCACCAGACCACCTAGGTTGACATCCGCTGACAGCTTATCTACCACAACCGAAGAAGAAAATATCTGAGCGCGACTACTACTTCCCACCAGACCACCTACCGAAAAATCACCTCTCACTTCACCAGCTACAACCGAAGAAGAATGAATCCGAGCCCTGTTACCAAACCCCACCAGACCGCCTACAAAACCACTCCCTCTCACCTCAGCCGTCACTACCAAAGAAGAAAAAATCCGACTCGAGATACCATTCCCCACCAGACCACCTACACTATTCTTACCTATCACTGCCTCCGCACTAAGCCTAAGATTACGAATCGTCGCATCTGCAGCCATGTGGCCAAACAAACCCACACAATCCTCATCTGAACGACTGATATTCAAATCACTAATCATAAAACCATTGCCTTCAAAAATCCCATTAAAAGCGGTTCCTTGACATCCCTCTCTAGAATTATTGGTATCATGACCCAAGGGTCGCCAGCCATTGCCTCCATCAGCATTCGCATAGGTTGTAAGACTTATATTCGCAATCAGCTCATAGCCAGAACAAGAAGTAATGCCACTGCTACCACCGCAGCCTATGGTGTTGAGATCTGCAGCCTTTGACGACTTGCTCCCATTGCCATTTAGAACATACCTTACTGCATTCAATGCCTCCGCCGTGGCTAGCTCTATTAACCCATCCCCATCATCATCTATGTCATCTCTATCCATCAAAGTATCCCCATCGCAATCCGCCAACAGCGAACATCTCACATTATTTGAATTAGTCTGTCGCTCTCCTTCATCAGTATCATCCAATCCATCATTATCATCATCTTCATCACAAGCATCTCCTCCATCATTAGCACCATCTGTATTAGTCTGTCGGGGATTGCTAACAAGCGGGCAATTATCCCTAGCATTCTCAATGCCATCATTATCATCATCAGCCCTAGGAGAACCGTTTCCCGGCGGAGTGTCAGTCCCCGGAGAACTAGCTGCTGTCCCGTCCCCGTTGCCACCACAAGCAGTAAGGACAATTAATAAGAGACCCGCCCCAACTAAAACGGAAAGAACCCTCCCCGCCTCGCAAAATCGGAGGGAGAGACACAAAGAATAGAAGAATACCACACGCCGAACTAAACAAGTGGGGGGGGGGGGGGGGGGGCATTATCATAAAGGGCCGGGCAGAAGGCATAATAAAGAGGCGACCTAAGCTGCCTAATAGAAGCCTAATTATATTTATTAAAATATTCATCATACAAATAAGTTGTTTATTAATAACATCAACAAATTATACACAAAAAGATACAAAAAAGAGGAAAATTAACAAAAAAATCTTTCAACTAAAGGTAGAGTTTACTACATCTTTTTTTGTCTTTTCTTTCCAAACCAGAAAATATTATGTTCATATTGATAAGCTGTTTATCATTATACTCAAATTAAGGCAGCGATAAAACCAATAGCAAGAAAGTTTTAGTTAATTAACAATATTGATTATACAAGAAAAAGAGGAAATCAGCATTCAAAGAAAAACAACAAGAACAAGGAAAACGGGGACCAAAAAAACAAAAAATGCGTATTAGATAACCAACATACCTCACCAAAAGGGTTTCATTAGTTAGAATAATCAAAGATTTGACTTTAATTTGTCGCCAAATTATCCGCCTCAGAATTAGCAATCAAGAATATAAAAACAGCTATAACCCCTTATAATTAACAATCAAGAACATAAAAACAGCTATAACCCCTTATGATTAGCAATCAAAGATATAAAAACAGTTATAAATTCCTTATAACTAGCAATCAAAGACATAAAAACAGCCATAACCCCTTATAATGACTATATGAGAGAGATTTTAATGTCATTCTTTAGCAAGGGTGGCGCGATTGTTTTTATCCTATTCTTAGCTGCCTGTATGCCAGACGCAGCCGACCCGCCTCAGGCAGCACCAATAGCAAAGCAACCACCAGTAACAAAACAACAAATAAAACAGCAACGGCTACCAGAGCGAGTTGTGGCGGCTTCGGCTGCTGGGCTTGAGTATTCATTGTTGGAACACTGTCTCTTTGCCGAACCTTGCTTAATAGGAGAATTACCGCCCTTAGGCTTCGAATATGAACAACTGGAAAATACCGATACTATTATGGCGAGAGTCTGGAGTGCCGAACCATGGATGAAAGAGCGTTTTGGCCAACTGCTTGACAAATTACCGAGCGACTATCTCCAACTCTTTCGCCCTATTACCGCCATTGCCATAGCAGAAGACATCCGTCCCTCTCATTATTGGCCAGCTACTGGCGCTATCTATCTGGATCCATCATTCCTATGGCTTACTCAACAGGAAAAAGAAACCATAGTCGCCTCGCCTGACCCTCGCGAAGAAAATCTAGCCGACCTGCCTTTTCGGGTTCGCTGGCGTTATGTTGATGGGAACAACACCAGCCCTTTCCGCTTTCATAATCCCGCATCAACGGAAAATCGCACTCTAGCCCAAGCCTTCCTCCCTTTTGCCGCCATGCTAACCCACGAGCTGGCTCATGCAAACGACTATTTGCCTCCTCATGCCTATGAACTGCTTAATGAAGCCCATAGTTTTCAAGACGCTGTTTTCTATGGCATGGATACTCAACTTCATAAGATGAAGATCTCAACCATCCTCTACGAAAGATTTCCCCTCAATAGTCCCCAAATGGTGCTGATGGCACGCAGCTATTATGCCAAGGGGGCTGAGCTAAACAATCAAACCGCAACCAAACTAGCCAATGCCTTCGCGCCAGATGTGGTCTCCAGTTTCTATAGCTATACCCGCAAACAAGAGGATCTGGCAATGCTCTTTGAGGAGGTGATGATGAAAGAATTTTTTCAGTTGGATAGGGAGCTGGCTTTCACCGAAGTCACCCAAGTGGGCAATCAAGAGGGCAATGCTACCTGTGATGACTATCTAGTGAAATGGGGTATTCGCAACCGCTTTGCCGATACTCTGGTGAGAGAGCGAGCGCAATTTGCTGTTAGCCAACTCTTCCCTAGTTATGACTTTAGCTTCCTCTTTGCCGAAGTAGACCAATCCACCCCTCTGACCGCTGATATAGGCTGGTGCGACTCTGTTCCCGTTCAAGAGGAGGCAATCACGGCAAGACAGCCAAGCCAAGGCTATGATTATGATCTAACTCACTATCAGAACATAGAACACCTTCACTATCTACCCATAGGAAACCCCAACTAGTCCTTGCTTCTTTCGTTGAAGAATGAAAAAGAATCTCCCAAGTCTTCTAGGTGCCGTCTTAGTTGTTGGCGCAGCAATCGCGCTTCTTTACTGGGTGGCTAATATGAAAACTCCCTTATTTCTCAATGAGGACTTCGTCAAAAGCGAAAATGAAAAACGGATCCACTATTCCTACTTCCTCCCCAATGGCTTACAGGTTCTCTTGGTATCAGACCCAACCAGCAAGAAGGCGGCGGCCAGCCTAGACATTGCCGTGGGTAGTGGCAACAATCCACCCGCAACCCTCGGCCTTGCTCATTACCTGGAACATATGCTCTTTCTCGGGACGAAAAAATATCCCCAAATAGATGGCTTCCAAGAATATATTCGCGAACACGGCGGCGATTACAATGCCTATACCTCCTATGAAAACACCAACTACTTCTTTGACATCCAAAGCGAGTATCTTGACGGTGGCTTGGACCGATTTGCCGACTTCTTTGTTGCGCCCCTCTTCAACCCAGACTTTGCCGAGCGCGAAAGAAATGTAGTAGATTCAGAATACCATTTGGGATTAAAAGAAGATGGGAGAAGATACTATGCAGTCCTACAAGAAGTGCTCAATCCCCAACATCCCATCAGCAAATTCAGTGTCGGCAATAAAGATACCCTCAAGGGAGACGCCCAAGAACTAAGGGCGGAACTGATTGACTTCTATCACACCAACTATAGACCCAACCTGATGAAGCTGGTAATCTATGGCAAAGAACCAATTGACCAGCTCAAGCAGCTGGCAGAAAAGCATTTTGCTGGCTTGACTAGGGAAAGAGGAGTTAGGCAAACTACTAACCAGCCCCTCTTCGCCCCTGGCAGCCTGCCCGCCCTTTTACAATTTCAACCAGTCCAAGAAAAGCGCTATTTGGACTACTACTTCCCCATTGAGCCACAAGAGAAGAACTTTCGCTCCAAGCCGTCCCGTTATGTTGAGCACCTGCTTGATGATAGAGGCGAGAGAAGCTTCTATCGCCTGCTGAAAAACTATGGCTGGGCAAATGATATGGGCGCCTCGCTTGATTTTTCCTTGCCCGAAGCAGCCCTATTCAATATCTATGTGAGTCTCACCCCCGAAGGAGAAAAACATATTGACAAAATTACCCGTCTCCTCTTTCAGACAGTGAGAACTATTGAAAGGGACGGCATAGCCGAATGGCGCTTTAATGAGCTGCGCGACCGTTCCTATACGCGCCTGAAATACAAACAGAAGGAGGCAGCCATTTCCTATGCTCGCTCTCTTAGCCGCCGGATGCAAAAACTACCCACTACCCGCATTCTCAGCAATAGCCTCTGGGACGATTATCAACCAGCCAAGATCAAGAGCATCCTTAAGGATATTAATCCTCATAATATGCTCATCACCTATGTATCGCCTCAAGCCAAAACTAGTCGGACCGAAAAATACTATCAAGTTGGCTATGATCTGAGCCCCTTATCCGAAGAGGAACTCCGCCTCTATAACCAGCCAATAGAAGACATCGCCATTGAACTGCCACCACCAAACGAACTAATCAGTTCGGACCTAAGCCTAATAGACTATGCTTGGGACCTCACTCAGCCCCAAAAACTTGGTCTGACCAATATGAATGCTTGGTATCTGTTCGATAAATCCTTTAACACGCCCAGAATTAATATGAGAGTCGTAGTTCAGCCTATCAATCGCCCGCGGATTCCTAGGGAAGTCGTCTATCAGCAAATGCTGAGAAGGATGATAAACGAACAGCTCAACAAGATCAATCAGGCGCCGGGCTTTGCTGGTTATAGCGGCAGTGTGCGAAGCGACTATTATGGCTTTCGCATTGAACTATCTGGCTATAACGATAAGTTTGCCAACTGGCTAAATCAGTTCCTCACCAGCTTCCATAATCACAACTATGCCATTGAGGATTTTGAGCGCCTCAAGGAAAACTATGCCAGATCACTAAAGAACTCCTTGACCAGTTCCCCCACTGCCAGAATAAGAGATGTCCGCTATGAGATATTATTGAGGCACAACTGGGACGAGGAAGTCTATCTAGCCGAATTAGAAAACCTCGACCTTGCCGAACTACAAGAAGTCGCTGCCGATTATTTTACCAATCCCAACATGCGAGCCTTCGTCCTTGGCAATCTGCCTCGCGCTGATGCCGAAGAGCTGCTGAAATCTTTCAGCAGCTATTTTGATGGCAAGACATCCCCCTTAGGCAAAGTGAGTGATAGGGAAACACTCATCAAGCTCGATTCGCGCGGCCCCTTCCTCTATCGCACCACCAGCGTGCATGACGACTCGGCAATAGAAGTCATCTTTCAAGCAGCCAACTATGACTATGACACGCGTGCTCGCACCGCCCTCCTAGCCCAGCTGCTTCATCCTTTGTTTTTCCAACAGCTCCGCACCGAGCAACAACTAGGTTATAGGGTCAGTGCCTATTACACCCGAATGCGCGAACTTCCCGCCATCGCCTTTCAAGTCCAGTCAAATAACAAGCATTCTTATGTTCTCAATGAGAGAATACAGCAATTCCTCGCCCAAGCGCCAGACTATCTTGCCAAGATGCCAAATGCAGACTTTGAGGATTACAAACAGGGTATGATCAATGAAATATTGGAAGAGCCGCAGAGGTTCGGCGAAATGGCTGGTCGCTATTGGCACGAGATATTCCATAACCTCCTAGACTTCAATGACCGCGAACAGGCAGCCGCCGCCATAGCAAAGATCAACAAAGAAGAACTGATAACCTACTATCAAGACCTCTTCAACCCCGCCAATAGCATTACTTTCCTAGTAGACAAGAAGCTAGAACAGGATACTAATGAGCCCTTAGGAGAGTGGATAGAAGACCCCATTAAATTCAAAGAGAAGCTGCTTCATCTATAGAGTCGCACGCGGATGTTAGTAGAACCGCGCATCAAATTCAAAGGGAACTGCTTTATCTATAGAGTCAATCTGCCCCGCCCAGATTCTTAAATCAAATTCAAAGAGAAACAGCTTCATCTATAAGACTCTCATACACGCGCTCCACTAGCGGCAATCGAATTGAAAAAGAGACCGCTTCATCTTATAGGGCTCTCATACAAGCAAGAGCCTCCATCTCTACAAATCAAACTCAAAGAAAAATTGCTTCATTTATAGGGCGCTAGCAAGAGCCTCCATCTCGACAAATCAAATTCAAAGAGAGACTGCTTCATTTATAGGGCGCTCATACACGCGCTCCACTAACGGTGATCAAATTCAAAGGGAAATCACTTCATTTATGAGGTTTGTTTTTAAGATAATCTTTCTTCGGTTTTATATTAAGGACAAATTTGATTTCTCTTCCACCTCATTGTTTCAATGTCGTTTTGTCGGTATAGCGCTAGTTGTTAACCCTCATGACTTGTTGCCAAATTATCCACTTACCTTGTGAAAATCAATCACAAGAATTGCTTTTCCGCCCCCTTGTTTCAATGTCGTTTTGTCGGCATAGCGCCAGTTGTTAAATCCAACCGAATGGCATACCGGTAAATTTTGAACAGAATGACTAATGACCCCCAGCTCCATCAGACCCGCTTAGACAATCTACCTTTCTCCTTAAACTAATAACTGATTTTTTGATTAGTCTATCAGCTTCAACCAAAATGGCATAGCGGTGATTTTTGAACAGGACTAGCAAACCTCAACTAAACCAGACCCGCTTAGACAATCTGCTTCCCTCCCCTTATTCTTTCTAGCATAGCGCCAGTTGTTAAATCCAACCGAATGGCATAGCTAGTAATTTTTGAATAGAATGACTAATGACCCTCAGTTCAACCAGGCCCGTTCGGATAATTCTCTCCCTCAAACTAATGGCTGATTTTTTTGACTAGTCCATCAGCTTCAACCAAAATGGCCTAGCGGTGATTTTTGAATGGAACTGGCGGACCCCAACTAAACCAGACCCGATTGAGTAATTCTCTCCCTCAAACTAATAGTTGATTTTGATTAGTCTCTTAGTTTCAACAAATGGCTGTTTGAATAGGACTTAGCTTTATTGGAATAATCGGTATTTTCTTTCAGTTATCCGTTTTTCCCTTCGGCAATGCGCAATCAAGTAGTTTTTTATTCAATGATGTATAGATGGGATTTTCAATGTCCCTTCCAGCAACCCTATCCTCTATTCTTGCTACTTTTTCTTCAACGATTTTGTTTAAACAGTTATCAAGTAGCTTTTTACGTTTCTCTTTCATACAGCACATCTTATCCTCCGCAATTTTTATTAATCTTTCTAAGTGCTTTGGATTTGCATTATCTATCTCATCAAGCTTGGGATCATCAAAAGTAACATCTAAACGAAAGTAGTGCCCCTTTCTCCAATAATCACGAAAAATGCTACGCATTACAGTATGTGCATTGCTCATCTGATTATGGATCAATAACGAAAACCACCATCTTAGTTGCAAAAGAAGACGTTTTCTCGCATCCCCTTCTGTTTGATATGGAACGTAACTACCTGTCCCGATTGAAAGAACATTCATATTCTCGGGGTTGCCATTTTCGTCATCTAAATCTCTAATCTCTTTATAGGCCATAAGAGATGGATTATTCGCATAAACACCGCCATCTACAAATCGGTGAAATTCTTTTTCAGGCTCTAAGCTTTCAGCCTCAATCGGGGGGAAATAGGCTGGTGCGCTTGAAGTAGCACGACAGACATGATCTAACCAGAAATCTTCACCGCTTAATTTACAATTCTTCAATTTACAAGCTTCCAATTTGCAATCTTTCAATTTACCATCTTCCAATTTACAACCTTTTACTTTACAATCTTTCAATTCACCATTTTTCTCAAGCGCAGAACGATGTTGGCAAAAACGCCATCTCCCTTTCTCCCCTGCTCTGCTGGTATCATGAGCAACAATAACACAAGGGCCCATCAATTGACTTAACTTTTTGCTTCTTAAGTCTAATCCTGATTTTTCTAACGCTTCTTTGACTTTTTCGTCTTCATAGAAAGAATTGTAAAATACTAACAAAATGATTTTTGACCACTGGCTTGGTATCTCAGGGAATAATTCTAATAATGCTTTTTCCAACCAACGTTTGACAAAAGCTTTTTTCATAAGTTCTTGATATTTAACTAATACTTCTTCTGTAGTCTCAAAGTGTGTTTCTTGGTTCGGAATCGTATCATCGAGTTTTCGCTTTGAACTCGTATCATTGGGTAGTAGATAAGCAACTGTCAAGAGTCCTCCAGCTGAGGTACCGGCAAAAAGATCAAAGAAGTAATGAATACGACAGTCATCAGCAAATTTCTGTTCATCTGTCCATTTATTGTCCCATTCATCTTTATTTGATGCAGCCTTTAATTGAGCTAGCAAGCTGGTTTCCTTCAAGCCGGTTTTCTTTTTCAATTCTTTAGCTAGTTTAGTTTGTAATTCCTTTTCTATCATACAAACCGACTTAGCCGTTAGAACTCCGCCAACCCCTCCCCCATCCAAACAAAGAACATTGTATTTTCTATCCATCTTAGTTAAAAGTTTTAATTAATCATAGCTCACGAATTTACATCATAAGTCCAAACCTTCTTGGATAGGACTATATAATCCCACCCAAAACAATCAATAGAAAGGTTTCGTGTAAAAAACATTATCCCCTCTTTTCAGAGAAAGAAAGATATATGATAGAAGAAATGAAACCCCATCCAATCATCGAATAGATTGGGACACTATTGAAAAAACTTGGGCGGCATTCACTATAAGCAGTGAGGCAGGCCCGCTTATCCGTCACTGAAAATGTTGAAAGAAATGGGGTCAGTAATACCAAAATGAAAGCGCATAAGGATTAATTATTTTAAGGAAAGTTGTGTATAATTCCCAAGATTTAAGAAGTGATTTGAAATACCACATCCTTTTTCTCAGTGATCTCAACAAATCGATGCATCTCTTCGCGGCTACCACAAATCGTGTTTTTATCTAATGTCTTATAAGGCATTAGACCGCCCTTTATATAATGATGTGCTTTCTTTTCACTACCACCATGATGAAGAAAAATTCCTGAGCGCCCCGGCACATTATCTAATAGATATATCCCGGTGTTACGAAACTTGCCACTGGCACTCTCTTGATACCACCTCGCCAGATACTCGTCTTCTTCTATACAAGTTTTTGAAACCACATTTTCAAGCCCTTTATATGTTTTATTCAATTCATAAAACTTAAACCAGCCTTTCGTCTTATTCTCATTATTATCTTTTAATTCTACAATGGATAAGGTGCGTTTATTATCTAGTTGATAATCGCGCTTTACTATTGCTGTGAATGGCGCTTTGAAATCAGCAATGTCGGTGGTCTTGTGCTTACATTCCTGCTTGCGTTTATATTCCCGCTGTTCTTGTTGGTGTTCGTCTATTTTGTCCGCAATTTCTTTTCGTCTTCTAGACCCTCCCACAATGCTTGACAACAATGCGAGACCCAACAGAACGGCTTGAACCCACATCAAATACTTTAACAGACTACCGAGGGCAAAATAGTCGGATGATGCAAACCGGCCGAGTAATTGTGCAATTAAGAGCCATAAGATAATAACAGTGAGAATGATAACCATCCCCCAAAAGATTTTGGAAATGCATATAAGAAACTTGCTGGGTGCTTCTGCCTTAGTAGAATCTCCACAAGTGAAAAGTGTTTTAATACAAGTGCAAACTGTTTTAATCATATGAGTATTATACGCTAATTGAAAGTTTTAAATAATTAAATATCTTACACCAAAAAACATGCGTTTTTATAAACTATTTTCATTTTTTCTATCTTTTATAAACCATGAATTTACATCATAAGTGCAACACCTCTCTGACGGGACTATATAATCTCACCCAAGATAACTAACCAAGAGGTTTCAAAATGTGTAAAAAGCATTATACCTTCCTTTCAGAGAAAGAAAGATATATGATAAAAGAAATGAGAAAAGACGAAATAGCTAATAGCTGGGACATCTTAGCGCGCTACTCTTAATTGGCTTAGGCACTTAGTTGATATGGCGGGTATCCCTCCATACATATTATTATGAAGATAAAAAGAATATCCACTCAACCAACTCTATCAGAATTATTAATACACCCGAAGAAGTAAAAATGAAGATGCATTAGAATATAAAGTAGTAATTGTTGACTCTCGTTACAACTTAGTTAGTGCGTTACTAAAGAAGAGTAAAAGATAATCGCTTACAAAAGTAAAAAGCCATCCTCTATTTCTTTTTTTCAACACCTTCGGCAACTTTATCCCCAAACCAAAATGCTATACAGACAAACAACACCTCAGTGAGCGTAGCTTTAATGACCGTATCATTTAGCATAGTATTATTCTCGGGGAAGAATATAGCTGCTGCAAAAAGAGCAAGCACCCCAAAAGTAATTAATGGCCTTACTAGTCCTCTAAGAGCATCTACTATAGTAAATAGAACCCACGTAAGTTTAGGCGATTTCTCAGATAAAGTTGAGGTATATTTAGCTGCATCATGCGTCCTTGCCGACTTCCTGTCTTCTGTGGCACTTTTAATTGCTTCTTTGCTAGCTTCAATCATTTGAGCTTTTAGTTCGCTATTCCCCTCTATTTTTGCAATAGCTACTTTCTGTCTTAGTTCTTCTAGTTCAAACTCTTTCATTTGTTTTTCATGTTTGCGTTCCTTCTGTTTATCATAGACATTAGCTATGATCTTACCAGCTGGAAGAAGTGAACCACCAACCACTCCTAAAAGTCCTGTTATCATAATTGTCTCCTAAATTGATTTAAATATTTTCTTATTATATGCCAAAAAGATTATATACCACAAAAAATAAGTAAAAAAATGAAAAAAATAATGGCGCGTGAATTCGTATCATAAATGCAACCTTCTTGGGTGGGACCATATAATCTCACCCAAGACAATCAATAAAGAGGTTTCAAAATGTGTAAAAAGCATTATGAATCGTTTGATTTATTTTTTGGTAGATCGTTCACTTGATAGTCGGGAGCATATCTCCCTTCTACTTTCACCACCTCATCTTCGCGAATACTTGCCGGCGTTTTGGTATTAGGTTTCGTATCATCATCGCTGGGAAAGAGATGCCATTGAAAATATTGATAAACTCGTTCGCCAGTATCTACCGAAAGGAATGTCCTTACGAAATCTAACTAAGTAAGAAATAAGAAAAGTAATCAACCGATTACACCACCGACTACGAAAGTACCACAGATTTAAAACATCCGCTGAGGTGTTTCAACAACCCAGCGGGATAGATCATAATTTAGCAACAGGTGTTGCAGTTTAAATATTAATTCGTCCCTTTGATTTCTTAGTTTATTCTAACTAATGAAAGCTTCTTTAGTGGGTGAGGCTGAAATGGGGTGTTGATTAGGAGTATCTAATGCATATTTTTTGTTGTTTTTGTCCCCGTTAAATACAGATTTTTTCTGGTATAATATATGCATAATTAATTTATTAATTAATTAAATATTTCGTTATTCAATTAAATAAAGAGGTATCATTATGAAAATGACTGAGAAAGAAAAAGAGCAAATTTTGCTTGTCCTTGAAGAATGTGCTAAGTGTATGGGATGCGAACCAGAGGCAGCGGAAGCTCATAGTTTGATAAAGGTGGATAAATGTAAGGCAGCAAAGGTACTTTGCAAAGCTCTTTGTGGCCTTTCTGATATAAGCCCTAATCCGTGGACAAGAGGATTGTGTAAGCTTGCTATGGCCGGTGAAAAAATATTGTGCAGAGGCAAAGATTGAAGCGGATAGAAAAACAGCCGTCGTAACAATATAGATAAGTCGCATTAATGCCGGCGGCACTGCTTAACGGATAAGCGATTATCCTATCGTTTCTTTTTGTAATCGCACTCACTAAGTCTGTCAAATAGGCAAGACATAAAAAAATGAGGTGCCCTAACCGGCACCTCTTTTTTTCTTGTTTTCAGTAGTTACGTTGGATATAAAATTTGGCAAAGAGGTGATATCTATTGGTTTTGCTTCTTTTTTGTTGCTTATATCTTGCAAAAGCAAAAATACTTTATGAAGCGAGGACGGGCAGCTAAGAAATTATCTGCTGGTATTTTATATCGAAAGGTTTGATTAATTAACAGTGAGTTTTGCGACCACAAGAAAATTGCTGAGAAACTCAACTGCAAAACCTACTTCGCTACTCCTTATCGCAGCTGGGAAAGAGGTACCAATGAAAACCTCAATGGACTCATTCGCAAGTATCTGCCAAAAGGAATGTCCTTCCAAAATCTACCCAAGGAAATAATAACTAAAATCATGACCCGATTGAACAACCGACCACGAAAGTGCCTCAGCTTCGATACACCCGCTGAAGTGTTCCAACAACTCAGCGGAATCAATTATAATTTAGTAACAGGTGTTGCACTTTAAATGTGAATCCGCCGTTAGTAAAAAACGGCAGCGCTACTTAAATTTCCCCCAGCTCACGCAGGTCACGTTCCTGCGCAGCATCCATCTTAGCCTCCTCATCATCCATCCTTTTTTTGGATATCTTAATCATAGTATTTAATCCCTTCTCCCTAAGTGCCTTTATAAGACCAGGACCCAGGGTCAATTCATAATGATGGATGTGCGGTGATTTCTCCTCAAGGATTTTTCTTAAGACCCACACAATAGGCGGATGAATGCCACCCGCCCCTTCATAGTATCTGGACACCGATTTGGGCATCCACAACTTAACATCTTCATAATCACCATCCACCATCCACTCGCCAAAATAGATAAGACGGGCTTTCTCAGTCTCATTAACTAGACCTTGACAAAAGTAGTAGCCGTAGCCATTCTTTTTACTCATAATCAATAAATAGGGTTTGGTTTGGGGTAGGGATATATTCCAATAGTTATGCAAGCTAATCTGTTCTGCTCGAGGGCATAAGTATAGAATTTACAATGCTCGCTATTATATTCGGGGGAGTGATAATTGCAGGTTCTTTCAATGTTAAGCCAGGTTCTTTCATAATCTTTAAGACATTGGGGTCTGGTATCTTTGGTAGGTGTTATGGTAGTGATGGGGTGGGTACCACAGCTGATTAATAATACCCCGCCCAAGAAGTAAGGTATTCTTTTCATAGTTTTAGTTTAGTTATAAAGGCGGGCGGCTTGGCTAAACAATTAAAGGGGAGGTAAACCCAAAAAAAACCAACCCGCCCATAAATAATGAGCAGCTATAAAGCCACTCTTGAGGGTTAATACCTTATCACAAAAGCCTTGATTAGTTAACAATATTAAAGAAAATTATTATGAGTTGGAAGAATAGGGATCAACCCTACCCAAACGCTTTCACTGGTTAGAATAGTACATCAGAGGTTTCAAGCTATTTAACATAATGCTTTATTACGCCTATTTCCGTATTGTTATCTATCCTATATTAAGGAGGCATATCGGCTCGTGAATGCTTTCAATACATCTATTCCTGTATTGCTATCTATCCTATATTAAGGAGGCGTATCGGTGTGTGAATGCTTTACTAAATATATTCCTACATTGCTATCTACCCAATCGCCTAAAGAAACTATAATGAAATCTTTATAGACCAATCTATGAAACTATGAGAAATTATGAATAGACTATTTATCTATATTCTCTTTATTGTTCCTAGCCTGATGTGTTTGGTGGCGGCGGTGATATTGGAGCTACCTGAATCCTATTACAGCATCTTGCGAATAATAGTTTTTATTTGTGCCATAGGTGTTGGTTATTTGTTTTGGCGGCATAATCACAAGAGCCTAGCAATCTATCCCTACATACTGGTGGCGATTGTGTTTAATCCTGCGACTGGTCTTTTCCCTAGTTTGTATGAGTCAATTCCTCAGCCCGCTTGGTTAGTAGCGGATTGGGTAGCCATTATTATCTTTTTGGGTGGGCTGTGGCTCTATAAAAAAGAAGAGAAGCCAGCCTAAATGTTATTTCACAACTGAGTGAACTATTCTGCCGTAGTTACCAGTTGTCGCCGACCAGCTGCCTTAGATAGAGCACTGGCTTCGGTTGTTAGCCAGAGCCTGCCAGCCAAAGAGATACTGGTGATAGAGGATGGGCAGGATGGGCAAGATGAGAGAATCAAATCTCTGGTTAAGAATCAATATCCTCAGGTGCGCTTAGTTGCCAATTATGGTTCTGGAATCAGCGCAGCGCGCAACACCGCTATCAAGACAGCCAATGAGGATTGGCTGGCATTCCTTGATGATGATGATCAATGGATGGAGACCAAAGTAGAGGAACAGACGCAAGCCATTTCTCAATCCAACTTACGCCTATGCCACACCAACGAGCTATGGCTAAGAAATGGCAAGAGAATCAATCAGCACAAACGGCATACCAAGAGTGGCGGGGCAATCTATTTGCGTTGTTTAGAGCTCTGCTGTATCTCCCCTTCTTCCGCTCTTATTGCCAAGTCTATTTTTACTGATTATGGTCTTTTTGATGAAGACCTTCCCGTATGTGAGGACTATGATATGTGGCTACGCATATGCGCCTATGAAGAGGTTGGCTATATCAATCGGCCGCTAGTTGTCAAGCATGGCGGGCATGAAGATCAGCTATCTCATCGCTATTGGGGGATGGATCGTTTTCGTGTTCAAGCGCTGATGAAAATGTTGCAGCATTCTCAACTGAGACCTGCCTATCGCGCCGCCACTCTACAAAGCATAAAAAAGCGGCTCAACATACTTCAACAAGGAGCTGCTAAGCGAGGCAAGGGACAAGAGGCTAGATCTTACCTAGCCCAGCTGGAAGAGCTCCAAGACTGAGGTTATTTGGAAATGCCGACAGACACAACCTCGCTTATCTCAAGTCCAGCTACAAGAAAACCCAAGACCGACGCTACTTGACAATGCCAACAAGCCCAACCTCGCCTATCTCAAGTCCAACTAGAATAGCTTCAATGACCATAACCCCTTGGCCTCTCTGTTGGGTAGTTGCTCTGGCTGCCGAAGCCCGCCCGCTGTTAGATAACTATAGCTTCTCTCGGCTAGAGGATAAGCCCTTCCCCCTTTACCACTCTATTAAGGACAATATGCATCTGGTTATCAGCGGTATGGGAAAAGTCAATAGTGCCGCTGCTACCGCTTGGTTAGGCGCTCAGCTATCATCGCAAAGGATATGGATAAACCTCGGCATAGCCGGTCATAAGGATGCCCCAATCAATAGCGGCTATTGGGTAGATAAGATAGTAGATATTGCAAACGACAACTGCTATTATCCTACCATCCTATTTCCTTGGCAGACGGCGGCTATTGAATGCCATAACAAACCACAGACAGACTATCCAACCTCAAGCCTAGTAGATATGGAAAGTAGCGGCTTCTTCCCCACCGCCAGCCTATTTACTCATCAGGAGCTAGTCCATCTATACAAGCTGGTAGTGGATAATGAAAATCAGCTGCCGACAAGAGCAAAGGAGATTCTCCAAGACCACAACTGGACGGAACTATGGCAAGAGGTTATCTCACTAAGACAACTGGCAAGCGAACAGCTAGCCAAAGCACAAGAGATGAACGAAAAAGTAATGGAGTGGGAAGAGACCCTCAGCAAGAGATTTCATTTCACTGCCAGCCGCCTCGCTCAGCTGAGGCAGCTACTAAAAAAGAGATGGATACTAGGCAAGGACTATCCTTCAAAACTACAAGCAACAAACGCTGCCGAACTGCTAAAAGAATTGGCTAGATGAAGGCTCATAAGACTATAGCACAAGAGATGAACGAAAAACTAATGGAGTGGGAGAAGACCCTCAGCAAGAGATTTCATTTCACTGCCAGCCGCCTCGCTCAGCTGAGGCAGCTACTAAAAAAGAGATGGATACTAGGCAAGGACTATCCTTCAAAACTGCAAGCAAAAAGCAGCGCCGAACTGCTAAGAGAATTAGCGAGATGAAGACTCATAAGACTATAGCACAAGAGATGAATGAAAAAGTAATGGAGTGGGAAAAGCCCCTCAGCAAGAGATTTCATTTCACTGCCAGCCGCCTCGCTCAGCTGAGGCAGCTACTAAAAAAGAGATGGATACTAGGCAAGGACTATCCTTCAAAACTACAGGCAACAAGCAGCGCCGAACTGCTAAGAGAACTGGCGAGATGAAGGCTCATAAGACTATAGCACAAGAGATGAATGAAAAAGTAATGGAGTGGGAAAAGACCCTCAGCAAGAGATTTCACTTCACTGCCAGCCGCCTTGCTCAGCTGAGGCAGCTACTAAAAAAGAGATGGATACTAGGCAAGGACTATCCTTCAAAACTGCAGGCAAAAAACAGCGCCGAACTGCTAAGAGAACTGGCGAGATGAAGGCTCATAAGACTATATGTATATTGAGGAGGAGTTGAACCAATTGGTAATTGCTAACTAGATGAAGACTCATAAGACTATATATATTGAAGAAGGAATAAGACAGCACAAGAGAGTCCTGGCGATTATTGACCGCCTAAAACCGGCGCGGGTTATAGGCTGTAATAGCTATAGGGAGGTCTTCAATCCCCGCCGCCAGCATTTTCGCCTTCAAAAGAAGAACCCCGCTCTTATTCTTGCTACTAAACAGCAAAGATGGCTTCAACCCAGTCCCTATGGTTTGGGCGGTCGCCACAATTACTACTTCTCTCATATGCTGAACTGCATCTATGATTGTAGCTATTGCTTCTTACAAGGGCTGTTTGCTTCGGCTCACCATGTGGTCTTTGTCAATTACGAGGACTTCTTCCACTCCATCGCCACGAAAATGCGCCAGCTCAAACAACAGGCATTCTTTTTCTCTGGCTATGATTGTGATTCTCTTGCCTATGAACCCGTTACTCAATTCGTTCACAATGCCTTGCCCTTTTTTGCCGACCAGCCGCAAGCCGTCCTTGAGCTAAGAACCAAGAGCGTTCAGATAGCTAGCCTGCTAAAGAGCTCTCCTATCGCCAACTGCATAGTAGCCTTCAGCCTTGCTCCTCAATCGGTCGTCCATAACTATGAAGCCAAAACTCCTTCATTAGCAAAAAGACTGACCGCAATGAAAAAATTAGCCGCTCACGGCTGGACACTGGGTATCCGACTAGACCCTATTATGTGGGAGGAAGACTGGCAGAAAAACTATAAAGCCCTGATAGAGCAGTTAGCAACTGAACTTCCAGCTAGGAGCATACATTCCATCACGCTCGGCACCATGCGCTTTCCCCGCCCGATTTACGATGCTATGACTAGAATCTATCCTACCGAATCTTTCTTAGTTAAGGATATTCTTGTCTCAGACAAGCAGGTAGGTTTAAGAACGGAACTGGCGGCTGAGATGACTGATTTTTGCTACGCTCAGTTGAAGAAGCACTTTGATTCAACCAGGCTATTCAGTCAGGATGAGGCAACCAAAGAGAATTAAGAGAATAAAAGACGGCTCGCTCAGGGCTATTCAATCAAGATGAGGCAAGCAAAGAGAGTTAGACAATCCCAACCTGACTACAAATAGTCAATTTCATGGCGGGCGATTTGCAGCGGCAACCCAACAATTTGGATATCGAATTTCAAGGAAGGCTCTACAAGGCTACTTGCATTATGTATCCTAAACGACAACTGCCATCCTTTATTGAAGGTTACTAATAGAGTTGTTGTCCCCCTCAGTTCTGTATGTGTCATCTTTTCTGGCAAGGGTATTTTTGAACCCCATTTCAGTGTGCCATTGATATTGAATGATTGGATAGATACCTTGCCATTTAATTTGGCAACCTTGTAATAATCATGCTTCCCCAACAAGTAGTGTAATAGGTTTCTTGCTACATCTTGTTGATTGGTATCATATATTCGTTGTAATTCGGTGTTGAATGCATTTAGCACTGGCATATAAATGCGGTCATGCTTATCTGGTATATCTCGCCATAACTCTCTTCTCTCTTTTCTAGTTCTTAATTCCTTGAAGATTGGCAAGACTTCATAGTAATACTCATCGGAGGATTTGAAGCCTGTCCATTTTTTGCTAAAATTAATTTTCTCGGAAAGGCGAGAATGCTTAACAGCTTGATGTCTGTTTTTTGCCGAGATGCCAATATCGCCCTGAGATGTTTGAATGATTATGTCTCTTACATCCCCTTTCACACCTTGCATATCCGATTGTAATATTACGGTGCTTCGGTCTTGTTCCATCCGATTATCATGTTTTGACAGAAATAATGCAACTTCCCTTGCGGATACCATAATCTTCTCTTGTTCTCTAGGACGACATTGCTTGAAATAGATATGGGCGGTTTCGATAGATTTATCCTTAATTAATTCGGCTTTTATTATGTCAGCAACTTGATATGCTATGCCATATTCAAATGCTCGCCCGCTTTGGACATTGCTCATGCAGTTCTTAAATCTTGTGATACTACTATCACTTCGCTTGACCCCTTTCCATTGCTTATGCCATATTTCCAGTGAGCGCTTAGTATCTGATAATCACTGTATAGCTCCCTAATAGTAGAGCAGTCGTTATATGAGAGGATCCATCTGTCTCGTTTGTCTAATATCTCTTTGAGAGACTGATGGTCAAAACCCTCATGCTTGTCCCCACGCACCCCATAGAGTTTTTGTCCATTGAGATAAGGTGGGTCAAGATATAGAAACGCGTCCTCATTGTCGGCTATGGATTGGCTAAAGTTGCCCTTGTCAAACGAGATATCTTCTACACTGAATTCTCTTAGTCTATCTATTGCGCTTTGGGTGAAGCGGGGATGATTAGGAGACATCCCACCAGATAGAGTAGTGCCAGAAAATGAAGACCGATTGAGCACATAGAATACAGCTGCCTTCTCTAAGGTATTTTTCAAATCCATATATCCCCGCTGCAATTCATAGAATCGTGACCGCTCAAGTGGGAAATAGCTTGCCACCCTATCAGCCAGTCTAGCTGGACTATTCAATAGGCATTGCCAAAAATCTATCAGCGGGTCAAACAAATCATATCCTTTTACTTTGATACCCATTGAGGCACATGCAAGTTCTATTGAGCCACCGCCAATAAAAGGGGAGCATAGCAAAGAAGTGTCTTTGGGTATCATCGGAATAATCTTCGCTACTGCTCTACTTTTCCCACCAGGGTAGCGTAAGGGTGAGCGAGGATAATCTTTTGGAGGAGTTAATACAAAAAAATCATTCATGCTTCCCATCCTTGCCATATTAGCTAATGGGACAGATACAGTTTCTGCAATATTGATAGATCTTCTAACGTGCATCTTGCATCATCCTTGTGTATAGAAGGTGTTTTGAAGCAAAAAGGATATTAGGCACACCAATCGGTTCAGCTTGGTTTTTCTTCATAGGCTAACACTCAGAAATAATTATATTAGTGAGTCAAGCGATTTTCGTATCTTTTCTGATTTTTTTACAATTCATTTATGATTGGGTATAATTTCTCTATCAAGCCAGATGACGCCCTCATGACAAAATATAAAGTGGTAGGCTTTGCCAAAAAAAGCCAGAGACGCCCCTATGAAAAAATGACAAAATGGATAGGGCTCAAGGCTTTAGCAAGATGACAAACTCATTCAACTATGACAAAATGGCAAAATGGATAAGGCTCAAGGAGATCGCTTGATTGCTGGATTTGATAATGACACAATGGATAAGGCTCAAGGAGATCGCCTGATTGCTGAGGTTGATAATAACAAAATGGATAAGGCTCAAGGATAGAAAGATTAGCGATTATTTTATATTTATGACAAAATGACAAAATGAATAAGGCTCAAAGAGAACGCCTGATTGCTGGGGTTGATAATAACAAAATGGATAAGGCTCAAGGCTTTAGCAAGATGACAAACTCATTCAACTATGACAAAATGACAAGATGGATAAGGCTCAAGGAGATCGCTTGATTGCTGGATTTGATAATGACACAATGGATAAGGCTCAAGGAGATCGCCTGATTGCTGAGGTTGATAATAACAAAATGGATAAGGCTCAAGGCTTTAGCAAGATGACAAACTCATTCAACTATAACAAAATGACACAATGGATAAGGCACAAGGAGAGCGCCTGATTGCTGAGGTTGATAATAACAAAATGGATAAGGCTCAAGGCTTTAGCAAGATGACAAACTCATTCAACTATAACAAAATGACACAATGGATAAGGCACAAGGAGAGCGCCTGATTGCTGGGGTTGATGAAGCAGGACGCGGTCCCTTGGCAGGTGCGGTCTTTGCTGCCGCTGTCATTCTTCATCATCCCATCAAAGGACTAGACGACTCTAAGAAGCTCAGTGAAGACAAGAGATGCCAGCTTGCTAGTCAGATAAAAGAGCACGCGCTTAGTTGGGCGATAGGACAAGCCGAAGTCAATGAGATAGAAGAGATAAACATACTTCAAGCAAGCCTCTTGGCTATGAAACGAGCGCTAGATGGACTCAGGCCCCAGCCGACCCAAGCCTTAGTTGATGGCAATAGAACACCTCAGTTAGACTATCCCGCCAAAGCCATCATAAAGGGGGATGCAAAAGTAGCCGTCATCTCGGCTGCCTCTATCCTTGCCAAGGTCACAAGAGATGAATATATGAGAAATCAAGACAAGCAATATCCTGGCTATGGTTTTGCCCGCCACAAAGGATATCCTACTGTCGCTCATCGGCAAGCCCTAGCAAGACTGGGCATATCACCTATTCACAGGCGGACCTTCTCATCGGTGAAAGAAGTGCTTAACCAACTATGACTGTCATTCACATATGAGAAATCAAGACAAGCAATATCCCGGCTATGGTTTTGCCCGCCATAAAGGCTATCCTACTCTTGCTCATCGGCAAGCCCTAGCAAGACTGGGTATATCGCCTATTCATAGGCGGACCTTCTCATCGGTGAAAGAAGTGCTCAACCGACTATGACTGTCACTCACATATGAAAGATCAAGACAAGCAATATCCTGGCTATGGTTTTGCCCGCCATAAAGGTTATCCTACTCTCGCTCATCGGCAAGCCCTAGCAAGATTATTCACAGGCGAACCTTCTCATCGGTGAAAGAAGTGCTGAACCAACTATGACTGTCACTCAGATATGAGAAATCAAGACAAGCAATATCCCGGCTATGGTTTTGCCCGCCACAAAGGCTCTCTCGCTCATCGGCAAGCCCTAGCAAGACTGGGCATATCACCTATTCACAGGCGGACCTTCTCATCGGTGAAAGAAGTGCTGAACCAACTATGACTGTCACTCAGATATGAGAAATCAAGACAAGCAATATCCCGGCTATGGTTTTGCCCACCACAAAGGTTATCCTACTCCTGCTCATCGGCAAGCCCTAGTGAGATTGGGCATATCGCCTATTCACAGGCGGACCTTCTCATCGGTGAAAGAAGTGCTCAACCGACTATGACTGTCACTCACATATGAGAAATCAAGACAAGCAATATCCCGGCTATGGTTTTGCCCGCCATAAAGGCTCTGTCGCTCATCGGCAAGCCCTAGCAAGACTGGGCATATCGCCTATTCACAGGCGGACATTCTCATCGGTGAAAGAAGTGCTCAACCAGCTATGACTGTCACTCACATATGAGAAATCAAGACAAGCAATATCCCGGCTATGGTTTTGCCCGCCATAAAGGCTCTGTTGCTCATCGGCAAGCCCTAGCAAGACTGGGCATATCACCTATTCACAGGCGGACATTCTCATCGGTGAAAGAAGTGCTCAACCGATTATGACTGTCGCTCTTGAAGACTTCAAAAAAATTATGATAGTGAAAGAAATGCTCAACCGACTATGACTGTCACTCACAGAGGAGTAGATAGAGTTGATAAAGAAAAAGCCTATCTGCTACATCATCGTTCCTACAGTGAGACCAGTCTGATATGCTATTTCTTCACCCGCGATCATGGTATAGTTCATATTCTCATCAAAGGCGCTCGGCGGCCGCGAGGCGGTTATCCTCTGCTCCAACCTACGCTAGAGCTATTGGTCAGCTGGTCGGGTAAGAGCGAACTTAAGACTCTGCGCGGGCTTGAAGCACACAAACGCCATTTGATCTATCAAGGAGACGAGTTGATACTCCTGCTCTATGTTGCCGAACTATTGATGAAGCTTCTTAAGCCTCATGATTCTCATCCACAACTATATGATGCCTATGATAGATTCCTTACCGACCAAGCCAGAAGACCCAACGAAAAGAATATCCGTCTTTTTGAACACAGAATGTTTGCCGAACTTGGTTATGGGCTATGCTATGACAAGGACTATAAGAATGGCAAAAATATTTCGGCAACCACCCGCTATATCTATGACCCCATGCATGGTTTCACTCAGACCAGCAAGGCATCCAGCGACAGTTTTCTTGGCAGTGAGATCTTGGCAATGAAAGAGCTTAATCACCCAAGGGTACTATTAGCCGCTAAGAGGCTATCTCGCCTCATACTACATCACCTACTAGACGACAGGCCGCTCATCAGTCGCCAACTATTCAGCTATAAGAATCATTCAACAGAGAAAAACAAATTAAAATCCAGTTATGGCAACTAGGCTATTAGGAGTGAATATAGACCATGTGGCTACCATCAGGCAGGCGCGTGGCACTCTTTATCCCCAACCCGTTTATGCCGCCCTTGAAGCAGAACAAGGTGGAGCGGATGGCATTACCATTCATCTGCGCGAAGACCTCCGTCATATCCAAAAGGACGATGTGAGGCTGATAAGAGAAACCATCCTCACCCGCCTTAATTTAGAGATGGCACTTAATAAGGAAATGTTGGACTTCTCCGCTCTCATCAAACCTGAGTTCGTCTGTTTGGTCCCGGAAAAGAGACAGGAGCTAACTACCGAAGGCGGACTAGATGTCATAGCCAAACAACAAGAGATAAACAAAGCCCAAGCCTTTTTACAAGAGCATAATATTCGTTTATCTCTTTTTATAGATCCTCATCCCAAGCAGTTAGATGCGGCCGCCAAAACCGGCGCTCCCTTTGTTGAGCTGCATACAGGCAGCTATGCAAATGCAACCAATGAGGAAGAGAGGCAAAAGGAATTGGAGATTATCATAGCTGCGGTGAATCACGCTCAGAGTCTAGGACTGGAGGTGAATGCCGGCCACGGTCTTAATTACCAAAATGTGAAGGACATAGCTCGCATCCCGCAAATCTACGAACTAAACATAGGTCACTCCATAGTAGCCCGCGCCCTGTTTGTCGGTATGAGACAAGCGGTGCGCGAAATGAAGGATATGCTACTTATATAAGGCCGGCTGTTGATTTTCCCCGACCCGCCTATTATCATCGCCCATCGCGGCTATAGTAGTCGGTATCCAGAGAACACCCTTCCCGCCTTTAGCGCCGCCCTCGAAGCTGGCGCTCAAGGAATAGAACTAGATATCACCCTCAGCCGCGATAATCACTATATGGTGATCCACGATGACACAATCAATCGCACCACTAATGCCAATGGCTATGTCCATCAATTTAACAAGGAGGAGTTGCAACAGCTGGATGCTGGCAGCTGGTTTGACGCCAGATTTAGCAATAGTCATATCCCAGAACTTGGTGAAGTATTTGACTTGATTGGCGACCAGCTGCTAATCAATGTAGAAATCAAGCCACAGTCAAACCAGACCAAATGGCTAGAAGGGCTAGTGAAGATGATAGTCGACTATCAATTAGAAGATAGTGTCTTCCTCTCCAGTTTTGACCATAGCTTCTTGCCACTCCTAGCTCAGCTGAACTCCAATATAGGATTTGGTCTGCTCTATGATTCAGTGCCTGACAATATAACAATCGGTCAAGCCTGCTCCTTACATCTCCCAGTTGAGGGCGAAGATTGGCTGCCAACTATCATAAAGAAAGGGACTTGTATACCTGAGTTCACCAAGCGTCCATTTCTTATTTACCTCTATTTTTTTGTGGGCTGCTGGGAGTAGGCTTATTAGCGCATAAGAAATCCACAATAGCAAAAAACTCCTTGCGAGTGATTGGACGCAAATTAGGATTAAGACTCGCAGGGCGGTCGTATTTACTCGCTGGCTTCTTTACTCGTCTACTAATTGGCATCTCATTCATTATTCATTAAATAGGTAACAAAATGAGGATCCCTATTCCTTCGAATACCCTCACTGCTCTCAATAGAGCATAATCTTTTTATGGGCTACATCTTGTTCACAAGCCATAGGATACTTTCCCAATCAACTGCTTATAAGTCAACCGCTTCCCGATTGCTCCTTCACAAATAGCCTTAATCCTATCCATGGTATCTATCTCGCAGCTGCCTTGATTAAGACGAAAGACAAACTCATCAACATAACGGTCGATGTGCTTCTTAGAGAAGTGATGGAAGGTCCCGTGATAACCACGCTTCAATAACGCCCAAACACTCTCTATACCATTCGTGTGCGCCATTCCATTTATAAACTCGCCTACTGAGTGATTGACTAACAGCTTGTGATAGCCCCTCACCGGCCTGTAAAACCTTGCTTCATCCGTAGAGATAATACTGCCACGAACTACATTCTTATCTATGAACGCTTGGATTGTCTCGCTATTGAGTTTATCTACCGACCGCGCCCGCACTCGACCCCCTCTTTCACGGATACCTATGACCGCCTCCTTCGTCTTGGTGCTACGCCCCTGAGCTCCCTTTACCTGCTTATTCTTATGCTTATTGCTCTCCCGCCCGCCTATGTAGGTCTCATCTATCTCTACTATGCCTTGGAGAAGATCAGTCGAACCCGACCGCATCGCTTCACGGATGCGATGAAACAAAAACCAAGCCGTCTTATAAGTAACCCCTACCTCCTTAGAGAATTGCATAGCAGAGATGCCCTTGCGCCCAGTCACTATCACATACATACCAAATAGCCAAGCCCTTATGCCTACCTTAGAACGCTCCATAACCGTCCCGCTCTTAGCCGTGAAAACGCCTCGACACTTGTGGCACTTGTAATAGCCCTTGCGACCTAAATGCATAATCTTAGCGTGATCGCAAGTAGGACAACGAACGCCATCGCGCCAACGCCGAGAAACATAAAACTCCCGCGCTGCATCTTCATCGGGGAACAACTGCATAAACTGAAATACGCTTAGTGTTTCAGCTATTCTCTTCTGATTTACATCATTTATCTTTATATCATTCATCATACAAGTATTATACTAGAAAATAATTAATTGGTGAACTCAGATATACAAGTCCCTAAAGAAAACAAAAGATAAGGAGATTCCCATACTAGTTTGGACTGTCAATGACCCAGACCAAGCCCATAAGCTAGTTGCTCAAGGGGCGGCAGGCATCTTCACCGATTATCCAGCCGAGATGCTCGAAGCCCTGAAAAGAACATCAGGCAGGGATATCAAAACCTAAGACCAGGCCGCTCAGCACCAGCCAGCCAAACCAGTGGTTGCCACGAAAACTGGCGAAACAGGCAATAGGATCCTGATAGCCTTTGGTCTGAAACCAATGAAAGACGAACAGCCCCCCTCCTAGCCCTAGCATAATATAGTAGCCAAAAGACAGGGAGAAAACTATGCCCAAGAGCAACAAGCCACACAACAATATGCCCTGACAACAAACAATGACGAGAGGGGCTCGGTCACCAAAATAAAGAGCACTGGAATGAATACCCAAAACCATATCCTCCTCCTTATCACACAGAGCATACTGGGTATCATAAGCCAGTATCCATAAGAAATTAAGGGCATAGAGAAACCAAACCACTAGGGGCAGGTTGCCAGCCTGAGCTGCATAAGCCATAGGGACGCCCCAACTAAAGACCAAGCCAAGTGCCAGCTGAGGAATGGGAATAAAGCGTTTTGCCAAAGGATACAAAAGAGCGCCAGCCAAACCTATGGGGGCGAGCAAAAGAACCAAGCGATTAAGCAACAAGAGCAACGAAAGAGCCAAGAGGATGAGGATGACTAAGAGAACAAGCGCCTGAGACGGGCTTAGCTGGCCGCGAGCAAGAGGACGATTGCGAGTCCGCCTCACCTTGCCATCCAGGTCCCTATCCCACAGATCATTTACAACACAGCCAGCGCTTCTCATGATGACAGTCCCCAAGATAAATATCACTAGCAGATCGGTCGCTGGCAATCCTTGAGCCGCAACCACCAATGCCCAAAGAGTAGGAGGCAACAGAAGAAGAATGCCAACTGGCTGATGCCAACGCATAAGATGAAGATAGGGAATGATAGCTTTCATCACAAATAAAGAAGCGAGTTGGTCTATAAGCTGGGTTCTGTTGAAGGCAATCATTTATCTTAGCGATCTACCCGTGCCAAATACGAGCAGCATAAAAGCACTGTTTGATCTTGCTTCGGATGGGGTTTACCCTGCCATGACTGTTACCAATCACGCGGTGCGCTCTTACCACACCTTTTCACCCTTACTCCATCAACAGATGAAGCGGTGTATTTTCTGCGGCACTGTCCATAAGCTCACGCTTTCCGATTTCCCCTTAAGGCTCACGCCTTTGGATTAATCGGCATCCTTGCTCTATGAAGCCCAGACTTTCCTCTCTGCCAAAACAGAGCGACTGCCCAACCAACTCGCTTAAGAACCATTATAGCAATATTTTCTGCGGCACCCTTATACTCCCCATAAGCTCGCGCTTTCCGATTAATCAGCATCCTGCTCTATGAAGCCCCTGCCAAAACAGAGCGACTGCCCAACCAACTCGCTTAAGAACCATTATAGCAATATTTTCGGCGGCGCCCTGATACTCCCCGTGAACTCACGCTCCCCGATTTCCCCTTAGGCTCACGCCTTTGGATTAATCGGCATCCTTGCTCTATGAAGCCCAGACTTTCCTCTCTGTCAAAACAGAGCGACTGCCCAACCAACTCGCCTAAAAACCATTATAGCAATATTTTCGGCGGCGCCCTAATACTCCCCATAAGCTCACGCTTTCCGATTAATCAGCATCCTGCTCTATGAAGCCCCTGCCAAAACAGAGCGACTGCCCAACCAACTCGCTTAAGAACCATTATAGCAATATTTTCGGCGGCGCCCTGATACTCCCCGTGAACTCACGCTCCCCGATTTCCCCTTAGGCTCACGCCTTTGGATTAATCGGCATCCTTGCTCTATGAAGCCATTGTCAATCGTAGATCCATTTTCTTTCTTTGACGGGACGACCTCTTTTCATTGCCCCTTCCTCACTTAGTAATTTTTCTTGGAGATGCCTTGCTTTACTATCAGGAGGCAAGGCTATTTCAAGATTGCTTCTTACTACCCGAAACCAAGGCAGTTTCATTCCAGCTGGCGTTAAACGCAAACATCTAGCTACTGAGCGAGCATAACCGGGATAACCTATGCCCTTAGCAATATCACCATAGCTAGTGACCCGTCCTGGTGGGATTAAGGAAATCAGCTGATAGACCGCGGCGCAAAATGAACAAGGATTTTTGCCATCAAAGATTTTCATTTCTTTCAGTAGTCATTCTATGCTTATCTAGGTCTTAACAAAAGATGAATAGAGCCTCTTGCTTACTGACTTTATATGAAACCTTTGATTCACTATTCTAACTAATGTCCTAACTAATGCTTAACTAATGAAAGCCTTTTGGTGAATAGAGTTTGTTTGAGCTATATTCCTTTTATAGAAATTTTTGAAGAATGAAGCTAAAGAAGTTCAGAATTAAGCCCCTTGCAGCTTCTAGTCTCTAGCCGTTAGATTGAGATTAAATATAGCTGTATAGAAGTTCTAAGCTAGTTTCTATTTGTTCAACTCTTGGTCTAGAAGCATCTGGTTTAGTTCGGGTTCGCCAGCGCTATTCAAAGACCACCAATTACGCCAGTCGGCAGGACTGATAGGAGTGCAGCGAATGGCGGGATATTCATTCGTCCCACCAAAATCCCAAATAAGATTGTCATCAATTTTTTCTGCTTCTTCTATATTCCCACTATTATCCCTATCACACCAGACCGCCAATGGCACGTCCTCTCCACTAACAAATATATCTGTTTCATCGTCCCAATCGGCATAAATCCCCTCATAACCAGTCGGTATCCGAAGTTCATCGCTAGTTTTAGCTTCACCAAGCCTGCCACTATTTCTACCACTAGTCTCACTGTCCCAATAAGAAGCAACTCCAGCGCTAGTCCTGCCTTCCCTCCCAACCAGCATATTAGTATCACTGCCTGAGACTACATAAGAATAAGCAACTTGACCAGAGACAAAGTTGCCCGCCAGACCACCTATCCAACTACCAATCATGTTCACCTCACCTGCCACAACCGAAGAAGAAACAATCCGAGCCGAATCACCATACCCCACTAGGCCGCCTACGCTATTGCTCCCTCTCACCTCACCCACCACAACCGAAGAAGAGACTATCTGAGCCGATACACCATACCCCACTAGGCCTCCTATCCAACTACCAATCATGTTCACCTCACCTGCCACAACCGAAGAAGAAACAATCCGAGATTCGAAACCACCCCCCGCCAGACCGCCTACAGCATGACGATTCCCTCTCACCTCACCCACCACAACCGAAGAAGAAATAATCGTAGCATTTCGACAATACCCTATCAGGCCACCTACATCACCACCAGTCCCGCTCACCTCACCCACCACAACCGAAGAAGAATGAATCCGAGCCGATCGGCCAAACCCCACCAGACCACCCACTTCATTCTCACCTATTACTCTCTCGGCACGAAGAGTCAGATTGCGAATCGTCACGCCTGCAGCTATATATCCAAACAAACCCACACAATTCTCACCTGAACGACGAATGCTTAAATCACTAATCATAAAACCATTGCCCTCAAAAGTCCCATTAAAAGCAGCTCCTTGACATCCAACTGTAGAACTATCTGTATCATTTCCCAAAGGCCGCCAGCCAGCACCACCACTATAAGCAGCAAGACTTATATCAGCAACCAGCTCATAACCAGAACAAGAGGTAATGCCATCGTCACCACCACAGCCAGTGGTGTTGAGCTCCGCACTATCCGATAACCTACGCCCATCGCCCCTCAAAGCATACCTCACTGCATCTAATTCCGCTGCCCTGACTAGCTCTATCAACCCATCCCCATCATCATCCATGTCCGTCCCATCCATTGCCCCATCATTATCGCAATCGGCTAGTTTGGCGCATCCCCTTGCCTCAGCACCATCTCCCACACCATCAGTATCGCAATCGGTAGTTTGGACACACCCAGCCTCTTCATCATCATCTCTTCTTCCATCATTATCGCAATCAGCCTCTATTACACAATTTACCGCTACTTCATCTATATCTCTGACAGTATCCCCATCGCAATCTGCTAACAGCGAACAACTCAGTCCGCCTAAACCACTCTGTCGCTCCCTCTCATGAGTATCAGCCAACCCATCATTATCGTCATCCATATCCTCACCTGTATCACGGCAACCATCCTCATCATTATCGGTCGATGAATTACTCTGCCACCTGATCTCATCACCGGGATCATCGCATTGGTCTTCCCCATTATCAACACCATCTCCATCTATATCATCATCTACACTATTCGCTCGCCTATCTCCATCTGTATCCAGCCCTGGTCGAATGCCTCCCTTGTTATAATCTTCCTCATTCTCTTCCCAAACAAAAACTATCTTCACCTCCTGCTGCCCTCCATCATCAAGTGTGCCTATAATCTGGAAAGTGTAATTGGACATATCATCTAGTCCGATAAATCTATAGCTGTCATCACTAAATTCGGCTATGTTGATATATTCATCTACATATTTAGTTCCACTGATAGCCGTGATGTTCAAAAAAACGAAATTGCCAAAGTCCGATTGGTTGCCTATGCGAAAACCACCCTCTATGGGAGCAAAAGTAAGACGCACCTCAGGAGCATCAGGAGTGCCCCCACCCGAACTGCCCCCCCCCCCCCCCCCGCACAAGCAGTAAGAACTAAGAGGCTAATTCCAGCTAAGCAGAAAAGACATCCCCTTGCCAGAGAATATGAATGCCTGAGCAAGAGAGGCGTCTTAACAAAAAGCTGTTGAAAAAAATTAAATTTGTCGGTCATAGTGCCTTATTATACTGAATTAACAACAAAGTTAATAACAAAAAGCCGCTAAAAAAAATTAAATTTACTTGCCATAGTGTTTTATTATAGCTACTTAATATAGTGCCTTATTATAGCTGCTTATATTGGCTTATATTGACAAGCCTTTGAAGATTTTTTTTCATAGGGTGAATTATAAGTGATTGATTGACAATATCAAAGAGATTACAGACAAGAAAAATTTGCATTCAAAGAAGAACAAGAACAAGTGCCTCGTCCTGGCGGGATTAAGGAAATCAGCTGATAGACGGCGGCGCAGAATGAACAAGGATTGTTGCTATCAAAGATTTTCATTTCTTTCAGTAGTCATTCTATGCCTTATCTATGGCTTATCTAGGTCTTAACAAAAAATGAATACAGCCTCTTGTTTATTGAGTTTATAACTTTATAATGGTTAAAAAACAACTACTATGCCAGATATTGACGAAAAAAGGGCTAGGTTTAAGAGACTAGCTGCTCAACGAACCAACGCTGTGGTGAAGGCACTGAGAATCTTAGGAAACTGTGGCAATAGATCTACCTATGAATATACCGATGAGGAGGTGAGAAAGGTATTTGATGAGGTAGAGCACTCTGTCAAAGAAACCAAAGAGAGATTTCAATCACAGAGGGAGCGTAAGTTTAGATTATAGCGCGCAGGTCCTATATGCTTAGCTATTTCTGAGCGAATGGTCCTGGATGAGTAAGCGTTTCTTTGCTTTAGACAAATTGCCCCAATAAATAAGAATAAAAAATAAAACTCACTTAATATTTGATACTTGATACTTCCAAGTGAGCGAATGCTTCCAAATGAGTAGGAATGAACAAGTGCTTCTTTGCTTAGTGTTGCTTATATACTTCTATACTTCTGATACTTCCCCCTCAATATTAATCTATCCCCTATTAAGCAGGATCAGTTGATTCAAGCACGAGCAAACGATAGCATTTATATTTTTCAAAACTTTTTTTGGTTCGTTTGCCAGCAAAGTATTTTTGTTGGAGTTTTTTGAGCTGAGAGCGGAAAACCAGCTTCGCCAGCCCATAGGCAAGTGGATTGCGCACTTGGAGGAACTGGTTAAGCGTCTCTAAGGCTGGCGCCCCTCTTTCGTTCAGCAGCCTATCGAGCAATTCTATGCTAGGGCTCATATTGGAAGTAATATCTTGGTCCTCAACAATAGACAATCCCCATCTAGGCAGGTCTTCATAAAAACGGGACAGCAGATGACCGCCACCAAAAAGACCAGGCGCCTTCTTGGTTGTCAGCTTAAAGAAGTCGCATATTATTATCTTGCCTTTGGGTTTAATAATAGCTTTGAGGACTGGATAGGCTTTCTCTAGGTTGAGATATTGAAAACTTTCGCTGAAGAGTAGCAAGTCGTATTTTTGTTCCCCTATCGGCATGGCTTCAAAGGTGGAATGAAAAATTTGAGTCCTATCCTTATGGGGAGCGCCCTCAGTTTTGGCTAAGCGCTTATTGATAATACCAACAAGATAGTCCGATGGGCTTACGCCATCCACCTTATAGCCTCTCTGTAAAAGGCGACAAAGTATAGCGCCGGTGCCACAACCAACATCCAATAGATAAGGCTCTTTGACTTCTTTGAGTTGTTCATCAATATTTGCCAATAGAAGAAGCGTGTATTTTTCTTGCGCCTGAACCAAGCCGTTTAGGCTCACAGGGTCTTCTTTGTCCCAATAGCCATAGTGAAGGTGGTCTAGACCTAGCAGCTTATGAAAGAAGATGAGACCGAACTCTTTACTATCCATTTGACAACTAGCCAGAGGCGGGGAAGATCTTAGTGAAAGGCAGGATTTCTAGCTGCTGATAAACTGAATTAAGGCTGTAAGGATCCGCTTCCGCCCACTGCTTGGCCTCAGCAAGAGAATCAAATTCCGCCACAATCAAACTGCCTTGCCAACCTGCTTCGCCAGGAGAGTCGCTTTCAACAGCAGGGAAAGGACCAGAAAGCAATAGCCGTCCCTGTTCTTGAAGCAGAGCCAGTCTCTCCCGATGTTGTGCTCTGAACTTCAGCCTTAGTTCAAGAGTATCGGGATTGTCCTTAGCAATAATGGCAAACCACATCAGGCTGTCTTAATTCTACGGCTGACATAGATGCCTTGAATAACAAGGAAAATCAGGGTCAAAGTCAGTTGCCCATAGAGCTTGAAAGAAACCCAGAAGGCTTCACTAAAACTCATCATAACAAAAAGATTTGCCGCCCCTGAAACAAAAAAGAAAGCAGCCCACATTTCGGTTAGTCGGCGCCAAGCAAGAGAAGGTAAGCTCAGCTTAGCACCTAATAGCCTTTCTATCAGAGGTTTCTTGCCAATGAAATTGCTAGCATAAAAAACAACTGCCATAAGCCAGGTCGCAATGGTTGGTTTTAGTTGAATGAGACGAGGCTCACGGAATATCAGGGTTGCGCCACCAAAGAGCAGCAAGAGCAAGAAGGTGAAAAAATAGACCCTATCCAAGTGATGAAAAAAGAACCACCCGATAGCTAGGTGAAGAGAGGTAGCTGCTATCAGCCAAATAGTAGCAACAAAGATGCTGCTGCTCACAAAATAGGCAATAACAAAAACCACTATGGGAAAAAAATCAGCTAAGAGTTTCATAATAGCATTATAGAGAGAATTCTTTCCTTTCTACCAAATTCCATAGCTAAAATCATAAGATATAGCTGCAACTAACCGAATAGGGAAGTAGTCAAGACCACGAAACCAGTGGGTAGGAAAGATAGCCAAAACCACGAAGCCAGTGGATAGGAGAGATAACCAAAACCACCAAGCCAGTAGATAGAAGAGATAACCAAGACCACCAAACCAGTGGATAAGAAAGATAGCCAAAACTACCAAGCCAGTGGATAAGAGAGATAGCCAGAACCACGAAACCAGTAGATAAAAGAGATAGCTAAATTCACCAAGCCAGTCGATAAGAGAGGTAGCCAAAACCACCAAGCCAGTGGAGAGGAAAGATAGTCAAAATCACGAAGCCAGTGGATAGGAGAAGAGATAGCCAAGACCACCAAGCCAGTGAATAAGAAAGATAGCCAAGACCACCAAGCCAGTGGATAGAAAAGATAACCCAAACCACGAAGCCAGTGGATAGGAAAGATAGCCAAGACCACCAAGCCAGTGGATAGGAAAGATAACCAAGACCACGAAACCAGTGAAGAGAAGAGCTAACCAAAACCACCAAGCCAGTCGATAAGAGAGGTAACCAAAACCACCAAGCCAGTGGAGAGAAGAGATAGCCAAAACCACGAAATCAGTGGATAGAAGAGATAACCAAAACCACGAAATCAGTGGATAGAAGAGCTAGCCAAAACTACCAAGCCAGTGGATAGGAGAGATAGCCAAAATCACGAAGCCAGTGGATAAGAGAGGTAGCCAAGCATATATTAATCAGCTAAGAACACAAGATTTGGAACAACACCTATGAGATAGCAAGCAGAGCTATTTGGCAATGGTAGCGGCGGTTGAGTAGCTCACTTGCTTTAAGCTCTGCGGCTCAGTCTCATAGAGGATGCCCTCCTCCATAGTATAGATCTTATCCGCTTGAGCCAAGGCGCTGTGGCGATGGGCAATAATCAAGACGGTCATATTCTTAAAATGCTTACTAAGGGATTTATGAAGGATGCGTTCGGTTTCTTCGTCTAGAGCCGAGGTCGCCTCATCCAAGATAAGCATAGAGGGCTTGGTTAACAGGATACGGGCAATGGCAAGTCGTTGTTGCTGACCGCCGGAAAGGCGCACCCCTCGATTACCTATGAGGCTATCTAATCCATCCGACATTGAACGAACCGTCTCTTCTAATTGGGCGGTAGTCAATGCTAGCCAAAGTTCCTCATCACTTAGGAACACAAGATTTGGAACAACACCTATGAGATATCGAGCAGAGCTATTTGGCAATGGTAGCGGCGGTTGAGTAGCTCACTTGCTTTAAGCTCTGCGGCTCAGTCTCATAGAGGATGCCCTCTTCCATAGTATAGATCTTATCCGCTTGAGCCAAGGCGCTGTGGCGATGGGCAATGATTAACACGGTCATATTCTTAAAGTGCTTACTAAGAGATCTATGAAGGATGCGTTCGGTTTCTTCGTCTAGAGCCGAGGTCGCCTCATCCAAGATGAGCATAGAGGGCTTGGTTAACAAAATACGGGCAATAGCAAGTCGTTGTTGCTGACCGCCAGAAAGGCGCACTCCCCGATTACCTATGAGGCTATCTAATCCATCCGACATTGAACGAACCGTCTCTTCTAATTGGGCGGTAGTCAATGCTAGCCAAAGTTCCTCATCACTATAGTCAAGCCCTAGCGAAAGGTTCATTCGCACAGTCGCATTCAACTGGGCTGGATGCTGCATCACCGTGGCAACATTTTCACGCGCCTGTCCATAGCTGATCTTTTCGATGGGGGCGCCATTAAAGAGGATGTCTCCTCCTTGTTTGCGATAAAGACCAAGAATGACCTGAACCAGAGTGGATTTACCACAGCCGCTTGTGCCGCGAATCCCCACCTTGTCGCCAGCCCTTAAGGATAGATTGAGCCCCTTTAATATGGGCTGGTCGGGATTATAGCCAAACACAACTTCCCTCAGTTCCAATGAGGCTGGCTTGCCTAAGACGAAAGGATGGGCTTGGGGGCGATAGTCCTTCTCTTGAGGCAAGGTAAGGAGATTATTAATTCTCTCCAATGCGCCATTAGCACTATAAAAAGCATACTGAATTTGCAAGATAGACCCCACCGCGCCCACTATGAACCAGAGGTAGCCAAAGGTAGCAAACATCTCTCCTATGGTGAGAGTGGTGAATGCTACCAACAAAATAGCCAGGGCGCGAAAATTATCAAAACCAAACATAAATATATAGGTGCTAAACCGCTCGGCTGCGTCATTACGCCAGCCAAATTCAGCCGAGCTGTCGCGCGCATCCTTGGCTAATAATCTGAGATGGCTGAAAAAACGCCTCTCGCGATTACTCACTTTTATCTGTTGGATAGCCTCAAAGGTCTCGGTCAATGCCAACTGGAATATTTCCATACTACTGTTTTCTCGCTTCTTCAACTCCTTAACATACTTGCCCATATAGCGAGTGAAAAGTGCAACAAAAGGATTAAAGACTATCAGAAAAATAGTAAGGATTGGGCTTATCCACATCATCACCACTACCGCTCCTACCAGAGCAAATATGCCTATGAGAAATTTACTCAATGCTTGCCCCATGAAAGTGTCAATGGTTTGTATATCGGTAGAGAGGTGGTTGGCTATCTTCCCCGCACCTAGGGTCTCGAATTCGGCCATGGAAACCCGTTTAAGATAGCCGAGCATGCGCGCCCTTAAAGTATAGATAATCTCTTTTGAGATATTAGTGAAAATGCGAGTCTGTAAAACTTCCAATATCAGCCCGATACTACGTAGCACCACAGATACCACCGTAATAATAACCACATAACCAATGGGATTTTGAAGAGCCGCTGGCAAGAAGCTATTGAGGGTTGCCAATATCCTGCCCGGCTGATCAAGAAGCACCTCATCTACCAACAAGGGTAGCAATAGAGGTAAGGACACAGTGGTCATCATGGCTAAGAGAGCCAGCAGATTGGCTTGAATCAACAAGAGCCGATGGGAAAAAATATGAGTAAAAATCTCACGCCAGCTAATCTCATTGGCTCTTTTGGTTGGCGCGCGCAACTTACGCAGCACAACCTTGGGGCTAAACATAGGCGCCTCAGCGAATTCTTTTGCTCTCATTCTTGCCATCTTAATCTCTTAGGTTAACTCGACGCCATCTCCGCTTGGTCGCCTCAAGTCTGAGCTGCTCATCTGGATTTACCACGCGAGGATGACCCACTATCTCAAGGAGTGGTTTGTCATTGATGGAATCACTATAAAAATAGGTGGAGGCAAGTTGATGTTGAGGATGGTTTTTTAACCACAACATCAGATTATCAACCTTTCCTTCGCGAAAATTAGGAGTGCCAAAATACTTGCCACTGAATCCATTGCTGTTTTGCTCCAGTTGAGTAGCAAGGAGTCCATCCATATTAAGATACCTACTAACAGGCTCGGTAAGGAAGTTATTGGTCGCGGTAGATACCAACAGGGTATGTTTCCGTTTTCTATGGCTGTCAATCAGCTCAACTGCTTTAGGACGGACCATAGGAAGAATCTTGTCCTTGAAATAGAGCTTACGTAGTTGCTTGAGCCTTGCCAAAGGAATAGAACTGAGGATACCAAAAGCAAAATCGGCATAAGCATCAAAATTCAATTTCCCAGCCACATAATCATGATAGAACTTCAAGTTGGTCTTTGCCACATTATATTCATCCGCGACCGCCCTCTGCTCAACCAAGAAATGAAACCAAGCAGAATCACTATCCCCTTCTAAAAGAGTATTATCCAAATCAAATATAGCCAGCGTCATACAAGGAACTTCAAATAAAGGACTGCAGAGAACAGATCAATTGAAAATAATTATAGAGGAAGACATTCCACCAAATTATACACTGAAACCAACTAGCGGGACTAGCTGAGGCGGTATAATCCCGCCCTAAATTGAATTTTGTTGTCTTTTGTCTAAAACCAGAATGTCTGATGCCCGGCAAGAGATTGCTAAAGGTTGTGTTTAACTATCTTAAAATCGCTTATTGAAACCGTTGCCCACGCCTCCGATAATCTCGGCAAGCAGACCCTAAGATTAGAAGTTCATGTGAAGCCTTCACATGACTCTTGCTACCATTCTCAATACGATTTTTCCCTATACGAGTCTCACCCTGTCCCAGAGTATATTGCCACTCAACCTCAATAATCTTGAAATCCGAATACCATTCACGGATGGTCGGACAATCATTATAGGAAAGAACAAAGCCGCCACTATGCTTCTTTAACAGACTACATAACTTCTCATGATTGAAGCCATTATGATGAACAGGAAAGTTTCGTTGTGGATAAATTCCCCGAAACATCCGACTATCACTCCCCAAATAATAGGGAGGATCACAGTAGAGGAATGTGCCATTGTGCTTAGGAATGACTTCCTCAAAATCACCTCGCCTGATATGTAGATTTGGGCACTGGAAAGACCGCACCTTATCGAGAAGGCGGTGATAGCGATTTGTATTTGTATAGATTTTGGACATCCATCCAAGAAAGCCCGGCCCATAGGAAAGGTTATGATTGAACCAGTAGTGAGCTGCCAGCTCTAGTTGATTGTTAATTGGGCGCTCGCCATTCCAATGCTGCTTTAATCTTTGCTTTACCCTATCATAGGTCTCAGAATTAGCCTTCCACTTGGCAATCTGTTCAGCTAAACGCTGTGATTGTTTTAGTTGAACTTGCCAGTAAGCTATAAGAATATCAAATACATCATAACCATATACAGTCATATTCATTTCTTTCGCGCAGGCAATTTCTATGGAGCCTCCACCGAAAAAGGGGGACACAAGGCTCGTGACCTTTTCGGGTATGGCCTCAATGACATGACCTACGGCAAGGCTCTTCCCACCAGCATAGCGTAGAGGAAGTCCGTTGTAGCGAGAATAGCGAAATCGCCCACTGCGGGATCTTAGCGAAGCAAGGAAATCTTGACGGGTATTATGAAAAAATGGCAAGCTCTCTTGCCTTGGCTGCCTTGACGCTTCTAGCATTTAACAGGCAACAGATTCGCAATTCATAGTTAATCGGCACGGACAAATGGAACTTGACATCTTTTATATTCTAAAAGAAATAGCATCTTTATTTTGCCCTCATTCTCCATTCTTTATTCTGCCCTTATTTTTATTCTGCCCTTATTAAAGTAGCTTCCTTCAAAATTAGGCTGACAAGCATAGAAGTATAAAAGCATAGGAGCATAAAAGCATAAAAGCATAAAAGCGCTAGTCGAAATAGGCAGCGCAAGAAGCCGAATCAGCTCTGTGCTGCCAGCTCAACCCAATAGTTTATTCCTATTACCAATGCATCGTCATTGAAATCATAGTTGGGTGCATGCAAGGTGGGAGTATTGCCATTGCCCAACCAGACGTAGCTACCTGGCTTGGCCGCAAGCATATAGGCGAAGTCTTCGGCTCCCATACTAGGCGTATTGGTGCGTATCACCTTTGAGCCCAAAGATTCAGCTACCTGAGCGGAGAATTCGGCTTGAGCTGGATCATTGATAGTTGCAGGGGCAGCATTGTGCACATTAAGGTCAATCTGAAAACCATAGGTGCTCTTAAGCGATTTAATTTGGGCGTTGATTCTCTGTCTTATGAGTTTATAAACCCTCTTATCAAAATAGCGTAAGGTTCCCTTCAGTCTCACCTCAGCTGGTATGACATTATAGGCGTCGCCTGCCTGAATGGAAGTGATGCTCACCACCACTGCATCATTGGGGTCTACTGAACGGCTGACTATGGTCTGTAAGGAATTAACTAGCTGGCAACTTGCCACTAAGGGATCTTCAGTTAAATGTGGCATGGCGGCATGCCCACCACCACCCTTAATGACTATATCAAAAAAATCTACCGCTGCCATCACCGCGTTTGGGTGAGTGGCAAATTTTCCTATAGCCAAACCCGGCCAATTATGCATACCATAGACCTTCTCCATTGGGAATTTGCTAAAAAGACCCGCCTCTATCATCTTTTGCGCTCCTCCCCCCACCTCTTCAGCCGGCTGAAAGATGAAATACACTCTGCCATTAAACCCATCCCTATGACTAGCCAGGTATTCAGCAGCTCCTAATAGCATGGTCGTATGCCCATCGTGACCACAAGCATGCATGACTCCTTCATTGGCTGATTTATAAGCAAAAGAGTTTTCTTCCTTAATAGGTAGCGCATCCATATCCGCCCTTAGGCCGCGGGCAGCTCCCTTGCCATTATCTAGCCAGCCGACCACACCGCCAGCAAGCTCCTTATGAGGAATCTTAAAGTCTTTTAACCTAGCACAAACAAATTTTCTTGTCTTTTCCTCATGGAAAGACAGTTCGGGGTGGCGATGGAGATGATGACGCCATCCTTTATAAAGCTTGAGTCTTTTAGCAATTTCCTTATTCATAGGTTTCTATAACCAAATATTAACACTCGGCAGTTGTTGGGCACATCGTCTTGCCCATTTGCTCATGGCGGGCAGCTTGGCTAGTAGGTCTAACCCGCCTATTTGAATTGGCAGTTGTAGCTGAGCGAGAAGAGTGATATCAGCATAGCTGATCCTGTCTCCCCCCAATAGCGAATGCTGGTTAAAATAGTTCTCAAAGCCTTGATAGAAGCTAAGCAGTTCAGCCATACTTTCCTCAGGACCTAGCTGAGCCATTTCAAGGGACATATTGAAGCGTTCCTCGCGTGAGCTGCGAAAATATTCCTTGTCTTCTTCTACTACAGCATTGAAAATAGCCATGACAACCATTCTAAGGGTTCTTGGAATCAAGACAAGCTGCTGAACAAACAAAGCCTGGGCTTCTTCCGTTGGGCTGCGAAATATTTCCTTGCCAGTAGCACTGGCTAAGTACTTATTTATCTCCCATGAGTCTGCCATCTTCTTCTCTCCAGCTTGCAAAATGGGTAGCGTAGTAAATTGACCTTCAGCCACTTTCTTTATAGCCGTATAAGAAGTAGGAATGGAAGTGAATTTCAGTTCATGCCACTCCAAGGTCAATCGGCTACGCCAACAAGGAGGGCTAAATAAGCTGCCGTCTGAGGCAGCAAGTTCATAAAGTTGCATATTGGACTCCTTTCATCATATTAATCCCGTGTGGCGCTCCCGCCAAAGACAGATTGCACCGCCTCTCTTTGTTCTATCCGTTTGAACCATTTTTCCAAATGGGGATAATCCGCCAAGTCCTGTCCTTGCCATTTATATGAGGCAATCCAAGGAAAACAAGCCATATCGGCTATAGTATATTTCTCTGCCGCCAACCAGGGCGTCTTCGCCAGTCTCTTATTCATCACTCCATATAAGCGTGTCGCCTCATCTGTATAGCGTTTTATTGCATAGGGAATCTTCTCTGGAGCAAAGCGGCGAAAGTGATGGGATTGACCTAAGAAGGGGCCTATGCCGCCCATCTGAAACATCAGCCAGATGAGTATCTCATATCTTTGGCGCGGTTGTTCGGAAAAGAAGGCGTGGTCAAATTTTTCGGCCAAGTAAATCAAAATAGCACCGGACTCAAAAAGAGAGATGGGGTTGCCATCAGGTCCTTCGGTATCTATCAAAGCGGGTATCTTATTATTAGGACTAATGGCAAGAAAGTCTTCGCTAAACTGGTCTCCTTTACCTATATCAATAAGGTGGAATTCATATTCCACTTTGAGTTCGGCAAGCATTATACGAACCTTAAGTCCATTAGGCGTGTCCATAGAATGAAGATGAAAACTCATAGGCTTTCCTCGCTAAATTGGTCCCCCTTAATAATTCCAATATCAATTCCAGTATCAATGAAGCGGAATTCACATTCCACCTTCAACTCCAGCTCCAGCTCGGCAAGCATCGGACAAATCTTGAGACCATTAGGTGTGTCCATAGAGTGAAGATGAAAACTCATAGGCTTTCCTCGCTAAATTGGTCTTCCCTAATGCCTATATCAATGCCAATATCAATAAGATGGAATTCATATTCCGCCTTCATTTCCAGCCCCAGCTCCAGCTCGGCAAGTATTGGACGAATCTTGAGTCCATTAGGTGTGTCCATAGAATGAAGATGAAAACTCATAGGCTTTCCTCGCTGGTGGTAGCTATCTCTTGGCTAAGAAAAAACAGTGCCATAACATAATAGTGACTGGGATTATACCTAGAAAGAACATAGTAGTTGCAAAATCCCAGCCATAAGGGAGGCTCTTCTCCTGCCAAACTAATGACAAGGGTTTTTTCTTGATTGAGAGCATCCCCAGCAATCAAAGGGGAGACACCATAGTCGTCCCGTAATTCCGCTAGGGTCTGTTGCGGCAAGAAGCCGCCATCAGCAAGAGGCTCTGAATTTGCTTCTCTCTTAGCCGCTACTGCTATAGGTAAGTTAGGACACCAACCATGAGCGGAGAGGTAATTGGCAATACTGGCAACAGAATCAGCTGGGCTCTGATGAAGGGAAACCTCATTGTCATTATCAAAATCTACCCCATAGGTGCGATAGCTACTGGGCAGAAATTGCCCAAGTCCTATGGCGCCAGCATAGGAGCTCCGGTAGCTTAAAGGATTCTTATCTTGTTCTACCGCCAAGAGAAAGAGCTCTTCTAGTTGGGCACGGAAAAATGAATTCCTCCTATAATCAGAAAACGCCAAGGTAGCAAGGGCGTCTATAGCGCGATAGCCGCCATCCAACCTACCATAGTTTGTCTCTACTCCTATGATGGCGACCACCACCTCTTTGGGAACTCGATAGAGCTGCTCTATCTGATTAAGCAGCCCAATATGCTGGCGAATGAATTTACGCCCATCGCGAATATGCTGGGCATCAATGAATCGGGCCTTATATTCAAGCCAATCAACATTGGCTTCTGGCGCCCGCTGGATAATCTGCAGAACCTCAGGTTTTGGTTGTGCCTGATGAAGACTTGCCAGAACCTCTTCCCTTGCCAAGCTATGCTCCCTCTCCATCTGCCGCGCAAAATCATTGACCTGTTGATTATCAATGAAGGACAGGGCCACGGCCTTAGCAAAAGGCAAGCTCAAGATGATGATGATGAATAATCTCATATGAATAACCAGATATAGCTGCATATATATAAGTCCTTTAATAATTCGTCTTTAATTTGTTTTAAGAATTTGTTTTAAGCGAAACCTTCTTAATGCTTAGAAAGGCAAGAAGTCGTTCTTATAGTCGCTTTTATAGCTGCTTTCATAGTCTTTCCCATAGTCGTCTTTATAGCTGCCTTCATAGTCTTTCCCATAGTCGTCTTTATAGCTGCCTTCATAGTCTTTCCCATAGTCGCCTTTATAGCTGCCTTCATAGTCTTTCCCATAGTCGCCTTTATAGCTACCTTCATAGTCTTTCCCATAGTCGCTTTCGTAGTCTGTATTATGTCACTTTGCGGCTATGACTATAAACTGACATTAGTATACCAAAAGCGGCTAGGGTAGTAATCAATGAAGTGCCCCCATAGCTCACCAGTGGCAAGGGCACTCCTACCACAGGCAGAATCCCGGATACCATGCCTATATTAATGGTGATATACAGAGCAAAGGTAAAGACTACCCCAGTGCAGAACAATCTTTCAAAGGAATCCCGCGCCCGCAAAGTAATATAGAAGCCTCTTAGAATAATCATCAAATAGAGTAGCATGAGCCCCATCACTCCGATAAGACCATATTCTTCAGCAAAAATGGAAAAGATAAAATCCGTATGGGTCTCAGGGAGAAACTCCAGTCCAGCCTGTTGGTTCTTACCCCATCCCTTGCCTAGAATCCCCCCAGTGCCTATAGCAATCTTTGATTGAATAAGGCTCCACCCACTTCCTAAAGGATCTGATTCAGGATTCAGAAAAGAGAGCAGCCTTCTTTTGTGATAGCTATGGAGGACATAGTGCCACAAGAAAGGAAAACTGGCGATAAACACGGTGAAGATAATCACAATAGAGCGAAACCCAATGCCAGCTAAGAACACCAGACAGGCAGACGACATAAGGAGGATGAGAGCAGAACCCAGGTCTGGTTGCATGAAGATGAGGATCACTGGGATAAGTGTAATCACAATCACATAGACGAGTTGGCGAGAACTAATGGGCAGTGGCTTATAGGTCAGCACCCAAGAGAGAGCAAGAAGGGTTACTATCTTGACATATTCTGATGGTTGGAAATTGACAGGGCCTAGATCTATCCACCTTTTGGCGCCCTTGATTTCAGGTCCTATCAATAGGACAAGCAATAGCAATAGTATTCCCAACAGATAAAGCATAAAGGCAACTCGACGAAAAAGATAGATGTCTAAGCGAGCAACAACACAGAGGATAGCCAATCCCAAGCCATAAAAGATAGCCTGTCTAATAACCAAACCGATATCTCCATTGGTCGCGCTATATATGGAAGTTAAGCTGATAGCCAGAAAGACTAGAAAGAGCAGCAGCAACATAGTATCTAAGTGCATGGCATCTAACCAGTCCAACCGAAGGTAGAACCTCTTCTTGCGTAATAGCTTGTCCTGTCTTAGGATATGAGTCGTTGATTCTGCCATCAGTGTTGAACGCTTATCTCATCGCGTGGCAAGAGCAAATAGTCAAATATGCTTCTTGCCATTAGGGCAGCATGGACTCCCGAACCGCCATTTTCTAATAGGAGGCTGATGACATAACGAGGTTGGTTCGCTGGAGCATAGCCAAGGAAAAGAGCGTGGTCCTGCCACTCCTTCTTTATTTCCAGCTCCTGCTCTTTTAATTCTTCAATCCTAGCCAAGGATACTACCTGAGAGGTGCCAGTCTTTCCTGCCATAAGATAACCCGCCCTCTGACCAGCTATTCTTGCCGTTCCCTCCTCATGATGAACCACCTCTTCTAGCCCCTTAGCGACGAGCGCCCAGTTTGATTCACTGGTTTGAATCCTATACTGACCCTCATTAGAATCATAATAGGTCTCATTGCCTATCTGACTGACTAATCTCGGTCTCACCTCCTTACCTGAATGAACGAATATTAAAGTAGCTGCCGCCAGCTGCAATGGAGTAGCGAGAAGGAAGCCCTGACCTATCCCCATATTGACTGTATCGCCCGGAAACCACGGCAAGTAGTGTTCGTCTCTCTTCCATTTATCAGTAGGCAAAACTGCCTTGCTCTCTCCCTCCACATCAAGTGAGCTCTTGCGACCAAAGCTAAACTTATCCAGTCCTTCCAACATCATACCATGCCCCATCATAGTCGCCAGAGTGTAGAAATAGGTATCAGACGATACGCGCAAGGCTCGTTGTAAATCAACTGTCCCATGACCAGACCGCTTCCAATTACGAAAGACCTGGTTGCTATTTGGCAAGCTAAACCATCCCTTATCAAAGATACTATAGGACGGGGTTACCACCTCATTAGATAAAGCAATAATAGAGTAAAAAGGTTTGATGGTTGAGCCAGGAGGATAACGGCCCTTAGTGGCGCGATTGAAGAGGGGAGCGTCTTCCCGACTACTTAGGTTGGCAAAATTTTCCTTGCTTATGCCCTGAACCAGCAAATTATTGTCATAGGAAGGCTTGCTAACCATAGCAAGAATACCGCCAGTCTTGGCATCCAAAACAACGACTGCCCCCTTCTCCTCAACTAGGCTATCCCAAATAAATTGCTGTAAATCAATGTCTAGCCATAGCGAAATGTCCTGTCCCCTTTGCGGCCTCTCGTGAGTATAGGTTCGAACCACATCGCCATAGGCATTCACCCCTACTTCTTCCATTCCATTCGTTCCGCGCAGGACCTCTTCATAGAAGCTCTCTAACCCCTGTTTGCCTATCTCATCAAATCTCTGATATCCTCCTTCAATATATTCGTCTTCCTCTTCGGAGGATATTCTTCCTATATAGCCAACCAGATGACTTACCAACTCGCCATAGGGATAGAAGCGCTGGTACCTGGGTTGAATCTCAATCCCCGCCAAACGATATTTATTCACCATTAAGCGTGCAATTTCCTTTTCGGTTAGCTTCTCCTTAATGAGTATTAATTCGCTTCGTCTAGACTTGGCTAGGTATTTCCGCTGAACCTCCTCCATCCTATCGGCATCCAGCTCTATCAAAGAAGAACAAACTCTCAATAGCTCCTCAATACTTTCGGTTTTCAGTGGGTGAATATATAAGCCATAGGACTGGATATTGCTTGCCACTAGCCTTCCTTGCGAATCATAGATCATGCCTCGTTCCGGCGTGATGGCACGTAAGCGAATATGGTTGTCGGCAGCCAAACCAAGAAAGTCATCGTATCTGACTATCTGTAAGTAATAGACCCTTGCCACAACCAAGATGAAGAAAAGACAGACCAGTAGAACAATCACTATCAGCCTACCGCGGAAAATACTATTTTCTTGCCTCTGATCCTTGACGGCTTGACTAGAAAACAGTGCCATTATTAATGCTGTTGAGAATAGGGAATGTCTTCCTCCTCAGGCAGCACCTGCCAAAGAGATTCCAGTTGATAGAGATCTCTTTGAGAGGGCATCATCAGATGGACTATGACATAATTCAAGTCTATCAGCACCCATTCAGCCGTATCCTCTCCCTCCATGCCAATAATATCCAACTTGTGCTTCTTAGCGTCTCTTACTACCTGAGTAGCAATCGACTTTATATGCTGGCTAGAGGTTCCACTAGCAACAATCATGTAATCGGTCATGGTTGTCATCTTGCGCACATCCAGTGAAACCACATCACGCGCCTTAAGCTCCTCCAAGGATTCCAACACCTTTCTCATCACCTCTTCTGCCTTCATAGACTTAGCTGAGATAGAGTTTTTCCTCCTTAATATACTGCCATACAGCAGCTGGCAGAAAATCGCTCGGATCTTCGCCTCTTCCAATCATGGCACGAATGGCAGATGAAGAGATATCAACGAAAGGAATATTCACTTTCAGAATAGACGCGGCTGGACTGGCTAAGAACTCTTCTAATTGCTGCTCAGTCGAGTATTCTTCTCCCTTAATGAATGAGCGATTGACTACAACAAAATTAACTAGCCTTGCTAATTCTTGCCAATGAGACCAACTGCTTAATGAAGCATAGCTGTCTTCTCCCATCACAAAGCTCAGATGGCAATCACTACCATAGGACTGTCTTAAAGCCGCCATAGTCCGATAGCTATAAGAGGGTTGCTTAGCTTTCAACTCACACTCCTCTAAAGCCATCTTCTCTTGCCCTTCCAAAGCATAGCTAATCATGGTCTTGCGCTGGTCGCAACTGGCTTGTAATCTCTTCTTGGTAGGTGAGATGCCATAGGGCATGATGAATAGCCTGTCATAGGATAACCGCCTAGCCAATTCGCTAAGCAGATGGATATGAGCGATATGAATAGGGTCAAAAGCCCCCCCTAAGAAAGCATATGCGGGCATCTAAAAGCCTAGACACATCCCACATGGTTTGGATAAGTAGTCAAGGACGGATATTGCCCTCCCCTAAGATGATAAATTTTTGATTGGTAAGTCCTTCCAGCCCTACTGGCCCGCGAGCATGGAACTTGTCGGTAGATATGCCTACCTCCGCCCCCAAACCATATTCAAAACCATCGGCAAAAGCAGTAGAGGCATTCCACATCACCGAGCTGGAATCTACCAGCTGTAAGAACAACTCGCCATGCTTATGGCTATCCGTGATGATGGCATCGGTATGATGAGAACCATAGAGGTTGATGTGATGAATGGCTTCTTCCAATCCATCTATGACCTTAATAGAAAGAATCGGCGCCAAATATTCCTCATACCAATCTTCCTCACTAGCCGGCTTAGCCTCTATTAGCGCGCAGGTCTTGGGACAGCCACGCAATTCGACCTTATGAGGTGCAATGCTATCAGCAAAGGCCGGCAGAAACTCCTCCGCCCTATCCTTATGAACCAATAGACTTTCCATAGCATTACAAACGCCATAGCGGCGGGTCTTGGCATTGAGGGCTAGCTTTAATCCCATCGCCAAATCGGCTGCCTCATCTATATAGATATGGCAATTACCATCTAGATGTTTAATGACATTGACCTTAGAGTGCTCACTGATATGTTCAATCAGACCCCGACCGCCGCGCGGAATAAGCAGATCTAAGAATTGGGTAGAGGATATGAGGAGACGAGTGATTTCACGGTCAGTGGACTCTATCAAATTAACGACGGCGGCTGGCAGCTGCGTCTTTTGTAATCCCTGCCGAATGAGCTCGGCAATCGCCATATTAGAATGAAAGGCTTCCGAACCGCCGCGGAGAATACAGACATTGCCAGACTTCAAGCATAGGGCTGCCGCATCCAAGGTCACATTAGGACGGGACTCATAGATAATCCCTATCACCCCTAAGGGAACTCTCATCTTGCCCACCCGAATGCCACTTGGCATGGCCCTAATAGCATCAATCTCTCCAACTGGATCCTTCAGGCTGGCTATTTGCTGAGCACACTCTATCATCGCGTCGATCCGCTTGTCGTCCAATGCTAGTCTATCCACCAGAGGGGCTGCAAGATTATTACTCTTGGCATTTGCTATGTCCTTGTCGTTAGCATTAAGCACCTCTTTCCTATGTTGGTCAAGCAGCTCAGCCATTGCTTTAAGCGCCTCATTTTTTTGCGCCGTAGTGGCTGAAGCAATGACGGGAACCGCCTTCCGCGCCCGTCCTGCTAGTTCCTCAACATAGCGATTGTAATCTAAATTAACTTGTTGCATAGCGGCTATTATAAACCATTCACCAGTTAAATTCCTACCATATTCTCAGTTGATTTGTAGAAACTCCGAGCAAAACCATAGAAAAATAAGATCACTTTGATAAATTTCTTAAGTCATCAATAAACTTATCAAACATCTTTACCTTATTGCTTTCTTGAATATCCATTGTGCTCAACACATAACTTCCATCCGTGTCTATCTCTACAATCGCCCGTCCCTTCTTAGCTGGCTCTCTTATCGCCAGAGTTCCATCCTCATCAAGCGAGACAAAATAGACCTTAATATGTTTAGTTGATCCTTGATTCTGCAGTTTAATTTTCCAATATCCTGTCTGCGCGATTCTTTCTCTTAAGGTCACTTTGCTTGAAATTATCGCAACAACTTTGTTGGTTTTAGGATTGTAGATAATAATATCAGCATCAGGCAAGTGATAACCGAATTCCCCATAATCTATCAATAGGTTTCTTTTAACCTGTCCAATATTTTCTGATAAATTACTTTCATTTGTTGTTCCTAGTGTGTTGCCATTTACAACTTCCAAGCCCAAATCCCGGACCTCTTCAAGGATGATATGTTCGATTAGCTTTTCAAAACCTCTCCCTTTGAAAGATCGCCATGATTGCTCATGATCACTCCCAGTGAAACCTTTTTTATGCTGCTGCTTAGCTTTTTTGAGCACATTTGAAATATGCCTATATGCTTGAGCACCATATCTCTTTTTTTGCCTTTCATATATTTTGATCAAATCTTGAACTGTCATATTTTCCGCATGACCAAAATATATTCGGTTGGATAAGCAAGAACCTTTTCCTTATCGGTGTTCCTCACAAAACGGCCGGTTGCCTTATCCCTTGTCGATGGTAAATTCTTTGATGGGATCTCTCGTTTTATAAGATCATCAACTCTCAAGCCAAGATTTTGCAGCTGTTCAACAAATACTTCGGCGTTTGAAATCTCTACTCCTCTTAACTTTGTATTACCTATTACTATACAGGTTCGCCCGCCCCTCTTTAATATTCGCTTCATTTCTTCAAAAACCTGGTTCATCTCGCCAAAATAAGTTGCTACCTCTTCGGCTTTTTTTCTGTCCTTCTTCAATAATTCTGCTTTGATAGCCTTCGCAATCTTGCTATTCAAAACAAGTTCTTTTTTATTGTGATATGAGGTGCCAATAAATCTCTTTCTAAAATCGCTTAAATTCTTTGTATATTCAAACCAAAGAGCCGTAAGTTGATGTAGGTCAGCATATTCATAAGATGTGACATAAGGAGGTGAGGTAATAATTAGACTGACCGAATTAGATTTTGTTGGTATCTCTCTTGCATCCCCACAATAAACATCGCAAGGAATTTCTAAACACTTTTTCTGTTGTAAAAGATTATAAAAATCAGTATTTCCCCGAAGCATAGTTTTAATCTGGCGAGCAAAAATAATAAATGGATCAATCGGTTCTTTCGTTAAATCCCTCATCGGCTTATTACTCTTTTGAAGCCAGATTGAGCAGTTTTTGAGAATATTGGAAAAACCACAATAGAAGAAATCTCGTGCATCCTGATCCTGTATTCTTGAGATCTCAGCAAAGAGAAAGGCAAGCTCCCTTTTTTCTTCCGGCTTAAACCAATAATCAATTCGCTCGTGTTGCGGAACCTTAACTTTTCCGTTCCTATCAAAAGAACTAAGTCTTTGTTCTAGCTTCAAAAATTGTTCTTCAATCTGTCTTGGCTCAATCGGAGTCTTCTTCGCCTTTGTCATTAAGACTGCAACCGGGTTTATATCTACTCCAATCGACGGTCTGTCCATAACCTTGGACTCAACAAGGGTTGTCCCACAACCGCCAAATGGATCAACAATCAAATCACCTTCTTTTGTGTATTCTTCAGCCAGCCGAGAAACTATTTGAGGAATAAATTTTGCTGGATAGCGATGATAACCGTGGGTGATATAGCTAGTGTCCTTCCTAGTCTTATCGGCAAAAGCCCAAGATGGATCAATCTCGATTCTTTCAAATAGTTTTAGAGTTTCCACTCTTGAGTTGAATATGCTGAATTCAAGTGATACTTAAATAAAAGTTCTGATTAATTATACCAAAAAAGGAAAAATCTGCCTCTTCTTTGGTGTATTTTTCAGCCAGCCGCGAAACTAGCTGAGGAATAAATTTTGCTGGATAGCGATGATAACCGTGGGTGATATAGCTAGTATCCTTTCTAGTCTTATCGGCAAAAGCCCAGGATGGATCAAGCTGGATTCTTTCAAATAGTTTTAGGGTTTCCACTCTTGATTTGGAGCTGAGTATCCAAGCCAAAGCCAGTTGTCTATATAATAATAAGAAGGAAAGCAGCTTGGCTAAATGGATTTGGTTGGAGTTCATCTGTCCTAGCCGTCTCAGTTGAAGCTAGGGAAGTAGCTCGTTTAGACGTTCTCTGTCTAGTTCAGGTTTGCCAGACGCACTTAAGAACCACCAATCACGCCATTCGGTTGGAGAAATAGGGGTGCACTTAATGGCGGGATACTGACTTGAAGTGCCGAAGTCCCAAATAAGATTGGCATCGATGCCTTCACCAGCTTCAATACTCCCACTATTATCCCTATCACACCAAACCGCCAATGGCTCGTCAATCATACTACCATCGTCAAACATAACTGGGTTATCGTCCCATTTGTCATAAATCCCCTCATAGCCAGTTGGTCCGCGAAGATTACTAGTGGTCTGGGCGATACCAAGGTTTCCACTACTAGTGAAACCACTAGTCTCACTATCCCAATAGGAAGCAACTCCAGTCTCGCCTCCAATCCCAACCAGCATCTTAGTATCACTGCCTGAGACTACATAAGAATAAGCAACCCGGCCAGAGGCAGAGGCAAAAGATCCCATCAGACCACCTACATGACTACGCCCACTCACTTCACCCACCACAACCGAAGAAGAATGAATCCGAGCATCTTCGTACCCCCGCCCTATCAGACCACCTACACCACTAGCCCCTCTCACCTCACCCATCACAACCGAAGAAGAATAAATCTGAGCATCTTGACCCCACCCCACCAGACTGCCTACACTATTATGCCCGCCCACTTCACTTGCCACAACCGAAGAAGAATAAACCCGAGTATCTTGACCCCACCCCACCAGACCGCCTACATTACTACCAGTCCCACTTACCTCAGCTGCCACAACCGAAGAAGAATGAATCCGACTATTGAAACCACTCCCCACCAGACCGCCTACCCTATTTCCACCTATCACTGTCTCAGCACTAAGCCTAAGATTGCGAATCTCTGAATTTTCGGTTATATGACCAAACAAACCCACACAATCCTCACCCGAACGACTGATGCTTAGATCACTAATCGTCCAACCATTGCCTTCAAAAGTCCCGTTAAAAGCATCTCCTTGACATCCAAGGATAGAACCATTTGTATCATGACCCAAGGGTTGCCAGCCTTTGCCACTATCGGCATCCGCATAGGTTGCAAGACTTATATTCGTAACCAGCTCATAGCCATTACATTTAGTAATGCTGCCGGCACCACCACAGCCATCGGTGTTGAGCACCCCATTCCTTAAGACCCGGCGCCCGTCACCCTCCAAAGCATACCTCACTGCATTTAACTCTACCGCTGTGGCGACCTCTATCAACCCATCGCCATCATCATCTATGTCCGCTTCATCTCCTGCCCCATCATTATCGCAATCGGCTTTTAGGGCACACCCAGCTGCCTCAACCCCATCTCCGACCCCATCATTATCATCATCCTCATCACAAGCATCCCCTCCATCCCCAGCACGATCCGTATTAGTCTGGTCAGGATTTGCAACTAGCGGGCAATTATCATCCATATCATTCCTTCCATCATTATCATCATCATTATCACAAGCATCCCCTCCATCCCCAGCACGATCCGTATTAGTCTGGTCAGGATTTGCAACTAGCGGGCAATTATCCCTAATATCCGGAACCCCATCATTATCATCATCATTATCTACACTATTCGCTCGCCTATCTCCATCTGTATCCAGCCCCGAACGAATGCCGTCCCCGGCGTGATCATCACGATTCTCCGGCCAAACAAAAACTATATCCACCTCTCGCTCCTCACCATCACTAAGAATCCCTGTAATCTCAAACTTCCAATCAAGGTTAAGTAGCCCAGTAAAATCATAACTGTCATTAACAAAGTCGCCTGGTTTGACATCTTCCTTTTCAACATTAGCTCCACTGGTTGCCGTAATCCTCAAAACAACAAACTCACCAAAATCCGATTGGTTGCCTATGCGAATGCCGCCGGGTATGGGAGCAAAAGTGAGTTTTACTTCTAACGCTCTGGGAGAACCACCCCCGCCATTTCCTGGGTCACCGTTTCCCGGACCGCCGTTCCCTCCCGAACTACTGCTTCCTCCTGAACCACCGCCACCACAAGCAGCTAGCAAGCATACAAGGAACGCGAGTAATAAGAAAGAGGCGAGCCGACGCCCAACGACAAGCGATGTAATGTTGTTTATACTCATAGTATTAAGATTCCCATTTGATGAATATTCTATCATAGCTTTTATATCGCTCTATATTTTAATTCAAAGTTTTGATTAATGAAAGACATTATACCAAAAAACATGCATTGCTATAATTTTTTTTGATTTTTTTACAACTATTTTTGTTAAGGGAAATAGCAAGCTCAAACTGGTTTAGTTGGGGGTAGTCTTTCCTAGCCATTTCGGTTGAAAGAATGGAAGCCTAAGAGCCTAGTCAAAGCCAGCTATTTATATAGTAAGAAGAAAGGCAGTTTGGCTAGATGGGGCTGGTTGGGGTTCTTCTAGCCTTTAGATTGAATGGCTTATAAATTCTAAACTGGTTCCTATTGGTTTAACGCCTCGTCTAAACGCTCCCGGTCTAGTTCAGGTTTGCCAGACGCATTCAAGAACCACCAATCACGCCATTCAGTTGGAGAAATAGGGGTGCACTTAATGGCGGGATATTGACTTGAAGTGCCGAAGTCCCAGATGCGATTGGCATCGATGCCTTCACCAGCTTCAATACTCCCACTATTATCCCTATCACACCAGACCGCCAATGGCTCGTCACTCATACTACCATCGTCAAATCTAACTGGGTTATCGTCCCATTTGGCATAAATTCCGTCATAGCCAGTTGGACTACGAAGATTACTAGTGGTCTGGGGAGTACCAAGGTTTTCGCCAGTGGCACTACTAGTATCACTATCCCAATAGGAAGCAACTCCAGCCCCGTTTGAAGCCCCAGCCAGCATATTAGTAGGACTGCCTGAGACTACATAAGAATAAGCAACTCGTCCAGAGAAGAGTCCCACCAGACCGCCTACAAGACTATTCCCGCTCACCTCACCCACCACAACCGAAGAAGAAAAAATCTGAGGCGATGATGTAGATATAATGCCATTCCCCATCAGACCGCCTACATTACTATCAGTCCCTCTCACCTCAGCTACCACAACCGAAGAAGAAATAATCCAAGCCGATTGACCATTCCCCACCAGACCACCTACATTACTACCAGTCCCTCTCACCTCAGCTACCACAACCGAAGAAGAGAGAATCCGAGCCTCGTTCCCAAGCCCCACCAGACCGCCTACTTCATCATCCCCACTCACCTCACCTACCACAACTGATGAAGAACGAATCCGAGCCAATACACCATCCCCCACCAAACTGCCTACGGAATCCTCACCTATCACTGCTTCGGCACTAAGCCTAAGATTGCGAACCTCTGAATTTTCGTTTATATGACCAAACAAACCCACACAATCCTTATTTGGACGATTAATGTTTAAATCACTAATCGTCCAGCCATTGCCGTCAAAAACTCCACTAAAAGCAGTTCCTTGACATCTATCTAAAGAATCATTTATATCATGCCCCAGCGGTTGCCAGCCTTTGCCTCCCTCATTATTCGCATAAGCAGCAAGGCTTATATTCGCAACCAGCTCATAGCCATTACATTTAGTAATGCCGCCGGTACCACCACAGCCATCGGTGTTGAGCACCCCATTCCTTAATAGCCTACGCCCGTCACCCTCCAAAGCATACCTCACTGCATTTAACTCTACCGCTGTGGCGACCTCTATCAACCCATCACCATCATCATCTATGTCCGCTTCATCTCCTGCTCCATCATTATCGCAATCGGTTTTTAGGGCACACCCAGCTGCCTCAACCTCATCTCGAACCCCATCATTATCATCATCCTCATCACAAGCATCCCCTCCATCCCCAGCACGATCCGTATTAGTCTGGTCAGGATTTGCAACTAGCGGGCAATTATCATCCATATCATTCCTTCCATCATTATCATCATCATTATCACAAGCATCCCCTCCATCCCCAGCACGATCCGTATTAGTCTGGTCAGGATTTGCAACTAGCGGGCAATTATCATCCATATCATTCCTTCCATCATTATCATCATCATTATCACAAGCATCCCCTCCATCCCCAGCACGATCCGTATTAGTCTGGTCAGGATTTGCAACTAGCGGGCAATTATCCCTAATATCCGGAACCCCATCATTATCATCGTCATCATCCACATCATTCGCTCGCCTATCTCCATCCGTATCCAGCCCTGAACGAATGCCACCGCTTCCGTGGTCTTCCTCATTCTCAGCCCAAACAAAAACTATATCCACCTCTCGCTCCTCACCATCACTAAGAATCCCTGTAATCTCAAACTTCCAATCAAGGTTAAGTAGCCCAGTAAAATCATAGCTGTCATTAACAAAGTCGCCTGTTTTGACATCTTCCTTTTCAACATTAGCTCCACTGGTTGCCGTAATCCTCAAAACAACAAACTCACCAAAATCTGATTGGTTGCCTATGCGAAAACCGCCGGGTATAGGAGCAAAAGTGAGTTTCACCTCAAAAGAACTAGGAGCCCCCCCCCCCCCCCCCGTTCCCTTCCGAACCACTGCTTCCTCCCGAACCGCCGCCGCCACAAGCAGTTAGAGCAACTGATAAAAAACCAGCCGCAACCAAGAAGAATAGAAACCGCCTCAGTTTGCCAAGCAAAGTTGGAAGAGAGAGCACAAAGGAGGCAGAGGACATAAAAGATAAGAGGCTGCCTAATAGAAGCCTAAATAAAGAAAGCATAAAAGAAGAAGCAACCAAACATATAGAAGAAACACCGGATACAAAAGCAGCATAACCGGAGTTAGCCAGACGAGAGGCTTTAGCTAAATGAAAGCCTTCAACCGAGCAAAAGCCTTTAGCCAAACAAAAAGTTTTTCTAAGCAAAGAATAAATCATAATCAGATTATAACCTGATTAAAGCATCGATAAGACAAATAGCTAAGCAAAAATAATCTCATAAGGCTCTATTAGATGCCGAATAGCCAATTATCAATGAGTAGAGTCTCATAAGGCTTTAGTATACCCTTTCTCCTTGGCTGAATTGAGAAGGCGCATAAGCAAACACAGAAAGAAAACTATGGCAACAGCTCCTTTATCTCTTCCCCATCTTGCCTCCTAAGCTCAGAGTCAAGACGAAGATTAGGCGCTAAGCAGGTATCAATATAGTAAAATGGTTCTCACTAAAATAGTCTCTATTAATAATCTTCACTAATGACAAGAACGACAAAAACTGCCATGGCTATTTTTGCTGCTGGTTGCTTTTGGCATATCCAACTGATTTTTCACCGCACCAAAGGAGTCCTCAATACCCGTGTAGGCTATACTGGCGGTAGTAAGGCAAACCCTACCTATAAGGAAGTATGCAGCCATAGCACCGGCCATGCTGAAGCGGTCAAAATTGAGTATGATCCTTCTCAAATAAGCTATGAGGAGCTGCTGGATATCTTCTGGCAATGTCATGACCCCACCCAGCTAAATCGTCAAGGACCAGATATCGGCAGCCAATATAGATCCGCCATATTCTATGATTCGCCAGAGCAAAAGCAATTAGCGGAAGAATCCAAGAAGAAGCGTCAAGCAGAATATACCGCCCAGATAGTAACCGAAATTGTCCCTGCCAAGAACTTCTATGATGCCGAAGACTATCATCAGATGTATTTGGTTAGACGGGCTTAGAATCATTCCCTTTTCTCCTTTTCATAAAGACAACCGATGAAGAAAAGAGCCTCACAATTTATTGAGCTGGGTTTGCGAACTCTGAATATTGAATTACAGGCAATAGAAGACCTGCGCGCCAGTTTTGACGACCAATTCGCGCTGGCTTGCCAACTGATGCTTAGGTGCAAAGGGCGAATCATAGTAGCGGGAATGGGCAAGTCCGGTCATATTGCCCGCAAGATAGCAGCTACCCTTGCTAGCACTGGCACACCCTCTTTTTTCGTTCATGCTGCCGAGGCGGGACATGGGGATATGGGAATGATTACCCCTAAAGACCTGGTGCTAATGATATCTCATTCTGGCAAAACCCAAGAACTGGTTCAGCTAATCCCACTGGTGAGAAGGCTCGGTATTCCTCTCTTGGCTATGAGTGGCAATCCCAACTCAACCCTTGCCAAAGAAGCGGATATTCATCTGCTGATTAAGATAGACCAAGAAGCCTGTCCCCTAGACCTTGCTCCTACTTCCAGCACTACGGCGACACTGGTGATGGGAGACGCTCTTGCTATTGCCCTGCTTGAAGCCCGTGGTTTTACTGCGGACGAATTCGCCTTCTCTCATCCCAGCGGTTCCTTAGGTAAGAAATTGTTGTTGAGGGTGAATGACATCATGCACTCGGGCGATGCATTGCCAAGGGTCAAAGAGGAAGTCAATCTATCGGCTGCCCTCATTGAGATGACCGAAAAGAAACTTGGCATGACGACTATATTAACTAAAGACGGCAAGCTGAGCGGCATATTCACCGATGGCGACCTGAGACGGTGGCTTGACCGCGGCATCAATGTTCATAAGACCAAGATGAAGGAGGTAATGACGACCGAGTTTCACCTTATTCGCAATTCGGCATTGGCAAGTGAGGCATTGGAACTAATGCAACGCAATAAGATCAACGCGCTCCCGGTGATAGATGACCAAGGGGAGCTGGTGGGGGCTTTTAATATGCACGATCTACTCAAAGCGGGCATATTCTAACGTGAGGCTCGGATACTATCTACCCCTAATCCTTGTTTTGAATGTCGAGGCTGGCGACCGGCTTGATGAGCCAGATGAGTTCGCTAGTCTGCCAAGCCTAACAATGTCCCAGGCGCTAGCAGGCTATGGCGAGCAGCCAGATGAGTTCACCAGTCTGCCAAGACTAACAATGTCCCAGGCGCTAGCAGGCTATGGCGAGCAGCCTGATGAGTTCACCAGTCTGCCAAGACTAACAATGTCCCAGGCGTTAGCAAGCTATGGCGAGCAGCCTGATGAGTTCACCAGTCTGCCAAGACTAACAATGTCCCAGGCGTTAGCAGGCTATGGCGAGCAGCCTGATGAGTTCACCAGTCTGCCAAGACTAACAATGTCCCAGGCGTTAGCAGGCTATGGCGAGCAACCTGATGAGTTCGCTAGTCTGCCAAGCCTGAGCGGGCAGAACCTAGGACAGAACCTCAATGGCGGAAGCATTGAGCCTTTAGACATAGGCTACTATACCTATGGTTCGGTAGGTCTCTCTTTTGCCTCTCAGCTGGGCGCGCGCAGCAGCGAATATGTGAAGAACAATGCCCCCGCCTTAGATGTGGCGACAGATCCCTTTGTCTTCCCAGAATGGACGCTGGGCTTTATCGCCAAACGCAAAATAGCTTTGGGCTGGCGCTCTATGCTCCAGCTGGCTTATAGAGAAATGGAAAAAGAGGTGAGCGCCCAGAATATCAGGCACGAATATCAACGAGTTGCCTATTCACTAGACTTTCTCGAATCCTTTAGCTATCAACAAGGATTTGTTCCTTATGTGGGAATTAGTTGGAATTTAGAGCAGCTGGAGTTCTACCCTGAAATACCAGCCCAAGAAGCCAGCCCAGCCACTCGGACTTATCATCACTTCGGCTTTGTAGGAGGATGGGATATACTCCCTCATCCTCATAGTCGCTGGTTTATTCGCTCCAACTTCCGTTGGTATCCAGATACCAGTTTAAGCTATCAAGGGCAAAGAGTCTCTTTTCCTAACTTTGAAATCAGTCTCATTCAATTAGTGGTTCGGTTCAATTGACACACTTTGCCCTTAGCATTCATCTGATGGCAATATTCCCTGCATTAGGATTAGGGGCAGTGGTCTTATCCCAACCCAAAGGCACTAGGCTTCACAAGGTAATCGGCCGTAGCTATAGCGGCTTGGTCTTTATTGCCGTCTTATCCTCCTTAGGTATCAGAACCGAGCAAGGAGATCTCACCCATCTACACCTTCTCTTCTTAATAGTCATCTGCCTTCTACTTCTTGCCCTAAGAGCAATAAGGAGAAAGCATGTTCGGCTTCACCGCTTCTTTATGCTCAGCTGCTGCGCCAGCCTATTGCTTACAGAAATTGTTGCGCTACTGCCGGGGCAACTCTTCCATTCTCTGCTCTTCGGCTGATAGAGCAAATAACTAAACAATCCATCCTTCAAACGCAATCAGATAGGATCACTAGCCAGATTCGATAGCTATATTAAAGTAGCAGCTCTTGCTCCTTTTCATCACTGGCAAAATCTACCCCTACCCCTAAGAGACGAACTGGTCTGGCTTGCCTTTGCCAAGCCTCATAGACTAAGCGGGTCAAATGGGGAATGGATAACGACAACCCCCTTGCCTGTTTGGTGGTAAGGGTGAAGTCGTCAAACTTCACCTTAACGAAAATTCCGTCAATGGCTTTCTCCTCCTTTGCCGCTTCTAATCGTTTTTCAAGCGAATGGAAAAGCTCTTCGATTGCATTGGCTAGCTCTTCTTTACTATTTAGATCCCTATTAAAAGTAGTTTCCACACTTAATGATTTTCTATCTCTTTCGGTGACTACTGGTCGCTCATCGCGACCGAAGGCTCTTTGATGAAGAACACTGCCAAATTTACCAAAATGCCTACAAAGCTCTGCTTCACTAATCTTTTGAAGATCGCCACAGACCGACCAGCCCAATTTCTTCAGCTTGTTATTTGTTACCTCCCCTACTCCAGGTATCTTACTTAAAGGCAATGAACGAACGAAGTCCGCCACCTTAGGCGGTGAGATGACCACCAACCCATCTGGCTTATCCCAATCGCTTGCTACCTTAGCAAGAAATTTATTAGGCGCCACCCCAGCCGAACATCTCAACCCTGTTTCATTATAGATATCCTCTTTGAGCGCCCTAGCCATAAGAGTGGCACTGTTATTAAAGAGAGAATTGTGAGAAACATCCAAATATGCCTCGTCGAGCGAGAGCGGTTCTATCAGCTGGGTATATTTTGTCATTATGGCTCTGAGGTGTTTTGATTCGCTGCGATACTTATCAAAGTTAGGAGCAATGAATATCAGTTGGGGGCATAGCTGCTTTGCTCTCATCCCACTCATAGCCGAGTGAATTCCATAACGGCGCGCCTCATAATTACAGGTTGCTACCACACTTCTGGCTTGGGCTCCTCCTACCGCCACTGGTTTGCCAGCCAAAGAGGGATTATCCCTTATCTCTACCGCAGCATAGAAGCAGTCCATATCCAAATGGATAATCTTTCTCACCTTAATATTATGTGAAGAATATCATGTGAAACCCTTGATTTACTATTCTATTTTAACTAGTGAAAGCCTTAATGAAAGCGCGAGATTGAAATTGAGTGGGGATTAGAGAGGATTGACTGGCGGGAATTGGCAGCAAGCCACTGCCTTGATGAATAGGCTCGCCCTTTCGGTGAGATTGAAAGTGAGCGGGAAGTTAGCAAGGATTGGTGGGGTTGATTGGTAGGGATTGATTGGCGGGGATTAGCGGGGATTGGGGAGGTGATTGGGGATAATTAAGGAAAAGAAATTCATCAAATTAAAGAGCAAACCAATCTATACCTAGTTGCTATGTTATAATCAGCAGGTCTATGAATCTAGTCCGTTTGGTTCTTGCTCAGTTAAATCCAGTCGTTGGGGATCTGGATGGCAATGCTAGCAAGATTATCCAAGCGGGTCATCGGGCGCAACAAGAGTATCAAGCGGATATGATGGTCGTGCCAGAACAGGCGCTCATAGGCTATCCAGCCGAAGACCTGCTGCTGCAACCTCAGATAGGGGAGATGTGCGATAGGATACTCAATAGGATTATCAAAGAACTGAGTTCTTTGTGTTTAGTCATAGGCTATCCGCGTCCAGCTGCCAATGATAGCCAACCTAGAATTACCAATCATGCGGCTGTCTTTCACCATGGCGAATGCTTGGCCTCTTATGCCAAACAGTATCTGCCCAATTATCAGGTCTTTGATGAGAAGCGCTATTTTCAGCCTGGCAAGGAAACCTGTGTCTTCTCATATAAAGGAGTGGCTTTTGGTCTGCTAATTTGCGAAGACCTTTGGTATCGAGAGCCTATTGCTGCTTGTCGTAAGGCAGGCGCCCAGCATATTATCAGCCTTAATGCTTCTCCCTATAATATTCACCAACCACAAAAAAGACTAGCCCTTATTCTGACGAGGGCTAAAGAACAAGGACTTCCTATTTCCTATGTGAACTGCTGTGGTGGGCAGGATGAACTGGTCTTTGATGGCCATTCCTTTGCCTGTAATCATAAAGGAGAAATCCTGACTAATCTGGGTGGTATGAAAGAGGGGTTCTTGCCCGTCCTCTTAGATAGGCACGGCACGCCTCAACCAGGGCCAAAAGAGGAGCTGCTGACCAAAACTGCCGAAATATATGAGGTATTGAAACTGGGGCTAAGAGACTATGTGGATAAGAATGGCTTTCAGCATTGTGTTCTGGGTCTATCTGGCGGGATAGATTCCGCTTTGGTTCTATGTTTGGCGGCAGATACCCTCTCGCCCGAAAGAGTCAGCGCTCTCATAATGCCATCCCAATATACGGCTGCTGTCAGTATTAAGGATGCTATCCAGCTGGCAAAGAACCTTGGAGTTCAGTATGAGCAGATTTCGATTGACCCTCTGATAGCTAGCTGTAAGAAGCAATTTGAGGGAAGACTAGATTTGGAAGACGATAAGGATATAGCAGTGCAAAATATCCAACCTCGCTGTCGCCTGTTGCTATTAATGGCATGGGCTAATAAAAAGAGCGCCCTCCTCTTGGCTACCAGCAATAAGAGCGAAAGCGCGGTGGGCTATACCACTCTTTATGGCGATATGGCAGGCGGTTTTAGCCCTATTAAAGATGTCTTCAAGAGTCGGGTCTATGAATTAGCCAATTATCGTAACCAAATAGACCAGGTCATACCTACCAACATTCTCACCCGCCCACCTACTGCTGAATTACATGCCGGCCAGTTGGACCAAGACAGCTTGCCCGACTATCCTTTATTGGATAGGATCCTAGCCGCCTATGTAGAAGAGGCGCTTGGTCCCAAAGAGATTATTGCCCGAGGCTATGATGCCAAGACTACTATTAAGGTTATTGCTATGGTAGATGCAGCCGAACACAAGAGACGGCAGGCAGCCATAGGGACTCGCATCAGTGAAAAGGGCTTTGGTAGGGACAGGCGATACCCCATCACCCAGAGATATGGCTCTTATTTGAGTAAGATCTGATGAACAAGACTCTCCTATCCTATAGTCTGCTGCTGCTCCTTATTCTGGCCGGCTGGTTGGCGGTCTCCCTGGTGCCCGAGCAAAATAATAACAACGAGGAAGCGGAGGCAGAGCCTCAACCAAGAAGCGATTTCCAACTTGGCAAGCTAGTCTATTATGAAAAAGGTGCGCCAGTCTATAGGCTGAGCTACGAAAGCTCCAGCTATGTTGATCATTGGACTCTTGCCTCGCCTAGCTTGGTCTTGAGCAATGAGCAGGGAGAAGATATGATACTATCAGCCGAGACGGCTAATGTCAGCGCTTCCAATGAATTCTCGTTCAGTGGTCAGGTGATGCTGAGGGATAGAAGCCTTAATAGAGAATTAAGAGCAGCAAAGGCAAGGCTGAACTCAGAAGCCATCTCTTTCCAAGGAGCCGCCCAATTCAATGCCGAAAAGATGCGCTTGGATGGAGACCAAATTCAGCTCAGCCGAGATGAGAGGAGCAAGGTTCAGGCTCGCGGCTCGCCACTTCATTTTGCCTATCAGTCTATCAATGGCGAAGCCGAGACTATGGTCTATGATGAGCCCAACCTTCTGCTGAGCGGTGAAGTCAGCGGGCAGGACGATGAGCGTAGCTTCGCGGCTAATCAGGTTCATATGACAGAAAACACCATAGAGCTCTCTACCAATGCCTATTGGCAACAAGATGACTTATGGCTTAGAGCGGACACTATTAATTTGATGGAGGATTTGACGGGGGATTTGACGGGAGAGCAACAACTAGAAGCCAAGGGCTCTCCTTTGCAGTTTCGCTATCAATCACTAGATGGCGAAGCCGAGACTATGGTCTATGATCAGCCCAACCTCCTGCTGAGCGGTGAGGTCAGCGGGCAGGACGATGAGCGTAGCTTCGCGGCTAATCAGGTTCGTATAACAGAAAACACCATAGAGCTTTCTACCAACGCCCACTGGCAGCAAGATGAGCTATGGCTTAGAGCAGATTCTATCGATTTGATGGAAGATTCGACGGGGGAGCAACAACTAGAAGCCAAAGGCTCTCCTTTGCAGTTTCGCTATCAATCACTAAATGGCGAGGCCGAGACTATGGTTTATGATGAGCCCAACCTCCGACTGAGCGGTGAGGTCAGCGGGCAGGACGATGAGCGTAGCTTCGCGGCTAATCAGGTTCATATGACAGAAAACACTATAGAACTTTCTACCAATGCCTATTGGCAGCAGGATGAGCTATGGCTTAAAGCAGACTCCATCCATTTGATGGAAGCTTTGACGGGGGGACAGCAGCAACTAGAGGCTAAGGGCTCTCCTTTGCAGTTTCGCTATCAGTCACTAGATGGCGAAGCCGAGACTATGGTCTATGATGAGCCCAACCTTCTGCTGAGCGGTGAGGTCAGCGGGCAGGACGATGAGCGTAGCTTCGCGGCTAATCAGGTTCATATGACAGAAAACACCATAGAGCTCTCTACCAACGCCCACTGGCAGCAGGATGAGCTATGGCTTAAAGCAGACTCTATTAATTTGATGGAGGATTTGACAGGGGGACAGCAGCAACTGGAAGCTAAGGGCTCTCCTTTGCAGTTTCGCTATCAATCACTAGATGGCGAAGCCGAGACTATGGTCTATGATGAGCCCAACCTCCTGCTGAGCGGTGAGGTCAGCGGGCAGGACGATGAGCGTAGCTTCGCGGCTAATCAGGTTCGTATGACAGAAAACACCATAGAGCTCTCTACCAACGCCTATTGGCAGCAGGATGAGCTATGGCTTAAAGCAGACTTCATCGATTTGATGGAGGATTTGATGGGGGATTCGATCGGGGAGCAGCAACTGGAAGCTAATGGCTCTCCTTTACAGTTTCGCTATCAGTCACTAGATGGCGAAGCCAAGTCGCTAAGCTATACAGACGAGCGGCTAGAACTAGAACAGCAGGTAGTTCTTAACGACCAAGAGAGCGACCGACATCTGAAAGCCGAGCGTGTTATCCTAACCGAAGAAAGCATAGAAGCACAAGGCAATGCTGAACTAGAACAGTCAAATCTAACAATCCTCGCCGACCATATTGATTACCGAGGTTCGGCAGCAGTTATCAGAGGCAATCCGCTTAATTTTGAATATGGGGATGGGCTGTTCTATGGCGAAGGTGAATTGTTAGAAATCCAGCCAGGCGATGATCAGTTCTTGCTCCAAGGTACCCCAGCAAAGATTGAGCGCTCTGGCATTGACAAACAGCAGAATTTCAGCGCCAAAGCCGAACAGATAGAATTAGCGCAGAATAAGCTGATACTGCAAAGAAATATCCACATCCAAACCGAGGACCAGGAGCTGAGGGCAGCCTATGCTGTCTATCGCCTGGATACTAAAGACTGGCTAGTAGATGGCAAGAGCATCGATAACAGGCCGCCAGAACAAATAGAACTTATCATCCCCCGCTGAGTGCCGATTAATGAAGACCCATTTTCTTGAAGGAATCAATCTTGCCAAGAGCTATGGCAAAAGACAGGTGCTTAGCAACATAAACATAAGAGTCAATAGAAAAGAAATAGTAGGTCTCTTGGGACCCAATGGGGCAGGCAAGACCACCTGTTTTTATCTCTTCATAGGATTGCTAAAACCAGATAGGGGTCAGGTTTTACTCAATGGACTGGATATCACGCGGCTACCCATCTATAAAAGAGGAGCCCAGGGTCTAGGCTATTTACCACAAGAGAGCTCAGTCTTTCGCGATCTGAGGGTAGAGCAAAATATTATGGCGGCGCTAGAGTTCCGCTCCGACCTCAATCGGCAAACCAGAGAAGAGCAGCTGGAACGGCTGCTTGATGATTTTTCCTTAAGCCATATACGTTCGGCTTATGGACGGGTCTTGTCAGGCGGGGAAAGACGGCGAACTGAAATGGCAAGACTACTAGCAATGAACCCTTCCTTTGTTCTTTTTGATGAACCTTTCGCTGGGGTGGATCCCATATCGGTTACTGAAATAAAGAAGCTGATTGTCTCCTTAAAAGAGAAGAACATAGGCATCTTAATTAATGATCACAATGTTGCCGAAACCCTCAAGCTCTGTGACCGAAACTATGTGATTGGACAAGGAAAGATCCTAGCCCAAGGGAAGACAGACGACATAGTGTCAAATAAAATAGTCCGCGAGATCTATCTAGGCAAGGAATTTTCTATATAAAATAGTCTTAAGACCTATGAGAACAGATGATTTAAACAAAGAGCAACAGCAAGCAGTTGAAGCGGGTAAGGGAAATCATCTAGTCTTGGCTGGGGCGGGCAGTGGTAAGACTCGCGTGCTAGTCCATCGTATTGCTTGGCTTATCCACCAGCAGAGGGTCTTCCCTGATTCTATCCTTGCTGTTACCTTTACCAACAAGGCGGCCAAGGAAATGAAAGAAAGAGTGAAAAAGATGCTAGGTTACCCACCTCCTTGCCATTGGGTAGGGACATTTCATTCAATCTGCCATAAGCTATTGCGCTTTCACTATAAGGAAGCCGGCCTGATAAGAGACTTTCAAATCATTGACTCAGCTGAGCAGAAAAGTCTCATCAAGCGAGTGGTGGAAGGGCTAAATCTCGATGACAAAAGATGGCCAACCAAGACAGTGCAATCCTATATTAATTCATGGAAAGAGCAGGGGCTGCGTAGCCATCAGGTAAGACTGGACAATGATTGGGCGAAAGAGAAGATACTACAAATATATATCCAATATGAAAAAACGGCTCAGCAGGAGCATCTGGTTGATTTTGCTGAACTATTATTGAGAACCTATGAGATGCTCTCCAACAACTCCAGTTTGCAAAAGCACTATCACAGGAAGTTTCGTCATATCCTCATTGACGAATTTCAAGACACCAATAGAATGCAATGTGCTCTCATCCAGCTATTCAAATCCAAAGACAATCAGGTGATGGCGGTGGGCGATGAAGACCAATCCATCTATAGTTGGCGAGGGGCAAGAGTAGAGAACATCCTCAATTTTAATAAGCTATTTCCAAACACCAGCGTCCATTATCTTGAACAGAACTATCGCTCAACCAATCCTATCCTGGAAGCTGCCAATGCGGTCATCAGTCATAACAAGAGCAGGCTAGGCAAGAAGCTATGGACTAACATTACATCTGATGAGCCCATTCATTTTTATCAGGCGATTGACGATGAGGACGAGGTCTGCTTTGTCGTTGACACCATTAAGAAGCACCAAGAGGAAGGCCATAGCCTAGCTGATTGTGGCGTGTTCTATCGCGTCAATGCTCTATCGCGTATCTTTGAAGAAAAGCTGGTGCATGAGAGGATTCCCTATCGCATCTATGGCGGCTTGCGCTTTTATGACCGCGCCGAGATTAAACATACCCTTGCCTATATGCGCCTAATAGCCAATCGCCATAGCTATGATTCCTTCATTCGCATAGTGAATATGCCACGCCGCGGGATAGGTAGCCAAACCCTAGAAAATATTATCAAAACAGCCGATACTCATCAGCTGTCCCTATGGCAAGCCACCAAACGAATAATAGAAGAAAGACCCAACCAGAAGCACCTCAGCAACTTTATCCAGCTTATCGACTCGATGGATAGCAAGATAGAAGACCTCCCCCTAGGAGAGAAAACTGCCTATGTCATAAAACTAAGCGGGCTGAATGACTTCTATAAGGCAACTAAAGACAAGCAGTCCTGCTTAGAAAATCTTGCCGAACTGGTTCACGCTGCCAGCGCCTTTTCGGTTGATAAGAGTAAAGAAGTCATGGCGGGGTTCCTTAACAATGTTAACCTTGAGGCAGGTGGCGAACAGGCAAAGGAATATCAAGATGCAGTGCAACTAATGACAGTCCATTCCGCTAAGGGACTGGAATTCCCCATTGTCTTTATGGTGGGTATGGAAGACGGGCTCTTCCCCTTAGGATCCGCCTCTATTGAAAGAGATGATTTGGAAGAAGAAAGACGACTGTGCTATGTAGGCATCACCCGAGCCGAGCGAACCCTTTACCTCAGTTGTGCCGAAGTCCGCCTCCTTTATGGCAACAAAGCCTCAGATCCAGTCTCTCGCTTTGTCGAAGAGATTCCACCCGACCTGCTCCATCAAATCAATGTTCCTAAGAAAAAGGTGGATTCCTTCTATCCTCCTCCGCTCATAAAGATGGGACAGAGAGTCATGCACTCTTCCTTTGGCTATGGGGTAGTGAAAGGAATGGACGGAGAAGGGGAATTTGCCCGTGTGAATGTGGATTTTGAAACCGAAGGACAAAAATGGCTGGTGCTTCAGTATGCTAACTTGCAGCTGCTATGAGTGAAACCAAATCAAGACTATCCTTAATAGTGGCATGGGCAGCCAATCGCTGTATAGGACTGAACAATAGACTCCCTTGGCAAGCAACCGAAGGAGTCCCAGCTGAACTAGCCAAAGCCCTGAGAGAATTTGGCAGGGCTGATATGCGCCATTTTAGAAGGATGACCCTGAACAAGCCAGTCATAATGGGCTATAGAACCTGGCTGTCAATCGGCAAGCCTCTCGCTGGCCGCCATAACATCATCCTGTCGCGGCAAAGTCGCCAGCTACCAGCTGGCTGCCAGCTTTGCGCTAGTCGCCAAGAAGCCATTGGGGCGGCTGAAAAATGGAATAGGCATAACAACCAAGAAGAGATTATGGTGATAGGAGGGGCGCAAGTTTATAGTGAGTTCATAAATTATGCCCAGCGAATCTATGTTACCGAACTTGATAAAGAACTAGAAGGCAATGCCTTCTTTCCCCACTATGAGGCTAGCATGTGGAGTAAGGATAATGAGAGCAAACAAACCTATAACAACAATCTAATAGCGCTCTTTTTCCAACTGGATAATAGTTGTGATTTGCGGGCACTCTCCGATGAGTTGAAATAAGGGAATTATATCCAATCTTCCACAAATCCATAAATTCCCTTATTTTTTGCCTTCTTTTTGACGAGCGTCTATAAAAGAAAATGTGTGAAGCGGTTAAACTTCGCTTCCTCTATTGGCGAAAGGTCTGATCGTAATGGGCTTGCTTTTTATAGCTGCTTTGCTTCTTCTGGGGCTTTTTTTCATAATATCTTTCTTTATGGAAAATAGTATATAAAGCAAATTCCTAAAAATAATCTTTACAAACTATTTTTGTCAAAGGAGACATCATTATGAGTTGGAAGAATTCGGTTCAATTTCAAGATCAACTCTACAAAAATGCTCTTATTGGTTAGAATAAACTAATTAATCAAAGGTTTTGGTATATAGTATTGAAGGTGTTTATTGAGGCGTTAAGACATTGAAGCATTGGATTGTTAAAAGGATTATTAGGGACTATTAAGGTATTAAGGATTATTAAGAACTATTAAAGCATTAAGGCGTTGAAGCATTGGAGCGTTAAAAAGATTTATTAAAGATTTATTAAGGCATTAAGGCATTAAAACATTAAGGAAATTTAGCACTAGTCATAAACCAATAGTATAATCAAATAAACATCATCGTCCTCCGGGAGTTCGGGTCTCCACGAGATTCGGACTCCCTTTTATATGATCACCATATAATCACGCCCTATTGACTTCTATCAGCAAGACTTCAGTCCTGCCATAGTCGATAGAAATGATGTAAGGGGCCGCTGCCCTTTCCTAAGGATAGATTCTGTCCAGCTGAGATTGCGCCGCTAATATATTCTTTGGCATGAAAGACCGCATCGCGCCGACTCATCCTACCAGCCAAGAAGGCGGCTATGGCAGAAGAAAGAGAACAGCCACTGCCATGGGTGTTGGGAGTATCAATATATTCACTCTCAAAGGCTTCTTGATAGTCATCTATCAATAGCCAATCTGTCGCTTTTATGCCTTTTTTCATGCCCCTATTGTGTCCCCCTTTTAATAGCACCGAGCGGCAACCTAGCTGCTGGACGGATTTTGCTGCCTGCCAAGGGTCTTGTAAAACCTCCTCTTCTTCTTGCTCAAGCAATAGGGCGGCTTCTGGTAGGTTTGGGGTAATAAGAGTTGCCAGGGGGAAGAGCTCTTTTGTCAATCTATCCAATGCATCAGGGTCTAATAATCTATCACCGCTCTGGGCTACCATAACGGGATCCAACACAACATTCTGCCAGCCATAGTTTGCTATGGCTTGGCTCACGGCAGCTATGATGCCTTCATTAGCAAGCATGCCCAATTTCACCGCGTCTATATGCATGTCTTCGGCTAGGGATTTCATCTGGGAGGCAACAAAATCGGCTGGCAGAGTATGAATTGCATCTACCCCGAGGGTATTCTGTGCTGTCACTGCTGTGATGACACTGGCGGCATAGGTCTGTAAGGCAGAGAGAACCTTTATATCCGCTTGGATGCCGGCGCCGCCACCAGAATCCGAACCAGCTATAGTTAGAACTATGGGAATCTTATTATTCATCTTCACAAGCTTTCCAATTATACTCCACAAGAAAAAGATTAAAAACAGCTAAATTAAGCTAAAAAAGCAGTGATTTTAGCTAATCGCCTTATAATATGTTCCCAATATAAAAACTATATGCCTTCAATTGAAATAAAAGAACACGAAACCTTTGATTATGCACTGCGCCGTTTCAAACGCCAGTGTGACCGAGCAGGTGTCCTCATGGAAGCAAGACGAAGAGAATTCTATGAGAAACCTACTTGGGTAAGAAAACGGAAAAAACGCACCGCCATACGCAATGCGCGCCGTCGCAATCGGCTTAATGCGCCTCGCTATATGGCAAGGCAAGCCAGTTCGGCTATTCCAATTCTACCTTTCAAATAGCTATGCCAAGGCCGCGCGCCCGAGTTCAAGAACAGGTGCGACAAGCTATGAGAGCAAGAGATAAGCAAAGGCTGACCGCTCTGCGCACTCTTGATGCCGCTATCCTAAAATATGAGGTGGATAAGCGCCAAGAAATCAGCGAGGAAGACTTTATGCTCCTGCTCAACCAGCTGCGCAAACAACGCAATGAGGCGATGGAGCAATATAAAAATGCGAATCGTAATGATCTCTATGAACAAGAACTCTTTGAAAAGAATATCATTGAAGAGTTTCTACCAGAACAACTTAGTAATACAGAAATAGAAGAGCTGGTCTCCGCAGCCATAGATGAGAGTGGTGCACAAGAGATTAAGCAGATGGGAATGGTAATGGCAAGGCTAAAGACCACTCTGATGGGGAGAGCAAATATGGCCGAGGTCAGTTCCTTGGTGCGCCAAAAGCTAAGCTCTAAATAGTCGCTAAGTAGTCGTTCTTGGACGACAGGACGAGCGAAAAGCTCGGGCTGTTTGGCTGCTTGCCTCCTTAATATGCTCCTTAGTACCCTCGCCAATCCCCTCGTCTGTCGAATCCTATAGATCTATCTATAACAACAAAAGTCTCAAAGATCTTCTAAGGCCTATATCCCTTTATGCCCACAGAGGTCAGTTCTTTGGTGCGCCAAAAGCTAAGATCTAAATAGTCGCTAAGTAGTCGCTTTTGGACGATAGAATGAACGAAAAGCTTGGGCTGTTTGGCTGCTTGTCTCCTTAATATGCTCCTTTAATATTCGCCCTTAATACCCTCGCCAATCCCCTCGTCCGTCGAATCCTATAGATCTATCTATAACAACAAAAGTCTCAAAGATCTTCTAAGGCCTATATCCCTTTATGCCCACAGAGGTCAGTTCTTTGGTGCGCCAAAAGCTAAGATCTAAATAGTCGCTAAGTAGTCGTTCTTGGACGACAGGACGAGCGAGAAGCTCGGGCTGTTTGGTTGCTTGCCTCCTTAATATGCTCCTTTAATATTCGCCCTTAATATTCTCCTTAATACCCTCGTCCGTCGAATCCTATAGATCTGTCTATAACAGCAAAAGAGGCAAAGATCTTCTAAAATCTTATAGTCTCTCTTATAGTCTCCTATATCTTCTTATGTCCGCTAGTGTCTCAATAGCTGCCACTCTCTTTCAACTTGCTCAGAAGACAATCCCTCAGGTGAGCTAGCCAGACGATCTAGTAGCTGATTGAGAAATTTCATATCCCCAGCATAGCCTTGTAATTGAGCCCGTAAGGGTATATCCAGTTCCAAGCCTAGCTTCTCTTATGCCTGTTAGTGTATGCCCGCTAATGTCTCAATAGCTGCCACTCTCTTTCAACCTGCTCAGAAGACAATCTCTCAGGTGAGCTAGCCAGACGATCCAGTAGCTGATTAAGAAATTTCATATCCCCAGCATAGCCTTGTAATTGAGCCCGTAAGGGTATATCCAGTTCCAAGCCTAGCTTCTCTTATGCCTGTTAGTGTATGCCCGCTAATGTCTCAATAGCTGCCACTCTCTTTCAACCTGCTCAGAAGACAATCTCTCAGGTGAGCTAGCCAGACGATCCAGTAGCTGATTAAGAAATTTCATATCCCCAGCATAGCCTTGTAATTGAGCCCGTAAGGGTATATCCAGTTCCAAGCCTAGCTTCTCTGCCTGCATACTAATGAATTCTTTTAGCCTATCCTCATCAAGAGAGTGAATGTGAAAAACATAGAAGGAGGTCAGCCTGGTTATTAAATCATCCGAAATACAATATAGCTCTCTTGGCGGCCTGGTGGCGCTCAACAACAAGGGAATATCCTCATCACAGGCGCGCCTTAACAAATAGAGCAACTCCTCTTCCCTCTCCATATCGCCCAATAGACTATGAACATTATCAAAAACCAATACCGCTGGTCTGCTATCCAGCAGGTCGCCGCTAAGTGGTTGTTCGCCATTGAAATACAAAGGACGAATACCCTCCTGTTGCCAATAGGCGCAATAGGCTCTTAATAAATGGCTCTTACCACAACCCTCCTCAGCCCAGCAATAGATGGAATGGTCATAGCCCTGTTCAAAGGGATGAAGGGTCTGCATCAAATTGACCAATGGGCGATTGTTGCCGGCAATATAGTTATTGAAGGTCTGAGAGATATCCGCTTCAATATCCAGTAGTAGCTGCTTAGGAAATTTATTGGATCTCATCTGGTTGGGCTGTTGTTTTGTTATTATTGGTGGTATTTATTATAGTGGGCTCTAATGTAGCATATGACAATGCCAACTTGCCAAAAGAGGCGCCGAGCATTTCTATGATAATCGCTACCATTGCTTCATTCCTGATCTGGTGGGATTCACGAAAATAACAGAACTGCCCGAACGCCAAAATCATTATACTTAATCCAATGGCAAATAATTAACATATGCCTGACTAAGAATATCATTCAACCAAAAAGGTAGGCTTTGGGTTAGCTTTCTGTTTGCTAAGGCTCTATAGGCTTGCTCGCGCAAAAGATCAATGGTTATATCTCGCTCTCTTTTGTCTTCAACAAGAATAATATACCAGCCATTCTCCAACAGAAAAGGAGCAGAGAACTTGCCAACTCCTAACTCAACTACCTGAGCCCTCACTTGAGGCGGTAAGACATCAAGGCTGACCCAATCAAGACCATAATTAGTAAGCAGGTTGTTGGTATCAGAATAGGTCTGCGCTAATTCACGGAAATCCCTACCATCGAGCAGTAGGTCATAAACACTATCAACACGCACCTTCAGCTGGGCCTCAGTATAAAGGACATTCCTCAATAATGGGATACTTGCCAATCTATATTCGGTGCGATACTGGGTTGTTGGATAGGAGATAGCCATTGCTTTCACAATATGCCAAGAAGTGCCAGAACGAAAATAACGAACATCTCCTGTTTCCATCAAAGGCACCTCACGGATAAAGAGTTCCGGCAGCTCGCCCATGCCCCTATAGGCTAAATCATTGGTTCGAATATTTACAAAGGATAATGAGGCTATCTCACTTTTAATCCTGGTGCGATTGTTAATATTGCTAAGCTGCCCAACTAGGGCTTCAATCTCTGGTTGTGAAGCTTCTTCTGTTGGAATAAGAAGATGGACTAGGTCATAGTGAGTGCTAAGGAGGAGACGAGGCAGGTTGTCCAACAGAAAGTCATCAACCTCGTCCTCATTGATGCGAATATAGGTGCGTAGTTGCTGTTGTTGAAGACGGCTCAACAGCAAGGAGTTATAGATTTCTTGCCGCCACTCAGCATAGCTGATGTCGCGCGCCAAGAGTTCTTGCTCATACTCCTCAGGGGTCATACTATTCTGGGCTAAGACGGCCTGAATATATTCCTCTTCTTCCTCTGGACTCACATAGATGTTGAGTCGCTTTGCTAGATCTAGCTGAACCCTTTCTAATACCATGGCTTCTAATAGTTCGGTGCGATTAAGAGGATTATTCTGCAGGCGGGCAAGTCGCTCTGCCCGGTTAAGTTCCGACTGCAATATTACATCTTCATTAACTATAACCACGACTCTGTCCAAATCGGTTGCGGCTATTGTCAAGCTCGTCAGGCTTAACAACAGACAGCAAATCAGTCTAATAGGGTTCTTCATAAGCACCATAGATATTCTCTATTCTACTCGCTAAAAAGTTATGGCCGACCTGCCCGCCGCCTAGGGGCTTTAGGAAAAACTGAAGGGCAATGCCTCTTTCTCTCTCTTCACTTTCTTCTCTTCCTTCTCTTACCTCCCCTTCCCTCTGTCTTGTTGAATCCCTTAGCCTTTCATAAGCACCGAAGTGGGTTCTAATACAGCAGTTCTCATAGCTAAAACCACTTAATGCTATGGGAGTTCTTTCTGCTTCTATATCATAATGCACCTCGCCAAATAAAGACCAGCGCGGGCGCAGCTGCCAAGCAAAATGACCCGCCAGCTGCCTTCTCATTGAATTAAGATGAATGTCTTCATAATAGGACAGAGTCCAACCGCTATTCTTCTTGCTAGTGTATTTAAGCGCCAATCCCTGTTGCACCAGCTGCTCTTCGTCATGAGCCAGACTCCATTCCAAATAGCCTCTCTCAGTTAGTCGCCAGGACATATCCACTAGCCAGGGGGATCTGTCGTCAGCAGCTAGGGTCTCGTTGAACAAGAACAGCTCTTGCGGATTCCTATAGCGAGCCTGCCCCAATCTCATGCGATAGACTTGCTCCCCTTCAAGATTAATAATGTATCCTTCCAATCCTAAACTAAGCCGATCCGCATTGGCAAATCTGTCATTGCCGCTAAACTGAGTTGAACTAAATAGCATATCATAACTAGGTCTATTCAAGGAAGTATCAAAGACTGGCAGATGATCCTGGCGAAGACCATCAGCCCATAGGGCATAAAGACGCGGCTGAAAAATAAGCTGGCATGGACACCAGCCGTTGATAAAACGAGAAAATTCCAACCCTCCATCAAGATATAGATTACGCAAACTATAGTCTAGGGTCTGATTGTCAAGGCTATAGTAGTTAGTATGCAAATTCCCGCCACTATGGAGAAACCCCCAGTCGAAATAGTTGTCCCAACCAAAACCAAGAGTATTATGCAGCCTGCCATTATCGCCTTCATAATAGAAGGGTGCCTCTGCCTGACCATCAAACAGAATATACTCAGCGTCATTGTAAAAATAGGTCCCTTGCCAAACTGGACTGAAGTAAGAGAAGCTTGTGAAGGGAAGCTGTTTATAAGGGCGAGTTCCTTGTTCATCCAACAGCTGATAGTCCCTTAAGCCAAAAGTCCATTCCAGCTGTGGCGACCCATAGGCTATATGGAAACGGCGCGGCAAAGCAACATCATCCTCCACAGCAAAAAAGTGAGGCAAGTCCTCGACATAATCAAAATCACCTAGCCTAGTAAACAGTAAGTCTCCCGACCAGCCATGTATCAGGTTTGACGAGAACTCAAGGTGTTGCGCGCTACGCTTCTCGCCCAATAATTCATCATAGGGCAAATAGCCAAAACCCAATTCGCCCTCACCGAAAGAAGCTAACCAGCGAAATTCTTGCTCCAACAAGAAGCCACGCCGTTGAATAAGGTGGAGATAAGAAGTGGTATCCATCTGGGGTGCTAAATTAAAATAGATAGGTTGGCTATAGGTGAAGCCGTTAGTCTGGTCAATGGCAAAATAGGGATAGAGTAATCCCGACTGGCGTTGATTGCCTAAGGGAAAAGCTAGATAGGGCAAATATAAGAATGGGACTCTGCCAGCCACCAAGCGGATATTGCGAGCATTGCCCTGCATGGTCGCTAGGTTCAAGCTGAGCTCCTCGGCCCTCATATGCCAGGTTTCTTCTTGGGGGTCACAAAAACTAAATCTTGCTCCTTCCAGTTCAATCAGGCTCTGATGGCGGGATAGGCTGTCGGCTTGTCCCCAAGCATGTAATTCTGGCAAGCTAAAACGGGTGGTGCCTAAGGTCAGCTCATCTTTCTTACCAAGATAAAAAACTCTATCTGTTTCCGCTATGAGAGAAGGCGAATCCAATCTGGCTGGGCCAATCAGCTCAATCCTGCCCTCTGGTTTAGAATAAAGCGCTTCCTCACCTCTCAATAAAAGTTGGTCGGCAACTATTTCTACATTGCCTTTCAGTTGGAGGGTCTCATTTTGGTGGCTGATCTGCTGAACACGGATACGCAATCCTTCCTCTACTACTGGCACCTCGGCCGCTAGATAACCGCCATGACAATATGGCTTCTCTGGGTCAAACAGGTCCTCAGTCCAGCCAGGCGGCAATTCATCAGCCCAAAGAGAAAATGGCAATGGAAGGAAAGCAAGAAGAAGAGGAAGTCTTTTTATCCTTTTCATCCTCTTCATCACTGGAAAGATTTTATTGGTAACAACATAAAGCAGAGTCTGATAATACAAAGGTTTCTTGTTTAGGTTATAATTCCAACTAATTATAAATTCTCTAAAATGCATAAATACCTGATACTATTCGTTCTTTCATTAACAGTTAGCCTTAGCGCTAAGGCAGAAAAGAATATCATCCAACAGCTATTTGAGGCTGCCAGCCAACATGACGACCAGCTGCAAATAGCCAAGGAACGCTTAGAAGAGACCAAAGGGCAAACGGAGGAATCCTTTGCTAGAATGTTCCCCAGTGTCTCATTTGAGTCATCCCTCAGCAATACACATATTCATGCTTGTAATCTTGGCCCTGGCTGCCCCGACGATTCCGGCATGGCTCAAAACAGTATCTCACTAAACCAGCCTATCTATAATCCAGCATTATACCTAGGCTATCAGATAAGCCTCATCCGCAGCGAACAAATGGGCTATGAATATGGGGCTGCCTATCTAGGCTTGTTTGATAGGCTATTAGAACAATACCTTAATATACTTGCCGAAAGCGATAGGGTCCGAACCATACAGGCTCAAAGAGATACCCTTAACCAACAGCTTAGATCCATTAATGCCAGAGTAGCGGCAGGCGTGGCTTCTCCTATCGACCTAGCTGAGATCTCCGCTAGCCTCCAACAGGCCGAAGTGGATCTGATTCAAAGTCGTATCAACCTGCGCGTCTTTTACGAAGGCCTCAGTGAATCTACCAAATTGCCCATCAAAAATCTACCGCCTGTGAAGCGCGACCTTGAGATGCCACCCCTTGAGAACTATGATTTGGAATACTGGAAAGACTTTGCGCTCAGAGAAAACCTTAGCCTCCTAGCAGCCCGTAAGAACCTGGCGGCAGCCATAGAAGAAAGAAAACAGAGCTCGCGTAAATATTATCCAGTCGTCAATCTCTTCTCCAGCTATAGCGCCAGCGATGAAGGATTACCCGATACCTCTTCCGACCTGACCCAAAGCCAAATAGGCGTCTCACTAAGCATCCCTCTGTATACTGGCGGGTCGCGGTCTGGTGAAGCCAAAAAAGAACGCGCCAGAATAGAACAAGCACGCCGTCAAATTAGCCTGTTAGAAACCGAAACCAAAGTGGTAATACCATCTCTGGTGCGCCTTATCAGTCAAGGGGAGAAATTCATCGATGCCGCCCGCCAATCAATGGAAGCAGCCCAACAGTCTGTCTTGCGAACTGAAACACTTTATGGGGCAGGCACTAGAACTATCAGTGAGCTATTGGAAGATTATGAAAGAAGGACACAAACCGAACAAGATTACTATGCTACCCTATATAGTCATATCAGAAACTATGCCAACTTCTACATTAGAACCGCTCAGCTCGAAGAGGAGCAACTAGCCCACTTCTATCAGGCTGCCGACCTAACTAACTTTGATGCAAATACCAATCCGCTTCTGAGTGAGTAGTCATATAATTGAGTTTAAGCATCTACAATAGTAGAAATTTTAGGGAGGCAGATTCCCATCTAAACTGCATCACCTGTCATTATAATTGATTCCGCTGAGTTGTTGAAACACCTCAGCGGTCAGCACAACGAGAACGCTGTTGTTGCTTTTTTCACTTATTTGCTGAGCTTGCAAAGACCCGCTATTGTGCTGAATCTTTTGGCTAATAGTAGAAGGACAAGGATCTAAGCGCTGAGCTATAAAGCGCGTGCTCTCCTCTCATCATTTTTTCTATCATTGTTCATTCTTTTTTTGAGATTCTTTTTACACGAAACCTCTTTGTTGATTAGAGGTGATGCATTTATAATGTAAATTCACGGAAAACCAATGATTAAGCTAAACAATATCTATAACGAAAACTGCATAGATACAATGAAATCTATGCCTGACGGTTTTGTGGATATGATAATAACTTCTCCTCCTTATGATGATATGAGAAGCTATGAGGGTAACAACCTAATAGAGTTTGAAACAATTGTAACGAGCCTGTATAGAATTACAAAAGAAGGAGGCGTGGTGGTATGGGTCATAGGCGACCAAACAAAGAACTGGAACGAAAGCGGCACATCATTTAGACATGCCCTATATTTTAAGGAGGTGGGATTTAACCTGTTCGATACTATGATCTATCTAAAAAAACCAAGAGGCGCCTGTGGCAATAATCAAAGCTATTGGCAGATTTTTGAGTATATGTTTGTTTTCAGTAAAGGGAAACCGAAAACAATAAACCTAATTTGCGATAGAGAAAACAAGGATAGCAGGAAAGGAGATAATGGCACCAAAAGACTACACAATGGCGCGCTACATAACCATAGTAGAGGAGGATATGGTAAATTCGGAAGACGAACAAATGTCTGGGAATATAGTATCGGTCGCGGCCATAGCACCAAAGATGATATTGCCTTTAAGCACCCTGCCATTTACCCAGAAAAACTAGTAGAAGACCATTTAATGTCTTGGAGTAACGAAGGGGACATAGTCTATGACCCATTTATGGGTTCGGGGACTACTGCCAAAGTATGTAAAATCAAAAAGAGAATCTATATAGGCAGTGAAATAAATCCTCAATATGTTAAATATTCGATGGAGAGGTTGAGTGGTGAATGGAACAATAAAACAACAAAACAACAAAGCGCTTCTTTACTTTTGGGAATTACATAGTATCTTCCACAAATCCATAAATCCCCTTATTTTTTGCCTTCTTTTTGACGAGCGTCTGTAAAAAAAATCTGTAAAGCGGTTACTTCGCCTCCTCTATTAGCGGAAGGTCTGACCGTAAATGGTCTCGCTTTTTATAACTTCTTTACTTCGGGGCTCTCCTTTTCATAATATTCTCTTTTGTGGAAGATTGGATATAATTCCCTTACTTTTTTTACTTTGAAAGTTGAATTTAGCTTATTCAAGTGAAAGCAGCGAACAAAGCCCTAGCTTTGCCTCTAAGGAGAAATTAACCAATCTGGCTGGATAGGTCAAGCCGAGAGCTCGGCTAGATTGCCCTTTTCTTCAAGCCACTGACGACGCCCCTCTACTTGCTTACGAGCGAAAAGAGTCCCCATCATGCTTCGTAAATTTGTCTGGTCTTCTAGTTTCAGTTGCACTAATTGTCTGGTTGCTGGCGCCATAGTGGTTTCCTTCAATTGCAGAGGATTCATCTCCCCTAATCCTTTGAACCTTTGAATAGTGGGAGCTCCCTTCAAGCCTTTTAGTATCCTATCCTTTTCAGCATCATCCAATGCATAGAATACCCGCTTGCCATGATCAATACGATAGAGGGGCGGCTGGGCAACATAGACATGCCCTTCTTCAACTAGGGTGGGAAAATGACGAACAAAAAGCGCACATAGCAAAGCCGCTATGTGCATTCCATCCGAGTCGGCATCGGCAAGAATACAAATCTTGCCATAACGAAGGCCACTCAAATCATGACTTTCAGGTATCACCCCTATGGCTTGGACAATATTCCGCACCTCTTGCGACTCCATAATCTTGCTCTCACTCAGCTCCCAAGTATTGAGTATCTTGCCGCGCAAAGGCATTACCGCTTGAATTCGTTTATCGCGCGCCTGTTTTGCCGATCCCCCAGCCGAGTCTCCTTCCACTAGGAACAACTCCGTCTCTTCCAGCTTGCGACTAATACATGCTGCCAACTTGCTTGGCAAAGAACTCCCCAAGAGCTTTTTGCTCTTCTTCGCCAGCTTCAGATGCTCAATGCGCTCACGAGCATTATGGATCATCATCCTCGCTAATTTCTCCGCCTGCTGCGAATGTCCGTTCAACCAATTAACAAAATTCTCTTTCGTCTGGGTCGCAACAAATGAAGTCTGTTCTTGAGATACCAGCCTCTCCTTGGTTTGCCCAGAAAAGTGCGGATTGTTCAACTTAACCGATAAGACATAATTACAATTAGCCCAGATATCTTCCGATGTCAAGCGAAGGTCCCGTGGCATCAGCTTATGATACTCACAGAACTCCTTCATCGCCTCATAAAGACCGGTGCGAAAATGATTAACATGACTGCCGCCCAAGCTGGTAGGAATAAGATTCACATAGCTTTCCGCTAGACTTTGATTGCCATCTAGATCCCATACCACTCCCCAACTGAGCTGCTTGTCCTCACTATCCATGGCAAAATCTATGGGTTGTTGAGGCAAGATATTGGCAGATTTCAAAACATCCAATAGATACTGGTTTATCCCATTTTTATAATGCCACTCCTCTTCCTCTTTCTTGCCTTGATTGTCATAAACTATGAGCCTTGTCCTCAGCCCTTGACATAGAACCGCCTTGGCCCTCAGGCTGTGTCTTAGATAGGACTCGGAAAACTTCGCGGTATCAAAATAGCCTGGCTCGGGTGTAAATACAATGCGAGTGCCGCTTGGCCTATCCTTGGCAGTTAGCTTCCTTTCGGTCAAATCGCCCTTCTTCTTTCCCTGAACAAATTCCATCTCATATTGTTTACCATCTCGCCTCACTTCTACCCTAAGATGAGACGACAATCCATTCACCACTGATACCCCTACTCCATGCAAACCACCAGAAAATTTATAACTCTTATCAGAAAATTTAGCGCCCGAATGCAGGCGAGTCAAGATAAGCTCTACCCCTGGCTCACCATATTGCGGATGAATATCCACTGGCATCCCCCTGCCATCATCGGTAACCGCCAGCGAACCATCTTGATTGACTTCCACTAGAATCTCGCGCGCCTGCCCTATTATAGCCTCATCAACACTATTGTCTATCACCTCTTGGGCAAGATGATTGGGGCTGGTAGTATCCGTATACATACCAGGCCGCTTACGCACCGGCTCTAAACCACTTAGAACTTCAAGGGCGGCAGAATCGTATTTTTGTTCTGGTTTTGGCTTACTTGGCATGGGGATATTATAGCAACAAAAGATTAGGTGCTTTCCAACATCAGCCGATAGATCCTGCGCGCGGTATTAACATTACGAATGGTAAGCTGCCGATAGAGCTTGCTCCCAGCCAGCCTCATCAACCCACTCTTAGTCGTATTCTTCCTATCCACCGACCACAAAACCGCCTTAGGAACATAGATAACCCTATCTAGGTTCGGCTTAGCATAATCCTCCACCACCTTTGGATTATCCACCTCATCCCACAAGAATAGAACATCACTCTTCATCTTCTCATTGTTCTGCCACTCATCTGGCAATGCTTCTATGATGGTCTTCATAGCCTCATAGCTGAGCACCAGAGTTGGAATGGATAAGCCAAACTCCTTAGCAATCGCCTCTTCTATCAGTGAGGCTATCTCTTTTTCAGACTGCTCGCCACTAAAGACTAGATTACCAGAGTTGATATAGGTGATAACCGACCTCATCCCCAAGTCCTCAACCAACTTCTTTAGACGAGGCATCTCAATCTTGTTCTTTCCTCCAACATTAATGCCCCGCAATAGGGCCGTATAGATCATCTGCTACTTTCTTGTTAGTGCTTTGTTAGTTTTTTATTCGTCTCCTATTAGTTCCTTGTTGGTTTTTGTTAGTCCCTTATTAATCCTCTGTGAAGCTTTCGTTAGTACGCGAATTTGCATCATAAATGCATCACCTCTTTGACGGGATTATATAATCCCATCCAAGAAAATCAACAAAGAGGTTTCGTGTAAAAAGCATTATATTTCAAAAAAAGAACGAGCAATGATAGAAAAAATGAGGAGAGAAGGAAAGAGCATGCGCTTTATAGCTCGGCACTTAGATCCTTGTCCTTCTACTATTAGCCGAGAGATTCAACGCAATAGCGGGAACCGAGGCGGCCGTCATTTACAAGCGCATCAAACGATTCCCAAGCAAGAATGTCCTGTTTAATTGCCATCTAAATGAAGTTAGGAAAGGCTCCTCTGTAAGCACTTGTGAGCATGTGTGAGCATTATAGTAAGTTAAGCGAGCCTAAGACAGAAGTTGAAAAAAGGATACCCCGAGTCTATTAGACCCAGGGTATCCAAGGTTCACCAAATAGGAAGATCCTACATCTTCATATCCTGATGATATTTAACAGCTCCCGCGTGGAAAGGAACGGCTGATTTCTCATCTGCCATGTCAGTTAATGCCGCCGGTAAAAACTCAACCAAGTCAGAATCGGCTGAGAAGATAGCTTCAGTCAATGCATAGGCAATATCCTCTGCAAGACGACTGGAGCCTACCAGCTTGACCGCAACCCCAAAAGTCCTAACCGAATGGTCTTGACCCTTATAGGAACCAGCCGGAATACTAACCCATCTGTAATCTGGATTGCCACCAACTAATCTCCTAACCGGATTGCCGTCTATCCGCACTAACCTAAGCGGGCATAGATCCATCGCAGCCCTAAGCGCAGAAGCAGGATGATGAACCAGATAGATACCCGCATCTATTTCATTGTCGCAAAGTGCCTGTGTTTGTTGTTGTTGTTCTAGTTCAGACACTGCGCCAAAAGAGGTTGGCATCCACCTATAACCTATCATTAGTTTTTCCATAATGGCACGCATCTCCGACCCTACCGGACCTAGGTTCATCCGCTTGCCTCTTAGATCATAAAAAGTATCTACATCCACATCAGCACGGACCAAAACCGTGAAACTATAAGGATGGAAGGAAGCGAGGGTTCTTAGGTCGTGGAAAGCGCCATCATCAGCAAAGAGATGAGAACCTTCATAAGCATGAGAGTGCCAGTCAGAACGAATTAGAGCTAGGTCTAATCCACCTGCCTTAAGGCTTTTAACATTAGCGGCCGTCTCTGCCATGCTATTAATCTCACAACCAATGCTGTGTTCGGCTGTCCTTTGGTTCACTGCTTGGCAAATGGAATCAGCTAGCTGATGATAGGCAGCTAGGGAATTGCCTGAACCAAGTCTAATGCTCTTTTGATCTGCAGCCATTAACGAAGTCACACTAACAACTGCTAGGATAGTAACGATTATTATTTTTTTCATAATTGCTATTTATTATTTTTAATAAGAAAGTATTATACCACATGAAAACTTTATCAATTAGCAATATTAAAGAAAATTATACAAAAAAAGAAAAAACATCTATTTCGGCGAAAAATTTAGGGAAGGTGGATTAACATTTAAAATGCAACTGCCAAACTATAATCTTGAGTTGTTGAAACATCTCGAATTCGAGACATTTTCGTGGTCGGTGGTTCAATCGGTCAGTCACTTTTCTTATTTTTTGTTCGGTTAGATCTCGTAAGGACATTCCTTTCAGCAGATACTAGCGAACGAGTCCATTAGTATTTTCAGTAGCACCTCTTTCCTAGCTGTGATAGGCAGTGGCAAAGTGGTTTGCCAAATGAATTTCTCGGCAATCCTTTTACACATTTTGAAATCCCCCTATTGATTGGTTGCACTTATGATGCAAATTCATGTGATATAAAAGCTAGTAAGCTCAATACTGAGCTGGCGGAGAGGGAGGGATTCGAACCCCCGGACCCAAACGGGTCAACGGTTTTCAAGACCGCCGCATTCGACCACTCTGCCACCTCTCCAAAGAACCGCTATTATAGTCCGAGATTGAGCCAGGCTTCTGCCATCTAATGGACGGCTAATTCTAGTTTATGGCGAATTAAACAGTCTAGCTAATGATTTTGCTTGACTTACGCTACGGGTCTATCATCATTTAATTGGCGAGTTGAGACTAGTGAGATTAGCTGCTAGTGAGTTATCCTCTTCTTATTCAATCACGAGTTGAAAGTAGTGAGCTTAGCTGCTAGTCAATCCAAGAGCTTAAGCACTCATTCTTTATTCCGCCTCTTCATTCCGTCCCTTTATTCCGCTTCTTTATTCCAGCTCTTTATTCCGCTTCTTCATTCCAGCTCTTTATTCCGTCCCTTCATCCCACCTCTTTATTTCGCTTCTCTATTCCGTCCCTTCATTCCACCTCTTTATTCTCTTTATTCCCCTCTTCATTCCACCTCTTTATTCCGTCTCCTTATTCCGCTTCTTCATTCCGCCTCTTTATTCCGCCTCTTTATTCCGCTCCTTTATTCCGTCCCTTTATTCCGCCTCTTTATTCCGTCCCCTTATTCCGCTTCTTCATTCCACCTCTTTATTCCGCTTCTTCATTCCAGCTCTTTATTCCGTCCCTTCATTCCACCTCTTTATTCCGCCTCTTCATTCCGTCTCTTTATTCCGTCCCTTCATTCCACCTCTTTATTTCGCTTCTCTATTCCGTCTCTTTGTTCCGCCTCTTTACTTTGCCTCTCTATTCCGTCTCTTTGTTCCGCCTCTCTATTCCGTCTCTTTGTTCCGCCTCTTTATTCCACTTCTTCATTCCAGCTCTTTATTCCGCTTCTTCATTCCACCTCTTTATTCCGCCTCTTCATTCCGTCCCTTTATTCCGCTTCTTTATTCCAGCTCTTTATTCCGTCCCTTCATTCTACCTCTTTATTTCGTTCCTTCATTCTGCCTCTCTATTCCGTCCCTTCATTCCGCCTCTTTATTCCCCTCTTCATTTCGCCTCTTTATTCCGCCTCTTTATTCCCCTCTTTATTCGGCCTCTTTATTCGGCCTCTTTATTCGGCCTCTTTATTCCACCTCTTTATTCCCCTCTTCATTCCGTCTCTTTATTCCGCCTCTTTATTCCGCCTCTTTATTCCGTCCCTTTATTCCGCCTCTTTATTTCGTCCCCTTATTCCGCTTCTTCATTCCACCTCTTTATTCCGTCCCTTCATCCCACCTCTTTATTTCGCTTCTCTATTCCGTCCCTTCATTCCACCTCTTTATTCCGTCTCCCTATTCCGCCTCTTCATTCCGCCTCTTCATTCCGCCTCTTCATTCCGCCTCTTCATTCCGCCTCTTCATTCCGCCTCTTCATTCCGCCTCTTTATTCCCCTCTTTATTCGGCCTCTTTATTCCACCTCTTTATTTCGCCTCTTTATTCCGCCTCTTTATTCCCCTCTTTATTCGGCCTCTTTATTCCACCTCTTTATTCCGTCTCCTTATTCCGCTTCTTCATTCCGCCTCTTTATTCCGCCTCTTTATTCCGCTCCTTTATTCCGCCTCTTTATTCCAATTCTTTCGCTGCGAGTGGAACTTAAGTGCTGATTTTTCATTCCGATTCTTTCGCTGCGAGTGGAACTTAAGTGCTGATCTTTCATTCCGATTCTTTCGCTGCGAGTGGAACTTAAGTGCTGATCTTTCACTCCGCCTCTTTCGCTGCGAGTGGATCTCAGCTAGCTCGTCTTCTGTGCTTTTATGGGTTTCTTCTCGGCTACGGGCGACTTAATAATATAGCGCTTACCATCATAATCCACCAGAAAACTACTGCTGGATTTAAGCTGACCTCCAAGCAACTTTTCTGCCAGCATGTTCTCAACCGACCTCTGAATAGCACGCTTAAGGGGACGAGCGCCGAAGGCGGGGTCAAAGCCCATGTCCACCAACCCTTCCATCGCCTTATTAGTTAGCTCTAATTGAATTCCATACTCTTGCTCTAACCTATCCTCAAGAAGCTTGAGCTGTAAAGACGCTATATCCTTAACATCCTCTTTAGTGAGGCTGCGAAAGACCACAATTTCATCAATGCGATTGATAAATTCAGGACGAAAATAGGAATGAACATGCTGCATCACCATCTCATGAAGAACTGAATAGGACTCGTCCTTGAATTTGTTGATATCCTCCGACCCAAGATTAGAAGTCATCACTATGACGCAATTACGAAAATCCACCGTCCGCCCCTGACCATCAGTGAGGCGACCATCATCCAAAACCTGTAAGAGCACATTAAAGACATCCTTATGTGCCTTTTCCACCTCATCCAACAGGATAAGCGAATAGGGTCGCCGTCTCACCGCTTCGGTTAGCTCGCCCCCTTGCTCATAACCGACATAACCAGGCGGGGCACCAATAAATCGAGCGACTGAATGCTTCTCCATATACTCGGACATATCTATTCTCACCATTGCATCACGGCTATCAAACAGAAAATCCGCCAATGAGCGACAGAGCTCGGTCTTGCCAACGCCGGTAGGACCAAGAAAAAGGAAAGAGCCGTTGGGGCGGTTGGGGTCACTCAACCCCGCCCTTGACCTACGGACAGTATTTGATACTGCTTTTATCGCCTCCTTCTGTCCTATGACAGAAGCTGCCAGTTGCTTTTCCATATCCAGTAGCTTACTTCGCTCACCCGCCAACATTCGTGTTACCGGAATACCAGTCCAAGAAGAAACCACCTCAGCAATCTCATTCTCACTCACCCGACTGCGCACTTCTACTGCCTTGTCCTTCCTATCCGACTCTATCTTCTGTAAAGATTGATTCAACCGCTTTTCAAGTTCGGGAATGATTCCATATTCCAATTTTGCCACTTTGGTAAGATCTCCATCGCGATTAGCCGCCTCCTGTTCAATTCTTGTCCTATCCAACTCTGCTTTTATCTCCTGGCTGGTCTGTAATGCCGCCTTCTCTTGTTTGAACTTCTCATTCAAGCTGGCAAAGGCCTGTTCTTGCTCGGCTATCTCCTTTTCCAACTGGGACAGCCTCTCTTTAGATGAGGCGTCTTCTTCCTGCTTTAGTGCTTCCTTCTCTATCTTCATCCGAATGAGCTCTCTTTCTAATTTGTCCAGCTTTTCTGGCTTGGAATCCATTTCCATCCGAATGCGGCTAGCAGCCTCATCCACTAAATCAATGGCTTTGTCCGGCAGTCGCCTATCACTAATGTATCTATGGGACAAGCGAACCGCTGCCACCAGGGCTGGGTCGGTGATATCTACACCATGGTGAATCTCGTATTTCTCTTTAAGACCGCGCAGTATGGCAAGCGTATCTGCCTCATCTGGCTCACCAACAAAAACCTTTTGGAAGCGCCGTTCAAGTGCACCATCCTTCTCTATGTATTGGCGATACTCATTCAGTGTGGTAGCGCCGACACAATGTAGCTCGCCACGCGCAAGAGCGGGCTTGAGCATATTACTGGCATCCATAGCCCCATCTGCCTTGCCCGCCCCCACCAGAGTATGCATCTCATCAATAAAGAGAATGATCTCTCCTTTGAGTTTGCGCAACTCCTTAAGCAGTGCCTTAAGCCGCTCTTCAAATTCGCCGCGGTATTTGGTGCCCGCAATCAGCATCCCCATATCTAGGGAAAGCACCCGCTTGGACTGCATAGATTGCGGAACTTCACGGTTAACTACCCGCTGAGCCAAACCCTCTACTATGGCAGTCTTGCCGACACCCGGCTCGCCTATCAAGACTGGGTTGTTCTTTTGTCGTCTTTGTAGAACCTGAATAGTGCGGCGAATCTCATCATCCCTCCCTATGACTGGATCTATCTCCCCCTTTTCAGCGCGTGCAGTCAGGTCTAAAGTATAAAGTGATAGCGCATTTTCACCGCTTTCATAAGCGCTGGAATCTACCTTCTGCTCCCCCCTTATATTCTGAATGTCTTCTAGCAGTTTTTCTTTGTCTAGGCCGAGACTACGAAAAATATCCGCTTCTTTGCCACCAATATCCATGACCCCAGGCAACACCCATTCACCAGAAACATACTTATCGCCATTTTCTTGGGCATATTTTTCTGTCTTAGTCAATAGCTTAATAAAGGCTCGGCTAGCAGACATTCCAGCCGTCTTGTCGTCCTTCACTTTCGGCAGAGAATCCAATAGCTCCGTCAAGCGAGACTGAAGTTCCACAATAGAAATCCCCTGTTTGCTAATTAGACGATGAGGGAGACTTTCTTCATTCTCTACCAATGAACTAATAAGGTGCGCCGGCTCCAATTGGCTATGATCCTTCTCTATGACGAGGGATTGTGCCTGCTGAAGCGCCTCCTTTAGCTTATCGGTAAATTTTTCTACTTGCATAATTCGTTCCTATAAGACTATATGGTAATAGATAGCCTAAATACAAGTAATTTCTTGTTGCCTGTGCCTGTGCTTGCTGTGCTTGGCGGATGGTCTAAATAGGAGTGGTTTCACATAGATGGGGTTGCGCTGGATAAGGATAGCGCAGACCCTTTTCCTCCATCACAGAAGCGGCCTCTCACAAAGGAAACTGCGTTGGATAATAAGCAATTAATCAACAATGAACCGCCAACAAACCAATAATAAACAACAAATCAACAATTATTAGATAAAGATAACACATAAAACAATCATTCCATAACCCCCTAACAGACCATCTATGAACAACTTATGAACAACAAATAAACAGAAAGGAAATCACCAAATTAGTTATTTTGGATAGGCTTTGTTTTCAGCTTGCTCATAATAAGCCTGCAACAGCAATGGAAGAAATTTTTGCTAAGATTTTGTATCACCTGTATCCCCCACAAGACGAGAGTGCGACTAGTTTTACTAGGTCAAATCAGTGCCCTTGTCCCTCCCCTTTTTGTTTAGACTTAGCGTCCTAGTATAGAGCTGGGATTATATAATCCCATCAAAGAGGTGATGCCATGATAGTGGGAATTTGCCATTAATAATAAGACCTTGTCCTCACAAGCGGGCCTAGCGGCTAGTCCTTGCCAGCCAGAATGCGCCGAATACGCGCCTTGACTGCCGGCGATTCTTCTCTCATGGCAATAGAGAATAGGTTTTGGGTTTCTTGTTGATATTGAGGATATTGACGGGAAAGTAACCAGAAGCCGTTATAGCTCCAAGCGCGAATAAATTTGTTGTCTTCATCTAGGCACTGGCGGAAGAAAGCCACTAGTTCCTCTTTGTATTCTTTAGGAATCTGAATAAAGGATAGGGATTGGAGTATGTGCAGTCTTGTTTCCCAATGGCTCAACTGGGCGAGGAGTTGAAAAAGCATAGTTGTCTCGGCTTGCCCTATTAGTCCTCCTTTGCTAAGATAGGTTTTTAATAGCCAACTGCTTCCTCTTTGACTTCTCTCTTCTGCCATAAGCCTAAGGATAGTCTTAACAAATCCAGGGTCCTGAGAGTAATTATCATAGATGGTTTGAATCATCTCAAACGATTTGCCATCCCAAGCAAGAATGTCTTGTCTAATCGCCATCTAAATGAAGTTAGGAAAGGCTCCTCTGTAAGCACCTGTGAACATGTGTGAGCATGTGTGAGCATTATAGTAAGTTAAGCGAGTCTAAGGACAGAAGTTAAAAAAAAGGATACCCCGAGTCTATTAGACCCAGGGTATCCAAGGTCCACCAAATAAGAAGATCTTACATCTTCATATCCTGATGATATTTAACAGCCCCCGCGTGGAAAGGAACGGCTGATTTCTCATCTGCCATGTCAGTTAATGCCGCTGGTAAAAACTCAACCAAGTCAGACTCGGCTGAGAAGATAGCTTCAGTCAATGCATAGGCCGTAGCCTCTGTAAGACTACTGGAGCCTACCAGCTTAACCGCAACCCCAAAAGTCCTAACCGAATGGTCTTGACCCTTATAGGAACCAGCTGGAATACTAACCCATCTGTAATCTGGATTGCCACCAACTAATCTCCTAACCGGATTGCCGTCTATCCGCACTAACCTAAGCGGGCATAGATCCATCGCAGCCCTAAGCGCAGAAGCAGGATGATGAACCAGATAGATACCCGCATCTATTTCATTGTCGCAAAGTGCCTGTGTTTGTTGTTGTTGTTCTAGTTCAGACACTGCGCCAAAAGAGGTTGGCATCCATCTATAACCTATCATTAGTTTTTCCATAATGGCACGCATCTCCGACCCTACCGGACCTAGGTTCATCCGCTTGCCTCTTAGATCATAAAAAGTATCTACATCCACATCAGCACGGGCCAAAACCGTGAAACTATAAGGATGGAAGGAAGCAAGAGTTCTTAGGTCGTGGAAAGCGCCATCATCAGCAAAGAGATGAGAACCTTCATAAGCATGAGAGTGCCAGTCAGAACGAATTAGAGCTAGGTCTAATCCACCTGTCTTAAGGCTTTTAACATTAGCGGCCGTCTCTGCCATGCTATTAATCTCACAACTAATGCTGTGTTCGACTGTTTTCTGGTTCACTGCTTGGCAAATCAAATCAGCTAACTGATGATAGGCAGCTAGGGAATTGCCCGAACCAAGTCTAATGCTCTTTTGATCTGCAGCCATTAACGAAGTCACACTAACAACTGCTATGACAATAACGATTATTATTTTTTTCATAATTGCTATTTATTATTTTTAATAAGAAAGTATTATACCACATGAAAACTTTATCAATTAGCAATATTAAAGAAAACTATACAAAAAAGAAAAAAACATGCATTTAGGCAAAAAATTTAGGGAATTACATACTTGAGTGTATCAATTAATTAACAACAAACCTAGCCATAGACTCGGTCGGGTAACTCGGTGGCAAGTTCAGGCCACAGCCACAGGATGACAAGCATCAAGAGTTGGAGGAGAATAAAGGGCGCAACGCCTTTGTATATCTGAATGGTTTTGACTGAAGTTGGCGCGACGCCGCGCAAATAAAAGAGAGAGAAACCGAAAGGTGGTGTGAGAAAAGAAGTCTGCAAATTAATGGCTATCATCACTCCTAGCCAGACTGGATCCAACCCTAGGGACAGAAGAGCGGGAGCAACCGTTGGAATAACTATAACAGTAATCTCAATAAAATCAAGGAAAAAGCCGAGCAGGAAGACCAACAGCATCACCAATAGAAAAGCAAATGACACTTCTCCCGGTAGGGAAAGGAGGAAGTCCTCTATTGCCCTATCCCCTTCATAACCACGAAATACCAACGAGAAGAAAGAGGCGCCAATAAAAATGAAGAATACTTGAACCGTGATAAGAGTAGTAGACCTCACCACCTGAGTCATATTAGCAATGGTTAGTCTGCCTTTATAGGCTGCAATTATCAGGGCGCCGATACAGCCGACTGAAGCCGCCTCGGTGGGAGTAGCATAGCCTGCCAAGATAGAACCCAAAACCAACAGGATAAGAGTAATAGGCGGAATAAGCACCAGTAGAACCTGAACAAAGAGGCTGCGGTCGCCCAGCATCTCGTCTCTTTGCTCTTTGGGAATGGCTGGAACAATCTGAGGGCGGAAAAAGCTGACAACCCCTAGATAGAGTAGATATAGAACTACTAGCCCTAGACCAGGTAACAGCGCGCCGAGAAAGAGGTCGCCTACTGAGACAGTGTCTGGCGAGAATTCGCCCCTCTCCAGCTGGGATTGTTGATAGGCAGAAGAGATGACATCGCCCAATAGGATAAGCACTATAGAAGGTGGGATAATCTGACCGAGAGTGCCAGAAGCGCAAATAGTGCCAGTTGCAAGAGAGGAATCATAGTCCCGTTTTAGCATCACAGGTAATGACAACAATCCCATGGTAACCACTGTTGCCCCAACTATGCCTGTGCTGGCTGCCATTAGCATCCCGACTACTACAACTGATATTCCTAAGCCGCCATTTATGGGGCCGAATAACAATCCCATAGTATCTAGTAATTCTTCGGCGACCCGTGATCTCTGCAAGGTTACTCCCATTAGGACAAAAAGAGGAACTGCCATCAGCACCTCATTGCCCATGATGGTATAAAGGCGATTAGGAATCGCTTCTAAAAAGTTTGGATCAAAATGCCCCAACAGAATACCGATAAAAGCGAAAACAAGCGATACTCCTGCCAAGGTGAAGGCAACTGGATAGCCCAGTAGCAAGAAGCCGAATATAAACGCAAAAAGGAGAAAGGCAAAAAGTTCCATTAGAAGAGGCTCCCTTTCGCTTCTGCTGCTTTTGTTTCTTCTTGTGCTTTGTAATCAATCCAGCCGCATAGGAAACAACAATGTCGCCAGCCATCAGCAATGGCTTGAAGGAACAAAATCGCTGGCATGATTAGCAGAACCGTCTTAAGCGCAAAAACCAAAGGCAATCCAGTTGATTCGCGTGACTTTTCTAAATACTGCCAAGAGCTGATGACATACTCCCAAGCTATAAAAAAAGTAAAAATCGTGACTGGGAAAAGGAAAAAGAGGGTGCCTCCTAGATCCACCAAAGCCTGGCGGCGAGTCGACCAGCTCGAATAGAAGATATCTATGCGAACATGCTGACCCTGTTGCATACAATAGGCGGCAGCAAGCATAAACAATATTCCATGCATATAAAGGGCAGATTCTTGCAGCCAAATAGCGCCAGTACTAAAGCCATAGCGCAATATCACTACAACAAAAACTGTCAATGCCATTAGCAAGGCAAGCCAGGCAATGCTCAGCCCAAGAGTGCGATTAAACCTCTCAATCCCATAGCAACAAGCAAATAGGATGCGCCAAACTCGGCCCTTAGGCGCCATCTCCGTAAAGCTAACCTGCTGCCAGTTATTTGTCACAGCACTATCATAAGTAGAAAATAAAAAAGAGAGATCCGAAGATCTCTCTTTTAAGAAATTAGCCTCAAAGACTAGCGATCTAGAGCCGCTTTTCTTGCTTCCATATAGGGAAGTTCTGAAACACCATGCCACTCTATCGCATCATCGCGAAAAGCGCGGAAGGACTCATAGACTTCTCTAAACTGCGCATCCTCAGCCGCTAGGCTTTCTAGGGCTTGATTGCTGAGAACCGCCAGCTCATTCAAAACGCTCTGCGGGAAGCGGCGAAGTTGAACATTGTGCTCTGTTAATAATATCCGCAAGGCGCGGTTATTATTAGCGGTAAACTCTGCCAGCATATCTTGATTTGCTACTCTGGCTGCCGTTCTTACTATCTCCTGCAGATCAGTCGGCAATGCTTCAAAGGCATCCTTATTAACCATAGCTTCCAAAGTAGTCCCTGGTTCATGCCAACCTGGATAATAGTAATAGCGGGCTGCCTTGTAGAAACCAAATGCCAGGTCGTTATAAGGACCTACCCATTCGGTTGCATCTATGGCGCCAGATTCCAGGCTTGAGAAAATCTCGCCACCAGGCAAGGCAATTGGGGTGCCGCCAGCTATTTGTATTATTTCACCTCCTAGGCCGGGGATACGCATCTTCAGACCCCTAATGTCAGCTAGGCTGTTAATTTCCTTATTGAACCAACCGCCCATTTGGACACCTGTATTACCCGCAGCCATAGGAATAAGATTAAAAGGAGCATAAACCTTCTCCCACAGCTCAAGACCACCGCCATGATAGAGCCAAGCATTCATCTCTTGAGCGGTCAAGCCAAAAGGCACGGCCGCAAAGAACTGGACTGCTTCACCTTTGCCACGCCAGTAGTAGGCAGCGCCATGACCCATCTCAGCCGTGCCACGCGACACTGCATCAAACACTTCAAAAGCGCCTACCAGCTCGCCAGCACCATAGACCTGCACCTTAATACGCCCATTGGACATCTTCTCTATCTGCTCGGCCAAAAAGTTAGCGCCGGTTCCAAGCCCCGGAAAATCTTTTGGCCAGGTAGTAACCATCTTCCACTCATATTGTTGAGCAGGTGCGGCCTGCCCGGCAGGTCTATCGGTTCTTTCGCCGTAACTATCCTCTTGCCTCTGCTGAGTGCAGCCTACAACAAGAAAAACAGCGGCTAGTAATAATAATAGTTTGTTAACCATATCAGTTTCCTCATTAATAATAAATAATAGATAATAGATATTCTTATCAAATCCATCTTTTAATTATATCTTTTCTATGGTTTTTAAGTGCTGGAAACTGGTGAATAACTTCAACCTAAATTGGACTGGTTTTTGGTGAAAGTGCGCCACCATTTTTACTGGCGTGAGGGAGGGATGGAGGATAAGGAATGAGGAACGAAAGATGAGAGATGGAGGGTGAGGGATGAAAGATAAGGAATGAGGAATGAGGAATGGAGGATGAAAGATGAAGGATAGAGGATGAGGAATGAGGGATGAGGAATGAGGAATGAGGGATGAGGAATGAGGAATGAGGAATGGAGGATGAAAGATGAAGGATAGAGGATGAGGAATGAGGGACGAAAGATGAGAGATGAAGGATGAAGGATGAGAGATGAGAGATGAGAGATGAGAGATGAGAGCCTTCCCTATCTCAAGTCCGCTGAAGTAATTTCTCTCATTGAGTAGTTTTGCTTATTTAGTATGTATAATAAATGGCATATATTTTGAATCCATAATGGCGCCTTAATAACGCTTCAATAGGCCTCCTGTTGTGAGATCTTGTGCCTAAGGTCTGGATTCAAGCTTAAAAATAAACCAATAGCCTCGACAAAATTATGTTAACACGTTTTGAAGTTTCAAATTATAAGCTTTTCAAAAAGCCCCTCATTTTGAAACCCCTCCCTCAGATCTTGCTAATCGGAGGGAAAAACAATAATGGGAAAACTAGTATTTTAGAAGCCCTATTCCTAGCTTTCGATCAGTTAGAGCCAGCTATGCTCTGGAGACATTTTCGATGGAGAGGATTAGCTAAGGTTGATGCAACGTCCTTATTTGAATCGATCTATCACAACTTTGAATTGAATCGGCCCATTAAGTTTAAGTATACCTTGAATAAAAAAAAGCAAGAGGTGATATATAGATTTCACCGTGCCACTTCCCAATCTTTTGTAGAAAATAAAATCACTGATAAAGAATTTAGTAGCTTCTCCAATGAAAGTCAAAATCTATACAACCGGATAGTGATTACCGGTCTATCAGAGAACAAAAAAGTTCTAGAAATCCTTCTAATCCAAACTCAAGATGGTACTTACTTAGATTTTGGAAAAGACATGGGAATTGGAGAAAACATGGAAAAAGCCATAGAATTGATAAAGCAATTTAATCAAAACACCCGTGTTGGTTTTATCAGTGGAGTCGAATTCATAGCTGCCAAGGAAAATGCCAAGAATTATGACCAGCTAGCAAAGGCAAGGAAAACTGAAAAAATTCTTGAAGCCCTTCAGATTCTGGAACCAAAGCTAAGCTCTCTAAGCACCATTCAAATGGGGAAAAATTCTGTGATACACGGAGATGTAGAGGGACTCAAATCTTTGATTCCGTTGCCTTTGATGGGGGAAGGTATAAATCGTCTTATGTCTATTCTTCTGTCTATTTCTAACTTAGAAAATGGAATCCTCTTAATAGATGAGTTGGAAAATGGATTCCACTGTTCTCTTTTACCAAAGGTCATGAAAGTGATCGCAGAACATGCCCAGTCTAACAAAACACAGGTCATAGCCACCACACACAGTAGGGAACTGCAGCAAGCAACTCTGGAAAGCTTGCCTCATGATTTGCAAAATAAATTTCGCTATATGCGAATTGACAGAGATGGAGAGGAGTTTAAAATAAGAAACTATGATTTCGAAATTTTAACAACCGCCATTGAAATCAATTTGGAAACTCGTTAAATATAAGTATCCATATAAAAAATATAGCAATGAGTGACTCAACAGAACACGAAAAAACCGAAACGATTGATGAAAAAAAGATTCTCATTGTGGAGGGCAAGGACGAAGAAAATTTTCTAAAAGCTCTATTTAAAATCCTAAAACTCGAAAACATTCAAATAAAGTCGACTAGAGGGAAGGACCAAATAAATAGAAAAATAAAAGGATTGGTTCTAACCGAAGGTTGGGATGATGTCGAATCCATAGGTCTAATTAGAGATGCAGATAAAAGTGCTAACCGCGCATTTGCTAGTCTTACTGGCGTGCTAAAAAGGAGCCGCCTTCCAATTCCGAATTCACCTGGCACTTTTTCTAGACAGATGCCAAAAAAAGGCAAACCAAGAACTGGAATTTTTATCATTCCCGATGGAAAAAATCAAGGAGCACTTGAATCCTTGTGCTTATCCACAGTGAAGGAGGATAATCCAAAAATTGTGGAATGCATTGATAGCTTTATGAAGTGCAATAAAGATCTGAAAAGCAGATATAAAAAACCCAGAAACGAAGATAAAGCCAGATGCAAAGCCTTTCTATCCCTTATGGAAGAGGACACCTCTTCTTTAGGGGTGGCAGCTCAAAAGAATTACTGGGATTGGAAATCAAATGGTCTCAAACCCTTAATAGAGTTTTTAAAAGAATTATAAAACTAGGCTGCCTCTAGCTGAAATCCGATAAGAGCCTCCCCTATCTCGAGTCAGCCGAAACAATTTCTCTCATTGAGTAGTTTTTGCTTATTCATTAGGTATAATGAATAGATTCTCTCTCATAAGAGGGATGAATATATTTTGAATCCATAATAGCGCCTTAATAACGCTTCAATAGGTTTCGTGTTGTGAGATCTTGTGCCTAAGGTCTGGATTCAAGCTTAAAAATAAACCAATAGCCTCGACAAAATTATGTTAACACGTTTTGAAGTTTCAAATTATAAGCTTTTCAAAAAGCCCCTCATTTTGAAACCCATCCCTCAGATCTTGCTAATCGGAGGGAAAAACAATAATGGGAAGACTAGTATTTTAGAAGCCCTATTCCTAGCTTTCGATCAGTTAGAGCCAGCTATGCTCTGGAGACATTTTCGATGGAGAGGATTAGCTAAGGTTGATGCAACGTCCTTATTTGAATCGATCTATCACAACTTTGAATTGAATCGGCCCATTAAGTTTAAGTATACCTTGAATAAAAAAAAGCAAGAGGTGATATATAGATTTCACCGTGCCACTTCCCAATCTTTTGTAGAAAATAAAATCACTGATAAAGAATTTAGTAGCTTCTCCAATGAAAGTCAAAATCTATACAACCGGATAGTGATTACCGGTCTATCAGAGAACAAAAAAGTTCTAGAAATCCTTCTAATCCAAACTCAAGATGGTACTTACTTAGATTTTGGAAAAGACATGGGAATTGGAGAAAACATGGAAAAAGCCATAGAATTGATAAAGCAATTTAATCAAAACACCCGTGTTGGTTTTATCAGTGGAGTCGAATTCATAGCTGCCAAGGAAAATGCCAAGAATTATGACCAGCTAGCAAAGGCAAGGAAAACTGAAAAAATTCTTGAAGCCCTTCAAATTCTGGAACCAAAGCTAAGCTCTCTAAGCACCATTCAAATGGGGAAAAATTCTGTGATACACGGAGATGTAGAGGGACTCAAATCTTTGATTCCGTTGCCTTTGATGGGGGAAGGTATAAATCGTCTTATGTCTATTCTTCTGTCTATTTCTAACTTAGAAAATGGAATCCTCTTAATAGATGAGTTGGAAAATGGATTCCACTGTTCTCTTTTACCAAAGGTCATGAAAGTGATCGCAGAACATGCCCAGTCTAACAAAACACAGGTCATAGCCACCACACACAGTAGGGAACTGCAGCAAGCAACTCTGGAAAGCTTGCCTCATGATTTGCAAAATAAATTTCGCTATATGCGAATTGACAGAGATGGAGAGGAGTTTAAAATAAGAAACTATGATTTCGAAGTTTTAACAACCGCCATTGAAATCAATTTGGAAACTCGCTAAATATTGGTATATTATGTAAAAAATATGACAACGAGCAACTCAACAGAACGCGAAAACCTCGAAACGATTGATAAAGAAAAAATTCTCATTGTGGAAGGCAAAGACGAAGAAAATTTTCTAAAAGCTCTATTTAAGATCCCACAACTTGAACCACAACTCGAAAATATCCAAATAAAGCCACTTGAAGGGAAGGATCAATTACATAAAAGAATGAAGGCATGGGTTCTAACCTCAGGTTGGGATGATGTCAAATCCATAGGTCTAATTAGAGATGCAGATAAAAGTGCTAAGAGTGCATTTGATAGTATTGCTGGTGTGCTAAAAAGAAACGGCCTTTCAATTCCAAATTCACCTGGCACCTTTTCTAAACAGATTCCAAAAAAGGGCAAGCCAAGGACTGGGATCTTTATCATTTCCAATGGAAAAGATCATGGAACACTTGAATCCTTGTGCTTATCTACAGTGAAGGAGAATAATTCGAAAATGGTGAAATGCATTGACAGTTTTATGAAATGCAATAAAGACCTGGACACTGAGTATGAAAAACCCAAAAACGAAGATAAAGCCAGATGCAGAGCCTTTCTCTCCCTTATGGAAGAGGATACCCCTTCTTTAGGGGTGGCAGCTCAAAAGAATTACTGGAATTGGGAATCAAATAGTCTCAAACCCTTAATAGAGTTTTTAGAACAATTATAAAAACCAAGCTATCTCTAGCTGAAATCCATAGAGGCAATTCACTATATCTTTTCTATAGTTTTAAGTGCTAGAAACTGATGTATAACTTCAATTGGACTGGTTTTTGGTGAAAGTGTGCCATCATTTTTGCTGGCGTGAGGGAGGGATGACATGATGAAGGATGAGGGATGAAAGATGAAAGATGAAAGATGAAAGATGAAAGATGAAAGATGAAAGATGAAAGATGAAAGATGAAAGATGAGAGATGAGAGATGAGAGATGAGAGATGAAGGATGAAGGATGAAGGATGAGAGATGAGGGATGACATGATGAAGAATGAGAGATGAAGGATGAAAGATGAAGGGTGAAAGGTGAAGAATGAAGAATGAAGGATGAGGGATGAGGGATGGAGGATGGAAGATGAAAGATAAGAGACTTCTCTATCTCAAGTCCGTTGCAACAATTTCTCTCATTGAGTAGTTTTGCTTATTCATTAAGTATAATGAATGGCTTCTCTCTCATAAGAGGGATGAGTGTATTTTGAATCCATAATGATGCCTTAATACAATAACCAATAACGCTTCAATAGGCCTCTTATTGTGAGATGTAGCGTCTATGGTTTGGGTTCAAGCTTAAAAATAAACCTATAACCTATACAAACTTATGTTAACACATTTTGAAGTCTCAAATTTCAAGCTTTTCAAAAAGCCCTTCATTTTGAAATCCATCCCTCAGATTTTGCTAATTGGAGGGGAAAACAATAGTGGGAAAACTAGTATTTTGGAAGCCCTATTACTACCTTTCGATCAGTTAGATTCGGGTATGTTCGTGAAGCATCTTCAATGGCGAGGATTAACCAATATTGAAGTGGAATCTTTATTTGAATTGATATATCACAACCTTGAATCGAATCAGCCTATTAAGTTTAAATATACCCTTAATGGAAAAAAGCAAGAGGTGACATATACATTTCACCAAGATGACTCCCCGCCTATTACAGAAACAGACGATGATATCATTGATATTGGGAGAGAGATTCTTAGCTTATCCAGTGAAACTCAAAAGCTATACGACCGGATAGTTATTTCCTGTCTATCAAAGAACAAAGAAGTTTTTCAACTCCATCTAATGGACACCCAAGAGGGTATTTACCTAGATTTTGGCAAAAACACAAAAAAAGCTGTCGAATCGATAGCACAATTTAATCAAGATTTCTATGTTAGTTTTATCAGTGCAACTCAACCCACATCTTCCAGAGGAAATGCCGAGAGGTTTGACCAGTTAGCAAGGGCAAGGAAAACTGAAAAGCTTCTTGAAGCCCTTCAAATTATGGAACCAAAGCTAAAATCTCTAAGCACCATTGAAATGGGGGAAGAACCGGTAATATATGGAGATATGGAGAGACTCAAGATTCCGTTGTCTTTGATGGGTGAGGGTATAAATCGTCTTATGTCCATTCTTCTATCCATTTCTTGCTCAGGAAATGGAATCACCTTAATAGATGAGTTGGAAAATGGATTCCACTATTCTCTTTTACCGAAGGTCATGAAAGTGATCGCAGAACATGCCCAGTCTAACAGGGCGCAGGTGATAGCCACCACATACAGTAGGGAACTGCTGCAGGCAACTGTGGAAAGCTTGCCTCAGGATTTACAAGATAAATTTCGCTATATGCGAATTGACAGAGATGGAGATGAGTTTAAAATAAGAAACTATGATTTCAAAGTTTTAGCAACCTCCCTTGAAGCCAATTTCGAAACTCGCTGAATATCCCATCCATTCTCTTTCTTGATAAGCGCAATTAGTTAGAAGAACTATTATTAATGCGTTTTTTAGTGCCCTGTTAGTGATGGCGCTAGCCGAGATCATGGGTGGAGGATATTAATGATAGATTTAGTAAGCTAGCAAGAAACTGGGAAAGAGCTCGGAGCTGGTGAGCTAGGAGGATGGGTGGGGGATATTAATGATAGCAAAAATAGGCTAGCGAGAAATTGGAAATAGCTCGGAGCTGGTGAGCTAGGATGATGGATGGGACATATTAATCATAGATTTAATAGGCTAGCAAGAAACTGGAAATGGGTCGGAGCTGGTGAGCTAGGATGATGGATGGGGGATATTTAGGGGATATTAATGATAGATTTAATAGGCTAGAAAATAGGCTAGCAAGAAACTGGAAATGGGGCGGAGCTGGTGAGCTAGGAGGATGGATGGGAGATATTTAGGGGATATTAATGATAGCAAAAATAGGCTAGAAAATAATCTAGCAATAAATTAGAAATGGGGCGGAGCTGGTGAACTAGGAGGATGGATGGGGGATATTTAGGGGATATTAATGATAGCTTTAATAGGCCAGCAATAAATTGGGAATAGCTCGGAGCTGGTGAGCTAGGAGGATGGATGGGGGATATTTAGGGGATATTAATGATAGCTTTAATAGGCCAGCAAGAAACTGGGAATAGCTCGGAGCTGGTGAGCTAGGATGATGGATGGGGGATATTTAGGGGATATTAATGATAGCAAAAATAGGCTAGAAAATAAGCTAGCAATAAATTGGAAATGGGGCGGAGCTGGTGAGCTAGGAGGATGGATGGGGGATGGGAAATATTAATGATAGCAAAAATAGGCTAGTAAATAGGCTAGTAAGAAATTGGAAATGGGTCGGAGCTGATGAGCTAGGATGGAGGCACTAGAGTCCGAGTAGGGTCATGCCGGGATATTCAAGGAATTCCTTAATATGGACTAGAAATTCAACTGCGGTTTTGCCATCAATCATCCTGTGGTCATAGGACAGAGCGAGATACATCATAGGCAGAATAACCACCTCGCCATTAACAGCAACTGGGCGCTCCTGAATCTTATGCATACCGAGGATGCCAGTTTGAGGCGGATTAATGATAGGAGTAGACATTAAGGAGCCAAAGACGCCACCATTAGAAATAGTAAAGGTGCCTCCTTGTAGGTCTTCCAACGTAAGTTTCGCCTCTTGGGCTTTTTTGCCATAGCTTCTAATAGTCTCTTCAATCTGTGCCAATGACATAGATTGGGCATCCCTGAGGATAGGAACTACCAGCCCGCGAGGGGAAGAGACCGCAATGCCTATATCTTGATAATTACAATAGACTATGTCGGTGCCATCTATATGGGCATTTACCTGCGGAAATTTATAAAGAGCAGAGCAAACTGCTTTGACAAAAAAGGACATGAAGCCCAGCCGAACTCCATATTTCTCTTCAAACGGCTTCTTGTATCTAGTGCGCAATTCCATCACAGGTTGCATATTTACCTCGTTGAAAGTAGTGAGTATGGCAGCCTGCCGTTGTGATTCAACTAGTCTTTTTGCCACGCTCATTCGCAGCCGTGTCATAGGCACTCGCTTCTCAACTCTTTGATGGCCGCCCCTCTGTGCTATGTCCTGTTTGGTAATGAAAGGGCCTTGATTGTGGGTCTCCACTTCTACCCCGGTCTCAGCTGCCAAGCGCCGAGCGGCCGGACCCATCTTGCCAGCTAGTCTTCCAGCTAGCTCTGTTTCACTTGTTTTGGCAGCAGTTGTATGGGATGAAAGATTTTCAGTAGCCTCTGGTGGCTCGGCTAGTTTTTCCTGTGGTGCTGATTCAATCTCACTTGATTTAGGTGGGGGCTTCTTCGCTGGCTCTTCTTTTGTCTTTTCATAATTGGCTATTACCTGTTGCGCCTTAACTGTGCTGCCTTCGGCGACAAGTATGCTAGTCATAATGCCCGAACTTGGCGCTGGCACTTCCAACACTATCTTATCGGTTTCCACATCTACTAGGGGTTCATCACGGCGGAAAGACTCGCCCTCCTTCTTATGCCAACGAGCAATGGTGCCCTCCTCTATTGATTCGGGAAAGACTGGGACTCTTATATCTGTCATGCCTGCCATATCCGCCATATCCGCCATATCTGCCAGATACACCACTTCTTCTGTGTCTCTACCATATTTGCTATCTCCTTATATCCGCTATCTCTGCCATATCCGCCATACCCTCGATATCTACCATACTCGCCATATCCGCCATAGCTGCCATATCCGCCATACCCTCGATATCTGCCATATCTGACATATCTGCCAGATACACCACTTCTTCTGTATCTCTATCATATTTGCCATCTCCTCATATTCGCTATCTCTGCTATTTCTCCATCGTCATTATATTCATCACTGACTAAATGCCATATCCAAAAGCCGCAGCTGTTCTCTTTGGTGCAAAGCAAGGTAACCAGTTGCAGGTGCTGCCGAAGCTGGTCGGCCGGCAAAGGACAGATTAACATTGACAGAACAGTTGCGAGCGGCTATTTCAAGATGGTGTTTGCTACTATACCAAGCGCCCTGATTCATAGGTTCTTCTTGACACCAGACTAGTTTTTCTAACGAAGGATATTTCTTCAATCTCTCGGCCAGCTCAGCATGAGGAAAAGGGTAGAGCTGTTCAAGGCGAATGATGGCGGTATCCCAAAGGGATTCATCCTTGCGCTTTTCCTCAAGTTCATAAAAGACCTTGCCACTGCATAGGATGACTCGCTTAACTTCTCTAGGCTTGATGCGATGAGACGCCTCTCCTATGACCGGTTTGAACCCCCCCTTAGATAGTCTGGCTAAAGGAGACGAGGCTTCTTTTTTGCGCAACAGGCTCTTAGGCATCATCACCACCAATGGCATTCTTAGTGGGCGGACTACCTGACGGCGCAACATATGAAAAACCTGAGCTGCGGTAGATGGTATGCATACCTGCATATTACTACCTGCGCAAAGTTGAAGAAATCGTTCCAACCTTGCTGAAGAATGTTCCGGCCCCTGCCCCTCATAGCCATGGGGCAAGAATAGGACCAAACCACAAAGCCGCTGCCACTTGGTCTCGCCACTGGAGAGAAACTGGTCTATTACTACTTGAGCGCCATTGGCAAAATCGCCGAACTGTGCCTCCCATATTGCTAGGGTATTAGGGCTGGTGGTAGCATAACCATATTCAAACGCCAAAACCGCCTCCTCAGATAAGAAAGAATCGAACACCTGCACCAGCGGCTGGTCAGCAAAGAAGTTCTTTACATGATAATAGCCTTCCCCGGTCTTTTGGTCATGAATGACTGCATGACGATGTGAGAAGGTGCCGCGCCGCGAGTCCTGTCCGCTCATCCTCACCATAAATCCTTCATAGGTAAGAGAGCCATAGGCCAGTAGTTCGGCATAACCCCAATCAACTGGCTTGTTGCCCAAGCGCATCTGTTTGCGATCTTCTAGTAGTTTCCTAACCTGACGATGAGGAGTAAAGTCAGCGGGAACCTCCTCAAGTTGCTTGCCTATCTTGGCGAGCGTCTCCTTATTCACCCCAGTTGGATAACGGCTCTTCCACTTATGATTCAAATAAGGAGTCCAATCAACATAGAGCCTAGTGTTTGGTTTCTCTACCAGACTGCGCGAAACATGGTCTCCTTTATATAGATGGTCGCGATATTCCTCCTTCATCTCGGTGAAGGCCTGCTCGGTTATTATGTCTTCTCCTATCAGCTTCTTTCCATAGATATCGCAAGGACTAGACAGCCTATTAATCTGCTGATACATCACAGGCTGAGTGATAGAAGGCTCATCCGCCTCATTATGCCCATGCTTTCTATAACAAACCATATCCACCACCACATCGGAGTTAAACTTCATCCTATACTCCAATGCAAGCTCGGTGGCGTAAATCAGCGCCTCTGGATCATTGCCATTGACATGAAGAATAGGCGCCTCAATAATCTTAGCAACATCAGTAGCATAAAAAGTAGAACGAGCATCGCCAGTTTTGCTAACCGTAAAACCTATCTGATTGTTTAAGATGATATGAACAGTTCCCCCAGTCTTATAGCCGCGCAACTGAGACATCTGTAAGGTCTCCATCACTACCCCTTGACCAGAAAAGGCCGCATCACCATGAATGATAACTGGTAAGACCTCAACCCCTCTTCTATCGCCTCGCCGATCCTGCCGCGCGCGCACCGAACCTTCCACTACTGGCCCTACTATTTCCAAATGAGATGGGTTAAAGGACAAAGCCAGGTGCACCTCCCCGCCATCAGTTCTAACATTGGAAGAGAACCCCTGGTGGTATTTAACATCGCCACCGAAGTTCTCGTCATCAAAACTGAACTTGCCTTCAAATTCTTCAAATAACAATGCTGGGTTCTTCCCCAATATATTTACCAACATATTCAACCGCCCCCGATGCGCCATTCCTATGACCATTTCCTTAATACCCACCAACCCGCTCGCTTGGACTAGGCTATCCATCATAGGTATGAGCGCCTCCCCACCCTCGAGACCAAAGCGCTTGGTGCCTGGGTACTTTGTTGCCAGTGAATGTTCGAATCCCTCGGCTGCCACCAATCTCTCTAGGATGCGTAATTTTCTGTCCTTATTAAAGTTGTAATTCCCTTGAGCGCTTTCAATTTTCTCTTGAAACCACCGCTTCTTACCCGTCTCACTAAGATACATAAACTCAGCGCCTATAGAACCGCAATAGGTTTTCTTCAGCCTTCTCAACAGGTCTTCGATACTCAGAACAGAGCTGCCAAAGAAGGTCTTGGAGACATCATAGACCGAAGCCGAATCCTTAAGAGCCAGCCCATGCTCAACCTGCTCTAAGTCCTTACCGTCATTAATGCTTCTATACTCTAAGGGATTGACATTGGCTTTTTTGTGACCATAGGTGCGATAAGCATTAATAAGCGCATTGACTCTCTCTTGATGAAATCCTGGCTGTTCATCCAGGACCTCAGCCAAACCATTGTCATTGCCTCCATTACGCAGCAGATCCTGAATATCTTTTTCTACCTCTGGGTAGGAAATCTCTTGCCCATGCCCAAGTCGGTCAAAATAGGCTTGCCAGGACTGCTGCAGTTTCGCCCGCTGGTTAATATAATCGCCATAGATAGTTTCCATATAGCCTATATTACCGGCAGCGAGATGAGAGCTGGTGTAGTCTAAATGCTCCTCTTCTTTCTGCTTCTCCGTTCTACTCCCCTCTTTCTTGGTCATAAGAATTAATGATAATAGATATATTCACTTCGCGATGCAACTAGATTATCCACTATGGTGACTACAAAGGTATGATCCTTTATAACAGTAGAATAAGACCATATTAATTTGGTTCCTCCTATATATGGCTCCTCAACATAGGGCACTCCCAGTAAATCAATCAGTTGTTGTTGTGTCATACCCACCTCAACCTCACTTGTTCGTTCAACTGGAAAGAAGGTGCCGCTGGTATGAGTCTCAGTAGTAGCACAAGCGACCAGAAGCCCGCTCAACACCAGGGCTGCCAATATCCTAGCTGCCATTTTGCAACATCATCTTACGAATATTTCCTATTGCCTTAGTTGGGTTGAGTTCCTTAGGACAGACGCTGACACAATTCATAATACCGCGACAGCGAAAAACACTATAAGGATCTGTGAGCTCCTTTAATCTGTCTTGGGTAGCTCTGTCGCGACTGTCAGCAAGAAATCTATAGGCTTGAAGCAAACCAGCTGGACCAACAAACTTATCTGGATTCCACCAAAATGACGGGCAGGAGGTAGAACAACAGGCACAGAGGATACACTCATAGAGACCGTCCAGCTTGGCTCGTTCTTCTGGTGATTGCAATCGCTCCATTCCCTCGGTGGGCTCATCATTGATGAGATAGGGTTTCACCTTCTCATACTGACGATAGAAAGGTTCCATATCTACCACCAGATCTCTCACCACCGGCAAGCCAGGCAATGGTCGGAGAATGAGTTTATTCCTTCTCACTACTCTTGATAAAGGAGTCACACAGGCAAGGGCATTGGTGCCATTGATATTCATACCATCGGAACCACACACTCCCTCACGACAAGAACGCCGAAAGGCTAGGGAAGGTATTTTATGTTCCTTAATAAGATGAAGAACATCCAATACCATAAGGTCCTTACCAGCTGGGATCTCCACCTGAATCTTATCCATATAAGGCTTAGCATCCTTCTCTGGATCATAACGATAAACTTCTACTTTTAGCATAATTCAATAGGTCCTTGCTTGAGGCTCAAAGGTTTTCATAGTTCGGGGTTTCATATTTACCTCTCTTTTCATTAGTTCATTCGCATCCTTATAGTATATAGAATGAACCAGCCAATTTATATCATCTCTTTGAGGAAAATCCTCCCGCGCATGAGCGCCGCGACTCTCTGTTCTCTGATAAGCAGCCTGAGCAGTTGCATAAGCCACCTCAAAGAGATTATCTAGTTCAAGGGCTTCGACCCGAGCGGTGTTGAAGACCCGACTCTTGTCCGCCAATAGACACTTTTCAAGCCGCTCCTTCACCTCTTCAAGTTTCTTTATCCCTTCTGCCATCACATCACCTCGGCGAAAAACACCGAAATGCTTCTGCATCACCTCTTGCATATCGGCATGAACAGCCGCAGGTGACTCGCCACTAAGCGATTCTTCCCAGCGATTAAAGCGCTTACAGGCTCTGTTCAGATCCTCTTCAGTTGGTTCAGCCAGCTCGTCTCCCGCTTTCAGTGCTTGTTCAACAAACAGCCCAGTGGCGCGACCAAAGACTATGAGATCCAACAAAGAATTGCCCCCCAAGCGATTGGCGCCATGAACCGAAACACAAGCGCTCTCTCCTACCGCATAGAGACCAGGGACCACTTCATTAGGTTCTGCTGTAGTAGGCTGTAATGCTTGCCCATGAATATTGGTGGGGATCCCACCCATCATATAGTGGCAGGTAGGCACCACTGGAATAGGCTGCTCAGCCGGATTCACATGGGCGAAGGTCTTAGCCAACTCTACTATGCCAGGCAATCTGCTGTGTAAAGTCTCCTCACCAAGATGGTCCAACTTCAACAGAACATGGTCTTTCTTATCGCCTATTCCCCGCCCTTCCATTATCTCCAGCATCATAGAACGAGAGACCACATCGCGACTTGCCAAATCCTTGGCATTGGGAGCATAGCGCTCCATAAACCTCTCCCCCTCACTATTGAGTAAATAACCGCCCTCGCCGCGACAGCCTTCAGTAACCAGAACACCCGCACCATAGATACCGGTCGGATGAAACTGCCACATCTCTATATCCTGTAAAGGAAAGCCAGCTCTAAGCGCCATGCCCAAGCCATCACCGGTATTGATATGAGCATTAGTAGTGGATTGGTATATACGACCAGCTCCACCAGTTGCAAGTATGACGGCGCGAGCGCGCACAAAAACCAACTGCCCCGTCTCAAGCACCAGAGCCACGACCCCCACTACTTGCCTATCATGATTTAGCACCAGATCCACCGCGAACCACTCGTTCAGAAAATTCGTTCCATGTTTGATGTTGTTCTGAAACAGGGTATGTAATAGAGCATGGCCAGTTCTATCGGCGGCGGCGCAGGTGCGAGCCGCTTGTCCCCCTTTGCCAAAATCTTTGGATTGACCGCCAAAAGGCCGCTGATAGATGCGGCCACTCTCAGTGCGCGAGAAAGGCAGTCCCATATGCTCCATCTCAAACACTGAACGAGGACCCTCACTACATAGATACTCTATGGCATCCTGGTCGCCGATATAGTCCGCCCCTTTCACCGTATCAAACATATGCCAGCGCCAATCATCATCCGGATCATCACTAGCAATAGCGCAAGTAATGCCTCCCTGAGCCGAAACCGTATGGGAGCGAGTAGGATATACCTTGCTGATGACCGCAGTATTGAGACCCGAACGAGCCAGCTGCAATGAGGCGCGCAGACCAGAACCGCCTCCACCTATTATCACCGCGTCAAAATTTTCTTTATGAATAGCCATTAGAGTCGCCAAATTGGATAGGACCAAGCAATAAGAGACAACAACATTACAATAACCAATCCTTGCAATAGTAATCTTAGCCACGACAGCTTAACATAATCGGTAAAGACCGTCCATAGACCGACCCAGGCATGGATGCTAAGCGCCAAAACTGTCAAAAAAGAAAATAGCTTCACAAGGTTATTATCAAAGAATTCGCTCCAAACAGAATAAGAAATCGATGGATTGAGGGCAAAGAAAACCACCATTATCAAAGAATAGACCAGCAGCACTATGGCAGAAAAGCGCTGCAACATCCAATCTCTCAGTCCAGTCCTATCCATTTAGATTAAATAGAAAAACAATCCAGCCGAGCCCAGCAGGCTGAGCCCCAATAGGACCCAAGCAAGAGAACTACCAGCTGGCAGTCCCTCACCCACACCCAAATCCATTAGCAAATGTCTGATACCAGCAAGCATATGGTAAAGAAAGCAACTTAAATAAAGCCATAGAGATATCCGAATGGGCAGGTCTTGTATCAGGGTGACAATGAAAGCAAAGGAACCCGAATCTCTTAATGACAGCTGCCATGCCCAAATAATCAGAGGCAAGCCAAGAAAAAGCACCACCCCTGTGATACGATGGATAATGGAAACTATAGCAGTAACCGGAAAATGAAAGGCAAACAAATTGACATTTGCCGTCCCCTTGGCATTATGGCGTGGCATGGTCAGACTAGATAAAAGAACATCTTGGTATTATACCTAAAAACTAGGATCCATAGAAAAAAATCATAACCTTATTTTTGGGCTAAATAGGGTAAAACACAAGCATAGTTAAGCAAATTAGTGAATTTTTACTCACTTTTTCTCATTCTAGCCTTGCAAACGAGCAATAAGAGGAGTCAAGACCCTATGGGCAGCCCCATTTGACATTAGCACCAGGGTATCTCCCTCTTTTGCCTTATCACCAAGATAATCAACCAGATCTTTCGCTTGATTAAATAACTGACTGTCCTTGCCTTTCAACTGACGAATGGCTGAAACAGATTTGGCAGGGTTGGATAGAAACCATAAAACCTCATCTGCTTGATTGGCTGCTTCAATCAGGTCGCCATGTGTCCCCATCCTCATGCTGTGAGAAGCCAAATCCACTATAGCGCGCAGTTTCCCTTTTCTCTTGTATTCGGCAAGAGTAGTTATAGTAGCCTTAATAGAGGTAGGATGGTGGGCAAAATCACTAATGACCTCAATGCCATTAAACACACCCAGAGTCTGCAGCCTTCTTGCCACGCCGCTGAACTCAGCTGCCGCCAGTTTAATATTGGCTGGCGAGACTCCAATAGCATAGGCGGTAGCAGCTGCCGCCAAAAGATTAGTGGCATTATGCCTTCCCTTGAGCTGCCAGCTAATTTCTAGGTTCGAATCAGGTAGATGGATAGTAATTTTTTCTCTGCCCTCCTCCATCAGGTCCCTACTACAGAGAATCTCTCCTTGAGAATAGCCAGAAGAAGCCTCACCCTTATTTAGCATGACCAGTCTATGCTTGGTTGCCAAACAATCCATATCAATAACCTTCTCTAGCGAACTATTGGCAGAGATGAAAAAGACATCCCCTTTGGCTGGCACTGTCCGAAGCAGATGGCAAAATTGCTTCTCAACCGCCGCCAGATCCTCATAGATATCAGCGTGATCATATTCAAGGCTGGTAAGTATCAAGCAGTTAGGACGATAGTGAATGAATTTAGCGCGCTTATCGAAGAAGGCAGAGTCATATTCATCGGCTTCAAGGACAAATTCGTCGCCTTTTCCTAAGTCGGCTGGCAGAGCAAAATCGCGCCCAGCACCAGCAATAAGATAGCCCGGCTCACGCCCATCCATGATCAAGAGTTTTGTCAATAAAGCGGTCGTGGTAGTCTTGCCATGAGTTCCTGCTACAGCTAATACTCTCCTGCCCTTTAGGACATTTTCAGCAAGCCATTGAGGCGCGGATATATAAGGACGATCCTCATTCAATAGCTGCTCTATGATTGGCATCCCCCTTGTCATCACATTGCCGACTATATAGAGATCTGCATCGGGCAATTCATCATAGCCATTCAGACACTGAATAGCTTGAGTGGCAAGTATCTCACTCATAGGAGGATAGCTATTGCTATCTGAGCCAGTCACCCTATGTCCTTGTTGGCGTGCCAACAAAGCAATACCAGTCATAAAGGTTCCGCCTATACCCAAGAGGTGAAGATGCACGAAACTAAGGAATGAGGATAGTAGATGCGGTAGTCTTTCTCGCTGCCAGATCCTTATGTGCCCTGGCAACCTGGGCAAGAGGATATTCTTGATGAATAGATATTTCCAGTCCGGCGCGGCAAGCAGCAAAAAGACGGGCAGCGCTCTCGCGCCTTTCGCCCTCACTAGCAGCATAGTGCATAAGGCTCGGGCGAGTCAAGAAGAGCGAACCCTTTTCCGCCAATAGACTTGGGGCAACCGGAGGCACTGGCCCTGAAGCATTGCCATAGGAAACCATCATACCGCGCGGCCTTAAGGCATCTAAGGACGACATAAATGTATCCTTGCCAATAGAATCATAAACCACATCCACTCCTTTTCCTTTGGTCAATTCTCTGACTTGCTTTGCCAGGTCCCCTTCACCGTGAATGATTACCTCATCACAACCATAGCTCCTAGCCAATTCAGCCTTTTCCTTTGTGCTAGCAGTTCCTATCACAAAGACCCCCAGTTGCTTTAACCATTGTAGCGCGATTAGACCCACCCCGCCAGCTATGGCGTGAAAGAGAACCAGATGGTCTCGCTTCACTCGAAAGGTTCGGTGGATAAGATATTCTGCTGTCATTCCCTTAAGCATCATAGCCGCCGCCTGCTTAGTGCTGATATGAGTTGGCAAGAGAATCAACTGCCCACTAGCTATATGCCTCCTCTGACTATAAGAGCCTAGTGATGTGCAATAGGCTACCCTATCGCCTATATGAAAATCCCGAACCCTCTTGCCTACCTCCTCTACTATTCCAGCAGCCTCCATCCCCAAAACAGCCGGTAAATTAAGCGGATAAAGGCCGGTGCGATGATAGATGTCAATGAAATTAATTCCGACTGCCTCATGTCTGACGACAACTTCTTCTTCTCCTAGCTCAGCAGCTAAGGGCGCATATTCCCACCTCAAGCAAGACTCATCGCCAGTCTGATAAAGGAAAATCGCCTTGTTCGATTTGTTCGCCTTGTTCATTTAATCTTAGCGGGTGAAGATGACCAAATGAAATTAACTACCTCTTCCACCGCCTCATGTCTGACGACAACCTCCTCTTCCTTTAGCTCAGCTGCTAAGGACGCATATTCCCACCTCAAGCAGGACTCATCGCCGGTCTGATGAAGAAAAATTGCCCTATTCATATTGTTCATCTAATCTTATCAGATTGTTTGTTTAATCTTATCGGAGAAAGAAAGACCAAGTGTCTTCAACACTCCAACCAGTTCATCTAAAAAGTCAATGAAATTAACTACCACCTTCCACCGCCTCATGCCTAACACAAACTTCTTCCTCCCCCAGCTCAGCCAAAGGCGCGTCTTCCCATTGCATACAAGACTCATCACCCGACCCCTGAGTAGACTTCCCACAGCGGGACGAGCCCAACGAGCAACGACCTGGTCCGGTCGAGGAAGGCCGGGGCGTCCGCCGCGACCTCGGCCGGTTCGCAGGTCCGCAGCGCACAGAGGTGCGGCCCCTCGAGGAAGCTCTCCGCTTTCGTCGCGTCGAGTTGGCGATCGATCTCGCCATACTTCTTGCAGGCGATCAAATCCGTCGAGGCGCCGAGCCCGACCTCCCGGCCGAGCGTCACGACGCGCGCGGCGTCGCGTCGAAGTGCCGCCGCCATCGGAGCGTCTTCGCTCAGCAGCGGGGGCGGTACATAGAGTCCGGCCCAGACCCCATCGGGCTGCAATCCGACGAAGAGCTGCGCGTCTTCCTTCTTCCGGCCTTCCCGGTAGAAGAGCGCCAGCATGTTGTTCTTGTAGGGGCTCTGCCCTCTTGCAAACCGCATGTCCCGATTGATCCGGGTGATGGTCCTGTTGACGTTCGGCCGGATCTCGCAATCGGGAATGTGCTCGCGCAGGGCCGGCCCGATATCGCCGACAGCGCTGCGCAAGGGACCAAGCAGGTTGCTCTCGTAGCGATCGCGGTTCGCCTCGAACCACGCTTTGTCGCGATGCGCGTTCAGATCGTCGAGAAAACGGAACGTCTCCGCCGAAAAATACTTCATAGTGTCACCTCTTCCTTCGCCTTGTATTTGACGATAACTTCTTCTTCCCCCAACTCAGCCAAAGTCTCCTCCTTTTCCTCCCACTTCAAGCAAGTCTCATCGCCGGTCTGATAAAGGAAAATCGCCTTGTTCATCTTGTTCATTTAATCTTATCAAGTTGTTTGTTTAATTTTATCGGAGAAAGAAAGGCCCAGTGTCTTCAACACTCCATCCAATTCATCCAAATAATCAATGAAATTAACTACCATCTTCCTTCGCCTCATGTTTGACGATAACTTCTTCTTCCCCCAGCTCAGCCAAAGGCTCCTCCCTCTCCTCCTCCCACTTCAAGCAGGACTCATCGCCGGTCTGATAAAGGAAAATCGCCTTATTCATATTGTTCATCTAATCTTATCAGGTTGTTTGTTTAATTTTATCGGAGAAAGAAAGACCCAGCGTCTTCAACACTCCATCCAATTCTTCTTCTCCTAGCTCAGCAGCTAAGGGCGTATCCTCCCACTTCAAGCAAGTCTCATCGCCGGTCTGATGAAGGAAAACCGCCTTGTTCGATTTGTTCGCCTTGTTCGCCTTCGCCTTATTCACCTTATTCACCTTATTCATCCTGCTCATTTAATCTTATCGGGGGAAGAAAGACCCAGTGTCTTCAACACTCCATCCAGTTCATCTAAGGAGTTGTAATGAACTACCATCTTTCCTTTACCACTATGGGTATATTGAAACTTAACCTGCACCCCCAATTTGTCGCTAATATCTTCTTGAAGTGACAGAATATTGACATCCATTTGCCGCCGTTTGCGCGGCCCCTTATGAAAGCGAATAACCAGCTTCTCTGTTTGACGGACGGTTAGTCTCTTGTTAACAACTTCCTCAGCAGCCCTTATTTGTTCCTTGTCCTCAAGCCCCAATAGCACCTTAGCATGTCCTAGTTCCAATTTGCCAGCCTTAACCATTTCTCCTACTGGGTCTTCCAACCTTAACAAGCGAATAATATTTGCCACAGCCACGCGCGACATACCTACCATGTCCGCCAGCTGTTTCTGAGTATAGTTGTAATTAGAGCGTAAGGATTCAAAGGCTTCTGCTTGTTCATAAGCATTAAGGTCATCGCGCTGAACATTCTCAACCAGCGCCAGAACAGCAAGCGACCTGTCATCTACTTCACGCACTACCGCAGGCATATGACTTAGACCCACCATTTTTGCCGCCCGCCACCTTCTTTCACCAGCAATCAGCTCATACTCACTTGCTGTCTCCTGCTTAGGGCGAACTACTATGGGTTGAAGGACTCCCTGTGTCTGAATAGAAGAAGCCAGTTCTCTTAATGAATCGGTTCTAAAGTCATTGCGAGGCTGATAAGGATTAGGATGAATCTCATTAAGGGAAAGCTCAATAAGACTCTTGTCTTCTACCTTCTCTACATTAATGTCTTCTAAGAGAGCAGACAGATCCTTTCCTAAGGCTTTTCTTTTCTTTGCCATAATTATCTTTCCTCATGACGACGGACAAATTCTCCTGCCAGAGCCAAATAGGTAATCGCACCAACCGACCTTCTATCATAGCTAACTGCAGGAAGCCCATGGCTGGGTGCTTCCGCCAAGCGCACATTGCGCGGAATAATAACATTGTATACCTCAGAGGCAAAAGATTGAAGTAATTGATGAGAAACTTCGCGCGCTAACCGATTTCTTTTATCATACATGGTGCGCAATATGCCTTCAAATTCAAGCTTTGAATTAATAGTGGCCTTCACTCCTTCAACGGTTCTCATTAGTTCGGTCAGGCCGCGCAAAGCAAAATATTCACATTGGATTGGAACAAGAATACTATCGGCGGCGCCCATACTATTGATAGTCAATATATTCAATGATGGGGGGCAATCTATCATTATGTAATTATAGTCAGTTCTTAAAGAAGCCAAAGCACTACGAAGCGCGAAGGGTCTTCTTTTGCCAGTAATGAGCTCTATCTCAGCTGCGGTGAGGTCGCGATTAGAAGGCAATAGGTCATATAGGGCGGGTGTGTCAGGCACTATGGCCTGGGTTGGTTTTTTCTTCTTCATCAGAACATCATAGATGGTCACCGTCCCCATCTTCTTCTCTATGCCGCTGCCGACAGTAGCATTTGCTTGTGGGTCCATATCCACAACCAATACCTTGCGATTAATTGCCACCAGCCCAGCCGCCAAGTTAATACAGGTTGTTGTCTTTGCCACTCCACCTTTTTGATTGGTAATGGCAACTATATGAGCCTGATGAGCCGGCTGCTTCAGCTTTTTTGCCATACCAATACCGAGAGCTTCATTGATTCTTCATTTGCTTTCAAAGGAGGAATAGTTATTTTGTTGATAGTCATTGTCTGCCAGGGTTCAACTAGGTCGTTCAGTTCAGTTTGGCGAACCTTCCCTTTCATTGCCAATAGCCTGCCACTTCTTTTTAGCAGAGGCCAAGCAAGACGACACAAGACAAGGCAGCTGCCAAGGGCGCGGGCTGTTATTGTTTGAAAGCTGTTCTTCTCCTTAGCATCCTGAGCTAGGTCCTCTGCCCGTTTGTGGACTATCCTCAGATTAGACAGTTCCAGCTCGCTTTTAACTCTTAATAGAAAAGATGCCTTTTTGTTGTTCTTCTCTATCAGGGTCCAACTATTCTCGCGCGCCATTAAAGCAAGTGGAATGGCAGGCAGGCCTGCCCCACTTCCTATATCGGCTAATTGGCTAGGAGCGGAAGGCAGAAAAGAGAACAGGCTGAAACTATCCATAATATGCCGCCTCACCCAATCAGATGGTGGAATTGAAGTAAGGCCAACCAGCTTGTTCCACTCTGCCATTAGGTTGAGATAGAGCCACAATTGGTCAATCAGATCAACAGCTGGCGGCAATCCCATCAGCTCCACTGCCTTTATCAACTCCCCCTTTGTCCCCTTAGCTAAGCGCATTTGCCAAGCCATTGAGAAATGAGCGGTTCTCTTCTGGTAATCCTATGGACACTCTTAGGCAATTAGCCAATAAAGGATGGCTATTATGAAGATTGCGCACCAGGATCTTCTGCTCTTTCAAGAGGTCAAAAACTTCTTGAGCCGATTTGTTCAAACAACGAAAGAGCAGAAAATTGGTCTGACTAGGATAGACTTCGACGGAAGCCATTGATTGCATATCTTGATAGAGCTGCTCCCTTTGCTCGACTATCAATCTTGCCTTAGCGTAAAAATAATCTAACTGGCCTAGTGCCCACTCAACACTGGCAAGGGTTAATGCATTGATGTTATAGGGAAGACGAATCTTCTGAAGCTCGCCAATGAGGTAAGGATCGGCCGCCAAGAAACCAAACCGAAGCCCTGCCAGCCCCAACTTAGAAAGAGTCCTCATTAATACTAGATTATTATGCCGTTTTAGAGATGGCAAGGAAAGGGAATCGGCAAAGAAACAATAGGCTTGATCTACCACTACCAGCCCCTCAGTCGCTTGAAGGGTCTGTTCTACTAGGTCGGCAGAGAAGAAGTTACCAGTCGGGTTGTTCGGCAGAGAAAGAAAGATGAGTTCTGGTTTATGCTGCCTAACCGCCTGAACGAATTTTTCTGTTGATAGGGAAAAATCCTCCTCTAAGGAAACACCTATATATGTCGCTCCTACTACACGGGCCAAATGTTCATACATTACAAAACTTGGGCTAGGACTGAGTAGTTTTTTGCTGCCGGTTAGAAGCAATAACAACAGAATAAGTTCATCTGAGCCATTCCCCAGCAATAGACTATCAGGCAAATCGAAAGAACGGGCAAGAGAACGAAGAAAGTCGCGCTGATGAGAAATAGGATAGCGATTGATTTCCGCTTTCTTCAATGCAGCCAGCCACTTGGATTCTAGCTCTTCGAGCCCATAAGGACTTTCCATCGCATTGAGGCGAACACTAGCTGGCGAACTGGCGCGTAGAGCCTCATAGGGCGGCAGCTTGCCAAGAGCAAAGGGGATGAGTTTGCTTAGGTCTGTCATCTAAGTTCTTATATTTGGCTAAAAGCTCTCATGCTTGGCTAAAGGCTCTTATCTGGCTGAAGGCTCTCTTGGCTCAGGGCTCTTAATTTAGCCGAGAGAGAATGGGCAAACAGCCCTTCGGTCTCGGCTAGGGTTTGGGCAGGACCTGCCAACTCAGCCGCCGCTTCCTTATTGAGATTCACTAATGAAACCCTCTTGACAAAATCATAAACTCCTAAGGGAGAAGAGAAAGTACCAGCAGGTGAGGTAGGCAGAATATGGTTGGTGCCAATACAGTAATCACCAAAAACAACTGGGCTATGATAGCCGCAAAAAATAGCTGGTGGGCGAGTGAGCAATCTGCTATGCTCCTCGCTGTTTGCTGTCATCAACTGGGTATGCTCGGCAGCCAACTGATTAACGAGAATTAAGGCTTCTTCTATATCGCGGGTTTTAATGGCAAGACCGCGATTTTCTAATGACTGTTCAATAATCGAACGGCGAGGTTGACTAGCCACAAGTTCTTTGATACTAAGCGCCACTTCTGCCAATAGGTCTTCATAGGGCGAAAAGAGAAAGGCACCGGCATAGGGATCATGTTCTGCTTGAGCACATAGGTCTGCCGCTACCCATTCGGGCGGCGCCTGCTCATCTGCCACTATGGCAACCTCCGAAGGACCAGCTATGAGGTCTATGCCTACCTTGCCATAGACCAGCCTCTTTGCTTCGGCAACATAAGAATTGCCCGGCCCCACTATCTTAGCAACAGGTTCAATCGTCTGTGTGCCATAGGCCATGGCGGCTATAGCCTGAGCGCCTCCCAAACAATAGAGCCTGGTGATTGCTGGATTCATATGAGCACAAGCGAGAATGATATCGGATGGGCGACCATTGGTAGCTGGACTGAATACTACTAGCTCCTTAACGCCAGCAAGTTGGGCGGGAATAGCAGCCATCAACAGACTAGAAGGATAACAAGCACTACCGCCAGGAACATAGATTCCCACCCTTTCTAAAGGGAAAACAAGCTGTCGGAGCGAGCCCTTGGTTAGATTGGCGGGAAGCTCTTGACGAGAGTGATAAGCGGTGATATTGTCAGCAGCCGTCTGTAAGGCAGTCATAATAGCAGGGGGAATTCTCTCGGCCGCCGAGGCAAAAGCCGACCTCTCATATATTAGCTCTTCTACATTCTCAGCCCTAACGCCATCGTATTTTGCCGCCAATTCTAATAGGGCCCTATCCCCCTTTTGAGACACCGCCTCAAGAATGGCAAGAACCCTCTGAGTCAAAGCTTGTGGTTGTCTAGCGCGCTCTTGTATCCTAGCCCAGCAAGCAAGAAAGTCCGATTGGTCAGTGCTAAGTGATCTCATAATGAGATTATATGCTTTGTTTAAGGTTTGCTAATTCAACTGAAAAGATAGCCGATTAAAAGAAGAAGCTATGAGAATTCAGCCGCGCCAGAATTTCTTGTTATAGATTTTGGTTGAGGAAATCTATGGTTCTTTTATAAGCCAGATTGGCTGCCTCTTGATTATAGCTAGGATTGTCTGGATTGGCAAAACCATGCCCGGCATTAGGATAGATGAAAACCTGATGGTCGCCGGCAAGAGTTTTCAGTTTGATCTGAAATTGTTTAACATCACTGACCTTAATGCTTCTGTCCTCTTCACCAAAATGACCTAATATACTCGCCCTCATCTTATCAAGGTCATCGGCTGGGTTAAATCTACCATAATAGATTACCGAAGCCTTGGCACCTAAATTGTTCTTGGCTATCTGATAAGACCAGCCACCACCAAAGCACCAGCCGACCGAAGCGAGCTTATCCGCCTGGACGCGAGGATGTTCTTTCAAATAGGAAAAAGCAGCGCGCAGATTGGCAAAAGCGCCTTCCATATTTCCTCTCACTCGCCCAGCAAGTTGGCGAGCCTGAGCTGGTGTGCTACCATACTCACCATCATAAAGATCTACCGCCAGGGCCACATAGCCCTCACTAGCAAATTGACGCGCCTTAGCACGAATGTCGTCATTTAATCCCCACCATTCATGGATAAGAACAACAGCAGGATAGCTGTTTTGCAAAGCTGGGAAGGCAAGGTAGCCTTGGACCTTGGCACTTGGGGTGGAATGATAAACCACCTCCGCTGTCTCTATCTTAATTTCTGCAACTTCCGCAATTTCTGCTTCCGCCTTGATTAAGGCTAGCGGCAGAAAAGACAAGACAGCAAATAAAATTTTCAAATATGACATTGTCTTCATTTCAACCATTTTCAATTCTTCTCTTTATTATAAAGAGAAAGGTTTGATTAATTCATTTATTCTAACTAATGAGCGTCTTTGAAGATTGAAATTGAGCGGCCAATCAAAATGAGTCATCTATTTTGAGGAGGGAAGCAGACTAGCCAAACGGGTTTATTTGGAGTGCCCCTGTCCTAGCCGTTTCGGTTGGAGCTAGGGAAACAGCTCGTCTAAACGGGTCTGATTTAGTTCGGGTTGTCCAGTGCTATTCAAATACCACCAGCTACGCCATTCGGCAGGAGCTATGGGAGTGCATTCAATAGCGGGATACTCATCCGACTCACCAAAATCCCAGATAAGATTGGCATCGATGTCTTCACCAGTTTCAATGCTCCCACTATTATCCCTATCACACCAAACAGCTAATGGTTCGTCAATCATACTACCATCGTCAAACACAACTGGGTTCTCGTCCCATTTGACATAAATCCCTGTATAGGGAGTTGGCATCTGAAGTTGACTACTAGTCTTGGCTTCACCATGGTTGCCATCAGCATGAGTGACGCCAGTAGCATTGTACCAATAGGAATTAACTCCAGCCCCACTTCCTTCCCCAACCAGCATACGAGTAATACTGCCTGAGACCACATAAGAATAAGCAACCTTGCTAGAAGAGTCAAATCTTCCCGCCAGACCACCTATCGGATTCAGCCCGCTCAACTCATCCACCACAACCGATGAAGAATAAATCTGAGCCGATGGACCCCACCCCACCAGACCGCCTATATAAAGACCATTAATCCCACTCACTTCACCCGCCACAACCGAAGATGAAAAAACACGAGCTGAAGCACCAAACCCCACCAGACCGCCTATAACATTACCAACCCCTCCCACCGCACCTGCCACAACCGATGAAGAATGAATCAGGCTCCCTTCACCATTCCCTACCAGACCGCCTATATTACCAGCACCCCCAAACACCATACCCATCACAACCGATGAAGAATAAATCCGAGCGGATTGACCATGGCCCACCAGACCACCCACATTTTGAGCCCCGGACGTCTCACCCACCACAACTGAAGAAGAATAAATCCGAACGGATTGACCATGGCCCACCAGACTACCTATATGGCTGCCAATACCTCTCACCCTATCCACCACAACCGAAGCAGAATGAATCCGAGCCGATTCACCATCCCCTACCAAACCGCCTACCCTAATCCTACCTATCACTGCCTCGGCACTAAGAGTCAAATTACGAATCTCTGAATTATCAGCTATATGGCCAAACAAACCCACACAATCCTCACCTGAACGACTGATATTCAAATCACTAATCATAAAACCATTGCCTTCAAAGGTCCCACTAAAAGCAGTTCCTTGACATCCGGGACCACTAGCTGTATCATGACCCAAGGGTTGCCAGCCTTTGCCGCCATCGTCATCCGCATAGTCCGCAAGACTTATATTCGCAACCAGCTCATAACCAGAACAAGAAGTGATGCCGTCGGCACCACCACAGCCAGTTTGGTCAAGGTTGCCACCCGCCATGGAACGATAGCCGCTGCCATCCAGTTGATGACGGACCGCATTTAATTCCTCATGTGTTCTTATCTCTATCAACCCATCCCCATCATCATCTACATCCTCCACCGCATCCTCACAACCATCGCCATCTTTGTCGTTGTCAGAGGTAGAGACAAAATTTGAATTTTGACTGGTAGGACATTGGTCTGAATCATCTCTTATACCGTCATTATCGTCATCATCACTGGGACCACCTGTTCCCGGATCGCCATTCCCAGGATCAGGCGGGGGCTCCGGCTCCCCAGCTAACTTCTCATCTAAAAAGTCCGCTATGCCATTGCCATCTCCATCCTCCCCTATGGCTATCCGCCCACGAACCGAACCACCTGTCGTATCATTATAGTCCGCTAAATTCCTCTCTACCGGCCGCCACGCTATTCCCCTATCACCAACCCGAGCACCATCCGCCAGTGTCTCTTCATAGGAAAAAGTAAATTCATATTCCCTCCCCGACACAAGACCCCCAAAAATATAACCCGATATCAAATCCTCCAACGAAAGACCTGGACTCATCTCCTGTCCAGTAAGCTTCCCTTCCGCATCATAAGACCTGGCATTAATACGGACCGCCGTTATGTTCCTACCAGCATAGGCCGCCCCATTTGTCAAAGTAATACTAACCCCGCCATCAAAAGGACTGAACGCTAATACAAAGGGGTCGTCTTCCGAACTGTCACTCCCCGAACCACCGCCTGAACCTCCACCGCCGCCGCCAGCACAAGCAGTAAAAACAACTGATAAGAAACCCGCCGCAACTAAGAAGAAGAGAAACCGTCCCAGCCGACTAAGCGGAATCAAGGGGGTATGATCTAGGCACAAGGCCAGATAAGAGAAGTAGAAGCGGAACCTAGCCGCTCCGAATAATAAAAATTGGGTTGCTTTTGCCAATTTTACATTTGCCATAATAATTCTTTTTGTCATTTTCATCTTCACCATAATTTGCTATTAATAAAAAAGATTAAAGTCCTTCAACCAAAGGTAGAATTCATTATACCCCTTTTGGTCTTTTCTTCCATCTTTTTCATCTTTTTTTTTTGCATCTTTCTCGTCTTTTTTTTCATCTTTTTGTCTTTTTATTTCCAAACGAAAACTAGGTTCATAAGGATAACTGGTTTATCATTATACTCAAATTAAGGCAGCCATAGAACAAATAGCAAGAAATCTTTGGTTGATTAACAAGAAACCTTTGATTATTCTGACTAATGAAAGCCTTTTGTAGATTGAAATAAAACCACCGGCTATGCCATTCCCCATTCAAATAGCTGGGGGAGGGTCTAAGTCAAAGTAAGTTGTCAGTTTGAGAAGGGAAGAAAAGAAGCAGATTAGCCAAAGGGGGCTAGTTGGAGTGGGCCTGTCCTAGCTGTTTGGGTTGAGGCTAGGGAAGCAGATTAACCAAAGGGGCTAGTTGGAGTGGGACTGTCCTAGCCGTTTCGGTTGAGGCTAGGGAAGCAGATTAGCCAAAGGGGGTTAGTTGGAGTGGGCCTGTCCTAGCTGTTTGGGTTGAGGCTAGGGAAGTAAATTAGCCAAAGGGGGCTGGTTGGAATGGGTCTGTCCTAGCCTTTTGGGTTGAGGCTAGGGAAGTAAATTAGCCAAAGGGGGCTGGTTGGAATGGGTCTGTCCTAGCTGTTTGGGTTGCAGCTAGGGAAGCAAATTAGCCAAAGGGGGCTAGTTGGAGTGGGTTTGTCCTAGCTGTTTGGGTTGAGGCTAGGGAAGCAAATTAGCCAAAGGGAGCTAGTTGGAGTGGGACTGTCCTAGCCGTTTCGGTTGAGGCTAGGGAAGTAAATTAGCCAAAGGGGGCTGGTTGGAGTGGGTCTGTCCTAGCCTTTTGGGTTGAGGCTAGGGAAGTAAATTAGCCAAAGGGGGCTGGTTGGAATGGGTCTGTCCTAGCCTTTTGGGTTGAGGCTAGGGAAGTAAATTAGCCAAAGGGGGCTGGTTGGAATGGGTCTGTCCTAGCTGTTTGGGTTGAGGCTAGGGAAGCAGATTAGCCAAAGGGGGCTAGTTGGAGTGGGCCTGTCCTAGCCGTTTCGGTTGAGGCTAGGGAAGCAAATTAACCAAAGGGGGCTAGTTGGAGTGGGACTGTCCTAGCCGTTTCGGTTGAGGCTAGGGAAGCAGATTAACCAAAGGGGGCTAGTTGGAGTGGGACTGTCCTAGCTGTTTGGGTTGAGGCTAGGGAAGCAAATTAGCCAAAGGAAGCTAGTTGGAGTGGGACTGTCCTAGCTGTTTGGGTTGCAGCTAGGGAAGCAGATTAACCAAAGGGGGCTAGTTGGAGTGGGCCTGTCCTAGCTGTTTGGGTTGAGGCTAGGAAAGCAAATTAGCCAAAGGGGGCTAGTTGGAGTGGGTCTGTCCTAGCCGTTTGGGTTGAGGCTAGGAAAGCAGATTAACCAAAGGGGGTTAGTTGGAGTGGGCCTGTCCTGGCCGTTTCGGTTGAGGCTAGGGAAGCAGATTAGCCAAAGGGGTCTAGTTGGAGTGGGTCTGTCCTAGCTGTTTGGGTTGAGGCTAGGGAAGTAAATTAGCCAAAGGGGGCTAGTTGGAGTGGGACTGTCCTAGCTGTTTGGGTTGAGGCTAGGGAAGCAAATTAGCCAAAGGGGGCTAGTTGGAGTGGGCCTGTCCTAGCTGTTTGAGTTGAGGCTAGGGAAGCAGATTAGCCAAAGGGGGCTAGTTGGAGTGGGCCTGTCCTAGCTGTTTGAGTTGAGGCTAGGGAAGCAAATTAACCAAAGGGGGCTAGTTGGAGTGGGCCTGTCCTAGCTGTTTGGGTTGCAGCTAGGGAAGCAAATTAGCCAAAGGGGGTTAGTTGGAGTGGGTCTGTCCTAGCCGTTTCGGTTGAGGCTAGGGAAGCAAATTAACCAAAGGGGGCTAGTTGGAGTGGGTCTGTCCTAGCTGTTTGGGTTGAAGCTAGGGAAGCAGACTAGCCAAACGGGTTTATTTGGAGTGCCCCTGTCCTAGCCGTTTCGGTTGGAGCTATTGAAGCAGATCGTCCAAACGAGCCCGGTCTAGTTCGGGTTTGCCACTCGCATTCAAAGACCACCAATCACGCCAATCGTCAGGAGCTAGCGGAGTGCAGCGAATGGCGGGATATTGACTTGAAGTGCCGAAGTTCCAGATGAGATTGCCAGGGGTTTGTTCATCTGACTCTATGCTCCCACTGTTATCTTCATCACACCAGACCGCCAATGGCACGTTCCCATCACCAAACAGATCTGTGTTATCGTCCCAAGTGGCATAAATATCTGTATAGTTAGTTGGACTGCGGAGATCGCTAGTGGTCTTGGCTTCACCATGATTGCCATTAGTGACGCCACTAGTATCACTGTCCCAATAGGAAGCAACTCCAGTCCCACTTCCTTGCCCAACCAGCGGCATAGTAGCACTGCCTGAGACCATGTAAGAATAAGCAACCCGACCAGCAGCAAAATCTCCCACCAGACCACCCGTAGGAATACCCCCTCTCACCTCACCCACCACAACCGAAGAAGAATGAATTCGAGCACCTAGACCAGCCCCCACCAGACCACCTGTACTACTCTGTCCACTCACCTGAGCCGCTATAGCCGAAGAAGAAAAAATGCTAGCATTTTGACCAAATCCTACCAGTCCGCCTGAATAAATACCAGCTACATCTGACGCTCTCACCTCAGCTGCCACAACCGAAGAAGAATAAATTCGAGCATTTGAACCATCCCCCACCAGACCACCTATAGTACTACTCCCGCTCACCTCAGCTGCCACCACCGAAGAAGAAACAATCCGAGCCGAGTTACCATCCCCCACCAGACCACCTACCCCAAACTTACCTATCACTGCCTCGGCACGAAGAATCAAATTGCGAATGGTTGCACCAGGGGCAAGATGCCCAAATAAACCCACACAATCTTCACCTGAACGACTAATGCTCAAATTGCTAATCATAAAACCATTGCCTTCAAAGGTCCCACTAAAAGCAGTTCCTTGACATCCTCTGGCAACTCTATCTGTATCTTGACCCAAGGGCTGCCAGCCTTTGCCGCTATCATAATCCACATAGTCTGCCAGACTTATATTATCAACCAGCTCATAACCAGAACAAGAAGTGATGCCGCCGGTACCACCACAGCCAGTGGTGTCGGCCGCCCCAGTATCCAATAGCTTGCGCCCGCTACCATCCAGTTGATGACGCACCGCATTTAATTCCTCATGTGTTCTTATCTCTATCAACCCATCCCCATCATCATCTACATCAACATCATCTAGATAGGCATCATTATCATCATTATCATCTACACTATCCGCTCGCCTATCTCCATCCGTATCCAGCCCCGACCGAATACCGTCCCCGGCGTGATCATCATGATTCTCAGGCCAAACAAAAACTATATTCACCTCCTGCTCCCTGCTATCGCTAAGAATCCCAGTAATCTGAAACTTCCAATCTCGGTCAGCTAGCCCAGTAAAATCATAGCTGTCATTAGCAAATTCGTCTATGTTGATACTTCTCTCTACAACCTCGCTTCCACTAGTTGCCGTAATCTTCAAAGAAGTGAAACTGCTAAAGTCCGATTGGCTGCCTATTTGAAACCCACCCCTTATAGGAGCAAAAGTGAGACTCGCGTTAAAAACTCCCAGAACCATCGCGCCGTTTCCTGGACCATTGCCATCCATCGAACTATTGTTTACCGGACCACCATCACCCGAACTGCCACCACCCCCGCCGCCAGCACAAGCAGTAAGAACAACTGATAAGAAACCAGCCGCAACTAAGAAGAAGAGGAACCGTCCCAGCCTACTAAGCAGAGTCAGGGGGGCATGATAAGAGAAATAGAAGCAGAACCTAGCCGCTCCGAATAATAAGAATTGGGTTGCTTTTGCCATTTTTATATTTGCCATAATAGTTCCTTTTACCATTTTTACATTCTCCATAATTGGTTTTAATAAAAAAATCCTTCAACTAAAGGTGGAATTTATTATACCCTTTTTTGTCTTCTTTTCGTCTTTTCTGTCTTTTTTTTCAACTTTTTTGCTTTTTTTCCATCTTTTTGTTCTCTTTTGGTCTTTTTTTCATCTTTTTGTTTTTTTTTTCCAAACGAAAACTAGGTTCATAAGGATAACTGGTTTATCATTATACTCAAATTAAGGCAGCCATAGAACAAATAGCAAGAAATCTTTGGTTGATTAACAAGAAACCTTTGATTATTCTGACTAATGAAAGCCTTTTGTAGATTGAAATAAAACCACCGGCTATGCCATTCCCCATTCAAATAGCTGGGGGAGGGTCTAAGTCAAAGTAAGTTGTCAGTTTGAGAAGGGAAGAAAAGAAGCAGATTAGCCAAAGGGGGCTAGTTGGAGTGGGTCTGTCCTAGCTGTTTGGGTTGAAGCTAGGGAAGCAAATTAGCCAAAGGGGGCTAGTTGGAGTGGGCCTGTCCTAGCTGTTTGGGTTGAGGCTAGGGAAGCAGATTAACCAAAGGGGCTAGTTGGAGTGGGACTGTCCTAGCCGTTTCGGTTGAGGCTAGGGAAGCAGATTAGCCAAAGGGGGTTAGTTGGAGTGGGTCTGTCCTAGCTGTTTGGGTTGCAGCTAGGGAAGCAGATTAACCAAAGGGGGCTAGTTGAAGTGGGCATGTCCTAGCTGTTTGGGTTGAAGCTAGGGAAGCAAATTAACCAAAGGGGGCTAGTTGGAGTGGGTCTGTCCTAGCCTTTTGGGTTGAGGCTAGGGAAGTAAATTAGCCAAAGGGGGCTAGTTGGAGTGGGTCTGTCCTAGCTGTTTGGGTTGCAGCTAGGGAAGCAAATTAGCCAAAGGGGGCTAGTTGGAGTGGGTCTGTCCTAGCTGTTTGGGTTGCAGCTAGGGAAGCAGATTAGCCAAAGGGGGCTGGTTGGAGTGGGTCTGTCCTAGCCGTTTGGGTTGCAGCTAGGGAAGCAAATTAGCCAAAGGGAGCTAGTTGGGGTGGGGCTGTCCTAGCTGTTTGGGTTGCAGCTAGGGAAGCAAATTAGCCAAAGGGGGCTAGTTGGAGTGGGCCTGTCCTAGCTGTTTGGGTTGAGGCTAGGGAAGCAAATTAGCCAAAGGGGGCTAGTTGAAGTGGGCATGTCCTAGCTGTTTGGGTTGAAGCTAGGGAAGCAAATTAACCAAAGGGGGCTAGTTGGAGTGGGCCTGTCCTAGCTGTTTCGGTTGAAGTTGAGGGTCTCAGCCAAAGCAAGTTGTCAGTTTGAGAAGGGAAGAAAAGAAGCAGACTAGCCAAAGGGGGCTAGTTGGAGTGGGTCTGTCCTAGCTGTTTGGGTTGCAGCTAGGGAAGCAAATTAGCCAAAGGGGGCTAGTTGGAGTGGGACTGTCCTAGCCGTTTCGGTTGAGGCTAGGGAAGCAGATTAGCCAAAGGGGGCTAGTTGGAGTGGGTCTGTCCTAGCTGTTTGGGTTGAAGCTAGGGAAGCAAATTAGCCAAAGGGGGCTAGTTGGAGTGGGTCTGTCCTAGCTGTTTGGGTTGCAGCTAGGGAAGTAAATTAACCAAAGGGGGTTAGTTGGAGTGGGCCTGTCCTAGGTGTTTAGGTTGAGGCTAGGGAAGCGAATTAGCCAAAGGGAGCTAGTTGGAGTGAGTCTGTCCTAGCTGTTTGGGTTGAGGCTAGGGAAGCAAATTAACCAAAGGGGGTTAGTTGGAGTGGGCCTGTCCTAGCTGTTTGGGTTGAAGTTGAGGGTCTAAGTCGAAGCAAGTTGTCAGTTTGAGAAGGGAAGAAAAGAAGCAGACTAGCCAAAGGGGGCTAGTTGGAGTGGGTCTGTCCTAGCTGTTTCGGTTGAAGTTGAGGGTCTAAGCCAAAGCAAGTTGTCAGTTTGAGAAGGGAAGAAAAGAAGCAGACTAGCCAAATGGGGCTAGTTGGAGTGGGTCTGTCCTAGCCGTTTGGGTTGAGGCTAGGGAAGTAGATTGTCTAAACGGTCCCAGTTTAATCTGGGTTTGGCAGGCGTCCCCTCCAAAGACCACCAGTCACGCCAGTCTTCGGGATCTAGCGGAGTGCAGCGAATGGCGGGATATTCATCCGACTCGCCGAAATCCCAGATGAGATTGTCATTGGTTCGTTCATCTGATTCTATACTCCCACTATTATCCTTATCACACCAGACCGCCAGTGGCTCATCACTCATCCCATCGTTAAATATATTTATGTCATCGTCCCACTCTTCATAAATCCCTGTATAGTCAGTTGGCTCGCGAAGATCATTGCTGGTCTTGGCTTCACCATAATTGCCATTAGTGACGCCACTAGTCTCACTGTCCCAATAAGAAGCAACTCCAGTCCCACTTCCTCTCCCAACCAGCATAGAAGTCATACTGCCTGAGACCACATAAGAATAAGCAACCTGGCTAAAGGTCAATGCTCCCACCAAACCGCCTAGATCAATACTCCCTTCTAGCTCACCCACCACAACCGAAGAAGAAACAATCTGAGTACCACTACCAGATCCTATCAGACCGCCTAGCTGACCAGTTCCTCTCACCTCGCCTGCCACAACTGAAGAAGAAGCAATCCGAGCCGATGTACCATCCCCTACCAAACCCCCTATAGACTGACCCCCTCTCAGACTACCCAGCACAACCGAAGAAGAAGCAATCCAAACTGATGTACCAGACCCTACCAGACCGCCTATACTAAGTTTAAAATTATCAATCTCGCTCACCACCCCAGCTGCCACAACCGAAGAAGAAGCAATCCGAGCCGATGAACCCAACCCCACCAAACCCCCTACAGCATTATCCCCTTTCACCTCACCCACCATAACCGAAGAAGAAACAATCCGAGATCCTGAACCATCCCCCACCAGAGTGCCTACTCTATTCCTAGCTGTCACTGCCTCGGCACTAAGAGTCAGATTGCGAATCTCTGAACTCGCGGTTATATGACCAAACAGACCTACACAATCCTCATCTGAACGACTAATATTCAAATCACTAATCGTCCAGCCATTGCCTTCAAAAATCCCATCAAAAGCATCTCCTTGACATCCAATGGTGCCACTAGCTGTGTCATGACCCAAGGGTTGCCAGCCTTTGCCTCCATCAGCGCTCATATAGGTTGCAAGACTGATATTTGCAACCAGCTCATAGCCAGAACAAGAAGCAGTAGTGCCATTGCCACAGCCAGTGGAGTCGAGCGCCTCGCTCGCCGTTAGCTTCCTCCCTACGCCATTCAAAGCATAACGCACCGCATCCAGCTGCGCCGCTGTGGCTATCTCTATCAACCCATCGCCATCATCATCTATGTCCGTTCCATCCATCGAATTGTCATTATCGCAATCGTTATCCTGGACACATTCAGCTGCTGCCTCATCTCCATCGCGGACATGATCATCATCGCAATCGGCTTTCATTACACAGGCTGCCGCTACTTCATCCCCATCGCGGACATGATCATCGTCGCAATCGGCTTTTATCACACAGGCTGCCGCTACTTCATCCCCATCGCGGACATGATCATCGTCGCAATCGGCTTTTATCACACAGGCTGCCGCTACTTCATCTATATCCATGACACTATCCCCATCGCAATCCACCAACAGCGAACATCTCACCTCATCTGAATTAGTCTGTCGCTCTCTCTCATCAACATCATCCAACCCATCATTATCATCATCCTCATCACAAACATCGCCCTCACCATCCTTATCTGTATTAGTCTGGTCGGGATTTGCAACAAGCGGACAATTATCCATAGCATTCTCCATGCCATCATTATCATCATCACTGGAAGCATCGCTTCCCGAACCATTGTCGCCCGAACCATTGTCGCCCGGACCACTGTCTCCCGAACCATCGGTCATCGAACCATTGCCTATTAAACCGATGCTGCTTGAACTGCCGCCAGCACAAGCAGTGAGAACAGCTGATAAGAAACCAGCCGCAACTAAGAAGAAGAGGAACCGTCCCAGCCTACTAAGCAGAGTCAGGGGGGCATGATCTAGGCTCGGGGCTAGATAAGGGGCCAGATAAGAAAAATAGCAGCGAAACCTAGCCGCCCCGAATAAAAATCGATTTACATCTGTCATATTTACATTTGTCATAATAATTCCCTCCCGCATTCAAAGAAGAACAAGTCCCTCTTGACTACAAAATAGGGACAAAAACAACAAAAATGCGACTTAGATGCCCCCAATCAACACTCAATTCCAACCTCTAAAAACGCCTTTATTAGTTAGAATAGACTAATTAAGGGCTTCAAAGAAAATTAGTATTAGTAGCCTTTAAAGACCTATTGACTTCATAAAATAGAAAGCAATGATAAGAAATAATGATGAGTGAAAAGAATCAAACCATTCAAGGAAGCATGGTTGCTTTGGTAACTCCCATGCTAGCCGAAAGTCATGAGATTGATTGGCAAACCTTAGAACAACTAATAGACTGGCATATCGAACAGGGAACTGATGCCATCATCGCGGTGGGGACTACTGGCGAGTCTTCTACCCTAAGCCATAGGGAACACATAGCAATAGTAGCAAAGATAGTCAAGCAAGCAGATGGCAAGATACCCATCATCGCTGGGACAGGTTCGAACTCTACCCGTGAAGCCATCGACCTGACCAAAGCCGCCGAACAAGCAGGGGCAGACGCTGCCCTCTTGATGGTGCCCTATTACAACAAGCCGCCCCAGCAGGGACTCATAAGGCATTTTCTCGCGATTGCTGATGCGGTTGATATGCGGCAGATTATCTATAATGTTCCAAGTCGCACCATTACCGACATACTACCAGAAACTCTGGCGGAGACAAGCCATCATCCCAATATTATCGGCATCAAGGAAGCTACTGGCGATATTAGCCGCGTAGAAAAAATACATCGGTTATGTGGGGAAGGTTTCCTCATCTATTCGGGAGATGACGCCAGTTGTGTAGAACTAATGCTTGCTGGTGGCAAAGGATGTATTTCGGTAACTGCCAATGTTGTCCCAGCACTGATGCACCAACTATGTCAATTAGCCATTGAAGGAGAAGCAGACAAGGCAAGGCAGTTGAACGAAACCCTGAGTGCGCTGCACTCGGTTCTCTTTGTTGAGTCAAATCCCATCCCAGTCAAATATGCCCTCTATCTATGTAAGAGAATACAAAACGCCATTCGCTTGCCCCTGTTGCCGCTATTGTCCAGTCATCATCCACAACTCAAAGCAATATTAAAAGAACTCTCTTTACTTCATTAATGTCAATCAGGCTAGGTGCTATCTTTGTCTGCCTCATCTATAGCTTCATCTATATAGGATGCAGTGCCAAGAAAGACGGCTTCTTAGCCGCTAGGGATGGTAGGCAAGACTTTAGCCTGCCTAATCAAACGCTTTCTTCTCTTTATCCAGTGCCCGCTTTGAATGGATCCGCGCCAGCTCCGATAGATTTCGTCAGACGGCCGCGACCTCAGGCTAGTTTTATTGGCCGGCCGCCATCACCCTATCTAGAGGAAACGACTCGCTTGGAAGAAGAGCGCCTGCTGTTATTTAAGTTAGGATACAACACCAACCGAGATGCTGCCCTATTCATTGAACCCTACCAGCAGGAGGACCTTGTCATTCTAGAGAAGCTATTGGGCGAGTTTGGCTTTAGGAAACAAGAAGAATCCCTCTATGTGGCGGCAGAGACTTCTATCCAACTGGGCTTTTATCCTTCTGCCCTTCTACTGAGTCTGATTGCTACTGGCCAAACTGAGGATAGCTTTGCTCTGTTAGACCAGATGAGAAGGGCTTGGCAAGAACTATGATGCACCTATGAAACTCCTATGAAGCAGCAAGAGCACCTCTATTCTGGTAAGGCAAAGAGTCTCTTTAAGACTAATGACCCTAATCGGCTCATCATGCAATTTCGCGACCAGCTAACTGCCTTTGATGGCAAGAAAAAATCTGACTGTGCTGGCAAGGGAATCTATAACAACAAGATTAACGCCCATCTGATGTCCCACCTTCAAAATAAGAAGATCAGAGTTCATTTCATTGAGAAGCTAGACGACCGAAGATCCCTAGTCCATAGCTTGTCAATGATTAAATTAGAGTTCATTTTGCGTAATCGGGCAGCTGGCAGCATTTGTTCCCGACTGGGCTTGCCCAAAGGACAGAATTTCTCTCAACCTGTTTTTGAGATCTGTCTGAAGAGCGATGAGCTGGGCGACCCTCTGATTAATGACTCTCATATTGAGCTGCTCGACTACTCGTTGCAACTGGTTGATGATGCAAGAAAAATAGCACTCAGCATCAATAGCCATTTGATTAAATTGTTTGATAAAGCAGGAATAGAACTAGTCGACCTGAAGCTTGAGTTTGGTCTAGACCATAAGAAGCAGCTGTGTCTTGGCGATGAAATATCACCAGATAGCTGTCGCCTGTGGGATAAGAATTCCCACACTCCTCTTGATAAGGATCTATTCCGCTTTGATTTGGGAGACCTGCTTGATGGCTATAAACTGGTTGCCGAAAGACTAGGCATTGCCTAAGAGCCGCCGAACAAAACTTCTATCAAGATAGTTTTTCCAATACCACACCCAATAGCCAGTAAAAGAGAAGCTGCCCCTTTGCCCTAAGGCAGCCTTGTTTCCTAAGGATAGTAGGGTGAGGAATTCCTGCTGAGGATGATAAGAGTTCAATTCCTTTTCCGCTGCCATGGCCAAGAGGTTATGGCCAAGACAGGGAGCCTGCCGAACGGCAAAGACCCCTGCTTTTGGTAAATTATGTCCTGTCAGACTAGCTATATCCCCAGCCGCAAAAATATTAGGATGAGAAAGAGATTGTAAGCGGTCATTTACCTTGACAAAACCGTCTTCATCAAGCTGTAAAGGGCTCTCTTTAAGCCAATGAGGAGGAACCCCATTGGTTGCCCAAAAGACATAGTCTGCCGCCACTCTGGTCTCAGTAGAATCAGCCGACCGAATCAGCAGACTCTTATCTTGCCATGCCATGACCCAGCTTTGTTCTCTCAGTTGAACATTTGCATCGCTCAACTTTTGTCTAGCCAGCTTGACTAGTCGCTCAGCATAACCGGGCAATAGGTTATCGGCTGTAATTAAGCTCAGCTGGCAGTCTTTGCGCCGCCAAGCAAGTGCCAGGGCAACCTCCAGGCTAGCCGCCCCACCGCCCACTACAGCAAGATGCATCCGACCTTTATGCTCAAGTAGGGATTCCCACTTTGAGATAAATTCAGTGACCGGTTTGAGTGGCAAGGAATCTTCTGTTTGGGTATTGGCAGGCAAGGAAGAAGACACACCCAGATTAAGCGAGGCAATATCAAAACCCAGCGCCCCCCTATCCGTGATAATGGAATCATCATTAATAGCCTCGACCCTAGCAAGGAAAAACTCAACCCCGACTTTCTGACAGAGTCGCGGCAGGCTGATACTGATGTCTTCTATCCCATAGTGACCGGCGATGAAGCCAGGTAGCATGCCAGTATAAAGCAGCGCCTGGGATTCGCTAACCAGAGTAATATGGTGAGCACAGGGTTTGAGAGCTCTTAATACCAGTGCATGGGTATGGCCGCCGCCAAGAAGGACTATCTTTTTCTTTGTCATCAATAGGCTATTTAATCCGCAAATGATAATATCATATGGCTAAAAATTATTAAACTTAGCATTTAATTATGACAAGAAAATGGCAAGGATCTGCAATACCAGTGCATGGTTATGGCCGCCGCCAAGAAGGACTATCTTTTTCTTTATCATCAATAGGCTATTTAATCCGCAAATGATAATATCATATGGCTAAAAATTATTAAACTTAGCATTTAATTATGACAAGAAAATGGCAAGGATCTGCAATACCAGTGCATGGGTATGACCGCCGCCAAGAAGGACTATCTTTTTCTTTGTCATCAACAGGCTATTTAATCCGCAAATGATAATATCATATGGCTAAAAATTATTAAACTTAGCATTTAATTATGACAAGAAAATGGCAAGGATCTGCAATACCAGTGCATGGGTATGGCCGCCGCCAAGAAGGACTATCTTTTTCTTTATCATCAATAGGCTATTTAATCCGCAAATGATAATATCATATGGCTAAAAATTATTAAACTTAGCATTTAATTATGACAAGAAAATGGCAAGGATCTGCGCTTTAATCACTGGCGGCACCATTGGGATGATAACCAGAGGCAACTCCAGTCTTATGCCAGCCCAGCCTCTAGACTATAGCAGGTTCTTCCCCCATCTTGCTGAGCTGGCTGAAATAGACTATCATCTGGTCTTCTATTTAGACAGCAGTGCAGTCGGCGCGCCTCAATGGCGCGAGCTAGCGACGGCTATAGAGAAACGGCTGGATAAATATGATGGCTTTGTGGTCTGTCATGGGACGGATACCATGGCATACTCGGCTTCTGCCTTGGCCTATGCCTTTGGCAGCTGTCTTAATCATCCTATAGTTTTTACTGGCTCCCAGCGAACGCCTGATTCGCCAGCTAGTGATGCCCAAGCCAACCTAGTTGCTTCTATCAAGTTGGCTTCGAGCCAGCTAGCGGAAGTGGCTATAGCCTTTGACAAGCTAGCCTGGCGAGCCTGCCGCACCATTAAGGTATCTAACTCTCAAGACGCTGCCTTCGTCTCCCCCAAGACACCACCTCTAGCCCGGCTGGATACAAGATGCACCTTGACTTTAACCCCAACGGCTAGAAGACAATCTCCCCAGCAAAAGACTGGCAAGCCAATCAGCGATTTCAGCAATCGCTTAGCCTTCTTCTATGCCGTCCCTTCTCATGAACCAACCAGTTTAATTCAGCAGGCGAAGAGCGCCAGCTGGCAAGTAGGATTAGTAGTGGGTTTAGGCAATGGTAATCTTCCCCCGCGATTTCTGTCCTTCATTCGAGCAGCAAAAGAACATCATAAGCAGATCATCATCGCCTCAGCAAATTGTGACCCATCTCCCACTTCCTATCCACCATTAAGAGAAGCACTAGAACAGGGCGCTATCTATGCTGGCGGCTATAGCCTGCCGGGCCTATGGACGAAACTTTGCTGGCTGATACCCCAAAGTGAAAAGCTCAAAAACAACCAACAAGAAGCCTTCTTCAAAGCGGCATTGGCAAAATCCTATGTAGGAGAATTAGAAATAGAACCTTAATAATGCTTAAGAATAAGGCTTAAGTTAAGCTATAATAGCTGATAATTTACTGCGTATAGTCAATCATACAAATAGCATGAAAGAAATAGAACACTCAATATTTATCAAACTTGAAATATTCATATGAAGAAGATCTTAATTAGCTGCTTATGCTCGCTAGTTCTTCTCACTAGCTACGCTCAAGTAGTTGCAGAGGACTGGCAAGAAACATTAACCAAAGCCAAAGGACAGACAGTCTATTGGCACGCTTGGGGCGGAAGTCCGACCATCAATAGTTATATAGCCTGGATAGGAGAGGAAGTCGATAAGCTTTATGGCATAAAACTACATCACGCTAAGGTGGTGGATATCGCCCATGTGGTCTCCAAGGTCTTAGCGGAAAAGACGGCCGGCAAAGATACTCAAGGCTCAGTTGATCTAGTATGGATCAATGGTGAGAATTTTAGGTCTATGAAAGAAAATGGCCTACTCTTCGGCCCCTTTGCTCAAAGGCTGCCAAACTTCTCCTATGTAGATACAGAAAACAAGCCCACTACCCTAGTAGACTTCACTATTCCTACCGACGGATATGAATCTCCTTGGGGAATGGCATATCTGAATTTTATTTACGACAGCGCCAGGCTACCAATCCCTCCACAGTCGATCCAATCTTGGCTTGCCTATGCCCGAAATAACCCTGGTCGCTTGACCTATCCCGCGCCGCCAGACTTCATAGGTAGCACCTTTCTCAAACAGGTTCTTTATGCCACTATTGACAACCCAGCCGACCTACAACAACCGCCGCAAGAAGGAAATCTGGCTCAGAACCTAGCCAGCCTTTTTGCTTATCTCGATCAACTCAATCCTTATCTGTGGCAGCAGGGGAAGAATTATCCTAAGAATCTAACCGAATTGGAGAGGCTGCTTGGCGACAGAGAGGTAGATATAGCCATTAGCTTCAATCCCGGCCAGGCCTCAGAGGCAATTAACAATGGCAGACTCCCTGCTTCAGTTCGCACCTATGTGATGGAGGAAGGGGCGATAGGCAATAGTCATTTCGTTGCCATCCCTTATAACGCCAAGGCAAAAGAAGCCGCTCAGGTAGTGGCTAATTTCTTGTTGTCGCCAGCTGCCCAGTTACGTAAGAGTGACCCAACTATCTGGGGAGATCCAACTGTCCTTGCAATTGACAAGCTGCCAGCAGCAGATCAAAGGGCTTTTGCCAATCTAGATATGGGACCTGCTGGGCTCTCACCCAAAGACATCAAGCGGATATTACCCGAACCCCATCCTCTCTGGATGGAAGCAATTGAGGAGAGGTGGTTGCAAAAATATGCGCGATGAAAAGAAATATCCTTCGTCGCTGCCAAGATTTTAGTAAGAGCCATTTCACCAGTGACCTGCCCAAACTAATAGAAAGGGTTCTCATAGGTCGCGACATATATAGTGATAAGGAAATAGACTTCAGCCTTGCTGGTCTGCCTTCCCCTACTTCTCCCAATGGATTAAAAGATATAGACAAGGCGGCTGCTCTGCTTGCCGATGCTATCATTAATAAAACAAAGATTGTCATAGTCGCCGATTATGATGTTGATGGCGCTTGCTCGGCCACTTTGGCTATGAAGGTTTTAGCGAAGATGCAAGCGGAGAATCTAAGGCTCGTCATGCCATCTCGCGCTGATGATGGCTATGGACTTAGTGAGAAACTGGCGCGCAAGGCTATTCTCCCCGAATTACCGGCTCTGGTGATGACAGTGGATAATGGTATTAAGAGTCATGCAGCTGTCCAACTAATCAAAGATGCCGGCTCACAGGTTCTTATCACAGATCATCACCAGGCGGGTGATAGTCTGCCGCCAGCCGATGCAATAGTTAATCCCAATCGATTGGACTGCTCCTTCCCAGCAGTTCATTTGGCTGGCGTGGGGGTATGCTTCTATCTCTTATGTCAGCTGCGTAATCACTTGGTTAAGAAGAACTACTTTCTCTTTCAAGGCATGCTTCCCCCTAAATTAGCAGATTTCTTGGATCTAGTAGCCTTAGGAACAATCGCTGATGTGGTGTCAATGGACCGAACCAATCGCATACTGACTGAGCAGGGCTTGCGCCGAATCAGAAGACGGAAGACCTCGGCCGGTATCCTGGCTTTAATTAAACAAAAGGACCTTGCCCAGCTTAGCACCGAGGATCTCGCTTTCGGTATCATTCCCTGCCTCAACGCGGTAGGAAGACTAGGCAATATGGAACTAGCTGTTAAATGCCTCCTTGCTGAAACAGAAGAAGAAGCCAAAGAGCTGGCAAAAGAAATCTTTGCCTTGAATGAAAGGCGCAAAAAGATAGCAGCCCAAATGAGAGAAAGCGCAAGAGCACTAGCACAAGAGGATATGGAACAGCCAGCCCTTTGCCTTTATGATGAGAGCTGGCAACTAGGACTAATAGGCCCTCTGGCCGGCTCACTTAGAGACATGACGAATCGGCCGGTTATCCTATTTGCCAAGTCCCAAGCGGATATGCTAACTGGTTCAGGCAGATCCTTAGATGGCATATGCATGCATAGTTTGATACAACAGCTAGAACAAGAAAGACCGGGTCTCATCATAAGATTTGGCGGCCATAGTCGCGCGGTTGGCTTAACCATTGCCGCCAATCACTTTGACGAGTTTAAGAAGCTCTATCTTGGTCTGATTGGCAAAGCGCAAATACACCAACCTGAATATCTCACTGACGGCGAACTCAGTCCTGAAGAACTAAATAGCCAGACCGCTAATTTGCTGGTTAATTTTGCCCCTTGGGGTAAGGACTTCCCCCCGCCTCTCTTTGATGGCGAATTCCAAATAGTCCATCAAAGCATAACACCCTCCCTGCATCTCAAACTTCAACTAAGATACCGGGATTTTGAACCGCTACTCATCGGATTCAAGTTCCATCACGGCAACTATCCGCTTGACAACCAGCATATTAAACTAGTCTATCGTCTAGCCACCTATCCCCATTCAAATGATTCCTTCTATCTAAAAATAGAACATCTTCAACCTCTATGAGTTCCTATCGCCCATGTGTAGCAATGTTGATAATCCACCAAGGAAGGACTCTATTGTTTGAACGAAAAGACCTACCTAACAACTGGCAGTTTCCTCAGGGAGGTATTGAAAGCAACGAAACCCCCGAGCAGGCTATGAAAAGAGAACTAGAAGAAGAGATTGGCATTTCAGCAGTCCGCATAATCGCAACCACCAAAGATTTTTTATACTATAGGATCCCCCCACAGTATCAACGCTCCCGCCAAAAATATATTGGCCAAAAGCAAAAATGGTTTCTCCTTGCTATGAATGAACCCTTAAGTTCCATTAAATTGGATGAAACAAGAGAATTTAGTAACTGGGCTAGGGTCTCCTATTGGCATCCTTTGACCCAAATAGTATCCTTTAAGCAAGAAGTCTATCGCCAGGCACTGGTTGAACTATTGCCCGCATCCCTCAAAGCTGGCATATGATTAGCTAGCCAATTTCAATAGACCAAAATAGGTCTGCCCTCTTTTACTCTCTTTATGAAAAACAAACTGACTGGGTTCTAGTTTCGCCGCCCTCTTAGCATGGGTTTCATAATAGATTAGGGTATTCTCATCAATCAGGGGTTGAGGCAAGTCTTTACTCATATAGAGCAGCTCTAAACTCTGGGTCAGATAGTCTAGACTATAGGGTGGGTCTATAAATATCAGGTCCATCTTATGATGCTCCTCGGCTCTTCTCAACCACTTGAAGGCATCAACACAGAAGATGGCTATTCTATCTTCTAATGATCTTTGGGCATCCCCCAGTGTTTTGAACTGCTTCGACAGATTTGAGCAGGTGCGCCGATTCTTTTCTATCAAATAGATTCTTTCAGCACCGCGCGACAATGCTTCCCATCCCAATATACCACTGCCAGCAAAGAGGTCCAAACAATAGCAGCCGCTCAAATCATTGCCTAACCAGTTGAAGAGAACATCTCTCACTATGGCCGCCGTGGGTCTTATAGGATGATTGCCATCAAACCATATTTTTTTCCGCTGCAGCATTCCCCCTTGAACCCGAACATAGGACATGGATTTATATGTTCATATTGGAAATGCCCGGCTAGCAGCCTTCACACACAAACCATAGAACCATAGGTTAAACAGAAAACCGGCATTACGCCGGTCTTCCTATCCTGGTCATGAAAGCTGCTTTAATATGTCAATATATCAATATACTAATATATCACCACAGCTCGCCTATTTTTAGCCCAGGCTTCCTCATTCGCTGCTGGATCAACTGGATCCCACTCTCCATAGCTCACTGTCTCTATGCTATCAGCTGGGATACCCTGCACTCTTAAATAGCGACTCACGGCCTCAGCCCGTCTTTGACCCAAAGCATCATTGTATTCAGCTGAGCCTCTTTCATCACAATGTCCCTCAATAATGACAAACACACTGGGATCGGCTGCTATGGCTTGTTTGATTACTTCAGCATGCTGATCCAGAGCAATATAGGCTTGAGGCATGATAGTGGACTTATCAAAATCAAAGTAGAAAACACTATCAATATCAGGCACTACTGGTTCTAGCGGCACTGGATTTGGAATAAGAACGGCTATAGGCTCTATATCAGGAACCTCAGGTTCTTCAACTACAGGCTCTGGCTCAGGCTCTGGCTCCACTACGGCAACAGGCTCTGGCTCAGGCTCTGGCTGATCTGGTTCTTCCACTTGTTGTGGCGTAGTTCCGCAAGCAACAAGAAAGAATAACGAGAACAACAGAACATAAAAAGAATATATTTTTTTCATGGATTACTCCTCATAATTCACATCTATAACATTAATTTATCATCTACACTAGGCAGATAACTATTATTATAAGGAATTTTGACAAAAAATAAAGTTTTTTTGCCAAAAAAACACATAAATTAATAGTTTATTTCTACCCTTCTATTCTCCTGCCAGGCTATCTCACCAGACCCTGAACTGGCTGGACGAGTTTCACCATAGCTTATTGATTCAAGTTGTGTAGCTGCAATCCCTTGTAATATCATATAACGAGTGACACTATCTGCCCTTCTTTGTCCTAGCGCCAGATTATACTCATTACTGCCCCTCTCATCTGTATGTCCCTCAACCCGAATATTAAGAATCTCATTAGTCAGCGCTAATTCATCCTTAATATCGGCAATAATCCGGTCCAGCGTTGTCCGTCCATCTAGAGCCAAGAATGCACTATCAAAATCAAAATAAATGACTATTCGTGACTCTCTATTCCTACCTAGATAACTACTAATCACACTTTGCTCAGCCGCCCTGATAAATGGATCATCAAAATCTTCAAAATCATCCAGCGTCTCTACTTCTTCTTCGCTCACTGGGGTTGCTGATTCTTCTATGATAGTTACCAATCCTTCTTCCTCAACATCTGCCTCTTCACTAACTTCTTCAACAGCATCTGCAGAATCTGGAGAATCTGGAGATCCTGGAGATTCTGAAGGAGTAGAGGCACAGGAAACATATAGGGTGGAAATTCCTATAACCAACACCAGCTTGATAAATAAATCATCAATCATAAGCATTATTCTATATTAAATATTATTACACGAAGCCTTAACTTTCAACAGCTTTCTACAAAGAATTATATAGATAACTTAGCAAAATACCAGCAAAATAGAATAGATTATTTGGCAAATTCCTATATCCAACTCTCATAAATTTCGCTTATAGAATTCAGTCAAAGCAAGTCATCAGCTGTCAGTTGTCAATTTAAGGAGGGAAGCGGCTCTTCTAAACATCAACAAATCAAACAAAGAACTAAGTTGTCAGTTTAAGGAGGGAAGCAGCTCTTCTAAACAGAAGCTGGCCCAAGCCAATACTAGCGTCATCAGTTTGTGGGGGAAAGCAGCTGGTCTAAATGGGCTTGGTTTAGTTGGGGTTTGCCATTAACCAAAGACCACCAGCTACGCCATTCAACAGGAGTGATGGGAGTGCAGCGAATGGCGGGATATTGACTTGAAGTGCCGAAATCCCAGATAAGATTGTCAATGGTTTGTTCATTCCCTGTTATGTTCCCACTATGATCCCTATCACACCAGACCGCCAATGGCTCGTCCTCTCCAGCAGCAAATATATCTGTGTCATCAACCCAAGCGGCATAAATATCTGTATAGCCAGTTGGACCGCGAAGATCACTAGTGGGCTTCGGGTCACCAGGGTTGTCACTATTTCTATTACTAGTATCACTGTCCCAATAGGAAGCAACTCCCTCCCCCTTTCCGTCCCCAGCCAGCATTCTAGTATCACTGCCTGAGACCACATAAGAATAAGCAACCTTGCCATCGTCAAAATCTCCCATCAGACCGCCTACACGAAAACTAGATCCGCTCACCTCACCTACCACAACCGAAGAAGAATAAATCCGAACATCTCCATGAGCCCCTTCCCCCATCAGACCACCGGTAATACCGCTCGTCGTATGAATCCTCTCCACCACAACCGAAGAAGAAAATACCTGAGCAAAAAGACCTTCCCCCGCCAAACCGCCTACACGAACATTCCCGTTCACCTCCCCTACCACAACCGAAGAAGAATGAATCCGAGCTGATCGTCCCTCCCCTATTAAACCACCTACATAATTACGAGAACTTATGCCTGCTGTATTACCTTCCCCTCTCACCTCAGCTGCCACTACCGAAGAAGAATGAATCCAAGCTCTTGAACCCCACCCCACTAAACCTCCTATACCAGCAAGACCTCTAATCTCCTTCATCACAACCGAAGAAGAAACAATCCGAGCCGATACACCATACCCCACCAGACCACCCACCCTAAACCTACCTATCACTGTCTCGCCACGAAGAGTCAGATTGCGAATCTCCGAACCTTCGGCTATATAGCCAAACAAACCCACACAATCCTCATCTGAACGACTAATATTCAAATCACTAATCGTCCAGCCATTGCCTTCAAAAATACTATTAAAAGCAGCTCCCTGACATCCATCGGTACCACTATCTGTATCATTCCCTAAGGGCCGCCAGCCTTTGCCGCCATCAGCATTCGCATAGTCAGCAAGACTGATATCCGCAACCAGCTCATAGCCAGAACAAGAAGTGATGTCATTGCCATCACCACAGCCAGTGGTGCTAAACATCCCATCTGCTGATAATTTTTGCCCACTGCCATTCAGAGCATGCCTCACTGCATCCAATTCCTCGTGTGTGCCTATCTCTATCAACCCATCCCCATCAACATCTATGTCCACTCCATCCATTGCCCCATCATTATCGCAATCAGGATTTAATATACACCCAGTTATCTCATCCTCATCCCCCGCTCCATCATTATCACAATCAGCTTCTATGACGCAATTTGCCGCTACTTCATCTATATCTCTGATAGTGTCCCCATCACAATCCGCCAACAGCGAACAACGCACATTATTTGAATTCCTTTGCTGCTCTATCGAATCATTATCCGCCAACCCATCATCATCACAATCCTCATATAAGCGACACTCCCTTTCACCAACCATCCCCTCCATCAAATCTAGAATATTATCATTATCATCATCCTCATCCACACTATCCGCTCGCCTATCTCCATCCGTATCCAGCCCTGGCCGAATGCCGCCCTTGTTATAATCTTCCTCATTCTCAGCCCAAACAAAAGCTATCTTCACCTCCTGTTGTCGTCCATCATCAAGTGTCCCTATAATCCGAAAGGTGTAATTGGATTGATCATCTAGTCCGCGAAAATTATAGCTGCCATCACTAAATTCGTTTATGTTGATATCTTCATCTACATATTTAGTTCCGCTGACAGCCGTGATATTCAAAGAAACGATATCGCCAAAGTCCGATTGGTTGCCTATTTCAAAACCGCCGGATATGGGAGCAAAAGTGAGTTTTACTTCAAAGGCTCCGGGAGAGATGCTCCCGCCACTTGAACTGCTCCCGCCGCCAGCACAAGCAGTAAGAACTAAGAAGCCAGCTCCAATCAAAAAGGAAAGAAGTCCTCGCCTCACACCAGCTAAAGTGAAAGGCTTATTAGAAGACAAGAAGCCTTTTGCTTGCCCATCAATAGGGGGAGTATGAAGTTTTGTTGTGTTCATATTCATATTATATTCATATCAGTTGAATATCACTTTTTAGCTTTGCTATAACTTCTACCTACTTATATATGCGGTTATATTTTCTTTCAAGGAAATTTTAATCTGTTATTCTGGTATTATATCCATACTTCTATTCATTATACATAAAAAGTCTGTTGCCTAAGCTGGCTTTTCTTATATAATTCTCATTAAAACAAGTCCAAATGCCAACTCCTCTCGTTAAAGATTTTCCACTTGACCAGCTTAATAGTTTCAAGCTGCCCTGTCAAGCAGCCTACTATATGGCGGCTAGAACAAACCAGGACATTTTTCAAGGGCTAGAATATGCAGCAAAGAAGGGGCTGGGTGTGGTCCCTATGGGAGAAGGAACAAACATCATTGTCTCACCATTCTTAGCCGCCCTATGTCTTCATATACAGACCAAGAAGATAGAGCTATTAGAAGAAGGGCAGCAGCAGGTGTTGTTAAGGGTGAGTGCAGGTGAGAATTGGCATAGACTAGTGGATTACACCCTAGGACAGGGCTACTTTGGGTTAGAAAATTTGGCGCTCATTCCAGGCAATGTGGGCGCAGCGCCCATGCAAAACATTGGCGCCTATGGTAGAGAAGTAAAGGATTTTATTGACTCGGTGGGTGCAATAGAAATCGCAAGTGGTAAGTTTCATAATTTTCGCTCGACTGAGTGTGGCTTTTCTTACAGATCAAGCAACTTCAAAACCAAATGGCGAGACAAGTATATTGTGGCTCAGGTCATTTTTCGTCTGAATAAACTAGCCGATACCAATACCAGCTATGAGAGCCTCAAGGCAGAACTAGAACAAGGCAAGATAGTAGCCCCCCAGCCACGCGATATTTTTAATGCGGTTTGTAAGCTAAGAAGATCGAAGATTCCTACTTATATAGGTAATGTGGGTATAGGTAATGTCGGCAGTTTCTTTCACAACCCCACCATCAGCTCAGCTCATTTTGCCAAACTAAAAGAAGAGCTCCCCCAGCTAAAAGGCTTTGATTTAGGAGAAGGGAAGGTGAGAGTTGCGGCTGGTTCTCTTATTGAAGCAGGTGGCTGGAAAGGATATGAGGATGAGAATGTGGCTGTCTATCACAAGCATGCTCTTTGCTTGATAAATAGGGGCAGGGCAAGCCAGCAAGATGTGATGACACTAGCCAATAAGATAATTGCCGATATCAAGGAAAGGTTTGATATATCCTTAGCCATCGAACCAAGAATTTACTAGTTTATTTTTCAGATGAGCAAGAAGATTGTGGTAGCCATTATTGAGAAGGACTCTTCCCTATTGGTTTGTCAGCGCCTCAACAGCAAGCACATGGCAGGCTATTGGGAATTCCCCGGCGGCAAAAAGGAAAAGGACGAGACTAGCTTGGCTGCTCTTAAGCGGGAACTAAATGAAGAACTGGGGATAGAAGTGATAGAAGCGGATTTTCTTGTCCATCACTACTATGAATATAGCCATAAGTTTGTCCTGTTAGAAGTATGGCAAGTGAAAAGCTATAAAGGATCTCCCTATGGGAAAGAACAACAGGCTATAAAGTGGTGTCCCGTCTCCCAGCTCTTTGAACTAAATTTCCTTCCCGCCAACCTGCCTCTCATCCACTTCATAAAGCACTATCTAGGCCTATGAATAAATTGAATAAATGAATAACAGAATCCTGCGCGTCCTTAACAAGCAACAACCAGACTGCACTCCTATATGGATAATGAGGCAGGCTGGTCGTTATCTACCAGAATACCAAGCATTAAGAAAACAGGCAGGTAGTTTTAAGCAGCTTTATCAGCTGCCGGAACTAGCCAGTCAGGCGACTCTGCTACCTATAAACCGATTTGATTTAGACGCAGCTATCATTTTCAGCGACATACTCATAGTATTAGAGGCGTTGGGATTGGAAGTCAATTTTGACTCCCAAGGACCCCAGCTAGCAAAACCCGTTCGTAAGGAAGGGGATCTGCTCCAACTTAGAACCGAGGAGAGTGAAGCAAAGTTTGATTATCTTAGCCAAACCATAGGTCTAGTAAAGAGAGAATTGAAAGTGCCCTTAATAGGATTTGTTGGCAGTCCTTGGACGCTGGCAGTCTATGCAGTTGAGGGTCAGGGTAGCAAGACCTTCCTTCATATTCGTAAAATGCTCTATCAATCGCCTCAGCTACTTCATAGGCTATTGGCTAGGCTGACTGCTGAGATTACTGCCCTTGCTCTGCTCCAGCTGAAACAAGGTGCTGATATCATCCAGATCTTTGATTCTTGGGCAGGTCTGCTGTCCCCTCATTATTACCAAGATTTCTCTCTCTCTTATAGCCAAGAGATCATTAAGGCTATTAGAGCGAGGACTCAAAAGCCCGTCATCCTTTATACCAAAGGCTGTCCGCTACCCCCAGCCTCCTTGGCTTCCTGTGGTGCCGATGGGCTTGGACTGGATTGGCAAGTCAATCTTCATCAGGCATTTGATCAGTTAAAAGACAGCATAGTCCTTCAAGGCAATCTAGACCCTGCCGCCCTATATGGTGATGAAGAGTCTCTCAGTCAAGAGGTCAATAGGATATTTGCCGCTCGCCCTTCTGGTTGTCACCATATATTTAATCTAGGCCATGGAATCTACCCAGATACTCCACCCGCCAAGGTGGCTCAGCTGATTGAGCTGGTTCATGGTCTAGGTAAAGCCTAAGGGCATCTATTCTTTTCCATCTATTCTTTCCCACCTATTCTTTCCCACCTATTCTTTTCCATCTATTCTTGATACTTGCCTCAATTCCCTTGGCGTCCAAACCGCAACTGGTACGCATATCCTGCTGGGATGCATGATGAACAAATTGGTCCGCTATTCCCAACTGGAGCAGCTCGCAGCTCAGCCCCTGTTGGTTGATATGCTGAAGAACCCCACTGCCAGCACCTCCAATGATGACATTCTCCTCTAAGGTTACCAAGCATTTATGGCTCTTTGCCAACTTCTCTATCAATTTGGTGTCCAAAGGTTTGACGAACCTCATATCAGCAAGAGTCCAACCATACTTATCCGCCACCTGACGCGCCTCAGCCAGAAGAGCGCCAAATACCAACAGGGCTAGCTCAGAGCCTTCTAGCACTAGGGACCCCTTCCCCAGTTCGAACAGCTGGTCTGAGGCAATAAAGGAAACCCCAACCGCCTCACCGCGTGGATAACGAACTGCCACAGGCAGATCCAAAGATAGCGCGGTAGAAAGCATTCTATAGGTCTCATTCTCATCACTGGGAGTCATTATTATCATCTCGGGGATACAACTTAGATAGCTCAGATCATAGTTGCCATTATGGGTGGCTCCATCCCCTCCCACCAATCCAGCCCTATCCAAAGCAAAGACCACTGGCAGTTTTTGGAGACAAACATCGTGAATCAGTTGATCATAACCTCTTTGCAGAAAAGTAGAGTAGATCGCCACTATGGGTCTTAGCCCACGACATGCCATACCAGCGGCAAGACTAATGGCATGCTGTTCTGCTATGCCCACATCATAATATCTAGCAGGAAATTTCTGAGAGAACTCTACCAACCCAGACCCTTCCTTCATAGCAGGTGTAATAGCCACTATGCGATCGTCTTTTTCCGCTATGTCGCATATCCAACGACTAAAGACATCGGTATATTTCATCTTCTTTTCACCGGTTTGCTCAGACTTAGGGACTACCTTAGCAAGGGCATGATAACCGATAGGGTCTCTCTCGGCTGGCATAAATCCTTTACCCTTCTGGGTCTTAATGTGAAGCAGCTGAGGGCCGGAACTATCTTTTAGTCCTCTCAAGACCTTAATCAGCCCAGCAATATCATGACCATCCAAAATACCCGTATAGTTGAATCCCAATGATTCAAAAAATGCGCTGGGGGGTAAGAGGATATGTTTCAGTTCCCCTTCAGTATGATGCATCACTGTGAGAAGACCTGGCACGCCCTCTAATTTCTCTTTAACCAATTCCTTCATACTAAGAAAGGTGTTGCCAGCAATAACGCGGGTAAAGAGTTTTGACAGAGCACCAACATTATGAGAGATAGACATGGCATTGTCATTTAGGATTACCAATAGGTCTGCCTTAATATCGCCAGCATGATTTAAGGCTTCAAAAGCCATCCCCGCTGTCATGGCGCCATCACCAATCACCGCCACAGTATGATAGTCGCCTTTACAATGTCTAGCAGCCTGAGCCATGCCAAGGGCGGCGCTTATTGAGGTGCTTGAATGACCTGTGCCAAAAGGATCATAGGCACTTTCACTGCGATAAGGGAAAGGTGCTAGTCCTCCTTGCTGACGAATGGTTGCCAGCTGAGCGCGCCTACCAGTAAGAATCTTATGAGGATAGCTCTGATGTCCTACATCCCAGATGAGAAGATCCTCTGGGGTCTCAAAAACATAGTGTAGGGCAATCGTCAATTCTACCACCCCTAGACCAGCGCCGAAATGCCCTCCTACCTGCCCTATGGTATGCATAAGAAAGCGACGAAGCTCTTCTGCCAATCTAGGCAGCTGTTCTAGCTGTAATAATCTAAGATCTGTTGGACTATCAATCGAATCCAGTAATGGGGTAGCAGGAAGTTCGCTATCTTCTAACATATAGAATAGGCAGTTCTAATAAGATCTCCTCCTTAATAGTGCCAATAACAAATAGTGCCCATAACACCATAGCGCCCCTTAAGATCTATAGACTATTCTGCCCCGCCCGATATCATAGGCACTGATTTCTACCTTCACTTCATCGCCGGGTAAGATACGAATATAGTTCTTGCGCATCTTGCCAGATAAGGTGGCAATGACCTCATGATTATTTTCTAACCGAATACGAAACATTGCATTAGGAAGCTTGTCTATAACCTTGCCACTGAGCTGAATGGTCTCCTCTTTTGCCATGCAAACTAATCAGGCAGCCCGTGATTGCATATTTTCCATCAGCCTTTCCACACTGGTTGCCTTGGGCTTAACCAGCCAAAAGCGATTTAAGTAATCATCAAAATAGTCAAGTATCTCCTTGCCCCGAACACTAGCAGTAGCTAGGACAAAGTCTTTTAGCAGCTGGCGAAGATGATTGCGATAAACCTCCATCTCCTCACTGACTATCTTGTCTATCTCTACCAGCTCATCATTTAGCTTATCGGCAAAACTACGATCCTGGTCGAGAACATAGGCAAATCCCCCTGTCATGCCCGCACCAAAATTTCTACCTGTCTTACCCAGAACCACAACCACCCCGCCAGTCATATATTCACAACAATGATCGCCAGCACCTTCTATGATGGCAACCGTGCCTGAGTTGCGCACTGCAAACCTCTCGCCCACATAACCTGCCATAAAAACCCTTCCTCCGGTTGCACCATAAAGACAGGTATTACCGGCCAAGGGAAAGGATTGGGTCTGCTCATCTGGTGGTAAGGTTATGGTCAAAGTTCCACCTGCCATGCCTTTGCCAACATAGTCATTGGCAAAGCCTTCAAGGTGGAGGTTAAGACCAGCAATATTCCAAGCACCAAAACTCTGGCCGGCGGTGCCAACAAAAGAAATATCAAACGGGGTATTTTCCATACCACTAGCACCATGACGGCGTGCAATAATGCCAGCAATCCTGCCTCCAACGGCGCGATCCTGATTGGTGATGGGATAATGAAATTTGCCTCCTTTTTTCTCCTTAATGAGAGGGCTGAGATCCTTAACCAGCTGCTTTATTAAGGAAGTGGCATTAAAACTAAGGGGCTTTTTCCTAAGGCAGAATCTAGCCGATTGCGGCACTGGGTCGGCAAGAAGTGGTGAGAGGTCAAGACAACGAAACCTCTCTTCCATATCCTCCTTAATAACCAGCAGCTCCCTGTTGCCGATAATATCAGTCATTGATCTATAGCCCAGCCGAGATAACCACAGGCGCACCTCGTGACCAATAAAGTGAAAGAAATTACGCACCATATCTGCATTGCCAACAAAGTGCTCAGTGCGAAGCCCTTTATGTTGGGTAGCAACCCCAGTTGGACAGTTGTTAAGATGGCATAGGCGTAGATACTTGCATCCCATAGCCACCATAGGAGCTGTGCCAAAACCAAAGGACTCGGCGCCAAGAATGGCGGCCTTAATGACATCTAAGCCGGTCTTCAAGCCGCCATCGGTCTGTAAGCGCACCCTATCCCTCAATCCATTGAGTTCCAATGCTTGTTGAGTCTCACTTAGCCCTAATTCCCATGGACAACCAGCATAGCGAATCGAACCTAAGGGACTGGCGGCGGTGCCGCCATCATAACCAGATATGGTAATAAGGTCGGCATAGCACTTGGCTACTCCAGCCGCTATGGTGCCCACACCGGGTGAGGATACCAGCTTGATTGAGACCAGGGCTTCTGAATTTACTTCTTTTAGATCATAGATGAGCTGGACCAAATCCTCAATCGAATAGATATCATGATGAGGGGGTGGGGATATCAGGGTCACACCCGCAGCTGAATAGCGCAGCCGCGCAATCAGTTGATTCACCTTGCCGCCGGGCAGTTGTCCGCCCTCACCCGGCTTTGCCCCCTGAGCAATCTTAATTTGCAATACCTCGGCATTGACCAGATAGTGGGGAGTTACTCCGAAGCGCCCAGAAGCCACCTGCTTAATCTTGGAGTTCTTAGGGGTATTAAAACGAGATGCATCTTCGCCCCCTTCACCGGAATTAGACCTTCCCCCCAGCGAATTCATGGTCTCGGCTAGGGTTTCATGAGCCTCAGGCGATAATGCCCCTAGACTCATGGCAGCCGTATCAAAACGAGGAAAAATGTCTTCAACTGGCTCTACTTCATCCAATGGGATGGGTTTGCTAGCAAGACTCAATTCCATAAGATCGCGCAGATGAGCGACTTCTCGTTGATTAATCAGCTTGGCATATTTCTCATAGCCAGGCTCATCATTGGTCTTAACCAAGAGCCTTAGAGTCTCAACTACATCTGGATTGAATGAGTGGTATTCACCACCATGAACATATTTGATGAGTCCGCCAACTTTCAACGGCTTCCTCTTCTTCCAAGCATCCCTAGCCAAGAGGCGTAGGCTATTATCAAAATGGGCGAATCCTTGCCCCCCTATGCGACTTGACATGCCGCAAAAACACTTAGCCATTATCTCATCAGCCAAGCCAATAACCTCAAACAGCTGGGCGCCACGGTAGGACGCTAGGGTAGATATGCCCATCTTGGACATAATCTTTAATATGCCCTTGGTGATTCCTTGCCGATAATTGCTATGGACCTGATGGGGAGAGCTGAAGATCAATCCTCTTTTAATAGAATTCTCCAAAACCGCATAGCTGAAATAAGGAAATACCGCCGTAACGCCTACCCCAAACAGAACCGCAAATTGATGGGGATCACGCGCATAAGCAGTCTCGGCTATCAAATTAGCATCATAGCGAAGCTGACAAGCGATGAGATGGTGATGAACCGCACCAACCGCCATAGGCATAGGAATAGGCAAGAAGTTGGGCCGGCTATCTCTGTCGGTCAAGATAAGAATTGTCTTGCCCTGTTTAACTAACTCAGCTGCTCGTAAAGTAAGTCGATGAACCGCGGTTGCCAGATCCTCTTCTTCACTATAATTGACCGATAGTTCGGCAACCTCCATCCCCATCTGGTTTTGCTTGATTACATCCAGCTTGTAGGGAGAAAGTATTGGAGAACTTAGAGCCAGATAACGAGCGCTCTCTTCGGTATCTTCAAATAGACTATGTCCTTTGCCAATAAAGGTTTCAAGCGACATCACAAGACTCTCGCGAATCGGATCTATGGCTGGGTTGGTTACCTGAGCGAAGAGCTGACGAAAATAGTCGCTAATCAAGTGAGGTTGCTTAGAGAGAACCGCCATCGGAGTATCATCTCCCATAGCCGCCACAGATTCTTGACCGCTTTCGGCTAATACCCTAAGGATGTGTTCTCGCTCTTCTTCATAAAAGCAGAATAGCTTACCAAAAGACTGAAGCTTCTCGTCATCTAGATCCTCAAACACATAGTGCCGACTCGTTAAGGTAGATTCGAGTCGATTGACCTGCTTTCTTAGCCATTGCTTATAAGGATGGCGTTGACTGAGTTGGGTGTCAATTTCTTTTGTTTTTAGTAGTTCCCCGCTGGCAGTATCCAAAGCTATGATGCCGCCTGGCTCTACTCTTCCTTTGGCAAGGACTTCGGTTGGTTTGACTCTCTTTACGCCAGTCTCTGATGCCAGGGTAATGATATTGTCCTTAGTCAGCACCCATCTAGCAGGACGCAAGCCATTCCTATCCAATAGGCAAACCGCATATTTGCCATCTGTCATCACAATCCCAGCTGGACCATCCCATGGTTCCATCTTCATAGAGTTGTATTCATGGAAGGCGCGGATCTCAGTATTCATAGTATCGTCATTCTGCCAAGCCGGTGGAATGAGAAGACGTAAGGCGCGAAAGAGCGGCATGCCTCCGACCAACAATAGTTCCAGCATATTGTCAAGACTCATAGAATCTGAACCTTCTAGGCTAACCAGCGGGACATTGTCTTTTAGTCCTTCCAGTCGCTTGTTTCTCATCTTAGTGAAAAGCGCTCTTACCCAGTTGCGATTGCCACTAATAGTATTGACCTCACCATTATGAGCAAGATATTGAAAAGGCTGCGCCAGGCGCCATTGGGGCAAGGTGTTGGTGGCGAATCTCTGATGAAAAACACATATAGCCGTCTTCATCTGCTCATCTTGCAAATCAGGGAAGAAGTCACTAAAATCTGCCGACAGGACTATTCCCTTATAAGAAAGCACCGTTGAGGATAGACTACAGATAAAGAAGCTCTCTTCGTCTTTGAATTGGGCTTGACTGTCGCGCTTGAGATAGAGAAGAGTTGATAGCTCCTCTGCCTTGTCTTTGGTCGTCAGATTAATAAATACTTGCCAAAAAGAAGGCAGGGTCTGTTGTGCCAGCTCCCCTAGAACCTCAGGGCATGTAGGAACAGAGCGCCAACCTGCTAAGGCTAGTCCCTTATGCTGGGCTATTATGCTGTTAAATTCATTCTGTTGTCGTTTTGCTTGGGCTAAATCTGGCGATAAGAATAAGGAACCAACCGCATAGGAATCAGCTAGGTCTATGCCTACTTCTCTTGTCTTGGCGCGAAGAAATTCATCTGGCTTCTGTATCAAAATACCACAGCCATCGCCTGTTTTGCCATCGGCATTGATAGCGCCCCGATGCGCCATACGCTCCAGACAAGCCAAAGCCTCCTTTAATAATTGGTGACTTGCCTCATTCTTGGTATGAGCACATAGACCAAACCCACAGCTATCGCGAAAATCTGCTAGCTGAGCTAAGGGGCGGTGTTTATTATTCATTGAACTATTTTACTCCCTAATTGATAGATTAGGATATCTTTCTATTAAATCCCCTGTCTAGTTCTTGGCAGCTAAGACAACTGGGATCCTAGGCACTGGGAGCTAATTGTTTTAAGTAAATGAGCGGCGCATTAAACCGCGCAGGTTTTTGGGTTCGATCTAGCTTAGAGGTTCGACATCTGTCTCGACTAGAAACATCCAAATAATGTTGGGTAATTAAGGTCTTATAGCCATTTGCGCTAATCTTGTAATGAATATGAGGCGGGCGCCGCCCATAGCCATGAGTCACAAGCGAAAGCACCGAAAATTCACCCTTCTCATCGGTCAGAACTGTGCCGCGCATGTCTATCTCCCTATCATCAAACTCACTATAATCGCCATTGGCTTGAGGATGGTAGCGCCCGGTGCCATCTGTCTGCCAAATCTCTAATCTGGCGCCAGCTATGGGAAGATAAGGAGGCGAGGCGCTGACCACCTTTCCTACTATAAGCATAGCCTCTCCTGGCTTGCCAAATCTATTAAGGTTAGTAACCACAGGAGTATTGGCGATAAAAAATGGTCCAAGCGAATCGCTTTGAGTAGGGGCGCAGCTGGGGTCTATTTCCCCTGCCACCCTTATCTCCCCTGTCTCCCCAGCCAGCCCAGCCATGACAGTTCCCATCAGTAGTATGAGACCAGCAATAAGTGATAACAAAGTCTTCATCTCTTCATTAATCCATCAATCCATCAATCGCTTTGTCCTTCTATTGCATAAGAATGGGTAATCTGGACTCCGCCCTGTCTTAACATTTTAGCCACCGAACAGTATTTTTCGACTGAAAGTGTCACTGCCCTTTCTACCTGCTCTTCGCCTAGATTGGCACCCTTGAGACGAAAATGGAGTCTTATCTGAGTAAATACCGCTGGCACCTCATCGGCTCTATCGGCTCCTACCTCTACTTCACAAGCAGTGAGTCTCTGGCGCGCCTTCTTCAATATATTGACGACATCATAGGCACTGCAGCTTGCCAAGCCTATGAGAATGGAGTGCATGGGGCGGATGGCACGATCCATTCCTCCTGCCTCAGCCGAGCCTTCAAGACGAATCCTATGGCCTTCTGCTTCGCCTTCAAAATAAACCCCCTCTAACCATTTAACCTGTGCTCTCATCTTTCCATCAGACCCATTGTCAACTTAGCGAGCTCTTCAATTCAGCCAGAGCCTGGCCAGGATCTGCAGCCCTCATAAGAGTCTCACCTACTAAGAAGGCATGAGCGCCGCATTTGGCAAGTCGCTCTATATCAGCAGCTGTCTTAATACCACTCTCAGCCACTGCTATCCTGTCCCCTTCAATCAAAGGTAACAGCTTCTCGCTGGTCTCAAGGCGAACCTCAAAGGTTCTTAGGTTGCGATTGTTAATTCCTATGAGAGAGGCACCAGCGCCAAGGGCAATTTGCAATTCAGCTTCACTATGAACCTCTACCAGAACATCCATCCCTAGCTCACGCCCTAGCTGATGAAACTCACTCAGCTCCTGCTGAGTCAAACAGGCTACTATGAGTAGCATGGCATCGGCACCCAAGCAACGAGTCTCATAGACCTGATAGGAATTGAGGATGAAGTCCTTCCGTAGGACTGGCAGCTCCACTGCTTCACGCGCTTGCTGTAAATGAGCTGCTTCGCCATGAAAAAGAGCATTGGTTAGAACCGACAAACAGGCTGCGCCGTTTTGTTGATAAGAGCTGGCTAGGTCGGCAGGAACATAATTCTTCCTTAATAGACCGACGCTGGGAGATGCCTTCTTCATTTCAGCGATAAAACCATAGGGCTGTTGAGTGAGGGCGCGAGTAAAACCGCGACAAGGAGGCTGTGCCCTTGCTTTGGCAATTAGATCTTCTTGTGGTTGGTTAGGAGAACTGTCTCTCTGTTGAGAGACCAGCTGGGCAAGAAAATCAGTTTGAGGCATGGGCTGCCTTGGTGAAAGAGACATAGTCTTCCAATCTTTGCCATGCCTTACCAGAGGCAATGATCTCCTTTGCCTTCTCCACCCCTGCTTCAAGAGAGGAAGATATGCCAGCAACATAGAGAGCCGCGGCCGCATTTAAGGCAACAATGCCCGCCCCAGCTGAATTTACTCCTTTGAGAGTATCTCTCACCATAGCAAGACTCTCTTGGGCTGAGGATACTTGGAGGCTATTCATAGGTGTGGGAGAGACGCCTAGGGACTTGGGACTAATTTCATATTCGGTTATCTTGCCATCGCTTAGCTCGGCCGCATAGGTAGATTCGTTGGGACTTATCTCATCTAGTCCATCTGCCGAATGAACCAATAGCACTCTCTTGCTGCCAAGCTTTGCTAGGGTCTTCGCTAAGGGAACAAGCCAATCGCGTGAATACAAGCCAATGAGTTGAGATGAACAGCCGGTTGGATTACAGAGAGGACCCAAAAGGTTGAACATAGTCCTCACCCCTAGCTCCGCTCGGACAGGACCAACATGCTTCATTGCTTGGTGATGCATGGGCGCAAAAATAAAGCCAAAGCCCAGTCTATTGATGGCAGTAGCTATGGTTTGGCTGTCAAGCTTTAATTCCGCCCCAGCTGCCTCAAGTAGATCGGCGCTACCACAATGACTGGAAACCGACTTATTGCCATGTTTGGCAACCCTAGCCCCGCCCACAGATGCAACAAAGGCAACCGAAGTAGATACATTAAAAGTCTGCTTGCCATCTCCGCCAGTGCCACAGGTATCAATCAGATGATCCTCCACAGCAACTTCAACTTGACGACAAAGACCACGCATCACCTGAACGGCCGCGCTTAGTTCGGTTACTGTTTCCCCTTTAGAACGTAAAGCGGCAAGGATAGCCGCTATTTTAATTTCAGCTAGCTCGCCTGCCATGATGGAGTGCATTAATCCAGTCATCTCTTCATGGCTTAGGTCTTGGCGATGCAATAATGCATTGAGAGTCTTAGTGTGATCCATTGGTTTAATTAATCTTGGCTTGTTCTTATTTATTTGCCCATTTGCCTAACTAGCTTAGCTAGGGTCTGGCCAAATAGCAGGACTAGTAGTCTATTATCCAGAGGCTGTTCCATTCAGTCCATTCCATCTCATAATCATTAATATCGGTGATCTCTTCAAAGTAGCGAATGGCTTCTTCCCTCTCGGCAAGATCCCCTTGATAGAGTTGAATTGGCTGAACGAAATAAACCAAACCAAGAAAGGCTATAGCTAGGATAGGCGCAAGCAGCCTATAACGATAAAAAAGTCCGCTTAGTCTACTCATCCAATAAGCAAAGGGATTCTGTTTTTCCTGCTTATAGTTGAGAATATAGGATACCATCCGATATTCCCAGTTCCGTTTGGGCATGGGCACATGGCTCAGCTTCTTCCTCAAGATCTCAGTTTGCTTCTTTTTCATTCCAAAAGTTCCTCAATATTAATACCCCTCTTTCTCAATCTGTTTTTTAGTCCCCGAATACCGCGGAAAATATACTTTTCCACTGCCTTAGGGCTAACCTCCATTAGTTCGGCTACTTCTTTATGTTGCATCTTTTCGAGCCGACACAATATAATCGCCAATCTCTGATTGGGCGGCAGGCTGTTAATCGCGCTCTTCACTTTTTGCCCAAGTTTTTCCCAATCGGCAGCTGAATAGTTCATCTCCATCGCTGGAAGGTAGCTGTCTTCTAGTGGCAGGGTCTTCCGACTGAGATTCTTGCGATAGCTATCTATGGCACCATTAGAGACCACTCGGTAAAGCCAGGTGCTAAACTTTACCCCTCTATCTGGCTGCCACATAAAAGGTCGCAGCCACAATTTCAACATAGTCTCTTGCACCACATCTTCTGCCATCTGCCTATCCCCTAGTATCCGATAACAAAGACGATAGCATTTGCGCGAATAGCGCAGCGTCAATTCCTGAAAGGCACGGTGGTTGGCAGCCCGTATAGCTTCCATAAGCTGAGGGTCGCCAACCCCATCCCATTCGGTCATCTACTCGCTGTTTCGGCGCCATCGTCCATCTCTCTTGCCGCGAGGATTATGAGAAAAGCTATTTCTCATGTTGGCAAACTCTTCCCAGGACAAGACACCATCGCCATTGGTATCAGCTTCCTCAAAATGAAGCCTCATAAGTTCTTCCTGGTAAGCCTGTCTGCCAGCTTGCCTCTCCTCAGGAGTTAGGATACCATCCTTATCACTATCCATAGTATCAAATTGGGCGACAGCATGGTTAATGAATTCGGCAGAAGTGACTACCTCATCTCCATTGCTATCTACCTGTCTTAGCATGAGGTTGTATTTCATCCTCTTATCCTCATCCTTTCCCTGAAGTTCAGCCAGGTCAATCTGCTCATCGCCGTTCTTATCCAACCGATTAAAGTGCCGGCTGGCCCGTTCTTGAGTCTCGGCGCGAGTAAGATCCCCTCTCTTGTTGTGATCATAGTGACCTTTGCCGCCAGAGCCCAGCGAGAGCGCATTAGCACCACCAGCCAAGCCTAGCAAAACAAAAGCACAAGTCAAAGTAGCTATCTTTTTCATCATTTCTCCTTAATTTTCCTTAATTTCTTCTTTAGTTAATAATAGAATAAACATAACAATGCTATAAAGGTATATACGCAAAATAGTCCTCCAATCCCCCTCATAATCTTTATGTCCCTATGAAAGCCTTTATGAAAGACCCTATGAAAGACCCTATGAAAAAATTTGCCGTATTCGGTAATCCTATTGACCATAGCCTATCACCCTATATTCATTCCAAGTTCAGTCAGCAAGCTGGTATCAAGATAGATTATAAGGCAATAAAGGTATTGGTTGACGAGTTTGAACCCAGAGTCCATTCCTTCTTCGCGGCTGGAGGAAGTGGGCTTAATATCACCATCCCTCATAAACGAGCGGCTTGGCTATTAGCTGATATTAAGGAAGAAAGCGCCGAAACTAGTCAAACAGCCAATACCCTCTACTGCCATAATCACAATATAGGCGCGGCCAATACCGATGGGGCGGGACTCATTAAGGACCTATGTGATAACCTTAATTGGCAACTAGAAGGCGCTTCCTTAGCACTTCTTGGAGCTGGCGGCGCCGCCCGTTCGGTCTTACCTGCCCTAGCCTCAACAGGAGTAGAAAGAATCATCCTTAGCAATCGCACCCCCCAAAAGGCTCATCAACTGGTGGAGGACCTTTCTCATCTGCCTCTTTCCCATTGCGAGCTAGACCAGCTGCACCACCAAGACTATAGTATTCTCATTAATGCAACCTCGGTTGGTCTCACCGGGGAAATAGACTTTAATCCCGCCATGATTCATTCAGAACTCTACTGTTATGATATGGTCTATAGGCTTCAAACAGCCACTGATTTCATTGAGTGGGCTAAGCACAATGGCGCTTTGGCAGTGGCAGATGGATTGGGAATGCTGGTTGAACAGGCTGCTTTATCCTATAAGATATGGCATGGGGTCATCCCAGATACAGCTGAATTAATAAAAGCACTCAGGAGATACTAAGAATGATTCTACTAACTGCCGAACAGATGAGAAAAGCAGACCAGCTGACTATAGCTGCTGGCACCAGTGAAATGGAGCTGATTCGCAATGCGGGGCTCTGTGTGGCAGAAGAGGTGATGAAAATATTTGAGCCAAATCAAGGCAAGATAGTGCTATGCAGTGGCGGTGGTAATAACGGCGCAGATGGCTATATTGCCGCCTATCATCTAGCTGCGGCCGGCTATGAGGTGCATATCCTACCCCTAGTTCCTATAACCAAGCTGGACAACGAAAGAGCCGCGGCAGCCAATCAGGCTCTGAGGCTAATTCCAAATCCACAAGATGACTTTCAGATCCTTGAAGAAGCCACCCTCATTTTGGATGCACTGTTCGGCACAGGTCTCAATCGCGCCCCGACCGGCAAGGCGTGCGAGCTGATTGCCAAGATGAATGAGAGCAGCGCCAAGAGGATCTCAATAGATATCCCAAGTGGAATAGGCGCAAACCAGGCAGCTCCCCTAGGCGAAGAGGCGGTGCATGCCTTTATGACAGTGACCTTTTTTCGCCCCAAACTGGCTCATTATCTTTATCCAGCCGCCAATTATTGTGGCAAGATCATCTGTCGTCAGATAGGCATTAAAGAAGAAGTTCTCAACCATATAGGTCGTGTTTTCTTCCTTAATAAGGCGCCGGTGCTTCCTTCACCTCTTGCCACCAGTCATAAATATAGCCGTGGGCACAGCCTAATAGTAGCAGGAGAAGAATTCCATGGCGCCGGCGCTCTTTGTACTATGGCAGCCCAAAGAGCTGGCTCAGGTCTCGTCAGTCTCCTCTGCTCCGAACACAATATTCCCATAATGCGCGCCTGTGTGCCCGTCAGCTGCATAGTCCGCCCTCTCGATGACCTCAATGGCATAGCAAAGAAGCGAAAACTAGCCGCCGCCCTCATAGGGCCAGGCAGTGGTAATAGCGAACAGACTGCCAAACAGGTAGTGCAGTTGGCAGCCCAATCCATTGCTTTGGTATTGGATGCGGACGCCATCTCTTCTTTTGCTAGCTATCCTCATCTTCTTTTTGATGCACTTGCTACTAGATCCCAGACTGTGCTCACCCCTCATATGGGCGAGTTTGCCCTCATATTCCCCGCCATCAAAGGAAAGAATAAGCTAGAGAAGGCTCTAGCAGCCGCCCGCCAAGCAAATGCTGTCATGGTTCTGAAAGGGGCAGATACTGTCATAGCCTCACCAAAGGGAAATGCCGTCATTAATGCCGATGCCTCACCCTACCTTGCCAGCGGTGGTAGTGGTGATGTCCTAGCTGGAATTATTGTTGCCCTATTAGCTCAAGGGATGGATGATTTCACCGCAGCTTGCGCCGCCGTCTTTATTCATAGCCAGTGTGCCAAGCAGAAGGGGCCAAACCTCATCCCTGAAGATTTAATTTCAGCTCTTGCTCAGGTCTGCGGCCAACTTCAAAACTAAATAGGTAATTGACAGGGTATTTTGGGAAGACGGTGAAGATGGTCTTGTTTGCTAATATTTACGATTAAACCCGAATTTCAACCTTTCTATAGAAAAAAATTAATAAAAACCAAACATCTTTTTCAAAATGAATGGTGAGTTTTAGCTATAATTAAGCCACTTGTAATTATTACTAAATTATTAAAATTATGAAACATACAATTAAAATCTGTCTCAGTGCTATGTTACTAGCACTGGGAATTTCGGCAAATGCTGCTGATATTAAAGTGGGTCTTATCACTAAGACCGAAAGCAATCCCTTTTTCGTCAAGATGAGACAAGGCGCAAGTGAAGCAGCGAGAAATGTCGGTGCTGAATTCTTTAGTGCAGCCGGTTCTTTTGATGGAGATAATGCTGGTCAGGTAACGGCCATTGAAAATATGGTCGCTGCTGGGGTTCAGACTATTCTCATTACCCCAAGCGATACCAGCGCCATAGTGCCGACCATTAGGAAAGCACGAGGAGAAGGTGTTATGGTCATTGCACTAGATACACCAACAGAGCCGCAAGATGCAACCGATGCATTGTTTGCCACCGATAACTTCAAAGCAGGCGTTCTTATTGGTCAGTATGCAAAAGCAGCCATGGGTAACAAGCCAGTTAAAATAGCGACCCTAGACCTAGCGCCGGGGATTACCGTAGGCCAACTTCGTCACGATGGTTTCCTTCAAGGATTTGGCATCAGCGAAGGAGATCCCAGAATAGTTTGTAGCCAAGACACGCGCGGTGATCAAACTATGGGGCAAACTGCTATGGAGAACTGCTTAACCAGAGACCCAGAAATTAATCTAGTCTATACCATCAACGAACCAGCTGCTTTTGGCGCCTATACCGCGTTGAAAAATGCTGGTCGTGAAAAAGACGTGCTGATAGTTTCAGTTGATGGTGGTTGTGAAGGTGTGCGCGGCATAGTTGATGGCCGCATAGGCGCCACCTCTCAACAGTATCCGTTGAGAATGGCAGCTCTTGGAGTTGCTGCCGCTGTGGACTGGGCTGAAAGCAAGCGCAAAGTCAGTGGCTATGTTGATACAGGTGTCACCTTAATAACCGACGACCCTCAAGCAGGAGTAGATAGCAAGGATACTAAGTTTGGCTTAGATAATTGCTGGGGATAAAGATACCTTCTCTTATAAGTTTAGAGAAATTCCAGATGGCGAAGGGATTTAACTTTCGCCATCTTTTTTTATAGCTAAGAATCCATACCGGAAGATACATATGGAAACTGAGAATATTGATAGGAAGCTTAGTTCTCGCATCATAGATATTCTGACCAAACCTGCGGTCAGCCCTCTTATTGCGCTGATTCTTGCTTGTATATTCTTTTCTTTTCAACACGAAAGATTTCTTACTGGCCGGAACATCTCCCTCATACTACAGCAAGTAATGGTAGTTGGGACTCTCGCCATAGGGCAAACTCTTATCATCATCACGCGCGGCATAGATTTATCCAATGGCATGGTGATGGTATTTAGTGCAATCATCATGACCAGTATGGCAGTTCATTATGATATCCACCCTCTGCTCGCGGTGGGATTGGGACTAATTAGTGGTGTCAGTTTTTCTGCTTTGAATGGCTTTCTTATTACCCGTTTCCGCCTTCCACCTTTCATAGTCACGCTTGGAATGTGGAATATAGTTTTTGCTTTGGTTCGTATATACACCATACAAACTGTCACCTCTGTTCCCTATAGCCTAACCTTCTTGGGAGATACTTTCATGGTTGGCAATACCTCCATAGCCTATGGTACTCTCTTGGTTCTCGGACTCTATCTGATAATGTGGTATGTTCTCCAGAAGACGCCGGCTGGTCGCCATATCTATGCCCTAGGCGACAATCCCGAGGCCGCCCGCCTATCAGGTATTCGGACCGACCGTCTGCTAATAGGAGTCTATATTTTGGCAGGGGTATTCTACACGATTGCCGGTTTGCTATTAGTAGGTCGAACTGGCGTTGGCGATCCTCAAGCAGGTCAGATAGCTAATCTAGAAAGTATTACCGCGGTGGTTCTCGGCGGCACTAGTTTATTTGGTGGGCGAGGACATATCATGGGCACCTTAATAGGAGTGCTGATAGTAGGAGTTTTTCGTAATGGCTTACAGCTAATGGGCATTCCTTCTATCTATCAGGTGCTCATAACTGGTATCCTAGTCATACTAGCCGTATCGGTTGATCAGATAAGTCGAACAAGGAGAAGCTCGTGACAGGATCACCTGTGCTAGAAACGCGTGGATTAATAAAGCACTATGGTCATGTCTTTGCCTTAGATGGTACTGATTTTGAAGTATGTGCTGGCGAGGTAATGGCAGTGATAGGAGACAATGGGGCAGGTAAATCCACCCTCATCAAAGCCCTTTCTGGAGCTCTGATACCAAACGAAGGAAGCATCTTCATTAACGGCGAAAAAGTCCATTTCACCAATCCACTTGATGCACGTAATTATGGCATTGAAACAGTTTACCAAGATCTTGCCGTGGCGCCTTCTCTTAATATTATGGATAATCTTTTCCTCGGTCGCGAACTATTGAGACCTGGCTGGCTCGGCAAATTTTTACGCTGGCGTGATGAAAAAACCATGCTGAAAAAAGCCACCAACTATATGAAGGACCTCAAAATAGGCATAGGTTCTATGCAGCAGGCGGTAGAGACTCTTTCTGGCGGGCAGCGCCAGGGAGTTGCAGTAGCCCGTAGCGCCGCTTTCGCGCGTAATGTCATCATCATGGATGAACCAACCGCAGCCTTAGGAGTCAAGGAATCTGGTATGGTAATAGAATTGGTGCGCAAAATAAGAGAGAGAGGATTGCCGGTCATACTCATCAGTCATAACATTCCACAGGTATACGAGATTGCCGACCGAATTCATATTCAGCGCTTAGGAAAGCGGGCTGCTCTCATCAATCCTAAGGACTACAAAATGGAAGAAGTAGTTGCAATTATGACAGGTGCCAAGCAAATAAAAGAACAGCTTGCATAGTGGATGAAACTCTTGGTCAAGGAAAGAATGCCAGCTTAATACGCAAACACAACGAACTGGCTGTTCTTCAATTACTCAGACAAAAGGGGAAGGCTTCGCGCAAAGAAGAAGCAAGGACAAAATCTAATCTCGACCCTGACAAGGCTGAACTAAGGATTTAAGTTCTTAGGGGAGTAGAGGGGATATAGAGAGTAAAGAGAGTAGAGGAGATATAGAGAGTAGAGGGAATAGAGAGTAGAGGGAATAGAGAGTAGAGGGGATATGAGAATAGAGGAGCACAGAGAGTAGAGAGAGTATGGGAACAGAGAGAGTATGGGAACAGAGAGAGTAGAGTAGAGAATAGAGAGAATGGGAGTAGAGAGAGTAGAGAATAGAGAGTAGAGAATAGAGAATAGAGAATAGAGAGAATATAAGAGTAGAGAGAGTATGGGAACAGAGAGAGTATGGGAACAGAGAGAGTATGGGAACAGAGAGAGTATGGGAACAGAGAGAGTATGGGAACAGAGAGAGTAGAGGGGATTGAGAATAGAGGAGCACAGAGAGTAGAGAGAGTATGGGAACAGAGAGAGTAGAGAATAGAGAGAGTAGAGAGAATGGGAGTAGAGAGAGTAGAGAATAGAGAGAGTAGAGAGAATGGGAGTAGAGAGAGTAGAGGGGATATGAGAATAGAGGAGCACAGAGAGTAGAGAATAGAGAGAATATAAGAGTAGAGAGAGTATGGGAACAGAGAGAGTAGAGAGTAGAGAGAATATAAGAGCAGAGAGAGTAGAGGGGTATAAGAGAGAATAGAGGAGTAGAGAGAGTAGAGGAGTAGAGAGAATAGAGGAGTAGAGAGAGTAGAGGAGCAGAGAGAGTAGAGTAGCAGAGAGAGTAGAGGGGATATGAGAGAATAGAGAATAGAGAGAATATAAGAGTAGAGAGTATGGGAGTAGAGAGAGTAGAGGAGCAGAGAGAGTAGAGAGTATGGGAGTAGAGAGAGTAGAGGAGCAGAGAGAGTAGAGAGTATGGGAGTAGAGAGAGTATAGAGGGGATATAGAGAGCAGAGAGAATATATAAGAGTATATAGGAGTATAATAGACCAATGACTGACAAAATTACTTGGGGGCTCATAGGAGCAAGTGATATAGCAGCCAAATGGGTTCTAGCAGCTATAAATGCTCAGCCAAATTGTGAGGCTTTGGGCGTTTTTAGTTCCAGCCCAGAGCGAGGGAAAAAATATGCCTCCCAAAATGGTTTAGCTAAATCTTACGATAGCCTAGAAGCCCTACTGGCTGATGATAGTATCAATGCCGTCTATATTTCCACTACCAATGAGTTGCATAAAGAACAAACCCTAAGGGCGGCCGCTGCTGGCAAGCATGTTCTCTGTGAAAAGCCACTGGGCTTAAGCCTAAGGGATGCTATAGAGATGGTTGAAGCCTGCAAAAAAGCTGGCCTAGTTATGGGAACTAACCATCACTTACGCAATTCGGCAGCTCACCTTAGGATCAAAGAACTGCTTGGTGCAGGTGAGTGTGGTCATATCTTATCGGCGCGGCTATTTCATGCTGCTTATCTTCCCGATCACCTAAGAGGCTGGCGGTTGGATTCAGCCGCAGCTGGCGGCGGGGTTATTCTTGACATCACAGTTCATGATGCAGATACTGTTCGCTTTCACCTAGAAGAAGATCCCTATGAAGTCATAGCAGTAGAACAACATGGCGGGATGGGGAAAAACCAGATTGAAGATGGCGCCATGACCCTGATGAAGTTCTCATCCGGCATCATTGCAATGACTCACGAATCCTTCACTCATCCCTATGCCGGCAGTGGGATAGAATTTCACGGCACCAAGGGGAGTATTCACGCCAAGGATATGATGACCCAACAGCCCATAGGAGACATAGTTCTCACCAATGCCCAAGGTAGCCGTTCGATAGACTTCCAGCCCCATAATCTCTATGAGCGCTCCATAAGGCTATTCGCCAATGCCGTCAAAGGCAATGGGAGGCCAGCTGCTGATGGGGTTGATGGCATAAAGTCTCTTGCCATAGCCCTGGCGGCTAAACAATCGGCTCTTAGTGGCGAGGCAGTGAAAATAGATTACGGCGGCTATTGATTGGCAGCCAGCCTCTTCCCTTTCCCCACTGCTTGCTACCTTGTCAAGAACAAAGAATTGATTGGTCTAGTTAACATTGGGTATGAGCACAACCGACATAGTCATCATAGGTTCTGGCATTGGCGGAGCCACCATTGCCTCTGCCCTTGCTGGCAAGAATGCTAAGGTAGTTATACTAGAAAGAGGCGACTTCCTCAGACCAGTTCCACAGGCAAAGGACCCTGTCTCTATTTTCCAGCAGGGCTATTATCGGAATAGCGAAGAATGGTATGACACCAAGGGTCAAGCCTATCAAGCAGGCAATTATTACTATGTTGGCGGCAATTCTAAATTCTATGGCGCGGCTATGGTGCGCTATCGTAAAGAGGACTTTGCTGAGCTGACTCATGCTGATGGAATTTCGCCAGCCTGGCCCTTTCCCTATGAAGAGCTAGAGCCCTATTATTGTCAAGCCGAACAGCTCTTCAGGGTAAGAGGACCCAATGATAAAGACGGCAACAATTATGCCACTGCCGAAGACCCTACCGAACCCTATCATTCACAACCCTATTCCTATCCTCAGCTAGCGGACGAACCAGACATAGCAAGGGTAAAAGAAAAATTGAAGCAGCTGGGACTACACCCTCATTCAGTCCCCTTAGCCATAGATCTAGATGCATGGCTTAAAGAAGGCAAGACTACTTGGGACGCCTATCCCAATCCAAAAAGAGGAAAGATAGATGCCGAGACAGGCCCTCTCGAGCTGGCACTAAAAGACCAGAATATTCAACTTATCACCCGAGCCAGAGTAACAAAATTGCTAACCAACGAACAGGGTAAGATGATTGACCAGGTGGAATACCTCATAAACGGAAGGAGGGAGAAGCTGAGAGCCAAGCTGATCATACTGGCAGCCGGAGCAGTGCAATCAGCTGCCCTCCTATTGCGCTCCGCGAATAGCAAAAATCCTAAGGGACTAGCCAACTCAAGCGGCAATCTTGGTAAAAATCTTATGAACCATAATACCAGTGCTATTTTGGCGATAGACCCGCGCCGCCCTAATCGCGCCATCTATCAAAAGACCCTTGCCCTCAATGATTTCTATCTAACCGATGGTTCAGTCCCTAGACCCTTAGGCTGTATTCAGCTTCTTGGCAAGGTCACTGGCCCCATCTTAAAGGGCTTTGTTCCTACAATACCAAAATACATAGCCAACCTAATAGGGCGCTATTCGATGGACTGGTATATTATGAGCGAAGACCTCCCCAAGCCAACCAGTCGGGTAGAACTAGATGGGTCTCATCTAGTAGTGGATTGGCAACCAGCCAATCAAGCAGCTCATGGCCGCTTAGTCAAATTGTTCTGTGCGCGACTTAGGTCGATTGGCTATCCCATAGTGTTAAGCCGCCCTTTTGATAGGCGAGTTCCCTCTCATCAATGTGGCACAGCTCGTTTTGGTAAGGATTCAGCCCATTCAGTCTTGGATCCCTATTGCAATTCCTATGACCATCCTAATCTCTACATAGTAGATGCGTCCTTTCTTCCTAATTCTGCTGCGGTGAATCCAGCCCTCACTATTGCAGCCCAGGCTCTAAGGGTAGGAGACCACTTAAAAGAAACCTTCTTCAGATGAAACAGGTCCCTCACTTGGAAAAGGATAAACAAAAGACCAGTGCTTTTATTGGCGAAGGTCTGTAGCTATAGATTGCTAACTAAAATCTGGCTGACCGGTAAATAGAATGAGTAAGAGAGCAAGGAATGCCAATAATAGCGCGGTTCCTTTCTCTATGCTGGCGAGGTGGTGACGAAAGACGGGATGAAATTTAGCAAAGAACCACGAAAGGAGGCAAAAGTAACAGGCGGTAGCCACTGCTAGATAAAGACCATAGAATAGCTGAAAGACAGGCAGGCTATCGTAGGTGACAAGGAGGAACAGCGCTAAGAAGAACATACTAGCCTTGATATTCAATGCATTGGTCAATAGACCGTCGCGATAGGCTTTGAATGGTTTGGGAGGCTTATATTGCTGGGATGGCAGGTCTTCTGCTGCCTGCTTCTGTTCTGTTTGTTCCGCCTTTTCTGCCTTTTCTGCCTTTTCTGCCTGTTCTGCCTTTTCTGCCTGTTCTGCCTGTTCTGCCTGTTCTGTTTGTTCTGCCTGTTCTGCCTGTTCTGCCTGTTCTGCCTCTTGTTTCTTCTTATGTTGTTCCCCGCTTCGCCATCCTTGATAAGCCAGAAACAACAGATAGGCAGCGCCGGTATATTTGAAAATAGTAAAAATTACTTGATTAGTGGCGACAAGAATACCTATCCCAACTATAGAATAGAAAACATGAACCAATATACCTGTGCCTATTCCCATCGAAGTCCATATAGCCAGATTCCTACCATAAACCAGGCTATAGCGAACAATAATAGCGAAGTCCGGCCCAGGTGATACTACCGCGATGGCATGGGCAATAGCCAGAGTAATAAAAACTTCCAGTTCATTCATTGAAGTAAATTGTTTAATATAGCCAATAAAGGCCTTTCAAATAAAATGAATTCACAATAGTCTTCCTATGGAATCAACTCTCAATAGTCTATTCAAGCTGATAGAAGAATTCTGTATGCAGGATAACCAGGTGCCTGTGGGCACCAACCTATCGCCTCAGCAACTAGCCACACTTCTCCCGTTAGAATTAGAAGACCAAGGAATAAGCGAAGCGGCTCTAATAGAGTTGCTTACTGAGGTGTTAAAATATACACCGAGAACCGGCTCCAAGCGATTTTTCAATCAACTTTTCGCTGGTCGTAATTATGCTGCCCTAGCCGGTGAGCTGATAGCTGCAACCACCAACAACTCTGTCTATACTTACAAAGTAGGCGGAGTGCATATCTTAATCGAAAGAGAAGTCATAAAGATGATGTTAGAGAAGGTTGGCTTTACTGATGGTTGGGGCATCTTCTCTCCTGGCGGCTCTCTCTCCAACATGGTGGGTATGTTGATGGCGCGCCAAAAACTAGCCCCAGAAATTCTTGATAAAGGCAATGGCGGAGACTGGGTAATCTATACCTCATCACAAGGGCACTATTCCATTCATAAGAATGCTGGTTTCATTGGTCTCGGGCGGCAAAATGTCAGGTCTATAGCTACAAACAAGGCAGGTCGTATGTCAATTCCTCTATTAGAGCAGGCGATTGAAAAGGACAGAGCAATAGGGAAAAGGGTCTTGCTGATTAATGCTACCGCGGGAAGCACGGTTCATGGCGCCTTTGATGATTTGATTCAACTAAGAAAGATTGCCGACCAAACCGACTGCTGGCTTCATATCGACGCTGCCTATGGCGGCAGTCTATTGATGAGCCCTAGATATCGTGATAGGCTGGCTGGCATAGAGGCAGCAGACTCGGTTACCTGGGATACCCATAAGATGATGGGAGTGCCTCTTCTTGCATCTACCCTATTGACCCGTCATAAATCCATCCTCAATGACACATTGATGGACCGAGCCTCTTATCTCTTTCAACAGGATGCGGATGACTATAATCCAGGCCTAATCTCATTACAATGCGGCCGCCATAATGATGCGCTCAAGGTCTGGTGTATGTGGAAAAGGTTGGGACATTCAGGCTATGCAGCCTATATCGAAAGACTAGTTGAGCTAACCGAATATGCGGCGCAGCTGGTGGAGCAGCATCCAAAGCTAAGGCTCGCTTTGCCACCTCAATGCACTACCCTTTGCTTTACTGTCAATGGAGCCAATAGTAAGCAACTCTGTGCTTCTTTAGATAGGGCTGGCGAGATGAAAGTAGGCTATGGTGACTATCAAGGAACTAGCTGTGTTCGGCTTGCCATTGCCAATCCTGCCCTCAGTCGCCAAGACCTAGAAGAAACGATTGAAAGAATCGCCAGTTGGAAAGTATGAGGAACTAGCCACGCGCCCTATTGATACTGGTAATATCGCGAACCAGCCTGAGACGGCGAATAATACGAGCAAGATGTCCCCGGTCCTCAACCCACAAGCTGATAGAGAGCACCCGTAAATTCACTGCCTTATCATGGGTAAGGATGCCTTCTATCCGCACCCCTTGATTGTCTAAGATATTAACTATACGGCTCAACACATCGGGTAGGTTATGGGTCTCACAGCGAATGAGAGCCAAGAATTGCCCTTTTTGCATGCCCTGTTCCCAATGAGCCGCAACATATTTAACCTTGTCCTTCTTTCTCTCTTGAACTATATTATGACATCCTATCCGATGAATACTAATGCTCCCGTGTTTATTTGGCACAGCTACTATCTCATCGCCTGGAATAGGATGACAACAAGCCGAATACTTGATAATACTATCCTGGCGGTTAATAGCCAAAGAACTACTCGTTGAAGCGGGATTCTGTTCTACTAAGAAGGCTGCTGCCACCAAAGGAGTTATCTTGCCAGCAGTTAGCTGCTCATAAAGCTGCGCCTTGTTGTAAAGCTTATGGAGCCCCAAGTATTCTTTCCATCTTTCTTTGCTGATATCCTTCAAGGATAAATTATTGTAGTGGCTCAAAGCATTTATTAACAGCTTCTTCCCCATGGCTCGGGCATCCCTGTTCTTTTGCATATTGGCATGATGGGCAATATGACTAAGCGCTTTCGGCGTAACCGCAAATGTATTCCAGGATACATCTGGATAGGCTTGAGGATGGGTGATGACCTTAACTATCTGACCGGTTCCCAATCTAGTATTAAGAGATGCAGGGCGATGATCAATCTCGCAGGCAACACATCTGGCGCCAAGATCTGTGTGAAGAGCGTAAGCAAAGTCTATCGGAGTAGCCCCTTCAGGCAAATTAATGACCTCTCCTTCAGGAGTATAGACATAGACCTCATCGGAATTAAGATCCATCTTAAATTTCTCAACAAACTCTCCTGCTGTAGCAGTTCCTTTCCGTAATTGAGTAATGCCTTGCAGCCATTTAGACAACCATAGCGAGTTGCTCTTATTGCCGTTGGCCTTATATAAGAAGTGGGCAGCAATACCAGTCTCAGCAACTACATTCATCTCTTCCGTTCTTATCTGCACTTCGAGAGGATAGCCATTGGGACCTATGAGGGTGGTATGTAAGGACTGATAGCCATTCTTTTTAGGATTTGCCACATAATCCTTAAATCTGCCCGGCACCGGCTTACGCCATGAATGAAGCCGACCGAGGATGCGATAACAAGAATCGGTTGTATCAGTAATAATACGCATTCCATAAACATCCATAATCTCATGAAGCGAGACAGGCTCCCTTTCTCTATCTGGGTGAGATTCCATCCACTCACTCTTACGCAATACCATCTTGTTGTAAATACCCGCTAAATTCTTTCTTCGCCCAACTATACGCCCCCGCAACTTTCCTTCCTTAAGTAGCTGTTCAATACTAGTAATAATCTCTTCCATATACTTCTGCCTATGAGCCCGCGCCCGACTCACCGCCCTTTCTATCAAATAATAACGAATCGGATAGGCAGCGGCAAAACTCAGGTCTTCAAGCTCCATCCTCAACTTCTCCATTCCCAATCGATTGGCAAGGGGAGCATATATAAGCATGGTCTCTTTTGCCATTAAGCGTCGCCGCTCAGGTTTTAGCGCTTTTGCTGTTTTCAAATTATGAAACCTATCAGAGAACTTGATAAAAATAACCCTTAAGTCATTTGACATAGCAAGCGCCAGTTTTTGGAAGTTGGCAGCCTGTGCTGAAGTAAGTCCTGCTCCCCCAACGAACCTCTTGCGAATGGCTCTTAATTTAGTCAGGCCTTCAACCAGATTGGCTATATTGACGCCAAACTCCTGCTGGATATTCCCTAGGGTAACTGGTGTATCTTCAATAGTGTCATGCAAGAGGGCCGCACTGATAGCCTCTTCGTCAAGTTTCATATCCGCTACCATAGAGGCAACGGTGATTGGATGAGTTATATATGGCTCGCCAGAATAGCGCTTTTGACCCTGATGAGCTTCGGCAGCAAATTTATAAACATTTTGAACTAGACCTATCTTTTTACGCGGCAGATAGGTACGGATCTTCTTTTGTAAATGATTGTAGGAGAGGTCTGGATTATCCGAAGTCGTCTGCCGAAAAGGCAAGGAAAAATTAAGACCTAGCTGCATAGCTAGTTGCTAAACTGTATCCTTAGCTTTTTTGGTTGTCTTAGCATCTTTCTTGGTGGCGGTGGCTGATTTTTTCTTGGGCTTGGGCTTGTCGTCTTTATCGGCAGCCTTTTTTGTGGGAGTCTTCTTGGTCTTTGGCGATGTGTCCTCAACCTCATCAGCCTTATCAACCTTATCAACCGTATCTGCCTTAGCGGCAGCCTTTTTTGTAGCTGCCTTCTTGGTCTTTGGCGATGCCTTAATAGCCTCAGGCTTAGCAACTGTAGCTGCCTTATCAGCAGGTTTTTTTGTAGCTGCCTTCTTGGTCTTTGGTGCCTCCTTAATAGCCTCAGGCTTAGCAACTATAGCTGCCTTATCAGCAGCCTCTTTTGTGGCTGCCTTCTTGGTCTTTGGTGATGCCTTAATATCCTCAACCCTAGCAACCTTAGCAACCGTATCTACCTTATCAGCAGCCTTTTTTGTAGCTGCCTTCTTGGTCTTTGGTGCCTCCTTAATAGCCGCAACCTTATCAGCGGTAGCTGCCTTATCAGCAGCCTCTTTTGTGACTGCCTTCTTGGTCTTTGGTGCCTCCTTAATAGCCTCAGGCTTAGCAACTGTAGCTGCCTTATCAGCAGCCTTTTTTGTGGCTGCTTTCTTGGTCTTTGGTGCCTCCTTAATAGCCTCAGGCTTAGCAACCTTAGCAACTGTAGCTGCCTTATCAGCAGCCTCTTTTGTGGCTGCCTTCTTGGTCTTTGGCACCTCCTTAATAGCCTCAGGCTTAGCAACTGTATCGGCTTTTTCCTCAGTTGATTGAGCTTCTTCCTCCTGTTGCCTTGCCTGTTCTTCAATGGCAGCCTGCCGTTTCCGAGCGACCAATTCTTGTTGAGCAATATCACGGAAGGACTCTTCCATACTCTTGCCCTCCTCAACAGAATCAAAGATCCCCGTGCTTTGCTTCTTGATAATATCCTTATCCACCTTTCCTTCTGCTATTTCTCTCAAGGCGATAATGGTATTCTTTTCGCCAGTATCCTCCACATGAGAAAGATAACCGCCATCCAACTGACGACTACGGAGAACCGCCACATGGACTAACTGAAAACGATTGTCTACATTTTTAAGACAATCTTCTACTGTAACTCTTGCCATAAGCTATGATAATTTATAGTTCATTTTAATAGTATAAAAGCATATCTGGGAATCAATAGGGTTAATTCTAGCTAATTATATATGATTTACCCATCGGGATACTGTATCCTATCCATCTTCTTGTTTATCTCCCTATCTATCTTTCCCAATTTTCTTTTCCAGCCTAGCCAGTCGCCTAAGAAACGCCGGGAGTTTTTCTAGGGCAGCAATCTCTCTTAAGAAGCTGGTCTTATTTCTGGCTGGGCTGCCAAGCAGATGATCCCCCTCATTGCTATCTTGCCAGAGGATGCTAGCCAGATAGATCCGACTATTCTTTCCTACCTTAACATGATCTCCGACACCTGCCTTACCTGCCATGATAGTTGCCTCGCCCACCTCAGCCGAGCCAGCAATACCTACCTGGCCGCATAATAGACTATTCTGTCCTATAGCTACATTATGGCCGATATGGACCAAATTGTCTAGCTTAGTCCCTCTCCCTATGCGGGTTGCTCCTAGACTGCCTCTGTCAATACAACAATTTGCCCCTATCTCAACATCTTGCTCGACTATTACCTTGCCCAAATGGGGTATCTTGCGGTGCCTATCTCCTTTGGCAATATAACCAAAGCCATCAGAACCTATGACACTGCCAGCATGAATAATTACCCTATCGCTAATAACAACGCCCGCGTAGAGGACTACATTAGCATAAAGAACACAATCCTTCCCTAAGGAAACTCCCTCGCCCAAACATACTCCATCAGCAAGGCTAGTGTTATCTCCAATCACACAGTCCTTAGCTATGCTCACTCTACCATAGGAAACATCCTGCCCTAATCTTGCCTGAGGATGGATATAGGCTTGATCGCTTCTGTAGCTAGAAGAAGGGGCTGGACTAGCCATCGCTAAGATAGCAAGAAATGCATCCTCCACATTACTATGAACCAGTAGCGTCCTATCTCGCGCTAATGATAGCTCGCAATCCTCTTTGAGATTGGTGCTGGTTAAGACGACTGAAGCACTGGTCTGTTTCAACTGAGCCACATACTTGGCATTGAGATAAAAGCTAAGCTGTCCTTTCTTTGCATCTTTCAAAGACGCTATTTCAGCTACCATCTGTTCTCTATTACCGCGCACCAGCTCAGCGCCGGTTTGCTGAATAAGATAGGCTAAAGACCACATTATTGATTAGCCATCTCCGCATTCAACCTCAAAGCAGCCTCAATGAAGGGGTCTAGATTCCCATCTAGAACCTTGTCGCAATCGCTCGTCTCTACCCCGGTTCTTAGATCCTTAATACGCGCCGCGTCAAGAACATAGGATCTTATCTGACGCCCCCAGGATATCTCGTCCTTATTTGCCTCTAAGGTCTTTTTCGCTTCATTGCGTCTAAGTTCTTCCAACTGATAGAGCTTAGATTTTAGCTGTCTCATTGCACTGACCCTATTTTGATGTTGCGACCTTTGGCTTTGACACTGCACCACCAATCCACTAGGGACATGGGTGAGGCGAACAGCCGAATCCGTCTTGTTAACATGCTGACCGCCGGCGCCGCTTGCCCTATAGGTATCCACCCTCAGATCCTTCGGGTTAATAGCTACCTCAATGGTATCTTCTATTTCTGGGGTCACAAATACTGAGGCAAAGGAGGTATGCCTCTTATTACCAGCATTAAAAGGAGATTTGCGCACTAAACGATGGATACCTGTCTCGGTTCGCAACCAACCATAAGCATAATCACCAATGAAACGAATGCTAGCGCCCTTAATACCTGCCACATCGCCTATTGAATAGTCCAATAGCTCGGTTTCAAAATTATGCTCTTCACCCCAACGCAAATACATCCGCAACAACATATCAGCCCAATCCTGCGCTTCTGTCCCCCCTTGACCGGGCTTAATATCAACAAAGGCATTAGACCGGTCATTTTTATCAGTAAATAATGCAGTGAATTCCATTCGCTCTATCCTCTCGTCTAGGGTTTTGACTTCCTTTGCCAAGTCTGCCAGCATGGTCTCATCCTCAGCCTCAGCCTCTTCTACCAGTTCTAGCATGGCTTGGCAGTCCTCTATTTCAACAGCCAGACTGTCTAGACGAGAAATAGTATCTTCCAGATTAGCGCATCTCTTACCTAGATTGCGGGCCTCAGCTGGATCCTTCCACAGATTCGCATCCTCCAATTTAGGCTTCAATTCAACCAGCAGTTGCTTGGCATGGTCATAGTTTGCTAAGCGCTTCAAATCCAGCGCCCTTGTCTGCATGGTCTGCAACTGCTCCTTAATGATTCCTATATCAATAATTCCTATATCCAATAGTCCCTATATCCTCTCTATTTTACCAAATCTCATTTGCTACAATCCATTCTTGTCGCCTCGCCCCTACGGATAGGCCCGCAACCGGAACCTTAACATAGTCCTCAATAAAATCAATGAAAGCCCGTAGAGCAGCCGGCTGTTTGTCAAGTGGCTGGTGGTAATCCAACTGGGTTTGCCAGCCAGAAACCTCGCGATAGCAGGGTATCCCATTGTTATAATCAACACACAAAGGGATATTGGCAAAGTCATTAAGCACATCTAATTTGGTGACCAAAAGAGTGTCCACTCCATTCATCTGCACTGTGCGGCGGAGATCAACCAAGTCTAACCAGCCACATCGCCTAGGCCGACCAGTTGTCGCGCCGAACTCACCGCCCGTCTGCTGTAACTGCTGTCCCTTGTCATCATCTAGCTCAGTTGGAAAGGGACCTCCTCCCACCCGCGTAGCATAGGCCTTAGTAACTCCTATGACCATATCTATGTCCTTAGGAGACAGACCACTACCAACAAAAACACCCCCAATAGAAGTATTAGAAGAAGTAACAAAGGGATAGGTTCCTTGATTAAGATCCAACCGACATCCTTGTGCACCTTCCAAGAGTATTCGCTTTCCTTCTCCTTTATTTTGGTGAAGAAAACTTATAGTATCCTTAATAACAGACCTCAAAGACTCTACCTGCTCTTCAAGGCGCCCAGCCACTGACTGTATATCAAACCAAGAGGTGCTATCATAGTAATGCTTAAGAATAAAGTTGTGGTAATCCAATAGAGAGCTGAGCCTATCCACGAACCCACCATTCAGAACATCCTTTAGCTGTAAAGACCTTCTAGCAGTGTGGTCTTCATAGGCTGGACCTATGCCACGACCGGTAGTGCCTATTGCATCTTCCCTCTTCTTTTCAGCAGCCCTATCTAAAACAATATGACTTGGCAATAGAAGCGGGCAGTTATCACTAATAACAAGACGGGATAGCAAGGCTTCTTTGTCTCCTAAGATGCTCATCTCCTCTTCTAGGGCATCAAGCGAAAGCACTACGCCATGGGCAATAACACAACAGGTATCTAAGTTGAGTAACCCAGAGGGCAAGAGATGTAAGATGATCTTCTTACCTTGATGAATAACCGTATGACCAGCATTGTGTCCGCCTTGATAACGAACCACTAGGTTTGCTTGCTCCGCTAACTTATCTATCAGCTTTCCTTTCCCCTCATCTCCCCACTGAAGGCCAAGAAGAGCCGCTACCTGCTTAGCCATCCGTTTCTTTAACTACCCAGCTATTGCCTCGTTTCAATAATTCATAGGCGCAGCCTAAGGTGGCGGCAGTTTGACGGGCATTGAGAGCGGAGACTACTCGCCTCCCTTGACGGCGTAATTGCTGTATTTCTTTTTTTAATAAATCATCAGAAGGACGATAGGGTGCAAATATCATCTGAGGACTCTTTTTCCCTTTGGTGAGGTAATAAAACAATGAACGAACATCTATACTAAAACCGGTTGCCGCTCGTGCCTTACCATAATTTTCCGCTATGCTATCATATCTTCCGCCGCGGGCAAAGCAATGAGACTTATCATAAAAATAAGCGCCAAACACCAGACCATTGTGATAAGAATAGCTGCCGCCGGGCATCTCGCCAAGATCAATAAAAATCTCTGCATCTGTATCTTGTCTCAGCTCATTGACTACCGATTGGACATTGGCTAGGATACTAGCTAGTTTTTTATCGCCAATGGGTTTCGCCAATTTCTTTGCCTCTTTTAGCGTCTGCTGATCACCATAAAGGCGCGGCAGCTGGGTAAGGAAATCCTTTATCGGCTGAGGGGCAACCAGAGTATTAACAAATTCCTCTATTAAATCCACTTGCTTGGCAGTCATCATAGCAAAGTATTCTTTTTTTTCATGGCTAGACAATCCCGCCAAATTCACCAGCGACTGCCATAATTGAGCATGCCCTATATCTATAACCAACTTCTTATTGGTTAAGCTGGTTAGGCAATCAACGAGTAGAAGCATCACCTCCTTATCCCCTCTAAGCGAACTATCACCAAAAAGCTCTACCCCTGCTTGGACTGGATTACGAAATTGGTCATAGTTCTTAAGATTGCGAAAAACATGACCACAATAGCAGATACGATTGGGCTTGTTGTGACTGAGCCTATTTGCTTCAATACGGGCTGCTTGGGGGGTGAAGTCTGCTCTTAAGCCTAGTTGCCCGCCACTAGACTGGTCAACAAATTTTACTATCTCTTGTTCTAGCTCTTCCGCCTTAGCTATGACAAGAGAGTCAGCAAATTCCACCAATGAAGAATCAAACAATTCATAGCCATAGCTAAAGAAAATGCTTAGTATCTTCTGTTGTAGAATAATGAAATCCTCTGCCTGTGGCGGCACCAACTCATCTATGCCCTCCGGTAGCATCCACTTATTAGAGCGCATTATACGCCAATGACAAGATGGAAAGGCAACCCTGACGAGATAGCTATTGCCCGCCAGACATTCTGCAGCAGATAGATAACAAAGAACAAGACCATCGGAGAAAAATCCAGTCCGCCTAATGGAGGAACAAATTTTTGCATGGGTTTCAGCATTGGTTTGACTAGCTGCCCGCTGATTTCCATGATGCTTTGAGAACCCTGTGGGCGAACCCAACTGAAAATCACCACTAGAATCAACGCAATAAAGTATATTCTTAGTCCTAAACCTATGAGTATTAAGAATATCCACAGGCCAAGAGTGGCAATCGAAGGGATGCTGAGTGAGAAAACCTGGATAAGGGTAAGAAAAGATAGCAAATATATCAAGATGGTAGCCACCAAACTGGCAATATCCACATTGTTGGTATAGGGAAGGACTTTTCTTAATGGCTCACAATATACATCAGTGACCCGACAGACGAACTGGACTATAGAGTTATAAAAGTTAACCTGGCTCAGTTGCATAATAAATCTTAAGAATGAGAAGATAGCAAGGATGCCAAATGACCAGCTAACCAGTAAGACCGTGATGTTCATAGACTCAATGATTGCAACGAACTAGTCATCTCCTTGCCAAGTTCCTTACTTCTCTCTTTTGCTGCCTTAGCAGCTGCTATCAGCGCCTGTTCAAAACCTCCCGCCGTCAAAACTTTCATCGCAGCCTCAGTTGTGCCATGAGGCACCTGTATCTCTGCTAAGTAGCTGTTTGGCTGCCTCTTCTCTTGCTCAATTAAACGAACGGCTCCTTGGACAGTGTGAAATGCTGCCACTGAACTTTCTTCTGGCTTAAGCCCTAAGAGCTCGCCTGACTTGGCTAAAGAAGCAAAAAAATAGAACACATAAGCCAGGCCGCTGCCACACAAGGAAGTATAAGTGTCCATCTGCTCATCGTCCGCTGCATGAACAACCACTCCAAGCGAACTAGCCAGGCTCTTGGCAGCATCCAGATCCTGGGGATGGACATCGGTAGAAGACAGCATGGCAGTTACTCCATTCCCTATTCGTCCCGCTATATTAGGCATAAATCTGATTATTGGGACTGAAAGTGCTGACTGAAGCACCTTCATATGAAGACCGGCAACCAGACTAATGACCAAATGCCTCTTAGTATCAAGTTCAGATTGGACCTCAGCCAGCAAGTCTTTTACTTGTTTGGGTTGCACACAAAGCAGAATAATGTCTCCTTGTTGGACAGCTGCTAGGTTGTTTGCAGCTGGTCGAACCTGCCATTTATATGCTTGCCTTTCTAGTTCCGGCTTATTGCGCCGCGATATGATAATATGGTCTCGCGAGTAGCCCTGCTTAATAATTCCCTCTATCAAGGTGCTCGCAATATGGCCTGCGCCCAAAAAGACAAGGGTTTTAGGCTTATTCATTAGTGCCCATTAGTACCCATTAGCAAAAGATCTTTGATGCCGAGATAGCACTCCTATAGATTGCCCAGTATCTCAGTGTTAATAACTATGTCCGCCTTTGCATTCAAATTGGTCAACAACCATTGCTCTGCCCTTTTTCGCATTTCTAGCAAGTAATTTTCCTCAATGGCACTTTGCGCCGCCTCATCAAGGTCATCATATCCTTTATGAGAAATCTCTTCCAGATAAACAACAGCATAATCCTCATTGGCTAACTTAGTATAGCCGGCATAGGGAAGACGACCAGTTGGCATAGACAAAACATAATTGGCAATCTCATCATCTCTTTGTTCTATTTGACTTATCTCTTGTTGGCCCTGCCAAGATTGCCTGTCACCAAACTGACTTGCCAGTTCAGTGGGCGATACCAAGCCTTGATTCAGCTCAGCCAGCTTAGCCGGCAATAATGACTGAAGCCGAGCCGCTGCTTGGGCTAAGAGGTAATCCCTTCTTAGCTCCAGCTCTATTTCACCATAAGGGACTAGCCTTTCTGGCTTAAATTCGATTAATTGAAATGCCATAAAATTACCATCATCTAACCAAATGACATTACTAACATCCCCCTCTTCCAATAACAACAACTCGTCAATAAATTCTTGTCCCAAAGATTGAACATAATCAGAATCTAGGGTTATGAGGTCAGAGGTTTCCAGCTCATATCCAGTTATATCCGCCACCTGATCCAAATCGGGATTAACAAAAAGCTCATCCGCTATAGCCTCTGCTTCAGATAATAATGTTTCATCCAGTTGGTTATAGATATAGTCGGTTACCAACTCATCATAGGCTTCTTCAAAAGTAGGCGCATTAATTGCTGAACGATTATCTACCCATAGCAAATGAACGCCAAATGGAGTACGCAATGGACCTAGGGGGTTATCAGATGAGGCTCTCACAGCTTCGAGAAACTCTGGCGGTAGCTCTGTGGCGGGTATCTCTCCTAGAATTCCCCCATCCCCCTTAGTGAGAGTGTCTTGACTCCATTGTTCTACCAAACGAACAAAATCATCCCTATTATTGATTTCCTTTTTCAATTCCTCCGCTTGGACCATAAAAGTATCATCACTAGCATCAGGAGACTCAAAAAAGATATGCCGAATTCCTATTAATTGAGCATCATAGAGATAACCATATAGGTCTCTATAGGTGCTCCTGATATCCTGCTCATCATAGGAAATCTTTGTGATTGCCTTATCAGGTGTTATGAGGATGGAATTAATACGAAAATAGTCCGGCTCATAATAGTCATCAACATTTTCGGCATAAAAATTTCTCAGCTGCTCCTCACCAATAGCTTGCTCCTCAACAAACGAATCAACTGGAAGATGCAAATAGCTATAATGTCGCTTCTGATATTGCCAATCAACATATTGGTCAAGCATATCACGGGTATAAAAGGTTGCATCGCGCACAGCAGTAAGATAGGTTTCCCGTTGAAAATTGTCAAGAATATAGCGGCGATAACCCTGAGGTGAAAACCCCGCTCTCCTTATAGCGGCAAGATACCCTCTCTCGTCGAACTTACCGTCGCGATGAAAAAAAGGCTGATTAACAATGATTTGGTCTATTTGTTCTTGACTCAATGTAATCTTGTCTTCAATCGCAACCTGGCTAACCAGGGTCCGATTAATCAGCTGCGACAAGACTCTGTCTTGAAGGTCTTTCTCATTAACCCGGGTTAATAGAGCATCTGTCCCTCTATCCCCTTGTAGCCTTTCTCTTTCCGCATTAACGGCATTTTGATAATAATGAAGAGATATCTCCTCATCATTGATACTAGCCACAACCTCATCTTCCAAGAATAAATTGAAAATGGAACTAGTCCCCCAAAAGACAAAACTTAATGCTACCAAGACAAGAACTACTCTGACAGTCCAACTGGCGGCGCGTTCTCTTAGGTTTTGTAACATCTTAATATTTCCCTAATATTTCCTTAATATTTCACTCTGCTTAAATAGATCTTAAATAGCTTAAAGTAGAAAGGAGGGAAAGCAGAACCTTCCCTCCTCTCTACACCATCAACTAATGATTAACCTTATCTTTCAGATTCTTGCTTGCCTTAAAAGCTGGAACCTTAGCTGCGGCTATTTGTATTGTTTCTCCTGTTTGAGGATTACGCCCTTCACGCGCAGCCCTGTCCCGGACTTGAAAAACACCAAACCCTACTAATGAGACCGAATCTCCACTTTCTAAGGCTTGACTTACTGAATCTATAAAAGCGCGTAAAGCCTTATCAGCATCACTTTTTTTAAGACCAGCTTTATTCGCTATGGAATCAACCAATGTGCTTCTATCCATAATATTAACTCCTGAAAAAATAATAATTAATAATAAATAAAATCTAATCTGCTTTCTACTAAGCAGATCCGACTTTGAAGGCTATTTTATAGCAAAACAGCCTAAAAATCTCTCATAGATAAAAATTTGTGTGCTATTCTTTAATCTCCTAACTTATGGCTTTAATATAGTTTTTAGCGAAAATCTTCCATAAATTCAGTCGGTGAGCCTCGTTGGATCAAGATAACGCAATAACTCTTTTTCAGTTAGGTCGGTCATTTCTTTCGCCACCTCTATTACCGGGCGATTCTCTTTATAGGCTTTCTTGGCAATAGCAGCTCCCTTTTCATAACCTATGAGTTGATTCAATGCAGTGACTAGGATGGGATTGCGCCCAAGAACAGCCTCTGTCCTATCGGCGCGAAACTTGAAATCTCTAATTGCCAAGTCTGCTAAAGCCCTAGCCGAGTTGGCAGCTATCGTAATCGACTGAAGTAGGTTATAGGCAATAACCGGCAGCATTACATTTAGTTGAAAATTACCAGACTGGCCGGCAAGAGTAATGGTCAGGTCATTACCAATCACCTGAGCGGCCGTCATGGTAACCGATTCGGGTATGACTGGGTTGACCTTGCCTGGCATAATACTGCTGCCAGGTTGTAAGGCTGGTAATTCAATCTCGCCCAAACCGGCAAGTGGCCCACTATTCATCCAACGAAGGTCATTGCTGATCTTCATCAGGACGACCGCAACAACCCTTAATTGCCCACTCATCTCAACTGCCGCATCTTGTGCGCTCATCCCAGCATAATAGTTCTTCATAGAAGTAAAGCGAACCTTGGTCTTTTTACTGAGCGCCTCGCAAAATGCCTTGCCAAACCCACTAGGGGCATTAACGCCAGTTCCGACCGCGGTGCCTCCTTGAGGCAAGGAGCTGAGCCGCTTAAGCGAATCCTCAATCGCATCCATTGCCATGGCCAGCTGATAAGACCAGCCACTGAGTTCCTGTTTGAGACGAATTGGCATGGCATCCATTAAATGGGTTCTACCAGTCTTAACCTCCTTCTTATATTCCTTTGCTTTACTATCAATCGCGTCGATTAAGTGCCTAAGGGCCGGCAACAGCTTTCGCTCGATAGCTAGAACGCCGCTTACTCTAATAGCCGTTGGAATAACATCATTCGAACTCTGACTCATATTCACATGGTCATTTGGATGCACCTGTCTGTTCTTACTACTAGCCAGCCGAGCAATGACCTCATTGGCATTCATATTAGAACTGGTGCCAGAGCCGGTCTGAAAGACATCAACAGGAAAGTGCGCATCACACTCCCCTTTTGCTACCCTATCTGCTGCCCGCCCAATAGCCGCTGCCCTCTCTTTCCCCAGTCTAGTTTTATTTACCTCAGCGCAACAAAACTTAATAAGCCCTAGAGCCTCAATGAAATCTCGTGGCATAGTAAGATCGCTAAGTTGAAAGTTATCCAATGCCCTTTGGGTCTGTGCTCCATAAAGTGCATCGGCGGGAATCTTCACCTCCCCCATGGTGTCATGAACCTTAATAAATTTTGTCATATTTCTTCAATCAGTTGAACTATGAATATAAAGTCTATTCTATCCATTCACAACAAGTCTTGGAACAAAGAATGGGTTTTACTTGGCCATATATTCAAACAAAGCCGATATATTAATCTATAACTGCAATATCTTTTCTATAATAGATAAAATGTTTATGCCTCAAAGAACTTAAGATAGCATTTTGAAATGAGATTAATCTTCTATTTTCTTATCCTAGTTAATATTGTCATTCTATTATTCAACTGGGATAGCTTTACCAACCAAAATTTTGTCTATTCTAACAAACAAGAAGGCGAAACCCTCAAGTTGGCGAACGAACAGCAGATCCCTGCTAGGGCATTGGCTCAGCAGACCGAACCACAATCTCAACCAAATCCAGTAGCAAGATTCATTAATGGAATACTAGATATCATGTCCTCCATAGGCAATATTCTGTCGGGGATGTTTCGCGACGACCAATATCCTTTGCCGGAGGCCCCGCCCACGCCAGCCCCGCCCCCTAGCCCCAAACCACAGCTAGCAGATTACTGTATAAATATAGGAGATTACGCCAGCCTGGCTGCTGCTGAGGAACTCAGTGCCAGCCTTGCTAGCTACCAAATCAGCAATTCGGTGGAGACTAAACCTATCCAAACAGGCCCCTCTTCCTTCACTATCATCGCCCTGGTGAGATCCGACCTAGGAGTAGCAATGGAGTTATCCGAACTACTATTGGAAAATGGTATAAGGAACTCGGTTAAAGAAAACAAACCCCTAGGCTATATATTGGTCACAAATAAATATCATTCTGAAGCACAAGCAAACAGAATACTTGATAAGCTAAAGGAACTAGGATTTTCTACGCGGCTGACAACAGAGGGTAAGGTAACCAAGAACAACTACTTCATCCACCTAAATAGGTCTGCCGTTCCTCAGCTAGAAAAATTCCCTAACCTGACTGAACTAGAAGGTCAAGTGACTTTCACTGAGGTGCCAGATTGTTAGGTTTTTCTTGCTATCATTAAGGTTGTTGCAATAATAGTTCCCCCTAGCGGCACAAAAAAGGCTAGCCAGATAGGCAACTGATAGAGCATAGCAGAAAAAGTCATTACCTTTAATAGTGTGTCAGTTAAGAAACCCAGCCCTATGGCAAAAACAAGAGGCCCGGCCAGAGAAGCGCGCGGAGAAGAATAGAGGACAAATACCCCCATCAATAGCACAAGAGCAACCAATAAAAAAGGGTTAGCAATTCGCTGCCATAGTTGCCAAGCCTCTAGGTCGTCCTTTTCCTTCTGCCACAAAGGAAGCAATCTCTGGGAGTGAGGCGGAATACCATAATGAGCAAGAACATCCGCCTTGGCCTCTATAGCTATAGGATCGCCCCAGTAGGACTTGCCGGAGCTGCGACAGATTCCTTCACTACAGGTCAGTTGGTCGGCGCGCCCCACTTCCGCCACACCTCGTTGAGTAAGAACAAAACGAATCAGATTTTCTGATTGGATTGTGGGCAGAACAGTCAACCTACCTATATATAAGAGCCCATGTTCATCCTCAATCCAAACGCGGCGATGTTCGGCTGGCGAAGCCTTCTTCATTGGGACAACAAGATAGTCCAACCACCCTATAGCTACCAAGCCCAACAAAAAAGCGGGAGTGGCTATGAGAGAAGCCAGCCGCCAACCGCTCAAACCCAAACATCTTGCCATAACCAGTTGATTAGTATTAGCAAGAGAACGTAGGACTATGACAGTCCCAATAATAGACCCTAAGGGAAGCACCTCATAGAGAGCATTAGGAACCTGATAGATTGTCTGAGCTAAGATGTCTATGAGGCTCTGGTCGGCTCTGCCTATCTTCCTTATAAAAGAAGAAATAAAAGCCAAGCAGCCCAGAACCAGACTAGCTAAGCATATGCCAACCAACAGCCTCAAGATAATATAGCTGGAAAGTCGCTTCATCTTGCCCCTCTCGCCAAACTAAAGCCTCGTCCCCACAATAGAACCATTAGCAAAACAAAGAATAGCCCCTGTATTAGCCAGAAAACCACAGCGCTATCATTTCTCACTAATCCTATACTAGCAATGACCGCAAAGAGATAGCAAAAATACACTATGATACTTAAGAAGCTACCGATAAAAGCCGAGCCGCGAATCCGCCGCCGAGAGCATACCAATGCCAAGGGTAAGGAAACTGGAATAGATAGGAGCACAGCAAGCCGCTTATAAAATTCACTCTCTGCTAAGGAGCTAAAAGGTGAGAAAGATGAGAGCTGCAGCTGATAGGGGACGTAGAATTGGGCGGCTGAGAATTCAGTTTCCCCCAAGTCCTGTCCTTGCCACTGAAACAAGCGTCCATCCTTGAGTTCTAACACAACCTGAGAGTCTTCTATTTGCGGCTTGTCATCTAATAGTCCCTCCACTACTTCAATAGCATCGTCCTCTACCCTGAGCAGTTGAAAATGGGACCCGTGGGTTCGCAATGCCATATCGCCGAGAAATTCGGTTTCCTCAGGACCCAGCCTTTCAATCTTATGCACAATTTGACTACCATAGATATTGTCCAGTTGGGTTTCGCTAAAAGGGGCAATATAGAAGACCAACAGGCCAGTGATAAGGGAGAAAAGCAGTGTCGGTGGAATAAGCCAGAGAAAGAGACGACCCTCCCCAACGCCAAAATTAAATACTATATCCATCTCATTACGTTCGTATAGCTGATTGAGAAAGAAGAATAAGCCAAGAAAATAGCTGATAGCCAAGAGCAAGCCACTTTGTTCTACTATGGCAAATAAGAAACTAACCAACATCGCATCGGCAAGAAGCTTGCCTTGGAGGGTCTCTTGCAGCAGCCCGGTCAGATGACTGCTGGCTATCATTATGATAGCCAATAGATAGATGGCTACAACCCGACTAACCAGTTGAAACTGGATTAGATGAAAGAGTATTTTCATCCCATCATTATGCCACGAACCAATACTAGTTGTAAAATCAATCTTATGACAACAATAGAGAAATCGGTTGGCATAATAGAGCCGCAAACTATCGAGATCAGCGATCCATTAGAACTTCGCTGTGGCAAGCAGCTGCCTAAATATAAGCTGGTCTATGAAACCTACGGCAGTCTAAATAAGGATAGAACCAATGCCATTTTGATCTGTCATGCTCTCAGCGGTAATCATCACGCAGCCGGTTATCATAGCCATGAGGACAAAAAGCCTGGTTGGTGGGATTCGCTCATAGGACCAGACAAGGCGGTAGATACTAATCAGTATTTTGTTGTTGCGTTGAATAATCTCGGCGGCTGTCACGGCAGCACAGGGCCCTGTTCAATCAACTTTGAGACCAACAAAGAATATGGCGCTAATTTTCCTCTGGTAACCGTTGAAGATTGGGTTGCCAGCCAATCCAAACTTAGTCAAGCCCTTGACATAGAATGTTGGGCTGCTATCATGGGAGGAAGTCTGGGCGGAATGCAAGCCCTGAGATGGGCGATAGATTACCCAAATCAGACGCGCGCTGCCCTATTGATTGCCTGCGCCGCCAAGCTCAGCGCGCAAAACATTGCCTTCAATGAGGCGGCTCGTCAAGCCATTCTTAAGGACCCAGACTTTCATAATGGCGACTATCGTGCTAAAGGAGTCTCACCCAAGCGCGGTCTGGCACTGGCGCGAATGATAGGTCATATTACCTATCTGTCAGAAAGCAGCATGGTAGAGAAATTCGGTCGGCAGCGATTACCAGACAGCCCAGTTTTTAGCTATGGGCAGGAATTCCAAGTAGAGAGCTATCTCAACTACCAGGGGGACAAATTTTCAGACAGCTTTGATGCCAATACCTATCTTCTAATGACTAGAGCCTTAGACTATTTTGACCCAGCTAGTGAGCACCAAGGAGATCTTGTTAAGGCATTAGAGCCTGCCTGCTGTTCCTTTTTAGTCCTGTCCTTCTCGACTGATTGGCGTTTCCCATCAACAATGTCGCGTGAAATGGTAACTGCATTGATAAAGGGCAAGAAGAAGGTGAGCTATGCCGAAATCCAAGCAGATCATGGTCATGACACCTTCCTTATGCCAATTGACCGTTATACTAATACCATTCGTTCTTTTCTTGATCACCTTGCCACCAGCCTATGATAGACCCAATGAAAGAATTTGAGCCCCTCATTGAGTGGGTCCCCCAGAATGCCAAGGTGCTAGACTTGGGTTGCGGCGAAGGAGAACTTCTAGCACTACTAATGGAAAAAAGAAAGATCCAAGGCTATGGTCTTGAAATAGATTCCAACTGTATTACCGCTTGCCTCAATAAAGGGGTCAATGTGATAGAGCAGAACTTTGATAATGGCTTGGACAATTTTGACAACAATAGTTTTGACCTAGTAGTCCTTACTTCCACTTTGAATGTTGCCCGCCGCCCAGATAGGCTGGTTAAAGAGATGTTGCGAATAGGAGGAAAAGCACTCATCACCTTCCCCAACTTCAGCCACTGGAAGCACAGGCTAGGATTGATGTTTAATGGCAGGATGCCAGTATCAAAAATCATACCCTATCAATGGTATAACACCCCCAACATCCATCTATGCACCATAAAAGATTTCGAACTACTATGTGCCGAAGAAGGATTCAAAATACTAACAAGAACCGTCCGCGGGCAATTCCTATCCTCTTTGTTTCCTAATTTTTTAGCTAATCAGGCAATGTATTTATTGGCGAGGGGCTCTAATAGCCAAGACTAGGCATGCAGCCTCGTCTCTCCCGGCTCGGTTAGGTTGGTTATACAGCGACCACAGAGCTGAGGATGAGTCGAGTCCTTGCCCCTAGCTGCCACTCTGTGCCAACACCTAATACACTTATCATGGCTTGAGCGCCTCAATTCTATCTCTAATCCATCTATAGCCACTGCTTTGGCAGAACCTGCTCCGCTTTTTTCCAATCGTCTTAAATCGGCTGCCGAAGTAATCAACACAAAGCGCAGCTCCTCGCCCAACTTAGCAAGCAAAGACAAAAGAGCCTCATCACAATAAAGGACTAGCTCTGCTTCAAGAGAAGAACCCATCTCTCTCGCTGCTCTCTTCTCTTCAATTAAGCGATTAACCTCTTCTTTGACCTGCATAATCTGCTGCCATTGGGAATGGCTAAAGCTGGCATCCTCATCAAGCCGAACCAAGCCTTCATACCAGACCTCAGTGAAAACACTAGCGGAGCGGTCGCCCGGCATATGCTCCCATATCTCTTCCGCGGTGAAACTTAGCAATGGCGACAACCAGCGAGCCAGAGCTTCTAGAATATGGAACATTGCAGTTTGAGCCGAACGGCGAATGAGGCTATTAGCAGGAGCCGTGTATTGGCGGTCCTTAACTATATCCAAATAGAAAGAGCCAAGTTGCCTCACACAGAAATTGTGTATCTTACGACAGGCGTGAGCATACAAGTAATTCGTCATATCCGCCTTCAGCTCATCTTGAAGGCGAAGCGCCTGATCTATCACCCATCTATCCAGTGATAGCAACCTAGCAAATGGGACGCTGTTCTTGGCGGGATCAAAATCGTGAAGATTAGCAAGCAAAAAACGGGCGGTATTACGAATACGGCGATAAACATCCTTATGAGAAGACAGAATGTCATTTGAGATAGCAATCTCGCTGGTATAGTCAGTGGCAAGCACCCACCAACGCAAAATATCGGCTCCCATTTGGGAGATGATCTCCTGTGGCTCAACTATATTGCCAACCGACTTAGACATCTTTCGCCCTTCTCCATCTACGGTAAAACCATGAGTCAGCACTTCCTTATAGGGCGCCTTGCCATCCATTGCCACCCCCGCCAAGATGGACGATTGGAACCAGCCACGATGTTGATCAGAGCCCTCAAGATACATCTCAGTAGGATAATGGAGCTCGGGTCTTTGTCTCAGCACGGAAAAATGTGTGGTGCCAGAATCAAACCAAACATCCAATATATGCTGGTCTTTCTCATATTCTGGGTCACCAAGAAAATCCTCTACCTCTAGGTTGTGCCACCCTTCTATTCCTTCTTTGGCAATGAGCTCTGCTATTTTTTCTAATAACCTAGGGGTGTCGGGATGGGGATGACGAGTCTTCTTATGAACTAGAAAGGGAATAGGAACTCCCCAGTGGCGCTGGCGAGATATACACCAGTCTGGCCTATTCTTCATCATCTCCTCAATGCGCTCTTGCCCCCACTCTGGCACCCAGCGAATCTTTGGCGTCTCTTCTAGCACCTGATTAATCAACCCTTCCATACCAATAAACCACTGAGTCGTGGCGCGATAGATGGTCGGAGTCTTGTGCCGCCAACAATGAGGATATTGGTGCTCATAGTCTTCTTGATGTAAGAGATAGCCACTCTCAGCTAAAAGATCTACCAGACCTCCCTCATCCTTAAATATATGCCAGCCGCCAATCTTGGCTGTGTCATCGGCATAATAACCGCTATCATTGACTGGATTATCCAGCTTGAGTTCATACTTCTTGCCAATAGCAAAGTCATCTAGACCATAGGCTGGGGCGGAATGCACCAAACCAGTGCCAGTTTCAGTAGTAACATAGTCACCAAGGGTAACCAGAGAAGGGCGATCATAATAAGGGTGACGAAGTTCCAAGCCTTCCAAGTCCCCTCCTTTGATGCTGTGCAGCTTCTTCTTTGTGCTAAGACCGAACTTTTCCATCAGCGAATCCACCAGTTCGGCTGCCAAAACCAATCTCAACGGCTTGTCTTCCTTATAGGTTTGAACTATTTCATAGCTCAGCTGGGGATGAAGGGTCACAGACCTATTGGCGGGAATAGTCCAAGGAGTGGTAGTCCAGATAACAAAGAGAACCTCTCCCTCACCACCAAGGCTTGTATTCAGCCGCTCCGCTAACTTGGCCTCATCAACCAAAGGGAAGCCTATATCAATGGCAACGGATTTCTTGTTCTTGTATTCAACCTCCGCTTCGGCAAGCGCCGAAGCACAATGTAAGCACCACTGAACTGGCTTATAGCCCTGATAAAGATGATTGTTTTGATAGATCCTAGCCAGAGAACGAATGATGTTCGCCTCTATCTTAAAGTCCATAGTGATATAGGGATTATCCCAATCGCCTACCACCCCCATTCGTTTGAACTCAGTTCGCTGCACATTCAGCCAGTGAGCCGCATATTCACGACACTCTTGGCGAAATCGCTTCTTTTCCTCTGCTGTCCGCGGCCGCCCTATCTTCTTCTCTACATTCACCTCAATAGGCAGACCATGGCAGTCCCAGCCGGGAACATAGGGAGAGTCATAATTGCTAAGACTATAGCTCTTCACCACCACATCTTTGAGAATCTTATTAACCGCATGACCTATGTGAAGTCTGCCATTGGCATAAGGAGGACCATCATGCAGTATCCACTGGGGACGACCCACCCGCGCCTTACGAATCTGCTGATAGAGGTTCATCTTCTCCCACTTGGCAAGAATGGTCGGTTCCCGTTGAGGAAGATTCGCCTTCATAGGAAAATCGGTCTTCGGTAGATTAAGCGTCTCCTTATATTGATTATTTTGATTAGCAGTCATTCAAACAACATTATGCTTAGAGGAAAATTAACCTCGGAATGTAAAAATAAAAGAATTATATACTACCCTGATAAGAGTCGCTAGGAAATGGTATGAAATGCTCTTATATAGAGAGTATATGGAGAGGTTTGAAATCTATCAAATCCCGCTCTTTAGGAAGAAGCGAAATTACTACCTTTCTATATTACTACCAGCAATATAGCCAAGGGCAAGGGTGACTATACTTGCTACAGCACTTATTGCCGTCATAAAAATAGTATTACCTCCTATCCCATCTTCTGAACTACAACGACCCGAAATAAGAAGAGTAGCGATAGATATCACAAGAATAAAAGCTAAGCCTCCCCAAATAACCCAGCGGGCAGTATCTAATCTATGAAGTATTCTTTCGTGTGTATCTCTATCAGGAAATGAAGAATCTGGAGATTCGGGATCAACAAGTCTGACTTCAGGAGATGAAGAACCAGGAGATATAGGGCGGGATGCCTCTTTATCTACCTGCTTGTTGTCTTTATTCTTCCTCTTGTCCTTATTCTCCCCTCCATCTTTATTCTTGTTCTCATGTTTGTTCATGTTATTTGTCTTTTTTATTTTTTTTATTTTGTAAATTCTACCAGAATATGCTCCTCCTCAACTACTTTGTTTCTCTATTCTTTAGTATTCCTCTCATTTTTGTCCTTTTTTCTTGTTCTTTCATTTTAGTTATTTTTTATTTGGTAAATTCTGCCCGAATATGTCCTCCCTCAACCAGCTTGTTTCCATCTTCTTTAGTCTTCCACCAGGCGCCACCAACCTGATGGTTAATATCAGATAATGCCATATCATTCATTCGACAGTATTTATCAACAACATCCCGTATCACAGGATACTTGTCTGAGTTTTCAGAAAGAACATAGGCTTGTTTTTCAGTTCTTTCCAATAATAAAGACCCTATCCCTCTATAACCCCATTGCTTAAATGCATGATATACCTCTCGAACGACACATCCATATCCCCATGCTTCAAAAGGATCACTAATAAGGTCCCTTCCAGTTTTTGCTAAGTATTCCCCATGACAAAAATAGAGCAGCTTTTGTAATTTCATCGGCCGAGGATATATCTTGTGTTTCCAACATTCCGTTAGAACTGTATTAACTGCTAAGATAGTATCTTTTTTCATAGTTGCATCTTTTTATACATATTATGCCATTAATCCGCTTTAATGTTCTTAATAGCTTAGTTTTTTTACGATAATTTGTTAGATATTTTTTGTCATTAGTTTCAGCCAATCGCGCCAATATATCTCTAATCCTTTCTATATTACTATCAGCAATATAGTCACGGGGAAGGATGACTATGGTTGTTATAGTGCTTGTGAGTGTCACAAAAATAGTAGTAGCCCCTACCCCATCTTCTAATACATAAGCATAAAGATAAAAAATAGACATTACAAAAATAAAAGCTAAGCCTCCCCAGATAACCCAGCGAGCAGTGCTTAATCTATGAAGTAGTCTCTTATGTCTGGTAGCCGAACCAGCACGAAAAGGATCTTCTACACTAACAGATCTAAGGCTGTCTATATCCTCCCTCTTATTTTCATTCATCTTATTTATTATTTTTATTTTATAAATTCTACCAGAGTATGCTCCTCCTCAACTACTTTGTTTCTCTATTATTTAGTATTCCCTTCATTTTTATCCTTTTTTTCTTGTTCTTTCATTTTATTTATTATTTTTATTTGGTAAATTCTGCCAGAATATGTCCTCCCTCAACCACTTTGTTTCTCTCTTCTTTAGTCTTCCACCAGGCGCCATCAACTTTATGGTTAATATCAGATAATGCCATATCATTCATTCGACAGTATTTATCAACAACATCCCGTATAACAGGATACTTGTCTGAGTTTTCAGAAAGAACATAGGCTTGTTTTTCACTTCTTTTCATTAATAAAGATTCTATTCCACTATAACCCCAGTGCTTAAATGCATGATATACCTCTGGAACAACACATCCATATCCCCATGCTTCAAAAGGATCACTAATAAGATCCCTTCCGGTTTTTGCTAAGTATTCCCCATGACAAAAATAGAGCAGCTTTTGCAATTTCATCGGTCGAGGATATATGTCATGTTTCCAGCATTCCGCTAGAATGGTATTAACTGCTAAGGCAGTATCTTTCTTCATAATTAAATCCTTTTGTAAATATTATGCCATTAATCCGCTTTAATGTTCTTAATAGCTTAGTTTTTTTACGATAATTTGTTAAATATTTCATTAGTCCCCGCATCCTCCTATGAGGGAGGTTGAAATCTATTAGATATTGCTTTTTAGGAACACGCGAAAGAAAATCTTCTAATCACAATCTTTCTATATTACTACCAGCAATATACCCAATGGCAAGTGTGACTATACTTGCTAAAGCGCTTATTGCCGTCATAAAAATAGTATTAGTCCCTATCCCACCTTCTGAACTACAACAACCCGAAATAAAAACTACGCCTCCCCAAATAACCCAACGAGCAGTTTTTAATCTATGGAGCAATCTTTTGTGTCTAGCATTATGTCGAAAATCTGGAGAATCCGGAGACATAGGACGGAATGCCTCTTTACCTATTTGCTTGTTGTCTTTATCCTTCTTCTCGTCTTTATTCTCCCCCTCATTTTTATTCTTCCCATGCTCATTCATTTTATTTACCTTTTTTATTTTCTAAATTCTTCTATAATATCTTTTCTTATAATCTCTGAGCGGTGGCTAATTTTTGCCTGCATCCAAGCACCACCGACTTGATGGTTAATATCAGATAGTGTCATATCATCCATCCTACAGTATTTCTCAACAACATCCCGTACAACAGGATACATGTCTGAGTTTTCAGAAAGAACATAAGCTTGTTTTTCACCTCTTTCCAATAATAAAGATCCTATTTTCCTATAACCCCAGTGCTTAAATGCATAATATACCTCTCGAACGACACATCCATATCCCCATGCTTCAAAAGGATCACTAATAAGATCTTCTCCAGTTCTTGCTAAGTATTCCCCATGACAAAAATAGAGTAGCTTTTGCAATTTCATCGGTCGAGGATATACATCACGTTTCCAACATTCCGCTAGAACAGTATTGACAGCTAAAACAGTATCTTTCTCCATAGTTAAAATTAAATACTTATTATATATTATGCCATTAACCTGCTTCTATGTTTTTAATATCTTAGTTTTTTTTACGATAATTTGTTAAATATTTCATTAGCCTCAGCCAATCGCGCGCCAACATTTCTCTAATCCTTTCTATATCCAGCAATATAGGCATAGTAGTTCTTGCTCTTGTAGATAATCGGGACTGGTGTGCTTGTCATTGGCGTAAAAATAATATTAGTCCCTATCCCATCATCTCCTAATAGATAGACATAAAGACATAAGAATATTATAAGAGCTAAGCCCATAAGAGTAGCGCTTAATCTATGAGGTGCTCTCTTATGTTTAGTATGTTTAGTCATGTTTAGTAGGCGGAGCGAAAGAATTTTCTTCACCCTTTCCCTCGTCTATGCCTCCTATGTTCGCTCGTCTTGTTGCCTTTTTGCTATTAGAACCTATATAAGCTAATGTATAAGCTAATGAAGAGGCTATCCTTGTTCTTGATTGCGCGCTTGGTGTTCTTGTTCGGTAAGGAACTTTATGACTGCTATGACATTTGCTGGCGACCCAGCCATGCTTACATCAGTGAGATACTTGCCATTTATAACAAAAGTAGGGACTGATTTAATCTGATAAGAACTGACTTCTTTTTGAGCTGAACGAACTCGGGCATCCACGCTAAAGGAATCATAGATATCATCAAAACGGGCTGGATCCACCCCTTGACTGACAAAGAAATTTCTCAGCATTCGCTTATTGTTCAGCTGCTGTCTGTCTTTGTGGATTGCCTCAAAGATAGGACGATGGAGTCTTGCCGCCATATTGAGTCTGTGAGAAGTGTAGTAGGCGCGAGCATGAACAGTCCATAGACCGCTGAAAGGAACTGGCACCTTACGAACATAGACATAGGAAGGCTTGTCCTTTTCCCACTCCTCGGTATAAGCCAGTTGCTTATAGCAATGGGGGCAGCCATACCAGAAGAAATCCACCACCTCTATTCTGCCCGGCGGTGCCTTTGTCCTACCAGGTTTAGCCAAAACTGTATAGTGTCTGCCTTCAACCGGTGTTTGAATAGTTGGTTTGTCAAGATTAGCCGCTTGACTGTAGGCAATCGGTAAAGCAATCAAAGCAACCGATAGAAAAAATAGAATATGTCTCATGACTTAATTATACCCAAAAGGACAGGTTCAATAATTTAATAATAGGTCCTAGATAAGAAAAAATGAATAAAATAGATACTATGCTGACAAGAATTAAGCTTTCTCTATTCCATAAGAATACAGAAAAAATGCTCTGGACGCTATTTTTTCTTCTTCTTGTGCTACTGGCTTTTTCTTTTCTTTTCAGTCAGGATAGCCAAGCCAAAGCGGTCTATTTCACCACACAGCAACCAGTCAGCATTTCCAGCTTTGAGAAATTTGACCCGCCAACAACCTCTATCTTGCCTCGTCATATTCGCGTCCGCCTCCAACACAATGAGAATCTCTACCAACTGTTTGAGCGATTACAGCTAGACCCAAACCAAGTGACTATCCTAGCCAACTCGCTTAGCACCAAGCAACGGCGGCAAGTAAATAGAATACAACGTGGCACAGTCATTCGGCTATCTCTTGATCATAATGATAAGATAAAGCAGCTAGTCATAATGGAGGATCCCATCAGAGGCACTAGCTATTACCGCACTCCCAAAGGCTATGCTTCTGTCGCCTATGAAGCCGAATACCAAAAGCAATATCGTTTTATTGAAGGAGACATAACCAGTTCGCTTTATCGCGACGGCACCTCTAAGGGAATGTCTAGCAAGATGGTAAATGATTTTGCCAACATCTATGCCTATGATATAGACTTTGCCAATGATGTAAGACGCGGAGACAAGTTCTCGGTTCTCTATGAAGAGCTATTAGTAGAGAATAGAACAGTTCAGACAGGCAATATTCGTATAGCAGAGTTCATCAATCAAGGCAAGAAGATAACTGCCATTTACTATAAAACGAAGGCAGGAGAGGACGGCTACTTTACCCCAGATGGCAAGTCAATGAAGACCCGTTTTCTCCGTATGCCAGTAGAATTTTCTCGCGTTAGCTCAAGATTCAATCCGCGCCGCCGTCACCCGGTTCTCAATATCATTCGGCCGCATCAAGGAGTAGACTTTGCCGCCCGCCCTGGCACTCCTATCCGTTCAGTTGGTAACGGAGTGGTTAGCTGGGCTGGCACCAAAGGCGGTTATGGCAGGACTGTCATTATTAATCATGGCGATGGCTATACCACCCTCTATGCTCATATGCGCGGCTATGCTCGCAATATTCGCAAGGGAAGGCGAGTAAAACAAGGGCAAGTGATTGGTTATGTAGGTAGTAGCGGCATCTCCACCGGTCCCCATCTACATTACGAATTTCGCGTGAGCGGGGTTCATCGAGATCCCCTTAAGGTGAAGATACCAAGGCAAACTCAGCTAGCCAGAGGCGAGCTACCAGCATTTCGCAAATATGCCGAACAGATTTTAACCATCAAAGCCAGCAGCGCCCAAGCCGACTATGGCGGCTGAGCTATACATAGGACTGATGTCCGGTAGTAGCGCAAATTCCATTGATGGTGTGCTGGTCGCTTTTGAAACGGATAGCTTTGAGCTGCTAGCAAGCGATTCCTTAGATATCCCCACCAAACTGCGAGATAAGATATTCTCCTTTAATTACAACAACAAATCTACCCTAGTGGATTTGGGCGAACTTGACAATGAAATTACATCTGAGGCAGCTCGTCTTGTCTCTTCGCTGATAGAAAAAGCCAACTTGACCAAGGATCAGGTGCGCGCCATCTGTTTTTCCGGTCAGACCCTCGCTCACAAACCCAGCAAAGGCATAAGCTGGCAAGGAGGCAATCCTCACATTCTTGCCGAGCAAAATGGCATTGATGTCCTAGCGGATATGAGACGGCGCGACCTTGCAGCTGGCGGGCAAGGTGCCCCTTTGGCAACTGCCTTCCATCATAAGTTCTTCGCCGATAGCAAGGAGGATAGGTTGATCATTAATATAGGCGGTATTGCTAATCTCACTCAACTACACCGTAACTCCCCTATTGTTGGATTTGACACAGGGCCAGGCAACTGCCTAATGGATGAGTGGAGCCGCAAGCATATTAACCAGGACTATGATGACAAGGGCGCTTGGGCAAAGAGTGGTGAGCCTATAGCCGAATTGCTACATCTTATACTCCAAGATAGTTATTTCTCCCGAAGCCCGCCTAAGAGCTGCGGGCGAGACTACTTTAATATGAACTGGTTGAACCATTATCTAGAACAATGCGACCAGCAGTATGCAGCCAAAGATGTTCAGGCAACGCTGGTAGACCTCACTGTGCTAGCCATATCCTTAGCGGCCTGTGGGGAACTAGACAGGAAAAGCGTCTTCTATCTATGCGGTGGTGGCACAAACAATAGCTATCTATGCGAGCGAATGAAACAGCTGACCGAATGCCCAGTATTCACCACTGAGGCACTGGGAGCCGACCCCCAACTAGTAGAAGCCATCAGTTTTGCTTGGCTTGGTTATAGAAGTCTCCATCATCAAACTGGCAACATCCCTTCGGTGACTGGTGCTGTTGGTGAAAGAGTCTTAGGCGCTTACTACAAAGCCTAGTCTTATATTTGCTCCATATATCCAAACTAGTAAGCCGCCGACTGGCATCGCAGGTGAAAGAATCCTAGGCGGCTCCAATACCGAACACAAAGCCTAGCCCCACGAAACCAGCGCCAAGCACGAGTAGCTGGAGGAGGATGTTAACTAGGATGCCAGCCAAGACATCATCTAGCATGATGCTATATCCCTTAGTGAGTTTTCGTTCTGCTGTGCCTATGAGCCAGGGTTTGCGTGTATCAAAGATACGAAAGAGAATAAAGCCTATGATTAAAAGGAGCGGATTAAACGGCAAGAAGAGATAGCAAAGCCAGATACCACACCATTCATCCCACACAACCGAACTTGGGTCCTTATCGCCAAGTGCCCTCTCGGCATAGGTACATAGAGGAATGCCTAAGACAGTTGCCACCACCACCAAGCTCTGCCAGATGGGTTCGGGAATGAAATAATAAGCAACAATAAATACTATCAAGCCACCAAGAGTGCCCCAGGTCCCTGGCATTGGATGGATACAACCACTACCAAGCCCCTGAGCCAATAACACAAAAGGGTCTTTCAGTCCTGCCCCTATCTCTTCCTTATCAATATAAAAATTCAACATATAGCAAGGATTATACTAGGCTTTCTTCGTTGTTCTTATATTCCCTATGCCCCTCAGGCTCCCCTTGTTTTCTGTGTTCTTCTTGTCCCTTATGCTTCCCTTGTTCTTTCTGTCCCTCCTGTCTCTTATGTCCTTCATGTTCTTCCTATCCCCCCTGTCTCTTGTGTCCTTCATGTTCTTTCTGTCCCTCTTGTCTCTCCTGTCTCTTGTGTCCCTCTTGTCTCTCCTGTCTCTTGTGTCCTTCATGTTCTTTCTATCCCTCCTGTCTCTTGTGTCCTTCATGTTCTTTCTGTCGCCCCTGTCTCTCCTGTCTCTTGTGTCCTTCATGTTCTTTCTATCCCTCCTGTCTCTTGTGTCCTTCATGTTCTTTCTATCCCCCCTGTCGCTTGTGCCCTTCATGTTCTCTCTATCCCCCCTGTCGCTTGTGTCCTTCATGTTCTTTCTATCCCCCCTGTGTTCCTCTCGCTCGCCTTGTTCCTCTTGTCCCTTTTGTCCCCTGTGTTCCTCTCGCTCGCCTTGTTCCTCTTGTCCCTTTTGTTCCCTGTGTTCCTCTCGCTCGCCTTGTTCCTCTTGTCCCTTTTGTTCCCTGTGTTCCTCTCGCTCGCCTTGTTCCTCTTGTCCCTTTTGTTCCCTGTGTTCCTCTCGCTCGCCTTGTTCCTCTTGTCTCTTTTGTCCCCTAGGTTCCTCCCGCTCGCCTTGTTCCTCTTGTCTTTCTTGTCCCCTAGGTTCCTCCCGCTCGCCCTGTTCGTCTTGTTCCTTTTGTTCCCTAGGTTCCTCCTGCTCGCCTTGTTCCTCTTGTCTTTTTTGTCCCCTAGGTTCCTCCTGCTCGCCTTGTTCCTCTTGTCTTTTTTGTCCCCTAGGTTCCTCCCGCTCGCTTTGTTCCTCTTGTCCCTTTTGTCCCCTAGGTTCCTCCCGCTCGCTTTGTTCCTCTTGTCTCTTTTGTCCCCTGTGGTTTTCTTGTTCCTTCTGTCCCCTGTGTTCCTCCCGAACTCCTTGCCCCTCTTGTCCCTCATGTCCTTCTTGTTTCCCATTTTCTTCCTGTTCCTTATGCCCTTTGTGTCCTTCTTGTTTTCCTTGTTCCTTATGTCCCTCGTCTCCCCAATGTCTATAGCCTTCAGATCTTAGTGGCTTGCCATCAATAGTTATATCTCCCTCCACTACTTCGCCAATACAGCTAAGCCTCACACCCAAATCCTCTGCCAGTTGCTCAATCTCTTCTTGTGATTGGGCAGGGGCGGTAAATAGCAGTTCATAGTCATCACTAGGCCCCAAAGCCAAGTCAACCGCCTCCTCATAAGAAAAGCAAGACAAGAGCGAAGCAGACAGCGGCAATTGGGCTAAGGAAAGGTTGGCCCCAAGAGGAGCGAGGAGATGATAGATATCGCTGGAAAGGCCGTCCGAAATATCAATACAGGAATGAGCCAGCCCTCTCAATCCTTGCCCCAAAGCTAAGGGTGGTAGCGAGCAGTAGTAGGCGGCTCTTAGGGAGGCCTCTGCAACTGTTAGTTCCATCGGCTCTTTGGTAGCAAATTTCAATCCCCCGCTAGCATCGCCAAGAGAGCCGCTAACAAATATCTTATCGCCTAATTGGCTTGCCTTTCTGGTGAGAGGCTTGTCGGCATGACCTATGACTGTCATAGTAAGGGAGAAGGTCTTCGCCGCCGTCAGATTACCTCCTATCAATTCTATGCCGCAACGAATGCTGGCAAGTCTTATCCCTTGTCCTAGTTGGATAAGGTATTCTCTTTCCCAAAGATGAGATGGCAAAGAGATGGCACAAAGGAACTGAGCTGGAACAGCTCCCATAGCCGCCAAATCACTGATGGCAGCCCCTAGGCTGCGATAGCCTATTAAGAAAGGGGAAGCATTAGCGGGAAAATGGACATCCTCCACACAGGCATCAACAGATATCAATGAATGGCGGGAGGGAGGCAATAGGGCACAATCATCGCCAATCAGGCTATCATAGCGCCCAAGCGAATCGCGTCTTATTTCCCTCCTTAATAGATGGATAAAAGCAAATTCATCTCTTAGTCTGTTTTGTAAGCTATCAAGCACCCCATTGACGAAAGTATGTGCCTGTTCCGAAGCAAATTCTTCGCTGAGCTTGACCCCTTGACTGATAACGACACTAGCGGACACCTCAGGGCAATATGCCAACTCATAGGCGCCTAAGCGCAGAATATTCCTCACAACCAGATCCAACTGATCCATATCACGGTCTGAAACAGCGGCTATCTCTTTATCTAGCTTGGCTCTATGTTGGACGACTCCTTGAAACAATAAAGAAAAATAGTCCTCATCTAGCTTAACGAAGCTATCATCCTCACGCATATAGGCTTCAACAGCAGCTGACGGGTTGGCGCCAAAATCCCACTGATAAAGAGCCTGTAAAGCCTTTACCCTTGCCCTATGGCGATGCCAGATATTTAGTTTTGCAGTCAAATTGCCTCTATCCTCTTCTATTTCTTTCTATCTTCCTATCTTCCTATCTTCTATCTCTCTAAACAGCGGCTATCTCTTTATCTAGCTTGGCTCTATGTTGGACGACTCCTTGAAACAATAAGGAAAAATAGTCCTCATCTAGCTTAACGAAGCTATCATCCTCACGCATATAGGCTTCAACAGCAGCTGACGGGTTGGCGCCAAAATCCCACTGATAAAGAGCCTATAAAGCCTTTACCCTTGCCCTATGGCGATGCCAGATATTTAGTTTTACAGTCAAATTACTTCTATCCTCTTCTATTTCTCTCTATCTTCCTATCTTCTATCTCTCTAAACAGCGGCTATCTCTTTATCTAGCTTGGCTCTATGTTGGACGACTCCTTGAAACAATAAAGAAAAATAGTCCTCATCTAGCTTAACGAAGCTATCATCCTCACGCATATAGGCTTCAACAGCAGCTGGCGGGTTGGCGCCAAAATCCCACTGATAAAGAGCCTGTAAAGCCTTTACCCTTGCCCTATGGCGATGCCAGATATTTAGTTTTGCAGTCAAATTGCTTCTATCCTCTTCTATCTCTTTCTATCTCTTTCTATCTTCCTATCTTCTATCGCTCTAATATGCCTTTACCGTTCCAATATCATTGCCCTACGGATGATAAATTGCCATCTGCTATCTCCAATATGCTTTTGCCGTTCCAATATCATTGCCCAGACAGCGGCAGCTGCCTCATAGCCCTTGTTGCTCTTCTTGTCTCGCCTGTCGTTATTTTCCTTTGTGTCAGCTTCCTCTGTCAGAGTAGTTAGGTTGGCACGATTGGCAGCCTGTTCATAAGTATCAGCCGTGATTAAACCAAAGCCTACCGGCAGACTATGATTCAAGCCTACCTGCATAATACCCTGAGCCGCTGGACCTGCGACATAATCAAAGTGAGGAGTCTCGCCACGAATCACCACCCCCAAGGCAACCACTCCATCTAGGGGGCTTTGCCGTTCCTTTGCCATTTCTATTAGCCATTGGACACCCAAAGGAAGTTCATAAGCGCCGGGAACCGCAAAGGTCTCAATGTTAAATGACACCTCCTGCTGATAGGTCCTAGTGTCAAAAAATGCTTCCTCCCGCCGTTCGAAAAATAGCCGAGCCCCATCTACCAGATTATCGCACAGCTCAGCATTGAACCTACTCTTTACCAAGCCAATATTCAATTTAACTGTCATAGTAATTTTGCTTCATTGTCTATTAATATCTCAAGATTATCTGCCTTTAATATACTACTAGCTCTGGCTATTAATGATGGAGGTGCCGCCAAGATGCCGCCGGCTGCCAAAGTAAGAAAGTAGAACATCCAGCTCAGAGTGCGGCAGAGGACTAAGGGCCTCAATGCCAAGAGCTCGGCACAGGAACTAGACCCATCTGTTTTGTTGATATAGTGCTGATAAAAGGAAACTATGTCCTTTTTTTTCAGCGGTCTTGCCTTTTCATCCCACCAAAGCAGTGAGGAAAAAAGGGTAATATGAGCCAAATCTATGCCAGCCGAATGGACAAAGTCCCCTTCCACATCTACCACCACTGCCCTATTATCAGAGCTGACAATGAAGTTGCCTGGCTGGCTATCTGCTAGGATTGCATCTTCTCTGTTCAAACAAACCATTTCCTTGCTAGTTAGCCAGCCATTAGTCCTGTCCCATAGTCCCTTAATAATCAGGCGGCTGTCTTCTGAGATGGGCGCTTGAGACAGAAAGTCCATTCGCTGATTAATTGTCTTGGCTATATCCGGTCGGATAGCACCCGGTCGGGTGGCATGTAAGGCGGCAAGACAATCTGCCACGAGGGGCAGGTCGGTCGGCAACTCCAACTTGCGTCCCCTTACATAGGGGATGAGAATGCCACCAGCTGGGGGCAATTCAGCCGGACTAAAGACATATTGAGGCGAGGGACAATGATGAGTGGCGGCAAAGAGCTTCATCCTTGCCGCTACTTCAGCGGCAGAAGGATTATCGGTTGCCAAGAATTGTCTAGTTGGCGCTGGCATTCGCAAGACCCACTCCTCATTGATTAGGAACACCAGATGATTTATTCCCCTATGATGAAGCGACAGGTTTGCTGGGTTGTCAACCAGCTCGCCAAGTTTTCTTTGCCAGCTAGCTAGGTTTCCTGCCACAAAGGCAGAAATTTGGTCTCCCATATCTCTTGAGTCAAAATACCCAAATGGTGAACCAAAATATCGCCATTCTTGGCTATAAGAAAGGTCTCTGGCACCCCATAGATACCTAGCTCCACTCCCAAAGACCCTTTGGCATCATAAAGACTGGCGACGTAAGGGTCTCCTCTTAGTTCTAACCATTCAAGTGCATCCTGTCGTTCATCCAAATAGTTAATCCCATAGATAGCAACGCTTTGACTAGCCAACTCCATCAGCAAGCCGTGTTCATAGCGACAAGAAACACACCAACTAGCCCAAACATTAAACAGGGCAGGAAACTCCAGCTCTCTACTATGAATGAGATTACCGCTGTGCAAATCGGCGACGGCAAAGCTGCCAAGCCTAGTCACTCCACTCTCCTTGCTAGCTTCCCTCTCATTGAAGAGAATAAAAGAGAACAACAAACCAAGCAGAAAGATAAAGGCAAGCCCGCCAATAAAGGAGAGGTTGGGCTTCCTCATAATAGAACCTCCCTTCGCCGGTTGAGCCGAACTGCCAGTAGGCTGCCTATGGCAATGAAGACCATCCCCAACCAGACCCAACGAACGAAAGGATGATGATGGACAGTAAAAACATAGCTATCTTCTGACTCTTCCGCTCCCAGTGTAACCAACAGATCATAAGCAAAGCCAGCCGCTATGGCAGATTCAGTTGTTAGCTGGTTGCGCTCAATATAGAGACGGCGACTAGGATAAAGGTCGGTCTTCTTAATATCAGAAGGAGAAAAGACTTCCAGATGAGCAGTCAAGGATTTGTAATTAGCCTCCTCACCATAGAAGAAGTCCTGCACCACAAATCTGTGATTCCCTAATTGAGTCTCCTCACCTATGGCAAGCACCTGCTGGCGCTGACTATGGTAAATACTATTTAGCCCCGCCCCCAAGATTAGCAGAGCAAAGCCTAGATGACCGATGAAAAAGCCTATCCTATGAGGCGCTCGCCAAGAGTGAAAATCCTTCATAATCAACAGGGCAGAACAAATTAGCGACCCCCCAACAAAGACAGTCAACCACGCCCCCCAATGCCAACCGCCACCATAGAGAAAAGGGAAGACTATGGCAATGGCTAGGGGACAAAGAAACAATAACAATCTCCGCCTTACCTTGCCTTCTGCCTTTTTATGCCAATCAAAGAATATCACCACAGATGCCGCCAACCCAGCTACTATGGCTATTGGAACCACCAGACTGATAAAGTAAGGTGGCCCTACAGCAATCGGCTGGCTGCCACTGAGCTCAACGAACAATGGATAGAGAGTGCCAACCAGAATACAGAACATCGCAAAAACAAGGAGAATATTATTGACCAATAGCATGCCAACACGAGAGAAAAAGGGAATCCGCTCACCAGACGAACCCCTCCTCATCCTCATCAACAACCACCAGCCAGCAATAGATAGCAAAACCCAGATCATAAGAAGGAATATGCCCCTTTGCTTATCCTCGGCAAAAGAATGAACCGAACTGAGAATACCAGAGCGCACCAAGAAAGCGCCCAATAGACTCAAGGAAAAACTCATCAGAGCAAGAAAAGCCACCCAGCGATAGAACTGACCACGCACCTCAGCCACTCTGAGCGAATGAACCAGAGCCGCTCCAGTTAGCCAAGGCATTAGCGAAGAGTTTTCAACTGGATCCCAGAACCACCAGCCACCCCAGCCCAACTCATAATAAGCCCACCAGCTTCCTACCGCAATTCCTAGACCAAGAAAAGCCCAGGCATGATTGGCCCAAGGGCGAATAGTCCGTGCCGCTTGGCGAACTGGTTGGTCTATGCCGCCCAGGGCCAGGGCGCAGCTGATAGTCAAACCCACATAGCCCATATAGAGAAGCGGTGGATGGATGATGAAGGCAAAATCTTGTAATAATGGATTGAGGTCGGCGCCCTGAATAGCAGGCGGAAAGTGGCGCAGAAAGGGATTGGAAGTGAAGAAGACAAACAACAAGAAGAGGAAGAGGACAACCGAGACCAGAGATATGGCACGCATCTCTTGCTTGCTAGATTGCGATTTGATAATTAAAGCCAGCAACCATCCCGCCAATAGAACACACCATAATAACATAGAGCCCTCATGGGCTCCCCAGCTGGCAGTGAGCTTGTAGAACCAAGGCAAAGATGAACTGCTATTGGCCGCCACATAGAACAAGGAAAAGTCATCTAGCACAAAAGAAGCCACCAGAGTCAAGAAAGAAAACAACAAGAACAAGAACATCCCGCCACCCAACAGCCGAAGACGGCTGGCATAGGCAGGCAAGAAGGGGAAAATCACCATCAACCCCGCAAAGCATAAGGATAGAGCAAGAGAAAAATGACCGAGCTCCGCTAGCATCTTCCCTCTTTTGCCACTAAGGATGAATTAATAATAGGGTCTGATTGAAATTTGCGCCTCTCATTTGTATCCGCAATTGGTTCTTTGCCCACCGCTTGTAAAAACAAAACGCACAAGAGCGCCCTATCACCAAACAATCGGTTCTTTGCCCACCGCCTGTAAAAAGGCATTGACCTGAGAAAAGGGTCTGCTACCGAAGAAGCCCTTATCAGCGGATAAGGGGGATGGATGAGCAGACTCAACAATAAAATGCTTCTGTTTGTCCAAATGCTCTGCCTTCTTCCTGGCATAGCTCCCCCATAGAATAAATGCCAGATCCTTACGCTCAAGGGCGAGCATATAGATGACAGAATCAGTAAATTCCTCCCAGCCCCGTCTAGCATGAGATGCCGCCCTTCTCATCTCAACTGTGAGGACACTATTTAGCAACAACACCCCCTGTTCCGCCCAATCGCTCAAATCCGACTTGGTTCGCTCAACCCCAACATCCTCCTTTAGCTCCTTGAATATGTTTTGCAGCGAAGGCGGCGCCTCTACCCCCTCAGGCACAGAAAAGCATAGCCCATGGGCTTGACCAGGATTGTGATAAGGATCCTGCCCTAAGATGACAACCTTCACCTTATCAAAAGAAGTCAGATTGAATGCATTGAAGACCAGCTTGGAGGGAGGATAGACAGTCTTGCCCTGCCTCTTTTGCTCAACCAAAAAGGCGCGCAACTTCTTCATATTGGGCTGTTTGAACTCACTCTCTAACCTCTGCCGCCAGCTGGGATTGAGATTAGAAGAAGAACTCCTAGGGGTCTTGAGCACTATAATAGGCAGCCATCGCGCGAATTTCCTCAATGGTCAAGTCCTTTACCAAAGGCGCCATCACTGGACTCTGGCGAATCCCCTTTTGAATATCCACCATAGTCTTCACCATATAGGCCTTCCACTGACCTCCTAGATTGGGATTGATGTCTGCTGTTCCCCTGCCGCTCTTATCATGACAGGTGATGCAACCCTTCTCACTAATCAGCCGTTCGCCTAGTTCCCGCTCATTTGCCCCTAAACCAAAGGAGACGAAACAGCCAGATACCAATAATATTAACCATATCGGCTTCTTTATTAGTCTCATTCGTTTCATTAACTTCATTCGCTTATCGACCTCATTAGTCTCATTAATCTTTCAGTGATGCTTTTAATTCCTTCATTCGCTTAATTCGCTTCATTCATCTCATCAGCGGGCTTCTTGCTTGATTCGCTTCATCAAACTCATCAACCTCATCAGCGGACAATAGAACTGAAATATTCGGCTAGCTTCTCCATTTCCCCTTCATTGAAAAGAAGAACGAGGATGGGACTATCGATAAGGGCTTCTTGCCTGATTAGCTTCATCAACTTCATTAATCTCATCAGCGGACAACAGAACTGAAATATTCGGCTAGCTTCTCCATTTCCTGTTCATTGAAAAGAAGAGCGAGGATGGGACTATCGATAAGGGCTTCTTGCTTGATTCGCTTCATCAAACTCATCAAACTCATCAATCTCATTAATCTCATCAGCGGACAACAGAACTGAAATATTCGGCTAGCTTCTCCATTTCCTCTTCATTGAAAAGAAGAGCGAGGATGGGACTATCGATAAGGGCTTCTTGCTTCATTATCTTCATCAACTTCATTAATCTCATCAGCGGACAACAGAACTGAAATATTCAGCTAGCTTCTCCATTTCCTCTTCATTGAAAAGAAGAGCGAGGATAGGACTATCAATAAGGGCTTCTTGCTTCATTATCTTCATCAACCTCATCAGCGGACAATAGAACTGAAATATTCGGCTAGCTTCTCCATTTCCTCTTCACTGAGGGGAAGAGCATGAGGAAGCATGGGACTATAGGGCTCTTTCTCGGCGGCGAAATACTGGAGGCGAGTGATGATATAGAGCTTTGATTGACCAGCAAGATGAGGGTATTCGGATTCAGGAGAAACACCTCTAACTCCATGGCAGGTCATACATTTATAGCGAAAGGCAAGTTCCTTGCCATCCTCCTCAGCCATCGCCAGCTGAACCAATAGCACCAATGAAGAAACAAGCGCCAATAGCAGCGCCCTAAGATATCTAATCATAAGGGGATTATATCCTATAACATATGATTATCGTTCGTCATGATTTGTGTTTGCTATCCGATGGTTATAATATTCTCTTATGGATTATTTTTTAGATCAAATCGATTCACTGGTTATTATTGCTATTTTTGTTGCCACTTTATTTCTTGGTCAATGGCAACACAGAAGGCAGTTGATACAAGAAAAAGAGATGGATTATATGATAGAGTTCTTAGTCCAATTATCCATTTGGCACAACAAGACGACAAAAGTATTTAAGAAACATTCTAAAAATACGAAAAAAAGGGAGGAAGAAATGCAAAAATCCATAAAAGAATATTATAGTAATCCAAATGTGCTTAGAGGTATTATCTTATTATCCAATGAGGAGTTTGGGGAGTATTATCCAATATTCCATAAGGCTTACCAAGGCAACTCTGATGAGAATATGCGTCATTTAATTTCATTTATTAATACCATTATTAAAAAATATCGGGAGAAGAGTAGTCGTGATGTAATAGAAAAGAAAATTAAGCTCTTACTTAACATAAAACCCGATGAAGATATACGAAAGTATATGGAATCATAAAACCTGAATATGTATAATAAATCATTACTTAAAAGATTGAAAAAGGAAGGCAAATATACTTATATTAATAGCTTACCTTTTATTTATACCGGGAGCAACGAACCAAATTAGAGCTTATTGAGGCGAGGGTTAATTTTGACCCGTCAAATCTATAAATCCTCAGAAGGTTAAATTTTGGATTTTTAGTGATGTATGTATAGGATGTATAGGAAGCAAGGTAGGTTGTAATTTGTTTTTCACACATCGGAAGAGCATCCAAAAATTATAGCAAGATTGTTTAGGTGCTGTCAAAAAAGGCTTCGTCAAATTCGGGTTCTTCTACAGGCCTGTAGCCGAGCCTATGTTTCTTCAAGAGCTCTATCAATTCTTCACCATTTATACACTCTATCCCTAGTTCATGGGCGGCTTCTCTCCCCCTCTTAGTAAAATCAGATGTGGTGATAAAAACTGCTTTCTCAGCCTTATCCTGGACCATCGCCCCGTGCAATGCCTGTATTCTATCCGAGCTAATATTACTGCCTTTTTTGTATCTCTTCGATTGAAAAACCACCTTAAATCTTACCAAACCAAAAGCAAAAAAGCCAAATCCATCAATTCCATGATCGCCAGTCCGTTTCGTTTCAACAGCATCCTCATAACCCACAGCCTTAAAAAGCTTCTTGCATAGTCTTTCAAATGCAAATGGATCCATTGTTCGGATTTTATTCAGCTGCCTTTCTTGCCTTTGCTCCTCTCTTTTTGCTTGTTTCTCCTCCTTGTCAAGTTCTTCAACAACCTGCTTAGCTCTCTCTGCCTGTTTTCCCTTAGCTGCAAGCCCTACCTCCTCCCTAAAATTATCTAACGACTTCTTATCCTTGTTAGTATCCCACTTGGTCAGCTCGGGGATCCTCTCTCTGCCTTCTTGCGATAAAGCCCAGATACCGAATGGCGCGTCAGATGTCAAATATCCTGCATATTTGAGGTCTAGTCTTGCCGAACCTGCATTATAGTAAAACTCAAGATCCCCTCCTTTCATTTTTTTCTCTGATAGTTCGTCACTTAGTTGAAATCTTTCAGCAAGCTTAGCCACGACATCCTTGGTTCTAGCCTCTCCACCCAGCTCATGCAACGCCAGTAATAGATAAGGATATATATGCTTGAAAGATGGGACCTCCGTCAAAGGTGGAACGGGTTCTTTTGTCATTAGGATACTCCTCTTTTAGTTCATAAATTCCCATTATAAGTGCAGCACCTTCCTTCCAGGGGAAGAATAGATCCAATGTAACAGAAAAGAAAATTAAACTCTTTGGTCTAATCTTTGTTTTCTGTTGTTGTTTTTTTTACAGATCGGAGAGCGTCCACAAATCACAACTACATACTGTCAAAGAAGGCTTCGTTAAATTCGAGTTCTTCTACCGGACTGTAACCAAGCCTATGTTTCTTCAAAAGCTCTATCAATTTTTCACCATTTATACACTCTATCCCTAGTTCACGGGCGGCTTCTATTCCACTCCTAGTAAAATCAGAAGTGGTAATAAAAACTGCTTTCTCGGCATTATGCCGGGCCATCGCCCCATGCAATTCCTGTATTTTATCCGAGCTAATATTACTGCCCTTTTTGTATCTTTTCGATTGAAAAACCACCTTAAATCTTACCAAACCAAAAGCAAAAAAGCCAAATCCATCAATTCCAGAATCGCCAGTCGGCTTCGTTTCAATACCATCCTCATAACCCACGGCTTTAAAAAGCCTCTTGAATAGTCTTTCAAATGCAAATGGATCCATTGTTCGGATTTTATTCAGCTGCCTTTCTTGCTCTTGCTCCTCTCTTTTTGCTTGTTGCTCCTCCTTGTCAGATTCTTCAACAACTTGACTAGCTTTCCCTGCCTCTTTTTTCTTGGTTGCAAGCTTTACCCTCTCCCTAAAATTATCTAACGACTCCTTATCCTTCTTAACATCCCACTCAGTCAGATCAGGAATCTTTTCTTTGCCTTTTTGAGATAAAGCCCAGACACCGTGTGGCGAGTCAGATGCCACATATCCTGCGACTTTGAGGATGTGTTTTGCCCAAGTGGTATTATGGTAAAAGTAAAGATCCCCTCCTTTCATTTTTTTCTTTAATAGTTTCTCACTGAGTTGAAATCTTTCAGCAAGCTTAGCCACCGCATCCCCTGTTTTAGCCTCCCCACCCAACTGATGCAACGCCAATAATAGATAAGGATATATATCCTTGGAAGATGGGACCTTCGTCCAAGGTGGGACTGGTTCTTTTTTTGCTTGTTTCTCCTTCTTGTCAAATTCTTCAACAACCTGCTTAGATTCTCTCTTATCTGCAAGCCTTACCTCCTCCCTAAAATTATCCAACGACTCCTTATCCTTGTTAGTGTCCCACCTAGTCAGCTCGGGGATCTTTTCTCTGCCTTCTCGCGATAAAGCCCAGATACCGCGTGGCGAGTCAGATGCCAAATATCCTGCGACTTTGAGGTCTAGTCTTGCACAACCTACATTAAAACGAAAATGAGGCTCCCCGCTTTTCGTTTTTTTCTTCAATAGTTTCTTACTCAGTTCAAATCTTTCAGCAAGCCTAGCAACCACATCCCCAGTTTTAGCTTCCCCGCCCAACTCATGCAACTCTAATAATAGATAAGGATATATATACTTTTTAGATGGGATTTTCGTCCAAGGTGGTATAAGTTCTTTTGTCATCAGAATACTCCTCTTTTAGTTCATAAATTCCTATTATAAGCGTAACACCTTCCTTCCAGGGAAAGAATAGACCCGATGTAATAGAAAATAAAATCAGATGTGGTGCTAAACACTGCTTTCTCATCTCTCAGCCTTATACTGGACCATCGCCTCATGCAATTCCAGTATTTTATCCGAGCTAATATTACTGCCCTCCTGCTATCCTTTCGATTGAAAAGCCACTTTAAAGGTCGTCAAAAACAAAAAAATCGAATCTATCAATTCCAAGATCGCCAGTCAGTTTCGTTTCAACAAAATCCCCACTACCCAACCTAAAAAAGCTGTTTGAATAGTATTTCAAATTCAAATGGACACATCTTTCAGATTTTATTCAGCTGCTCTTCCTGCCCCTGTTTCTCTTTTTTGGTTTGTTTCTTCTTCTCGCCAGGTGCTTCAACGACTTGCTTGGCTTTTCTTGCCCCTTTCCTTCCTTAGCAGCTGCAGGCCTTACCTCCCCAAGTGCTAGAGCAGGAGGGGTACGTCTCTCTATTCTTTTCTTAGCAATTGCAAGCCCTATCTCCTTCCTAAAATTATCTAACGACTCCTTATCCCTGTTAATATCCCACTCAGTCAGATCAGGGATCTTTTCTTTACCTTCTTGCGATAAAGTCCAGACACCGGCTGGCGAGTCAGATGCCAAATATCTTGCCTCTTTAAGTCCGTGCTTTGCCGAAGTTGTATTAAAGTAAAAATGAGAACCCCCTCTTTTCCTTTTTTTCTCTAATAGCTCCTTACTTAGCTGAAATCTTTCAGCAAGCCTAGCCACCACATCCTCTGTTTTAGCCTCCCCGCCCAACTCATGCAACTCCAATAATAGATAAGGATATATATGCTTGGAAGATGGGACCTCTGTCAAAGGTGGTGCGGGTTCTTTTTTTGCTTGTTTCTCCTCCTTGTCAGGTTCTTCAACAACCTGCATAGTTCTCTTTGCCTTTTTTCTCTTGGCCGCAAGCTTTACCTCCTCCCTAAAATTATCTAACGACTCCTTATCCTTGTTAGTAGCCCACTTAGTCAGATCGGAAATCTTTTCTTTACTTTCTTGCGATAAAGCCCAGACACCTACTGGTGAGTCAGATGCCAAATACCCTGCGACCTTGAGGTCTTGTCTTGCCCAAGCTGTCTTATTGTGAAAATGAAACTCCCCGCTTTTCGTTTTTTTCTCTAATAGTTCCTCACTTAGTTGAAATCTTTTAGCAAGCCTAGCCACCACATCCTTTGTTTTAGCCTCTCCGCCCAACTCATGCAACACCAGTAATAGATAAGGATATATATCCTTTTCAGATGGGATCTCCGTCCAAGGTGGGACGGGTTCTTTTTTTGCTTGTTCCTCCTCCTTGTCAGATTCTTCAACAACCTGCTTAGCCTTCTTTGCCCCTTTTTTCTTAGTAGCTGCAAACATTACCTCCTCCCTAAAATTGTCTAACGACTCCTTATCCTTGTTAGTATCCCACTTAACCAGATCAGAAATCTTTTCTTTACCTTCTTGCGATAAAGCCCAGACACCGATTGGCGAGTCAGATGCTAAATATCCTGCGACCTTGAGGGATTCTCTTGCCCAAGCTGTCCTACTAGAAAAATGAGGACTCCCTGTTTTCGTTCTCTCTTCTAATAGTTTCTCACTTAGTTGAAATCTTTCAGCAAGCCTAGCCACCACATCCGGTTTTTCAGCCTCTCCGCCCAACTCATGCAACGCCAGTAATAGATAAGGATATATATGCTTTTCAGATGGGATTTCCGTCCAAGGTGGGACGGGTTCTTTTTTTGCTTGTTCCTTCTCCTTGTCAGATTCTTCAACACCCTGCTTAGCTTTCCTTGCCCCCTTTTTCTTAGCTGCAAGCCTTACCTCCTCCCTAAAATTATCTAACGAATCCTTATCCCTGTTAATATTCCACTCAGTCAGATCTGGAATCTTCTCTTTACCTTCTTGCGATAAAGCCCAGACACCGACTGGTGAGTCAGTTGCCAAATATCCTGCGACCTTGAGGAGTTCTCTTGCCCAAGCTGTATTAAAGTAAAAAAGAAGATTCCCTCCTTTCGTCTTTTTCTCTAATAGTTCCTCACTTAGTTGAAATCCTTCAGCAAGCCTAGCCACCACATCCTTTGTTTTAGCCTCTCCGCCTAACTGATGCAACGTCAGTAATAGATAAGGATATATATGCTTGTAAGATGGGACCTCCATCAAAGGTGGGACGGGTTCTTGTGTCATATCCTTGCCAGATTCTTGAACGACCTGCTTAGATTTTCTTGCCACTTTTGTCTTAGCTGCAAGCTTTACTTCATCCCTAAAATTATCTAACGACTCCTTATCCTTGTGAATATCCCACTTAACCAGATCGGGAATCTTTTCTTTGCCTTTTTGCGATAAAGCCCAGACATCGGATGGCGAGTCAGATGTCAAATATCCTGCGGCTTTGAGGTGTTGGCTTGCCAAAGTTGTATTAGGGTAAAAAAGAAAAGTTTTGTTCAATGGTTCCTCACCTATTTGAAACCCTTCAGCAAGCTTAGCAACCACATCCGCTGTTTTAGCCTCTCCGTCTAACCGATACAACGCTAGTAATAGATAAGGATATATATCCTTTTCAGATGGGACCTCCGTCCAAGGTGGGATGGGTTCTTTCGTCATCAGAATACTTTTCTTTTAGTTACCAATATTTTAATTATCAATAAAAAACACATCAAATTTTTCTGCTAATAATTATAGGCGATTATTGGCAAATATTATGAACACTTAACCAATAAAAAGACTAAGACAGTTTGTTCTCTGCGGCTTATAGGTCGAGCTATGGATCCTTCTGCTCTTCTAGGTTGAGCTCGGGGAGGTTAGCTACTTCTTTTCTTCTTCTAGGTTAAGCTCGGGGAGGTTGGCTACTTCTTTCAGAGTGGTGAGGCTTAGTTGGACTGCCAATTAGGTCAATGATGCAGCGAGACGCCAATTTTTATCACTCGCTGACAAGGTTTAGAAGGGAAAGGGATAAGGGATTTAATAAAGACACTAATGGTTTTAAAAGGTATTAGACTTATCCTTATTGTCATTGAGCCGACAACCAGGAAATGACAGGATAAAAATTAGTGGTATGCACACTCTTCTTCTCGGGACTCTTATCTTCACAATAGATCCAGAGCACCTCCTTATCCAGCCCCCAGGGGCGGGACTTGATATCCCAAATAAAGTTGAGTTCCCTCGTTACAGAAAAGAATCCATTCGAAGCAACACCATAAAATATGTTACATCTGCCTTCCCTCGGGGAAGTTATTTCAGTCACATAGACGGTGTAAGGGCATCGGTTGGAAGCAATCCAAGCCCAACCTTTCAAAAACTTCCAGCCCACCGCAGAGATAGAAATACACTCGTCTGTTTCTTTCATAAACTCTTCAGCCTTTGAAGTCTGAGAAAAAGAGAACACAAAAACGGCTAGCGCTCCCACTAATATCATTAAATATCTCATAACTAACTCTTAACTAGATTTGATGACTTTCTTCAAATTACACCAAGCATCTGAAAGAGATTCTATTTGCAATTCCCAACACTGAATCAAGTCGTAATCCTTACCTCCTATATCACAAACAACCTCTATCTGTGTGTCATAGTAATCTTGACCCATTCCACAATCTGACGGATATCTTAATTCATCATCTGGCAAAGACGACAAACCTTCTATTATCCCAAGCGTAAAAGCCAACATAATAAAACCAACTATACAAGTTAATATAAAGACTAATATCCATCCGCATCCCCATCTAATCATTCGCCAGGGTTGTTCGGGGTCAAAACTCATAATTTTCCCTAATTAAAAATCAGAATTACCGCGAGCATCATTTTAAACGTATGTTAAACAGAAAAGAGCGAAAAAAATGAGCCCCAATAAAAAGTTACCCCACCAAGTATTCCATATTGTGGATCCAATTTTAATGAGTCTCGATTCAACTTTTCCTAGTTTAGATTTTAGTGTCATGATTATCTCTTATTGACAAAAGCGGAGCGCTCCCGCGAGTCGCTTTTTACAACTATCTACTCTTGCCACCTAATTAATCCCCCTCACTCATTATTATCCTTGCCCTCTAATTCTTCCTTATCTAAAGTTGGTTGCAAGTTCTTTAAGTCCCACTCATCTATAATAGATTGCAAACCTGCTACAAACTCTTTGCTTACCTGATACCCCTCATACTCGTGATAAGAAAGCTTATTAATAAGAAGCAAATAAGTGTTTTCTAATATATCCGAATAAGATACTTCCGAGTAAATGTTATAAGACTTATCTATGAGAGTATTAGCTATAATAGCAGCACTGTCCATTATTCGTTTCTTGCCTGCTTCGCCCAACCGACTAAAGTAATACTGCCCTATTATTAATTTTAGGGAATTATATCCAATCTTCCACAAAAGAGAATATTATGAAAAAGAAAGTCCCAAAGTGAAGTTTAACCGCTTCACAAGTTTTCTTTTACAGACGCTCGTCAAAAAGAAGGCAAAAAATAAGGGAATTTATGGATTTGTGGAAAATACCGTATAATTCCCTAATTTTATCTCATTTACTACTAATTTTTGGCCTTCTTCAGGGAGCGTATTAATTAACTCTTTTGTTTCTTGGACTATTGCTTGGATTAACGCTTCTTCGTTTATATCAACACTCAACTCTCCATCTTCGCCAGAAACACAAAGCGGTAAAAATAGAACGATTAATAAAATATATCTAACAATTGCCTGTGTCATACCTCAATTTGCCCAGAAGCTCAACTGTCCCATTTACTTTGATAGCCAGGATAGTCAAAGATATTATCTCTCTTTTGATAGATTACAGGCACTTCCTTATTCCAATACTGTGATCTATTACATGGATAAGTGTTAAGCCCTATTCGTCCCTGACGAACTGATCCATCTTTCATTATTTTTATAGAGTGTTCGGGGTATATGCCTAGTGATTCACCACCACCAGTATAACCTCCGAGTCTATTTCTAGCATTTACTTCGAAACATACTAATTTGAAAGATCCTCTGTTTTCAGGTTGATAAATAGCCAATCTGTTTGCTGAATCTGGATCGAAGAAATTATTTTCAATATAATGTAAAACTGAAATAACTACTTCCTCATTAGAGTCATTCTTTGCTTTATAAACTGGAGGTATAGAGACACACCCAATAGACAATATCATACATAAGAATATTAACTTTTTCATAATGGTTCCTCAGTTAAAAAAGCCTTATTATACCCGATCTTAGTCGTATTTTCAACAAAAAAGAGATTTTTTTAGCTAGATCGGGTATTTTCTAACGCCTGAGAGGCACTTTATAAAGGAAAATAAGTGCGGTTTTAACCCCCGAAAGTGCCTGTAAGGGCATTTTTTTTGGTGGTTTTGGTGCAATTCTTAAAAAAGAGGGTGCTTTTTCAGCCAAAGCAGGCTAATTAGGTTATTAATCCTCTTTGGGGAATTTGAGCTCGGGGAGGTTGGCTATTTCTTTTAGGGTGGTGAGGCTTAGTTGGACTAGCTTGCCGATTAGGTCAATGATGTAGCGAGGATTATCAGACCATTCATTTGGGTTCTGCTTGATGCCACTGTCCTTATCAAGCTTTACCTGATAGCATTCCATCAGCCATTCTAGTGCCGACTTGCCATTTACTCTGTAATCATAGGCTTCCAGCGGAATCCCCTCAATGAAGATATGGTCATTGTATTTAATACAGCTCCTATCTGGGTCGCGCGCCTTGCCAGCAAAGCGCATCTTGGTGACGCGATAATGGTCTCTTTCATCTCCTGTGCTTCTTTCGCCTCCCTTTTGCTGGATCTGTAATTCATAGGGAGTCAATTCTTCATAGCCAATATGAAGCTGGGCTAAGCGTCTGCCCGCCTCGCTGAAAGCCCAAAAATCTTCGCGGCTGTTGGCAAAGGGGATGTGAGGCAGCAGCTTATGAAGGTCAGCTCTGAACTTGATTCTATAGCTGGGATGGTGGAGCAGCCCATAGACATAGTAGAAGATGGCATCATTATCAATCTGGTCGTCCCCATAGTGAGAACGAAAAGTTTCGAGAGCATAAGGGGAAACATTGTCTTGTCTGCTATTGCCATCATTAGCGGCGAGATCCTCTTGCTCTTTGCCATAGACATAGCGGGGGAAACACTGGCCAGCACTGACAACACTTAGATCCGGCAGCCTAGCTACCATTAGAGCAGAAAAATCAACCGAGCCACCTATGCCAGGCACACAGATGACTTGATTGATTGAATCCGGCAGGGGGAAGAAACTGGGTTGGCGATGAACGCTACTATTAAACTGTCTATCAAAGTAGAGGTGCTTGGGCACAAAGGGACGATAGAGAGCGGGACGAATATGGTTAAAATCCACCATACCCTTCTTGCCTCTGGCTAGATATTCTAGAAGAACAGTAGCCCATTTTATCTTGGTCCTGTCCATACTAAGGACCTGATTAGGAGATAGGCTGCTGTCCTCTCTTTTCTTACGCTGATATTCTTTCAGCTGTTGGTTATAAAAATTAATCATCCCTTCTATATTCTCTTTTAGGGAGGAAAGGGAAAAGTTATAGACCCAACTGTCTCTATTTGTCCCAACTCCACGACTATATTGATTAAAAATAGTTGGCACAGAGCCTGGCCTGGTCTTATTTGCCTTGTCTCCTAGAGGAATAAACTCAGCAAAGCGAGGGTCTCGTTGGTTTATCCAGTCGTGATAAGAATTGGGCTTAATCCTCTGCCAATTCACTCTTGACACTGAAGCCAGCCGTCTCAATTTGTTCAACTTCTCTTGTCGGCTGAGATAGTCTCCTATATCACGATAGTAGAGTCGATGGGTGAGTGGAGGGGGGGGGGGGGGGGGGGGGCGATTTACGAACCAGAAAAGTTATGGCAATAGTAGCGCGAGAGCTTGCACCAAAAATCTGTCCCCCTTCTCGCCTTGCTTTTTCACCAGAGGTGCGGGTATTGCCTCTCAGATTGAGGCAATAGACACTGGTGAAGTCGTTAAGCAAATGTTTACGGAGGCCATCCATTGCATGACCATCTATATAGCCGCCATTGGTGACAAAGCCAATGATCCCTTCATCACCCAATCTATCGGTTGCCCAGCGAACGGCACGAATATAGGAATCATAAAGACTTCCTTTATTCGTTGCAGACGAATCAGCAACATAGGTAGTGCGGATCCTCTCGTCCAACTTAGGATAGGACAGGTTAGCAGTGTCGTCATGGGCATGTTTTTGCCCAGCCGAATAGGGAGGATTGCCTAGGATCACCTGAATGGTTTTTTCCTTTTGCTCGTCGGCACGGTCCGAGTTATCCAGTAAGGTTTCCTCCACCATATCCTCCGTGTCCTTATCCTCGTGTAGTTGGAAGCTATCTGTCAGCACCATACCCTCAAAGGAGCTATAGTCACTGTCTTTCTGCTGGCGTCTATAGTGAAATGCTTGCTCTATATTAATGGCGGCTATATAGTATGCCAGCAGGACTATCTCATTGGCGTAGAGTTCCTCAGTATATTTATGCCTTAGATCTTCGTCCTTAATAAGGTCAGATTGGAGCAATCGGCTAATGAAGGTGCCAGTGCCGGTAAATGGATCCAACACATTGACATTCTTACTGCTGAGACCGAGATCAAATTCCTTTTGCAGCAGGCTATTGGCACTATGGAGAATGAAATCCACCACCTCAGGCGGAGTATAGACTATGCCGAGTCGCTCTGACATCTTAGGAAAGGCGGTGCGGAAGAATTCCTCATAGAGCTCGTTGATGACCTTCTGCTTGCCTGCCATATTGTCAATCCCTCTGGCTCTCTCTGCCACGCTCTCATAAAAGCCCTCCAGCCTCTTGGTTTCCACCTGAACCTTCTTATCCTTTAATATGTCCAACATATTCTCCATAGCAATCGAGACCGGATTGCGCTCAGCAAAGTCATAGCCCTCAAACAGGGCATCGAACACCGGCCGAGTCACTATATGTTGGCTCAGCATATCTATGGCATCCGCTTGGCTAACGGCTGGATTGAGGTTCCGCCTTAACCCAGCAAGAAAAGTTGCGAAGGTCTTGTCCCCTTTATTCTTCATCTCTTTGACCTGGGCCCCAATTCGATGGTTGCTGAGCTGGGCTATCTCGCCTACATCCTTCGCCCACTTCTCCCAATAGCGCCTATCACCACATTTGAGCACCACCCTCGCCAAGATCGCCGAACGCCAGGCTTCTATATCCAGCGACAGCTGGACGCCTTCAACCTTTTCTTTAACTTCATCAGCAGGCAGCTCCTTCCCAATCACATCCACAACTATGCGCTGGCTATCCTGTTCATTCAGCTCTATCCTATTGACCTCCGCATTAAATCTATTGTCGTGAGAGCGCAATGCTTGAAGCACATCCCACACCACGCGATAGTTCTTGTTGCTATCCAATGCTCTTTCCGCATCCTCATCCAGCGAAACCGGCACCGGCAGGATGATATAGCCATACTTCTTGCCAGACGATTTTCTCATCACCCGACCAACCGATTGAACTATATCCACTAGCGAGTTGCGCGGTGACAAAAAGATCACCGCATCCAAAGCCGGCACATCTACCCCCTCAGACAAACAGCGGACATTGCTCAATATATGACAGCCATAGCCAGTCGGCCCCTCCCTCAACCACCTGAGCGCCTCATTGCGTTCAAGCACATTCTGAGTGCCATCTACATGTCTCATCTCGCATTCAAGCACCTCCTCCTCTGGCGAGTCTTGGGGACGCGTCCCTTGATGATAGGCATCTATTATCTCGGTGAACTGCTCGGTAATTTGAACCGATGACTTAATCTTGGAGCAAAAGGCAACCGCCCGCTTCATCGGCTCCGTGTCCCCCTCCATCCCAGCCGCCTCTATATTCGCAATCCGCTTAGCCAAACCATTCCAACAGCCAATCAACTTGGCGGTGTCATTCAACTCTAAACTGGTCTCTAAACTCGCATAGTCCTTAGACGAAACTCCCAGTATCAGCACCTTATAGTCGGCGAGCAGATCCTGACTAACCGCAGTAGAAAAATCAAGCCAGTGGAGCTCCTTGCCATAGGTGGATTCCTCATCCATCGAGAAGACCTCCACATCCCGCTCCTTTGCCTTTTGCTTGTCCGACCCCCTATAGATGCGCGGCGTCGCCGTCATATACAGCCGCTTGCGCGCCCTAATATAGTCATTCTTATGAACCAGCACAAAAGGAGAGGTCTTCTTGGCTTCAGTCTCTATCCCAGTCGTCCGATGGGCTTCATCACAGATAATCAAATCAAAGTCCTCATCAAATCGCTGCTGAGCCTTGGCAACCACTTCAATCGACTGATAGGTAGCAAAAACAACCGTCATCCCACCCCTGTCTCGCTGAGCCAATCCGTCCGCTAGCTTCTCGCTATTGGTGGTCGGTGCCATACCCAGCTCGCTAATGGGAGTATCCTCCTCGTCCTTGCCCGCCTTGGCGTCCGAACAAACCGCAAAAATCTGGGCTAGCCTATCCGCCTGTGCCGTCCATTCCCTTAGCACCTGAGAGAGCAATGCCAAAGAGGGAACCAGCAAGAGTATCAGACCCTCTCGCTTCGGCTTCTTCTTCACCAGCCGTTCGGCTATCTTTAGTGAGACCAGCGTCTTGCCAGTGCCACACGCCATTATCAACTTGCCTCTGTCGGCAGTCTTAAGCCCCTTAAGGACATCGGCTACCGCCTCTTCTTGATGAGACCATAGCTTCTTCTTATCAGCCTTCAAAGGAGCAAGATAAGCCTGTTGCTGTTCTTCCATCCTGGCGCGGGTCCCCTCTGGCGCTATTTCATAAAAATCCACTAGCGAGCAAGGAATAAGATAATCATCCATGGTCTCTCGCGCCGGCTGACTTATCTTGCTGGTCGTGCTAATGACAAAACACTCGCTGAACTTTGCCCCATCAAACGACCTAGTCGAGGCGGTAAGAAAACTATCTATGCCCGCCTTATCAAGAGTCTCTTGGGGGTCATAGCGCTTACATTGAATGGAACACAGGGCGCCATCCTTCCTTTGTGCAACTAAATCTATGCCGATGTCTTTTTGGGACATTCCCTTGGTCTTAGCCCACTCACCCCATAGCCACACATCACTAAACTGGTGCTGGTAAAGAGGATAGGCGCGCAGATAATTCCTCACCTGGCGTTCAAAAGATTTCCCCTTAGCCACATTGCTAGGTGTGTTTGTTTGGCTTGTCATAATGTCCCAATCTCAATCATAAGCATATCTTCTATTTGAGTAGCACTTATTATACCCTCCCTGTAATTCTAATACCAAAACTATACCGGCATCTTTTCTGCTATAATTTGAAGCAAATATTTTTCATTCAAATATAGGAGAATTAATATGGCATATGAGATCTTGGCAGAGGCAAAGTCCCTAAGTGACGTCCTAAATAAAAAATATGAGATTGACTATTATCAGAGAGAGTATGTCTGGCAAGAAACCCAGGTTCAAGAACTTATCGAGGATTTAACCAACAGGTTTGAAGAAGATTATGACAAAACCCATGATCGCGTAAAGGTAAAATCCTATAGCCCCTATTTCATGGGGTCTATTATTATTTGTGAACCAGATCGAGCAAGTTCTAGCTATATCATAGATGGCCAACAGCGGCTTACCTCTTTTACTCTACTTCTCATATTCCTGTATCACAACCTCAACCAAGAAGACAGAGAACAAGTTAGCCCTCTTATCAAATCGCGCAAATACGGCGAGGTCTCCTTTAACCTTGATATACCTGAAAGAAAGCAAGTTATGGAGGGGGTTCTTAATAATGAAGAGATTAGTGAGATTTTAATTGATAACGAGGAATCTCTTATTAATCTAGTAGAAAGGTATGAGAATATAGAAACTCATTTCCCTGAAGACATAAAAAATGACAAAGACAGAGCTCTTCCCTATTTTACCGACTGGCTGTTGGATAAGGTGATCATGAGCAAGATAACCGCTAAATCGGATGAGGATGCCTATGCCATATTTGAGACTATGAATGATCGCGGCGTCTCTCTCACGCCAGTAGAAATGCTAAAAAGCTATCTGCTTGCCAATATCAAAAACAAGGAATCAAGAGATAGAGCTAAAAATCGTTGGCAAGAGGAAATTAAACTCTTCCAAAAATATATTGATAGGAATATTGGGGCATATTCCATTAAGGCTTGGCTAAGGGGGCAGCATGCTAAGGAAATTCGTGAAGGAAGAAAAGGTGCAACCAATAAAGATTTTGAGCTAATCGCAACACAATTTCATCGCTGGGTAAGAAATGAGAGCAAGAATATAGGATTAAAAAGATCAGAGGACTTTAGCAAGTTCATTGAACAAGACTTCTGCTTTTATAGTCGCTGGTATAGAGAACTTAATGGCTGGGCTTATCAATATAACTCAGAGTTCCTAGCCATTCGTTCTAATGATTATCTTCGTTTTGGCCTTCAATTTCCTGCCATTCTTTCTGCCCTGAAACCTCAGGACAAAGAAGAGGAGATTATACGCAAGATAAAAGTAGTATCTACATATATAGACATACTACTTGCTCGCTACATTTGGAATCATAAAAGCACCTCTGAATCTGCCTTAAAACACCATATGTTCTTAGCGGTTATTCTCAAAATAAGAGGCAAGCCAGTTGATGAGATAGCTCAGATACTGACGAAAGATTTGAACGAAAGAGAAACTGTTCCAGCTTTTGACGAAATACAAGAGTTTTATTTGCATGGATCAAACAAACCTCGGATCCATTTATTTCTGGCACGTATCACTTACTATATTGAAACTCAATCTAATTACTCAGAAACAGGATTTAGCGAATATATTAATGAGACCTCTCCTCCAAAGAACCGCTTTGAAATAGAGCATATAGTAGGTTATAAGCGTGAAAAATATACTCCCAACCTCTATAATAGGCGTGACTACATCGGTTCGTTATTGCTGCTACCAAGAAATGTTAATAAGAGTCTAGGAAAACTTTTTGATTATAAAGAAAAGAAAGAAGTTTATCTCAAACAAAATCTTCTTGCCAGCAGTCTACACGAAGAAACCTATAAGAACAATCCGGGATTTACGCGATTCATAAAAGAATCTAATCTAGAATTCAAACCCTATGATGAGCTTACCCCAGAAGCCCTTGACGAAAGATATTACCTATACCTTGAAATAGCCAAGCGGATATGGGACCCAAATCGACTTACCAAAATAGCGAAAGGAGTGGAATAGCCCGGCCTGTCTTAATAGAACTATAAATAAAACTGGACTCTCTGCTATAATGTGAAGCAGATATTTTTCATTCAAAGAGGAGAATTAATATGGCGTATGAGATTTTGGCAGATGCAAAGTCCCTGAGGGAAATCTTAAATTACAAAAAGTATGAGATTGATTATTATCAGAGAGAGTATGTCTGGCAAGAAGAACAGGTTCAACAACTTATTGAGGATTTAACCAACAGGTTTGAAGAAGATTATGAAGAGACCCATGATCAAAAAGAGGTATATAAATCCTATAACCCCTATTTCATGGGGTCTATTATCGTTTGTGAACCAGATAGAACAAGTTCTAGTTATATCATAGATGGCCAACAGCGACTTACCTCCTTTACTCTACTTCTCATATTCCTGTATCACAATCTCAACCAACAAGACAAAGAGCAAGTTGGACCTCTTATCAAATCGCACAAAGCTGGCGAGTTCTCCTTTAACCTTGATATACCTGAAAGAGAACAGGTTATGGAGGGGCTCCTTAAGAATGAAGAGATTATTGAGAATTTAATTGACAACGAAGAATCTCTTACTAATCTAGTAGAAAGATATGGGAATATAAAAACTCATTTCCCCGAAAACATAAAAGATGACAAAGACAGGGCTCTTCCCTATTTTACCGACTGGCTGCTAGATAAGGTGATGATGAGCAAGATAACCGCTAAATCGGATGAGGACGCCTATGCCATATTTGAGACTATGAATGATCGCGGCGTCTCACTCACGCCAGTAGAAATGCTAAAGAGCTATTTACTTGCTAATATCAAAAACAAAAAACCAAGGGATAGAGTTAAAAATATCTGGCAAAAAGAAATTAAAGCCTTACAAGATATCGATAAGAAAATTGAGGCAAATTCCATTAAGGCTTGGCTAAGGGGACAGCATGCTAAAGAAATTCGTGAGAGAAGAAAAGACACAACTAATAAAGATTTTGAGCTAATTGCAACGCAATTTCATCGCTGGGTAAGAGATAAGAGCAAGGATATAGGATTAAAAGAAGAAGAGGATTTTAGCAAGTTCATTGAACAAGACTTTTGCTTTTATAGTCGCTGGTATAGAAAACTCTATGAATGGGCTTATAAATATGATCCAGAGTTCCTAGCCATTCGTTCTAATGGTTATCTCCGTTTTAACCTTCAATTTTCTACCATTCTTTCTGCCCTAAAACCTCAGGACAAAGAAGAGGAGATTAAACGCAAGATAAAAGTAGTATCCACATATATAGACATACTACTTGCTCGCTACATTTGGAATTATAAAAGCACCTCTGAATCTGCCTTAAGACGCCATATGTTTTTAGCGGTTATCCTCAAAATAAGAGGCAAGCCAGTTGATGAGATAGCTCAGATACTGACGAAAGATTTGAATGAAAGAGAAACTGTTCCAGCTTTTGACCAAACACAAAGATTTCTTTTGCACGGATCAAACAGGCCTCGGATACACTTATTTCTGGCACGTATCACTCACTATATTGAAACTCAATCTAATTACTCAGGGAGATTTAGCGAATATATTAATGAGACCTCCCCTAAAAGGAACCTCTTTGAAATAAAGCATATAGTAGGTGATAAGCCTGAAAAGTATCCTCGCAACCTTTATGAGAGTCGTGACCTCATTGGTGGGCTATTACTGTTACAAAGAAGGATTCATGACAGTTTAGGAAAAGTTTTTAGTTATAAGAAAAAGAAAAAACTTTATCTCAAACAAAATCTTCTTGCCAGCAGTCTGCACGAAGAAGCTTATAAGAACAATCCAGGATTTGCGCGATTCGTAAGAGAATCGAATCTTCCATTCAAACCCTATGACGAGTTTGACCTAGAAGCCCTTGACCAAAGATATAACCTCTACCTTGAAATAGCCAAGCGGATATGGGACCCAGAGCGGCTTACTAAAATAGCAAAAAGAGAAGATAATTAGTATGGCATATGAGATTTTAGCAGATGCAAAGTCCCTAAGGGAAATCTTAAACTATAAAAAGTATGAGATTGACTATTATCAGAGAGAGTATGTTTGGCAAGAAGCACAGGTTCAACAACTCATTGAAGATTTAACTGACAGGTTTGAAGAAGATTATGACAGAACCCATGACCGCAAAGAGATATATAAATCCTATAACCCCTATTTCATGGGGTCTATTATTGTTTGCGAACCAGATGGAACAAGTTCTAGTTATATTATAGATGGACAACAACGACTCACTTCTTTTACTCTACTTCTCATATTCCTGTATCACAATCTCACCCAAAAAGACAGAGAGCAAGTTAAACCTCTTATCAAATCGCATAAAGCTGGCGAGTTCTCCTTTAACCTTGATATACCTGAAAGAGAACAGGTTATGGAGGGGCTCCTTAAGAATGAAGAGATTATTGAGGGTTTAGTTGATAACGAAGAATCCCTCACTAATCTAATAGAAAGATATGGGAATATAGAAACTCATTTCCCTGAAAACATAAAAAATGACAAAGATAGAGCTCTTCCTTATTTTACCGACTGGCTATTGGATAAGGTGATGATGAGCAAGATAACCGCTAAATCGGATGAGGATGCCTATGCCATATTTGAAACTATGAATGATCGCGGCGTCTCTCTCACGCCAGTAGAAATGCTAAAGAGCTATTTGCTTGCCAATATCAAAAACAAAGAATCAAGGGATAGAGCTAAAACTATTTGGCAAGAGGAAATTAAAGCCCTACAAGAATATATTGATAAGAACATTGCGGCAAATTCCATCAAGGCTTGGCTAAGGGGGCAGCATGCTAAAGAAATTCGTGAGAAAAGAAAAGATGCAACTAATAAAGATTTTGGGCTAATCGGAACGCAATTTCATAGCTGGGTGAGGGATAAGAGAAAGAGTATAGGACTAGAAAGATCAGAGGATTTTAGCAAGTTCATTGAACAAGACTTCTGCTTTTATAATCGCTGGTACAGAAAACTCTATGAATGGGCTTATAAATATGATCCAGAGTTCCTAGCCATTCGTTCTAATGGTTATCTCCATTTTAACCTTCAATTTCCTGCCATTCTTTCCGCCCTAAAACCTCAGGACAGGCAAGAAGAGATTAAATGCAAGATAAAAGTAGTATCCACATATATAGACATACTACTTGCTCGCTACATTTGGAATTATAAAAGCATCTCTGAATCTGCCTTAAGATACCATATGTTTTTAGCAGTTATCCTCAAAATAAGAGGCAAGCCAGTTGATGAGATAGCTCAGATACTGACGAAAGATTTAAATGAAAGAGAAGCTGTTCCAGCTTTTGATCAAACACAAAGGTTTTATTGGCATGGATCAAACAGGACTCGGATCCATTTATTTCTGGCACGCATCACTCACTATATTGAAATTCAAACTAATGACTCAGGGAGATTTAGCGAATATATTAATGACACCTCTCCTAAAGATAACCCCTTTGAAATAGAGCATATAGTAGGTAATAAGCCTGAAAAATATTCTCGCGACCTCTATGATAATCGTGACCTCATCGGTGGGCTATTACTGCTACCAAAAAAGGTTAATGAGAGTATAGGAAAAGTTTTTAGTTATAAAAAAAAGAACAACGTTTATCTCAAACAAAATATTCTTGCAAGCAGTCTACACGAAGACATCTATAGTAACAATAAGAACAATAAAGACAATGACGGATTTAATAGATTCGTAAGAGAATCCAATCTTCCATTCAAACCCTATGACGAATTTGACCTAGAAGCCCTTGACCAAAGATATTATCTCTACCTTGAAATATCTAATCGGATATGGGACCCAAGGCAGCTTACTAAGATAGCGGAAGGGGAGGAATAGCCCCGCTTGCTTTAACAGAAGTATAATAAAACTAAACTCTCTTCTATAAAGAAGCCAATAAAATCTAAAAGAAGTGCCTCCTATGGAATCAGCAAAATTAAGACTATGAGGCGTCCTCTTCCTCAAAAACACTATCCGTTTTAAGATTCTTGTTCTTCTTGGCTTTTATTATAGGATTTTTGAAGCTTCCCTTGACAACTTCCTGCCTGTGCTGTTCTCTTAATACCAACATCATATTGGCATCTTCTCTGCTATAATTTGAAGCGGATATTTTTCATTCAAAAAGGAGAATTAGTATGCCAAATAAAATTAGAGCAAATGAAGAGACTATTCGCTCTCTTTTGCAGAATAGAAAGTATGCAATTGATTATTATCAAAGGGAATATCGCTGGGGCAAAAGACAGGTCCAGGAGCTTATTGAGGACCTAAGTGAAAAGTTTAACGATTCCTATGATGAGACCCACAGTCAGCAAGAAGTGAAGTCTTATGACCCTTACTTTATGGGGTCAATTATTATCTGTGAAAAGAAAGAAGAACGGGCGGTAACCAGCTATATAGTTGATGGCCAACAACGGCTTACCACTCTTACCCTGCTGCTCATCTTCCTTCACCATCAAGCCAAACTTAAAGGTGCGGATGGAGATCTCATTCCACTCATCAATTCCAAGTCATTTGGTGAGGTCTCTTTTAACCTTAATATTGAAGAAAGGAAGAAAGCTATGGAGGCACTATTGGATGAGGATGAGTATGATTCCTCCGATGAAAAACTCTCTTCTCTTAAAAACCTAGGTGCTAGATATGAGGATATAAAAGACCTCTTACCCCAAAACATAGATGAGAAAGCCTTCCCCCACTTCACCGACTGGCTATTGGAAAAGGTCATTATCACCAAGATAACTGCCGAATCAGATGACGACGCCTATGCTGTATTTGAGACTATGAATGATCGCGGTCTCTCACTTACCAACACAGAAATGCTCAAAGGTTATCTGCTTGCCAACATTAAGGAGAAAAAATTAAGAGATGAAGCAAACGGATGCTGGAAACAGAATATCCAAGAACTAGAAAACATAGAAGGTCAGTTAGATGCAAGATGCATTACAGCTTGGCTCAGGGGACAATATGCCGAGAAAATCCGCGGCACCAGCAAGGGAGATACTAGCGAGGATTTTGAGCTCATAGCAACACAATTTCATCGTTGGGTAAGAGACAGGAAAGACGAGCTGGGGCTAGTAGATTCACAAAGCTTTAGTGAATTTATCACAACAGACTTTCAGTTTTACTCTGAGTGGTATCAAAAAATCTATGAGTTGGCATACATTAACTATGACCCAGATTTCATAGCCATCTACTCTAATGCCTGGTTAGACTGCACTTTACAGTTTCCCGTTATGCTTGCTTCGATTAACCCGCGTGATAGAGAAGATGAGATTCGTCGCAAGCTCAGATTAGTATCTACCTATATAGATATACTCCTGGTCCGCCGTTGTTGGAATGGCAAAGGAATTAGCACAAATAGTTTACAGTATCATCTATTTTCATCTGTCATTCGTAAGATAAGGGGGAAACCTACTGAGGAAATAGCTGATACCTTACAAGCTAATCTTAACGCTAAGGATAATGAAATAATGATTCCCCCTTTCAAAAATGGCGACCTTGAGTATTGGCACAACAGGAGAAAGATTCATTTAATCCTGGCAAGAATCACTGATTATATTGAGCAGCAATCCCAGCAACCTGCCACCGACAAATTTTCAGATTATCTAAACATGACTGTTAGAGGTAAGAATCGTTTCCAAATAGAACACATACTGCCTGATAAACCTCAGTTTGAGAACATACGCTGGTGGATTGGCGCCCTATTATTGTTACCTGCTAAAACCAATGCGAGTCTTAGCGATAAGAGTTATAAGGGAAAGAAGAAAGCCTATCTCAAAGAAAATTTATTGGCGCAAAGTCTCCATGAAGATGCTTATGAAAACAAGCCAGGGTTCTCTCAGTTTATAGAAAAATCTGGTCTTCCTTTTAAGTCTTATGATGATTTCACCAATGATGCCATGGAGGAAAGGTGCGACCTATACTTTAAAATAGCCAAGCAGGTATGGGGACCAGAGCAGCTTAATAAAATAGCGAAAGTAGAGGAATAGTCCTGCCTGTTTTGACAGAACCATAAATAAAACTGGGACATCTTTTATTAAAGAAGCTAATAAAATCTCAAGAAACACTTCCCTATAAACCAGTAGAATTAAGACGATGGGTCGCTTTCTTCAGGCGCTTCCTTGCAACTATCCTAGTAAAATATAGCACTATAATTTTTTGCCTATGCTTGATGAACCTTTACGCAAACTAGCAAGTCCTCTATTAGGTAGCATTACTGGACCCCTGGTAAAGTCGCCTATTACTCCCAACCAGATTACTTATATCGGTTTTGCCGTAGGTATGGCGGGGAGTGTTGCCATAGCGGTTGAATACTATCTGGTTGGTTTGGCGCTCATATTGGTAAATCGCTTGTTGGATGTGCTAGATGGGCTATTGGCGCGGAAAGGGCTGATGAGCGATTATGGTGGCTATTTGGACATAGTGCTTGACTTCTTCTTCTATGCTAGTGTGCCTTGTGCTTTTGCCTTTGCTTCGGCTGACAATAATCCAGCTGCTGCCGTTCTTATTCTTAGCTTTGTTGGCACTGGCACCAGTTTTCTTGCCTATGCGATTATCTGTGAGAAACGGCGCATAAAACCGACCAGCAAAGAGAAGAAGAGCTTTTACTATTTGGGCGGTCTTACTGAGAGCACTGAAACGACTCTATTCTTTTGTCTTTGTTGTCTGTTCCCTGAGCTGTTTTCCTACCTTGCCTATGCTTTCTCTTTTCTGTGTTTGCTGACTTTTGTAAGTCGCATCTATGCCGCATCACAGGAATTTACTGCCTGACGAAAGATTCACCAATAGGCATATGCTGTTCTAAGGCAACTCTGACAATCAAGCCTTAGGCTTCTTATCCGTCTCAATAATTTTTAGCTTCTGTATTTCTGCTTGGGTCTGTAGTTTTTGTGTTTGCTCGGCAAGAGAGGAAGAGTGATACTGGCAATCCACACAGGCAAAAGACTGATAGGTCTTATCAACAAAATAGATGCTGTCATAGCTCCCACATTTAGGGCAACGGGCGCCCGCAATAAAATGACGGGGAGGTTTAGGCTGCTTCATAAGGAAAACCAGTCATATATAGGGAAAGCATAAGGCTTCTTCATAAGGAACACAAACACTTAGCTTTCAGCCTATAAGGAGAAGGAAGAACCACAGCCACAAGTGGTCTTGGCATTGGGGTTGTTTATCACAAATCTTGCTCCTTCTAACCCTTCTTCATAGACTACCTCCGCCCCTCTCAAATATTGAATGCTAACCGAATCTACTACAAAAGAGACTCCTTCTTTGACAATCTGTATATCGTCCTCATTTTTTTGTTTGTCAAAAGCAAAGCCATATTGAAAGCCAGAACAGCCGCCGCCGGTTACAAATACTCTTAGTTGAAAATTGGTATCCTTTTCAATCGCCATAAGAGCCTTTGCCTTCCGCACTGCACTGTCTCTGATGATAAGCGGAGTGGCTTGAGGATCAAAGCTTTCCATCTTGTCGTCTGCTGGTAACAAAAATTTTCCTCAATGAATATAAATGGTTTGAAGTATCAATGTTTCTCATTTCTTCTTTCAGTCCCTTCGGTCTATTCGGCATTTTCGGTATTAGAGCGCCAATGAGATAGGTCGCCCTGATAGGCATCAGTCTTTGCTGATAGCAAAGTTTCCCTTCATCGAATAGAAGTGGTTTGTCATGTCTTTATTTGGTCTGTTCGGGCTCTTTGGTTTGGTCGGTCTTAGAGGGGCAGCGAGATAGGTCGCCTTGACAGGTCTTACAGACTCCATCTGCTGACAAGCCACCGCATGATCCACGTAAGGGAGCTCTGCCATTTATCACTCCTAGTGCCATAAGTCCTATACTAATGACAAAGAATATAAAAACAAATACGAAAATTTCCACCTTAATAACCCTCAATAACCTTAATAACAATAATAACAATAACCCTCAATAACAATAGATAACGAATCAATATCATCAGGCAGCTGCTGCAGCCAAAACTTCTGCTCTATCTATTTGTTCCCAAGGAAATTCATCTCTGCCGAAATGGCCATAGGCAGCCGTTGGGGCATAGATGGGGCGTTCTAAATCAAGCATTTCAATAATCCCGCCTGGGCGAAGGTCAAAATGTTGGCGCACCAAATTAGCCAGCTTGTCATCGGGAAGCTTAAACAACAATAAATAACGACAATCAATCAATAACATCAGGCAGCTGCTGCAGCCAAAACTTCTGCTCTATCTATTTGTTCCCAAGGAAATTCATCTCTGCCGAAATGGCCATAGGCAGCCGTTGGGGCATAGGTGGAGCATAGGTGAAGCGTTCTAAATCGAGCATTTCAAATAACCTTCAATAACGAAAATGAATTAATAACATCAGGCAGCTGCTGCAGCCAAAACTTCTGCCCTATCTGTTTGTTCCCAAGGAAATTCGTCTCTGCCGAAATGGCCATAGGCTGCCGTTGGGGCATAGATGGGGCGTTCTAGATCGAGCATTTCAATAATCCCGCCTGGGCGAAGGTCAAAATGTTGACGCACCAATTCAGCCAGCTTGTCATCGGGCAGTTTGCCGGTGCCATAGGTATCAATGCTAATGGAAGTAGGCTCTGCTCTGCCAATGGCATAGGAAAGCTGTATCTCGCATTTGTTTGCCAGCCCAGCCGCCACTAGATTCTTCGCCACATAACGAGCCGCATAGGCAGCCGATCTATCTACCTTGCTGGGATCCTTGCCAGAAAAGCAACCACCTCCATGCCGAGCAGCGCCGCCATAGGTATCCACTATAATCTTGCGGCCGGTCAAACCGCAATCGCCCTGAGGTCCGCCTATAACAAAGCTGCCAGTCGGATTGATATGGATTTTGATATCGCCCTTATACCAATCTCCCATCACTGGTTTGATAATCTCTTCTCTGGCTGCTTCTTCAACATCCCCTTCGCGCCCTGGGTCATGCTGAACAGAGAGGACTATGGTATCTACTGCTACGGGGTTTTTATCCTCATCAAAGCGGAAGGTAATCTGGGATTTGGCATCTGGTCTTAGCCAGTTTAGTTTAGTTCGTCTCAATCTAGCCTGTTGGCGCACTAGCCTATGGGCATAGGTAATTGCTATGGGCATAAAGACATCGGTCTCGTCAGTGGCATAGCCGAACATCATACCCTGGTCGCCTGCCCCTATATTCTTCTTATCGCGCTCTACCCCGCGGGCAATGTCTGGGGATTGTTCGCCTAGAACATTAATCACCGCGCAAGCCTTGTTATCCATCCCATAGTCGTGATTGGTATAGCCCACCTTCTCAATGACCCCTCTGGCTATCTCTTCTATATTGACATAGCAGTCGGTCTTCACTTCGCCAGCTACCACTACTAGACCGGTTTTGACCAGCACCTCGCATGCGACTCGCGAAGAAGGGCTAGCTGGATCCTTTTGGCGGGACTTGACATCCTCGCTCAAAATGGCGTCTAAGACCCCATCCGAGATTTGGTCCGCCAGCTTATCTGGATGGCCTTCAGAGACGGATTCTGAAGTAAATAGTTTATAGCTCATAGCTCACAGCGCCCTAAGTAGCCTTAATTAGCCTTAATTAGCATTAACATTAACCAACATTAACCTTTGCCGCCAAAGAGCCGCTTTGATATTTTGCTGCCATCACTTCTAATCCCAGGGGTTTTATCTTTTCAGCCCAGCCAGCAGTGCCAAATGCTTCTAAACGAGCCTTGACTATGTCTTTCATTGCTGTGATAGTTTGACTGAGATATTTGCGAGGGTCAAATGCGCTCTTGTTTTGGGCAAGGAAACGGCGCAGAGTTCCAGTAACCGCGAGCCGTAAATCTGTATCTATATTAACCTTCCGCACTCCGTGGCGAATGCCCTCTTGAATTTCCTCAACTGGCACGCCATAGGTCTCACGGATTTCGCCACCGAACTCATTGATCACCTCTAACCATTCTTGCGGCACACTGGATGAACCATGCATAACTAGGTGAGTATTGGGAAGTCGTTGGTGAATCTCCTTAATTCGTTGAATAGAGAGCACCTCGCCAGTAGGAGGACGAGAGAACTTATAGGCGCCGTGACTAGTTCCTATGGCGATAGCCAGAGCATCTACACCAGTCTGGCGGACGAACTCGGCGGCTTCTTCTGGGTCGGTTAGCATTTGTTCACGGGTCAGCTTTCCTTCCGCCCCATGACCGTCTTCCTTATCCGCAACACCGGTTTCTAAGGAACCTAAGCAACCTAGCTCTCCCTCAACTGAGACGCCACCAGCATGTGCCATCTCCACTACCCTGCTGGTGACCGATTGGTTGTAATCAAAGTTGGCTGGTGTCTTCATATCCTCATGGAGCGAGCCATCCATCATTACTGAAGTAAAGCCTAGTTGGATAGACCTTTGGCAGACAGCTGGGGAGGCGCCATGGTCTTGATGCATACACAGGGGAATATGAGGAAATTCCTCCGCTGCAGCTAAGATAAGATGACGAAGAAAAGGCGAGCCAGCATATTTGCGGGCGCCTGCCGATGCCTGCACTATTACAGGACTGGATACCTCGGCTGCTCCCTCCATAATAGCGCGCATCTGTTCCATATTATTAACATTGAAAGCAGGCACGCCATAATCGTTTTCAGCCGCATGGTCAAGTAGTTGTCTGAGTGTGATAAGAGCCATATTTTTGTCAGTTAGATTATTACTATATTATATACTCATCTTGATAAGTTATCTCCCCTTGATTCATAGTTAATAAGACCTTGCCAGTAAGCTGGCGACCTATTAGGGGAGTATTGGCAGCCAAATAAGAATCTCTAGTCAGAGTCCATTGCCTATCCTTATCAAAAACGCAAATGCAAGCAGGCGCCCCTACTCGTAAAGAGCCGCAGTCGAGTCCAAGAAGCTCAGCTGGATTGCTGGTAAACATAGCAATGAGCTGTTGTAAGCCGACAACCTCTTTTTGAACCAGACTTAGAGCCAGGGGCAAGAAGAGCGCCCGAATCGCCATGCCAGGACGAGCATATTCAATAGGCACCATAAGGTCATCTCTCAATAGGCTAAGATGGAGGCTGCTGAGCCCTCTAATGAAAGGATATTGCTGGATCTTCTTATAAAGAATCTGTTGTTGTTCGCTTGAACCCAAAGGAGGATCTATGTAATAGACAGGGTCATACTCGGCAATATCCGCTGCATTGAATACTAGGTGGGGCAAAGACATATCCGCACTGGGTGGTGTTCCCGACCCAGCCAAGATCTTAAGGCTATCAACCCGACTGATAGCGGAGAAGTGGGCTCGGACCTCGGCTTCTCTAATCAGCATAAGGTGGCGATGGATGGCAATGGTTTCAGCCAGCCCCAGGACCTCTGCCAATCCTGTCTGCCAAGCAACCTCATTGTCTGCTACATAGCCTTCACCCAAATACTTATCCCTTGGCGAGACGATTAACAGGCTATCAATAGAACTAAGATACTTATAGCAATTAAGCAGGATGCGGGTATTGTCTAGATCGATTCTACCCAAGCCAAAGGCAATCGCTCCCGCCTGTTTCAACTTTGCTAGCTGCGACATTGTCTCTTCTTTAAGATCATGAGTCAAGCCAGCTATTGGCAAGAGGCGAACCTGCTTACTCTGTTGGCTTAGCCACAAGATACTTGCGACACTATCCAAGGGTTGCTGGGGTTTTGGAGCACAAAGAAGATGAGAGAACCCGCCAGCGGCAGCTTCTTGTTGCTCCATTAATAGCAACTCCTTATCACGCGAGACAAAGCCAAACATATCAATGAAAGCTGGGGTTATACAAGCATTGCCAAAATCTAGCTCTCGAGCTGCGCTGTCAGGAGACTCCTCTTCTGCCTCAAGTAATCTAGCTATGATCCCATCCTTTATATAGACCCCTCCCTGTTGGTCTAGGTCACCGGCCAGTAAGCGCCCTCGCAAGACAAAATCAGTCATTCCATATCTCCTATATAGACACAGACCTCTCCTTGTTGGTCTAAATCACCAGTCAGTAAGCGCCCTCGCAAGACAAAATCAGTCATTCCATATCTCCTATATAGACACAGACCTCTCCTTGTTGGTCTGAATCGCTCAGTAAGAAAGAACGCTTGCGACCTATATAGACACAGACCTCTCCTTGTTGGTCTGAATCGCTCAGTAAGAAAGAGCGCTTGCGACCTATATAGACACAGACCCCTCCCTGTTGGTTTAGGTCACCAGTCAATACAAAATCAGTCATTCCATATCTCCTATATAGACACAGACCCCTCCCTGTTGGTCTAGGTCACCAGTCAGCACAAAATCAATCATTCCATACCTCAGAACGCGACTGCTCATTCAAGAGAGAGAGAAAAATAGCCATACGGGCATAGACGCCATATTCAACCTGCTTGAATATTAGCGAACGGCTACTATCCGCAACCCGCGAACTGATTTCCAGCCCACGATTAAAAGGACCTGGGTGCATAACCAGCACCTGAGGGTCTGCCAATCTCAATCTCTTGCGCGACAAACCATAGAGACTATAAAATTCCCGCCCTGGCGGCAGATAGACCGATTCCATTCTTTCAAATTGTAGCCTCAACATAATGATTACATTGGCATCCCTTATACCCTCATCCATATCATTGGAGATATAGATTCGGTGGTTTAGCAAAGAATCTGGCAAGAGGGTTTTAGGACCTATGAGAGTAAGCGAATTAAAATCCAACTTCTGCAGCGCGAAGATAAAGGACCTTGCCACACGCGAATGGAGTAAATCGCCAACCACCGCTATTTTTAGTCGGCTAAGAGGGCCTAGGTGCAGTCTAATGGTTAGCAGGTCTAACAGAGTCTGGCTGGGATGCTCATGATTGCCATCGCCAGCGTTAACTATTGGGCAGTCAACCTTGGCTGCTAGCTGGTGGGGCATGCCGGCTGCTGGATGGCGTAACACAAACAGGTCGGTCTGCATTGCTTGGAGGGTGAGGAAGGTATCCAAGACCGTCTCTCCTTTTCTTTCCGATGAAATATTTGGCGTCAAGTCAAGCACATTCGCCCCTAGGTGTTGAGCTGCCTTAATGAAGCTGGCGCGAGTTCGGGTGCTGGGTTCATAGAAAAGATTAACAACAGTTTTTCCCTCAAGCTCGCCATGATAACGAGACGGCTTAGCCACAATCTTCTCCGCCAGACTAAGCAGATTCTCCAGCTGAACAGGACTCATAGCTGCTATGCCCAGCAGGTCTCTTTTGCTATGGTTGGGTGAAATTGTCATAATGTCTGGTCAAGAGCTGCGGGACTGGCAGGAGGCTGCTTCTGAAAGGAATCGGCTAACCAGTCATTCAAGAGGGCCTGGGCAACCAGGCTATCTATATGTCCCTTATGTCCCCTATGTTCCCTATGTTCCCCATATCCCCTATGTCCCCTATATTCCTTGCCATATCCCCCGCGTCTCTTATATTTCTCGCCATATTCTTTGCCGTGTTCTTTGCCATATTCTTTGCCATATTTCTCGCCATATTCCTTGCCATATTCCCTGCCGTGTTCCCTATCATATTTTTTCTCTTTGTCTTTAATAACCCTGCTGCTGAGGCGTTCATCTATGAAGAAGCAGGGCTTATGATAGCGCCTGGTCAGATAGGAGGCAAAGGAGCGAACTCGCTTAGCAATGTTGATAGGGCCTTGGGTTTCTGGCTCAGCTGGCAGACCCAAGACAAAGCCAGCTGGCTGCCAATCCTCTACCAGCCTATCCAGCTGCTCAGAATGGGGTCTGCCATTTTTAACTAGCAAGATGCTTAGGGCAGTCGCGCTTCGGCTGACTGTCTGCCCAACTGCAACACCCATTCTACGGATGCCATAGTCAAAGGCAAGGTAGGTATTAGCCGTCATCAGATATTCAACCCCGCATAGTCTGGAAAGGACTGGCGCAAGAGTTGGCGAATGGCTTCTGCCTGTGCCGTCATCCCCAAGCTATCATAGGAATTCACCATCAGGGCCAATGCGTCGGCTACGGCGGGGGTATGAGGAAAATTATGCAAAACATAGATGCCTCGTTTTAGCGCAGCCAAGTAGGCTTCCTTTTGGTAATAGAACTTCCCCGCTTCCACCTCATCAGCAGCCAGCAGATTGCGGGCATGGCGCATATGAGCATAGCTTTCCGCCACATAGCGGCTGGTTGGGAATAGTTCTATCAAGCGGCGAAAAGTATCATAGGAATTCTTCAAATTATCCAGTGTCCTCCTATCAAATCTATCAAGCAGAATAGCACCCTCAGCATAGTAGGATCTCCCTATCATAAAATAGGCAAAGTCCCGCTGTTCAGAATCTGGATAAGAACTGATAAAATCCTCTGCTTCTGCAATCGCCTCCTCATAATCGCCAAAACCATAATAAGCACTAATAATTTCTAACTTGCTTTGTGAATTATAGGGGCTAAGAGGATAGAGTAGTCCTATTTGGCGAAACTCCTCTATCGCGCTTTGATAGTTGGCAGTATTCATAAACCCCATCCCTCTCTCATAGTATTCCTCTCCTTCAAGGACAACATCTGGAGTGCTGGCACAGCCTATGAGGAGGGCTATGACAAGGCTGTAAGCAGCCAAGAAAACAGGTCTGAATAGGCTCAACAGCATCGGCAAAGGCTCATTAGGCTATTAATCATAGTTATGGAACGGAGTCATTATGCTATTGTATATTCACCAGAGCTTTAGTTTGATAATTAATTGAAAAAGCAGACTTAACAGCAGGCTAATTAATATCATGGTGGTAATAGGAAAATAGAGTTTGAAGTTCTCTCGCTCAATCACAATGTCGCCCGGCAACCTCCCCCAAGGAAATTTCATCAGCCAAGGATAAAAGACATAAAGTAAAACGAAGAATATAGCTAGATACAAGAAGAGCTTTTGCATATCCTTATTCTATCTCAAAGCAAAAAGCTCTATTGGTAAAATATTCCCTGGGAATATTTTGCCCATAGATGATAACTAGAAATGACCGCATCTAGGCGGCGAAATTAATCGCTAAATAAACGAAATACTAGTAAGATTTTTCCTATAATTTAAAGAGAATTTTTATATTAGAACAACTAGGAGAAAGCTATTATGACAAAAAAGATATATCATTTCATCAATGGCAAGGAATATAAGGGAACCAGTGAAACCTATGGCAAGGTCTGGACTCCTGCCACGGGTGAGCTAGGGGGCGAAGTTGCCCTTGCCAACAAGGCGGATACTGAAAAGGCTATTGAGGCAGCGACAGCAGCATTTCCAGCTTGGCGAGCTGTCTCACCGCTCAAACGAGCTAGGATCTTCTTCAAATACAAAGAATTGGTAGAAAGGAACAGCGACAAGATTACCAAGATGTTGTCAGCCGAACATGGTAAGGTTCTCAATGATGCGATAGGTTCTTTTACTCGTGGCGTAGAGGTATTGGAATTTGCTTGTGGTATTCCTCAACTACTAAAAGGAGAGTTTAGTGAAAATGTAGGTACCGGTATTGATATCTACTCTATTCGTCAGCCTGTTGGGGTATGTGCTGGCATCACTCCTTTCAATTTCCCTGTAATGGTGCCCATGTGGATGTTCCCTATGGCCATAGCCTGCGGCAATTGTTTTGTTCTTAAGCCTTCGGAAAAAGACCCCTCTTGTTCCTACATGCTTGCTGAACTTTTCAAAGAAGCTGGTCTGCCAGATGGGGTATTCAATGTGGTAAATGGGGCCAAAGAGGCAGTAGATACGCTACTCACCGACAACAGAGTGAGGGCGGTATCTTTCGTTGGCTCAACTCCCATAGCCCGTTATATCTATGAGACTGGCACGAAAAACGGCAAGAGGGTTCAAGCATTGGGAGGTGCCAAGAATCATATGTTGGTTATGCCAGATGCGGATATGGATGTGGTAGAGAATGCCGCGCTGGGTTCTTGTTATGGCTCAGCGGGAGAGAGGTGTATGGCTATTTCAGTAGTAGTGACTATAGAGGACAAGACAGCGGATGAACTGATTGAACGCTTAAAGCCAAAGGTGAAAGAGCTTAAGATTGGCGATGCCCCAGATGATGATATGGGCGCCCTCATAACGAAAGAACATCTTGATAAGGTTAGAAACTATATAGATATAGGCGTAAAAGAAGGCGCAGAGCTGGTGGTAGATGGTCGCAACTTCTCTCATCCCAAAAATCCAAATGGGTTCTTCTTGGGCGGTTCTATCTTTGATAAGGTTCAACCAGAAATGCGCATCTATCAAGAAGAGATATTTGGTCCGGTAATGATTATTGTGAGAGCGCCAGATTATGATACTGCCGTTGAACTAATTAACGAACATCCCTTTGGTAATGGCACAGCCATTTTCACTCGCGATGGAGGCGTGGCGCGCCAATTTGCTCATAATGTTGAGATAGGAATGGTAGGGATTAATGTTCCCATCCCAGTGCCTATTTCCTATCATAGCTTTGGTGGCTGGAAAAACTCCCTTTTTGGTGATATGCATATATATGGCCCTGAAGGAGTAAGGTTCTATACTCGGGTTAAGGCAATCACGACCAGATGGCCAGAAGAATCCAAACCTGAGTTTATGATGCCAGTGCTGAAGTAGCCCATCTATGAGGTGAAACTCAATAGGCTTTATCAGGGCGATAGCCTTGAACTACTGAATCAGGTCCCAAATGAGTCGGTTGATTTAATTATCTGCGATGGCCCCTATGGGGTAACAGAAAATAGCTGGGACAATCTAAGACAGACCATCCAAGAATACAATCTGAACCTCATAGAGCAATTTTCTGTCAAGCTGAAAAAAGGGGGGAGTCTATATCTGTTTGGCAAAAGTGATTCTATTGACTTTATAGATTATCGTCCATTCTTACAACTGAGACGAAAGATCATCTGGTATCAGCCAGGTAGATTAGGGCAAGGAAGAACCAACTACACCAATAATTACGACCTTATCTGTTTTTTCGTTAAAGGCAGGTCTGCCAAAACCTTTAACCTTGAAGCTATAAGAGTTCCACAATTAGTAGAACTCACTCAGCGGCTACGCTGCGAAAGAGTGCCATCTGTTCTAAACGGCAACTTCTCTAAAACCAAATTTAATGACAAGGGCAAGAATCCAGGCGATGTCTGGGGGGATATCAAGCAGCTAACTTATAGATCTAAAGAACTCATTAATAGGAATGCTTTGAATACTATTCAAAAACCAGAGGCTCTTATTAAGAGATTGGTGCTGGCAAGTTCCAATGAAGGAGATCTGGTGCTAGATCCTTTTAGCGGAACTGGCACCTGCCCTACTATCTGTATAAGGCACAACCGGAACTTCATTGCCTTTGAAAAGAATAGAGAATATGTTCGCCAAAGCCGCCATAGAATAGCAGAGGAAATTAAACTAAGGGCAAAACCAGCAGCGCCAGCATTTAATTTATCAACTAGTTGAGTAAGAAAGCCTTTTCCTAGCTGAAATAGTCATTCGCTTCCCTATAATGAAAGATAATATGCGGGTGTAGTTCAAAGGTAGAACGACAGCCTCCCAAGCTGTAGAAGAGGGTTCGATTCCCTTCACCCGCTTTAGCAAAAAAAGAGTATAAGATATAAGATTGAAAGATAAGGGCATAATAAAAGATAAGGGCATAACGAGACATAAGAAATAAATGAGCAAGTATATATTCGTAACCGGTGGTGTTGTTTCCTCGCTTGGCAAAGGCGTTACTGTCTCGGCTCTGGGCGCTCTTTTCAATGCCTGTAATCTAAAGGTCTATATGCTTAAGCTGGATCCCTATATCAATGTGGATCCCGGTACTATGAACCCTTTCCAGCATGGCGAGGTTTTTGTGACTCACGATGGTGCTGAAACTGACCTGGACCTCGGTCATTATGAAAGATTTACCGGTCGCCGAATGAGTCAGAAGAACAACTATACCACCGGCCGTATCTATGCCAATGTGATTGCCAAAGAAAGAAGAGGGGATTTTCTTGGGGCAACCGTTCAAGTCATCCCACATGTCACCAATGAAATAAAGGACATTATCAGAAATGACGACCCAGCTATCGACATCACCCTAGTAGAAATAGGTGGCACGGTCGGCGACATTGAGTCGCTACCATTCCTAGAAGCCATCCGGCAGATGAGATTGGAATTAGGCAGCGCCAATACTCTATTTGTTCATGTAACCCTAGTTCCTTATCTCGAAAGTGCTGGGGAGATAAAGACCAAACCCACTCAACACTCCATCAAAGAGATGCGCTCCATTGGGCTACAACCAGACATACTAGTATGTCGCAGCGAACATACCATTCCACCCAGCGCGCTAGACAAGATATCCCTATTCACCAATGTGGAAAGAAATGCCGTCATACCTATGGAGAATCAAGAGAATATCTACCATCTTCCCTTCTTACTACATGAGCGCGGACTGGATAGGCTCATTCGCGCGAAGATCCAGCTCAAAACCCCCCCGCCCGATTTGGAGGAGTGGCAAAAGATCAAACAGATGAAGCCGCAAACAAGTATCTTCATAGGGATGGTAGGCAAATATACCGAGCTCATAGATGCTTACAAGTCCTTATCCGAAGCCATAGCCCATGCTGGCTTTCAAACCGACATAGACCCACAAATAAAATACATAGATGCGGAAGAATTGGAAGGAGGAGATCTTTCCAGCCAACTAGCAGGGCTAGATGCCATACTTATGCCAGGTGGTTTCGGTCATAGAGGCACAGAAGGCAAGCTGGCAGCGATTGAATATGCGCGCAGCCATTCAGTTCCCTATTTGGGTATCTGCTTTGGGATGCAGATGGCAGTGGTAGAGTTTGCCCGTAATGTTTTGCAGCTCAAAGAGGCGGCGAGCACGGAGATAGTGCGCGACTGCAAGGAACCTATCATCAGCTTGATTAGCGAATGGCAACAGGATGGTAAGAAAAAAGCCTTTCAGAGCGGGCAAAACCTTGGCGGTTCAATGAGATTAGGTGAACAAGAATGTCTGTTTGAAAAGAACTCGCTCATTGCCAAGATCTACAATAGCGATAGAGTTAATGAGCGACACCGCCATAGATACGAGGTTAATCCAAAATACATCGAGGAGTTGGAAGAGAGAGGTATGTGTATATCCGGCCGCTCTCCAGATGGTTTAGTAGAAAGTATTGAAATAAAAGATCACCCCTGGTTTATAGGCTGTCAGTTTCACCCTGAATTCACTTCATCGCCCACCAGCGGCCATCCTCTATTTAGCAGTTTTGTTAAGGCAGCCTTGGATCATCGGAGTAAGAAGACCAAACAGGCTGTTTAGTCAATGGTCACAATAGGCAATATCCAGCTTGCTAATGACAAGCCTTTTGTTCTTTTTAGCGGCTTGAATGTTCTTGAATCAAGGTCATTGGCAATGGATGTGGCAAAGGCTCTTAAGGAAGTTTGCAACAGACTCAACATAGGCCTCATATTCAAAGCATCCTTCGACAAGGCAAATCGCTCCTCTATTAGCTCCTTTCGCGGCCCTGGCATTAAAGAAGGACTGGATATTTTGGCAGAGATAAAGGAAACTCTTCAACTGCCTATCATTACAGATATTCACGAACCGCCTCAAGCTGAAATAGCAGCGAAGGTCTGTGATGTCTTGCAGCTACCCGCTTTTCTTGCCCGCCAGACAGATCTGATAATCGCATTGGCAAAAACCAACAAGCCTATCAATATCAAAAAGCCTCAATTCATTAGTCATAAGGAAGTGGATAATATTGTTAAGAAATTTGAGGCATCTGGCAATAAGCAGCTCATCTTGTGCGAACGAGGCAACTGCTTTGGCTATAACAATCTGGTGGTAGATATGCTTGGGTTTAGTATTATGAAGAAGACCGGCTATCCAGTAATCTTTGATGTCACCCACTCCTTACAACTACCGGGCGGCAAGGGGGATGCAGCTGGAGGACGAGGCGAAGCGGTATTTGATTTGGCTAGAGCCGGCCTTTCTCAGCTTATCGCGGGACTATTTGTTGAAATCCATCCCAATCCAGCCGCAGCCAAGTGTGATGGCCCCTGTGCTCTGCCGCTGGCTCAGTTGGAAAAATTCCTTAGTCAAATGAAAGACTTTGACAACCATGTAAAATCAGTTAAATATGAAAATTAAAAATATCTACGCCCGTGAAATGTTGGATTCGCGCGGCAATCCTACCATAGAGGCAGAAATTAAGCTAGAAGATGGCAGCTGGGGCAGAGCCCTGGTGCCATCTGGGGCATCTACTGGCAGCCGCGAGGCGTTGGAGATGCGCGACCAAGACAAGAATCGCTATCTAGGCAAAGGGGTTCTAAAAGCCATTGCTAATATCAATAGCAAAATTGCTCCCGCCCTGAAAGGACAAGACGTTATGGAGCAACGTGCCATTGATAGGACTATGATTGAACTAGATGGCACTGAAAACAAATCCAATCTAGGCGCTAATAGTATCCTTGCTGTATCTCTGGCTGCTGCCAGAGCCGCCGCTATTTCTCACGATATGCCCCTATTCGCCTATCTTGCCTCCTTGACGAACAATATTCCCTATCTAATGCCTGTTCCTATGATGAATGTCATCAATGGCGGCGAGCATGCAGATAACAATCTCAACATTCAAGAGTTTATGATAATGCCTTGTAATGCACCTAGCTTCTCCGATGGACTAAGGTGGGGAGTAGAAATCTTTCATACCCTTAAGAAGGTTCTTACTCAACGAGGGCTCAATACTTCGGTAGGAGATGAGGGCGGCTTCGCTCCTAATCTCACCTCCCATAAAGAAGCCTTAGACCTATTGTGTCATAGCATTGAATTGGCGGGACTAAGAGTAGGAGAAGATGTGGCGTTCGCTCTGGATTGTGCCGCATCCGAGTTCTTTAATGAGGGGGCATATCATATGGAAGGACAAGAATTCTCCACCACAGAGTTCATTAGCTATCTAGAGAATCTGTGTTCTGACTATCCTATTGTTTCCATTGAGGATGGCTTAGATGAAAGCGACTGGGAAGGATGGCAACAGCTAAGCGAGAGACTAGGCAACCAGGTTCAATTAGTTGGAGACGATCTGTTTGTGACCAATAGCAAGATTTTCCAGCAGGGCATAGAAAAGCATATTGCCAATGCTATTTTGATTAAGCTCAATCAGATAGGTAGTTTGAGTGAGACCCTCTTGTGTATTCGTCAGGCCATAGAAGCAAGCTATAATTGCATCATTTCCCATCGCTCAGGTGAGACTGAGGATACCATCATTGCAGATCTAGCGGTCGCAGTGAATGCCGGGCAAATCAAGACTGGCTCTCTGTCCCGCACCGATAGAATAGCCAAATACAATCAGCTCTTGCGTCTTGAAGAAGTATTAGGGGAAGAGGCGCAATATAGGAACCCGTTCGCTTAATACAAAGACCCGTTCGCTTAAACGCTTAAGCGCTCAAGTAAAGAGTCGCTTATATCACTTATATATAGCTTATATAGCCTGAAACCTTTGGTTATACTAACTAATGAAAGCGTGAGATTGAAATTGAGCGGCTAATCAAAATCAGTAAGGAAGCAAAGAAGCAGAGAAAACAAATTGACTAAACAGAACTAGCTGGGGTTCATCTATCCTAGCTATTTCAGTTGAAGCTAGGGGAGTAGCATGTCTAAACGATTTTGGTTTAATTCGGGTTTGCCACTCGCATTCAAAGACCACCAGTCACGCCAGTCTTCAGGATCTATCGGAGTGCATTCAATAGCGGGATATTCCGTATTCGTACCGAAGTCCCAAACGCGATTGTCAGGATCCCGCTCATCCATTGTTATGTTCCCACTATTATCCCTATCACACCAGACTGCCAGTGGTTCGTCCTCATCACCAAATATATCCATATCATTGGTCCAATTGGCATAAATTCCTGTATAGCCAGTCGGCATCTGAAGTTGTTCGCTGGTCTTAGCTTCACCATGATTGCCATTCGTGACTTTACTAGTATCACTGTCCCAATAGGAAGCATTGCCAGTCCCGCTTCCTCCTCCTGCCAGCATAGCAGTACCACTGCCTGAGACCACATAAGAATAAGCAACCTTGCCCAGGGTGAAATCTCCCACCAGACCGCCTACTCTACTACTTCCAGTTATTTCACCCACCACAACCGAAGAAGAATGAATCCAAACTATATTACCATTCCCCACCAGACCACCTACTACAGCACCCTCACCTCTCACTTTACTCACCACAACCGAAGAAGAAACAATCTGAGTCGAGAGAGCAACCCCCGCCAGACCGCCTACATTCAGCCCCCCCCTCACCTCACCCACTACAACCGAAGAAGAATGAATCTGACTCGATCGAGCATTCCCCACCAGACCACCTACACTAGATTGAGCAGGAATAACACCAAAAGCACCTATCACCCTAGCTGCCACCACCGAAGAAGAAATAATCTGAGCCGAATCATAATTCCCCACCAGGCCGCCTACCACAGCATTTCCACTCACCTCACCCACCTCACCCGATGAAGAAATAATCCGAGCCGATCCACCATCCCCTACCAAAGTGCCTACCCTATTCCTAGCTGTCACTGCCTCGGCATGAAGAATCAAATTGCGAATCTCTGAATTCGCGGCCACATGACCAAACAAACCCACACAATCCTCACCTGAGCGACTGATATTCAAATCACTAATCATAAAACCATTGCCCTCAAAAGTCCCACTAAAAGCAGTTCCTTGACATCCACTTGTTGCAGGGTCTGTATCATGACCCAATGGTTGCCAACCTTTGCCGTTATCAGCATCCACATAGTCAGCAAGACTTATATCCGCAACCAGCTCATAGCCATTACATTGAGTAATGCCGCCATCACCACCACAGCCATTTTGGTTAAGGTTGCCACCCACCATGGAACGATAGCCGCTGCCATCCAGTTGATGACGCACCGCATCCAATTCTTCCGCTGTCCTTATCTCTATCAACCCATCCCCATCATCATCTACATCTACATCATTTGTCTCGCCATCACCATCATCATCATTGCCTCCTGGTTCTCCCGGCTCACCCGGCTCACCTGGTTCTCCCGGCTCACCCGGCTCACCCGGTTCTCCTGGCTCACCCGGTTCTCCTGGCTCACCCGGTTCTCCTGGCTCACCGTCCATCGAAACATTACCCATCGAACCATTGTTCATCGAACCACCCGAACTGCCGCCTGAACCACCGCCGCCGCCAGCACAAGCAATAAGAACAATCGATAAGAAACCAGCCGCAACTAAGAAGAGTAACTGCCTTATCTTACCAAGCAAAATCTGATAAGTCCGAGAACGCCAAGAAACCCGAGAGCCCCGAGAACATGGGGAGGCAGTAAAACGGACAATACGCAAAGATGGTCTGATCTTATTGAGAATTTTCACGCCAGAGTTTTTATTAATGACAAACATTGGAGCATTATACCGTGAATTTGCCTAAAAAAGTAAAAAAATGCATCTAACCGAAAAAATTAATAAAGATGGATGGGACACAAGAGCTCTTTCTTTGATAGCTGCTCATCTCTTGGAATACTGTGGTCTCTTGCGGGCTTTGTGTAAGCCTACTTTCTTTCGTTCTACTGTGCGTGGATCGCGAGTGAGAAAGCCGCCCTCACGGAGCAACTTCCTTATTTCGTTATCATAGCTAAGCAGTGCTCTTGCTATGCCATGTCGAATAGCGCCTGCTTGGCCGGTAGTTCCACCGCCGCGCACAGTGACATTGAAATCAAATTTGTTTTGCGCCTTAATATATTCAAGTGGCTGCAGCATAAGAGTGCGACTAGTTTTGCGTTTGAAGTAGTCTTCAAAAGGTCTATTGTTAACCTTTATCGCGCCATTGCCAGCTCTCATGAAGACTCGCGCGCTTGAACTCTTCCGTCTTCCAGTAGCATAGAACACCTTATCAGATGGAATGGGCTTCATAACATAGTCTATCTTTTCTTTCGCCTCTTCTAGCCGAGCCTTTCTCTCCCCGACTTTTCTAGACGTCGCTTTAATCGGTCTTTTTGTTGCCTCCCTTGTTGTCTCTTTCTTCAATCCTGTCTTAGCCGGTTTTTGAATCTCCTTGTCCTTAGATCTTCTTGTCTCAGCTGAGGCATCTTTTTTCTTAGCTGTCTTAGGCTGCTTAGCTCTGCTCTCTGCTTTCTGTGTTGCTTTGGTTTCCTTTGTTTTCTCTGGTTTTGTTGGCTTTGGTTTTGCTTCTGCTTCAGATTCCTTTGTTGGTTCTGTTTCTGCCTTTGCTTCTGCTTCCTTTGTTGGTTCGGATTCCTCGGTCAGCTTTGGTTTTGCTTCTGCTTCAGATTCCTTTGTTGGTTCTGTTTCTGCCTTTGCTTCTGCTTCATCTGTTTCCGCCGTTGGCTCTGGCTCTGCTTCTGCTTCCTTTGTTTCCGCCGTTGGCTCGGATTTCTCTTTTGGTTCTGGTTTTGCTTCTGCTTCAGATTCCTTTGTTGACTCGGATTCTTCTGTTGCCTCTGCTTCCTTTGTTGGCTCGGATTTCTCTTTTGGTTCTGATTTTGCTTCTGCTTCAGATTCCTTTGTGGGCTCGGATTCCTCGGTTGGCTCTGGTTCTGCTTCTGCTTCCTTTGTTTCCGCCGTTGGCTCGGATTTCTCTCTTGGTTCTGGTTTTGTTTCTGCTTCTTCTGTTTCCGCCGTTGGTTCGGATTTCTCGGTTGGTTCTGGTTCCTTTGTTGGCTCGGATTCCTCGGTTGGCTCCGGTTCTGCTTCCTTTGTTTCCGCCGTTGGCTCGGATTTCTCGGTTGGCTCTGGTTCCTTTGTTGGCTCGGATTCCTCGGTTGGCTCTGGTTCTGCTTCCGCTTCCTTTGTTTCCGCCGTTGGCTCGGATTTCTCGGTTGGCTCTGTTTTTGCTTCTGCTTCCTTTGTTTCCGCCGTTGGCTCGGATTTCTCGGTTGGCTTTGGTGCCTCTGTTCCCCCTGTTTCAGCTGTTGCTTTTTGGTCTTCCACCTCTGCTTGAGTTGGAGGGGTCTTGTTGTTATCTTTGTCTTCTGTCATCACTATTTACCTATGTCTAATATCTTGGGGGTCTGGGCAGTATGTGGATGCTCGGCGCCAGTATAGATTCTCAATCTTCTCAGCATGCTATTGCCTAATGGACCTCGGGGCAACATCCCCTTAACTGCTAATCGCAAGACTTCCTGGGGATGACTAGCCATCTTCTTCTCTAGGCTTGTCTTTTTCAAACCGCCAGGATAGCCAGTATGGCGATAGTAGAACTTATCAGTCAGTTTCTTACCAGTCCATCTGATCTTCTCCACATTAACCACCACTATCTCATCACCCATATCTGCATGACGGGTATAGTCTGGGCGATGTTTGCCGCGCAGATGATGAGCAATAGCACTGGCTAATCTGCCCGTAACCTTATCTGTGGCGTCTACCAAATACCAACGCCCTTTTACTTGTCCGTGAGGAAAGTATGTTGTCATTTTTGTATCACTATAATTAATAATTGAAAGGGCATTTTATACTTAAACTGGCATTATTGAGGCAGATAAAGATAAAATTACCAGAAATATTCTATAAATAGAGTGAATTCCCCTTCCCCTGCTGAAATTCGGGCGGATTTTTTAGCCATAATCCAACAGACTCTAGCTGCTGTTAAAGGAGAGAAGTTGGTGGCTGAGTATTTTGCCAAAGAACAGCGGCCTCCACCGCCCAATCTATTAGCCATAGGAAAGGCGGCCGCTAGCATGGCTAAAGGAGTTCCTCCTTGTCGGGCTTTGATAATCACCAAATACCACCATATCGAACCTTCGCTGTTTCGCGACTGGCCAGATGCACAAGTTATTGAAAGCAGCCATCCCTTCCCAGACGAAAATTCGATTAAGGCTGGTGAGGCTATTAGAAGCTTCTGTGAGACCCTAGGGGATGAGCCTGTGTTGTGTCTATTATCTGGCGGCGCCTCCGCTCTTGCCGAGCTACCCAAAGCGCCCTATAGCTTCGGGGATATCCAAAAGCTAACCAAGCAGCTAATTAGCAGCAAGGTTGCTATAGAGGTTATTAATGCCAAGAGGAAGCAAATGTCTGAACTCAAAGGCGGCGGCTTGGCAAGGATGCTGATTGCCAATGACATCTTGGCTCTATACCTATCTGATATTACGAATAATGACTTGGGTATCATAGTATCTGGGCTGTTAATAGATCCGCTAAACCCTCATCCTTCCCTAGTAAATCACATACTGGCAGATAATCGCTTCGCCCTTGCTAAGGCGGCTGGACTAGCTCGGCGGAAATATCAGATCGTCTCTCATAAGAGGTTCTTCACCCAAGAGGTTGAGAATGTGGCTGAGGAATTCTTCAAGCTGATGAATCAACAGGCTGGCTGGGTGCATCTAGCAGGGGGAGAGCCGCTGGTAGATCTGCCGGCTGAGGCAGGAGTCGGCGGGCGTAATCAGCATCTTGCTCTGCTAATGGCAAAGAATATTCATGGGTCTAGACCTGCTTGCTTTATCAGTATAGGAACCGATGGAACCGATGGAGTGTCGCCATATGCTGGTGGCATAGTGACCAATCAGACCTACAACCAGCTGATTGGACAAGGAATAGATTATGAGGCTTTTATTGACAAAGCAGATAGCAGTAATGCCCTCAAGAAAGTGGACGCCATTGTTGATACCGGACCTACGGGTAGCAATGTAATGGATTTGATGATTGGCTATATAGCTGGCGACTCAATCGACTAGCACAGCTTCAATACTTTTTTTGGCGCTCAAATATAGCTAGGCAGCCTGCTGACCTCCTGTTCCTTTATTCTTTGTCTTTGGCTTTGGCTTTGGCTTTGTCTTGGTCTTGGTCTTATTAGAAGTACTCTTAGTTCTTGCTTTGGAAGATTTAATGCTTTTAGTGGCGCTGGTCTTGCCGCCTTTGATCTTTTTAAGCAGGCGAGCAGGAATGCCAACCACAATGCTATTGGTGGGGACATCCTTAACTACCACTGCATTGGCGCCTACCTGGCTATTCTCTCCGATGACTACCGCGCCCAAAACCTTGGCCCCTGCCCCTATGGTAACATTGTTGGCTAGGGTGGGGTGTCTCTTAACCCCCTTGGTGAATACATTGCCTCCCAAGGTCACACCCTGATAAACGGAACAGTCGTCTCCTATCTCAGTAGTCTCGCCTATGACCACTCCGCAGCCATGGTCAATGAAGAAGCGTTTGCCGATACGAGCATTTGGATGTATTTCTATCAGAGTTAACCAACGGGCAAGCTGTGAGAGAAAGCGAGCCAGCCACTTTAAGCCCGACTGCCATAACCGATGGTTGAGTCGATGAAACCAAACCGCGTGCAGGCCGGCATAGCAGGTGATGATTTCAATGGTATGGCGCGAGGCTGGGTCTTTTGCTTTATAGGTTGCTATGTCTTCTTTGAGGCTAGTGAACATCTTCTTTTCGTTGTTTGAGTATTCTAATACTATGAGTAATCAGCCCCCTTAGCATCTTCACTTCGTTGGTTCTCAGTCTTGCGCGGGTAAAGATATTACGCAGTTTCCTTATTATAGTGGCTGGATTCTGAGGGTTAAAAAATTTAACCTCCTCAACCCATTGGGTCAAATGGCAATAGAATTTTTCTAGCTCGGCATTATTCGCATAGGGCTTGAGACGACTTGAACTATAAAAAGAAGAAGCAATAGAGTCATCATCCTCTTCCAAAGTGCAGAAGAGCTCATAACAGAATATCTGAACCGCAGCAGCCAGATTCAACACTGGATAGGATCGTTCAGCTGGAATGAACAGATGGAAAGAACAGCTCTCTAGCTCCTCATTGGTGAGCCCCTTATCCTCACTGCCGAAAACCACCGAGATATTACGCGCCTTGCCTTCGACTAGCCGGGAGGCTGCCTCTTTCACCGAATAGGTGGGTATAGGGAAACGGCGCCGGCGGGAACTGGTGCCTATCACTAGGTCTTCGTCAGCCAGAGCCTGAGCCAAATTATCACAGACCTGAGCAGACTGGAGAACGGTTTGAGCCTTGGCAGCTAGAAGGCTGGCTTCTTTGCTAGGAAAGGATTGTGGTCTCACTAGAACAAGCTGCTTCATTCCCATGTTTGCCATGGCTCTAGCTGAGGCTCCTATATTGCCGCCATAGCGGGCATCTACCAATACTATTTTGACCCGCTCTAAATCCAACACTTAAGCTATTGACTCTAAGGCGGCTATTCTTTTTTCTAGTGGTGGATGAGTGGAAAAAAGAGCAGAAAACTTCTTGCCATTGCCTTTTATGCCGAAGGCAAGTAGGCTATCGTGCAGTTCGCTTGGCTGACCATAGATGCTGCGTAGCCTTTCTAGCGCAGCAATCATGTCTCCTTTACTGGTATGACGAGCGGCATAGGCATCGGCGCGATATTCTCTATAGCGCGAAAAGGCAAAGACGATGGTAGAAGCCAGAATCGCAAAAACTATCTCACATACTATAACCGTGAGAAAATAGCCGGGGCCAATCCCATCGCGGCGGAAAACCGCCTTATCAATCACCAGTCCCACAATCCGAGCGGCAAACATGACAAATGTATTGACAACCCCTTGAATCAAAGCAAGGGTAATCATATCGCCATTGGCAATATGGCCCACTTCATGAGCCAGGACAGCGCGCATTTCGCGCGGGTGGAATTTTTCTATCATTCCTTGACTGACTGCCACCAGAGCCGAGTTGCGATTCCAACCAGTAGCAAAGGCATTGGGTTGATGGGAGGGGAAAACCCCTACGTCTGGCATACCCAAGCCGGCTTCATCAGCCAGCTCGCGCACCATATTATAGACAGCACCTGAGTTCACTAGCTCCACTCTCATGGTGGTCTTGGCTAGAAACTTAGATAGAAATAATGAGATGAAAGAGCCTCCCATACCAAAAGCGGCACAAAAGGCAAGTAAAGCGCGATAGTCTATCCCCAAGCCAGTGTCGGTCTGAGTCAGATAACTATCTATGCCTAACAACCTGAGAACTATGAATAGAACAAACATAATCGCCAGGTTTGTCATAATAAAAAGGCCTATTCGTAACATAAGGTTCCTATTAGATAAATTTTTATAAGTCGTTCAGTTTATAAGCTTATTCTACCTGAAATCAAGCAGTCGTTAAGAATCTCTTTATGCCTTTATTCTGTCTTTGTTCTGCCTTTGTTCTGCTTTTATGCTATCTCTCTTTTTTGTCACGGTTAAATAGGGCGCGCAATTCCCTTTCATAATGGCGGGCGCGCCTGACCCTCTCTTGTCTATCTTCATCATAAATGCCAAAGTCTTCTATCATGAATTTACTGTCAAACTCACGAAAGGTGTGAATCACCCCACGGCTACTAGCGGGAGTAAAGTTCAGCTCTTCTAGCACATCGCGGGTCATATAGAGACTACTATCGAAAAGTTCGCGATAGATATTGTCGAGATCAAGTCCTAACTCCAACAGCTTATAAACATGCTCACGATTACGGGCGCGAACAAAAAGCCGAACATGAGGAAAATGGCGTTGGACCTGACGTACAATACGCATTGAATCCTCGATACCATCAACACAGACCGCGACAAGAACTGCCTTATCTACCCCAGCAGCTCTTAATAGATTCAGCTTGGCTGGGTCGCCATAATAGATATTGCCACCAAAATCACGGACAAAGTCTACCCGCTGAACATCCTTATCCAAAGCGGTGAAGTGGATGTTCTGGCTGGTGAGTATGCGAGCAAGTATCTGACCAAAACGACCAAACCCAGCTATGATCACCGGCACATCACCAGTGGTAATCTGGTCATAGGGTCTGCTATCCTCCGAGTCGCTCCAGCTCCACCTCTCGACCATGAACATCAAGAGTGAAGTGCTGACCATAGATATGGATACTAGTAGAGTTGCCATCTCGCCAAGAAAACCGCTGACCAATCCATTTTCAGTGGCAGTTTGCAAGACCACAAAGGCAAATTCCCCTCCCTGACTGAGATTGGCGGCCATCTTCAAAGAGACCCGGTTGTTTAGTTTCCCTACTCTAGCGACAAAGAACAATATCACCATCTTCAATACTAAATAGACAAGACAAAGTCCGATGAGCAAAGGGTAGTATTCGAGGAAGACCGACCAGTTGATTGACATACCCACCGCCAAGAAGAACAGCCCTAATATGATACTCTTAAAAGGTTCTATGTCGGATTCCAGTTGGTGGCGATATTTTGACTCCGCCAATACCAAACCAGCAACAAAACCACCTAATGCCATTGACATGCCCACTTGATGCATCAAGGCAGCCGCTCCCACTACGATAAGCAATGCAATAGCAGTAAAAATTTCCTTGCTCTTAGTGCGGGCGATAAAATCAAAAACTGGATTGAGAAGATAGCTGCCTCCTATATATAGTGCCACTAGGGCGCCAATCTTCAACACAATAGAGATGACTGGGTTGGAGCTAATGCCACTTTCAATAGGAGAAAGAAAGGCAGCTAGGGCCAGTATAGGAACCACTGCCATATCCTGAAACAATACCAGCGCTAGTTGAGTCTTACCCGCTGGGGTAACCAGCTCCCCATTTTCTTCTAGGTTTTGTAAGGCAATAGCGGTAGAGGAGAAAGAAAAGCACAATCCCAAAATGAGCGCCATCTTAAAATCATTAATAAGGAAGAAGATACAAGAGGTAAATAATAGCGCACATATCGCCATTTGCATACTACCCAAACCAAAGACCTGGCCGCGCATATTCCACAGATTCTTAATGTTTATTTCCAGCCCAATAAGGAAAAGGAACAGCACCACCCCTATCTCAGAGAAGCTCAGTATGATAGAGGGATCTTCAATGAAGGATTTAACGAAGGGGCCAATGATGGCACCAGCGGCCAGATAGCCGAGAACCGAACCTAAGCGTAGGACACGAAAGAATGGAACACAGATAACGGCGGCGCCCAAGAACAATAGGGTAAGCACCAAGGCTTCATGGATATCCATAAGAACTAGGAAAGATGGTTGCTAAGTATTCTTAGTCCATCTGTCGTTTCAAAAAGCTTGGAACATCTATTGCGCCTATGGCTTGGGCCTTAGCTTCTTCTTCGGTTGGTCGGTGGACTGCTAATTGAGAAGCCCCCTTTGCTACACCAGCAGCCACCAGAGTTACTCTGATCACATTATCTAGTTTCTCGTCAATAGTAGTCCCAATAATGATCTTGGCATCTGGGGCGGCGCATGAACGCGCCTTTTGACCTACCTGCTCGAAGTCGCGTAGGCTTAGGGTATTATTGCCGGTCACATTAACTAGAATGCCCTTGGCTCCTTCTAGTTCCATATTGTCAAGCAAAGGACTTGTCATGGCCTGTTCAACCGCCTTGAGCGCCGCATCCTCCTCATTAGAACTACCAGTTCCCATCATAGCCATGCCCATCTCCGACATCACTGCTTTAACATCAGCAAAATCTACATTAATAAGGCCGGGTTTGGTGATTAGATCGGCAATGCCGCGAACTGCATTCATAAGAACATTATTCACCGCATTAAACGCTTGAGAAAGTTTCACGCCGCCATGGGCATACTTTTCGAGAAGTCGGTCATTAGGTATCACTATAAGAGAATCAACTAGACTTTGCAGCTGTTCTAATCCCTTGTTAGCTATCTCTGCTCGTTTCTCCCCTTCAAAGCTAAAGGGTTTGGTCACTACACCCACGACCAATATACCCAGCTCCTTGCCTACTTCAGCTACTATGGGCGCTGCGCCCGTTCCAGTCCCACCACCAAGACCAGCAGTAATAAAGAGCATATCAACACCTTGTAAAGCATTGTATATATCCTCTTTGTCTTCCAAGGCTGCTTCACGCCCTCGGACAGGATCGCCACCAGCGCCCAAACCCCTAGTAAGCGTTCTGCCTATGGGGAGGTGCCGAGCTCCTTGAACCTTAGCGAGATCCTTAATATCAGTGTTAACACAAACAAAGTGAACACCTTCAATCTTCTCGCCAAGCATATAGTTAACTGCATTACATCCGCCACCACCTACACCCACAACCAGTATGTTTGCAGCATCTAAGGGGATGTCATAGCTTGTAAAGATATCTTCTTCCATTTTCCTATTTACAGATTTTTCTCCACCCAATCATGGAGTTTATCAAACCAATTAAATTTGCCAAAAAGATTTTGATCTTGGAAAAAACCTTCCTTTTGGCGCGACCTCATCCGTTCTTCCACACCATAAAGCAACAGTCCTGCCGCAGTGGTGAAACGAGGATTATCCATCAACAATTCATTCTTTTCAATATTCAAACAATTACCCGTCCTTACCGCCGCATGCATAATCTCGGCAGTCAATTCACTCAGCCCTTCGATAGCTGCCCCTCCGCCGGTTAGCACTACCCCTGCCGCTAAGGGCTCTTTCACCTTTTCATTTACCAGCTGCTCATCCACCATATTCAATATCTCTTCATAGCGTTGCTGGATAATAGTTGCTAGATTTTGCCGGGCAATCTCTTGTTCATCGCGATGATCTACCCGTGGAATCCTCACTAGGTGTTCGGGATTCACCTTATCTACTAAGGCACAACCATATCTGTGCTTGATCTCTTCCGCCAACCGAGTTGGTACCCTCAGCCCTGCCGCTATGTCATTGGTTACATTGTCTCCGCCCATAGCCACAGTGCCAGTAAATATCGGCGCGCCATCTCTGATAACCATAGTCTTGGTCGTCCCCGCCCCTATATTTATTAAACAGACACTGCTAAGCCGCTCATCCTGTTGGAGAGTAGCATAGCTATCAGCCAACTGCTCCACTACAATTCTCTCTATCTTTAATCCACAACGAGAGGCGCACTTGCGTAGGTTGCGAATGATATTACTGAGCCCGCTTATCAAATAAACATTCACCTCCAACCTCACTCCCGACATCCCTAAGGGCTTACGCACATTGGCTTGGCGGTCAACGGTAAAATTCTGCGGCAATGCATGGAGTAGGATTTCATCATGAGGAAAAGCAACTGTCTGAGCGGCATCAATGACTTCTTCAATATCCGCCATAACCACTTCTTTATCATTAATTGCAGTAGAACCATGAGAGTTTTGACCAGATATATGAATGCCTCCTGTTGCTAGATATAGCTGACTGATCTTTACTCCCGCCACCCTCTCTGCTTGATCAATCGCCTTCCTTATGGCTTCTTCAGTAGCTGCTATATCTACCACCGCCCCTTGTTCAATACCGCGACAAGGAGTATAGCCTATTGCCTCTATCCGGCCCTGGCCTTCGTTATTCACTGTTCCGACCAAGACAACCGCCTTTGAGCTACCTATATCCAGAACTGCAACCATATTGTCTTTCACGACTGGACCTCCTGCCATTTGATAGCCAGGGCATTGTCATAGCGTAAATCAATTGATTGCACCCGTGCCAGTTCCTTATCATATGCATCGACAAAGGCAAGCAAGCGATTAAACCTTTCAAGGTGATCGCGACTACCCAGTCTTATGATCTTGTTGTCTGCCAAAGCCAGTAAGAGGGCTCCATTTGGGTCTAGCTTGAACTGACGAACTCTAAGCTCACGCGAACCTAGTTCATTGATCATCTCAAACAGCATTGGGGCAATCTCAGCCAAGCTATCTGCCCGTCCCAACCCTTGAGGTAAGGAACCAAAAGACAGCCCCTTGCCTTGGATAATGCTCCCATCGGCAAACATATAGTTTTCTGCTTCCAGTTGAGCTATGGGTAAGGATTCGACCAGCTCAATAAGCCACTGCTTGTCTATTACCCTAATCCGAGCAGACTTAATCCAAGCAAGTTGCTCTATGTTCTGTTGTGCTTCCCTTATATCCTGTGTCTGAAATAGTATCCGATTGAGTGAGGAATATCTCTCACCATCAACCACAAGATTGGTATATACCTCTCTTTGACTGTCATCATTGACAAGATAATCAACAATCCAAAATAGGGCAATAGTCAGCGCGCCAAGCATGAGCACAACCTGTAGGCTCATACCCAGATAGGTCCAATTAAGAGAGCCTTCCTCCTCTTTGGCACGCGGCAATATTTTTGTCAAATTCATAAGAGATACAGGTTGTTCCTTGCTAATTGCTGGGCAATAGCCCCTATGCTGCCTGCGCCCTGAGTAATGAATATGTCGTCGCTGCGAAGAAACCGCCTTAATAGATCTGGCAGTTCCGCTAGGTCTTTGACATGGATAGGATCTATCTCACCAAAACGGCGCAGGCTCATACAGAGCTGGTGTGAGTCAATCCCTTCAATTGGCTGTTCGCCAGCGGGATAGATATCCAATAGGAACAAGACATCTAGCTGACCAAGAACCCGGACAAACTCTTCATAGAGGTCACTGGTTCTGGAATATCTGTGGGGCTGGAAGAGCATACTACATCTTCGATTGGGCCATCCGCCGCGGATGGCATCAAGGGTCGCCTCAATCTCACAAGGGTGATGACCATAATCGTCTATCAACATAACATTTGTTACCTGACTGTTGCCAAAAATCCCCAAACAGTCCTGCCGCCGCGCAACTCCCCGAAACCTCTTCAAACCCTCAATCATAGCGGGTCGCTTCATCTTCAATTCATTGGCTGTCGCTAGACAAGCAAGAGCGTTCAGCACATTGTGCTTGCCAGGAACATTAATATGGACTTCAAATCTTTCCCCATCTGGGAAGATCGCATCAAATTTGGTTTTTGCTTCATCCTGACTAATAGCCTCAGCACGATACTTAGCATCTTTACTGAGTCCATAGGTCGTATAGGGCCTTCCCATTTGTTCAATCAAAGAGCTAATTTCCTCATTGTCCGAACATAGAATCGCAAGACCATAAAAGGGAAGATTATGTAAGAATTCTAAAAAAGTCCCCTTAACCTTGTCAAACTTTCCTCCATACCCAATTAAATGTTCTCTATCTATATTAGTCACTATGGTTATGTCTGGATGCAGATGTAAAAAAGAAGCATCGCTTTCATCTGCCTCCGCCACTACATACTTCCCTTCGCCTAGACGAGCATTGCTGCCCGTGCTCTTAACCAAGCCCCCTACTACTAGGGTAACATCTTCCCCACAAGCAGCCAAAACTTCTGCCAACATACTCGTCGTGGTGGTCTTGCCATGAGAACCAGACACAGCTATACCAAAGCCAAAACGCATAATCTCTGCCAGCATTTCCGCCCTTCTCACAAATGGAATACCTTTAGTCCTTGCTGCTTCAAGTTCTGGATTGTCTTCCCCAATAGCGGAGGAAAAAACCAATAGATCAGCTCCCTTTATGTTGTCTGCCTTATGTTCGGCAAAAACCTTAATCCCCATCTTTTTTAATCTAGAACTAGTAGAGGAGGCACCCAGGTCAGATCCTTGAACCTGATAACCCAAGCCTTTCAGAATCTCGGCTATACCACACATGCCTGAACCGCATATACCAACAAAATGCACTCTCCGGACTCTATTCCAAGATTCTTTTGCAAAGCTACCTAAGCGCATTTAAGCTCCTTAATAATATCATCTACTATCTTGCGACTTGCATAGGGGGTCGCAAGACGATGAGCCCTCACTGCCATCTGAGCAAGAAGATTGCGCGCTCTTGTTGGCTCCTTGGCTCCCTTCATCATAGAAGAAATCTTCCTAGACAAATCAACAGCGGTAAAGTCCTCTTGGCGAATAAGTTCTGCCGCTCTTTTGCTAAAGAAAAAAGAGGCGTTTTTGAATTGGTGGTCATCGGTGGCAAAAGGAAAGGGAACCAGCCAAGACGCTACTCCAACAAGGCTAATCTCGGTCAGAGTTAAGGCGCCAGCGCGAGCTATGACTAGGTCGGCCCAGAGATAGGCTTCTTTCATATCTGTGATGAACTCGGTCACTTCGACTGGACAGTCCAGCTTAGCATAGTGGTTGCGCGTATCCTCTAACCATCCTTTGCCAGATTGATGACGGACGCTAAGATTCTTCGTCTCCAAGCTGATCAAGGCTTGAGGAACAATCTGGTTGAAAATCTGGGCGCCGCGACTGCCGCCAATGATGAGAAGGCGCAAAGGGCCTCTTCGGTTAGCATAGCGCTCTTGTGGCGATGAGTAGCCTGTGGTTGACAAGATATCTTCTATGGGAGTAGGATTGCCATAACAAACTGCTTGCCTGTGAGGAGTGTCATGGGGGAAGCCAAGATATATCCTCTTTGCCAATTTACTAAGTAGTCTAGTTGCTAGTCCCCAATAGATATTCTGCTCTTGAATGAAGAGAGGCTTGCCAAGCAGCCTAGCCGCTAGGGCGGCAGGAAAACCCACATAGCCGCCAGTAACCAGAAGCGCGCTGGGGCGTAAGCGCACCAGAACAACTAGGGCTTGAAACAAAGCCCAGATTAAAATAGGCGGATAGTAGAACCAACGTAACCATCCTTTGCCGCGCAAAGCCACTATATCCAAAGCAAAGAACCTCAAGCCCTCCTTTAATAGCAGCGACCTTTCCATTCCCTTGCTACCTAGCCAATTTATCTCCCATCCTTGGCGGCGGCGAAATTCGCGCGCAATAGCAAGGGCTGGGATGATGTGTCCCCCAGTGCCGCCAGCAGATATGACCATCTTCATTTCCTTACCTCAACTTCACTAGCCAGCTCACCATAGGCGCGCAGGACCACTCCAACCAAGAACAAATTGACGACCAGATTACTCCCTCCATAACTTAGGAAGGGAAGCGGCAGGCCTGTGACTGGAACATAGCCCAATGCTACCCCCACATTAATGAGCACCTGCATAAACCAAAGAACTGCCAAAGAATATAGCAGGTAGGCGGAAAATTTCTTTTCTTGTTCCAGACATCTACGTCCTAAATACATCACCCGGCTAAAAAATAGAAAGAACAATATCAGCAGAACTAAACAAAAGACAAATCCCATTTCCTCAGCTATGATAGCAAAGCTAAAGTCGGTATGAGCTTCTGGCAAATAGGAATATTTTTGAATACTACTGCCTAAGCCTACACCCCATAGTCCTCCCCTTTCAATAGCAATAAGAGAATGGCCTACCTGATAGCATTGTTGTAAGAATAGTTCCCACACATTACTGTCCTTAATACATGCCAGGCGCTTTAATCTATAGGGTTGGAGAACCACCAGCAGAATGCAAATACCTATAAAAACGACGGAGGATAGGATCAGGTCGCGCCATCTCATCCCTGCTAAAAAGAAGATAACAAATCCTGCGCTTGCCAAAATGAAAGCCGAGCCAAAATCCGGCTGCAATAGAAGCAATCCAGTAATCAAGAATATCACTCCTATGGGAATTATTAGCCCTTGCCAACTAGTCGCTATTTCATCTGCATAACGGGTCAAATAGAAGGCATAGAAAACTGGCAGGGTGAATTTTAGTATTTCGGCTGGCTGAAAAGAGAAGAAGAAGAGGTTTATCCACCTTGAACTGGCATTAACCTCCTTCCCTATCCCTGGAATAAAAACAAGTAGTAATAACAAGAAAGAACCAAGCAATAGCCACAGACTTGTTTGGAACCAAAACTCCAAAGGTATCCGCCAAGCAATATATAAAGCAACCAACCCTAATACCAGAATAGTTAAATGTCTAAATCCATAGTAAAAGCCATCATCAAAATATTCCTGCGAAAACTGAGTGGAAGCGGACATAACAAGAAAAAATCCACCAAGGGCTAGGATTAGGGTCACCACCAAAGTTGGTATCTCTAATTCAGAGGGTAATAGTGAGAATTGGAAATAGCGCTTCATACTAAATCCTGTAATTTGGTTACCATAGATTTGAAATGATCGCCTCGCTCACCAAAGCTATCATAGCTATCAAAGCTGGCACAGGCTGGCGACAACAACACCAGGTCTCCTGCCTTAGCATTGGTTGAACAACGACTGAAAGCAGCTGACATATCCGAACAGAGCTCAATAGGCTGCTTATCGCCCAACAGCTGCCGGATTCTCTGTGCCTCCTCTCCTATCAGATATGCCGTTGTCTGATAGCTGGCAAGAGATTCCTTAACCGGCGAAAAATCCGCTTGCTTGCTACTGCCTCCCAAAATAATATGGATATGTCTATAGGCTCCTGCCAATCCTTCAAGGGCCGAAGAGGCAGCAGCTGGATTGGTTGCTTTGGAGTCATTGATATAATCTACTCCACGAATCTTAGCTACGAATTCGCACCTATGAGCCAAGCCACTAAATTCTCTCACTGCCGCCAAGCAAGCCTCGCGCGCCCAGGACATCTTAGCCGCGATTGCTAGCGCCATCAGAACATTAAGCCAGTTGTGTTTGCCCAGCAGCCTGATAGCAGAGACAGGCATAAGCGGCTCTACACCATCAGCTAAATATTCCTCTCCCTTTCGATTAAGGATACCCCACTCTCCCTTATCTGGCGGTCCCAAGCCAACTGCCGTTGCCCCTCCCTCTTGAGGCACAAACAAAGGTAGGCTCAGTTTGTCAGACTTGTTATAAACAGCCGCCTTGCATCTTGAGAAGATCTTTTGCTTGGCATCATAATATTGCTGGAAGCTGCCATACCTTTCATTATGATCTGGGGTCACATTAATGAGGGCGGCTACATCCGCAGCCAGATTATCAATCAGTTCTAACTGGAAACTGGAGAGCTCGAGAATATAGACCTCAACTCCAGCTGCTATCAAATCTAGAGCAGGTGGGCTAAGATTACCACCAGCAGCTGCATGAATGCCTTGCCTTTTTGCCATAGCAGCCAGCAGACTGGTCACTGTGCTCTTGCCATTGGAGCCGCTGATAGCAACAATAGGCTGAGATACTTCTTGGCGAAAAATGCTTATATCACTGACTAGGGGCTTGTTCCACTTCTTGGCTTTGGTGACGAAGTCCTGGTCATGAGCTATCCCTGGGCTGAGAACCAGCTCATCGGCGCGCCGAATTAGTTGATCATCGACTGAGCCTAGTGAATAGGGAATAGTGGGATACTGTTGATGAAAGGGACGACCATAAGGAGGATTCTCTCTGGTATCAGCAACCGCGAAAGGCAGTTGCTTTTTCGCCAGATAACGAGCGACTGACCAGCCAGTCTCGCCCAAGCCTATGACAAGACGAAAATTATCTGTGGCTATCTTAGTGGCAGGCATCATCTGATCTTCAAGGTCATTAAACCTATAGCAACAAGAACTAGGGTCACTATCCAAAAACGAACTATCACCTTGGGCTCAGGGATGCCCTTAAGCTCAAAATGATGATGTAGAGGTGCCATGAGGAAGATCCGCTTTTTGAATAGCTTGTAGGAGCCAACCTGTAGAATCACCGAGAGGGTCTCGGCAACGAAAATGCCGCTCATCACAAAATAGACTATCTCTTGGCGAACTAAGATGGCAACCAAACCGAGACTACCGCCCAATAGCATAGAGCCGGTATCTCCCATAAATATTTGAGCTGGATAGGTGTTATACCAAAGAAAGCCCAAGCAAGCCCCGATAAATGCGCCGCAAAAGATGGCGACTTCCCCCATAGAAACTATATAGGGCAGTTGGAGATAGTCAGCCATGACTATGTTACCTGCCACATAAGCAAAGATGGTTAGGGCGGACATGATTAGCACACAGGGAATAAGCACCAACCCATCTAAACCATCAGTCATATTCACCGAATTGGCCGAAGCCACAATAACCAAATAGCCAAGCACTATGAAACCCCACCCTAGATCCAAAGTAATCTCCTTAAAGATAGGAAAAATCAGTTGGGTCTCAGCCGCAAACTCGGCCGTGTAATACATAAACACAACCACAACAAATGCCACCACCGATTGAAGCAAGAACTTGACCTTGGCTCTCATTCCATTGGCATCTTGGCGGCGGATCTTGTAGAAATCATCCCATATACCTATAAGAGTAAATAACAACAAGGCTATGACAAGCAACCAGATATTACGAAGGCTGAGGTCAGCCCATAGTAAGCAACTAGCAACAATAGACACTGCTATAAGCAGGCCTCCCATGGTAGGGGTGTCCTTCTTTTGCCAGTGGCTTTGGGGGCCTTCGGCTCGAACCACCTGATTGAGCTGTAATCTCTTCAACTGCTCGATAAACAGATTGCCAAGAAACAGGGTAATAAACAGCGCGGTAAGAGTGCTGAACACAGTCCGAACCGTAATGTAATTTAGCACTGAAAAAGAGCTGTCAATCTTTACAAGATAGGTAAGAAGCCATAATAGCATTAGTCTTGTCCTCCTAGTTTAGTTATTAAGAAATCAGCTACCTCCTCCATATGCATGCCGCGACTGCCCTTAACCAAAAAGATAGTGTCGCTAAAAGACTCTTTGTCGAGGCAATCAATAAGAAGCCCCTTGTCATCAAAAGCCTGGTGGTAGGAATCCTCGGTCCCCTTTTTGATGAATAGACGAGCCAGCTCGCCAAAGGTGAAGAGCCCATCTAAATTCATATCCTCAATGAAAGCCGCCAGGCTTAGATGCTCTTCTTCTGCCTTATCGCCCAGATCCAACATATCGGCTAGGATAGCCACCTTCTTACCTTGCCAAGACAGACTCTTTAAGGCTCTTAGAGCCTGACGAGTAGAACTTGGATTGGCATTATAGCTATCGTTTATGAGTAGGCAATTATGCCCTAGACTCTGATAGGACATCCTACCCTGGACAGGCTTAAAATCGGCCAATGTTTCTTGCATCTGCTTGGCAGTCAAGCCTAGCTCCTGTCCTACCGAACAGGCAGCTGCAGCATTTAATGCATTATGTTCGCCCAATAAAGGCAGATAAAATTCAGTCAGCCCTTCCTTCAGACTCAGCTGGAAGCCAATCCCTCTCATTTCTTGGCGAAAATTACTGATCCTCACCTCTGCATCTTCTCGCTGGCTGGCAAAACGGATGACCTTACGAGCCTTTGCCATTCGCTGCCACAGGTCATAGTATTGACAATCAGCCCCCAATACCACTGTCCCATTGGTTAGGCTATAGCTAATCAGCTCCCCCTTTTCCTCGGCTATCTTCGCCATAGTGCCAAAACCACCCAGATGGGATGGATAGACATTGATGAGAACCGCTATATGAGGTTTGGTCAATGAAGCACTATAACCTATCTCGCCCGGCCTGTCTGCCCCTATCTCAATCGCCGCATACTTATGAGAGTCTTCTAACCTTAATAGAGTCATTGGCACCCCTAAGTTATTGTTCTCATTGGATGGGGTAATCAAGGTTTTGCCCTTAAGGCTTAGCAGAGCCCCTATCATCTCTTTGGTTGTGGTCTTACCATTAGAGCCGGTTATAGCCACCATCACCCCTTGCCAGTTCAGCCGATGAAGAGCCCCTAGCCGCCCAAGCGCATAATGGGTGTCGCGCACAACTAGTCTTGGTTTATCAGTTGCTATCTGCCTATTGACGATAAATCCAGCTGCCCCATGAGAGTCGGCATAGGAAACAAAATCATGCCCATCATATTTTTCTCCTTTGAGGGCAAGGAATAGGTCCCCTTTCTTCAGCGCTCTGGTATCCGTGACCACGCGCGCGAAGATTCCTTGACTATTACCAAATAGTCTTCCCCCTAAGGGCACCTGAAGATCGGCTAGCTTGTTAATCCCGTTTAACATAGTCTCTCGGTCAAATAGTCATAGTCATTAAATGGAAGCATATTGCCGACTACCTCTTGGTAATTCTCATGCCCCTTGCCAGCCACTAGGACCAAGTCATTGGCAGCAGACTCTTCTATTGCCAGGTCTAGAGCCCGACTGCGATCCGTCTCTATTTGGACTCTTTTACTTCCCTTTATGCCCTTTTTAATAGCAGCAATAATAGCAAGAGGGTCTTCAAAGCGAGGGTTATCATTGGTCAGAACAATCCTATCTGCATAGGCTGATGCCACCTGGCCCATGACCTCTCTCTTATCCTTATCTCGTCCGCCACCACAACCAAAAACCACCCATAGATTTCCTTGACACAATCTTTTCAAATAGTCTAATACCTGGCGAAGTGAATCGGCACTATGAGCATAGTCAATATAAAAACGAGCACCATTAAGAGCAATGAGGTTCTGCATTCGGCCGCGCAAAGCCTTGACCTGAGACAGGGCGGCAACTGCATCCTTGAGAGGAATCTTCTTTATCAATAACAGAGCAAGGCTGGCAAGGGCATTTGCCAGTTGCCAGTTGCCGAGTAGAGATGAGCGAAAAAGAGCAGTTTTCCCCATTGCCACCAGACTTGCTTCTACTCCATCAGGACTTGTGCTAATCTCTTTGGCATAGATATCAGCAGCCGAATCTTCAAGACTATAGCTGAGACAATCCGTATCCGACTCCCTAAACCATTTCCTACCATAGCTATCATCCAGATTGAATACCGCCTGCTTTAAGGAAGCAAAATCAAATAGCTTTCGTTTAGCCGCCAGATATTCCTGTGGGCTGTTATGATAATCACCATGGTCTGAGGTGATATTGGTTAGTATGCCAGTGGTTAGCTTAAGTCGGCTCAATCTGTTTTGAGCAAGGGCATGGGAGGAGGCCTCGGCAATTATATGTTGGGCTCCCTGACGACAGAATTTGGCTTGAAGCCGCCTCAGACTAAGAGGGTCTGGTGTGGTTAAAAAATTACTATCACCTCCTTGATCATGAAAGCCCTGATAGACAGTGCCAATGGCAGCTGTCTTAATGCCGCAACGAGAAAGAGATTGAGAAACAAGATGAGCCACTGAACTCTTGCCATTGGTGCCAGTAACTGCACTCCACTCAATGTCTTCAACACCATAAAATCTATCTGCTAGGTCTATCAAATTCAGCGCCAAATTTTTCACTGGAATACAGGGCAAGGAAGCATCAGCGACCATAGCAATATCCTCCTCATCTATTAAGATTGCCGAAGCCCCCGCCTCTTGTGCTTGCCGCCAATAGCTAGAACCATGCTGCCCTCCCCCAGCTAGAGCAACAAATAACCAGCCAGGCCCTAGCTGCTCAGTATTCAAAGCCATATCTTCAATACTGAGCCTTGCCAGTTCAGCCGGTAAGGAAGCGCTGACTAGATTGCCAAGAAGTTGGCTAATTGTGTTGGTCGGATAAGTCATTTTTCGGTGGTAAGCCATAGTGGTGTAACAGGTCTCTTACATAGGCGCCAAAAACAGGGGCAGCTACCTCGCCGCCATAATAGCGGTTACCTATGGGCTCGTCAAGAACTATGAGGGTAACATAACGAGGCAACTCGGCTGGGGCAAGCCCAACAAAAACTGCTAGATACTTGTCCTTCTCATAACCATTCTTACCGCTCTTGTGAACTGTGCCGGTCTTGCCAGCTAAGGAATAACCTGCCACCATGGCATGCCTCCCTGTTCCCTCATCAGAAACCGTCTTCTTTAGGGTTGCCATAATTTGATTAGCATAGCTATCCTCTATGACCCTCAGCCTATGAGCCTGGTTAATCTTTTCCAAGCTAATAAAAAAATCATGCCCTCCATTTGCCAAAACCGCATAGGCCTTGGCAAGCTGCATAGGGGTAACCGATAAACCATAGCCATAAGAGAGGGTTGCCTTCTCACTAGCCTGTAAGGGTCTTAGGGGGATATATCCCTCTCTCTCGCCAGGGAAGCTACTGCCAGTGCGGCGACCAAAGCCTAGCCGATAAAGAGTATCAACAATATGACGGGAATTGATATCTTGCGACAAGAGGGTCATACCCACATTGCTTGATTTGGCAATAACATCGACAAGGTCCAGCTTGCCATGATTTCTAGCATCGCGGATAGCCTTATTGCCAAAGCGCAAATAGCCTGGACTAGTATCTATGAGATAATCGAGCCCAAGATGCTTCTGTTCCAACACCGAGGCTAAGACCAATGGCTTGATAGTAGAACCTGGTTCAAACACATCGGTAAAGGCGCGATTACGAACCTTGTTGAAGTCTAGCTCCTTACGGTTGTTTGGATTGAAAGACGGATACTGAACCAGAGAGAGAACCTCCCCTGTTCTTATATCTAGAGTCAATAGAGTTCCTGCCTTAGCATTGGTAGTGCGGCAACCGTTCAATAGGTGATGATAAGCAAGATACTGTAGTTGTAAATCCAATGAAAGATGAATATCTGAATTCGGTTCTTTGCTTCTATCTGCCAGCAGCTTAATGACTCGCCCCCTGCCATCTCTTACCGCCTTGTCAATAGTTTGAGTGCCAGCTAGCTGCTGGTCATAAAGCAGCTCCAACCCTTCTATGCCCTTGCCATCCTTATCAACATAACCTATTAGCTGCGCCACAACCTCAGAAGCGGGATAGTATCTTTGATAGTGCCTATCCAACCACAAGCCAGGTATCTTAAGAGCATTAATATAGCTGGCCCCATCAGGGGTGATCCCAGCCGCCAAGCGAACTATAGATTTGCTCTTCAGTTGTTCAAGAACTCTAGCATCAAAGCCCTGTTGCCCTTTTAAGTATTCGATTAGCTTGTCTTGTTTATTCTGGCTGGTTGCCGCAAGGAACTGACTAGTCGCCACATAAACACTATAGGTCTCAATACTCACCGCCAGCTGTTCGCCATTTCTATCTAGGATAGAACCCTTCCTCAGAGGTGGATTCAAATAATTGACCTGCTGCTGTTTAACCTTCTCTATCTCAGCTGCATAGGGATAGAAGAATTGAATCTGAGCCAAGCGAAACGAGAGGGCAAGTATTAACAAGGCGAACAAAGATTGAACAACCCACCAGCGACCAACATAGTTAGACAAGTTCCCTTTCATTCTTCGCTGATACTCCTCACCTTAGTTGCCTTGTGTAAATTTAACCTTGTGTTAGCATACTGCTGCAAACGACTCCCCCTCAATAGAACACTTTCTTCGAGCAACAGCTGGGCTCTCTCTCTTAGTAGTTCTTCCTCTACTAGTCTCAAGTCATAAAGACGGGTAACAAGATTGCGCGACTCATAGACCGCCCAAATGCTGAGAATACTAGAAAAGCAGAAGGCGGCTATAAAGAACCAATGCCAGTTTTTCTTAATGAACCTCATTTAATGCCTCACCTTTTCCATCACTCGTAAGATAGCACTACGAGCTCTACTATTGCTTAGAACCTCCTCTCTGCTTGGTTTCTTAACCGCCAAGAATCTCTTGATGACCCCAAGCTTACTTCCCTCGCCAAATTCATGGCCACATCTCATCAGGTCTTTGACTAGCCTATGTTCTACTGAATGAAAACCAATCACCACAAGCCGTCCCCCTGGATCAAGTAGGCGAGCGGCTTGCTCTAGCCCCTGCTTCAATTCCTCTATCTCATTATTAATCCAAATACGAATCGCCTGAAAAGAACGAGCTACAACCCGGCGTCTCCTTAAGCGCGGCAGGGGCACAGCCTCCTCAATGATATCCAATAGATCCCAAGTGGTGTCTAGCTTGGCTCTCTTCCTCCTTTTCACAATGAGCGATGCTATCCTATCTGCATAGGGCTCTTCGCCATAATCCGTCAGGCAAGCCCTCAAGGTCTTCTCAGATGCTTCTGCCAAAAACCGCTTAGCCGTCATAGCTTGATTTCTATCCATGCGCATATCCAAAGGACCATCTTTCAAAAAACTAAACCCCCGACTGGCATCATCCAACTGGTCAGAAGACAAGCCGAGATCCATAAGCACGCCATCAAGTGGCCGCTTAATAGATCCTAGCTCCTCGGCCATGAGAGAAAATTTTTGTCTCCTTAATATAATGCGCGGCTCCTTTTCAAATCTCTTCTTACCAGCCCTTATTGCTTCTTCGTCCCTATCCAGTGCCAAGATTAATGAGCTCTCAGCCGTCTTAGCCAACACTGCCGAACTATGTCCGCCAGCACCAAAGGTGCTATCCAAATAGAAGCCTTTCAAGTTGGTGACCAGATAGTTAACAACTTCCGCCTTCATTATTGATTGATGAATCCTAGCCATTAGTAAATACGGATGCCCTGTTTAGCCGCCTCCTCTATAAGAGAGAAAAGGTCTTCCTGTTGAAAGGCTTCTCGCCAGGTGTCGTCATTCCATACTTCTACCCAGTCCTTCATACCCACCAAGATTGCCTTCTTATCCAAGCGAGCATATTTCTTTAATTCATTGGGTAACAATACTCTCCCATTCCCATCTATTTCGACTGAGTGGGTATTACCAAAAAAGTGCTTCTTCATTTTCCGTTCTGCCATCATATCCCCTTTCAAATTGCGAAAGCTGCTTATCTGATTCGCCACCCGATTCCAGATGGTAACAGGATAGAAGACGAGGTATTGGTTACGCTCTTCTATGCCTGGGGATACATAGAAGGGCTCCTTACCCGCCGGGCTCAGAAAAGAACGAAAGCGCGTAGGAATGAGAACTCTATTTTGTGAGTCCAAACTTACTAACTGATGGCCAGATGTATCTTTCATATTTAATTAAATAAATTATTAAGGAACATAAATTCCGTTTTGCTGAACTGATTATACCTAAAAAAACCATTTTTTACCAAAAAATGATTATTTTATCCATAATTAACCATTTTATTTAATTAAAAATGAGCCTTTTATCGCCAAATTTGTCTTTTCTAGCATTTAAATCAGAATAAAGGCTTGCTTAAACTAAAAAGCACCTTAGATTACTAAGAGATTAGCCATTCCAGTTGAAAGAATGGAAGCCTAGGAGCTCAGCCAAAACCGGCCGTTAGCTTGTTGGCTATTTTTAAAAACCACCAACTAAGCCATTGGATTGAAGCCGAAGATCTAAGCCAAAGCAAGTCGTTGGTTTGTTAGCCACTTTCAAAACCACCAACTATGCCATTGGATTGAGAAGCTGAGAATCTAAGCCAAAGCAGGTCGTTAGCTTGTTAGCTTAAGAAGGGAAGCAGATTATCCAAAGACCAGCACTAAGCCATTGGATTGAGAAGCTGAGAATCTAAGCCAAAGCAGGTCGTTAGCTTGTCAGATTAAGGAAGGAAGCAGATTATCCAAGCACCACCAACTATGCCATTGGGTTGAAGTTGAGGAACTAAGCCAAAACAAGTCGTTAGCTTGTTAGCTTAAGAAGGGAAGCAGATTGGCCAAACAGGTCTGGTCAGAGCTCTTCTGTCCCACTCAATAACTCCCTGCTACGCCATTAGGCTGAAAGAATGGAAGCCATAAGAGACTAGTCAAAGCCAGCTACCTATATATAAGAAGGAAACCAGTCCGGCTAAATGGGTCTTAATTAGAATTCTTCTGTTCTAGCCTTTAGATTGAATGGCTTAGAAATTCTAAACTAGTGTCTATTGGGGTTTAATGCTTCATCTAAACGGTCCCTGTCTAGTTCGGGTTGGTCAGTCGCATTTAAGGACCACCAATCACGCCATTCGTCAGGATCCATCGGAGTGCAGCGAATGGCGGGATATTCATCCGACTCACCAAAATCCCAGATAAGATTGTCATCGATTTTTTCACCGTCTTCAATGATACCACTATTATCCCTATCACACCAGACAGCCAATGGCACGTCAATCATACTACCATCGTCAAATATAATTGTGTCAGCGGTCCAATTGGCATAGATATCTGTATAACCAGTTGGTGTGCGGAGCTCACTAGTGGTCTGCGGGGCACCAAGGTTTCCACCACTAGTGAAACCACTAGTATCACTGTCCCAATAGGAAGCAGCTCCCTTCCCACTTGAAAGTCCAGCCAGCATCTTAATCTCAGTCTTACTACCTGAGACTACATAAGAATAAGCAACCTGCCCATTAGCGGAAAGGCTTCCTAACAGACCGCCTACATTACTACCTCCGCTCACCTTATTTGCCACAACCGAAGAAGAATCAATCCAAGCCGATCTTGTAGTCCACCCCACCAGACCGCCCACAACACTACCAGTTCCACTCACCTGACCCGCCACAACCGATGAAGAATGAATCCGACTATCCTCACCACTCCCCACCAGACCACCTACACGAGTAGCCCCTCTTACCTCACCCGCCACAATCGATGAAGAATGAACCCGAGCCGATGCACCTGACCCCACCAGAGCGCCTACACTACTACCAGTCCCGCTTATCTTGCTCGCCACAACCGATGAAGAATAAACCCGAGCCGATGCACCTAACCCCACCAGACCGCCTACACTACTACCAGTCCCGCTCACCTCAGCTGCCACAACCGAAGAAGAAACAATCTGAGCCAATGAACTATCTCCCACCAGACCACCTACTCGATTCCTACCTATCACTGACTCGGCACGAAGAGTCAAATTGCGAATCTCTGAATTCATTGCCATCTGACCAAACAGACCCACACAATCCTCGCTTGAACGATTAATGTTTAAATCACTAATCGTCCAGCCATTGCCCTCAAAAGTCCCATTGAAAGCAGCTCCTTGACATCCACCTATAGAAGTATCGCTATCATACCCCAAGGGTTGCCAGCCTTTGCCCCCATCATCATCCGCATAGTTTGCAAGACTTATATCCGCAACCAGCTCATAGCCAGAACATTCAGTAATGCCGCCGGCACCACCACAGCCAGCGGTGTTGAGCGCCGCATTCCCCGATAATCTACGCCCATCGCCATTGAGAGCATGGCGAACCGCGTCCAATTCCGCTGCCCTAGCGACCTCTATCAACCCATCACCATCATCATCTATATCCGCTAGATCCATTACATTATCCCCATCGCAATCCGTCTCTATTACACAATTTGCCGCCACTTCATCTATATCCCTGACACTATCCCCATCGCAATCCTCTAACAACGAACAACTCACCCCATCTGAATTACTCTTTTGCTCCTTCGCATCAATGTCATTTAACCTATCATTATCATCATCCTCATCACAAGCATCCCCAACTTGGTCACCATCTGTGTCCAACTGATCGCCATTTGCATCCATAGGGCAGTTATCCACAGCATTCTCAATACCATCATTATCATCATCAGCACTGGAAGCACCGTTTCCTGAACTGCCTCCCGACCCACCACCACAAGCAGTAAGAGCAACTAATAAGAAACTAGCTGCAACTAAAAACAAAAGAAACCGCCCCAGCTTGCTAAGCAAAATCAGAGAGAGCTGAGAACTCCAATAACATAGGGAGGCAGTGAAACGAACAGGCGCCATAACAGCAGCCGGCTGCAAGACAGCAGATTGGGCTTTATGTAACATCATTTTTCATTGAATGGTTTAATCGATTAAAAGTATTATAGCAAAGAAACATGCTTTTTGATAGGCTATCTCATTATCAAATCTTTCAATGTATATATATGTATATTCCTATCATCTTATAATCACTATGCTTCATTAATTCTTTGTTTCATTTCTAAATATTTTTGATAGAAGTCCTCAGTGGTTTTAATTGCCATATTGTTCGCCGCTAAGGTTTTTTCAGTGTAATCGTATTTATAAAATGTGCTGTCTTTCCGCCTATGCATCTTTTTCCAATTCAGGTCTTTCTTCGCTATACAGGACAAGTAGATCTTTTCAGGCGCTATGTCAATAATGATAATTCCATCAAACCACCTGGTTTTATCTAAATTCTCATGCTGAAAGGTTTTATTTCTCTTGCCTCTACAAGCCAGTTTAACTTCTAACTTCATTCCATCTGATATTAGGTCCCATTGCTTATCCTCTTTTGTCTCATCCTTTTCATACTTCACAGTACACCCAAAACTTTTAAGCACTTCGACACAAAGCAATTCTCCCACCTGACCTCTTTGGTCTATTTCAGGATTCCAAAATCTCTCATAAGTGCTGTTCGGCCAATCGGTAGATGAGCTATTTTTTACATCCTCTATCGTGTTGTATATCAGCTCTTTGATAGCCAAAGTCTAGTCCTCAAATCCGTTTCTAATAACTATATCTTTGATTAAACTCATTCTCAGGTTGAGCGCTGAATTGGTAGAGAAAAAAGCGGTTCTATGCCAATTATGATTACTAAGTATCCTTTTGATAGTTTCCTTCTCTTTATGAATGACTATTCCATAACCCCTCCGATGGGGCAACTCCTCAAAGTTATCGAATGTTCTCATCTTCTGAAATGTAGTTGACGGCAGATAAAGATCACAGTCATACAGCATCTTCTTATTTCTTGTGCTTGCTGGAGTTCCCCCATCAGATAGGGAATAGATCTTTATATAACTATCGCAAGTCTTTGGTTTAGGTATTTTGAGCTTAGCTTGATTTACTTTAGTCCATACCTGAAATACTGTATGTATCGATATGGGACTTCCGTCTGGATATTCAAACGACCTACTATCAAGCTTGTTACTGAATGCCAATTTATATCCATTCACTCGTTTAGATGGAACGCCCTTCCCATCACTTTCAAATAGTTGAGGCAATATAAAGGCTACCAGATCAGCAAAGGGCTGTGAATGATTGATAAATTGTAGCGCCAAATGCCCTCTCAAACCAAAAGGCGGATTGCCTATGACAATATACCTTTTTGAAGAATCATTCGGTTGCCATTTAAGATAATCCGATTTGATGGTGTCTGTTCTCTTAGGATCAATATCAATACCAATCCTGCGATCCTCCGGCAGAATATCATAAAAACAACCATTACCCATTGAAGGCTCGATAAACTCATAGGTATTAAGGTCTAGTTCAAGTTTTCTTGCCACTTCCCCAAACTTATTAAAACACCATTTAGCTGTTTTAGGTTTAGTAAAGTATTGATCCTTATCCTTCACCCCATCTGACTGGATTGACTTACCAAGCAACCTGCTTAAATCAAGAATATATTGTTGGGGAACCTTACCCAAATCTTGCCAGCGTTTTACTGTGTTCTGGTGTAAGCCAATATGATTGGCAATAGCCCCAATATCGTAAGACTCTAATGCTTCATTAAAGTAATCAAAAGCTACACTCATTCGCTAATGGACAATAATAGAATTAAAATCATATGCATTCCTATTATAAGCACAGTTTTTCTCCGTTTAGATGAGATTGTCCAATCCCATTTACACATAACAACGAGACTGGGCTGTATAATAGCGTTTCTCGCGAACTTGCTCCATTTAAGGATTAGTTGCTTCAAACCTAACTAAGGCTGACAAATCCTCTTGATTAATTAGTTTATGCTAGCTAATTAATCAAAGGTTTCTCTTCATCTTGTTCTTTGTTTTCTTGGGATTGAGATATCATTACTAAGAAGGGATAAACCAGCTTTTTGGACTTCGCTATTCTACTTGGATGTCTCTTACTTGTGTCATTGTGTATGGTGGCTTTTGGTCTCTAGCCTTTAGATTGAATGGCTTAGAAACCCTAAACTAGTTCCTATTGGTTCAAGACTTCATCTAAACGCATCTGGTTTAGTTCGGGTTGGTCAGTCGCATTTAGGAACCACCAATCACGCCAGTCGCCAGGGGCTATGGGAGCGCAGCGAATGGCAGGATATTCATCCGACTCACCGAAATCCCAGATAAGATTGTTATCAGTTTTCTCACCTTCTTCAATGATCCCACTATTATCCCTATCACACCAAACAGCCAATGGCTCGTCACTCATACTACCATTGTCAAACATAACTGGATTATCGTCCCAATCTTCATAAATCCCTGTATAGCCAGTTGGACTGAGAAGAACGCTAGTGGTTTGTGGGGCACCAAGGTTTCCACCACTAGTGAAACCACTAGTATCACTGTCCCAATAGGAAGCAGCTTCAGTAGCCCCACTCCCATGCCTAACCAACATATTAACCTTACTGCCTGAGACTACATAAGAATAAGCAACCCAACCAGGGTTAAAAACTGCCACCAGACCACCTACAAAACCAGTCCCGCTCACCTTAGCTGCCACAACCGAAGAAGAAACAATCCGAGCATTTTTACCCCACCCCACCAGACCACCTACAGTGCCTGCCCCACTCACTTCACCCGTCACAACCGATGAAGAATGAATCCGAGCCAAGAAACCATCCCCCACCAAACCACCTACTCTAGAACCAGCACCCACGCTTGCTTCACCCACTACAACCGATGAAGAATGAATCCGAGCCCTTTTACCATCCCCCACCAGACCGCCTAAGAAACTGGTTCCTCCTACCTCAGCTGCCACAACCGATGAAGAATGAATCGCAGCCCCGATACCACTCCCCACCAGACCGCCTACAGTATCATCTCCTCTCACTCCAGCTGCTACAACCGAAGAAGAAACAATCCGAGCCGAACCACCAAACCCCACTAGACCACCTACGAGATCCCTACCTCTCACTCTCTCGGCACGAAGAGTCAAATTGCGAATCTCTGAGTTCACAGCTATATAACCAAACAAACCCACACAATCCTCGTTTGGACGATTAATGCTTAAATTGCTAATCGTCCAACCATTGCCTTCAAAAATCCCATTGAAAGCAGCTCCTTGACACCCATCTGCAGAGCCTGTATCCTGACCCAAGGGTTGCCAGCCTTTGCCTCCCTCATTATTCGTATAAGCAGCAAGGCTTATATCCGTTACCAGCTCATAGCCAGAACAGGATGTAATGCCGCCATTACCACCACAGCCAGTGGTGTTGAGATCTGCACTTGCCAATAGCTTCCGCCCATCGCCATTTAGAGCATAGCGAACTGCATTCAATTCCGTCGCATTGCCTATCTCTATCAACCCATCACCATCATCATCTATGTCCGCCACATCCATTACACTATCCCCATCGCAATCTACTAACAACGAACAACTCACATCACCTGAATTAGTCTGTTGCTCTCTCCCATCATTATCATTCAATCCATCACCATCATCATCCTCATCTACACTATCCGCTCGCCTGTCTCCATCCGTATCCAGCCCTGACCGAATACCGCCTCTTGAGTTGTCTGCCTCATTCTCATCCCAAACAAAACCTATATCCACCTCTTGACGCCTGCCATCACTAAGAGTCCCGGTAATCTGAAACTTCCAATCTAGGTCAGCTAACTCAGTAAAATCATAGCTGCTGTCATCAATAAATTCGTCTATGTTGATATTAGGCTCTTCTACTACCGACCCGCTCCTACTAGTCGCTTTGATATTCAAAGAGACCATATCACCAAAGTCCGATTGGTTACCTATGCGAAAACCACCACTTATGGGAGCAAAAGTGAGATTCACCTCCAAAGGTCTAAGAGAACTTCCACCTGAACTGCTTCCCGAACCGCCGCCGGCACAAGCAGTAAGAACGAAGAAGCTAGTTCCAGCTAATAAGAAAAGGAATCCCCGCACCAAACAATATGAATGCGGGGAGGCAATAGAGGCAGCCACACGGGATACAAGGACCGCCAAGCCGGAAGAACGAATAAAGGGCATCATAACAAGAAGCCGCTGAAAGACTGAAAAATTAGTGCTGTTTATCATAATGTTTCTCCTGTTTATCATAATGTTTCTCCTGTTTATCATAGTATTTCTTTAGGGTTTTATTATACATGCTTATTATAACAAACTCAATAACAACAAGCCGTTGGAAGATACTATATAAGTCCCAAAAATTAACTAGCATAGGATTTTATTATACATGCTTATATTGAAAAATCAGCTGTTTTTTTATAAGGCGGATTAGGCAGATTATATAGACCTGTCAGCTTGTGCTTAGAGTGTAAATTCATGGGTTCTATTATAGCATCTCCTCTTGTATAAACTGAATTTGAATCAAAGAAAACATTCCTTTTATCTTTTAGGTAATGACTAGAAAGAATAATATTGCTGCTCATGTTTTTTCTATATGTGATAGAGGTTAAATTTGACTCAGTAGTTCTTTGGCTTGTTGTTGTTCTTCGGTTGAACCTACCTTAATGACTTCTTCTAATAGGGTTCTTGCCCGCTTCGGCTCGCCCATATTTATGTATGCCCTAGCAAGATCTAGATTTGCCCTTCTCACATTATCTTGTAATAAAGCGCCTTCCTTTCTTGCTCTGGTTATCCTCTTTTTCTCCGACCTCTCGATTTCCTCCTCTTGCGGCACTAGCTTTTGTAAAGGAGTAGTTGATGGGCTTTTAACTACATCATCCTCCAGTTCCTGTTCAAAAAGATGAGGCTGCTTATTATGCACAGAGGATCTTCTGAGTTCGCGCATAAGGGAAGCCCTATCCCTACCAGATAGTCTCCTTACTCTACTAATGAATAGATATAAGCCGCTCAAAAGAATAATCGCAAGAATCGCAGCGCTCCAGAAAAGAGGTTGGGCGCGGACCTCAGCAAAAAAAGTATCTACTCTGTCTTTTATGACCGCTTGAAAATCGCGTAGATACTCAGTGGAATTAAGCTCACTGGGTTCGCTAAAGATCTCCTCACTTTGTTCGGCAGCTGCTAACTGGATAACCGCTATTTCTTCTTCCTTGAGGGTGATGAGTCTTTCAATCTGTTCTATCTGGGCATCCACTAGGGCTAGTTGCTGCTGTAGATCCTCTTCCTCTCTTTGATTTTTATCCAGTTCTTCTCTCAACACCGATTGTCTGCCTGATTCGGTTTCCTGTTCTGCCACAGATAGAGTCAATAATGGTTCAGCGGGGCGAGACTTGAATATGGCTGCAATAATCTCACGCGCCTGGCGGCGGTCGTGCAAAGTAATCTCATAGTAATTAGGCAGCCTTAAAGAAGCACCTACTTGTAAGACCGAAGCACGAGAGCCTGAAAAATTCTCTGGGTTTCTGTCTCTCAAAGCAAGCATGACCTGTTCGATATTGATTGGTTGGTCTCTTAAATAGGCTTGTCTAATGGCTTCGGCTATATTACGCCAGTTATCCCCCTCAACAGTATCTACCTTAATATCTCTCATCCTATTATTAATCCGCCCAATAGGAGTCTGGTGAGAAGCTGGTTCTTCGGTCAGTAAAACTTCAACTGGATTAATACTAACTACTATTGGATCCTCGCTGGTATAGAGGCTAGCTAATAGTCGGACCGAATAGCGCCTCACTAATCGCCCTTGCGGCCACTCAATCTCTACCAGAAGATCAAAAACATCAACCGTCCCATAGGGCACAACCAGACTAATGAGCCCCTCATTTTGATTAATAGTCCTATAGCTCACTTCAAGACTCGACAACACCACATCATAGAACAACCCCAGTTGGCGATAAAGGGCAGGCGGCGCAATTCTTACTTCTAGTTCTTCTTGGTTGATGCCGCTGAGGTCATCTACCTGAATCTCTGCATTTAGTCTTCCCTCTTCTTTGATAATGGTGAGCTCATTTAATACAATTGCGTCATTGAATGGAGAGAAGAACAAGAAGACAAACCCTAGTAGAACTGTCGCTTTCTTGATCATTTTTTGCCAGTTATGAAATGTCTCTTTATTGCCAACTCTGCCAACTGAATCGAATTAAGAGCGGCTCCTTTCCTCACATTGTCTGAAACCACCCAAAGATTCAACCCGTTGGGGTGAGATATGTCCTCTCTAATACGACCAACAAAAACTTCATTCTGCCCACTCGCATCACTAAGAGGAGTAGGATAGGATTCTTGTGTCTCTTGGATCCTTATGCCGCTCTGTTTCATCAGATGATGCCGAGCCTCCTCAGCGGTTAGCTTGTTCTTTAGCTCCAGATTCACTACCAGACTATGACCATAAAAAACTGGCACTCTCACACAGGTAACATTGACTCCTATGCTATCATCCGCCAAGATCTTGTGGGTCTCCCATACCATCTTCATCTCTTCACGCGTATAGTCGTTGGGTTCGAACGAGTCTATCCGTGGAATAACATTAAAGGCAATCTGTCTGGTGAAGGGAGCATAGTGATGAGATTCCAACTGGTTCATTCTCAACATCTCTAAGGTCTGATGGGATAGAGCATCTATCGCTCGTCTGCCAGCACCAGATACCGCCTGATAAGTGGCAACATTTATCCTCTCAATACCAACCGCATCATGAATAGGCTTAAGAGCAACCATCATCTGCATGGTGGAACAGTTGGGATTTGCTATGATGCGATGTTCCTGCTTCAATGCTTCGGGGTTAACTTCATAGACTATAAGTGGGATATCATCTTGATAACGAAAACAGGAGGTGTTGTCTATAACAAGACAGCCCTTTGCCACCGCTTTGGGCACCTGAGCTTTTGATACGGCAGAGCCAGCCGAGAAAAAGGCAATTTGACAGCGAGAAAAATCAAAACGGCTAAGGTCCTCAACTGCAAGAGCTCTGTTGCCGAAACGAACCGTCTTACCTACCGAACGGCTGCTGGCAAGGGGATAGACCTTATCTACTGGAAAACGGCGCTCAGCGAGAATCTGCATCATAGCCACGCCTACTAATCCGGTAGCCCCTACTACAGCAACATCAAACTTCATTATTCAGCCTTTCTAACACGGCATTGCCGGCTTCACTACAGGTCTTAGTTTCACTATCCATTGTGATGTCCTGAGTAAGAAAGCCATCGGCAACTGCCCTTTGGACCGCGGCTTCTATGGCTGCAGCTGCCATTGATTGGCCTAAGGAGTATCTCAGCATCATAGCAATAGAGAGAATGGCTGCATAGGGATTGGCTATGTTCTTGCCAGCAATGTCTGGCGCGCTGCCATGGACTGGTTCAAACAAGCCTTTGCCACTCTCACCAAGAGAGGCAGAAGGAAGCATTCCAATTGAACCCACCAGCTGGGCGCTAATATCTGACAATATATCGCCAAAAGTATTCTCTGTCACTATCACATCAAATTGAGTAGGTGCTGCTACCAGTTGCATAGCTGCATTATCTACATATAAATGTTCCAATTCTATATCTTCGTAATCCCTTGCCATTGCCGTAAAAATCTCACGCCAAAATTGTGAGACCTCCAATACATTTGCCTTATCAACCGAGCATAGCTTCTTCTTCCTCTTAGCCGCCAGCTCAAAAGCAATCCGCGCTATTCGTTTAATCTCCATCTCATTATACTGCATGGTGTTGCGGCAGGTCCTGTTTTTTTCCGTTGGCAAAAAGCCGCGCGGCTCGCCAAAATAGAGCCCTCCAGTTAGCTCGCGAACTATTAATAGGTCTAGACCAGCTATTCGGTCTTCCTTAATAGCTGAGGCAGCTGTCAAGGAGTCATAGAGAAAGGCTGGCCGCAAATTAGCAAAGAGGCCCAATTCGGATCTTAGAGCCAATAGGCCTTTCTCTGGTCTCTTAGCCATTGGCAAGGAATCCCATTGATGCCCGCCCACTCCTCCTAATAAGATAGCATCAGATTCATGGGCTAAGGACAGAGTCTCTGCTGGCAATGGGCTTCCCGATTTATCTATAGCATCCCCACCTACCAATCCCTCCTTAATAACTAGCTCAAGGTCAAACAGGCTGGCTGTTTTGGATAGAACCTTAACCGCTTGTTCAGTCACCTCAGGTCCTATGCCATCGCCCGGCAAAACAAGAATACAAGCGCCGCCCATAGATTAATCAAGAAAAACTATCAAAGAGCCAGGGAAAGTCCTTGCGATGAGATTGCTCAAAGTTCTTTATCTGAGCGACAGACTGTAATGTAATACCTATGTCATCTAGCCCTTTGAGAAAAGCGTTCTTGCGAAAAGCATCAATAGTAAAGGAATGGCTGGCGCCCCTTGGGGTGAAGACCCGTTGCTCGGGCAGATTGATTTCTAGTTCATAGGCTTGGTTTCTTTCAGTCTCATCAGCCAAGACCATAGTAGTCGTCTCATCTAGTTCTATGGGTAATAAGCCATTCTTGGCACAATTGACAAAGAAGATGTCGGCAAAACTAGGGGCAATAACAGCGCGGATACCAAAGTCCATCAGCGCCCAAACCGCATGCTCGCGACTAGAACCACAACCGAAGTTGGCGCCAGTAATGAGAATGCTGGCGTGCTGATACCTTGGGCGATTTAGAACAAAATCTTCTCTTGGCTTTCGCTCAGCTGGGTCTTGACCCGGCAAACCAACATCCTCATAGCGCATATCATCAAACAGATTAGGACCAAATCCCGTTCGCTTAATCGACTTAAGGAATTGCTTGGGGATAATCCTATCAGTATCTAAATTAGATTCCAGTAAGGGAACCGCCAAGCCCTTATGAATGATGAAGGGTTTCATGGTTTGATATTCATATATTCATATTATTCATATATTCATAAGGGCTCTATAAATTGAAAGCTCTGCTTAGTCAACAATATTAATTGAGACAACCAAGTATAGCACAACTCATTGAGAAATCTAATTAGCAATCCCAGCTAAATTCGCTGCACTTGTAAGTTCATTGGCTACTATTGATAGGCTGCCATTGGGTTCAAATTCAAACCACGGGGCTATTAAGCCTTTAATATTTTAATCTTCTTCGGGGAACTTGAGCTCGGGGAGGCTGGCTTTCTCTTCTTCTAGGCTGAGTTCGGGGGCTACTCCTTTTCTTCTTTTGGAATTTGGGCTTGGGGGCTACTTCTTTTCTTCTTTGAGGAATTTGAGTTCGGGGAGCTTGGCTACTTATTCTTTGGGGAATTTGAGCTCAGTGGCTATTACTTTTCTTCCTTTGGAATTTGGACTCGGTGGCTACTCCTTTTCTTCTTTGGGGAATTTGAGCTCGGGGAGCTTGGCTACTTCTTTTAATGTGGTGAGGCTTAGTTGGACGATTTTGCCGATTAGGTCAATGATGTAACGAGGATTATCAGACCATTGATTTGGGTCCTGCTTGATGCCACTGTCCTTGTCAATCTTTACCTGATAGCATTGCATCAGCCATTCTATTGCCGGCTTGCCATTCACTATGTAGTCATAGGCTGCCAGTGGAATGCCGTCAATGAAGATATGGTCGTTGTATTGAATACAGCTCTTGTCTGGATGGTGCCCCTTGCCAGCAAAGCGCATCTTGATGACGCGATAATGGTCTCTTTCGTCTCTTTTGTCTCTCCTGCCTCTCTCGCCTCCCTTGCCAGTTTCGTGGATCTCTAAATCATAGGGAGTCAGTTCTTCATAGCCAGTGTGCAGCTGTCCCAACCGCTTACCCGTCTCACTGAAAGCCCAGAAGTCTCTCAGGCTGCTGGCAAAGGGGATATGAGGCAGCAGCTTACGAAGGTTGGCACTGAATTTAGATTTATAGCTGGGATGGTGAAGTAGCCCATAGACATAGTAGAAGATAGCATCCCTATCAATTCGCTTGTCCTTATAGTGAGAGCGAAATTCTTTGAGAGCATAGGAGGAAATATTGTCCTGTCTGCTATTGTTATCACTGGCGAGATCCTCTTGCCCTTTACTATAGACATAGCGGGGAAAACACTGGCCGGTATAATAGAAATTCAAATTAGGCACTTTATCTACCATCAGAGCAGAAAAATCAACCCGGCTGCTTATGCCAGTCACACAGATGGCTTGATTGATTGAATCTGGCTGAGGGAAGAAGCTGGGTTGGCGATAAACGCTATTATTAAACTGTCTATCAAAGTAGAGGTGCTTGGGCACAAAGGGCCGATAGAAAGTGGGCCGAATATGGTTGAAATCTAGCTTGCCCTTCTTGCCTTTGGCTAGATCAGCTTGGAGGAAACCATCCCATTTTATCTTGGTCCTGTCCATACTAAGGACAGCTGCGGGAGATAGACTGCTATCCTCTTCTTTCTTGCGCTGATATGCTTTCATTTGTTGGTTGTAAAAATTGATCATCCCTGCCATATTCTCTTTCAAGGAGGAAAGAGAAAAGTTATATGCCCAACTGTCTCTATTTGTCGCAACTCCAAGGCTATATTGATTAAAGATGGCTGGCTCCGAGCCGGGTCTGGTCTTATTTGCCTTGGCTCCCATAGGAATAAACTTGGCAAATTGGGGATCTCGTTGGTTTATCCAGTCGTGATAAGAATTTGGCTTAATCCTCTGCCATCTCTCCTTTTTCACCCCTGCCACTGAAACCAGCCGGCTCAATTTGTCTAGTTTTTCTTGGCGGCTGAGATAGTCGCCTATGTCATAATAGTAGAGATTGTGGCTTGCTTTGGCGGGATTACGAACCAGAAAAGTAATGGCAATGGTGGCGCGAGAGCTCTGACCAAAAATCCCTCCCCCTTCTTGTTTTTGCTTTTCACCAAAGACTAGCGCATTACCCCTCAGATTGAAGCAATAGACACTGGTGAAGTCTTTAAGTAGATGGATGCGGATGCCATCGGCTGCATTGCTATCTATATAGCTGCCATTGGTGACAAAGCCAATGATTCCTTCATCCCCCAATCTATCGCTTGCCCAGCGAATGGCGCGAATATAGGAATCATAAAGACTTGCTTTAAAAGTTGCAGACCCATCAGCTACATAGGTGGCGCGGATCTTCTCGTCCAACTTAGGATAGGACAGGTTGACAGTGTCGTCATGGGCATGTTTTTGCCTACCCGAATAGGGAGGATTGCCGATGATTACCTGAATGGGCTTGTTCTTTTGCCTGAGGGCGCGACGCGAGTTAATCGGCAGAATCTGAGAGACCATATCATCCCCCTCATTTAGCTGGAAAGTGTCGGTTAGCACCATACCCTCAAAGGAGCTATAGCCATAGCCCCTGTCTTTCTGCTGGCGTCTATAGTGAAATGCCTGCTCTATATTAATGGCGGCTATGTAGTATGCCAGCAGGACTATCTCATTGGCGTGGAGTTCCTTAGTATATTTACGCCCTAGATCCTCGTCCCTAATGAGCTGAGACTGGAGCAAACGGCTGATGAAGGTGCCAGTGCCGGTAAATGGATCTAGTATATTGACATTCTCACTGCTGAGACTGCGACCGAATTCCTTTTGCAGCAGGCTATTGGCACTATGGAGGATGAAATCCACCACCTCAGGCGGAGTATAGACTATGCCGAGTCGATCCGCCATCTGAGGAAAGGCAGTGCGGAAGAATTCCTCATAGAGATCGTTGATGACCTTCTGCTTGCCTGCTATGTTGTCAATCCCCCTGGCTCTCTCTGCCACGCTCTGATAGAAACCTTCCAGCTTCTCGGTTTCCACCTGAACATTCTTATCCTCCAATAGATCCAACATATTCTGCATGGAAATCGAGACCGGATTACGCTCGGCAAAGTCATAGTCCTCAAACAGGGCATTGAAGACCGGCCGAGTCACTATATGTTGGCTCAGCATATCTATGGCATCCTTCTGACTAACCGCTGGGTTGAGGTTGTGCCTTAGGCTAGCAAGAAAGTTGTTGAAGGTCTCGTCCTTTTTCGCCTCCATCTTCTTTACCTGGGCCTCTATGCGCTTGTTGCTAAGCTGGGCTATCTCGCCCACCTCCTTTGCCCACTTCTCCCAATAGCGCCTATCACCACATTTGAGAACTATCCTTGCCAGGATAGCATCACGCCAGGCTCCTATATCAAGGGATTGTTGTTGGGCTTCTATCCTATCTCTCAGCTTGGCGCTCACTTCTTCATCTTGGTCGTCTTCAATAATATGCATGTGGATGCGGTCGCTAGGCTCATTGTTCAGCTCTAGCTGGTTGATCTCAAGGTTAAATCTGTCGTCATGGGAGCGCAATGCCTGCAGCACATCCCAGACCACGCCATAGCGGTCGTTGCGGTCCAGTGCCTTCTCGGCATCTTCATCGAGCGGAACCGGAATAGGAAGAATGATATAGCCATACTTCTTCCCACGCGACTTTCTCATCACTCTGCCAACCGATTGAACTATATCTACCTGAGACTTCCTCGGCTGAAGAAAGATCACCGCATCCAGAGCTGGCACATCGACTCCCTCAGACAGGCAACGGACATTGCTGAGAATACGACACCTATAGTCGCCAGGCTCATCTTTCAGCCAATTTAGCTTCTGGTTGCGTTTAAGCACATTCTGAGTGCCATCCACATGTCTCATCTCGCATTCAAGCACCTCCTTCCTTGACCCCTCTTGAGCCTCTTGGGGAAGAGTCTCTTGATGATAGGCTTCTATTATCTTGGTGAACTGTTCGCTCATCTGCTCGGATGACTCAATGGTCGAGCAGAAGGCTACAGCGCGCTTCATAGGTTTTTCATCCTCACTAATTCCCGCTTCCTTTAGATTGGCGATTCGCTTAGCCAAGCCATTCCAACAGCCAATCAGTTTGGCTGTGAGATTCGACTCTAGGCTGGTCCCTAAACCAGCATAGTAGGCCGGCGAGACCCCCAGAATCAACACCTTATAGTCGGCTAGGAGACCCCGACCAACCGCAGTAGAAAAGTTGAGCCTATGCAATTCCTCACCATAGTTAGATTCATCATCCATTGAATAGACAATGACATCTCGCTCCTTTGCCTTCTGCTTTGCCGACTCCTTATAGATGCGCGGCGTCGCCGTCATATACAGCCGCTTGGCTGCCTTAATATAGTCCTTGTCATGCACCAACACAAAAGGCGAGGTCTTCTTGGTTTCAGCCTCTATCCCAGTCGTCCGATGGGCTTCATCACAGATGATCAAATCAAAAATCGCCCTGTTCTTTTGCTGGGTTTTCTGCTGGGTCTCCTGCTGGGTTTTCTGTTGGGTATCCTGTTGGATCTTTTGCTGAGCGGCCGCAACCACTTCAATAGACTGGTAGGTAGCAAAAATGACCGTCATCCCTGACTTTCCCTTCTCTAAGGGCTTCCTTAGCTGAGCTGCCAACCTCTCACTATCGGTAGTGGGAGTCATGCCCAGCTCATTGATGCGAACATCCTCCTCGTCCTTGCCCGCCTTGGCGTCCGAACAGACCGCAAAAATCCGCGCCAGGCCATCCGCCTGGGCTGCCCATTCCCTCAGGGTCTGGGACAGCAATGCCAGGGAGGGCACTAGCAGGAGTATCAGCCCTTGTCCCTTCGGCTTTGCTTTCGACAGCCGTTCGGCTATCTTCAAGGAAACCAGAGTCTTGCCAGTGCCACACGCCATTATCAACTTGCCTCGGTCGGCAGTCTGAAGCCCTTTGAGGACATCGGTTACAGCCTGCTCTTGGTCGGAGCGGAGCTGCTTCTTTTTAGGTGGTTTGGGAGTATGATATTTTTCTGGCAGCTCTCCCATCTTTGCTGCCATTTTGTCAGGGCTGATTTCATAGTAGTCTACCAGCTGGCAGGGAATACGAAAATTTGCTATGGCATTGCTCGCGTTCTTGCCTATCTTGTCGGTGGTGCTGATTAGGTAACACTCGCTAAACTTCTCGCCATTAAAGGACATGCCCGTGGCTGTGAGAAAACTATTTATGTCCTTCTTATTAATAACTGCCTTTTTAGCATAAAACTTACACTGAATGGAGCAGAGCTCACCATTTTCCTTTCGGGCAACCAGGTCTATGCCTATGTCTTGTTCGGACATCTCCTGTTCCCTAGCCCATTCACCCCATAGCCATACTTTGCTAAACTGGTGCTGGTAAAGAGGATAGACGCTTAGACAATCTCTCACATGGCTTTCAAAAAGCTTCCCCTTTTCCGCTTCATCCTTGGCGGCTGCGTCTATTTGGTCTAAATGTTTCATATGCTGTCTGGTCTTGTATATTTATGTATCCATATATTGTATATATTGCTGGGTTGTGTTTAGTGAGTTTCGATGGCTATCTTCGGGGGGCTTCATAATTGTGCCTCTATTATTCCTCTGTTGTTTCTCACTTATATATATTGCTGATTGTATATTGCCATATATTATATCCCGCTCTCTTTCTCAAAAATACAATCGATTATGAGATTCTTGGTTTTGCTTTTCTTAGCTTTTATCTATTCTTGGTTTTGCTTTTCTTGGCTTTTATCTATTCTTGGTTTTGCCTTTCTTAGCTTTTATCTATTCTTGGTTTTGCTTTTCTTAGCTTTTCTTTGCTTTTATTCTTAGCTTCTATTAAGGATAAATTGCTAAGCGCAGCCCTTTTGGACGAGACTATGTGGTGAATAGACAGAGAGGCTTTCACTATGAGTAAAGAGCATTTTCCCCTCCCCTGCCGAGTTGAAATTGAGAAACTTATCTATGAGAGTATCGGCAAGGGAGTCCTCGATAGTCCTCTTCATTTAACAAGGTTGTGATGAATGACAATTCAGACCTATGTCCTACTGGGGAAACAGGTTGGGAACAGGTTATGAGGGGATTTATGCCCGTTGGAATGATGGGGTAGATATATTTGGCAATCGCGTCTGAGATTTTGGCTTCCCTTTTCAAACTGATAGGCTCTCATTGCCAAGAAAGTTTGTCTATAGTCCTTTTCATTTAGAAATTACTCCTTAAATTCAACCTATGTCAACTTCAGCATATAACAGAATGAAATCATCTTCATTATTTAATCAGTGCTTTAATATGCCCTTTGCGGAGCTAGTCCATGGCATCCCTTGATTTGATTTAGTATGCTACGGGGGGTTCTTTTCTTTTTGGCTGGTTTGTTGGTTCTTACTGCTTGTGGCGGCAGTGGTGGGAGTGGTGGGAGCGAAAGCAGTTCGGGTGGTGGTTCTCCTAGTTCTCCTGACGAATTTGAGGTGGATCTCACTTTTGCTCCTATGAGCGGCGGGTTTCAAATAGGCAATCAATCGGACTTTGGTGATATGATTTCTTTGAAGATCATGGCGATCAGTGAAAGCGGGATAGAAGTAGGGAATATTGACACAGCTGAGTTTATTGATGGCATCTATGATTTTCTTGGGCTAGATGACCAATCCAATTGGACCTTTCGGATTATGGGGACTCTTAGTGATGGCAAACAGCAAGAGGTGGTGATAACTTTTGTTTGGGACGAGAATAGGATAGATCACAATAATGGAGGTATTCGGACGGGAGTCAATATGGATGGAGATGGTCGGGCAGATACTATAGATGAGGACGACGATAATGATGGGGTAAATGACAATTTAGACCTATGTCCTACTGGGGCAACAGGTTGGGAAAGCACTGGTAATACCGATATTGATGGGGATGGTTGCCGCGATGATCATAGTGAGGATAGAGATAGAGGTCAGGGGATTGACGATGATAATGATGGTCATATGAATGATATTGATATAGATGATGATGGCGATGGGTTGATAGAGATAGGGACGGCGGCGGAATTGGATGCGGTTCGCTATGCTCTAAATGGCAGGGGTATTAGGTTGTTGGGGGGTGCAGCGCTCAACACCACTGGCTGTGGTGGTGCCGATGGCATTAGTTCTTGTTCTGGCTATGAGCTGGTTAGGGATATAAGCCTTGTAGCCTATGCGAATGCGGATGGAGGCAAAGGCTGGCAACCATTGGGTAATGATACGGCCAGTTCGACAGATGGCTGTCAAGGAGATCCTTTCGATGGGACTTTTGAGGGCAATGGTAGGATGATTAGTGGTTTAAGCATTAATCGTCCTGATCAGGATTGTGTAGGGCTTTTTGGCAGTATAGCCGCGAATTCAGAGATTCGCAATCTTAAGCTTCGTGCTGAAAGAGTGGTAGGTAAGCTGTTCGTAGGTGGTCTGGTGGGGGATGGTTCATTGGCTCGGATTCACTCTTCTTCGGTTGAGGTGGGTGAGGTGAGCGGGAGAAATAATATAGGTGGTCTGGTGGGAGAGGGTTCATTGGCTCGGATTCATTCTTCTTCGGTGGTGGCAGCTGAGGTGAGCGGGAGAATTAGAGTCGGCGGTCTGATAGGGAATGGTCAATCGGCTAATATTACTTCTTCTTCGGTTGAGACATATCAGGTGAGTGGGGCTCTTGATCATGTGGGCGGTCTGGTAGGGAATGGTCAATCGGCTAGGATTAATTATTCTTCGGTTGTGGCAGCTGAGGTGAGCGGGAGAAGTAGAGTCGGCGGTTTGGTGGGAGATGGTGAACAGGTTCAGTTTTTTTCTTCTTGGGTTGAGGTGGGCGAGGTAATAGGAATGAGGAGATCTGTAGTAGGGGCTAATGATTATGTGGGCGGCTTGGTGGGGAATGGTGAAGAAGCGACGATTATCTCTTCTTCGGTTGTGGCGGGTAACGTGACCGCCACTAATTTTTTTGTGGGCGGTCTAATAGGGAATGGTAAAAATGCTAGGATCTATTTTTCCTCGGTGGTGGCAGATCAGGTGATAGGAGATAAGGATAATGTGGGCGGTCTGGTAGGGGGTGGTGAATCGGCGCGGATTTTTTCTTCATCAGCAGTGGTAGATGAGGTGAAAGGGGGTGATGATTTTGTGGGCGGCTTGGTAGGGAATGGTCGATCGGCGCGGATTTTTTCTTCATCAGTAGTGGTGGATGAGGTGAACGGGAGGGATGATTTTGTGGGCGGCTTGGTAGGGAATGGTCGATCGGCGCGGATTTTTTCTTCATCAGCAGTGGTGGATGAGGTGAACGGGGGTGATGATTTTGTGGGCGGCTTGGTGGGGAATGGTCAATCGGCTAATATTACTTCTTCTTCGGTTGTGGCAGGTAGTGTGATAGGGGATGGGGACGAGGTGGGCGGTCTGGTAGGGAATGGTGAATCGGCGCGGATTTTTTCTTCTTCGGTGGTGACCAGTGAGGTGAGCGGGAGGTATAGAGTGGGCGGTCTGGTAGGAGAATTTAGCAACGGCAGAGTTGCTTATTCTTATGTAGTCTCAGGCAGTAATACTGATATGCTGATTGGGAGGATTAGGGCGGGGACAGCTGCAGTTGCAGTTGCTTCCTATTGGGACAATTTGACTAGCGGTGTCGAAACAAGCAGGCTTGGCGTTGGTTCTGGTAGGAGCACCAGTGCTCTTCAGATGCCGACTAGTTATGGTGAAAGGGAGATTTATGCCGCTTGGGACGATGCGACGGATATATTTGGCGATGGGGAAGACGAGCCATCGGCTGTCTGGTGTGATAAGGATTATAGTGGAAGCATTGAAGAAGAAGAACAAGACCCTAATAATCTCATCTGGGACTTCGGCACTTCAAGTGAGTATCCCGCCATTCGCTGCACTCCCATCACTCCTGACGACTGGCGTGATTGGTGGTCTTTAGATCAGAATGACAAACCCACCCTAAACCAGAACCGTTTAGACGATCTGCTTCCTTAGCTTCAACGAGACGACACTCCCCCTCTCCTGCCAAGAAGATAAGAAGGTCATTATAAGTCAGTTCTTGAGCTTGGCTTTCAACTGGGTGATAGGAAGTCTATGTGTTTGATAAGGCTTTTTGCCACTCCTTGATGAGCTATCAGCAGCTGCCTCAATCTTGTCTTGCTAACTGGCGGGCGAGCCAAGCCAAATTCAACCATCGCGGCAAGCTCATCGGCATTCTTGACTCTTAAGACTCCACCTGCTTGGGCTATGGGGTCCAAGATTCCAACGAGATTAGCTGTATGGGGACCTAAGATAATAGGCAAGCCTAGATGAGCTGGTTCGAGAATATTGTGTCCTCCTTTATTAACCAGACTACCACCAATGAAGGCTAGGTCTGAACTGGCATAGAGAAGCCATAGGTCATTGATAGTATCTGCCAATAGCACTTGCTTAGTGGTGAGGTCTAGCTGCTCCAATTTGCTAAAATCAGCCTGTGGCTGAGAGAAAGAACTTCCTTGAGTGGCTTGACTGAGACGGATAAATTGAAGCCCGCTTTTGCTACAGCTATTAGCCACCTCATTAAATCTGGCAGGATGGCGAGGAACCAGAATCATAAAGCTATGGGCATCAGAAGCAATGAGCTGATGATGAGCGGTGAGAGCCGCCTCTTCTTCTCCCTTATGGGTGCTGGCGGCAATCCAAACCCTCCTCTCGTTACCAATCAGAGAACGCAATTTAATGCCATAGGCTTGTGATTGCTTAGGCAGCTGAATATCAAATTTGAGATTGCCGCAAACCTTGACCTCTTCGTCTTTCATCCCCAAAGCAATAAAGTTCCTAGCGTCTTCGCTTGTTTGAGCACATACCCTATCTAACATACTATTCAAAGGGACGAAAATCCTAGCGAATTGTTTCCTTCTCTTCATTGAAGCCGGCGGCAAGCGGGCATTTATCAATAATCTGGGTATCTTTTTCTGACCACAATAGCTTAGGACGCCAGGCCATAGATCTGCTTCCATGATGATGGCTTGCTTGGGAGCAAAGGCTTTTATGAAGCGGCGGACAAAAAAGGGCAGGTCATAAGGAGGGTGAAGGGCTATGACTGAGCCATATTGAGACATGATTCGGCGCGCCTGAGCTATGCCTGTTCTGGTATTGGATGTAAGCAGAATAGGCAGCTGGGGATGGCTTCTCTTTAGCTCGTCGATTAAGGGGATGACCGTATTGACTTCCCCTAATGAAACCGCGTGGATCCACAAATGACAATCAAACCGATTTGGATACAAACCAATCCTTGTTTGCCAATCCCTATCCCCAGTTATAGCTTGCTTGAATAGCCATATTATGATAAAAAAAGGCAGCGCCAATGTCATCAAGAGAAAATACAACAACATAAATTCTTAAAATTACTAGTGGAAATAGGTTCGTCGGATGGCAAATTACTTTGATTAGTTATAATATCAGTATAAGCTGCAACAATAGGGAAATATGAAGAACATGCCGAAAAAATCTTGGATACAAACCGAAGTCGCCGGGATTCTCTTCTTTGTCATTGCATTGTTGTTATTCGCCCTGCTAGTAACCTACAGTTCAGATGACCCGACTGCCTTCCATGTTACCGGCCAGACCACAACAAGCAATCTGGTAGGACAAGCGGGAGCCTGGTTGGCTGGTTATCTATATTACTGGCTTGGTCTTGCCGCCTATCTGCTTGTTCTATTCGCTGCCCTAATAGGCTATAGCTTTTTCTACCACATTGCTCCTCATCCTTCTCTCTATGTGAGGATTATCAAGAGACTAGCCTATCTCTTATTCATACTAAGCTCGGCGGCACTTCTGTCTATTCATATGAATGAAGCCGTCCCTTCACTTCCTTCCTCTGCTGGCGGTATCATAGGTCTTATCCTTGCCCAAAAGATGATTGCTCTCTTCGGCTTTTTCGGTAGTAATCTCATCCTTTTCGCCCTGTGTCTGGTGTCTTTTAGCTTAATAACTGGTCTGTCTTGGCTCCAGTTTATTGAAACCCTAGGCGGCCTCATTTTGTTTCTGGCAGCCAAACTCCGTCTCGGTTCATTAGGCAATATACCCTTAATTCCAAAGCAGCTGGCTATTAATATGTTGTCTTCGGTCAATCAAACTATCCGAACCAGCCGGAGAAAACCCACTCAAATCACCTCAGCTAAGGGGCGGGTTGAACCCCATTTTTCCTTTATGCCAGGTAGAGGAACCGCTGCCAAGCTAAAAGAAAATAGGGATCCTCAGATAAATATTGAAGGCAAGGTAGATCAAATGGCTACTAGGGCTAAGATGAAACCCTCATCTTCTACTGCATCTTCTAATGCATCTCCTATTGCTTCCCCTATGAATAAGCATAGCCAAGATAGCCAAGAGAGGACAAGTAAGAATATTGAGGGCAAGGCAGCTCAACCAGTCTCCAGTCCCCCCCCTGATAAACAACCCCTTCCTTCAATAGACTACTTAAATCCACCGGAAGCTGTCCATCATCTGACCGCGGAAGAATATCAGCTATTGGGTCAGCAGCTAGTTGCCAATCTTAGTGACTTCGGTGTTGTGGTTGAATTAAAAGGCTATCAGCCAGGACCCATAGTTACCCTATTTGAATTAGAACCAGCAGCAGGAGTAAAGGCAGCGAGAATATCTGCCCTAGCTCAGGATCTAGCCAGATCCATGGCAGTAGAGAACATAAGAGTGATTGAGTTTATTAGTGGAAAATCTGTGGTGGGCATAGAAATACCCAACCAACAACGAAAGACAGTCCGAATGAAGGAGCTGCTAAGCTCGGCTGAATATCGAGGATCCTCACAGATACTACCACTTGCTCTTGGACAGGATATCGAAGGCAAGCCAGTTGTGGTAAGCCTAGCCGATATGCCTCATCTGCTGGTGGCTGGCACAACTGGGTCAGGAAAATCTATTGGCATTAATGTGATGATCATTTCCCTCTTATATAAGTATGGCCCAAAAAAGCTAAGGCTCATCTTAGTGGATCCAAAGATGCTAGAGCTTTCCGTTTATAACAAGATTCCCCATCTGCTGGTGCCAGTCATCACAGATATGTCTAAGGCAGCTCAGGGGTTAGGTTGGTGTGTTCAAGAAATGGATAATAGATATTCATTGATGGCGAAGCTAGGAGTTCGCAATATTGAAAGCTACAACAGGGCTTTAGCAAATAGAGGAGACTATCAAGCTGATGAACATAGCCACCTGCCCTATCTAGTCATAGTAATAGACGAGTTTGCTGACCTAATAATGACCGATAAAAAAGTGGAAGATATCATAGTGAGACTCGCTCAAAAGGCTAGGGCTGCGGGGATACACCTTATTCTCGCCACCCAGCGTCCTTCGGTTAATGTTGTCACAGGTTTGATAAAAGCCAATATACCAGCACGTATATCTTTTAAGGTTTCAGCCAAAGTAGACTCTCGCACTGTCCTGGACCAAAGTGGTGCTGAACAGCTGCTGGGTAAAGGGGATATGCTCTATTCGGCAACTGGCGCGAGTCAGATAAGACGAATTCACGGTGCCTTCGTCGAAGACGGAGAAATTCGTAAGGTAGCAGCTCATTGGAAAGAGCAGGAAGAGCCAGACTACCAAGAAGACATCTTCAGAGCAAGAAGCCTTAATAGTATAGCTAATATAGCTGCCAGAGAAGAAAGAGATGACCTATATAATGACGCTATCAACTTCATTACCAAAAACAATAGAGTATCCATTTCTTCAGTGCAGCGCGAATTCAAGATAGGTTATAATCGGGCAGCTCGTATAATAGAGCTAATGGAAAAAGATGGGTTAGTCAGTCCAATGGATCACTCTGGTAAAAGAACCGTCATCCAATGAAGCTATTCCCTGTTTTGTTGGCTGGTGGAACTGGGACTCGTTTATGGCCTATGTCGCGCGAGGACTTCCCTAAGCAATTTCTCAAGCTTACCGATGAGAAGTTTTCGCTTCTTCAGTTAGCGGCAAGACGGGCAGCCGCGCTGCCAAATGTTGAATCCATCATAGTAGTTACCAATGAAAAATATCGTTTCCTTGTTTATCGCCAGCTAGAGGAAGTGGGGGTAAAGGAGTCCCATATTCTGTTAGAAACCCTAGGCAAGAACACTGCACCAGCTATTGCCCTGGCAGCCTACTTTATCAGCGACAAACTAAAAGAGGATCCTAAGGAGTCTGTAATGTTGGTCATGCCATCTGATCACCATATAAATGATACGAATAAATTACACAAGACTATATCCGCTGGTGTTAACCACAGCCTAAATGGAGAGATAGGCACCTTTGGCATAAAACCCACCCTGCCTATTACAGGCTATGGCTATATTCGGGCATCTTCAATTCAACAAGGAATAGGGAGGGTTGAAGAGTTTGTTGAGAAGCCTTCATTAACTAAGGCGCGGCAGTATTTAAGAAATGGTAACTATTACTGGAATAGCGGTATCTTCGTCTTTACCGTGGCTTCCTACCTAGATAAGCTGACTCGCTTTGCCCCCAGCATTAAGAAGCGATCTAACGATGCCATTCAGAAGATGACTAAGGACATGGGATTTTTTCGCCCAGATGCAAAAGCCTTTTCGCGCTGCCCACAGGATTCCATTGACTATGCCATCATGGAAAAACAGGATGATGCCTTTTTAGTCCCACTTAAAGCCCAATGGAGTGATATAGGCTCATGGGAGTCCTTAGCAAGAACCCACAAACAGGATCGCCGAAGTAATGTGGCCCAGGGACATTGCCTTTTGCATGACACCAAAGATTCGATGGTCTATGCTGATAAGAAGCTGGTGACTACCCTAGGGGTAGATAGCCTTATCATAGCCGACACTGCCGATGCCCTGCTAGTTGCCCATAAGAGTAAGGCAGAAGAAGTTAAGCAACTGGTCGAAAGACTAAGAAGTGAAAAATACCCTGAAGCCGATGCCCAATATCGTAACTATCGGCCATGGGGCTGGTTTGAATCCCTCATCCAAGGCGATGGTTTTCAAGTAAAGCGGCTAGGAGTCTATCCCCACGCCGCCCTATCACTTCAAGCTCACAAATATCGCGCCGAACATTGGGTGGTGGTTAATGGTGTTGCTAGAGTCACCAATGGCGACAAACAATACATACTACAAAAAAATCAATCTACCTATGTGCCGCGCGGGAACAAGCACAAGCTAGAAAATGTTGATAATGATTTTCTCGAGATTATTGAAGTCCAAAGTGGTAGCTATCTTGGCGAGGATGACATCAAGCGCTATGAAGACCAATATGGTCGGAGTTAATTTTGCGAAGTCCTCAATCCGCGCAAAAGAATCAAACACTCTTCCAATAACAGGGTTCTATTAAGGTTAAACAGACTATGAACTAGTTGCCGCCGAGCCAACAAAGTATCATAGACATTGAAGGCCTGTTGGCTATCACCAAATTCTCTCATATTATTTTCCATATAGTAGATAATCACATCCAATATATCCACAAGCGATAGGCTGTCTCCCAACTCTTGCCAACGAAGACTAAGCTCAATAGGGTCTTCGCTATTTTCTGTTAGCCTATCAAGGCTTTTATAGATAGCTGCAAGAATTTTCGCATCGCCAGAATCCAACAGCTGAGCAGCATATAGGGGCGCCCCTAGACTCAGATCATAGAGTAAGGGATCTTCCCTTCCTACCCACCTGCTAAATTCGGATAGTGACACAGAACTAAAGTGAAGATCAACACAACGACTATGGATAGTAGGGAGTATCAAACCAGGTTTGCTGCTAATAAGGATAAAGTATTTGTCCGGCGGCGGTTCTTCCAAAATCTTAAGCAGGGCGCCAGCTGCGCTTCTATTCATTAGTTCTGCCGCCAGTATGATGACCACCCTGGCTCCCTGTTCAAAATGCGCCTTCTGCTGACAAAATTCACGCGCCTGGTGTATCTGCTCTAGCAATATCTGATTGCGCGGGGCAATAACTTTCTTATCAGGGTGGGTATTGGCATTAATAAGATGACAGGAGCGGCATTTGCCACAGGCGCCCCCGTTTCCTTTTCCTTCCCCTTCTGCTTCTCCCTCTCCTTCTCCTCTTTGACGACATAGGAGATAGTCTGCCAAGAAATAGGCGAATTTCTCTTTCCCTAAGCCTCTGTTACCAGTCAATAAGAAGGCATGAGGCAATCTATGATCATAAGCCTGGACGATCTTCCAAGCGCGCTCATGCCAGGGACACGGAAGGCTCATAGCAGGTCTAGTTGCTCATCAATCAATTCGCGCACCTGCTGGCACGACTGACCTGTATCCAAAACGAAACAGCCTTGATGCTGACGAGCAAATTCTAAATAGGCAGAACGAACTCGGACAAAAAATTCCCTATCCTTGCTCTCAAAACGATCTTCCCCTTTGCGTCTTTTCATTGCTTCCTCCAGACTGATATCAAATATAAAAGTTAGATCTGGCTTTAGCTTAGGTAGATAGGATTCTAGCTCAGCCACCTTAGATGCTCCTAAAGAATGTCCCCCACCTTGATAGGCATAGCTAGAAGCAATGAACCTGTCACTTACTACCCAATTTCCTTGTTCAAGTTGGGGAATGATGAAGTGTCTTAAATGCTGACAGCGCGCAGCAAAGAAGAGAAGCAGTTCGGTCTGAGGGAATATTTCCTCCTGGTCACAGTGTATTAATAGCTCCGCTAGACGATCTGCAACATAGCTGCCACCTGGTTCGTGAGTAAAAACTGCCCTATGCCCACGCCTTGCTAAGCTCTCAAGGATATAGCTAGAATGAGTGCTCTTACCACTTCCATCTGTCCCTTCAAGACAAATGAACTTACCTCTTGCCATTTGACCGGTTCTTTTTTCGTTGATAAATTTCTACCGCCCTCTTATGTTCTTCCCAGGTGAATGAGAAGTAATGAGATCTGCTACCATCACTCTTGGCAACAAAGAATAGATACTCTGTCTGGTCTGGATGAAGAACAGCTGAGATGGCTTGCTGACCTACTAGGGCTATAGGAGTCGGTGGTAACCCATGGATCACATAGGTGTTATAAGGAGTAGCCTCCCTCAGATCCTGGCGGCGAAGATTGCCCTGAAACCTGTCACCCATTCCATAGATAACCGTAGGGTCGGCTTGTAATCTCATCTTTTGCAATATCCGATTGTGAAAAACTCCAGCAATCAGGGGGCGCTCAGAATCTAGGCTAGTCTCTTTTTCCACTATAGAAGCCATTATGAGCGCTTGATAGGGATCCTCATATGCCAATCCATCAGTACGATTATCCCATTGTTCAGCAAGGACATTGATGAGTCTATCATGGGCGATCTTCAGCAGGTTAAAGTCCTTTTCGCCCTCATAAAAATAATAGGTGTCGGCATAGAACAGCCCTTCGGGATGGGGATATTCACTGCCTAGCTGCGCCAGGATACTAGCTATGCTCATATTAGCCATAGTCTGTTGTAGATGAGGGTTATCGGCAATATTACGATAAAAATCAGCGAAGGTATCGCCGGGGAAAATGGTAATAGAGTAGCGCCTTTGATAGCCAGCAACAACTTTTGTTATCAAGTCCTTATAGCTATCCCCTGGCTCTATTTGATAAGAGCCAGCCTGTAAGGATGTGGGAAGGCGCGCAAGGACTGCCCACCATCTCAACAATTCCGGTCGCCTTATGAGATCCTGTTGAGCTAGCCTATGGTTCAGACTAATTAGTCCCATGCCTCTGTCGACTGTGATAGTTAGTCCGTCCTCAGCAACATTAAGTTTCTGCAGCACCACACTATGAGCAAAGATGATGATAAACAGCCCAACAATTAGGGCTAGCGAACATAAGGAAGCCAGAAGCCTCATAATAACCCCGCGTCCAAACATTGTCAGATCTGACTAAAAACTAAAGAAGCGTTCGTCCCCCCAAAACCAAAAGAATTTGATAAAGCCATATTTATCTTCGCCTCTTGCGCATGATGAGGAACAAGATTGAGATCACATTCCTCTTCTGGTCGGTCCAAATTAATAGTAGGCGGGGCAAGACTATCTTTCATAGCCAAGATACTGTATATGGCCTCTACGGCTCCTGAGGCACCAAGCAGATGACCAACCATAGATTTAGTAGAGCTGATTGCCAACCTATAACTATGGGATGCAAAAACCTTTTTAATTGCCCTTATTTCAGCTATGTCACCTAGACTAGTAGAAGTGCCATGAGCATTGATGTATTGAATGTCTTCTGGATTACACTCGGCATCCTTCAGAGCAGCTGCCATAGCCAGAGCTGCGCCCTCTCCATCCTCCGGCGGAGCGGTAATGTGATGCGCATCTCCACTCATGCCAAACCCCTTAACCTCAGCGTAAATATGGGCACCACGAGCCCGGGCATGTTCAAAGTCTTCTAATATCAGAATACCCGCCCCTTCGCTGAGAACAAAGCCGTCGCGGTTTTGATCCCAGGGCCTGCTGGCCTGTGTTGGTGCTACATTGCGAGTAGATAACGACCGAGCAGCGGTAAATCCAGCTAAGCCCAGAGGATTTACCGGCGCTTCCGTTCCCCCTACTACCACTACATCCGCCTCACCATAAAGAATAGCACGCATACCCAAACCTATGCTATGAGTTCCAGTTGTGCAAGCAGTAGCAAAGCCCAAATTGGCCCCGCGGAAACCATAGCGAATAGAAAGGTTGCCTGAAGCCATATTAATAATACCATTAGGAACGAAAAAAGGAGAGACTCTCCTAGGCCCTTTTGACATTAAGGCTTGCGAGTTGCGATAGATAGTGTCTATACCCCCTATCCCCGAACCTATATAAACCGCATAGCGTTCAGGATTGGCAGGAAAAGGCTTAATGCCAGCATCTTCAAGCGCCTGGACCGCCGCCACAGTGCTATATACACTAAAAGTATCCATTCGGCGCAGGTCACTGGGTTCAATAACTTGGTCACTAGAAAAATCCTTAAGCTGACCACCAAATCTGGTAGCATAGGCAGTTACATCAAAGCCAGTAATAGGGGCTATGCCACTTTTACCAGCCTTGATGTTTTTCCAGTTGGAAGCCACATCATTACCCAAAGGAGATAGGATCCCCATACCAGTAATGACTGCTCTTGGCTGCACCAAAATCTTACCGACTATTTAGCGTTATTAACTATATAGTCTACGGCGTTCTGGATTGTCTGGATCTTCTCTGCTTCTTCATCGGGTATTTCCATTTGAAATGCCTCTTCGAGCGCCATTACCAGCTCAACCGTATCTAAGGAATCAGCGCCAAGATCTGTTACGAAAGAAGAGCTAAGTTTAATTTCTTCCTTCTTTTTATTTAACTGCTCGGCTACTATTCCTATTACAGTTTCTTCCACTTTTTTTACATCCATTTTTATCTCCTAAATAGAATAATAAATCATCATTAAGCCATGTACATACCACCATTGATATGTAAAACCTGACCGCTAATATAGCTGGCTTCCGGCGAAACAAGAAAGCCGACTCCAGCAGCTACCTCTTTGGCGGTTCCGTATCTGTGTAAAGGTATCCGCTGTAATAATTGCTCCCTCATTTTATCATCCATTCTATCAGCCAAAGCAGCCGTCATATCTGTCTCAATAAAACCCGGCGCAACAATATTCGCGGTAATATTACGCGAACTAAATTCAAGGGCGAGGGATTTTACAAAACCGCTTAACCCAGCTTTGGTGGCAGCATAATTCACCTGACCGGGATTACCAGTAAAGCCAACTACCGAACTTACGCAGACTATTCTACCCCATTTCTCTCTTACCATCTGCTTTAATGACTGCTGACATAATAAAAAGTTGCCGGTTAAATTAACATCAAGGGTTTTCTGCCACTCCTCCATCTTCATACGGAGAATGAGATTATCTGCCGTTATGCCAGCATTGGCTACCAATATAGTCGGCAATAGCTTTTCTTCTTTTAGCTCACCGAAAAGCTGGAGGACGGAAGCCTCCTCTTCCAGTTTTAACAGCTTAGCAGTGCACTCTGGATTAATTGCCTCTAGCCCCTGAGGCGAGGTCGCTGTTCCAATCACTCGATAGCCTTGCTCAATTAGATGGGTTGCGATTGCTGAGCCTATACCACGACTTGCGCCAGTAACCAAGGCAATCTTGTTATTCATTGGCTAACCTCCTTTACCGCATCCTCAAACCCGCCCAGATCCTTGCCAAGACTCAAAGAGATTAGGTCCTTGTCTATGGCACGATTCAGACCGCTTAATACCCTACCAGGCCCACACTCCACTATCCTAGTCATCCCTTGGTTTCTCATCGCTTCAATAGTATCAACCCATTGCACTGGACGAATCAACTGCTGAATAAGCTTGGTCTTAAGCGCCTCAATGTCTTCGGCTGTTCTAGCATCGAGATTATGGAGGACATCTATCTGAGGTGCTTTCAGCGATATGGCGCCAAAATCTGCCGCTAAGAGATCTGTCGCTGATTGCATTAAGGCACAGTGGGAAGGAACACTCACAGGCAAGAAGACTATTCTCTTAGCGCCTAGTTTTTTTGCTTCATTAGCCACCTTTTCAACTGCTTGCTTATAACCAGCTATCACCGTCTGCTGTGGGCTATTCATATTGGCAGGCTGCACATAGCTATTCTCTTTATGACAAAGCTCCCTAACCTGTTCAGTGGTCAGTCCTAAGATGGCTGCCATAGCCCCTTCATCATCGGCAACTGCCATCTGCATATACTTGCCTCTGTTTCTTACCAGGGTTACCGCATCATCAAATTGAAGCGAATTGGCACAAACTAAGGCGGTATATTCGCCCAGGCTGTGTCCTGCCATAAACCTAGGCAAGCTGTCGGTTCGCTGACGCCAAAGCCGCCAAAGAGCAACCCCAGCAGTAAGAACGGCAGGCTGCGCATTAATTGTCCTATTGAGTTCTTTTGCCGGCCCCTCTTGGCACAGATGCCACAAATCAAAAGAGATCAGCTCACTCGCTTCAGCAAAAGTTTGTCTCACCAAAGGCTCATCACCAAAAGGCGCTAGCATACCTAAGGACTGAGAACCTTGCCCCGAAAAAATAACCGCAAAACTCACTGGCTAAGAATCTTCCTCTTCTTCGTCATCAACTGGGATCTTTATATCAACCAACTTCTTGCCGCGATAGTAGCCAGTCTTGGTAATATGGTGACGGCGATGCAATTCCCCAGTCACTGGATCTACCATATGGGCGGGGGACTGCCCGCGATTATGAGAACGCCTCATATCTCGTCTGGCGCGAGACTTCTTCCTTTTTTGAACTGCCATAATTTATCTAATAAGTTATTTCTATAGTTAAAATTTATTCCTTGTGAAAAGGAGGTGAATCTGTTTATAGCCACCTATATATATGTTTATATATGAAACTATGCCATATTTTACTAAAAAATAGCAAATAGTTTATCAAGTTGTGCTTAATTCTTTGTGATGTCCTTTAATTTTAGCAATTATATTGGCAAGAACAGGCGGTTGTGGGTTTTTATAGCTTGGTTATAAATTAAGGCTTAAATCCTAAAAAGCCTATTGATTGGTGCTGTGGGTCTAGGTCCCAGCCTCATTAGTTTTATTAGTAGTCTATTCAAACAGCCGCGCTATACTCTATATATAGGAGGAATGAGAATATGGGAGTATGGGAGTATGGCAATATAGGAGCATAGCTAAAACTCAGTCATTGATACACAGATTATTGCGGCTGATTCGGGGTCTTTAATCCTATTCAAATAGCCGCTCTTATATTAGGATATATAGGAGGAATGGGAATATGGGAATATGGGAATATCGGAGCATAGGAGCATAGCTAAAGCCAGTCATTGATACACAGATTATTGCGGCTGGTCCGGGTTCTCTAATCCTATTCAAATAGCCGCTCTTATATAGGAGGAATGGGAATATGGGAGCATAGCTAAAACTCAGTCATTGATACACAGATTATTGCGGCTGGTTTGGGTTCTCTAATCCTATTCAAATAGCTACTCTTATATAGGAGGAATGGGAATATAAGAGTATAGGGGCATAGCTAAGTCAGTCATCTAGTTGAAATAGTGAAAGGGACTAAGCCAGTTGACAGTTTAAGGAAGGAATAAATAAGGATGCTGCCCATCTAAACGGGTCTAGCTTGGGTTCGTCAGTCCCATCCGAAAACCAGCAGCTATGCCTTTGGACTGAAGCTGAAGGACTAGTTAAAGCTAATTGTCAGTCTAAGGAGGAAGGAAGAAAACTGCTCGTCTAAACGGGTCCAGTTGGGGTTCGTCAGCCCCATCCAAAAACCAGCAGCTATGCCTTTGGATTGAAGCTGAGGGACTAGTCAAAGCCAGTTGTTAGTCTAAGGAGGGAAGCTCTTTAAGCGCTTCATCTAAACGGGTCTGGTTTAGTTGGGGTTTATGATTCTTATCCAAGAACCACCAGGACCTCACCTCAGCCGGACTCAGGGAGGAGCAGCGAACAACAGGATATTCATTCTCTGTGCCAAAATCCCAGATGCGATTAGCTGGGTCTCGCTCAGCCTCCTCTATATTCTCACTATTGTCCCTATCACACCAGATAGTAATGTTTGCTATTTCATGGCCATCAAAAAAACGAACTCCATCGTCCCAAGTAGCATAGATACCATCATAGTCGGTCGGCATTTGCAGATCAACAGTTTCCTGAAATCTGCCAAAAAGTCCAGCGGCGACGTTATTCCCACTGGTATCCCTGTCCCAATAGGAAGCATGAGGGACAGCATTCGCGGCAGCACTAAACGCCAACATCTGAGGAGAATTACCTACGACCAAATAAGAATGGAAAATCAGACCCCCCCTATGGATTGATACCAGACCACCTGCACTCCCCCCGCTCACCTCCTCTGCCACAACAAAAGAAGAAATAATCCGACCGCTGCCACCAATCCCTAGCATACCACCCACCAGATCCTTCCCTCTTATATCACCTGCCACAACAAAAGAAGCAACAATCCGAGCCCTTTCAGCATTTCCTATCAAACCGCCTGTTCTATCACCCGAACCATTCACACTGGCTGCCACAGCAAAAGAACCAATAATCCGAGTAGCGGAAGCCCTCCCCATCCCCATCAGACCACCTACGTCGTCATTTCCGCTCAGGCTGTCCACTAGAACCGAAGAAGAATAGACCTGAGCCCCGCCAGCACTCCCCACCAGACCACCCACTGTATTGACGCCTTTCACTTCACCTGCCAGAACCGAGGAATTAATAATTCGAACATCATCACTAGATCCTAGCAAACCGCCTAAAATGTTCACTCGTCCAATTAGCTTAGCTGCCACCACCGAAGAAGAACGAATCTCAACAGCATTACCACCCCCCACCAGACCGCCTACACTAGCATCTCCGCTCACCTCGACTGCTTCCACCGAAGAAGAATGAACTTCGGCACCTGAACCATCCCCCATCAGACCGCCTACCACACTCTGCCCACTCAGATTACCCACCACAACCGAAGAAAAATGAATCTCAGCATTTCGACCCTCCCCGACCAGACCACCTATATTATCATCCCCGCTCAGATTACCCATCACCGAAGAAGAATTAATCTGAGCCGAAGGACCACTCCCTACCAGACCACCTATATTATCATTCCCGCTCACCTTAGCTGCTTCCACCGAAGAAGAGACAATCCGAGCATCTTCAGCATGCCCCACCAAACCGCCTATATTATCATTCCCGCTCACCTTAGCTGCTTCCACCGAAGAAGAATCAATCCGAGCCGAAGGACCACTCCCTACCAGACCGCCTATATTATCATTCCCGCTCACCTCACCCATCACCGAAGAAGAATCAATCCGAGCAGCTTCACCATGCCCCACCAGACCGCCTATATTATCATTCCCACTCACCTCACCCATCACCGAAGAAGAATCAATCCGAGCAGCTTCACCATGCCCCACCAGACCGCCTATATTATCATTCCCACTCACCTCACCCATCACCGAAGAAGAATCAATCCGAGCAGCTTCACCATGCCCCACCAGACCGCCTACTCTATCACCTCTCCCACTTACCTCTCCCATCACCGAAGAAGAAACAATCCGAGCCAAAGCACCACTCCCTACCAGACCACCCACACGATCTCTTCCTGCCACCCCATCCCCTCCTACTACAACCGAAGAAGAAACAATCCGAATAGCTTCACCCCACCCCACCAAAGCACCTACGTGATCCCTACCTCCCACACGCTCGGCACTAAGCCTAAGATTGCGAATCTCCGAACCCGCAGCTATATGACCAAACAAACCTACACAATCTTGACCGGTAGGAATAATCCTTAAACCACTAATCGTCCAGTCATTGCCTTCAAAAGTTCCGTTAAAAGGATCTCCTTGACATCCGCTTGAAGAACCCGTATCATGACCCAGCGGCCGCCAACCATTACCTCCCGCATAAATTTGAATACTTATGTCCGCAATCAACTCATATCCAGCGCACTCAATACTAGAAGCACAGCCAGAAGTATTAAGTGTCCCACCCATCTCCAGCTGCCGACCACTGCCATCTAAAGCATAGCGAATTCCATTCAATTCCTCCGCCGTCCCTATCTCTATCAACCCATCCCCGTCCCTGTCTATATCCAGCCCATCCGCTACATTATCGCCATCACAATCTTTTAGCACCGAACAACTCTCCCCAGCTAAATTAGTCATCCTCTCTAGCGAATCAGCATCCCCAAAACCATCAGCATCGCAATCAGCCTCTATTACACAATTGACCGCTGCTTCATCTATATCTCTGACAGTATCCCCATCACAATCCGCTAACACCGAACAACTCTCCCCAGCTAAATTAGTCTGTCGCTCTTTCTCATCATTATCCCCCAAACCATCAGCATCGCAATCAGCAAGCAACGAGCAACCAATACCACTAGTTGTATTGACCAATGCAGTTCCATTCGCATATACTTCGGCTACATCCAATAAACCATCATTGTCATCATCTGTATCCACACTATTCGCGCGCCGGTCTCCATCCGTATCCAGCCCCGGCCGAAGACCTCCCTTGGCGTAATCCTCAATATTCTCTTCCCAAACCAAAACTAGCGGCACCTCTTGTCTGGTGCCATTAATAAAAATACCTTCAATCATAAAGGTGTAATTGGATTGATCGTCTAAACTGAGAAAATCATAGCTACTATCAATGAATTCGGCTAGGCTAAGATTCGCATGGGTTATCTCGCCACTATTAACATTGGTCGCGGTGATGTTCAAAGAAACAAACTCGCCAAAGTCCAATGACTGATTGCCTATGCGAAACCCACCCTCTATCGGAGCAAAAGTGAAGCCCGGCTTAACCTCCTCAGGAGACTCCGTGTCTGGATTGTCTCCCGGACCTGGAGTATTTCCTGGACCTGAACTGCTTCCGCTTCCGCCACCGCCGCCAGCACAAGCGGTAAGAGCAACTAATAAGAACCCAGTCCCAGCTAAAAGGAAAAGAAACCGCCCAAGCTTGCCAAGCAAACTCTGGCGGAAGAGCCCAAAGAAGAAAAGAAGTCCCCACATCGAACTAGACAAGTGGGGGGGGGGGGGGGGGGGGGGGGGGGGGGGCATAGTATTGAGGAGGTGGGACCTGGCCGCACCGAAGAAGAAGCGAGGCTTAGCCTCGCCAAGAAAAGACATTTGTGTTAGCATAATTCGTAATTGGTTAATGATTACAACTAATAAGAAAAGATATTTTACCATGATTCGTAATTGGTTAATAATTAAAATTCATAAACATATTGTTTAGCCATTTATCAGCTAGTGTGAATGATTTCATAGGATTTATTATACCTTAATATACCTATATAAATAGACCTATATATAAATAAACCAAAATATACCTATATAGAAAGGTTTGCATAATTGTATACATTGCAGTATTATACAGGAAAAAATAAAAAATTACAAAAAAAATCAAAAATCTGCAAAAAAAAAATTAAAAATTACAGAAAAAAAGCAGAAGTCTATATTTAGCTGAGAAATTTAATAGAATAAGCGTTTTTATAGTAACTCTTATATAAAGGAGGGATCATTATGAGCTGGAGGAATTCAGAACAACGCACATTGGGTCTAGCAGATCCGATGTTGTTAGAACATAGGGCGATGAAGAAATTCGACTCTATCGATAACCTAATAGATTGGGGGGCTATTGAGAAACAACTGAAAGGTATTCACAATAAACGGCGGGGCTGCCCAGCCTATCCACCGCTAAGAATGTTCAAAGTCTTACTGTTACAGGTACGGCATGGAATCGGTGATGCCGAGATGGAGGACCAACTGGTGGTAAATTCATTGTTTCGCCACTTCACTGGTTTCGACACAGAAGCGAAAATACCAGACCATTCAACCATTTGGCGGTTCCGCGAACAGATGCAGAAGACCGGCTTGTTGGAGAAAGTGCTGAACGAGATCAATCGTCAATTAGAACGACAAAATTACATTCTCAAAGGTAAGAAGGTAGCGGTGGACTCCACCGTCATTAAGGCGGCCCGTTCGCGGCCGAAGAAGAACCGCCAGGGCAAGAACACCCAAGACCCCAAAGCGGCTTATAATGTCAAGACCGGCAGCGATGGGAAGAAGACGATGACTTATGGTTATAAACTTCATGCCATGACGGATGCCGATGGAATGGTTCAGAAGCTTGCCTATACGCCTGGCAATGTCCACGACTCCCAAATGCTCGCGGAACTGCTCACGGGCGATGAACAGGAAGTCTATGCCGACAGCGCCTACGCCAGCAAGAAAACCGACTCAATGCTCGGCAACAAGAACCGGGTCCTTCATCGCGCTTATCGCAATAGGCCGCTCACCAAACAACAACGCCACGAAAATAGGCGGCGACGAAAAACGCGCAATGTCGTCGAACGCACCTTCGCCCACCTCAAACTCTATTTCAACCTAGCAAAAGCCCGCTATCTCGGCAAAGCACGAAACTACGCATTCGCACTTCTCGCGGCTATTGCTTACAATCTCAAACGGGCCGCCCTTAAGAGCGAACTCACGGCCTAGATCCGTCCAAACCATTTAATCAAAGAAAAACAACAAAAACAAGCGCCCCCCGACTAGAAAACGGGGACAAAAACAACAAAAACAAGTGCCTCCCAACTAGAAAACGGGAACAAAAACAACAAAAATACCCATTAGGTACCCCTAATCAACACCCAATTTCAATCTCTCCCCCGTAAAGCGCTTTTATTAATTAGAATAAACTAATTATGCAAACCTTTCATACCAATATAGTTTTTTTCAATATAGCTTTTGCCAAGCTAGAAAAGAAAATGCTGTAATCATATTGGCAGTCCTTGCGAAGAACTTCACTGAAGAACTGGCAACACAAATACTTCATTAACGACATTAACAACAAAAATAATCTCATAAGGCTCATCATAGTTTTTTATGCTATCTATTCTACCTATTCTACCTATTCCACCTATTCTATATTCAGTCTATATTCCATCTTTTTTTTTCAAACTAAAAAGAGTGTATTCTAAGCTGAAAGGCTTGATTCATTGAAAAAAAATTGCTTTTTTATAAGCTATTTTCATCTTTTATAAGCACTGAATTCACATCATAAATCTAACCTTCTTGGACCCAACTGAATAGACCGAGAGATATTATACCCACCCTTCAAAAAAAGAACAAGAAATGATAGAAAAAATCAAGAGAGAAGGAAGGAACCTGGCGATTAGATATTTGTCTTCTACTATCGACCGAGAAACTCAACAGCGGAGCCTATCAGAAAGGCTATGAAAGGGTGGCTTCTTCTTCCTCATCCCAAAGAGCCTATTGACTAATTCTGTGGATCTATGCCCCGGCCTCACTAGCTTCAGTGGTCTATTCAAACAGCCACCCTCTATATAGGAGGAATTCCCATCATCTCTTAGTTGAAATATGAAGGGGACTATAAGCCAGTTGTTAGTCTAAGGAAGGAAGCACTTCAAGTGCTTCATCTAAACGGGTCTGGTTCAGCTGGGGTTTGGCAGGCGTCCCATCCAAAAACCACCAGCGCCTTATCTCAGCCGGACTAAGGGAAGAGCAGCGAACGACAGGATATTCATTCTCTGTGCCAAAATCCCAGATGCGATTGTCATCCCGCCTCTCAGCCGCCTCTATAGCCCCACTATTGTCCCTATCACACCAGATAGTAATGTTCTCTACTCCAGAAAATAAATCAAGATCCACTCCATCGTCCCAAGTAGCATAGATCCTCATCCCGTTCTCATCCTCATCCTCATAGTCGGTCGGCATTTGCAGCTCATCAGTGTTCTTACCAAAGCTACCAAGGGGTTCTCCCTGGGGCAAGAGAACCACACTAGTTCTCCTGTCCCAATAGGAGTTATGAGATTGAGCCGCGCGTCCAGCAGACACCAACATACTAACATCATTATTACCTATGACCAAATAGGAATAGGAAATCCAACCACCTGTATGGACTGCCACCAGACCACCTACCTGCCCCCCGCCCCCGCTCACCTCCCTTGCCACAGCAAAAGAAGAAACAAGCCGACCTTTGCTACCAGTCCCTAGCATACCACCCGAAACGTTCCCCATTACTTGGTCTGCTACAACAAAAGAAGAAACAATCCGAGCATCGTTAGCAGTCCCTATCAAACCACCTACATTTTTAACCGAGGCACTTACATTAGCTACCACAGCAAAAGACGCAATAACCCGAGTCCACCTTTCTGTCACTTCCCCTATCAGACCACCTATGTCTTCACGCCCACTCACTTGACCTGCCACCACCGAAGAAGAATACGCCTGAAACGGCTGAAACATATCAGGCGATCGAGCAGCCCCCACCAGACCACCGACATTAGAACGCCCTTCCACTTCACCCACCAGAACCGAGGAATTAATAATCCGAGCAGCTTCACCATATCCTAGCAAACCGCCTAGATTCTCTGTCTGACTACTCAACTTAGCTGCTTTCACCGAAGAAGAATGAATCTGAGTTCGCCAACCACGCCCCACCAGACCGCCTACATTATTACCACTCCCACTCACCTCACCCACCACAACCGAAGAAGAATGAATCTGAGTCGATGAACCAACCTCGGTCGGTGAACCTTCCCCTATCAGACCGCCTATATTACTATCCCCACTCATCTCACCCGCCACAACCGAAGAAGAATGAATCCGAGCTCTCACACCATCCCCCACTAGACCGCCTATATTACTATCCCCACTCATCTCACCCACCACAACCGAAGAAGAAACAATCCGAGCATCTTGACCAGTCCCCACCAGACCGCCTATTCTATCACGACTCCCACTCACCTCATTCGCCACAACCGAAGAAGAATTAATCTGAGCCGAATTACCCTTCCCCACCAGACCGCCCACATCATCACGCCCGCTCACCTTAGCTGCTTCCACCGAAGAAGAAATAATCCGAGTATCTACACCAGCCCCCACCAGAACACCCACTCTATCCTTACCCTTAACTTCTTCCGCTATAAGCGTCAGATTGCGAATGGTAGCACCAGAGGCAAGCTGCCCAAACAAACCCACACAATTCTTATCTGAACGACTGATGTCTAAACCTCTAATCGTCCGACCATTGCCTTCAAAGGTTCCATCAAACTTATCCCCTTCACATTCGGCTCCGGCTGAAGCCCTCGTATCATGACCCAGCGGCTGCCAGCCATTCGTCCCATAAGTATCCTTAATATAGGCCGCAATATCTATATCCGCAATCAACTCATAACCAGAACAGGTATTATTGCCGTCGCCACCAACACAGCCAGAAGTATTAAGCATCTCGCCCATTGCTCGCCGACCAGTGCCGTCCAGAGCATAGCGAACCCTATCCAATTGCTCTGCCGTGGCTAGCTCTATCAACCCATCCCCGTCCCTATCTATATCTATCCCATCTAATGTCCTATCGCCATCGCAATCAGGATCTATTACACATTCAGCCTCTTCATAGATGTCCCTTATCCCGTCCATATCGCAATCGGGTAACAATGTGCAACTCACATCATTTGAATTAATCAGCCGCTCTCTCTCATCTGTATCCAATAAATCATCATCATCGCAATCGGATTTAACAACACATTGAGACGCAACTTCATCGCGATCCCCTATTCCATCATCATCGCAATCTTTTAATAACGAACAGAGGGTGCCACTAGTTTCATTGGTCAGCTGCTCCCTCGTATGATTATCAGCCAGCCCATCATTGTCATCATCTAGATCCACACTATCCGCTCGCCCATCCCCATCTGTATTGAATCCCGGCCGAATACCAAGACCTCCCGCGCCAAGATCCTCCTCATTCTCTGGCCAAATAAAATCTATCCTCACCTCTTGTCTGCCGCCATCACTAAAAATGCCTTCAATCATAAAGGTGTAATTGGATTGATCGTCTAAACCAAGAAAATCATAGCTACTATCAATGAACTCGGCTAGGCTAATATTCATATGGGTCATCTCGCCACTATTAACATTGGTCGCGGTGATGTTCAAAGAAACAAACTCGCCAAAGTCCAAGGATTGGTTGCCTATGCGAAACCCACCCTCTATCGGAGCAAAAGTGAAGCCCGGCTTAACCTCCTCAGGAGAGTCCGTGCCTGGATTGTCTCCCGGACCTGGAGTATTTCCTGGACCTGAACTGCTTCCGCTTCCGCCACCGCCGCCAGCACAAGCAGTAAGAGCAACTAATAAGAAACTAGCCCCAACTAAAAGGAAAAGAACCCGCCCAAGCTTGCCAAGCAAACTCTGGCGGAGGAGCACAAAGAAGAAAAGAAGTCCCCGCATCGAACTAGACAGTATGCGGGGGGGGGGGGGGGGGGCATAGTATTGAGGAAGCGGGACCTAGCCGCACCAACAAAGAAGCGAGGCTTAGCCTCACCGAAGAAGAACATTTGTTTTAACATAATTCGTAATTGATTAATGATTACAACTAATAAGAAAAGATATTTTACCATGATTCGTAATTGGTTAATAGTTAAAATTCATAAACATATTGTTTAGCCATTTATTAGCTAGTGTGAATGATTTCATAGGATTTATTATACCTTAATATACCTATATAAATAGACCTATATATAAATAAACCAAAATATACCTATATAGTTTTTTTTCAATATAGCTTTTGCCAAGCTAGAAAAGGAGCTGCTGTAATCATATTGGCAGTCTCTTTGATCAACTCCATTGAAGAACTGGCAACACAAATACTTCATTAACGACATTAACAACAAAAATAATCTCATAAGGCTTATTATAGTCTCTTATTCCATCTATTCTATCTATTCTATCCTATATTCTATCCTTTTTTTTCAAACTAAAAGGAAGGTATTCTAACCTGAAAGTCTTGATTCATTGAAAGAAAATTGCTTTTTTATAAGCTATTTTCATCTTTTGTAAGCACTGAATTCACATCATAGATCCAACCTTCTTGGACCCAACTGAATAGACCGAGAGATATTATACCTTCTTTTCAGAGAAAGAAAGATACATAAGAGGAATGGGAATATGGGAATATGGGAATATGGCAATATAAGAGTATAGGAGCATAGCTAAAAGCCAATCATTGATACACAGATTATTGCAGCTGGTCTGGGTTCTCTAATCCTATTCAAATAGCTGCTCTATATATAGGAGGCATGGCTAAAAGTCAGTCATTGATACACAGATTATTGCAGCTGGTCTGGGTTCTCTAATCCTATTCAAACAGCCGCTCTATATATAGGAGGCATAGCTAAAAGTCAGTCATTTAACTAAAATGGTGAAGAGGACTAAGCCAGTTGTTGGTTTAAGAAAGAAGGAAGGATACTGCCCATCTGAGCGGGGGTTGGCTTAATTCAAATAGCTACGCCATTTCGGTTTAAGCTGCTGAAGCTGAGGGACTAGTCAAAGCTAGCTGTTAGTCTAAAGAGGGAAGCATATCAAGTGCTTGGTCTAAACGGGTCTGGTTTAGCTGGGGTTTGGCAGGCGTCCCATCCAAAAACCACCAGCTACGCCAGTCGGCAGGAGTTAATGGAGTGCAGCGAATGGCAGGATATTGACTTGAAGTGCCGAAATCCCAGACGTGATTGTCAATGGTTTTTTCACCCGCTTCTATAGTCCCACTGTTATCCTTATCACACCAGACCCCCAATGGTTCGTCACTGCCATCACTAAATATAGCTGTATCATCGTCCCAATCGGCATAAATGCCATCATAGCCAGTTGGCATCCGAAGTGCCTCGCCGGTCTTAGGATCACCATTGCCATTATCTCTGCCACCAGTATCACTGTCCCAATAGGAAGCAACTACATCCGGGTTTCTAGTAGCTCCTATCAGCATATGGATATCACTGCCTGAGACCACATAAGAATAAGCAATTTGACCAGTGCGAACATCTCCTGCCAGACCGCCTACAAAACTAGCCCCGCTCACCTCATTTGCCACAACCGAAGAAGAAACAACCCGAGCCAAACGAGCAACCCCCACCAGACCACCCACGAAATTACCACTCGCTTCCAGCTCACCTGCCACAACCGAAGAAGAAATAATCAGAACTGGAGAAGTAGAAGTAACAGCCCCCACCAAACCGCCTACATTAGTAGTCCCTTTCACTTTAACTACCACCACCGAAGAATAAAGAATCCGAGCATCATTACCACTCCCTGTCAGACCGCCTACACCAGTCTTCTCTCCTACCTCAGCTGCTACAACCGAAGAATAAATAATTGTAACATTTTGACCATGCCCCACCAGACCGCCTACTTCTTTATTCCCGCTCACCTCACGCACCACAACCTCAGCAGAAACAATCCGAGCGGATTCACCATCCCCCACCAGACCGCCTACTTCTTGTTTCCCGCTTACCTCATTCGCCACAACCGAAGCAGAAACGATCCGAGCACCTCTACCCCACCCTACCAGACCGCCCACCTCATTAGCAGTCCCGCTCACCTCAGCTGCTACAACCGAAACAGAAACAATCTGAGCAGCATCCGCCTCCCCTGCCAAACCACCCACAAGGTTCTTACCCATTATTTCGTCCGCTTGAATAGTAAGATTGCGAATCGTCGTTCCCTCAGCCAGATGACCAAACAAGCCCACACAATCCTCAGCTGAACGACTAAGGTTTAAGTCACTAATCGTCCAGCCATTGCCTTCAAAGGTTCCATTGAAAGCAACTCCTTGACATCCAGGACTCGTTCCCCTCTCATCTTCACCCAAGGGTTGCCAGCCTTTGCCCCCATCAGCTTTCGCATAGGCTGCAAGACTGATATCCGCAACCAGCTCATAACCAGAACAGGACCTAATGCCGCCGGTACCCCCACAGCCATCAGTGTCGAGCGTCCCATCCACCGATAGCTTACGCCCTTCGCCATTCAAAGCATAGCGAACTGCATCTAGTTGCATTGGCGTAGCTACCTCTATCAACCCATCCCCATCATCATCTATATCCACTCCATCCATTACACTATCCCCATCGCAATCGACTTTTAGAACACAATCTACCGCTACTTCATCCATATCTTCAATAGTATCTCCATCGCAATCTGCTAACAGCGAACAACGCATATTCTTTGAATTAGTCTGCTGCTCTATCGAATTATTATCCCCCAACCCATCATTATCGCAATCCCCATGCAAACGACACACCCTTCCATCAACCGTCTCTGGTTCCATCAAATCTAAGATATTATCATTATCATCATCTTCATCCACACTATCCGCTCGCCTGTCACCATCCGTATCCAGCCCCGACCGAATGCCATTGCTGTTGTGGGCAACTTCATTCTCATTCCAAACGAAAACCACATTCACCCTTTGCTCCTCGTTATCGCCAAGAATCCCGGTCATCTGAAACTTCCAATCTAGGTCAGCTAGCCCGGTAAAATCATAGCTGCTATCAGCAAATTCGCCTATGTTGATATTTCTCTCTACTGGAGACCTGCTTCCACTGGTTGCGGTGACTTTCAAAGAAACGAAATTGCCAAAGTCCGATTGGTTGCCTATACGAAAACCACCACTTATGGGAGCAAAAGTGAGCCTCACGTTAAGACCTCCCTGACCGTCGTTCCCGCCGCTTCCTGGATTACCGCTTCCTGGATCGCCACTTCCCGGATCACCACTTCCCGGATCACCGCTTCCTGGATCACCATTCCCTGGATCACCATTCCCCGGATCACCATTGCCAGGATCACCGCTTCCCGAACCATCGTCTTCTGAACCTCCCCCGCCGCCGCAAGCAGTAAGAACTAAGAAGCAAGCCAAAAGATAAGGAATAGCCCGGGTCATGCTAAGTAAAATCGGAGAACATAGGGAAAGCATAATGAAGAGGTGATATTGGTAATCACATCAAAACACTGACAAAAGCGAATTAATAATGAATAGGTCTTCATAGCATATTATTATATTGTATCACTTTTTTCTAAATTGGGCTTCATTATTTTTTTGCAAAAGTGTGTAAAGAATATGCCATATATTCATATATGATTCCAGTTGCTAGCAGCGAGCCACTCCGCTTTTGCGCGCAGCTGCTGCAACTGAACCCCCTACCCTATCACATAAACGGGGATCCATTGGTTTTGGCAGAATATAGGCTGGGCCTATTACCAATTTTTCATTCTTATAGATCTTCTTGACTTCCTTAGGGGGGTCTTCGTGAGTTAATTCACTAATTGCCTTCACACAAGCCAGTTTCATTGCCATATTAATAGCCCTGGCTTGAGTCTTAAGCGCGCCGTGAAAAATATAGGGAAAGGCAAGGACATTATTTACCTGATTAGGATAATCAGAACGTCCAGTGGCAATAATGATATCCTTTCTAGTCGCTAAAGCAAGTTCTGGTTTTATTTCTGGGTCTGGATTGGCAGTGGCAAAAATAATCGGTCTTGGCGACATCATTTGAACGTCTTCCGGGCGAAGCAAATTGCCAGTCGAAAACCCGAGAAAAACATCTGCATCTTGGCAAGCATCTTTGAGACTGCGGTCTTTAGTTTGGGCTGCATAGTTCATTTTGAGTTCAGAAGTATTACTCCTACCCTTATAAATAACCCCTCTGCTATCTAAAACCCTGACATCATCCAGCGATACCCCTAAATGGGTTAACATATCTAGGGTAGCTAGGGCGGCGGCGCCTGCTCCAGCAAAGACGATCTTTACTTGATTAAGCTTCTTCTTCTGCAATTCCAAGGCATTGGTTAGGGCTGCCAGAGTGACTATGGATGTGCCATGCTGGTCATCGTGAAAGATTGGTATGTCGCACTGATTCTGTAATTCTCGTTCAATCAAGAAGCACTCTGGCGCCTTTATATCCTCAAGGTTAATTCCACCAAAAGTGGGGGCTAGGCTTTTCACTATAGCAATAAACTTTTGGGGGTCATTTTCGTCCACTTCGATATCAAATGCATCTATGCCAGCAAATCGCTTAAACAACACAGCCTTGCCTTCCATAACCGGTTTGCTTGCCAAAGCACCTAGGTTGCCAAGACCTAAGATGGCCGAGCCATTGGAAATAATACCAACAAGATTAGACTTGGCGGTATATTTATAAGCGGCTAGTGGATCTTCGGCAATACATAGAACCGGTGCTGCTACGCCTGGACTATAAGCAAGCGATAAATCATTCGCACTATTAGTGGGCTTGGTAATCTTTATAGCTAATTTGCCAGCAGGAGAACGGGAATGATAGCTTAGGGATTTTTGGGTGAGGTTGTCTTGTTTCATAATTCTTCCTTAATATAGTAAATTTAATTAATACTCATTTAACAGGGGGCAGTAAAACTGATGCCGAGAAGAGGAGTCGAACCTCCACGGGAGCTAATCCCACTAGCTCCTGAAGCTAGCGTGTCTACCAATTTCACCATCTCGGCCCATGCCTATTATAGCGATAAGATAGCTTATAATAGGCTTCATGGCAACAGATTCCCTTTTCTTCCTTGTTCTATTTACTTTGATTCTTGCTTCTAGCCTGAGCCTTGCGGCTGTCTATCTAAGGGTCAAGCGAGATCCAGTAGTAGATAAGATTGATGCCCTGCTCCCTCAAACTCAGTGCGGCCAATGCGGCTATCCTGGCTGCCGTCCCTATGCGGAAGCTATAGCAAAAGGAGACCAGATTAACAAGTGCCCGCCAGGTGGGGCTGTCACTATCAGTGCTCTAGCAGAACTGCTCAATAAAGAACCCCTTCCTCTAGATGCGGAACATGGTGAAGAGAAGCCGGCGCTCATTGCTTTTATTCGTGAGGAAGAATGCATAGGATGCACCAAATGCATTCAAGCCTGCCCAGTAGATGCCATCCTAGGAGCAGCCAAAAAAATGCATACCGTAATATGGAACGAGTGCACTGGCTGTGATCTCTGTGTTGAACCTTGCCCGGTAGACTGTATAGATATGATAACAGAAGAATCTTTGCGCAACTATATCCTCCCTGACCAACCTAAAAGGTCTTTCCAACTTATTGCCTCGGATGCTGCCGCTTAGGCATAGCCGTGGCATCACGCCGCCGGCTCACAAAAAAGAATCCTTAGGCGAGCCTATTCAAAAGTTCCCCTTAGTAGAGAGATTCCATCTCCCTTATCAGAATATTGAGGCAAAGCAGCTCAAGCTAAGAGTCAAGGAAGGAGATAGAGTCATGAGAGGACAACTGCTAAATGAGCCGTCAGATTTTCGCTATCTCTATGCACCTGTGTCTGGGACGGTGGAAGGGTCTATCAAGATTCTTATGAGTGGCCGCGTGCCTTACTATAGCCTTGCTCTGGTGATAAAAAATGACGGTCAATATAGCCAGTATCCTACCAATCAAAAACCAAACCCTTCAAAAGAACAGATTATTCAAGCCATAGCTAAGGCGAATATTTACGGGATGGGAGGTGGAGGCTTCCCTACTCTACTCAAACTACAGGCAACTAGTGTTCATAGCCTTTTAGTCAATGCCGCTGAATGCGAGCCCTATATTACCGCCGACCATGCACTGTTGAATAGTAAGAGTGATGAAGTGATGAAAGGGATCGCAATAGTCCATAGACTTCTCAATCTCCAACAAATTACTATTGGGATAGAAGACAACATGACTAGTGCGATTCAACAGATGACCAATAGCCTAAGCCATGCCCCTTCTCAAACTCAGCTATGTCCCTTAGAGGCGGTTTATCCTATAGGTAGTGAAAAACAACTGATCACTCGTCTGCTCAATCAAGAAGTCCCTTCAAGGAAACGGCCCCTAGATATGGGTATTCTATGTCTCAATGTTGCCACTTTGCGCGCCATCTACCGAGCAGTCCATCATAATGAGCCGTTGCTGGAGAGGGTCGTCACTATAACCGGTTCAGCCGTCGCGAAGCCTGCCAATTATTGGGTGACTCTGGGGACACCGATAGAGAGCCTGCTGAAAGCAACCCTTAGACAGGGGCCAATGCAGGCAAGGTTAGGAGGAAGTATGATGGGGTATTCCATCCAAGATGAGAGGACGCCGGTTACCGCGACCACCAACTGCATCCTAGCAGAGTCAACTAGCAGCCCTCAGCCGCAACGCGAATGTATAAGATGCGGATTATGCGAAGAAGTTTGTCCCGCTCATCTTCTCCCTCAGCAGCTATATCTCTCCATTCAAGCAGATAAGATGTCGCTTGCCCAAAAACAGGGGCTATTTGATTGTATAGAGTGTGCTGCTTGCAACTATGTCTGCCCGAGCAACATTCCACTCAGTCAATACTATATCTACGCAAAAGAAAATATTAACCAAGCAAATGAGCAAAAGAGAAGAGCCGATATTGCTCGTCAGCGTTTCTCTATCCATAAAAAGAGAATTGCCGACCAGAAGGAAATAAGAGAGAAGAAGCGGCAGTTGCGACTAGCTGCTATGAAAAAAACAACTGCTAGCAGCCCGCTAGATAAACAAGAGGAGAAGAAGAGAAAGCTAGCAATGTTAAAAATACAAATAGAAAAAACCCAGCAAGCTATTGCCAAGTGGGAGAAAGCACAATTAACAGCTAAGCAAGAAAAATTGTCTTCTCTTTATCAAGGACTTGCTAAGCTAAGAGAAGAGTATGAGCAGCTTGCTAAGGAATAGTTCTAAAGCCTTTATATTCTCTAAGCATATTCTCTAAATCCTTTATGAAAAGAGGCAGCTGTTGGGTCGCCTGCCCATAATAACCATAATCAAAATGCCGCTGCACTGCAGAAGGTTCAAGGTTAATCTCACAGGTGATCGCCCCAGCAGTCTTTGCTTGGACAACAAACCCAGCCGCAGGGAAAACATTGCCCGAAGTTCCTATAGCCACAAAGAGACTAGCTCTTGCTAAGGCTTCATTAATCTCGTTCATATGATAAGGCATTTCACCAAACCAAACTATATCTGGTCTAAGAGTGCCGGCTCTATTACACTTCGGACATTTTGCTGAGACCCTAAGATCCGTCTTTTGGACCATGCGCGTCCGACACAGGGTGCAAAAAATCTTATACAGCTCACCATGCATATGGATAACACGATTATTGCCCCCTCTTTCATGGAGATCGTCTATATTCTGTGTTATGAGAAGAAAATTTTCTCCTAATTTTTCTTCAAGTCTAGCCAGGTCCTTATGAGCAGCATTAGGCTCTGCCTTGCCAAGATCGCGTCGGCGTTTGTTGTAAAAGCTATGGACCTTTACTGGGTCGGCTTGAAAGGCTTCAGGAGTAGCAACCTCTTCAATTGGATGATCTTCCCATAGCCCATCGGCAGCGCGAAAGGTCTTCAAACCAGATTCGGCTGAAATACCAGCACCGGTTAGAAAAACAACAAATGGCTCTTGACCCATCAGCTAGAAGATCCGTTGAAAGCTGATACCAGAAATGCGAGCATTCGCTTGAGGGTAGGGACCATAATCACTTTTTCCTTCGGTCCATTCCCACAAAATTCGCCAGCCATTAAAAGGATCCTGCGATTTCTCCATACCAAGACGAACACTATTGGTAACCGCCCAGTTGTTATAGGCATAGCTTCTCTGTTCGGCCGCTAGGATCATATGAACCCTGCCGTCTGGATTGCCACGATAGTCAAAACCAAAACGAAAAGATCCCTTGCGGTGAGAAGGAGCAAAATGCTGAAAATTTCCATAGGCCAGGTAGTAGCGAAAGGTCTTTCTGATATCGCCAATTAGTAGTTCCAGCCTATCCGCTATTAGCTGAGGGTTATCTATTGTTTCTCCACTATTCTCGGGGTCTAAAATATAGTCGGCTTGGGCTTGATGGCGTTCATAGTCCCAAGACAATCTAGTAAGCAAGCCTCCGCTCAGATAGCTAAGCTGCGCCCCTGCCAGATAATCGGTATTTAATAACAATAGCTCTTCCGGTTCTTGGAGGAACTGATTATAGACGCCAGCATAACCACCAAAGTCTATTAGTTGAGCATCGGTCAAATAGAATCTCTGTAATGAAAACCCCTTGGCAATATTCATAGTAATCATGTTCCCATCGCCAAATTCAGAATGAGATGAGGAATAGTATCCAGTCGTCCATCCTCTATCATAGAAGGAGCCGGCTGGACTAGGAAAAACCTCCCCTTCGGCAAAGGAGGTGCGGCCTGAAGTATCTAGGACAAATAAGGAAAGAGATCCCGATAATGCCATTAGCGCAAGGAGATTGGTTAAAGGATCCATTATGGTTTTTTATAGCTTCTTTTGATAGCCTCTGGTTAGGATAGCACTGGTGGATTGCCCCTCCAAATAACCCAGAATCTTAACCTGGCCACCATAGCCTTCTACTATATCACTGCCTACCACATCCTCCTTAGACCTGTAATCGCCTCCTTTTACCAGAAAGTCTGGTTTAATAGATGTTATAAGAGTTCTAGGAGTCGGCTCATCAAAAGAGATAATCCAATCAACCATTCTCAGACTATTGAGGACAGTGGCGCGAGAAGCTAAATCATTGATTGGTCGATTCTTGCCCTTTAGCCGCCTGGCTGATTTGTCACTATTGATGCCTATAACCAGCTTATCCCCCAATCTAGCCGCTTGGTCCAAATAAAAGATATGGCCGCTATGAAGAACATCGAAAACTCCGTTAGTGAAAACTATCTTTTGGTTATTGGCGCGCGCCTGTTCAATCTCTTTCAACAAATCCTCTATATCAGAATAGAAGAGCTTCCGATGGACATTCCGGACCACATGATCATAGCCTATTACACCAGTCCCCTTTTTGCTAACACTCAGTCCAGCAGCAAAGCTACATAATTCAGTTGCATCATGCAAACTCATGCCCGCTCCTATACCAGCAGCCAAAGTGGCGATTACTGTATCACCCGCACCGGTAATATCATAGACCTCGCGGTTATAGGCGGGAAAATTATAAACTCTATCGGATAGTATCAAGAACATCCCGTCGGCGCCACAGGTTACTAACAATGCTTGAAGGGAAAGCTGTCCAACCATCTCACGCCCCTTCTTTATCATCTCCTCATAGTCAGCACAGCCGCCTACCGAACGACAAAACTCGGCATAGTTGGGAGTAAGCAGGCTGGCTCCTCTATAACAAGAAAAATCGGCTCTTTTAGGATCTACCAATACAAAGATCTTCTTTTTGGTTGCTTGTTTAATGATCTCCTCTACCTGAGCCAGCGCGCCTTTGTTATAGTCTGACAAGACCAATATGCTATCATTACGCAAAGAACGAACCAGCTTCTTTGTCAACAATGGAGCCACTTCTTGACCATTTCTTTCAAAGTCAAGTCGAAGTAATTGTTGCTGCGCAACCACACGCAGCTTACGCGTGGTCGTCAATTTAGAAGAAAAAATCAGCCGGTTACTAATTGACGATTTTCTTACTAAAGCATCAACTTCTTGCCCCTCTGCATCCTTGCCACAGATAGCAAAAAGAGAAGTCCTCACTCCCCAAGCAGCTAGGTTTAATGCCACATTGCCAGCGCCACCTAGCCGATTCTGTTGGCCGCGAACATCGAGAATAACAACCGGCGCCTCTGGTGATACCCGATTAGTCTCTCCTTCTAAATAGCTGTCCAACATGACATCGCCAGCAACTATAACCCTAGAAGCAGTAAACTTTTTGGAAGGTGGAATTTCTACCATGATGATTATTATAGTTATAAGCCTTGTCCTCTCCTTATCAACAAGTTCTTATAATCTAAGTTATGTATGAGCTGATTTCTTTTTATCGTTTTGCCAAGTTTGACGATTATAAAAGCTGGCAAGAGCCATTGACTGGATTAACGGAAGGACCTATTAAAGGAACTATCATACTGGCGCCAGAGGGAATAAACGCAAATCTCTATGGTCAGAAGAACCGGCTAGATCCAATTCTTAAGTTGCTAGGTTCTGACCGACGGTTTGCCAGGCTACAGATCAACCGCACTTCTTTGGCAAAATCACCTTACAGGCTTATGAAAATAAAGTGCAAGCAAGAAATTATCACCTTGCGGCAAAAAGAATTAATCCGGTCTCGGGGTAAATATTTGACGCCAGAAGAATGGAACCAGTTTATCCAGCAACCGGATACCCTCGTCTTGGATGTTCGTAATGACTTTGAAAATGCCCTAGGTAGCTTCCACAATGCAACCAATCCAAGTCTGAAAAGCTTTGCTATGTTTGCCGACTATGCCAATAAGCATCTGACCGAATGGCAAGATAAGAAGCTTGCACTTTTTTGCACTGGTGGAATCCGCTGTGAAAAATCTTCCTTCTATCTGATGGCTATGGGATTGACAAATGTCTATCAGCTTAGCGGAGGTATTATCCATTACCTACAAAAAATACCTCCTGCTTCTAGTCGGTGGGAAGGAGAATGCTTTGTGTTTGATGATCGCATAGTCATTAAGCAAGCTCCCAATGCTCATAGCTAATCCTTGTCGCAGCTATTCAGGGCGTCAAGGTAGGATAACGCCAGCACAAAAGAGAGTGCTTACTAATCCTAATAATCCTTGTCTCATTGAGCCTATTGCCCTAACTCCTATTGACTGGGAAGAATCTTTCGCTATGTCGCCAAATGGCAAAAAGATAGTAGAAATAGGATTTGGCAATGGAGCCAGTCTGGCGGCGGCGGCTTGCTCACGACCAGATGACCTCTTTATTGGAATAGAAATCTACCCCAGTGGGATAGCTTCTCTCTTAATGGCTATAGAAAAAAAAGACATTAAAAATGTTCGTATTCTTAAAGCCGATGCTGAAATTATTATGGCAAGTTCCTTTATGCCGAATAGTTTAGATGAGATATGGATATTCTTTCCAGATCCTTGGCCTAAAAAGCGTCATCATAAGAGAAGATTACTAAAACCTCCTTTCATTGAAATGCTGCTAAGCAGGCTGAGAAGAGCAGGACTGCTACATATAGCAACCGACTGGCAAGACTATGCCAATTCAATCCTCACTGGCTTAGAGAGCTGCTCGGCCTGTCAGAACCTCTATGATGGATTTGCCCCAAGTCCTGCCAATCATAGATGGACAACCAAGTTTGAACTAGCTGCTGAAAAAGAGCAGCGGCCTATTTTTGAGATGCTATTTACTAAGACCAGCTCTAAATGACTCCAGCTATTTGCTCCTTAATAAGCTTGACTTTTGCTAAGGGATCCTCTGCTAGCCGAATAGGACGCCCTATGACAAGGTAATCACTGCCAGCTGCAATGGCACTGGCCGCATCGCTAAATCTCTGCTGTTCGTTCTTGTCATCAGTTTCATCACGAATGCCTGGCGTAACTAAGATAGGTTCTTTGCCGAACTTAGCTCTTAAAACTTTCGCTTCCAGCGGAGAGGCGACCAATCCATCGCAGCCTGCCCTCAAAGAAGCTCTGGCGCGTTCTGCCACCAATTCTTGAACCGTTTGAAAAGCGCTGGTTCTTATATCTGCTTGACTAGTTAATAAGGTAACCGCTAGAATTTTCATAGAATCTCCATTATCTTTCCCTTCAACAGCCGCAGCAACCGCATCAAAATGGCCATGGACGGTTATGAAGCTAATGTCTCGTCTAGCACACTGTTTCACCGCCTTGGTAACCGTATTCGGTATGTCGAGAAACTTAAGGTCCAACATCACCTTGCCTCCTTTGAATTGAATCTGCTTCAACTATCTGCCAGCCAGCAGCCAAGAAAAGCTCTAAGCCTACCTTAAAAAAAGCTACTTCTCGACATAATCTCTCTACCCAGTTGCGCGCTTCTCTTTCATCAGCGAAATCCAGAGCAAAGATAATTCGTTCAGACAGGGAATCCATTTATCACCCGATTGATATGACGGCATATAGAAGTGGGATTTCTTGAGGTTCCTATTGCACTTCCTATTGCTACTCCATCGATGGTTAGGTTTTTGAGTTGTTCTATATTGTCAAGATGAATACCCCCTATACAAAAGATTGGCACCGAACTATGCTTCCTCACAACTGATATGAGCTTGGCTAAACCACTAATGCCAAGAGGCCTTAAGTTTGATTTTAGCTTGCTTGGAAATACCGGTCCTAAAGAAACATAATTAATCTCTTCATAATTTAGCTCTGCTGCTTCAGTATTATTGTGAAGAGTCATACCAATGATTGCATCTCTTCCTAATAGATGGCGGGCAGTTGTGGGTGAGGGATCCTCCTTGCCTAGATGGACGCCTGAAGCCTCAATTAGACGACATAACCAAGGGTCATCATTGACTATTAAAGTAGCTGAATAGGCTGCCATCCTATTTTTTAACTGCCGCCCAAGCTGCTCTTGCTTCTTGATGGGGAGGCTCTTGCATCTGAGCTGAATCATTCGAACCCCGCCCATAAGAGCCTTCTCTACTGTGTTCGGTAATTCACCAAATGAATCATCGGCAATGAAGTAAAGAGAAGATAGCTGATGCCCCAATCCATTCTCCATCATAGCCTCAAGAGCTGGCGAGTCAGAATAAGCAACCTTCTGTTAAGGAGATAGGATCTCCTCACCAGAAGATATAGATAACTAAATCTTTGCCGGAAAGCCTTTTTCCATGGCTCCTCCTCAAAAAAGAACCCCCTTCCCTTTATAGTGCTACCAATCCACTTGGGAGAACTAATCCCAATGATAGGAGGAGAGAAACATCCTACTTTCAAAAAGAACTCTGTCCCTCCCCACAATAGCAGATCTGCCTGATATCTAATAGGCTTTGCCTTTTCTAAAAGCCGCTTGGCTCCATTTAGACTGATGGCATAGGCTTGAGAGCCATAATGGCGAACAGAGACTATCCTACCCATAAGCAGGTCTTCGCCCAAACGCTTTCTTCCCGCTAAGACTATAGGAATACCCCTCCTATGGATTAAAGAAGGATAACCAGAATAGTTATAGCCTAGCAAAACAAGGTCCCACTGCTGGTCTAATTTGGTGATCTCATTGAATAGGGATGAAATATCTGTAACCAACTGGGCATCGTCCTCTAGAATAATACTCCACGGTGCGCCTCTATTAACTATCTCTTGATATACCTTCAAGTGACTTAAAGAACACCCAACCTCTCCTGCCAAGAGATCCTTAGCCAAAGCATTCTTAATAAATTTCTTCCTCGTTATGATCTCCATAAAATGAGATAGGGAGCTAGGCAAAGGATAGCTAAGTTTGTTGAAGTATTCCTTCCTCTCGCGGTTATAACGCCGAAGCCTTGCCGCCGACAACTGATAACCATCTACCGCCTTCACTAATTGATAGGAAATGTCTGCACATCTTAACTGTTCAATCAGTAGTTTCCTTCTTTCCCTATCCTGTTCTAAACTGATAACATATACATCTGGTTGGCTTGTGTTAATATCCACTGGGACTCTTTTGATTTTCGCTGGTATCAGCTGGTTTAAGAAAAATCTTACCCACCTTCCTAGGTTCAAGACAAAACGAGCACAGCTACCAAGCAGGGGAAAGTATCTATCTAGAACCCTTGTCTTTCTCTTTCTTTTCAAGTTCCTACTTCCCACTCCTCCTATGGTGGTGGATTTTTGTAATTTCGGATTTAATCCTATAGGCCGTGGTGTCATAACAAAAGTGTGGCCCCATACTTCTTTTGTCTCAGTTAGCAATGTATCGGCTGGCAGATGAAGTGGATAGGCTTCTGACAATAGACATTTTGCCCCCTCAGAACTTATGGCATAGGCATGAGAGCCAAGAACCTTATAGACGAATTTTGCCAGCTTATGATTTGGTCCATAGGAAATGCGCGGCCAAAATTTCATCGGCGCCTGGTATCTATCTTTCAACCCTTTCGGCGCTTGATATTTATCTTTCAAAGAAGCAGTGGAAAAATAGTAATAATTCAATGTAGGCTTCAAGAGCGAAAGATTCTTTAATCGCTGCTTATCCACATACTTCCATAATCCCCATGGGCCAGTTTCTCTATCAAAAAGAGACGGCACGCCAAAAGAAAGATAGTCAAGATAGATAACATGCCACTTCTGCCTCACCAGGTTAATATTGGCAAGAAGAAATTTAATGTCTTTATCCAATAACATACTATCGTCCTCTAAGATAATCGCACTGGGGATCTTCTTCTCAATGATGTCTTGATAAATGTTCAAATGACTGAGGGCACATCCTATCTCCTCTGGTGCAAGTGGCCCTCTTCCCCTCATTTCTTGAGGCTTGCGGTGATGCCTATAAAAATCCTCCAGCCCCTTCTCATAGGATAGGAGCTGTTCTTGGCTCAGCTTCCTCCCATCTACAGCCTTAAACAACTGGAAGTCTATCTCTGCCGACTGTAATTGTTTAACTAGTCTACTTCTTCTTTGATGGTCATAATCAAGACTAATCACATAAACTGGCGGCTCACAGTCCCTCATGGCTTGACAAGTTGATTGATATGAGGATAGGGCATGGTTAATTCTTTTAACTTCTCCTCATTGTTTAGGAAGTAGAGCCTTGTTGCCTTAGCCCAGACACGAGCAAAATGATGTCTGTCCCATGTATTAGAACCATGATAGATATAGAGATAGAGCTCTGGCCAATCTAAAGCAACCACTGTTCCCCTTTGTGCCAATCTGTGCACTACCCAATAATCCTCCCCTCGCCGCCAAGCAGGATAAGACAAGATCTTGTCTTTACGAGCCAAGATAGTTCCCTCCCAAAGCCTATAATCAGAAATACCTAAGGACATCCGCGGTTGATCTAATAAGAGCTCTCTCAGCAAGAAACACGCATCCGCTTTCTTTTCCTCGCATATTGCCAGTTGATGACTTATCTTAGCTGGATGATATAGATCATCGTCATCCCATTGACAAACATATTCTCCTTTTGCAATCCTTATAGCTTGATTACGCAACTGTCCTAAATTTATTCTCTTGTCATTTCTATGATAGCTGATTAATGGGCTGGCTAGCTTCTTGATTGCTTTTTCTAGCTCTCTTTCCCCTTCATCTATGATAACTAACTCCTTAGCATCATAGGTCTGAGCTAAGAAACATTCTATGGCCCTGAGCGCCTGTTCCTTTCTATTCTTGGTAATTAGCAATGCAGATACCAAGGGTAAATCTGCTCTATCTTCAAAATAATTCTCCCTTAGATCCCATGGTTGATCTTCTACTATCGAGCCCCTCCTATAGGTAATGACTCGTCTGCTGGGCAAGTTTTCCCCCTCATCTTTGGCGGCCAAGTATGCCCTAATCTTGTAGTTGGGCAGCAAAAGAGATGCAAACCTATGAATTAGAACCTTAATTAAACCAGTCATCAAAAACTGCAAACTATTAGTTTTCCACCAGCTGCCAAACCAGTGATGGACTGCATAAACCTCATCTGGCTGAGAAATCTTGTCTTGTTTTTGGCGACCAGAAGTTAGTCTTTCATCGGCTAGGGAGCAAAAGTAGTGGGAAGGCAATAAGGGTATCTTGGGTCGATAGGATGCATGAGCCTTAGTCAGCATAAAGGGACCAGTAGCATCGAGAAGATCCCAAGCATCTTTATTCTTTTGCAACAGATCTATAACATGGGACCAAAAAGAATGCTTTGGCATCGAACCCATAAAGGCATTGGAAACAATATAGGATAATCCCCTCTTAAGTGCCTTGCCTTTTTGAATATGAGCCGATGATTCCTCGGTCAATAGGATATTCCTTTCTATGAGAGGATTTAAGGAGCTGAAACATTCAGAATCTAGATCAGCATAGAAGCCGCCATAATGATAGAGTAAGAAATAACGAAAAGCATCTACTCTCATAATAGGATGAGGATAATCATTAAATATTGGTATAAACCAAGAATAGTGATGAGAAAAGAACTCTCTTATGTCCTCATCCGACCACAACCTATATTCCCATTCGGGATGATGTTGCTTCCAAGTGATTTGAAAACGGCTAAGCCGCGGCGGCAAATTGGTGCTAGCATAGGTTTGATGAAGCAGCTTAGGAATTCCTTTCATAGCAGCAGGTATTCAGTCTCAAAAAACAGCCAAGAGGTTTGCATAAGATGCTATGCCGATTTGATATTTGTGGTAATTTTCCTTGGCCTCAGTTTTCTCCATAGCCAACGAGGTTCCTTCCATGTCCAATCAACCGCCTTCCATATCCAACGAAGCCCCTTCAATGCCCAACGAACCGCTTGCCATTGCCATAGCCAACGAACCGCCTGCCATTGCCATAGCCAATGAAGCATTATATGAACTTGCTTGTTTAACCTGGCACGAGAGGGAGAGACATTATAGTCAAAAGCCCAGTCAACATAAGGAAATTGTTTAGAAAAAGCGCCGAATTCACCTATGTGTTGAATTACCGAAGGGTCGGTGCATAGCATTTGGTAGCCCTTCTGCCTCATCTTCTTAACAATCCTTATATCCCATTCGTCTTCCACTGGTAAAAACACCTCCCTATATAAACTTGGTTTAAAGAGCATATTAATACCACCAAGACTTGCTTTGTAGATAAACTTTCCTTCCCCTTTCTTTATATTTATATGATTTAGGGTGTTAAAGCCGGAGACTATAGCTGGAGAAGCTTCTATCCCAGTCCCAGTCCTAGCCCAATATTCATATAGCTCACACAACTTCTCTAACCAATCAGGAGTCATAACCGTATCTGAATCCAAAATACAGAAATAGTCACAAGAAAAACAACAATCAAGATAGTTGAAAGCGCTAGTTATATTATCTGGGAGGGTGAAGTAGACCGAAGCATCTCGCCTTGTTATACGCAATAGCCTTATGACTGGCGCATCAGCATGAGAGAACTGTTTAATCAGCTGCTTAGCCTCTTGATCATCACTTGCATCGTCTATCAAAATCACAATTGCATCACGCAAAGAACTAGCCTTTAATGAAGCAAAGCATTTGCGAAGATAGTTGGGCCGGTTATAAATGGGCATGACAATCCCCACCCGGTATTTGCTCTTAAGCTTGGTTTGCGGTAATTGGATATAATAGTCCATAATAACGAACTCTTCTCTAAAAGTTAACTATGAGCCCACACCTATTGCTAAATATATTAAAGTATATTCCGCGCAAACTAATTCTTATTGCGCGACTCACAAAAGATCTATCTCTTTCTCTGATAAAAGGCAGCTACTTAAGAGAAATTCTACCACAAGCCACTTTCAGCTCTGCCAATGAACCTCGCCATCTCTCCTCTCTAATAGAAGAATTTGATAGGATTCTCATCTTAATACCAGGGAGAAATGTTCGTCCCTTTTTAGCCAATCTAATTGACAATTTGCTTGCTCTTAGCTATCCTGCTAATCTTATAGACATAGGATTCTTAGAAGGAGATAGCACTGATGGGAGCTATGAATATCTCAGCCAAGAATTGCCCCGTCTCAGAGAAAAATTTCATAGTGCCAGTTTGTTGAAAAAGGACTTCCACTATCAACCAAGACATAAGAAACGATGGCTGGCAAAAGATCAGTTGTTAAGGCGCTCAACTATTGCCAAGGCTCGTAACCACCTGCTGCAAAAATGCTTGCAGCCAGCTCATAAATGGGTACTGTGGATTGATGCAGATGTCCAGTATTGGCCAGATGATATTATTCAGCAACTTCTTGCCTATAAAAAGCAAATCCTAGCTCCCCATTGTGTTGATGACAAAGGGAAAACCTTTGACCTAAATAGCTTTAAGTATGTTGATAACAAGAGAAGGAACTGGCTTAGCTATGCTAAGGAAGAACTATTGCAGCCTCCGGTTGGCTATGGCCGCAAATATCTGGGAGATTTTGCGCCCAATATTTTGGTTGCACTTGATGGAGTGGGGGCTACCATGTTACTAGTGGCAGCAGCAGTTCATAATGATGGTGTTCATTTCCCTGAAGAAACCTATCAAATGCACATAGAAACAGAAGGATTTGCCTTCTTAGCAAGAGCTAAAGGATATGAATGCTGGGGCACTTCAGAGTTAGAGATTATTCATCCCCGTTACTAAGCTACTAGTTCCTTTCTCTTTTGTTCTCTTTTGACGAAAAAAAGTCCTCAGCAGCTGGCGGGCTTCAGTAGCCCCTATTCCCCCTTGAAAATCCAGTTGTCTCAATAGCAGATTACTAGTTAGCAGGATTGGATTGCTAGCTAGGCAGCCCATCCTTTCATCTGAGGCGCCGAAAATAACCTTCTCTACTCTGGCATGGCAAGCGGCTGCCACACACATGGCACAAGGCTCAAGAGTAACATAAAGCACCGAGCCAGTTAACCGGTAATTATTCAACCTATTTGCCGCTTGTCTAAGCGCCACTATTTCCGCATGGGCTGTTGGGTCGGAAGTGAGAATAGAAGCATTAAATCCTTCTCCTATCAATCGTTCCTCATAAACCACCACCGCCCCGACAGGCACCTCATCAAGATCCCTTGCTTTTCGAGCCTGAACCAGGGCTTGCTCCATCCAGTAGCTATGGTCATTCATTTCCCTTCATTCCCACTCAATAGTTGCAGGAGGTTTGGATGAATAATCGTAAACCACTCGGGTAATGCCCTCCACTTGATTCAAAATACGTTCACTCATTCGCTGTAATAGGTCATGAGGCAGCTGAGCACAATGAGCTGTCATAAAGTCATCGGTAATTACCGCTCTCAGTGAGATGATATAACCATACGCCCGCCCATCTCCCGCGACTCCAACAGAACGCATGGGAATGAAAACACAAAATGCTTGGCTCACCTTATCATAATAGCCTGCCTGAGTTAGTTCTGTCAAGAAGATATCATCTGCCTTACGGAGTTTAGCTAAAAAGCCCTCATTCACCTCTCCTAGGATCCTTACTGCCAAGCCAGGTCCAGGAAAGGGATGGCGATGAAGAAACTCGGTTGGCAATCCTAACTCCTTGCCTAGCCTCCGCACCTCATCCTTGAAAAGCATTTTCAAAGGTTCCAACAAAGGCAACTGCAAGGTTTTTGGTAGGCCGCCCACATTATGATGTGACTTGATAACTTGCGCCGCCGAACCAGTAACCGCGCCTGATTCAATAACATCTGGATAGATAGTCCCTTGCACTAACCATTTAACTCCGCCTATATGTTGAGCCTCCTCTTCAAATATCTCGATAAAAGTTCTACCAATAATGTGTCTTTTCTTCTCGGGATCTGTGACTCCCTTCAAGTTGGTTAAGAACCTCTTTGCTGCCTTAATATGAATAACTTCTATATTTAATTTGCTTGCCAGGTTCTCTACTACCTGCTCCGCCTCACCAGCGCGCAATAGTCCGTTATCAACAAAAATAGGAAAGAGCCGCTTGCCCATTACTTTGTGAGCCATGGCGGTTGCAACAGTGGAATCAACCCCACCAGATAAGGCTACCATAGCCCTATCATGAGCCCCTAGCTTAGTAGTCAAATCACTGTAAATTTCCTCTGCTATGTGGCTTTGCGTCCAGTTGAAAGGGCAGTTGCATATTTCAGCGGCAAAAAAACGAAGAATAGCTGCGCCCTGTTCGGTATGAGATACCTCAGGATGAAATTGAAGTGCAAAAATAGGCTTGTCGTCTGACTCAAAGGCTGCTAGATAACCGTCTTCGCTATAAGCAGTGGGATGAAATCCTTCAGGCAATCGCCTTGTCTCATCAGCATGGCTCATCCAGACTTGAAAATCCCTAGTTCCCGTCACCTGTTTTAGTAGCTGGGAGCTGGCTGCGGGCTTCACTCGGCCGCGACCATACTCACTATCTTTCCCTTTCGCCACTAAGCCACCATAGAAATCTGTGAGCAAATGCATCCCATAGCAAATACCAAGTATTGGCACCCTCAGCTGTAGAATTGCCTCCTTAATATAGTGATGTTCGCCTCCAGTTACTGAATGGTGGCTGCCAGACAAGATGACGCCTTTAATATGCTTTTGTTGTAAGTCAAGGTTCTGCTGCTGTTGCTGTCTATCATTCCCCACTCCCCTTATCCAAGCATAACAGCCCTGCTCCCTTAATCGGCGAGCAATCAGCTGAGTATACTGAGAACCAAATTCAAGGATAAGAATTCCTTCCCTTGATGCCATTAGGCCTTCATTCCTTTCATTCCCCTCATCTCTTTCATCCCCCACATCCCTTTGCTGCCCATCCAAGCATACGACCCTGCTCTCTTAATCGGCATCGGCGAGCAATCAGCTGAGTATACTGAGAACCAAATTCAAGGATAAGAATGCCTTCCCTTGATGCCATTAGGCCTTCATTCCTTTCATTCCCTTCATCTCCTTCATTCCCCTCATCTCTTTCATTCCCTTCATTCCCCTCATCTCTTTCATTCCCCACATCCCTTTGCTGCCCATCCAAGCATACGACCCTGCTCTCTTAATCGGCATCGGCGAGCAATCAGCTGAGTATACTGAGAACCAAATTCAAGGATAAGAATTCCTTCCCTTGATGCCATTAGGCCTTCATCTCCTTCATTCCCTTCATTCCCCTCATCTCTCTCATCTCTTTCATCTCTCTCATCTCCCTCATCTCCCTCATCTCTCTCATTCCCCTCATCTCTTTCATCCCCCACATCCCTTTGCTGCCCATCCAAGCATACGACCCTGCTCTCTTAATCGGCATCGGCGAGCAATCAGCTGAGTATACTGAGAACCAAATTCAAGGATAAGAATTCCTTCCCTTGATGCCATTAGGCCTTCATTCCTTTCATTCCCCTCATCTCTTTCATTCCCCACATCCCTTTGCTGCCCATCCAAGCATACGACCCTGCTCTCTTAATCGGCATCGGCGAGCAATCAGCTGAGTATACTGAGAACCAAATTCAAGGATAAGAATGCCTTCCCTTGATGCCATTAGATTCTCAAGCTATCATAGTTATCACAAAACCAATCATAAGTCTTGCTAAGCCCTTCATCCAAAGACACCCGAGATCGCCAGCCTAATTGAGCAAGACGAGAAACATCCAATAATTTACGCGGTGTTCCATCTGGCATGGATGCATCCCATTCAACCTTACCTCTAAAGCGGACAATCTCTTGGATGATATTTGCTAATTCATAAATAGAAATATCCTTGCCACTACCAACATTAAGGTGAGAATTCATTGGACTAGTGGCTTTCAACCAAGATTCGCGCGGCAATTTCATCACAAAGATAGCGGCGGCCGCTAGGTCATCAACATAGATAAACTCTCTTCTTGGTTTCCCTGTTCCCCATAAGGAAACCCTGTCCTCCCCTCTTAGCTTAGCAAGATGAAATTTACGAATCATAGCCGCAATAACATGACTATTTTCCAAGTGGAAATTATCCTTAGGACCATAGAGATTGGTCGGCATAATACTACGAAAATTAGTGCCATATTGGCGATTATAAGACTCACATAGCTTTATCCCAGCTATCTTGGCAATAGCATAGGGCTCATTGGTCGGCTCAAGTTTTCCTTCTAGCAAAATATCCTCTCCCATGGGTTGTGGCGCCAGTTTAGGATAGATACATGAACTCCCAAAAAAGAGCAATCCTTTCACCTTAAATTTATAAGCTGCTTGGACGACATTAGCTGCAATCATCAAATTATCATAGATGAATTCAGCTGGGAATTGACTATTTGCTTGAATACCACCAACCTTAGCTGCGCAAAGAAAAACATAATCTGGTTTAGCTTGCCCAAATAGGTCTTCAGCCTGTTGGGAAGAACGCAGATCCGCCTCAGAGCTAGATGCAGTCTGAATATTCTGATAAGACTGATTTTGTAGCAAACGAATCAAAGAGGAGCCTACCATCCCTCGATGGCCGGTTACCAAAATGGATGCTCCTTTCTCCATTATTTAATTAAATTCAACTCGGCAGTTACCATTTCTTCAATTAGCTCTTCAAGACCAACCTTACATCGCCAGCCAAGTTCTTGCTGTGCCTTAGTGGTATCGCCTTGAAGGATATCTACCTCAGCTGGACGAAAATAACGATCATCTATCTTAACAATAGTCTGACCGGTCTTCCTATTAATACCCACTTCCTTTAGCCCACTACCCTCCCAGTCAATTTGAATTCCTACAAATTCAAACGCCTTTTCCAAAAAGTAGCGGACTGTTTCTGTTCTCCCAGTCGCCAAAACATAATCAGCTGGTTTATCCTGCTGCATCATTAACCACATGCCATAAACATAGTCCCGCGCATGCCCCCAGTCTCTCTTTGCTTCCAGATTACCCATATAAACACAATCCAGTAAGCCTCTTGATATTTGCGCGGCAGCCTGGGCAATCTTACGAGTAACAAAGGTTTCGCCACGTAAGGGGGATTCATGATTAAACAAAATACCATTAGTGGCAAACATCCCATAGGCTTCACGATAATTCACTGTCAACCAATAGGCACATACCTTAGCTATAGCATAGGGTGAGCGAGGATGGAAAGGGGTATTCTCATTCTGTGGGATTTCGGTTACCTTGCCAAACATCTCACTAGAAGAAGCTTGATAATAGCGGACTTCTTTAGCCATTCCTAGCGCGCGAATACTTTCAAGTAACCTTATAGTGCCATTGGCATTGGTATCAAGAGTATATTCTGGTATGTCAAAAGAAACCCTCACATGGCTTTGAGCCCCTAGATTATAGACCTCGAGAGGTTCGACACGCTGGATAAGTCTAGTTGTCGCAAGAGAATCACTTGCATCGCCAAAATGTAAAAAGAGTTTGACATCCTTATGATGAATATCTTCATAAAGAGAATCAATTCGCTGGGTATTAATGAGTGAGGTGCGCCGTTTCAATCCATGCACCACATAACCCTTCTTAATTAACAGATCGGCAAGATAGAAACCATCTTGACCTGTTATGCCTGTGATAACCGCTGTCTTATGTTGAGATGTCAAATTCTTATCCACCTTATAATAAAAAACTAGATTATACTTTCAGATGACAAATTAAATTGAAATAATAATATAAGGATTAGATTTCATCAAGTCCTATTAGCTGCAACAAGTAAGATTCCTATGGAAGACCTAATTAAGATCCGCGGTGCTCGAACTCATAACCTCAAAAATATCGATATAGACATACCTCGCAACCAACTGGTAGTTATCACAGGTTTGTCTGGTTCTGGCAAGTCCTCTCTCGCTTTTGATACCATCTATGCCGAAGGACAAAGACGATACACAGAATCCCTCTCCGCCTATGCTCGTCAGTTCCTTTCGGTGATGGAAAAACCAGATGTAGATACCATTGAAGGACTATCACCTGCCATCTCTATTCAGCAAAAAGCAGCCTCTCATAACCCGCGTTCGACGGTTGGAACCATTACTGAGGTTCACGACTACATTCGCCTTCTCTATGCTAGAGCTGGGACTGCCTATTGTCCAGATCACAATCTGCCTCTAAAAGGTCAAGTTCCCAGCCAGATGACCGATACTATATTAACTAGTCAAGCTGATAAACGGATTCTTATTCTCGCCCCTATAGTGAGAGAACGAAAAGGAGAATACCACAACCTCTTTCAAAACTTAAAGCAACAGGGTTTTGTGAGGGTGAGAGTTGATGGTGAAATTTTTGAAATAGCTGCCCCCATTCCGATGGCTAAAAACAAGAAACACAATATTGAAGTCATAGTGGATAGGCTAAGAGTCAAAGAAGAGTCTGTGCTGCGAATCAGCGAATCATTAGAGACAGCGCTTAGGCTTAGTGATGGATTGGCTATGGTAGCCCCTATGGACGATACGGCTGAGGAGCCCCTAGTGTTTTCTTCCCGTTTCTCATGCCCTAAATGCGATTATAGCATCGCTGAATTGGAGCCGCGTCTTTTCTCCTTTAATAATCCTGCTGGCGCCTGTCCTGAATGTCAAGGATTAGGTCATAAGTCTTTCTTTGATCCTCAATATCTGATCCAGGAATATCTATCAATTAATGAAGGAGCAATCAAAGGCTGGGGTCCTTCTCGTCCTTATTATTTCCATTTGGTCAAGGCTGTGGCCAAGGCAAATAATATTTCACTAACCAAACCTTTTAAGAAGCTATCCATCAAGCAAAAAGAGACTCTGCTTTATGGCAACCAAAAAAATAATAGTTTTAGTGGCAATCACTTTTTTGAAGGCATTATCCCTCATCTTGAGCGCAAATATCACGAAACGGATTCATCCATTATCCAAGAGGAGCTGAAAAAGTATCTTAGCTTTTCCCAATGTCCAGCCTGTAACGGCAGCCGTCTATGCCAAGCAGCCCGTAATGTTCGCATCGAAAACCATAATATTCCCCATATCAATAATATGCCGATTGACAAGAGCCTGACTTTTTTCAATGATGTTAAGCTAAAAGGCAAAGAAGGAGTCGTTGCCGAAAAAATTCTCAAGGAGATACGAACCAGATTACATTTCTTGGCTGATGTGGGTCTAGGTTATCTCACTTTGTCCCGTAGTGCTGAAACTCTATCCGGGGGTGAGGCGCAAAGAATTCGTCTGGCAAGCCAAATTGGTTCGGGACTAGTAGGGGTAATCTATGTATTAGACGAGCCGTCGATAGGACTCCACCAACGAGATAATGTGAGGCTACTAAACACATTGAAGAAACTCCGTAATTTAGGAAATAGTGTCCTGGTGGTAGAACATGATGAAGAAACCATTATGGAAGCCGACCACATCTTAGACATAGGACCTGGCGCAGGTATCCATGGTGGCAAGCTGGTCGCCAGTGGAACAGTCAAGGACTTAACAAAGAACAAGCACTCTCTCACTGGCGACTATCTAAGCAAACGGAAGAAGATTAATCTGCCAAACAAAAGAGTCCTCTTTGATAAGGAGCAGGTGATTTACCTTAAAGGAGCTACCGGAAATAACTTAAAGAATCTTGAGGTGGAAATACCAGTGGGACTATTCACCTGTATAACCGGTGTCTCTGGTTCAGGCAAATCGTCTTTAATAAACAATACCCTTTATCCCATTGCAGCTCGCAAACTAAACCACGCAGGCTTAGCGGAAGCATTACCCTGTTCTGAACTCTCTGGTCTAGAACTATTAGATAAGGTTATTAATGTCAATCAAAGTCCGATTGGAAGAACCCCCCGTTCTAATCCAGCTACCTATACAGGTGTTTTTACCCATGTTAGAGATCTCTTTGCTGCTACTACTGAGGCGCGCGCCCGCGGTTATAGACCGGGAAGATTTAGCTTTAATGTGCGCGGTGGTCGCTGTGAAGCCTGTCAGGGAGATGGGCTCATCAAGATTGAAATGCACTTTCTCTCAGATGTCTATGTCCCTTGCGATACCTGTAAAGGAAAAAGATATGGCAGAGAAACCTTGGAAATCAAATATCGCGGTAAGAATATCCATGAAATACTCGAGATGACAGTAGAAGAGGCGGCTGACTTTTTCACTCGTATTCCTCCCTTAGCTCAAAAACTCAATATGCTTATGGAGGTTGGGCTCAGTTATATAAAATTAGGTCATAGCGCTCTTGCCTTATCTGGCGGCGAAGCACAGAGGATTAAACTGGCTAAGGAGCTGAGCAAAAAGAGCACTAATCATACTCTGTATATACTGGACGAGCCTACCACAGGGTTGCATTTTCATGATGTCAAACAACTGCTTGCTGTCCTCCATAGGCTGAGGGATATGAATAATACAGTGATAGTGATAGAACATAATCTGGATGTGATAAAAACTGCCGACTGGATAATAGATATGGGACCTGAGGGAGGCGCTAATGGCGGCGAAATTGTAGCTACTGGGACTCCTGAAATACTAAGGCAGAATCCTAAGTCCTTCACCGGTCAGTTCCTTAAGAAAATGATAGGAAACTAAATGATATGAAATTCAATACTACTGAGGCCCTCTTGACCGCTCTAGCAAAGGGTGAAATGGTTATTCTACTTGACGATGAGAAGAGAGAAAACGAAGGCGATATTATTATGGCAGCTGAAAAGGTGACTCCTCAAGCCATCAATTTCATGGCAACCCATGCGCGGGGGCTAATCTGTCTTGCTATGACAGAAGCAAAATGTCGTCAGCTCCAACTACCCCTTATGGTGCCGAGAGATCAGAATACTTCTCTTCACTCTACCAATTTCACCATATCAATTGAGGCGAAAGAAGGGATAACCACTGGAATCTCAGCTGCCGACCGGGCCCAAACTATCAAAACCGCGGTCTCACCAAACGCCAAACCCCAAGATCTAGCTCGGCCAGGCCATGTGTTCCCGCTTATGGCACAAAAAGGAGGCGTTCTTGAACGGGCGGGTCATACTGAGGCTGCGGTGGACCTGGTAGCCTTGGCTGGCTGTGAGCCCATGGCAGTTTTAGTAGAAATAATGAATCCAGATGGTTCTATGGCGCGTTCTAAGGATCTGCTAAACTTTGCTCACAAACACCACCTCAAAATAGGAACCATAGCCGACCTGTTATCCCTGAAGAAACATCGGATGTAATAGCTATTACACATAAAATATGACTGACTTCACTTAATTAATTTTTCCTATTTGATATGGCAAGCTACTCAACCAACCAATTCAGAGCTGGACTAAGAATCATCCTTAATGGTGTTCCCTTTGCAATTATTGATAATCAATTTATCAAGCCAGGTAAAGGGCAGGCTTTCAATCGCGTGAAGCTACGCAATATCCACACAGGGCAGGTGCTGGATAGGACTTTCAAATCAGGAGATAAGGTTCAAGCAGCCGATGTCATAGAAATAGAAGCTCAGTATCTATACCAGGATGGATCTCAATGGCACTTTATGAAAAATGACGGCTCCTTTGCTCAATTAGCTGTGGATAAGAGTGTTATGAAAGACTCGATAATCTGGATGGAAGAGCAGGCTATGTGCACACTCACATTGCTAAATGATGAGCCTATTGCAGTTGAACCTCCTCAGACAGTAGTCTTAGAAGTGGTAGAAACGGATCCGGGGCTCAAAGGCGATACAGTGTCTGGCGGCACCAAACCAGCGATTCTTAGCACTGGAGCAAAAGTTAAAATCCCTCTTTTTATCGACCAAGGAGAAAAGATAAAGGTCAACACCCGAACCGGCGAATACTTGGCCAGAGTTGCTAAGTAATGAAAGTCTGTTTTGTCATGTCTCCCATTGGCGAGATTCAAGTAAAAAAGGATTCCAGTCTAGCCCTATTATTAGCCGCCCAAGAAAAAGGTTGGGAGATAGACTATGCTGAGCAGCAAGACCTTATGATGGCAAATGGTAGTCCCTATGCATCCTCAGCTGCTATAAGGGTATTCAACAGTCTTGACAAATGGTTTGAGCTGGGAGTAAAAATTCCTACTCCCTTAACCGATTATGATGCCATTTTCATGAGAGTAGACCCTCCAGTAGACGATTCTTATCTTTATACTACTCAGCTATTGGATATTGCAAAAGATCAAGGTGTTTTAGTGGTTAATCCGCCAAGGGCTCTTCGTGACCTTAATGAAAAGATTTTTGCGTTACATTTCCCCGAACTCCTTCCTCCCTATTTGCTAAGTGCCAATGCCAATAGCTTACTTGAATTTCATCGTAAAATGAAAAATACTGTTTTCAAGCCCTTAGACGCTATGGGAGGGAAAGGAATTTTTTTAGTCCAACAAGGGGATCTGAATGTCCGTTCGGTTATAGAAAGCCTTACCTTAAATGGCAGTAGGCCTGCAATTGCCCAGGCCTATATTCCCAGCATCCTAACTGAGGGAGATCGGCGCGTTTTCTTATTCAATGGCGAGCCATATCCACGAATGTTGGTTAGGTTGCCAAGAAAAGACGACTTTCGCGCTAATCTGGCCGCTGGCGGGTCCTATAAAGTAGAAGATATAGGCAAGGCTGAATTACAAGTCTGCGCTGGGGTGAAGGAGAAGGTGAAAGAACATAAGCTGTTGTTTGTTGGATTAGATATCATAGGAGGAAAATTAACTGAGATTAACATTACTAGTCCTACCGGTCTGGTAGAGTTAGGCAAGGAATCTGAGGAGGATCCTGCTCTTCTCCTCCTATCTTTAGTTGAAAAGCTATGCCACAGAAGATAGCAGTAGTAGACTATGGCATGGGTAACCTTCATTCGGTTATCAAGGCATTCAATTACATAGCGCCAGATGACCAGATTGAAGTGGCAGCTGAACCGGCTGTGCTAAATAATGCTGAGAGTGTTCCCAGGAGTAGGAGCCATAAGAGATTGGATATCATAGGAGGAGGATTAACTGAAATTAACATTACTAGCCCCACCGGTCTGGTAGTGTTAGGCAAGGAGAGTGAGGAAAATCCCGCTCTTTTCCTCTTATCCTTAGTTGAAAAACTATGAGACAGAAGATAGCAGTAGTAGACTATGGCATGGGTAACCTTCACTCGGTTATCAAGGCATTCAATTACATAGCGCCAGATGACCAGATTGAAGTGGCAGCTGAACCAGCCCTGCTAAATAATGCTGAGAGTGTTCCCAGGAGTAGGAGCCATAAGAGATTGGATATCATAGGAGGAGGATTAACTGAAATTAACATTACTAGCCCTACCGGTCTGATAGAGTTGGGCAAGGAATCTGAGGAGGATCCTGCTCTTCTCCTCCTATCTTTAGTTGAAAAGCTATGCCACAGAAGATAGCAGTAGTAGACTATGGCATGGGTAACCTTCATTCGGTTATCAAGGCATTCAATTACATAGCGCCAGATGACCAGATTGAAGTGGCAGCTGAACCAGCCCTGCTAAATAATGCTGAGAGTGTTCCCAGGAGTAGGAGCCATAAGAGATTGGATATCATAGGAGGAAAATTAACTGAAATCAACATTACTAGTCCTACCGGTCTGGTAGAGTTAGGCAAGGAAAGTGAGGAAAGTCCCTCTCTGTTTCTCTTATCCTTAGTTGAAAAACTATGAGACAGAAGATAGCAGTAGTAGACTATGGCATGGGTAACCTTCACTCGGTTATCAAGGCATTCAATTACATAGCGCCAGATGACCAGATTGAAGTGGCAGCTGAACCGGCTGTGCTAAATAATGCCGAGAGTATTCCCAGGAGTAGGAGCCATAAGAGATTGGATATCATAGGAGGAGGATTAACTGAAATTAACATTACTAGCCCCACCGGTCTGGTAGTGTTAGGCAAGGAAAGTGAGGAAAGTCCCTCTCTGTTTCTCTTATCCTTAGTTGAAAAGCTATGCCACAGAAGATAGCAGTAGTAGACTATGGCATGGGTAACCTTCACTCGGTTATCAAGGCATTCAATTACATAGCGCCAGATGACCAGATTGAAGTGGCAGCTGAACCAGCCCTGCTAAATAATGCTGAGAGTGTTCCCAGGAGTAGGAGCCATAAGAGATTGGATATCATAGGAGGAAAATTAACTGAAATCAACATTACTAGCCCCACCGGTCTGGTAGTGTTAGGCAAGGAGAGTGAGGAAAATCCCGCTCTTTTCCTCTTATCCTTAGTTGAAAAACTATGAGACAGAAGATAGCAGTAGTAGACTATGGCATGGGTAACCTTCACTCGGTTATCAAGGCATTTAATTATATAGCGCCAGATGACCAGATTGAAGTGGCAGCTGAACCGGCCGTGCTAAATAATGCTGATAGGATAGTCTTCCCAGGAGTAGGCGCTATAAGAGATTGTATGAGGGGATTAAGAAAGGCTGGTCTTGATGAAGCAATTAGACAAAATATAAAAGAAAAACCCCTATTAGCAATATGTGTTGGCATGCAAGCATTGTTTGGCGATAACGAAGAAGACAGCACTACCTTAGGTTTAGAAGTGTTCAACGGTAGGGTCAAATCCTTGGCTCAAGCAATTCCGCAACAAGAAAGGTTAAAGATCCCTCATGTGGGATGGAACAAAGTTAGCTTTGTGCCATCGCCACTATGGGATGGAATTGAACCCAATAGCTATTTCTATTTTCTCCACAGCTACTATTGCCAGTCTGCCGATAATTCACTAGTCGTTGCAAATTGTGATTATGGGGTTTCGTTTGCGGCAACAGCACAGAAAGATAATGTTTTTGCCGTTCAATTTCACCCAGAGAAGAGTCATAAAGATGGCTTACATCTACTTATGAATTTCATCAACTGGCAGCCCTAGTTCAATAGATGCTCGTTATACCTGCAATAGACTTAAAACAAGGAAAGTGTGTCCGACTAAAACAGGGTAGGATGGACGAGGCTACTGTTTATTATGAAGATCCTATTGACTGCGCTAGGCACTGGCATAAGATGGGGGCTAAGAGGCTGCATATAGTCGACCTGGATGGTGCTTTCAGCGGGCAAATGGATAATATTGCCATTATAAAAAAGCTAAGAAAGGAATTCCCGCACATGCAGATTCAAGCTGGCGGTGGAATCCGCACTAAGGATGCCATCCAAACCTATCTTGAGGAAATCAAGGTAGACTTCATCATTGTTGGAACCTATGCAATTAAGAACCCTTCTGCTATTCACCAGCTTGCCCAGCATTATCCAGATGCCATCTATCTTGGGCTGGATATTGCCTCAAATAAAGCGCATGTGGCTGGCTGGTTAGAAAATAGCAACCTAGCTATTAAAGAGATCTTAGGGGAATTTGTCAATAGGCCCTTAGCCGGTGTTGTTGTTACAGATATTATGAAAGACGGGATGCTCAGTGGTGTGGATACAGAATTTGTCGTTGAATTGGTGCGCCAAACTTCTTTCCCTCTAATAGTGGCAGGGGGGGTGCGCAATATGGATGATATTCATAAGCTCAATAAGATAGCTGGGGTGCAAGGTGTCATATGCGGCAAGTCTCTTTATGAGGGAAGCTTGGACCTTAGTGAGGCATTGAAGGCAACAGCAAATTAGAGGCCCAATGAAATTAATTTCCAAGAGTTAAATAATGCTAACAAAAAGACTAATCCCTTGTCTAGATGTGGATGCTGGTAGGGTAGTGAAAGGAATTCAATTTCAACAACTACGCGATGCTGGTGATCCAGTTGAGGTTGCAGCAGGCTATAGCGAAGAGGGCGCAGATGAAATAGCGGTGTTGGATATTTCAGCTAGCCATGAACAGCGTAAGACGACTGCAAAATTAATAGACCGAATCGCATCGCGCGTCTTTATTCCTCTAATGGTAGGCGGCGGCATCTCGCAACTTGAAGACGTCAATAACCTGCTAAGGTCTGGTGCAGACAAGGTCAGCATTAATACGGCGGCAGTGCTTAATCCTCTATTCATTAGTGAGGCGGTTCGTGCTTTTGGTAGCCAATGCATAATAGCCGCCGTGGATGTCAAAAGAGTTAAAAAATCTCAGTGGGAAGTGTTTATATATGGCGGGAAAAAGCCCACCGGAATTGACGCCCTAGTATGGATCAAAAAATTAAACCATATGGGAGTAGGAGAGATTCTTCTGACGAGTATGGATCAAGATGGCAAACAATCAGGTTTTGATATCGAACTTACCAGAAGAGTAAGCGAGATGGTGGATATACCTGTTATAGCCTCTGGAGGAGTAGGAGACCTAGCGCACCTGGTCACAGGTATCAAAGAAGGTAAAGCAGATGCTGTTCTAGCCGCCAGTATCTTTCATTTTGGCAAATTCACTATCAATGAGGCAAAAAGAACCATGCTCCAAGAAGGCATATCAGTTCGCCCGCCAAAAAGCTAGTTTTTACCTTATAATTTAAGCTCACTGAATTATTAACTTATTAATATTACGACTATTATGCATATTCAAAATATTATAGAAAGATATCTCGGCCCTGAAGAAGAAGGGCTAAATAAGAGGACAGTTCTCCTCCTATGTGTGCTTGGCTATTTGATCGGCGTTCTTGCTCGTTCCTTTTATGTCTATGTCGCGTTCACAGAGGCGCCTTATGTCATATTGGATGGATTTCCTATGATAAATACCGAAGACGGCTATTATTTTGCTCAGTTCGTCAAGGAAGCTATCACCAAAGGAGATTATAGCATTTTTGCCAAATCAAATGGGCATGGATCTATTGTGCTCATTACCTGGTTGTTTTACCAGCTTCTGCCATTCCTCACTATTGAACAGATCGCCGTATGCATTCCTATGATAATTTCTCCTCTAGTTGCAGTGCCTTTTATATTGCTAGGGAGGTTATTAAATAACACCTATCTAGGTTTCTTCGCGGGAATAATGGTATCTCTCAGTTCTTCTTACTTTCGGCGTAGCTCCTTTGCATACTATGATTCTGACCTATTTTCCTTAACCGCACCTACTCTAATAGTCTTAGCCGCGGTCTATGTGTTGCTAAATCCAAATCTACGCTCCGCTCTTTTGGTAGCTATAGCTCTATTATTTAGCGCATGGGCTGACAAAGGTATTGTTGGAACCCCTATCTATCTCACTTTTGTCGCTGTGTTCTTAATTATGCATTTCAGAAATCCAGCTTTTTTTAAGCTGTTGATTCTCCTGTGTGTCCCCCTTCTTAGTGTGAAACTCTTAATATACGAACATCTTGCCATTACCATAATCCTATACATCCTCTTACGACTTTCACAGAACTATCCCATCCCTTTGGTTAATGAAAGAACCGAAAAAATAATATGGGCAACAGCTTCAATCCTATTCTTAATCTATGTAATATGGAATCAGCCAATATTTAACTCTATTAGAGGTTATATAAGTGGGTATGGACAAGGAGGAAGGGGGGTTTGGTCAGCAACGGGCTCCAGTTGGAGCTACTATAAGGTAACTAGCACCATAGTAGAAGCCCGGACTGTTAATCTTCAAGAACTGGTAAGATTCACTGCCGACTACTTTTCGTTCTTCATCATAGGATTATTAGGAGCCTGCTTTGCATTAATTCGCTTCCCTTTTCTAGTGGTAGGAGGAGTCCTTTTAGGGATTGGCTTTTTCTCTCTATCTGGCGGCGTGCGCTTCTCTATGTATCTTATCCCTATATTAGCCATAGGAACAGCCTATGTAATAATGATGGTCAAAAAATACATTGGTCTTCTCGGTATATATTGGCAAGAAAGAATGGGAAATAGATCAGGGGCTATCAAGAAATATGTCGGCCCATTCATAACAAAGTTTTTACCTTGGATGGTTGCTTGTTCTTTGTTTCTTGTGGTGCTCTATCCCAAGGCCTTAGCGGCATACAATCAATATCCTCGCGCTGTGGCCCGGGTCCCACAAGTTGAGATGCTAAGTAATGTCAACAAGATAAGTGAGCCTAAAGACTATATCATCTCTTGGTGGGATTATGGCTATGTAATGAAATACTATTCAGATATGCAGGTGTTGATTGACGGTGGAAGACATCACAACGACAACTTCATAGTGTCTAAGGCATTTGCTTCTTCTTCGCAAGCTCTAGCTGCAAATTTGTTGCGCGAAGGGGTGGAATCCTATGCTACTCACAGATTTCCTGAGGCAGTAAATGGTATTTTTGGTAGACGGCGGGCAGATTTTCAACCTAATCGCCTCCTATATGAAATGACTCAACCTAACTATGTTCTGATGAGGCCGGAAACGCGCGATATCTATCTTTATATTCCTTATCAAATGTTACGAATATATGGAGTCGTTCGTTATTTCAGTGACTTAAATCTAGTAACCGGCGAAATTCAGAGAGTGCCTTTTATCAATACTCAAAACTATCGGGTAGATCGCAAAAATAACAGAGTATTTCTACCAAACAACAATGTGGTGGATCTAAACGCAGGGACAATTTCACGAGGTAACGATATCATAGGAAAAGTGAATACCTTCTATCATCACAGGGTCAGAAATAATAAAAGTGAAATACAATCCTATCGCTTGAACTCCTTGGGCGGTTTCTCAGTGATAGTATCCGATTATTATAGGATTGTTTATGTCGGCGGGCCTGAAATCATAAATTCTAATTTCATTCAGATGTTCTTCTTCAAGAACTATGATGAGAATTATTTTGAATTGATTGATGAGAATCTCTTTGCTGTTCTCTATAAACTAAAGAGAAAACCCCCTACCGATTTAGAACAGTCACGCTCTGAGCCATGAATCACCAAGCAGCTTCTTAAATAGCTGTTTATTTTTTATTAACAAACTAAGCGCTGGTGGGGCTAAATAAGGGACCAATGAGGAACCTTGCCGCCTTAATCTTAATATCCGACTCATATAGTTTACCCAAGCAATTCGTTGAGTAATTTCTCTTTCGCTTTGATTAACAAATCCTTCTAAAAAGTATCTATGGGTCAAATTGTTACCAAAATTTAAGTGTTCGGCTATCACCTTATGCAATTCATAGATAGTAAATAAGGTGAGATTGTAGTTTTGCGCGCCTAAAGGAGGCATATTATAGGCAGCATTGCCTAGCAGCACCAAAGGACCCTTTACCCTTTCCATAGCTTGATAGGATGTCAAGGGAAATTTTCGGACCTCCCCTTGAATATCACAGCCAAGTTGACTGAGGATTCTTTGGCACTCACTCTCATCAATCCTATCAGAGCCTGAGGTCAATATGGCTGTCCAACTATTCCTATGAGGCACTAAGGCTAAGAGGAAACCATTCCTACTAAAAAGATACCCTCTTTCGGCTTCTCCCCTATTAAAATCTACCCCCATTACCCAAGCATTTTCCTTGATATCATATTGACGATACTTCATTCCTTTTGTTAGCTGAGACTGACCGCCTTGAGCAGACAAAATTAAATTGGCACAAATTTCTTCAACCCCATCACTAATAATACTAGTCTGGCCTTCTAAATTTGCGTTTTGAACAGTAAAAGGAGTTCTAAGAGAAAATCCCTGATATTTCTGCCCCAGTTGCTTTAGTCTTCTAAAAATGAGCTGTTGCAGCTCACCATAAGCAATGGTATAGCCTAGAACAGCTAATCCCAGCTCTCTAGACCTTATCACCTTCTTGCTACCAAATAGGGACAGTTCTAAACTAGTAACTGGATAGGGCGTAATTTGCCATAGGCCGAACTTTTTGAGAATGGTCGCTCCACCATAGCTCAATGCCAATACACGATTGTCATTATTTGATGGTAAAAATCCCTTTTCACATAAAACCATAGTCAGACCATGTTTCTTTATCAGCCCCGCCAAAGCAATGGCTGCAACCCCTCCAGCTAATCCCCCGCCAACTACAGCTATATCAAAAGTTTCTTTACTGAGCCGATTCAAACTAATTGCTTGTGACAAGCAGCAGCCGTTAAATTTTGTGCCCCACTCCTTGTCATAAGCACTGTATCCTCGAGCCTCACTCCTATTCCACGCCACTTAGGTGAGACAGTTTGATCATCTGGAGCAAAATACAGCCCAGGTTCAAGGCTAAATACCATCCCAGCCTTTAGCTGTTGATTCTCATAGCTACCAGCATCATGAACATCTAAACCAATCCAGTGAGAGGTAAGATGAGGGAAATACTTTTTATAACTCTTTGCTGCCAAAGCCTGGCGTAAACTGCCCTTAATGATATCTAAGCTTATTAGTTCCTTAGTTAAGGCACGACAGGATGTCTGGTGCAACTCGGCAAAAGGCAATCCCAAGCTCACGGTCTTATGAACTAGAGCTAGGGTCCTCGCTACTGCCTGATGAATCCTATCAAAATAAGAGTTGTCCAGCTGGCGTGAAGCATAGGTCCGAGTGAGGTCAGCCGCATAGTAATTATATTGCGCACCACTATCAACCAATACCCAGTCCTCTATTGGACAATCATTACTCATATAGTGAAGCACACAAGAATTGGCTCCTGTCGCTACTATAGGAGGAAAGGCACAATGAGCTGCCTGAGATCTATAGTGATGAATCAGTTCGGCTTCCACCTCATATTCATATCGCAACTGTGATAATTTGGCTGCGACGCGATTATGCGCGCCAACACTGATTCTGGCTGCTTCCTTAATATAGGAAATCTCAGCTGCACTTTTTATAAGCCTCATATCCCCTATGAGTTGATCACTATCTATAAAGTGAGAGGGAAATTGCTTTCCCCGCCGGCCATGAGAGGCTCTGATACCTCTTATCAGGTCCAAGATAGCTTGGCTTTTCTCATTACCAAGTGGCAGATAGAGAACCTCTATATCTTGTAAACCTCTCTCAATATATGCTTGCAAATCTTCTAAGGCATAGGACTCGTCAAAACCAAGCCTCTCTTTTGCCATCTCGGGTCCCAGTGATGGCCCCTGCCAAAGACTGCGCGTCTTATCTTTGGTTAGGCAAAATAATAGCTGCTGTTGTTTCTTTCCTTTCAATAATAAGAGCGCCGCTCGCTGCTCAGTAAAACCACTTAGATAGAACAGATCCTTATTAGCTAATGAATGAGGATCATCGGACGAGCCTGAGCTCTGTAACAACAGGGCGCTGCTAGGTAGCATCTTTCTGAGCAGCTTCAAGCGCCGGGATCTATATATACTAGTTGTCATCTTCATCCAATCCCCAAATAAGAAAGTAAGAACAGCTCAAGAACGATTACTTAAAGATAATCTTTTGCCTATCTGAGAAAAAATGCCAAGTGCGAACTATCTCAACTATGTCAGCTTGACTAGACAACTCTGGTGGGAAAGGCTCAAAAGGCTCAGTCAGACGGACTATAGCTCTTGCTGCATCGTCCAATAACCTATAACCGGAACTTTGCAATAACTTTAAATTAACCAACCTGCCCTCCGCATCCAATGCGACCAATAATCGCAAACTACCATCTAGTTTTCTTTCTACCGCATCATCCGGATAATTAAGGTTACCTACTGTCTCAATCTTATTTACCCACCTATAGATATAATCTGCTTCAACCGCAGCTTCAGCTGCTATGGAAGTATAGCGTTTAATTCTTGGATGGCGGGCTTGCTGTTGTTGCAAAACACCTAGGGCAGATTCTATACTTGCTATTTCTACTTGTAATTCGTCTCTAGAAGTGCTGAGTAATTTACTATTGGATTTGGCGCCGGGAAACCCACTCTCGCTCGCCTGGGCTTGACTGAAAGAAAGAACATTATCCCTTAGTTTTGTATCAGTCAAAAGAAAACTCGATTCTTCTCCTTGACCAGCTAAGCTAAAAATAAGTTGAGTATGGGGCAAAAATTCCAATGAAGTAAACAAAGGCTTATAAGAAGTTTGCGAACGAAGATTCACTGAGCTCTCTCCACTTGATTGTTGAGTAACCGCCGCTTGATACTCCACCTGAAGAGGCTCTCTTTTTGCCTTCTCCTGTGTTAATAGTAGCTCCATATTCTTTGCCGAATTTGAAGAAGCAAAAACAAAACTAACCCCTACCACTAAGACAAAATGAGCAAGAAGAGAAAGAAAACAGGAGAATATTATTGTCTCATTCTTCTCTGAAGCAAAATCTTGGTCCAAATTCAAATTCATAAAGGCAAGCTATCCATAGACATTATTATATTCAGCTTAGCTAGATTAAGAAATCGTCGATGAGAGCTGCAACCCCATTAGACTAATGATTGTCATAGTCCCTCTTACTGAAAAGAAAAATTGACGCTCTTTGGATGGAACTGAGCTAGTCCGGTTTAGATAATCTGTTTCTTGTCCTCAATAAAAAATAAAAAATAAAACCCGTCAAGTTCGTCAACCTAAAGGCTTTATCGGAATAATTCAGCACCAACTAATTAAGCTTAAATAGATAGCAATAGGATGGCAATAGAATGACTATAACGAACCAATCATTTTTGAATGCTTAGCAGATTTATTTCAAATATAAGAACTTCGTTTGGCCCTATGGTGTCACCAGCACCTTGCTCGCCATATGCCAGTTCAGGAGGTATAACTACTTCCCAATGGGAGCCCACTGACATTAAGGGTATAACTTCTTGCCAGCCTTGTATCACCCCATCAATAGGGAAGACAGCCGTTTGATTGCGGGCATAGGAGCTATCAAAGACTACGCCATTTATGAGAGAGCCTTTGTAGTGCACTTCTATAGTGTCTTCAAGTTTCGGCTTTGGTCCCGTTCCCTCAACCAATACCTTATATTGAATACCACTATCCAAACTAACCACGTCTTCTTTTTTAGCATTGGCTTCTAGGAAAGACTTGCTTCTGACAAGCGCGGTTTGGGTCACTTCTCTTATAGCCAACTGCTGTTGGGTAATAATTATATTTGACAATTCCTCATCAGTAAAGAGCACTTCTCCTCCTTTATAACCTTGATTTAAGCCGAACATAAGGACTTCTTGGTCTAAATCCTTAAATAGCCTTATTTGTCTGCCTAACACAACACCTAGTGCATAGCTAAGTTCCTGTTTTTCATTAGAAAAGTCAGCTTTAGTCTTTAGGTCTATTGACTCTTCTTCTTCTCTTGGTGCCTCTTCTTTTACCTCTGGTTGATAGGACTGAAAAAGGTCACTACAGCCCACCAATAGTATGAGTGAGCTATATAGAATTAATAGAATTAGTTTCTTGATCATCATAGATTAAACCATATATATTTATTTACACTGCCTTAATAAATATAGCAATATAACAATGCCCAGGGGCGGAATTGAACCACCGACACAAGGATTTTCAGTCCTCTGCTCTACCTGCTGAGCTACCTGGGCCTAGTTGGTGTTATAATACCATATTTTTGTAAGTTCACGGATATTAATATAGTATGTTTAACAAACTTAGCGAAAAAATTTGTCTCAGCTTAGGTCGGCTGAGTAAGCAAGCGCGTCTGACCGAAGAGAATATCGCTCCAACATTACAAGAAGTCCGATTGGCTTTGTTAGAAGCAGACACCGCCGTCCCAGTAGTCCAAGGATTAATAACCACATTAAAACAACAGGCAGTAGGAGAGAAAGTGCAAAAATCTCTCAACCCTGGGCAAGCATTTATAAAAATTGTCCATCAAGAACTAGTTAAGATACTGGGAGAGACCCACGAGACTCTTAATTTACGCGCTCGTCCGCCGGCTGTTATCATGGTGGTTGGAACACAGGGTTCAGGAAAGACCACAAGCCTGGCAAAGATCGCGCTCTGGCTGAAAAAGAAGAATCACAAAAAAGTCCTCCTAGCTAGTCTTGACCAAAGCAGACCAGCAGCCGTCGAACAGCTCAATAGCCTTGCCAATCAAGCTGGCTTGGACTTCTATCATGAGCCCAAACCAGTCTTTGAACTGGCAAAGAGAATATTAGATCATGCACAATTAGGTGGTTACGACTGCCTCCTACTTGATACTGCTGGTCGTATGCAAACCAATGATGCCTTAATGGCAGAGATTAAGGAAGTCCATAGGATTGTCCAACCGATTGAAACACTCTATGTGCTTGACTCTATGGGAGGACAGGATGCTATTCGGGTTGCAACTGGCTTTAGAGAAAATTTAACCATCACAGGTATCCTAATAACCAAGCTAGATTCCACATCCCGCGGCGGCTCTATCTTGTCACTAAGATATCTATTGAACCTGCCTATCAAGTTGGTGGCCAATGGGGAAAATCTTACCGATATAGTGGATTTTAATCCTCATTCTATCGCAAATCTTATATTAGGGAGAGGAGACATCCTAAGCCTCATTCGTCAAACAGAGATGGTGACAAGCGATTCTAATAAATCAGTAAAGATTAAGCGTTTCAACTTCAACAGTTTACGCGACCAGTTGATTCAATTAGAGAAGATGGGAGGGCTTTCTTCAATAGCAGCAAAAATGGGAATAAGAAAACAAATCGCCACCCAACAACAACTGGGTTCTCAACAGGTGAAAAAATTTATTGCCTTAATTGATTCCATGACCCCAGCCGAGCGTAAGAACCCTCAGTTGCTCAATGGCTCTCGCAAAATGAGAATCAGCAAAGGAGCGGGAAGTACTATGCAAGAAATGAACCAGATGCTAAAACGCTTTAAGCAGCTGCAGAAATTAGCAAAAAACCCACAAAAACTAAGACAAAGCTTCAAGCACATCCTGCCATCTCCTATTTAAATGCCTCATTTCAAGGTTCACTATATTACTACTACTCCAGAACACCAGGGTAGAAGACTAGACAATTTTCTCTTAACCAGGATTAAAGGAGTTCCCCGCTCTCATATCTACGCCATTATTCGTAGCGGTGAAGTGAGAGTTAACAGTAAAAGGATACCTCCTTCATACCGGCTTAGTCCTGCCGATGAAATAAGAGTGCCTCCAATAAGAAAGTCGGCGCCAGCTTCATTAAATCCATCAGAACAAGTCAGCAACCTCATCCACAATGCCATAATTTATCAAGACGATCAAGTCATTCTATTGAACAAACCAGCTAAGATACCTGTCCATGGAGGCGCCAAGCAAAAATATGGTGTTATTGAAGTGCTTAGGCAGACTGACCCCCAACTCCATCTAGTCCATAGATTAGATAGGGCATCAACCGGCTGTTTGTTAATAGCTCGCGGCGTAGAAACAACAAGAAGACTACAATCCCTTTGGCATAATTCCACTAAAATATATCGGCTTCTCGTGAGAGGCCATTGGAAGCAACAAAAGCAGTTAGTAGAAAATCAAATCAAGAAAATTCATAAGAGTGGTGAACACATTATGACGACAACCCATAAGCAAGGAAAATATGCTGCCACCCTGTTCTCGGTATTAGGCTATGGTGAGGGCTTCTCTTTTCTTGAAGCCCGCCTTATAACTGGACGAACTCATCAGATTCGTTGCCACTGCAGCCAGCTAGGCCATCCCATAATAGGCGATGACAAATATGATACTGAGGCAAAATCAAAGCAAGACCTGGCTCTTCATGCCTATCAATTAATTTTGCCAACGGAAGCGGCCGTAAATAGAACCCATTTCACCGCCCCTTATCCAGCTATTTTTACGAAATATTCAGTTGTTCATCATGTCTAACAGGATCCATAAGTGTGTATTTCCTGCGGCCGGTTATGGAACTCGCTTTCTTCCTATAACCAAGTCTAGCCCTAAAGAGATGCTTCCCATATTGAATAAACCGCTTATTCACTATGGCGTGGCGGAGTCCTACGAGGCGGATATAAAAGATATGATGTTTATCGTTGGGCGGAATAAAGAAGCTATAGTGAATTATTTTGACATTAACTTTGAATTGGAAAATCAAATTAAGGGAACAAGTAAAGAGGATCTATTAACTGAAATAAGAAGTCTGCTGAAGAGTTGCTCTTTTTCCTATGTTCGTCAAGGCGAAATAAGAGGATTAGGGCATGCAATCCTCACAGTTCGGCATCAGGTAGAAAATGCCCCTTTTGCCGTGCTTCTGTCTGATGATCTATGCATAGCAGAAAAGAATAAAGGAGTGCTTCACCAGATGCATCAGCTATACCAACAAGAAAAATGCACCATCTTAGCCATTGAAGAGGTTCCATTAGAGCTGGTCTCTCGCTATGGAATTATAAAAGCCAATCAGATAGATGACAATCTCTATGAGATTAAATCCATGGTGGAAAAGCCATCATTAGAGGAGGCTCCAAGCCAATTCGCCATCATGGGTCGCTATATCTTGACCCCTGATATCTTTTCCTATCTTGCCAAAACAAGAGAAGACGCCCAGGGGGAACACCAGCTTACCGATGCCTTAGCCGAACAGGCTAAACACGAAAGAGTGCTAGGACTAAAAGTAGAAGCCAAGCGGTTTGATTGCGGCAATATAGCAGGTTTCGCCGCCGCTACCTCCTATGTCTTCAACCATCTTAGCTAACTTTATTGTCCTATCTCCTTAAGGAAACCTGGTTCCTATATCTTCTAGCAGCAATCTTAGGGCTGATTCTAGGTAGTTTTTTGACTATGCTCACCCATAGGCTACCATTAATACTAGAAGGAAAAAAGGGATTATCTCTTTCTCATCCCCCATCCCATTGCCCCCTTTGTAACAACCCCATTCCCTTTTATTTCAATATTCCCTTAATAGGCTACTTTTTATGCCTAGGCCATTGCCGTAAGTGCAAACAACCTATAAGTCCACTCTATCCTCTCACAGAGCTATCCTCGATGCTATTGGCATGTCTAGCCCTATGGCTATGGGGAGCTGAGCTCAAAAGCCTTTCAGCCTTTTTCCTATGGTGTGGTTTGTTGGCTCTTAGTATCATTGATTTTCGTAGCGGCTATCTGCCAGACCAGTTGACCTTGGGTCTGCTGTGGCTAGGACTGCTATTTAATACTACCGGCCTATGGGTAGATACCTCAGCAGCCATATGGGGCGCTTGTCTTGGCTATCTAGTGCTGGCAGCTATTAACTCAATTTATAAAATGATTCGCCACCGCGATGGTCTAGGAGGGGGTGATATGAAACTCTATGCTGCGCTTGGTGCTTTTGTCGGCTGGCAAGGGCTTCTGCCCATCCTCCTCATTGCCTCTGTGAGTGGCTGTTTCTTTGTCATTTGCTGGCTATTACTCAAAAGAACAAAAATAACCCCTAAAACAACTAAAACAACTCAGGTGGCTTTCGGTCCTTTCCTTGCTATAGCCGGATTCTCATATATGATATTTAATTACTAAGCCAATGAGTAGAACAATTGTAGGATTAACTTCCAGCATCGGTGGCGGCAAGACTACCGCGATAGAGCTGTTTTCCCAATGTGGCATAGACCATGTAGATGCAGATACCATATCTCACCAGCTCACTGTAAAGGGAACAGACTTGGCGGAAGAGATTATTGCTCATTTTGGTGAAGACTATCGTAATCAAGACGGGAGCTTAAACCGTCAAGCCTTAAGAGATAGAATCTTCACTATTGCCTCAGACAGAATCTGGCTTGAAAAGCTGCTCCACCCTCATATCCGCACTGAATTAGTAAAGCAGCTGAAACAGTGTCACAGTCCCTATGCCTTACTGGTTGCTCCTCTTCTTTTTGAAACCTCTCTTTATAAGATTTGTGACCAAACCATAGTCATTGGCGTCACTCAACAGCTACAACTAGAAAGAGTCCGCAGCCGCGATAACATCAGCAAAAGACAAGCACAAGAAATTCTCGCTGCCCAAATGCCTTTAAGCGAGAAGATTAAAAGAGCAGACCATCTGATAGAGAACAATGGAACCAAAGAAGAGTTCGCTAAAAAGATACAGCAACTTCATTACGAGCTCTTGGCTAAGCTAAAAAATAACTATGCATCTTAGGTCGTTAAAAATAGTCGGGTTTAAGTCTTTCTACCAACCCACTACCCTTAGTTTCCCAAGTAATCGGGTAGTGCTAGTAGGTCCGAATGGTTGTGGCAAGTCCAATATCATAGATGCTATCCGATGGGTGCTAGGTGAAAGCACCGCTTCTGGACTAAGAAGCGATTCTCTCAATGATATCCTATTTAATGGGACAGAAGACTACTCCCCAGTTGGACGCACCTCTGTTGAGCTAAGTTTTGACAACCGTCAAAAACGGCTAGACGGGAAATTGGCTAAACATGACCATATTAAGGTGAAGCGGATATTAGAAAGAGATCAGACCTCTCGTTATTATATTAACGACAAAATATGTCGGCGAAAAGATATAGAAGAGCTTTTTACCGGCTTGGGACTAACTGGTAAAGCCGACTATGCAATTATTACTCAAGGGACCATTCATAGTCTGGTGGAGAGCAAGCCAGAATACATACGTCTGGTAGTAGAAGAAGCAGCTAAGATTACAGATTACCGCCATAAAAGAAGAGAAACCCTAGTCCATATCAAGAACACCAAGATCAACTTGAAACAGGTCTCGACTAGCCTGCGCGACACAAAAACGAGAATGACGGTTTTGGCAAAACAAGCCCAGGACGCCCAGGAGTTTAATAATCATCAACAGGAATTAAGAAAGCTAAAGAAACAACTAGTCATAGTCCTGTATCAAGATTTAGAAAGGAAACAACAGCTTGGCAACCAAGAACTCAATGCCATGGTAGAAGCCTTACAAAATTATAAAAATGAGGCAGCCAAGCTAATGATTGCACAAGAAAGACTGGCGCTGAAAGAAAAAGATGGCATGGCTTCATTACAAGGCTTTAGCACTAAACAACAAGAATTAAATAATCGTCTAGTAGTCCTTGAAACCGACCAAAAGCATAGGAATCAAAGAAAAATTGAAAAACAACAACAGCTTGAAGTCCTGCAAACCGAAGCTGAAAAAAATCAAGAAGAGCTCCTAGGCGAACAAGAAGAACTGAGCCTACTAACTACACAACTCAAGCAAGAATCAGAAAAAACCAAAGGAATAATAGTAAGAGAATCACTGGCCAACCTCACTGACGAACACAGTAAGGTGGATACAGGTTGGCAGAATTTCCTTGCCCAAATCAATAAGAAAGAGGTATCAAAACAAGAACTGAGAGTTCGTTTAGACAAGCTTCAGCAAGAAGTCTCCCAGTTAGAAACAGCCCCACCTCCACCTCTGCCTAAAACTCCTCCCAGAAGTCGCCTGACTAAGCTAACAAACAAAATAGCTAGGTTAAAGGATAGTCTAAACAAAATAGAACAGGCTAGAGACAGAATAAAAACAGAAGTGCTAACCGCTGAACACAGGCTTCATCAGATAGAACAAGAGCTAACCCGTATCAATACCCTGTTAGGCGAGCTATCTCAATCAGCTAAAGACCTAGAACCTATGAAACAGCTATGGATAGATAAGGTCAGCCTGCCAGCCAAATGGGAAAGAGCAATGGATCTAGTAGCCCATAGGTTCAAGCAAGCAAGAACTTCTCCTAATCTGCCTGATGAGGTTGAAAAAATAGCTAAGAAGCAAAACTTTATCCTAGTCACAAACATGCCAACAAACGAAGAAACCTTCAATGGTTTAACCTCTCTAGGAACCATGTTAAAGGGAAAATACATTCCAAGTTTGCTTTATCATATCTATGCATGTCCTGACCTTGCTACCGCATTAAGCTTACAACCTCAACTAAAGAACTATCAGAGCCTTATTACCCCTGAAGCCGAATGGCTAGGAAAAAATTGGCTTATTTCAAACCTTGATAAAGAAAAAAGCACAGAGCTATTCACCCAAAAAAGAAGGCTCTCTGCCTTGCTGAGTGAAAAAGAAGAAATCGAAAAACAAAAAAGAACCCAACTACAACAAATTAAATCACTAGAACAAAAGCACCAGGGTTATAACCACCAGATCCATAAGCATACCAATGAGCTAAGGGATTCTGAACTAGACCTAGCCAAACTAAAAGAAGAAATTGCCAAGGCACAAGAAGCTGAAAACCGCCAGCGTGAAATCCTCATAGCAATTCGCCTTAAGAGCCAAAGAAAGACTGAAGTTGATAAGGAGATGGTAAAAGTAAAAGCAGCGCTTAAAGAGCTGCTAAAAGATCTACAAAAACAGGAAAAGCAAAAATCCTATTGGCAACAAAGAAGAACCGAACTGCACCATAGAATTCAGAAATTAGAACAAGAAAGTGCTCAAATGGATATGGCTTTATCACAATCTGAGCGCGAGAAGCTTCTTACTAGCATAGCTAAGTTAGAAAAGAGTCTTGCCGACCGCCAAGAACGTCATAAACAACTCATGCAACAGAAAGAAAAACTTATTCGCCAAGAATCTAAGGAAGACCTTAAACAAAAGACAGAGCAAAAGAATATGGCGAAACTGCTAAGGGAACTGGATCGACTAAAGACAAGGATATCCCATCAGAACAAGGAAATCAAAAATTGCAATGACGAAAAAGGAAAATTAGGCAATCAATTAGCCAGACTAGAAAAGAACATAGCCGTCCTAGAAAGAGATATCAGCCAACGCCATTCTGAAAACGAACAGCTAAGTTTGGATATTTCAGATATGATCAGTCGTAGTAAGGATCTAAAAGAGCCGCCTCAGCAAGAGATAACTATGGATCAACGAAGCTTGAAAGAGAGAATTAGCCAACTAGAGAGGCGAATTGAACGAAGTGAAGGGATTAATCAACTGGCTTTACGAGATTATCAGAAATGTAAAGCGGAATACGAACAACAAGAAGCTCAACGCGTAGAAGTATCGCAAGCATTAAGAATTTTAGAAAAATCTATTCGCAAAATGGATAGACAATCAAAGAAAAAATTTGACATGACTTTCAAAAAGATAAATGATAAGTTTCGCCTTATCTTCTCTCAACTGAGCGATGGTGGGCGAGCCTATCTAGAAGAAGAACTGGCAAATGAAGACCCTAAGGGTATTCGGATTATCGCAAACCCACGCGGCCGGCGCAAAACTAACCTGGCTTCATTATCTGGTGGGGAAAAAACAGTCGTTGCCATTGCTTTGATAATGGCAATCTTTCAACTGAACCCATCCCCTTTCTGCTTGATGGACGAAGCCGACGCCATGCTTGATGATGATAATGTCTTACGCTTTAATAAAATGATAACGGACATGACTGCCAATACCCAGTTCATCCTTATCACCCATAATAAAGCTACTGTTCGTAATGCCGAACACCTCATAGGTGTCACCATGGCTGAACCTGGCTCATCACAAGTGGTTTCAGTAGATATGAATAAAGCCCTAGAACTCAGTCTCCAAGTGGAAGCAGGGGCATAGATAAGAGCCTGTATTCTCGTCCGTTGTATATTGCTATATATTAATGCTTATTAAAGCATATCCTTAAGGTGATAGAGCTCGGTCAGGGCTTTCTTAGGGGTTAGCTCGTCCAAATTTAATTCTTCTAATCTGTCCCTTAATCTGTCTTGGTTAAATAACTCCTCTTGATCACTGACCTTGGGTCTTGGTTCAATAATGGCAGAACGATTCTGCATTGTCGCAAGGATTTCTTGGGCGTGATCTATAACCCGTTCAGGAACACCGGCTAATTTTGCAACCTGTAACCCATAGCTGCGATTAGTTGGCCCAGCCTTGATGAGATATAGAAATATCACTTCTCCATCATGTTCCTTAGCTGCCAAATGAACATTCGCCACCCCTTTAACTTCGTTAGCCAAGCGAGTCAATTCAAAATAGTGGGTCGCAAATAGAGTGTAGGACTTTACTTCAGTAGCAAGATAATAGGCAACTGCCCAAGCAAGAGACATACCATCATAGGTGCTAGTGCCTCGTCCTATTTCATCCATTATGACTAGACTATCCTCTGTCGCATTACTTAAGATGTTGGCAGTCTCAGTCATTTCTATCATAAAGGTAGATTTGCCGGCGGCCAAATCATCGGCTGCTCCTATGCGAGTGAAGATACGATCCACCCGTCCTATATGAGCCTTCTTGGCTGGAACGAAACTACCTATATAACTCAATAGGACTATCAAGGCGGTCTGGCGCATATAGGTAGACTTGCCTCCCATATTAGGTCCAGTAATAATGAAAGTCCGCTGATTATTATCCAACAAAATATCATTAGCGACGAAAGGATAGGTAGAAAACTCTTCAACCAGAGGATGCCTTCCTTGTTCTATTTCGATAGAATGAGACACATTTAACTGTGGTCGATTCCAGTCTAAGGCAATGGCGCGTTCGGCTAAGGTTGTGAGAAAGTCGAGCTGAATTAAACAGCGGCACACAATGTCTAGAGAATCTCTATAATCATCCACTTTGGTAAAGAGTTCTTCATAGAGTTGCTTTTCGCGTGCCAAAGCACGACTCTTGCTACTTAATACCTTGTCTTCATGCTCCTTAAGCTCTGGAGTTATGAATCGCTCGGTATTTTTAAGGGTCTGACGGCGAATATAGTTTGAAGGAACCGAGGGCGATTGCAAACGACTGGTCTCAATATAAAAACCAAAGGTGCGGCTAAAACCTATCCTCAATGTAGATAGTCCTGTTTTCTTTTTTTCTCGCAACTCCATATTCAGCAAATAATCACTATTTGCTTTGCCAATATTGCGTAGTTCATCTAATTCCTTATCATAGCCTTCCGCTATCACACCACCATCCCTAATAGTTGCCGGTAGCTGTTCTGCTAAAGCCTTCTTAAGTAGTTGGAATAACGGTTGATGGGGGTCTAGCTTTGCCATTATCTTTTTAAGGTGGTAGGACTTAAAATCCATCTTCTCCTTTAGTTGACTGACAGATCTCAATCCCTCAGCTAAGCGAGTAAAGTCTCGTGGTCTGGCATTGCGAAGAACAATACGTCCTAGCGCTCTTTCAAGGTCTCCGATAGGCTTTAGTAATCGGCGTATCCATTCATAGCCTCTTTGTTGGCATAGTTCTTCAATAGCATCCAATCGCCTATTTGCAACATCCAAATTTCTAATAGGCGCATGAAGCTGCCTTCTTAAAAAGCGCGCGCCCATAGGAGTGCTAGTAGTATTAAGTAAGGTAAAAAGATGATTTTGCTCGTCATCTCTGCCATCTATAGCAAGATGGTGACGACTGGTTGGGTCAATAATAATTAACGCCTGTTCGTTGATGATGCTAATTTTTTGAATGTGTTCTAAGTCCCTAAGTTGGGTTCCTTGCACATAAGACAAGAGGGCGCCAGCTGCACAAAACCCAGCTAGATAAACTGAATCATTAGACTGGGGTGGTAAGCCATCGGCAAAAAAATTCTGTAGCAAAGGCAATGCCTGTTTCTCATTAAAATAGCTACTCCGATAAGTTCTTACATTGGCGAGCCTAGCCGACCAATCTCGTTCTTCATCACTGACTAAGAGTTCGTTAATTTGTAATCTGGCTAACTCATTGTCAAGACTGGTCAAACTATTCACAGCCTCCACAAAAAAGTCTCCACTACTAAGATTGATCCAAGCTATGCCAATTCTATTGGAATGAAAGCACAGAGCGCCCACTAGGTTCTCCTTGATATCACTGATAAGCCCCTCTTCTAAAGCAGTGCCAGGTGTAATGACCCTTACTACCTTTCGTTCTACCGCCCCTTTACTCAGCGCTGGATCTCCTATCTGTTCACAAACTGCAACGGATTCGCCTAGCTTTATTAGTTTTGCTATATAAGAATCCACTGCATGATATGGAACCCCTGCCATAGGAATGGGCTGGCCTCGCGACCTACCGCGCGCAGTTAAGCTAATATCAAGTAAGCTGGCAGCCTTTTTGGCATCATCAAAAAACAGTTCATAAAAATCGCCCATCCGATAAAATAACAGTACATCTGAGTAATTCTTCTTGATTCTCAGATATTGGCTTATCATCGGAGTTTCGGTTGCTGATGACATTAAATAAAGTTTGTCATATTTCCTTATTCCATTATAACTTGTTCTGACCTCATATGCACTCACTATGATTAAGAAGCCTGATTTCTATTATAAAAAAGCACGCCTAGAAGGCTACCGAACTCGGGCGGCCTACAAACTAATTGAACTTGATAATAAATTGTCTTTTCTTGCCTCATCCCGCTCCATTATTGAGCTTGGCGCAGCTCCGGGGGGCTGGACCCAAGTCATTCGAGAACATGCTCCTCAAGCTCAGCTAATTGTTTGCGATATCCAGCCTATGAAACCCATTGAAAAAGTAACATTCATCCAAGGAGATTTTCGTCTTCCTGCCGTCCAACAACAAATCCTATCATCAGTCAAAAAGACCGACCTAGTGCTATCAGATATGTCCCCCAATATAAGCGGACATAAGAGCCGGGATCAAGCAGCTATGGCCGAACTATGTTTGGCTGCTCTTCAATTTGCCCATCAAGCAATTAATAAAGGAACTTTCGTGGCAAAAATGTTCCAAGGAGAAGAAGGCAAAAATGTTATAGCTAGGGCCAATGAGTTCTTTAATAGGGTGAGAGTCATTAAACCTCGGCCATCACGTAAAAATTCCAATGAAGTTTACCTCTATATGAAAAGATAGGCATGCTTTGCTCTCTTATATCTACATTTATATCCATATTTATATTCCTCATATATTCCCTGTCAACTGGAAAAATCTCAGTCTTGCCCTATATTCAATATTTAAGGTATAATAATAGAATCAAAACTTTATTTAATCATTTATGACAAGAAATCTTTTCTTATGGCTAGTTATCATTGCATTTTTGGCAGCTATATTCAGTAATGGTTTTAAGATAGCACCGCCAAATCCTGCAATCACCTATTCCACCTTTATAAAGGAGGTTAATCAAGGATTAGTGTCCAGTGTCACTATAGATGGCTATACCATTCGCGGTATATATAAAAATGGTGATACTTTCACCACGACTCGCCCAGCTGCTCAGGATGGCAAACTCATTGACGATTTGTTTCGCCATAATGTCGAAATTAAGGGAGTAAAACCAGACCAACAAAGCCTAGTTAGACAACTAGTAGTAGCTTCTTTCCCCGTTTTGCTCCTATTAGCAATTCTCTTTTTTGCAATGAAAGGTGTGCAAATGGGAGGAAGAGGAAACCCAATAAGCTTTGGGCGTAGCAAGGCAAAAATGCTGTCGCGCGAAAACATTAATATCACTTTCAAAGATGTCGCAGGCATTGAGGAAGCAAAAGAGGAGGTCTCGGAATTGGTTGATTTTCTACGCGAGCCAACTAAATTTCAAAAATTGGGCGCGCGAATTCCGCGCGGCATACTAATGTGCGGCGCACCTGGCACAGGGAAGACCTTGCTTGCTAAAGCAATAGCTGGTGAAGCAGGTGTTCCTTTTTTTACTATCTCTGGCTCGGATTTTGTTGAAATGTTCGTTGGGGTAGGCGCATCAAGAGTTCGCGATATGTTTGAACAAGCCAAACGACATTCCCCCTGCATCATATTCATTGATGAAATAGATGCAGTAGGCCGTCATCGCGGTGCTGGACTAGGGGGAGGTCATGATGAAAGAGAGCAAACTCTCAACCAACTACTAGTAGAAATGGATGGATTTGAAGGGAAGGAGGGTATCATAATTATTGCCGCCACCAATAGACCAGATGTGTTGGACCCAGCATTACTTAGACCAGGCAGATTTGACCGTCAGGTGGTTGTTCCTCTACCTGATATAAAGGGGCGCGAAAGCATTTTTAAAGTGCATATGAGGAAAGTGAAAAAAGAGACAGATATTAATTTAGAAGCTCTGGCGCGGGGAACGCCCGGATTTTCTGGTGCTGATATTGCTAATTTAGTTAATGAGGCCGCTCTATTTGCCGCTCGTAATAACAAAAAGAAGGTCTCACAACTAGAGCTCGACCTTGCCAAAGATAAGGTGATGATGGGAGCCGAAAGAAAATCTATGATAATGAGTGAAAAGGAAAAGAAACTTACCGCTTATCATGAAGCTGGCCACGCTATTGTCGGATTAAGTGTCCCCGAACATGATCCAGTCTATAAGGTCACTATTATTCCTCGCGGCCGTGCCCTAGGAGTAACTATGTTTCTCCCAGAGGATGATAAGTACAACCACAGCAAGGCTATGCTATTGAGTCAGCTATGCAGTTTGTTCGGCGGGCGCGCTGCCGAAGAAATAGTTTTTGGTAAGGAACACATAACCACTGGAGCCTCAAACGACATAGAAAGAGCCACCTCTATGGCACGGGCTATGGTAACCAAGTGGGGTCTATCTGACAAATTAGGACCACAAAAATACGATGATGAACAAGATGAAGTATTCCTTGGTCGCCGAGTAGCTACTCAATCTTCTAACAGTCTTTCCATTGAGACCACTCGTCAAATTGACGAAGAAGTCCATAAGGTAATTGCCAATAGCTATAATAAAGCAAAAACCATCTTGAAAAAGCATATCAAAAAGCTACATCTCATGGCGGAAGCGCTCATAAAATACGAGACATTGGAAGAGGCGCAAATAAAAGATATCATGGCAGGAAAGGTTCCAACACCCCCTCAATACTGGAAAGAAAAACAAAAGGGAAGGCAAAAGGAGGCTAAAAAGAAGAGTAAGGTAAAAAAATTAAAACCATCACCTCAACCAGCTCAGGGAACAGCCTAGGGATATCATAAAGAGATAAAGGCTTCCTCTATCTGTCTATCTGTTGGCTGGTTGTAGTCTCAATAGCCTACCATCAGCATAGTCAGTCAGCACATAAATATAGCCATGAGAATCCTGCGCCACTTCGCGAATACGCCCCTCTCCTTTTAAGAGTTCTTCTTGTATCACTTCAGCCTGTATCTCTCCAACTCGGCGAAGATGTTGACCAGCAAGAGCACCGATAAATATATTCCCTTGCCATTGAGGAAACCTAGTGCCATCATAAATAATCATACCAGAAGGAGCAATAGAAGGAACCCAATAGACTAAAGGTTGTTCCATTCCATCTTTATGAGTCCCTTCTCCTATCTTAAAACCGCTATAGGCTCTGCCATAGGTGATGACTGGCCAACCATAGTTAGCGCCTCTTCGAATAATATTAAGCTCATCACCGCCACGAGGACCATGCTCATGAGTCCAGAGCCTATCAGCATAAAACACACAACCCTGTAAGTTGCGATGACCATAGGAGAAAATCTCTTCACGAGCATCCGCCACTCCAACAAACGGATTGTCTGGTGGAGTGCTACCGTCATCCTTAAGACGCAAAATTGTTCCTTTATGATTCGCTAAATTCTGTGCCTCATCCCTTTCACCACGATCCCCAAGACATAAATAGAGATAACCCTCTTTATCGAAAACTATACGGGAACCAAAATGCCTACTACTGGATCCCAGGTTATCAGCGGTAAAGACGGTTTCCTGTTTCGTCACCTTTCCTTCATCAATGCGAAACCTGCCTATTGCCGTGCCATAAAGTCGGTTAGATTTATAGGTGAAGGAATAATAGACCAATTTATTTGCTCTAAAATTCGGATGAAGGGTCAAATCCATCAACCCCCCTTGACCTATCATATGAATAGCTGGAAGTTCGATAGGAGAAGACACTTCTCCATTTGGGCTAATTAATCTTAAAGTTCCCCTCTTCTCTGCCACTAAGATAGCTTGGTTCGGAAGAAAAACTAAGGACCAAGGATAGTTAAGACCAGTAGCAACAGTTGTTACATAGTAAGGCTGAGATGCTTCTTCATCAGCAAAAGTAGTTTCGAGCAAAAAGAAGCAAACAAAAATGGACAGAGCTTTTACTCTCATATCATTTAATTATAAATAAAAGCAAACTAAAATTACAAGATATCGAAGATGAATATAAGAGATGAGAGATGGGAGATGGGAGATGGGAGATAAGAGATGGAAGATAAGAGATGGGAGATGGAAAATAAGAGATAAAAGATGAGAGATGGGAGATGGGAGATGGGAAGTAAGAGATGAGAGATGAAAGATGAGAGATGAATGAGAGATGGGAGATGGAAAATAAGAGATGAAAGATAAGAGATGAAAGATGAGAGATGAATGAGAGATGGGAGATGGAAAATAAGAGATGAAAGATAAGAGATGAGAGATGGGAGATGGAAAATAAGAGATGAAAGATGAGAGATGGGAGGTAAGAGATGAGAGATAAAAGATGAATATGAGAGATAAGAGATGGGAGATAAGAGATGGAAGATGAATATGAGAGATGAGAGATGGAAAATAAAAGATGGGAGATAGAAAATGAGAGATGAAAGATGAGAGATGAAAGATGAGAGATGGATGAGAGATAAGAGATGAATATGAGAGATAAGAGATGGAAGATGAATATGAGAGATGAGAGATGAATGAGAGATGGGAGATGGGAGATGGGAGATAAGAGATGAGAGATAAAAGATGAGAGATGGGAGATGGAAAATAAGAGATGAGAGATGGGAGATAAGAGATGGAAGATGAATATGAGAGATGAGAGATGGATGAGAGATAAGAGATGGAAAATAAAAGATGTGAGATAGAAAATGAGATATGAAAGATGAGAGATGAATGAGAGATAAGAGATGGAAAATAAGAGATGAAAGATGGGAGATGAATATGAGAGATGAGAGATAAATGCAAGGAAGCTCGCAAGTGAGGCTGGCTGTTAAGGCTTTTATGCTATTCACAACCATCCTATTCATTCAGGTTTGCTGGGCTGATGATTTCAGCAAAGTCAAGAAAAATCTTATTGCTAAGTATCCTTCAGTTGTTATGATGGATGCAAACGAGCTATACCAGGAGCTAAATTCAAAGGGGGAATACTATCTTCTGTTGGATGTCCGCTCACCACAAGAATATGCGGTCAGTCACATCTATCAAGCCCAGAATGCACCAAACATTGAAAAGGCAATGGCAATTCTACAAACCAAGAGTCGCCAAACGCCCATACTGGTCTATTGCTCATTAGGATATAGATCTGCCGAATTGGCATTAGAACTCCAAGAAAGAGGGTTCTCTCAGGTGACCAACCTGGCGGGGTCCTTATTTGAATGGGCGGACAAGGACTATCCTATCTATCAAGGTGATAATCAAGTGAAAAAGGTGCACCCATACAATTTATGGTGGGGCCGTTATCTTCGCTCGGATTATCGCTCTTATCGTCCTTAAATCAATTTTCAATTCGCTACTTTCTCATTAAAAGTTCATCTAGTTGGCGATGGAACCTATCCCACTGAAAGTTCCAAGGGTCGTCTTTTCTTAAGCTTCCATCTTCATTCTTTCCTCCAATATCCCTATGACCTACGATAGATTCAATTGTTGGAAATCTCCTCATCAGTAAAGCGCAAAGAACCGCAAGCTGCTCATACTGAATAGATCTATAGTCGTCAGCACGCCCACCTTCCAGCTCCACACCTATAGAAAAATCATTACAATTTGCTAATTCTTTATAACGGGATCTGCCTGCATGCCAAGCACAGCGGTCAAAAGGAACAAACTGGAGCAACCTGCCGTCGCGGCGAATAAAAATATGCGCTGATACTTTCAAAGCGCGCAAATCATGGAATGCTGGATTGCTATCACAATCTAACTCCCCTAAAAACAGCTGGCGAACACAATCTGTCCCATACTCTCCTGGTGGAAGACCTATAGAATGGACAACAATAAGAAGCACTTGGGTCCCTGGTGGTCTTTTAGCCTGATGAGGAGAAGGGTAGAATACCGCCTCATCTACTAACTGATGCTCATTGATATGCATACTAATATTCTGTCATGGCATCTCTTAGCTGGCGACACAATTTTTCTAGTTCAATCAACCATTTAGATAGATCTGCTATGGTTAAAGGCTCATCCTCTATCAGTTGTATAGCAGCAAGCTTGTCAAATGACTTGTTCTGCTTGCGGCGCATCTTGTTTAACCAAGAAGAGCTGTCCTCCTCCAGTCGAGTCAATAGGTTAATTTCAGCTGCATAGCTACCAGCCTGTTTAAGGATAGGCACAATAGCCAGTAGATTGGGTTGTGGTATTCTATTCAAACGGGCTTGAATTTCATTTACCAAAGCATCATAAGCTTGTATCAAATGCCAAAGACAGGACTCCTTTAAAGCGGCAATATAGGGTTCTTCTACCTGTTCAATCAGTTCCAATGACAGGCGGGCATAGAGTAGTTTCTTATTGGTTTCCTCTTGGTATCGGGATAGTAAAGCAGTTTGCATATATAGTAGGCTTTAATCTATGTCAATCTATGTCATTATACTATTGACTGATTATCTCTAATGACAAGTAAAAATATCAAGGGTGATGTGATTTTATAATAGCAAAGATAGTAGGAAAGCCTTATGAGAATTGCTTATCTAATAGTAGCACATGAACACCCAGAAAGACTAAGGACATTAGTTGAAGCCATTGAAGCGCCCTGGGCTGATATTTTTATCCATATAGACAAAAAAGAACCCCTAGCTCCTTACCAGGAGTGCTTAAAGGATAAGAATGTTCGTTTTATTGAGAACAGGATAAAGGGAAACTGGGCAGGCTGGTCTCTTGTCACAATTCACCTCAGACTACTCCAAACCGCCTATTCACCTGATTACAAATACTACAAGCTGCTCAGTAATAGTTGCTATCCGGTTAAAAGCAAATCCCATATTTACGATTTTCTTGCCAAGCACAATGAAAACTTTGTCTGCTATTGGAGCATTACCGGTAAAGGCAAAATAACAAGAGAAAGTGAGAATACAGTCAAGTATTATCACTTTATTGATACCATTAATATAGAAAACTTTCTTCGCCGAGAACGCTTTCGCTCCCACCCCATTAAGTATTTTCTCCTCCATCCCATCCAAATTAGCTATTGGTCTTTGTTCTACTTGCTATTTCATTCAAAGAGACGTCACCTAATAAAGAGATTAATTCCGGTTAGAAGGTTTCCCCCTGGCTTGGAGATACACATAGCAGATGATTTTTGGTGCTTAAGAGGTTCTTTTGTTGCCTATTTATTAAAGTTCGTAAATGAGAATCCCGATACTATAAGATTCTTCAAATATATCCTATCCCCTGCTGAACACCTAGTTCCCTCTTTGTTAATCGCGGCTAAAATGCCCTATAACAGAACACCAATCCATGCTAATATGATGTCAAAACCTTTGAATGCTGAAAAAATTCTGGAACTACTAGACAAACCGAATATACTATTTATCCGTAAAGTAAAGGATGCTCATCTCTCATTACTAAAAAACATCAACAAATAGGTCGATAGTTTTTCATAATGAGAGTCGCTTATCTAATAGTAGCCCATAATCACCCAGAAAGACTAAGAAGGCTAGTTGAGGCTATTGAAGCACCTTGGGCGGATATTTTTATCCATATAGATAAAAGAGAACCCCTAGCTCCCTACCAAGAGTGCTTAAAAGGGAAGGATGTTCGCTTTGTTGAGAACAGGATAAAGGGAAACTGGGCAGGTTGGTCTCTTGTCACAATTCACCTCAGGCTACTTCAAACTGCCTATTCACCTGATTACAAGTACTACAAACTACTTAGTAATAGTTGCTACCCGGTTAAAAATCAATCCTTCATTTACAACTTTTTTGCCAAACATAACGAAAACTTCGTCTGCTATTGGAGCATCAGCGAAAAAGACAGAATAACAAAAGAGAAGGCAAGCACAGTTAAGTATTACCATTTCATTGATGCTATTAATATAGAAAATTTCCTCCGCCCCGAACGCTTTCGCTCTCATCCTATTAAATACTTTTTGCTCCATCCCATCCAAATTAGCTATTGGTCTTTGTTTTACTTGCTTGTCCATCCCCCCAAAAGACACTTAATAAAGAAATTAATCCCGGTCAGAAAGCCCCCTCCCGGTTTAGAGATACACATAGCAGATGATTGGTGGTGCTTAAGAGGTCCTTTTGTTGCCTATCTATTAAATTTCATAAATGAGAATCCCGATACCATAAGATTTTTCAAATATATCAAAACTCCTTCTGAATACTTAATCCCCTCTTTGTTAGCCGGGTCTAAAATGCCTTACAACAGAACCCTAATCCATGCCAATATGATGTCAAATCCATTGAATGCTAACAAAATACTAGAACTATTAAACAACCCAGAGATGCTATTTATCCGTAAAGTGAATGATGATTCCTTCGCGCTACTAAAAAATATCAACAAATAGGTTTATAATTTTTTACTATGTTATCTATCAAAGGAAATTCACTGACTTTTGACGACCTGCTTCTTATTCCGAAATACACCGATGTTTTACCAATAGAAGCCCAAACTCACACCTATCTAACTTCCTCTATTCAGTTAAGTATTCCTTTGCTATCGGCTGCAATGGATACGGTAACTGAGTCTAGTATGGCAATAGCCATGGCAAAAGCGGGAGGGTTGGGTGTGATTCATAAGAATATGTCAATTGAAAGGCAATGTTCTGAAAGCAATAAAGTAAAAAAACACGAGAGTGGTATAGTCCATAATCCCATCACCATTCATCAACAAGCGAGTCTAGATACTCTCCGTCAACTTACCAGTCGTCATGGCATATCTGGAGTGCCAGTAACCGAAAAAGAAAATTCGACTAGATTAGTAGGGATTGTCACCTCACGCGATTTTCGTTTTGTTGATAAACCAGCACAAAGAGTTGAAGATGTGATGACCAAATTTGACAAACTGATCACTGTCCCACCAGATATAGAACCAGAAAAGGCGCGTCAAATAATGCACGAACATCGGATTGAAAAGCTGTTAATTGTGAAAAAAGATAAGAGTCTCCAGGGCATGATGACATTAAAAGACATTGAGAATGAACAAAAATATCCCAATGCATGTAAGGACAGTGACGGTCGGCTGAGAGTGGGAAGTTCAATAGGAACAGATGATAGCTGCATAGAAAGAGCAGAGGCCCTAGTATCGACTGGTATAGATGTTTTGGTAATGGATACCGCTCACGCCCATTCCAAAAAGGTTCTAGATACCCTAAAAATCTGTCGGCAAAAATTTCCTAAGACTCCGATAATGGCAGGTAATATAGCAACCGCAGAGGCAGCGGAGGCCCTGGCAGAAATAGGAGTAGACTCAGTAAAAGTAGGCATAGGTCCAGGAACCATATGCACCACCAGAATAGTAACTGGTGTAGGCATAGCGCAACTTAGCGCCATTGCCGAGGTGGCTGAGGCATTGCATAAGAAATATCCCAATATTACAGTTATCGCAGACGGAGGAATTCGCTATTCTGGCGACCTTGCTAAGGCTCTCGCCGCTGGTGCCCACGCAGCCATGGCAGGTAACCTCTTTGCTGGCACGAATGAGGCTCCTGGTGAAGTTGTTCTTTATCAAGGGAGATCCTATAAAAAATATCGCGGCATGGGATCTCTCAGCGCCCTCAAACAGGGTTCAGGTGATAGGTATTTTCAACAAGAACAACGCAGTGAGAAATTGGTGCCAGAAGGTGTAGAGGGTATGGTACCAAATCGCGGGCCCGTCAATATGGTAATAGAACAACTAACCGGTGGGCTGCGCGCCGCTATGGGCTATGTGGGCTGCAACACTATTGAAAAATTACGTCATCAAGCAGAATTTATTCGTATCACCAATGCAGGAATTCAAGAAAGCCATGTCCACGATGTTCACATCACTAGCGAAGCCCCCAATTACCACAGAGAATAATAGCCTGTTAGAAGTCTAAGACAATTTGTTGGACAAAAAAGAGGGGCTAGTTGAGAAAGATTCTCAACTGCCCCTTTCGTTTAGTTAATTGCTAATAAAAGAAATATAAGCGAATATAAACTCACTTTTTAATTTCCTATAGCCTATAACCACTCTCCTCATGCTGCGAAATATCTATCCCTTGATTTTCTTCGTCTTCACTTACTCGTAAAGGCGTAACAAGACCAACCAACTTCAGACAAATATAAGCAGCTACACCAGTATAGACAAACACATAGGCTGTGCCTAGTATCTGATTCATCAGTTGTTGTCCAAGCGTAACCCCATCTAACCCTACTCCGCCAAGAGCTTGGCTAACAAATATTCCGGTAAGAACGCTTCCTAGTGCGCCGCAAACTCCATGCACCGGAAAAACATCCAAAGAGTCATCTATCTTGAGCACTCCTTTTACCAGATGCAATACGCTATAACAAACAATGGAACTAATTACACCTATTGCTAAAGCACCCATAGGACCAACAAAGCCACAAGCAGGCGTAATAGCAACCAAGCCAGCAACCATACCTGTAACTATGCCTAACATGCTGGGTTTACCGTGTCTCCACCACTCAATAAACATCCAGGTTAGAGCAGCTGCAGCCGTTCCTACCTGAGTGACTAGAATAGCCATGGCAGCATCGCCATTAGCCGCTAAAGCGCTACCTCCGTTAAAGCCAAACCAGCCTACCCACAGAATTCCAGCACCAGTAACCGTCATAGTCATATTATGAGGGGGGCTGGGATGCTGAAAATCGCGCCGAGGACCTATAACCAAAGCGGCTACCAATGCAGTAGTGCCCGCGGTAAGATGAACTACCATGCCACCAGCAAAGTCCAATATCCCAAGTTGGGCTAACCAACCGCCGCCCCATACCTGATGGGCAATGGGAAAATAAACTACTATCAACCATAGGATACTAAACAACAGGATAGCTGAAAAACGCATCCGTTCAGCAAATCCTCCAACAATCAGAGCAGGTGTAATCGCAGCAAAGGTCAGTTGAAACATAATGAATAGACTCTCTGGTATAGTCCCTTCCATTGATTCTCTTCCTACTCCATTAAGGAATAGCTTACTTAGCCCACCAACAAAGGAATTGATGCCACCTCCATCGGTAAATGCAAGACTATACCCAATCACTACCCATAGGATAGAAGAAAGGCATACTATCATGAAACACTGCATCAAAACGGACAAGACATTTTTACTCCGCACCAATCCAGCATAGAATAACGACAGACCAGGCAGCACCATAAATAACACAAAAGCTGAAGCAACCAATATCCATGCAGTATCGCCCGCTTGAAGATCCTCAGCTGCAACAACCATGGGGAAGAACGCAACGAGCCCTAATAATAATTTTGTTTTCATAATGCCTTGTCTCCTTCTTCTTGCGTTCTAATACGCAGAGCATTTTCTAATGGTAAAACGAAAACCTTGCCATCACCTATATTACCGGTTGAAGCATTCTCGCTTATAGCTTGAGTAACCTGTTCTACTTGCTTATCCTCCACCGCTATCTCTAACTTTACCTTTGGTAATAGATCAACAAAATACTCGGTTTCACGATATACCTCCTTATAACCCTTTTGGCGGCCAAACCCTTTCACCTCAGTGACTGTCACGCCCTGAACACCCATATTCTTTAAAGCATCCTTGACTTTCTCCAATCTATGAGGCTTGATAATTGCCATTATCATCTTCATATATATCTCCTCATTGAAATAATAATATTAAAATAACACCAAGAAATCATACGTGGCTTGATCACGTCGTTCTATGGTGAAAGAAAATTTTTGATAAAAAAATTATATCAGTGTTTGATTATATCAGTTTTTTAAAATAAAAGGCATTTAATATGCCTTAATATCTACCCTAGTGCCTAATCTTAACAGCTCGAACAGTTCAATCACATCCTCATTAGACACTCTTATACAACCATGAGAAGCAGGAGAGCCCAACAAATGAACATCCGGCGTCCCATGAATATAGATATATCTAGCCATAGTATCTACCGAACCACCTTTATTCACTCCAACTTGACAACCACTAAGCCATAAAATACGGCTGAGTATCCAATCTCGCCCCGGCATTTTGGCAGCCAAAGACTCGTCATATATTTCATTGGTCCAGCGCCGAGCTATAAAGACAGCACCAAGCGGCAACCCTTTTCCTATCTTTGCTCTTATAATATGTCTGCCAAGTGGAGTGCAGTAAGAACCTTTCTCATTACCAGTCCCTCTAGCCGCTGTAGATACCAAATAAGCCTTAAGAAGACTATCACTATTAAAAGTGAGTAGCTTCTGCTTGGCAACATTTATAATAACCCTATCAACTAACATATATGGTTCTTAACAAGATCATAAGCGCGTTCTTCCAACCCATGCCCTTAGCCTTTATAGGCTGTGTCTTGGGGCTTATATTACTGTTCTCTTTTCGCCGCACTGCAATTTATATCATTAGCTTATCTTTACTACAATTATGGCTTTTTAGCCTCTCGCCGGTTGCTAATCTTCTCTATTATAACTTGACGAAACGACATCCTCCAGTAGCTTTTTTAGACCAACAGGTAGATTACATAGTAGTCCTAGGTTCTTCCAGCCACAATAACGCTCATCCCTCAATTTTTAATAAGCTATCATCTACGGCTATCCTAAGACTATTAGAAGGCGTCCGATTACTTAAAAATCAAACTACCGCTCATCTATGGTTCAGTGGAATCAACCGGTTCAATATAAGTCACCCTGACTTAATGAGGGAAGCAGCTATAGAATTAGGAGTTCCTGCCGAGCGAATCCTCTCATATGAAGATGTTCACAACACCCGCACTGAAATCAAAGCTCTGAAAGAAAATACAGCTCTTGGAGATAATATCGTAATAGTGTCTTCCTCTTACCATCTACCCCGTGTTGCTTTGTGGGCTAAATTCTATCAGCTCTACCCTCTTTATGCGCCTGCCGACAATTTCGCTCCGCCATCGCTACCTCTCAATGGTATTAAGCTATTAAGATCACTAGTGCCAAGTCCAGGTGCCCTTGGTACCAGTAATCTAGCTATCCATGAGTACCTCGGTATTGCACACTGGTACATGCTCACTCGATGGCGGCTGTTGAATGAGAATAGTTGAGAAAAATATGGAGGGGGTTATTGCCGCGCTTCAAAGCGGTCAAATAATAGCCCATCCCACCGAATCCAGTTGGGGACTGGGCTGTGATCCCTACAATCTTGAAGCGGTCAATGAACTACTTAAATTAAAAAAACGCAACCAAGAAAAAGGATTGATCCTAGTAGCAGGCAACTGGCAAGAACTTGCTACTAGGTTTCCCCATTTAAAACAATCTCAAATTGACAAGATAACGGCACAGCAAGACCATCCTTGCACTTGGCTGGTGGAAGACAAACGAGCCAATTTTTCATCCTTGATAAAGGGTAATCACTCTAAGGTAGCCATCCGAATCACACACCACCAACCACTAATAGAACTAACCAAAGCCTATGGTAGCCCCATTGTTTCCACTTCTGCCAATCCAGCCAATCGTCCTCCTGCCTTTACGATTAAACAAGTAGTGAAATATTTCGGACCTCAATTATGTATCTTCAAAGGACAGCTTGGTGGCTTGACCAAATCCTCTCATATCCGTGACCTGAGTTCGGGAAAATTCATAAGATACTGATGGGAAAAATACCTGATTTTCAGCATGCTGAGGAGCTATTTACTAGACTACAAAAAGAGTTCTGTCATAGATTTGCATCACTTGATAATAATTCTTTCCTCATTGACAAATGGCAATCCAATGGCAAAAAAGGGAGCAGCAATATCTTACAAAATGGATCCGTATGGGAAAAAGTAGGAGTAAATTTCTCTTCTATCAGCGCAACAAGCCTACCTCCAGCTGCCAGTGTAAAAGCAGCGCCCAATTCCCCTTTTAAGGCCTGCGGTATTTCCGTTGTTGCTCACCCGCGCAATCCCTATATCCCTGCTAGTCATCTAAATCTACGCTTTTTTTACCAAGAGAGCAAGAAAAACCATTGGTGGTTTGGCGGAGGAATGGATCTCACTCCCTATTATCCGCAAGTTGAAGACTGTGTCTTTTGGCATCAACAAATAAAGTCCGTTTGTGATCAATTTGATGCTAGTATTTACCAAGAATTTAAGAAAAACTGCGACGAGTATTTTTATCTCCCTCATCGACAAGAAATGCGTGGAATCGGCGGTATCTTTTTTGATGATCTAAATCGCTGGGAGCCCAGCCGTTGTTTTGCTTTTGTCACCAAAATTGCCCGTTGCTACTTAACCAGCTATATGCGCTTAGCAAAAAAATATAAAGATAAAGACTATAGTGATAAAGAGCGTAATTTCCAACTACATAGGCGGGGTCGCTATGTTGAATTCAATCTCCTCTATGATCGCGGCACCCTTTTCGGTCTTCAGTCAAAAGGACGGATAGAATCCATCTTTATGTCCTTGCCTCCTTTGGTCAGCTGGGAATATAACTATTCAGATGATACAGCTCAGACCCATTTAGCAAAATTCTTACAACCACACGACTGGACAGCAAAAGATGGAATAGTTTGATATAATAAACATTCAATTATTAGAGGTTCCGATAACTTCTACATTGATAAAGAACTAAAAAACAATAAAAATAATGAAAGAATCAATAAGAACAAACTATCGGCAAGATAGATATATCAAGGCTCTTATTAAGCCCCCTATTAAGACTCCTATTAGGTCTCTTATTAAGGTCCTTATTAGGGCACAGATCAGCAACCAAATTAACCAGTCTAGGAGTCAATTCATATGAGTCTTGCTGCCATCACCTCTCGCATCAGATATGGAACAGATGCCCTTCAGATTAGAGTAGAAGCCCATCTGCTGGCAGGACTGCCGGCTTTCCATATAGTTGGATTACCAGAAAAGGCTGTAAATGAAAGTCGCGAACGGGTGAGAAGCGCGATTATAAACGGTGGCTTCCTTTTCCCCAACCGCCGCATCACCATAAACCTATCTCCTGCTGATCTTCCTAAAGAAGGCGGCGGACAATTAGACCTCGCCATAGCTATGAGTATATTAGCTGCATCTGAGCAAATAAGAACAGCTAGGATATCAGAATACGAATTCTTAGGTGAGTTGGCGCTAAGTGGTGAAGTTCTTCCTATCAGGGGGTTCATCCCAGTTGCTTGGGCCGCTACCAAGGCAAAAAGAAGGCTCATCATAAGTCACGGCAATAGCAAAGAAGCAAGTCTAATAAAGGACATTATTGTATATAGTGCCAAACACATTATTCAGGTAGTCGCCCATCTTGAAGGCAAAGCAGCATTAACAAAAATCTGCCATACCCCCAAACAAATCAAGCAATCAAACTCCTTCATTAAAATGGAAGATATTAAGGGACAGGAAACCGCCAAACGAGCTATGCTAGTGGCTGCAGCCGGCGGTCATCATCTACTAATGTTTGGTCCTCCAGGTAGCGGTAAAACTCTTCTTGCCTCCTCTCTGATAGGGCTTCTTCCTCCACTGACCGATGAAGAAGCCTTAGAAGTTACCAGTATTGCCTCCTTAGGCAAAGGAAAAAAGACAGACTGGGGAGAGCGACCCTTTCGCTCTCCTCACCATACAGCTTCATCTGTCGCCATAGTAGGGGGCGGCTCTCCGCCTATTCCTGGCGAAATATCGCTTGCGCACAAGGGAGTCCTGTTCTTAGATGAATTCCCAGAATTTAGTCGCCAGGTTCTAGAAACACTACGCCAGCCCTTAGAAAACGGCAAGATTGTCATAGCCAGAGCAGCTCACCGAATAACTTTTCCCGCCTCTTTTCAGCTCATAGCTGCAATGAATCCTTGTCCTTGCGGCTACAGTGGAGACAAGGATAAAGAGTGTCGTTGCACTCCTGATCAAATCAGAAGATATCTTGCTAAGATTTCTGGTCCTCTATTAGACAGAATAGACCTGACAATAAATGTTCCTGCGGTTTCCTACAACCAAATACACAACAATCAAAACAGCATAACTAGTCTATCTATGCGAAATCAGGTAGCACAAGCATATAGGATTCAACTCAATCGAACCGGTAAGATCAACTCAAGACTTAGTATAAATGAAACAGAGACCTATTGTGTTCCTTCCCCACAAGGCAAGAAAATACTTCGTGCTGCCATCGATCGCCTGAAGATATCTATGAGGGGCTATCATCGTTTGATAAGAGTAGCAAGAACCATTGCTGATATTGAACAAACCGAACAAATTCAAGCAGCTCAGCTGAATGAAGCACTTAGTTATCGTCATATATTCTAAATATCTGATTCCTTCATCAGACTATTCCTAGCGGGTAAGTTGATAATAAAGAGCCCGATTAAAAAGACAAGAAAATCTATAATAAAGTTAGGACCCTAAATTTTTATAAGCTTAACCAAATTATGAAGAAAACTCTCCACATCTATAGATATGGTAAATATAGATATGGTAAACGGAATGTGCCCTATTTTGAGTCTTATTTTTTACCGGATTGGGACATTGTTTATAATTCGCCAACCCCTCATATAGTATTTTTTTCAAGTGAGGGGGCTCTATCCAAAATTCTTGATGCCCGTATAAAATTTGGCTGGAGGCCCTTATTGTGCATGCGTCACGGTGAAGCATGGCTACCATCAAGCCACTTAATAGACTATTCTTTTTCTTTTGCCCCAACAGATAGTAAAAATTCCTGTACTAGTGGAATCCCAGGAAGGATACGGAACTTATTTACACCTGATAAACTATCAGATGATAAAGCCTGCGATCCTAGCCCTAAAATCAGAAATAGCGGCTTTTCTTCTCCAAACGACTTCAATACAAAACATTCTTTATCAACCCGTACCAAAACAAACTTTTGTAACTTCATTTATAGTGCAACACGTTTCGATAGAGAAGTTCGCGAGGACTTCTGCAAACTCCTAATGGAATACAAAAAAGTGGATTGCCCAGGAGCAGTTCTTAATAATATGAAACGAATAAGAAAATGGCAAGACAAAGGCGGCGAGCAAGCAAAATTAAAATTTATCTCCTCTTACAAATTCACCATCGCCTTCGAAAATACTTCCACCGATTACTATATTACCGAGAAAATTTTTCATCCTCTGATGGTAGGCAGCATACCTATCTATTGGGGCTGCCCCAAAATAGAAGAATATATCAACCCAAATGCTATTATCAACTGCCATAACTACAACTCCTTCAATGAGGTAATAGAAAGAGTAAAAGAAATAGACAATAACCCAGATTTATATCAACAATATATCAATGCAAAACCTGTCCTACCTAACTCTCGTTCCTATCAAGTTGAAAAAGAATTAAAACAAAGAATCCAACATATCGCAACAGAAGCATTAGAAAGAGGTAGGCTGCCAAAAATAAACAAACTGGCAAACCTATGGAAACTCTCTTGCTTTATTTGGCAAAATAGAAACGCGCTTTTTATCGACTTTAATATACCACCAATGCTTCGCCAAAATACGAGGCGTCGAAAACTGATTCTTCTAGTTCGTGATATAAAAAGGGCAATTGCGCAAGGTGATTAGTTATCGTCATATATTCTAGGCATCCCTTCATCAGACTATTCCTAGCGGGTAAGTTGATAATAAAGAGCCCGATTAAAAAGACAAGAAAATCTATAATAAAGTTAGGACCCTAAATTTTTATAAGCTTAACTAAATATGAAGAAAACTCTCCACATCTATAACCGTGGTAAATCAAGCACAAGAGAATTTGAGCCCCGTTTTTTACCAGACTGGGACATCATCTATAATTCATCAACCCCTCATATAGTATATTTGTTCGGCGATTCTGGATTAGGCAGCATTCTGAAAGCGCGTATAAAATTTGGTTGGAACCCCCTATTGTGTATGTATTACGGTGAACCAGGCCCATTAAGGTATGGTCACCTGGTAGATTATTCCTTCTCCTTTGCCCTAACAGATAGTAAGAATTGCTGTATTAGTCAAATCCCAAGAGAGATACGGAACTTGCTTGCATCTGATAAAGACTACCATGTGGCCATAAAATCAGAAAATAGCAGCTCTTTTTCTCCAAACGACTTTAATACAAAACACTCTTTGTCAACCCGCGCCAAAACGAGCTTTTGCAATTTCGTTTATAGTAGAGAAATAGGCAATGACAGAAAACTTCGCCGCGACTTTTGCAAACTTCTAATGAAATACAAAAAAGTAGATTGCGCCGGAGCAACTCTTAATAATACAAACCGCCTAAGAAAATACGAGGAAAGAATGGCTCCCTACCAAGCAAAACTAAACTTCATCTCCTCTTACAAATTCACCATCGCCTTTGAAAATGCTTCCAATGATTACTACATCAGTGAGAAAATCTTTCATCCTCTAATGGTAGGCAGTGTGCCTATTTATTGGGGCTGCCTTAAAATAGAAGAATATATCAATCCAAATGCTATTATCAACTGCCTTAACTACAACTCTTTTAATGAGGTAATAGAAAAAGTAAAAGAAATAGACAATGACCCAGATTTATATCAAGAATACATCAACGCAAAACCTGTCCTACCAGACTCTCGTTTCTATCAGGCTGAAAGAGAATTAAAGCAAAGAGTCCAACATATTGCAACCGAAGCATTAGAAAGACGAAGGACTGTAAGAATAAACAAATGGACAGGTCTATGGAAACTCTCTTCTTTTATTTGGCAAAATAGAAAGGCTCTTTTTACCGACTATAAAAAAGCTCTGTTATCTCGCCAGAATAAGATGCGACAAAAATTGGTTCTTCTCGTTAGTAATATAAAAAACAGAACCAAGCCACATCAAACCTAAGAGAGCCATCTGATGTAGAAACTATTCACTTAAAAAGAATAAAATGCTTAGGCTGCAATCAACCGCTTCATCTATGCGGGGCTCCTGCTAAGACTAGCAAGAACTATTGCTGATATTGAACAAATTCAAACAACGCAGCTAAATGAAATGCTGATTATCGTCATATATTCTAAATATCTCATCCCTTTATCAGACTATTTCTAGTGAGCAGATTGATAATAAAGCCAACGGCTGATATAATAACCAAATGATTGTATATCTTCTACTTCTCTTCATTGTCCTACCCTTGGTAGAAATCTATATCTTTATCTTGATAGGCAGTGCTATAGGAGGCTTCACTACTATTGCCCTTATTATTCTCACCGCATGCCTAGGGGCAATTATGATGAGATCCCAGGGAATAAAGATATGGACCAAAATTAGATCTCAGCTCAATAACCATAGTCTTCCAGCCCAAGCGCTCTGGCATGGACTGTTAATTTTAATATCTGGTGTTCTCCTTATAACACCGGGGTTTATTACTGATACAGTTGGCTTTTTGCTCTTTATTCCTCAAGTGAGAATCTGGTTATTAAGAACCCTAATACATAGATGGTTGCAAAAGAAATTCACAGCCAAAATCCGCTTCATTAATGGCGAATACGACATCATAGACTAGAATCCCCTCATGGAAATATTGAATTATAGAAAGCAATTCAACCCAATAGCCATATTAGGCACCGGGACCATGGGCGCTCAACTAGCCGCCCACTTAGCAAATTGTGGAGTAGATTGTCTGCTCTTTGGTCTCACTGCCGAAGAAGATCCTCAAGCAACCGCTCAAGTAGCTCTCAATAGATTGACGAAAATGACCCCTCCTCCCTTAGTTCTACCAGAGCAAAGCCAGTATATTCAAGCAGCGGATTATAGCAAGGATCTCCAATTACTTTCCGACTGTCCACTCGTTATTGAGGCAATCAGTGAAAGCCTAGCCATAAAACAGCAACTCTACCAACGAGTAATGCCCCATCTTAGTGAAGATGCCATTCTTGCTTCTAATACTTCCGCTTTAAGCATCAACTCTCTTAGTCAACAATTAAAGCATCCCGACCGATTCTGTGGCATTCATTTTTTCAATCCCCCTAGATTTCTTCCGCTAGTAGAACTTATTGGGCACAAACACAGCAATGAAAAAACTCTCCATCTACTAGAAGGTTTTCTAACCACCGTCTTAGGCAAGGAAGTGGTAAGAGCAGAAGACAAGCCAGGTTTTATTGCGAATCGCTTAGGTATGTTCTCAATGGCGGCAGTCTTTCACTGGATGGAAAAATTCAATCTTGCGCCAGACACAGTTGACGAACTTACTGGCACCTTAATAGGAAGAGCTAAGAGCGCTTGTTTTCGCACTGCAGATTTGGTAGGTCTTGACATCTTAGAATCAGTGATGAATACGCTCGCTGAACAGCTGTCACATGATCCATGGCAAGAGCATTTCCGTCTTCCTAGCTGGCTAAAATCATTAAAAGAACAGGGATTCCTCGGCCAAAAAACTGGTAAGGGTATTTATCACAAAACTAAAGAAGGCATACTCGTCTTTGACAAGCAACAAGGAGATTACCGTCCCATAACAAAAAACAAGAGTAAGGAAATCAAAAACATCTTCGCCGATCAAAAGAATTTTGCCGCTAGCTTAACTGCACTTGCCAATTCATCAGACCACCAGGCCCAATTTCTTTGGTCAGTTCAACGAGACATCTTCCACTATAGTGCAGTTCATTTGGCTGACATAGCCAAGGATGTCCGTGCCATTGACAGAGCCATGCAAAGTGGATTTGGTTGGCAAGGAGGAGTATTTGAGCTTTGGCAAAAGAGTGGTTCTGAGCTAGTTCACCAACTGATTAAAAGGGACATTAAAGAAGGCAAAACTACAGCAGACATCAGCTTGCCAGACTGGGCGAGCAAAGATTTTTATCGCGGCGATAATGCATGGTCACCACAAGAGAGAAAATACATTGCCCCGTCTTCACATCCTGTCTATAGGCGCCAACTTCTAAAGAAAACCAGTCCAACCACTTCTATTCCTTTTAATATTATCTACGAGGATGACAACCTTAGGATAATAGATATTAAAGACAATATAGCTGTGCTGAGTTTCAAAACCAAAATGGGCACTTTGAGTTATGAATTACTCAAAAGCCTAGACAAACAACTAGATACTATTGAAAAAGAATTCTCCGCTCTCATCATATGGCAGCCAAAGCCGCCTTTTTGCGCTGGTGCCAATCTCTATCAAATCCTGGCTGCAGCTAGGCTTGGCAAAATAACGAAAGACAGTCTGATTAGCGATATCAAGCAAAAAGCCTTTGAAACCTTAAATCCCAAAATGCCGAAACTAGGCGATCTACCTCCTATTCAGGACATCATCGTGGATTTACAAAATCTCTTTATGCGTCTAAAACATGGCCCTATACCAACTATTGCGGCCGTTCAAGGTCTTGCCTTGGGCGGTGGTTGTGAGCTTCTCCTCCATTGCGATAGGGTCGTGGCAGAAATGAACAGCTATATAGGTTTAGTAGAAATGGGAGTAGGAATCATCCCGGCAGGTGGTGGCTGTAAAGAAATGGCGCGACGAGCTGCCGAGGTGCCTGGTCCTCTTTTCACCCGCCTAGCTCAATTCTTTGAACAGATAGCCCTTGCCAAGGTCTCTACCAGTGCCCAACAAGCAAGTCAGATGTCCTATCTGCGCGCCAGTGATAAGATTATTGCAAATCCTAATGAATTACTTTATATTGCCAAAAACGAAGCCTTTAGTCTTATTGAAGCCAACTATCACCCACCGCCTCGCCGCAAAAATATACCTGTTGTGGGACGAGCTGGCAAAGCTAACTTCTTAGCCCAACTCATTAATATGAGAGAAGGGAACTTTATTTCTTCCCATGACCATCTATGCGCCCTCACCTTAGCAAACATTCTATCTGGTGATGAGTTGGATGAGAATGAACAGGTTGATGACGAATGGTTCTTGCGTCTTGAAAGAGAGGCCTTTATCAAATTGTTAAAAACAAAACTCAGTCAAGATAGAATGGAACACATGCTGAAAAAGGGCAAACCCTTAAGAAACTAATGAACCCAGCCTATATTATTGATGCAATAAGAACACCAGTAGGCAAGTATCTCGGTGTTTTTCGCCATACCCGCCCAGACGATATGTTCGCTCTGCTTATCCAAGAATTAGCTAAGCGGAATCCAGCAATCCCTTTAGCCAAAACCGAAGACGTTATAGTAGGCTGCGCTCTACAGGAATCAGAACAGGCCTTTAACATTGCTCGTATTGCTTTACTATTAGGTAAGCTGCCAGCATCAGTGCCCGGTTTCACTGTCAACCGACTATGCGCTTCTGGGCTTCAATCCATTGCATTGGCTGCCGAGAGAATTAGTTCAGGGCATGCCGACCTTATCCTAGCTGGCGGATTGGAAAGCATGAGTCTTGTCCCCATGCTAGGAAATAGACCAGCGTTTAACCCGAGTATATTTGAACAAGATGATGTCGCTATAGCCTATGGCATGGGTATTACCGCAGAGAAAGTGGCAGCTAAATACAAGATCAGTCGGCAAGACCAAGATGCCTATTCACTAAGAAGTCATCAAAGGGCTTGTAAAGCACAGGAACAGGGTGATTTTAGTGATGAGATCATGCCTATCTCAGTAATCAAACGCCAAGCAGACTTAAAGGAAGGAAAGCTAAGAGAGATAGAAGAAAAGATAGCCAAAGACGAAGGACCCCGCCCAGATACCAATCTAGAAAAACTGGCTCAATTACGCACGGTTTTTGCTGCCAAAGGATCAGTAACTGCTGGCAGCAGCTCACAAATGAGCGATGGGGCAGCCGCTCTACTACTTGCCAGTGAGAAATTAGTAAAGCAGCATCAGCTCAATCCCATGGCAAGATTTTGTGGTTTTGCCGTAGCTGGTGTTCCACCTGCTATCATGGGTATAGGGCCAATTGAAGCCATTCCACAGGTGCTCAGTCAAACCGGCCTAAGACTAGATGATATAGATTGGATTGAACTTAATGAGGCCTTTGCTGCCCAGACTCTTGCTGTTAAACGCCAACTCAACCTTGATGAAGAAAAGGTGAATCCACTAGGCGGAGCCATTGCCTTAGGTCATCCCCTTGGTGCAACCGGCTCTATTCGTTCGACTACTCTTCTGCACCAAATGCAAAAGCGGCAACTATCTTATGGCATGGTAACCATGTGTATAGGAACCGGCATGGGTGCAGCTGGCATCTTTGCCCGTCAATGATTCAATAAACTAATGAGTCACTATAATATCTTGTCTTTAGATGGCGGTGGTATTAAGGGGGTCATGACTACCCGCCTTCTTAGCTGGATGGAAAAGAGATTGCAACAGCTAGCCTCAGACCCAAATGCGCGGCTGCTAGACTTCTTTGATTTCTTTGTTGGCACCTCCACTGGCGGACTTATGCTAGCCTGCTATCTTATGCCTAGCAAAGATGGCAAGTCCTCTTTTTTCACCGCCCAAGGTGTAGAGGACCTCTATCTAGCCACCGGCGATGAAATCTTTTCGCTTAACATCTGGGAAAAAATTCTGCGTGGTCATGGGATGACTTCTGCTAAATACCCAGCTGCCAGCATCGAAAAGGTGCTGAATAAGCATTTTGGTGATATGAAATTAGACCAGTTGCTTAAGCCCTGTCTCATCACTTCTTATGATCTAAGTACCAACACTAGGCTATTTTTTCGCCAACACCGGGCGCAAAAACAACCAAAAAACAACTTCTATTTGCGCGACATCTGCCGCGCCACCACCAGCGCGCCCACCTACTTTCCGCCCGTATCAATTAAGAGCATGACTAAACAAGAGTATTTGTGCATAGACGGTGGTATCTTCGCCCATAACCCATCTATTTTTGGATATGCTGAGTTAAGACGATTGGATAATGAAGCAGGCGCGCGCAATATGCTAATGTTTTCAATAGGGACAGGTGAGTTTCTCGATAAATTTGATGAGAAAGAAGTAAAGAGTTGGGGCAAATTGGAATGGTATAGACCCTTAGTGGCTCTTATGTCTAATGGTCATACCGGAAATACCGATTTCCAAATGGAAATGATCTTCCGCGAACACAGTGATCACTATCTAAGAGTAGATCCAAACCTGACAAATAAGCAAACAAGTAGTTTAGATCTAGCAACAAAAGAAAATATTGACAATTTGCTTGCAGCAGCAGATAACTATATTACAGAAAATGAGGTAGAGCTTATGGACTTCATTGAAAGGCTATATAGAAGAAAACTTCAGCGCCCAAGCAGTGTCTTTGATAAGATAGCCGATATTTCCATTAGCCCTTTCTGGCGCCAAAGCTACCCACCTGAGGTGCCACATGCTATCAATCCAGATGCCTATCCAAATATTCTTGCTATGATGGAAGAAGCCTGTTCAAAATATAGCAATCGCATCGCTTTGGAACAGTTCGGTCATTCTTTCACCTATGGTCAATGTCATAAATATATTAACTATCTAGCTGCCTGGTTACAAACTGTTGCTGATATTCAACCAGGCGATCGGGTGGCAATCATGATGCCTAATTGTCCACAATATATCATTACTGCCTTTGCTGCCCTCAAAGTAGGTGGAGTAGTTGTTAATGTCAATCCTATATATACTACGCCAGAATTAGAGCACCTGCTTAAACAATCCGCGCCAAAAATTATAATTTGCTGGGATGGGGCTGCCCACATAGTTTCTGGCTGCTCGGCAGAATTAATTCCTAATCATCAACTCATTACCAGTCTAGGAGATATGCTCCCTGCATATAAAGGAACTTCCATCAATGTTCTATTAAGGGCGCGTGGCATGATCAAATCACATGGACGCCTCAGCCGGGTCACCAAATGGCTAAGGGCGCTCACTAGAGGAAGGCACTTAAATCTCTACCGCCCGATAGTCAAGAATGAAGACCTTGCTTTCCTCCAGTTCACTGGCGGCACCACTGGCGACCCCAAAGCGGCTATGCTTACTCATCGTAATCTCATTGCCAATATGCTACAAGCAAAGGCTTGCCTTAGTGAAGAATTTCTTAGCCAGGATAAGGAACAGCGAGTTTCCATTACTGCCCTACCTCTTTACCATATATTCGCTCTCATGGCAAATGGGTTACTTTTCTTTCATCTAGGAATGAAGAATGTGCTAATAGCCAATGCACGCGACATTGATACCTTAATAACGGTTATGAGCAAACATCCCTTTCATGGCTTTGCCGGTGTGAACACCTTATTTAAGGCGCTCCTTGCTCATCCTAAATTTTCTTCCATCAATTTTGACAAGCTGTTGTTGACTCTCGGTGGAGGCATGGCAGTACAAAAATCCGTTGCCGAAGAGTGGCACCAGATAACCGGTTGCCATCTTTCTCAAGCCTACGGGCTAACCGAGGCATCTCCCGCGGTTACAATCAATCCCTTTACTGTTGCTAAGTTCAATGGCAGTATTGGATTAGCCATTCCCTCTACCGAAGTAGCCATAGTAGATGACAAATATAGTCCTTTGCCGATTGGAGAAGTAGGATTGCTTTTTGTTCGCGGCCCTCAAGTAATGGCAGGCTACTGGAAAAAAACAGACGCTACCAGCATGGACCTTAGTCTAGACGGCTGGCTAAATACCGGCGACCTTGCTTACATAGACCAAAAAGGATTTGTCTATTTGGTGGATCGCGCTAAAGACATGATTATTGTATCTGGTTTCAATGTCTATCCCAATGAAGTAGAAGAGGTGGTAGATGCCCATCCTAAGGTAGTAGAGAGTGGCTGTATTGGGGTGCCAGACTCACAAAGTGGTGAGGCAGTAAAAGTATTTGTTGTTATCGAACCAGGCATGAGCTGTACCAAAGAAGAAATACTAGCACATTGTAAAAAGTCTCTGACTGCTTACAAAATACCTGACCAGATAGAATTTGTAACCAGCCTGGCCAAGAGTCCAGTAGGAAAAATTCTCAGAAAGGAACTTCATAAATTAGAACAAACTGGTAACAAATCATAGAGAAGCCATAAAAAAATAATAAACTTCTTCTTTCTTTATAAAACTAATCTCTTCTTATAATATCGCCGACAAATAAGCTTGCTTATGAATAAACGCGAACTTCGCAGGTACATACTAGACAAGACCATTGAACAAATCATACGGCTTGGGGGACTCAGTATTGTTATTTTTCTTATCCTGGTCTTTATCTATCTCATTCGTCAGGTCATTCCTCTTTTTTCTCCTGCTGAAATTCAACTACTAGGGCAACAAAACATCCCCTCTGAACAGCGTCTAATTCATCTGAATATGGAGAAACAGAACGAGATCCTAACCAAATTTTACCGAGATGGAACTGTTCTCTTCTATGATATTAATCGCCGCCTAGTAGTGGATGAACAGCGGCTGACCAGCCAACCTATTCTATCCTATGGCATTGATACCCCAACTCGCCGTATCATTGCCTTGAGTGAAAGAGCTGGAGAGGTCTCGCTTGTCCAACATAACTACAAAGAGGATTTCTCCAGTGGCGTTATTCAAGTTAAACCAGAGCTATCTTTCCCTTATGGCAGAGAAGCCATCCCCCTTTCTCAAGCACCCCTCATAAAAATAGCCCTGCTAAGTGATGAAAACTCTCTTACCCTCATAGGTTTAGATAGCAATGGGATCCTAAAAGGCAAAAAATTGTCACGCCAAGTTAACTTTCTTAGTGGGGTTATTACTAGAGAAGAGAAGGATTTACAACTGCCTCCAATTGAACAGTCGGTAGACTTTATTAAGATATTTAACAAACAAACCGCGCTAATAATAGCTAGTCGTTCTGGCAAGGCGCAGCTCATTGATCTGCGGAAGGGAAGCATAGAACAGACCCTCTCGCTCACTCAAAACAGCGAGATAACTGCCATTGGTAGTTTGACTGGTGAGCTCTCTCTCATAGTGGCAGATACCAACGGAGACTTGAATCAGTGGTTTATCCCTCAAGCTTCAGAAAGGAAGGCGCGCTTAATCCTAGCTCGTTCCTTTCACACCCCTTCACCAGCTCAGAAATTAGTCCAAGTAGAAAATAGTAAGAGTTTCATTGCTATAACTGAGACAGGTAACCTTCACTTTTTTAATGCTCCAGCTCAACGAGAAAGTATCAATTATCCCCTTAGCCAGACAAGTAATGATATTATTGCTTTTGCCTTATCACCTCGCGCTAATGGGCTAGTGGTAATAGAAAGGAATGGCTTACACAAAATCTATGCAGTGGAAAATCCATATCCAGATATTTCACTACACCGTTTATTTGCCCCTATTCTCTATGAAGGCTATGCTAAAAAAGATTTTGTTTGGCAATCAACCGCTGCCAGCGATGATTTTGAGCCAAAATATAGTCTAATTCCCATTAGTTTCGGCACCTTAAAAGCAGCCTTCTATGCTATGTTATTTAGCGCTCCTTTGGCAGTAGCAGCTGCTATATTCACTTCTTTCTTCATGGGGCCGGGATTGCGTCGTCGCGTTAAGCCTATTATAGAAATGATGGAAGCCTTCCCAACCGTGATACTGGGTTTTATTGCTGGACTGGTAATGGCTCCCTTCTTTGAAAAGCATCTCCCTGGTATATTCACTATTATGATACTACTTCCTATCGCAATCATCCTCCTAGGGTTTCTCTTTACGTCGCTACCAAGTTCAATTCGCCGTTTTCTCACTAATGGCTGGGAAGGCATTCTACTCATTCCAGTTGTCTTATTGATAGGTTATCTACTTCTTGAGCTCAGTCCCTATCTAGAACTCGTCTTCTTTGATGGTGATATGAGAGTCTGGCTATCTGACCGTGGTATTGACTACAACCAACGAAACGCTCTTGTGGTCGGCATAGCCATGGGATTAGCCGTAATTCCTACTATATATTCCATTTCAGAAGATGCCCTCTTTGCCGTTCCTTCCAGTATGGTGCAAGGAGCCTATGCCTTAGGGGCTACTCCTTTGCAAAATGTCATAGGAGTCGTCTTGCCGGCCTCAATGAGTGGTATTCTCTCAGCCTTAATGATAGGTTTGGGGCGCGCCGTAGGAGAAACCATGATTGTGCTCATGGCAACCGGCAATACACCTGTAATGGATCCCAGTTTGTTCACCGGCCTTCGCACCCTAGCAGCCAACATCGCGGTAGAGATACCAGAATCGCCGGTGGGCAGTTCTCATTTCCGTGTCCTATTCTTATGCGGATTAGTCTTATTTGGCTTCACCTTCATAGTCAATTCTATTGCCGAAATTATCCGACATCGCATCAGAAAAAGATACGCTCATGTCTAATAAGTCTAAGGATAAAACAATGACCAATCCATCTATACGCGCAAGGATAAATTCCTATTTCACTGAGGGGAATTATGTCATATGGCTTCTAGCCGGCGCCCTAGGTTGCTGTCTTCTTTTGGTTGGTTCTTTTATGTTACTCATAATTATTAAAGGAATCACCTCTTTTATCCCCCAAAGTCTTTACTACCTAGAAACCACAACTAGGGGATCCTTGATAGGTGAAATCACCTCGCGCGAACAAATTACCTATGCAACCTTAACAAGTAGTGGAATTGAACCAGAAGAAAAGAAGGATCTTTATTCTCGTATCCTAGTCAAAGTTGGTAATCGTGAATTCGGTAGTGATTTTGTCTGGCTATTAGAAGACAATATCCTATCTCAAGATCAACCAGCTAATCTTATGCTGATAGAAAGACGCGAATATGGCAATTTTTATGGTATCCCTCTTTTCATTGAATCCAATAATAATCAGATTTTCTATGGCGATGACAACTGGAAGAATGAACTCAAAACAAGGCTTAACCGCGCCTTGCAATTATTTTCAAACGGACATAGGCTAGAAAAGAATGCTATAGGACAGATCAATTATCAAACAAATAGGCTAAGACTACAAGAGAGAAAACTGCAATTAGACAAACAGGCTATACCCTCTGAGCTTGCTAAGATAGCAGAACAACGAGAACAACTGGCACAAGAATATAGTCGCCTCACTTCTGAACTGCAAGAAATCAATACCGCCTTAAACCGAGATAGCCTGATAATGAGAACTGCAAGCAACCAAGAAGTTGTCATCCCCTTTGCTAAGATAGTTCGTCTCTACCAAACCAACCAATTAAATTTCTGGCAACGAAGTGGAATCTATCTTGGTCGCCTATGGGAATTCATCTCAGCCGAACCACGCGAGAGCAATACTGAAGGAGGCGTGTTACCAGCTATGTTTGGCACAGTGATGATGGTGCTGCTCATGACCCTATTTGTCCTCCCCTTAGGAGTTCTCGCTGCCATATATCTTGCTCTCTATGCCCGTCAAAATATATGGACTCGCTGCATTCGTATTGCAGTTAACAACCTAGCTGGGGTCCCTTCCATAGTCTATGGTATGTTTGGCTTAGGTTTCTTTGTTTATACTGTTGGCGGTAGTATTGACAGACTCTTCTATCCTGAAGCCTTACCTTCCCCTACTTTCGGTAGTGGCGGAATATTATGGGCTTCTCTCACTCTTGCCTTACTTACCCTACCAGTAGTTATCATAGCCACTGAAGAAGGCTTGACTCGTATTCCAGCTAATCTCTCCGAAGGAAGCATGGCCCTAGGAGCAACAAAATTTGAGACTCTAATAAAAATATCTATTCCTATTGCAACCCCAGCAATTATGACTGGCATAATACTTGCTATAGCAAGAGCTACTGGTGAAGTGGCCCCCCTTATGATAGTTGGGGTAGTTAAATTAGCCCCCTCTTTACCCATTGATATGAATGTTCCTTTCATCCACCTTGAACGCAAATTCATGCATTTGGGCTTTCATATTTACGACATGGGCTTCCAAAGTCCTAATGTAGAAGCTACCCGTCCTTTGGCTTACTCTACCGCCGCCTTGCTGCTACTTATTATAGTTACCCTAAATGCAACCGCTGTTTATCTTCGTAACCGATTACGTGAAAAATATCGCAATCTTTCTTAACTAATGAAAATCAAAAAACCAGCTAAGAGTCTGCTATCTAAGGAACCCCTATCAATGAAAAACGAGAAGATCTCTATTCGTATTGAAGGTGTCTATATCTACTATGATGATGTCGCAGCGCTCAGTAATATTAGCTTAAAAATTCCCGCATACAAGGCAACCGCTTTTATTGGCCCCTCTGGCTGCGGCAAGTCTACTCTATTAAGGTGCTTCAATCGTATGAATGATATGGTAGATAGCTGCAAAATTGAAGGCAAAGTCTTTCTTGAAGACCAAGACATCTATAGCCATGAGGTAAATACTTCACAACTAAGGCGCAAGGTGGGCATGGTATTTCAAAAGCCTAATCCTTTTCCCAAATCTATATACGAAAATGTTGCCTATGGATTAAGAATCAAAGGTATAAAAAACAAAAAGACTCTTGACAACATAATAGAAAAAGCGCTCAAAGACGCAGCTCTCTGGGATGAGGTGAAAGATCGCTTAGATGCAAATGCCTTAGGTCTGTCTGGCGGGCAGCAACAACGCCTTGTCATAGCTCGCACTATTGCAGTAGAACCTCATGTTATTCTTCTTGACGAGCCTGCCTCAGCCCTTGATCCTATTTCTACCCTAAAAATAGAAGAGCTAGTCCATAAATTGAAAGAGAAGTATACTATTGTTATAGTGACTCATAATATGCAACAAGCAGCTAGAGTATCTGATTATTCAGCATTTTTCTATCTTGGCAAACTAATAGAATTTAATAGCACCCAAAAAATATTTACCAACCCTAATGAAACCATGACCGAAGACTATATAACTGGGCGTTATGGTTAAGAACTATGAAACAAAATATACATATATCAGAAAATTTTGAAAAAGAGCTTAGTCAGCTCAAACAGCGTCTTCTTGAAATGGGAGAGATACTTGCTCACAATCTTGATAACACCATAAGCGCGCTAACTGAAAATAAGATTCGTACCGAATCAGTAGAAACCATTGAAAAAAAGATCAATGATCTAGAAATCTTCCTTGATAAAGAATGTGTTCGAATACTCGCCATCCACACACCAGCCGCATCCGATTTGCGTTTTATAATCAGCGCGAGCCGTATAGTGAACGATATAGAGAGTATCGGTGATGAAGTGACTCGGATGTCTTATGCTATGAATAGTCTATTAGCTGGCTTAGACAAGAATGAAAACGTGGCTTTTCTTGCCGATATCTTACAGATCAGTAAGACTCTCTCTACACTACTAAAAGATACCTTAAAAGCCTATCAGGATGATGACTACAGCCAAGCAGCCCATTTGATAGTTGCAGAGAGAGAAATGGATCCACAATATGATAATGCCGTTCGATCACGGATAACACTGATAGTGGAAGAACCGCGCAATCTTAAAAACGCGGTGCATTGTTTTTGGATACTACGTTCTTTAGAAAGAATTGGTAAATGCATTCGACAGATAAACAACCATATCATCTACCGAGCTCATGGAACCGATGTCCGCCATATGAGTAGTGATTGGGTCAAGGAAGTATTTATGAAAAATAAACCAAAATCATAAATGGCTAAATTCATCTACTGAGATTACTTTCTTAATAGCTTGATCAGCTCTTAGCCAAACTGACTTCTCATTTCTGGTAAGCTGTTTCTCCTCAACAAGATCATCAAGGAAAGCCGTCAAGGTTTGATATGGTTGTTTCCTATAACCTTCTTTCTTGATTTTCTTTCTTAGTTGACGAGCCTGGTAGTTAAGTGAGAAGGCAGTGCTTAACTGAAAAAGGGGACCATCCTTTCCTATATAAAGATCCGGCTTTAACTTTGCTGCCATGCCTTCTGGGAACTCTAATTTCTTTGCCAAATTCAGCAACTCCTTATCCTTAGGCCGTTTATAATTACACCCGAAAGGAAAGAAAGAAACCCACTTCCACAAAACCCGCAAAGGGGATGGGACAGGAAAGTTATCTAATATTCCCACTAATGCCTCTTGCGCTTCTGATTCTAAGAGCTTTAATGTTATATCTGCTAATTGAAAGTCTATCTCAGGTTCTTCATCCTGAATAAACCTCCTCAAGGTTGCCATGGCAGCAAAAAGACTTACCCAAGCATCGGCAAATCTTGCCGATAGAGCCTCTCTTCGTTTAAGCTCACCACCTAGAAATACCAACGCCGAATCAGCAAGATAGGCAAACTGGGCGCTTAGTATAGCTAAGCGGCGGTAATGATGGCTCCACAATCCGGAAGGATAGTCCAACAATATTCCTCCAGACCAACTTCCAATTATAGCAGTTGTTTTTATCTTTATAATGCGAATATAGTGTTGCCAAAGCAACCGAGAAAACTTCTCTTTATCTTTTTGCATAAGTGCCTCTGTTTCAGCGCGTAAGAAAGGATGGCAACGCATAATGCCTTGACCAAAAACAATCATATTGCGCGTCAGGATATTAGCGCCTTCAACCGTAATACCTATGGGAACGCTACGATACAACTCTTCCAAATAATTGCTCTCTCCCTTCATAATCGCCTTGCCCCCATGAACATCCATCGCGCGAGAAACCGAGTCGCGTAGTCTTTCAGTGGTAAGCAACTTAGCCATAGCCGATGCAAGCGCCGGCTTACAACCAGCATCCACCATATCGGCAGCTGCCAGACGAACTGATCTAACCATATAGCTATTGATGGCAAGATGAGCAATGTTTTTTGCCACTCCTTCAAACTGGGCAATCGGTAATCCAAACTGTTCGCGCACCTGAGTATAGGCTGTAGCAGTCCAAGCACTAAGCTGACAACCAGCATCTGCCAACGAAGGGAGGGAAATTCCCCTTCCTACCGCCAAACATTCCATTAGCATCCGCCAGCCTTGACCAATCATCTTTCTCCCGCCTATGACATAGTCTAGAGGAATAAAGACATCCTCTCCTTCGATAGGACCATTATGAAACATCAAATCAAGAGGATTATGCCTTTTGCCTATGATTACTCCTTTAGTATCTCGTGGAATTAAAGCACAGCTAATGCCTAGCTCCCCCTTCTTCCTGGCCTTTCCGGTGGAGAGCAATCCGTCTGGGTCATAAGCCTTAAACGCTATACCTATAAGTGTGGCAATAGGCGCCAAACTTATATAGCGCTTACGCCAGTGCATACGAATACCTAGGGTCTTCTTGCCTTCAATAGTTCGCTGACAGACTATGCCATAGTCTTCTAATCCTGAAGCATCAGATCCCACCACCTCGGAGGTAAGAGCAAAACAAGGAATTTCCTTACCAGAAGCAAGGCGTGGCAAATAGTATTTTTTCTGTTTTGCTGTTCCATAACGCAATAAAAGCTCGCCAGGTCCCAGTGAGTTGGGAACCATGACCATCACCGCCAAGATAGGAGAACGACTGGCTAGTTTGGTAATCACAGCCGCATGAGCATTGGCTGAAAAGCCCAAACCACCATGAGAGCGAGGAATGATCATTCCCCAAAACTTCTTATTCTTAATGAAATTCATCACCTGAGGTGGTAGTTCCTTGTGTTTAGCTATGTCGGTTGGTCTACATAAACGACAGAGCTCTTCGGTTTCATTTGCAAGGAATTTTTGTTCTGCTGTGGTCAACTTAAAGCGCGGTGCTTCCTCCAGCATAGGACCCGAACAATTGCCTAAGAATAGCTGTTTTTCCCATGATAGGTCTCCCGCATCAATGGCTATTCTTTCAGTATCACTAATAGAAGGCATAGCTTTTTGCATGAACCCATAAACCCTTCCTACCACGAAATGACGAACCGATGGCAATCGATGAGGAATAAAAATGGCAAGAAAACCAAGTCCTATAATAATGGCAGGCAAATAAGGGAAAAATGGGACGAATATTGCTGCCAACAAATTAGCCACGAACAATATGCCAGCGCTAATCTCCATCCCACTGGCGGTTTGGGCTAATTTAGCTAAGCACCAAACATAAACCAGTAAAGCAAAAATAGTTATAACAATGGCTATAATCATAAAGTCATTATAAGCATTCTTATACTAGGCAATAAGTGAAAATAACAGCTAGAACAGAACTATAGACATTTCAAACAGACACCATAGAATTTACTTTTTTTGGTGTTACGGTTATCTCAGCTATCTAAATAGAAAAGCCCTTCTTTTCTTACGTCTTACTTGAACTAAAAAATTAACAAGTGATCGTAAATATCTAGACACACCTAATCTTCTAACTATAGTAAGTAGAAGGTTCTTAATTTCTAAATCTAAATTTCTTGCCACTAAACCAATCAACCTAATCTTAGCTAGTAAATAGTCCTCCTTTTTGTTACGTCTTGCTAAAGCCTCTTCAACAATCAAAATACACCTCTCTCGAATTTTTCTTTCCATCAGATAAAGATGAGAGCTAGGAAGAATAGGCCGAGCTTGTCGATAAGATTCATATAGATCAGGATCCGTATCTATTTCTCTAACTTTATCTACCACATCAGCAAAAGAATCATAATCATGGCAATTTATAAAAGCCGCTGGATTAAAAAAGTTTGCTATCTTAGGATTCCCCCAGTAAATTGGAACAGTTCCCGCTAGGAAAGCATGGAAAATCTTTTCAGTTAGGTAATAATCTGATGAAGTATTTTCAAAACATATGGTGAATTTACATTCTGCTATAAAGTTTAGTTTGTCATTTTGGCCAATAGATTTTATACGCGGCATATTATTTAAACTGTATCCAGGACAATCTACTTTTTTATATTTAGACAAGAGTTTACAAAAATCCCTTCTTACCCAGGTATCCTTCTTTTCATTTCTATAAATAAAATTGCAAAATCGGGTTTTCCTGACCCTTCCCCACTTCCTCATATCTTCATCCTCCTTATTCATTAACATACCGCGTACTTTGAAGTTTGCCAAATGAAATATCCAAAAACAGTTCTTCTTACTGTCGCGACTGTAACCAAACGAATAATCTACGCCTGAAAGGACGTTGTGTTTTTCGCCTGAAGACAAACATAGGATCGGTCGCCAGCCAAACAAAAAACGTATTCGTAATATCTTGCGATAATTCCGCCATAGGCTCCCGGGACCCGTTATATAATTCATCCATAAAATATCAGGAGAATGATCGCCTCGCTGAAATCTATAGGGCTCCCCTTTTAGAGCATCATCTAAGAAATAGCTGCTCTTCTTATCACCACACACATAAATTTCCTTTCTATTAGACATAAACAGAATTATAAGTGGTAATAAAGCATCACTCCTCTTAGCAGTTCACCAGCAATAAAAATCTCAATCTATCGCCAAATCATTATGAAGGATTTCCAAGCGCGCCAGGAGGACTTCATCTGTATTCACCTCTTGTTTTGCAAGTTGGTAATTAATCTCAGCACTCCTAGTTTCCCCAGTGAGTAGCTGATATGCCATACGGGTGCGGAAGGTATTATACTCGTCGTCTGATTTTTCATAATAGCCTTGTAGTAACTGCCATGGATGTTCATCATGAGGACGATTCTTCGTAACCACTTCCATGCTTCTGATAGCCTTTTCATAGCTCCCTTCGGCCGCATAGGCTAAGGCTAGGTAATAACTCCAGACTATATCATCATCCCTTTTATAGCGTTTCTCTTTAAGAAGCAAGTCTATTGCCAGCTTGGTTTGTTTCGCGTGAATTAAGGCTTCCACATATGAAAGGAACAAAAAATCTGACAGCGGATAAGTATCAGAGACCTTCTTAAGTAAGATGGCTGCTTCTTTATCCTTGCCATTGTTTATTAGTTTCATTGCCTGAGCATACTGAGCAAGAGTGCCTCCCATAGCCAAGTAATTATGAAGGATGGGTAAGCCTAATTGAGCAGCAATATAAATTCTAGTATAAGGATAATCACTATAATGAGAAGCTGAAATCCGTTCCTCACCTAAGGCTCGTAATTGAGCAGCATTTATTCTATCAGCTAAAAAAGGATGGGTTCTCATATATTCAGCACCAGATTCCTCCCCTCCTGCTTGTAATAAGCGGCGATAAAGATTAGCCGCATCGGAGGGAGAAAACTGTCCTCGCCTCATAAACAATATCGCCTGACTATCCGCCTCAGTTTCAAAACGACGAGAGGTCCTTAGCTGAGACTCAATTTGAAAGTTGGCAGTCCCATAAATGGCAAGTATGCCAGCTGGTATATTGCCGCTCATCACAAGTCCCAGCCCGGCAAGAGCGCCAGCAAGAGAAACATCATTCCTTTGTTGTGCATCTTCTAGCATACGGATAAAATGGCGTTGACTAAGATGAGCCAACTCATGAGCCAAAACGGAAGCAAATTCGCTTTCGGTTTCAGCCAAGCGCCATAAGCCTAAGTTAACTCCAACTATTCCCCCCGGAGCAGCAAAAGCATTAAATTCTTGTGAAGATAGTATGCGAATGTTCATCTCATAATGCGCCAGCTCTTCCCCCTGCCGTAGACGCGCCACAAGATCTTCCAAATAGTGTTGAAGCAAAAAGTTATTATAGGGCTCTAGCAAAGAATAGTTCTGTCGCCACCATTTAGTTCCTATACGTTCTTCCTCTGCCACTGAGATAGAAGACCCTATGGTTAGATCAGCAATCTCATCCGCATAGCAAAAGGGTGCCAATGCAATCAAAAATGACAATAGCCAGTATCTCATCATAAACTACACGCCCGACAGGATTTGAACCTGTGACCTTTGGCTCCGGAGGCCAACGCTCTATCCAGCTGAGCTACGGGCGCATCTAAAATCATTTCAATCTCTTAATAAGACTTGAAGTATCCCAACGGCCACCTCCTTGCTGTTGTAATTCGGCATAAAAACTATCAACCATTTGAGTAACTGGCAAGGATACTCCAATCCGACTTGCTTCCTCCAATGCCATTGCCAAATCCTTGCGCATCCAATCAACGGCAAAGCCAAAATCAAACTTATCTTCAAGCATAGTTTTATAACGGTTTTCCATCTGCCAAGACTGTGCCGCTCCTCTAGAAATTGCCCTCATTACCTTTTCCATATCTAGCTGAGCGCGAGAGCCAAATTCAATTCCTTCAGCCAATGCCTGAACCAATCCAGCTATACATATTTGATTGACCATCTTGGCCAACTGGCCACAGCCCACAGCACCAATCAGTTCAATGGTAGAAGCATAGGCCATAAAAATCGGTTGGGCAAAACGAAAAACCTCTTCTTCGCCGCCGCACATTACAGTCAACAGGCCCCTTTCTGCCCCAGCTTGCCCTCCTGAGACAGGTGCATCAAGGAAAAAGAGGCCTCTTCGTTCGGCGCTCTTAGCTAGTTCGCGCGCCAAAATAGCCGATGCAGTCGTATGATCAATAAGAACCGCCCCTTTCTTCATAGTAGCAAAGACCCCTTCTGCCCCCTGACTTACCTCACGAACATCCCTATCACCACCAACACAAATCAAGACAAAATCCGCGTCCGCCGCTGCCTCTGCTGGACTATGACATAGACTGCCTGAATATTCTGACACCCATTCTTCAGCTCGTTTAGTTGTTCTATTGAATACACTAAGAGCAAACCCTTTCCTAACAAGGTGTCCTGCCATAGGATACCCCATTGTCCCCAGACCTATGAAAGCTAATTTATTCTTGCGCACCTCTTTTCCTCTTTTCCTCTTTCCTCTTTTCCTCCCTTTATATGATAGAGAAAAATCATTTCATAATATCAGAGCGCCTCAGAACCTCCAACGATTTCAGAAATCTCTTGAGTAATGACCGCTTGACGCGCCTTGTTATAAACAAGCTGTAACTGGTCAATCAACTCGCCGGCGTTATCTGTTGCATTTTTCATCGCGATCATACGCGCTGCTTGTTCACATGAGACATTCTCCACTACAGCCTGATACAGAATTGATTCGGTATATCTATGCATTAGGCGGGCTAAGATCTCTACTGGTTCTGGCTCATAGAGATAATCCCATTTTCCCTTATCCTCCTCTTCTTCTTCATCTATCAAGGGCAAAAGCTGCTGTAAAGTAGGATTCTGTGTCATGGTATTGACAAACCTATTAAAAGCAACATAGAGAATATCTATCTCTTTATTTAGATATAGATCCAGCATCACCTGTAGACTGCCGGCCAGATCCTTAACCTCTACTGCTTCACCCAGCTGAGTCTGGGCTGCATCCACTTGCTTTTTCATTACCTTAAAAAAGGCATTGGCTTTCTTACCTAATACAGCATAACGAGCGCCTATTCCTTTTCCCTTCCATTCCTGCTCAGCCTGTAGAACCTTTCTAAATAGGTTATAGTTAAGCGCGCCGCACAACCCCCTATCACTAGAAACCACTATGACCCCTGCATTGTGTAGCTGCCTTGTTTCGGTAAATGGATGGCGATATTCAGCAGATGCCCCCCCTATATGTCTGATTAATCCCAACATATTATCACTATAAGGACGACTGGCAGCCATCCGCTCTTGAACCTTACGCATCTTACTTGCAGCCACCAGCTCCATCGCGCTGGTTATCTTTTGGGTGCTCTTTATGCTGCGTATCTTATTTTTTATCTCTTTACCTATTGCCATCCGCTCTTATTCTTAAAGTCTTCTAAGGCTCTCTTCAAACGAGCTGCTATATCATCATCATAAGCCCCCTCCTTGTTAATATCATCCATTAGTTCTTGCTGCTGCGTATTCATATAAGAATGAAGAGCCATCTCATAATCTACCACCTTATCTTGTGGGACATCCGCAACAAACCCCTCATTGGCAGCAAAAAGGCTCACCGCTATATGAGCAACACTCAAAGGAGCATATTGCTTTTGCTTCATTAGCTCAGTGACTCTGAGCCCATGTTCTAACTGTTTGCGAGTCGCCTCATCTAGATCTGAGGCAAACTGAGCAAAAGCGGCCAATTCACGATACTGCGCCAAAGCAAGACGAATACCACCGCCTAGTTTCTTAATAATTTGGGTCTGAGCTGCTCCTCCCACCCGAGATACAGAAAGACCCGCATTAATGGCCGGCCGGATACCTGCATTGAAAAGATCAGTCTCCATATATATCTGACCATCAGTAATAGATATGACATTAGTAGGAATGAAAGCAGACACATCGCCAGCCTGTGTTTCTATGATTGGCAATGCGGTTAGAGAACCGGTTCTATCCTTTACTTCCCCATTCGTTTCTTTGACAACATATTCGCTATTGACTCTTGCTGCCCGCTCCAACAAACGAGAGTGAAGATAAAAAACATCGCCTGGATAAGCCTCCCTTCCTGGTGGTCGCCGCAGCAACAATGAAATCTGGCGATAGGCCCAGGCATGCTTTGTCAAGTCATCATAAATAATAAGCGCATCCTCTCCCCTATCGCGAAAATATTCGCCCATCGCGCAACCAGAATAAGCAGCAATGAACTGCATAGAAGCCGGGGCAGCAGCCGGGGCGGCCACCACAATAGTATGGGCTAGAGCACTGTGTTCTGCTAGCTTAGTTACTATGTTTGCAATAGAGGATTGCTTTTGTCCTATTGCCACATAGATACATTTAATGCCGGTTTGTCTTTGATTAATAATTGTGTCTATAGCCACAGCAGTCTTGCCGGTCTGGCGGTCGCCAATGATTAGCTCTCTTTGCCCTCTTCCTATGGGAACCATCGCATCCAGAGCCTTATAACCAGTTTGAACTGGTTGAGAGACAGATTGCCGGCTAATGACCCCAGGAGCCACTCTCTCAATTGGTAGGCTAGCAGCCGCCTTAATTTCGCCTCGCCCATCAACTGGCACACCCAATGCATCCACCACCCTGCCTAATAACTCTTCTCCCACTGGAACTTCTAATACCCGACCAGTGCACCGCGCCTTATCCCCTTCTTGTAGATGCTCATAGTCGCCAAGAACCACCGCGCCAATAGAATCCCTTTCTAGATTCAATGCCATGCCATAAGTATTATTAGGCAACTCTATCATCTCCCCATATTGAACATCGTGTAATCCGTAGATTCTTAGTATTCCGTCAGAAACCCCAATTATCGTCCCTTCGCTCGCAGCCTCAGCAGTGAGCGAAAGATCGGCTATCTTTTTACGGATGACATCGCTTATTTCTGTAGCATTTAATTTTTCCATTTGACTTAAAAGATATTCTTTAATTTGTTTACTTTTTCTTTAATGGAGTAGTTGAATGATTCATTGTCCAAGTCAATCACAACCCCTGCCTTCAAATCACGAACCACCTTCTCCTTCAACAAGATCTTCTTGCCACTAAGATGAGATAGGTAGCCTATTAGTTTGTGCCTTTCCCCTTCTTCTAAGGGGAAAGCAGTTTGAACCTGGGCAATCAGTTCATTTTCCTTCTTTAGTTTCATCTCCTCAAAGAGATTGGCAATCGTAGGTAAAAAAGCTATTCGCCCATTAGCTAGCAATAGTTGAAGAAAATTACTCTGTTGATCATTAGCTGGCTCACTCAATAGGTTAAACAATAGAGATATCTTATTTTTCCGGCTGACAGTAGGATTCATAAGATGCTGGGCTAGTCTTTGTTCCTTTAAGCTAGTTGCCAAAGAAAATAGAAAGTGAGCCCACGAGCCGATTTCTCCTAGCTCTTCGGCAAGTTGAAAAGCAGCCCGAGCATAGGGTCGCGCAATGGTTTCCATATTTAATTAGGCTTAGCTCCTTGAGAATGCCTATTTAAAGAGGCAAGGATAGATTTATGTGAATTCATATCCACTTCCCTATCCAAAATCTTATTAACTCCCTGGCTAACAAGACTTCCTATCTCTTGGTAGAGACCAGCGCGAGCTTCGCTTATCCCTTGCGCTATTTCCTGTTGAGCACCAGCCAAGATACGCTGTTTCTCCGTTTCGGCATTCTGGCGAGCATCCTCTACAATCTGATCCGCTTGCTTATGAGCATTGGCAAGAATGGTTTGTGCCTGTTTCTTACCTTCCGCCACTAAAGCCCCTACCTTCTTTTCTGCTTGCAACAGATCATGCTGCGCCTTTTCTGCCGCCTCTAGTCCATCACTTATCTTCTTTTGTCGCTCTCGTAAAATAGCCATAAGAGGCGGCCAAACGAATTTCATACAAAAGCCAACAAACAATGTGAAGGCTATGGCTTGACCTAGAAGAGTTAGGGTAATACTCACCCGCCTAGCTGAGCAAGAAATGGATTAGCAAAAGTGAAGAATAGGGCAATGCCTACACCTATCATAGGCACAGCATCAAGTAATCCTGCCACTATGAACATCTTAACCTGTAGCATTGGCGCAAGTTCTGGTTGGCGGGCTGTTCCTTCAAGGAATCTGCCACCCAAAAGACCGAAACCTATAGCTGTTCCTAAAGCGCCAAGGCCTATTAGAATGGCTACCGCAAGGGCGGTAAAAGCAATAATAGTTTCCATAAATTTTCTGAATTGGTAATTTCTTAGTAATTGAAACCAACTGAAAGGATTCAGCTGAAGAAAAAGCTATTATAAAAGCAATCGTTCAATATAGTCATAAATAATTTGATAATCTTTGATTTTGAATGAAAAAAATCTAAATTAAGGTCTGTTTAATGTTTTTCACAAGCCATGCTCAGATAGACAATTGTTAACATCATAAAGATAAAGGCTTGTAAGGTAATCACTAGAACATGAAAAATCGCCCACGGCAGGGATAATAACCACTGGGCATAGAAGGGCAAAAGCGCTATCAGAATAAAGATTAGCTCGCCAGCATAGAGATTACCGAAAAGGCGGAGGGCGAGTGAGACTGGTTTAGCAATTAAAGTGATTCCTTCAAGAATAAAATTAAACGGAATCATCCACTTGCCAAAAGGTTGTAAGGTCAGCTCACCAATAAAGCCGCCAAACCCTTTTATTTTTATGCTGTAGTAGATTATCAGCACAAAAACAGACAATGACATTCCAAAAGTGATATTCGGATCAGTAGTCGGCACTACCTTCATATATTCAACCCCTATCAAACTAAATAAAAAGGGAAAGAGATCCACCGGTATCAGATCCATAAAGTTCATTAGGAATACCCATACAAATATAGTCAATGCAAGCGGAGCAATAAGGTCATTCTTGCCGTGAAATGTCTCCTTAACGCTCTTGTCGGCAAATTCTACCAAGACCTCAACAATATTTTGTAACATCCCTGGCTTACCGGTTGTAGCCCTAACCGCCACGAAACGAAATAAAGCGAGAAAAAGAACCCCTAAGCCTATTGACCAACCTAAACTATCTAAGTAAAGGGCAAAAAATCCCATCTCTTGAACCTCCTCAGCGCCATGGGCCATACCCCAACTTCCATCCGCCTTCCTGCCAAAAGCCAAGTTGGTCAGATGGTGTCCTATATATTCGGTAGAAGTATATTCAGTAGAAGATGTTCCAGCCATAATAAGTTTTTACAATTAGTTATAAATGAATTAATTTTATCCATTTTGGGCAGCTATACCAAGAAAAATTCAAAGTTAATGCATAAAAAACACATTAACAATACTATGTAATAAATGCATAGAGACAATGCCGCTTATTAAACCTAAGGGATGGACTTGCTCTACATAATAAAGTAGCAGTGAGCTGATAACAATAACTATGCCAAATTTTATTGCCATCCCCCATCCTAGGGCAGCAAGCATTTTGGGTGCCTCCGCTGAACCCCGATAGAGAAAGTAATAGCCTCCTTGGGCCAAATGAGCAAAACCATGAATTAGCCCTCCAACCAGAAGCCATAGCCCAAGCGCCCAGCCAAACCCTAAGCCCACTAGCCAAGAAAAGACAGCCCATATACCAACTAGATAGAGGGTAATATTGAAGAGACGAATTTGATTAGCGGAAAGACGCATGATGCTTGAATACGAACAAAGTAATAATCAGCTATTATAGAAGATACAAAGCAGCTGTGAAATCAGATTCTTACTATTTGTAGATACAATAAAATTATAGCTACAATTTGCGTTTAATGTATCTGAGATAAAATCTACACTAGACTATGAAACAAAAAGTAAAGATTCAAACCTATCATCCATTATACTTGCCTAAGGGTATAGAAAGAGAGATTCCTTCTGATGCTGGCGAACTGAGTGAACATCGAAAGCAATCCTACGATTACAAAACCCTGTTCTATGATATATTCTTTCAATCCAATCGACTAGTCTGTATAGGACCTCCTTTCTTAAATATTGGAACTCCCCTAGCCATCAGGTACAAGCATAAAGGGAAAAACATTAGGGCAGCATGGGATAGATACCCCAAAAAAGGTGCTATCAGGTTTACCATGATATATATTGACATTAGCCCCAAGAATGCGCCTTTAGAGTTAGAATTCATATTCAAGGATTTCACCACTAAAATAACAGTCTCACGTCCAAATACTATTCCTCTATCCAAAGTAGACCTCTCTTTAGTCACTGTGCAAAAAGACAATCCATTAATATGGATAAAAGACTTTTGTATCTGGCATACAAGAGCACATGGTATCAAAAGGATAGTTTTATACGATAATGGCAGCAGCTATTTTTCTGATTTAAGTAAATACCTAACTGAACTAAACGAAGAGTTCGAACTTGTCCTAGTTCATTGGCCCTTTCCTTTTGGATTATTAGAAGCAAAAAATGATTCATACCAGGATTGGTTTAGAATGGGGGCGCTCAATCACTTTCATTCCTTTTTCGGCGAGAATACTACCTGGGTCATTTCCTTAGATATTGACGAATTTGTTTATTGCAATAGCCCCTTACCATTATTTTTATCCCTCCCCAAAGCGCTCGGACAACCAGAATGGCTTCTTAAGCAGCGTAGATTCCCTGCTCCCTTCTTCTTTAGGGACCAAAAAGATTTGGACCAAATCCGTTTCTACCATCACCAGATAAGAAAAAAACAGTATCCTCCAGTGTATCCTAAATACATCTGCCAACCTCGGTTAGTCAAATCAATGGGTATTCATACCAGCCAACGTTCTCTGAAACTAATTGCCAAAGCCATCTTCCAGTCACACCCCTATGTTTCGATAAGATTAATAGAATACTTATTAAGTGTGGTATTTGGAAAGGCATTCGGAAAGATAAGAAGAGCTATTGGACGGCTAATTAAGATTGGAAGAAAAGAACAGCTGAATCCAAGACAGAAGAAAATGCCTTGGCCTGACCACTTTCCAGATGAAAAGAATATCTCATTAGTTCTTTATCACTTTCTTGGTCTCTATACTGGTTGGCGTGATCCTAATCATTCAAATAAGATCAAAAAACCTAAAAGTCATCTTCAGCTATATCCAGCCGAGGAACTCGTCCTAGATAAACGGATAGTGGATAAGGCTATTGAGATAGGAATGGTGACTGAAGCTGAGATTCCATCTATGGACGAGTCTATACTTACATAGTATTAAGAATTAAACTGCTGCGATAGAATTTCTTATTTTCTCATTCTATAAAAATTTCTCGCTATTTTATGCCAAAGGGCTTAAAATAGAAATCCCTAATATGGGGCGCTTAGCTCAGCTGGGAGAGCACCGCCCTTACAAGGCGGGGGTCGCAGGTTCGATCCCTGCAGCGCCCATGGGGCAGTAGCTCAGTTTGGTTAGAGTACCGGCCTGTCACGCCGGGGGTCGCGGGTTCGAGTCCCGTCTGCCCCGCCATTCTTATTGGCATTGCTGATAAGTATGGCTTTGCATTTCTTTTAATCTACTGAGAGTCCGTCCTTTCTCACCCCCTTCCTTCCCAGTATAGAGTTGATGCAAAGGGGCAGCCGCACTGAGTATCAGGTTGGTCTTGTTATCATACAAAATATCAATCAACCAGGTGAATCGCCTTGCTGCATCATCATTATCAGCTAGCTGTGGCACATCCGATAAGAACAGGGTGCTAAAACGCTCGGCTAATCTTAAGTAGTCCAAATGCGAATAGGCTCCTTGACACAGGGTATTGAAGCTGAACCAAACTGCATCAGAGCTTCTTTGGACAGCTTCTATCCTCCTTCCTTGGACTATCACCTTAGGCTCTAGCCATATTCCACAAGCTAACCGAGCAAAAGATGTTTCCATAGATTTTTGGGTTTGTTGATTAAGAGGATAAAAATACAGCCCATCCTTGCTAAGTTGCAGTTGGCGATAATCTTGATAACCACAGAGGTTAAAAACCCGGCAATTCTCCTCTAATAGGTCGATCGTAGGCAAAAAGAGATGGCGTGCTAAACCATTTGGGTAAAGATCGGCAGGTGAATAATTAGATGTCATAACAAATTTCATTCCATACCGAAACAATTGACGCAAAAGCGCTCCAAGTATCATTGCATCTGCTATATCCGATATATGAAATTCATCAAAACATATCAGGCGATACTTCTTACTGAGATTGGCCGCTATGGTACTGATCTTATCCTCTTTGTTGATGTCACCCATCTGACTCATCTCCTGATGAAAGTGGCGCATAAACGAATGAAAATGAACACGCCACTTTTGGGTTATGGAGGTGTTCAAGTAAAAACCATCCATCAATAATGTCTTCCCCTGTCCTACACTTCCATAGATATAGACCCCCTTAGGCACATTCGGTTTGAACAGCCTTGTTATATTCTTTATATAGGCATTCTCATTGTTAAACTGCTGCAGCAAGAGCGCTGCCTTCTTTTGTCCTTGATCTTCTAATAGCTGATTGGAGGATCGCAAACCCTCATACCAATCAAGAATCTTCCCTTCGCCCCTCACTTAGCTACCCGAGTATAGAAGAGTCGCAAGTAGATCCTGGTTAGAAATAGCAAAATTTTGATAATGCGAACAACATTTTGCCCTCTATAAGAAGACCTAAGCATGCGCAAGCTATATTTCAATGCTCTATGATAATAATCCCTTGCATTATCTATTCTGTCACTTTTATCTGCATTGCGAGCAGCCCCATACCATAAAGAAGTTATGATGGCAAGAAAAACAGGTTTGTTTTTATCGTCTGTCGATAGTAAGTCATTGACAACATGCTCACGCACCCTAGCCCAATCAGCAAAACGATTCCAATAGGCCTCTGATAGATTGGCTGCTTCTTCAGTTTCAGATTGATCTCTATACATAAGAGAGGGGCTACCTTCAAGAATTTGCCAGATCCCACGAAGATATATACGGACAAACAAGGTTAAGTCATGACCACTAACTATATGCTCATCAAATCCACTGGCAGATCTAACCGTCTCCAATCGGAACAAGGAACAAGAAGCAATTCCAGCGCCGCGCTGAAACATCCATAGGATAGGGTTTTTATCAAACTCCTTCATATCATTGAAGATAATGTCTTTCCCTCTAAATATAACTCGGGGAATTGAAACTGCAACCGTCTTTTCTTCTTTGGCTAAGATTGGAACTGTGCGGGCAAAAAAATCTGGTGGGATCTCGTCATCTGAATCCAGAAAGAGGACTGAAGCGCAACCCTTAGCTGCTTCTATTCCCCTATTGCGCGCCGCGGCTGCACCACTATGCTTCGCCCTTATTAGCTTTTTAGTAAATGAAGTCTTGGTCGTCTCACACCAGTGTTCAATTTTGGCTGCGGTCTCATCGGTAGAACCATCGTCTACAATAACCAGATGATCAGGCGGGTGGGTTTGTTTTATCAGACTTGCCAGAGCACGAAAAACACTAATCGGTCTATTATAGACAGGGATGATAACGGCGATTGGGAAAGTAGAGGACAAGTTCCTTATGGGATTAACAAAATCAACTTTTGGTATTATAGTATCAACAACACTTGGATAAATCTATGGCAAAAACTTCAATTAAAAAGGATAAAAAGATTAAGTATAATTTCTATATATGAACCCACGCACTCTCTATGACAAGCTATGGGATATGCACCTGGTTGCCGCCCGCGATGATGGTTATGCGCTTCTCTACATTGATCGTCATCTGATCCATGAAGTCACTTCTCCTCAGGCTTTTGAAAGCTTGAGAATACAAGGACGGCCACCTTGGCGAATAGACTCTATTCTAGCAACTGTGGATCACAATGTTCCTACTGTAAATCGTGACCAGGGTATTGATGGCATAAGAGACGAAGTATCTCGAATACAGGTGACTACTCTAGATAACAACTGCGCCAGCTATGGTATAAAAGAATTTGGTATCACTTCTATTGAACAGGGTATAGTTCATACCATAGGACCTGAACTAGGCGCCACCTTACCCGGTATGACTATAGTTTGCGGGGATTCTCATACCTCAACCCATGGAGCCTTTGCTACTCTTGCTCAGGGTATAGGGACTTCAGAAGTAGAGCATGTCCTAGCCACCCAGTGTTTGTTAACTAAGAAAACCCAGAACATGCGCGTTCAAGTAGAAGGGGCATTAGGAGTTGGAGTCTATGCAAAAGATGTTATCCTTGCCATTATAGGAAAAATAGGAACCGCTGGAGCTACTGGCTATACATTGGAATACGCCGGTTCAACCATTCGCAATCTTTCTATGGAAGGAAGAATGACCATATGCAATATGTCAATTGAGGCAGGCGCCAGAGCTGGACTCATCTCAGTAGACGATAAAACGATTGAATATGTTAAGGGCCGTCGTTATGCTCCTCAAGGTAGTAACTGGGAAAGAGCGGCAAGCTTCTGGCAAGAAAATTTGTTCAGCGATGAAGGAGCTTTCTTTGAACGAGAAGAACAAATTGATGCTAACCAGCTAAAACCTCAAGTCAGTTGGGGGACCTCACCTGAAATGGTAGTATCCATAGAGGACAAAATTCCAACTCTACAAGAAGCCAAAAGTGAGATTCAGCAAAAATCTTGGCAACGAGCTTTAGAATATATGGGTCTCAAATCCGGCACTTCTATACAAGACATAAAACTTGACAGAGTATTTATAGGCTCATGCACCAACTCTCGCATAGAGGATTTGCGAGTAGCAGCCCAACTAGTTAAGGGTAAGAAAGTAGCCTCTAATATAAAAGAAGCCTTGGTGGTTCCCAGTTCTGGCTTGGTTAAAAGACAAGCAGAAGAAGAAGAGTTAGACAAGATATTTATCCAGGCCGGCTTCCAATGGCGAAGTCCCGGCTGTTCTATGTGTCTAGGAATGAATCCTGACCAACTGGGGAAAAAAGAACATTGCGCTTCTACTTCTAATAGAAACTTTGAAGGAAGGCAAGGCGCTTACGGCAGAACCCATTTGGTAAGTCCTGCTATGGCTGCTGTTGCCAGTATAGCTGGTCATTTCGTTGATGTGCGCGAATTTATTTAATGGGCTGTAATAGCTGTTCGGGCACAATTCGGGCTGTCAAGATTTAATTGCATAGCCCTGTTTATTAAGTTGCGGTTATCAACTTCTCTCTTTCATTCAGCATATTAAAAATCTATGAGTTTTTGTAAATATGGATAAAAAGTTTAATCCACAAGAAATAGAAAGCAAATGGTATAGCTTCTGGGAAAAGAACAACCTTTTTGTGCCTTCCGCTCAAGGTGAGCCTTTTTGTATAGCCATTCCTCCGCCTAATGTTACCGGAACTCTCCATATGGGACATGCCTTTCAGAGCACCATCATAGACACTCTCATTCGCTATCATCGTATGAGTGGTAAGAATGTGCTATGGCAGATGGGAACAGATCATGCAGGTATCGCCACCCAAATGTTGGTAGAACGCCAATTAGCTAGTCGTGGCAAGAACAAACATCAATTAGGGAGAGAAAAGTTCATCAAAGAAATCTGGAAATGGAAGGAACAGTCCGGTAACACTATTGCCAACCAACTTAAGCGGCTTGGCGCCTCAGTGGATTGGCAAACTTCTCGTTTTACCATGGATGAAGCATTCTGCTCAGCGGTAACTGAAGCATTTGTTCGTCTATACGAACAAGGGCTGATCTACCGTAGCAAAAAATTGATTAATTGGGATCCCGTTCTTCAAACAGCTGTATCCGACTTAGAGGTTACTACTCAAGAAGAAGAAGGGGTCCTCTATCACGTCCATTATCCATTTGTTGAGGAAGCCGGCTATATGACCATTGCTACTACTCGCCCTGAAACAATTCTTGCTGATGGTGCTATCGCCATTAATCCCGAATCACAAGAATACCAACAACACCTAGGTAAGATGGTCCATGTCCCTCGCACCGATAGGATTATCCCTATTATCGCAGACGCCTATGTTAGGTCTGAGTTTGGTTCAGGCTGCGTAAAGATAACTCCCGCTCACGACTTCAATGATTATGAAGTCGGTAAGAGACACAAGATGGAAGTCATCAATCTCTTCACTCCAACAGCAACGATGAATGAGAACGCACCTGCCAAATATCAAGGAATGGATCGCTATGTAGCAAGAGCTGCAATCGTTAAGGATCTAGAAGCAGACGGCTTGTTAGTGAAAAAGGAGAAGCGAAGCTACAGCCCACCAAGAGGTGACCGCAGCGGTGTAATATTGGAACCCTATATGACAGATCAGTGGTTCGTCAAAATGAAAGAGCTCGCTGACCGAGCCATAAAAGTAGTCCAAGAAGGACAAACGGAATTCGTTCCCAAACGATGGGAAAAAACCTATTTTGCTTGGCTAGATATTATCCAAGACTGGTGTATCAGTCGTCAGCTCTGGTGGGGACATCGTATTCCAGCTTGGTATGATAATAATAACAATATATTTGTTGGCCGCAACGAGAAAGAAGTAAGAGAAAAGAATAGCTTGGCTACTTCTATTTCTTTGAAACAAGATGAGGATGTGCTAGATACCTGGTTCTCTTCTTCTCTTTGGACATTTGCCACTCTCGGCTGGCCAGCTAAAAGCCAACGACAAACCACCTTCAACCCAACCAATGTTCTGGTGACCGGGTTTGATATTATCTTCTTCTGGGTAGCGCGAATGATTATGATGACTCTTGCAATGAAAAATGAAATTCCTTTTCATCAGGTCTATATCCACGGGTTGGTGAGAGATGCGGAAGGACAAAAGATGTCAAAATCTAAGGGGAATATCCTAGATCCTCTTGATCTTATTGATGGTATTGAACTAGAAGATCTATTAACAAAACGCACCTCTAATCTACTTCAGCCAGAAAAAGCACCCCTCATTGAAAAGGCCACTCGCCGTCACTTTCCTAAAGGAATCTCCGCTCATGGAACTGATGCTCTTCGGTTTACCTTTTGCGCGCTGGCATCTACTGCTCATGATTTAAATTTTGATACCTCTCGCTGCATTGGCTACCGCAACTTTTGCAATAAGCTATGGAATGCTGCTCGCTATGTATCAATGCAGCAAGAAGAAAAGGCAACAGCTAAGCAACTAAGCCTAGTAGATAGATGGGCTCAAGCATGTTTTGCTAAGGCCTCTTATCAAATTACTCAAGCATTAAGCAAATACCGTTTTGACATTGCAGCTCAATCTCTTTATGAGTTCGTTTGGAATGAGCTTTGCGACTGGTATATAGAATTTTCCAAACCCCTACTAAATGGTGAAGACCGCCAAGTAGCAGCAGCTGTCGCGACTAATCTACGCGATCTATTAGATAAGACTCTAAGATTGGCTCACCCGTTTATTCCTTTCATCACCGAAGAAATATGGCAGCAAATGGGGTTTGCATCACCTAAGAACCCTAGTATTATGACAGCTCCCTATCCACTAGCGACTGAAAAACCAAACATGAGTGCTTTTGCCGAGATAGATTGGCTCAGAGAGCTTATCAGCGCGGCTCGCTCTATTCGTAGTGAGCTCCAGCTATCTCCTAAACAACCTATAAATTTACTCTTGTTAAGTGATAATCACAAAGAATACCAATTACTCAAAGACTATTCTCATCTTATCCAATCTCTTGGTGCCTTGATAGAGGTTCATAAAACCGACTATCCTAAACCAGCAGGAAAGTCCGTCATGGTGGGTTCCAGTCAGGTCTTCTTTCCAATAGATAAGGTGAAAGAAAAGGAAATAGAAAAGAGCAAACTGGAGAAAAAACTGAACCAATTAAATACCATCCAAGAGAAGCTGAGTCAAAAACTAGCGAACAAGGACTTTATTACTAGGGCACCTGAAGAAATAGTAGCAAGTAATCAGGAAAAACTAAAACGGAACCAACAAGAATGCAGCCTAATTAAAGAACAACTGCGTCTACTCAATTAACAATTAGCTGCCCAATCTCAGCAAGACGGGCGGCGCGAATAGAAGCTGCCCTTTCTTGTTCTGCTACGCCAGCAATAGCCTGCTGAACATTCACTTTACGAGCCGCTCTTGCTAACTGTTCGGCAATTTCTTTTTGTTCATAGATCGTCTTCTCAAATCCCAATCGCCCTCGTATATCTGATTGACAGACAAGAAGGAACTCAGCAAAACGTTGCGGCCTACGCCACAAATCAAAAGCATCAAATACTTTCAAAATAGTTTCCGCTTTCAGCTCCTTTATCCGATGGATATGAGTATGGTAACGACAGGCTAAACAAGCCAGCTGCTCTATTTCTTTGGGCACTCGTAAGCGCTCACAAAGAGACCTTACCAATGGCACTCCCCTTTCTTCATGGCCATGATGAGAAGGCAGATCTTTTTTGGGTGTTTTGCCTTTACCTAGGTCATGGCATAGGGCTGCAAAACGAGTGCTTAGCTCCTGAGATACCAAAGCTGTTTGTTCTAATACCATTAGTGTATGCACTCCGCAATCAATTTCTGGATGATGACGAGCTGGTTGAGGGACACCAAAAAGAGATGCCAGTTCCTTATACCAATAGGTCAACCCACTACAATTTTGGAGTGCTTCAAAAAATTTATGAGGCGACTTCTCACCAAGCGCCTTTGCCGTTTCTACCCATATTCTTTCCGCGCTTAGAGTTTCTATCTCCTTAGACCCAGTCATTCGGCTTAATAGCCGCTGAGTTTCTGGAGCTATTGAAAAACCATAGGAATGAAATCTAGCAAGGAAACGAGCGCACCTTAATATTCTTAACGGGTCTTCAGTAAAAGCTTCAGAGGTATGACGCAAGATGCCCGCCCTGATATCCTCTTGCCCCCCATAAGGATCTATAAGTCGCTCATTCTCTGCATCATAAGCCATGGCATTGATAGTCAGGTCGCGCCGCCTTAGATCCTCCTCTAGCGAAACATCTGGCTCACTATAAAAAACAAATCCTCTATAACCAACCCCTTTTTTTCGTTCAGTGCGTGCTAGAGCATATTCCTCTTTAGTATCAGGATGAAGAAAAACCGGAAAATCCTTTCCTATAGGCTGAAATCCTTTTTTTATCATCTGTTGAGGAGTAGCACCCACTACAACCCAATCTCTATCCTTAGTGGTCAAACCTAAGAGTCTATCGCGAACTACTCCTCCTACTTGATAATATTCCATAGCCTAAGCTAAAAGAACCCTCTCCTGTTTGATTCAAATTAATTCAACAGACCCTTAACCGCATCTCTTTCTTCAAGTAGTTCCTTTTCTGTTGCTTTCATCATCTTATGACTAAAGTCATTTATCGCAAGCCCCTCAACCACTGTGCATTCCCCCTTAGAACATACAACTGGGAAAGAATAAAAGATGTCCCTTTGGATACCATATTGACCTTGACTATAAATAGATGTGCTAGTCCAATCATTTTGGCGGGTAGTATTTAACCAATCTCTCATGGTGTCAAGAGCTGCATTGGCTGCACTGGCTGCGCTTGATGCACCGCGCGCCTTAATGATTGCAGTCCCTCTTTGTTGGACAGTAGCAATCATCTCATCATGATACCACTTCTCATTCACCAGATCCAAAGCCTTAGTATTATTTATCAAAGCATGATGAATATCCGGATACTGAGTTGCCGAGTGATTCCCCCAAATAATCACTTGATATATATCACCCGGATGAGTTTTGGTCTGTAATGCTAGCTGGGCAATTGTCCTGTTGTGATCCAGTCTAGTCATGGCAGCAAAACAATTAGCATCCAAATCTGGCGCGCTATGGCGAGTTATTAATGCATTGGTATTAGCTGGATTGCCTACCACCAAAACTCTCACTTGCGAAGAAGCGCTTTCATTAAGCGCCTTGCCTTGAACAGAAAAGATCTGTGCATTTGCATTGAGCAGATCCGACCTTTCCATATCAGCAGAGCGCGGCCTTGCTCCTACCAAAAAAGCGCAATCTACATCACCAAATCCTTTGTAAGGATCATCAGTGCAAATAACATCGTGAAGAGTGGGGAAAGCACAATCTTCTAACTCCATCTTCAATCCAGTCAAGTGTGGAAGTGCCTGAGGCACTTCTATTAAGTGCAAAATAACAGGATGGTCTTTACCGAACAACTCTCCTGCCGCCAAACGAAAAACCAATGCATAGCCAATCTGGCCACCAGCACCGGTCACAGCAATCTTATAAGGTTTTGTCATAATTCTATTAGTTTATAGGTTAATAATATATCAGCAAGATTCAGATAAACAAGACCTTATTATAATCTGCTTGTCTTTTCATAATCTTAATCCGCTTATAATTATGGCTCCTATATATAAGCAATAAATAGATAGCAAAAGACCTCCTCCAGGGCGACTTAATTTTCTCTGTCTATTCCAAGAAAAACACAGAAAAAGAAACAGCAGGGTCGTTAGTATTAAAAAGCTTCCATCTCGTTGTAAATCTAATACGGTCAGGTGAATAGGACTAAAAAGACAAGCAACCGCCACTACTAACAAGAGGTTGAATATATTAGAACCAAGAATATTCCCTATGACGAGTTGCGGTTCTTTATGCATAGCCGCTCGAATCGTAACTACCAGCTCGGGCAAACTAGTCCCCAAAGCAAGCAACGAGAGGCTAACCAGTTGAGAAGGCACCCCTAAATTTAATGCTAGCATGCTTACCCCATGCACAGTTAAGGGCGCGCCCACAAAAACACATCCAAAACCCGCAACCAAGTTAAAAGCCTGCTTAGATTTTTTGATAGCCGGGTGACTCTTTTGCCACGGGTCCTTCCCACGCGCTATTATCCATAATGAAACCATCAAAAGCAGAATAAGTGCTAAGCCCTCGCCAAAAACCAGTTGGCTATCCAGCGCCAAAAAGAGAAATAACAAAGTGCTTGCAGTCATCAAGATGAACTGCCAACGAACAGTCTTGCCAGTAAAAAGGATAGGACTAATAAGAGCCGCAATGCCGAGTATCAATCCAACATTGGCGATGTTAGAACCTACTGCATTGCCATAGGCTATCAAAGACTCGTTTGCCAAACCAGCGGCAATAGAAACCGCGAGCTCAGGTAAAGAAGTTCCTATACCTAAAATAATAGCGCCAGCTGCTAAGGGCGAAATGCCAATAGTCCTTGCTAAGGTCGGAGTTACCTGCACAATGGCTCCCGCGCCCCATATCAAGCTAGTTAAACCAATAACTATCAGTAGAATGGAAAAAAAGAACGCCATTAACAAAGAAAACCACCACAGGACAATTCCAGTGGTGGTTTTATCGGCAAGTTATAAGAATTACTCTGCCAGTATCTTCTTCCAATTAGCGTCTGCCTGAACTATATGGTTATCTATATCTGCATTGAATCTATCACTGATACGACGATTATAGTTCAAATATAGCTTGCCATCCTTAATGGTAAATTGGTTTGGATCTATCTTCACCTTATCACCATATTCGGACATAGCATAAGCGCAATAACCACCATATTGAGGCACATATTTATCAGGTGAAGCGGCAAATGCATCTCTGTTTTCTGGAGAAGAAAAGAACCATTGGACTCCTTTGTAGTCATAGGAAAAGTCCTTTTGTCCCTTTACCGCTCGTCCTTGATTAAAATAAGCTACCACATCATACCCCTTAATAACAGCAGGAGACCTTCCAGTGTAAAAGCTTTCTTCAGCAAAAGCCATCATAGCTACTCCCATCAGAAGAACACTAAAGCATACTTTTTTCATAATCATTACTCCTTATAAGTTAATACATACACACATTATATCATAAGTGCGAAATCTTTGAACGAAAGTAGCAGAAGAAGAACATGGTTCTTTAATTTTAAAGCAAGATCAAATATCTGTCTATGCAAAATAATAACTATGGAGCTTCTATAGGGATTCTTCCAACAACCCTTTATTTCTTGCCATATCCCTAAGCCGAGTGTCAAGAACATTATTCCCCTCATAATTTCTTCTATATTTCTTATATTTCCAAAGTGTATTTAAGTTGCTAAGATGATAGAAAAATACAGTTCTCTGCCTCCCTACTCTTATTACCTTTATCCCAAAATAAGAACCAAGCCTTACAACAAGCCTCCCTGCTTGTCTCCAATAAAAATTAAGGTCCCCATAATGCAAACGGTGCCGCCAAAGAGCCTTCGAACGACATATGAATTTGTGCCCAAACCAAGAAAGCTCTGGTGGTCTTTCAGTATGGTCAAAAAATCTTGACAATCTCTTGTCATGACAATTAGCATCCATAACTCCAACAGGATGCATAATATAATTGGGTAAGTAGGTAATCGGGAAAACCTTGAATTTTAAGTAATCTATAAGGGGTTTCTCACCTTCCACATAGAGATATTCATCCAAATCCAAAAATGTAAACCATCGGGTTCTTTTAGCACAAAACAACAAATGGCAATGATTCACACCGCCTTCTTGACTATATTGATTATCATGAGATCTTGTAGGACCAAAAGGAAAGGACCAATGGACTAAGAGAATCTCAATGTCCTCATCCAGTTGAGAAAGACTGTGTTTTAATGCCATGAAATTCTTACTTCCGTTATCATAAATGACTATTCTCTTAACATCATGCACCCTTCGATGCCATCTACACCAATCTTGAATCCATAAGATTGGGTAGTCTTTTTGCATAGTAGCTAAGGTTAACTTAGTTTTTTCCATTGGCATAATTGGTTGCCTAAAGTAAGAGACGGTTAAGTTGAAATGGGTAAATCTAAACCTCAAAGTCAGCTTATTATCTTGAATAGAAAAAGGAATTTTTATACGAATAATAAATAATTTGATAATTGCATGCCCTTTCCGCATTTTTGTTATTGAGAATTTAAGCGGCCTATCCAAACAACTAATACTTAGAGGGTCTCCTAAATTCAATAAAGGCGGCCCTATACAAACAAGATGCCTTTCATTGTCGGTAAGGAACATATCATAAAAAAGAGTCTTAGAATCATATTGTTGCCTCTTTTCCCGTTCCGTTAACTCACCGTCACCCATATCTACCCTATGAGATCGAATATTTCTTTGAATCTTATCAGGGAGAAGGACAGGTTGTGGAAAGTAAGAAGAAATCCTTACCCTATGACTAACCACTAATATATAAAGCTCTTTATATGCTGAGCGCTAAAATCAGACCTTGCCTTGCCAAGGAACCATCGCTTTCAATATAGCGCATTATCATATCAAAGGCATGGGCTATAAAACCTATGACAACCATCCCCATCAAGAGAGCACTAAACCATAGCTTTTTCACAATCATCACTCATTATAAATTAATGCCTAAACATTTTATATTACAAGTACAGAATCCCTGAACAAACGCAACATCAGAAGAACATGGTTCTTTAATTTTAAAGCAAGACCAAATATCTGTCTATGCAAAATAATAACTATGGAGCTTCTATAGGGATTCTTCCAACAACCCCTTGTTTCTCGCCATATCCCTAAGCCGAGTGTCAAGAACATTATTTCCTTCATAATGTCTTCCATATTCCTTAATTTTCCAAAGTGTATTTAAGTTGCTGAGATGATAGAAAAATACAGTTCTCTGCCCCCTTAGTGTTCTTGTCTTCATCCCAAAATAAGAACCAAGCCTTACAACAAGCTTCTCAACTTGTCTCCAATAAAATGTAACAACCCCCCAATGCAGACAATGCAATAAAAGTCCCTCTGGGCGGCATATGAATTTGGGCGTAGACCAAGAAAGCCTTGGTGGTCTTTCAATATGGTCAAAAAATCTTAACAATACCTTTTCATAACGATTAGCATCCATAACTCCAGTAGGATAGATCATATAATGAGGGAAGTCAATAATCGGGAAAACCTTAAATTTCAAGTAATCTATAAGGGATTTCTCACCCTCCACATAGAGATATTCATCCAAGTCCAAAAACGTAAACCATCTAGTTCTTCTAGGACAAAACAACAAGTGGCAATGATTTACACCGCCTTCCTGGGTATATCTATTATCGGGAGATCTTATAAGACCATAAGGAAAGGGCCAATGAACTAAGAGAATCTCAATGTCCTCCTCCAGTTGAGAAAGACTGTGTTTTAATGCTATGAAATTCTTGCTTCCGTTATCATAAATGACCATTCTCTTAATAGCATGCACTCTTCTATACCATCTACACCAATCTTGAATCCATAAAATCGGGTAGTCCTTTTGCATAGTAGCTAAGGTTATCTCAGCTTTTTGTACTGGAAGAGTTGGTTGCTTAAAGTAAGAGACAGTTAAGTTGAAATGGGTGAATCTAAACTTCAAAGTCAATTTATTATTTTGAACAGAAAAAGGGATCTTTATACGAACAATAAATAATTTCATCATTGAATGCCCTTTCCGCAGTTTTGTTATTGAAAATTTAAGCGGCCTATCCGAACAACTAATACTTAGAGGGTCTCCTAAATTCAATAAAGGCGGGCCTATACAAACAAGATAATTTTTATTGTCGGTAAGGAACATATCAAAAAAAAGAGTTTTGAAATCATATTGTTGTCTCTTCTCCCGTTCCGTTAACTCGCCGTCGCCTATAGCTGCCCTATGAGATCGAAGCTTTCTTTGAACCTTATCAGGGAGAATGACAGGTTGTGGAAAGTAAGAAGAAATTCTTGCCCTATGACTAGCCACTAATATGTAAAGTTCTTTATATGCTGAGTGCTAAAATCAGTCTTTGCCTTGCCAAAGAACCACAACTTTTTATATCCATACGACCCTTGAACAAAAGCAGCATCAGAAGAACATGGTTCTTTAATTAAAGCAGACTTAAATATTCATCTGAACAGAATAGTAACTATAGAGATTCTATAGAGACTCTTCTAACAACCCCTTGTTTCTTGCCATATCCCTAAGTCGAGTGTCAAGAACATTATCCAGCACAGGAACAGCCTTTTTCTTTGGATCTGTTCCACTTTTTTGTTTATGATATCTTCTATATTCCCTATCCTTAAATCGCCAAAGCGTGCTTAAACTTTTAAGATGATAGAAAAACACAGTTCTTTGGTTCCTTATTCTTATTACCTTTATCCCAAAATAAGAATTAAGCCTCACAACAAGCTTCTCGACCTGTCTCCAATAAAAATTAAGAATCACAAAATGTAAATAATGCAGCCAAACACCCTTCGGGCAGCATATGTATTTTATCGAGCTCCAAGAAAGCTCTGGTGGTCTTTCAACATGGTCAAAAAATCTTGACAACTTCTTTTCATAACGATTAGCATTCATGACTCCAATAGAAGGCATAACATAACTGGGTAAGTCAATAATAGGAAAAACCTTAAATTTTAAGTAATCCATAAGGGGCTTCTCGTCCTCCACATAGAGATATTCATCCAAATCCAAAAATGTAAGCCATCTAGTTCTTCTAGGACAAAACAACAAGTGGCAATGATTCTCACTGCCTATTTGACTATATTGATTATGATAAGATCTTACAGTGCCAAAAGGAAAGGGCCAATGGACTAAAATAATCTCAATGTCCTCCAGCTGAGAAAGACTATGTTTTAATGCTATGAAATTCTTACTACCGTTATCATAAATGACTATCCTCTTAATAGCATGCACCCTCCTATACCATCTACACCAATCTTGAATCCATAAGATTGGGTTATCTTTTTGCAAAGTAGCTAAGGTTAACTCAGTTTTTTCCATTGGAAGAGTTGGTCGCCTAAAGTAAGAGACGGTTAAGCTGAAACGGACGAATCTAAATTTCAAAGTCAGTTTATTATTTCGAATAGAAAGAGGGATTTTTATACGAATAATAACTAATTTCATAGTCGAAGCCCCTTGCCGCAGTTTTGTGATTGAAAATTTAAGCAGCCTATCTGAACAACTAATACTTAGAGGATCTCCTAAATTCAATAAAGGCGGGCCTATACAAACAAGATATTTCTTATTGTCGGTAAGGAACATATCATAAAAAAGAGTCTTAAAATCATATTGTTGTCTCTTTTCCCGTTCCGTTAACTCGCTGCCTATAATCATCTGACGAGTTCGCATGTCCCTTTGAACTTTATCAGGGAGAATGACAGATTGTGGGAAATAAGAAGAAATTCTTACCTTATAACCAGCCATTAGTATACCGCCAGTATATAAAGTTCTTTATATGTTGAGTGCTAAAATCAAGCTTCACCTTGCCAAGGAACCGCCACTCTTTCAATATAGCTCATTATCATATCAAAGGCACCTTCCCATCAAGAGAACACTAAGCCATAGTTTTTTCATAATCAGCACTCATTATAAATTAATACACAAACACTTTATATCCACAGGTCCTTGAACAAAAGCACCACCAGAAGGACATGGTTCTTTAATTAAAGCAGAGTTAAATATCCATCTGAGCAAAATAATAACCATGGAACTTCTATAAGGATTATTCCAACAACCCCTTGGCTCTTGCCATATCCCTAAGCCGAGTGTCACGAACGCTATCCAGCACAGGGACGGCCTTTTGCTTGGGATCTGTTCTAGCTTCTTCTTTAAAATATTTTCTAATTCCCTTACGTTTCCAAAGTATCTTTAAACTTTTAAGATGATAGAAAAATACAGTTCTCTGCTTCCTTAATCCTATCCCAAAATAAGAATCAATCCTTACAACAAACTTCTCGACTTGTCTCCAATAAAAATTAAGAATCCCCAAATGCATATAATGCAGCCAAAGACCCTTCGGGCGGCATATGTATTTTTTCGCGTCCCAAGAAAGCTCTGATACCCTTTCAATATGGTCAAAAAATCTTGCCAATCCCTCTTCATAAGGATTAGCATCGATAACTCTAATAGGAGGCATAGTATAATTGGGTAAGTAAGTAATCGGGAAAAGCTTAAAGTTTAAGTAATCTATAAGGGGCCTCTCACCCTCCACATAGAGATATTCATCCAAGTCCAAAAACGTAACCCATCGAGTTCTTCTAGGACAAAACATCAAATGGCAATGATTTGCGCTGCCTTCTTGACTATATTTATTGTCATGAGATCTCACAGGGCCATAAGGAAAGGGCCAATGAACTAAGAGAATCTCAATGTCTTCATCCAGTTGAGAAAGACTATGCTTTAATGCTATCAAATTCTTACTTCCGTTATCATAAATGACTATTCTCTTAATAGCATGCACCCTCCTATACCATCTACACCAATCTCGAATCCATAGGATCGGGTAGTCTTTTTGTAAAGTAGCTAAGGTTAACTTAGTTCTTGCCATTGGAAGAGGTGGTTGCTTAAAGTAAGAGGCGGTTAAGCTAAAATGGGTAAATCTAAACTTCAAAGTCAGTTTATTGTTTTGACTAGAAAAAGGAATCTTTATATGAATAATAAATAATTTCCTGGTTGGAGCCCCTCTCCGCATTTTTGTTATTGAAAATTTAAGCGGCCTATCCAAACAACTAATACTTAGAGGATCTCCTAAATTCAATAAAGGCGGGCCTATACAAACAAGATATTTCTTATTGTCGGTAAGGAACATATCATAAAAAAGAGTCTTAAAATCATATTGTTGTCTCTTTTCCCGTTCCGTTAACTCGCCACCTATCTGTGTCCTACGAGATCGAATATTTCTTTGAACCTTATCAGGGAGAATGACAGATTGTGGAAAGTAAGAAAAGATTCTTACTTTATGACCAGTCATTAATGTGCTGCCAGTATATAAGCTTCTTTATATATTAGGATATATTGGATGCTAAATCAGACTTTACCTTTCCAAGGGACCACCACCCTCTCAATATAGCGCATTATCATATCAAACCCATAGGCTATGAGACCTATGACAATGATCCCCATCACGACCACATCAACCGCGAGAAAAGCAGCTGCCCCGTTTATCATAAAGCCTAAGCCTTCTTCGGCAGCAAGTAGTTCAGCTGCAACCAATGTAGTCCAACCAAAACCTATGCCTATTCTCATGCCGGTAAGGATCTCAGGCATAGCCCCTTTAACTATCACCTGAGTAAGCACCTGCCACTTGGTTGCCCCCATAGAGTAGGCAGCATGAATTTGCTCAATAGCAACTGAACGAACCCCAGCACGAGCATTCAATACCATAGGAGCGAAGATAGCAAGATAAATAAGAACTATCTTAGCTGTTTCTTCTATGCCGAACCATATTATTATTAAGGGCAAGTAAGCCAAAGGTGGTATGGGACGATAGAATTCTATGGGTGGGTCAAATATGCCTCTCATATAACGATTCACTCCCATCATAATACCTATGGGAATCGCCGTGATACATGAAAGAAAAAAGGCGGTGAAAACACGAAACATACTCCAACCAGTATGTTCCAACAGGGTAGAGCCGCCATAGCCATCTAAGCTGGTATCGATAAACTTATTAATCACTGCATCTGGCGAAGGGAAAACAAGCGGTCGAATAAATTTGAATACATCAGTGCCAAGGTACCAAAACAAGACAAGTAGGATAGTCGTAATGATACTAATACCAATGCTCTTACCTTGACCTGGCGCGCCATAGGTATGGCCTATTTCGTCAGAACTACCAAACCAGGCAGAAAAATAATCACTGAGTTTTTTCATCTGCATAAATAATTTCAAGAATAACCTCGCGCATCTTAATGAAATCCGATTGAGACTTTATCTTGCGGGCATCTTTTATTTTCAAATACCTATGGCAAAAATCCAAATCGAATCTATGAGTAATACGCCCCGGACGAGGTGACATAACAATAATTTTGGTCGCCATGAATAGAGCCTCCTCAACACTATGGGTAATAAAAAATATTCGTTTGCGCGTCTTCTTCCAAATATCAAGTATTAGTTCTTGAGTGTTTTCACGGGTAAGCGCATCTAAGGCTCCCAAAGGCTCATCCATCAACAAAGTAGAAGGATCTGAAGTCAATGCTCGAGCAATACCAACCCTTTGCTGCATACCACCAGAAAGTTGATAAATCTTGTGTTTGGTAAATTCTCCTAAACCAACCAAGTCCAAATTACGTATGGATATCTCCTCGCGCTCCTTAAAAGGCATCCCTTGTAATTTAAGCCCAAAGGCTACATTGTCGATAACATTCAACCAGGGCAAAAGGGCATGCTTTTGAAAAACCACTCCTCTATCGCTTCCTGGCCCAGTAATAACACCTCTTTCTTGGTCACTAGTGGAATCACTATCAGAATCATCCTTAAGACCAAATACCACTCCCCTATCCTTACCAGGTCCTTCAATCTTCTCGTCAATGGATTCATTTCTATAACTGATAGAGCCTTCAGTAGGCTGTAAGAACCCAGCAAATAGATTAAGCAAAGTTGTCTTGCCACAACCAGAAGCGCCTATGGCAACGATAAACTCTTCGTCTTTTATTTCGAGATTAACATCTTGAAGAGCGTGAACATTTTTTGCTTCATCTTTGCTCTTATAGATGTAATCAACCTTTTCGGCAACTAAAGAAGTCATAAATAAAAGGTGCCATAAAAAATGGCACCTTTTTCAACAGTGTTTTTATCTAGCTGCTGCTGCAACAAATTTACTATTCACAAAAGAAGAATAGCTTGATGGAGTTGCATCCACCTGCTTTTGCTCCTTAAGGAATTCGGCAGTGAACTTCAATGCACGAGCCACACCACCATTTTCACCCCCACCTAACCATCTAGACGTAGCCTGCTCAGCTGCGGAAGGGAACTCATAGAGTGCCAAAGTGCCCGCTACCTGATTAGCTTGCCCACCGGCAAGGTCAGCAAGTTTCTGCGCATTTGAAGGATTGCTATTCCATCCTGATGGATTCTCACGATAGGCAGCTGTGCTCTCATCTAAAATCTTAGTGAACTCAGTCATGAACTGGTCATTCTGAGCAGCAAAATTTCTATTGACAACCGTCCCATCAAATGTAGCCTTACCCCAGGTGCTCAACTGACCAGATGTAACCAATACCTTACCATTCTTCTTGATCTCAGCAAGAGCCGGATCCCAGACAAAGGCCGCATCTATATCGCCCCTTCTCCAAGCAGCCGCAATTTGAGGCGGTTGAAGATTACGTAACCTCACTTCATTTGGCTGAATGCCAAATTGCTCTAAAGCAAAAAGAACATGAAAATGGGTTGTAGACACGAAAGGAACTGCAATACTCTTGCCTTTCAGATCCTGAGGAGCAATGATGCCTGAACCATCACGGACAACTAAGGCTTCAGCAGAAGCAATGTCTTCCATGACCCAGAACACCTGAATAGGCAAACCGCGAGCAATACCTGCCGCAATAGGACTAGAACCTGCCATGGCTATATGAACATCACCAGATGCCATAGCATTTATGACAGCACCACCTGAATCAAATTTGCGCCAATTAATCTTGTAGCCGGTCCTTTTTTCAAAGACACCGTCCTTAATAGCTACCTTCCAGGGGTTGAGAACACCTTGGTATCCAACTGTAACCTCTTGAGCCCATATGCTTGATACATAGAGCAAAGAGAGAACTGCGGCCAAGGCAATATTTTTTATGAGTTTAAGCATAAGACTTTCCTCTTTTAATAATTAAAAAAACAATTAGCCAGTGATTATACAATAAATTTCTCTGTTTTAACAAAAAAATAATTTTTTTTAGGGTTTTTGTAACAAAAATAAAAGACATAATCTCAATCTAGATTCTGAATCTAAGTGAAAAGATAAGGGATCTAAGGGAAGAATTTCTAAAGGAAGAACTTAAGGGAATAATTAAGGATGCGGCTTTGAGATAAAAATTCAAATTATGATAAAAAAATGAGACATTCATTATGCTACTTTGATTATGCTATCTTTGATAAAGAGAAGCAGACAGAGGGGAACAAAGGGGAAAAAGCAAAAAGCGAATAGGCTCTTTACAAATTGTTAAAAAAACTTGCATCAAACTTATAGGTCTTTTTAATGCTTGCAACCGAATAGCCCAGCTCATGTCTTTGCAAAAGTTCTATCAACCTATGACCGTTAATACACTCTATCCCTAAGCCAGAAGCCGTTTCCCTTGCATCTCTGGTAAAGTCGGATGTGGTAATAAACACTGCCTTTTCTGCAGTGGACTCCATCACCATGGCTCCCCTTAGACTCATAACCTGCTCCTTTGTAATTTTGCTGCCTTGCCCCCATTTCTTTGCCTGAAAAATAACCTTAAACCTCACCAAGTTAAAAGTCAAAAAGCCGAACCCATCTATCCCGTCATCCTTGCTCCTTTTAGTTACTTCAACATCTTTATAGTCCATGGCTTCAAAAAGCTTAGCACATAGTCTTTCAAATGCCAAAGGATCTATTTCTCTGATCTTTTCTAGCTGTTCTTCTTTTTCTAGCTGTTCCTCTTTTTCTTGCTGTTCTTCTCTTTCTTGTTCTTCGCTAGTTTCTTCATCATCTAGCATCTCCCCTTCCCCTTCATCTAACCGCTGATTGTCCCTTTTTTCTTTTTTTTCTTTACTCTTCTTTTTCCCTACTTCACCAGCAAGCTTAGCGACTTCTCGTCTAAATTCATCTAACCTATTCTTATCACACTCAATTAAATCGGAGATCTTATCCTTACCCTTCTGAGATAGACCCCACACATGTTTTGATACCTTTTCCAGATAATCAGCATGAGTGAGGGTTAATCTAGCGAAACGAACTCTGGTGAGAAAAACAAGGTCTCCACTTGTCTCATAAACTCTACTCAGCTGTTCGTCACTTAGCTTAAACCATTCACTCAGCTCCTCCACACAAGCCGGAACCGTGGCCGAACCACCCAAGCGATGAAAAACCAATAACAGATACGGGCAAATATTCCTCGTGTTCGGCATATCCTTAGTAAAGGAACCAATCTCTTCTTTTGCCATAAATCTTGATAATTAAAAAACGATTAGCCAATGATTATATAACGAATTCTTTGGTTCAGCAAAAAATAATTGTTCTTGATAGTTCATCACCTAGTCCAGATCTCTCGCCCTATAGATTGTCATACATTGTCAAAAAACTCTTCATTGAATTTATATTCTGTTGTGACTATCTTTCTGTTAGATGTATATTCTGTAGCGACACTTTCTCTTGAATAGCCCAGCTCATGTTTCTTCAAAAGTTTTATCAACTTGTCTCCATTTATACAATCTATTCCTAATTTGCGAGCGGTGCTTCTGCCATCCCTAGTAAAGTCAGATGTGGTGATAAAAACCGCTTTTTCTGCTCCATCTTCGTTCATTGCCCCATGCAATTTCTGTATTTTGTCCGAGCTGATATTACTAGCTTCTTGGTATCTCTTCGCCTGAAAAACCACCTTAAATCCAACTAGACCAAAAGAGAAAAAGCCAAAGCCATCAATTCCATGATCGCCAGTCTGTTTTGTTTCAATAGCATCTTCATAACCCACAGCCTCAAAAAGTTTCTTACATAGTCTTTCAAAGGCGAACGGATCCATTGCACGGATTTTATTCAGCTGCCTTTCTTGTTCTTGTTTCTCTTGTTGCTCTTGTTCTGCTTGCTCCTCCTCCCTATCAGCCTCTTCATCACCTACCATTTCTTCAACGGCTTCTTCCCGGTTGGATATCCTTCTCTTGACCTCTTCTGCTGTCAGCCGAGCTGCTTCCTTTCTAAAATTATCTAGTGATTCTTCATCCTGATTAGAAAGCCACTCAGTCAAATCAGGAATCTTTTCTTTGCCTTGTCGTGATAGGGACCAGCTACCGCCAGAAGATTTCAAATAGCCAGCAAAAGAAAGGTCAAACTTCGACCAGCCGACTCTATTAGGTAACCTAGGATTTCCCTTTTCAGAGACCTCTTTAATTAACTCATCATTTGGATCAAGCCACTCAATCACTTTATCTACTACAGCTTCGCGTCTGGCCGAGCCACCCAGCTCATGCAACGCCAATAGTAAATAAGGATAGATGAACTGTTTAGTCGGCACAACTTTTAAAGGTGGTGTTGGTCCTTTTGTCATCAGAATAGTCTTCTCACCAGTTTCTTCACCAGCTACCATCCTTTCACCAGCGCTTGCCCGGTTATATCTCCTTCTCCTGGTCTCTTGTTTTGTAAGTCGAGATACTTCCTTTCTAAAATTATCTAGTGATTCTTTATCCCGGTTAGAAAGCCAACCAATCAAATCAGGGACATTTTCTCTGCCTTGCTGTGATAGGGACCAGATACCATCCGAAGTTTGCGTATATCCAGCAAATGAAAGGCTAAGCTTCGACCACTCGACTCTATCAGATAACTTAGGATCTCCCTTGTCAGTGACCTCTTTAATTAAGTCACCATTTGGATCAAGCCTCTCAATCACCTTATTTATTACATCTTTCCTTCTACCTGAACCACCCAACTCATGTAACACCAATAGCAAATAGGGATGGATGAACTGTTTAGTCGGCAAATCTGTAAAAGGTGGCATTGGTTCTTGTGTCATTAGAACAGTATTCTCTTCTTCAATAGCCTCTTCCCGGTTAGTTCTCCTTCTCCTGCTCTCTTCTTTTGTAAGTCGAGATACTTCCTTTCTAAAATTATCTAGTGATTCTTTATCCCGGTCAGAAAGCCACCTATTCAAGTCAGGAATCTTTTCGCTACCTTGCTGTGATAGGGACCAGTTACCATCCGAAGTTTGCGTATATCCAGCAAGTGAAAGGTTAAGTTGCGACCATTCAACTCTAGTAGGTAACTTAAGATCTCCCTTTTCAGTGACCTCTTTAATTAAATCATCATTTGGATCAAGCCTCTCTATTACTTTATTTATTACATCTTTCCTTCTGGCTGAGCCACCCAACTCATGTAACGCCAATAGTAAATAAGGATAAATGAACTGTTTTGTCGGCACAGCCGTAAAAGGTGGTATTGGTTCTTGTGTCATCAGAATAGTATTGTTATAAGTTTAATTAAAAAATATATGGAAGTGATTATTATATGGAGATAGGTTATATAAGTAAAAAATCAGATAAAAAATTTCATCTCTTATATAGCTTATATAGCTATAGTTATAACTATAACCCTATGAGATTAGAATAAAAAGAAGGAAAGCGATAAACCCTTATTACTGCTATTACTGCATTACAGCATTATGGTATTACGATAATCCCGTAACAAGTCTATCCTTTTTGCGCGTCTGCTAAACAAATGCTCGTCGTAATGTGATCAAGTCGCCGATGCAATTAGTATCAGTTAGCTCAATGCCTCACAGCACTTACACATCTGACCTATCAACCTTGTCGTCTTCAAGGGCATCGTTCCTATTACCCGAAGGCAATAGGATGAGATCTTATCTTAAGGTGGGCTTCCCGCTTATATGCTTTCAGCGGTTATCCCTTCCAAACATAGCTACCCGGCAATGCAATTGGCATCACAACCGGCACACCAGAGGTTTGTCCGCTCCGGTCCTCTCGTACTAGGAGCAGCTCCTTTCAAATCTCATGCGTCCACGGCAGATAGGGACCGAACTGTCTCACGACGTTCTAAACCCAGCTCACGTACCACTTTAAATGGCGAACAGCCATACCCTTGGGACCTGCTACAGCCCCAGGATGTGATGAGCCGACATCGAGGTGCCAAACCTCCCCGTCGATGTGGACTCTTGGGGGAGATAAGCCTGTTATCCCCGGAGTACCTTTTGTCCGTTGAGCGATGGCCCTTCCATACAGAACCACCGGATCACTAAGGCCTGCTTTCGCACCTGCTCGACCTGTCTGTCTCGCAGTCAAGCGTCCTTCTGTCTTTGCACACATCGCATGATTTCCAACCATACTGAGGACACCTTTGCGCTCCTCCGTTACTCTTCAGGAGGAGACCGCCCCAGCCAAACTACCCACCACACACTGTCCTTGACCCGGATAACGGGCCGAAGTTAGAACCCCAATTACACCAGGGTGGTATTTCAAGGTTGGCTCCACATAGGCTAGCGCCTATGCTTCATCGCCTCCCACCTATCCTACACAGATATAACTAGAATCCAGTGTGAAGCTATAGTAAAGGTTCACGGGGTCTTTCCGTCTGACCGCGGATACACTGCATCTTCACAGCGATTTCAATTTCACTGAGTCTCGGGTGGAGACAGTGTGGCCATCGTTACGCCATTCGTGCAGGTCGGAACTTACCCGACAAGGAATTTCGCTACCTTAGGACCGTTATAGTTACGGCCGCCGTTCACCGGGGCTTCAATCAACTGCTTCATCCGAGGATTAACAGCATCATTTAACCTTCCGGCACCGGGCAGGCGTCACACCCTATACTTCCTCTTACGAGTTTGCAGAGTGCTGTGTTTTTAGTAAACAGTCGCAGCCACCTGGTATTTGCAACCATCCTCAGCTCAGAGAGCAAGTCTCATCACCAAAGATGGCACACCTTCTTCCAAAGTTACGGTGTTAATTTGCCTAGTTCCTTCACCCGAGTTCTCTCAAGCGCCTTAGTATTCTCTACCTGACCACCTGTGTTGGTTTGCGGTACGGTCTTTTTATATCTGAAGCTTAGAAGTTTTTCCTGGAAGCATGGTATCAGTCACTTCCCTCAGACTCCGAAGAGAATGAAGTCGTCATCCGCCCTCAGCATTAATGACTGCCCGGATTTGCCAAAGCAGTCTGCCTACAACATTAAACAAGGACAACCAACGCCTTGCTGACCTAACCTCCTCCGTCACTCCATCGCAATATAAAAAGGTACAGGAATGTTAACCTGTTTCCCATCGACTACGCCTTTCGGCCTCGCCTTAGGGGCCGACTCACCCTGCCTCGATTAGCGTGGGGCAGGAAACCTTAGTCTTTCGGCGAGCAGGTTTTTCACCTGCTTTATCGTTACTCATGTCAGCATTCGCACTTCCGATACCTCCAGCAAGCTTCACAACTTGCCTTCACAGGCATACGGAACGCTCCGCTACCGGTTCAATAAATTGAACCTCGCAGCTTCGGTATATGACTTAGCCCCGTTATATTTTCCGCGCAAGCCGACTCGACCAGTGAGCTATTACGCTTTCTTTAAATGGTGGCTGCTTCTAAGCCAACATCCTGGCTGTCTGTGACTTCTCACTTCGTTTCCCACTTAGTCATAATTTGGGGACCTTAGCTGGCGATCTGGGCTGTTTCCCTTTCGACTATGGACCTTAGCACCCATAGTCTGTCTCCTGTGCTGCACTCAACGGTATTCGGAGTTTGCATCGGTTTGGTAACCCGGGACGGGCCCCTAGCCGAGACAGTGCTCTACCCCCGTTGGTGATACACAAGGCACTACCAAAATAGTTTTCGCGGAGAACCAGCTATCTCCGGGCTTGATAAGCCTTTCACTCCTAACCACAGGTCATCCCCTAATTTTTCAACATTAGTGGGTTCGGGCCTCCAGCAGGTGTTACCCTGTCTTCACCCTGCCCATGGTTAGCTCGCCCGGTTTCGGGTCTGCTCCCAACGACTAGATCGCCCTATTAAGACTCGGTTTCCCTACGGCTCCCCCTTTTACAGGTTAACCTTGCCATTGAGAAGCAACTCGCTGACCCATTATACAAAAGGTACGCCGTCACTATCCACATCCGAAGATGATTCAAGCTCCGACTGCTTGTATGCATAAGGTTTCAGGGTCTATTTCACTCCCCTAGCAGGGGTTCTTTTCGCCTTTCCCTCACGGTACTGGTTCACTATCGGTCAATTGGTCATATTTAGCCTTGGAGGATGGTCCCCCCATATTCAGTCAAGGTTTCACGTGCCCCGACCTACTCATTATCACTCTGTATATTCTTTCGAATACGGGACTATCACCCCCTATGGTCAGTCTTTCCAGACCATTCTTCTAAAAAATACAAAGCTTTAGGGCTGATCCCCTTTCGCTCGCCACTACTCAGGGAATATCGGTTGATATCTTTTCCTCCGGATACTTAGATGTTTCAGTTCTCCGGGTTTGCTTTAGCACGCCTATGAATTCAGCGCGCAATGTCTTATAAATAAGACGGGTTTCCCCATTCGGAAATCCCCGGATTAGCGTTTGTTTGCCAACTACCCGAGGCTTATCGCAGGCTCCTACGTCCTTCATCGCTACCAATTGCCAAGGCATCCGCCTTATGCACTTTCTGACTTGATCACATAACGCCGAACACTTAGCAGCTAAACAGATTCGTTTAGCTACCAAAGACGCTAAAGGATTCAAAGAAATTTGGTTTTAATCGCTTTCCATTCAATTTTTAAACAGCAAAGAGTATTAGAACTCCTATAGAATACTCATTATATGGAAAAAATAATAACCAACTGGTATTTTTCAATGTTTTTTTCACTATTTTTATAATAATTTTGTCAAATTCCTATCAACGTGCTATGATTTCTATATAAAACTGCATTATCCAAATGAAAATGCTATGAGAAAGCTTTGATTAATTAAGGGAGTTTATGAATTTGTAGAAGATTGCATATAATTTCCCTAAATTTTTTCACTTAAATGCATTTTTTTTCTCTTTTTTAGGCCTATTTCGCCTTTCTTGTATAATCACTTCCATGACATTAATTAATCAAAGCTTTCTATGAATATTCTTATCAATTATACTAATTATCGACTACGGAACTATCGCGGCTATAGCAGAATCTTCGCAGCCGACATAGGTAAATTTGATAAAGTAATCGAATATGGTCCTGCCGATATAGATGACCATTTCTACCGCAAAAACAAACATATACTCAAACAATCCACAGGAGCAGGCTATTGGTTATGGAAACCCTATATTATTAAGAAAACCTTAAATCAAATGAGCAAGAATGATATTTTGTTCTACTGCGATATAGGTGTCATCCTCATCAAACCAATAAGGCCTTTAGTAAGCCTATTTGACAAGCTAGATCAAGATGTGCTCCCTACTAGTTTACCCCCTCAATTTGTTGAAAAGCACTGGACTAAAAGGGATACCTTCATAATGATGAATTGTGACAAACCAAAATATACTGACACCCCTCAGATTCAAGCCAGTTATAGCTTGTGGAAAAAAACACCTTTTTCTATTAAGCTAGTTGACGAGTGGCTGCATTATGCTCAAGACAAGCACATGATCACTGATACACCAAGTAAAATGCCTAACTATGAAGGTTTCAGAATGCACCGCCACGACCAAAGTATCTTCAGTTTGCTTATAAAAAAATACGAAATAGATACCTATGATCTTTTTGCCAAAATCGACAAGTCCCCATCTTCTCCTTCTACCGTCCCCCGACATGCTATTCATCTTCGACCCCCTAAGCAAACATTTCATTCATTGATGCTTCTATATCTAATAGAAAGATTTAGACTAAATGAGCAAAAAATCCGTTTTTGGATAAAAAGTATCCGATCCCGTTCTAAATCTAGCAAATAAGAAAACCCATTACAATCATTCCGTATGATAATTTCTCGCATTCCTTTACGTAGATTACAAGCAAGCCTTGTGATTATCCTCCTACTAGGATTTATCTCCATCAGCGAGTCCCTCCTTGAAGATAGGCAAGCCCTACCCACCATAGGAGCTGGGCTCATCGCTTTTTGCGTTCTCATGCGGACGCTAAGCAGTATTTACATAGCCAGCTATAAGAATGTGCATCTTGTGACTCGCGGACCCTATTCTCTTTCTCGCAATCCCCTTTATCTATGCTGGGTATGTGGGGCAGTAGGAATAGGTCTTGCTCTTCATAGTATCTTGCTAGCAATTCTCCTAGGAGTCGTTATCTTCTTGATTTACAACAAAGCCATCTTATTAGAGGAAGAACGCCTCGCGCGCCTTTTCCCTGAGGAATTTAATGAATATGCACAGAGAACGCCCCGTTGGTTCGGCATAAATCAGTCATTTAATTTTCGCCTAGCCAACAAACCCTCACTAAAACATTCTCTCAAATCCTTCTTTGAAGGGGCTAGTCTTTTTCTAATCTATCCCTTTAAGTTCATCATAAAGATAGCGCAAACCAATGGCGACCTACCAATACTATTGTTCTATTTTTAACAAGTGATAGGTTCATCCTCTGAAACAAACTTAAAGCTACTCTCCCAATATGATTATCACCTCCCTGCTGAGCTGATTGCCCAGCAGCCATCAAGTCATAGAACTGATGCGCGCCTATTGGATCTAAGCGGCAATAAATGCGAAGATACTTATATTAGCGACCTGCCAAGATTACTGCGCAAAGGAGATGTGATGGTGTTCAATAATACCAAGGTTCTGCCTATGCGCCTACTAGGAACCAAGGAAACCGGCGGCAGGGTCGAAGTGCTCATTAGCCGCATCATTAATGACTACCAAGCAGAAGCGTTGATAGGCTCTTCCCGTCCCCCCACCCTAAACAGCCATATCCTTATTGCCAACTCCCATAATAGCAAGGCAACTAAGCTAAGAGTCATAGCAAAAACAGCCCACTCCTATCTGATTGAAAGCCAAGATAGAACCAGCCTAGTGAAAATTTGTCACCTTTATGGCACCCTGCCTCTTCCTCCCTATATTCATCGGTCTCCTCAAGCGGCCGACAGGCTGAGATACCAAACGATTTTCGCCACTAAGGAAGGTTCAGCAGCCGCACCTACTGCTGGTCTCCACTTCACCGAACAGCTAATCAACCAAATAAAGGCCATGGGAGTAAAAATTATCCAGCTGACTCTTCATATAGGACTTGCCACTTTTGCCCCCATCCGAGTCGATGAGATCACCAAACATAGGATCCACCCAGAATGGTGTCATCTTAATGCCGCCGCCGCCAAAACCTTAAATGATGCCAAGGAGCTCAACCATCGCATCATCTCAGTAGGCACTACCAGCCTCCGAACCTTAGAGACAGCCTATAGGAACAAGAAATTTATAGCCTATAAGGGAGAAACCTCACTTTTCATCCATCCCCAAAGCCAACCAGTTGAATCGGTAGATCTGCTTCTAACCAATTTCCACTCGCCTCGTTCCAGCCTATTGTTATTAGTTTGCGCTTTTGGTGGCTACAATCGGATTATGCAAGCCTACAAACACGCGGTTGACAAAAAATACCGCTTCTTTTCTTATGGCGATGCTATGTTAGTGGAGAGAGAGCTTTAGTTCTTAAACGGATCCGATTGATCATAGATCTCTTCTACCTTTGTAGCCAATCGCCCTCTGGCTAAACGAACATCCATCCTATCTGCCACTTTCACCTTAGCGGCGCTCCTTACCAACTGCCCCTCATCATCTGTCACCAATGCATAGCCTCGCTCCAGCACCGCCAAAGGACTGAGCGCCCCTATGACCTCTTTAGATCGTTTCAGTTGGCCAAATAAACTACTAATATGGTTCTGTTGAGCAGAGCGCAAATCCTTGCCATAGTTGTCCAGTCTCACCTGATAGGCTCTCAGCAATGAATCCCCGCTACGACGCAGCCTCAGGGCTAGTTCTCTTAATTGCATCGCCTTTCGCTCCAGCACCGCCAAAGGACTAAGCGCCTTTATGACCTCGTTAGATCTTTTCAGTTGGCTAAATAAACTACTAATATAGTTCTGTTGCGCCGAACGCAAATCCTTGTCATAATTGTTCAGTCTCACCCAATAGGCTCTCAGCAATGAATCCCCGCTATGGTGCAGCCTCAGGGCTAGTTCTCTTAATTGCACCTCCCTTTGCCTTTGTTGCCTATGAGGAGCAATGGCAAAAAGTCGGTTTTGCCATCTTGTTAGACTATCCTTGATAGCTAATTGATAATAGTCGATAGATTGGCATAATTGGCGCTGCAAACCGCTCAGCCTAGCAGCACAAAAAGCAAGTGGATTGCTTCTTATATAACGTTCTTGGAGCAGATCGCATCTTTGCATATGGTCATGAATATAGTCGTCTAACCCTCTCCTAGCCCGCTCCGCCCATTCTGTCAATTTCTCTACTAACTCATCACTATCAATACTCAGCTGTTCAGCAGCCGCCGAAGGAGTAGCAGCGCGCAAATCAGCAGCAAAGTCAGCAAGAGTATAGTCTATCTCATGACCTATAGCTGTGATAACCGGGTGAGAGCTAGCAACGATTGCCCTTACCAAACTCTCGTCATTAAAAGCCCATAGGTCCTCGATAGAGCCGCCGCCACGCGTAATGAGCACCGCATCAAGATTTGGATGGCGATTAGCCTCGGCCAGGGCTGCAACCAATTGAGGCGGTGCATCTGCCCCTTGCACCATTACTGGAAAGAGGGTTATATTCATCATTGGCATACGCCGAGCCAGAACTTTTAACACATCGTGAACAGCTGCGCCACTCTCCGATGTAATCAGACCAAGATTATAGATAAATTGCGGGACAGGTCTCTTCCGTTCTTCAGCAAACAACCCTTCGGCACGCAGCCTCTCTTTGAGTTTATTAAATTCGCGCTGCAAGTCTCCTTGCCCCTCAACAGTCATTTGACTGGCAATCAGCTGAAAGTCTCCTCGGTCGCGATAAAAAGAGAGCCTACCCATAAGAGTGAGAACCGAACCTTCTTGAGGTAAAAAGCCTAAGGAGCTATTTTTTCTCCTAAACATAACGCAACCCAATTGTGCATCCTCATCCCTGAGAGCAAAATACCAATGACCTGAGCTAGCTGCCGTGAAGCTGCTTAGTTCGCCAGAGACCTGAACTTCTTTAGGGAAATTGTCATCAAGCATTTCTTGGAGTTCATCCAAGAGAGCAGAAACTGTATAGATATTAGTCATCAAAGAAAAGTTGCGGGGATAGGATTTGAACCTATGACCTTCGGGTTATGAGCCCGACGAGCTACCAGACTGCTCTACCCCGCCCGAATAGTATACACTAGTTTCACGAATTTTTACAAACAAAAAACTATTGTCTCACCAAAAAATTTTATGGAATTACATAGTATCTTCTACAAATCCATAAATTCTCTTATTTTTTGTCTTCCTTTTGACGAGCGTCTGTAAAAGAAAATCTGTGAAGCAGTTAAACTTCGCTTCCTCTATTGGCGGAAGGCCTGACCGTAAAAGGGCTCGTTTCTTAGGTGGGGCTTTCTTTTTCATAATATCCTCTTTTATGGAAAATAAGATATAATTCCCCAATTTTATGAGCCAAGTATCCGATTGGTGTAGGATTATAGAGTGCTTTCATACTCACATCCTCATCCTCCCCTATAATGAAACTCCCATTAAAACAAAATTATGACCTCAAAACTACTTCAAGAATATAATCGCCTCATTCAGGCATCGCGAGTCTATGAACTAGTGAAAGAGACTCCTATGCAGCCTATGGAAAGGTTATCCAAAAGGTTAAATCAGCATATCTATCTCAAACGCGAAGACATGCACCCAGTGTTCTCTTTCAAGCTACGCGGCGCCTATAACCTCATCTCCTCACTAGCTCAACAGAAAAAGGAAGCTGGAGTTATCACCGTATCCGCAGGAAACCACGCTCAGGGAGTTGCTTTGGCAGCCCAAAAATTAGCCATAAAGGCAATTATCGTGATGCCGCGCACTACCCCAGATACCAAAGTCAATGCAGTCCGCAGCTATCAGGCTGCGGTCATCTTAAAAGGAGATACTTTTGACGAAGCCTACTCTCATACCAAAGAACTCATTCGCAAACACAACTATACCTATATACCTCCTTTTGACCATCGTGAGGTCATAGCCGGTCAAGGAACCATTGGCGCTGAAATCATCCGCCAACAACAAGAGCAACTAGATGCTATTTTTGTTTGTGTTGGAGGCGGCGGACTCATAGCCGGCATAGGCGCCTATATCAAATATATTAAACCTCATATAAAGATCATAGGAGTTGAACCAGAGGACGCCGCCTGTATGAGTGAGGCACTTGAGAAAAAGCGCCGGATTCGCTTGGGTCATGTAGGGATCTTTGCCGATGGTGCTGCGGTAAATCAGGTGGGAAAAGAAACCTTTAAGTTGGCTTCTCAATGTGTTGATCAGATGATTAAGGTCTCCACCGATGAAATCTGCGCTGCTATTAAAGATATCTTTGAGGATACCCGCGTTCTTGCTGAACCAGCCGGTGCTTTGGCAATTGCTGGACTGCACAAATACTGCGCCAAGCAAAAAAACCAACAACATCTGGTTGCAGTCCTATCTGGCGCCAATACCAACTTTGACAGACTACGCCACATAGCCGAACGCACCGAAATAGGAGAACAGCGCGAAGCCCTGTTTGCTGTGACCATACCTGAAAAGCGCGGCAGTTTCCGCCGCTTTTGCCAACTATTACATAAATACGAGGTAACCGAATTTAACTACCGCTTCTGTCATCAGACCAATGCCCAAATCTTTGTCGGATTGCGTATCGCCACCAAAGAGAATCGTCAAGAAATAGCAAGGCTACTTAAAGAAAATGGTTATGCTGCCATCGACCTAACGGACAATGAGATGGCAAAGGTCCATATCCGCTATATGGTCGGTGGAGTGCCACCCAATCCACTCGAAGATGAGGTAATCTATCGCTTTGAATTCCCCGAAAGACCCGGCGCTCTTCTCAACTTCTTAAATAAGCTCAGCCCCAGATGGAACATCTCTCTCTTCCACTATCGTAATCACGGCGCCGCCTATGGTAGAGTATTAGCCGGTATGCAAGTGCCCCCAGCTGAGATCAAAGACCTACACCGCTACTTCAAAGAGATCAACTATTTCTTCCAAGAGGAAAAGAACAATCCCGCTTATCATCTTTTCCTCCGTTCGCCAAACCACCAGTAGCCTAAATGAGCGCGCCCACAAACACAACTTAAAGAACGCCTTCAAATATTCCAGCCCCAACCCCATAGCCTATAGCCTCACAGATCTTTCGGCAGTATGTTGGTTGTGGTAGAAGATAATAGCTGGACGAAATGTATCTCAAACCTCCTCTCCTAAGAGAAGTAGGAGGAATAAAAAAGTGCTCCAGCCTCATAGCCCCTCAGCCCTTTTAGCAGCATGCTGATTGTGGTAGAAGATAATAGCTGACCGAAATGTATTTCAAACCTTCTCTCCTAAGAGAAATAGGAGGAATAAAAAGTGCCCCAGCCCCATAGCCCCTCAGCCCTTTTAGCAGCATGCTAATTGTGATAGAAAATAATAGCTGAACGAAATGTATCTCAAACCTTCTCTCCTAAGAGAAATAGGAGGAATAAAAGGTGCTCCAGCCCTATAGCCTCACAGCCCTTTCAGCAGTATGCCTGTTGTGATAGAAGATAATAGCTGAACGAAATGTATTTCAAACCTTCTCTCCTAAAAGAAATAGGAGGAATAAAAAGTGCCCCAGCCCCATAGCCCCTCAGCCCTTTCAGCAGTCTGCTTGTTGTGATAGAAAATAATAGCTGAACAAAATGTATTTCAAACCTCCTCTCCTAAGAGAAGTAGGAGGAATAAAAAGTGCTCCAGCCCCATAGCCCCTCAGCCCTTTTAGCAGCATGCTGATTGTGATAGAAAATAATAGTTGGACGAAATGTATTTCAAACCTTCTCTCCTAAGAGAAATAGGAGGAATAAAAAAGTGCTCCAGCCCCATAGCCCCTCAGCCCTTTTAGCAGCATGCTGATTGTGATAGAAGATAATAGCTGAACGAAATGTATTTCAAACCTTCTCTCCTAAGAGAAATAGGAGGAATAAAAAAGTGCCCCAGCCCCATAGCCCTTTCAGCAGTCTGCTTGTTGTGATAGAAAATAATAGCTGGACGAAATGTATCTCAAACCTCCTCCCCTAAGAGAAATAGGAGGAAGAGAAAGTGCTCCAGCCCTATAGCCTCACAGCCCTTTCGGCAGTATGCTGGTTGTGATAGAAAATAATAGCTGGACGAAGTGTATTTCAATCCTCTTCTCCTAAGAGAAATAGGAGGAATAAAAAGTGCTCCAGCCCCACAGCCCCATAACCTCACAGATCTTTCGGCAGTATGCTGGTTGTGATAGAAAATAATAGCTGGACGAAATGTATTTCAAACCTCCTCTCCTAAGAGAAATAGGAGGAATAAAAAAGTGCTCCAGCCCCATAGCCCCTCAGCCCTTTTAGCAGCATGCTGATTGTGGTAGAAAATAACAGCTGGACGAAATGTGTTTCAAACCTCCTCTCCTAAGAGAAGTAGGAGGAATAAAAAGTGCTCCAGCCCCATAGCCCCTCAGCCCTTTTAGTAGCATGCTTGTTGTGATAGAAAATAATAGTTGGACGAAATGTATTTCAAGCCTTCTCTCCTAAGAGAAATAGGAGGAATAAAAAGTGCTCCAGCCCCATAGCCCCTCAGCCCTTTTAGCAGCATGCTGGTTGTGATAGAAAATAATAGCTGGACGAAATGTATTCCAAACCTCCTCTCCTAAGAGAAATAGGAGGAATAAAAAAGTGCTCCAGCCCCATAACCTCACAGCCCTTTCGGCAGTATGCTGGTTGTGATAGAAAATAATAGCTGGACGAAGTGTATTTCAATCCTCTTCTCCTAAGAGAAATAGGAGGAATAAAAAGTGCTCCAGCCCCATAGCCCCTCAGCCCTTTTAGCAGCATGCTGATTGTGGTAGAAAATAATAGCTGAACGAAATGTATTCCAAACCTCCTCTCCTAAGAGAAATAGGAGGAATAAAAAGTGCTCCAGCCCCTCAGCCCTTTTAGCAGCATGCTGATTGTGATAGAAAATAATAGCTGGACGAAGTGTATTTCAATCCTCTTCTCCTAAGAGAAATAGGAGGAATAAAAAGTGCCCCAGCCCCATAGCCCCTCAGCCCTTTCAGCAGTATGCTGGTTGTGACAGAAAATAACAGCTGAACGAAATGTATTTCAAACCTTCTCTCCTAAGAGAAATAGGAGGAATAAAAAAGTGCTCCAGCCCCATAGCCCCTCAGCCCTTTTAGTAGCATGCTGATTGTGGTAGAAAATAATAGCTGAACGAAATGTATTTCAAACCTCCTCTCCTAGAAGAAATAGGAAAAATAAAAACACTAGGCAGACCGACAAGCCATAGAATCCTTCTCAGTGACCACAAAGTCTAGCAAAACATCCATCTCATCAGTCGGCACTTTTCTCACTCGCTGGAACTCATAGCCTACTCCCACCAAAATAGTCTTACCTCTTCCCTGCCTAGACTTCCCTGCTAAGTGTTTGAAGGTCTTATCATATTAATCCCCTTCTCCATAAGAGAAATAAAATAGGAAGAATAAAAATACTAGGCAGACCGACAAGCCATAGAATCCTTCTCAGTAACCACAAAGTCTAGCAAAACATCCATCTCACCAGTCGGCACTTTTCTCACTCGCTGGAACTCATAGCCTACTCCCACCAAGATAGTCTTCCCTCTCCTGTGCCTAGCCTTCCCTGCTAGGTGTTTAAAGGTCTTGTCATAATAACCAGCTCCCATCCCCAGACGGCCGCCATTATTATCAAAAGCTACCAAAGGCAATAGCACCAGGTCAAGAGTATGCGAAGCTATGCCTCTTGCCAAGGGTGCTGATGGCTCTGCTATAGCATATTTGTTCAAACGCCAACCAACAGAATCATCAGAAAGAAAGACCAGTGCCCTGTCGGTTGCCAAAGGATTTAAGACAGGATAGTAGCATCTCTTGTTCCGCTGCTTAGCAGTCTGAACCAACAAAGCCAGGCTCGCCTCATTATTAGCCGCCACATAGAACCCAATCCGGCGGCGAGAATGAAAAAAAGGCTGCCTCTGTATCAAACGACAAATAGCAATGGATGCAGTATGAACAAAAGCAGACGAAAGCTGGCGGCGCCTTTGTTTCATAGCGGCTCTTAGCTGCGCCTTATCTTTTGCTAGTGACAGAGCACTCACAGCGAGAACAATAGATTCATTCGAATCGCGCGTGAATATCTTTTGCTAGTGGCAGAACGCTCACAACGAGAACAATCTATTCATTCGAGTCGCGCGTGAATATCTTTTGCCAGTGGCGGAGCACTCACGGCGAGAACCTGTCCTACTGACCGAAGCGAGAATTTTCCTTCGCCAAAAACTGCATTTCCTCTTCAGTAGACACCCGCCCCAACACCTCATTTCTATGAGGAAAGCGACCAAAACGGACGATGATATTGAGGTGCTTGCGCGCCTCTTTTAGAGACTCCCGAGCAAATTCATATTGCTCGCCACTTGCCTGATTCACCAGTTGCTGAAAAAGAACAACACCCTTATGCTGCATAGATTCATCTTCAGTATGGATAAACGGCATATAACAAAAAAAGCGTTCAGCAAAGTGCATAGACCTATCGTATTTCTTGGCGATAGAATCCTTTGCCAGTTGTAGCGCCTTATCATCATAGGCAAAAGCCCTTTCAGTGCGCCGAAAGATATTGCGCGGAAATTGATCAAACAGTATAGTTAGAACAACCGCCCCTTGTGGGCTATTACGCCATTCATCCAGCTCACCATTGGCTGCCTGTTCAACCAGATCGCCAAATCGTTCCTTGATTTCTGCATCGGTGTCGGGCGAAAAGCCAAACCACTTTTTGATATTATCCTCACTTGGCATCCCTTCAGCGAGATTGCCAAACCAGAAATAATGAATAGTCTTTAGTAAATTTGAATTGTCTATCATAGTCATCATTCTATGGCAAAATCCCCTTAAATAAAAGCCCCCTAAACAAAAGCCACCAATACCACTGCCAAAGCAATAAGGAACATCCCTCCCAACTCCAATCTATTTATCCTCTCACCGAAAAAGAGCGCGCCAACGGCTATAGCCATAGGGAGCTCTATCTGCGCAAGAGTCTTAACATAAGCAGGGTGCATCAAAGCAAAAGCAGTATACCAACCTATTGAACCCAACAAGGAGGTAATCCCAACCAAAAGGGATGCATTATTAACCCTATAGATAGCAGCAAACTGACGATATTCATAGCGCATCAGATATATCACCAATAATAGGGTCTGAAAAACTATCATACTCATCAACATCAAGGCGGCAGCAAAAAAAGGATGGGCATCTGGCAAGGCCGCCACCGCTTCACGAATACAAAGAGAAGTCACCGCAAAGAGACCGCCCGCACAAATTCCTAACCAAGCACTCTTTTCTTTAATAGCACCAACCAGATCATTTCTCGCTAGCCCTTCCTTGCCCATCAGAGTCAACAACAAACCAGCCAAGCCAATCATCAAAGCCACCAAACCAAAAGACGAGAACCTATGGCCGAACAAGGCAAACCCAAAAGCGGCCGCTTGGAGTGCATCGGTCTTAGAGAACATAGTGCTAACCGCAAAATTGCGATAGGAAAATAGCCTTATCAACATAGCGGTGGCAGCCACCTGAGTGAGCGAACCCACTAGGACATAGAAAAAGAACAATAGGTTAAATGACGGCAAACTATGCCCTAACAGCAAGAAGCCAGCAACATACAAAAGAATAAATGGTAGGGCATAGATATAGCGAACCGAGACCACCGCCATATCGCTAATCTGCTTTTTCAGATTTTTCTGTATTGCCGTCCGAGTGATCTGCATAACAGCAGCCCACAGAGTAATAGGTATCCAAAGATACTCCATAAGAATAATCAGAGAATAAGAGGAATGATCACCTTACGCTCGGGCGGATAAGCAGGGAACTCTTGTGAATGATGGTGAGCCAAAATGATAGCCTTAGGCTCCTCGGGAGCAGGGAACTCTTGTGAATGATGATGAGCCAAAATGATAGCCTTAGGCTCCTCGGGAGCAGGGAACTTTTGTGAATGCCACTGATGATGAACCAAAGCGCGTGGGATTAAATTGGCGCTCGTCCAAATAGTGAAAGTGCGTGAGATTAAATTGGCGCCCGTCCAAAGAGCGAAAGCCCTAGTGGGCAGAGTCCAAACCGCCCAAACCATAAGGGCAAAGCCACACCACTCCACTATTTCACCCAATAGATATAGTACCAATCTGATGAATGAGAGCAAGGTTCTTATAAACCACAGCCTTAAAGCAAGCGAAAACATCAGCTCAACAAACCCTCTTCCCTATACCAAATCATAGCTACCTCTGATGGTGTTAATGTGAGGAATGTCAGCCCATTTGAATCGCTCATAGATGTTTAGTTGCTGTTAGCTTCCATCTAAGTTGTGAAGGTGAGAAAGGGTTAGTTTTATTCTTTATCATTGGTGTCCAGTCTAATTATTCTCAGGCTTGGTGCTAGATGTTCTATTATATGTTTTACAAGGCTTGATTGTTTTCAGCCCTCGCCTAAGCTATGAATTCTGTTGATGGTCTCGCAAAGCCCAATGGTTGCCAGCCTTCACTTAAGCGCTTCGCCTATTTCGGTAAGTCCCCCCAACAACTGCTGAATATGATTTTCCTTGTCGGAACACAAGAAGTCCTTGCTTAGCGAAAGACAATTATCTCTGGTTATAGGCGGCTGTTTCAACATTTTTTCCAGCATAGTCGCCAAAGTATAAGATATCCCATAGGGCATTGGCAGAATTATTCTCTTCTTAGGCTGCAAAATAACAGACACCAGCTGCCACATTCTCATAGCTTGAGGACCTGCGGCATTGATAATCTTGTTCTCGCCAGCTGCCTTGTCCTTTAATAGCAATAGCACGAGCTTCACCAAATCCCCCACAGCTATAGGCTGAACTCGACTCGACCCACAAGGCAATAGCAAAATCGGCGTCATTCTAGCAATAGACCTCATCTGCCTCACAAATGAACTCTCCAAACCCACCACAATAGAGGGACGAATAATCCTTGCACCGCTAGGAAACTCAGCCAAGATAGACTCCTCCCCCGCCGCCTTGCTTTGAAGATATTTGCTTGGCGCATCCACGCCCGCCCCCAATGCGCTGATATGTATCAACTGGGCCAGCTGTTGAGAATGACATGCCCTAGCAATAAATGTAGACAACTGCTGATGGGTGGCAAAGAAACTGCGCCTTTTGTCCTCATTCAAAATCCCAGCAAGATTCACAACCCTATCAGTCCCCCTAACAACTCTCGCCACCGATTCCTCCGACTGAGAATCATAGGCAAACAACTCAAGGTTTGGATGAAAATAGGTCTTAGCAAGCCACTTTTCATCGCCCATCAGCCCAACCCGAATCCGATAGCCTTCCGCCAACAGAGCACTAACCAAATGCTTCCCAATGAAACCCGTCCCCCCAAAGAGAGCTATGAGCATAGTCGCTGCTTATATACTGATGTCATAAGCGCTATTTTATATTTGCTTTGTCAAAGGAGCTGGGTGTTGAAAGATATATCGAAAAGCCGAGCTAATAACTATCAATAGAATGACAGTGGATAAGAATGTGCATTAATAAAAAATCAAACTCAAAACTCCAAAAAGTAAGGAGTTAATTATTTATGATCTGTGCGATTTCTTTGCAGTTTTGCTCTGGTGTTTGTGCCTCTATGGCCTTCCAAGCGCTTATATAAGAGATCTTATCTATGAGCTTTCCAAGTTCTGTACTTTTTATGCGCTTGCCCTTTAAGAACAGCAATAAGCCGCCTAAAACATTTTTCTGACTGATATAGCTCTTCCCTGAGAACATCTTTTCTGAAAACTGGCTGTAGGTACCTATATCTTTGAATATTCTTAATATCTCCTTAACACTCAACCCAATAACCTCCTCCATTTGATTAGCCCAGTGATAGTTCCAATAGGCTCTACCTAAACTAAAGTTATCATATAAGACCCTCGCGCTACCTCTTGGCGATTTGTTCCCCATTGAATTCAGAATCCTTCTAATACAAGAATCAATTTTCTTATCATGATTAGATTTAACAGCCTCGTCCAAATTATGAAGACTCCCGTTACCGTTTTTGTCCTTTTTTTGTCTAGCAAGATAATATGGTTTAATAAGGTCTGACTCTATTAATTGAATAATCACAGAACCCCAAAAACCACACTTCATTTTTTCCTCAGCCGGTATGTCCTTGAAGGTTTCCCAAATAATTTCTTGAGTATCCGAAGGTGGAGAGAAAAATTCTTTCTCACTAAATTTGTGCTTGAAATCAACAGACTCCCTATCAACAACACACCCTTTTCTATCAAACAGATGGTCTTCAAGATACTGTAAAAAAGATTCTTTACCTTCCTTACATGCCCATAAAAATTTTAGCCTTTTTTTGTGGGGGTCGTCCTTATCTAATAGTTCTTTGCCAAATTCTGTCCAAACTCCTTCTTCAAGTTTTTTATCATGATCCATCTGCCTTGTCCTCTCTTAATAACTGAAGCAATAAGGTAGCATTTTTGTTGCTGCCAAACTTGGATTAAAATCATCGTCTTCACAATTTTCACCCGTTTTCTCTTCTAAGTTTTTTAAATGCTCGATTAAGCTCTCATTAGTTATTTCTTCCTCCCTATTTTTTATTATCTCCGCATAAGCAGCACAAAGAATTTGAGTAACTATGGCTAGTCTAATAGCATCTTTTTCATCTTTAGGGTGCTCTAGAGTTTCGACACCTTTTATCTTACGTAATTGGTCGAAGACATCCTTAGCACATAGGACCTTAATAGGGTGTTCTGTGACACCAGCAATCTTATCTACCTTGACTTTAAGCGTTCCTTCAGTAAGGTTGTCATCATATTTTATAGAAATAATTGAGGATATACTACCATCATAAAAGGTTAAGTCAGGATATGAGGCTATACGAGCATGGCTTGGGATATGGATATTACTACCAGCTTGCCAAAAAGGGCCCAACCCCGATTGCTCATCTACTGGAATTTTAACATCTTCAATAGTAATAATATTAGCCTTGATTTCTGGACCATAAGAAAACCCATTAGCAATTTCTTGCTTAGCTATGATCCCATTTTTATCTCGCCTAGGGTTATTCCCAAAAACATTATGTCTCCTTTGCGCGCTATCTTTATAAAATAGAGCAACAGAGAATCTTGCTTTCCCTTCATCAATCAACTGCTTAATAAATGATTCTCCTGTAAGGCTATGTGTAATAATTAGCTTTCCATCATTGTGTTTTGCCTTCACCTCATAAGCGACTTCTTCCATAAAGTCGGCACTATCTGGTTGTAAAGTTGGAAAATCTATCATCTATTTGGTTGAGTTACTTGCTATCTTTCTTTGGTCGCCTTTTTAATTTCAGAATCGGTAATAGTTCTACCCTCATTCTCTCAAAGCCAGCTGGTTTCTTAACCTTGGCTAGGATTTCATAAGATCGCCCTTCATCAAGCATGCCTAATGGAATCTGTTGATTAGATTCTTTTAGAACCGGTTTATCGTTACCATCAACAGATAGGTGAATAAAATGCACAAACTGACTAACCCTATTGTTATCATTATCCTCACCTAAGGCAATAGAAAGATAAACTTCATCTCGATCGTCCATTTTTTTACTGGGCTTCACATTCATTTCAACCTCAAGGAGTTTTCTCTTTCCAATATAACGAGTAGCTTTTTTAGCAGGGAGATCCCGTAGTTCGATATTTGGCTTAGGTCTGTGTTTAGGTCTTGGTCCTGGATGATGATCCGACTTGTCTGGCCTGACTGGTGAGGACGTTTTCGGTTTGGCATTATCACGCTGAACAGTTAAGCGGCCGTAACCACCTCTTTTCTTTTCGCTGGCCTTATCTATGATAAATAATGGCAAGTCAAAAGCTTCCCTACTTATAAATTTTAGATGCTTCTTTATTTTGTTAGCCAATTCTTTGAGTATTGCTTTTAATTTCTTTTCATCATTCGGCTTTAATCTATTTTTCTCTAATTTATTATGATGGACATTCTCCGCCCCTTTCACTAGTTTAAATAACCCAGGGGCACTATTCTTATCAACATCAATGACAACCATAAAAGGCTCATAATTCTCATTTTCTCTCAGACTTCTCATAGCCCCTACCAGCATATGTTGATAATTAGTAATCACCATCCCATTCCTAATCAAGATAATTGAGCTGCTATCTTCAATATCACTTTTAATATAAACATTCACTTCATCACCATTATCCAGCTGAATGATTTCAGGCTCTTCTTGAATAGCCTTATAAGCATGATATACTTCCTGGCCTGATAGAATTTCAGCAGCTCCATATTTTTTACGTTTTCTATCTTTCTCCGCTTCAACAAGTTTCAAAACCTTGTTCTTATCAACAGTCTTGCTTGACTTGCCTTCACGATGAATATTAACAATTAGCTCCCCCCGAACTAAAGCAGGAAAAAAGCTGTTAACAATAGCATATTCAGCCGATCTATCCCATTCTTGATTCAAACCCAATATTACAACCATGGTGCCAGTTGAACTGAGATTGTCCATTTTAGATTCAATAAATGGCGGAAAAGCTGAAGGATAGGTAAAATCAGGGTTTAGCTCATACTTAGGTTTAGTTTTCACTATCCTCCCTTTAGGACCTCTTTGAACTTTACCATCTTGATGCCCTGCTAAGATAGGCGAACCAGTCCATAGACTCTTAATTTCATTGTCATCATCTCGATATTTGGTAGCATATAAGACATAACGAAGATAAGACAAGTGATAGCTAGTGACATGACCAGCACCATAGGAACCGCTTGCTTCTTCAGATTTTATACTCCTTTCGTCCAGTAAACCTTCTAAAACCCTTTCGTCCATACCTACACCATTATCCACAAACATTAGAACATCCACACTATGACCATCTAAAGCATCTCCAATAATACCAACGACATTAATAGCATTATCATTGTATGAACCCATCTTTCTCTGTGTATCAACTGCTAGTTCCAATACCCTCTCATAGTCTTTGATATTAGGAATGTCGTTCTTAAATATGGTTTCAATATAGATATCTACTTCGCATTTTTCATTACCTGCTGCCACTGAGGCATCCAAACTATTTTGTAATAATTCTCTAATTGGTGTAGAAAATCCCTCTGTTCTATTGGCTAACTTATTAGAAGTAAATCCCTCCATCCCACCAGCCCTAAAATACAATTCTGACATTTCTATATTCTCCTCTTAATCCATACAATCGCAAGGTAAACTCGTTTCTTGCTCTAATAATTCTTTATCAATCTTGCTTCCATCCACAGCCTGCTGCCTTAGTTTGACATAAATCAGCTCCATTGTAGCGCCAAAGAAACCAACATATTTAGGTGTTTTATCGGAAGTGATAACCCTTTTTTCGGCTTCTAAGTCGCGGCTATATTTTTCTTCTATTTCTATCCACCACTCAATCGATTCTGGAGTAGGTCGAGTTCCATTGCTAGAATTCCTTTTCAATTCTTCTATTACAAGCTGTAGTAATTTTGCCTTGCCTTTTAGTGGGCAAAAAACACAATTAGAAAATATTCCTGTTTTTGGCAAATCCAAATCAAAATCCTGTTTTTCCCAAAACTCAATAACTGCCTCTCTGGTAATATTTTCATCAATTAATGGAGCTAAAATCTTTTCACCGTGAGGCTGGCTGAAAAATGATCTCCCTGATTTATTTTGCGCTTTATCAATTCTATCTTGAATTTTCACTATTCGCCTTTGCTCATCTGACCTAATACCTAAGTAAGAAACATATTCAACAGCTAAATCACCATAGAGCTGTGCTTCATCCCCTAAGGTAGATTCTCTTATCTGTTCATTGTCAAAACAAATACGGGCACCAGTGAAATCACTAAAATGCTGTTCTTGTCTAATGAAAGGGCGCCCCCTAACAAATTCCTTCTTTGCTAACAAAATATTCTTTGGAACAGCACCACCATTTTTCTTATGAGTTTCTATAACAGAATCATCGGTTATCCTTGCCGAATCACCATAATGCCCCAGCCTTTCAATGCTCTTCTTTTGGGAAAACCAATCTGCTAAAAAGTTATTAGTGATAAAGATTTTCATTGCATGAGTGCAAGTTCTTGAAAGAGCACTGGGTAAATAACCACTTAAGGAAATAACCTCCTCAAAGACCTCTCCTCTATGGTGATAACCAGAGGGATTTTTTTTGCTATAGGGCTTCTCATTCACCAATCTATAAGTAGGCATCCTTACCCAAGAATGTGAAGGACTAGCATCCTCATAAGTCTGATACTCTATCCAAAAAAAGGGGATATTATATTTCTCCTCAGTCAGCTTCTTCATCTTCCTCACAAATTCATAAGTGGCAGAGTGTTCTGCAGATGTGTTATTAAAAAGAACAACATCCCCTCTTTCAGGGTTCAGTTTATTTTGTTCAAGTAGATTCATCAACATCATACCTGAAGATCTGCCCCCCGAAAACTTAACAATATGAGGAAAATCCATCATTAAATCAAAATCAAGCATTATATATGCTAATTACAGAAAATTCTTAAACTATGATTCTCGTTCCGATGGAGTAGAACGGACTTTTTAAGTTATGAGATATTCTTCTTTGTCTTTTTTTCATAACTTCACTATATGTGTATATCGCCTTTTTCTTTGTTGTTTGCTCTTGAATTTTGACTGAACTCAAAATCCAAGACTAAGATTATGCCCAAGGCTATTTTTTGTTCTTATTAGCCTAATCAACCAAAATACCATACCGCAAAGACACACAAAAAAACAATGACACAAGCTAAGATCAAAAACACAAAACAGCCTTCAGGCTCTTCTCTATGACTAGATGTTCTATGACTAGGTGCTTTATGACTAGATTCTTCACGACTAAGTTCTTTACGACTAGATTCCCCACTACTAAATTCCTTACTAATAAATTCTTCACGGCTAGATTTTCCACCACTAAATTCCTTACTAATAAATTCTTCACGACGAGATTCTCTACGACTAAATTCAAGCGGGTGATATTTTTTCAAAAAATGGAACACCTTTAATAAAGAATTCGTCGTGTAAATAGGATAGCTCTCATCATCCAGCCCCCTATAATTTATCAAATAGAATTTCCGTTCTCTCTTCACATAAACCAAAACAAAACAATAGTCACTATCATCATCATACTGCTTTCTATCCCACCAAGATAACTGACTGTCGCTCAAACAATCCCTTATACTATCTCTATTTATATCCCTATCATCATAAACAACTTTCATCTCAATACGATAAGCCCTATCCAGATGATCGTCATAAACTATAAAATCAGGAGAACCAACCACATTGCGAGCATAATGATAATCGCCTCTATTAATCAAATCTTGTGCCTCTACTTTGTGAACACCTAATCGAGAAAACCTGCCAGTGCGATGAAAATCCCTATAAATATCAGATTCATTTATGTAATATCTTTTCTTTCTATAAAATGCGAATTTGCATCATAAGTGCAACACCTCTTTGCTTGGATGGGATTATATAATCCCATCCAAGCAAAACAAACAAGAGGTATCAAAATGTCTAAAAGATATTATACACACCTTTCAAAGAAAGAACGAGCACTGATAGAAAAAATGAAACGAGATGGAAAGAGCATGCGCTTTATAGCTCGGCGCTTAGATCGTTGTCCTTCTACGATTAGCCGAGAGATCCAGCGCAATCGCGGGAAGCGCGGCTATCGTCATCAGCAAGCTCATCAACTAAGTAACGAAAGACAACAACAGCGTCCTCGCTATTGTGTGCTGACCGATGAGGTGAAAGCGCAAACACAGGCGTTGTTGAAAAAAGACGTGAGTCCCGAGCAGATAGCCGGGCGGTGGGGTCGTGATGGAATCCGCCACATCTCATTTGTCACGCTTTATCGTTGGATTCGCAAGGATCAAAAAGCGGGCGGTAACCTGCATCTTTTTCTCCGCAATCAAAACCGCCATTACGATCATGGCTATAGACGCAAAGCCTATAAACAATGCATTCCAGGACGGGTCGGCATCGAAAAGCACCCTGCCATAGTGGAACAACGCACCCGACTGGGCGACTGGGAAGCCGATACCATGCATGGTGCCAACCATCAAGGATTCTTAGTGACCCTGGCCGAACGAACTTCCCGTCTCACCCTGATAGCCCAGGTGCAACACAAAGACAAAGTCTCAGTGGCAAAAGCTATCTCCTCTATGCTCCACTCCATCGCAGACCAGGTCAATAGATTCACTTGTGATAATGGCCGTGAGTTTTGCGACCACAAGAAAATTGCTGAGAAACTCAACTGCAAAACCTACTTCGCCACTCCTTATCGCAGCTGGGAAAGAGGTGCCAATGAAAACATCAATGGACTCATCCGCAAGTATCTACCAAAAGGAATGTCCTTCCGAAATCTATCCAACCAAATAATAACCAAAATCATGACCCGATTGAACAACCGACCACGAAAGTGCCTCGGATTCGAAACACCCGCTGAAGTGTTCCAACAACTCAGCGGAATCAATTATAATTTAGCAACAGGTGTTGCACTTTAAATGTTAATCCGCCAAGTATTGTTTTTACTATTGTAGGTCTAAGACGGAACATTGGTAAGTTGAGCCGGGTGTTGCCTAAAACAATCCTGGGTTTTCTCGTTTGAAATCTTCAAAAACCTCAGTTGCCACGCGGTATTGGCCTTCAAGTTGAATGATACTAGGAAAGGACAAACTGCTTATAGGCTCGTTCAAATTTTTTATTTCATAAGTCGCCAGTGCTTCTTCTATTTCTTGGCCTATTTCATAAAAGTTTTCTTGTGGTGCACTATCAAGAGTGTATTCAATTGAAGGACCTGCTGTCCCTTTTATCTCTTGATCATATTTTTCTAAGCGAGCAACCGCTGCGATGGGAACTACTATTTCATCAAGTATTATATCAAGGTCTCCTTGGGCGCCAGCACGACTAGTTTTAATGGAATGCTCCGCGGTTTCTATTATTTCATCATCTCCCAATACTTCCTCTATTATTTTATAATTTGCCTCTACTATTTCTGCAGTTTTTTCTATATTCTTAAAAATCACGAATAATTCATGAATAGTTTTTTTTCGTTCTGGAAGTAAATCTAAACTTTCTGTATCTTCTAGTTGGGCAACCTTTTCTCCTGATGCAACAGCAAGATCCTCTGCTTTATTTTGTACTATCCTGACGGTTTCGATGTTAAGCGTACCTATCTCTAATTTTGGAGCACTTCCGGCATCCTTTCCCCCTCCTCCTATTCCTAAAACATAAAGAAGTATTCCTCCCGCTAAGGTAACAGCAACCCCTTCAAGAAAAGTTATTAATGGATTTTCATAAACTACTTTCATTCTTTTCATAATAATTCCTCAGTTTTTATCATGAAAACATTATACCATTTTATGTATGAAAATCTCTTTTTTTTTGTAATTTTTTTTGTAAAAAAATTGCATAATCTCAGATACATATCGGACTAAGCTGCCACAGAGTGCTCCAATAGTAGTCCGTATCATTGGAGTAACTTCCTTGACAGCTATGGCTAAATCTTTGTTCATTTATATTTTTAATTGTCGTTTGAACGGTACAGCCTCTGATAGCATTTAAATCATTAAAATTTGGAAAAGCTAATAAAATAATTGAATGATAAAAAAATCAAGGAGAAGGACTAGGGGCAGAACGAGACAACAAAAGTCTTCTTTCAGTAGGTTTGTCTGGTTTCTGGTTGGTGTTCTTTTTGCCTTTCTTACTGTGGTTAATGTTGTCAATCTCTTACAAGGAGATGAGAATTTGTTTTTGCGGGTGAAGTTGAAAAATCAGATTGTTGAAGTTGAAGAATCTATTAGCAATCTCAAAGAAGAGAACCGATTAAAAAGGGTAAGAATTGATTTACTAAAGAATGACCCTGATATCATTGAAGAAGAAGCACGCAGGCGACTTAATCTAGTCAAGGAAGGGGAGGAACTATTTATTCTTCCTAAATAACACCTTTCAACTTCACTAAAAACAAGCCGATAATCCTTAGGAATTAGGGTAACTTGCTTCGACAAAAACACAGATAGTCCTTATATATAAGAAGAATAACGCCATCCAACCTCATTAGGAGCTAAGCCGATAAACTTTAGGAAGTAGGATAGCTTACTTCGGCAAAAACACAGATAGTCCTTATATATAAGAGAAATGACGCCTTCCAATCTTCACTAAGAGATAAGCCGATAATTCTTTACGAATTAGGATAGCTTGCTTCGGCAAAAACACAAATAGTGCTTTATATATAGAGAGTGATATAAGAGACATAAAGTCTTCCAACCTCACTAAGAGCTAAGCTGATAAGCTTTAGGAAGTAGGATAGTCTGCTTCGGCAAAAACACAAATAGTGCTTTATATACAGAGAGTGATATAAGAGACATAAAGTCTTCCAACCTCACTAAGAGCTAAGCCGATAATCTTTAGCAATTAGGATGGTTTGCTTGGAAAAAAACACAGATAGTCCTTTATATAGAGTGATATATAAGAGAGATAATGCCTTTCAACCTCACTAGGAGCTAAGCCAATAATCCTTAGGAATGGGGATAGCTTACTTGGAAAAACACAAATAGTGCTTTATATAAGAGAGAGATAAAGCCTTGTCCTACATAGAATTAGAACCCGTCCCTTTATCAGACAATAGAGAAGTATCTATAAAACCTTATCTTTTCAGCTTGTCGTGGAGATGCCTTAATAATCCTTTTATAGAGATATCTACGAAACCCTATCTCTTCATTCTGTCACGGATGCGCCTTAGGGTGCGGAGTTGTCCTACTGCCTGAATTAGTTGCGCTTGAGAGGTGGCATAGTCATAGGCGGCTTGTTTTTCTTTCCCGCTCACTGCTTCGGCCGCCTGTTTTCTCGCTTCCTCAGCAGCCTCCTCGCTGATATCGGCACCGCGCAAGGCATAATCGGCAAGTATATGAACACTATCTGGTTGCACCTCCAAGAACCCACCGCTCAGATAGAAGATATCTTCTTCGCCATCTTTCTTACGCAGTTGGATAGGTCCTGGCGCCAGTTCGGTCAATAGGGGGGCGTGTCCTGGCAGGATACCCATTTCTCCCTGAGTGCCAGTTACTACCATCCCTTCTATCTCGTCACGATAGAGTTCTTCCTTTATACTGGTGATAAAGCAGTCCATTGTTTTTGCCATGCCCGTATTTTACTCTATTTATGATTTAATATCAATTATTTTTGCTAATGAAATGTTGCCCCGCTTCTAAACGCCATTCCATCTCTCGCATAGCCTTGATACTTGGATTATGGGAGGAGCGGATAATATTTATGATTTAATATCGATTATTTGTGCCAATGAAATAATGAAATCTTCCCTTAATTCCCCCGCTCCCAAACAACATCCCGTCTCTCGCATAGCCCTGGTGGATGTTTGCGGCCCGCCTGGTCTCGCCCTATTTGCCAACTTCATCTCCTTTGGCATTCTGCTTGAAACAGCCGACTTACATATCCTTTATGGGCTGCTAATGACTCTATTCATCTATGCTCTGCCAGGTCAGATTGTCTTGATAGATGGCATCAGCGCAGACCTATCCTTAGCTACCATAGCGCTTCTTGTGCTCCTTATCAACGCTCGCCTGTTGCCTATAGCAATCACCATAGGCGGTGTCCTCACCCGCTCGCCCCACTCAACTCTCGGCTATTATCTCTCAGCCCATTTTGTTGCGGTCACTGGCTGGCTGAACTTTATGAGCCGCTATCAGCAGGTTGGGATTGCGCGCGCCTTTGCTTACTTTGTTCATTCCAATCTATTCCTTTGGGGTTTTGCTCTTGGCGGGATGCTGGTGGGGTTTTATGCCGCCGACCTGATGCCTCCTTCCCTAGTTGCCTCATTACTGCTGTTAAATCCGCTCTACTTTCTCTGTCTCATTGCTCAAAGTGGTAGCAAGGATTTTTACATTGCCATAGCCATCATCAGCGGGGCTATTCTCTATCTGCCTCTTGACTGGTTGGTTCCCGGCTGGGGGCTATTGCTTGCTGGTCTCGGTGGTGGTGGTCTGACTGCCTTGCTTGCCAGCAGAAAGAATGCTTGAAGAGACGACCATTTATCTAGGCATAGCCCTAGCCACCGCAATAACCTATGGGCTAAGGGTGAGCGGCTTGGTGTTGGCAAAGAAGGTAGGGAGCGACAATAGGATATTCGTCTATGTCAGTTATATTACCTATGCGCTGATGAGTGCGTTGGTGGTTAAGCTCATCATTCAAACCACCGTCATTCCTTTAGGCTGGCGGCTGGCTATCACTCTAATATGTCTGACCGCCTATCTGTTCTATCAGAAGTATCTGATGATATTTCTTCTGCTTGCTGTCGTCTCTTTGTCGTTGTTTCCTCTCTGGTATTAAAGTCCTACTTGTCAATATAAAAATCGGCAACTATTCTATCTTGAGGTGATAAGACGGAAGGAGGTGATAAGACGGGAGGAAGTAATGAGGCGGCAAGAAGAGGTAAGGCGGGTGGAAGGGATGAAGCGAGAGAAAGGGATGAGGAGGGAAAAAGTGATGAGACGGAAATAAGTAATAAGACGGGAGGAAGGGATGAGGTGAGAGGAAGTGATGAGACGGGAAGAGGTGATAAGGCGTGAGATAGCAGACTACTTACCAATACAAAAAATCGGCAAATAGCCTATCTTGAATTGACGAGACAGGAAGAAGTGATAAGGCGGAAGAAAGGAATGAAGTGAGAGAAAGAGATGAGACGGAAGAAAAGAATGAAGCGAGTGGAAGAGATGAAGCGGGAGGAAGGGATGAAACGGAAAGAAGCGATGAGGCAGAATAAAGAATGAGACGGAAGAAAGTAATGAGAGATGAGGCGAGAAGAAGTGATGAGACGAGAAGAAGGGATAAGGTAAAAAAGGGATACAACGGAAAGAAGCGATGAGGTAGAAGAAAGAATGAGACGGAAGAAAGTAATGAGAGATGAGGCAAAAAGGAAGGGATAAGGATTGAAGTGATGAAGCGGAAGACAGCAGACTACTTCCTAATACAAAAAATCAGCGAATATCCTAGCTTGAAATAATGAGACGGAATAGAGCAGACTATTCACGCAATACAAAAAATCGGCAAATATCTTATTCGATTGGTTATTAGTGTTTGTTCTGACTACTTCCTAATACAAAAAAATCAGCGAATATCCTAGCTTGAAATAATGAAGCGGAATAGAGCAGACTATTCACGCAATACAAAAATCGGCAAATATCTTATCTGATCGGTTATTAGTGTTTGTTCTGACTACTTCCTAATACAAAAAATCAGCGAATATCCTAGCTTGAAATAATGAGACGGAATACAGCAGCCTACTTCCCAATACAAAAAATCGGCAAATATCTTATCTAATAGTTCATCTGTGGTTAGGCTGCTGAGAATCTCATCCAGCAGTGAGCGCGCCCTATTGAGATCCTCCGCCAACAGCTCACCACTGGCTTGTTCTTGGAGCATCTTATATCGCTGCTCCAAGCAATTCTTGGCTTGGCGCAGCTTCTCTAGCTGATGAAACCGCGCGCTAAACTTTGGGGGCTGATGACTCCTGCCGTAGATTGCCATCAGCTGTTCTACCAATAAATCCATCCCCACATTTTCTTTGACTGAAAGTTGGACTAGGGGAAAGGTCTTGCCAGCTATCTTTTGCTTAAGGGCTTTCGGCTCACTGCCTCTGTCATTGCCACTACCACAAAGGTCTATCTTATTGGCTATTAACAGGGTCTGGACAGCAGCCTACTTCCCAATACAAAAATCGGCAAATATCTTATCCAATAGTTCATCTGTGGTTAGGCTGCCGAGAATCTCATCGAGCAGCGAGCGCGCCCTATTGAGATCTTCCGCCAACAGCTCTCCACTGGCTTGTTCTTGGAGCATCTTATATCCTTGCTCCAAGCAATTCTTGGCTTGGCGTAGCTTCTCTAGCTGATGGAAGCGCGCGCTAAACTTGGGTGGCTGATGGCTTCTGCCGTAGATTGCCATCAGCTGTTCTACCAATAAATCCATCCCCACATTTTCTTTGACTGAAAGTCGGACTAGGGGAAAGGTCTTGCCAGCTATCTTTTGCTTAAGGGCTTTCGGCTCACTGCCTCTGCCACTGCCTCTGCCACCGCCACAAAGGTCTATCTTATTGGCTATTAATAGGGTCTGGTCTGCCAGCTTCTTATCAACGAGGGAAGCCACTATCTCTTCGCTTGGAGGATGACGAGCATCATAGACCAACAGGATAAGATTACCCTGTTCGGCAGAGCGCCAAGCGCGTCTTATCCCCTCTTCCTCTATCTGCCCCTTAGTAGATCTAAGCCCCGCAGTGTCGGTAAAGACTATGGGCACAGATTGTAGTTGAATCACTTCTCTGACCAGGTCTCTTGTGGTGCCAGCAAGATTACTCACTATGGCTCGCTCATCGCGGCAGAGGGCATTGAAGAGGCTAGACTTGCCCACATTGGGCTCCCCCAAGATGACCACCTCTCTTAGCTCATTCACAAGGCTTCCTTGATGGGCATCCTCCACCAGCTCGGTCAAGAGAGCAATGAGCTGTTGGCATTCCTTAGCAAGCTGTTCATCCGCCAGAAAGTCTATCTCTTCTTGGGGAAAGTCAAGGGCGGCTTCGACATAGACTCTTAGTTTGACCAGCCTATCGCCTATTTCATTAATCCGAGCTGAGAGCCCCCCTTGAAGAGATTGCATGGCGGCGCGCGCCGCCACCTCAGTATCACTATTGATAAGATCTGCTATAGCCTCAGCCTGCACTAGATCCATCTTATTATGCATGAAGGCGCGCCGACTGAATTCGCCGGCTTCCGCCTGCCGAGCTCCTTCCTTTATTAGCCGTTCCACTATGGCTTGTAGCACGAAATGGCTGCCATGCACCTGCAGTTCTATCACATCTTCCCCAGTAAAAGAGTGAGGAGCGGGAAAGAAGAGGAGCAAGCCCTTATCTAATAGCTCTCCCTTAGGATCAACAAACCCAGTATATATGGCATAGCGAGGCGGCACTGAAGCTGGTAAGGAGGGCTGGCATATAGAACGGGCATGGTCAAGCGCATCTTTACCAGACATTCTTATTATGCCGATTGCGCCAGGACCAGGTGGTGTTGCCACCGCCACTATAGTATCAGATTGAGCCAAATTGAGAAGGGCGCCCTGTGAGCGATTTTTACCTCTTAAACTTAAATCCCTTTAGAAAGTCAAAGACCGGCTCCTGTTTGCCATCCGCTAAATTCAGGCGGCGGGTGATGATATATTGCTGGATGATGGAAAGGATGTTATTGACCAACCAATAAAGCACCAGCCCGGCTGGAAACCACAAGAAGAAGACCGTAAAGATGACCGGCAGAAATTTCATTATTCTTGCTTGCATTGGGTCTGGTGGGGTGGGGCTCAGTTGTTGTTGTAAGAACATAGACACCCCCATCAGCAATGGCAAGATAAAGTAAGGGTCTTGGGTTGATAGGTCTTGAATCCACAAATAGAAAGGCGCATGGCGAAGTTCAACGCTTTCTATCAGGGTCCAATAAAAAGCGATGAAGATAGGCATTTGGATTAAGAGAGGCAAACATCCCCCCAGCGGATTTACTTTTTCTTTCTTATATAGCCTCATCAACTCCTCCTGCATTCTCTGGCGGTTGTCACCAAAGTTTTCTCTGAGGTTCTGAATCTTCGGTTGAAGTTTTCTCATTCTTGCCATAGACTTATAGCTGGCATTAGTAAGCGGAAAGAATACCAGCTTGATAATGAAAGTCATCACCACAATAGCCAGCCCCCAGTTATTCACATATTTATGGATGAAGTTTAAGAAGCGAAAGAGCGGTTGAGATATATACCACAGCCAGCCATAATCTATCGTAAGGACAATCTTCGGAGCTAGTTTCTCTAAAGTCTCTTGTGATTTAGGGCCAACATAAAAGCGCAGGCTCTGCATTGCCTGCCCCCCAGCCGGTACTTGAAAAGCTGGGGCGGTCAAGCCGAAGATATACCTATTGCCAGCTACTTGACGGGTGCTATAGACATAGTCTTTCCCTAGATCAACCGGCACCCAAGCGGCGACATAATAGTGCTGCACCATTGCTATCCAGCCACCACGAACGGTTTCTTGGAAATCGCTCTTAGCCATATCGTTAAAATTAAGCTTCTTATAGGACTTCTCATTGAGCGTGAGGGCGGCGCCAGTGAAAGACCTTATACCAAAAGACTCGGCTTCATAGAGCGGGTTCTTGTCATCGCGGCGAAATTGGGCGAACATATTAGCTTGCCAGTCTTGGCTGCCTTCATTATTGACATAGAAGTTAGTATCTATTTGATATTGCCCAGCTGGGATGACGAACTCCTTAATAATCTCAACCCCATTTTGACTATAAGACAGCGGCACGGTCAAGCTCTCTTGGCCGTCTGCAAGGCGATAGGTCTCTTGTTCGGTCTGATAGAGGGGTCGTCCTTGGACGGTTGCATCAAATCCATCTCGCCCGATAAGACCGCTCTGGGCTATAGCCAACCGCTGATTATCTTGACGAAGCAACAGCAAAGGGCTATCTTGATTACGCAACTGCCGATGATCCTTTATAGCCGCCTGCACAATATCACCTCCTCTCTTACTAATATGCAAACGGAGCTTATCTGTTTCCACCAGAATAGTATCTGGGGTGCTAACTGAGGGCTGTTCTGTTTTGACCGTCCCCTCTGTCGCCTCATCAGTAACCACTCTTTGTTCTAGGGGAACATCCAATAGCTCCTGTTCCACTGGGGCGGGAACTGCGGGAACTTCGCCTGCCCTGATGTTCTCTTCTATACTCCCTTCTATGCCCTCTTGTATGCCTTCTACATTCCTCCCTGTAGTCTCTTCTATGGTTCCTCTTATAGGCTCTCTTATAGTCTCGCCCTGTTCAATTTCGGCTGGCTCGGATGGTGAAGGCGGTGCCGGCTGTTCCCCATAGTCTGCTTGCCATTGTAATAAGAGAAGATAGCCAGTCAGAAAGACCCCCGCTATCAACATTGGCCGTTGGAGTCTGGTTAACATCCTAGCCGCTAGACTTTAGTTTCTTCATTGGCACTGGATCATGGCCGCCCGAATGCCAAGGATGGCAGCACAACAGCCGCCGAACCGCGAGAAAGCTTCCTTTAATAACACCGAACCTCTGGATTGCTTGGTAAGCATATGCCGAACAGGTAGGATAAAAACGGCAAGAGGGCGGGAACAATGGACTAATCCATCTCATATAAAAACGCAGCAGGGCGAGGATACAAAATCTCATTGTTGATTCACTAAACGGCTAAATAGAGCGGCTGAGACCTCAGTTATTTCAGCTAATTCCAAGCTGCCTACCTGCTTGCTAACTAGCACCACACAGTCTAGTGGTGCTGAGCTCGGGCAAACCAACAGGCGAAAGCTCTCTCTCAGCCTCCTTTTAATGTAGTTGCGTCTGACCGCTAACTTAACCGACTTCTTCGCTATCACCATACCAAGACGAGGATAGCCAAGCCTATTGGCACAAGCCAAAAGCAGAAATCCTTTCATAAAGATTTTGTGTTGAGGGGATCTGAACACTGTGTCAAAGTCTTCCTTCTTAGTTAAGACCGCAAAGGCAGCCATTAAACACAAAGCCGAACTCGTCCCTTTGCCCTTCTTCTATTCAAAATAGCCCGGCCATGGCGGGTCTTCATTCGCGCCCGAAATCCATGCTTTCTCTTTCGCTTTATATTACTTGGTTGATATGTCCTCTTCATTGCTCGATATATAGGTTTAATTTGTATTGTTTATTCTACCCAAGATTACCACAGTTTGACAGGATTATTGAAAGAATGAAAGAAATAATGCTATTGAAAACAGCTTAGCAGCACAATCGACTCGGCTTTCTGCTAAGATAAAGAGAAACCTTTGGAAAATATTAGCCATTTCTTCCTAAGATGGATTACACAGTCCCGTCAGCTTCTGCTTAGGGTATAGGTTCATACTGGAAGCTAAAGAAGTTCAGAACTAAGCCCCTTGTGGCTTCGGTCACTAGATTGAATGGCTTAGCAATTCCAAACTAGTTTCTATTTGTTCAACTCTTGGTTTAGAAGAATCTGGTTTAGTTGGGGTTTGCCATTCCCATCTAAAGACCACCAGCTACGCCATTCAGTAGGACCTATTGGAGTGCAGCGAATGGCGGGATACTCACTTAAAGTGCCAAAGTCCCAAACGCGATTGTCATCAACCTTTTCTGCTTCTTCAATGATCCCACTCTTATCCTTATCACACCATACCGCCAATGGCTCATCCCTCATCCCATCGCCAAGTATAAATATATCTGTGTCATCGTCCCAACTGGCATAAATCCCATTATAGCCTTCTGGCGTCCGAAGGTCATTACTGGTCTTGGCTTGACCAAAGTTGCCACTAGTGACACTACTAGTATCACTGTCCCAATAGGAAGCAACTCCCTCCCCGCTTCCACTCCCAGCCAACATAGCAGTATCACTGCCCGAGACCACATAAGAATAAGCAATCTTGCTATTGGGAAACCTCCCTGTCAGACCGCCTACAATATCACGCCCATTCACCTCACCCACCACAACCAAAGAAGAGACAATCCGAGACGAGACAGCGCCCCCCACCAGACCAGCTACTTCAACATCCCCTTCCACCTGAGCCGCCACAACCGAAGAAGAAAATATCTGACCGCGGCTACCATCCCCCACCAGACCGCCCACTTCATTATCTCCACTAACCACCGCTGTCATTACCGAAGAAGAAAATATCCGAGCTGAATTACCATACCCCACCAGACCGCCTGTATATCTACTAACATCATTAACTCCTCTCACCTCACCCACCACAACCGAAGAAGAATGAATTTGAGCTGATTGACCATCCCCCATTAAACCGCCGACCCCACGATTGCCTTTAATTTCGTTCATCAAAACCGAAGAAGAAACTATCCGAGCTCCTTGACCACTCCCCACCAGACCACCTACGCTACTCTCACCTATCACTGTCTCACCACGAAGAGTCAGATTGCGAATCTCTGAATCTGCAGCTATACGGCCAAACAAACCCACACAATCCTGACCTGAACGACTAATGTTTAAATCACTAATCATAAAACCATTGCCTTCAAAAGTCCCATTGAAAGCAGCTCCCTGACATCCAGTGGTAGCACCATTTGTATCACGACCCAAAGGTTGCCAGCCTTTGCCGCTATCGGCATTCGCATAGGCTGCAAGACTTATATCCTTAACCAGTTCATAACCAGAACAAGAAGTGATGGAGTTGCCATCACCACAGCCAGTGGTGTTGAGCTCCGCCGTATCCGATAACTTGCGCCCTTTGCCATCTAGAGCGTATCTCACTGAATCCAATTCCGTCGCCCTAGCTATCTCTATCAACCCATCGCCATCATCATCTATGTCGGCTTCATCCATCAAAGTATCACTATCACAGTTTTTCTCTAATACACACCCAGCCGCCTCAGCACCATCTTCCACTCCGTCATCATCGCAATCAGTATTTATTACACAATTTGCCGCCACTTCATCCATATCTCTGACACTATCCCCATCGCAATCCACCAACAGCGAACAACTCACTCCACCTACACTACTCAGTTGCTCTCTCTCATGATCATCATTCAAATCATCATTATCGTCATCTAGATCCTCATTACTATCATCAAGGCAACCATCCCTATCATTGTCGCTATCACCATCGCTTGTCCAATTCAGCACCCCAATAGAACATCGGTCTGAATCATCATTCACCCCATCATTATCATCATCCTCATCACAAGCATCTCCTCCATCTTCAGCACTATCCCTATTATCTTGTCGGGGATTTACAACAAACCGGCAATTATCCACATCATCCATAACCCCATCATTATCGCAATCCCCATGCAAACGACACTCCCTTCCATCAACCATGCCTGTATCCATCAAATCTAAAACATTATCATTATCATCGTCTTCATCCACACTATTCGCTCGCCCGTCTCCATCTGTATTGATACCTGGCCGAATACCACCCTTGTTATAATCTTCCTCATTCTCTTCCCAAGTAAAAACTATCTTCACCTCCTGCTGCCCGCCATCACCAAGTGTCCCTATAATCTCAAAGGTGTAATTGGATTGCTCATCTAACCCGAGAAAATTATAGCTGTCATCACTAAATTCGGCTATGTTGATATCTTCATCTACATATTTAGTTCCGCTGATAGCCGTGATGTTCAAAGAAACGAAATTGCCAAAGTCCGATTGGTTACCTATTTGAAAACCGCCGGGTATAGGAGCAAAAGTGAGTTTTACCTCAAGAGGTCTGGGAGGACCACCATTTCCTCCCGAACCACCGGCTCCACCACCGCCAGCACAAGCAGTAAGAACCAAGAAGCTAATTCCAGCTAAGAAGAAAAGAAGTCCCCTTGCCAGAGAATATGAATGCCCGAGCAAAAGAGACATCCTAACAAAAAGCTGCTGAAAGAAATTAAATTGATATTGCATAATGCTTTATTATACCGACTTAATAGCAAAAAGCCGTTGAAAAAAATTAAAATTACACTTGCCTAACATAGTGCATTATTGTAGTTGCTCATATAGTGCCTTAATTATAGCTGCTTAGATTGGCTTAGATTGACAAGCCTTTGAAGCATTAGCCAATTTTTCATAGGCCGGATCATAACCGATTGATTGACAATATGAAAGCAACTATACAACAGACAAGAAAAATTTGCCTTCAAAGAAGAACAACAAGAACAGGCACCTCCCGACTAGAAAGCGGGGACAAGAACGACAAAAATACGGATTAGATAATCAACCCAAGGACTTCATTAATTAGGATAATCAAGGGTTTCAAAGAAATAAAAAGGTGAAAGACGGGATACATTATCCCGCCTTCACCAGAGGTGTTCCCAGTCTTCTTCTCCTAAAAAATGCCCTCTATGAGCACTCAAATCTTAAAACAGGGGTCTCATTGAACCCTCATTAAGAAGACTGGTTTCCAATAGACTGCACCCACTAATTGGTGCACAAAATCGGTGCATAAAAAAGGGGACTCTTGCGAGTCCCCAGAGGAGAAGTAGCTTTTAGAAATCGTTTCGCCTAACGGCATTGCTGTCATGAGCCCCTCCTTAGTAAAAACAATAAAGACAACAAAACACCCCATCACCCCCTCTAGTCTAATTCTTCCGCTCCTTAGCATAGTTTCAATGTAAAGACAGCTTGGAAAAAAATAAGAGCTTTTGAGAAAAAATTTTTATATTTATGACAATAATTTTTAATGCTAGTTTATTGCTGATCTGCTTATTTGCTGATATACTAATAAGATATTGCTATTGATATATTACTGATATGTTATTACTAACATTAAGGCCGCTTTGAATAAGACCCAACCATCTTGTATTAACAATGACAAAAATCATAGGTATTAAAGACCCACAAGGAAGCAACATTTTTTGGCTTATTGTGAAAGATAAGAATGCGATAGTTATAGACCCCGGCAATAGTGCCCCCATTCTTAAGTATCTTCAAAATAAGCAATTAAATGTGGATTCCATTCTCATTACTCATCATCATTCAGACCATACGGCTGGAATAGAAGACATCACCCAAAAATATCATTGCCCCGTAATCGGACCAGCAAATGAAGTCATAGCGTCTATCACTCAAGCATTTAGCGAGGGCGATAGGTTTGAGAGAATGGCTATTGAATTCTCTGTCCTCTCTGTCCCTGGCCACACCCTCGACCACATAGCCTATATGGTTGGCAAAGGACATCTCCTATGTGGCGACCTACTATTTGGCGCCGGCTGTGGTAAGGTTTTTGAAGGGACTATGGAACAAATGTATGACAGTCTTCAAAAGTGCGCAGCCCTGCCAGCAGGCACCATGCTTTATTGGGGACATGAGATGACCAGCGCGAACCTAAGCTTCGCCACTCGAGTAGAGCCGGAAAACAAGAAACTATTGGCTAGAATCGTCTCAACCGAAGAGCAAATAAAGGAAAAAGGGATCAGCGCGCCAGGCAACCTGAAAGAAGAACTAGCCACCAATCCTTTCCTGCGCGTCGCTGAGCAATCGGTAAGACAAAAAGCAGAGGAGGTAAGTGGTAAGCCCTTACATTCACCAGTAGAAGTATTTGCCGTTATCAGAAAGTGGAAAGACCGCGGCTAATGCGCGGATAATGCAGATAATAAGGGCACCCGCTCGTTTTTTCTACTGGGATTTTCCTTGCTAGTCTGCTAAGGCACCGAACTTCACTTCGGCAATCGCATTATGAGAGTGGAGGCTCTCCAAATGGCAGACTCTTATACTCAATCCCTTAGAAGCATAGTCCTTAAAAGAGTTGCTCAACCGCCTCACTGCGTCCTCACAGAACATCAGGTTCTTCCCATTTAGCCGAGCAAATTCCTGCTCATCTTCTCTCTTCACTACCGCCTGCACTGGTATGCCAAGCGCCTCCTCAGCCTGCTCAACAAGACGAGCAAATGAAAAGGCGTCCTCTGGCTCAACCACAAGGGAAATACTTGCCAGACTTCTTTGGCTATGAGGGACGGCTGTCATCTTCTCACTCTCACTAATCCAATCCTTTCCCTTATCACGACTAATAGCCTCCCCCTCACTAAAGTGAGAAGCAAATTCACTGGCAGTTAGCTGCCTTGCCAGAGCCGCCGAACAAGGACAGGTGGATGAATAGATCACTTCAATCCCCAGCTGGCATTGAACCTGCCCTTCCCTATAAATCATTTGAAGGCTAATGGGATAGCTGAGCCAGCCCTGATGACTACTCACTAGGGATTCTCGCTTTATGAGCATATCAAAATGAATATCTATCCTTGCCGAACTACTAAGTCCTTGCTGATCTTCTATCAACCTCTCCATTAGCGCCTTGAGCTCCTTATAGCCAATAGCAGCCCCCTCACTGAGCGTCATAAGGCCAAGATGCATCCTTGACATATGAACCCCCTTTGCCTTGGGCTCCTGTAAATCCACATAGACATTAACGGTTGCAGCCACCTGCTGTTCGCCTAGCTTATCGTCCTTAATATTAAGGGGCATACGAATCCCTTCCATCCCTACCCAATTTAACGGGCTGGGGTTGTCGGCGGGAATTTCTTGAGTAATATCTGGAAGTTTATTGTCCATAATTTAGTTAGTTAATCAAAAGATAGGAGGTTTAAGAACTATGACAAGGCTTTAAGCCAATAAGCCAAAAATGAGTTTAGCATTAATGCATAATCAATAAATGATTAATGAATGATTCAACAAATTGCTAGTAATCGCCTCCTATGATTTAGTTGGTCTTACAGAGTTATTATAAGGGAGTTCCCCTCATTTTGTTCCACTTCTCTTAAATTCTCACCACCAGTGCATCACCTCTTTGACGGGATTATATAATCCCATCCAAGAAAAATAAACAAGAGGTATTAAAAATGTCTAAAAAGCATTATACACATCTTTCAGAGAAAGAAAGATATATGATAGAAGAAATGAGAAAAGGCGGAATATCTTTGCGAAAGATTGCTCAAGTATTTTAACTCATCGGAAAACGTCTGCAAATCACAACTCGATGATTTCTATTGGCCCGCTCTCTCGCATTTTAACTCATCGGAAAACGTCTGCAAATCACAACTGAGCCCTTGCACGGCCAAATCGGTCGTCCATTTTAACTCATCGGAAAACGTCTGCAAATCACAACGCGGGCTACTATTAATAGATAATCCTTATAATTTTAACTCATCGGAAAACGTCTGCAAATCACAACTTGATCGCCACACAAACAAAACGGCGCATGATTTTAACTCATCGGAAAACGTCTGCAAATCACAACAAAATTCCGCCTGTTGCCCCGGCAGTTGAAATTTTAACTCATCGGAAAACGTCCGCAAATCACAATCTACCTATGGGGGCAGTAAAGACCTTCTTCTTATTAAAGGGCGGGTCCAAATAGATTAGATCAACACAGCTGGAGTTTATACCTCTTAAGATATCCAGATTGTCATTACAAAAGATTGTCCGATTAGCTACATTTAGTTCCGCCATTTTCGCTCGCTACCAACTTCTCAGCAGGGCTTCCCAGCATATATACACATATTAAGGAAGCTTGCCATTCTGGCTAGGGCCAGGACTATTGCCTAAAAAACCGCCACTCATTAAAGCGATAGAGAATCTTGTCGCTCAGTCTATCTACAAGACTTTCGCCCATTTTGCCTACCCGCTCGTCCAGTTTCTTCCGTTCTTTGATACGCACCAAATACACCTCAGCGTCCTTACACTTTTGCATCAGGTATTCATCGCTAGTTATTATTTCATCTACCAGCTTCAGTTTCTGCGCCTCGCTGCCATACCATATCTCACCAGTTGATATTTTGTTAATCGGCAGTTGAGAGCGATGTTCTTTCAAGAGCGACTTAAACAGCTCATGGACTCGCGCAAGGTCTTTTTTGAATTTGGCTCTCCCCTTCGGTGTGTTTTCACCGAGCAGGGTTAGGGTTCGTTTATACTCCCCCGCGGTATGCTGTTCAATGTCTATTTTGTTATCCTTAAGCAAGCGATGAAGGTTAGGTATCATACCTATCACTCCCACCGAACCCACTACCGCAAAAGGCGCAGCGCAGATCTTATCCGCCACAGCCGCCATCATATAGCCGCCACTTGCTGCCACCTTATCTACACACACAGTCAGACTAAGCTTATGCTCCTTCAGGCGAAGTAGTTGGGCAGCAGCCAATCCATAGCTATGAACCATCCCTCCCATACTTTCTAATCGCAAGATCACCTCCTGCTTGGGTTTCACTATCTTAAGCAAGGCAGAGATGAGACGAGAAATGTTCTTTACCTGAGTTGCCTGAATATCACCGTGAAAGTCCAGGACATAGACTATAGGTCTTTTCTTCTTCTCCTTCTTTGCCTTCTTCTGTGCTTTCTTTTCCTTCTTGCGCTCTTCTTTCAGCTCCTTCTTGGTAAGAATGGAGCTGTTTAATTGGTCAGCTGCTCTTTGCAGTTGGCGATTGAGATGCAGCACCTGCAAAGTGCCAGATGGCGAGCGGTCACGCATCCTCACTGCGCCTATAACCATTGCCAAAATAAATCCCACACCTATGATTAGGGTCATCAACTTGGCAAGGAAAATACCATATTCTGTTAAGAATTCCATATAAATACCTTATCTTAGATTATTAAAAAGGAGTATTTTATCCTATCAGAAGTAAAAGCCTATTAAAATCTCACTCATTAATCATCTAACCTCAAAATATAAAAATGGAACAAGACCCAATTGTCTATCTCAATGGCACCTATGCCCCGCTTAGCCAGACCCATATAAGCCCCTTAGACAGAGGCTTCCTGTTTGGCGATGCTACCTATGAAGTCATAAAGAGCAATGACGGTAAGCTGCTGTATCCTCAACCCCACATAGATCGTCTGCACAATAGCCTTATGGGTATCAGATTGGAGTTCGACTCTTATGACGAGCTGCCTAATATCTCTACCCGATTGCTTGCCGCCAATCAATTAGAGCAAGGGCAGGCTCTTATTTATCTTCAAATCAGTCGCGGCGCCTATGCTAAACGCAGCCACGAGTTCCCTTCAGCAAAACCAGCCCCGACCGTCTTTGCTATGGCATCTCCCGCTCCTAGCCCCAGCTCTTCACCATTAAGGCTAATAAGTCACCCAGATGAAAGATGGGCGAGGCCCAGCCTAAAAACCGCAAATCTACTGCCTAATTGCTTGGCAAAACAGCTAGCGGTTGAACAGCAAGCCGAAGAAGTGGTTCTGGTAAGAAATGGTACGGTCATTGAGTGCTCCTCCTCTGCCCTAGCCATAGTGAAAAATGGGGTTGTATGTACTCACCCACCAGCTGACCACCTGCTCCCCAGCATTACCATGCAGATAGTCAAGGAACTTTGTTCCAGCGAAAAGATAGAATTCAACGAGCGACCCTTCACGCTTGCCGCCGCCTATGACGCCGATGAGCTCCTAGTTGCCAGCACAGTAAAGGACATCAGCCCCGCAGTTGAGCTGGATGGCAAAAAAATAGGGGATGGCAAAATAGGGAAGATAGCCAAGCAATTAATGGCTGCCTTTAAACGGCTTTAATAACATACAAACAAAATGTGCTTATAGGCATCAGCTAAAGCGGAAGGCCTATCAAAGATCTATTAATCAAAGCTTTCATAATCATACCCCAAGGATTAGATGTTGGTTTGAGGTAATCTTTATTGGGGTTTTTCAAACTCAAAGATTGACTTCAATAAATCTCTATTGTATTTTGCTATTTTCTTGATCTTCTTCTGTTCTGTTGTATAGAGAGCGTCTTTGTCATTTATGGTTTTCACTTTCTGTTCATCTTCAAAATCTGAAAAAATAGCTTCCTTTGGATAGATAGTTAGAACCACTGTTTTGTTCCGATTCTTTGAGATTGCTTTATGCTTCCCTCTATGTATGTAAATTAAATTTAGATGGTCGTCAATCATTTTCGCCTCTTCTTTATTACGAGCTGAAGAAATAGGAACAATGTGATGAAGTTCGAACCTATCTCTTTTTCTTATCTTGTGAAAATCAAAGTATCTCCGTTTTGGAATATCGCTTCTTTTCGATAGGGGTTGGAAGAAGCCAGTCTTTCCAACATTGAGACGAAAATATTTATTCTGATCAACCTCAAAGTAAACAGTGGTTCTTAACAAACTCATCATTTGTTGTGCTTGATTCTTCCAGTTATGAAAATCTCGCCGAGCAGTCTTATTGCCTTCAAAATTTTCTGGCTTGGCATATTCCTGTAATAAGCTAACGAGTTTTCTCCGTTTATATTTCTCTAACCTACGATAGGAACCAAGAAGTTGAATTTTATCTATATCCTCGTTCTTGTCAGATAAGATGAACATGAATTCATAGATACTAATCGGACTATCCCTATAGTCGCTAAGATTGATAGTCTCTACCAATTCAGAAATTCTGTTGCCAAATAACTTATCTATAGCATCGGTAAATTTCTTGTATCTATCAGTCAAAATAGCTGCATTAATAAATTCAACAGCACTTGAAGTTAACTTGCCATGTAAGATCGATCTTCCCTTCCCACCCAACTTCTTCTTTTCTCTCAATAAAAATCCCATCTTTTCTAAATCAGGGAAGAAATTCTTTTTTATGGAATTGATTGTGCCGCGCCCCATTTTTGAATGGATCCCAATGATAATTGCTTGAAATTTTTGGAAACCATTAGGTAATTTAGTATCTTTCTTGTAGTCGCCGGGAGGAATTGCGAAATAATCTGTGCCAGAAATCCTATGTATATTTTCTAAAATCGAACTAATGTCGTCTAAATCATATCTGTTATGTTGCGAAACATGCCACCCGCGGTAATCGTTATTGCGAAGTCGATTTGTTATGTATCTTAGAAAAGAATTATCCTCATCCATAGATAATATCTCATCTAATTCTTTTTGTTTCCCTTCTGGAGTCACATTTATTTAACTTCTCTTAACCTTTCTTTAGCTATTTCTACATAGTCTTTTTCTAAATCACAGCAAAGGAAGTTTCTCTTCAGTTTCTTGGCGGCTATGGCTGTGGTGCCAATGCCAACAAAACAGTCCAAAATCAAATCATTTTCATTTGAACTTGCTGTAATAATTCTTTCGACCAATTCCAATGGCTTGGGTGTAGCGTGTTTCATTTTCTGAACCTTACCATTCACTTTATTCTTATGCCTCTCACTCGTTATATGCCAGACTTCCCCACAAAGCCTCCCTTTCGGGTTTGGAAACCATCGCTCCCCATTTTTTAGTATCCCTTTTTTCTTGGCATGTTCAATTCGCTCTTTTGATTGATATGGCACTCTCACATCATCATAGTTGAAAATATGATTCTTGCCTTTGGTAAAGAATACAATGGTTTCTTGCCCATTGCTAAAACGTCTACGCCCTCCGCCCAGCCCATCTCTCTTATCCCAGGTTATCCAATTTTGAAAATTAAGTCCTTTATTCACCAGGTATTGAAGAATGTGTGCCGAATTAAACGGCGTATTAAAAACATACAGGCTACTATTATTCTTGAGTTTTGGAATAAGGGCATCGATCCAAGAATAGGTAAGATCAAAGAACTCCTTTTCTGATTTGAAAGTATCCCACCCTGCTTTGTGCATATTGTATGGCGGATCTATTACAGCCAAATCAACAACACTATCATTAATCTTCTTCAGAAAATCAAAACAATCCATTTGGTATATTTTGTTTGGTGTAATCTTACTTGATACAATTTTTCTTTGCTTCTGCTCTGCTTGTTCTAGTTTCTTAGTTATGATTTCTTTGTAGCTATCCATAATCTCATAGCCAATAAAATTACGCCCCTCTTTTTTTGCTACTTTCAATGTGGTTCCGCTTCCGGCAAATGGATCTAGAACCACATCACCAACATAAGTAAATAATCTCACACAACGATAAATTATCTCTTCGGGCATGATCGCGCTGTGATGGCCAAAAGCAATATCGTTCTTGCCAGGTATAGCTATCCTCCATACCTGTTTGGTAAACTCCACCCATTCTTGCTTAGTTAGTTTGCTTTCCTCTTTAATTTTTTGGGGCAAGGCATGTATTGGGACTCCATCTTTCACATAGACAGTTATAAACTCGCTAGTATTTTGAGCGTAAAAGTTTCGTGGATATGGATAACTACCAAACATCAACTTTTTACTTGGGTTAGTTCGTTCCCAAATATAAACATCATATAAGAACATCCTTGTCTTTTTCTGAGACAAAATTGAATGCTGTATGTCAGCATTAAGATCAAATATGTGTCTGTTATAGTGGGTTGAATAATCCGCCTTTTTCATCGGCATAAGCGGAGTATTTATTACTAATTTGCCATTGGGCTTTAAAACTCGCTCACATTCATGCCAAACTTTCAATAGTTCGTTGATGAAAACTCCATAGTTATCAATATCACCAAGTTGTTCTTTATGCTTTTCTCCATTGGCATTTTTTTGATAGCCATCTTTGGCGTAGTCTTTGATATTGAAATATGGCGGTGATGTAATAATTAAATCAACTGTTCCATTAGGAACCTCACTCATATTCTGAGCGTTCTTATAAAACACTTTGTTTAGAAAATCTTGGCTCATAAAATTTCCTTTAAAAGTTCAGTCATGGATACATTAGAAGTTCTTATAGCTTATTTATCATTATAAGAGGTGGATTAACATTTAAAAAGCAACTCCCGTTGCTAAATTATAAGATTGAGTTGTTGAAACATCTTGAATCCGAAATGCTTTCGTGGTCGGTGGCTCAATCGGTCGGGCACTTCTCTTAATCAGAAGGCAATTTATACCCTTAGTCACGATTATATTAAAGCACTCATATCCTTTCGCCTGGTTAGATTTCACAAGGACATTCCTTTCAGCAAGTCCAGACGAATGAGTTCTAGTTTGAGAAGGAAAGCAGTCTAAACAGGTCTAGCTAGAGGGCGTCTGTCCTATTCAAATAGCCATTTTGCTTGAAGCTGAGAGGCTGATTAAAACCAGTCATCAGTTTGAGAAGGGGAGCAATCAAACGAGCCTAGTCAGAGGGTGTCTGTCTTATTCAAATAGCTACGCCATTTTGCTTAAAGCTGAGGGGCTGATTAAAGCCAGTCATCAGTTTGAGAAGGAAAGCAGTCTAAACAGGTCTAGCTAGAGGGCGTCTGTCCTATTCAAATATCTGTGCTAAATTGCTTGAAGCTGAGAGGCTGATTAAAACCAGTCATCAGTTTGAGAAGGAAAGCAGTCTAAACAGGTCTAGCTAGAGGGCGTCTGTCCTATTCAAATGCTGGTTGGAACTAAGAGGCTAGTTAAAGCCTGTCATTAATTTGATAAGGCATCCAAACGGGTCTGGTTCAGTGCGGGGTTGCCATTCTCATCCAAAGACCACCAGCTGCGCCATTCGGCAGGGGCTAGTGGAGTGCAGCGAATGGCGGGATATTGACTTGAAGTACCGAAATCCCAGATGCGGTTTTCATCAACTCTTTCATCCATTTCTATGCTCCCACTATTATCCTCATCACACCAGACCGCGAATGGATCATCACTCATCCCATCGCCAAATATATCTGTGTCATCGTCCCAATCTTCATAAATCCCTGTATAGCCAGTTGGCTCACGAAGTTGATTGCTGGTCTTGGCTTCACCAAAGTTGCCACTATCTCTGCCACTGGTATTTCTATCCCAATAGGAAGCAGCTCCTGTTCCAGTCCCGCTTGCAGCCAGCATAGCAATATCACTGCCTGAGACCACATAAGAATAAGCAACCCTGTCAGAGCCAAAGACCCCCACCAAACCGCCTGTAAAACTACCCCCGCTCACTTCACCTGCCACAACCGATGAAGAATGAATCTGAGCTTGAGTCGATTCATCAACCGCCACCAGACCGCCTTTAAAACCACCCCCGCTCACCCTACCCACCACTACCGATGAAGAATGAATCCGAACCAATGAACCACCCCCCACCAGACCGCCTACAAAACTAGACCCACTCACCTCACCCGCCACTACCGATGAAGAATGAATCCGAACCGATGAACCACCCCCCACCAGACCGCCTGTACTTTGATGCACCCCACTCTCGCCTACCCTGTCTACCACAACCGAAGAAGAAAATATCTGAGAATGAGCAGCACTCCCTACCAGACCACCTATATTATCACGTTTCCCTCTCACCTCAGTTGCCACCACCGAAGAAGAAATAATCGTAGCATTTTGACTCCTCCCCACCAGGCCGCCTGTGTGACGCCTACCTCTCACTCTCTCGGCACTAAGCCTAAGATTGCGTATCTCTGAATCCGCGGCTACATGACCAAACAAACCCACACAATCCTCACCTGAACGACTAATGCTTAAATCACTAATCATCCAACCATTGCCTTCAAAAGTCCCATCAAAAGCTTCCCCTTGACATCCATCTGTAGAAGTATCATTATCACGACCCAAGGGTTGCCAATTCGCATAGGCTGCAAGACTTATATCCGCAACCAGCTCATAGCCAGAACAAGAAGTAATAGCAGCGCCATCACCACAGCCAGTGGAGTCGAGCGCCCCACCGTCCGTTGACCTACGCCCACTGCCATCTAGAGCATGCCTCACCTCATCCAACTGCGCTGCACTGGCAACCTCTATCAACCCATCGCCATCATCATCTATGTCCGTCCCATCCAAAGAATTATCATCATCGCAATCAGTATCTTCAACACATTCAGCTGCTGCCTCATCTCCATCTCGGACATTGTCATCATCGCAATCGGCTTTTATTACACAAGCTGCCGCCACTTCATCCATATCTGTGACATTATCCCCATCGCAATCTACCAACAGCGAACAACTCACCTCACCTAAACCAACCTGTTGCTCTCTCGCATCAGTATCATCCAATCCATCATTATCATCATCCCCATCACAAGCATCTCCCTTACCATCCCCATCAGTATTAGTCTGCTGTTGATTTGCAATAAGCGGGCAATTATCATTAACATCATCCCTTCCATCACCGTCATCATCCTCATCCACACTATCCGCTCGCCTATCTCCATCCGTATCCAGCCCCGACCGAATACCATCGTTTCCATGGTCATCCTTATTTTCTGGCCAAACAAAATCTATATCCACTCCTCGCTCCCCTCCATCGCTAAGAATCCCTATAATCTGAAACTTCCAATCTAGGTCAGCTAGCCCAGTAAAATCATAGCTGCTGTCACTACTAAATTTGTTTATGTTGATATCTCTCTCTACATCATTACCTCCACTGGTTGCCGTGATCTTCAAAGAAACGAAATTGCCAAAGTCCGATAGGTTGCCTATGCGAAAACCTCCCTCTATGGGAGCAAAAGTGAGCTTTACCTCAAAATCAACAGCATTAGGAGGACTCCCACCTGAACTGCCACCTGAACCCCCGCCACCACCAGCACAAGCAGTAAGAACAACTGATAAGAAACCAGCCCCGACTAAGAATAAAAGAAACCGCCCTATCTTGCTAAGCAACATCGGGGAGACGAGCACAAAGGAGGCAGCCAAACTAGAGCCTCTAGCCAAATGAAAGGCTTTAGCCAAAAAATTAAATACTTTATTCATAATTGAATCATAGTTAAGAGTTTTAATTAATAAAGAGATTATTATAGCGAAAAAGATGTTTTTTTATCAACCATTTCCATTTTTTCCATTTTTTATTCATTTTTTATAAGCGGTGGATTAACATTTAAAAAGTAACTCTCGTTGTTAAATTATAAGCTTGAGTTGTTGAAACATCTTGAATCCGAGATGCCTTCGTGGTCGGTGGTTCAATCGGTCGGGCACTTCTCTTAATCAGAAGGCAATTTATACCCTTAGTCACGATTATATTAAAGCACTCATATTTTTCGCTCGGTTAGATTTCGCAAGGACATTCCTTTCAGCAAGTCCAGACGAATGAGTTCTAGTTTGAGCTAGTTTGAGAAGGGAAGCCGCTCATCTAAACGAGTTTAGCCTAGTTGGAGTTTGTTAGTCCCAGCCATTTCGGTTGGAGCTGAGGGACTAGTTAAAGTCTGTCATCAGTTTGAGAAAGGGAGCAGTCTAAAGGAGTCTAGTTAGAGTTCATCTGTCCTATTGAAATAGCTACGCCATTTCGGTCGGAGCTGAGGGGCTAGTTAAAGCTAGCCATCAATTTGATAAGGCATCTAAACGGGTTTGGTTTAGTGCGGGGTTGCCATTCTCATCCAAAGACCACCAGCTACGCCATTCGGCAGGGGCTAGTGGAGTGCAGCGAATGGCGGGATATTGACTGGAAGTGCCAAAATCCCAGATGCGATTGCCATCCACTCTTTCATCCATTTCAATGATCCCATTATTATCCTCATCGCACCAGACCGCGAATGGATCATCACTCATCCCATCGCCAAATATATCTGTGTCATCGGTCCAATTGGCATAAATCCCTGTATAGCCAGTTGGCTCGCGAAGTTGATTGCTGGTCTTGGCTTCACCAACGGTGCCACTATCTCTGCCACTGGTATCACTATCCCAATAAGAAGCAACTCCTGTTTCAGTCCCACCCGAAGCCATTATAGCAATATTACTGCCTGAGACCACATAAGAATAAGCAACCTCGACAGAGTTAAAAATTCCCGTCAGCCCGCCCAAACCAGTACTCCCGCTCACCTCACCCACCACAACCGAAGACGAAATAATCCGAGCATCTTCACCAAACCCCACCAGCCCGCCTACAGCACCATTACCCGCACTCAACTGACCCACCACAACCGAAGAAGAATGAATCCGAGCCGAGGAGCCACCTCCTACCAGACCGCCTGTAACAAGACCACTCGATCTCACCCGACCCGCCACAACCGAAGAAGAAAATATCTGAGAATTAGTAATACCCCCCGCCAAACCGCCTACAGAACCATCTCCTATCACCTCACTTACTAGAATCGAAGAATAAATAATCGTAGCATTTTGACTACTCCCCACTATACCACCTACGCTACTCTTACCTCTCACTCTCCCGGCACTAAGCCTAAGATTGCGAATCTCTGAATCCCCGGCTATATGGCCAAACAAACCCACACAATCCTCACCTGAACGATCGATGCTTAGATCACTAATCGTCCAGCCATTGCCCTCAAAAGTCACATCAAGAGCAGCTCCTTGACATCCAGATGTAGAAGTATCGTTATCATGACCCAATGGTTGCCAATTAGTATAGGCACCAAGACTGATATTAGCAACCAGCTCATAGCCAGAACACAAAGTGATAGCAGTGCCATCACCACAGCCAGTGGAGTCGAGCAACCCATCGTCCGTTGACCTACGCCCACTGCCATCTAGAGCATACCTCACCTCATCCAACTGCGCCGCTGTGGCTATCTCTATCAACCCATCGCCATCATCATCTACATCAACATCATCCCTATAGGCATCATTATCATCATCCTCATCCACACTATCCGCTCGCCTATCTCCATCCGTATCCAGCCCCGATCGAATACCATCGTTTCCGTGGTCATCCTCATTTTCTTGCCAAACAAAAGCTATATCTACCTCTCGCTCCCCTCCATCGCTAAGAATCCCTATAATCTGAAACTTCCAATCGAGCTCAGCTAGCCCAGTAAAATCATAGCTGTCATCATCAAATTCGTCTATGTTGATACTTCTCTCTACAACCTCACTTCCACTAGTTGCCGTAATCTTCAAAGAAGTGAAATTGCTAAAGTCCGATTGGCTGCCTATTTGAAACCCACCCCTTATGGGAGCAAAAGTGAGACTCGCGTTAAAAACTCCCTGACCATCGCCCCCGCCGTTTCCTAGACCATTGTCTCCCGGACCACCGTCCATCGAACCATTGTTTGCTGAACCACTCGAACTACCGCCTGAACCTCCCCCGCCGCCAGCACAAGCAGTAAGAACAACTGATAAGAAACCAGCCCCGACTAAGAATAAAAGAAACCGCTCTATCTTGCTAAGCAACATCGGGGAGACAAGCACAAAGGAGGCAGCCAAACTAGAGCCTTTAGTCAAATGGAAGGCTTTAGCCGAAAAATTAGATATCCTATTCATAATTGAATCATATTTGAAAAATTTAATTAATAAAGAGATTATTATACCGAAAAAGATGCTTTTTTATCAACCATTTCCATTTTTTATTCAAGTGGATTAACATTTAAAACGCAACTCCCGCTGCTAAATTATAAGCTTGACCTGTTGAAACATCTTGAATCCGAGATGCTTTCGTGGTCGGTGGCTCAATCGGTCGGGCACTTCTCTTAATCAGAAGGCAATTTATACCCTTAGTCACGATTATATTAAAGCACTCATATCCTTTCGCCTGGTTAGATTTCACAAGGACATTCCTTTCGGCAAGTCCAGACGAATGAGTTCTAGTTTGAGCTAGTTTGAGAAGGGAAGCCGCTCATCTAAACGAGTTTAGCCTAGTTGGAGTTTGTTAGTCCCAGCCATTTCGGTTGAATCCGAGGGCTAGTTAAAGCCAATAGTCAGTTTGAGAAGGAAAGCAGTCTAAACAGGTCTAGCTAGAGGGCGTCTGTCTTATTCAAATAGCTACGCCATTTTGCTTGAAGCTGAGGGGCTGATTAAAACCAGTCATCAGTTTGAGAAAGGGAGCAATCTAAACGAGCCTAGTCAGAGGGTGTCTGTCTTATTCAAATAGCTACGCCATTTTGCTTGAAGCTGAGGGGCTGATTAAAACCAGTCGTCAGTTTAAGAAGGGACAGTCTAAACAGGTCTAGCTAGAGGGCGTCTGTCCTATTCAAATAGCTGGTTGGAGCTGAGGGGCTAGTTAAAGCTAGCCATCAATTTGACAAGGCATCTAAACGGGTCTGGTTCAGTGCGGGGTTGCTATCCCCATCCAAAGACCACCAGCTACGCCATTCGGTAGGAGATAGTGGAGTGCAGCGAATGGCGGGATATTGACTTGAAGTGCCGAAATCCCAGATACGATTTTCATCAACTCTTTCATCCATTTCAATGATCCCATTATTATCCTCATCACACCAGACCGCGAATGGATCATCTTCCCCATCGCCAAATATATCTGTGTCATCGGTCCAATTGGCATAAATCCCTGTATAGCCAGTTGGCTCGCGAAACTCATTGCTGGTCTTGGCTTCACCATGATTGCCCGTATCGAAACCACTAGTATTACTGTCCCAATAGGAAGCAACTCCAGTCCCGCTTCCAGTCCCAACCAGCACAACAATATTACTGCCTGAGACTGTATAAGAATAAGCAACCTTGCCAGAATCAAAGCCCCCCACCAGACCGCCTACACCAAAAAGACCGCTCACCTCACCTACCACAACCGAAGAAGAAAATATCTGAGTCGATAGAGCATTCCCCACCAAACCGCCTACAAGACCACCAACCGAGCTCACCTGACCCACCACAACCGAAGAAGAATAAATCCGAGCCGATAAACCACCCCCCAACAGACCACCTATTGCAGCCTCCCCTTGCCCGCTCACTTGACCCGCCACAACCGAAGAAGAAAATATCTGAGAATGAGCAGCATTCCCCACCAGACCGCCTGCAGTATTAATCGCTCTCACTTGACCCACCACAACCGAAGAAGAAATAATCGTAGCATTTTGACCAAACCCTACCAAACCACCTACGTTATTCCTACCTCTCACTTGTTCGGCACTAAGCCTAAGATTGCGAATCGTCGTGTTTGCAGCTATATGACCAAACAAACCCACACAATCCTCACCTGAACGACTAATGCTTAAATCACTAATCATCCAACCATTGCCCTCAAAAGTCCCATTAAAAGCAGCCCCTTGACATCCACCTTCAGAACGAGCCGTATCATGACCCAATGGTTGCCAATTAGCATAGGCATCAAGACTGATATCAGCAACCAGCTCATAGCCAGAACAAGAAGTAATAGCAGTGCCATCACCACAGCCAGTGGAGTCGAGCGCCCCACCGTCCGTTGACCTACGCCCACTGCCATCTAGAGCCCACCTCACTTCATGCAACTGCGCCGCTGTGGCTATCTCTATCAACCCATCGCCATCATCATCTATGTCCGTCCCATCCATTGTCCCATCATTATCGCAATCAGTATCTTCGACACATTCAGCTGCCGCCTCATCTCCATCTCGGACATTGTCATCATCGCAATCGGGTTTTATTACACAAGCTGCCGCCACTTCATCCATATCTGTGACATTATCCCCATCGCAATCTACCAACAGCGAACAACTCACCTCACCTAAACCAACCTGTTGCTCTCTCGCATCAGTATCATCCAGTCCATCATTATCATCATCTTCATCACAGGCATCTCCCTTACCATCCCCATCAGTATTAGTCTGCTGTTGATTTGCAATAAGCGGGCAATTATCATTAACATCATCCCTTCCATCACCATCATCATCCTCATCAACACTATCCGCTCGCCTATCTCCATCCGTATCCAGCCCCGACCGAATACCATCGTTTCCATGGTCATCCTCATTTTCTTGCCAAACAAAATCTATATCCACTCCTCGCTCCCCTCCATCGCTAAGAATCCCTATAATCTGAAACTTCCAATCGAGGTCAGCTAGCCCAGTAAAATCATAGCTGTCATCAGTAAATTCGTCTGTGTTGATATCTCTCTCTACATCATTACCTCCACTGGTTGCCGTGATCTTCAAAGAAACGAAATTGTCAAAGTCCGATAGGTTGCCTATGCGAAAACCTCCCTCTATGGGAGCAAAAGTGAGCTTTACCTCAAAATCAACAGCATTAGGAGGACTCCCACCTGAACTGCCACCTGAACCCCCGCCACCACCAGCACAAGCAGTAAGAACAACTGATAAGAAACCAGCCCCGACTAAGAATAAAAGAAACCGCCCTATCTTGCTAAGCAACATCAGGGAGACGAGCACAAAGGAGGCAGCCAAACTAGAGCCTCTAACCAAATGAAAGGCTGTAGCCAAAAAATTAGATATCCTATTCATAATTGAATCATATTTGAAAAATTTAATTAATAAAGAGATTATTATAGCGAAAAAGATAGCTTTTTATCAACCATTTCTATTTTTTATTCAAGTGGATTAACATTTAAAACGCAACTCCCGCTGCTAAATTATAAGCTTGACCTGTTGAAACATCTTGAATCCGAAATGCTTTCGTGGTCGGTGGCTCAATCGGTCGGGCACTTCTCTTAATCAGAAGGCAATTTATACCCTTAGTCACGATTATATTAAAGCACTCATATCCTTTCGCCTGGTTAGATTTCACAAGGACATTCCTTTCAGCAAGTCCAGACGAATGAGTTCTAGTTTGAGCTAGTTTGAGAAGGGAAGCCGCTCATCTAAACGAGTTTAGCCTAGTTGGAGTTTGTTAGTCCCAGCCATTTCGGTTGAATCCGAGGGCTAGTTAAAGCCAATAGTCAGTTTGAGAAGGGAAGCCACTCGTCCAAACAAGTGTAGCCTAGTTGGAGTTTGTTAGTCCCAGCCATTTCGGTTGGAGCTGAAGGGCTAGCCAAAGTCAGTCGTCAGTTTGAGAAGGGGAGCAGTCTAAACAGGTCTAGTTAGAGGCCGTCTGTCCTATTCAAATAGCTGGTTGAAGCTGAGAGGCTAGTGAAAGCCAGTTGTCAGTTTGAGAAAGGAAGCAATCTAAACAAATCTAGTTAGAGGCCGTCTGTCCTATTCAAATAGCTGGTTGGAGCTGAGGGGCTAGTTAAAGCCTGTCATTAATTTGACAAGGCATCTAAACGGGTTTGATTCAGTGTGGGTTTGCCACCATCCAAAGACCACCAGCTGCGCCATTCGGCAGGGGATAGCGGAGTGCAGCGAATGGCGGGATATTGACTGGAAGTACCGAAATCCCAGATACGATTTTCATCAACTCTTTCATCCATTTCTATGCTCCCACTATTATCCTCATCACACCAGACCGCGAATGGATCATCACTCATCCCATCGCCAAATATATCTGTGTCATCGTCCCAATCTTCATAAATCCCTGTATAGCCAGTTGGCTCGCGAAGGTCATTGCTGGTCTTGGCTTCACCAAAGTTGCCACTATCTCTGCCACTGGTATTTCTATCCCAATAGGAAGCAACTCCAGCCTCGCCTCCACTTCCAACCAGCATAGCAGTATTACTGCCTAAGACTATATAAGAATAAGCAACCTTGCCAGAAGAACCAAAGCTTCCCACCAGACCGCCTATACTTACACCACCAGTCTCTTCCACTTCACCCACCACCGAAGAAGAAATAATATTAGCATTTTGACCAAGCCCGATCAGACCGCCTATAAAACTGATCCCGCTCACCCGGCCCGCTATAACCGAAGAAGAATAAATCGGAGCCTCTGAACCAAACCCCGCCAGACCGCCTACTACATTAGTCCCGTTCACCTGACCCGCTATAACCGAAGAAGAAATAATCGTAGCAGATTCACCATCTCCCACCAGACCGCCTATCGTACCATCCCCGCTCACCTCATCCACCACAACCGAAGAAGAAATAATCGTAGCAGATTCACCATCCCCCACCAAACCGCCTACGTTACTCCCACCTCTCACTTTCTCAGCACTAAGCCTAAGATTGCGAATCTCTGAATTCACGGCTATATGACCAAACAAACCCACACAATCCTCACCTGGACGATTAATGTTTAAATCACTAACCATAAAATCATTGCCCTCAAAAGTCCCATCAAAAACAGCTCCTTGACATTCACTGGTACCACTATCGGTATCATGACCCAAGGGGTTCCAGCCCTTGCCTCCTTCATCATCCGCATAGGTTGCAAGACTGATATTTGCAACCAGCTCATAGCCAGAACACAAAGTGATAGCAGTGCCATCACCACAGCCAGTGGAGTCGAGCGCCCCGCCCTCCGTTGACCTACGCCCACTGCCATCTAGAGCATACCTCACCTCATCCAACTGCGCTGCACTGGCTATCTCTATCAACCCATCGCCATCATCATCTACATCCACTCCATCCATTGTCCCATCATTATCACAATCAACTTCTAGGACACACCCAGCTATTTCATCCCTATCCTCCGTGCCATCATTATCATCATCTGAATCACAAGCATTGCCTCCATCAGTAACATTATCAGTATTAGTCTGTTGTTGATTTGCAACAAGCCGGCAATTATCCTCATCATCCAAAACCCCATCATCATCACAATCCTCATGCAAACGACACTCCCTTCCACCAACCATACCTGTATCCATCAAATCCGGCAAAAGATCATTATCATCATCCTCATCAACACTATCCGCTCGCCTATCTCCATCCGTATCCAGCCCCGACCGAATACCATCGTTTCCATGGTCATCCTTATTTTCTGGCCAAACAAAATCTATATCCACCTCTCGCTCCCCGCCATCGCTAAGAATCCCTATAATCTGAAACTTCCAATCCAGCTCAGCTAGCCCAGTAAAATCATAGCTGCTGTCACTACTAAATTTGTTTATGTTGATATTTCTCTCTACATCATTACCTCCACCGGTTGCCGTGATGTTCAAAGAAACGAAATCGCCAAATGCCGATTGGTTGCCTATGCGAAAACCTCCCTCAATGGGAGCAAAAGTGAGTTTTACCTCAAGAGGTCTGGGAGAGCCGTCGCCGCCGTTTCCACCTGAACCCCCGCCACCAGCACAAGCAGTAAGAACAACTGATAAGAAACCAGCCGCGACTAAAAAGAAGAGAAACCGCCCTATCTTGCTAAGCAACATCGGGGAGACGAGCACAAAGGAGGCAGCCAAACTAGAGCCTTTAGTCAAATGGAAGGCTTTAGCCAAAAAATTAGATATCCTATTCATAATTGAATCATATTTGAAAAATTTAATTAATAAAGAGATTATTATAGCGAAAAAGATGTTTTTTTACCAACCATTTCTATTTTTTTCCACTTTTTATTAAAGCAGTGGATTAACATCCAATAAATGATAATCTGCCCGGCTAAGTTGTTTCAACATCTCAGCGGGTGTTTTGTATCCGAGGCGCTTTCGTGGTCGGTGGTTCAATCGGTCGGGCACTTGTCTTAATCATATGGTAATTATACTCTATGATGATTATATTAGAGCACTCATATTTTTTCGCTCGGTTAGGTGCGATTGAGAGTATATGCCGTTTTGCCTAAAATCAAGGTCTAGATTGAGATCATGTAAGACAGATCTCAATAAAAGAAAATGGGCCCTATAGGGATCGAACCTATGACCGTCTGGTTAAGAGCCAGCTGCTCTACCGGCTGAGCTAAGGGCCCGAAGAGTGGGTCGTGCAGGATTCGAACCTGCGACCAATTGGTTAAAAGCCAACTGCTCTACCGGCTGAGCTAACGACCCAAATGTTCCTTATTCTATATTAAAATTCTGCCGACTATATAAGCCGACTATAAAAAATCAACCAACAGACTCATCCTCTTAGATAACAATCAAAGAAATGACAAAAGACAACAAAATAAGTTTTGAGTTGCTTGCTCTGGTGGTGGCTCTCATATGGGGCACCACCTTCGCCGCCCAGCGGGCAGCTATGGAGACTATGGAGCCCTGGACATTTACGGGCATTCGCTTCCTTCTTGGTGTTCCGTTTTTATTGGTGTTTGTTCTATTATTTGAAAGGCGCTATTTCATTCATAATTGGCGGCGCGTCCTGTATTATGGCTTGGTGCCGGGCACCATCCTCACCATAGGTTCGGTCATCCAGCAGGTGGGGATAGTAACCACCTATGCTTCCAAAGCAGGACTCATAACCAGTTTATATGTATGTATAGTTCCTTTCCTAGCAATCTTTATAGGCTATAGGCTGAAGCTAAATCAAATAACCGCTGCTTTTGTTGCTATGACGGGAATATACTTCCTTTCTGTCACCGATAATTTGACCTTTGCAGTTGGCGATCTGCTAATACTATTCACTGCATTTGTATGGGCGTTTCATATCCTATCGATCGACTATTATCTCAGATACATAAAACCGCTCAGTCTTGCTGTCACTCAAATAGCCTATTGCGGTATTTTTAGTTTTATTGGCGCGCTGTTTTTTGAGCCTATTAGCACCGAGGCGATTGTGGCAACCTTGCCCGAGCTAGCCTACTCAGGTTTTATGTCGGCAGGTATAGCTTTTGGCTTACAGATCCTATGCCAACAATATGTCTCCCCTAGCCGTCTCAGTCTCATAATCAGCACCGAAGCCCTATTTGCCGTTCTCAGCGGGTGGCTATTCTTGGCTGAGGTGCTTAGCCCTCGTGAAGTATTTGGCGGGCTATTATTGCTCTTTGCCTTAGTATTGGTAAGGTTAAATCGACTTCCTGCCAGGCTTAAGCGGTCAGAATCAAAGTAACCGGCCCCTCATTCACCAAAGCGACTCTCATGGTAGCCTGAAACTTCCCGGTTTTCACTCTCACCGAACAGCCTAGCTCAGCACACTCTTGCTGGGTCTTCGCCACCATATAGTCAAATAGCACCTCCGCCTCAGCTGGAGGCATGGCAGCAGAGAAATTGGGCCTCAAGCCCTTTTCGGTAGCACCAGCCAAAGTAAATTGGGGAACCAACAGCAGATCCCCTTCAATGTCTAAGAGGCTGAGCTGCATCCTAGCTTGTTGATCTGGGAATATTCTTAGCCTCAAGATTTTAGCAATCAGCTTATCTACCTGCTCTTTGGTATCCCCTTTTACCAAAGCAACCAGAGCGACTATTCCCTTATCTATTCTGCTATCTATCTTGCTATGAAGAGAGTCAAGGACAAACAGCTCAGCTGAGCTGACTCGCTGAATGACCACTTTCATAATATTTTCATAGTGTCTGTCGATGCTGAGCAACTATTGCTCTTTGTTGTCCGCCAAGGTCATAAAGGCAGGAGCAGCGCACATAGCCTAATCTCCTTGCCAATCTCTTGACAGTATTATGTTGGCGCCAGCCATGTTCCAAGACCAACCACCCTCCTCTTTTCAAATGCTGGGGGGCTGTCTTAAGTATCCGCTTAATGACTGCCAAGCCATCACTACCACCAACTAGTGCCACTAATGGCTCACAGCTTAGTTGTGGCTGCTGAATCTTCTCATTATGAGTTAAGTAAGGAGGATTGGAAAGAATAACATCATAACGAGATCGGCTTGGCGGGAAGAGGTTGGTGTGTATCAAGCGAATTGCCAGCCTATGCCTCAGGGCATTGTCCCTCGCCAGTCTGAGGGCGCGACTATCTATGTCAGTAGCTGTTATCGACCAGCTGGGTCTTTTGGCTGCCAGACTCAAAGCCAATGCTCCACTGCCAGTCCCTATATCCAAGAGGCGAAGCCGGCGAGACGAAGCGAAAGAATCCAACAACCAGTCTATCAAGCACTCACTGTCTGAGCGAGGAATGAGAACATCGGAAGATACCAGATAAACCGAATCATAGAAACCCTGACTGCCGAGAATATAAGCCAATGGTTCTCCCGCTTGCCTTCTTTCCTTTACTGCTAAAAATTCTTGCTGCTGCTCGGCTGTTAGATTCAGATCCTTTATTAAGGAAGAAAAAGACATGTTCCATAGTTCCTTAGCAATAAGCACCACTTCTGCTTGTCTTTGGCGAGGCGATAGATCAGTCGGTTCATAAAGAAGCATCAGCTGTCCTAAGGCGCCATTCGGATGAGATGGTCTCATTTGGCCCTCATTTGTTTTCATTTGCTTTCATTTGCTTTCATTTGCTTTCACTTTGTTTCCATTTGGCTTTCATTTGCTTTCACTTTGTTCCCATTTGCTTTCATTTGCTTTCATCTCACTTCATTTCCCCTCCATTTCGATTTCATTTCAAAGCCTTTCTTTCAATCCCATAGGGAAAGGAAAACAGAGAATCTCTACCATTCAATAGCATAAACAGCCTATCAAAGCCCAGGGCAATGCCAGCGCATTCTGGTAAGCCGTGAATCTCTTCCCATAGATGAGCATGAGAGGGGAAATAGTGACCAAGAACTTCCATATTAGTTTCCTCATCACAACCATTTGCTAATTCCACACCTCGCCAATAGAGTTCAAAGCTCTGTGCCCTGTCAGATCTTCTCTTGGCAAAGTTCGCATGGTTGATAGGAAACTCCTCTACTGCCCATAGGGTATTTTCTCCTTCTAGCTGCTTTATGCAATGTTGACTAAAGATAAAGTCCAATAGCTGCTCCCTGTCTAGTCCCTCACTATGAAGCTGAAGTTGATTGGTGGCAATATGGTTAAGCTTATCAACTTCATCCTGCCAAGGGTCTAGCCCTAGACTTGAGAAAAGATCTGCATAGTTAATTCTCTTTAGCTCCAATAAAGGCAAGGAAAGGGTTTCAAGCAGATGATTAATCAGCGCCAGGGCTTCTTGTTGTAAGTCCTGATAGGACCTTCCGACCCTATACCATTCCACCAAAGTAAATTCGCTATTGTGAATTCGGGCGGGTCTATCATTACGAAAGACCCGACTAAACTGATAGATATCCCCACTCCCATTTGCCAGTAGGACTTTCATTCCATATTCAGGTGAGGTCTGAAGATAGAGCCTTTCCTCCCGCGTAGTGAAGCCCTTGACCTGAGGTTCGGGTAATCTAGCTGCCATCAGTTCTGGGGTGGTCACCTCTAAAATCTCTCGCTGGCGGAAAAAATCTCTCGCTGCCGCCAGAGTCATAGCCCACCGACTAAGTTGTTCTCTCAATGATGAGGAGTTAAATAAGAGGGAAGCTTTCCAGTTTCATCCCCGCTTCTCGCCGACGAGCAAACCAGCACTTCCCCGTCCAATGACCCAAGCAAATAACAGTCTTAGGCTCTTTATTCACCTTAATAACATGTTGTCTTGGTCTATGAATATGGCCGTGAATTAAGACATCGCAATTATGCTTGGCTAGCTTGTCTCTCAAGGTTCTCAGAGGGATTTTCAATTTTTTCTTATCTGTGTTGCTTATATGGGCCTTGCTTTGGGCGAAATATTCTTCTTTGAGCTTAAGTCGCTCTTCCTTACTCTTCGCTAAGAAAGTTTTCATCCACGCGGCGCTGCGGGTGGTTGTGCGCGTCTTTTGTAGATCATTATCTGCTGTGCATAGGCTATCGCCATGGGCAAGGAACATACGAACTCCTTCATGCTCAACCACTGTTTCCTCACTCAACAACCGACAATGGCTCTGGGTCAGAAATCTTTCCCCTATGAGAAAATCTCTATTGCCCGCTTGAAAGAAGTTGTTCCCTCCAGCCTGATAGACAGAACCTATGGCAGTGGCAACTTCTTCTTCAAACTCTTCCATCATATCATCACCAAGCCAGGCATCAAAAAGGTCGCCCAGAATGTAAAGATAGGGTCTTTCTCCTTTTATCCTATTACAAAACTCAATAAGCGCCTTGCTAAGCTCAGGTTTCTCTCTACATAAATGTAGATCCGCTATAAAATAAACTGCTCTCATATGAGCCTATTATAGCCTAAAAAGACTAAAGTAGGCATGTTTGCTTGAGCTGATATGATAGATTTGATATCTTTTTGAATAACAACCTATAATAGACCGCTTATGAATAAGTTCCTAATTGTTGGCAGTGGGGGAAGAGAGAGCATTTTTGCCGAAAGACTCATTGAGGATAGCATCCTATATGCTTTCGTCAGCCATGCAAATCCCACCATACTAGGCTGTGTTGAAAAATCCAATGGCGAATATACAATTGCCGATATCAATAACCCAGCAGCTGTGGCTGAATTTGCTTGCCAACATAAGATAGACTATGCTTTCGTCAATGCGGACGACCCCTTGGCAAATGGAGTGGTAGATGAGCTGCTGAAAAATAACATTAAGGCTATTGGCGGCACTAGGGCAGCCACGCGCATTGAATGGGACAAGATATATGCAATGAACATAATGGCAGCTATCTGTCCCGAATGGACTCCTTTCCACAAAATCATTGCCAATCAAGAAGAATTGGAGCAGGCTATCCAGGAGTTTCGCGAGAAGGATATACCTCTGGCGGTTAAGCCCCAAGGCCTCACTGGTGGTAAGGGAGTTAAGGTGATGCCTCAACATCTCGATAGCTACCAGGACGCCAGCAACTATGCTTCTCAACTGCTAAATGACCGGCCGATTGAAAAGGTGCTCCTAGTTGAAAGGTTAAATGGGATTGAATTTACTATCATGGGATTAACCGATGGCAGTCATCTAGTCATGGCGCCGGCAAGCTATGACTATCCTTTTAGGCTTGAGCAGGATGTGGGGCCTGGCACGGGAGGAATGGGTTGTTTCACTGGTTCTGACAAGAGGCTCCTCTTTATGACTAACAAAGACTGGCGAGATTGCCAAGCTATTATGACGAGAGTCATTGACAATATGAGAGATAACCAACTGCTTTTCAATGGAGTCTTAAACGGCGGGTTTTTCAAAACCGCCAAAGGAATTAGATTTATGGAATTCAATAGCCGTTTTGGCGACCCCGAAGCGTTGAATATTCTCTCCCTATTGAAGGGGTCTTTTTCAAAGCTATTAATAGCTATGTTTGATAAGACGCTCGCCCAAGTCAAGTGTCGGTTTATTAACCAGGCCAGCGTCATCAAGTATCTAGTGGCAAAGGAATATCCAGACTCCAGCCCTGCTGCCCTTCGCTTTCGGGTCAACGAACAAGCCATAGAGGATATGGGAGTTAAGCTCTATTTTGCTTCTTGTATCAAAGTTGGCGACTCTCTATATGAGACCTTAAAGAAATCTCGGGTTCTTGCCCTAGTTGCTACCGCAGCTCGGGTAGAAGAGGCTGCCAGCCGAATAGATCAAGCCATTGATATGCATATTGATGGCGAGCTAGAATATCGCCGCGACATAGGTTCACAAGAAAATCTTGCTAAGCTAAAACTATAGCAAGCTAGGAAACTGGCAGTTCTTCCTATATAATGTTAAATAGACCTTATAACAACTAATAATGAACAGCGCCCTAGCTATAAACAGGAAAGCCGTTCGTCGCGAGCTGGAGAGAATACAGCCTCAGCCAGATTCATCCAATGACAAACGGCTTTATGAAGAGACTCGCTTAATGTTGAAACAGCAGGGCGCCTCTCTCATAGCCCATTACTATGTTGATGAGTCAATACAGAAATTAGCGGAAGAAAGCGGCGGTTTCGTTGGTGATTCATTGGAAATGGCTAGGTTTGGCAGCAACCAGCAAAATAATATCCTCATAGTAGCAGGTGTTCGCTTCATGGGAGAGACCGCGAAAATCCTCAACCCAACCAAAACTGTCCTCATGCCTACTTTAGAAGCCACCTGTTCGCTAGATATAGGTTGTCCAATAGAAGCATTCTCATCCTTTTGTGATGCCCACTCTGATAGAACCGTAGTGGTCTATGCGAACACCTCGGCTGAGGTCAAGGCGCGCTCTGACTGGGTAGTCACCTCATCCATTGCAGTAGATGTAATAGAACACCTGGATAGCCAAGATAAGAAAATCCTATGGGCGCCAGATAAGCACCTAGGCAAATATGTTGCCGAAAAGACTGGCGCTGATATGCTACTCTGGGATGGCGCTTGCATAGTCCATGAAGAATTTAAAGCCCGCTCGCTAAGACAGCTGCATCAGGTCTATCCTCAGGCTGCTATCTTAGTTCATCCTGAATCGCCGGTCGCAGTGCGCGAACTAGCAGATGTCATAGGGTCTACTTCTCAGCTTATCAAAGCAGCCCAACAAATGCCCAACAAGGAATTTATCGTTGCCACTGATAAGGGCATCTTCTATAAGATGCAGCAACTGGCTCCTGACAAGACCTTTATTGAGGCCCCTACGGCCGGCCGAGGAGCAACCTGCCGTAGCTGCGCTCATTGCCCATGGATGGCGCTCAATGCCTTACAGAACCTAAAAGAAACCCTCCTTAGTGGCAATAATGAAATCCTTCTGGCCCCAGAGCTAATAGAACAAGCAGCCATTCCCCTTCAGCGAATGCTTGACTTCAAGGCAAGCCTGCACTAACTAGACCTCGCCCAATAGTCCAATAACTAGTGACTGAAATCGCTATCATCCTGCTAAGCACTGTGCTGGTGAACAACTTTGTTCTCACTCAGTTTCTCGGCTTGTGTCCTTTTATGGGGGTATCCAACCGTTTTGCTAATACGCTCAGTATGGCAATGGCAACTTCTTTTGTCCTCACTCTTGCCAGTGGTAGCAGCTACCTGGTCTATCACTATCTGCTCGTGCCCCTTGAAGTGGAATTTATGCGCACCATAGTGCTGATCATTGTTATTGCCGCCCTAGTCCAGCTGACTGAAATGACTACCCGCCGCCTTAGCCCTATGGTTTATAGGGTTCTTGGCATCTTTCTGCCTCTCATAACCTCTAACTGCGCCGTCCTTGGCGTTGCTCTGCTAGTTATCACCCGGATAGACTCTTTCATTAATGCGCTTTTTTATGGTTTCGGCGCATCGGTCGGCTTTTCCCTTGTCTTGATACTCTTTGCCGCCCTACGCGAGAAAATTGAATTGATGGATGTGCCCCGTCCTTTTCGTGGCGCCGCCATAGGAATGATTACAGCTGGACTGATCAGCATGATATTTATGGGCTTTAGCGGCTTGATAAGAATCTAGCCCCAATCGTCACTTAATCCTATCCGCCCTAGATTTGTTGAACCAAGGGTTTAAGGGTTTGAAAGGTTTAAGGGTTTGAGGGGTTAAGGGGTTAAGAGAGTATCCTCAACTTGACAGTATGCTCTATATTCATAAGCTCTTCCACAACTCCTTTCTTATAGCGCTTGTCAATATCTGAGATCACATAACCCAATTCACCGCTCGTCTTAAGATGTTGCGCCAGGACATTACAGCCATTATTGGCAAGACAACGGTTAATTGCCGCCAACATACCCGGCACATTTTGATGAATATGTAGCATCCTATGAGTATCTTTAATTGGAGACAAGCGAACATTAGGAAGGTTAACACTGCCAAAGGTGCCTCCAGTATGCATATACTCCAATAACAGGCGCGGCACATAACGAGCGATATTCCTCTGTGCCTCTTCTGTGCTACCTCCCAAATGGGGTGTGAGGATTACATTGTCTAGCCCTTGTAAAGGAGTCTTGAAATCCGCTGGGCTAGTCTTGGGTTCAGTTGGGAAGGCATCTATGGCCGCCCCTGCTAGCCTACCGCTCTTAATCGCTTTGACTAGGGCTGCTATATCCACTAGAGTGCCGCGCGAAAGGTTAAGGAACAGAGCCCCTTTTTTCATTAGGCTAAACTCCTTCTCTCCCATCAGCTTCTCATTAGACTTGCCGCCGTCTATATGCAGGCTCACTATATCCGCTTGCTTCAACAGCTCATTTAGACTAGGGCAACTTGTCGCATTGCCATGGGAGAGTCTATCAATCAGATCATAGTAGATAACCTTCATCCCCACCGCCTCGGCTAAAACAGAGAGCTGAGAACCTATATTGCCATAACCTACTATGCCGAGCAATTTACCCCTCACTTCATGGCTATTTACACTCTTCTTGTTCCATCTTCCTTGATGCATCTCCATACTGCGGTCAAATGAACAACGCAGTAGGGCAAATATATGAGCCATAGCCAGTTCAACAACACTGCGGGCATTGCCATAGGGCGCATTAAACACTGCAACTCCTTGAGCCGAAGCGGTCTTAATATCTATTTGATTAGTCCCTATACCAAATGCACCTATGGCTTGCAGCTGCTCAGCCGCTATCAGGATATCCTTGGTGATGCGCGATTTAGACCTTATGCCTAGAACATGGATATCCCTTAGAGCCTGTGCCAGAGCCTTGCCCTCAAGCGAGTCATGGGTTTTCACCTCATAGCCAGCTGCACTGAAACTCTCAGCCGCGACTGGATGAATCTTGTCTAATAAAAGCGCCTTTCCTCTTTTTTTCATATTGCTTCCTTTATACTGCCTCCTTCATATTGCTTTTTCTTTACTCCTTCCTTTCCTCTTTTTTCCATATTGCTTCTTTCATATTGCTTATCCTTGGCTCCTTCCTTTCCTCTTTTTTTCCATATTGCTTCCTTCATATTGCTTATCCTTTGCTCTTTTCCTCTTTTCCTCTTTTCCTCTTTTCCTCCTTCTTTTTCACATTGCTTCCTTTATACTGCTTCCCTCATATTGCCTATTCTTGGCTCCTTCCTTTCCTCTTTTTGCTATTTCACTAAAACCATCAAAGCTGATTTACCAGTTGAATAAAATCCTCTGCATTGGTCGCCTCGCCATCCGCCACCTCTATCACCTGATTGCGGCGAACATTAGCAGTAAAAGCAAAGAATGTGCTTGCAAGTCCTTGCTCTTTAATCTCATAATCAGTCCAACCATCGCCAAGCACCACTACAGGTAGCTCTTTGACCTGCTCTCTTATGACTCTCACCGCTTCTACCTTACCACGAGCCACAGGATTGTCAGCATTATATCCTATGATTCTCCCGTCTTCATTTAAGCGAAAGTCATTGGCAAATACTTGTCCTTCTTCAATACCACATAAAGCAACAACTGGCACAATATAGTCCTTAAACCCCCCAGACACTATAAATAACCGATGGTCAGACCAGAAAGAATCTCTTGCTCTTAGACTGGCGAATAAAGAGGGGGTAATCTTCCGCTTTAGCCTTGTAATAAGTTCAGCCAAATGAGCCCTGTCTGCTTGGAGCAGATCCAAGCGCTGTTGGAGGGCGGAGTTAAAATCTAGCTCTCCCTTCATAGCCAGGTCGGTCAAAGCAGTTATGGCTTCTACCTTCTTGGTCTTGGCTGGATCCTCCGCCAAAGAGATAGCCGCCAACTCCTCCAATGCTTCCACCTCTATGAAGGTGCTATCAAAATCTAGGATAAGGAGCGCCAGAACTAAATCAGCCTAAATCAGCCTAAACCAGCAAAGGATCCGCTATGGCTTCCACTAGACTGAATCCCTTGTGCTTGATTGCCTTTTTTATAGCATCATCCAGCTCTTCTTGTTTCTCCGCCCGAATGCCATATCCGCCACAAGAATTAACAAAATCAGCAAAGTTTGGATTATGTAAATCCGTTTGCCATACATCCATCTGAGCTGCCCGCTGTTCCTTACTAATCTTACCCAACTGACCATTGCTAAGCAAAATATGGGTGATATCCATATTGTATTTAACCGCGGTAGTCACTTCGGCAAGATATTGTCCCAACCCACCATCACCTGAAACGGAAATCACTTTCCTTCCTTTAAAGCGCGGGTCATCCTCTTGAGTCGCCACCCAGGCTCCCATAGCCGCTGGCAGAGCAAAACCAATCGAGCCAAGATAACCAGACATAAGAACCGCATTCTGGCGGCACTCAAAATAACGACCAAACGAATAGGTATTATTACCCACATCCACCGCCAGAATACTATCTGCTGGCGCCTGCCTACTCAAGCTATCAAATATTAAAGCCGAGTTTAACCCCTTGCCTTGATTGTCTCTCATCCGCCTTTGTTTCTCAGTGCGCCACAGCTGCCATCGCTGCGCAATTTCCTCATGGCGAGCTGGCTTGGTAACTGCCGCCAATCTCTCACTGAGTAGATCAGCTGTTATAGCTATCTCGCCCCAAACTGGCACATCCACCGGGTGAAATTTACCTAGCATCATCAGATCATAGTCAACTTGAATGAGCTTCTTCTTCTGAGTGATGCCGGTATGACGGCTAAAGCTGGCGCCAAAAACCACAATCGTGTCACATTCATTCATGAACCAACTGGCTATGGGAGTCCCGCTCCGTCCTAAAACTCCACAGGCGAGTGGATGGTCATCTGATAAAACCCCCTTGCCCTTAAAAGTAGTCAATATTGGCGCGTTCAGCTGTTCTGCCAGATGCAATATATGCTCCATCTCAAAGCGCGCCCCATGACCGCAAATAATGATTGGTCTTTCTGCCTGTTCCAATAGCTCGACGGCCCTATCAACTGATTCAGCTGCTGGACTTATTTTGAGATCACCTAGTCTTCCCTGTGGTGAGCCTGCCTTGGCGTCTTCTGCTGCTGGGATGGTCTGCACCTCGTCTGGGAATACCAGATGAGAAACCCCGCGCTTCAAAAGAGCATTCTTACAGGCTAGATTTACTAGCTCGGTGTGCTTACTATTGGGTTGCACTGTCTGACTGAATTCTGCCACTTGCCCAAAAGCCTTTTGTAAATCAATCTCTTGAAAGGCGCCAGGGCCTAGAAACTGATTCTCCACCTGGCCGGATAGGGCTATCACAGGTGATCTATCAACATGAGCATCCCACAGTCCAGTCAATAGATTAGTAGAACCTGGGCCAGCTATCGCAAGGCAAGCAATGGGACGACCAGTGAGCTTACCATAGGCAGAACAAGCAAAGGACGCGGCTGCCTCATGGCGGATGCCATAATAGCGCATCTTGCCTTTGGCGGCTTGTCTTCTGACTGCATCTGCCAAGCCCAGATTAGAATGTCCCACCATCCCAAAAACCGCACCTACTCCCCAATTAACTAAGGTTTCCATCATCAGATCACTCAATGAGGGCTGATGGGCTTTCTCCTCGTCTAAGGCAATATAGACTCCATCCTCCCTTTCCTCCACCTCATAGAGAGGCACACCATCGGAATGAGCACCAGGTGAGAGACCAGTTAAAGGATGAAAATCCCAGCCATGCCAAGGACACCTTAGCCAACCATCCTCTATTGACCCCTCGCCCAAGGGTCCCCCTTGATGAGGGCAACGATTATCCATCGCCCCATACTTGCCCTCAAACCTTGTAAGACAGAGAGTCTTATGGCCACAAGCCACAGTAGTTACTCTGTTTTCATCTAGCCCATCGCGAGCCAGAACCTTAAACCATTTTTTTGCCATTTTTCATTTCTCGTTAATCTTGTTATCATAAGCCAACTATTGAAGAGAATACTCCCAACAATAACATTGAGCTTTATCATTTATATCAACCAGATTTTACCAGCCAACTTCTTATAAAATAAGAACCTTTTATAAATATACAACTATGGACCAAAAGATTAAAGAGCTACGCGAGCAAATAGATGAAATAGACGATGAGCTGCTTTCTCTACTTCATAACCGAATTGAGATTGCTCGCCAAATAGGTAAGCGAAAGTCTGAACTAGAAAAAGAACAGACTGTCTATCTAAGTCCAGAACGCCAGATAGAGATCCTTCAACGGATAAAAGAACACGCCAAATCCGATGTGCCAGCCGAAGGTCTGATAGCGGTTTTTACCGAAATAATGTCCTTGTGCCTAAATGCCGAATCCACCACCAGAGTGGTCTATCTTGGCCCGCCTGGCACCTATACTCAGCAAGCAGCCATAAAGTTCTTCGGCAATAGTTCAGAATTAGAATCGGTTCAGTCTATCCCTGAGGTTTTTCGCGAAGTAGAGGCTAAGAACGCCCCTTATGGCGTAGTGCCAATAGAAAATTCATCTGAGGGCATGGTTTCTAACACAATGGATGTTTTGTTAAATTCCTCCCTATATATAGTGGGTGAAATAAAGATGGCGGTGCATCATTGCCTCCTAGCCCATCCTTGGGCTAAAAGCCTCAAAGACATAGCTATAGTTTTTTCTCATCAACAATCCATTGCCCAATGCCGCCTATGGTTGAGCGAAAAATTACCGGACATAGAGATACATACAGAAAATAGCAATGCGCGCGCTGCCCAACAGACAGTCAGAACCCCTAACTCAGCCGCCATTGCCAGCGAACTAAACGCTGAGATATACAACCTCAATGTCCTTGCTAGAAATATTGAGGACCAGCCAGACAATACCACTCGCTTTCTTGTAATCGGAAAACAGAAAACCCTTCCTACCAATAATGACAAAACCTCTTTGGTCTTAGCAGCCAAGAATGAACCTGGTAGTCTCTATAGGCTACTTGAATGCTTCTATACCAATGAGGTGGATCTTACTCTACTTGAATCGCGCCCTACTCCAATTAAGAACTGGCAATACTATTTTTTCATTGATTGTCGCGGCCATCAAGACGATGACAAGATTCGCAGCACCCTTGCCCTATTGGAGCAGAGAAGCAGTTTCTTAAAAGTTCTCGGTTCTTATCCAGCCAGTCCCTAGATTACAATTGCCCATATATAGAGGACATTGATGATTATTAAAGATGCCCTATTTAATAGGGTTCTCATAGTTGGTTTGGGGCTTATCGGCGGCTCTTTCTGTTTAGGCATAAGAAAGGCGAATATAGCAAAGAAGATTATCGGCTATGACACCAATTCCCAAACTCTAAAAGAAGCAGCCAATACCAAAATAGTCCATCAAGTAAGCGCAGACCTAAGCGAGGCAATTGCCCAGCTAACAGACAGGGAGGATCTCATTGTCATAGCTGTCCCCCTATTTGCCACCGAAGAAATCCTAGCAGCCTGCCAGCAAGTTGAGGCGACCATAATAGATGTTGGTAGCGCCAAGAGTCACCTAAAGCCTCTATTGATGGGCCTATGGGGGAAGATTCCTCCTCACTTTGTTGCTACTCATCCTATTGCCGGCTCAGAGCAAAATGGGTTGGCAGCGGCGAGGGCAGATCTCTTTGACCAGCACAAATTGGTCATAGTCCCCTATAGGCAGACTGACCCAGCCAGGGTGGCACAGGTTGCTAGGCTGTGGCAAGCCCTCGGCAGTGATGTCTTCTATATGGATTGGCAAACCCATGACACCATATTTTCTTACACCAGTCATCTTCCTCACCTCCTTGCTTATAACCTGGTAGAGTGCTTAGGAAATCACCCCCTTCAACCAGACCTGTTCCGTTTTGCCGCCAGTGGGTTTCGTGATTTTACCCGTATAGCAGCCAGTGATGAAAAGATGTGGGGAGATATCTTTGCCGTCAATAAGGACAAGCTAGTCCTAGCCTTAAGCCATTTCCAAAAGTTCCTGGCTGATGTGCGCGAGGATATCCAAATTGACGAGCGAGAGAAGCTCCTCGCGCGCCTGAAACAGAATCGCAGCTACCGAAAGGCTTACGAAAACAACCAAGAGACCAAACAGGAAAACTATATTTGCTCGCCATGTTCAGCCCTTAAAGGAGAAATTACTGTGGATGGCGATAAGTCCATCTCCCACCGTTCGGTGATGCTTGGTGCCCTTGCCAAAGGAATTACTCAGATCCACAACTTTCTTCCAGCTGCCGATACTCTCGCCACCCTGGACTGTTTTCGCGCGATGAAAATAGCAATTAAGCAAGATGACGACTGCCTCACTATCAAAGGAAATGGGCTAGATGGACTAGAAAGACCCTACTATTTTCTCGATTGTGGCAATGCGGGAACTGCTGCTAGACTGATGACTGGTCTTCTCAGCGGCCAAGAATTTACCAGTCAGCTACAGGGAGATGCATCCCTGAACAAACGACCGATGAAGCGGGTAATCCAACCATTAGAACAAATGGGCGGCCAAATTTATGCCCACAATCAAGAGAACCTCCCATTACTCATATTTGGCAACCCCGAGCTTCATCCTATTGAATATCATATGCCGGTTCCCAGTGCTCAAGTAAAATCTGCCATCCTCTTAGCCGCTCTTTATGCCCAAGGCGAGACCACCGTCATTGAACAGGCAGCTACGCGCGATCATACCGAACGGATGCTTAAGAACTTTGGCTATAGCATCAAGACCAGCGCTAATCGACTAGTCATTAAAGGCAGGGGAACTCTTCACGGCGCCGAGGTCAAGGTGCCAGCAGACATCTCTTCGGCCGCCTTCTTTATGGTTGCGGCCACCATAGTGCCAGACTCACAGATCCTATTAAAGAATGTAGGCATAAATGCCAGGCGCATAGGCATTGTCAATATCCTCAAACAGATGGGTGCCAATATCCAACTTCATAATCAAAAGCAGTTCGGCAATGAGCTAGTAGCAGATATTGAAGTATCCCATGCTTGCCTTAGTGGGATAGACATTCCCCCTGAACAGGTGCCCCTTGCGATAGATGAGTTGCCAGTTGTAATGATTGCAGCTGCCTGTGCTAATGGAATCACTAGGCTCACCAATGCCGCTGAGCTAAGAATAAAAGAAAGCGATCGCATAGGTGCTATGGTCACAGGATTGAAGCAATTGGGCATTAAGGCGGAGGCAACCGAAGATGGCGCTATGATTGAAGGCGGTGATATCCAGGGCGGCATGATAGATTCCCATGATGACCACCGTATTGCTATGTCTTTTGCAGTAGCTGCCTGTCGCGCCCAAAAGGAAGTGCAGATAAGGAGGTGCGCGAAAGTGGCGACTTCATTCCCTAATTTTATTAATCGCGCCCAAGAGATTGGGATGGCAGTCCGTAGTGTCTATGGATAAGGTTATCTGTGTGGATGGCCCAAGTGCTTCCGGCAAAGGTTCGGTTGCCCGAATTGTTGCCCAAGAACTAGGCTGGCATTTGCTGCTGAGCGGCAATATATATCGCCTCCTTGCTTTATTAGCTCAACAAACCAAGCTCAATATAGATGATTCAGCCTCACTAACCCAACTAGCAACTAGAATGACGCAACAAAACTATTTTGAGACAGGAATAGACTTAGAGAGCGAACAGCTGGGTGAGATGGCATCTAGATTAAGTACCCACAAGGAGGTCCGAGCTGCGCTCATCCCATTGCAGCAGGCTGCCTATCGCTCGCCGGGATTAGTAGCCGAGGGGCGCGATATGGCGACGGTTATTTTTCCAAAAGCTGGGCTGAAGATATACCTTTCTGCTAATATTGAGGTTCGCGCCAAGCGTAGAATACAACAATTAATGTTTAATAATCCCAATAATGAGGTTAAAATAGAAACCATTCTTCACCAGTTGAAAGAACGCGACCGCCGCGATACAATGAGGTCAGTTGCCCCACTTAAACAAGCGAAGGATGCAATTATAATAGATTCAACGACTCTGACCCTAGATGAAGTCAAGGCTCAGGTCGTTGAATTAGCAATAAAAAAATTTAATTTATCAACCGAAAATGACAGTTCCTAATATTATTGAAAAAAACTTACGAACAGTAGATATGCAACCAGGTGCCCTAATCAAAGGGACAGTGTTGGATATTAAGAAAGATTGGATCACTATAGATACCCATCTAAAGACCGAGAGTGTTTTGCCGCGTGAACAATTTAAGAACGCCAATATAGATGTTGGCGACGAGGTAGAACTGATGCTTGAAACAGTTGAGAATGGCTATGGCAGAACTCAGGTTTCCTATGCAAAGGCTCGATTTATTCGCCGCTGGTTTGAATTAGAGAAGATATACAAGGAGAAACAAACAGTGCGCGGCCTTATTAAGAATAAGGTTCGGGGCGGTTTCAGCGTTGAGCTGGATGGAGTTCCCGCCTTTCTGCCCGGCTCGCTGGTGGATCTTGGCGAACCAACAGATGCTTCTCTACTAGAGAATACCGAGACGGATTTCAAGATAGTCAAAATAGATAGAGAAAGACGCAACATGGTGGTTTCTCATAAGGCAATTTACGAAGAACAATCGGCTACCGAGAAACGGTCCTACTTTGAATCCCTACTTGAAGCTGGCACAGTCAAAGGGACTGTCAAACGAATAATGGAATATGGCGCTTTCATAGATCTAGGCAAAGGAGAGGGATTGCTCCACATAGGAGATATAGCCTGGCAAAGGATAAGTCATCCAAGCGATGTGATCAAGACCGGCGAACAATATGAATTCAAGATTATTAATTATGATGCCAAAAAGAATCACCTGTCGTTAAGTTTGCGCGAGATGATGGAGAACCCTTGGCACAATATGGAGGAGCGCTTTAAGCCCAATGAAATATATGAAGGAGTGGTCACTAGTGTAACCGATTATGGTCTTTTTGTTGAGATAGCGCCAAATGTAGAGGGACTCATTCATTTATCTGAGCTGGATTGGGTCAATAAATCACCGCGCCCGGCCAACTATGCCAAAGTAGGAGACAAGATAAAAGTAATGGTGCTTAAGATTGAAAAAGAAAAGTGCCGCCTTTCCTTAGGCCACAAGCAGTGTGAAAGCAATCCTTGGCAAGAATATGCCAACCAGCACTCCATAGGAGACATAGTAGAAGCCCAAGTAAAAGAAGTCTATGATTTTGGTATGTTCGTTGAGGTCGGCAAAAACATGGATGGCTTCATCCATGTCAATAATCTTGACTGGGAAATACCTGGTGAGGAAGCAATCAAGGAATATCGTAAAGGACAGAAGATCCAAGCCAAAATTACCTATATAAATGTGGCGGACGAAAAGGTTTCTCTCAGCATTAAGAAGACAAAGCCCAACTATCTAGAAGATTTCATGAGAAAGAATAGGGCAGGGAAAGCAAGAGTCAAGTGCAAAGTTGCTTTAATAGAAAGAGCAAAAGTTGTTGTTGATTTAAATGAAAATCTCCAAGGAATTATTCCTCGCCGCGAACTGACCAATGACCGATTAAAAGAACCCGCTGATCTAGTTAAGGTAGGTGATGAATTAGAAGCGCTTGTTCTTAGCTATGACAAGGCCAACCGCGCCATCATACTCTCCCCCAAGGCAGCTGAAAAGAAGGACGAGCGCGAAGTGTTGAAACGACATGAAAAGAAAAAGAGTGGTTTCTTTGCTACTTTGGGTGACATCTTTCACCTAAGAGGAACTCAAACCAAGAAAGAAGCGACCGAAGCGGAGGAAGAGCCGCCAAAGCCGACCCAAGCAAGTGATGAACCGGAACAAGCGGTCGAAGAAAATAAGGAAGATATTAAAGACATTGAAGCTATTGAAGCTATTGAAGACATTAAAGATATTAAGGATGCAACCGAAGACGAGGCAGCAGTGAAGAAAGAAGAAACAGTAGAAGGCAAGGAAGATGAAAACCAGCCGACAGCTAAGAACGAAGGAGAAGAGAAACAAGAAGCCAAAGATGACTAAGCTACTAGTCGCCAACTATTTGTTGATAAGCTAAGCATCTTGGCTATACTCTCTCGTTTATTATTATTTGCTAAGGGGTTTTTCTTTCTATTCCTTATTTCTATAGGTATTCTTTTTGCAGTTAGAAATCACCAGTTGGTTCAGTTGGATCTTATCTTCTTTCAGCTGCCAAATATGAATGGTGGGGTCTTGTTTCTTTTAACCTTAATTGGCGGTTTCCTGTTGGGCTTAATCTCATCAACACTTGTGGTTAAGTCCCACAAATCTCCTCCCCCGCCCTCAATGAGTAAAAATTGATGCCATACTATCACTTAAAACTAGCCATATCAACAGCAAGTATCCTCTTTCTGTTTGCTTGTGCCACTACTCGTCCAACCGAGCCTGCTGGCGAAATAGAAGATGCTATCCCCCCCAAGCCTGCTAGCCAAATAGAAGATACTACCACCCCCCCACCTGCTGATTCCACCATTGAACTAGAGGATTTTGAACCAGCAAGACCCCTAAAAAAATCAAACACTAAGGTCTTTGGCGTAGATCTTGAGATTGAGGAGAGCGAACAAAGCAGGGAACAGCTTGTTGTTGAAGAAGAGCCTGAGACGCCGCCAGACGAGCCAATAGTAAGGAGAGATCTGGTAAGACTATTTGAATTAGAGATAGCAGCTCAGTATAACTACGACAAGGAAGGTCTTATAGATGATTTCATTGACTATGCAGTAACCTACCAAGACGCCTCAGTGGCCGCTCGGGCCTATGAGGTGGCGCAGGAGACCTATAGCTCTAGCTATGCTCTAACCACCGCTAGGCTCTGGTATAGCCTGGACGAATCTTCATCCGATGCGCAAGAGGCCTATATTAAGGAGCTGATTCTTCAATCCCAATATAGTGAAGCCTTTGAACTAATGGGGCTTAGGCATATCCAAGACCAGCGAACGGATTTTCGCCTGATGGCTATTTTTGCTCAACCCAATAACGAGAATGAGGCGCGCCAGCTAATTGCACTCTATCAACAATATCTAGAGAACTATCCGGAGCTAAAAGAGAACCTTAGCTCTGGTATGCAGCTAGGCTATTACCAGCTGGGTAAGTTTCTGTTCTATCAAGCCGAACTTGAACAATCACTGAGAATATTCAACCTCATCCTGTCATCACCCATAACGGAAAATGAGCTAGAGGAACGCGCAACAACATTCAAGGCACGCCTTTACTATCTATTGGATAGGGATGGCACCAATGCTTTCTATAATCAAGCAATAAAGAAGTATCCAAATAATATTCAAATACCTGTTTTCCATGCTCTCCTCTTGATTCAAAAAGACCGAGAGAAAAGAGCACAAGATACCTTAATACAGTTGTTTAACAAACTAACAGCCGAAGGCGACCAACGAAGAATATTCGTAATCGCCTATCTTGCCCAACAGCTCAAACTGGATGAATTAGAAGAGCTGGCTCTAAGCTATTACCAGTCTCGGATTAGCCAATCAGAAGACGCAGCCATGAGACTGGGAACACTGTCAGTAGCCAAGGGTGCCAATAGCCTTGCCGAAGAGTTCTTTCAATTAATAGGAACTGATTCTTCGCTATGGCAGCCGATTCAATTACTAAGATTGAAAAATCTCATTCAGGCGCGCGACCTTATTACTGCCGACAACCTACTTGAAGAAATATTTCAACAAGATGAAGGCAGCTATTTTTCTCTTGTTAGAGAATATGCTCTTAGTCTTGCCGAATCAGGCCTAGAAGAGCCAGCCATAGCAATACTAGAGAAGGCAGAAAGCAAAAGACCCCCTCAACAAAATCTAAAACTCACCAAGGCCTATGTCTATTATGAACTCAATAAATTAGAAGCTATGGTTGCCGAATTTGAACAGCTTCTCAGCCAAAATGACGACGACCCCTCCTTGCTTAATGGCTTCGGCTATTGCCTCAGTGATAAGAACCTTGAGCTAGATAGAGCAAAGGAAATGATAGAACAAGCAGTAGCACAGAGTCCAACTAACAGTGCCTATGTGGATAGTCTTGGTTGGGTCAATTATAGGTTAAATAATCTGAATCGCGCCTACGACCTGCTGGACTGGGCTTATAGCAATGATCAAGACAGTGAGATTGCCGCCCATCTCGGCGAAGTTCTGTGGCAATTAGGAAGAAAAGAGCGGGCAAGAATCATCTGGCTGACTCAATATGAAAAAACCCCCCACTCTTCTGTCCTTCTCAAAACCATGACTAGATTTGGGATTAATCCATACCAATTAGCGCCCCACTCTCAGCTTCTCCATCCTGATATCTAGAGCAAGTATCAATTCGGGCTTTATTCCGGTGAAAAGGTTTGGAAGAGCTATAAGAGTCTTCTATAAGAGTCTTTAGGACAACTGAGACAGGTGCCGCCAAGCTAAGAGATGAAGACTAATCTAACCGGATAATAAGCTCGCCTTCTTCATTTATTTCATAGAGAGCACGCTGAGCGGCCGGGGCCAATGGAGAGCAGCTTAAGGCTGGATAGTCACTAGTGGTGCCAAAATCCCACAACAGATTGTCATCTGTTTGCTCATCACCTTCGATACTACCACTCCCATCACTATCGCAATAAACAGTGCGGTTATCACCATCTATATCATCCCTCCAATCCGAATAGATAGCTTCATAGGCTGTAGGCATCTGTAAAGCCGAAGTAGTTTGAGAGCCGCTCACTCCACTAAGGCTACTGTCCCAATAGGAGGAAACTATGCTATTGGCTGATATCCCTACTATCCCACCTACACGGTTGTTATCATCAAAAACTGCAAAAGAGTGGCTAATACTACCGCTCTGTGAGTTGTAAGTCAAACCGCCTATGGAATAAGTAGCATAGATATCACCCATAATTGCATAGGAAGAAACAATAGAACCAGAGGATAGTAATCCAACCAACCCACCTGCGCCACTCCTACCAGACGAGCTCCCCCGAATAGAATCAGCTATTGTATAAGAGGAAATAATCTTATTTGTCAGTGAAGCCGACTGCCCTATCAATCCACCAACAATACCATGAGTAGTGGCGACACTATTGGAGACAGCAGAAGAAGCAATCACCAATGCATTCGATCTCATGTATCCCGCTAGGGCGCCGGTGAGACCGCGCCCACTGATTTCACTTACGCTTAGATGCAGATTACGGATTGTGCTATGGCTAATAGCACCAAACAACCCCACACATTCTTGTTCTGGCCGTGAGATCCTTAGCCCCTCAATTTCCCGTCCATTACCATCAAAAATGGCGCTGAAAGGTTCCCCTTGACAACCCAGCTGGTCTGTATTGTTATCCTGTCCCAGCGGCTGCCAACCAGCTGTGCCATAGTAGCTATCAATGTGATCACTGAGGGAGATATTCGCCACTAATTCATAGCCCAAGCAAGTTGCGCTCAGCTCGCTACCACAACCAGTAGTATCCAAATTATCATTTGTCCCTCTGCGAACACCACTACCATCTAATTGATAGCGAACCTCATCCAGCTCGGCCGAGCTGCCTATTTCAATTAATCCATCCCCATCATCGTCTATATCCAGGCTATCTGGCGCGCCATCATCATCACAATCAACTCGCTCAGCACAAGAAATTCCATCAACATAGCTCGCGCCATCCCTATTATCCCCAACCATATCTCCATCTGTATCATTTGATTCGCTCTCATCCAATGGAAACAGATCGTCTCGGTCAAGAACCAGGTCGCCGTCACAATCTGGCAGTAGCCTACATTCGATCCCCCTAAAACTACCAGTATCTTGATGGTCTAGAAGCTGATCATTATCATCGTCCAAGTCTTCTGAACTGGCATCGCGACAGCCATCGCCATCATTATCGGTAGAAACATTGCTTCGCCAACCCATCTGGCCTCGCTCACAATCGTCAATGCTATCATGCACACCGTCATTATCATCGTCTAAATCCTCAAGGCTGTTATCACTACAGCCATCGCCATCGTAATCTGTCTCATTATTACTTGGCCAATCAAGATCCCCATGACTACACTGATCCTCCTCATCCATCATGCCATCATTGTCGTCATCTAAATCCTCAAGGCTGTTATCGCGACAACCATCGCCATCATGGTCGGTAGAACCATTACTTCGCCACATTGTCTCACCGCGGCTACAAACATCTACCTCATCCATCATGCCATCATTGTCATCATCTGGGTCTTCTAATCCCTCATCGCGACATCCATCGCCATCATAATCAGTGAGATGATTGCTCTGCCAATCCAGCTCACCGCGTGCACAATCATCAGAAGTATCCAACATCCCATCATTGTCATCATCTGGGTCTTCCAATCCCTCATCGCGACATCCATCGCCATCATAATCGGTAGAGCCATTACTTCGCCACATTGTCTCACCAAGACTACAAGTATCTACCTCATCCAACATCCCATCATTGTCATCATCTGGGTCTTCTAATCCCTCATCGCGACAACCATCGCCATCATGGTCAGTCAAGATACCACTTTGCCAATCCAGCTCACCGCGCGCACAGTCATCAGAAGTATCCAACATCCCATCATTGTCATCATCTGGGTCTTCCAATCCCTCATCGCGACAACCATCACCATCATGGTCGGTCAAGCCATTACTTCGCCACATTGTCTCGCCACGGCTACAAGTATCTGCCTCATCCATCATACCATCATTGTCATCGTCTGGGTCTTCCAATCCCTCATCGCGACAACCATCGCCATCATGGTCAGTTAAAATACTGCTCTGCCAGGACATCTCACCGCGCGCACAATCATCGGAAGTATCTAACATCCCATCATTGTCATCATCTGGATCCTCTAATCCAGCGTCACGACATCCATCCCCATCATAATCAGTGAGATGATTGCTCTGCCAATCCATCTCACCTAGCGCACAATCGTCAATGCTATCATGCATAGCATCATTGTCATCATCCCCATCTACCGAATTTGCCATGGCATCTCCATCGTGATTTGCTCCTATCATGATTCCACCAGCGATTCTATGTTCTTGTCTATTATCCCGCCAGACAAAATCTATATCCATATCAACCACACTGTCGTTCTGGTAGAATGCTAGCAATTCAAAAGTATATCTGGTCTCATCTGTAAGCCCTCCTATAATATATTCATCTACACCCGCCAAGATTTCTGTCAGAGTAATCACCTCTAAGACTCTTAATCCAACATCTGTTGCATCCTCACTGGTAAGATAGTTTGCCTGATCAAAACGAGTAGCCACAATAGTTAAACTATCAAGGGAATAATTAGCGAAGTCCATGGGATTCTCTATGCCTATAACCGCACTTTCTTGCCGCGGGCTAAAAGTCAACTCAGCAGCAGGCAGAGAAGGAGAATAAATAGGAGGAGAGACCGGGGGAGAGACGGGAGAAGTCCCTGAAGAAGAGGAAGAGGAAGAAGAGGAACCCCCACCACAAGAAAACAACAGAGCAACTATAAGTAGAATAGTTGACAAATATTCGTATCTCATCTAAAATTTAGCCCCCGATAAGAATCAAGATAGATAAGACGAATGGCCTAAGGCAGTGCCGCAGCCAAGGCTAGAATAATAATACCCCACTCAAGTCATAATAAAGACTGTTACTTAAATAACAAGTGTCTATCTCATTATGGCAATTAATCTAGCCATATTCAATATTAAAGCTTTGTTGGTTATAATATAGAATATAGACCTATGCAATGATAAAATTTAATCATATGAATTTTCCATTCAGTTGCAAAACGGCTGAGGCACCGCTTAGATTTGCTATGTGTTGTCATGTCTATATGACGCTTAGAGTTGTGGGGATAATAGCTTTATTCTTAGTGGCTACTGCCTGTGTGGATAGAGACATTGCTGAAATTCCAGTTAGTTTTTTAAGTAGCAGCTCAGATGTCCCCGAAGTAGACCTATCAATATCTCCTTTTGAAGATCACGCTATTTTGAGATGGACAAATCCGCAACCGTCTAATAACGTTATAATTGAAGGTATTCGTGTTAGAGTTTTCTTGCCAAATGGGACATTACATGATGAAACAGAGTTGGACGACAGCTTATTAACAGTAAATACAGCTGTTGAATACACTGTTACTGGGCTAACTAGTGGAATCGAATATCGCTTTCAGCTGGTCTTTAGCTATTCGGATAGCAGCATAGGAGATTCCTCAGCCGAAATAACGAGAAGAACAGGCCCCAATCGAGATGGCGATGATAGAATTGACGCTGAAGATGACCTCCCCCTAGATCCAGAAGAAACTAAAGACTCAGATAATGATACCATAGGGGATAATGCAGATGCCTTTCCAAATAATCCATCTGAATGGGAGGATAGTGATGATGATGATATAGGAAATAACCAAGATATAGACGATGATGGTGATGGGCTGATAGAAATTTTTAGAGCCTATGGCACTATCTTAACAACAGCCAGTTTAGACCATATTCGTTATCAACTTGATGGAACTGCCTTAACGAATCACACCAACCATACCACATCAGATGGTTGTGGTGGGCGGGGGAATATAAGAGCATGTTCTGGTTACGAGCTAATGAATAATATCAACATCACAGATACCTGGGTTCCCATAGGAGACGATAGCGACTCAACCGATGGGTTATGTCGAGGAGATGGCGCCTTCACAGCTAGATTTGAAGGAAATGAGCATACTATCACTCTACAAAACATAACCGCAGATGATTGTGCTGGCTTGTTCGCTCAGCTAAAAGACGCTCAGATACGCAATCTCAATATCAGCGCTCAAAATGTTATGGGAACCAAAAATGTGGGTGTTCTTGCCGGCTGGGGACAAAATAGCATTATTACAAATGTTCATACCAGCTCTAGGTCTCTAAAAGGCGTTCAAGCAGTGGGCGGTCTAATAGGGAGAATCCAATCGGATGATGGCACGGATGAGGTAGCCCAAGCAGAGGATTCGGAAGACTCTCTCCCAATAGTAGCTGAACTAGCCACCAGCCCATCCATTAGAGATTCCTCTGCCAGGTCTAATGAGATTCTTGCCTGTGCCTCCGCTGGTGGTCTAGTAGGAGAGTCCGATAGGATAATGATAGAGGATTCCTATGCTATCAACCGAAGAATTGAACTGCCCTTTAATCAGGACTCCGAACAAGCGCTCCTTGGTTTCAGTTGCGATATGATCCGATCTGATGGTATCACTCACCATGTCTATAAGAGCATCGGGGGGTTGATAGGGGATGGCGACTCTTCCCTATGGCAAGGAAACCAGTGGGATGCTGCTCCTAATTTGGAAGAGCATATAGTAATCAACATTGGTGATTACATCGCCTACCCTAGTAGTGACACCAAATATCCTAATGGTGCCCCCACAACCACTACCTATGGTGATCTCAATCTAACAAAGATAGTAGAGGGAGGCACTAGAGTCGTTTCTTCCTATGCAATAAGCGGTGATCTCACTGGCAACTGGAAGATCGCTGGCCTAGTGGGAGATCTGCAGCATGGCGAAGCGACTAATAGCTTTGCCATTACTAAAACTATCCAAGCCAAAATAAGAACCGCTGGCGGATTAATAGGACAGGCAGATGACACCGACATTGTTGCTTCCTATGCCATAACTGATCTCATCGATGCAAACGGTAGTCTTACCGGACAACCCGATGGGGATAAGGCAAATGGCGAAGCCGGCGGACTAGTAGGCAGGGCAAGAGTGGTGATGGTTAATGATTCCTATGCTATCTCAGAATCTATTCTGGGTGGTGGAGATGGCAACCGAAAACATCTAGGGTCGGGCGCTGGCCTTTTGGGAAGTCGGGTTCTCAAAGACAAAGACTCAAAAATAAACATTAAGATAGAGAATTCCTATGTCGCTTTTGATAGAATCGCCGGAGCAGAAATTAACCCCTTGGTCGGACGGGATAGGCTGAACAATGTGGCAATTAGTCATTCCTATTGGGATGTTAATGCTACTTCTATTGCACTAGGCTATGAGGTTAATCAGACGGATCGTCTTTATGTAACCATAGACGGTAACGACAACCCTCCAGCTCAGCTTCAAGAATCTTTAAGGGACGGTAAGGTAACAACAAGCAATCCTAGAGATCGATCTGGAAGACGAATGACTAGGCTTGGGCTCGATTTCTTCTCCGAGTGGAAAAGGCCTAACCATTGTTGGGACTTTGGCACTGATGATGAATACCCAGCTATTGACTGCACCCCAGATCAACCAGCTGACCAAAGGCAATGGTATGGTTTTAGCAGATTCATTTATAGAGAAGGGGGTTATAGTGGAACAAACGCACAACCAAACCTACGCGCCCTCCCCCGCACCAAAATTCAAGTCAATACAGGTTCTATTAATCAGAGAATAAACAACGAACTCAACTAATAAAGAGCCTCCCCCTCACTAGAAATAGCGTCAATAAGCCTAAACCAATCTGCAAGATTTCCCTATTGGCAATAGAACTGTTTCGTTTCTCACTGGCCGAAGATCTTTCATAGATTATCATTCAGCCTAAGGCTTCCCCCCAATAGCTTGTGATAAATATGACAATAATCTGCTAGGCAGAACCACTCTTTTTAGTAGAAATCGCTAAAATCTTCTTCTTCATAATTCTAGCAAAAACATAGCTAGCTGTAATCAACCTTTTTAGCAATATCCTTAGCCTATCACCTAAGGATAGTTTAATCCCTTCTTTATATTCTTTCCTTGCTCTTTCTATATCATAAAGCCGATTAAGAACCGACACAGAACTCTCATCTTCAAATTCATAGCCCAAGGCATCTAGATCAAAAGCATATAAATCTTGCACTAAGCGTCTGGATTCCTTGTCATAGTAGCGGCTGTAATGGATCTTCTGGTTATTCGAAAATCTACTATGAGAGACATTTCGTGACAAAAATGGATATGAAAACGGCGCGCCCAAGATATCCAATAGAATACCAAAATCTTCTTCTAAATTCTCATACCTACCAATAAAAGAACAGGGCGCATTATTAAATCTTCGCTCGCCAAAATAATAATTTGGATTATAGTCCAATAAAAATTCTCTTTGGGGACTCAAGTGCTGCTTCTCATAATAGAGAAGCTCACTAAACTTCACTCCGTGAGGACCTATCCTTTTAGACATAATACCAGACTCAGATTCTGAATGAGAAAAAAAATCAATAGCAAGTTCCGCATATTCGCCCAGGCTATGATGTCTCATTGGTTGAGTCGCTGGCCTTTGGGAATCGAACTTTTCGACCCAAGCAGAGACAAATCTATCAAAAGGATTGCGAACAAAAGCAAAGGTAAAATAGGTTGGGAAAAGGTTAATAATTTGTGCCAATCCTCTTCTTCTCATAAGAGGCAGGGTCCGTAATTTTTCTTCATGGCGTCCGCCTAAGTACTTGATGAAGTAATGAGATACGCTAGTGCTGCCTGTCTTAGGATTACGAATAAAAATACATCTGTATTTATGACAAATCAATTAAGTGTCCTCTGTTTGAAACTCATCCTGTTTGAAACTCATCCTGTTTGAAACTCATCCTGTTTGAAACTCATCCTGTTTGAAACTCATCCTGTTTGAAACTCATCCTGTTTGAAACTCATCCTGTTTGAAACTCATCCGCCTACTTTAATAACCATCCAACCATGGGCAACAAACGATGCAAACACAGAAGGGACAGTCTTACAAATAGGGCTGTTTAGCCCTCACTATCCTTGCCCAAGACCTTCCATAGATTATTATCCAGCCTAGTAGCCCTTCAATCTCTTGCGACAAATATAATACCACTGAGCAGATAATCTATTAGATAGCATTAATCTTTTCGGTAGAAATTCCCAAAATCTTCTCGTCATAATCCTAGTAAAAATATAGATGGCTGTAATCAGCCTTTTTAGAAATATTCTCAGCCTATCACCTAAGGATAGTTTAATCCCCTCTTTATATTCTTTCCTCGCTCTTTCTATATCATAAAGTGGATTAAGAACCGACACAGAGCTCTCATCTTCAAATTCATAACCCAAGGCATCTAGATCAGGGGCATACAAATCTTGCACTAAGCGTCTCGATTCCTTGTCATAGTAGCGGCTGTAATGGATCTTCTGCTTCTTCGAAAATCTACTATGAGAAATATTTGTTGACAAAAATGGATATGAAAACGGCGCGCCTAAGATATCCAATAGAATACCAAAGTCCTCTTCTAAATTCTCATACCTGCCAATAAAAGAACAGGGCGCATTATTAAATCTTCGCTCGCCAAAATAATAATCGGGATTATAGTCCAACAGAAATTCTTTCTGAGGCCTTAAGTGCGCTCTGTCCCAATATAGAAATTCACTAAACTTCACTCCATGAGGACCTATTCTTTTAGAGATAATGCCAGGTTCAGCTTCTGAATGAGCAAAAAAATCAGTGGCGAGTTCCGCATATTCACGCAGGCTATGGTACTGAATCTTTTTTCCTGGCACCCTTTCGAGATCAAATTTGTGGCTCCAAGTAGAGACAAACCGGTCAAAAGGATTGCGAACAAAAGTAAAAGTAAAATAGGTTGGGAAAAGGTTAATAATTTGTGTCAGTCCTCTTCCCTGCATAAGAGGCAGTGTCCATAATTTTTCTTCATGGCGTCCGCCTAAGTACTTGATGAAATAATGAGATATGCTAGTGCTGCCTGTCTTAGCAATACGAACATAAATGCATCTGTATTTATGACAAATCAACTGGGTATCCTCTTTTTGAAACTCATCCGCCTAGCTTAATAACTACCCTATCCAACCACCTGGTAGGCAACAAACGGCGCAGATACCAAAACAAAATAGAAGGGATAGTAATACGATAGCGAGGGCTAGGGTTTGGTTTATTCAATGCCTTAATCAAAGCCTTATTCACTGCTGCCGGCTCCAAATTAAACGGATCCTTCTTAGTAGAGGATAAAAATTGCTCCTCCATTTTTTGATATAAAGAAACATCCAAGCTTGCCTCCGGCTCTATCCACTTCTTATAAGCCTTATAAGCATTATCACGAAACTTAGAAGTGATAGGACCAGGTTCCAACAACACCACCTTAATACCGGTTGATACAAGCTCTAGTCTCAATGAATCAGCAAGTCCCTCAAGCGCATATTTGCTTGCACAATAAGCAGCCCTATGCTTGATAGTGACATAACCAAGAACGGAAGAGTTATAAATGATCCTGCCAGCTATATTTTGCTCGCGCATATAGCGAATAGCCAAATTAGCCAGCTCCTGAGCCCCGAAAACATTGCTCTCAAAAATGGCTCTCATAGCAGCTCGGGGAACATCTTCTAACCTTGCTGGCAAGCCCCAACCAGCATTATTAAAGAGAGCATACAGATTAGGATTTTGCTTGACCGCCCAATTAAATCCAGACCTAATACTAGCCGAATCATCTAGATCCAATCGTGTAGCACTGAAACCTTCTCTTTTCAATCTATCCACATCAGCCGGTTTGCGCGCCGTAGCAAGAACATCATACCCCCATCGCCGCAATTCATAGGCGGCAGCCAAGCCTATACCACTGGAGCAGCCAGTAATCAAAACCGCCTTTGGGAAATCCTTCATAAATTCTTAATTATAACTAAACAACAAACTCTCTATTTACTACTCAAACCAGTCAAAGATAAATAGAAATTTCAGCTTTTATAATATTGCTATCTTAGACCCTCCAGATAAGAGGTCCAAGGCTCGCGCTGCTCCTTTCAAGCCGCCACCTCAGTCTTAATAATATAGGTCTCACGTATATAGGAATCAAATCGCCCCTATAGCCTCTATACTCACCTCTATATATGCCAAGCGCCCAACATTAGAGCAAATCATCAGCTATATCGGACAGCAGATATCTTAAGGCCGTTCCAATATCCTGCGATAAATATAATACCAACTAGCAACTAATCTAATAGGTAAAATTGCCCTTACCAGTGGCAACTGTAAAAAGCTTCTTATCATAAATCCAAGAAAAGAATAGATAGCTGTAATGAGCCTTTTTAGAAATATTCCTAGCCTATCACCTAAAGATAACTTAATCCCTTCTTTATATTCTTTCCTTGCTCTTTCGATATCATAAAGTGGACTAAGAGCCGACACAGAACTCTCATCTTCAAATTCATAACCCAAGGCATCCAGATCAAAAGCGTACAAATCTTGCACTAAGCGTCTAGATTCCTTATCATAGTAGCGGCTGTAATGGATCTTTTGTTTATGTAAAAAGCTACTATAAGAAACATTTCTTGCCAAAAGTGGATATGAAAATGGCGCACCTAAGATGTCCAATAGAACACCAAAGTCTTCTTCTAAATTCTCAAATCTGCCAATAAAAGAACAGGGCGCATTATTAAATCTTCGTTTGCCAAAATAATAATCGGGATTATAGTCCAACAAAAATCTTTTTTGGGGACTTAGATGATATTCATCAAAACTTAGAAGCTTACCAAACTGCACTCCGTGAGGGCCCATTCTTTTAGACATAATACCAGGTTCAAGTTTTGAATGAGCAAAAAAATCAGTGGCAAGTTCCGCATATTCGCGCAGGCTATGGTGCTGAATTTTGTCTCCCGATTTCCTTTTGGGATCAAATTTGTTGTTCCAAGCAGAGACAAATCGGTCAAAAGGATTACGAACAAAAGCAAAAGTAAAATAGGTTGGGAAGAGGTTAATAATTTGTGCCACTCCTCTTCTTCGCATAAGAGGCAGGGTCCGTAACTCTTCTTCATGGATTCCGTCTAAGTGGTTGATGAAATAATAAGACACGCTAGTGCTGCCCGTCTTAGGATTACGAACAAAAATACATTTGTATTTATGACAAATCAATTAAGTGTCTTCTGTTTGAAATTCATCCGCCCACCTATCTAACCAGTTGCAAGCACTTCATATCAACGCAATTCATAAGCCTATTGGAACAGGATCAAAACCGCTTTTTTGGGGGAAATCCTTCATAAATTCTTAATTAGGGAATTATATCCAATCTTCCACAAAAGAGAATATTATGAAAAAAGAGCCCCGAAGTGAAGGAGTCATAAAAAGCGAGACCATTTACGGTCAGACCTTCCGCTAATAGAGGAGGCGAAGTTGACCGCTTTACAGATTTTCTTTTACAGATGCTCATCAAAAAGAGAGTGAACTAAGAGGATTTATGGATTTGTGGAAGATACTATGTAATTCCCCTTAATTATAACTAAGCATAGAAATCTCATCTTCTATTGCCATCTTAAACCCTCCAGATCAAAGGTCCAGGGCCCGCGCTGCGCCCTTTAACGCGCTCATCTCAGTCTCAATGAAAGCCTTTTGGTGGGGTGAAATTGGAATTGAGCCTTGTCTAATACACAACTTTGTTGTATTTATCCCCGCTTTCTAGTCGGGAGGCACTAGTTTCCTAAGCGGCCATAGTTTTGGCTTTTGCCTCTACCTCTTCAATAGACCCTAGCATATAGAAAGCCTGTTCGGGAATATGGTCATAGTCGCCATTGAGTATGCCGTTGAACCCTTTGATAGTATCCTTAAGAGAGACATATTTGCCGGGCGAACCAGTAAAGACTTCGGCAACAAAGAAAGGCTGGGACAAGAATCGCTCCACCTTGCGGGCTCTTGCCACAGTGAGCTTATCCTCTTCCGATAACTCGTCCATTCCCAAGATGGCAATGATGTCTTTTAGCTCCTTATAGCGTTGAAGGACATTTTGGACTCCGCGAGCGGTCGTATAGTGTTCTTCGCCGATAATCTGTGGGTCTAGTTGGCGGCTGGTAGAATCAAGTGGATCAACGGCCGGATAGATTCCCAGTTCGGCAATCTGGCGCGATAGAACAACTGTCGCATCCAAGTGAGCAAAGGTAGTGGCTGGCGAGGGGTCTGTCAAGTCATCGGCTGGCACATAAATGGCCTGCACCGAAGTAATGGAACCGGTGCGAGTAGAGGTAATCCGTTCCTGAAGTTTGCCCATCTCTTCGGCAAGGGTCGGTTGGTAGCCCACTGCCGAAGGCATACGGCCCAGCAGCGCCGATACCTCAGTTCCCGCCAGAGTATACCTATATATATTGTCAATAAACAAGAGCACATCTTTCCCATCATTGCGAAACTTCTCTGCCAGGGTGAGCCCGGTTAGAGCAACCCGAAGGCGATTACCTGGCGGCTCATTCATCTGACCATAAACCAAGGAAACCTTATCCAAAACCTTTGATTCTTTCATCTCATGGTAAAAGTCATTTCCTTCGCGCGTCCTTTCGCCCACCCCAGCAAACACGGAATAGCCGCTATGCTCTATCGCAATATTACGAATCAGCTCCAACATATTGACTGTCTTGCCGACGCCAGCGCCGCCAAATAGGCCAATCTTGCCGCCCTTAGCAAAAGGCGCGACCAGATCAATAACCTTAATACCCGTCTCCAACAGCTCGGTGGCGGGCTTTTGTTCCACATAGGCTGGCGGCTCACGATGAATCGCCATGGTCTCTTCGGTCTTAATATCACCTGCCTCATCAATAGGCTCGCCCAAAACATTCATAATGCGCCCGAGAGTCCTCTCTCCAACTGGCACACTGATAGGCGCGCCGGTATTCTCAACCTCAAGCCCCCGCTGTAATCCTTCGGTAGAACCCATCGCAATAGTGCGCACTGTTTTATCGCCTAGTTGCTGTTGGACTTCTAAGGTCAAGTTCAGATTCCTTCCCTTTACTTTAAGCGCATCATAGATGCGCGGCACTGAGCCATCACTAAATTCCACATCTATGACCGCTCCTATTATTTGTGTAATATTTCCCATTAGTTTGTTAGATTTATTAAATTCATTTCAAATATTATAAGTAAAATTGGGTTTTTATTATACTAGAAATTGAAATTTAGCTCAATCAAACAGACATTCTCTATAATAACGGAAGATATGAATAAGACTCTCATAGCCCCTTCGATACTAAATGCCGACTTTACTCGCTTGGGTGATGAAATCGCGCGACTAGAACAGGCAAAAGCTGACTGGTTGCACCTCGATATTATGGATGGTCATTTTGTGCCAAATATCTCTTTTGGGCTTCCCCTAGTAGAGTCCATTCGGCAACAGAGCTCTCTGTTTCTTGATGCTCACTTAATGGTGGCAGCACCAGAGATGCACCTCAAGGCATTTGCTGTGGCTGATCAGATTACCTTCCACATTGAGGCAACCCATCATGCCCAAAGACTAGTTCAGCAGATTCAAGAAATGGATAAGAAGGCAGGCATTGCTCTCAATCCGGCTACTTCGTTAAGCCAAATTGAAGAACTGATACCCTTTGTAGATCTGGTCTTGGTGATGTCGGTAAATCCGGGCTGGGGCGGTCAGAGCTTTATCTCTTCCCAGCTGAAGAAGATCCGTCAGCTAAGCCCATTGGTAACAAGAGCGGAAAAAGAGACCGGCAAGAAGATTCATATTCAGGTAGATGGTGGCATCAATAAGACCACAGCAAGTCAGTGTATAGCAGCCGGAGCCGATGTATTGGTGATTGGTTCGGCGCTCATAGGACAAGAAGACTATGCTGCCACTATTCACCAACTTCGTTGCCTTGGGTGAGATAGTGGTATCAATCAGACAGATGCAGACGGGAAAAGCGTAAATTGGGCTGTTATTAATAAACTATAATCTCTTGGCTAAACAAGTCATAGAGTTCTCCTTATAATAATCACTTATTCAAGACAACAAGTATGCACAAATCTCATATATTAGGATTTCCCCGTTTAGGCCCCAAGCGCGAATACAAAAAGGCTTTGGAGTCCTATTGGAGCGGAAAGAGCAACAAACAGGAATTAGAACAGCGTGGCGCTGAAATTCGCCGGTTTGGCTGGCAAACCCAAGCGGAAGCCGGGTTGGATTTGGTTACCCTAGGCGATTTTTCTTGGTATGACCAGATTCTAACCACCTCTATGATGGTTGGCGCAATTCCACCTCGCTTCGGCACTAAGGGCGAACCTTTGGACACATTATTCCGTATGGCGCGAGGACGGGCGCCTACTGGCAAGGATGCCCATCCTTGTGAAATGACAAAATGGTTTAACACCAACTATCACTATCTGGTGCCAGAATTGAGCCCCGAACAGCAATTTAGCCTCTTTTATACTCCGCTATTTACTGAGATTGGCGAGGCTCAAGACTACAATCCAAAGGTGGTGCTAGTAGGACCTGTGTCTTATCTGTGGTTGGCACAATGTGCAAATGAGGAATTTGACAAATTGAGTCTGCTAGCTAGCCTTTGTTCAGTTTATGAGGAGGTGCTTGCCAAACTAGACCAGCTGAATATTGAGTGGGCACAACTAGACGAGCCCATCCTAGCACTTGACTTGCCAACCGAGTGGCAAAATGCCCTTCAGCAAGCCTATCAAAGACTGGCTAAAGCCCGCCCAAATATTCTGCTTGCTAGCTATTTTGGCGAAGGACAGGATAACCTTGCCCTGATGAGAGACCTGCCAGTGGCGGGAATTCATCTTGATGCAAGTCAAGGGAACGAATGGCAGAAGATGGCTGCTTCAATGCCTGAGGAAAAGGTTCTATCGGTGGGAATTATTAACGGCAGAAATATATGGCGGGCAAATCTTAACAGCTGCCTAGCCGAGCTCCAAGAGGCGGCTAAGCGGCATAAGAATCTCTGGGTAGCCTCCTCCTGTTCTCTTCTTCATAGTCCAGTAGATCTAGCTAGTGAGAAGAATCTACCAATCAAGCAATGGCTTTCCTTTGCCAAGCAAAAATGTAAGGAGGTGGCGCTTCTCGGTCAAGGACTAAATGGACAACTAGACCAAGCCGCTTTTGAAGCAAGCACCAGAGCAGTAACAGCGCGGCAAGAATCCTCTCAGGTTCATAAGCAAGAAGTGGCAGAGCGAATAGCTGCAATCAATGAGGCAATGAAAGAGCGCCAACTGAATTATAAAGAGAGGCTGAGACTGCAAAATGAAAAACTACAGCTACCCCAATTTCCCACCACCACCATAGGTTCTTTCCCTCAGACAGCCGAGATTAGAAGGATTCGCAGTCGGTTTAGAAAAGGTGAGCTAGATGAAGCCAGCTACAAAGAAGCCATTTGCAAGGAAATCAAAGAAGTCATTGACAAGCAGAATCGTTTTGGTTTGGATGTGTTGGTTCACGGTGAACCTGAGCGAAATGATATGGTGGAATACTTTGGCGAACTGCTTGATGGGGTCACAACGACCCAGATGGGTTGGGTGCAAAGCTATGGTTCTCGCTGTGTGAAGCCTCCCATCATTTACGGCGACATCACCCGCCCTCATGCTATGACGGTAGAATGGTCTAGCTATGCTCAGAGCTGCGCTACTAAGCCGGTAAAGGGAATGCTGACAGGTCCGGTTACCATGCTCTGCTGGTCTTTTGTCCGCGACGACTTGCCTCTTGCTGAGGTAGCATACCAGTTCGCTTTGGTGCTACGCGACGAGGTGGCAGACCTTGAGAAGAACGGCTTGAAGATCATCCAAATAGACGAGCCGGCTCTACGCGAAGGATTGCCATTAAGGAAAAGGAACTGGCAGAACTACCTTCGCTGGGCGGTAGATTCTTTTCGCCTGGCTTCTTGTGGTGCCCAGAGCAGCACTCAGATCCATTCTCATATGTGCTATAGCCAATTCAACGATATCATTGAAGCCATTGCCTCATTGGATGCCGATGTTATCTCCATTGAATGCTCCCGCTCCAATATGAAGCTATTGGATGTCTTTGATGATTTCAACTATCCCAATTCCATCGGGCCGGGGGTATATGATATTCATTCCCCTTTAGTTCCTACCACAGACGAAATAGAGTTTCTATTGACAAAGGCAATGGCAAAAATACCAGCCGAGCGGTTATGGGTGAATCCCGACTGTGGCTTGAAAACACGTGGCTGGGAAGAAACCGAAGCCTCACTAAAGAATATGGTCAAAGCAGCTTTGAATATGCGCGGCTGATATGCCTCGCTCAGCCATTCAATTTAGTCTTGAAATCTTTCCCCCTTACGGCCAGCCAACCAGAGAAAAGCGCTATTGGAAAGCAATAGATACTTTTTGTCAGCTAGGGCCGGAATATATTAGCATTACTTCTGGCGCCTTCGGTAGCGGGCGAGGTGATAAGCTAACTCTCGTTACCTCAAAGGAAATTCTTGCCAAAGGAGCAACTCCAGCTGTTCATATTACTTGCTTGGGGAAGACCGAAGCAGCCGCCTATCGGCTCATCCAAGACTATAAAGAGCAAGGAATCACAAGGGTAGTAGCCTTAAGAGGCGATATGCCGACCGCGCCCGAGGTTCGCGCTTGCCTTGATCCGAACTCTCTGTCCTATGCTTATCAACTAGTGAAGCTATTAGTCCAAATAGGAGGCTTTCACATTAGTGTTGCTGCCTATCCAGAGAAACACCCAGAGGCCAGTTCGGCTCAACAGGATTTAATTCACTTGAAAGAAAAGCTAGCAATTGGGGCTGACTGTGCCATCACTCAGTTCTTCTTTGACCCAGAAATTTTTCTTCGTTTTCGCGATAAAGCAGCCCATATCGGCATAGATAAACCCATAATACCAGGTATCCTACCTATATTTAATTTTGATAAGGTAGTAGGCTTTGCCAAAAAATGCAATGTAGAAGTGCCTGATTATTTATGTCGGATGTATCAAAATGTTGACCGAGGTTCGCTGGATGATAAATTACTTGCTATGAATATTCTTAGCCATCAGATAACGCGTCTCATCTCAGAGGGAGTGGATAGATTTCACCTATATACCCTTAATGAGAGGCTTATCAACTCTCACATAGCACGTTGGCTTCAGGAAGCCTTTTGATAATGACTTCTAACAACCTGATAACTTGAAAATGAAGAATCTCCTCTATGCCCAGTCTGGCGGCGCCACTTCGGTCATTAATGTGACAGCCAAATCGCTCATTGAGACCGCTCAGCAGCACCCAGACAAAATAGCCAAGATCTATGCATCGGACAGTGGTATCACTGGGGTGCTAAACGAAGAGCTGTTTGATATTACCCATAGTTCTCAACCGGACCTTGGTTCCATTACGAATGTGCCAGGCGCCTTCTTTGGCACCTGTCGCTATAGGCTCAAGGATCCTAAAGAAGACAGTAGAGAATATCAACGCATCTATGAGGTGCTTAAAGCCCACAACATTGGCTACTTTTTCTACAATGGCGGTAACGACTCTCAGGACACCAGCAACAAGATTGCCAACTGGTGTCACCAACGAGGATTGGATGTTCATTGCTTGGGTATTCCTAAGACGGTGGATAATGATCTTCCTCACACGGACAACTGCCCCGGTTTTGGTTCGGTAGCAAAATTTCTTGCGGTTAGCCTTGCCGAAGTGAGCGCGGATCTCAGGTCTATTTGTAAATCATCCACCAAAGTATTCATCTTAGAGACCATGGGAAGGGATACAGGCTGGCTGGCTGGATCTACCAGCCTAATAAAGAAGAGAGAAGAAGACCCCCCTCATATGATACTCTTGCCGGAATATCCTTTCAGAGCAGCGGATTTCCTTGCTAAGGTAGATGAGTATGTTAAGCGGCTTGGCTATTGTATAATAGTCGCCTCAGAAGGGATAAAAGATGACAAGGGGGACTATCTATCCGCCAGCAGAATTTCAATGGACGATTTTGGCCACTATCAATTAGGAGGAACCGCGCCGGTTATTGCCGCTTTGATTAAGCAAAAGCTAGGCTATAAGTATCATTGGGCGGTGCCGGACTATATGCAACGGGCGGCAAAGCATCTAGTAAGCAAAGTGGATTATGAACAGGCTGCAGCTGTGGGGAAAAAGGGGGTGGAGTTTGCCTTAGAAGGAGAAAGATCCATTATGGTGACTATTGAAAGAATCAGCTCATCACCTTATAAATGGCAAGTGGGCAAGGTTCCCCTCCATTTGGTCGCCAACCAGCAAAAGAACTTACCTGACGAGTTTTGCCAACCGTCAAAATATTCTCTCAATGAAGCAGCGCGCAACTATTATCTTCCACTCATCCAAGGAGAAGTATATCCCGAATACTGTGACGGGTTGGTTCGTCCCGCCTCTCTTGCTAAAAAACTGGTCTCACCAAAACTGCCTCAATTCAATTTAATGACAAAACCTTTAGTCAATATAGGATTATAGTCTCTTTGATATAGGATTAGTAATTTGAGAAGTAGTAATTTGCTCTACGCTTTGAAGAGGCTGGTGTTTTGCTTTTTCACCATCTGTGCCAGCAGTCAGTTGCTTGCTGAATCGGTCATTCAAGTCAGTGGCAACGACTCAACCAAGTCCTCATATATAGAAAAGCTGACTCTCATCTGTCTTAAAGAAGCAAAAAAAGAGGAAATCCCTTTTCAGCGAGCAGACCTAATAAACGAGGTAATGAAAGTTAGGATAAGACAGTGCCTAATCAATAGCGATCTTTTCAGCCAGGTGACTGTGACCCTTTATGAAAGAAAGGGAGAGGCGCCGAATGAACAAGAAAACATAGCAGTAGAAGTTGTAGATAAGTATAGTCGTATTGTCCTACCAACCTATTACCAAAGCCAGGTGTTCCTTGATACTGTCTGGGGGGCATTGTTCTATGATGCTAATATGAGAGGGCGAGGAGAATCAGGCGGTTTTCTATATACCCATCAACAGGATACCAATAGGGATAGCTATTCCTTTTTTTATGAAATCCCTTATTTGGATGCCGAAGGAAAGCATGGCTTCACCCTAATAGGCTATAAGCGAGATGCCGATTTCTACAGCTTTACTAAAAGCAGCTGGACTTATCGCACCAGAGAACAATTCCAATTTCTATGGTTAAGAGCGGCTTATCATATGAATACCAAGACTTCGCTGCTCTATGGCTATGCGCCCAGCCGTTTAGCCTATACTAATCCTATGGCGCGAGATGGGACGGCTCGGGCCGATGACATAGACTATATTACCCAATCCATCAATTTAGGTATGAGATGGGATGCGACTAATCAAGAAAGGTATTATCGCAAAGGAGTTAGTCTTGAACATACCTATTATCACCAGCTGAGTCGCACTGACAAGCAAGACCAGAGCTCAGTCTATTTGCTTGATTTCTACTGGGGCATTCCATCTTGGGACCAAAATATTCTTACCGCTCGTATTGCTGGTGGCACCTTTGATAGTGCCGATCCACTAGATAATCTGCGAATAGGGTCAGAGCATGGTTCAAGGGGCATCCCAGATCATGGCGGTTGGAATAGCGCCTACCTAACCCTAGGAATAGACTATGAATTTCCCTTAGCAAAAGGGCAATATGGCTACTGGACTGTTGCTCCTTTTGTTGATTATGGCTATCAGTGGGGAGTATTTCACCATCCGAAGAGCGAGTTTAGCTACTATGCCACTGGCATTGCTAGCTATGTGTATTTACGCCAAGTTAATCTACCTGCCTTAGGCTTCTTCATCAGCAGCAACAGCGAATACTTGAAAGACTTCGTTACCTTCTATATAGGATTCCAGCTCTAGTCATTAGCAAATACGGTCGCTAGATCCTTGTCGCCTCTGCCACAAAGATTAACCACCACCAGCGCCTCCTTATCCATAGCAGGAACCAGCTCCCTCATCTTGGCTAAGGCATGAGAGGGCTCCAAGGCTGGAATAATCCCCTCAATACGAGAACAAAAATGAAAGGCAGCTAAAGCCTCTTCATCAGTAGCAGTTAGATAATCTACTCGCCCGGTCTCATAAAGATAGGCATGTTCAGGCCCTATGCCGGGATAATCTAGCCCAGCCGAGATACTATGAGCCTCTTGAATCTGCCCCCAGTCATTTTGTAGATAGTAGCTCTTACTGCCATGCAGCACTCCCTTCTTGCCGCGCGCTATAGCCGCGGCATGCAAATCAGATTGTAATCCCTTGCCCGCTGCTTCCACCGCAATCAGACGAACCTTCTTATCCTTAATGAAAGGATAAAAGATTCCCATCGCATTAGAGCCACCGCCGACACAGGCAATTATGGCAGTCGGCATCCTCCCCTCCACCTCTTTTAGCTGTTGCTGTAATTCTTTGCCGATGATTGACTGAAAGTCTCTCACCATCATAGGATAGGGATGAGGACCTGCGACAGAACCTATGATGTAAAAAGTATCTCTCACATTGGCAGTCCAGTCACGCAATGCTTCATTCATTGCATCCTTCAAGGACGCGCTCCCATCCTCTACTTTTATCACTTCTGCCCCCAGCAACTTCATCCGAAACACATTCGGCTCCTGCCTCTTAATGTCTTTTGCTCCCATATAGATACAACACGGCAAACCAAGTAAAGCACAGACAGTAGCCGTGGCAACCCCATGCTGCCCTGCACCTGTCTCGGCAATGATACGAGTGCATCCCATGGATTTCGCCAACAGCGCTTGACCAAGACAGTTGTTAATCTTATGAGCACCAGTGTGATTTAGCTCATCTCGTTTGAAATAGACTTTCGCCCCTCCTAATTCCTTCGTCGTGTTGGCTGCATAATAGAGCGGGGAGGGACGGCCAACATAGTGCTTGAGATAATAGCTAAATTGTTGTTGAAAGGTCCGGTCTTTCTTTGCCGCCAGATAAGCCTTCTCCACCCGATAAATGAGTGGCATGAGGGTTTCCGCCACATATCTACCACCAAAAGCGCCGAAATGCCCGTTCTCATCTAGCAGGGACGCGGTGCTATTCAAGTCGCTTCAGTTTCTGTGTCAGCCGCTGCCGCCAACATAGGTTTCAGCTTCCCCTCGCTATGCAGCTGCATAAGGATATCGCTACCACCCACCAGTTCACCCTTAATATAGAGTTGAGGGAAGGTAGGCCAGTTGGCATATTGCGGCAGCGCAGCGCGGATGTCAGGGTTTTCCAATATATTGACATAGGAAAAACGGAAGCCACACTCAACCAATAGCTGAACGGCGCGAGATGAGAAACCGCATTGAGGGAATTCCGGCGTTCCCTTCATATACAGCAAAATAGGATAGGTCTTTATTTGCTTTTCTATCTTAGCAATGGTTTGACTGAGATCATTAGTCATAATTTATGATTATAGCACAAGAGAATACAAGTATAATAGCTTGAAGTATGGAACGAATTATTGAATTTATCTTAAATCACCCTCTTAATGTTGCTAGCTTTCTTGCTATGGTAGCATTGCTTATATTTTATGAGAGCAAACAACGAGGCAAGGCCCTAAGCCCCAATGAACTGGTGAAAGAAATAAATAATAACAATGCTCTCATAATAGACCTCAGACCCAACCATGCCTTTCGCAACGGTCATATCCTATCCGCTATGAATGTCCCCTATGAAAAGATCAAAGAGCTTCCTCAACTGGTAAAAAAGTATTCAGACCGTTCCATAGTCTTAGTATGTGCTAATGGTCGCCACTCCACTAACGCTCAGAGTATGATGAAGAAAGAAGGGATTACGGCCGCGAGACTAACCGGCGGGTTATTAGAATGGCAAGCAGCAAACATGCCCCTGACCAAAGCGACAAGATGATGACAGCAAACCCGAGCTAATGGCTGAACAAAAGAAGCAAACACAAAAGACAAAAGAGAAGGTCTTTGGGATAAGGCGCATCTATATTAAGGACATTTCTTTTGAATCACCGCGCGCTCCTTTCAGCTTCAGTAGTCAATGGAAGCCAGAGGTGGACGTCCAAATCCATAATAGCAACCGCCCATTAGAAAAAGACCTCCACGAAAGCACACTAAAAATATCCCTCACAGGCAAGCTGGAGGATAAGACCGTCTTCATTATTGAAGTGCTCCAAGCTGGTATTTTCCATATAGTCAATATGAATGATAAGGAGAAGGAAAAGATCCTCGAAATTGTTTGCCCTACCACCTTATTTCCCTATATACGCGAGCATATTGATAATTTGCTTACCAAGGCCAATTTCCCTCCACTGATGTTAGCGCCCATTAACTTTGAAGCCATCTATCATAAAAGAAAGCAGACGACTCGCCAAGCAACCACTATTCATCAACAAGACAAGACCAAGATAAATTGAGCATGGATCAATTCATCGATCGCATCCTCTGTGGCGACTGCCTTCAACTAGCCAAGAAGCTGCCAGATGACTATGTGGATCTCATAATAACCAGTCCGCCTTATTTTGGCTGTCGCGTCTATGGCGCTGAAACCCTAGGGCGTGAAGAACATCCGCTTGAATATGTTGCCAATGTCCTAAAAATCACTGCCATCTTAAAACAAAAACTAAAATCCCGCGGTAGCTTTTACTTGAATATAGGAGACATCTATTTCGGCACCAAAGGATTCATCCGCAACAAAGGTAGCTACAAAAGGAAAACCGACAAGCACTATAAAGAACACAAGATAGTGCGCCCCAACAAGAACGGCTATTTACAATACAAGCAGGTTCTTATGTTGCCGGAAAAACAGGCGAATCCAGGTATTACTCTTAATTTACAATACAAGCAGGTTCTTATGTTGCCGGAAAGGATAGCAATAGGCATGCAAGAACAAGGCTGGATACTGAGAAACAAGATTATTTGGGAAAAGCCTAACCCTGTCCCTTCATACTCGCCGGATAGACGATACCCTGTCTATGAACACATTTTCCATTTCGTTAAAGCACGCAAATACTACTTTGATTTGGATCTAGCACGCCAACTGAAGCACCACCGGGATGTAATCAGAAATAAGATAGAACCCTTTGGCACTCATCAGGCTTCTTTTCCCCTCTCGCTAATCAGACCTTTCATTGAGACCACTTCCCAAGAAAGAGATTTAGTCCTAGACCCCTTTATAGGTAGCGGCACTACTGCCATAGCCGCCCTGCAATTAAACCGCCACTATCTAGGTTTTGAACTAAATAAAAAATTCTGTCGTCTGAGTGAAAAAAGAATAAGCCAGGTTGCTCCTCAAGCCAGCGCTTATGCTAAGAGTATGGCCTTATTCGGAGAGTGAAAAGCAATTTAGAGGCTATATATCAAAAAGGACTTAGTGAATATACCAATTTTCTTAAGGCAGCTGCAAGTCTATCAAGACTATTTAGCAATTCTACTACTCCCTTTTTACACTATAGATTTGTTGAGAACATCTATTGTCGCGCTTTTGGAGCAAAGCACTTAAGACGTAAGGACATATCATATGATGCCATCATCAATGGTTATGGTATAGGATTAAAGACTTTTACCATAGAGAAATATCGCAAGACAGAAAAAATAGCCGAGTTTAATCGCCAAAGCGAAGAAATCAATCGGCTCAAAGGGGAACTATTGGTTAGAAAAATAGCGTCCCTCAGAAACGAAAGAATAAGATTTGCTAACACAGCCTATAACATAGAAGCGGCTGTATATCATTGTGTTGGACGACAGAAGAATAAACTACTGCTTTTTAACAGCCCATATGAAAAGGTTGATATAGATAAGATCACTGATATTAACACAAAACAGACAGGCATTGCTTTCGGTGATGGTAAAAACCATTACTCCTATAACTTCTCTAAAAGCACTCTTTACAAGACCTTTGAAATCAATGCTGATATGGTTGAAGTAGGGGTTGATATATTAGCAGATCCTTATACTATTCTCACTGAATTACTTCATAAAGACAAAGGCAGTTATGAGGATAAGGCAACAGAATATGTCATCTTGCCTCTATACTCTTCAAAGAAAGGCTTGAGTGAAAAACAAGTTCCCGTGAGAAGCGGCCTAAATCAATGGAATGCTAAGGGAAGGCTAAGGGACTTTGGGGAAGTGTACATACCTGTTCCAAGTCAAGTTCATCAAATTGCCCCTTACTTCTTTCCCCCACGAGACACGACATTTAAGCTCCAAACCCCAACTGGAGAAATACTAAGCGCAAAACTATGTCAAGAAAATTCAAAAGCATTAATGACAAATCCAAACAAGGCACTATCTGACTGGCTACTAAGAGGCATTTTCGCCACAAAGGAAGGAGAAATTATGACCTATAAAAAATTACTGGCAGCCGGAACAGATAGCATCAAAATAGAAAAACTAAATGAGGACACTTTCTCTATTGATTTTGCTGAAATTGATGCCTATGAAAAATTTATCGCTCAGAACAAAAAATAGCCCCCTCACTCTTCCCAGCCCCCCCCCCCCCCCCCCCCCCAGCCAAGCTGGTGCCAGACTTCAAATGCGCCGACTGCGACCGCATTGGCAAGGTTTAGACTATGGCCATTAAAGTATCTAATCACTACCTGCTTACTCCTTGTTTCATTCTTTCACTGAAAGATGGGTGTAATGTTTTTCATTCATATTGAAAAACCTCTCTTGTATTCACTTAGGGGGATTGTGGTCAGATATGGTTGATAACTAATAGTTATATAATCTCGTCAGAGAGTTGTTGCACTTATGATGTAAATTCACCTTTCAAAAAAAGAACGAGCGATGATAAAAAAAATGAACAGTTAATTCTACCAGTTCGATAACTATAAAAGGAATATAGTTCAATTAGCATCAGTAGAATCCCCGACAAGGTCCCTTACCTGTTATATGGCACCTCCGCCATTGGATTGAAAGAATGGGGGACTAGTCAAAGCTAGTTGTCAGTTTAGGCAAAAAAGCTGCTCGTCTAAACGGGTCTGGTTTAGTTGAGGTTTGCCAGGCATCCCATCCAAAGGCCACTAACTACGCCATTTCGGGTGAAGCTAAGAGACGCGTCAGAACCAGCCGTATAAGCGATGGAAGTATAGTTGAGGCAGTCGGCAGTTTAGGGAATCAGAGCGTCTAACCGGGCCTGGTTTATTACGGGGTTGTTTCTTGTATCGAAAGACCACCAGCTACGCCATTCGGCAGGGGAGATGGGAGTGCAGCGAATGGCAGGATATTGACTTGAAGTACCGAAGTCCCAAACGCGATTGTCATTAGTTTGTTCAGCTGTTCCAATGTTCCCAGTGTTATCCCTATCACACCAGATAGCTGTCTGCGGCACGGTCTCATAACCACGGTAAGTACGAAATCTCAGTCTGTTGTCCCAATTAGCATAAATTCCTACATAGCCAGTTGGGCTGCGAAGCTCTGCGCTGGTCTTGGCTTGACCATGGCGTCCACTAAGTCTGCCGCTAGTATCACTGTCCCAATAAGAACTAACTCCACCTGTACCGGAATAACCCACCAGCATAGCAGTATTACTGCCTGAGATTACATAAGAATAAACAACCGAACCATCGTCAAAATAGCCTGTCAGACCACCTACTCTACTACTTCCGCTCAACTCACCCACCACAACCGAAGAAGAATGAACCAGAGACCTATAACCAGACCCCACCAGACCGCCTATTGACCGTCCACCCCCACTCACCTCATTCGTCACAGCTGAAGAAGAATAAGTCCGAGTCCATTTACCCCACCCTATCAGACCGCCTACCCAATCATAAGTCCCACTTACCTGATCTACCACAACCGAAGAACCAATGACATCCGTCGATTCACCCCATCCCACCAGACCGCCTACACTACTACTCCCGCTTACCTGAGATGCCACAACCGAAGAAGAACGAACATAAGATCGCCAAAAAGACCCTACCAGACCGCCTACTCTACTACGCCCACTCACCTCATCCACCACAACCGAAGAAGAATAAATCCGAGCCTGTGAACCACCCCTCCCTACCAGAGCACCTACCCTATGCCTGCCTATTACCGACTCGGCACTAAGCCTAATATTGCGAATCCTTGAATATCCGTCCATCTCGCCGAACAAACCCACACAATCCTCACCTGGACGATTAATGCTTAGATCACTAATCGTCCAGCCATTGCCATCAAAAATCCCATCAAAAGCAGGTCCTTGACATCCACTTGCAGAACTATCTGTATCATGACCCAATGGTTGCCAATTAGGATAATCAACAAGACTTATATCAGCAACCAACTCATAGCCATTACAAGAACGGATATTAATACCATCCCCACAGCCAGCGTCGTTAAGTCGTCCAGTATTCGACAACCTAACCCCTTCCCCATCTAGAGCATAACGAACTGCGTTCAATCCTGCCGCCGTCGCTATCTCTATCAACCCGTCTCCATCATCATCCTTGTCCGCGTCATCCATTACAGTATCCCCATCGCAATCGCTATTTAATCTGCACCCAGCTGCCTCATCACCATCTTGGACCCTATCATCATCATCATCTGTATCCTCCTCATCATCACGACAACCATCCCCATCATAGTCGGTAGAAGAACTGCTTATCCAACCAGTATTCCCACGAGGACAATCGTCTGAATTATCAGCTATCCCATCATTATCATCATCTCGATCCTCACCATCATCACGACAACCATCGCCATCACGGTCGGTAGTAGGGACACGACTCGTCCAACCAATATCCCCACGAGGACAGTCGTCTGAAGTATCAACTACCCCATCATTATCATCATCTGTATCCTCACCATCATCACGGCAACCATCGCCATCACGGTCGGTAGAACCACGACTCGTCCAACCAATATCCCCACGAGGACAGTCGTCTGAAGTATCAGCTACCCCATCATTATCATCATCTCGATCCTCACCATCATCACGGCAACCATCACCATCATAGTCGGTGGAACCACTACTCGTCCAACCAATATCCCTACGAGGACAGTCGTCTGAAGTATCAACTACCCCATCATTATCATCATCTGTATCCTCAAATATATCATGGCAGCCATCCTCATCATAGTCAGTAGAAGCACGGCTCGACCAACCTGTCACGCCAGCAGGACATTGGTCTGAACCATCATCTACCCCATCCCCATCGCAATCGATCCTTATTACACAATTTGCCGCTGCTTCATCTATATCTCTGACAGTATCGCCATCGCAATCTGCTAATAGCGAACAACTCACGCCATTTGAATTGTTCTGTTGCTCTCTCACATCAGTATCATCCAATCCATCATTATCGTCATCTGCATCCTCACCTGCATCACGGCAACCATCACCATCATTATCAGTAGAACCATTGCTTGTCCAACCTGTCTCCCCAGTAGGACATTGGTCTGAGTCATCACCTATCCCATCCTTATCACTATCCTTAAAGGAAGGAAGCATCCTGTCTAAACGGTCTCGGTCCAGTTGAGGTTTGCCATCATCATCCAAAAACCACCAGCTACGCCACTCGGCAGGAGTGGTGGAAGTGCAGCGAATGGCAGGATATTGACTTGAAGTGCCGAAATCCCAAATAAGATTGTCATCGATTCTTTCACCCGCTGTTAAGTTCCCGCTATGATCCTTATCACACCAGACTGCTAGTGGCTCGCCCTCATTGCCAAACATATTTATATATTCGTCCCAAGCGGCATAAATCCCCTCATAGCCAGTTGGTCCGCGAAGTTCATCGCTAGTCTTGGCTTGACCATGGTTACCACTATTGATACCGCTCGTATCATTGTCCCAATAAGAAGCAACTCCAGTCCCCCTTCCACCCTTAACCAGCATAGCAGTACTATTGCCTGAGACTACATAAGAATAAGCAACCCGACCAAGATTAAATCCTCCCGCCAGACCGCCTACATCACCATCCCCACTCACCTCACCCACCACAACCGATGAAGAAAATATCTGAGCCCGATTACCATGCCCCACCAAACCGCCTATCCAATTGCTAGTCCCGCTCAGCTTACCTACCACAACCGAAGAAGAAACAATCCAAGCCAAGTGCCCTTGCCCCACCAGACCGCCTATCTCGACCAGACCGTTTCTTCTATTACTAGTCCCGCTCAGCTTACCTACCACAACTGAAGAAGAAATAATCCGAATGTTTGAACCCCGTCCCACCAGACCGCCTACTGTAGTACCACTCCCGTGTACCTCATCTGCCACAACCGAAGAAGAAATAATCCGAGCCGAGTCACCCCACCCCACCAGACCGCCTACTCTAGCACCACTCCCACGCACCTCATCTGCCACAACCGAAGAAGAAATAATCCGAGCACTTCTACCATCCCCCACCAGACCACCTACACTATCCTCTCCTATTACTGTCTCGGCACGAATAGTCAAATTGCGAATCTCTGAATCTTCGGCTATATGACCAAACAGACCCACACAATCCTCACTTAAACGATTAATGCTTAAATCACTAATCGTCCAGCCATTGCCCTCAAAAGTTCCAGCAAAAGCAGCTCCTTGACACTGGCCTGTACCACTATCTGTATCATGACCCAATGGCTGCCAGCCTTTGCCGCCATCAGCATTCGCATAGGTTGCAAGGCTTATATCTGCAACCAACTCATAGCCATTACAGGATGTAGTGCTGCCGTCACCGCCACAGCCAGTGGTGTTGAGCGCCGCATCCTCCGATAACCTACGCCCATTGCCATTCAAAGCATATCTCACCGCATCTAATTCCTCCGCTGTGGCTATCTCTATCAACCCATCCCCATCATCATCTATGTCCTCTCCATCCACTACACTATCTCCATCGCAATCACTATCTAATACACACTCAGCTGCCTCATCCCCATCTCGGACTCCATCGTTATCATCATCTGCATCCTCACCTGCATCACGGCAACCATCACCATCATAGTCGGTCAATGAATTGCTCTTCCAACCTATCTCACCAGCAGGACAGGTGTCTCCCTCTCTATCCCTAATACCATCGTTATCATCATCCTCATCCACATCATTCACTAGACCATCTCCATCTGTATCCACTAAACGGGTCTGGTCTAGTTGAGGTTTGCCAGTTTCATTCAAAGACCACCAGCTACGCCATTCAGTTGGAGTAGTGGGAGTACAGCGAATGGCGGGATATTGACTTGAAGTGCCGAAGTCCCAAATACGATTGTCATCGTTTTTTTCTTCTTCCTCTATACTCCCACTATTATCCTTATCACACCAGACCGCCAATGGCTCGTCCTCATCGCCAAATATATCCATATCCTCGTCCCAATCAGCATAAATCCCATCATAGCCAGTTGGACTGCGAAGTTCATCGCTGGCCTTGGCTTGACCATGATTGCCACTATTGATGCCGCTCGTCTCGCTGTCCCAATAAGAAGCAACTCCAGTAGCCCCGTGTCCACTCCCAACTAGCATAGCAGTATTACTGCCTGAGACTACATAAGAATAGGCAATCTTGCCATTATCAAAATATCCCACCACACCACCTACTTGACTACTCCCGCTCACTTGATCTGCCACAACCAAAGAAGAATAAATCTGAGCCGTTTCACCCCGCCCTACCAGACCACCTACACTACTACCACTCCCACTCACCTCACCTACCACGACTGATGAAGAATGAATCTGAGCCGTTTCACCCCGCCCTACCAGACCACCTACACTACTACCACTCCCGCTCACCTCACCTACCACAACCGATGAAGAATATATCCAAGCGCCGATACCTTCCCCCGTCAGACCGCCTACATCATCACCAGCCCCGCTCACTTCATTCACCACAACCGATGAAAAATGAATCCAAGCCGATGAACCCAACCCCACCAGACCACCTACAGAATCAGTCCCGATCACCTGAGATGCTACAACCGAAGAAGAAATAATTCGAGCCGATGGCCCATCGCCTACCAGACCGCCTACATTGCCCCTACCTATGACTGCTCCGGCAATAATAAGGGTAAGATTATGAATCTCTGAACCAGCAGTTATATGACCAAACAAACCCACACAATCTTCACCTGAACGGTTAATGCTTAGATCACTAATCCTAAAACCATTGCCTTCAAAAGTTCCATTAAAAGCAGCTCCTTGACATCCAACTGTAGAACTATCTGTATCATGACCCAAGGGTTGCCAGCCTTCGCCATTACTATAAGCAGCAAGACTTATATCCGCGACCAGCTCATAGCCAGAACAAGAAGTAATGCCGCTGTCACCACCACAGCCAGTGGTGTCAAGCGCCGCAGTCTCCGATAACTTAATCCCATTGCCATTTAGAGCATACCTCACTAAATTCAATTCTGCCGCTGTGGCTATCTCTATCAATCCATCCCCATCATCATCTATGTCCTTACTCTCATCATGGCAACCATCCCCATCCTTATCGGTGGAAGAATCACTAGTCCAACCTGTCTCACCAACAGGACATTGGTCTGAAGTATCACCTACCCCATCATTATCATCATCTGTATCCTCACTTGCATCACGGCAACCATCCCCATCCTTATCGGTAAAAGGATCGCTTGTCCAACCTGTCTCACCAACAGGACATTGGTCTGAATTATCACCTGCCCCATCATTATCATCATCCCTATCCACTCTATCTACTAGACCATCTCCATCTGTATCCACTAAACGGGTCTGGTTTAATTGAGGTTTACCAGTCCCATTCAAAAACCACCAGCTACGCCATTCGGTAGGGGCTAGCGGAGTGCAGCGAATAGCGGGATAATCATTTGAAGTGCCGAAATCCCAAACGCGATTGTCATTGGTTCTCTCATCCGCTTCAATGCTCCCACTATTGTCCTTATCACACCAAACAGCCAATGGCACGTCTTCCCCGTCGCCAAATATATCTGTGTCATCGTTCCAAGCGGTATAAATCCCCGTATAGTCAATTGGCATGTGAAGTTCGTCGCTGGTCTTAGCTTGACCATAATTGCCATTATTAATGCCACTAGTCTCACTGTCCCAATAAGAAGCAACTCCAGTCCCGCTGCCACTCCCAACCAGCATAGCAGTATTACTGCCTGAGACCACATAAGAATAAGCAACTTGACCAGCAGACTGACTAGAGCCAAAATTTCCTACCAAACCGCCTACACTACTACTCCCGACCAGACCGCTCACCTCACCCACCACAATCGATGAAGAAACAATCCGAGCACGACCACCAGACCCCACCAGACCGCCTACATTAATACCAGTCCCGCTCACCTCACCCCCTACAACCGAAGAAGAATGAACCCGAGCCCCACTACCTCGCCCCACCAGACCACCTAGACTACTACGCCCGCTCACCTCAGTTGCCACAACTGAAGAAGAATAAATCTGAGCCAATCCACCATTCCCTACCAGACCACCCACATTATCACCAGTCCCGCTCCCGCGCACCTCAGCTGCCACAACCGATGAAGAATCAATCCAAACACCTTCACCATAGCCTACCAGACCTCCTATATTATCACCCCTGCTCCCGCGCACTACACCCGCCCCAACCGAAGAAGAATAAATCCGAGCACTTCCACCAAACCCCACCAGACCACCTACACTACTACTCCCACTCACCTCAACCGCCACAACTGAAGAAAAATGAATCCGAGCACTTCCACCATAGCCTATCAGACCGCCTACACTACTACTCCCCCTCACCTCAGCTGCCTCAACCGAAGAAGAATGAATCCGAGCCGATTCACCGTCTCCTATCAGACCACCTACGAAATTCCCACCTATCACTCTCTCAGCCCGAAGAGTAAGATTACGAATTTCTGAAGCCATAGCTGTCCGTCCAAACAAACCCACACAATTCTCACCTAAACGATTAATGCTTAAATCACTAATCGTCCAGCCATTGCCTTCAAAAGTCCCAGCAAAAGATTCTCCTTGACATCCAACTGTAGAACCATCTGTATCATGACCCAATGGTTGCCAGCCTTTGCCTCCATCAGCATTTGCATAGTTTAGAAGACTTATATCCGCAATCAGCTCATAACCATTACAGGACCTAAGGCCTCTAACACCACCACAGCCAGTGGTATCGAGCGCCGCATCCTCCAATAACTTACTTCCATTACCATTTAGAGCATAGCGAACCGCATCTAATTCCGCCGCCGTGGCTATTTCTATCAATCCGTCGCCATCATCGTCTATGTCCTCACTCTCATCACGGCAGCCATCCCCATCATTATCAGTCGAAGAATCACTTGTCCAACCTGTCTTACCAGTAGGACAGGCGTCCCCCGCGCTATCCCCAATACCATCATTATCGTCATCCTCATCCACACTATCCGCTCGACCATCTCCATCTGTATTGATGCCCGACCGAATACCACCGCTTTCGTGATCCTCACGATTCTCTTCCCAAACAAAAACTATCGTCACCTCTTGCTCCTCTCCATCACTAAGAGTCCCTATAATCCGAAAGGTCCAATCGGCTTGATCATCCAGCCCGGTAAAATCATAGCTGCCATCAGCAAATTCGGCCAGATCGATATTTCTCTCTTCTAGTTCACTGCCACGGGTTGCCCTAATGCTCAAAGAAACGAAATTGCTAAAAGTCGATTGATTACTTATGTGAAAACCACCCATCATAGGAGCAAAAGTGAGTTCTACCTCAAAATCTCTAGGAGATCTAGAAGAACCACCTTCTTGACCTGGTGATTGGGCTATAGCTGCTCTGGGAGAACTAGGAGAACCTTCTCCCAAACCATTGCCTTCACAAGCAATAAGAGCAACTGATAAGAAACCAGCCCCAACTAAAAAGAAAAGAAAGCGCCCCACCCTGTCAAGCAGAGCCCGGAGGAAGGCGAGCACAAAAGAAGCATAGGGGAAAGGCATAATAAAAAAGAGACGGCGTAATAGGAGTCTAACTAAGGAAAGCATAGAAGGGGCAAAGAAATTAAAGAGCGCCCTAGCAGAAGCCGTCCTCAAGACAACAAAATTAAGTTCGTTTAACATGATGATCCATTATGTGATTAAATTTTAATTAAAAATATTATAGCAAAAAATATGAATTTTTATAAATTATTTTCATTTTTTATAAATTATTTTCATTTTTTATAAATTATTTTCATTTTTTATAAATTATTTTCATTTTTTATAAATTATTTTCATTTTTTATAAATTATTTTCATTTTTTATAAATTATTTTCATTTTTTATAAATTATTTTCACTAAAAGAAAACTTATTATGAGTGGAAAATTCGGGTCATCCCCTTTGGGTTTGGTGGATGAGAGGTTGTTGAAACTCACGGCAGGATGTCTATTTCGAATCGGACCCCCTTTGGGTTTGGTGGATGAGAGGTTGTTGAAACATAGAAAGGTAAAGAAAAAAGATAAATAGAAATCTCATCTTCCTTAATATTACCTTTAGACAATATTGCCATCTTAGACCTTTTATATCAAAGGTCCATGGCTCGCGCTGCCCCTTTTAGTGCGCTCATCTCAGTCTTGATAATATAGGTAGGTATCTCACGCATATAGGAATCAAATCGCCCCTTATTTTCAAATCGCTGTCTTAAACAGCTAGAGCTAAAATACTCATGATGCTTGCTAACTATACCTCCTCCTATATATATGCCACCAAAGGCGCCCAACATTAAAGCCAGATCACCAGCTATATCGCCTAAGACAGCAGCAAAGATATCTAAGGTTTCAATACAGGATTCGCTTGTTCTTGCTAGGGCGACAGAAGCTATCTCCTCTGAACTATAAGGCTCGGCCGCCTTATTGTCTAGCTGGCAAATGGCCCGATAGATCCTCTGTAATCCAATACCGGTAAGAATCCGTTCGGCAGATATACGGGGCAACTCTTGTCTTAACTGCTGGACGATCAGCCACTCCCTAGCCGTTTGAGGAGCATAGGAGATATGACCACCTTCTCCTTGTAAGGGTATCCAATGTTCTTCATGGCAAATCAGTCCCGACATACCCAATCCAGTGCCAGGACCTAAGACTCCTATTGGTGCTTGAGCGACTGGCTTACCCGAACCAAAAACAACACAATCCTCCTTTTTAAGTAGCGGGACTGCAAGAGCAAGAGCGGTGAAGTCATTAATGACTATAAGCTTTTCAAGCTTAATCCTCTTTTGCAACTTGGACTTATAGAACCGCCACGGGCTGTTAGTGAGTTGGACCAGCTCTTTATGAGCAGGGCATGCAACTGCAATACAAGCCCGACGGGGCTGACATGAAACTTCCGCTAGGTAATGACGGATAGCATGATGTGGCTGGGCAAAATCCTTGACCAACAAGACCTTCTCACTGTGAATGCGCCCTTTTTCTATCAACGCAAAGCGAGCATTGGTGCCGCCTATATCTGCAACCAGATCAGCTGCCACCTAAAGAGTTTTCTACTTCCTTTTCTGATGGCATACTGTCTATACCCCCCAGCCTGCTAACCGAAATAGCAGCCGCATTATTGGCAAAATTAAGCACATCCCCTAGCCTCCCCTCAGACAGATTGAGGTCAATCGACTTCTTTTGTTTTGCTCCCTCAGCAATCAAACGATAGAGAAAAGCCCCTATGAAAGCATCCCCCGCACCAGTGGTATCAATCGTATTGACCTTTATGCCATTGAATTTGGCTGAAACACCGCCACGGGTAAATGCGGCACAACCCTTGGGTCCGCGGGTAAGCAACACCAACTGGCAATTAAGAGCAAATAATTGAGCAACTATCTCTTGTTCTTTGGTATTGGGAAAGAGAAAACGAGCCTCTTCTTCAGATAGCTTGATGATGTCAGCGAAAGGAAAAGCGCGATGGACTCTCAAACGAAGCAACTCGCTATCATTCCATAGGTTATGGCGCAAGTTGGGATCATAGCTCACCAAAGCGCCTTTAGACGACGCTAATTTCATACCATGCTGGGTGCTCTCATCCCCACTTTTGGAAACTTGACAATTAGAACCACAGTGAAGAAAGGCCGCATCCTCGAACCAGGTTTCTTTCCAATCTTCCTTATGAAAAGCAAGATCAGCAGCCGAATGAGGATCACGATAGAAATGAAAGAGTCGCTCTCCTTGTTCATCATGACTGACAAAAGCGATTGAAGTGACCTGGTTTTCTCCTCGTAAGCAATAGTTCATACGAACATCTTTCTCATCTAAAAAGTTCATGAGAAAATCACCAAACATGTCCTTGCCAATCTTGCCAACAAAATAGGATTTCCCGCCTAGGGCTGCCACAGCTGCGGCTACATTAGCCGGAGCTCCACCAGCATGCTTGATGAATCTTTCCGGCTCCTCCCGTCCTAGCGAGAAAAAATCTATTAACAGCTCACCATAGCTGAGTATCTTATTGCGAATCATCTAATCACTCATTCTTCAATTTACATCCTAAGTGCAACGGCTCTCCCAAGAGATTCAACAGAGAAGTTCTAAAATCTGTAAAAAGCATTGTACCCACGAAGAGACTAGAACCTAGCTCAGTGTCTTGCCTTCACTATCAAAAACATAGCAATCAGCTGGTGAGAAGCCTAAAGTCACTTCTTGCTTGCTACCTTTGAACCTATTTGCCTGACAAGTAATGATAGTGCCCTCTTCTATCTCTACATATCCATAGGTGGTATTGCCCAACTCCTCCAAGGTGACCAAATCTCCCCTAATGTTAATGCCACCTTCAACCTCTTTATTAAGAAAAACAGCTTCTGGCCTCACTCCTAGGGTAACCTTAGCACCAGCCTGTAACTCAGTCAAGCCATTAATAAGGGCTTGGGAATTGTGAGGCATATTAAGAACCGCGCCCCCATTGGTAGTCTTAGCAACCTTGCATTTGATGAAGTTCATACTGGGCGAACCAATAAAACCAGCAACGAAAATATTTGCTGGTTTTTCATAAAGTTCTAGTGGTGCTCCTATCTGTTCCACCCGACCATCATTCAGCACCACGATACGATTGGCAAGCGTCATAGCCTCAACCTGATCATGGGTTACATAGACCATAGTAGTTTTAAGCCGCTGATGAAGTTTGGTCATCTCTATCCTCATCTGAACCCGTAAAGCAGCATCCAAATTAGACAAAGGTTCATCAAAAAGAAAAACGCGCGGCTCGCGCACTATGGTTCTGCCAATGGCTACTCTTTGTCTTTGACCACCAGACAGGTCTTTTGGTTTTGCACCCATAAGGTGATCAATTTGAAGTATGTCCGATGCCTGTTTGACTCTTCTTTTAATCTCATCCTCCTGAATGCGAAGGTTGCGCAAACCAAAAGCCATATTTTCATAGACATTCATATGGGGATAAAGAGCATAGGATTGAAATACCATAGCAACATCCCTTTTTACCGGTGGCACCTCATTCATCACCTCTCCATCCATCAGCAGCTCACCTGAGCTGATATCTTCTAGACCTGCTATAAGGCGTAATAAAGTGGATTTACCACAACCAGAAGGGCCTACAAAGACCACAAACTCGCTGCGTTCGATACCAAAGGTAACATCTTTGATAATCTCCGCTTGGTCAAAGTTCTTACAAACCGAATTAAGTTGTATTTCTGCCATAGTATTTCCTCATTGGTTAAATATTATTATCATTCCGCTTTCATCATTCTGCCCTTGTCATTCCGCCTTTATGATTCTACCTTCAATATACAAACCCCATAGGGAGACATTGCGATTCTATCACCTTTAACCCTAGCATCAATAAGCCTATCTAATGGAAACTGATTGCCGCGCAAAGAACTGGTGAAAGCAACTGGATCAGCGGAATAGTTAAAGGCAAAGAAGAGAGTCTCCTTAGCCAGGGTGCGAGTGAATGCCAGCACCTGCTCAGGACTATCCACTATTTTCATATCTCCCTGTTTGACTACCGGCTGATGCCACCGCCAACTCAATAGGCGGCGGCAAAAATGGAGCATAGAAGACTGATCTTCCTCCTGCTTATCTACTGCCAATGCCAGATGTTCCGATGGAACAGGTAACCATGGCCTAGTAGTAGAGAAGCCACCATTAGGTTTATCCGCCTGCCACGGCATAGGAGTGCGACAGCCATCGCGCCCCTTATATTGAGGCCAAAAATTCTTGCCGAAAGGATCATGCAACTGCTCATAAGGAATAGCTGCCTCAGGCAATCCTAGTTCCTCCCCCTGATAGATACAGGGAGTGCCACGCATACTCAATAATAAGACAAACATCATCCGACAAAAACTCGGGCTCAGCTTAGCATCCACCTGATTGCGACTGGCAGTTCGTTTGACATCATGATTGCTAAACGCCCAGCAGGGCCAGCCATCGCCTAACTCCTTAGCTAGATAGTCAAAGACCCGTCGAAAATCCGCTGCTGTCCAATCAAAGAGAAAGTCAAAAGTATAGGAGGTATGCAGTCTCTCATTTGTTTGAGTATATAGCACCAGCGCCTCAAGGGACTCGGCGCCCCCTATCTCGCCCACTAGCATCCGGTTGCCATATTCATCTGTCAGCTTTCTAAGGGCATTAATGAAAAAGAGCGCATTCTTATAATCTGTATCATAAAGGTGTTTCTGCGTCCAGTAGGGATTAAAATCTTGCTCCTTTGAATAGCTCCGCTCAGCAATCGGATTAGAACGCAGCTCCTTGTCTTGCAAATAGTTAATGACTGTATCCAAACGGAAACCATCTACTTTCCTTTTTAGCCAAAACCTAGCAACATCCAATAGTGCCTTAACAACCTCAGGATTGTGAAAATTAAGGTCAGGCTGTTCTTTGACAAACTGGTGAAAGTAATATTGGTGACGGCTGGTATCCCATTCCCAACCACAACCGCCAAAAATTGACAACCAGTTGTTGGGAGGAGAACCATCCTCTTTCGCATCAGACCAGACGTACCAATCCGCCTTAGGATTTTTGCTATCGCGGCGCGACTCCTTAAACCAACTATGTTGGTCTGAGGTGTGGTTATAAGCCTGGTCAATGATAACTTTCAGTCCTCGCTTATGAGCGGCCGCGACCAGATTATCAAAATCCTTCAGGCTACCGAACATAGGATCTACATCACAATAATCGGATATATCATAACCATAATCTTTCATAGGTGAAGTGAAGAAAGGTGAGAGCCAGATAATGTCAACGCCAAGGGAGGCAATATAGTTTAGTTTGGACTTAATGCCTGCTAGGTCCCCCACCTGCCCATTGGCAGCAGACATATAGCTACGAGGATAAATTTGATAGATAACCCCTTCCCGCCACCAATTCTTGTTCTCGCTCTTCATTAGCCCTTAACCGCACCAGCGGTTAAGCCAGAGATGATGCGTTTTTGAAAGATCAAGACCAGAATGACTAAGGGGGTAGTAACCACAACCGAGGCAGCCATTATATTACCCCAAGGAATTTCGCGCTCAGAAGTGCCAGTAAATAATGCAATGGCGACCGGCACAGTTCTTTGACTATCGCGCAAAATAAAAGTAAGAGCAAAGAGAAATTCATTCCAGGCGGCTATAAATGCCAATAGGCCAGTGGTCACCAAGGATGGCCAAAGTAGTGGCAGAAAGACCTTAAAGATAATTCGCCAGGGCGAGGCCCCATCCATTATGGCAGCTTCCTCCAACTCCACTGGCAACTCACGCATAAATGCAGTCAGCACCCAGACAGTAAAGGGCAGAGTGAAGATCATATAGGAAAATATGAGAGAGAGTAGGGAATTGAATAAGCCAAACAAAGAGATAAGTTCAAAAAGACCCGACAAAACCGAGACCTGAGGGAACATAGACACCGAAAGAATAGTCAGAAGTAATAGGCCGCGGCCGCGAAAACGCACTCGGCTGAGCGAGTAGCTGGCAGTAACAGCGAGAAACAATGACAGAATAACCACTGCAAAGGCAACTATAACCGAATTCAAAATGTTTCTGCCAAAGTAGCCCTGGGTGAAAACAGAAATATAGTTGCTGAGGTCTATTCCAACCGGCAGATAATTGACCTCAAATATTGCTGTGCCTCCCTCTAATGAGGTGAGAATAGCATAGTAAAAAGGAAACACACTAAAGAAAGTGATTGAACCAATCATCCAAATATACCAGACAAGCTTAGTCCTGTTATACAGATAACAGCCGTAATTAATGGCAGCTGCCACAACCAGTATCAGCAGCTCTAAGGCTAGGGTCATAGAAACACCATAGCCTTTAACACCTAGCCGAGCCACAAACCAGAGGATGACAATTTGAATAACTAGCTGCCAAGCATAGTCTCTTGTTATGGGTTTGAACTTCAGCTGCATTGTTTCACTCATTGTCCTAGCCGCACCTTGCCTATGGAAATATACAGCAGGGTGAGAATGGTGATGATTAAGAAGAGGCTAGTAGAAGCCGCCGCCCCATAAGCAAACTTGGAAAAGTCGAACATTTCCAACTTACTATAAACCGACATTGACATGGTTGCTTCATTATTCGGGGTAAGCACATAGATCAAGTCAAAAATCCGCAAAGAATCAAGCGAGCGAAAGATAATAGCAACCATAAGAGGTTGTTTGATAAGCGGTAGGGTGATGCTGAAGAACCGCTTGATTGGTCGAATGCCATCTACTCTAGCCGCCTCATAAACTTCCCCAGGCAATAGCTGCAATGCTGCTAGAGTAAGCAATGCCATAAAAGGGGTGGTCTTCCATACATCCACCATGATGATGGCAAAAAGCGCGGTATCTGGTGAGGCAGTCCAGGCAATAGGCTCGCTGAGCACTCCTATCCGAATTAAGAGATCATTGACAATACCAAACTGGTCATTAAGCATCCATTTCCACATCTGCGCCGAGACAATAGTAGGGATGGCCCAAGGAATAAGAATGGCTGCCCGAATAAGACCACGGCCACGGAATTCTAAATTAAGAGCAAGGGCAATGAGTATGCCAAACACAGTCTCAAGCGAAACCGAAATAAAAGTAAATAATAGGGTGTTCCAGACCGAGCGCCACCAGAGAGTATCGGCAAACAAGCCATACCACTCACCAGTCTCGGCAAAAAAGAAGAGATAGTTTTCAAACCAGACAAATCTATAGCCCTCTTGACCAAACTCGGTCAAATCTGTCAAACTAAAGTAGATAGTGCGTAAAAGCGGCCAGGCAGCCGTAACCGCTAAGACTATCAGCATAGGAGCTAGAAACAACCAAGCAGTTTGCACTCGCTGGCGGGTAAGAATACTTGGACGATAAGTTAGCATAAATGAAGCTTCTAATTAAAGAGTGTAGTATAGCAGAAAGAAGCAACAATAAGCAAAAATAAAACTACTAATTCTGTTTTATCATAGAATCTTGTATTCGTGTCATTTTGTCAATATAATACTCATAATGCAAACTTGCCACTCAACGGAAGCCCCCAGCCAAGGAAAGCAAGCATTTTTTAGGAAATCTGATTGGCTTTTCTGGCTAGCAATCACACTAGTTGCCTTCTTCTACTTCTTCCACCTATTCAGCTTTCAGCTAGTTTCAGCCCACTGGATCATGGCGAAGAGCGTATTTGAACTGATGAATACCATTTGGTGGGGAATAGTGGTTGGGTTCTTTGCCGTGGGCCTGGTTGCTAAGCTACCGCGCGAGCTAGTCATGGCAATTCTCGGCAAAGGAGGGACTCTTAGAGGAATAGTGCGCGCTACTCTCGGTGGTGTGCTCTTAGACCTCTGTAGTCACGGTATTCTTATGGTGGGAGCAAAGCTCTATGAAAGAGGGGCAAGCGCCGGCCAGCTCATCGCCTTCTTGCTTGCCAGTCCATGGAATTCGTTTTCTCTGACTATCATACTCATTGCATTCATTGGCTTACCTTGGACCCTATTGTTCATTTTTATCTCTATGGCGATTGCCATGATTACCGGCGTCATCTTTGATATCCTGGTGAGAAAACAAGTTCTGCCGCCAAATCCTCACCTGACAAGTGTGGATAGCAAATTGAATATTCGCATAGAAATTGCGCGGGCTTGGCAACAGACGAATTTTAATTCACATTGGTGGACTAGTCTTATTGCAGATGGGTTTTCAGAATCCAAGATGGTGATGAAGTGGCTCTTCATAGGTGTGCTCTTAGCCGCCCTATTGCGCACAGTCATCTCACCTGAGCAGTTCGCTAATTATTTAGGCCCGACCCTCATGGGACTTACTCTCTCGGTCGTCTTCGCTACCATCTTGGAAGTCTGTTCCGAAGGGACTACTCCTATAGCCGCCGATATATTTAACCGAGCTGGCGCACCAGGTAATGGCTTTGCTTTTCTGATGGCTGGAGTGGCAACAGATTATACTGAAATCATGGTTATCAGAGGAACTACTCTATCGTGGAAAATCGCCCTCTTCGTCCCCCTTATTTCTGTGCCTCAAATCTTTCTAATTGCATGGATCCTAAATCAGTTTGCTTAAAGCGAAAAAAAAGAGCCCCTAAGGGCTCTTTAATCTCAATAATCTTAATGAATAGCTTACCAAGAACGTCCCTTAATTCTCTTTAGCTTTCCCTCCAAATCAGCAAGACTATCGGCTGCTGAGGCCCGGCCAGTAAGAACATTGTGGGCAGCAGTCCAAAACTCTTTGGATACCTCATTGTATTTCCGCTTAGTTGGAGCGGAAGGACGAGGAACCGCTTGAGCAAGCACATCTAGCCAATCTTTAAAGAAAGGAACGGCAGCAAGAACATCACTATCATTATATAAGGATGGAATGGTAGGCATCTTAGAGCCTTCAACCGCATTGAATTTTTGCACCTCTTTACTAGTAAGATATTTCACTACCTTAATGGCTTCTTCTTGATTCTGAGAATAGCGTGAAACTGCCAGATTCCAGCCACCTAGGGTAGCAGCCGAACCTGCTCCGCCACTGGGCAAAGGAACGACTCCCATCTTGCCCGCTACTTTTGAATCTTCGGCATTTTGTCCTAGCGAATAAGCATAGGGCCAGTTACGCATGAAGACCGCATCGCCTCTTTGCCACAGACCCCGCGCCTCTTCCTCCTGATAGGTGGTCACACCTTTGGGTGCAATAGTGCCAACCCAGCTTGCCGCGTGAGTCAAGGCAAGTTGCGCTCTAGGATTGTTGATAGAAATAGTTCCATCTGGCTCAATGATCTGGCCGCCACCATAGGATTTAACCCATTCAAGTGCATCGCATGTCAAGCCTTCATAGGCATTGCCTTGAAAAACAAAGCCATGAAGACTGTCATTGCCAGCAGCTCTTTCCTTGGTCACTATCTCGTTTGCGGTAACAGCTAGCTCATCCCAGGTTGTAGGAGGAGTCTTGCCATATTTGGCTAAGAGATCAGTCCGATAGTAAAGAGCCGGCGCATCAGTAAAAAAGGGAATAGCAACTAGCTTATTATTTACTGTTTGTGATTGCACTATAGCAGGGAAATGGTCGCCAATGACATCGGCAGCCGCGCTGGTAAGATCAACCAAATGATTGTCTATTTGAGGTGCCCAGATTACATCCACCTGATAGATATCAACATCAGTGGATTTAGCAGTCAGCCAAATCTTATATTGACCAAACTGATCCGTAGTGGAGGCCGGCATGGTTATTATCTCAACCTCAGTGCCGGGATTCCTTTGTTCATATCTATCCAAAACCTCCCGCATCAATTCTACATCTTTACCAACTGCACCAGTAACTATACCAATGGTAGCAGCATAAGAAGTGATAACCAGAGATCCTGTCATCAATAATGAAACAAAGATCGATGATTTTAATAAATTATATATTTTCATAGTATTTTGAATAATGATTAACAAGGCTATATTTTATTATGATAAAAAATAATATAAAGTTTTTATAGAGTATTTATAGAGCACTTATTAAAGTGCATATTTGCATATTAAGGTATAATACAACCCTGCTTTATTCTATGAATGAAGCAATTTCATCAAATAATCAATTAATTAATTACAAACTATGAAAAAAATATTTAGCAAAATTAGTATATTGCTGCTTGGCACCATCGGGATAAGTTCGTTAGCTTTTTCAGATGGTCATGAAGTAGAAGTGCTTCATTGGTGGACCTCCGGCGGTGAAGCTGCTGCGGTCAATGTTCTAAAACAGGATGTAGAAAAAAAGGGCTACCAATGGGTTGATTCACCCATAGCAGGGGGTGGAGGCGAACAAGCAATGACTACTTTGAAAGCGCGAGTCAATGCTAACAATGCCCCTACCGCGGTCCAGTTCTTAGGCTTTGACATAACCGATTGGGCTCGTCAAGGTGCTCTTGCTGACCTCAACAGTGTTGCGACAAGCGAAGGCTGGGATAATGTGGTGCCTACCGCGCTACAACAGTTTTCCAAATACCAAGGAAAATGGGTAGCTGCACCAGTTAATATTCATTCTACCAACTGGGTTTGGATGAACAAGAAGATACTGGATGAAGTAAACAATGGTCAGATTCCTACTACTTGGAACGAGTTTATTTCTGTAGCCAAAAAGGCACAACAAGCAGGCTATATAGGGTTTGCTCATGGTGGTCAAGCTTGGCAAGAAGCCACTGTCTTTGACGGTGTTGTCCTCTCGACCGGTGGTCTTGACTTTTATCGTAAAGCCTTTATTGATCTAGATCCTGCTGCGCTTAATTCTAGAGATATGGTAAATGCATTTCGTCGTATGGAAGAGCTACGTGCTCTAGTAGATGAAAATTTTTCTGGTCGCGACTGGAATCTTGCAACTGCTATGGTGATAGAAGACAAAGCACTCATGCAAATCATGGGAGATTGGGCTAAGGGCGAGTTTATTAATGCTGGTAAAAGACCCGGCGTAGACTTCGTCTGTTTTAGAGTGCCAGGTTCTCAAGGAATGGTAAGTTTCAATGCTGACCAATTTGCTATGTTTAAGGTAGGCGCCGAGTCAGCCGCAGCTCAAAATGCTTTGGCTAGTTCTATCATGGCGCCAAGCTTTCAAATAGCCTTTAATATAGTCAAAGGTTCTGTGCCAGCTCGTACCGATGTAGCAGACACTGAGTTTGATGACTGTGGTAAGAAAGGGATGAAGGATCTTGCTGAAGCCAACCAAAAAGGATCTCTTATAGGTTCTATGGCACACGGCCATGCAGCTCCAGCTGGAGTCAAGAATGCCGTTTATGATGTAGTGACAGCTCATTTCAATGGCGAGTATAATGCACGCCAAGCAGCCAGAGAGCTTGCTAATGCTGTTGAAGCAGCAAAATAAGCTATAACTAAAAAGGTAGCTATAAATTCCTTATAGCTACCTTTTCTTTTACTACTATGAAAGAAAGACTGCAAACCATCCTGCCAAAACTGGTAATATCACCCAGCATTATTGCAGTCTTTATCTTTGTTTACTTTTTTATTGCCTGGACCGGTTATCTTTCATTTACCGATTCGCGTATCCTACCTTCCTATGGTTGGGAAGGCTGGACAAATTACGAAAAATTGTGGAAACTCAGGCACTGGAAGATAGCGCTTAACAACCTATGGATTTTCGGGGGGCTTTATATTTTAATATGCACAGTAATAGGGCTGGTCCTAGCCATCTTATTGGATCAGCGAATTCGCGGTGAGAATCTGTTGCGTCCCATCTACCTCTATCCCATGGCCCTGTCCTTTATTGTCACCGGCACTGCATGGAAATGGTTTTTAGACCCAGGCATAGGAGTTGAACACATAATTCAAACCTGGGGGTTTGAAAATTTTAAGTTTAGTTGGATTAAGAATCGCGACATGGCAATCTATTGTGTAGTCTTGGCAGCTGTATGGCAAACTTCAGGGTTTGTCATGGCAATGTTTCTTGCTGGTTTACGCGGCATAGATGATGAAATGGTTAAAGCAGCCCAAGTGGATGGAGCACGGGGCTGGAAACTCTACTACCGGGTCATCATCCCTCAGTTACGACCCATCTTTCTATCTGTATTTGTTGTTTTAGGCCATCTAGCAATTAAATCTTATGACCTAGTCATTGCTCTTACCAGTGGGGGGCCAGGGCGAGCCACCGAGCTGCCAGCTACTTTTATGTATTCCTATTCTTTTACCCGTAATCAGATGGGTATAGGGGCAGCTTCTGCTATCATCATGCTAATGATGATAGCCTCAGTCATTATTCCTTATCTATATTTTGAAATAAAAGCGCGTAGTCACGATGTTCACAAATGAGCTAGCCTGGCGCAATACCCAACGGGTAGTCATATATCTGCTCCTGTTCTTTTTCGCCGTCTTCTATATGCTGCCTCTTTATGTGATGCTGGTAAATTCATTCAAACCCTTAAGCGAAATTCGCGCCGGCGGTATGCTATATCTACCGCAGCTCTTCACCATTGAACCCTGGCAAAAAGCCTGGTCATCCGCCCAGATAGGAGTGGAAGCGACCGGTTTGCGCATTTATTTTTGGAATTCTATTAAGATGGTAGTTCCAGCGGTTATCATAGCAACTCTAATGGGCGCCCTCAATGGCTATGTCCTTACCAAATGGCGCTTTCCCGGCCATAACATTATTTTTGCCCTATTACTTTTCTCTTGCTTTATTCCTTTTCAATCTATTCTTATTCCAATGGCGCGAGTTCTTGGCATTCTTGGCTTAGCTGGCACCACTTCTGGCTTGGTATTAGTTCATGTGGTCTATGGGCTGGGTTTTACCACCCTATTTTTCCGCAACTACTATGAGGCTTTCCCTGATGAATTAATTAAAGCGGCTCAAATAGATGGCGCTGGTTTCTTTACTCTGTTCTGGCGTATATTGCTTCCCTCCTCAGGACCCATCATAGTGGTAAGTGTAATCTGGCAATTCACCAATGTATGGAATGATTTCTTATTCGGCGCTTCTTATTCCAGCGCCTTATCCCAACCTATGACAGTTGCATTAAATAACCTAGTGAGTTCTTCTACTGGAGTAAAAGAATATAATGTTCATTTTGCTGGCGCAATCCTAGCTGCCTTTCCTACTCTATTGGTCTATATTTTGGCAGGAAGGTATTTTGTTAGAGGATTGATGGCCGGCTCAATAAAAGGATAGTAAATAATGAGCTTTTTACAGATAAACAATATAACCAAGTCTTTTGGCAACACTCAAGTATTAGACAACATCAACTTTGAAGCAAAAAAAGGTGAGTTTGTTGTTTTGGTTGGCCCTTCTGGCTGTGGCAAATCAACGATTCTTAACATAGTTGCTGGACTGATAAATCCCACCTCAGGTGAGATAATTATTAATGACAAGAAAATGAATGCTGTCTCTCCTTCCCAGCGCGATATTGCCATGGTCTTCCAATCTTACGCTCTTTATCCTAATATGACCGTGGCGCAGAATATTTCGTTTGGCTTGGAAATGAAAGGAGTTCCTAGAGCGGAACGGATTCAAAAGACCGCGGAAGTTGCCCGCACTCTTCAAATAGAAGCACTGCTCAACCGTAAGCCAGCACAACTTTCTGGCGGGCAGAGACAAAGAGTCGCTATGGGACGGGCTATGGTGAGAAACCCACAGGTATTTCTTTTTGATGAACCCCTATCTAATCTGGACGCTAAATTAAGAGTCGAGATGAGGGCGGAAATAAAGAGACTCTACTTGGCAACTGGCACAACCATGATCTATGTCACTCATGATCAAATTGAAGCCATGACCCTCTCTACTCATATACTAGTTTTGAAAGATGGGATCATGCAACAATATGGAACACCAAAAGACATCTACAACACTCCGGCTAATACTTTTGTTGCTGATTTTATGGGGTCGCCATCTATGAATATCTTCAAGTGCCGGCTAAGTGGCAAGGGAGGCTCATTGAAGATAACCACCAAAAATGCTAAAAAACAGAAGGTGGTGTTTAACCTGACTAAGCCATCTAGCAAGCTAAAAAAATATATCAACAAAGATATTCTGGTAGGCATTCGGCCAGAGGACATTCACTATGGTGGCAAGACTACCAACCTTGCCAACTGCTTGATTGAACTAGTTGACCCAGTTGGCTCAGATACCTATGTAATCACCCAGCTGGCAGGAGCAAGTGTTACCGCCAAATTAAGAGCAGATGTAGCTATAAAAGAGAATCAAAAAGCGCCCTTAAGTTTTGATATGGCGCGCGCCAGCTTCTTTGATTGTGATACTAAGAAAAGAATAAACTAGCAAATAGGGCTGGGCTCAAGCGCCTATTGCCCTGCCTTCGCCAACCACTTCCCTCCTAATTTAGTGTGCAGCTGAATGGTCTTGATCTCAGTAAATTCTTCCATACCATATTTACCCAGCTCACGCCCAAGTCCGCTTTGTTTTACCCCACCAAAAGGAAGTTCAGCAAACCCATCCATCCAGCCGTTTATCCAAACAGTTCCAGCTGCTACCTTGCGAGCAAAATTGATACAACTGGCTATATTGTTACTCCAAATACCCGCAGATAATCCATAGGAACAAGAATTAGCAAGAGATAGCATCTCTTCTTCATTCTTAAAAGGAATAACGGCAAGCACCGGACCAAAAACTTCTTCCTTAGCTATAGCCATAGCTGGATCAACCCGCACAACCAGAGTAGGAGGATAGAACAAACCATCTGTGTCTGCTATATCCAGTCTCTCACCACCCAAAACCAGTTCCCCTCCTTCCTTAACCGCAGTATCAACATAGCCAGCTATCTTATGATACTGTTCAGTGGAAATAATTGCTCCCATCTTGGTGCCTGAATGAAGAGGATCACCCAAAGGAACCCTGGCAGCAAGTGAGGATACATCTGTAATAAACCTATCTACCACCTCTTGATGAACAAGTGCACGCGAACCACTATTACAGCACTCACCCGCGTTGAAACACATACCAAAAACCACCGAATCTATCATTGCATCCCAATCACAATCTGGCAAGATCACCTGTGGATTCTTACCTCCCAACTCTAATGAGACCTTTTTGAGATTGGCGCCAGCCGCTGCTGCGGTTAGCGCGCCTACTTGAGTGGAACCAGTAAAAGAACTCATTGAGCTAAGAGGATGAGCGACTAGGGCGCGCCCGACCGGCTCACCTTCTCCTAAGACCAGATTTACAACCCCAGCCGGCATGTCGGCTTGTAGAAGCAGCTCAGCCAAAATAACCGTGGTAGCACAGGTCAGCTCAGAAGGCTTAATAACACAGCAACATCCAGCTGCTAAAGCAAAGGGCAGTTTTTGTGAAATAATAAGAAAAGGGAAATTCCATGGCATGATCATTCCAACCACTCCGACTGGTTCTCTAATAGTCATACCAAGCGTTCGCTCACCAAGATTGTTATAACTAGAACCAGAGGCGAGACGGGCAAGCCCAGCCGCATAATGCCAAAGATCTACTGCAATAGCAATTTCGTCCTTCGCTTGTAATAGTGGCTTACCGCTTTCTAAGGATTCGTAATAGGCAATCTCGTCGCCATTTTTTGCAATCAGATCACCAACCCGAAGAAGAAACCCAGCTCTTTCTTTGGCTGGCATAAAACGCCAGGGTCCTTCAGTGAAAGCCTCGTTCGCGGAACGGAAAGCCAAATCCACTTCTTGTTCGCTTCCCTTAGCATACACGCCTACTAGAACCTTATGAGCGGGGCTGAAGCTTGTCATAGTAGCTCCATCAAGACTTGCACGCCATTCATTGGCTATAAGGTGTTTGCCAGTAAAAGGTTCGGCGGGCAGTTCGCGCAACCGCTCACCCCAAGTAATGTTCCATTGATTCTTATTCATAGCTATTCTCCTTTGAAATCTGGTTGCCGTTTTTCCTTAAACGACCTCACCCCTTCATTAGCATCCCGAGTGGCTGCCAGAGCAGCCGCGCTGAGTGCTTCTACAGCTGCACTTCTTTCTTCATCTAAGGCTATGTTAATAGCCAGCTTGGCAGTCTCAACCGCCATTGGTGCGGTCTTTTGAATCGCTTTGGTCAAATCAATAGCAATATCCATTAGGGTCTCACTTGTAGCCAGCTGATTGATAAAACCGCAATGATACATCCTTTTCGCATCTAGCTTGGCAGCACAAAAAAGCAACTCTCTCATTAACGCAGCTGGTAGTTCTCGAGCTAATCTTTGGGTTCCCGACCAGCCAGGGATAATCCCCAACTGGGGTTCCGGTAAAGCAAAAAGGGCATCCTTAGCGGCGATGCGCAAATCGCAAGCAGCCGCCAACTCCAACCCGCCACCATAGGCATGACCATTAATGGCAGCAATGGTAGGACAACGAAGTCGCGCCAGTCGGTCAAAAACACCATGCCCCCATCTTACCCAATCATTGGCAAACTCTCGTGGTGATAGATTAGACCAATCGTTAATATCAGCACCAGCACAAAAAACCTTCTCGCCAGCGCCAGTAAGGATAAGCGAATGAATTGCTTTGTCCTTTTCACATTTATCAAGTAGCTGTTCAAGTTTCAGCAGCGAAGCATAATTTAGAACATTGGCGCGACTGGGATTATTAATGGTAATAATCAGGATGCCATCCTTTTTGGTGGAGTCAAGGAAATCAGTCATCTCTTATCTCTTATCTCTTATCTCCTATCTCCCATCTTTCATCTCCCATTTCCCATCTCTCATCTTTCATCTCCCATCTTTCATATCCATTCTCTCATCTTTCATATCCATTCTCTCATCTTTCATATCCATTCTCTCATCTTTCATATCCATTCTCTCATCTTTCATATCCATTCTCTCATCAGCCATCTTTCATATTCCATCTCTCATCTTTCATATTCCATCTCTCATCTCTCATCTTTCATCTCCCATTTCTCATTTCCCATCTCTCATCTTTCATCGGCTGGAAGCCTTAGTCCCATGGTCTGAGCATATATTTGTTTAGGCATTTGTTTCAGTGATTGTGAAACACTGACCTCAGCATCCATCTGAGAGAGGATATCTTTTTCTAGATCCAGTCCCGGCGCTATCTCGGTGATAACCAATCCCTTCGTATCCAACCTCATCACACATCTTTCGGTTATATAAACAACTTCTTGCTTCTTTTGTCTTGCCTGAACTCCAGAAAAGGAAATCTGCTCTACCTGTTTGACAAACTTAGTAAATTTGCCTGGTTTCTTTATCTTTATTCCTTGTTGAGTCAATTCAAGCTCGGCAGCTGCACTGAAGAGTCCGCTAAAAACCAATTTTTTAGCATTGGCGGATATGTCAACAAACCCTCCGCAGCCTGCGGTGAGATAAGGACGCTTAGCCAGTTTAGAGACATTAACATTTCCCTGTGAATCCACTTCAAGGAAGGACAAAAATGACATATCAAAACCGCCTCCTTGAAAAAAGTTAAATTGACTGGGGCTGGGAATTATAGCAGCCGGATTAGCAGCACAACCAAAAGCAAAATCCGTTAACGGAAGGCCACCAACCGCTCCCTGTTCAATTACCCAGGTAACCGCTTGAGGCAGACCCTCCTCAACCAAGATATAGGGAACCATAGCAGATATACCGAAACCTAAATTGGCTACATCTCCTTGGTGCAACTCTAAAGCAGCGCGCCGTGCAATGGCCTTTTCAACACTATGGGGCAGCTGAGCTTCTACCATTTGCCAAGGAGTAAAAATTTCACCAGAAATGAGAGGATCATAATCGGTTTGGGTAGTCTGTCTCTGGTGAGGATCAACCACCACCCAATCAACAAGATGGCCTGGCACATGAACCTGTCTAGCCTTTATATGATTCGCTATTCTCTTTACCTGCGCAATCACGATTCCGCCATTATTACGGGCTGCGATTGCCTGATCCAGCGCGCCCAATAGTCCTCCTTCGTGTTCATAACTCAGATTGGCTTGCTCATCAGCAGTAGTTGCACGAATGATTGCCACATCTGGAGGAATGGAGGGGAAGAATAACCAATCCGAATCATTAAAACGAACCTTTTCAACTATGGCAGCAGCACGCCCTTTTTCATTCATGGCGCAGGACTCTAATTCAACATAGGTTCCTACACCAATCTGAGTCAGCACGCCCGGCCCCTTACGCGCCGCTTCACGATGCATATCAAAGAGAATGCCGGAGGGAACATTGTATGCCGGAATCTCGTTATCGCAAATCATCTGCCAAATCTGCGGCATAGGCAAGGAAGAAGGACCACTAGGATAGGACCCCGCTATGACCCGACCTAACAAACCAGCTATAGCAATATGATCAATACCTTTGATGCCATACATATCACCCGCCGCGATGGGGTGAATACTGGTGATGTTCTTGGGCGAGCCTTGAGCAGCAAAACGCTCACCTAAGGCCGCTAAAGTAGCATCTGGACAAGCGAGGCCAGAGGAGGAGGAAACAGTGACAACTGCATTGTCCTCGATTCCAGCAACCGCTTCCGCAGCTGAACAAATCTTATTCTTCATTCTTCATTCTTCATTCTTCATTCTTCATTCTTCATTCTTCATTCTTCATTCTTCATTCTTCATTCTTCATTCTTCATTCTTCATTCTTCATTCTTCATTCTTCATTCTTCATTCTTCATTCTTCATTCTTCATTCTTCATTCTTCATTCTTCATTCTTCATTCTTCATTCTTCATTCTTCATTACTTCATTCTTCATTCATCTATCCCAACAACTGCATTCGCAGCTGAACTATCCTTATGCTGCATTCTTCATTCGTTTATCTCAGCAACCGCATTCGCAGCTGAACCATTTCGCATTCTTCATTCTTCATTCTTCATTCTTCATTCTTCATTCTTCATTCTTCATTACTTCACTCTTCATTACTTCATTACTTCATTACTTCATTCTTCATTCATCTATCCCAACAACTGCATTCGCAGCTGAACCATTTTGCATTCTTCATTAGTTCATTCTTCATCCATCTATTCCATATAGTTTCAACAGATCATTCATTCGTTTGACCCCAAGGGGAGGATCTTCTAATACTCCACACTGGTCGGCATAACGAAAGAGACGACCATAATGATCGATAGTGCGCATGGCTTGAAGACCTGCTGGCATAATAAAGTGTTGTTGATGATTATTCAACCAAGCAATAAATCCTATTCCTGCTTTATAAAATCTGGTAGGAGAAGCAAAGATTTCACGCGCCAATGGTAGAGTCGGATTTAGCACCTGGTCATAACGCTTTTCATCATCAGCAGCAAGATATTGTAAAGCTAAACAAGCGGGCGCGGCTATCGCAGTGAATATTCCCAATAGAGCATCAGAATAACCATCTTTATCTCCCTTAATAAGAGTGGGATAGTTCAAATCATCACCGGTAAACAAATGCACCCCAGCTGGTAGGCGATTACGAATTGATATTTCCAATGACTCATCCAGCAAGGAAATCTTAATACCCTTGACCTTTGTTTGATGACTAGTAATAATTTCTATCACTGTCTCTGCTGCCTGATACAGATCATCACTACCCCAATAAGCTTTCAGTTGTGGATCAAACATATCGCCTAACCAATGGAGAATACAAGGATTACTCATCTCACTGAGAAGCTGACTATACACGGAAAGATAGTCTTCTTTATGGCGAGCAGTAGCCGCCAGCGCCCGACTCGCCATCAAAATACAGCTGCCACCAAGCTTCTCAATAAACTCTATCTGCTCGCGATAAGCATTGGTAATCTCCACAAGACTATGAGACCTGGTAGAAACCAACTGATCCGTGCCAGCGCCACAAGCTATCCTATCGAGCGATGAATGGGTCTTAGCTAAGGACAGGCTGCGACTGATTAGTTCGCGCGCCCCATGCCAATCCAATCCCATTCCCCGCTGTGAAGTATCCATGGCTTCCGCCACAGCAAAGCCCTTATCCCATAGTTTTTGCCGACCACCTAAGGTAGCGTCCCAATCAATAAGAGGTCGGTCAGCTGTAGCAGTTGTATAAGCAAGCGGCTTAATGACAATATGAGGGGCGGCATATGCCAGGCGAGAGAAAGCGATGGGCTGTTGAGGAAGAGGCAAGGTTTTGGCATTAAGACTATAGCTTACCAGCTTCCCCTCCTGAGGGAGCCTAATGGTTAGTTTGCTATTTCCCTGTTTTGCCATTCACTGCTTCACTCGTTGATAATTAGATCTGCCCCTTTTTCAGCTATCATTATAGTAGGAGCATTCGTATTAGAAGAGATCACCTGAGGCATTACTGATGCATCTATGACCCTTAGATTCTCCACCCCCTTAACCTTCAAGTCAGGGGTAACCACTGTTCTATCGTCATCTTCTGCTCCCATTCGGCAAGTGCCAACTGGATGATAGTCTGTTTTAGAGCTAGAACGAGCATAGGCTTCAAGATCCTTATCTGTAACCACTTCTTTACCTGGCATAGATTCTTCCTTTATATAGGAAGAAAAAACCGGTTGCCTCATGATCTCACGCGCCAACTTAAATCCTTTGAGAGAAATATGAATATCATAAGGATTTCCCCAATAGTTAGGATCAATCAATGGAGGCTTAAGCGGATCAGACGACTGCAACTTGACTGAACCACGCGCCAAAGGACGCAAGAAAGCTGAATTAAGTGTGACCCCATTGCGAATCTTTTTCAATCCATGCTCCAAACCTGAACCAGGTAAAAAATGGTATTGCACATCGGGTGAGCGGGCATCCTCATCCAGCTGCCAAAAGCCACCACCATCGCACAGATTAGATGCAAGAGGTCCTCCCTTAGCCACCGCAAATTGAACAGCAGCCCAAACCATCATATGCCAAGGTTTGTATTTGTCAAAACTATAATCCCCTGAACATTCGCTCACACAAAAAACATCCATATGATCGTGAAGATTGGCTCCTACTCCAGTCAGATTCACTACTGGGTCAATCTGGTGTTTTCTTAGTTCATCGATCGGACCTATACCCGAAAGCATAAGCAGCTTTGGCGATCCTATACTACCACAGCAAAGAAGTATCTCCCTTTGTGCAACCGCCTCCACTTCCTTACCATTATGGATAAAACAGATTGCTCGTGCTCGCTTCTTATCAAACAGGATTCGACTAACATGGGTATTAAGCAATAGATTAAGGTTCGTCCTTGAGCTGATAGGACGATAGAAGCAGACAGCTGTTGAACTGCGCCGACCGGCGCGATTGGTTAGTTGGTAGTAGCCCATCCCCTGTTGAACCGCGCCATTGAAATCGGCGTTATAGGCTATGCCAGCCTGTTGAGCGGCGCGCACAAATACTGTTGTCATTGGGTGAGGAACGGGGTCTGAGACCTTGAGGGGTCCTCCCTGACCGTGATATTCATCACATAGTCTTTCATTATCCTCTGATTTCCTAAAATAGGGCAAGACCTCCCTAAAAGACCATCCTGGACACCCCTCCTCCTTTGCCCAAATATCATAGTCAAGCGGGTTGCCACGAGTATATATCTGGGCATTAATAGAAGTACTACCACCTAATACTTTCCCTTGGGGGTACCAAATAGCGCGGTTATTAACATGCTTTTGCGGCACTGTGCTATAGCCCCATGAATGACTTGCCCCTGTGAGGCGAGAGAACCCAGCCGGTATATGAATATAGGGGTGAGTATCATTCTTCCCTGCTTCCAATAATAGAACTGATGTGTCTTTATCCGCTGAAAGACGATTAGCAAGAACACAACCAGCTGCCCCAGCGCCAATAATTAAATAATCATAAGCTAATCTTTTCATAGTCTATGTATACTCAATCCACCATCTACGTTTATCACAGCCCCAGTGGCAAAAGCAAAATCGCCACCCACAATAGAGGCAACTGCCTTTCCTATATCCAGCGGCTGCCCCCACCTCTTCATTGGCACCAGTCCATCGCTGATAGCACTATCATACTTTTCCTTTACTCCTTCTGTCATATCCGTTGCAACAATCCCAGGACGAAGTTCATAGACACCTATGTTCTGGTCAGCAAGGCGGGCAGCAAATAGCTGGGCCGCCATAGCAGCGCCCGCTTTGGATATGCAATATTCCCCTCGCTGGATGGATACCATTGAGGCGCTGATAGAAGTGATAAATAGGATACTCTGGAATCCTCCAGTTGAATGAGAAATCATTTGTCGGGCAGCTGATTGAGCAAAAAAGAAATTGCCGCGTAGGTTAACCCCAACCACTCTATCAAAAGACTGGGGGCTAAGCTGAAGAAGGTCTCCTCTTTTAGCTGGGGCAATGCCAGCATTAAGAATGAGACTGTCCAACCTACCCAAAGTCTCATAGACCTGTTCAATCAAAGACTGATGACCGCTCAGATCAGCCAAATCCTGCTGAAAATACACTGCTCCATTATTGAGCCTGTCAAGTGAATGCTGGACTTCTTCCTTAGAACGTATCCCAGTTAGCGCCAGACGAAACCCTCTTGCCGATAGAGCCTGGGCTATACCATAACCTATTCCTCGGCATCCACCAGTAATGAGTGCGACCGGTTGTTCTGTTGTGGAAATCACTAAAATCTCTTTTACTTAAACTCTAACAAAAAAATAGCTCATGAATCTACATCATAAGTGTAACCTCTTATTAATAGAGAGGTTTGGTGTAAAAAGCATTATACCCAGCTTTCAGAGAAGGAAAGACATATGATAGAAGAAATGAGAAAAAATGGAAGATTGCTCATCGGCTAGGTCATTCCGTTTCCACTACCAGCCGTAATCAAGAATTGTGAGGCTCATCAGCAAGCCAGTAAATGAGCGAAAAAATCCTCCCACTCAATGACCGAACAAGTGAAAAAGCGATTGAAGCACCGACCACGAATAAAATCGCTGGAATTAAAAAACCCGCCGAGCTGTTGAAACAACTCAGCGGGGAATGAAACACTGTTTTCTTGGATGGCACAATCATAATCCCATCCAAGACAAGAAAATTAACAAGAGGTTTCAAAAAGCATTATACCGATTTTTCATCAGAAAAAAAGATATATGGTAGAAAAAATGAAAAAAATGAAATAACTTTGTCAAAGATTGCTCATCGGCCAGGTCGTTCCCACCAGAGGACTGCCCAGAAGCTCAACTGCCATTTCGCCACTGCCTAGCTGGGAAAGAGATGCCAATAAAAATACCACTGAACTCATTCGGAAAAGAAACTCTTTACGAAATTCAACCGAGCAAAAAACCCGATTGAACCCATGAAAACCTCTGGAATTAAAAAGCCCCGCCGAGAGAGAGGTCTCAAAACTCAGCGGGGCAGGGTATGAACAACATACACCATTTTTCTTATGAAAAGCATTATACTCATTTTTCAACAGAAAAAAGACTAGCTATTCTTTTATTAACGACAGGAATCTGTTCCTTTAAGGTAGGTTGGCTTAATAAAAATGCATTCTCTAATGGAATCGCCTTTGCCGCTTAGCCCATAATTAATCACTCCATCTTCATCATAACCAGTATGGGTAAAAGAAAGAAATTGGTCTTCGACATATTGCGCAATAAAAACATCCCCTTCTTCCATTAGGCCTAAGAAACTATCTGTGGTGGGAATATAGCTCATCTCTATTGGACCTATGGTATCATAGATCTCCTCGTCCTGCGAACTGATGAAACGAACAACTAATTGATGATTCCTACCGCTTGACGAAGGTAGAACCTCAACATAGCATTTATTGCCGGTAATATCGAACCCCAATAGCTTCTTCTTGATTGGATCCTTGGCTGGCACATGCTCACACCCCTCATAAACCCCTACACCAAAATAGTCTTCCTTCGGCATTGCCTCAATTTGTAAAGCATGGTCGCGAGTCAGTTGCAGCGGAGGCTCAGTCGAGGTCACACAGCTGCCAAGTGAAACAAGCCAACAAAAAACAACCGCCTTCCTCAGATAGTTTGCCACTGGCTTGTTTTCTACTTGGCTTCTTTTGTGCTCTCCATGCTCCTCATGCTCTCACTGCGGCCGCATGCATTTGTAAGCCGCGCGAGACACATAGTAATGCAAGCAGGTTAAAGAAAACATCCACCAGGATAGCCATTAGCGCAGTGGAAAAAGAGCCAGCAAAGAGTATATGGGGTTCATTGAGCTTCAGACCGATAAATATGAGCTCGCCAAGACTCTCCGCTCCAATAAGAAAGACCAATGGCGCGCTGCCTATATTAAATGTCATACCAATTCGGACGCCAGTTATTATGAGTCTTAATGAGTTGGGCAGCTCTACATACCAAAACAATTGCCAGCTATTCATTCCCATTCCTCTACCAGTCTCCAATAGTTGTGGCGAGCAAGAGCGAAAGGCTGTCCAGCTATTGCGCGCTATAGGCAAAAGAGAAACAAACACCAGAGTCAACCAAGCCGACCAAAAACCTATGCCGAACAGGATCATGGCAAAAGCCAACAAAGCCAAGACCGGAATTGTGATGCCAAGATTGAAGAACTGCATGAAGGTAGCCGCAAATGGTATCATAAAGGAACGGCTTAAAACAATCCCTGAACTCACCCCAATGGCAATAGCCACTAGCCCAGAAGTGAAACAAAGGATTAGCTGTTTTCTGGTTAGATAGACAACATCCTCCATTAGAGTGAATGATTGGATCATCGGTTCTATTCCTATTAACAGGAAGCTAAGGAAAATCAAAATAACGATTACAGCTAGAGCCCGTAAAAGAAAAATATTCATCAGTGATTAGCAAGTAAGAATTCCTTGATGTTGTTATGACTGATGACCCCTATAGACTTATCTTCCTCATTAACACAGGAAACTTCTTCCACCCTATATTCATACAGACAATTAATAGCATCAAAAAGACTAATAGTAGCAGGCACACTATGAGAAAGTCTCTTGGTCTCCTTTTGCATGGCTTCGGCAACAGTAAAAAGATGGAGTCGCTTCATTATCCTGTCACTGCCGATAAACTGCTTCACATAGCTATTGGCTGGCTGTTCTAAGACTCTTGCTGGTGAGTCATACTGTATCAATTTCCCTCTGACAAGCACCGCCAACTTATCGCCCATCTTAATAGCTTCATCTATATCATGACTGACAAAGACGACCGTGATATTGAGATTCTTTTGGATGCGCAAGAACTCATCTTGAACGGCAGCGCGGTTAATAGGATCAATCGCGCCGAAAGGCTCGTCCATCAACAGTAGGTCAGGTTTGGCTGCCAGTGCCCGCGCTACCCCTACCCGTTGTTTTTGCCCCCCAGACAATTCAAAAGGATAGCGCCGCCGAAAAAGTTCATCAGTCGGTAGAAAAACCACTTCCAGCAGCTCGCCAACTCTGGCAGCACATTCTTCCGCGCGCCAACCCAATAATCGTGGCACCACCGAGATGTTCTGTTCAACCGTCATATTAGGGAAGAGTCCTATTTCTTGAATCACATAACCTATATGGCGTCTCAACTCATAAGGATTCATTGTCTGAGTATCCCTACCTCCCACCTTTACTTGCCCACTGCTCGGTTCTATTAAGCGATTAATCAGCTTTAACAATGTCGTCTTACCACAACCGGATGCCCCTATGAGAATACAAATCTCGCCCTCTTCTACTTGCATGGAGATATTCTCCACTGCGCTCATGTCCCTATACCTTTTGGTTAGTTTGTCAATCCTAAGCATCATCCTTCCCTCAAAGCCGCCTTCTTCTGTGCCAATCCCAATCCCAAGTCAGCGCAAATTGCCATCAGGCTAATAATCAGTGCTCCTACCGCCACTTGAGTGAGATCAGTTTGAGAGATACCTCGGCTAATGAGATCCCCCAATCCTCCAGCTCCTATATAAGTAGCTATAGAAACAATAGATATACTAAGAACGGTAGAAACCCTTAGCCCCGCAATAATGGCAGGCAGAGCTATTGGCATCTCTACCCGAATGAGTCTTTGATAGGGGCTCATTCCCATTCCTTGGGCTGCTTCACGCACATTAGGATCAATATCATTTAGGGCGCTATAGGTATTACGCAAAATAGGCGCCACTGAATAAACAATGACACCTATGACCGCTGGCACATAGCCTATGCCATGCCCTATCTTTGCCAGTGATGGCAGCATAAAACCATAGAGCGCGATAGAAGGAATCGTAAACAAGACCGAAGTCAGATAAATGACTAGCTCACCAAGATTCTTGTTTTTAGTAAGCAATACTCCACCAACAACTCCTATGAATACTGAGACAGCCAAAGCAACTGCCACCATCATCAAGTGCTCAATGATCAGATTTTGAACACTGGCAAAATTGGTCCGCAGATAAAGCAGAATCTGCAAAGGTCTTACAATAGATTGTTTTGTTTAAGGAAATCTCTTGATACTTTCTCCACGGTTTCCTTATCTATATCCACCGCGGCATTGAGTTGTTGCATGATAGTATCATTGAGCGCGACTGAGATACCATTTAGCAATCCTTCTAATTGAGGATGCCGAGCCAGCACACTCTGACGCACCACTGGCACCAGCTGATAGGCGGGAAAGAAGCTACGCACGTCTTTTAAGATAACAAAATCAAAGGCAGCTATGCGTCCGTCAGTAGCAAAAACTATACCAACATCCAACTGACCACTTCTTAGCGCATCATACAGCAAGCCAGGTTCCATTGAAACCCGGTTCTTGCGCGGAATACGAAAGTCATATGCGTTTTGCAGTCCAGGCAAGCCATCAGGCCGAGCAATAAATTCAGTATCCATACCAAATTTCCAGTCTTCGCCTTTGTTATAGGCAGCCGCCAAGTCCTCAAGAGTGCGGACATTTGTGCTGTCAGCTGTTTCACGCCTAACCGCTAGGGCATAGGTATTATCAGCATTACTCGGCTGCAACCAGACCAGCCCTTTCTGGCCATCCAGTCTTTTGACCGTCTCATAGCCCTGCTGTGATGACATCTTCTCTTTGATCTTATTGTAGAGAGTTAAAGAAGTGCCGGTATATTCCCAGTAAATATCTACCTCCCCATTCTCCTGTGCCTGCCGAACTATATTACTTCCCAAACCTACTCTGACTTCTACATTAAAGCCTTCTTTTTCAAGTAGTTGTTTGGTCATCTCCGCTACCAAATATTGTTCAGTGAAGTTCTTGCCGCCGACCACTATATCCTGAGCCGATACTAGAGCAGCAAAGGATACCGAGCCTATGGCAATGATGTATTTTAATAGTTTCATAAGAGTTTTCTCCTTGATAATTTAGATGATAAGAATTGAAAGAGGGCCGCTTAGGAACTCGCCTTGAGTATCAATACTGATAATTTAGTATGCTTTAATATCAACAACATCGACAATATCAACAATATCAATAACATCAACAGTATCAATATCTGCGGCCGTCTCATTTTTGTAATTTTATAGATTGAAGTCTGCCTTTAATAACCGACAATCGAAAAATCCAAGATTAATCTGAAAAACAAATAATTTGAGTGGGCACTTCATGCCAAAAGACACTTCTCAATGAAACTAATCTCAAGTGAGAAGCGTTAAATATAAGGAGGTGATCCAGCCGCAGATTCCCCTACGGCTACCTTGTTACGACTTAACCCCAGTCATGAATCACACCGTGGTAACCGTTTTCCCGAAGGTTAAACTAGCTGCTTCTGGTGCAATCCACTCCCATGGTTTGACGGGCGGTGTGTACAAGACCCGAGAACGTATTCACCGCGACATTCTGATTCGCGATTACTAGCGATTCCGACTTCATGTAGTCGAGTTGCAGACTACAATCCGGACTGAGAAGAGCTTTCTGAGATTAGCTCCACCTCGCGGTTTGGCATCCCTCTGTACTCTCCATTGTAGCACGTGTGTAGCCCTACTCGTAAGAGCCATGATGACTTGACGTCATCCCAACCTTCCTCCGGTTTATCACCGGCAGTCTCATTAAAGTACCCAGCCGAACTGCTGGCAACTAATGATCAGGGTTGCGCTCGTTGCGGGACTTAACCCAACATCTCACAACACGAGCTGACGACAGCCATGCAGCACCTGTCTCGCGTTGCCCGAAGGCACGCTCTCATTACAAGAGCCTACGCGGATGTCAAGAGTAGGTAAGGTTCTTCGCGTTGCATCGAATTAAACCACATGCTCCACCGCTTGTGCGGGTCCCCGTCAATTCATTTGAGTTTTAACCTTGCGGCCGTACTCCCCAGGCGGTCTACTTATCGCGTTAGCTGCGCCACAACCTCGCTATTTGATAATCCCTAGATTAAGGACTATCAAATAGCGAGGTAACGGCTAGTAGACATCGTTTACGGCGTGGACTACCAGGGTATCTAATCCTGTTCGCTCCCCACGCTTTCGTACCTCAGTGTCAGTATTGGTCCAGGCAGCTGCCTTCGCCATCGATGTTCCTTCCGATATCTACGCATTCCACCGCTACACCGGAAATTTCACCACCCTCTACCATACTCTAGTTGTTAAGTTTCAGATGCAATTCCTCGGTTAAGCCGAGGGATTTCACATTTGACTTGCACAACCACCTACATACCCTTTACGCCCAGTGATTCCGATTAACGCTTGCACCCTCCGTATTACCGCGGCTGCTGGCACGGAGTTAGCCGGTGCTTCTTCTGTAAGTAACATCAACACATATGGCTATTCACCAGATGCTTTTTTTCCCTACTGAAAGGGCTTTACAACCCTAAGGCCTTCTTCACCCACGCGGTATGGCTGCGTCAGGGTTTCCCCCATTGCGCAATATTCCCCACTGCTGCCTCCCGTAGGAGTCTGGGCCGTGTCTCAGTCCCAGTGTGGCTGGACATCCTCTCAGACCAGCTACTGATCGTCGCCTTGGTAGGCTCTTACCCTACCAACAAGCTAATCAGACCCAAGCTCATCTCAAAGCGGCACCCGAAGGCACCTTTACTCTACAAGAAGCAGAGAGTATGCGGTATTAATCCGGATTTCTCCGGGCTATCCCCCTCTTTGAGGTAGATTCTTGAGCGTTACTCACCCGTTCGCCGGTCGTCAGCAGAATAGCAAGCTATTCTCTGTTACCCCTCGACTTGCATGTGTTAGGCCTACCGCCAGCGTTCAATCTGAGCCATGATCAAACTCTTCAGTTAACAACAGCCGAAGCTGTTGAATTCGGTACCAATTCAGCAAGCTGAATTGATTAATCACTTTGGTCACAAAGTGCCCACACAAATTACTTGGTTTCCAATTCGCTTTTATAAAAAACTTGCAAACAAACTTGCAAAAGATGACTTATTATACTCTAATATAGGATAAAAAGCAATTTATTCCAGTTTTTTTTCCTAATATAGCTAGAAAACTTTGATTAATTAAGGGAATTTATGAATTTGTGGAAGATTCTATGTAATTTCCTTATTTTTTTTTGATTAAATGCGATTTTCTGCTCTTTTTTATGGATATTTCGTCTTCTTTTTGTATGATTATTTCCATGATAACAATTAATCAAAGCTTTCAGCTATTTTTTTTTAGACAACCATTAAATGAATCGAGCCAATACTAGCCAAGTTCTTGGAGTGCTGTCTCAAAAGCAATCAGCATCTTATCTATTTCTGCCTGCTTGTGAGCCAAAGATAAAAAGCAAGCCTCAAAAGAAGAAGGGGGCAGATGAACTCCCTGTTCTAGCAACAAATGAAAAAGACGGGCAAACAAAGCACTATCGGTCTTGTTCACCTCGGCAAAATTAGTTGGTAGCTGCTCTAAACCACAGTAAAGTCCCCACATGCCACCTAGCCCTTGGGCCATTACTGGCGAGTTCTGTTTCCTTGCTATCTCATTAATACCAGCCACTAGTTTGGTGCAACTGGCATTCAGCTGATCATAGCTATTTGCTAAAGAATTTAGCACTGCCAATCCTATATGCATCACCAATGGATTGCCAGATAGAGTTCCCGCTTGATATACAGGACCCAGCGGCGCCAAAGACTGCATGATATCCCGCCGCCCGCCAAAAGCACCAACCGGCATTCCTCCGCCTATCACCTTGCCTAAGCAGGTCAGATCTGGTGATATGCCATAATGAGCCTGTGCCCCTCCCTGAGCCACCCGAAAACCACTCATCACCTCATCAAATATCAAAACCGCGCCATAATGATCGCACAATTCCCTCAAAGTATGGAGAAATTGCTTCTCCGCGGGAACAAAATTCATGTTGCCGGCTATAGGCTCTACTATGACGGCAGCCAGATCATCACCACGCAGCTTAAAGAACTCTTCTAGCTGCTGAGAATCATTAAACTCAAGGCTATGGGTATTTCTTACCAGTTCTTCTGGCACCCCTGCTGAGCTTGCCAATGACAGGGTGAGCAAGCCAGAACCTCCCTCTATCAGCAAACAATCACTATGACCATGATAGCAGCCATTAAACTTGATAATGTCCTTCCTACCACTCCAGCCGCGTGCCAGGCGTAAAGCAGACATGGTCGCTTCAGTGCCGGAGCTAACCATCCGAACCTGTTCGATAGAAGGGACCAGCTGACATAACTTTGTCGCCATCTCTATCTCTACCTCAGTTGGTGCTCCATAGCTCAAGCCATCAAGGGCAACTTCTCTTGCTATGGTTGCCAAGCCTTCGTCCCCATGTCCCAATATCATTGCCCCCCAAGAACAAATAAAATCCAGATAGGTCTTGCCATCCTCACTATGAAGGTAGGCTCCCTTAGCCTTCTTTATAAAAACTGGGCTGCCTCCTACGGCGCGAAAAGAACGAACTGGCGAATTAACTCCTCCCGGAATCACCCGAGCTGCTTGTTCTAATAAAGTTTGAGAAGAGGTCACTAGGAATATGGCTAGAAATATGGCTAGAAATATAGAAGACTAGCAAGACCAAGAAAGAAGACAAAGCCGAGGACATCGGTAACCGTTGTAAGCAACACCCCACCAGCATTGGCTGGATCCACACCATTTTTTTCCAATACAACCGGTAACACAACCCCAAGAAAAGAACCCACCAACAAATTAAAAATCAATGCCAGCCCTAAGGCAAAAGCGACAAAAGTATCATTGAACCAAAAGAGAGCTACAAGACTCACCACCAGAGCCCACAAAATCCCATTAACAAAGCCAACAGTCGTCTCTCGTGCCAGCAACCATCTTGCATTGGGGAGGTTTAAGCGTCCTAAGGCTTGAGCGCGCACTACTATAGTCATAGATTGCAACCCAGCTATGCCACCCATACTTGCCACAATGGGCATAAGAATTGCTAGTGCAATCACCTCTTCCAAAATATCGCGAAACATCCCAATAAAAACAGAAGCAATTAACACAGTCATTAGGTTAATACCAAGCCAGAGAATTCGCTTCTCGGCAATACGCGACCAAGGAGCAAAAGTGTCCTCCTCACTACCAAGCCCAGCCGCTCGCAAGAGGGTATGGTCTCTCTCATCTCTCACCACATCTATGACATCGTCTACTGTAACCATACCAAGAAATTCATTGCCCTCGCCAACAACCGGCACCGATACCATATCATAGCGCTCAAACACATCTATCACCTTTTTATTGTCATCAGTGACCTTTAGGGTCACTGTATCCGCATCCATAATCTCGCCCACCTGCTTAGTCAATGCATTTTGGACTAGGTTAGCCAAAGCAAGAATGCCTAGATAATGGCCGCTTGAATCCACTACCACCAGCTTCCCCACTGTCGTCTCAATCTTGGGACCCATCCGTAAATAGCGCATCACCACCTCTAAACTGATATTAGCACGCACAGTTAGAATCTGCGTAGTCATTAATGCACCCACCGTCCCCTCTGGATAATCCAATAGCTTCTCTACCCTCTCCCTATCGTCTTCCTCCATCCGCTGGAGCACTTCCTTAGTGACCCGCTCGGGCAACTGATGAAGTATGTCAGTTATATCATCATCGCTTAGCTGTTCAAATGAATCCGCTATCTCATCAACCTGCAGCTGATCGAGAAAATCCGCTCTCACCTCCTCGTCCAAATCCTGTAGCACCTGGCCGGTTCGCTCCTCATCTAACAACCCCCACAAGAGACGGCGTTCCTTAGGTGGCGATGCCTCAAGAATACGAGCAACATCCACCGCAAGGATGTCTTCGTTAATAATCTTGCGCACCTGATGTAAAGAACCGCGCGCTAGGATTTTATTTAGTCTTTCATCAGACACAACAAGACTCCGAATAAAAGAAAAGTCTAGCTAAGAAGAGTCAAGGCGAATTCAGTTGCTGAGCTGCTTCCCTTAGTTCGCTGATTATCTCTTCGCGCAGCGAAGCATCCCTTGCCTCAACCATCATTCTTACCAAAGGCTCGGTGCCAGAAGGGCGCACCAACAATCTTCCATCACCGTTTAATCTCGCTTTCATGGTCTTGATGGTGTCTTGCATCCGATTGGATTGCACTATACCAATCGGATCCTGGCAAGCAAAATTCTCTTCAGCAACCGGCACCAAAGGAACCATAGCCATCACATCATCTAGAGACAACTTAAAGTAGTGAAGAGCAGCAAGGATTTGTAGTGCCGCCACAATCCCATCCCCAGTTGTGCTATGATTTGTGCAGACTATATGACCTGATACCTCCCCTCCTAGATTGCCTATGTCCTTTTCCACCAGCGCATCAATAATATGTCTATCCCCCACTGCTACTCGTTCCATTGCAATACCCAACTTGCTTAGGGCCTGTTCTAGCCCCATATTTGACATCACGGTTCCTACCACCTTCCCTTTCAAAGTGCCCATTTCTTTCATATACCTGGCCAACAAATAGAGGATAATATCGCCATTGACCAGATCCCCTGAGCTATTACAGACCACCAACCTATCGCCATCCCCATCAAAAGCCACTCCCATATCTGCTCCAACCCCTCTCACCCTATCAATCATCTTTTGTGGTTGGGTGCTCCCACATCCCTCATTAATATTTATCCCATCTGGTTCCTTATGTAATACTTCTACCTCCATTCCCAATTCCGAAAACACCTTAGGGGCAATGCTATAGGTTGCCCCATAGGCGCAATCTAAGACTATCTTGTGACTGGGAATATTCACCCTATAAGGAATAGTGCCCTTACAAAATTCGATGTAACGCCCGCGTGCATCCACCACTCGTGCCGCCCGTCCCAATGAAGAGGGCTCAACCACAACCACATCCTTATCCACTTCCTCCTCTATTCTTCTTTCTAATTCATCTGAAAGCTTGGTGCCTCTACTCGAAAAGAATTTAATACCATTGTCCTTATAGTTGTTATGAGATGCGCTGATGACCACACCCAAATCAGCGCGAAAGGTATGAGCCAGATAGGCTATGGCAGGGGTTGGCATGGGGCCTAACAAGCGAATATCGGCACCGGCAGCCGCCAGCCCAGCCTGTAATGCGGATTCGAACATATAACCGGAGATCCGCGTATCCTTCCCTATCAGCACCCGGGCGTGTTTATCTGGTTGGCTAAATACCTTGCCGATTGCCCAGCCAAGCTGTAAGAAAAACCGAGGTGTGATAGGTTCTCTTCCTACTGCCCCGCGAATACCATCTGTGCCAAAATACTTCTTCATATTTTTCTGTCATTTTATATTGTTCCTAGACCTCATTATATGAGATAGATAGAATATAAGATCAAGACTTGCAGAATCCACAATAAATTTCGCGCAGGTCTGAACCTATAGATACAACAAACAAGCTCTCTATTATTGATGTGTTGCTGGATAGGTTCTTCAGAAAACACCCAGCAGATAAATCCTTGCCAGCGAGAAGAATCTCTACTGGCTTCTTATTGGTCTTCTATAGACTGCTATTAGTGTCTTATCCCTCTTCTATTACTCTGCTATTGAAGCCCCTTATGAGTATTGCTGCCATTTAAGGACTTTTATTGGTCTGCTATGTGCTGTGGAAACAGCGCCCTTTGCTCAGCGCGAAACTCCCTTATAAGCTCCTTAAGCTCAGCACTATCGGGAATATTCGGCTTACCACCCTCCAATCTACGCCAGCGATCCTGCCCCAAACCAAGCGGATTGGGCGGCGTGCAGCGAATGATAGGATACTCAGCTCTCACACCAAAGTCCCAGATGCGATTATCAGGCCGCCTCTCATCCATATCAATCATCTCATCTTCATTAAGATCACACCAAATTGCCTTATCCGCCAACATCGCTTCTGTCCCATTGGTCCAAATAGCTGCCAGACTCCCATTTCGTAAAATAGCAGCTTCTCGCGAGCCGGTGAGATTATCCCAATAGGATGAGACAATATTAAGCTCCCCTTCTTTTCCACTACTACTAGAGTCGGCAAAACGCCTATACAAACCCGGGCTACTCACATTGCCAACCCCATAGGAAGCAATGATATTAGCTTTATCATCGGAAGTTTGTCTTCTAGCCAAGACTGTGCCAACCAGCCCACCTAAGCTGGTGCTATCACTAACATTCGCCATCATCGCATAAGAAGAAAGCAGCGTCGCGCCATCACCAATCGTTCCTATCAGCCCACCACGCCTTGGGCCTGGTGATCGCATGGTGTGAACAATCCCAAAGGAGGCGACTATTTCCTCATTCGGCAAACCGGTTTTTAGACCACTCCCTAGGTTGTTGCCAGTATCAATAGTACCAGAAATCGCATAAGAATTCCATATAGTGCTACCAGCATCATCTCCCTGCAATCCACCACCTTCACCACCAGAAGTATCAAGATTGGCAGTAATAGCAAAAGAAGAAAACATCCTAGCGTTAGCACCATCTAGCCCTCCCACGCGAGTACGCCCACTGATGCTCTCTGTTATCGCATAGGATTTTCTTATAACCTCAGGAAGGTTGTCGACCTCATCAACGTCAGCATCACTCAGCTGTCCTACCAGCCCCCCTATACTATTGCCACCTCTTCCCTCTATTGTCCCAGAAAGTGCATAAGAGTCTATAATGGTGCCACCACACCGCCCAGCCAGACCACCCGTCTGATGGTCCTGTTGGTTGGGCTGACCAGTAGTAATGGATTTTATCCGCTCGGTTATACTAAATGAACTAGCTATAGTGGATTCAGCACAATATCCAACCAAGCCTCCCACTGTAACAGTAGATCTTTTAGTAGCGTTGCCACCAGTGATGTTAATTGTCATAGCAGCAGAGCCGCTGATGTTGCTAAATACAGCCGCACCCACTAGGCCTCCTACCCGAGCGTCATCGGTGGTCACAGAATCCGTTTTGGCACTGGAATTGATAAGAGAACTCCGGTAAAGAGACCCAACCAGCCCACCAATAGTAGAATTCCCCGCCCCACTAACCATCCGAACCCTCCCATGCACATTCCTAATGGTCGCAAAACTACCATCACCAACCACAGCCCCTACCAACTGCTTGCCAATAATCCTATCCCCCTCAATGAACAGATTGCGAATCTCACCCCTCGCCTTAGCAAATAAACCAACACAAGTACGGTCGGGAAGATCAATAGTCAAATTATGAATCGTCCAACCATTCCCCTCAAACACCCCTCCAAACCCATCTGCTTCTACCTGCCCTGCTTCTACTGCTTTCCCTCTTTGGCAATAAGGGTATAGGACTGTTACTCCTCCTAATTGCCTTGACCTTGATCGCCTATTAAAAGCCTTAAGACTCGCATTACCACCTAGCGGCTGCCAACCAGATGAATTAGTATAAGACAAAGTAAGATTATTAACCAGCTCATACCCCCGACAGCCTTCACCACAGCCGGAAACATTAACAGCCTCCCCCTCACTAAAGCGCCGACCCGTTCCATTTAGCACATAATGTATCCCTTCCAATTCCTCCTGTGTCTGAACTTCTATTAAACCATCCCCATCTAGGTCTAAATCAACATCATCATTGACCCCATCCCCATCACAATCAGTCAAACGACCACAAGACATCCCCTTATCATTTTGCAAGGATTCCTTCGTGTCCGTATCTAAAAGCCTATCCCTATCATCATTCATGTCAGCATTATCCCCCGTCCCATCATTATCACTATCCATGGTCTCAGTCGGATCCGTCGGAAAAGCATCCGCATTATCTCCCGTCCCATCATTATCACTATCCATAGTCTCAGCCGGATCATTCGGAAAAGCATCCGCATTATCTCCCGTCCCATCATTATCACTATCCATGGTCTCAGTCGGATCCGTCGGAAAAGCATCCGCATTATCTCCCGTCCCATCATTATCACTATCCATGGTCTCAGCCGGATCCGTCGGAAAAGCATCCGCATTATCTCCCGTCCCATCATTATCACTATCCATGGTCTCAGCCGGATCATTCGGAAAAGCATCCGCATTATCTCCCGTCCCATCATTATCACTATCCATGGTCTCAGCCGGATCATTCGGAAAAGCATCCGCATTATCTCCCGTCCCATCATTATCACTATCCATGGTCTCAGTCGGATCCGTCGGAAAAGCATCCGCATTATCCCCCGTCCCATCATTATCACTATCCATGGTCTCAGTCGGATCCGTCGGAAAAGCATCCGCCCTATCGTTTGTGCCATCATTATCATCATCCGGATCATCCGCATCTATCAACTCGTCCCCATCCGTATTCAACCCAGTCCTAACATCCTCCTTGTTCAGCCGACCTAAGCTTCCATCCTCATAAGTGAAAATTACCCGAAAATCATAGTCCGCCCCCTCAACAAGATCATCAACCCGAAAAGAAACCGCCCCAGAATCATCAACCGGAACATCCCGAATGACTTGACCACCCTGAATAATTTGAACCTTAATCTCACGAATAGGTTCACTGGGAAGCGCCCAGCTCAATTCAGCAAAATTCTCATGCGGGATTACAGTGAACTCTGTCTTAAGGTCAGTAACCTCCGGCCCGCTGCTTCCTTCTCCATCGCTGCTCCCACCACCGCCGTTGCTACAGGAAACCGAAAGAAAAATAGCCGCCAGCAATGCAACAAAATATCTCCCTACCTGCTTCAATGAGAACAAAGGAAAAAGCGCGTTGCTCAAGTGCCACCAAATAAAAGTGAGTCTATTCATAATGATTCGTTCTAAGTTGAGAAAATATAGTTATAGTTAATTATACTCCCACCTAACCAATAGTGCCTAAACCTTTGTGCTCTTAATCCTTCTTTAATAGAATGGCTAGCTCCTAACTAAGATACCTGCCATAAGGCTTTAATAAAACGGCTCTTTATTATTGATATGCTGTTGGATAGGTTCTTCAGAAAATACCTAGCAGATAAATCCTTGCCAGCTGAGAAGAATCTCTACTGGTTTCTTATCCCTCCTCTATAATTCTTCTATTAGCGCCCTCTTATGGGCCTTCTACTACTGTTATTGGGGTCGCTTATTGGTCTGCTATGTGCTGTGGAAACAGAGCCCTTTGCTCGGCGCGGAAATTACTTATAAGCCCCCTCAGCTCGGCACTATCGGGAATATTCGGCTTGCCATCTTTCAATGAGCGCCAGCGAGTCTGCGCCAAACCAAGCGGATTGGGCGGCGTGCAGCCAATGATAGGATATTCAGCCCTCATATTCTCACCAAAATCCCAAATGCGATTATCAGGCCGCTTCTCAGCCATATCAATCATCTCATTTTGATTAAGATCACACCAGACTGCTCTATCAACCAACTCTGTCTCATCAGTCCAAATAGCTGCCAGACTCCCATTTCGTAAAATAGCAAGATCCCGCGAGCCATTTAGATTATCCCAATAGGATGAGACAATATTAACTATCCCCACTTGTTGAGTAGTCCTAGGGTCAGGGGGTGTTAATCTCCTATACAAGCCCGGGCTACTCACATTGCCGACCCCATAGGAAGCAATGATATTAGCTTGAACATCATCACCGTCAGTTTGCACTCTGGTCGAAACCGAGCCAACCAGTCCACCTAATCTTGTGCTATCACTAGTATTCACCATCATAGCATAGGAAGAAAGGATCGACGCATCCTTACCAAGCGCTCCTGCTAGCCCACTATGCCCTGAGCCTGGGCCTTGCATGGTGTGAACAATTCCATAGGAGGCAACTATTCGGTGGCTAGCTGCGTTGCCAGATGTCAGACCTGACACCAAACCTCCCGCTTGTCCACTGCTCTTAGCATGAATGGTGCCAGAAATCGCATAAGAATTCCATACAGTGGTACTAGAATCACTCCCCAGCAATCCGCCAACACCTATACTAGTAACGAGATTGGCAGTAATAGCAAAAGAAGAAAATGTATCACCTGTCCCACCTTCTAACCCTCCTACGCGATCACGCCCACCAATGCCTTCTGTTATCGCATAGGAGTCTATCATAACCTGACGGCCTTTGGAATCTCTAGGGCCACCCAGCTGTCCTACCAATCCACCTATATTATTTCCCCCTATACTATTATTCTCATCTCTTCCCTCTATGGTTCCAGAAAGCGCATAGGAATCTCTAATGGCTGTGCCAGCACACTGACCAGCCAAACCACCCGTCTTATGTTCGTTCTCGAAAGCAGGACTGATGGATTTTATCCGTTCGGCTATGCTAAATGAACTGTCTATAGCAGATTCTTTACAATATCCTACCAATCCACCCAACGCAGCACTAATCGGAGCGCCACTAGGAGGGACAATAGTGCTACCACCAGTAAGGTTAGTTGTCATAGCAGCAGAATCGCTGATATTGCTGAAAATAGCCGCCCCCACTAGGCCTCCGGTTTGAGTGCCATTACCAGTCAAAGAATCCGTGACAGCAGTGGAATTAATAAGAGAACCCCAGTAAATGGATCCAACCAAGCCGCCAATAGTAGAATTCCCTTGCCCGCTAAGCCACCGAGTCCTCGCATGCACATTCCTAATGGTCGTAAAACTACCATCACCAACCACAACCCCTACCAGCTGTTTGCCGACAATCCTATCCCCCTCAATGAATAGATTGCGAACCTCGCCCTTTGCCTTAGCAAATAAACCAACACAATCACGGTCGGGAAGATTAATACTCAGATTACTAATCGTCCATCCATTCCCTTCAAATACCCCTTCAAACCCTTTTGCTTCCTTTGGCCCGTCTTTGCAATAAGGCGACCCCCCTTCGGTCTTTCCTAGTAGGTTCTCTGTAACCCTATTAAAAGCCCTAAGACTCACATTACCTCCTAGCGGCTGCCAACCAGCCGGATCCTCATAGGATAAAGTAAGATTATTAACCAGCTCATAGCCGCGACAGCCATCGCAGCCCAAAACATCAACAGCCTCCTCATCATCAAAGCGCCGTCCCGTCCCATTTAGCACATAACGGACCGCATCCAATTCCTCTTGCATCTGAACTTCTATCAAGCCATCTCCATCTAGGTCTAAATCAACATCATCATTGACCCCATCCCCATCACAATCAGTCAAACGACCACAAAGCTCACCAGCGCGGTTTTGCAAGGATTCCTTCGTGTCCGTATCTAAAAGCCCATCCCTATCATCATTCATATCGGCGTTATTCCCCGTCCCATCCCCATCACTATCCATAGTCTCAGTCGGGTCATTCGGAAAAGCATCTCCATTATCTCCCATCCTATCCCCATCACTATCCATGGTCTCAGTCGGGTCATTCGGAAAAGCATCTGCATTATCTCCCATCCCATCCCCGTCACTATCCATAGTCTCAGCCGGATCCGTCGGAAAAGCGTCCGTCCCATCATCCGTCCCATCATTATCGCAATCTCTAACCAGTTGGCAACGTTTGGCTGCCTCCTCAGAATCAGGAACCCTATCGCCGTCATCATCCGGATCATCCTCATCTATCAATTGGTCCCCATCCGTATTCAGCCCAGTCCTAACCCCCTCCTTGTTCAGCCGACCTAAGCTTCCATCCTCATAAGTGAAGATTACCCGAAAATCATAATCCTCCCCTTCCTCAAGACCATCAACCCTATAAGAAGTCTCTCTCAAACCAACCGAATACTTCTCAACCTCACCACCTCGGCCAACCTCAACTTGAATGGAACGAACCAAATTCCTATCTCTCGGCAACGTCCATTCTAATATAGCATAGGTCTCATGCGGCCGAACCACCAACTCCGAAGAAGCAAAGCGAATAATAGGCTCTTCTTCTCTTTCACTGCCCCTTTCTCCCCCACAGGAAACCGAAAGAAAAACAGCCGCCAGCACAACAACAAAATATCTCATCCCCCCACCTGCTTCAATTAGAACGAAGGGAAAAGATGTTGATGAAGTGCCGACAAATAAAAGTTCGTCCATCCATAATAATTTGTCCTAAGTTGAGAAAATACATGAAAATATTGTTATAGCTAAATATAGTTGCATTTAACCAATATTGGCCAAATTTTTGTGTTTTTTTAGTCCTCTTTTGCGCTAAGCAAACAATGGCTCTCCCACCTTCACCCTTTCACCTATTGGTAGCTTTATAGTAACAGCCTCCTCCATAAGAAGCACTACACTTGAGCCCATCAGAAAAAAGCCTAGCTCCTCACCCTTTACCAATAGCCGCTGGCAAAGGTCTTCTTTCTTGTCATTATGACTTGCCAAATAATCTGTGCCCCAAGAGGTGCGAATGGACGAAACAAAGAGTGCTCCCACCATTACTAAAACCATAGAGCCTCTATGAGTATCACAATAAAAAGCCACCCTCTGGTTACGAGCATAAAGAGAAGGAATCCTTCTTGTTGCCCGTTCATTAACTGGAAATAAAGTGCCAGGCATAAAGCAAGTCTTGGCTAAAGTAGCATCGCAAGGACTATGGACACCATGATAATCACTTGGTGAAAGATAGAAGACAGCCGCAGATGTCAAGCGGGAAACCAAAGTATTATCATTTGATATGCCCAACAACTCAGCTATCTCATAGCTCTGTGCCTTGACCCTAACAACGCCATTTTTTATCTCATCATGAGATACCAAGATACTATCAGCTGGAACTACCCAAGGGGCAGTGGAAATAGAACGAGCGCCCTCTTTCAGCCGCCGACTAAAGAAAGCGTTAAAGCTAGGATACGAAAACGGGTCTTGGTTTTCCGCTTCTTCCATCAAAGGTCTATATATAAGAAGGAATAACCCAATAAGACTATTTTTAACCCATTGAACACGGCAATCTACTAAATAGCGAGCAAAGCGGGCAAGTAGTTTGTGCCAACAGATTCTCAACTCAGTCGTCAAAGGGAAATACGAACATTGTCTATCAGGCGCGCTTTGCCCAAATAGACTGCCGCCAAGACGACTAGCTTGTTCCTCCAATAACAGATTCTCAACTCAGTCATCAAAGGGAAATACGGACATTGTCTATCAGGCGCGCTTTGCCTAAATAGACGGCTGCCAAGATGACTATCTCCTTGTCCACCTTTTTAGCTGGTTGCAAATCACCAGAGCGGCTAATATGAACATAGTCTACTTTCATCCTAGCCGCCTCAAGTAGATGACTAGCTTGTTCCTCCAATAACAGATGCGTAACTCAGTCATCAAAGGGAAATACGGACATGCCTATCAGGCGTGCTTTGCCCAAATAGACGGCTGCCAAGATGACTAGCTTGTTCCTCCAATAACAGATTATCAACTCAGCCATCAAAGAGAAATACGGACATTGTCTATCAGGCGCGCGTTGCCCAAATAGACGGCTACCAAGATGACTAGCTTGTTCCTCCAATAACAGATGCGTAACTCAGTCATCAAAGGGAAATACGGACATGCCTATCAGGCGTGCTTTGCCCAAATAGACGGCTGCCAAGAGGAATAGCCTGTTCCTCCAATAACAGATTATCAACTCAGTCATCAAAGGGAAATACGGACATTGTCTATCAGGCGCGCGTTGCCTAAATAGACTGCTGCCAAGATGACTAGCTCCTTATCCATCTTTTCAGCCGGCTGCAAATCATCAGAGCGGCTAATATGAACATAGTCTACTTTCATCTTAGCCGCCCCAAGGAGATGACTGGCCTGTTCCTCCAATAGACGATAGTTTCGCTCACCCTTTTCAATGGCGCTTTTTAACTGACTCAAGACGGCATATAGTTGAGGCGCCCTCGGACGCTGGTCTTGAGTTAAATAGCGGTTGCGCGAACTAAGCGCCAAGCCATCCTTCTCCCTCCCAGTATCCACCGCCACCAACTCAACTGGAATATGTAATTCTTGGACCATAATCTCTATCACTCGCAGCTGCTGAAAATCCTTCTTGCCAAGTGCCATCCAATGAGGCACAACTATATTAAGGAAGAGATTAACTATCATCAATACTCCGCTGAAATGACTTGGCCGACTCATCCCACAGTGTAATCCAGTCATGGTCGGGATATCTATCTTGGTAAGCGGTGGCTTCACATAAATATCTTCGGCAGCTGGAATAAAGATGAGATCCACTTTTTCAGCAGCACAAATCCTCTTATCCTCCTCCTCAGTGCGCGGATAATTGGCATAGTCTTCATTGGCGGCAAACTGAGTAGGGTTAATGAAGATACTGACTACCAGCAAATCGCATCTGTCTCTAAGGGCGCGCATCAAGTAGCCATGCCCTAGATGCAAATTGCCAAGAGTCGGCACGAAGCCTATAGTCTTATTCTGCCGCCTTACTTCTTCAGACCACTGAAACATAGCCGAGGGCGAACGAATAACCTTGGGTTCAGCCGCCATCAAGGTTTGGCTTCATACCAGTGCTCAGAGCTAGGGAAACTCCCTTCTAATACCTGTTTATGATAAAGAGAAACCGCATCTGCCACCGACTGGGTCTCTGCCATAAAATCTTTGGCGAAGCTGGGCGAATAAGCAGATAATCCCAACATATCCTGGCTTACTAAGACCTGCCCATCAGTAGCGGGACCACTGCCAATACCTATTACAGGTATGGTCACTGCCTGAGTAATCTGTTCAGCAACCTGAGCTACCACACACTCAATCAACAACATCTTAGCCCCTGCCTCCTCAGACCGCTTCGCCAATTCCACTAAGCCCTCCGCTTGTGATTGAGTCCGACCCTGCACTCTATAGCTACCAAGACGAGCGATCTGCTGAGGACGAAGACCCAGGTGAATACAAAGGGGAATGCCCTGCTGACTAAGAGATGCCATAATTTCTAACATGGTCTCATCCACTTCAAACTTGACAATCTCAGCCCCTGTGCGCATTAATCTCAATGCGCTCTCTGTCGCAACCCTCAGATCATAGCTACAACCTATGGGGATATCTGCCATAAGAAGCGAGCCGCAATTACCACGCCAAACCATCTCAGTATGATAGACAATATCATCAAGGGTGACAGAGACAGTATTAGGATGCCCCTGAATAACCATACCAAGACTATCACCCACTAATAGACACTCCACTCCCTGCTGAGAGATGACCTGCGCCATAGTAGCATCATAGGCAGTCAGACAAGCAAACTTCTTCTTATCCTTCTTGCGCTTCTTGAGTTTAGTTAACCAATCGCTCACAATGCCTCTATTTTAAGTAAAAAGGCATTCATCTTCACAGTCTTAATCCAAGCCCTTAGGCAAAACAAAGAATTTATGATCTTTCATAATTTGGTTATCCGGTCGTTTAGGTGCCACCAGAGTGAAATGTCCCAGCTTACGACCAGCGCGCGCCTGTTTGCCATAGATATGTAAATGGCTATCCGGCTGAGACAATAGCTCTTGTTTGGCAAGACCTTCTGGTATGCGGCCAACTAGATTAAACATCTTGCTATGGCCGCGCAAGATTGGCTCAGCCAAAGGCAACCCAGCAATAGCGCGAATATGGTTGGTAAATTGACAGCAGCTAGCACCCTCAATAGTCCAATGCCCACTATTATGGACTCTAGGCGCCATCTCATTAGCAACTAGTCCCCGTTCAGTCTCAAAAAATTCTACCGCAATTACTCCTATATAGTCGAGTCTTTGTAAGATATCCGCCACCCAGCCTTTTAACCTCTGATGCCAAACAGAAGAAAGCTGAGCTGGAGCACAACTACTATAGAGAATCCCTTGGCGATGAACATTGACAACAGGTGGATAATAGACTATTTCGCCATCTCTGGCGCGCGCCGCTATCAGTGATATCTCTCGCTTAATCTCTACTAATCCTTCCGCAATATAGTTTGACGAGTCCAATAGTTGCCCTGCCTTTCTTTTTAGTTGATCCTTAGAGCGAATAATTGTCTGTCCATTGCCATCATAGCCCAGTTGAATTGTCTTAACCACAAAGGGAAACCCCAGTTGAACTGCCGCCTCTTCTAACTCCTCGATATTACTTACTTCTAGCCATTTGACCACCTCTATGTCTAGATCAGTGAAGAATTGTTTTTCTTTTTTCCTATTAGCAGCTGTTTTCAACGCGCGAAGAGAGGGAAATAACACCTCTTTTTCTGCCAGCTGAGCCGCCAGATCAACGGGAACATTTTCAAATTCATAGGTATAAAGATCGGCGGCTTTACTAAAGTCATCAGAGTCTTTCTCATTATAGACCCTGCCCAAAGAAGCAGCACAAGGGTCGGGACAGGTGTCGTAGAAGACAAAATGAATGCCCAACCGCTGCCCAGCAAGCGCCAACATCTTACCCAGCTGTCCTGCACCCAGGATACCAATAACCATATCTAATCTACGATAATAGAGATTTTATATTCCATGAATTGACATCATAGATGCAAAGAACTACAGATAAGAGCCTCATTAGTTTAAGGAAGGAAATAGAACATCCGAACGGGTCTGGTTTAGTTGAGGTTTGCCAATGCCATCCAAAAACCACCGCTATGTTCTTTCGGTTGAGGCTGAGGGACTGGTCAAAGCTAGTCATCTATTTGAGAAGGGAAGCAGACCGTCTAACCGGGTCTAACTGGGGGACGGGAGTTCCATTGGACAGGGCCATCTTATCCAAAGACCATCAGCCACACCATTGGAGTATAGCTGATGGTCTAAGTCGAGCTATTCGTTTAAGGAAGGAACCAGCGCGTCTAAACGGGCTCGGTTTAGTTGGGGTTTGGCAGGTGTCCCCTCCAAAGACCACCAGCTACGCCACTCGACTGGATCTATCGGAGTGCAGCGAATGGCAGGATAATCACTTGAAGTGCCAAAATCCCAAATACGATTGTCATCGGTTTGTTCTTCTGCCTCTATGCTCTCATCCCCATCCTCATCACACCAAACAGCAAATGGTATGTCTCTCTCCTGTCTAATTGCACCCCCAGCGAATATGATTGTGGCATTGTCCCATTTCTCATAAATCCCTGTATAGTCCGTTGGACTGGTAAGGTTATTGCTGGTCTTGGCTTCACCAATGGCACCACTATTGATACCACTAGTATCATTGTCCCAATAGGAAGCAACTCCAACAGAACCAAGAATATGCGCACTACCAATGTTTATTTGCTCAACCAACATACTAGTATTACTGCCTGAGACTACATAAGAATAAGCAACCTTGCCAGAATCAAAGCTTCCCGCTAGACCGCCTACATTATTACCAGTTCCGCGCATCTCGCCTGTCACTACCGATGAAGAATAGATCTCAGAACCGAATCCACCCCCTATCAGACCGCCTACATCATCACGCCCGTCCACTTCATCTGCCACTACCGATGAAGAACGAATGAGACAGTCTCCAGCATCTCCTACCAGACCGCCTACATAATCACGAGTTCCGTTCAGATTAGCTACCACTACCGAAGAAAAAGTAATCTCACATTCTTCTCCAGCCCCTATCAGACCGCCGAGATTACCTCTTGTTGCTTCCACCTTAGCTGCCACAACTGAAGAATAATAAATCACAACGTTTAGTCCACTCCCTACCAGTCCGCTTACATCATTACCCCCGCTCACCACATTTGCCACAACCGATGAAGAACGAACGAGAGCATCTTCACCCCACCCCACCAGACCGCCTACAGAACTGCTCCCTCTCACCTCATTCACCACAACCGAAGAAGAGATAATCCGAGCCGCTAATGCGTCATTTTCTTCACCCCCCCCCACCAGAGCGCCAACATTATACAAGCCTATCACTCTATCAGCATGAATAGTCAGATTGCGAATCTCTGAATTCTTGGCCACCTGACCAAAAAAGCCTATACATCCCTGGTCGGGACGATTAATACTTAGATTGGTAATCGTCCAGCCATTGCCTTCAAAGACCCCACTAAAACCATCTCCTTGACATAACCTTGCACGATCATTCACATCATGACCCAAGGGTTGCCAGCCCTTGCCTCCATCCGCATCCGCATAGGGTGCAAGACTTATATTCGCAATCAGCTCATAACCACTACATATTCCATTAGGGGGAGGACCACAGCCATGTTCGTCGAGCTTCCCACCATCCGATAATCTACGCCCACTACTATCTAAGGCATATCTCACCGCATCTAATTCCTCCGCCGTGGCTATCTCTATCAACCCATTATTGTCGTCATCTGGATCCTCACCTGCATCACGGCAACCATCATCATCACTATCTGTAGAAGAGCTCCTTGGCCAACCTATCTCTCCGCGAGGACAGGCGTCATTCTCATCATCGAACCCATCATTATCGTCATTTGGATCCTCACTATGAGCATCACGACAACCATCCCCATCATGGTCGGTAGAAGGGCCAGATGTCCAACCTGTCTCACCCATAGCACAACCATCCAAACCATCCACAACTAAGTCATTATCATCATCCGGGTCCAAAATATCCGGTCGACCATCCCCATCATGATTAGCCCCCGGTCGAATCCCAAGGCCCCCTTCGCCGAGATCTTCCTCATTTTCTTCCCAAGTAAAAATTATCTCTAGCTCTCGTTCCTCTCCATTACTAAGAGTCCCTATAACCTCAAATGTCCAATTGGATTGATCGTCTAGACCGGCAAAATTATAGCTGCCGTCAACAAGTTCAGTTATGTTGGTATTTCTATCGAAATTTCTCTCTATTACAGTCCCGTTGTGACTGGTTGCCGTGACCTTCACAGAAACAAAATCGGCAAATTCACTGCCAAATGCCGTTTGGTTGCTTATGACAACACCATCCTCATAAGGAGCAATAGTGAGATTTACCTCAAAGGAAGCAGGAGAACCATCATCTGAACTGCCGCCTGAACTGCCACCCCCTCCACCGCCAGCACAAGCAGTAAGGGCAAAGAACCCAGCCCCAACTAAAAAGAGAAGCACCCGCCCTCCAAGCAAAATCTGGAAGAAGGAAAGTATAGTATGTATAAAAGAAGAGGCAGCCGAACGAAAGCCTTTAGCCAAATGAAAGCTTTCGCCTAAAGAAGAGGCAGCCAAACGGAAGGCTTTATTCAAATGAAAGCCTTCGTCTAAACGAGAAAAGAATCTATTCATAATAGTAAGTAGTTATATTAATAATTGGAATTCATAAATAATGAATTAAAAAAACCAATTATAGTAAAAAAAATGATTTTTTTAACTTTTTTTTGATTTTTTTAACTTTTTTTTGATTTTTTTAACTTTTTTTGTTTTTTTAACTTTTTTTTTGTTTTTTTTTGATATTTTTTCACCTTTTTATGAATTATTCTCATTTCTTTATAACCCATTGAGAAACCAACCAAATAGCTATAGCAATGAAAAATGAAAGTGGATAAGGAACCAGCTAGTTCGCAGCTGAGGATATAAGAGCCTCGCTCTTTTTCTTAAATAATCATCACATTTGTTCCTATATAATGTAATTAACATGATTGTTATGGGTAGAAGAATGGTAATCCAGACTTGGACAATCCCATAAGGAGAGGACTATGGTTACTGATAGGATGTTAATCAGTTTTGGCATCTTCCTCCTTTGGATACCTGGCACTCTTTCTGGGTTGCTACCTCCCCTTTTATCTTGGCTTATCCCAATCCTATTAATATACTGGCTTATCTCACCCTCATTAAAAAGGACGACCACTAATTTAGAAAATAAAGTTGCTAAACCAAAAGAGGAAGAGGCAAAGAAAGAAGAAAGAGTATGGATTACACTTGCTAGCAGTGATCCAAAAGGAGCGCCGGCTCAGATAAGAATCAGAAAACAAGGAAGTATAGAAGCTCGTAACCGTATGTTCTCTTGGCTGAGGCAACATAATATGCACGCAAACCTCGAGGCAATAGACTCGCTCAGCCTTGCGCAAGCTGAACAAATGAGTATAGATATTCTAGTGGATTACGTGATAGTAGATTGGAAGAATCTAATCGAGTCTGGTGAGCCGGTGCCATATTCTAAAGAGAATTGTCGTAGGCTATTACGCCAGTATCCGGGATTTCGTGAAACTATAAGAGCGCGGACTAGTAGTTATGAGGTATTTAGGTATCCTCAATAATTACAATAATAATTTCAAAACCACCCCCACCAAAGCGTTTTCATTAGTGAGAATAGTGAATCGGAACTTTCAACTAAGGATTAATCAAGCTGGGTCGCGAGCGTGATTTGAGTCTGGTTCTGGCGAAAGGCTGCTAAATCCTTTGCCAATCTTTCATCTTGTAGCGCAAGAATTGCCACAGCCAATAGGGCAGCATTAATAGCGCCAGCCTTGCCAATAGCGAGAGTTCCAACTGGAATGCCTTTGGGCATTTGAACTATTGATAATAGAGAATCCAATCCTTTTAAGCTAGTGGCATTTATTGGCACGCCCAAAACTGGTAAGCTAGTCTGAGCTGCCAACATACCGGGCAAGTGAGCCGCTCCTCCAGCACCAGCGATAATCACTTGCAGTCCCTTAGCAGCCGCATCAGCCGCATATTCGCTCATCAGTTGCGGAGTGCGATGGGCTGACACAATCCGCTTCTCATAAGCCACCTCAAATGCATCCAGCTGGCGGCACGAATAAGACATTACCTCCCAATCCGATTGAGAGCCCATCACAATTCCCACTTGCTTCTTCTTCATTTAAGCATTATACTCTTGTAATAGAGGTAAAATAATCCAATGGATCATAAGGAAATAGCAACCCCTCTTTTCTCTCAAGCCCCAGCCAGCAAGAAATCGTCAATTAAACCTGCCAAACGCAAATTCTCGCCAGCCCAGCTGCCAAATGAAATCACCTCAGCAGAGAAAATCCTCGCTGCCATCCAAGCCAAAGACCCCAATGCTGATCCTCAACTGCCTAAACAAGGGCGCGCCAGTCTTGTCAATCCGGTAAACAGATACGAGATGATAGCAACCGAGAAACAGGACGATGGCTGGGGCAGTCTTGCTGCTGAGCCAAATAGAGTTCCTACTCAATATATCAAAGACTCCACCCGCCGCATTATCAACTACATCTCATCGCCAGACTTGCCTTCCGATAGAACCATTAATCCTTATAGAGGCTGTGAACATGGTTGTATATATTGTTATGCTCGTCCTACTCACGCTTATCTTGGCTTGTCGCCAGGACTAGACTTTGAAACCAAGATAATCTACAAACCAGATGCTGCTGCTTTACTAAGGGCTGAACTAGCAGCCCCCAACTACAGCTGTAGCACCATAATGGTCGGCGCCAATACTGATCCCTATCAACAAGCAGAAAAGAAATTCAAAATCACTCGCAGCATTCTTAAGGTGATGGATGAAACACGCCATCCGCTGGTCATCATCACCAAATCTGCTCTAATACAACGAGACCTAGATATTCTCACTTCACTGGCAAGCAAAGAGCTGGTGCAAGTTTTTGTAACCATTACCACTCTCAAAACCGAACTGGTTAACAAAATGGAACCACGGACTGGAGCACCAGCAAGGAGGCTCGAATTGGTAAAACAACTAAGCAATGCTGGCGTGCCAGTGGGGGTAATGGTAGCGCCGATCATTCCTTTTATCAATGATGCCGAGATGGAGACCATTATGGAAAAAGCAGCTGCCGAGGGAGCAGCCGCCATTGGCTATGTCTTCCTAAGGTTGCCATACGAACTCAAAGAGATATTCGCCACCTGGTTGGAGCATCACTACCCCCTTCAAGCCAAACGAGTCTTGGCTCGTATCATCGACAGCCGGGATGGCAGGCTATATGATAGTAGCTATCATGTAAGAATGAAAGGAACTGGATTGTTTGCTGAATTGATTCGGGCACGTTTTAGACGCAAACAGAAGGCTCTTTCCTTGCCTGGTTTGATGCCTTTACGCACCGACCTTTTCCGCTCCGCCGCAAAAGAGCAAATAGAGCTGTTCTAAATCAATATACTAGACCTGTTCAATCCCTTTTCAAAATACGGCTCAGCTGCCAACGAAAAAGCAAGTAATAGACTATTAAAACAACCTTAGCACCATGTTGGCGTCGCCAGATTAGCCCAGGCCTCACATAAGCAAAGGTCTTTTTAATAGTGCCCAGATTCTTCTTAGTTCTTTGCTCTGGAAGTGGTAATATGTTCTTTATACATTCCTCTACACGAGGGATCAAATGTTTGCGACTAGACGGCGGCATAAGGCAGAGCATTGGTATTATCTCTTCACTCGTCTTATTCTCCTCCACTGGATCAAACCCCCTATTCCTCCGACACCAAGCACTGATATGCCCAACTATATGCATGGTCATCACCAAACAATAGTCTTGCCTAGTGATTCTTTCATAGTCATCCCCACCATCACGATAGTATAAACACTGCTTTAAAAGCTTGGCTCTAAATCTCTCCTGAAACCGTAAAGTGAGGTCATAATCTATGGCGCAAGGGAAAAATGTCCTATAGCCTTTCAACTCTATAAGGACAGCACGAGTTATCGTGGTGCTGGTGTCTAAAATAATTGGGGGAGGTGAGACCTCCTCTGCCCTATCATGGGGTCGAAATATATCAAGATAGTCAAAGAACTTTTGACCAAAATGCCCCCTCTCCTCACTCACATACTCCCACAAACATACACAGGCCTGTAATTCCTTATGGGTCTCAAGAAAATCAACTTGCACCTTCATCTTGTCCATATGACAATAGTCATCGTCATCCAGTATAGCAACATACTTCCCTTTTGCTCTTTGAATGCCGAGGTTACGAGCCGCTGATAGACCACTATTGGGTTGTTGAAGCACAGCTATCCGACCATCTTGCCTTTGGTATTTTGCCAACACACTCATAGTATCATCAGTAGAACCATCATCAACCACAATAAATTCCAAATCGGACATGGTCTGATTTAGAACACTCTCTATGGCCCGCGGCAACATAGCCGCGCGATTATAAGTAGCCATAATGACACTAACCAAAGGTGCTTTATTCTCCATATTCATAACAATCCCTATTCTATTCTGCTCTGCCTCTTATAACAGCTTAAGCTTCTTATCAAATCAACACAATCTCTATACTTGAGTATAAAATAGGAACTATGTTCACTATTCATCACGAAGTAGGGATTCGCGCTGAACCTATAAGAGTTTATGAGGCTCTTACTACTGGCATCACAGGTTGGTGGACGACAGAGGTGGATGGTAGCCCCCAACAAGAAGGAAGTCTCTTTGGTTTAGGTTTCACCAATACCAGAATGGAAATGAAAGTAGCTAGGCTTGAACCGGGTCAGTTAGTAAGATGGCAATGTATTCAAAGCCATCGTTTATGGCAGGGAACTCATATCACCTTTTCCCTTGCCAATGATTCAAAGCATAATCAAACTCTGGTGGATTTTCAACATAGTGATTGGCAAGAAGACAGCTCCCTCTTTTGTCATTGCTCGACCAAATGGGCAGTTTTTCTATTAAGTTTGAAAGACCTGCTTGAGAAAGGGCAAGGGCATCCCCATCCAAATGACATTCTAATCAATCACAACGAATAATGCGGATAGTCACCTTTAATGTAAATAGTATCCGTAAAAGGTTAGAAAGCGGGCAAATCCAGCGGCTAGTTAAGAAACATCAGCCAGACATCATAGGACTGCAGGAAACCAAGGTAATAGATGCTGAGTTTCCGGTTAACGCTATTAAAGAGCTCGGCTATGACATAATCTATTTTGGTCAACCCACTCACTATGGTGTCGCTCTTATGGCAAGACACCAGATGGTGGATAGCTACAAGAACTTCCCTGATACAGCTAAAGATGATCAAAGAAGATTGATAGGAGCGCGCTTTCCACTAAAAAACGGCAAAGACCTTTTCATCATCAATGGCTATTTCCCTCAAGGCGAGAATCTTAGCCATCCGGTCAAATTTCCTTACAAAAGATGGTTTTACGCCCGCCTCAATCAGCACTTACAAACCGAATACTCGCCTAAGGACTATGTCTGTGTGATTGGTGATATGAATGTCGCCCCACAGGACATTGATATAGGCATAGGAGAAACCAATATGAAGAGGTGGCTACAACAAGGCAAGTGTGCCTTCTTGCCAGAAGAAAGAGAAATGCTAAGAGAACTAATGCAATGGGGATTAAATGACAGCTATCGCCTCTGCCACCCAAATAATAGCGACAGGTTCAGCTGGTTTGACTATCGCAGCCGCGGCTTTGACACGGATCCGCGTCGTGGTCTTCGTATTGACCTCATCACTGCAACCGACTCCTTACAAAGAAGATGCCAGGATGCAGGAATAGATTACGAGATAAGGGGAATGAAAGTTCCCTCCGACCATGCTCCGGTATGGGCGGACTTTGACATTGACATATGAAGCCGATTGAGCTGGCAAAAATAGAACGGGCGTTCTGTGTCATTGTGGGAGTATTCCTTATTGTCTTTTCTATCATTGCTTGGGTTGCAATTCAAGCAGGACCGCCTCCTTATATTTTGGTCTTGCTGATTTTATTGCCCTTTGCCCTGGCAGCTGCAACCGTAGATTCGCTTGTTCATCTTAGGTCTCTAACCCGTTCCATCATCGGCATTCTCACTAGCCTACTGGCATTGGTCTTCCTTATTTTTGCCACGCTTATGGGGTTTGGTGTGGCAAGAGGAGACCTAATCATTCCTCTTATCTACGCCTTATTCTTTGGCTACTATAATCTACGCATCAATCAGTGGTGGCAGAAAAGAAGCTAGAGGTTGCTCTGTTTATCACTTGCATAGTAGAGCTATTGCGGCCATCAATCATCACTGCCAGCACCAAATTACTCGCTCAAGCTGGCTATAGGGTTGTGATCCCTCCTCGTCAAACCTGTTGTGGTCAGCCGGGCTATAATTCTGGCAGTCAAGCAGCTGCTCGCTCAGTGGCAGCTGTCACCATTCGCCTGTTAGAGCCTTATGAACAGGTTGTCTTACCAAGCGGCTCCTGTGCTTCTATGATCATTAACCATTATCCTAAACTCTTTGGTGACCAAGAGATGAAAGAAAAAGCAGAAAGACTAGCAGCTAAGACCTATGAGCTCACTAGCTTTCTTGCTAAGTCATCATCTCCAAAAACCAGCAAATCAGCAGCTGGCTCAATCGGTTATCATCATAGTTGCAGTTGTCTAAGAGAACTGGATATCAAGAATGAGCCCTTACAACTACTGCAGCATCATTGCAATATTAATGCCAAATCTTTAGGTGAGTCTTGCTGTGGTTTTGGCGGCACCTTCTGCGTTAAATATCCACATATCTCGGCACGGATGGCAGACGATAAGCTTAATGAAGCATTGGACCTTGGCGTAGAAACTCTGACCTCAGCGGATATGGGTTGCTTGGTGCAGCTAGCCGGAAGAGCAAAGAAGCACCGCTATTCTTTGTCCTTCTACCATATCAGTGAAATATTGAGCGGCCAATGGCATGAATCAAACTCTATATAGAGCTATATAAGAGCTATATATAGGTAGCTTCCATATGCAAATAACCAGCGACAGATTTAATCAACTAAGCGCGGCTGCCCTAGAAAATGAGCAGCTGCGAACTGCTTTTGCCCGAGCCAGTAGCGGCTTCATTGACAAAAGAAGGGCTGCTATTGAAAAGATCGCCAACTTTGATGACATGCGGACAAGCGCTGCCGCTATCAAGGATCATACTCTTGCTCATCTAGGCTATTATTTAGAAGAGTTCAGCCATCAAGCAGAAAGTCAGGGCGCTCAGGTTCATTGGGCAAGAGATGGCGACGAGCTCAACAGCATAGTTGTGGAGCTAGCCAAACACCATGGGGTTAAACAAGTCAATAAGGGTAAGAGTATGGTAAGCGAAGAAACCCAACTAAACCAAGCCCTTAGCCAAGCCAATATAGAAGTTATCGAGACCGACCTGGGCGAATATATCCTTCAGTTAGCCGAAGAGCAACCTAGCCACATCATCGCTCCCGCTATTCACAAGACCCGTGAGGAAATTGCTAGATTGTTTCATCAACACCATGCTAAAGAGTATAAGCAAGAAGTGGCAGAACTAGTAGAAGAAGCGCGCCAGGTTCTACGAAAGAAATACCTCAGTGCCGATATGGGGATTACTGGCGCCAACTTTCTTATTGCCGAAAATGGAGCAATGATGCTGGTCACCAATGAAGGAAACGGTGATCTCTGTGCCTCACTACCTCCTGTTCATCTGGTTGTAGTAGGAATAGAAAAGATTGTCCCTAAGATGAAAGACGCCTTCTTATTCCTAAGACTCCTAACCAACAGTGCTACTGGCCAAGCCATTACTTCCTATGTCACTCTTATCCAACGACCAGCAATGAAAGGGGATATTGATGGCCCAACTGAATTACACTATATCCTGTTAGACAATGGTCGTAGTAAGATTTACCAAAGCAAATATAGACCTATCCTTAGATGTATTCGCTGTGGAGCATGCCTCAATCACTGTCCGGTCTATAGTTCGGTAGGGGGACATAGCTATGGCTCGGTATATCCTGGTCCCTTGGGTGCGGTGCTTACTCCGTTATTAGCAAATAAGGAGAAGGCTGCCGATCTGCCCAATGCCTCCAGCTTTTGTGGCCGCTGTGAGCAGGTATGCCCGGTAAAGATACCATTGGTAGAACTAATGCGTCAGTTGCGGAATGACCAATATGAACGGAGTTCTCATTGGCGTGATTGGGGGATGGCTATCTATATGAGGATTAGTCTTTCTCCCTTAGCCTATGGTATTTTTATCCGACTCTTGCGCATTGGGTTGCGCCTCACAAATCGCTTTTCCTTCGTTCTAGCCATTGCCAAGATTATTCCGCCATTAAGAGCTTGGGTCGAGTGGCGTCATCTGCCTGTGCCTAATGATTCCTACCAGTCCAGCGCCAAATGAAAAGCCGTTCCCTTATATTAAAAGCCTTAAATAGCAGCTCCAAGCCCTCTAAGCCCTCTTCGCCCTCCACCTTGCCTAATCCAGTTCAGCCAGAATACCCCGAAGCGGATTTGATAAAGCGGTTCATTAAACGGGCAAAGGAGCAGTCGGCTCAGGTTCTTCAAGTAGTTCAAGCCGAGGATGCATTGCCTTTAATCAGATCCCAATGGCAGCAAATAGGCATTAATAAGAATGACAATGCTATCTATCTTAGTCCCCTATCCTCTCTTGCGAGGCTCCCTTGGGCACAAGTGGGTTTTAAGATCCATCACTATGACAAGCAGTCAGAGATGAAAACCAGCGCGAGTCTTGCGCTGGCTGCGGTTGCTGAAACTGGCTCTCTACTAATAGCTTCTTCTCAAGCGAATGCCAGAGGGATTAATTTTCTGATTGATAACCATATAGTCTTCATTTCAACCGCTCGCTTTTTCTTCTTGCTAGAAGACGCTTGGAGTGCCTTGCCGCCTCAATCAAGTTCAGCGGCAATTCACTTCATCACAGGTCCTTCACGCACTGCTGATATTGAACAGCAGCTCTTTCTTGGTGCCCAGGGACCTAAAAGACTCTTGGTTGTTATTTATGAAACCTGAATTCGCACTATAAGTGCATCTAACCAACCGAGAGGTCTTAAAATGGGTCGAAATCATCATAACCATCTTTCAAAGAGAGAAAGATATATGATAGAAGAGATGAGAAGAAATGAGAAGAGAAGGAAGGAGTATGTGCTTTTCACAGCTGGGAAAGAGGTATCAATGAAAATGCCAATAAACTCATTCGCCAGTATCTACCGAAAGGAATGTCCTTGCGAAATCTAACCGAGCAAAGAATAAGAAAAATCACTGACCGATTGGACCACCACCACGAAAGTGCCTCAGATACAAAACACCCGCTGAGCTGTTTCAACAACTCAGCGGGTTCAATTATAATCCTCTAAATGGGAATCCCCCTTTCAATAGCCTAAAGTTGCAAATGGCAAGGGCGCAAATCATTTGGTGTGCTATCACGATCTCTGATTCCATCGGTATCCAAATGATGGTCATAGAGAAATAGCGCGGCCAACCTATGGGTGTTATCTGCTCTTTTTAACCCATCTCTAACCACTACAGCAATATAGCTGCCAAATCTGTCGGACCCGGTAAAGGTAAGAATTCCTTCCCTATCAGAAAAACCTCCAGTAACAACTTCTTCCCTTATATTCCCAGGTTCCCTTACATCCGAGCCATCAGCATGGCGCCTGATCTTAATCCTATCGCGATTGCATTGGGAATTACCCATATTAAAGTCTAATACCCTATCAACATCAAAGTCATTTGAGCCAAAAACATTAGAAGTGAGATCTAGCACAATCACATCTTGGCCACCACCAGTGATAATGATATCATTTCCTCTACCACCATTGATCTCATCATCACCATTTCCGACCCCCTGGGCTGCCTCTCCCCAGACACGAGGATCATCTGCTTGACCATCAAAATTAATGTCCTCCAAAACAGCTTCCCAGAATTCCCTATCAATTTCGAATTCAACTGGAAGATTGCTGCCAGAATGCCCTCTGCCTGCGGCTGCCCAGGTGCTCTCATCAGAAGTTGCGATACCAGCCCCTCCATCTGCTCCTATCCCAGCGCCGCCACCACCAGAAGCATGACAATCGCTTACGCGGACGGATTCACCACCAAAAAAGCAATCCAACCTGTCATTATGATGGCTACTAATCCAAGAATCATAGATAGTGCCGCGGCCTCCTCTATAGCTTTCGTCTAATGGAGAAGACGCCCCAGCACGACCTATAAACCTGCACCTTGAATTTGGCTCTTCATTCCATTGTGAGCAAAAGTAAAAGCCTTGGATCGCTTGGCTATCTACTCCCCATACCAACTCATAATAGACATCGCCTCCATTGCCTGCGCCTAGACCTCCTTTACCGCCTTCGGACATAAACGTGCCTCCCTGGCCGGAACCATAAAAAGGTTGGCGAACATTGGCGCCACCACCGCCACCGCCGCCATAGCCTCCATCTCCACCATTGCAAGGCCCTCTATATCCGCAATGTCTATTACCCATGTCCTGGCTGTCGCGTCCCTCAGACGGACCACCATCATAACCATCGCCAAACAGGATATCATCACCCTCATTTCCTTGAATGCTATCATCACCAGCACCTGCTCTGCCACCTGGATTAGAAACCTGCTCATCTCTTGGTCTACTGGAACCAGGATAGGAAAATCGAGCGCCGGCACCACCACCAGAACCATCACCAAATAGAATATCACTGCCTCTGGTTCCTTGGACATTATCATCACCACCACCACCATTACCACCTATGGCAGCTTCATCTAATCCACCTGCATCGCGTCCTAGCCGGCGAAAGGCACCAGCGCTACCACCGCCGGATTGATCGCCCAATATCAGCTTACTATCGCTAGAATCTGGTGCATAGTAGCTAGGCAATCTTTGTGTTTCGGTAAAAAGAGCCATCCTATCATCCACCGGATCACAAGCATCACCTGCACCATCGCCATCCCTATCTCGCCACTGTTCTCGATTAGTTGTATGTGGGCAATTGTCCTCAGCGTTTGGCACGGTATCCTCATCAAAATCCTTGTCGTTTAGCGGATCACATTCATCACCTATGCCATCATCATCCCTATCGGCTTGAGCTGGATTTACATCCATCGGACAGTTATCATCCTCATTACTAACCGAATCACCATCCACATCATAATTATTTACATCATCGCAAACATCTCCTATGCCATCGCGATCAGCATCTAATTGGGCTGGATTAACTATATAGGGACAGTTGTCTAGATAATTTTCTAAACCATCTCCATCCGAATCCCTATTGTCAGTCATATCGCAAGCATCCCCTATGCCATCATTGTCTAATGAATCTGTTTGATTTCGATTGTATACTAGAATACAATTATCAGCGTAATTGTCTATGCCATCGCTATCAAAGTCGCGATTGTCTTCATCATCACAAGCATCCCCAAGCAATGGCAGATTGTCAAGTCCTTCTTCTCTTTCGTCTTCATTGCTTTGGGTTGGGTTACTAATAGCTGGACAATTGTCGCGATAGTTCGGCACCTGATCCCCATCTGCATCTCTATCATCTTGATAATCACAGGCATCACCAAGAATGGGAAGATCCATTCTCGTCTCCTCTACCTCAAAGTCTAGATTGGCTTGGTCTGGGTTTGCTATGGTCGGACAATTATCCTCATCCGTATTCACCCCATCCCTATCACCATCATAGAAAACATAGCTGACCCCTCCATCATCAAAAGAAGCCTTATCTTCATCATTGGTGTTCGCAATAGTCGTCGCTAACTCTATATCTGTAAATGAGAGGTCATTCGGACGAAACTCTTTTACTCTTATAGTTAAGGAATCTATAGCTGAGACATCCTCTTCATTCTGGATAACTAGCTTCTGTTCTTCATAAATTCTGGTCTTTAGCCTATAAGAAGAAGCATAGTCATTGACGAAGAAGACTTGACTAATCGCTCTTGTGCTGTTGACGCTGAATTGAGATAGTAATATCCAATCGTCATCACTATCCCTATATTCCGCCTCCAACTGATTAAGAGAGCTATTAAAGAAGAAGTTGGTAGTTGCATCGAGCACTAAGGAGGTCAAATAAACAAGCTCATCAGGAGGAAACTCCACCTGAACAATAGTGCCGCTCTCATGAGAAGCGGTAGAAGCCCAAAAAACCCTATCAGGTCCCTGGCCGCAAGCAGCCGAATCTGCTTCACCAGTAGAGAGAACATATAGAATGCTTTCCCTCGCACACTTCTTATCAAACTCGCTATGAAAGTAGAAAAGAGGAATATCCGCTAAGGTAAAAGAAGATGGATCATATCTCATCTCCATATCATCCTCCTGTGGATAGCTAGCTGGCGAAACATCCACTATATCGGGAAAATCAAAATACTCTACTAGCTGTTGATTGGTATCATCAAGTGTCACCCCCTCCAATTCCACCGTATAAAGGCCCGGCTCCAACACAACTGAAGGAGGGAAATGATACATATTCTGTGCCCCTGCTTCAAAGGAAACCGGTTGAGTTGCAGAGTCAGGCAATGAACTACCCCCTACAACCGCTTCATCCACCACATCACCATATTCATTCACTATGGTTATGACGAAGAAGTCATAGGTTCCCACATCATTGGTCCATTCAACGAAAAACAGTCCATTACGAATATTCACTTGAACACCTTGCCGCAAACTATCAAAGGTATATGATTCTGGCGTAAAATAGACTCTATCATTGCCATAGTGAAGAATCACCATAGCCTGATAATTCCGAGCTTCTAATTCCGTTAGTTGAGGAACAGAAACCTGCGCCCGTCGACCTGCTCTCCGATAAGATTCCAGTCCGAAAGCCGTGCCGTGACAATTTTGTCTCAATACTGCTTGGCAAACAAAAGGCACAGCCGCATTAGCCTGCACCCTTAGGTGCAAAGCGGCAGACCGACTATTCTCATTCAAAGCGCTAGTATCCACATCGAGTGGGAAAAACAACAGATCCGCACTCGTCAGCATTTCCGCTCTATAGGGGTTCTTCCAAGCCACATACACCGCCCCATCGTCTTGAGAAAACAGAACATAGCGATCACTTTGCTGTGGTGAAAAATCGCGACAACCATCGCCATCTCTATCTGTTTGTGGATTACTTTCCCAATTCATCTCACTGGATGAGTCATCACATAGATCCACCGAATCGCCCACTCCATCATTATCATCGTCTCCATCCATAGAGTCTGCCATCTCATCCCCATCCATATTTTCACCTACTACCACTACACCGCTCCTATATTTGATAGTGGTTGAGTCAGAAACAAAATCTATAGTATCCGTATTTGGATTCTGATCATAATAATCCCTCTGCGTGAATCCTTCCAGCAGCCTCACCGCCTTAACATCCACCGTAAAAACATAAGAGCTATGGGAAGGAAGTCCGCGAATCGAATAACTGGCATTGAGTGAATTGTAGATAGACACCAGAAATGGATCATTGCTATCGTATCTAGGCAAAACAATGCTATCTCCTAGTGCCGATAGCTTACTATAGTCAAAATAAGGATCTTCAACTTCCTCACTATCCAAAATACCGTCATTATCATCATCGAGATCCACCGAATCGGCTAAGGGATCGCCATCATAATTAGGCCCTACAATTACCATTCTTGTTCCCACTAGCTCTTCAGTCCCATCTGTGTAAATACGGCTAACACTTATCTCATAGTTAACACCATTCTCAAGCCTTTCATCCAAACTGCCGTTGTAAAGGAAATAAGTATAGGAATTAGATTTTCTGTCTATCCTATCATCGGTGGCATTCACCAACAGATTATGCCTGGCTTCACCTACTCTCCTATGCCCTATCCTAAATTCATCAGTGACAGCATCATTCGTTGTGGCCCACCTTATTAATACGGCGCGATCTTCAGGAACAAAGCTGAGAGGCAAACCGAAATCTGGATCACATACATCTCCAATACCATCTCCATCAACATCGGTATTGTTCTCACTATTGACACTCGGACATAGGTCGTCTTCATAGCTGATACTGTCTCCATCAAGATAGAAAACTCGGTTGGTTGAATTGTCATTGGTAGGCACTGCCTCCCAGCCTATGGTAATTTCATAGACTGTCCGATTGCTCTCAAAGTCCTCGAGAGGATAGCTCCAAGATACCGTTGCTCCATCAGTATCTGGAATGACAGCAAGAGGTAATGCTATATTTATACTTCTAGCACCTGAACCTCCACCTGAACCTCCCCCTACACAAGCAAATAGAGACAAGATTAGCAAAGAGATAAGCCCCCTGCTAATAAAGCTATAAAATGACAAGTTACTTCCCCTCTTTAAGGCTGATTTGATATACCCCATTTTTGATCCCTCAAATAATAATTAAATAAAAAGTTTATCTTTCACTAGATTAAAGATACTAGCTAAAAAAACAAGACCTTTTTTCTCTTCTTTTTACCTTTTCTGTTTTTTAAGGCATAATTAACTACCGCCTTTTGTCAATAGAATACTCTTATGAAACGAACTGACTCCAACAAGACGAGCCTGTCTCCTATCTACTATAAAGACGCTGAGGTAGATAAAGAAAAAGCACAGGCTCTAGTAGCTAGAATCAATAGGCTCACCGGCCACCAGAGTCCCGCCTTGTTAAATCGGATAGGAGGGTTTGCTTCCCTTTATGAGCTTCCCACCTCTTATAAAAATCCTGTGCTGGTCACCGCGACCGACGGAGTGGGAACAAAAATAGAATTAGCTATTAAACACAACAGAGATAGAATATTGGGCATAGACCTGGTCGCCATGTGTGTCAATGACCTCCTCTGCTATGGTGCTTCCCCTCTCGTCTTCCTTGACTACTATGCCAGCGGCAAGCTTCAATTAGAAAAATTAGAACAGATCCTAAGCGGCATCATAGAAGGCTGTGAGGCAGCTGGCTGTCTATTAGCGGGAGGCGAGACTGCCGAGATGCCCGGTTTTTATCCAAACCATAGTTATGACCTGGCAGGCTTTGTGGCAGGTCTAGTAGAAAAAAATGCCATCATCTATCCTTGCGCGCAAACTAGTAGTCAGCTAATTGGTCTGGCTTCTTCGGGAATCCATGCTAATGGTTTCTCACTGATAAGGCGGCTGCTAAAAGAGAAGCGCCTAAGCCCCGACCAGCCTTGTGAGGATATGAGTCTCATTGATGCCCTACTACAGCCTACCAAGATCTATGCGGCCGCCATCAAGCGACTCCAAAGCCATCAGATCCCGCTTCAAGGAATCGCCCAGATCACTGGCGGCGGCATCACGGAGAATCTGCCCCGTGCCCTACCGCCAAATGCAGTTGCCTATGTAAAGCTAGGTAAGCTCCCTCCCCTATTTAGTCTGATACAACAAGCAGCTGCCGTCCCAGCTGAAGAAATCTATAGCACATTTAATTGTGGCATAGGAATGATCCTCATAGTGCCACCTGAATCCGCCGACCGAGTGTTAGGTCTACTGAAAGAAGACAACGCTCGTATCCTAGGAGAGGTTAAGGTAGAAAACACCAATAGTTCCCAACAGCTTGAAACAGCAAGAGTCCTCTATAAATGAACAGCCCTAAATGAATATTGCTGTCCTCATTTCTGGGCGCGGCTCCAATATGTTAGCCTTGCATCAAGCAATTCAAAAAGGCAGTCTAAACAATGTAACCCTTAGTCTAGTCATCAGCAATAATAAAGAAGCGGCTGGTCTGGCTAAAGCAAAGACCCTCGGTTTGCCAACCGCTCTAGTAGATAAAAGTAAGTTTAATGTCCTTTCCGATTTTGAAAACCAACTGACACGGACTATTGAACAATACCCTATTGACTTACTGGTTCTAGCGGGTTTTATGCAGCTTCTCAGTCCCGAGTTTGTTAAGCGCTTTGCTGCCAGGATCATCAATATACATCCTTCCCTCCTTCCTAAATATAAGGGACTTGATTCTCATAAGAGGGTTCTAGCGGCAAAAGATAAGAAGCATGGACTCACCATTCACGTGGTTACAGCAGAGCTAGACAGCGGCCCTATTATCATGCAAAAAGAGATCAGTATCTCTAATAGAGCTACAGAAGAGAGCTTGGCTGCCGAGCTACTCATTCAAGAACATCTCTTCTTGCCCTTAGCCATCCAACTGATTGCCCAACAAGATATTAGGCTGGCAAAGGACAGGGTCTTCCATCAAGACTGGCAGCTAGGCAATAGAGGAATAAGATGGGATGAACACAACCATGCAACCATGGAGATTTGCCATAATAAGCATAGGCTAGTGGTCAAAAGCACTGATAAAACCAATGGTTTGTCAGATCAGAATAAAAGGGCAGATGGCGAAATAGATGAAATAGAAAAGTCGGTGCAAAAGCTGTTGGAGAAAACAAAAATATGGCTCCACCGAGCACAAAGACGGCTCACACCAAGCACACCAATTATATAACCGCACACATAAACTATAGATTCGGGGGTATTGAACCGAGCAAAAAGATGGCTCCTCGAGCAGGACTCGAACCTGCGACCTATTGGTTAACAGCCAACTGCTCTACCAACTGAGCTATCGAGGAACCTAGGGTTATTATATGCTCTGATGACTATAATAATCCTATGAGAAGATTAATAAACGCGTTCCTTTCCCATCAAATCATACTAGTTTAGACTAGCTATGATGGCAGATCCTCCCTTAAGTCTAGCGCCCAAATTGCTGGGGAAACTATTATGTCGGCGCTATGAAGATGAAGTGCGCAAATGTCGTATTATAGAAACAGAAGCCTATAGTCTAGTTGATAAAGCCAGCCATTCCTATCGCGGCCGAGCTGGCAGCGAGTCTATGTTTGCTCCTCCTGGCACCATCTATATGTATCGTATCCGCCAATGGGATTCGCTAAATATCAGCGCCTTAGGAAAGGGCTGTGGAGTTCTTATTAAGGCAGCCATTCCCTATTTTGATAAGCTAAGTGCTGCCAGGTGGCTTTTCCCTTATGGTTCATTAAGGCGAGCACTTGGCGGGCAGGGGCTACTTTGTCGCGCCTTGCAGCTAAGCACCGCAAAATGGAACGGGAAGCAATTTTGTGACGAATTCTATCTAGAAGACAATGGTTATAAGCCAGCAGAGATACTGGTAACTCCTCGGTTGGGAGTAACCGCTTCTAAGCATCTCCCCTATAGATTTGTTGATAATGCTTTTATTAAATCTACTAGCCAACCTCATCTGAGAGTTCATTGGCGTTCTAAAGGATTAACCAAATACTGTGCCAACCCTCTTCAAGCAACCCATTTTGCTGCCAGCTTCATTCCCTATTGACAACTGACACCTCAACTGTCGGAGAGTGCCAAACTCTGGTAATAAGAAAGTCTGCCTCAGCTCGCCTAGCAGAAATGAGGAGAAGCCTTCCTAGCTCTCTTAGGGACCAAATAGCTTGCCATGACTTCTATCTTATCCAAACTAACCGCGCACTGATAACCGAAGAACACAATTGTCTCAATCGCCTGGTCCAATTAATTGATGGCTATGGGCAGAAGAGTCAAACAATGACTCTAAGGCAAATGAAACAATCATTGAAACCAAGTGATTTGCTATTACTACCAAGGCGTGGCACTCGCTCGCCCTGGGCAAGCAAGGCAGGAAATGTTCTCTCCGCTATTTTGCCAGAACTCAGCTGCCGGATTGAAAAGGGCACTCTCATAAAGCACTTCGAAACAAGATTGAAGGCAGCCCCTTGCTATGACCGGATGACAGAAGAGCTTTTCAACTCCAAAAGCTTAATGGACTATTTCAGCAATGACCCAATTCAAACTAAGCAGCTAAATAGCATTAAGCTAGATCAACTAAAAGAGTTCAATCAGCAATGGGGTCTTGCTCTAAGTAAGGAAGAGTTAGAGCATCTTATGGATTTCTATCTCAGGACGAAAGGCCAGCCTACTGATTTAGAACTCATGGCATTTGCTCAATTAAATTCAGAACACTGCCGCCATAAGGTCTTTAATAGTCGCCTGTCCTTCAATGACAAGAGACAAACTCCCAGTCTCTTCTCCCTCATAAAGAGCACTGCCAAATTGTCACCGCTTATTTCCGCCTATAAAGACAATGCTGCGATCTTTGCAACTCGCAGCCTACTGAACTTTCATCCAGCTCCCACTTCCTATGGGAGCTATGGTCACAAAAAGCAAAAAACTCATCTGGTCTTCAAAGCGGAAACCCATAACCACCCTACTTTTGTCTCTCCCTATCCAGGTGCAGCCACTGGAGTAGGTGGAGAGATAAGGGATGAACTAGCCTGTGGTCGCGGCGCTCATTCAAAAGCCGGCTTCGTAGGTTTTAATGTGTCCGAGCTATCAATCGAGCACGGATTGAGATGGGAGAGAAATCTAAGCACCCCAGCAGGTAAGGCAAGCGGTCTCAGCATTATGACTCAAGCCCCCTTGGGCGGCAGTAACTATGGCAATGAATATGGTCGCCCTACCCTTGCTGGTTATTTTCGCACCCTTTGTTGTGTCAAAGATGGCACTGAGTTTGGCTATCACAAACCCCTTATGCTGGCGGGTGGCTGGGGAGAGATAAATGCCAACCAGCTAAACAAGAAAATAACCGACCCAGCCGCTCTATTGATAGTCTTAGGTGAGCCGGCCTTACGAATTGGTATAGGTGGCAGTTCCACCTCATCGCGCGCCAGTCAAGATGAGCAGCTAGATTTTGCTTCAGTCCAAAGAGACAATGCCGAAATGGAAAGAAGATGCGCTGAGGTCATTCGCCAATGTGCTCTATTGGGAAACAAAAATCCCATTCAATTTATCCACGACCTTGGCGCGGGCGGCATAGGGAATGCCATTGCCGAACTGCTAAAAGATAACGGCTATGGTGGTGAGATAAACCTAGACAAGATTCCAGTTGATGATAAGACCATGACGGCAAGAGAAATTTGGAACAATGAATCTCAGGAGCGCTTCATCATAGCCACCTCCAATCTTGACCTGTTTGCTGCCATCTGCCAAAGAGAGAATGCTCCCTTTGCCGTCATTGGAAGAGCTAATCCATCCAAGCGGCTTCGTATCGTCTCTAAGGGAAACAAAGAAGACAAAGAAGACAAAGAAGACAAAATCATAATGGATCTGCCGCTAGGGCTGCTCTTTCCTAACCAGAAGCTGAGCAGGCCAATTACCCCAAGTCCTCCGCCAAAACAAGACCAGGCTCCTAGATGCCTTAACCCAGAGAACTTACTAAAACATAGTAAAGAGGTGCTCCGTCTGCCGGCTGTAGCAAGCAAGTCATTCTTAATCACCATTGGAGATAGATCCGTTGGTGGCTTAACAGCCAGTGAGCAGCTAGTGGGTCCTTGGCAACAGCCTGTGAGCGATTATGCCGCCACCCTGGCAGACTATGAAGGCTATGGTGGCGAGGTCTGTGCCCTTGGCGAGCGCTCACCAGTGGCGGTTATTAATCCGCCGGCCGCCGCAAGGCTAGCGCTAGGGGAAGTAATCACCAATTTGGCGGCCAGCGGCATCAAAGAAATGAAAGACATTCGCCTTTGTGCCAACTGGATGGCAGCCATAGATAGTGATGACCAGCTCTACCAACTCTACCTCAGTGTTAAGACCATAACCCAAGAGCTATGTCCCCAACTACAGCTTTCTATACCTGTTGGCAAGGACTCTCTATTTATGAAAGCAGAATGGGACCATGACGACAAGCGACACAGGGTCATCTCGCCCATTTCCTTAGTAATGAGCGGCTTGGCTCAAGCACAGGATCTGCGCTATGGTCTTAGCCCTCAACTAGAGCCGACTGGTCAGCTCTGGTTGGTTTCACTAAGGACCGAGCCCAGTCGCTTAGGTGGCTCAGCTCTCTACCAATCGATTAATTATTGGGAAGGGGAGACAGCGGATCTAGATGACTCACAAAAGCTGAAAGACTTCTTTGCCTTTATTAGTGAGCTCGTCCATAAGCAAATTCTGTCTGCCTATCACGACTCCTCTGATGGCGGAATCTGGGCAGCCCTATGTGAGATGGCTTTTTGCGCCAACTGCGGTATCAAAGCAGAATTGAGCCAGCTGATGAAAAAAGAAAAAGACATCTACCGAGCCCTATTTAATGAAGAACTGGGTGCCCTGGTGCAAGTAAAACCAGCTAGTGAGGAGCTATTCCATCGGCTTGCAAATCGATATCAGCTTAGCAAATACCCCATTGGCATTCCCGTCTCCCAAAATAAGATAAGTATCTGCTTAGAGGGCAAAACAATCCTAGAAACGAAAATGACCGAACTTCGCTCCATTTGGCATGGTCTATCCGACTCAATTCGCTATCAACGCGATAACCCCATCTGTGTCAGTCAAGAGGCATCTATCCAGAGTATGAAGGAAGAAAAGGGACTACAGGAAAAGCTGTCTTTTGACCTACAACAAAAATATCAATCCATTGCCATTTACAGCCAAAGCAAACCAAGAGTAGCAATTCTTCGCACTCAAGGAATTAACGGCCAACGAGAAATGGCAATGGCTTGGACACGCGCTGGCTTCAGCGCTGATGATATCCATATTAATGACCTGCTATACCATCGGAACAAAGGCTTAAAAGACTATAAAGGACTGGTTTTTTGTGGTGGTTTTAGCTATGGAGATGCACTCGGTGCTGGTAGCGGCTGGGCTGCCCAGATTCTGCTAAACTCCTATCTGCGCCAACAATTTGAAGCCTTCTTTCATCGCCAGGACAGCTTTACCCTAGGAGTATGTAATGGCTGTCAAACTCTAGCTAAGATGGCCGAGATCATTCCGGGCGCTGATTGGCAATGTGACTTCTTAGCTAACCAGTCCTCTCGCTTTGAAGCGCGCACAATTATGGTTAGTATTCCAGCCTCGCCCAGCATATTCTTCCGTGATATGACAACCAGTCTGTTGCCCGTCTCCTCCGCCCATGCTGAGGGAAGGGCTTCTTTTAGTAGTGAGGATCAGGCTGCTAAGATTCTTTCCAGCCGTCAGGTTGCTATGTTCTATGCCGACAGTCACGGCAAAACAACCCAGAGCTATCCATTCAATCCCAATGGTTCTACCAATTCCATAGCCGCTCTCACCACTGAGGATGGACGAGTAACCATCATGATGCCTCACCCCGAAAGGGTGCTGCGCCGGCTAGCACAAAACTGGCGGAAACCAACCATCAACAAAACGAAGAAAGCGATGGACGACTATAGCAGCGATAGCAGCCCTTGGCTCGCGCTATTCTTAAATGCCCGCCTTTGGGTCAGTTGATAAAGAGAAATGGGCCCGGCAGGACTCGAACCTGCGACCAAGGGATTATGAGTCCCCTGCTCTAACCAACTGAGCTACAGGCCCCATCCCGCCGCCCACAATAGTATCTACAATAGTAGAAATTTTCTTATTCGATAAGATTGCGGGCGGCCTCTATCTCACCGAGACAGCGGAGGCGCTTCAGCCCCCCAGATGCAAGCTGACGGATACGCTCACGCGGCAAGTCCAATTCCCTACACAGCTCATCCACTGAGACCTTGTTGAAATAAAGCCCTTCAATGACTCGCGCCTCACTTTCTGGCAATTTGCTTAGGGCAGCGGTTATCTCACCGCGCTGTCTGAGATAGCAGGTCTCCTCAAAGGGATCCAATGCATCCTTATCCTCAATTAGGTCTTGCAGTTTGGTCGTATCATCATCCTCTCCAAGAGGAGTCTCAGTAGAAATTGTCTCCTTAGCAATTTTCAACATCCGATGGACTTTTTCTTCTGGTATTGCCATTTTGGCCGCCAATTCCGCTGGCGAAGCTTCACGCCCCAACTCTTGCATCATTGCCCGCTGTGTTCTATTCAATCGAGTCATGGTCTCTATCATATGAACCGGTATCCGAATAGTCCGCCCCTGATCTGCAATAGCTCTTGTAACCGCTTGCCTGATCCACCAGGTTGCATAGGTAGAAAACTTATAGCCACGCTTGTATTCAAACTTTTCTACCGCCTTCATCAGCCCGGTATTCCCCTCTTCAATGAGATCCAACAACTGCAGGCCGCGATTAGCATATTTTTTAGCCACAGATATTACCAATCTTAAATTGGCTTCTACCATTTCCTTCTTGGCTTGAATAGCCCGATAATGACAGCTAATGATAATCTCACTCAATTCTTTAATCCGCTGCCAAGGCATATTATTCTCCTTCTCTAACCTTATTAAGGACCTTTGCGCTCGCTTCAGGGCATGATGATTCTTTTTGATATGATAAGACCTCTTACCTCCGTGCCCCACCACTCGATTGAAGTAATGGATATCCAACAGCTTCGCATCTATGATCTTCTTATCATAACCAGCCTTAACCACCGCAACCCCATAGATCTTCTTTTCGGCAGCTAAGATAGTTTTCCTCTGTTTTTTAATATCCTCAACTAACTTATCATAATGATGTGGTTGGAGTTTGATCAATGAAAGCTTCTCATTAAGACGCTCTTGTTGTCTAATCATAAACCTATGGCTTGGGGCATATTTAGCGCGGTATCTTTTAGCCTTTTCCTCCTCAGCAGTTAGCACCTCTATCATCTTATCCATCTTAGCCTTCAGCTCCTTCATCCGTTGGCTGATATTGACCCTTCTTTTCTGCATGGTAACATTGGTTTTGATATTCTTCTGCACCTTAGCAATCTGCTGAACCATATTAACGTCATCATCCATATAGAGAGCCATACAAACATCATTATGCTTCCCTCTTTTTGTCTGGGCCTTAGCATGTTCAGAAAGGATATGCTCAATGGTAAATTCAAAGAAGCCAAAATGCTTCATCACATTACGCATATTGTCCTCTATCCTCTTGGCTATTTCTATTTCCTTATCGCGACTTAACAGAGGAACCAACCCCATTTGATGCATATACATCTTCATTGGAACTCCCAGGTGTCCTTTGGTAGTTAGATTAGCCAGGGTTGCATTCTTCAGCTCATCCTCACCATTCTCCTTCTCATCAAGCGAGTCCATCTCATCGGATTTTGACAATAGCGCAGCTACGCCATTCGCTTCGCTTTCCTCATCGTCATACCCCATATCAGCATAGCCCAATGAGTCTTCCATAACCTCAATGCCATGGTTATTCATAATAGCAACCAGCTCGGAAAACTCATTAATGGGGAAGTCCTCATCATCTAAATACATGTTCATCTCTTCAGAACTGAGACTTCCCTGTTGCTTACCCTTATTAATAAGCTCCTCTAATTTATCTTTGGTGTCTTCTTCAGGATACATAGTTTCTTATATAGTTTTAATAGTTAATAGTTATAAACAAGTTTGAATAGTTCAATAGCCTCTTGACAACAAGTATTATAACACAAAAATCAAAGAACGGGATGAAATTGTTTTAGCTCGGCTCTAACCCGCGTAAAGGCTTCTTCCTCTATTTGACGAACCCGTTCAACCGAGATATTGTATTTTGCTGCCAGCTGCCTTAGAGTTTGTTTTTTCTCTCCCAGCCAGCGTTTATGAACAATATCGCGACTGCGTTGATCCAGCCCATCAACCAGTCGATGAATTTCCTTCTGTAAAGCAGTATTATATTGTTCCTTCTCCACCAACAGATCTGGTCTGGAGCGATTATCGGCCAGATAAGCAGCTGGAGCAACATGGGTATCATCGTCATCATCGCCAAGTTCAAAAGGAACATCCGCGCCCATCAGCCTCCCCTCCATCTCGCGAACATCCTTAGGTTCTACATCAAGGTTGGCAGCTATCTCCTTAATCTCCCTTTCGTTTAGCCAACCCAACCGACTCATATTGCTTCTCATCTTAAAAAAGAGTCGCCTTTGTGCTTTGGTCGTCGCAGTCCTCACTATTCGCCAGTTTAGCAAAACATACTCATGAATTTCCGCCCTTATCCAATAGACCGCAAAAGTAATCAGCCGAACACCGCGATTCGGATCGAACCTCTTCACAGCCTTCATTAAGCCCACATTGCCTTCTTGAATTAAGTCTGCTAAGGGCAACCCATAACCACTATAAGAGCGGGCAATATAGACCACAAAACGCAGATGCGCCATTATAAGTTTGCGCGCCGACTCAAAGTCGCTATCCTCCGACCAGCGTAATGCCAGCTTTTGCTCCTCCATTGGTGACAGAATCTCGATATTGCGAATATAAGCCAGATAATGCTTAAGATTTGGGCCTGGTGAAAGGGCTATTAATTCCTTATTCATTCAACTTCATTCAACCCCCATATCAGCCAAATAGAACCAATAGGCTTCAACTCTTCCCCCACAGCTCCTTCAACCTTTGTGGTCGGCCGCAGCTATACTTATAGTAAGTATATCTAAGCGGATTCATACGATGATAGTCCTGGTGATAGTCCTCGGCTGGATAAAATTGGGTGGCAGGCAATAGTGGGGTGACTATAGACCCATCAAGCCTAGCCGCCGCCCAAGCAAAACTCTCCCTCGCCAGCTTCTTTTGCTCATCATCAAGATAGAAGATCGCCGTCTTATAGGAACTCCCCCTATCGCAAAACTGACCGCCGTCATCGAGAGGGTCTATGTTCTGCCAAAATGCCCTTAGCAGTTGATTGTAATCGATCTTAGTGTCTTCATAAAGAACCCGAACTGCCTCATAATGGCCAGTATTCCCTCCCACCACCTGCCGATAAGAAGGATTTGGTCGATGGCCGCCAGTAAAACCAGACTCAACCACTAGGACTCCATCCAACTTTTCAAAGGCTTCTTCCATACACCAAAAACAGCCACCAGCGAAAATGGCTTCTCTTTCTGCTGCCTGGGCATTAGAAGCATAGATAATCAACAAAAAATAGAGGAAATAATATCTTTTCATACCTTATTCTTATCAGTATTCGATTTGGGAGACCTTAAAGGAATAGTATCAATAAAAGAAAAAAGTTCCTCCGCTTTAACTGGCCTCAGCAATCTTAACCTGACTTTCCTATCCTCATCGAGAAGCAAAACAGCGAAATGAGAAGGCATAATAGCATAGTCATCACATAGACTTCTCGCTGCCAAACTCCCAAAGGAACGGCCGTTCATTATAACATCACTATTGTGAAAGACCTCTACTATGGTTAGATCCCTCTTTTGGATACCAGCCTTCCCCTCTCTTAGGTTACGTCTTTGCATCAGATAGGGCTCAGCCTCAGCATCAGGAGCAAAGATATAGAGCAAATACCTGGTCTCAATCTCCTCATTCCCCTCATTCTCCTCATTCTCCCCAGCCAAAACTGAACCACTCAGACCAACCATAAGAGACAACCAAGCAAAAACAATAAGTCTTATCATCATAGCCATCATAGTCACTATATAAGAGAAACTCTAGCTTCGTTATTGAATGATTTCAGCCTTTCTTCCATGCCCCATGCTTCCATGTTCCCATGTTTCGATATCCCCATACTTTTCATACTGCCACAAAAGTATCGCCTCTATGACCGCAGCGGAATATACATATCAGTAACATAATCGTCAGAGCTCTCAGCGTCAAATGGATTGGTGACATAGACTTCAAAAGAGGCTTTTGACCAGTTGGCTTTTAGCTTCCTCATTCGAATATGGCTCACAGCCGCATGCCAAGCGTTTCCTAGATACTTATAATCCCCCTTTAATTGAGTGCGAAAATATACTCCACCCTTATAATGACGGATGGGCTGAACCCCCGCATCTTCTGCGACCGGCACAACACTATCACAAACCGTAGTGCCAGCGTTTGGATTCATCTTGTGATAGACTATCAAAGGTTTGGCAGTTGGTTTAATCTTACCTTCCTTGACTTGAGACATCAGCTTCTTAAATGATTCTGACACGGCTTTTGGCATCTCCGCCAGAGTGCCTTCGTAGCTATCATAGCAACCATGAAAATCTTCCAGCGTAGTCCTGCCCGCAAAGTCAAGTTCAAATTTAGGCGCTTTTGCATCCACCTTCTGATTGAGAAATGCCAATCCTAGTTCATAATCCATAGCAACCGTCTTCTTAATCCGTTTGACCATGAAGCGGAAAAAGAAAGGCGTCCGACCCTTCATATACCAATGAACCTCGGTATTCTCGCCATTCTCACCTTTTTCAACAAATTCCCACCCTGATTCAGAACTTGACCGAAAGGGTCGGATAAAGTCTAGTCTTGATTCAATAGCCTTATCTTTTATCAACTTAGTATGGGTAAGAGTGCCTTTTCCGAGATATTTAGTATCCCAGCTAAAAGAACTACCTTCTTGGCCCTCTTCACCGCTATAGTTAACCTTAGTTTCCGGCTCATGCATCAGCCAAGGGCTCCAACTTGGCCAGCTCTTCAGATTCACAACCTGGTCATAAACCTTGCTAGCTGGAACATTCATAAGCATAGACGCCCGCGTCTCATAATGACCTGGCAAAAAGGCAAGATAAACAATAGCCGCTATCACCACCAACCCAAGCACTACCAAAATAAAATAGAGTATTTCCATATTTTCTCTCTTAATTTATCAAATTAACATTATAGTCCTAAAATCAGCAAATTAGCTTTTAGACCAGCTAGATTCCAAGTATTGGTGTAATAGTCTCAAACTAACAACCGCCAAGAGGACTTTGACAAGATCCCCTAAGACAAAAGGAGCTATCCCAGCCCAAAATGCTCTATCATAGCCAATCAGGCTTCCCAACCAGAGATAACCAAATAGATAGATGACTAGAATAGCAGCACACATAAGGACAAAACAAGGCAAGAGCCTCTTGTCCCAACCGAGGCGGGCGCCATAACCCAATAAGACGGCAGCAGCTAAGAACCCAACCAAATAACCACCTGTAGGACCTATCATATAGGCAATGCCTATGCCCTGCTGAGGAGTGCCAGCAAAAACTGGCAGGCCGAGTGCCCCTTCGACAAGATAGAGCCCCACTGTCAATATACCTAATCGCATCCCCCAGATAGTGCAGATAAGCAGAATAGCCAGGGTCTGTAAGGTCATGGGAACAGGATAAAAAGGCACCTGTAGCTTAGCGGAAATAGTCAATAGGACAGTTCCCACCAGTGTCAGTGTAATGGCTCGTAATAGCCAATGAGAACCAAAGGACGAGCCAACTAGTTTGTTTATAATTGAAGTATTCATTTTTTATAGTAGATTTAATTATTAATTATTGATTAAATAAAGCAGATTAAATTCCCCATTATACCAAATTGTTTGAAAAAATTCCAGACTAATCACTAGCTTTACAGCCTCGTATATGGCGGCTTCTAGTCTCTAGTCTTACTAGCCGTTATCGGTTCAACGCTTCGTCTAAACGGTCCCGGTCTAATTCGGGTTTGCCAGATGCATTCAAGAACCACCAATCGCGCCATTCATCAGGTTCTAGCGGAGTGCAGCGAATGGCGGGATATTCATTCGACTCACCAAAATCCCAGATAAGATTGCCAGGTTTTTTTTCACCTATTCCAATGTCCCCACTATTATCTCTATCACACCAAACCGCCAATGGCTCGTTAATCATTCCATCGCCAAATATATCTATGTCCTTGGTCCAATTGGCATAAATATCTGTATAGCCAGTTGGGCTGCGAAGCTCACTAGTGGTCTTTGGGTCACCATGGTTGTCAGTTTCTTCGAAGTCACTAGTATCACTGTCCCAATAGGAAGCAGCAACTTCAGCCCTGAGTCCTCTCCTAGCCAGCATATTAACATTGCTGCCTGAGACTACATAAGAATAAGCAAGCTGGCCAGAGAAAATTCCCGCCAGACTGCCTGTAACAACACCGCCCCCTATCACCTCACCCACCACAACCGAAGAAGAATAAAACTCAACACCACTAAGCGAAGAACCACCATTCCCCACCAGACCACCTACATTACCACCCCCTCTCACCTTAGCTGCTACAACTGAAGAAGAATAAACCCGAGCCACATTACCCTGCCCCATCAGACCGCCTACAAAATTACTATTCCCGCTTACTTCACCCGCCACAACCGAAGAAGAATGAATCCGAGCCGAAGGAGTATCCCCCACCAAGCCGCCTACACTACCACCCCCTCTCACCTCAGCCGCCACAACCGAAGAAGAATAAATCCGAAGAGCCGAGTCACCATCCCCTACCAGACCGCCTACACTATTCCTCCCGCTCACCTCAGCTGCCACAACCGCAGAAGAAACAATTCGACCCGATTGCACTCTCCCCACCAGACCACCTACTATATTCCTACCTACTACTGACTCGGCACGAAGAGTCAAATTGCGAATCTCTGAATTCGCAGCTATATGACCAAACAAACCCACACAATCCTCAGCCGAACGATTGATGCTTAGCTCACTAATCGTCCAGCCATTGCCGTCAAAGATTCCATTAAAAGCAGCTCCTTGACATCCAGCATCAGCACTATTTGTATCATTCCCCAGTGGTTGCCAGCCTTTGCCTCCCTCATTATTCGCATAAGCAGCAAGACTTATATCCGCAACCAGCTCATAGCCAGAACATTCAGTAATGCCATTGGCACCACCACAGCCAGTGTCGTCGAACTCCGCATCTGCCGATAGTTTCCGCCCATTGCCATTTAGAGCATACCTCACCGCATTTAATTGCGCCGCTGTTCTTATCTCTATCAACCCATCGCCATCAGCATCTATGTCCGCACTGTTGTTATAACCATCGTCATCGCAATCTCGATTTGCATCATCCAAGCAATCTAACTCCCTAGCAGAAGGCTCAGTGCCTGGAGAATTATCTGCCCCGCCGCCGTTCCCTCCTGAACCGCCGCCACAAGCAGTAAGAATTAACAAACCAACCAAGAAGAGAATACCCCGCCAATGCCAGATTAAAGTGGAAAGCTTATGGGGGGGGGGTTAGAAGCTAAGAAGCCTTTTGCTTGCCGACAAAGAAATAAGGAATAGGCACATAAAGGCAGCATAGAGGAAAGACCATATGAATATGGCAGCGTAATATTGGCAAAGCGGCGCCTAGCCAACAACAAAAAATAGCGAGGATTTAACATAATTAAAATTTATAAATTTATTTCCATCTTTTAATTCAATAAGACTTCATTATACTACTTTAATATCACTTTATAGCTTTTTATAGCTATATCAATTTAATTTTTTAATATTTTTTTTATAGCTTTTCTGGTTATTTTTTCAACTAGCATATCTTTTTTACTCATTTTGGTCTCAACTACCACTCAACTAATAAGAGATGAATAGTTATAACAGAAAGATAGCTCAATTAGCATCAGCAGAGTTATCGCCAATACCTCCTATTTCCGTTATATAAGCAGCTATGCCATTTCGGTTGAAAGAATGGAAGCGATGAGAACCTAGTCAAAGTCAGTCATCAATTCGTTAGAGCATCCAAACGGGTCTGGTTGAGTTGGGGTTTGCCTTCTCCATTCAAAGACCACCAGCTACGCCATTCATCAGGTTCTAGCGGAGTGCAGCGAATGGCGGGATATTCATCCGACTCCCCGAAGTCCCAAATAAGATTAGCACTGGCTTGTTCACTCCCTCCTATGCTCCCACTATTATCCCTATCACACCAAACCGCCAATGGCTCGTTAATCATACTACACTAAGCAGAAAAGAAGCCTCCCGACCTTGCCAAGCAAAAGCGGAGAGGCGGGCACAAAGAAGAAGGACAAATGAAAGGCTTTAGCTAAATCAGAACCTTTGCCGAAAACGGAAGTCAGTCTATTCATAAGCATAGAATAGCTATAATCAGATTCATTCATAATCAAATTATAGTTCAAATTTTGAAGAATCAGCTATTCTTTTCATAGGGAATATTATAACCTTAGATTCTTCATTTTGTTTATCTTCTTTGGATTGCTCGCCTTCTTTGGGTTGTCGGCCTTTTTTGGATTGCTCGTCTTCTTTGGATTGCCCGTCCTTTTGGGATTGCTCGTCTCTTCTTTGAATTGTCAGTCTTTTTTAGATTGCTCGTCTCTTCTTTGAATTGTCAGTCTTTTTTTAGATTGCTCGTTTTTTTGGGATTGTTGGTCTTTTTTGGATTGCTCGTCTTCTTTGGATTGCCCGTCCTTTTGGGATTGCTGATATCTTCTTTGAATTGTCGGTCTTTTTTAGATTGCTCGTCTTTTTTGGATTGTTGGTCTCTTTTGGATTGCTGGTCTCTTTTGGATTGCTGGTCTTTTTTAGATTACTCGTCTCTTTTGAATTGTTCGTCTTTTTTGGATTGCTCGTCTTCTTTGGATTGCCCGTCCTTTTGGGATTGCTCGTCTCTTCTTTGAATTGTCAGTCTTTTTTAGATTGCTCGTCTCTTTTGAATTGTTGGTCTTTTTCTTTGGATTGCCCGTCCTTTTGGGATTGCTCGTCTCTTCTTTGAATTGTCAGTCTTTTTTAGATTGCTCGTCTTTTTGGGATTGTTGGTCTCTTTTGAATTGTTGGTCTTTTTCTTTGGATTGCCCGTCCTTTTGGGATTGCTCGTCTCTTCTTTGAATTGTCAGTCTTTTTTAGATTGCTCGTCTTTTTGGGATTGTTGGTCTCTTTTGAATTGTTGGTCTTTTTCTTTGGATTGCCCGTCTCTTTTGAATTGCCCGTCCTTTTGGGATTGCTGGTCTTTTCTTTGAATTGTCGGTCTTTTTTTAGATTGCTCGTCTCTTCTTTGAATTGTCAGTCTTTTTTAGATTGCCCGTCCTTTTGGGATTGCTGGTCTTTTCTTTGGATTGCCCGTCCTTTTGGGATTGCTGGTCTTTTCTTTGAATTGTCGGTCTTTTTTTAGATTGCTCGTCTCTTCTTTGAATTGTCAGTCTTTTTTGGATTGCTCGTCTTTTTTGGATTGTTGGTCTCTTTTGAATTGTTGGTCTTTTTTTTTTAGATTGCTCGTCCTTTTGGGATTGCCCGTCTCTTTTGAATTGTTCGTCTTTTTTAGATTGCCCGTCCTTTTTTGGATTGAGAATATTTATCATTACTAAGAAGGGTAATGTATAATGATTGAGGTTAAAATATGTCAAGGAACTGACGAATGAAACTAAGAGAAGAAGACTTACAAAGACACAGACCGCCACAAGCAAAGCCCAAGCGCCGATGGCTTCCTATCTCTTTGCTGCTAGTGATAATAGTGGCAGGTGGGATATATGCTTATAACTCAAGGGAGCACCTGCCTAGTGAGTTAAAAACACCAGTGAAAGAAGCCTTAGCTTGGTTAGAGGAATGGAATCCCCTCTCATCACAATCGCCCGAGGAGAATCCTGTTGAAGAGACCATTAATTTGGATGGCTTGTCCCGTGATCTCATCTCGCGGGACGAATTACAGGAGCTACTAAACACCAACTTTGCTAGGCTCAACACTAAGGTAGATACCTTTATCGCTCAGGTTGAAAAGCTACAAAATGATGTGGAATATGTAGGAGCCCTAGGAAGGTCGGTGAGAGAAAAGGTGACTGGTGTGGAAGAACAGCTTGGTGAGACAAGAAACAAGCTAACCCAATTAGAACAAAGTATCAACAACCAAGAAGAGAATTTCACTGAAACCCTGAATACTCAAAAGGAAGAACTAGAAGCCTTGTCCGCAAATCTAGGGCAACGGGAAGAAGCACTAGAAGAACTATCTCTGAGCATAGAGCAAAGGGAAGAAACCCTAGAAGAGCTAGCCTTGAGGGTAGAGCAAATGGACACCCAGCTCCAAGCGGATATTGAGAGACTCACCACCAATATAAATACCTTCAACGAAGACTTGAACACTCTGAAAGAGGCTGCCAGCTCATTACAGACTAGCGATGGTAGCCAGCAACTCAGTATCTCTGAACTAGAGCAAATCATCCGCAACCTAAACGCCCGCCTAATCGAATTAGAAAGATAGGCTAAGACTGAAACAGCTGAGCCAGATAGGAGCTGGGAACAAACTCTGCTAGGTCTTCTAGCCTCTCGCCTGTTCCTATAAACCTAAGCGGCAACTGAAGCTCATTGATAAGAGCAAATACAATTCCTCCTTTGGCACTACTATCCAATTTGGTAAGACAAAAACCATCTATTTTGGTTGCCTCACAAAAGCCCTTTGCCTGTATGAGAGAGTTTTGACCATGAGTGGCATCCAATATCAGTAGGGTCTCATGGGGGGCACTTGAATCCAACTTCTTGATAACGCCAATGACCTTATTGATATAGCTCTTCATCTCGGCTGCGCTCGCCATAATACCTGAGGTATCCACCAGCACCAAATCCTGCTCGGCATTAATAGCAGTTTGGACGCCATCATAGATGACCGCAGCACTATCGGCTCGGTGCTTACCATAGGAAACCGCGACGCCAATCCTATCGCCCCACTTGTGCAGCTGTTCTATGGCGGCCGCTCGATAGGTATCTCCTGCTACCAACCGCAATCTTAACCCTTTGTTCTTATAGTGATAGGCTAGCTTTGCCAGGCTGGTAGTCTTACCCACCCCATTAGCACCTAAGACTAATAAGCAAAAAGGTCGCTGGTCACCTATGACTAGCTGCTGAGAAGCTGTATCCAACAAAGACGAAAGAATGGCTTTCAGAGCCTTCACCGAACTGCCATAATCAGTCGGATTAGCAACCTGGCTATGCCATAGTCTCATAATTTTCTCTGTCATAGCAACACCAAAATCCGCCTGTAGCATCTCCTCTTCTAATTGAGTAGCAAATGAAGGAAGGGACTTTTTGCTAAAGAGTCGGTGAAGTCTTGCCCCAAAAGTGAAGCGCCCAGTCAAAGAAGAAGCCTTCTCTTTCCGTTCAGCCATTTTGATTTGAGCGATTGGGGCGACTTGGGTGATCTGGGTGACTTGGGTAATTTAGGCGATTTGGTAAGACTCTCTGTCCCATAAGAGACTAGACCTTCTCTTCCCTTAGCAATAGGTAGCAACGATACCTTACCAGGGTCCAAAAGATGATGAGCATCCAACTTACCAACATCCACAACAATCTTACCAACAAACCAGGGTTCGCCAGCTGATGGAGGACTCCGAGCCAAGATATGACGAAAACTGGGAGGATACAAAGCAGAACAACCACAATAAGCCCCCCAGTATTACCAGCTGTCCGCCTAAAACTTCCTCTTAAAGCCGCTAGGGGATTATTCTCTCCACCAAGAACAATTAGGAAATCCGCTAGGAGGAGGCGGCTATACAAAAATACTCCTGGCACAATAAACATCATAAGACCAACTAAGACTGTAAGACCGGCTAGAAATTCGGCAACTATATAGGTTAACAATTTAGGCGCTGCTGTCATTACAGCTCGGAGGGGGGAGATCCTTTGTTGCTGACTAATGGTATCAATGAAAACCAGAAGGCCGCATTGGAGCAAAATTGAGACAAGAAAACGAAGAATAGCTATCAGCACCTCTAAGGACGGGTCTACTTCCCATAGGATACTAAAGGAAAAGAGCAAGGAAAATGATGCTCCAATAACAAAACAAAACCCAAGATAGCTAAGGAGTTGTCTCGATTGGTTGGAAATGAAGTAGCCACTATCCAATAGGATAGAGCGCCAATTTACAACAGAATCTTTCGTCATATCAGTCAAGTTTATTTTAATAACTAGTCCATAAAAATAGCAACAATATCGAACCCAAGAGGAGACGATAGATAACAAAAGGCATGATACCCACATAGCTTACTAATCTAAGAAAAAATGAGATGGTGAGATAAGCAAAGATGGCTGCCACCAAAAAAGCAACTGCCGCCTCCACCAGCCGTTCTGCTTCCCCCAGTTGAATCAGGCGGTAGATACCGAAAGCAAAGGCGGCGGCTATGACCGGAATAGAAAATAAAAAGGCAAGTCTAGCAGCTGCCTGAGGGGTGAGCCCTTGCCATAGTCCAGCTGTTATGGTAATACCAGCCCTTGATACGCCCGGAACCAGTGCCATCACCTGAGCCAAGCCAACTATCAATAGGATACGCGGCGATGGGTCTATTCTATTGCCTTTGCGAGCGGCTGCCCACCATAGCAATAAAGCAAATAGTAGTGTAGTCCAGCTCACCACCCATAGATTGCGTAAATGGGTCTCAACAAAATCAACAACAAAGAATCCAGTTATTAATACTGGCAGGCTCGCTACTAACAACCAAATGGCAAAACGGCGGTCTTTCTCAAAGTTTGAGTAAAAAAAAGACTTCAACATCCTACCAATATCAGAACGAAAGTATGCCACCACAGCCACCAGAGTGCCGCCATGAACTGAGGTATCAAACATAAGTCCCTGATCTGGCAGATCAAACAACAAAGAGGGTAGCAGCAGATGAGCCGAACTAGATATAGGCAGAAATTCCGTGATGCCCTGAACTATGGCAAGCAACAGCAAAAGCCCCCAACTCAGATCTTCTGCCACCACCGAGTCCATGAATCTTCCAACTGGGCACAGGCAACAAAAGGTGGATTGAGCAGATCTTCTCTGTCATTATATTTTAGCGGTTGTAAGTTTTGACCCACCAACTTACCACCTGCCTCCTCCACTATACACTGTCCAGCTGCGGTATCCCAAAGAGAAGTAGGGCCAAAGCGAGGATATAACTGTGCCCTGCCTTCGGCTATATAAGTAAATTTAAGGGCGCTGCCACAGGTAACCCGATTAGCAGCTGCTATCTTATCCAGTAATAGATTGGTTCTTTTATCACTATGGAGACTGCTACTCACAATTGTGTAATCGGATAGAGGAGTCTTCTTTACCTTAATCTCTTGCCAATGAGAGTTAACCCTTTTGTAAGCACCCCTGCCTTTGGCGCCATAGTAAAAATCCTTCGTTGCTGGACAACAGAGGATACCAAAAATGGGAGTATGCTCCTCTACCAAAGCAACATTAATAGTAAATTGCCCATTCTTGCTAATGAATTCCCTTGTCCCATCAAGCGGATCCACCAGCCAAAAACTCTGCCATTTTTTACGCTCCTGCCATGGAACATTACCCTCTTCGGATAAGACTGGCACCCTATGAACCTCAGGTAAGCTTGCCACTAGTATTTGATGTGAAAGCTTATCAGCAATAGTAACCGGTGATCTATCTTGCTTTATCTCTATATCATAGTCGGTGTTATAGACCTGCATAATCGACTCGGCTGCCTCATCCACAGAATTAACTAATCGGGCAAAGGCATCTGGGTCATCCAAAAATTTCATTAAGAATGAAGAAGAAACCCCTTCTGTTTTAAGTAATCATAAAGTCTATGAATTGACTCCTCAGGTGTTTCCCGTTCGGTATTCAACACCACCTCAGCAGCTTTCGGCTCTTCATAGCTAGAATCCATGCCAGTAAAATGCTCAACCTTGCCTTTCTGCGCCTCACTATATATGTGTTTTGGATCCCGTTCTTGGCAGGTCTTAAAAGATGCCTTAATATACACCTCAATAAAGTCCCCCGCTGGCATTATGCTTCTTGCTGTCTTCCTATCCTTATGGAAAGGAGATATTAATGCGACCAAGACAAGAATGCCTGCATCAGCAAACAACCTTGCCAGCTCGCCAATACGGCGAACATTCTCATGGCGGCTCTCATCCGAGAAGTCCAGGTCCCTGCTAAGACCTGCTCTAACTATATCACCATCCAACACATAGGAGTGATAGCCTTCATCTGTAAGCTGCTTATCCAGTCCCATGGCAATGGTAGATTTTCCCGCACCACTCAAGCCAGTAAGCCATATGACCCCTGACTTTTGGTTCTTTTGTCTGCTTCTTTTTGTTCGTGTCACCAATACTTTTGGCGAATATAGGTTCTTAGTCATCATCTACAATAGTAGAAATTTTATATTGTGCGAATTTGCATCATAAGTGCAACACCTCTTTGCTTGGACGGGATTATATAATCCCTTCCAAGAATATCAACAAAGATTATCAAAAATTGATATCTTCCATTCTTTGATAAAGCTCATCAAGATGATTTTCTGATACACGAAATCCTGTTCCGTGATTTCTTGCCATGGTTCCCTTATCGTGTAATCTAAAATCAACCAAAAGATGCCCCGCGGCAAACTGGTTCTTTAGAATAGTCTCGGTGGTGCCATGAGATAATAATCGGGCCCTATTGAACAGAAAATACTCAGCTCCGTCTCGTTCCTCCACCCTGGCGCCTACTAAAAGGACACACCTTCGCTTCAAATCGCTTTTTTATCTCCGAAAGTTGCCAGGTGGTGATGATATCACCATCAACACTCCTTACTGAGATGGTTTCATTGTCAATATATAAAAACAACCCTGCACTATTTGGGGTTATTCCCATAGTGTAATACATCCCCAATCTTTCGTCCTTATCTCTACTTCCATATTTTTTAATAGCAGTGAGAGGGTCCATCTTCCAAGCTTTTTTATTGAAGGTGAATAGGGTAATCATTCCTGCGTGATTTTCTCTTTTGGCTTTCAGCTCTATTTCTTTCAAGTCAGGGGAGCTGATATTATTCTCTTCTATACCTAGCAGGGTTTCGAGTGTATATCCGATTCCTGTGGGTCCTTTGCGTAAGGATTTCACATAGCCCATATTTTTAATCTTGGTGAGTCTTTCTTTTACTTGCTTAATTGTTAGTTTCTTGCTCATTGTTTGTGAAAAACCACAATATATTCATTCGCCATTGTTGATGCCTTCTCACCTACTTTACTTGATGGCGAATTAAGCGACGGCATCACCTTGTTATGGATGTCTCTTACGAATATGCTCTCAAACGATAGCCCTACGCCTTCAAAAAAAGAGGCGGTTATCTGATCCATTGGGATCTGATGACCTTTCACATTCCTATTTCCAACTACAAAACAAACGCTGCCTGTTCTATTAAGATTTCTTCCTATATTTCTAATGGCGTTGTAATAACCATTGAAAAAATGAAGAACATCTATTGCTCTTTTCTTATCCTCCGCCTGTATCTTCGCTAGGATAGCAACAAGGATTTTGTGCTGATACAATTCTTGGTTTATCGGGCGTGCCTTGCCAAGACCTTCTTTATCCACCTTGTAGTTAACTGAACCAAACATATGAAGGTCATCCGTCCATCCCGAGCCAAAGCTTGAGTATTCCCCATAGGCAACCGTAGTTCTGCTATCACCATATGGAGGCGATGTAATAACCAGATCATACTTTATGTCCTTATGAATATCCGTCTCAGAGTTGGCTAGGATAGGTTTGCTTGGTCGTCTGGGAATACTGCTAGCTTCAAACTCTTTAATCATCTTTTCGGTATGTTCGAAGAACCTAGCTAGAATCTGGTTATCCACTAAAGCTATTTTCTCTTTCTTAATTCTGTGTCGTTTGAACTCTCCTTTTCTGGTTAGTGATTGATGGCGACAAATGAAGGCAAAGGTGGTTATAAAAAAGCACTTATATTTATATTTACTATTTTTTAGGACATAGCGTATTTTCCCTAAGTCCTGTATAGCATCTTTCGTATACCAATAGTCTATGTTTTTAATATTAGGAATACTTGCCTCTGTATTCTTTTGTATTTTCCCCCGCAGATTGAGGAACTCTTCTTGGAGTTTCTTTATGTTGTATTGTTGAGTTTTGGCTTTCGCTATCAATAGGGCGAGTGGATTTATATCAAAACCGAAAGACCTGTTGGTTTTAACGCTAGATTGTAATAAGGTGACGCCACTGCCGCAGAAAGGGTCAAAGACAACATCATCTTTTTTTGCGTACCTTTCAAGCAAGGAATCTACCAATAACGGATGGAGCATTGCTGGGTAAGGGTGTATTTTGTGCCTTCCCCGTTTGAGATGCTCCCCCGCAAAAGACAGCTCGTCTTTGATGGTTCTAGGATAATCTACCATAGCAGGAATTTTATATTGCATGAGTTCCCATCCTAAGTGCATAACCTCTAATTAACAATGAGTCTCTAAAATGTATAACAAGCATTATACCCATCCTTCATTGAATTTGTATCATGTGAATTCGAGGCAAGTGAGATTGCTGTTCCTTTTATCCTTTTGAGAATCTGAGCGAGAGGAGATTGGCTATCTCTTCTTTTCTTCTTCTCTCCTTCTAGGCTGAGGTCGCTGGCTACTCTTCTTTGGGGAAGCTGAGCCAGAGGAGATTGGCTATCTCTTCCGCTCTTCTTCTCTCCTTCTAGGCTGAGGTCAGTTGCTACTCCTTTTCTGCCTTGGGGAATCTGAGCTAGGGGAGCTCGGCTACTTCTTTTAGAGTGCTGAGGCTTAGCTGGACTGCCAATTAATTCGATGATGTAGAGAGGATTAGCAGACCATTCATTTAGGTCATGTTTGATGCCACTATCCTTGCTTCTAGCATTCCATCAGCCATCAACAAAAGAATAGAAGTAGCCGATTAAAGCTGCCTTCATCCCCTAATACACAGCAACTCCATTAAAAGAAATATACTACCACGCCCAGACCTGCAATCATTAAGCTTATAAAGGCAATCACCACACCCCCCACAATAATTGTGGCAATGAGGTTGGCGTGCGTACTCTTGGCAATGGATACATCAACATGCAAGCGCAAGTCTTTTATATCAGAACGCAGTCCGTCCAGGGCATGCTCCATCGCAAAGCTGTTGTTCGCGAGTTCAATAGCTGCTTTGCGCGCATTCGGCTCTGGGACCTTCGCTTTTAGTAACGCATCGTAGGCTGCAATGTTCATATAGTTATTATACCTCCCATCAGGGAATGTCGCCTATCAGGGACACAAACAGGTTAAATAATGAAGTCTTATTGAAAGGTTTGATTAATTAGTTTATTCTAACCAATTAAGTCGTTTTGATAGGGTGAGATTGAAATTGGGTGTTGATTAGGGGTATCTAATGGGTGTTTTTGTTCTTTTTGTTCCCGTTTTCTAGCCGGGAGGCGCTTGTTTTTGTTGTTTTTCTTTGATTAAATGGTTTGGGCGGATCTAGGCCGTGAGTTCGCTCTTAAGGACGGGTCGTTTGAAATTGTAAGCAATGGCAATGAGAAGAGTGGATGCATAATTTCGTGCTTTGCCAAGATAGCGGGCTTTGGTTAGGTTGAAATGGAGTTTGAGGTGGGCGAAGGTGCGTTCGACGACATTGCGAGTTTTTCGTCGCCTCCTATTTTCTTGGCGTTGTTTTTTGGTGAGCGGCGTATTGCGATAAGCGCGATGAAGGATACGGCTTTTGTCGCCGAGCAGTGAGGCGATTTTCTTGCCGGCGTAGGCACTGTCGGCATAAACTTCTTGTTCATCGCCAGTAAGCAGTTCCGCGAGCATTTGAGAGTCGTGGATGTTGCCAGCCGTATAAGCAATTTTCCTAATCAACCCATCGGCATCCGTCTTGGCATGAAGTTTATAACCGTAGGTCGTTTTACGCTCCGCTGCCGACCTTGACATTATAAGCTGCATCGGGATCTTGGGTGTTCTTGCCATGGCCGTTCTTCTTCGGACGAGAACGGGCCGACTCAATGACGGTGGTGTCCACCACTGCTATCTTCCCGTCTTTTAGTATGAACCCTTTTCGTTCTAACTGGTGATTGACCTTATCCAGCACTTTCACCAATAAGCCGGCCTTCTGCATCTGTTCGCGGAAATTCCAAATGGTCGAATGGTCGGGTGTTTGCGCTTCCGAGTCGAAACCGGTAAAGTGGCGAAACGATAAATTCACCACCAGATGGTCATCCATCTCGGTATCGCCGATTCGATGCCATACCTGCAACAGTAAGACTTTCAGCATTTGTAGCGGTGGATAGGCCGGGCTGCCCCGGTGCTTAAATGCCTTTCAACTGTTTCTCAATAGTCCCCCAATCTATCAGTATATCGATAGGATTGAATTTCTTCACTGCCTTTCGTTCTAACAACATCGGATCCGCTAGACCCAATGCCTTCTGGTCTGAATTATTCCAGCTCATAATAATCCCTCTTTTGTTAAAAGTTGCTATAAAAACGCTTATTCTATTAAATTCTCAGCTAAATGTAGATTGCTGCTTTTTTTCTGTAATTTTTGATTTTTTCTTGTATAATGCTTCAGTGTTTATAATTATTCAAACTTTTCTTATTATTCAAAGAGCAATTTCTTATGGAATTATCAAAATTGAAAGTAAGGGCAAGGAGACATGAGACTGCCCTGACCACTAGGTTAGATATAATACAAAAGCAATTCGCCGGGTTGAAGCAGTTCACTGATATGGCTGCTGGACTGAAGCAGTCCCTTGGGCTGAATGCCATACAAAGCCAATATACTGATATATTCAGGGAGCAGGAGCGGATTACTGATATGATTGGACTGAATGCGATACAAAGCCAATATACTGGTATATTGAGAGAGCAGGGGTGGATTACTGATATGGTGAAGACGCAGGAGCGGATTACTGATATGGTGAAGACGCAGGAGCGGATTACTGATATGATTGGACTGAATGCGATACAAAGCCAATATACTGGTATATTGAGAGAGCAGGGGTGGATTACTGATATGGTGAAGACGCAGGAGCGGATTACTGATATGGTGAAGACGCAGGAGCGGATTACTGATATGATTGGACTGAATGCGATACAAAGCCAATATACTGGTATATTGAGAGAGCAGGGGTGGATTACTGATATGGTGAAGACGCAGGAGCGGATTACTGATATGATTGGACTGAATGCGATACAAAGCCAATATACTGGTATATTGAGAGAGCAGGGGTGGATTACTGATATGGTGAAGACGCAGGAGCGGATTACTGATATGGTGAAGACGCAGGAGCGGATTACTGATATGATTGGACTGAATGCGATACAAAGCCAATATACTGGTATATTGAGAGAGCAGGGGTGGATTACTGATATGGTGAAGACGCAGGAGCGGATTACTGATATGATTGGACTGAATGCGATACAAAGCCAATATACTGGTATATTGAGAGAGCAGGGGTGGATTACTGATATGGTGAAGACGCAGGAGCGGATTACTGATATGGTGAAGACGCAGGAGCGGATTACTGATATGATTGGACTGAATGCGATACAAAGCCAATATACTGATATATTCAGGGAGCAAGAAGGGTGCCAGTTTTTGCTTGAAGAAACGTCTAGAGAAATAAAAATTCCCCAAATCTTTCATGTTTCACCACTTCCTCCGAAATATAGCGTAGAAATACATGTACTATCCTTTCAATGTTTGGCCGATGACAAACAAGAAACATATAACCCAACTAATAGTGACGAAAGAACAATTTCGATACCTAAGTCTACTATTACAACAGTACTTTTTTCTCTACGTTTACTTCATCGTTGCGTTAATTATTGTTTCGTAGGGAAGTATATTTTTCCTAATGCTTTAGATCATTGCCTCGATAATTTGAATTTTCCTACAATATCTGAAAGATTTCCTTCCATAGTAAAGACCCTGTTAAGATGGGGGGCATGGTTAGCTGCAGCAGAAATAATCAGCAGACATTCCCAAATTACGAATAGATTTAAAACTTTATATATTATTTCTATCATCTTATCGGAAAAAACGACAGCAGATTGTATTATTTACGCTGCCAATTGTTCATACGCCGCTGAGGATAGCAATCCTAAAGTTAGATATTGGCTTAAATTCGGGCGCTCAACCGGATATAAAATACAAACCTCCATAACAATATTAAAAAAATTGAAGAAGCCAAGTATTAGCACAACTCACCAAGAAATCTAATTAGCAATCCCAACTAAATTGGTTGCCATTGGGTTCATATTCAATCATAAGGCAATTAATCCTTTAATTCTCTTCTGGGAATTTGAGCTCGGGGAGCTTGGCTATTTATTCTTCTGGGTTGAGCTTGGTGGCTTTTTATTCTCTTCTTCTAGGCTGAACTCGGTGGACACTTCTTTTCTTCCTTTGGCAATTTGAGCTCGGGAGGCTGGCTATCTCTTCTGCTCTTCTGCTAGGCTGAGGTCGGTGGCTACTCTTCTTGGGGGAAGCTGAGGTCGGGGAGGTTGGATACTTCTTTTAGGGTGGTGAGGCTTAGTTGGACTAGCTTGCCGATTAGGTCAATGATGTAGCGAGGATTATCAGACCATTCATTTGGGTCCTGCTTGATGCCACTATCCTTATCAATCTTTACCTGATAGCATTCCATCAGCCATTCTAGTGCCGACTTGCCATTCACTATGTAGTCATAGGCTTCCAGTGGAATGCCTTCAATGAAAATATGGTCGTTGTATTTAATACAGCTTCTATCTGGGTCGCGCGCCGTGCCAGCAAAGTGCATCTTGGTGACGCGATAATGGTCCCTTTCATCTCTTTTATCTCTTTTGTCTCTTCTGCCTCTCTCGCTCCCCTTGCCAGTTTCGTGGATCTGTAAATCATAGGGAGTCAATTCTTCATAGCCAGTGTGGAGCTGTCCCAACCGCCTGCCCGCCTCACTGAAAGCCCAGAAGTCCTTTTGGCTGTTGGCAAAGGGAATGTGAGGTAGCAGCTTATAAAGGTCGGCTCTAAACTTGATTCTATAGCTGGGATGGTGCAGCAGCCCATAGACATAGTAGAAGATGGCATCCCTATCAATTCGCTTGTCATTGTAGTGAGAGCGAAAAGTTTCAAGAGCGTAAGAAGAAATATTGTCCTGTCTGCCATTGTCATCGCTGCTGGCAAGATCCTCTTGTTTCTTGCTATAGACATAACGGGGGAAACACTGGCCGGTATTATGGAAATGCAAATTAGGCAGCCTAGCTACCATCAGAGCAGAAAAATTAACCAAGCTGCCTATGCCAGTCACACAGATGGCTTGATTGATTGAATCCGGCTGAGGGAAGAAACTGGGTTGGCGATAAACGCTATTATTAAACTGCCTATCAAAGTAGAGGTGCTTGGGTACAAAAGGGCGATAGAAGGTAGGACGAATATGGCTAAAATCTACTTTACCCTTCTTACCTTTAGCTAGATCAGCTTGGAGGAAACCATCCCATTTTATTTTGGTCTTGTCCATACTAAGGACGGGAGATAGACTGCTATCCTCCTCCTTCTTACGCTGATAGCTTCGAAGCTGTTGGTTGTAAAAATCAATCATCCTTTTCATATTCTCTTTCAAGGAGGAAAGAGAAAAGTTATATGCCCAACTGTCTCTATTTGTTGAAACTCCAAGACTATATTGATTAAAGATAGCTGGCTGGGGCGTCGAGCCGGGTTTGGTCTTATTTGCCTTGTCTCCCAGAGGAATAAACTTGGCAAAGTGGGGATCTCGTTGGTTTATCCAGTCGTGATGAGAATTGGGCTTAATCCTCTGCCATGACACTCTTGCCACTGAAGCCAGCCGTCTCAATTTGGCCAGCTTCTCTTTTCGGCTGAGATAGTCGCCTATATCACGGTAGTAGAGCCGATGGAGTGGAGGAGGAAGGGGAGGAGTGGGGGGGGGGGGGGGGTAAAGGAGAAGGAGGCGGGATTACGAACCAGAAAGGTTATCGCAATGGTAGCACGAGAGTTTTGACCAAAAATCCCTCCACCTTCTCGCTTTTGTTTTTCACCAAAGACTCGTGCATTCCCTCTCAGATTGAAGCAATAGACACTGGTGAAATCTTTGAGCAGATGTTTACGAAGCCCATCCGCCGCATTGCCATCTATATAACCGCCATTGGTGACAAAGCCAATGATCCCTTCATCACCCAATCTATCGGTTGCCCAGCGAATGGCGCGAATATAGGAATCATAAAGACTTGCTTTACGATTTGCAGATGAATCAGCGGCATAGGTAGAGCGAATCTTTTCATCCAACTTAGGATAAGGCAGGTTGGGACGGTTGTCATGAGGATTCTTTTGCCCAGCCGAATAAGGAGGATTACCGATAATTACTTGAATGGTTTTTTCTTTTTGCCTGAGGGCACGGCGCGAGTTAATCGGCAGAATTTGAGATATCATATCCTTCATATCCTCATCCTCATATAGTTGGAAGCTGTCGGTTAACACCATACCTTCAAAGGAGCTATAGTCACTGTCTTTCCGCTGGCGTCTATAGTGAAATGCTTGTTCTATATTAATGGCGGCTATGTAGTATGCCAGCAGGACTATCTCATTGGCGTGGAGTTCCTTAGTATATTTATGCCTTAGATCCTCGTCCTTGATAAGCTCAGATTGGAGCAATCGGCTAATGAAGGTGCCAGTGCCGGTAAATGGATCCAACACATTGACATTCTCACTGCTGAGACTGCGACCGAATTCTTTTTGTAGCAGGCTATTGACACTATGGAGGATGAAATCCACCACCTCAGGCGGAGTATAGACTATGCCGAGCTGCTCTGCCATCTTGGGAAAGGCAGTGCGGAAGAATTCTTCATAGAGCTCGTTGATGACCTTCTGCTTGCCTGATATATTGTCAATGCCCCTGGCTCTCTCTGCCACGCTCTCATAGAAGCCCTCCAACTTCTTGGTTTCCACCCGAACATTCTTCTCTTCCAATAGATCCAACATATTCTGCATGGCAATAGAAACTGGATTGCGATCAGCAAAGTCATAGCCCTCAAACAGAGCATTGAAGACCGGCTGAGTCACCATATGTTGACTCAGCATGTCTATGGCATCTGCTTGACTAACGGCTGGGTTGAGGTTCCGCCTCAAGCCAGTAAGAAAAGTTTTGAAGGTCTTGTCCCCCTTCTTCTCCATCTTCTTTACCTGGGCCTTAATCCTATGGTTGCTAAGCTGGGCTATCTCGCCCACATCCTTCGCCCACTTCTCCCAATAGCGCCTATCACCACATTTGAGCACCACCCGCGCCAAAATCGCCTTGCGCCAGGCACCTATATCCAGCGATAGCTGGACGGCATCCACCTTTTCTTTAACTTCATCAGCAGGCAGCTCCTTCCCAATCACATCCACAACTATACGCTCGCTGTCCTGTTCATTCAGCTCTATCCTATTGACCTCCGCATTAAACCTATTGTCATGAGAGCGCAATGCTTGAAGCACATCCCACACCACCCGATAATTGCTATCCTTATCCAGCGCCTTTGCCGCATCCTCATCCAGCGAGACCGGCACCGGCAGGATGATATAACCATACTTCTTGCCAGGTGATTTGCGCATCACCCGACCAACCGATTGAACTATATCCACTAGCGAGTTGCGCGGCGACAGAAATATCACCGCATCTAAAGCCGGCACATCCACCCCCTCAGACAAACAGCGGACATTACTCAATATATGACAGCCATAGCCAGTCGGTCCCTCCCTCAACCACCTGAGCGCCTCATTGCGTTCAAGCACATTCTGCGTGCCATCTACATGTCTCATCTCGCATTCAAGCACCTTCTCTTCTGGCGACTCTTGGGAACGCTCCTTTTGATGATAGGCATCTATTATCTCGGTGAACTGCTCGGTAATTTGAACCGATGACTTAATCTTGGAACAAAAGGCAACCGCTCGCTTCATCGGCTCCGTGTCCCGCTCCATCCCAGCCGCTTCTATATTCGCAATCCGCTTTGCCAAACCATTCCAACAGCCTATCAACTTGGCCGTGTCATTCAACTCTAAACTGGTCTCCAAATTCGCATAGTCCTTAGAGGAGACCCCCAGAATCAGCACCTTATAATCAGCGAGCAGATCCTGACTAACCGCAGTAGAAAAATCAAGCCAGTGGAGTTCTTTGCCATAGCTGGCTTCATCATCCATTGAGAAGACCTCCACATCCCGCTCCTTTGCCTTTTGCTTGTCCGACTCCCTATAGATGCGCGGCGTCGCCGTCATATACAGCCGCTTATTCGCCCTAATATAGTCATTCTTATGAACCAGCACAAAAGGAGAGGTCTTCTTGGCTTCGGTCTCTATGCCAGTCGTCCGATGGGCTTCATCGCAGATAATCAAATCAAAGTCCTCATCAAATTGCTGCTGAGCCTTGGCAACCACCTCAATCGACTGATAGGTAGCAAAAACAACCGTCATCCCCTTCCTGTCTCGCCCAGCCAATCCATCCGCTAGCTTCTCGCTGTTGGTGGTGGGTGCCATACCCAGCTCGCTAATTGGCGTATCCTCCTCGTCCTTGCCGGCCTTGGCGTCCGAACAGACCGCAAAAATCTGGGCTAGCTTATCCGCCTGTGCCGTCCATTCCCTTAGCACCTGAGATAGCAATGCCAAAGAGGGAACTAGCAGAAGTATCAGACCCTCTCGGTTCGGCTTCTTTTTCAGCAGCCGTTCGGCTATCTTCAACGAGACCAGAGTCTTGCCAGTGCCACACGCCATTATCAACTTGCCCCTGTCGGCAGTCTTAAGCCCCTTAAGGACATCGGCTACCGCCTCTTTTTGATGAGACCATAGCTTCTTCTTGTCAGCCTTCAAAGGAGCAAGATAGGCCTGCTTGCCTTCTTCCAGCCTGGCGCGAGCCCCCGCTGGCGCTATCTCATAAAAATCCACTAGTGAGCAAGGAATACGAAATCCATCCATGACCTCTCGCGCCACCTGACCTATCTTGGCGGTCGTGCTAATGACAAAACACTCGCTGAACTCTGCCTTACCAAAAGACATGCCAGCAGCGGCAAGGAAAGCATCTATGCCCGCCTTATTAAGATGCTCTTGGGGGTCATAGTATTTACATTGAATGGCGCACAGAGCGCCATCTTTCCTTTGCGCAACTAAATCTATGCCAATGTCTTTCTGGGAGATTCCCTTATCCTTAGCCCATTCACCCCATAGCCACACATCACTAAACTGGTGTTGGTAAAGAGGATAGGCGCGTAGATAATTTCTCACCCAGCGTTCAAAAAATTTCCCCTTAACCACATTGCTAGGTGTGTTTGTTTGGCTTGTCATAATGCCCCAATCTCAATCATAAGTATATCTTCTATTTGAATAGCATTTGAAGTAGCGTCTATTATAGCATTTATTCAAGCGCCTCATCTATTCCGCCATTTGAATAGCACTTGAACTAGCGTCTATTATACCTTTATATACTCTTATATACTCTCTATATCCTTCTCTACTCTTATACTTTCTCCATACCTCTCTATATCCTCTCTCTATCCTTATACTTTCTCCATACCTCTCCCTATACCCTCTCTCTCAATTCCAACACCAAGCCCTCAAGTATATTCAGTCGGGAGGCATCTGTGCTTGTTGTTCTTCTCTGAATGCAAATTTTTCCTGTCTGTTGTTTAATTGCTTTGATATTGTCAATCAATCGCTTATAATCCACCCTATGAAAAAAATCTTCAAAGGCTTGTCAATCTAAGCAGCTATAATAAGACACCATGCTAGATGATAAGTTTAATCTAGGTTTAATTTTTCGGTCGTTTAATAGCTTTTTGTTATTGAATTTGTCATTAAGTCAGTATAATAAAACACTATGGCAATTAAATTTAATTTTTTCCAGCAGCTTTTTGCTATGACTCCTCCCTTGCTTAGGCATTCATATTCTCTGGCAAAGGGATGTCTCTTCTTCTTAGCTGGAATCAGCTTCCTGGTTCTTACTGCTTGTGCTGGTGGTGGGGGAGGATCCGGTTCAAGTGGGAGTTCTGCCAGCGCTTTTGAGGTAGAGCTCACTTTTGCTCCCATAGAAAACGGTTTTCGCATAAGCAACCAATCGGACTTTGGCGATTTCGTTGTTTTGAGGATCACAGCAACCAGTGGAGAGAATGTTGAAGAGGAAGAAGTCAAGACAGCCGACTTTGTTAATGACAGCTATGATTTTACTGGGCTACTTGACCTTGATTGGAAGTTTGAGGTTATAGGGATTCTTAGTGATGGTGGGGAGCGGGAAATAGTGATAGATTTTGTTTGGGCTGACAATAAGGCAGACCACAACAACGGTGGCATTCGGCCAGGTGCCAATCATGATGGGGATGGGCGAGCGGATAGTGAGGATCCAGATGACGATAATGATGGGGTGGAGGATGGTTCAGACGGATGTAGGACTGGTGAGACAGATTGGATGAGCAATTCATCGACCGACCATGATAATGATGGTTGCCGTGATGCAGGTGAGGATGACGATGATGATAATGATGGGGTAGGTGATAGTTCAGACGACTGTTCTCGTGGGGAGACAGATTGGACAAGCAATTCCAATACCGATAATGATGGGGATGGTTGCCTTGATGATAGTAGTGAAGATACAGATGACGATAACGATCGATTGGCTGATAATCATACGAGAGAGCAACTGAGTGGTTTAGGTGGAAAGAGTTGTTCGCTGTTGGTGGATTGTGATGGGGACACTGTCAGAGATATGGATGAAGTGGCGGCAGGTTGTGTAACAAAAGTCGATTGCGATAATGATGGAGCGGGGGATGGGGATGAGATAGCTGGATGTATATTAAACCCTGATTGCGATGGGGATGGTTCAATGGATGGAGCGGACATAGATGATGATGGCGATGGGTTGATAGAGATAGGCACACACCAGGAATTGAATTCGGTGAGGTATGCTCTAAATGGCAATGGGAGCAGGTCATCGGAGATGGCGGCGCTCAACACCACTGGCTGTGGTGGTGATGGTAGCATTACTGAATGTTCTGGCTATGAGCTGGTTGATAATATAAGTCTTGCAACCTATGCGGATGATGAAGGAGGCAAAGGCTGGCAGCCCTTGGGTCATGATACAGATAGTGCTACAGATGGATGTCAAGGACCTGCTTTTAATGGGACTTTTGAGGGCAATGGCTTTATGATTAGTGATTTAAACATCAGTCGTTCGGGTGAGAATTGTGTGGGTTTGTTTGGTCATATTGCCGCGGACTCAGAGATTCGCAATCTGACTCTTCGTGGCGACACAGTGATAGGTGAGAATAACGTAGGCGGTTTGGTGGCGTTTGGTCAAGGAGCTCGGATAGCTTATTCTTCGGTTTCGATGAACGAAATTAAAGGCAATCGTTTGGTCGGCGGTTTAATGGGGGATGGTGGATCGACTCGGATTCATTCTTCATCGGTGTCGGTAGCTAGGGTGATAGGAGTTGGTAGCGGTTTGCTTTCTCATTCATCTATAAGCGGTCTGGTGGGGAGAGGTACATTGGCTCGGATCCATTCTTCTTCGGTTGTGGCGGGTGAGGTGAGCGGGAGTGCTTTTGTAGGTGGTCTGGTGGGGAATGGTAAATCGGGACAGATTTTTTCTTCTTCGGTTGTGGTAGCTGAGGTGAGCGGGAGTGATACTGTGGGCGGTCTGATAGGGGATGCTGGCGGCGCTCAGATATTTTCTTCATCGGTCGTGGTAGGTGAGATAAGCGGGATTAATGATGTAGGTGGTCTGGTGGGAAATTTTGTCGATGGCAAGGTTGCCTATTCTTATGTGGTCTCAGGCAGTGATACTGCTATGCTGGTTGGGGGTGGAAGGGATGCTACTGGAGCTGCTTCCTATTGGGACAGTGATACTAGTAGTGCCACTAGTGAAAACATTGGTGCCCCTCAGACCACTAGTGCTCTTCGTACACCAGATGACTATGAGGGAATTTATGACACTTGGGACGATAACCCAATTATGTTTAGCGATGGGGCGATCGACGAGCCATTGGCAGTCTGGTGTGATAAGGATAAGAGTGGGAGTATTGAAGAAGCAGAAGAAATTGATGCCAATCGCATTTGGGATTTTGGTGATTCGGATGAATATCCCGCCATTCGCTGCACTCCAATCAGTCCTACTGAATGGCGTAGCTGGTGGTCTTTGGAAAGTGGCAAACCCCAGTTAGACCAGACCCTTCTAAACCAAGAGTTGAACAAATAGAAACTAGTTTAGAATAGCTAAGCCATTCAATCTAACGGCTAGAGACTAGAAGCCGCAGGGGCTTAGTTTTGAACTTCTTTAGTTTCCTTCAAATGTCCTTATAAAAGGAAGATAGCTCCAACAAACTCTATTCACCAAAAGGCTTTTATTAGGCATTAGTTTCTTTATTAGGCATTAATTAGGGCATTAGTTAGGGCATTGGTTAGGGCATTGGTTAGGGCATTAATATAGGACATTAGTTAGAATAAAATAGTGAATCAGAGGTTTCATACTATAATCCCTGTTTTTGAAATAGTAAAGAATAATGATAGAAGAAGTAAGGGTAATCAAGGTTGATAGCGACCGAATATGGGTGGAAGCAAGCGGCTGCGAAGAATGCTCACAATGTGAAGCAGGTGAAGGCTGCCGCAATAGTAGATTGTTTTCTCTTTTTGCCCCTCGGCGCAAAAGCTTCCCTTTATCAAGATCAACCAATTATCAGATGGATTATCAAATAGGGGATAAGCTCAGCCTCTCCTTCTCATCTCAAGGACTATTAATAGCCGCAACCTTTGCCTACTTAATACCTTTGATACTCCTATTAGGCTTATCCTTAGTCGGTCATTTTGTGTTTGCCTTGAGCGAGCCGGCTCTTATCCTTTTTCTTCTCGCCAGTGGTTCTATAATCATAATTATGATGTATCGCCTTCGTCTAGCAGACAGATGGCATAAATTTCTTATTCCTCGTATAGTTAAACCTCTTCAATAGCTGCCAATATGTCAAAATCCTTAGTTGTGGTAGAGTCGCCTGCTAAGGCGCGCACCATCAATAAATATCTAGGAGCCGACTATCTAGTAAGGTCTTGTGCTGGCCATATCCGTGATCTGCCTACGGCAGGGGGCAAGCGCAAGAAAAAGAATGAGCTGCTCCCAGAAGTGCCGCCAAATGGAGAAAAGTATGCCAAGATAATTCGTTCTATGGGTATTAATCCCTATAAGGACTGGGAAGCCCAGTATCAGATACTACCGGGCAAGACCAAGATTACCCGAGAGTTGCAATCTCTGGCCGAAGGTGTGGATACCATCTATCTCGCCACAGATATGGACCGAGAAGGAGAAGCGATTGCTTGGCATCTCACTCATGTGCTTGGTAATAAGAAAGACTACAAACGGGTTACCTTTGCTGAGATTACCAAGCATGCCATCAACGAATCTTTTGCCCAGCCTGAAACAATAAACCTGAATCGAGTCCATGCTCAGCAGGCGCGGCGCTTTTTGGACAGAGTCGTAGGCTATATGCTGTCGCCTTTGTTATGGAAGAAGATTGCCCGTGGTCTATCTGCTGGCAGAGTTCAATCTGTGGCAGTCAAATTAGTGGTAGAGCGCGAACAAGAGATTCGTCAGTTCGTCCCAGAAGAATTTTGGACTCTAGATACAGAAGTAGAGACCTCTAAGGAAGAAAGATTTATGATGCAAGTGACCAAACATAAGGGCAAGAAATTCAAACCCACCAGCAAAGAAGAGATGGATGAGACCCTTTCGCATCTCAAGGATACAGTCGCAAGTATCACCAAAGTAGATAAAAAAGAACAGCTTAGTCGTCCCGCCCCTCCCTTCATCACCTCTACCCTCCAACAAGCAGGCAGTAGTCAGTTGGGCTATAGTGTTCGGCGGACTATGATAGCCGCCCAACGACTCTATGAGGCAGGTCATATAACCTATATGAGAACCGATTCTTGCAATCTGAGTAGCCTTTCCTTGACTCAGGTTCGTAGCCATATACTAAAATCCTATGGCACTTCTTATCTGCCGTCTCAAGCAAGGTTCTATAAAGCCAAGGCTAAAAGAAGCCAAGAAGCCCATGAAGCCATTCGCCCCACTGATGTGAGTCGCTCTTCTGCCAATCTCTCACTAGGGGATACGGAAAAGAAAATATATGACCTCATCTGGCGCAGATTTGTTGCCTGTCAAATGTCCGATGCAGTCTATGATACGGTCAAAGTGGTCGCCCAGCAAGATGACTATGAACTACAAGCAAGTGGGCGAACTATGAAATTTGATGGATGGACTAGGGTCATTCCAGCCCTTAGTAAAGAAAAACCGACTCTGCCAGATATGGAACAAGGAGAGGAGCTTAGGCTGGTGAAGTTGCTCCCCCAACAAAATTTCACCAAGCCACCTCGCCGTTGGACTGAAGCATCTTTGGTAAGAGAATTAGAAAGCCTCGGCATAGGTCGTCCTTCTACCTATGCCCCTACTCTCTCTACCATCCAAGATCGCGGCTATGTGAGAATGGAAAAGAAGAAGTTCTATGCCGAACGAATTGCCGAGATAGTGACTGCCCGCCTTGACGAGAGCTTTCCCAATATCCTAGAATATAACTTTACCGCTTCAGTTGAAGACCAGCTGGACGAGGTGGCAATTGGTGAGCAGGATTGGAGGGAAATGCTAAACCGCTTCTATGAGGACTTCGTCAAACAGCTGGAGAAAGCAGAGATTGACGAAGAAGGAGGAATGAAGCCCAATAATCCCCTGCCCAGCGGTATCCACTGTCCAACCTGCGGCCGAGATATGCTTATTCGTAATAGCGCACAAGGGACATTTCTCGGCTGCGCTGGCTATATGGAAAAGGAGAAACCCTGTAAAACTACTATCAATCTAAGCCAGCTAATTGAAGATGAGGATGATCAGCAATTCATCGCCTCCCTCAACAAGAGGCGCCAATGTCCTAAGTGCGATTTCCCAATGGCTCCCTATGTAGTGGATAATCAGAGGTGTCTCCATATCTGCAGTCGCAATCCCGATTGCGATGGTGTTGAATTAGAAGAAGGAGACTTTAGCACCAAAGGAGGTGTGGAACAAGAGACTCTTACCTGTGATAAGTGCGGCTCTCAAATGCATCTCCAAAGTAGCCGATTTGGTAAATATTTTGCCTGTTCCTCCTGCGAGAACAAGAGGAAGGTGCTAAAAGACGGCAAGATTGCCCCGCCCCGAATGTTCCCCATCCAAACCGATATACCCTGTTTGAAATATCCAGAAGCAAAATATCTCTTGCGGGAGGGCGCTTTGGGTCTCTTTCTTTGTGCCCCTGGCTTTCCTAAACAAAGAGAAGCTCGTTCTCCCTATATCAAGGACATAGCCCCCTATCGCGACCAGTTGGAAGAGCGCTTCCACTTTCTTGCCGATGCACCCCAAACAGATGACGAGGGCAATCCAACCCAAATTCGCTATAGTCGCAAGCTGAACCAAAATTATCTGTGCTCTGTCAATAATGGTAAGGATACTGGCTGGCGTGCCTATCATACTCCTACCGGCTGGGAAATTGAGACAACGAAAAAGAAGGGCGGTAAGAAAGGCAGTAAGAAAAGCTAGCAGATGGCTGCTCTGCAGAGGAATGAGAAGTAGGTTAAAGCAGTAATAAAAAGGCAGCCAAAAAAAGAAGAGCCAGCAAACTTCTAATAAGTCGCTCCGCAAGTGAATGAGAAGTAGGTTGAAGCAGTAATAAAAAGCTAGTAAGAGCCTGGCAAGCCACTAGCGAGAGCCCACAAGAACCTAATAAGCCAACGCCATTAGAAATCTCATAAGGGTAAGCACGAATGGGGTGGTATGTCTAACAAGCGGCTAATAAGAGCTTATAAGTCGCTAGCGAGAGCTTGATAAGCCACTAGTAAGAACCTAATAAGAACCTAAGAAAGCCGCTAGTGAGAACCCAGCGAGAACCTAGCCCTAGCGAGAACTTAATAAGCCGCTTATAAGAGCCTAACAAGAAGCCAAGGAGCCACTGATAAGAGATTACAAGCCGCTAACAAGCTCATAAAGATAAGCACGAATGGGGTGGCATGTCTAACAAGCCGCTAGCAAGAGCCTAACAAGAACCTAATGAGCCGCTGACAAGAGCCTAACAAGAACCCAAGAACCAACGCCACTAGCAAGCTCATAAAGATAAGCGCGAATGAGGTGGCATGTCTAACAAGCCACTAGTGAGAGCCTAAGAAACCAAAGCCACTAGCAAGCTCATAAAGATAAGCACGAATGAGGTGGCATGTCTAACAAGCCGCTAGCAAGAGGCTAACAAGAACCTAATGAGCCGCTGACAAGAGCCTAACAAGAACCCAAGAACCAACGCCACTAGCAAGATCATAAAGATAAGCGCGAATGAGGTGGTATGTCTATCAAGCCACTAGTGAGAGCCTAAGAAACCAAAGCCACTAGCAAGCTCATAAAGATAAGCACGAATGAGGTGGCATGTCTAACAAGCCGCTAGCAAGAGGCTAACAAGAACCTAATGAGCCGCTGACAAGAGCCTAACAAGAACCCAAGAAACCACTAATAAGAACCCAAGAACCAACGCCACTAGCAAGCTCATAAAGATAAGCGCGAATGAGGTGGCATGTCTAACAAGCGGCTAATAAGAGCTTATAAGTCGCTAGCGAGAGATTGATAAGCCACTAGTAAGAACCTAGCGAGGACCTAAGGAGCCACCAACGAGAACCTAGCGAGAAGAGAGAAATGCCTTTAGCTGCCTTAGTGCCAGACCGCGATGACTCACGCGGTTCTTTTCATCAGCAGACATCTCGGCAGCCGTTCTCTTTTCTCCGTGAGGAACAAATATGGCATCATAACCAAAACCCCCGTCCCCTCTTTCTGCCTCAGTAATATGCCCCGCCCAGCTAGCCATCGCAATGAAAGGGTTCGCTTGTTCCTCATAGTCTAATAGCACCATCGCACAATAGAAAAACGCCTGACGGTCTTTCTTGTCTCTTAGGGCAGCCAATAGCTTGGCACGATTGGTTTCATCTGTTGCATCTGGGCCGGCATATCTTGCCGACCGAATACCCGGCTCATTATTTAAGCTAGGAACCACAAGACCCGAGTCGTCTGCCAGACAAGTCAGCCCACTCACTCGGCAGCCATAACGCGCCTTAGCCAGAGCATTTTCAACAAAGGTGCTATGTGGTTCATCTATGGGCTGGTCGGTAAATTCTGTTAGCAATCTCAAATCCACATCTCCCAGCAAAGATTTAATCTCGGCCGCCTTATGCCGATTAGTAGAAGCCAGCACGAGTAAAGAAGGTTTTAGTTGTTCATTCATCGGATAATATTATAAAAAGCACTTCTTCTCATTTTTTGGAGGATAGAGTCGTAATGTCACAATGCCGTAATATCGTAATGTCGTCAATAGAGCCACATTTTTCCCACCTTCCATATTAAATTCTATTGCTTATAATCTTAAGGCAGGTCTCTTTATGAGAATGGACTGATATGCTATATAAAAGGAAGGTAATTTTCTGGACAACTAATTGGTGTTCGGGCAAACCCCATATATGTAAAGAAGATGTATAAAGAAGGAAGTTTTTGGACGGCTAAGCAGCGACAAGGGCATTCGCTACATGAAATTAGCTACCGAGCTTGTTTTAAGCCTCAACTGGTGGAATATTTTATAAGCACTCTAACCAAGGAAGGCGATACTGTGCTTGATCCATTTATGGGGCGCGGAACAACTGTTCTACAAGCCCTATTAGACAATCGCAATGGCTATGGCAGCGACATAAATCCTCTAGCTAAGATGCTGATAGAACCTCGTTTGCTACCACCCCAAATAAGCGATATAAAAGAACGCCTAAATCTAATTCCTCAGCACACAGATGTTTCTGAAAATTGCTCGGAGCTGTTAGTCTTCTTTCATAAGGACACATTGAATCAGTTGGTGGCTATGAAGCATTGGTTCGCTAACAGGATACAGACAGGTCAATTTGACAGGGTAGATAATTGGATAAGAATGGTGGTGATGAATAGACTGACGGGACATTCCAATGGCTTTCTTTCGGTCACAACCATGCCACCAAATCAAGCCGTATCAATACAGACCCAGCGAAAGATAAATGAAAAACATAATAGAACCCCAGCTAAAAAAGATGTGACGGACATTGTGCTACGCAAAACGAAAAGCTTAATGAGGTCAGGAGAAATCTATGCCAAAACAAAATACAAGCTTCGCTGTTGTGATGCGAACAACTTGAGATATGCCCGAGAGGGCGAAATAGATTTAATCTTAACTTCACCGCCTTTTTTGAATGTGGTAGATTATGCAAAAGACAACTGGCTAAGATGCTGGTTTGGGAATGTAGCCATTCAGAAAGTGAAAATGGCAGTCTATAAAAACCCAGCCGATTGGATGCACTTCATTAGCAAAGTTTTCGGTGAATTCGCCCGTGTAGTCAAGCCTGGGGGCTATGTAGCCTTTGAAGTTGGGGAAGTCAAAAACAGGAAAATCAAATTAGAGAACCTAGTATTACAGGCGATGAAAGGCTTGCCATTCAAATTAGAAGAAGTGCTAATCAACAAACAGAACTTCACCAAAACAGCAAACTGCTGGGGCGTAGAAAACAACCATAAGGGAACATTAACAAACCGAATAGTAATTTCAAAAAGAGTATGAATTTACATCATAGGTGCAACGGCTTTGACGGGATCATATAACCCCATCCACCTTATCGTCTAGGGACAATATAAAATTTCTACTATTGTAGATTAGATAAAAAGAATATGGCTGCGGGCAATAATCACAACACTCTACAAAGCATTATCGCAAATCTGTATAACAAAGAAGTTTTCCCCATCTCTCTTTCTAAATCAGACGATGCTAGATTGATTAAGGATTTATGTAATGCAACCCTAGATGCCATACATAAAATGGCATTAAATCCCATCCACAAAAGACGCCCCAACGAAGTTGGCAACGCGATTGAAGTCTTCATCAAAAATGCTAGAAACGAATTAAAAGGCTATTCAGCAGAAACCCCAAGCACTATTGATGGGGTTTCAAGATCATCTGGGTATCCTGACATACTGATAAAAGATCCAACGAATCGTTATTCTTATATAGAGTGTAAAACATATACTGAGAAGACCTTAAATAGCAAATTTAGGTCATTTTTCTTATCTCCATCTAGCGCCCCCAAGGTAATATATGACGCTCACCACATTGTTATTGCTATGCAAATGAAACATATTAAGACTAATGTTTATATGTCAGAAGGATTTAAAATTATAGATGTATGTCATTTGCCTTGCATACTAAAACAAGAATGGAATTCCAATAATGTTGAACTATACAACCAACCCATACTAGCTAGTAAAATCTACAATAGTAGAAATTCTAAATAATTATACACAACCTTCCGCTAATTCATAAGTCCCCCTATTTCGCTTTCTTTTTGGCGGGCGTCTACAAAAGAAAATCTATGAAGCGAACTTGTCTTCCTCTATTGGTGGAAGGTCTGACCCTAAATGCGCACGCTTCTTATAGCTACTTCGCTTCTTAGAGGCGGCTTTCTTTTTCATAACAAGTTTTTCTGCGAGTATTCCCTTGCTTGTTTAACCTCTTGTAAAGAATCTGGCCTATTAAATTTCGTTTTATTGATTACTATATCACCAGCGGTTAGTATCTGTATCCTATCATAAGATTCTGCAGGAAGATCTTTGCCTCCTTTGTAATACTTTAACTGCCCCGCATCAGCTGCTAACCTGTCCATTTCACCCGTAGGGTCTCGTTCTAATATCAATACTCCCATATCATAACCGTCCCTTAATAGTCCTTTTAATTCTCTTATATGAACTGGGCTGGCTTGGTTACCGGTCTTTACACTAAATACCACCTTACCCCACTCCTCTTTACCTTTCTTTACTCCTAACCGTATTGTTAATTCACCATCTATACCCCCGTCACCACTTTTGACAGGATTAGGATACCCACCTATTGATTTTATTAAGTAATCTTGTTTTTGATATGGGTCCAATCTTGTATACTCATCCCATGCTTGCGGACTATCCTTTATCAATTCATACCTGTCTCCCTCGTCTAAACCAAGCTTTTCTAATCTGGCTTCAACTTCTTCTATGGCATAAATGCTAACATCTATCCCTATCCATTTTCTGTTATTGAGTTCTGCAGATACACAAGCTGTGCCACAACCACAAAAAGGATCTAATACAGTACCATTCTTAGGACAACTTGCTTTAATTATTCTTCCTAGCAATGCCAGTGGTTTCTGGGTTTGATATCCTAACCTTTCTCTATCATTCCTAAAAAGAGTAGAGATATCTTCCCACACATCTCTCATTCTAACCATTCTGTATTTTTGTGATGGGCTTCCTACTTGGCATAAATCACAGACTTTATCTCGCATAACTTTGAGATTTTTACCGCTATTAGTATGTGGTTCAGGCAAAGTTGGAACATAGGATCTTTCCTGTTGCTCCTTAAAGAAAGTTTTATTTGTCATCTTATAAAACAAGATGACATCATGTTTTTTCGCAAAGCCAATATTACGAGGAATGCCTCCAGTTTTATACGCCCAGATAATTTCATTACTGAAATTATCTCTACCAAATATCCCATCCATAATTATTTTTATGTAATGGCTTGCAGTAGGATCACAATGATAGTAAATACTACCCGTGTCTTTTAAAACTTTCTTCATTAATACTAACCGCTCTGTCATATAGACCAAATAGGCGACAAGACTCTTTTGTGCACGAGTGCCATGGCTTAGCGATTTTATCCACGCCTTAAGAAAATTTTTTACAGCAGGACTTATATCTGCCTCATCCAATGAAGCATAAAAATTTAGTAGCATTTGCTCTGTTTGATCAGTGTAATGCCACATATCATCAAAGACTTTCTGCTGTGCCCCCCCCCCCCCCCCCCCCCCCCCCCCCCCCACCTCTAAAGACTAGGTTATAGACACGGTTACTATTGAAGGGCGGATCCAAATAAATCAAATCTACTTTTTGTTTCTTCTTAACCATCTGCTCCATAACAGACTTACAATCTCCGCAATACAACTTATTCACTTTTCACCAATTCCTTGTGATTAACTAATAAATTCTGATTTCCTTTTATCGTTCCATAAAATTTTGTATCATCCTTAAAGAGAATCGAATCGCTGCGAACATTCCCATCAAGATATTCTTGCAGATTCTTGTGATTTAAGTGGGCAAATAAGTTTGCCCTTACTCTATCTCTGTGAGACCACATACTGACCCCCGCTATCTTGGTCCTATTGCCCCGCCCTTGTGTGTCTTTATAAAAGTATTCTTCATATCCTATCCCCTTCTTTCATAATGATAATTCATGAATTAATTATAACATAGGAAGACAACATTGGACTACATAAGAACAAGATCAAAATTAAGGCAGCTAAGAACAAAAAGAATATGAGCTCGGATAGTAATAGCTACAATAGTAGAAATTTTAGGAAGTTATATACTTGGATGCCGAAATTTTATTTGAATATCGCGCGCTCTATTTTTCGTTGTTTTTGGAGTCTTTTTCTGTCTTTTATCAAGAATCTGATGGCTTTTTTCAATTCCGGATGCTTTATTCGCGGCAGAATCTTTTCCAGCTCGGTAGGTTCTTTCTGTTTGGTCATGATATTCTTTCTCCTTTTATCTTTATCTTTATCTTTCTATTCATCTGATTTCACTGGGTTGAATCATATCTTTCATAGTTGCTATTATAAGACGACGGCGGTTAATATGTCGCTTCAATAGAACAACAAGTGATTTTTTGGTGTAATAGACATAAAATAGCAAGATGACAAGAAAGAACTTAAATATGAGCGCAGCGGAGATTCGCCGTGCCTTTATAGATTATTTTGTTGCCAAGGAGCATACAGAGGTTGAGAGTGCTTCCTTAATACCAGCTGGCGACCCTAGTCTACTATTCACCAATTCGGGTATGGTGCCGTTCAAGGATGTTTTTCTGGGCAAGGAAAAGAGGTCCTATAACAGAGCGGTGACAGCCCAGCGATGTGTGAGGGCAGGCGGCAAACACAATGACTTGGAGAATGTAGGCTATACCGCCCGCCACCATACCTTCTTTGAAATGCTAGGCAATTTCAGCTTTGGCGACTACTTCAAGCAACAAGCCATAGTCTTTGCTTGGGAACTGGTGACCGAAAAAATTGGTCTGCCGCCAGATAGCCTGTGGGTCACGGTTCATCATACAGATAAGGAGGCTCATCAAATCTGGCACAAAGAGATCGGGGTGCCGCTAGAACGGATTGCTTCGCTGGATGAAGACAATTTTTGGCAGATGGGCGAGACAGGTCCTTGCGGCCCCTGTTCTGAAATTTTCTATGACCATGGACCTGAAATAGCGGGAGGCCCACCTGGTAGCCCAAATGAGGATGAGGGAGAGAGATTTATTGAGATATGGAATCTAGTCTTTATGCAGTTTAACCGCAACCAAGATGGCGCTCTCAATCCCTTGCCTCGCCCTTCGGTGGATACTGGCATGGGACTGGAACGGATGGCGGCTGTTCTACAAGGGGTTCACAATAATTATGAAACCGACCTGTTTGGCGGATTAATTAAAGCAACCAAAGGGCTGTGTAATGAGCGCCCCCTAGCAAGTTCGCTCCATATCATTGCAGACCATATCCGCTCAAGTGCCTTTCTTATCGCAGATGGTGTCCAGCCCTCTAATGAGGGGCGTGGCTATGTGCTCCGCCGTATTATGAGACGCGCCATCCGTCATGGGCACAAGCTGGGAATTGAGTCTCCCTTCTTTCATAAGCTGGTAGAGCCCTTGGCAACCGAGATGGGCGATGCCTATCCCATTATCCGTCAGGCGCGAATAGCCCAAACCATTAAGAAGGAGGAAGAGCGCTTCGCTCAGACATTGCAACAGGGTTTGGAGTTGCTGAATAGAGAGATCGCCCAAACAAGTGGCAAGCAGCTTGCAGGTGAGCTGGTATTTACTCTCTATGATACCTATGGATTTCCGCCCGACCTAAGTGCCGATATAGCCCAAGAAAAGGGCATGGCGGTAGATTGGGACGAGTTTGGCGAACGAATGGAGCAACAACGGAAGAGGTCGCGCGCCTATAGTATGTTTCGCAAGCAGCAGTATTCATTGCCTAGGGCTCTGACCTCTACCGAGTTTGTGGGTTATGAACAAAATACTACAAATACCGAGATACTTGCCTTGCTGAATGCCAAAGGAGAAGGCTGCACCAAGCTAGAACAGGGGGAAGAAGGTATAGTGATATTGGCTAGGACTCCCTTCTATGCCGAAAGCGGTGGGCAAACTGGCGACAGGGGAAATATCATTTGTTCTGATGGCTTGTTTGAGGTGCGCGACACCCAAAAACAGGACGAGCTGTTCCTCCATTTCGGTCAGACCCAGGAAGGCTCTCTAAAAACAGGCTCTCAGGTTGAGGCACAAATAGATCTAGCTAATCGGTTGGAAACTAGCCGTCATCACAGCGCTACCCATCTGCTCCATAGTGCCCTCCACCAGATCATAGGAAAGGAGGCTCAGCAGCGAGGATCGCGCGTAACCGCCAATCATCTCAGATTAGACTTTACCTATGGCGAGGCAATGACCTCCGAACAGCTCAATGAGGTAGAGGACTGGGTGAATGACAGAATCCAAGCAGCCGAACCAGTCTCTATAAGTCACAAACCTCTTAATCAGGCAAAGAAGGAAGGCGCCTTGGCTCTGTTCGGGGAAAAATATGGCGAGCAGGTGAGAGTTGTTAAGATGGGAGAGGCTTCCATTGAGCTATGTGGCGGCACCCATGTGAAGAATCTGGCAGCTATCGGCTCTTTCATCCTATTGAGTGAAAGCTCTATCTCTGCTGGCGTCAGGCGAATAGAAGCCCTAACTAGTTTAGCGGCGCGCAAAATGCAACATAACCAGCGCCAAACTCTAGCCAAGCTGACCAACCTGCTCCAAACCAAAGACAATAACCAGATGATAGCAAAGGTGGAGAGCCTAAATAGCAAGGTGATGGAATTAGAAAGAAAGCTGAGCCAGCTAGATAAGGAACAGAAATTGAAACAGCTAACCAGTCATATCAAAAAACCGCTCACTATCAATGGTATTCAGCTGCTCGCGTTGCCATTGGAAAATATGCCAGTTGCGGCAATGAATGAGTTTGCCGATAGATGCCGTGATGAAATAGAGAGTGGGATACTAGTGCTAGCCAATAAGCAGAGAGATAAGGTGAGTCTGCTGATAAGCAGTTCAGGGGATATAGCCAAGAAGTATCCAGCCAAGGAGTTGGCTCAATATCTCGCTAAGCAGCTGGATGGCAGTGGCGGCGGAGACGATAAGCGAGCCAGAGGAGGTGGCAGTAAGCCACTTAGCCAAACCGAACTGAAGTCGCTCTTAGGCTCAGCAGAGAATTGGATTGCTTCTCATTAGGTTGTGAGAGGACTAGGTGGCCTCTTGCCAGCTAAGGCAGTTTGAACGATGACAACAGCGTGACTTGTTAGAAGACTAGGTAGCCTCCTGCCAGCTAAGGCAGTTTGACTCAATAATTATATTTTTCAAAAGCATTAGATAGAGCTCTTGCTTTCGTTTCAGACAGTATCTGTCTCGCCACTGCTACGCTCGCTTTTTGGGCAAATCCTGCCACTTCTGTTGGTGGCTTACGGCGCAAATCCATAGGCAGTATATTTCTTTCATCCTGCATTATTTCCAATAGCCCTCTTTTGTGTAGCTGCACCGCATCTGCTCTATCCTTTATGTCTGTTGGATCTACCATTTCAGGTGTACCATATACTATGCCAACTTCAGATACTACAAACGGCAGTAGCCCATTCCCTGATACCGCCTCCCTGTTTATTCATTAGTATTACACTATTAGCACCGCCAGTGAACACACCTTTTAGCGACAAGAGTTTCTGATTAGGTAATGTCTCCATGCGTTGCCTGGCTCCCATATAGGTTGCACTCAATGCCTACACTTCGCAATAGCGCATAGGTGAAGACTTCCAAGGCTCCTCCTGTTATAAATCTGTTTTCTTTAATCGTAGTGTTGTACCTCTCTATAAGGGTGTTAAATGCAGCCTCATATTCTCTTTTCACCTGTGGGGCGAGGTCAGCGCGTAAGCGGTCGAATACCCGTCTTTCCTGATGGTAGCTCACTATGGAGATGCCCTGTGGTGTTCTGCTAGCTTAGTATATTCCGTTATTAGCTGGTGTTTGCGAATGGGGGGTGGGCAAAGCATTCTCTTCTCTGCTAATCTTAAATACTCCATTTCTACATCCATGCCTATACACCGCCTCTTGTGTCTTCTGGCGGCTATAGCCGTTTGACCACTCCCAATAAACGGGTCTAAGATACTATCCTCCTCTTGTGAGTACAACAACAGCAATCGCCTCACTAGTTCCTCTGGGTATGGGCAAGGGTGGTCTATTGTCCTGGGCGGCACTGGTGCTATATGCCATACATTGTTTGCAATGTCTTTGGTAAATAGCTTATCTACCGCTATTGCGGTTTTCCTACCCCGCCGCGGCGCCCCTTGCTTGCGAAATATCAGAATATACTCGGTCATTATATTGGGGTAGTAATAGCCGGCATAGGGCTTTTGAATATAGCACCCCGCTCGGCGCACACCCCCAGTCACCTTATTCCAAATAATGTCTTGGTGAAAGTCCCATCCTGCCGCCTGCATTCTTTCGGTAATTGCCATGGGTATGGGATAGTGCTTGCCTTTGTATAAGAGAGTGCCTATTACTATGGCACAAAAACCCCCTTCTATTGTTACCCGCAAGACTTCCCTAAAGGCTTTCTCTATGTTGTCAAGGTAGTCCTGATAGGTTTCACCAAAACTGCTATACTCCCTTTCGCGATGCCAAGCGCCATTGTCCTTAGTGTGGATATCATAGTCAATCGCATTCCAATAGGGAGGTGAGGTTATGGTTAGGTGGATTGAATTATCCGCCAGTTGTGGCATCTTAAGGCACGACTGGTTGTAGAGGGCATAGTCCTTACCCTTTATGGCAGCTCTTATGATAGCTTTCCTGGTTCTCGCCGGTTTGGCAGAACCAGTGCCCGTGTCCCTTTGAGCTGCCGTCGCGGGCTTATGAATCATGTGAATAATTTGCTGTAAATGTACCTATATTAATTATCTTTTGTATAAACTACTAGTCAGCAGCTTGGCCGCCAGAAAACAAGTTGATAAACTATACTAATTTTAGCACTTCGCCTGCCAAAAGTGCCTATATTTTATCAAGAGATGGATGGCAGGAGGTGGAATCAAGTAGGCTTGGTTTCGTTCTTTCTTTTTAGATATTTGTCCTTTACGGCAGAGATGAATACTTTAAAGAAGTTTTCAATCCCTAGTTCTTTTTCAAGTAGGTTAAAAGCAGAAGGGGTTATGGCGGACAAGTCATCATATTCGCATAATCTTAGGATTTCATCTCCTTCCAACAAGAAAACAGCCAAGCACTGAACATCTGGAACATGGTCTTTGCCATGATCCTGAACTAGCTTGGCATATCTTTGGATGTCCTCAGCAGAGATATGCTCACGCCTGCTAATTTCTCCCTTCCTATTTTTGTAGGGAATGGGTTCAGGCAGTAACATGATATGCCCGAAGACTATATTCTCAGCGCGAAGGTTTGCCGTCTCCCCTAATTGTTGCTCGAAATAGTTATTCTTGTTTTGCTTGTAATTACTCATTACAAGCTTGATACTCACCACTCCAAGAACAAGCTCTCCTCTAGATACCCTCACATCAACCCTCTTTTCGTAATATCTGCCAACAACACTCTTCTCCTCCCGATTGCTATCAGAAAGCCCAACAACCAAGTAATTCTTGCCAAGCCTTCTTTGTAGCTCCTCAATCACCCATCCATGCAAAGGTTTGATCTTTTCAGTTGATCTGGGACCGCCAGAAATATAGCGTCTATAAGACTCTCGAAGCACCATAAGGAAACGGCTTCTTATTTCCATGCCATTGCTTGTTCTACTGGCAAGGCAAAATCTTGGATATACCGCTTGGCATAGCTGAACCATCCGTTTCTGAATGGTTGAGAAAACTCTCTCACATGATGTTCCATAGCTGGACTATTCAACTTTTTCACTAAACTAGCCAGTTCAATAGCTATGCGCGGCTTAATACAATAGCCAGAATAGAACATAGCAGCTGGGTTTTCGCATATTTGGAAATTGGGAGATGGGTTCATAGACGAAGTCAGTATTTTGTGGCCAAAAGAGGTTCTAATTCCAACCTCCCTCCCATAGCCATACCACTTTTTCTTGTCAATCTTTCCTTTATCGCGGGAGAGTAATAGTTTCTTGTTCTGACTCAACCAGTTGTAAGCATAAGGGAAATTATTTTGAAAGGCACTCTCTGGCATTAGCTTGCCATGATCACCATAGGGGAAAATAGCCACTCGCTCTAGCCTATCTTTACCATTTCTCAAAACTGAAGCCTTAAGGATAGGGCGGACAGCCCCCTTCTCAATGACTAATTCTTTCCCTTCCAGCTCGCAAATAACGAAATCATCTTGCCAACTATTAACCGCCAAAATAAATACCTTATCGGCAAGGGTCTGAACGCCCACATGAATATCAGCAATATCAGAGAGTTTTACTGAAGCAGCTCTTGATGGTTTGAAACTAGCAGATACTACCGCCCACTTGGAGCTGGATTTCATTAGCTTGTAGGAATTGGCAAACTTCCTTCCGTTCCATCGGTATATTTTCTCCAGCCCAGCTGCTTTACCCTTAGATATATGGGTAATACAGGTGTAGGTACTCAGGCCAGGGAATACCTGATAGTCCCTATAATCATAGAGGGATATAATTCTATGATTGGCTTCCAGGTCAAGGCGCATCTTCTTCCCGGCATCATTTCGTAACCAACCACTTGGCGATATGTATATTAGGTTTCCCTTGTCTTTCAATAATCTTAATCCCAACTCAAAAAAGACAATATAGAGATCACTGGAACCACAGAAATACTGCCAACCAGATTTTCTTATCTTTTCCCTTCGCTCCGCTTCAAGGTGCTGAATTCGGACATAAGGAGGATTACCTACAACCCAATCAAAGCTGCCTGAGTCTTCTTGCCATGCATCCATAGCATCAGTATGGAGCACGCGCCAAAAGGTTGATGGAATAGACCTGCCCAGTATTCGTTCAGCGGTATCTGATAACCTAGCCCTACAAATCTGCACAGCTTCTCCATTCACATCATAGCCAGTTATTTGCTTTAGGGTTGTCATGTCCCCTCCTCTTTTACAAATCTCCTCGACAATGGGGGCAAGGAAATCCCCTGTGCCGCAAGCAGGGTCGCATATACGCACCCCCTCGATCTTACTAGCAAATAAAGGGGTGAGCATTTGTCTCACTATTTCGGGTGGAGTATAGACCCTCCCGAAGTGCTTAATATCGTTCATTTGGCTTAGTAATCAATCATCTCAAAGCATAGTTCTTTGCTGTTAGGACAGAAGAATTCCACATACTTCAGTCTATTACAACTATTAGTATTATTGAACTCATCAAAACTATCAAGCAATTCTTGGTAGGCGTGCGAGTTCTTGTTAGAGACCTTCTTTGCCAGTAAAACCGGCTGAATATCACTTGGTCTATTCGGAATATAATATTGGTCAATCCAATCAATGTATATTTGTATTTGCTTAATATTATATTTGTCGGCTTCTCTTGATTTCATCTCAACACAGACTAGTTCTCTTTGGTTTTGAGTGATTTTAGATAATGCTATATCAATTCTCTGCATGCCTACACCACAAGATACTTCATTGCCAAGCCATTCAATATCACCATCACCTACTAGCGCATTATCCAAGCTAGTGTTCTCTCCTAGCCCAATGTATTTCGTTATATATGCTTGGAGATGAACCTCAAATTGTTGCTTCGCTTGATATTTGCTTAGCAATCTCGGCACTATATCTACCTCCTCTTTTCTGCCAACATAAGATTTTGGCTTCTCATCATGGCAGACAATTTGTTGCTTGGCAAGATCAAAAGATAGCAACTTATTTTGACATTTCAATTCAGTGAAGTGGTTCTTTGTCCTAATGAGCTCTATTAACCTTTCTGCTTCATAGATAGTAATCATAGTATTGCCTCGATTTGCTTTGAGTTTTCGGTATATTAAGCTCCACAGCATTTGATTAGGAGAGCTAAGATGCCTAATGTCATCTAAGGCCTCCCTTTCAGGCACCCCTTTACTATAAACCTTTTCAGGTTTAATAAGTGTTCTAAAAGTTAAAGACTTCCCCATGATGTCTTTAAGAAATTGCTTTTGATCATTGTTATCCAAGAAAGAACCATCATGCTCAGCCTTGAAAATGCCAAAGAACTTACCAGCAAACACCTTTTTTGCTATGTTCTGTTGTAAGTAAAAAATGATCTGATCCCCCGCCTTGATTCGACTAGCATCAGCCATCATACTAACTAACATATTCTCAGTCGCCATGTGAAGAGAAGTCTTGTCAGTGTTGTTGAAATCTATCCTATGTTCTCTTGACCCAGTGCCGGCAAATAGATACTCTAAGTGATATTGAAATGTTTTGATATCAACGATAAAAACATGAGTTGTCACGACTTTTGAAAAATCAAGATATACTCATGCTTAAAAATATAGAAGCCTCCAACTAAAGCGCGATATCGCCATAGGTTCTCTTGATTTAATTTTGCCCGATTATTTACCATGTTCTTGACAATAACGCTTTTTAATCGCAAACCCTCGCCGCATTTTATTGTTTCATCCATTAAGTAAAACCCAAGAGGCACCCACTCACTATTGGTGTATTTATCGCCAATAACAATCACCAAATATCTTTTACGATTTAATAGACCAGAGAAATTCTTAACAACAGTGATGAATTTCTTAACAAATTCTTTAACTGATGCAGCATTACACAGATCCTCCTTCCTATCGCTGAATTTGATGATGTCATGATATGGCGGATGTAGGACAATTAGGTCAATGTTCGTTGCGCCTATTTTACTAAGGGCTTGTATGACTTTTTCACGGGCTATTGAGGCAGTGCTGTCGGTGACTATCACTTCGGTTTGGGTCCTATCACCATTGCCTCTTTCATTATTAATATTGCGACAAGCCACCTCAGCCACCTGAGGAACAAGCTCAATTCCTATGCCATGACGCCCCAAGGACTTTGCCTCAATAAGAGTTGTTCCATGACCTAAAAAAGGGTCTAGAACAACATCGCCCTTCTTAGTAAACCTCCTCATCATCTGATTTGGAATCTGCGGAATAAAGTTACCATGATAGGTATTGTTATGCATGCCAGATTTGTCACGCTTGCCGATTAACCACAGACTATCAGTAATGATATCGTCATACTGCTTCCAGTCTTTTAAGTTTATGTCATTGATCTGTGCCATCTGCGTGTTGAGCCTAATGTCTTATTATAGTTTGCGAATCTGCATCATAAGTGCATCTTTGTTTGGATGGGATTATATAATCCCATCCAAGCAAAACAAACAAGAGGTATCAAAATGTCTAAAAGATATTACGCCTTTCAATATATTTTAACTCATCGGAGAATGCCCGCAAATCACAATCCCGTGATTCAGTTATCCATGAGAACTCGGATTTTAACTCATCGGAGAATGCCCGCAAATCACAATTAATTTGTCATAAAATCCCCATCCATCATTATTTTAACTCATCGGAGAATGCCCGCAAATCACAATCCGCATGCGATTGGCATGGGTGGTGGTCTCATTTTAACTCATCGGAGAATGCCCGCAAATCACAATTTTATTCAATAGGGATTGGCGGAGGAGCGAATTTTAACTCATCGGAGAGTGCCCGCAAATCACAATTAAGCTAGCCAGGTTGAGTTATGTGCCTTCTTTTTTGATGGCGGCTACACTGCCAGAGGAAGTTAGTCTTTCTAAGATATTGTAGCTTTCCCACAGTTGAGGGTCGTGGCTGAAGAGGGCTTGGGCGTCCTTAGTGAAGCCTAGTGACTCCATTTGTTTTTCCGAAACAGTGGCATTGGTGCTTCGGCGAGGCAGATCCACTAGGATGTCTGGTTCTATCCCCTTTTCATGAATGAACCTCCCGTCAGGCGTCATATAACGAGCAGTGGTAAGTTTGATTGAGGCCTCAGGGCTGATGTCAAAAACGCTTTGAACTGTGCCCTTGCCAAAACTCTTGGTTCCCACTACTAGTGCTCTATCATGGTCTTGTAAGGCACCCGCGACTATCTCAGAGGCAGAAGCCGAGCCGCTGTTAATAAGCACTACTAGCTGCGCATTCTGAGTGATGTCGTCTCCACTGGCGCGCGCAACAAATTTAGATTGTTCATTTCGCCCTTGAGTAGAAACTATGATACCATCACTGATAAAGATATTAGAAACCCCCACCGCGGCGCTCAATAGGCCGCCAGGATTATTGCGAAGGTCAAGAATGATGCCGCCCAAAGGGTCTCGCTCTTTTAGCTGGCGCGACAGGTCGGCGGCGGTATTCCTTTGAAAATTACTAATACGAGAATATACATAGCCATCCTTAATAGGAACCATAGTGGTGCTGGAGAGCTTGATGACTTCTCTCACCAACTCAAATGTCAATTCTTCTTTAACACCCTTTCGCTTGATTATCAAAGTGATAGAGCTGCCAGGCTTGCCGCGCATCCTATCAACTGCCTGTTCCAAATCCATATTGGCGGTAGACTCACCGTCTATCTTAATGATCCTATCTAGTGCCTCTATGCCGGCTCGTTGGGCGGGAGTGCCGTCAATGGGAGCTATGACCTTAACTGCATCCTTATCATAGGACACCTGAATGCCGAGCCCACCGAATTGACCCTGGGTTCTTATCTTCAATTCACTCTTTTGTCTCTTATCTAGATAGGAAGAATAGGGGTCAAGATCACGCAGCATACCGCGAATCGCTTCGCGAATCAGTTCGGTATCTTCGGTATCATCAACATAGTGCTCCTGAATGATTTCAAGGGTCTTAGCGAATTCGCGAATCTCACTAAGCGGGAGCTGTTGATTACGAGCCGCATCGGAAGAAGTAAGAATAAAGAAGCTAAAGATAGCCAGTAGCAATAGCTTGCGGCCGGAATTAATAATATTATTCATTTTTTCACCTTATAAAGTATTTCATTATTAACGATTGGAGTAGATATTCGTCCACCAATCTGGCGATGAAATAGCCACCATATTATGAGAGGCAAGGCGGTTGGCAAGTCTAACTGATGACATGCCCGGCGGTGTCTCTATGACATAGCCTCTCTTATGCCAAGTTGCCTTCTTGGCTTTGAACCCACCTGCCTCGGCGCGGAGAAAGTCTTCTATTTCGCTCTCTTTGCTGTTGGCTGTGAATACCACTATCACACCGCCGGGCAGGGATTTGAGTCCGCCACCACTCTCGCTAAAAACTGGTGATAGCGCTGGGTCGGCAGTAGTGTTAAAGAAGCTTTCTGTCCCGATTGGAGAATCCGCCTCAAGCCGATAGATCACCACAGCAGGATATTCTTTATAGACCCCAGCCAAGCCAGTCTCATCCTGTAATTCAAATGGATCATTGAGAAAATCGGCGGCCAGACCAGGCAGCTGTTCCAGCCTTAGCTTCCGTTTGCCATCCATCCAATAATCTTCCTCTGCCAATAGGGACCATGGCAAAACCAGTCCTAAGAGCAAAGGGATAAAGTATCTCTTGATAAAAACCATAATGTTTATTTTACATCAAAATTAAGGATAAAAGCTAAAAAAAAGTATTTTTAATTGTTTGAAATAGGAAGTCTTAATAAGCCTTAATAAGCCTTAATAACTCCTAATAAGCCCTCATAAGCCTTAATAATTGGGAATTATATCCAATCTTCCACAAAAGAAAATATTATGAAAAAGAAAGCCCCGAAGCGGAGAAGTCATAAAAAGCGAGACCATTTACGGTCAGACCTTCCGCCAATAAAGGAAGCGAAGTTTAACAGCTTCACAGATTTTCTTTTACAGACACTCATCAAAAAGAGAGTGGAATAAGGGGATTTATGGATTTGTGGAAGATACTATGTAGTTCCCTAATAATTTCTCATGATCCTTAATAATCCCTAGTGACCGTAGAATCTCAATTCCCATTTCAAATCGCTTGATAGCCCTTTCCCCTCTAAGCGCCAGTTTCCTGTGGCGGCTTGTCCTAGATTGGCAGCGGTTGCAAAGGTAAAGCCTGAGGGAATACCACAATCGTTCATATTACTGAAGCAAAAATGAGCACGGGTAAGAAGACTCCGTGTTCCCTGAGGGGATACTAGCACCAGCTCCATTGTGCCGAAATCCTCTTGATCACTTTCAACTTCAATTTCAGTCCATTCAATGAAGTTGATGTTTGATTGGATATTGACAGAGCTGTGACTGGCAGAAGGGCTTAGTGTTTGCTCATCCGCGGTATCGGTCTTTTGCGCTGGTAAGCTTCGCCAGCTCTTTGCCAACTGGTTTGCTTTAGCTGCATTTATCGCGCCAAAACCATGGTAGATACTATGATTATAGAAATGAGAAGAGTTGGCATAGCCGCGCGCGGCTGGCTGCCAGTTGGCATCTGCTTGATCAACTTTTGTTGCGCTCTCTGCCAAGATCAGCTTAGTATCGCGCCAGGTCAGCTTAGGATAAGCAGAGCGCAAAACAGCAATCACCCCACTCACTATAGGAGCAGCTGCCGAGGTGCCAGAAAAGAAACGGGTATATTCCCGACTGCCGCCAATCGGCTCAAGATAGGAAAGCTGCCCGCTATCTACACCATAGAAATCACCACCATCAAAGTTCCAAGGAGGCAAGCCTGGCCAAGTTAGATTGCTGAGCCTAGTAGGAATAACTAATTCGCCCGGTTGAAAATGGTAATTGTCGATATTGTATCCACCTGAAACCAAATCGGTGGTGGCTATGCCACATTGACTGAGATCTGTATTAATGTTCTCACTAAGAAAGGGAGCATTACAAATATCTCCCCTATCGCCAGAAGGGGCGCACAACCACAGATTAGCGCCTATATTAGAGTAGCTTATAGACTGGTTGCCTATCCCAATGGCACACACAGTAATGACGCCGCGATGATTGAGCCTTTCTTCATAGCTTGCCATATCGTAAAGCTGACGCGTGTTGCCTGCCGAAAAGACATAGTTAATCCCTTTGCCATCTAAGCCATTTAAGTTTTCGCTCACCACCTTATCAAATATTTCTCTTGCTGGCACCAAGCGGGAAGGTCTACTAGCGCCCCAGCTGTTGCTGATAACCACAGTCTCATTGGTGCGCGGTGTCAAGGCTTCCGCCATATTACGAGAAGTAAATCGCTTCAACAGATTAGAAAGATAGATGCCTACCTGAGGAGCCACTCCCTTAAGCCCAATCTGGTTGTCGCCGCGGGCGGCTATGATTCCCGCCACTGAGGTGCCATGGCCATCTTCCTCTTCGTCCATCGGTTCTGGCAGGTAATACAGCTCATTGCCTTCTTGTGCCGCCAAAAAGTTGCGGCTCTTGTTGATGAGTATATTGGGAATAAGGTCGGGGTGAGTAAAATCAAGCGCATCATCTGCTATGGCCACATGAACACCTGCACCAGTGAGGTTCTCAGCCCAAAGCTCCTTAATGCCGATGCTATCCAAATACCATTGTCTTTCTATTAATGGATCTGATAGAGGCTCCTCAGGCGCGGTTGATTCATTGTCATCTGGGTCGGCAGGAGCAGGCGGGTCGGGGAGAAAGGAAGAAACCGCAGGAGGAAAATAACGGGGGGCTCGTTGTTTTGCCAGATCGCCGACTACACAGTGAAGAGCGGGATATTGAGAACTATTGCCAAAGTCCCACAGCCGATTGGTTGATGACCTCTCTTCTTCCTCGATATTGCCGCTCCCATCTGTATCACAATAGCTGGCTAGCTTGCCATCAAGCTGGGGATGATTGAATGAAGCCCTTGCCCAGCTGGCATAGATCCCGGTGTAATTGGTTGGGTGGCGAAGTTCCTCAGTGGTCTTAGCAGATCCATCGGTTATCATCCTTTGGGAAACATTGAGATCCCAGTAGGAGTTCTTAATACTGTTAAGACCAGGCTCTGTTCCTATTAGGCCGCCATTTGGCAGAGGACCCACCACTGCATAGGAAGAAACAATGCTAGTATTGATGCTGTCTCCTATTAGAGCGCCCGCCTCATTGGGAGTAATTAAGGTCGCCATAGCATAAGAAGAGACCAGCTGGTTATTGTCTCCTTGAGCTAGGATGCCCCCAGTGAGACTTCCTCCATGAAGCCGATTGACCAGGGCATAGCTAGCAAGGACAATGGAGTCATCACCATAACCAATCAGCCCACCAGCCGCCTCAGAGGCATTAATCGTCTCACTAATGGCATAGGATGAGCGAATAACGGCTTGATTTCCGCCACCGATTAGGCCGCCGCCTGTATGGGCTTCCCCTATCATACCGATTTCGGCATAGGAAGAAACCACTGAGACCTGGTCTCCTCTGCCTATCAGACCGCCAGCCAGCTCAGCGTCGCAAATATTGGCAGTGAGGGCATAGGAATGGTGAAGCCTCAGCCTGCTTCCGCTTCCCACCAGCCCGCCAACATCTCTGCCGCACAGGAAGCTACTATTGGCATAGGAAGCAACTATATGGACGTCTTCTCCAGCTGCCACCAGCCCACCGCTACTGCTGCTCTCAGAATATACCAGCTGAGTATGAGATTGAGAGGTGCTGATATTGCTATTGACTCCCTCTCCTATCAATCCCCCCGCCTTGCCATCGGTTATTATCAGATTTACCTTAGCAATAGAATCATAGACGCTGGACGAAGCTCCCTTCCCTAGCAAACCACCTGCCCCATCGAAACCATATACTAAGCTGCCGTTATAAAGGGATTGGTTAATCAACATATCATCACCCTGTCCAACTAGACCGGCTGCTAGTCTTCCGGACACCATATCAATCAGCGCCTCGGAATCTTCTAGCTTGCTGTCGGAAGCAGAACCCATCAAGCCGCCCGACCAGCTCCTCAAGGATCTCACCCAATTTCCCTCAGCCCTCACTCCAGCTACTTCGGTGCCTTCACCATCGGCTACCAACCCGCCAGCCGCTTCCAAACTCTCTATCAAATCAAATTCGACATAGGAAGAAGAAATGCGCGCATGTTCCGCATCACCTATCAGCCCTCCTGCCTCACGGTCGGCAAGGACAGCTTCTACTATTGAATGAGATTGTGAGACCTGGGCAAATTCGCCATCTCCGATTAAGCCACCGCTATCCTCACGCCCCAGCACCACCTCCTTAACAGCAAAAGAGTGATTGACAATAGCATTTTGACCACTGCCTATCAGACCGCCCACATCTGTAAGCCCTACCACACTCTCACGAGTGGCTGAGGAATTATAGACCCAAGCAAATCGTCCATCGCCTATCAACCCCCCTACTCTGACAGCGGAACTAAGACCTATCAAGCCTTGAGCCGAGGAAGAGATGACTCGCGCACCATAGCCATCGCCTATCAATCCACCCACAGACCCTCTGAAAGCTATTATGCGATCGCTATAGACGGAAGAGGAAATAACACTAGAACGATAACCATTCCCTATCAGACCGCCCACATTGGCAGTCCCGCCAATGACTATAGAAACATTGACATGGGAGTCCTCCACTCTACCAGCTGGTAGGCTACCTGCCAGACCACCGACTAAACCTGCACCCTGGACTGCTTCAATATGAGCACCAGAGTGGTTGATGCTCACCAGATTCCCATTGCCTATCAAACCACCAATGGATAGACCCGAGCCCTGAACAGTCTCTCCTTCAATCGAGACGGTATCAATGGTAAGATTCTCGCCTCGCCCCACTAGGCTAGCCACCTGAGCCTCGCCCTCTATATGGGTAAAGGAAAGGGTGAGATTGGCTAGCTTTGCATGCTCAATATTACCGAACAACCCCACACAAGAAGAAGCTGGCTGGCTGATGGATAGGTTGGTGATGCCATAGCCTCTACCGTCAAAATGGCCGCTAAACGAAGTGGCTATGACCGGAAAATGAGCATTATCTTCATCTAGTGCCAAGGGTATCCAATCGTAATCAGCCAGACTGATGTTGCCCATGAGCTCATAGCCATAACAACTGGTCGTTCCGCCCAAGCCTTCGCAGCCTGAGGTGATAAGGGATATGCTCCTCTCTTGCCCGACCGCTTCAACCGCCTTGCCACTGCCATCTAGGGCATAGCGAATATTATAGAGTTCAGCTGGTGTAGTAATTTCAATGAGACCATTGCCATCATCATCTGGGTCTAGTAGGTCGCCTACCCCATCTCCATCCCTATCATTGCCCTCATCACCATTCTCCCCATTTTGAGCATTCTCTCCATTTTGAGTGGGTAAGTCAATCGGTTCAAGTTGATAGCTCCCGTCCGGGTTATGTCCAGTCGTTATTGTGCCTCGCCCAAGCAAGACTTGATAATATTCATCCAGCCGTCGGTGAGCGGTATAACAGATATTACAGTCATCATTACAGATTTGCTCGGTCCGCTGATAATAACCAATCAGCTCTACTCGATATTGGGTGTTGTTTGTCAGTCCCTCAATAAGGGCTTGCTGGAATCCCAATGCCAACTCGGCGCTTGTTTCAATGGTTCTATTGATAGCTTGGCTGCCGGAATCTAAGGAGACCCACCTTAAGACCAGTGAGTCTAAGATTGCATTGGGTTGAGGAAAATTCTCCCAGCTGACGAGAATCTGAGTTTCATAAGAAGTAAGATTAAGTTCTTGAACTAGCGGGCGTTCATCAGAAGTTGAAGGGCTGGAATTCTTAGCACAGGCTGCCAAAAGCCCTAAGAAGCATAGGACTAGACAAGAGAGAAAAAAATAACGGGCCTTCATCACCGCCATCGCCATCAGCATCAAGATTGACAATCCCCCTTCGAAGCCTATCTTAGCTGCGCCTGCAATTGCTGTCCTTGATGGCGGACAGCATCCAGTCGCTCAATCAATTCTTCTCTTTGTTCTAGCAAGAGCCCATGTTCTTTTTTGAGCCCATCAATCTCAAGACGCAAATTCTTTATTTCAGCGGTTTCTTGTTGAGTTGGTTGTCCCTCATCTCCCTGCCACACCTGCCATTCCTGCCACAAAACATAAGTGATTATAATCAGGAAGATGACAATAACAACACCCAAAAATGCTTTCGTCCTCATTGCCTCAGATAGCTATTCAACTTCATATTAAGGATCTACCAGTCATCTCGGCTGGCACAGTCATATTCATTAATTTTAGCACAGTTGGTGCTATATCCGCAAGTCCAGCAGCCTGGGTATCAAACCGCAAGGACTTACGACCATAGTATATTAATGGCACTGGGTTCATAGTGTGGGCTGTCCAGGGCCTATTGTCCTTTAGCATCTGCTCACAATTGCCATGGTCGGAGGTTATGAGGGCATCCGCGCCAGTTTGGCTGATGGCTTCCATCAGCTGTCCTAGACTCTCATCCAAAACCTCTACCGCCCGAACCGCCGCCTTCATACTACCAGTATGTCCCACCATATCGCCATTGGCATAGTTGCACAAGATAAAGTCATATTCTCCCGAGTGCAAGGCAGTTATGAGTTCAGTCGTAATCTCTCTTGCTCTCATGGCAGGCGCCAAATCATAGGTTGCAACCTTGAGCGAAGGGATAAGCTTTCTCTCCTCTCCTTGATTAATCCTTTCGCTGCCACCATTGAAGAAGTAGGTGACATGAGCAAATTTCTCCGTCTCGGCAATCCTGAGCTGCTTCTTTCCCGCCAGGGCCAAGACCTCACCTAGACAATTCTTCAGTGATTGCTTGGCAAAAAGATGGGGCAATGGCAGGGTCTCATCATATTGGGTCATGGTGATGAGTCGGTCATGAGGCAAGCACAGAGAGCGAGAAAAAGCGGTAAAGTCTTCTCTTGCCAAGGCGCCACTTAGCTGACGCATCCTATCGGCGCGAAAATTGCCGCAGATGAGGGTGTCCTCAGGCTCTATGCTTAATCCCTCCTTAATATAGGTAGGTTTAATAAACTCATCGGTTTCATCTGCTGCCAGAGCCTCTTGCCAAGCGGCCTGGGCAGTTGGCACCGAACGGTCTGCCTTGCCTAGAAGCAATCTATAAGCCTTCTCCGTCCGCTGCCACCTTTTGTCTCGGTCCATCGCATAATAACGACCACATAGCGAGCTCAAGACACCTATGCCAAGCTCGGCAAAAACTGCCGCCAGAGCATCCAGCTCCCGAGGAGTCTCGCCCGGCGCCGTGTCGCGTCCATCTGAAATGGCATGAAAAGACAGCTTCTTCACTCCTTGTTGAGCAGCAGCCTGACACAATGCAAAAAGATGGTCGCGATGGCTATGGACTCCTCCAGCAGATAGCAAGCCCAAAATATGAAGCCTGGTGTCGCTTTGCCGGACCTTCCTTAGGGCATCAACCAACTGAGGCTGTTGATAGAAGGACCCGTCCTTGATGGCTTTATCAATTCGCAATAGGGTTTGAAGCACTATGCGGCCAGCGCCAAGATTAAGATGACCGACTTCGGAGTTGCCCATCTGCCCGCTGGGTAGGCCAACGGTTTCGGCAGCTGCCGAAAGTTGACGATGGGGATTAGCACGCCAAAGCCTATCCCAATGAGGCGTGTTTGCTTGGGTAATCGCATTGGCATCTCCAGCCGCTGCCAAGCCCCACCCATCCAGTATGATGAGTAAGCAGCTTCTTTTCATTTATTCATTTATTCATTTATTCACTGTTCCAGATAGTCAAAGGCTACCACAATGGAACCGACCCCTTCGATAAGCGCTAGACGATCGACCACTATTCGACCCTGTTTGGGAGTTACTATCCCCAACAGATAGATATTGGTTCTATCCACCAGGTAGTCCATATCAACATTGTCAAGTTCTTCTATCGCAGCTAGGGCAAAGCGCACCCGACCAGCTAGTAGCAGGTCATCAACACCCTGATATTTTGGTAGTTTATCAACAACTGAGATGCGATTAAGCACCCTATTGACTTGGCGCAAGCGGTCGGCCTTGTTTTGTAAATAGTCTCTAGCATAGAGCCTTTCAACCTCGCCAACCAACAGCACTGAACCATTGAATACTCTCACCTTGACCCTAAGCGGGCGTTGATCTCCTAATGCAATGATTTCTCGTCTGAGATAGCGTTCAGTCGTCCTATCATCCACAGTGGTGCCAACCGAGCGAAAGGATTGGTCTTCTTGTGGTACTGAGGCACAGCCACCTAGAACCATAGCCAATATCAGAGAAAAAGTTCTCTTTCTATCGCGTAGCATAAATTACGAGGCGTTGCTTTTGTCTCGCCTTCATAGCAATGATTTCCCTTCTGAGATAGCGTTCAGTCGTCCTATCATCCACAGTGGTACCAACCGAGCGAAAGGATTGGTCTTCTTGTGGCACTGAAGCGCAGCCACCCAGAACCATAGCCAATATCAGAGAAAAAGTTCTCTTTCTATCGCGTAGCATAAATTACGAGGCGTTGCTTTTGTCCCGCCTTCATAGCAATGATTTCCCTTCTGAGATAGCGTTCAGTCGTCCTATCATCCACACTGGTACCAACCGAGCGAAAGGATTGGTCTTCTTGTGGCACTGAAGCGCAGCCACCTAGAACCATAGCCAATATCAGAGAAAAAGTTCTCTCTCTATCGCGTAGCATAAATAATGAATTATAAGAATATGAACCTCTTGGATACGAGGCGTTTGTTCAGCTGGAACCCGCAATTCCAATGTCCCCTCCCTCAAGACCCCGGCTAAGGAGCCGCCATCTTTGCCACTGAGCAATAGCACTTCCATCTTCTTCTCATAGGCACTTTCAACCGCATGGACGAGATTGGCAGAGTTGCCGCTAGTGGTCATCAGAACAAGATAGTCTGCTTCATCACCCAGGGCTTCTATTTGGCGCGCAAATATTCTTTCATAGCTATGGTCATTAGCAATCGCAGTGATGGCCGAGCTATCAGTAGTCAAGGCTATAGCTGGCAGGGCCGGTCGGTCATGCAAGAAGCGATTAACCAGCTCGGCGGCAAAATGTTGGGCATCGGCGGCTGAGCCGCCATTACCACACAGCAGGATCTTGCCGCCGGTGTGAAGGCAGTTGCTAAGCCTTTGTCCCGCCTCAATAATAGAATCCCCTAGCTGAGTAAAGGATTCCTCCACCAGCTGACAATGACAAGTAAAGATTTCTCTGAGATCTTCCTTGTTCATCCGCCAAGCCCAGCCATGGCCACATTACGACACCACTCCAGCTGGTCGCCATCTATCAGCACCAGATCAAAACGACAATAGGGCATGGCATCTCCATAGTGCCGATTAAGATAAAAAAGCGCGGTCCTATTGAGCTTCATCTGCTTGCGATTGTTTATGCTGGCGGCTGCGCCCCCATAGAGATTGGCAGACCTATATCTCACCTCAACAAACACCAGCTCCCGCTTGTCTCTCATGACCAGGTCTATCTCACCCACCGGACTAGTGAAATTGCGTTCAACTAGTTTCAGCCCTTGTTTTTTTAAGTAGTTCAATGCCTGAAGCTCGGCAGCATAGCCTTGCTCATTCATTCAAATATACTCCTCCGAATGAATGGGTGAGGCACGCCATCAAGAAATAGGACTCGCCTTGGGCGACTCATCAGCACGCCATCTTCTCCAAGCTGCAAAACGCCGCTGTATCCCAAGATCAAAAGAGGAGAACCTTCTTTGACAACACGCAGCCGGTCAAGCGACTGGGCAACTAAAAACGCATCCCTACCAAGAGCATGGTATTTCAAATCATAAACGGAACTGCCCGAGAGGGCACTTCTTGCTTCAGGATCCCTTAGGAGATCGCTTAGCCAGGGCATTTCACCATAGCTAACCTGACTAAGATCCTCATAGGTGGCAGAAGCCAGACCCGCATCCAATAGGAGAAAGGTGCCATAGACATTCATATCATTAGCAAGATAAAAGGAAAAATAAGGACGCGCTTGGGTCGCAAGTGGCCTCTCCATCGCAAGAAAAATACAATCCGCCTCAACCCTATCATAGCGGCTCTCCATTTTTCTCTTGAATATCTCCAAGAGTTCTTCTGGCCCATACTGAGCATAGTGCTCGGCATTAGCCAGTGAAAAATTTCTCTCCTCTTCGGCAGCCAGCTCGGCTAAGAAGCTCAGATTGGCCTCAGCGAGAAAATTCTTCCTATAATATTTGTCCTGCAACCAAACTATCTCTTCATCTTTTAACAATAGAATCTTGTTCTCGCGCGCCATAACATAGGGAACAGTTTCGATCTCTTGATTGGCCGCCAAGACATCATCTATTTCCTCTCCAGTCCAACCCAGCCTTCCTAGAATTAACAGATATTGGCGATAGATCTCCTTGGTCGCAGCCAGCTCATCAGCATCCACCTCTAAGAATTGGGCTATCTGTGGCGAAATAGTTTCTCTCTCATCTAGAAAGCTGGTCTTAGCCAATATTCCGCCTTTCTCATCCCAACCAGATTGAATCTCCTGAGCAGCCCTTAAGCCAAGGTTGGTATCATCCACGAGGAGTAATGACCAACGACAAGAATTATCCCATGCCGTATCTACAGCAAACTGCGCGCTCTGTTCCAAGCTGAGAGTAAGACTATAAAGGTTCGCCTCTTGCTGCCCGGTGATCTCATTGAGCACAATGATGGGAATAGCCAGCTGCTGGGCCAGAACACTTGCCTCTTCTACCTTGTCTTTGCGTAAGGGGCCGATGATTAGTTCAGCTCCTTGCGCCTTTGCTTGAGCCAATAGAAAGGGAATGGATTCTTGATTGGTGTCCAAGCGGAGCGGCTGCCAAGGAATCAGGTTGTCCTCTACCATGATCTCATAACCCTGATAGATAGATTCGGCTATCTCCGCCAGATTACCGGAAAAAGGCAATAGAAAAGCAACCCTGTCAAAATAGCCTAAGGGAGGCAAGTCGCTGTGATTAGCAATCAGCTGGTCAAAATAACGTCCTCCTGGATGGCGAGGATAAGCAGCCTGCCAGTGCGCAAAAGTATCTAACCGCGCCGAGGAGGGATCTAGGTGGGACAGCATAGCAAAGTCATACCAACCGCGCATATAGAGATCCGGCGCCAGCTGGGCTTCAAGAAACAGGTCTTCCATCTTCATCTGTCCCAGCAAACGAAAAACATCTGGATGATTGGCAGCGCTTTCTTCGGCAGTCAATCTCTCATCCAACAACAGCCTCATTCTTAAGGCACTAAGCGCATCGCCGTTGGCTTCTAGCACATCGGCATAAGCAAGGAACCAATCTCTTTGTAAGTCGCGTTCGATGACAACCAAGAATCTATCATTAACCGCATTAATATAACGGCGAGCAATATCTGGATTCTTACGCAATAGATAAAAACGAACTATGGCTATTTGGCGGCGCAACTTTTGTCTATTGGTAAGAATACCAACATCAATGGCGCCAAGAACCTGTTCTATCCTAATCAGGTCGGCTTCTTCCGTTGCTTCTTCAAGAGCCTCTTCTGCCTCCTCAAGAGCCTCTACTGCCTCGCGTAATTTTTGTGCTTGGCTCACTGGTTCTTGGACTGTCTCCTGAACAACCGGCGCCTCCTCAACCGGAGGGGCCGGGGGCGGGGCAACTTGACGACTAGCGCAAGAAGTTAAGAGCAGCAAGGGTCCAAGCCCATAGAGGAGCCAGTAGAATTTCTTCAACAGCATCAACATAGGCGGTGGGCTATGATTCGGAGGTCATCCGCTATAAAGCGAACATCTTGCCAAGCAAATTGCTGTGATTCGGCTTTCAGCTCCAACCAATTAAGAGGACTAGGTCCTAAGAGAGATGGCGCAACATAGAAGATGAGCTCATCTACCAACTGGGCGCGTAAAAAAGAGGCGGTCAAACCAGGACCTGCCTCAATCATCACCTCGTTCATCTCAAGTTCGGCAAGATAGGAAATCAATGACTCCAAACACAGACCGTTATCAGAGGTTGGTAGTTGATGGATCCGAGTCCTTGGCGGCAACTGCTTAGGAGGGGTGGCATCTTCACTGCCTACCCATAGAATTTCCTCTCCCTGAGTAAAGAAAGAGGCAGTGGGGGATAAAGAAAAACTACTATCTATCAAGACCCTTAGGGGCTGATTGATTTCAACCTTATCAAGACGCGCGGTAAGCAAGGCATTATCACTAGCCACTGTCTTGGCACTGGTGACAACAGCAGAACTACGTGCCCGCCATTTGTGGCCATCACGGCGAGCGGGCGGCGCGGTAATCCACTTGTGCTTGCCATCCTTAAAACCTGTCGCCCCTTCCAATCCCATTGCCAATTTACATCTTACCCAGGGCCTAGCCTCTTCCCATCTCTTGATAAAGCCGCAATTTAATTGGCGGGCCTGATTTGCCATAAGACCAATAGATACCTCAACTCCTTGCCGCTTTAAGTCTGCCATCCCCTTACCGCTCACCTTAGGATGAGGGTCTAGAACGGCTGCATGAACCGAGCGAATGCCAGCCGCCACAATTGTCTCAACACAAGGAGGAGTGCGGCCAGTATAACAACAGGGCTCTAAATTAACATAGAGACTGGCGCCAGCCGCCTGATTGCCGGCGGCGCGAATGGCTTGAATCTCGGCATGCTCTTTGCCTGCCCACATATGCCAGCCTTTTGCTATGATCTTCTTGTCCTTGACCAAAACACAACCAACCCGAGGGTTGGGGTCAGTAGTATAAAGGCCGCGGCGCGCCAGTTGTAATGCCTTCGCCATGAAATGGGCAGCCACCATCTAACGAACACGAAGGGAAATCTTATTACCAGCTAGAGCTGCCGCAACCACCTTGTCACAGACGGGCTTATCAAACAACAGCAAATTAGCAAGCGGAATCTTTATTTGCTCCTTAATAAGTCTTTCTATGGGTCTGGCACCTAAATTGGCATCATAGCCGGTCCTTGCCAACCAATTCTTTACTTGATTGCTAACCTCAAGCCTTAGCCCCTTCTCTTGAAGTCTAGCCTGTAGCTGAATGAGAAACTTATCCACTATTCTCAGCACCACCTCAGTAGAGAGAGGATTAAACTGAATCGTAGCATCAAGACGGTTACGAAACTCTGGCTTGAATAGGCGCGCCAATGCCTGAACCTCATCGCCAGCTAGATCCTGCTCGATGAACCCCGGCACCTCACGACCAATATAGTCGGCGCCGCCATTGGTAGTGCTTATGATAAAGCTGTTGCGAAAATCTGCCTTCTTGTGATGATTGTCGGTCAGAACACCATAATCCATAATCTGTAATAGTAGGTCATAGACATCTGGATGTGCCTTCTCAATCTCATCAAAGAGGATGAGCGAGTAAGGATTCTTGGTCACCTCCTTGGTTAGAACACTGCCTCTATCATAGCCGACATAGCCGGGCGGGGCGCCGATTAGCTTTGCCACCGAATGCTTTTCGCTATATTCAGACATATCAAAGCGGATAAAACGCATTGAGCAAAGACGCGCCAGCTGACGACACATCTCGGTCTTACCCACTCCAGTAGGGCCGGCAAAAAGATAACACCCCAAAGGACGGTCATAGAGATTAAGTCCTGCCCATGCCAACTTGACCGCCCCACTCAGTTGCTCTACCGCCTCTTGCTGACCAAATACCACTAGAGAAAGATTAGAAGCTAGATCCGCCAGGGTTTGGCGTCTATCCTCACTTAAGGATTCGAGCGGCAGGCCAGTCATGCGCGCCACTGTCTGAGCTATATCCCGTTCTTTAATAAGCTTCTTTCGCTTAGTGATCTTTAGGGCCCGCTGATAGGCTGCTGCCTCATCAAGGACATCAATCGACTTGTCCGGTTGATATCTATCTGGCATATATCTGCTAGTCAAACCTATGGCTTTCTTCAGCGCCGCTTGGGAGAAGCGCACCCGATGAAATTGTTCCAGCCTTGGCCTCACTCCATCCAGAACCTTCTGAACATAAGGAGGACTGATCTCTCTGACGTGAATAGACTGAAAGCGACGCGCCAAAGCCCTATCCCTTGCCAGGCTGTTATTGTATTCCTCATAGGTGGTAGCGCCAATGAAGCGAATGCGACCATCGGCAAGAGAGGGTTTCAATAGATTAGAAACATCCATACTACTATTGTTGGCAGCGCCTGCGCCTACCATGGTGTGTATCTCATCAATGAAGAGGAAGGCGTTGTCCTTGCGCTCCAATTCAGCCATAAGATGCTTCATCCGTCTTTCAAAATCGCCGCGATAGCGAGTCCCCGCCACTAGACTTGCCAAATCCAAAGCATAGATTTCGCTCTCGGCTATTGCTTCGGGGACATCCCCTTCTTCAATTGCCAGGGTGAGCCCATAAACCAAAGCAGTCTTGCCCGTGCCCGACTCACCTATTAATATGGGATTGTTCTTGCGCTGCCTTAATAGGACCTGAATAATACGATTTAGTTCTTCTTCGCGCCCGACCAGCGGATCCACTGGGCGAAGGCGCACCTCTTGATTAAGAAAACAGGTAAACATATTGAGTGCGCTACCTTGCTTCTTGGTCTCACGCGAGCGAAAAATTTCCTGTTCATGCCAATCCTCCTGATGGCGCTCATAATCTTCCTCATTCCTTGACTCATTGCTGAGGTAGTTAATGATATCGGCACGATAGACCCCTTGTTTATTGAGCAGATAGACAGAATGACTGTCTTCCTCATCAAATAGAGACAGCAAGACATTATTACTGCTGACCGACTGTTGCTCGTTCTCGCCCTCCTCCGACTGAGCCATCACGGCAGCCCGTTCCAAAACCCTTTGCACTGACCTGGTTGGCTGAGCCTTGCTCTCTTCAGTTGCACCACCCACTAGCTTGTGGCTATCAATTATGAGGAAGAGCTGACGGCGCAGCTCATCCACACTTACCCGACAAGCAACCAGAGTTTGACGAACCGTCTTATCCTCACATAGAGCATAGAGCAAATGCTCTAGAGTCACATAGCGGTGATGCTGCTTATCTGCAAGCTTCTGTGCTTCTTGGAGTGACAGTCTTAATTCTTTGCTTAGCATTTATGATTCTCTTGTGATTTCACATCCAATCAATTTGTCTTTTCATATATAGCCATAGAAACTATTATATGGTAATTCCCTCCCTTTCAAAAGCTATTTAACAAAGTCTATTGTCAAGCTAAGGATCACCTTTATCTTAGCAAAGTAGCACTCGGATGCACTTCAAGACTATTGCTTGGATTGACAAACCATAGGCTTCTCTGAAATCCTGGATCAATACAATTCAATACCGGATAGTCTTCATTAGTGCCGAAATTCCAAATACGGTTATCGTCCATCAGTTCTTCCACATCTATCTGACCATTGAGATTGGTATCACAATAGGAATCATCCCAGTTGTCATATATGACATCTGCATAGGAAGTAGGCGATCTAAGGTCAAGAGTCGTCTGTGGCATGCCAGCTATGCCATCACTAATCCCACTGATGTCGCTATCCCAATAGGAGTGCTCTATGTTAATTTCAGAATTATTAACCAGACCTGCCACATTATCATTTGCTGGGACAAAAACTACATAGGAAGTCCGAATCGCATTCCGGCTGCCAGTGCCATCCCCCACTAGACCACCTGCACCAGTGTTCCCATTAATATGAGCAGCAACCGCATAGGAAGAACGAATCTCGCTCAGGGCGCTATGTCCCACCAGACCACCTACACTAGTGTTCCCACTAATATGAGCAGAAACCGCATAGGAAGTCCGAATGTCACCCCGGATGCTATACCCCACTAGGCCACCTACTAAGGAGTCCCCTTCAATACTAGATGAAGAAGCCCAAGAACGAGATAGCTCAGCAATATAATACCCACCTACTAGGCCACCAATATTAGAATAACCACTAATGGCTTCTGAACTGGCAGAGGAATTAATAATAAGCGGCTCTCTCCCATAGCCTATCAAACCGCCCAGATTGTCATCACCATCCATATCTCCCAAATGGACCGCAGAGCTAGTAATATTAACCCGGTCTCCATAGCCTACCAACCCCCCTAGGTTATTAATTCCATCAATATTATCTGAATGAACCGAAGAACTAGTAATATTAATCCCTACCCCATAGCCTACCAAACCTCCAACAGAATTGTTTCCACTAATATTACTCAAATCAGCCGAAGAGCCGGTAATATAAGTCTCTTTTGCATAGCCTATCAAACCTCCTAGATTATGATCACCATCAAGATTCCCCAAATCAGCAAAAGAGCCGGTAATATGAACATTCTCAATCCCTCCCCCTATCAAGCCTCCTAGATTATTGGTCCCACTAATATTTCTCGACTGAGCAGAAGAGTCCCTAATATCAGCGTCTCTCCCCAAACCCAACAAACCCCCCACATAGTTAACTCCATTGATAGCTCCCAGCTTAGCAGAAGAGCCGGTAATCTTAGTCTCTTCGGCATAGCCTATCAAACCTCCTAGGCTATCACCTCCGTCAATATTCCCTGAGCGCACAGAAGAACCAATAATAAGAGCATTGCCTTCTCCCTGGCCTACTAAGCCGCCGACACTGTGTCTCCCATTAATATCCACTTCTACCAGTTGTAAATTGCGGATCTCACCTCTGATACTAGCAAATAAGCCAATACAACCTTCATCAGGACGGTTGATTCTGATAGCACTAATAGTATGGTCATTCCCCTCAAAGATTCCTTCATACGGCTCATCACAGCTACCAATTGGCTGCCACCCTCTGCCCTGATGGGCATTATGATAGTCTGCCAGACTGATATCCGCAACCAGCTCATAGCCAAGACAGATATCTGCCTCACCTCCGCCGCACCCCAACCGATTGAGAGGGCCAGATGGATAGATGCGCTTGCCAGTCCCATCAAGGACAAAACGAATGGCATAGAGCTCCCTAGCTGTTCTTATTTCTATCAACCCATCGCCATCATCGTCTATATCGGTCACATCGCCTACGCCATCATTGTCCGTATCTCTGCCATTGGATGGATCTAGCGGATGGGTATCTTCGCCATCCAAAATACCGTCATTATCATCATCTGTGATCCGCATTATTACCCGTGCCATCCCCATCTGTATCAGTTTGCTCGGTGTCATCAGTTGGAAAGGCATCATTAAGATCATCTGTTCCATCGCCATCGCAATCCCTAGTGGTAAGACATTGATTGGCACCAAAGCTACCAGTATCCAGAAAATTAACCAATCCATCCCCATCTGTATCCTGTAATCTCATTGGCCAGCTTGCCCGTTGTTCGCTCAAGCTGAGCGGAACACACTGGAGAAGAGGATATTCACTTGAAGTGCCAAAATGCCATTTGGTTTTGCCATTATCACAAGCAGAACTATCCCAGTTAGCATAGATGCCGGTATAGTCAGTCGGCCCAAGCAAGTCCCTCGTCTCTAAGGGTCTACCATAGGAACCGTCAATCAAACTACCGATAGTAGAAATATCCCAATAAGAATCTATCACCCTAAGATTATCTCTGCCCTCACCTATAAGTTCGCCCACACTACGAATAGCTTCAATAGTAAGGAATATCCCATAGGAAGCCTCAATATTAGCGTCCCATCCCAAACCCAACAACCCACCGACTGCACGATTACCCCTGATAGTATCCACTGCGGCATAGGAATTTGTCACTGAGACTGCCCTATCATAACCTACTATCCCCCCAACCCACAGGTGTCCCATAATGGTCTCAGCCGATGCATAAGAATCTCTGATAACAGCATCTCTCCCCAACCCCAACAGACCACCTACCGAAGTGCTGCCAGTAATAGAATTGGTCTGAGCAAAAGAACTCAGCACAGTGGTGCCTATGCCAAAGGCTAATAAACCACCAGCATAGGCACTTGCAGAGCTCATAGAATCAATCATAGCAGAAGAATTAATCAGCTGGCTATGATCAAACCAGCCGATAATGCCACCTACTGTTCGGTTATTTGCTATCAAGTTAGTAACCTCTACTCTGGTAGTATTAACAGTGGTTCTTCTACCAAATCCCATTAGCCCACCTACGGAACTAGAACCTTCTATTTGATTCGCACTCACTGTCACACCAGTGATCCTACTGTCTGGGGCAAACCCAGCTAAGGTCCCTAGATGACGATGAGCGGTAATTCTATTCGCCACTATATGAAGATTGCGCACCTCACCATTCAACATAGCAAAAAGCCCCACACAGCTTTCGCTGGCGCGATTAATCATCAGGTCACTAATGGTCATGCCATTGCCCTCTAGGATACCAGTGAAAGACTCGCCCTCGCACAAGATTCCTTCCCCATCTAGGCTTCCCTCACCTATGGGCTGCCAGCCATTCGGCGCACCATAGGAAGCAAGACTGATATCATTTTCCAACTCATAGCCAGAGCATTTCAATAGCCGGCCACTACCGCCGCAACCAGATTGATCTAGCGCGCCAGCTGGTGCCATTCGGCGCCCGCTGCCATCCAGCTGATAGCGAATTGCATTCAGTTGGCTTGGACTACTAATCTCTATCAAGCCATCGCCATCATTGTCTATATCCTCTCTTGCATCTTCACAACCATCACCGTCCTTATCATTAGCAGGTGTAGAGATAAAAGTGGGATTAGCACTATCACGGCAGCTGTCTTCGCCATCATGAATCTCATCATCATCGTCATCTATATCAGTATCCAATAGCTCGCTAAATGGGGAAGAGACTACCGCCGCATTACTATTATAAAAGAGCGTAATAACAAAAACATATTCACCCAGAACCCTAAGATGAGTTTCATTATCCAAACTGATTTCCTCACTAGCTGGTCCTAGTTCTACCGCGCCTTTGATAGCAGAATTTACTTCACTGGAATAGTTAAGTTGAATCCTTTCAATCCCTTCCTCATAGCCAGCAGGCAGTTGCCAGCTAATTCTAATGGAGCCAAGAAGCGGGCTTGTCCTGATATCACTAATCTGTGGCAAATCATCGTCTTCGACCTCATCCTCGCAGCCATCCCCATCCACATCATTGACAGTTGGGCTGCTCAAATCGGAGTTGGAGACGAAATTTGGATTTCGGCTGGCAGGACACAGGTCTTCGGCATCCTCTATGCCATCTCTATCTCCATCTGGCGGCCGGACAATTGTGCTCACCTCATCAGAAAGATTTTCCCCACCGCTCCTATAGACCACCATAACCGACACAGCATAATTGCCTTCTGAGGCAGAAGTTATATCATAGGAAGTCGTTGCGGCGCCAAGCCGCTCGCTCTGGCTTAGTGTGCCAGCGGGCAATTTCCTATAGCGAACAACAAAGCCGGCTATCGCAGCTGGGTCTATATTTGGCGGCTGCCATCTAACCCGAATGCTACCAGCTGCCCCATCTGCCACTAGACTATTAACCTGTGGCAGCTCATCATCTTCGGCCTCATCCTCGCAGCCATCCCCATCCACATCATTAACAGCTGGGCTGCTCAAATCGGAGTTGGAGACGAAACTTGGATTTCGGCTGGTAGGACACAGGTCTTCGGCATCCACTATGCCATCATTATCTCCATCTGTCCCCGGTCGCGGCTCGGTAGCTGTTCCTGGCCGCGGCCTGGTAGTAAGCGTGATGGTTTGGCTAGATTGACGATGAGCATTCTCCTGATCAGTAACCCTAACAGTGAAAGTATATTCAGTGTTCGGTTGAAGCCTGTCTATAAAAACGCCTTGTCCTACAACAAATTCCTCAGGTTCTTCAGTAGCAAGAGTCTTTTCATCACCTTGTCCCGTTTGTCCATAGGTAATATCAACTCTACTATTATTATAGGGATTTTGCCATATCAACAAAACAACTTCCTCGGCAATAATACCAAATAGACGAATATCCACAGATTCCGAATCACAAATTGATATCCCCGCTTGAAGTGGGCAAGGATCTATCTCATCAAGATCACCGTCCCCATCGCAATCTTCTAACAGCGAACAGCTCACTCCAGCTAAGTTAGTCCGCTGCTCTATCGGATCATCATCCCTCAACCCATCCCCATCGCAATCTGCCTCTGTTATACATCTTGCTTCCACCTCCTCATTGTCTACAATCGTATCGCCATCACAATCAGCCCTTAGGACACAGCCTTGTTCTTCATCCCTATCGTCAATCGTATCACCATCGCAATCGGCCCTCAGTATGCAGTGACGCGCTGCCTCTTCATTGTCATCAATCCCATCCCTATCGCAATCTGGTCGAACAACACATTGAGGCGCAACCTCCTCGCCATCATCAATCTCATCCTTATCGCAATCAGGCTCGAGGCTACAAGCAACCCCTCTGAAATAGCCTATATCTCTACTATCCAAAAGCCCATCGTTATCGCAATCTCTATTGAACACACAACCGTCCAACTCATCACCATCCAACAGATCATCATCATCGCAATCGGCTCTCAGTACGCAGATGAAGGCAACCTCTTGGCTATCCCTAACCCCATCATTATCGCAATCTGGTCTAACAACACACCGAGGCGTAACCTCCTCGCCATCATCAATTCCATCCCCATCACAATCTCTATTGAGCACACAGGCTTGCCCATTATAGGTCTGAGTGTCTCTACTATCTATGACCCCATCGTCATCGCAATCTGGGTCATTGCGACATCTTTCATAGTCATTATTAGCTAGGCTCTTGTTGTATTCCTCCCCATCGGTTAAGCCATCCCCATCACAATCTTTCTTCCTATCACAACCCTCAAGCTCATCGACATTTAAGACACCGTCATCGTCTATATCTGTCTCATTAACATTCAAGACCCCATCACCATCTATGTCGTCATCCTTATTATTGCCAATACCATCCCGGTCGGTATCCTCGGTTTCACTGGCATCCAAGACGAAATCATCGAAGCTGTCATCTACCCCATCCTCATCGCAGTCTTCCTTAAGCACACAGGCCCTATTGCCTCCGCTCTTACGCAGGTCGTCAGCATCCAAAAGCCCATCCCCATCGCAATCCGCTCTAAACACACATTGAGGAAATTCTCTTAGCTCAACAGTGTCAAGCAAACCATCATTGTCGTCATCTGGATCATCCTGATTGGCAAGGCCGTCATTATCTGGATTGGGGCCTAAGAGAACAATGCTTCGGCCGAGGGGCTCCATGCGCTGAAGGACAATCGCCTGAATCAGAATCTCATATTCGGTGTTATTCACCAACCCTTCAAGAGTATAGGCTTCACGCCTGGTAATATTTATTTCCCCTCTCACCGCCGATAGATGAACAAAGGAAGCCAACTCATTAATGTCCCTGATACCATCATTGTCATCGTCCTCATCATCTTCATCCCTTTGCTGATCACTATCAAAATTCGCTCCCAGAGCAACTGGCGGATCTATCAGCAGATCATAGAGAGATTCAACACTGCCATCGACATAGTCAACATCAACATCAAACCTATATTCGCCTTCATTCATCAACTCTATTGGCGTGCCAGCTAATGATTCGCCATCAACGAAGCTAATATCAAGCCCCTGAGAAGAGTCCGGGCGGATACCAGTAAAATCAGCATGTGTCCTACCATCACTATGAAGCCAAAAAACCCTAAACTGGCTCACGCGACGAGATGGCTGTGGATTCTTCCATTTCATGGTCACCTCCCTGTCATTTGGGATGATGACTAGCGGGCTATTCGGCGCTAGATCACAAGCATCGCCATAACCATCCCCATCCTCATCCTCTTGATTCGGATTATAAATTGATGGGCAATTATCATCGGCTGAATCACCACCCACATAGGCAATACCGTCCCCATCATTATCCACCGCTGCATACCGCTGGGCTATTTGAGCCGGCTGACTTGAATCCCCTGTATAAGTAGGCTTCCACGCCACAATAATTTGTTCAACTTCCTCATCAGCTAGGTCTCCCAGAGACCAGCCGACTTCTACTCTGTTCTCATGTGGAATAAATCTCAACCCCCCGACCAGAGAAGTTGTTGTCTCCTCAGAGGGACTAGAACAAGAAAAGACAAAAAACAACAATAATAAGAAACTGCGCGGCCAACTCGGCCTTAACAGATGTCTCAATAGATGTCTCATCCTTTTAATGGTAATAATAGTCATGCCCAGGCGACTACTTGGTACTCCTCCTTTATTGGACTTGCTTGTTCTCTTGGCATCATAATTTCCATCAATCTTTCTCATATTTTGCCATGTAGTTTATTTTTTTTGTGTTTTTTTGTGTTTTTTTTTGTGTTTTCTTCTCTTTTCCTCTTTTCTTGTTTTTGGCAGTTTTTGCGCTTTCTCTTCCTTATAAGATTGAGGGGACTATAACTTGCCCCATCAGTTCATTTTCTCAACCCAGCTATAAGACAAACATAGTAAAATTTACTGATGGTAACAAGGCGGATGCTTAGATACTCGTTTATAGTTTCCTTAGCGACAGTTTCTCTTGTTCTGCTCATAGGTTGTGGCAGTGGCTCATCACCCAAGCAGCAAGAAGAAGACTTTGCAGTCACCCTGATTCCACAACAAAATAGCACTAGAGTAGAATGGGTTATTCCTTCCCACCTTAATATCACCGGTGTTCTCATCCTATTAGAAGGACATTCTCCTAATGGAACCATAACCATAGAAGAGCAATGTTTGAGTTCAAGCTCTGGCCACTGCACCATCTCTAATTTAAGTTCCGCCTTTGTTTATAGCTTGACTGTCTCTTTGATACACCAAGATGGTAGCAGGCAGCAAATCAGGCAGCAAGAACTTGAGCTTGGTCCTAATCATGATGAAGATACCTTGATAGACAGGCTAGATAGGGACGATGACAATGATGGGGTAATAGACGAACGAGATGACTGTCCTCAGGGAGAGCTAGGTTGGCCAAGTAATAGTTCCACTGATTATGATAGGGATGGCTGCCAAGATAGAAGCGAGGATCTAGACGATGACAATGATGGGGTGATGGATCTGGTAGATAGCTGTTCGCGAGGAGAAATCGGCTGGCTTAGAA